>NZ_CP084283.1:0-3035511 GCF_022879815.1 Caballeronia zhejiangensis
ATGAACGATTTCTGGGAACACTGTTCCGCACTGCTTGCGCGCGAACTCACGCCGCAGCAGTACGTCACGTGGATCAAGCCGCTGACCCCGGTCGACTTCGATGCCGGCGCGAACACCTTGCGCATCGCCGCTCCCAATCGCTTCAAGCTCGACTGGGTGAAGAGCCAGTTCTCGGGCCGCATCGCCGATGTGGCGCGCGACTTCTTCAGCGCGCCCATCGACGTGCAATTCGTCCTCGATCCGAAAGCGACCGCGCGCAACGCCATCGGCGGCGGACCGAATGCCGCGCCACGTCCGACCGCGAGCGCGCCCGTCGCGCCGCGCGCCCCGGCGCCGGCTGCGGCCGCGCCTCAGGCGCCGACGGTCGTTGCGCATGCGAACGCCACCGCGCACATCAACGCGCTCGCCGCAGAAGCGGCACAGCAGGCGCAAGCCACGCAGGAAGATCAGGCCGATCTCGACCTGCCGAGCCTCGACGCCAACGAAGCCGCTGCCGGCCGACGCACGTGGCGTCCGGGCGGCGCGCCTTCGGCCGCGGGTGAAAACGATTCCGCATACGAGCGCTCGAAGCTGAATCCGGTGCTGACGTTCGACAACTTCGTCACCGGTAAGGCGAACCAGCTCGCGCGCGCGGCGGCCATTCAGGTCGCGGACAACCCCGGCATTTCGTACAACCCGCTCTTTCTGTATGGCGGCGTGGGTCTCGGCAAGACGCACCTGATTCACGCCATCGGCAATCAGTTGCTGATGGACAAGGCGGGCGCGCGCATCCGCTACATCCACGCTGAACAATACGTGTCCGATGTCGTGAAGGCGTACCAGCGCAAGGCGTTCGACGACTTCAAGCGCTATTACCACTCGCTCGATCTGCTGCTCATCGACGATATTCAGTTCTTCTCCGGCAAGTCGCGCACGCAGGAAGAGTTCTTCTACGCGTTCGAGGCGCTCGTCGCGAACAAGGCGCAGGTCATCATCACGAGCGACACGTATCCGAAGGAAATCTCCGGCATCGACGATCGCCTGATCTCGCGCTTCGACTCCGGTCTCACGGTCGCGATCGAGCCGCCCGAACTGGAAATGCGCGTCGCGATTCTGATGAGGAAGGCGCTGTCGGAAGGCGTGAGCCTGTCGGAGGACGTCGCGTTCTTCGTCGCGAAGCATCTGCGCTCGAACGTGCGCGAGCTCGAAGGCGCGCTGCGCAAGATCCTCGCGTATTCGAAGTTCCATGGCCGCGACATCACGATCGAACTGACCAAGGAAGCGCTCAAAGACCTGCTGACGGTGCAGAACCGGCAGATCTCGGTGGAGAACATCCAGAAGACGGTGGCCGATTTCTACAACATCAAGGTCGCCGACATGTATTCGAAAAAGAGGCCGGCTAACATTGCGCGCCCGCGCCAGATCGCGATGTATCTGGCGAAGGAACTGACGCAGAAGAGCCTGCCCGAGATCGGCGAACTGTTCGGCGGACGCGATCACACGACCGTGCTCCACGCGGTGCGCAAGATCGCGGCCGAGCGCGGCACCGATGCGCAGTTGAACCACGAACTGCACGTGCTCGAACAGACGCTGAAGGGCTAAGCGACCGATCGACGCTTTGCCAGGAACGCACGCGTCATTTATTGCGCCCGGCGGCCTGTTTTTTAACGAAAACGTCCCCATTTTTAGGGAGCGGTTCCGTTTTGAGGCACAATATAGGTTTAGCCGTCCGTGGCCTGGGCGGCATTCGAGCGCAGTTTTCGCGAGTGACCGGCGGGGGGCCGGCAACGCGTGTTACGAGGTTGTCCGTCGGGCAAATCTGGTGGCGAAACCGGCGGACAGGCCGTCACATCAACGAAGGAACTCTATGCAACTGGTCAAGACCGAACGAGATAATCTTCTAAGGCCGCTGCAAACCGTGAGCGGTATCGTAGAACGCCGCCATACGTTGCCGATCCTCGCGAATTTGCTCATCACCAAGAACGGCGCCGATGTGTCGTTCCTCTCGACCGACCTCGAACTCCAGATCACGACGCGCGCCGATTTCGGCGTCGGCAGCGATCAGGTCGCCACGACGGTCGCAGCGCGCAAGCTGCTCGACATTCTGCGCGCGATGCCTTCGGGCGAAGTCGTGCTCGACCTCTCCGACAAGCGTCTCACGGTGCGTTCGGGCAAGAGCCGCTTCGCGCTCCAGACGCTCGCCGCCGACGAATTTCCCACGGTCAACCAGGCTACTGACTTCGGCGCGAGCCTTTCGGTTCCGCAGAAGACGTTCCGCCAGTTGCTCGGCATGGTTTATTTCGCGATGGCCCAGCAGGACATCCGCTACTACCTGAACGGCATGCTGCTCGTGGTGGATGGCGACCAGCTGATGGCGGTCGCGACCGACGGCCACCGTCTCGCGTTCTCGTCGATGAAGATCGAAGGTTCGTTCCCGCGTCAGGAAGTCATCATTCCGCGCAAGACGATTCTCGAGTTGCAGCGCCTGCTCGAAGACATCGACGACTCGTTGAAGATCGACATCGCCGCGACGCAGGTGAAGTTCAGCTTCGGTCAGGTGGAACTGGTGTCGAAGCTCGTCGAGGGCAAGTTCCCCGACTTCCAGCGCGTGATTCCGAAGTCGCACAAGAACACGTTCGAGATCGGCCGCGAAGAGTTGCAGCGCTCGCTGCAGCGCGCGGCGATTCTCACGTCCGACAAGTTCAAGGGCGTGCGCTGCCTCGTCGAGCCGGGCCAGCTCAAGATCATGTCCACGAACGCGGACCAGGAAGAGGCGCAGGAAGAACTGGAAATCGCTTATCAGGGCGATTCCGTCGATATCGGATTTAACGTCACGTATCTGCTCGACGTGCTCGCGAATCTGAAGGTCGACACGCTCAAGGTGAGCCTTGGCGACGCCAATTCCAGCGCGCTCATCACGATTCCCGAGAACGAGGAATTCAAGTATGTGGTGATGCCGATGCGTATCTGACGCACGCAATACCGAGAACACTCCAAGGGGCGGCGCGCCCCTTTGGCGTTTTTAAGGTGTTTTGAAAAGTTCGAGCAGTAATCGCAGCGTTATCGAAGCAGTGTCGAAGCAGTGACGCAGAACCGGAAAAAATCCATGACTGAAAACACAAATTCGCAACCCGACAACAAGCCTGACAACAGCTACGGCGCATCGTCGATCCAGATCCTCGAGGGTCTGGAGGCCGTGCGCAAGCGGCCGGGCATGTATATCGGCGATACGTCGGATGGCACCGGTCTGCATCACCTCGTTTTCGAAGTGCTGGACAACTCCATCGACGAAGCGCTCGCCGGATATTGCGACGACATTCACGTCGTCATTCACGCGGACAACTCGATTTCCGTCACCGACAACGGCCGCGGCGTGCCCACGGGTCTGAAGCGCGACGACAAGCACGATCCGAAGCGTAGCGCCGCCGAAATCGTGATGACCGAGTTGCACGCGGGCGGTAAGTTCGACCAGAACAGCTACAAGGTGTCGGGCGGCTTGCACGGCGTGGGCGTGTCGTGCGTGAACGCGCTGTCGGAATGGCTGCGCTTGACCGTGCGCCGCGACGGCAAGAAGCACTTCATGGAGTTCGCGCGCGGCGTCGTGCAGAACCGCGAGCTCGTCGAGGAAGACGGCGTGCAGTATTCGCCGATGCCGGTCGTCGGCGAAACGGAAAATCGCGGCACCGAAGTGCACTTTCTGGCGGACGCGACTATCTTCGGCAATGTCGAATTCCACTACGACATTCTCGCCAAGCGCATGCGCGAGCTTTCGTTCCTGAACAACGGCGTGCGGATTCGCTTGACGGATCAGCGCACCGGCAAGGAAGACGATTTCGCGTTCGCGGGCGGCGTAAAGGGTTTCGTCGAGTACATCAACAAGGCGAAGCAGGTGCTGCATCCGACCGTATTCCACGCGGTCGGCGAGCGCGAGAACGTGACCGTCGAAGTGGCGATGCAGTGGAACGACAGCTTCAACGAAAGCGTGCTGTGCTTCACTAACAACATTCCGCAGCGCGACGGCGGCACGCACTTGACGGGCCTGCGCGCGGCGATGACGCGCGTCATCAACAAGTACATCACCGATAACGACATCGCGAAGAAGGCGAAGGTCGAGACCACCGGCGACGACATGCGCGAAGGTTTGTCGTGCGTGCTGTCGGTGAAGGTGCCGGAGCCGAAGTTCAGCTCGCAGACGAAGGACAAGCTCGTGTCGTCGGAAGTGCGCGCGCCGGTCGAGGAAATCGTCGCGAAGGCGCTGGAAGATTATCTGCAGGAAACGCCTAACGACGCGAAGATCATCACGGGCAAGATCGTCGATGCCGCGCGTGCTCGCGATGCCGCGCGCAAGGCGCGTGAGATGACGCGTCGCAAGGGCGTGCTCGACGGCATCGGTTTGCCGGGCAAGCTCGCGGATTGTCAGGAGAAGGATCCGGCGAAGTCCGAGATTTATATCGTCGAGGGCGACTCGGCGGGTGGATCGGCGAAGCAGGGACGCGACCGCAAGTTCCAGGCGATCCTGCCGCTGCGCGGCAAGGTGCTGAACGTCGAGAAGGCGCGCTTCGACAAACTGCTGTCTTCCGAGCAGATCGTGACGCTGGTGACGGCGCTCGGCTGCGGCATCGGCAAGGACGACTACAACCTCGACAAGCTGCGCTATCACCGCATCATCATCATGACCGATGCGGACGTCGACGGCGCGCACATCCGCACGCTGCTGCTCACGTTCTTCTATCGGCAGATGCCGGAGATCGTCGAGCGCGGGTACATCTATATCGCGCAGCCGCCGCTTTACAAGATCAAGGCGGGCAAGGACGAGCGCTATATGAAGGACGCGCACGAGCTCAATCAGCATATGTTGAAGCTGGCGTTGCAAGGGTCCGAACTCATCCCGAGCGAAGGCGCCGATCCGATCTCCGGCGATGCGTTGGGCGAGCTCGCGCGTGCTTATTTGCTCGCGCAGGCCGTCGTCGATCGTCTCAGCCGCATTTACGACGCGGCTTCGCTGGAGGCCGTGATGGACGGCGTGGTGATCGATCTGTCGTCGCAGGAAGCGGCGGAGGCATCGGCGAAGCGTCTGGAAGAGCGTCTGCGTGCCGACCCGCTGAAGCCGGAAGTGAGCGTCGAACCGGCTTACGATCAGGTGCGTGAGCTGCGCTCGCTGCATGTCAAGCGGCGTCATCATGGCAACGTGAAGGTCACGGTGTTCGACGAAGACCTGCAGCTGACCGCGGATTACAAGCAGCTTGTTTCGACGGCGGATACCTTCAAGGGCTTGATCGGCGAAGGCGCGTTGATCAAGCGCGGCGAGCGCTCGATGGCGGTGACGGATTTCAAGAGCGCGATGAAGTGGCTGATCGCGGATGCCGAGCGCAACGTTTCGAAGCAGCGCTATAAGGGCTTGGGCGAGATGAATCCCGAGCAGCTGTGGGAAACGACGATGGATCCGAACGTGCGGCGTTTGCTGCGCGTGCAGATCGAGGACGCGATCGCGGCGGATGGCATCTTTACGACGCTGATGGGTGATGATGTCGAGCCGCGTCGGGCGTTTATCGAGAATAACGCGCTGCGGGCGGGGAATATTGATGTTTGATTGCTGATTGTCTCTGCATCATCCAAACCCGTGTCCGCGCAAGCGGCACGGGTTTTTCTTTTCGCGCATCACGCGCTTTGCCGCAACGGCAACCAAATCTCCGTCACCAGATCCCCCGGCGCGGTCTCCCTCGGATCATTCACATAAACCTCGAAAACCGGCGCCTCTCCGGTTTCACGCCCGGAGCGCGGCAACCATTCCCCATACAACCACTGATACGCAAAACAAAGCTGCGCATACGGCCCGATATGCGTGAGCACCGCAAACTCCCCACCCGCGACTTCCACCCGCGAAACCGGCGCTTCGAACTTCACATCGTCGGGGGAGAAGAGCTCACAACAAGCCATCGAGCGCAAATCGTCTTCGGCAACGGCGGAAGGATCATCGAAATAAATCCCGAGCGAGCGCGCCCGCGGATCGACCAGCCCGCGCACCGCAAGCCAGTGAAACAGCATCTCGAACGCCCGCCCGATATTCATGTACGACCCGCGATGCTCCATCGCCGCGACCGTAAATCCACGCTGACTACGAATATCGACCTGATGCATCGCCGTATCTCCTGATCGAACTTCATCCAAAGGAACGAATCTCGAAGCGCCGCCCTCACTGCGAAACTGCGCCGGCGGAATCCGATAACTCGCCTGAAACGCCCGCGAAAACGCCTGCACGCTGCTGTAACCCGCGTGTTCGGCGATCGAATCGATCGGCAGGCGCCCTGCAAAAGCTCGTTCGACGCGCGATGCAGCCGCAAGCGTCGGACGGTCGCCGCCGCCGTCTCTCCATAAAACGCGTGATAAATCCGATGCCAGTGATACGGCGACAAACACGCCACCTCGGCGAGCCGATTGAGATCGAGCGCGTCGTCGAGATGATCGTGGATATACGCGACCACGCGCGCGAGCCGCGTCTCATAAGACTTTTCGCTCATCGCCAGCTCCGAAAGGAAAGAAAACTCGATGTCAGGAAACGTAGCACGACCCGCTTTAGCATTTCTTGCGGACTTGCGCCGACCGCGCCGCCACGAGACACGCGTACACTTTCGCCTTTGAGCGCACGAACGCGCCACGAACCGAGAAATACGAACATGTTCACCTGCCGAAACCAGTCCTGCGGCGCCGATTGGGCGCTGTCGGACGTCGATATTCACAACGAGGGCCAAGGCCTGCTGTTCCGCTGCCCGATGTGCGGCGCGCGCAACTACGTCACGCGCCACGAGACCAACGACGGCGACGTGACCTACGAGCAAGTCCAGGACATCACGCCGCACGGCAAGCGATAACCGACATGACCACCGACACCTCTTTCAGCAGCCTGCCGCTCTCGCCGGCGATGCAGTCGAATCTGCAGCAGCTCGGCTATCTGTCGATGACGCCGATCCAGGTCGCGAGCCTGCCGCTGGCGCTCGCGGGCCACGATCTCATCGCGCAGGCGAAAACGGGCAGCGGCAAGACCGCTGCTTTCACGCTGCCGCTGCTCGCCAAACTCGATGCGACCCGCTTCGCGGTGCAAGCGCTCGTTCTCTGTCCGACGCGCGAACTCGCCGATCAGGTCACGCAGGAAATCCGCCGCCTGGCGCGCGCGGAAGAGAACGTGAAAGTGCTGACGCTGTGCGGCGGCACGCCGATGCGCCCGCAGATCGCGAGTCTCGAGCACGGCGCGCATATCATCGTCGGCACGCCGGGACGCATCATGGATCACCTGCAGCGCGAGACGCTTTCGCTCGATGCGGTCCGCACGCTCGTTCTCGACGAAGCCGATCGCATGCTCGACATGGGCTTCTTCGACGATATCGCGTCGGTCGCGCGCCAATGCCCGAAAGATCGTCAGACGCTGCTCTTTTCGGCGACGTATCCGGAAGGCATCGCGAAACTGAGCCAGCAGTTCCTGCGCAATCCGCGCGAAATCAAGCTCAAGGAACAGCACAGCAACGCGAAGATTAAGCAGCGCTTCTATCAGGTCGAGGATCACGAGCGCCTGCATGCCGTCGGCTTGCTGCTCGATCACTATCGCCCGGTCAGTACGATCGCGTTCTGCAACACGAAGCAGCAATGCCGCGATCTGCTCGACGTTCTGTCCGCGCAAGGCTTCGAAGCGCTGACCTTGCACGGCGAACTGGAGCAGCGCGAGCGCGACCAGGTGCTCGTGCAGTTCGCGAATCGCAGTTGCTCGGTGCTCGTCGCCACCGATGTCGCCGCGCGCGGGCTCGACATCGCGCAACTGGAAGCGGTGATCAACGTCGATGTGACGCCGGACCCGGAAGTGCATGTGCATCGCATTGGCCGCACCGGTCGCGGCGATGAGGAAGGCTGGGCGCTGTCGCTCGCGAGCATGGACGAAATGGGGCGCGTCGGCGCGATCGAAGAGGCGCAGCGCGCGGAAGTGGAATGGCATCCGCTCGACGAACTGACGTCGGCGGAACCGGGTCATCTGAAGCCGCCGATGGCGACGCTGCAAATTCTCGGCGGCCGCAAGGACAAGATTCGCCCCGGCGACGTGCTCGGCGCGCTCACCGGCGAAGCGGGTTTCAACGGCAAGCAGATCGGCAAGATCAACGTGATGGACATGGTCACCTACGTGGCCGTCGAGCGAAAGGTCGCGGACGACGCCGTGCGCAAGCTGAGCGCGGGCAAGCTCAAAGGCCGCAAAGTGAAAGTGCGCCGGATGTGATCGCGCTCACGCCTCGCGCGACGCGTCTCCCACGATGCGCTCGGACGACTGTTTGCGCGTGACGAGCCGCAATCCGCTCGCGATGCTTCCCGCGCCCGCGAACGCCGCGCCCAGCGACAACGCGAGCGCCGGGCCATGCTTTCCGGCGATGCTGAAACACAACGCGACGAGCGCCGCGCCCGTCGCCTGTCCGATCAGACGCGACGTCGCGATCATGCCGCTCGCGCCGCCGCTGCGTTCGCGCGGCGCGCTCGACATGAACGCCTTCAGATTCGGCGACTGAAAGAAACCGAAGCCCGCGCCGCAAATCGCCATGCGAATGCAGATCTCCAGCGCATGCGGCTCTGCGGGCAGCATCGCGAGCGAAACCATTCCCACGCATAGAATCGCCAGCCCGACGCCGCCGAGCAGACCCGGCGCGTGACGATCGGAAAGACGTCCGGCGATCGGCGCCATGAGCGCGACGAGCGCGGACCACGGCGTCATCAGAAATCCTGTTTCGACCTGACTGCGCCCCAGCACGCTTTCGAAGAAGAACGGCAGCGACACGAACGCGAGCCCTTGCGCGGCGAACGAGCAGATGGCGGTCATCGTCGAAAGGGCGAACATCGGGCGGCGGAAGAGATCGACGGGCAGCATCGGCGCGGGATGGCCGCGCTCGCGTCGCAGCAGCAGGAAGCCCGCGACGAGCGCGACGCCGAAGGACGCGAGCACGGTGTGCGCCGGCGCGCGCTGGGCCGCTTCGCCGAGCGCGAAGATCAGCGACGCGAACGTGACGACGTTGAGCAGCGCCGCGAAACGATCGAAGCCGTGCGCTGCGCGCTTCGTCTGCGGCAGCGACGGCCACGCGATTATCAACGCGAACACGCCGACCGGCAAGTTGACCGCGAAGAGCCACGGCCAGGTGCCGAGCGAGAGGACGATCGACGCGACCGTCGGCCCGATCGCGAACGCGATCCCGACGACGAGCGCATTCAGCCCGACGCCGCGTCCGAGCCGGTGCGGCGGAAAGATCGCGCTGATGAGCGCCGCATTGACGCTCATGATCGCGCTGGCGCCGAGGCCTTGCAGCAGGCGCGCGGCGACGAGCGTCGGCAGCGACCACGAAAACGCGCATACCGCCGACGCGATCAGAAACACGATCAGCCCGCCGAGATAGACGCGCCGATGCCCGAGAATGCCGCCGAGCGCGGCGAACGGGAGCAGCGTCGCGACCATCGCGAGCTGATAGGCGTTGATGATCCAGACGGAGGCCGCGGGCGTCGTGTGCAGATCGGCGGCGATCGCGGGCAGCGCGGTATTGGCGATGGCGGTGTCAAGCGTCGCCAGCGCGACCGAGAGCAGGATCGCGGCCATGCCGCGGCGCTCGAGCGGGGTCATCGGGGCGTCGGGGTCGTGAGGCAGGTCTTGCGAGCGTTCTTCGGTGGGCACGACGGGCATTCCGGATGTAAGCGGACGGAGAATAATCCGAAACGATACGGGAAGATTCGCGGTTTCGCTGGATGGGTGCCCGGGAGCTTTCAAAGCGATGTCAGCGGTTATGCTTTTACGGCTTTGGTTCATCGAAGGAGACCGATGATGACGATACGGATCGTGAGACTGGGAACGCCGCGCGCGGAGAACGAGGGATTGCGGATCGGCACGGTGCGGCGGCCGCCGCGCGGCGTGCCGAAGGCCGAGTTCGCGAAGCGCGATTTTTATGACGTGTGGTATCCGGTGCTAGCGCCGACGCCGGAACTGGTGACGCAGGCGCTTCATGCCGAGAACGACGAGGATTGGCGCGCGTTCGTGAAGAAGTTCAAAGCGGAGATGGCTGAGTCGGATGCGAGCAAGACGCTCGATTTGCTGGCGGCGTTGTCGCATACCGCAAACTTTTCGGTCGGGTGTTATTGCGAGGATGAGGCGCGGTGTCATCGCTCGGTGTTGCGGGAGTTGTTGCAGGCGCGCGGGGCGGAGGTGGTTTGAGAGTCCGATAACTCCAGAGCCGGAGTCTATAATTCGGCTTCAAGTGAGCGCCCGCGGCTGGGCGGGCGCGTCGGCAATCTGATTCGGATTTTTTGCTCATCAACCGTCGCCGACATATCCCACCCATACGAGCCGCAGCCGCAAAGGCCGCGAGCGCGCTGGACGGGCCGTCGTGGTCTGAATTCAACCGGAACGGATGTCGCGATGGGGCAAGTAGTTAGTAGTGCATCGACAAGCGAGAGGATCTCATCGCAAATCTTGAAGCCAACTGCGTTCCGGTCTCCATGCTGTATGGAAATGTCGACGAATATGACGTCTTTCTGGAGGAGCGTCGAAAGTTGATGGCCCTCAAGATCAAGGCCTGGTTCGAAGTGCTTTGAGAATTGTCGACGCGTAGGTTGTCGGCGAGGTGTATGCGACAACTGACAAACGAAATCAACCCGGTTGGAGGTCGCTACGTTCGGCCGGGTTTGCGATGCACTGCGCGCGCGACGGTCGTTGCATGAGAAAGACGCCGTGCTGATCCGACGCGCACGAAAAGCAAAAAGCCCGGTCAGCTTTCGCTAACCGGGCTTCGGAATTCTTTGGTGGGGCGTGAGTGACTCGAACACTCGACCTACGGATTAAGAGTCCGCTGCTCTACCAACTGAGCTAACGCCCCAACAGAAGGGAAATTATAGCGGGAGCTTTTGCAGAAGCGCAAGCCCTCGAAGCGAAAATTCTTAACTTTCTGACGAAACCGTCCCTGAAGGGCGTCTGCGAGCGCGCGACGCCCCGGTATCATGACGCATCTTCAGCCACCGCATCGCGAAAGAAGAACCATGGACGAAACCGCCATCCGCGCCTTGCTCGACGACATCCTCGCGCCGTGGGTCAAGGAACTGCGCCTCGCGCCCGAATCCATCGCCGAAAACGCCGTCACGCTGCGCTTGCCGTATTCGGATCATCTGCGTCACGCGGGCGGCGTCATCTGTGGGCAAGTTTTCATGGCCGCCGCCGACACCGCGATGGTCATCGCCGTCTCGCACGTTCTCGGCGGGTTCCAGCCGATGACCACCGTCTCCCTCAACACCACATTCATGCGCCCGGTCAAAACCAGCGACGTGCTGATCACCGCGCACATCCAGCGCCGCGGACGCAATCTCGTCTTCGGCGAAATCGAGATGCACGACGAACAAGGCGAACTCGCCGCGCACGCCACGACTACCTACGCGCTCATCAACAAGTGAACGACAAATAAATGTTCGACCAAGTCGTATTCGCCGGCGGCGGAAACCGCTGCTGGTGGCAAGCCGGCTTCTGGGACGTCATCCAGCCGGAACTGGATCTCAGGCCGCGCATCATCGCGGGCATATCGGCGGGCGCGGCCACGGCGTGCATGCTCTACACGAACCAGTCGCGCTGGGTGATGGACTACTACGCCCACGCCCTGCGCGACAACACGCGCAACGCCTACTGGGGCAACCTGCTGCGCGGCCGATCGGTGTTTCCGCACTACCGCATCTATCGCCAGGCGCTGCTCGACATCTTCGCGAACCGCTTCCACGAACTCGCGTCGGCGCCTGAGATCCGCATCGGCGTGTCGCATCTGCCGCGCTGGCTCGG
This sequence comes from Caballeronia zhejiangensis, assembly GCF_022879815.1. Classification (NCBI taxonomy): domain Bacteria; kingdom Pseudomonadati; phylum Pseudomonadota; class Betaproteobacteria; order Burkholderiales; family Burkholderiaceae; genus Caballeronia; species Caballeronia zhejiangensis. The sequence goes on from NZ_CP084283.1 coordinate 11,807, forward strand.
CGCGCGCAGCGCGGTCGCGGCGGGCCTCATCGCGTACAACATCGAAAAATACGTGCGCAAGACGCTGCATCCGACGCTCGGCCAGGCGCTCGGCTTTCATCCGGAATTCGTGAAGGCGCAGGAATGCGCGACGATCGAAGATCTCGCCGATCTCATCCTGCAATCGTCGAGCACGCCGCCGTTCACGCCGATCCTCCGGCGCAACGGCCGCCCGGTTCTCGATGGCGGCATGGTCGACAACGTGCCCGTCTCCGCGCTCGATCCATCGCCGGGACTCGTCCTCGTGATGGTCACGCGCCTCTATCCGCGCGAGCGCATGTTCGTCGTGCCGAACGGCGAGCAGAAGCGCCTTTACATCCAGCCGTCGCGCAAAGTGCCGATTTCGAGCTGGGACTATACGAGTCCGGCGCAAATGCAACATGCTTATGATCTGGGTCGCGCGGACGGCGAAGACTTCCTGGAACGTCTTCCGCGCCTGATGGAAACCGCTTCGCATCTCGCTTGAGGAGCAGACCGTGGCGAAGAAACACACGTACGAACTGACCGTCGACTGGACCGGCAATCTCGGTTCCGGCACATCGGCTTACGACGCGTATTCGCGCGATCACCTCGTGCGCGTCGGCACGAAGACGGCGATCGAGGCGTCGAGCGATCCGGCGTTTCGCGGCGATCCCGCGCGTCACAATCCCGAAGAGTTGTTCGTGGCGTCGCTCTCGTCGTGCCACATGCTCTGGTATCTGCACTTGTGCGCGACGAACAAGATCGCGGTGACCGGTTATGTCGATGCAGCCATCGGCACGATGCAGGAGGAATCGAAGGGCGACGGACGTTTCGTCGATGTGCTGCTGCGTCCGAAGGTGACGATCGGCGCGGGCAGCGACGCCGGTCTCGCGGCGCGCCTGCACGAAGAGGCGCACCGCTTTTGCTTCATCGCGAACTCGGTGAATTTTCCGGTGCGCTGCGAGCCGTCGATCGAAATGTCGACGCTCTGATCTTCGCCGCGACGAAACTCAACGGCGGCGCGCGTGGTGAAGCGCTTCCTTGTTGAAAACGCTCGAGGTATCGCCCGCATCGAACGCGAGGATGTTCCTGAACGCCGCGCCGAAATACAGCTCGTAACTCTCGCGCTCCACATAGCCGATGTGCGGCGTGCAGATCACGTTCTCCAGACGCAGCAGGCCGTAGCCTTGCAGAATCGGCTCGCTTTCGAACACATCGACGGCGACCATGCCCGGCCGGTTGTGGTGCAGCGAGTTGAGCAGCGCGTTCTCTTCGAGCAGTTCGGCGCGGCTCGTGTTGACGAACAGCGCGGTCGGCTTCATACGCATCAGATCGTCCTGCTTGACGATGCCAGTCGTCTCGTCCGTCAGACGCAGATGCAGCGTGAGCACGTCGCTCTGTTCGAAAAGCGCCTCGCGGCTTTCGGCGACCGCGAATCCATCTTCGCGCGCGGCGCTTGCCGAATGCTCCCGTCCGTAGACGAGCACGTTCATGCCGAACGCTTTGCCGTAGCCCGCGACGAGCTTGCCGATCTTGCCGTAGCCCCAGATGCCGAGCGTCTGTCCGCGCAGCACTTGGCCCAAGCCGAAATTCGGCGGCAGCGCCGATGTCTTCAACCCCGACTGCTGCCACGCGCCTTGCTTCAGGTTTGCGACGTACTGCGGAATGCGCCGCTGCGCCGACATGATGAGCGCCCACGTCAGTTCGGCGGGTGCGATCGGCGAACCTGTGCCTTCCAGCACTGCGATGCCGCGTTCCGTGCACGCATCGATATCGATATGCCCGCCGCCCGCGCGTCCCGTCTGGCTGATCATGCGCAGTTTCGGACATTTGTCAAGCAGTTGCGAGCTGATGCGCGTGCGTTCGCGAATCAGCACGAGCGCGTCGACTTCCGAAAGTCTGCTGGCCAACTGTCCGAGACCACGCACCGTGTTATTGAAGACCTTCACCTCATGGTCATCGAGCAGATGGAAGCAATCGAGCTTCCGGACGGCATCCTGGTAGTCGTCGAGAATGGCGATTTTCATGGGCATTGGGTGGCTTTTGTTAGGCATCAAACGTGCTGCTTTTTAATCGAAGGCGAGAATGTAGCGTTAAATTCGGGTAAATACCGATAAATTGCGCTCTATTCGTCGTTATTGCGCTGCATCAACGAGTCCATGCAATGCAGTGTTATGCTTGATTCCCATTTTTCAGGAGCCTCGTCAGGCCGCGCCAAAATAAAGAAATTCGGCACAAGTAGCGGAAAACACGATGATCCGCGAGGAGACAGGCCACTTAGTATCTCTTTTTAACAGTTTGTTCCTTTGCGACGCAAGCCGCGAAAAGGTACGGTTTGCTGCGTAAGGATTCATGCCCGTGACGCCGCATTGGCTCGCGAACCGCATTTCATGCGATGAAAGCGCGTAAAGGAGCGCTGCAAAATTCATGAAAGCGCCCGGCGGTTCGAGTCGCACACGCCTCTCGCATGCAGCGTCAGTGGGGCCATTGGTTTTCATTGCAGAAGAACGGAGACAGCTCGATGAACCAGCCCGCAGTAGTCGAAGACAACCATAAAAACGCCGTCGAAATCGAAGCGCCGGCCTATGTCCGGCACCGAAGACTCATCGAATGGGTCCAGCAAATCGCGGCCCTGACCAAGCCGGATCGCATCGAATGGTGCGACGGGTCGCAGGAAGAATACGATCGGCTCTGCCAGCAGATGGTCGAAGCCGGCACGATGAAGAAGCTCAATCCCGAGAAGCGCCCGAATTCCTTCCTCGCCTGCTCGGATCCCTCGGACGTGGCGCGCGTCGAAGATCGCACGTTCATCTGCTCGCAGCGGCGCGAAGACGCCGGCCCCACGAATAACTGGATCGATCCGCAGGAAATGCGCGTCACGCTCGACGGCCTGTTCGACGGGTCCATGCGCGGCCGAACGATGTATGTCGTGCCGTTCTCGATGGGCCCGCTCGGCTCGCCGATCGCGCATATCGGCGTGGAATTGTCGGACAGCCCGTATGTCGTGACGAACATGCGCATCATGACGCGCATGGGACGCGCCGTGTACGACGTGTTGGGCGAGAACGGCGAGTTCGTGCCGTGCGTGCATTCCGTCGGTGCGCCGCTCGTCGATGGGCGCAAGGACGTGCCTTGGCCGTGCAACGACACGAAGTACATTGTCCATTTTCCCGAAAAGCGCGAAATCTGGAGTTTCGGCTCGGGATACGGCGGCAACGCGCTGCTCGGCAAGAAATGCTTCGCGCTGCGCATCGCCTCGACGATGGGCCGCGACGAAGGCTGGCTCGCCGAGCACATGCTGATTCTCGGCGTGACCTCGCCGCAGGGGCGCAAGTATCACGTCGCGGCGGCGTTTCCGTCGGCGTGCGGCAAGACCAACTTCGCGATGCTGATTCCGCCGAGCGACCTGAACGGCTGGAAGGTCACGACCATTGGCGACGACATCGCGTGGATCAAGCCGGGCCGCGACGGGCGTCTCTACGCGATCAATCCGGAAGCGGGCTATTTCGGCGTCGCGCCCGGCACGAGCGAGAAGACCAACTTCAACGCGATGGCCACGTTGACGGAAAACGTGATCTTCACGAACGTCGCGCTGACCGACGACGGCGATGTCTGGTGGGAAGGCATGACCGACACGCCGCCCGCGCATCTGATCGACTGGCAGGGCCGCGACTGGACGCCGGCAATCGCGAAGGAAACCGGCGCGAAAGCCGCGCATCCGAACGCGCGCTTCACCGCGCCGGCGTCGCAGTGTCCGTCGATCGATGCCGATTGGGAAAATCCGGCCGGCGTACCGATCGATGCGTTCATCTTCGGCGGACGCCGCTCCAACACCGTGCCGCTCGTCACTGAAGCGCGCGACTGGAAGGAAGGCGTCTACATGGCCGCGACGATGGGCTCCGAAACCACCGCCGCCGCCGCGGGGCAACAAGGCGTCGTGCGCCGAGATCCGTTCGCGATGCTGCCGTTCTGCGGCTACAACATGGCCGATTATTTCGACCACTGGCTGAAAATGGGCGAGCGCCTCGAAGCGACGAACGCGAAAGCGCCGAAGTTCTTCTGCGTCAACTGGTTCCGCAAGGGCGACGACGGCAAGTTCGTGTGGCCGGGCTTCGGCGAAAACATGCGCGTGCTGAACTGGATGATCGGCCGTATCGAGGGCACCGCGAAGGGCGAGGAGCACGCGTTCGGCATTTCGCCGCGCTACGAGGACATCGACTGGGGCGCGCTCGGCTTCTCGCGCGAGCAGTTCGAGCAGGTCATCTCCGTCAGCGATGCCGCCTGGCGCGACGAACTCGCGCTCCACGACGAGCTTTTTTCGAAGCTCAAGCACGGTTTGCCGGAAGCTCTGCCGGACGCCAAGGCCGGTATGGAGAAGCGCCTCGCCGCATAAGCGTCGCATCCGGCGCGCTCGCGCGCCGGATTTATATCGAAAGCTGAATCAATCCCTTTTTATCGGACCCGCAGCGACGGGCCCGATTTGCTCCTCGCGTACACCGCCGAAATTGACGCGGCAAGTGCTTTCAAAATTACATCAATCGGATTGCACTGATCTTGGTGTTGTGGAAATCGCAACAATCGGTGATCTTTCATCCGCGTAACGCGCCTAACATCAAGATTTTTTTCGATTTTTTTGTGCTTCCGGGCAACTTCTGCACAAAAACGCCGGTCCTAGGATAATCCTGAATTGCTTTGCAGCAGAATTCGAGCCGTCTAGCGGCAGGAGTTGTCTTATGGATCATTTGCAGTCGATGAGAGTATTCGTCCGCGTCGCGGATCTCGGGAGTTTCGCCCGTGCCGCAAGCGCGATGGACATCTCCAATGCGGTGGCTACGCGGCACGTCGCGGACCTGGAAGGACGCCTCGGCACGCGCTTGCTCAACCGCACGACGCGCAGCCTCTCGCTCACCGAGTCCGGCCAGGTTTATCTGGAGCGGGCGCGGCAAATTCTCGACGAACTGGAAGACGTCGAACAAATGGTGGTGGCGCGCAATCACGAACCGCTCGGTTCGCTCAGGATCGTCGCGCCCGTCGTGTTCGGTCTGCATAATCTCGCGCCCGTGTTACAGACGTATGCGCAGCGTTATCCGAAAGTCGTGCCGGACGTGACGCTGGTGGATCGTCAGGTCGATTTGGTCGAGGAAGGCTTCGATGTCGGCATCGTGATCGCGCGGCAGGTGAAAAGCGCAAGCGTCGTCACGCGGCGTCTGACGACGGGCTGCATGACTGTCTGTGCGACGCCCGCGTATCTCGAAACGCACGGCACGCCGACGCGCCCCGAGCATCTGCTTGAGCATCCGTGCCTGAGCTTGCCGTCGGAATACTGGGGCGACGAGCGCGTGTTCACAGGTCCGGAAGGCGAAGTGCGTGTGCGGCCGCAGAACGTGATCATCGCGAACAACACGGAGATGCTGCGGCAGTTCGCGCTGCTCGGCATGGGCATCGCGATTTTGCCGAGCTATTTGATCGGCAACGACACGACGCGCGGCCAGCTCGTGCGTCTGCTCGGCGACTATCAATTGCCGCAGGTCGAGATCAACGTCGCGTATCCGAGCCGCCGTCATTTGCCGGCGAAGGTGCGGACGTTCATCGATCACCTCGTCGAGCATTTCAGCCAGACGCCGAATCATCAACTCGGCGAGCAGTGGATTCGCGATGGCCGCGGCAGGCCGGTGGCGCATTCGCACTACGAGCACGCCGACGAACCGGCGACGCCCGCGCCGCGCGCGCGCCCGATCGACGGCGAGCTCGCGCCGAAGCTATCGAAACCGTCGCGTACGCGAGGGCGTGTGCCGGCGGCATCGCCTTTCTGAAAGGCTCGCGCCAGGCGCAAATAAAAAACCCCCGCGACGTTTCTCGCGGGGGTTTTTCTTTCTGACGGATTCCGAGAACGATCAGCTCGTCTTCTTCGCCGGAGCTTTCTTCGCTGCCGCCTTCTTCGCGGGCGCTTTCTTGGCTGCAGTCTTCGCGGACATGGTCTTGGCGGCGACTGCGACATCGCTGTCGCCGTTGTCGTCGCCGCTGTCGGCTTGAGCTTCCGCTGTCGCGCCGCGCTTCGCCGCCGTCTTCGCGCCCGGTTTGGCCTCTTTCTTCTCGAATTCGAAGCCGATCTTGCCATCCGGCTGCTTCACGAGGAATGCCTTGAAGTTGCGTCCGGTGCGCGACGACTTGAAGTTCGTCAGCAGATCGGTGCGGCCCGCGCCCAGCAGCTTTTCCATCTGTTCGCGGGTGATTTCCTGCTGAAGGATCACCTTGCCGGAGCGGAAGTCGCAAGTCTTCGGATTCGACACCGAGTTTTCGCACACATAGCTCATGCCGTGTTCGAACACGCGCGACTGGCATTTCGGACATGCGCCGACCGGCGTCTGCTCGGAGAAATCGGGCGGTTCGCCGTCTTCGCCGCCGGAATCCTGACCGAAGTCGAATTCGAGCTTGTAGTTCTTGATTTCGTCGTCCAACGCGAGCTTGAGGATCGCCGAGAACGGACGGCCCATCTTGCTGCGAAAGCCCGACAGCGGCCCGATGGTCTTCTCGCGCAGCAATTCCTCGACTTCAGGAATCTCGAACTGACGTCCGCCCGGAATCTTCGAAATCGAAAACTCGCACTTCGTGCACGCGAACCGGCGATAGTTCTCCTTCACCTGCGCGCCGCAATTCGGGCAGGGCGTTTCGAGCGTCGCGTAATCGCCGGGGATCGTGTCGGAGTCGTACTCTTTCGCGCGTTTGACGATGGTTTGCGTCATGCGCGCGATTTCCTGCATGAACGCATCGCGATGCAGGTTGCCGCGCTCCATCTGCGAAAGCTTGTGCTCCCACTGGCCCGTCAATTCGGGCGCGGTGAGCTCCTCGACGCCGAGACCGCGCAGCAAGGTCATCAACTGGAATGCCTTGGCCGTCGGGATCAGCTCGCGGCCTTCGCGCACCATGTACTTCTCGCCGAGCAGACCTTCGATGATCGCCGCGCGCGTCGCCGGCGTGCCGAGACCTTTCGCGGCCATCGCGTCGCGCAGTTCCTCGTCTTCGACGAGCTTGCCCGCGCCTTCCATTGCCGAAAGCAGCGACGCCTCGTTGTAGCGCGCGGGCGGCTTGGTCACGAGACCGTGCGCCTCGACCTTTTCGACATCGACCTTTTCGTCCTTCTGCACCGGCACGAGATTGCCTTCCTCGCCCGCGGCTTCGCGGCCGTAGACCTGCAGCCAGCCGGGCTCGACCAGCACCTTGCCTTCCGTCTTGAAGTGATGCCCGGAAACTTCGGTGATGCGCGTCGTCACGAGATATTCGGCCGCCGGGAAAAACACCGACAGGAAGCGCTTGACGACGAGGTCATACAGCTTCTGCTCGGGCTCGGACAGCGCTTTGGGCGCCTGCAGCGTCGGGATGATGGCGAAGTGGTCGCTGATCTTCGAATTGTCGAAGATGCGCTTGTTCGGCTTCACCCAGCCCTTGTCGAGCACCTGCTTCGCGAACGGCAGATAGTTGTTGCTCTCCTTGAGCATGGTCATCGTGTCTTTGACCGTGTTCAGGTAGTCCTCGGGCAGCGCGCGCGCGTCGGTACGCGGATAGGTGAGAACCTTGTGCTTTTCGTACAGCGCTTGCGCGAGGCCGAGCGTGTTCTTTGCCGAAAAGCCGAAGCGGCTGTTGGCTTCGCGCTGCAAGCTGGTCAGATCGAACAGCAGCGGCGACATTTGCGTCGACGGCTTCGATTCCTCGGTCACGGTGCCGGTCTTGCCGCGGCACGCCGCGACGATGGATTCCGCCGCCGGCAGGCTCCACAGGCGCGAATCGCGCTGCTCCGGATCGTTTTCGACGCGCTTGAACTTCGGATCGAACCAGCGGCCTTCGTACAGGCCCTTCGCGGCGATGAACTCGGCGCGCACTTCCCAGTAATCGCGCGGCACGAATCGCCGAATCTTCTCTTCGCGTTCGACGACGATCGACAACGTTGGCGTCTGAACGCGGCCGACGGTCGTCAGGAAGAAACCGCCGCCCTTGCTGTTGAACGCGGTCATCGCGCGCGTGCCGTTGATGCCGACGAGCCAGTCCGCTTCCGAGCGGCAGCGTGCGGCGTCGGCGAGCGGCTGCATGTCGGCATCGCTGCGCAGGTTCGCGAAGCCTTCGCGGATCGCGGCGGGCGTCATCGACTGCAGCCACAGGCGCTGGACCGGCTGCTTCGCCTTCGCATGCTGCGCGATCAGACGGAAAATCAGCTCGCCCTCGCGCCCCGCGTCGCATGCGTTGATGAGGCGGTCGATATCTTTTCGCTTCATCAGCTTCGTCAGCACCTTGAGGCGCGACTCGCTTTTCGCGATGGGATTCAGGTCGAAATGCGGCGGAATGACCGGCAGATTGGCGAAGCTCCATTTGCCGCGCTTGACGTCGTACTCCTCGGGCGCCGCGATCTCGAGCAGATGGCCGACCGCGGACGAGAGCACGTAGTCGTCGCTCTCGTAGTACTCGTCATGCTTGGTGAAGCCGCCCAGCGCACGCGCGATGTCGTTCGCGACGGAAGGCTTCTCAGCGATGATCAGGGCTTTGGACATGACTCAAAAGGGTTGGTAACTGGCAGCGGCCCGGTTTGGACTGCTTTAACGACCGCTTTATAGCACACGCTTTGCGCGGCGGGCGCCGAACCGCGAATCCGGGCGTTTCGATATCCGGCCCGCGAAGCGCGTTGCGAGAGACGCGAAAGATGCGTTTCGCGGGCGTCGCAATCAGGCCGTAGCAAGCGCCGGGCGCAGTTTCGGCGCACCGACCATGCCCGGCAGCGCGGTCAGATCGGTGAGCATCCGTTCGACGATGGAAGCCTGCGGCAGAACCGTGCCGAAGAATCGCGTCGTGACCGAGTCCTCGATCAGGATGGTAGGAAAATTTTCCACGTCGAGATCGTCGAAACGGTCGGCGTGATTCTCGATGTCAATCCACGCGAAGCAGACGTCCGGATGCGCGTCCGCCAGCTTGTCGAACCCTTCGCGATACTCGCGGCACGTTCCGCACCACTCCGCGCACAGGCAGGCGACGAACAGCGTGCCGGGCACGGCGATGCGTTCCGCGATGAGATCGGCGTCGGTATCGAGATTCAGCGCGGACATGACGGGTGCGAGATCCTTATTGGTATCGGCTGCGGGGACGGCTCATTTTTCCGCGAATGTAGCACGACGAGGAATCACGAGCGCTGCACCGCCGCGTAGCGACCGCCCGCGAGCGCGGCCACCTGGCCCGACAATTCGAGCTGCAGCAGCGCGCCTTGCAACGCCGCCCCGTCCAGATCGGTGCGCGTCGCGAGGATTTCAAGCGTCGCGGGCGCATGGCCGAGCGCGCCGAGCACGCGCGCGGCATCGGCGTTCATCCGCGTGTCGTGCAACGCCGCCGATGCCCACGATGCGCTCACCGGCCGCAGCCTCCCGCGCTTTGCCGCCGACCCCGCCGCGCTTGCCTGCGCCGACGAGAAACCGAACTCTTCGAGCACTTCTTCCGGCGTTTCGACGAGCTTCGCGCCCTCCTTTATCAGCCGATGACAACCCTGCGAAAGCGGCGCGTGGACGGAGCCAGGCATCGCAAAAACATCGCGCCCCATTTCGTTGGCGAGCCGCGCGGTGATGAGCGAGCCGGAGCGCATCGCGGCTTCGACGATCAGCACGCCGCCCGACAATCCCGCGATCAGCCGGTTGCGCTGTGGGAAGTTGGCGGAGCGCGCGGGCGTGCCGAGCGGCCATTCGGAGAGCATCGCGCCGTCGCGGGCGATTTCGTGCGCGAGCGTGTGATGCGCGGCGGGATACACGAGATCGGCGCCCGTGCCGATGACCGACACCGTGCCGGTCGCACCCTCCAGCGCTCCGCGATGCGCGGACGCATCGATGCCGAGCGCGAGCCCCGACACGACCGCAAGTCCCGCATCCGACAGCACGCGGGCGAAGCGGCGCGCGTCCTCCAGACCTTGCGGCGTCGCATGCCGGCTGCCGACGATCGCCACCGCGCGCGCCTGCAGCAGATCGAGCCGGCCCTTCGCATAGAGCAACGGCGGCGGATCGGGCATCGTCAGCAGCGCTTGCGGATAGGCGGCGTCGGCGAGCGTCAGGACGTGGTTGCCCGGTTCGGATGCCCACGCCGAAGCCGCTTCAATATAGTGGTCGAACGAAACGCCTTCGATGTCCGCGGGTGGCGCGAGCACGGCTTCGGCTGTGCGGGCGTCGGTGGTTTCCGCGAGCGTCGCAAAACTCTCCGACAAAACCTCGCGCGGACCGCCGAAAGTACCGAGCAACGTGCGCAGCGCGAGCGGGCGCAGCTCTTTGGCGTGCGCGAGCCGCAGCCAGGCGCGCAGTTCGTCGGCATCGAGTGTGGAGGCGGCTTCCTCGGTCGGCAGGTCGGCGGTCGTCATGTTAAGATTTTTGATCCGGAATAGATAAAGAAAGGTCGCTCAGGCACGTTTGAAAGCCCGCAGCGACGCCCATCGGCCGCTTGCCGGCGGCGTTGAATCCACTGGATTCACCCGCATATCTTCGGCATGCCGCCCCATTACCCGCAACCTGGCCGAATGGCCGATTTACACGCGTCGCGGCGCGCGTAGACAATCCGAATCATGGCTCTGCTCAAGATACTCAACTACCCGGACAAGCGTCTGAACAAGGTGGCGAAACCTGTCGCCGTGGTCGACGACCGCATCCGCAAGCTCGTCGCCGACATGGCCGAGACGATGTACGCCGCGCCCGGCGTCGGCCTCGCCGCGACGCAGGTGGATGTGCACGAGCGCGTGATCGTGATCGACGTCTCGGACGCGCACGACCAGCTGATGGTCTTCATCAACCCTGAGCTCGTCTGGACGAGCGAGCAGAAGAAGGAATGGGAAGAGGGCTGTCTTTCGGTGCCGGGCATTTACGACTTCGTCGAGCGCCCTGACAAGGTGCGCGTGAAGGCGCTGAACGAGAAGGGCGAAACCTTCGAGCTCGATTGCGACGGCTTGCTCGCGGTGTGCATCCAGCACGAGATGGATCATCTGGCTGGCCACGTTTTCGTGGAATATCTGTCGACGCTTAAGCAGACGCGCATTCGCGGCAAGATGAAAAAGCTGGAAAAGGCGCTGTAACCGATGACTCAATCGCTGCGCGTGGTTTTCGCCGGTACGCCGGAATTCGCTGCCGCCGCGCTCGCGGCCATTCACGCAGCCGGTTTTTCCGTGCCGCTGGTTTTGACGCAGCCCGACCGGCCCGCCGGACGCGGCATGAAGCTGACCGCCAGTGCGGTCAAGCGCTTCGCCGTCGAGCATGGTCTGAAGGTCGCGCAGCCAACGTCGCTGCGTCGCGCGGGCAAGTATCCGCAGGAAGCGGCGGAAGCCATCGATTCGCTGAAGGCCACGCCGCACGACGTGATGGTCGTCGCCGCGTACGGGCTCATCCTGCCGCAGGAGGTGCTCGATATTCCGCCGCGCGGCGCGATCAACATTCACGCTTCGCTGTTGCCGCGCTGGCGTGGCGCGGCGCCGATCCATCGCGCGATCGAAGCGGGCGACGCAGAAACCGGCATCACGCTGATGCAGATGGACGCCGGCCTCGACACCGGCGCGATGATCCGTGAGGCGCGCACGCCGATTCTCGCCGACGACACGACCGCCACGCTGCACGACAGGCTCGCGCAGATGGGCGCGGAGTTGATCGTCGCCGCGCTGCGCGATCTCGAACGCGATGGCGCATTGCTGTCCACGCCGCAGCCGGACGAAGGCACGACCTACGCGGAAAAGATCGCGAAGAACGAAGCCGCGCTCGACTGGCGTCGTCCGGCGGAAGAGCTCGCGCGCCAGATTCGCGCGTTCGATCCGTTTCCCGGCGCGTTCGGCACGCTCGACAGTGCGCCGATCAAGATCTGGGCGGCGCAACCGGTCGACGGTGCGGGCGAACCGGGCGCCATCGCCGATGTTTCCCCGGACGGTATCGTCGTTATGTGCGGCAGCGGCGCGCTGAAACTCACGCAACTTCAGAAACCGGGCGGCAAGCGCTTGCCCGCGCGGGAATTTCTCGCGGGCGCGCCGCTCGCGAAGGGCCAGCGTTTCACGCTGCAGTGAAGGACGGCAGGACAGACGCAGCGCTAAAATAAATCGTTGTCAACGCGCGCCTGTCTGTCTGGAGTTTTTCGATGCTCGGCATTACCGGTTTCACCTTCTTTCTCGTCGCCGTCTTTCTTCTCAACGTCACGCCCGGCCCCGATACGGCTTACATCGTCGGACGCAGCGTCGCTCAAGGACGCGGCGCGGGCATCGTTTCGGCGCTCGGGATTTCCGCTGGCTGCATCGTCCATACGCTCGCGTGCGCCTTCGGGTTGACGGCGATTCTCGCTGCATCGGCGACGGCGTTCACGGTCATCAAGATTGCCGGCGCGATTTATCTGATTTATCTCGGCGTGCGCCTCATTTTCGCGAAGCACGACGACACCGAAACCGCGCGCGAGACGCAAAACGAAAAAGCCACGCCGAAATCGCTCGGCCAGCTTTTCGCGCAAGGCTTCGTCACGAACGTGCTGAATCCGAAGGTCGTGTTGTTCTTCGTGTCGTTCTTTCCGCAGTTCGTCGCCGCCGACAGCCAGCACAAGACGCTCGCGTTTCTCGCGCTCGGGGTCGTGTTCATCGCGATGAGCACGGTCTGGAACAGCTTCGTCGCGTGGATCGCGGGCAGCGTCACCGAGCGCTTCGCGGGCAAATCGGGCGTGAAGAAGTGGCTGGATCGCGGGGTCGGCAGCGCGTTCGTCGGACTCGGTATCAAACTCGCGACGACGCATCGATAAATCGCGCAATCTCGGATTGAATTATTGCCGGCTGCCACTATCTAACATTTTGCTTACAATTGTCGTCCCGGTCATGTTGGCCGGGGCAACCGCGCACTTCGCGCACTGCATACAGGGAGAGGAGCTCCGGACATGTTCAACTGGGTCAAAACCGCGATGCTGATGGCTGCGATCACGGCCCTCTTTGTCGTGATCGGCGGAATGATCGGCGGATCGAAGGGCATGATGCTCGCGCTGATCGTCGCGCTCGGCATGAATTTCTTTTCGTACTGGTTCTCGGACAAGATGGTCCTGCGCATGTACAACGCGCAGGAAGTCGACGAAACCACCGCGCCGCAGTTTTATCGCATGGTGCGCGAGCTCGCGACGCGCGCTCAATTGCCGATGCCGCGCGTCTATCTGATCAACGAAGACGCGCCGAACGCGTTTGCCACGGGCCGCAATCCCGAGCACGCGGCGGTCGCGGCGACCACGGGCATTTTGCGCGTGCTGTCCGAGCGTGAAATGCGCGGCGTGATGGCCCACGAACTGGCGCACGTGAAGCACCGCGACATCCTCATCTCGACCATCTCCGCGACGATGGCCGGCGCGATCTCCGCGCTCGCGAACTTCGCGATGTTCTTCGGCGGTCGCGACGACGAAGGTCGTCCGGCGAATCCCATCGCGAGCATTCTGGTGGCGATTCTCGCCCCGATCGCGGGTGCGCTGATCCAGATGGCGATTTCCCGCGCGCGCGAATTCGAAGCCGATCGCGGCGGCGCGGAAATTTCGGGCGATCCGCAAGCGCTCGCGAGTGCGCTCGAGAAGATTCACGCATACGCGACCGGCGTGCCGTTCCCGACCGCCGAGCAGCATCCGGCGACTGCGCAGATGATGATCATGAATCCGCTGTCGGGCGGCGGCATCGCGAATCTGTTCTCGACGCACCCGGCGACCGAAGAGCGCGTCGCCCGCCTGATGGAAATGGCGCGCACCGGCCGCTTCTAAAACCTGCAACGTCGTAAAGCAAGGCCGTTCCGGTTACGCCGGAGCGGCCTTTTTCCTGTTCGGCCGCCGCCGTCCGGGCGCGCAATTCCCGCACGTTACAATTCCCCGTTCGCGCGAACTCTGCGCGTCGCCGTTGACCGTCCCCGTTTCGCCATGACCGACAAGCCTTCCCGCCGGCCCGCCGCCGCGCATTTCCGTCTGAGCGCGTTGCGTCTCGCGCCCGATTCGCTCGCGTTCGCGCTCGACAGCGCGGCGCAGGCCGTCGGCGCGGTGCGCGCGGGCTCGGCGCTGCCGGCGGCGTTGCAGACGGTCGTCGCGTCGGCGAAGCACGCGAGCGCGCGCGGGGCGGTGCAGGACATCGCGTATCGGACGATGCGCCGTCTCGCGCTCGCCGATGCGCTGCTGCACAGGCTCGTGAAGAAGGCGCCGCCGCCGCATGTGGCGAACGTGCTCGTCTGCGCGTTCGCGCTGCTGACCGACGACGAAGCGCATGCCGCTTACTCGCCCTTCACCGTGGTCGATCAGGCGGTGAGCGCGATCGCCGCGCGCCGCGAATTCGCGTTTGCGAAGGGCCTGGTGAACGCGGTGCTGCGCAATTTTCTGCGTGAGCGCGACATGCTGATCGACGAAGCGCGCACAAGCGAAGTCGCGCGCTGGAATTATCCGCAATGGTGGATCGACGCGGTGAAGCGCGGCCAGCCGGATGCCTGGGAGCGCATCCTCGAAGCGGGCAACGCGCAAGGTCCGCTCACGCTTCGCGTGAACGCGCGGCACGCGAGCGTCGACGACTGTCTCGCGCGCCTCCGCGACGCGCGTATCGAAGCCGACGCCGCCGGCCTGCACGCGGTGCGCCTGAGAACGCCGATGCCCGTCGATCGCATTCCCGGGTTCGACGAAGGCGTCGTGTCGGTGCAGGACGCCGGCGCGCAGCTCGCCGCGCAACTGCTCGGCGTGAAGGACGGCATGCGCGTGCTCGATGCCTGCGCCGCGCCGGGCGGCAAGACGGGCCACATTCTCGAACTCGCGAACGTCGATCTGATCGCGCTCGAAAGCGACGCCGAGCGTTCTGGCCGCATCGGACAAAACTTGCAGCGTCTGAAACTCGACGCGCAAATCAAGATCGGCGACGCGGGCGATCCCGCGCAATGGTTCGACGGCGCGACCTTCGACCGCATTCTCGCGGACGTGCCGTGCTCGGCGTCGGGCATCGTGCGGCGTCATCCGGATATCCGCTGGCTGCGGCGCGCATCGGATATCGATGCGCTCGTCGCCGAGCAAAGGCGCATCGTGAGCGCGCTGTGGCCGCTCGTCGCGAAGGGCGGCGAGCTGCTCTACGTGACGTGCTCCATCTTTCCCGAGGAGGGCGAAGAGCAGGCCCGCTGGTTTGGAACCGCACATGAAGATGCGGTACGATTGGACGCGCCGGGCCAATTGTTGCCGACAGCGGCGCGCGCAAGCGCGGTCGCGGCGCAAGGTTCACCGGACAGTACAAATCTCGCGAGCCCGCATCGGGACGCGGAGACTCTCGCGGACCACGACGGATTCTTCTACGCGCGCTTTCAGAAACGGTGACGATCAAACGCTTTTTTCCGCTTCGGCTCGCGGCCGTCATCTGGACTGCGCTGACGCTCTGGCTGACGTTCGCCGCGGCCGATTCCGCGTTCGCCGAGACGATCGCCGTGCAGCGCGCGTCGCTGCAAGCGGACAATGCCGGCTGGAGCTTGGACGCGCATTTCGACTTCGACCTGAACAACAGCCTCGAAGATGCCGTGAACCGCAGCGTGCCGCTCTATTTCACGATCGACTTCAACCTGTCGAGACCGCGCTGGTACTGGTTCGATGAAGAGCCGGTCAACGTGTCGCAGAGCATCCGTCTGTCATTTCAACCGCTCACGAACGAATATCGCGTGTCGACGGGCGGCCTGCAGTTGCGCTTCGCATCGTTGAACGAAGCGCTCGCGGTCATCAAGCATGTGACTTCGTGGCATGTCATCGACCGTAATCAGGTGCATGGCGGCGAAACCTATACCGCATCGGTGCGTATGCAGCTCGACATCGCATTGATGCCCAAGCCGTTCCAGATCGACGCGGTGAACAATCGCGACTGGAACCTTTCCTCGGACTGGAAGCGTTTTACTTTTACGGCGGCAGAACGTGCGAAATAGATTTCGACGCGGCCGCACGGACATGAAGAGTTTCGTCGTCCGCTTGCTGGTCTCCACGGTGGCGCTCACGGCAGTCCTGCTGCTCGTGATGCTCGCGCTCGCGAGCGCGAACACCGAGTTCTTCGACCGCTACTACGGCTGGCTCTACGCGGCGAATGTCGCGGTGGCGATGGTCTTCATGCTGATCGTCATCAGCCTGTTCATCATCATCGTGTCGAGGGTGAGGCAAGGGCGCTTCGGCACGCGCCTGCTCGCCAAGCTCGCGTTCATCTTCGCGCTCGTCGGCGTGGTGCCGGGCGCGATCATCTATGTGGTTTCGTATCAGTTCGTGTCGCGCAGCATCGAGTCGTGGTTCGACGTGAATGTCGAAACCGCGCTCACCTCCGGTCTGACGCTCGGGCGCGGCATGCTCCAGACATCGCTCGCCGATTTCAAGAACCGCGGCCGGCAGATGAGCGATCAGCTCGCGAGCGCCGATCCATCGAGTCTCACGCTGTCGCTTTTGCGGCTGCGCGATCAGTACGGCGTGCAGGACGCCGTCGTGTTCGAGCGGCCGCGCGATCAGTACAACCGCGAGGATCTCGCGGCGAACAACAGTTCGCAACGCGTGCCCGGATTGCGCACGGTCGCGCAGGCATCGGGCAATTACTACGCGCTCCTGCCGGCCAATGAGCCGACCGGCACGATGCTGCGGGAGGCGCAGGATCATCCGTACGGCGCGATCGAAGGCGAGATCGACGGCGATCCGAAATCGAACGGGCCGAAGGGCGCATTGCGATTGCGCGTGCTCACGAAGATTCCCGATCCGACGACGACCACCGAATTTCAGCACGTCGACCGTTTCCTGCAGATCGAGCAGCCCGTGAGCCAGGAGCTCGCGCGCAACGCCGACGCCGTGCAGCGCGCGTATCGCGAATATCAGGAGAAGCGGCTCGGGCGCACCGGCTTGCGCAAGATGTATATCGGCACGCTGACGCTCGCGCTTTTTCTCGCGACCTTCATCGCGATGATGCTCGCGCTCGCGCTCGGCAATCAGCTCGCGCGGCCGTTGTTCCTGCTGGCGCAGGGCACGAAGGAAGTGGCCGAAGGCGACTACACGCCCAAACGCGAGATCAATTCACGCGACGAACTCGGCTTTCTCACGCAGTCCTTCAACGCGATGACGCGCCAGCTTTCCGAGGCGCGCGCGGCGGTCGAGAACAATCGCATCGCACTGGAGCATTCGAAGGCGTATCTGGAGAGCATTCTCGCGAACCTCACCGCGGGCGTGTTCGTGTTCGACCGGCAGTTCCGTCTCTCCACCGCGAATCGCGGCGCGGAGCGCATCTTCCGCCAACCGTTCGCCGCGTTGCTCAATCAGCCGCTCGATCAGATCGAGGTGCTCGCCGAGTTCGGCGCGATGGTCAAAAAGGCGTTCGCCGAGCGCAACGCGGCGGCGGTCGGCAGCGATCATCCTGTCGGCGATCGCGGTCACTGGCAGCAGCAGGTTGCGGTGACGGTGCCGGGCGAGAGCGATCCGCTCACGTTGCTCGTGCGCGGCACGCAGTTGTTGAGCGTGACCGAGAGCGACACCGACGACGCGGAAACCACGGGCTACGTCGTCGTGTTCGATGACATATCGGATGTCATCTCCGCGCAGCGTTCCGTCGCGTGGGGCGAAGTCGCGCGGCGTCTCGCGCACGAGATCAAGAATCCGCTCACGCCTATTCAGCTTTCAGCCGAACGTCTGCAGATGAAGCTCGCCGACAAGCTCGCGCCGCCGGATGCGGACGTGCTGAAGCGCGCGTCGACGACCATCGTCAATCAGGTGCAGGCGATGAAGCAGATGGTCGACGACTTCCGCGAATACGCGCGCACGCCGCCCGCGGTGCTCGGCAATCTGCAACTGAACGATCTCGTCGCGGAAGTGCTGACGTTGTACGGCATCGAGGACGGCAAGACGCCGATCAAAGTCGATCTCGCGAAGCTGCCGGTGATACGCGGCGATGCGACGCAGATCCGCCAGGTCATCCACAACTTGTTGCAGAACGCGCAGGATGCGGTGGCCGAAGTCGCGGAGCCGCGCGTGCTGCTCGAAACGAGGACAGTAGAATATGGCGAGCCCGATGCATCGGGTCATGCGCGCGTCGCGGTTCGCCTGACTGTGTCGGACAACGGCTCGGGCTTTCCGGCGCGTATTCTTTCGCGTGCTTTCGAGCCTTACGTGACGACGAAAGCGAAAGGCACGGGCCTGGGACTTGCGACCGTGAAGAAGATCGTCGACGAGCACGGCGCGCGCATCGACATACGCAACCGCTCGAAGAGCGCGGATGTGATCGAAGGCGCGCAGATATCGATTCTGTTTCTACAACTCGCGGACGATACCGCGGCGCCCGGCGCGACGCCTGGCTCCGGTGCGCCGGCGAATCATGGAACGACAAAAGCAACAGTGCAGACAAGGGCAGCGTAAATGGCAACCATCCTGGTGGTAGACGATGAAATGGGGATCCGGGAACTGCTCTCCGAGATCCTGAGCGACGAAGGCCATGTTGTGGAAGTGGCGGAAAACGCGCAGCACGCGCGCGACTACCGTCTACAGCAAACGCCCGATCTCGTTTTGCTCGACATCTGGATGCCCGATACCGACGGCGTAACGCTCCTCAAGGAATGGGCCGCGCAGGGCAAGCTCACGATGCCGGTCATCATGATGTCGGGGCATGCGACTATCGACACGGCCGTCGAGGCGACGAAGATCGGCGCGCTCAACTTCCTCGAAAAGCCGATCGCGCTGCAGAAACTGCTGAAGGCCGTCGAGCAGGGACTCGCGCACGGCACTGCGGCGGCGCCCGCGGCGACGGCGGCGAAGCCTCCGTCGAGCGTGAACGCATCGGGCGTGCCCGTCGCGGCTGCGCTGCCGACGGCATCGGCGCTGAATGCATCGAACGATGCGGCGGCGAGCGGCGCGGCGCAGAATCAGTCCGGGCAGACGGCGTCGATCTCGTTCGATATTCCGTTGCGCGACGCCCGCGATGCGTTCGAACGCGCGTACTTCGAATATCACCTTGCGCGCGAGAACGGCAGCATGACGCGCGTCGCCGAAAAGACGGGGCTGGAGCGCACGCACCTGTATCGCAAGTTGAAGCAGCTCGGCGTCGATCTTGGGAAGAACAAGAACGAGGTGTGAGCGCGGCCCCGGACATTTTCAGAAAAATGCGCAAAGGGGCTTGAGGCGCGGGATAGTCTCTGCTATAGTTTCACCTCTTCGTTGGCCCGGTAGCTCAGTTGGTAGAGCAGCGGATTGAAAATCCGCGTGTCGATGGTTCGATTCCGTCCCAGGCCACCAGAATGCAAGAAGCCCGAGAGTGTTATCGCTCTCGGGCTTTTTCATTTTCCGCATGTGAAGAACGCGCAGTCCGTGTAAGCCGACTGCGCGTTCTTTTTTCAGCGATCCGGCGCTTACTTCGGATTGGCCGCGACGAAATTCTTGAACGCGGTGTAAGACGCCTTCTGCGTTTTGCCGTCGTTCTTCAGCAGGCCGTACGCGCCTTCGCCGCCTGCGGGATCGTCATACAACTGGTACGTCTGAATCGCCTGGATGTTGTACTTCGACGCCAGCGCGACGAACTGCGCCATCATCTTGTTGCCGACGAGATACGACGCGATCTGCTGATCCGAGCCATACCACGGACGCACGCCGTATTCGTTGAGCCAGATCGGCTTGCCGAACTGCTGCAGTGTTCCGAGTACGTCATGGCAACCCGTGCCGCCGCACGCGTTGGTGATGTCGCCCATATCCGAATACCAGTGCCACGCGGTGATGTCCCAGTTCACGACCGGGTGCCCCGTCGTGCCGTCCGGCTGCGTGCCGGCCGCGAGCATCTGATCCACGGCGTAATGCATCCACGTACCGCCGCCCATGATGATCTTGCCGTTCGTATCGACCGACTTCACGCCGGCGATCATGCCGCGAATGACGCCGCGCGCGATCTGGAATTTCGCGTTGTCGAACTGCTGCGGATAGACGCCGTCGACGTTGTTGTAAATCGTCATCGCGTCGAGTTCGTTCGACACTTCGTAGTACGGGTACTTGTAGGCGGTGGCCGTCCAGACGCCCAACTGATAGCCGGCGTTATACGCGTCGGTCTCGGTGTTGAAGTCGATGCTCATCAGCATGACGGGATACACGGTCACGCCGCCCGCTGCCATCGTCTTCGCGATGCCTGCCAGCTTGTTCGCCGATGACTGGTTGTACACCTCGTTCCGATACAGCTTCACGCCGAGATCCTGCAACTGCGAGAGCTGCACTGCCGGGCTGGAGATGTCGTACGCGCCGCCTTCGTTGTTGTGACCGTTGGCGCCGTAGAAGATCGTGCTCGTGGTTGTCGCGGCCGCCGCCTTGCGGCTCGCCGCGGCTGTGGTCGATGCGGTGTCGAGCGCGTCGTTGCCGCCGCCTCCGCACGCTGCCAGCAACACGCTGGTTGCCACGGCAGCGGTGATAAGGCTCGCCTTGGGTGCCCGTAATGCGTCAATGACGCGCAAGCTGGTCTGAATGTATTTTTTCATTGTATGTACTACTGATGGAGATGTTGTGTATCGGTGAAGTAGGTACGTCTTCAGGAGCGCCGTGAGCCGAAAGGGCGGATCGGAAACGGACCTGCGGTCCCGCTTAACCCTGCGGGAGGGTTTCAAGCCGAGTAATTTCGAAGTGCGAATTAACGGCGGCCGTCAGTCGACGGGGCTTTGATGGCGCGCCAGTGTCCTGCAACGAAACGAAAAAAATACCTGAAACTGTAACGAGGCCGCGCCATTTTGTTACATGTATAACGGCGCGCGTGTTGGCGGGTTTAGAGAATTCGTCGGAATTGCCGACTTATTTCTTCCGATGATGGCACGAATTACCGCTTCCCCGCGCGCCAGCGCGCCGAGCTCGGCGAACAACCGCCCTCCGTGTTAAAATTCGCGCCGAATTAAGGACTTGCCTCGTCCTCGGACCCCGCAAGTCCTTTTCTTTTCGGCGCTCCGAATTGCTCGTGCGACGCGCCGGAACATTCGTCCGGCGCTGGTCATCCGTCTCGCATTCCGCTATCGGCGGCATAAAGGGCGTGCGCTTCCGGGCGAAGGCCGCCGGCCTATACTGGACTCGCGGGCGTCTTGCCCGCGCCGCTCGTCGCGAAGTCCGGTCACTCCGACTGCCTGTGCGGCGTGCGACGCCATCAAATTCACGGAGTACGGAGTTTTCACGGTGACTCGGATAGACGCTAAAGACAGCGCGCTCGTGCTGTTCTCCGGCGGCCAGGACTCGGCCACGTGCCTCGCCTGGGCGCTCGAACGTTACAAGACGGTAGAGACGCTCGGTTTCGATTACGGACAGCGCCATCGCGTGGAACTCGAGTGCCGCGAAGGCTTTCGCGCCGCGATCGTGCGCGAGTTTCCGCAATGGGCCGAACGGCTGGGCGAAGATCACATGATCGATCTGTCCGTGCTCGGCGCGATCAGCGATACCGCGATGACGCGCGAGATCGAGATTCAGGCGACCGCGAACGGCCTGCCCAACACGTTCGTGCCGGGCCGCAATCTGCTGTTCATGACGATTGCTGCAGCAGTGGCGTATCGGCGCGGGCTGAAGGTGCTGGTCGGCGGCATGTGCGAGACGGACTTCTCCGGCTATCCGGATTGCCGCGACGACACGATGAAAGCGCTGCAAGTCGCGCTCAATCTCGGCATGGAAACGCGCTACGCGCTCGAAACGCCGCTGATGTGGCTCGACAAGGCCGATACCTGGCGGCTCGCGGAAACGCTCGGCGGCGAGGCGCTCGTCGAACTGGTGCGCGTCGAGACGCACACTTGCTATGTCGGCGAGCGCGCGGAATTGCACGACTGGGGCTTCGGCTGCGGCCAATGCCCGGCATGCAAACTGCGCAAACGTGGTTATGAGGCGTATCGCGCGGGCGAGCAGGTCGATACCGCGCCGGTCTGATTTTTTTTAGAGGTTCACAGAGCAGTCATGACGTACGCGGTAAAGGAAATTTTCTACACGTTGCAGGGCGAAGGCGCCAATGCCGGGCGTCCGGCCGTGTTCTGCCGTTTCGCGGGCTGCAATCTGTGGTCGGGGCGCGAGGAAGATCGCGCGGACGCCGTCTGCCAGTTTTGCGACACCGATTTCGTCGGCACCGATGGCGAAAACGGTGGCAAGTACAAAACGCCGGCGGAACTCGTCGCGAAGATCGCATCGCTGTGGCCGGAAGGCGAGGCGCACAAATTCGTCGTGTGCACGGGCGGCGAGCCGATGCTGCAGATCGACCAGCCGTTCGTCGATGCGCTGCACGAAGCCGGCTTCGAAATGGCGATCGAAACGAACGGTTCGCTGCCGGTGCTCGAGAGCATCGACTGGATTTGCGTGAGTCCGAAAGCCGACGCGCCGCTTGTCGTGACGAAAGGCAACGAGCTGAAAGTCGTGGTGCCGCAGGACAACCAGCGTCTTGCCGAGTACGAAAAGCTCGACTTCGAATACTTTCTCGTGCAACCGATGGACAACGCATCGCGCGACATCAACACGAAGCTCGCGATCGACTGGTGCAAGCGGCATCCGAAGTGGCGCCTGTCGATGCAGACGCACAAATACCTGAATATCCCCTGAACGCCGTGCAGACGATTACCCGAAAACTCGAATTCGATGCGGGCCACCGCATTCCCGATCACCGCAGCCAGTGCCGCAATCTGCACGGGCATCGCTACGTGCTCGAAATCACGCTACAAGGCGATCTCGTCGATGTGGAAGGCGCGCCCGATCGCGGCATGGTGATGGACTTCGCCGACGTGAAAGCGCTCGCGATGGAGCATCTCGTCAACAAATGGGATCACGCGTTCATCGTCTACGAGGGCGATGTCAAGGTGCGCGAATTTCTGCAGACGCTGTCGGATCACAAGACCGTCGTGCTCGATCGCATTCCGACCGTCGAGAACCTCGCGGCCGTCGCGTTCAACATTCTCGCGGAAGTCTATGACGCGCACTACGGCGTCAATCTCAAGCTGAAGCGCGTGCGTCTGTACGAAACGCCGAACTGCTGGGCCGACGTCGCGCGCGGCTGATTTCAGGCGTGCGCGCGGCCGGAAGCACCTCCGGCGCGCGTGCTTTTGTCACGGTATGATCGTCCGATGAGTCGCCCATCCTCCGAGGCGGCGAGACACGGAGCGCACGCATGCCGTCACTTCATCCGTTTTTCCAGTGGCCGCGCGTGGCCGTCCTTCAAACGCTCGAAGGAGACGCGCGATGAGCACCTTCACCAATCCCCTCAAGCAGCGCTTCTCCGAACCGGGCACGTTGTTCGGCCTGTGGCTGTCGCTAGGCAGCGCCGATGCCGCCGAAGCGCTCGCGCACGCGGGCTTCGACTGGCTCTGCATCGACATGGAGCACTCGCCGAACGATAGCGCCGACGTCGTCGCCCAGTTGCGCGCGATCGCCGCCGCGCATCTGCCGAGCGAGCCGATCGTGCGCGTGCCGGCGAACGAAGGCTGGCTCGTCAAGCGCGCGCTCGACGCAGGCGCGCGCACGCTGATGTTCCCGAACGTGCAATCGGCGGAAGAGGCGGCGCGCATCGTGAGGCTGACGCAATATCCGACCGAAGCGGCGCTGCACGGCCTGCGCGGCGTGGCGGGCGCGGTGCGCGCGGCGGCATACGGTATGCGTCGCGATTACATGGCGAGCGCGAATGCGCAGATTGCGACGATCGTGCAGATCGAATCGGTCGCGGCGCTCGAAGCCGTCGATGAAATTGCCGCGACGCCGGGCGTCGATTGCCTGTTCATCGGGCCGGCGGATCTGGCCGCGAGCCTCGGTCATCTCGGCGACGGCAAGCATCCGGATGTGCAGGCGGCGATCACGAAGATCGTCGACGCGGCGAATCGCGCGGGCATCGCGAGCGGCATCTTCGCACTCGATGCCGCGAGCGCGAAGCAGTACGCGCAGGCGGGCATCAAGCTCGTCGCGATCGGCGCGGATGTAATGTGGCTGTTGAAGGCGACGCGTCAGGCGTTGCAGGAGGCGAGATCATGAAAGCCGCCGCCGCTGCGATCATCGCGCTGGCGCTCGCCGGTGCGGCACGCGCCGACAACGCGCCGAAGCCGACCGACATCGCGACGCAAAACGCCGTCGCCGATTACAACGCGGGCAATTTCGTCGCGGCGCGCTCGGAGTTTCGGCGTGCGGCGCAAAGAGGCAGCCGCCTCGCCGAATTCAACTACGCGATGATGCTGCTCAACGGCGAGGGCGGCCCGGCGGATGTGCCCGAAGGCAAGAAATGGCTGCGCCGCGCCGCCGACGCCAACATGACGCACGCGCAATACGTGTACGGCAAGATGTACGACGACGGCCAGTTCGTCGAGAAAGATCCGGCGGAGGCGCATCGCTGGTTCCTGCGCGCGGCGAATCAGGGTCACGTACAGGCCGAACTCGCGCTCGCCAACCAGTTCCTCGACGGACGCGGCACCGCGCGCGACAACACGCAGGCGTTCACCTGGTACAAGAAGGCTGCGGAAGGCGGCGACATGACGGCGCAATACGTCGCGGGATCGTTCTACGAGCGCGGCGGCGATGGCGTCGAACGCAATCTGAATGTCGCGCGGGCTTATTACGCGGCAGCGGCCGCGCAGGGCGATCCGGCGGCGAAGCTCAAGTATCTGCAGCTCAGCACCGAACTCGAGCAGCAGAAGCCCAGTGACGGCGCGCGTCGATAAAAAAAACCGCGGTCGAAGCCGCGGCTCATGTGGCGGAAGATAGCCCGCTAACTCTGCATCAACCGCTTTTGCCGCGCGACGCTCATGATGAGCCCGGCCGCGACGCCGAGCGTCGTCAGCGCGGTTCCGCCGTAACTCATGAAGGGCAGCGGCACGCCGACCACCGGCAGGATCCCGCTCACCATGCCGATGTTGACGAACGCGTAAGTAAAGAACGCGAGCGTGAGCGATCCCGCCAATAATCGCCCGAAGAAGGTCGCTCCGTTCGCCGCGATGAACAGTCCGCGCGCGATGAGCGCCATATAAAGAAAGAGCAGCACGAGCCCGCCCGCGAGCCCGAACTCTTCGGAGAACACGGCGAAAATGAAGTCGGTGTGTTTCTCGGGGATGAACTCGAGGTGCGCCTGCGTGCCCTTCAGCCAGCCCTTGCCGAGCGTGCCGCCGGAGCCGATCGCAATCACCGCCTGAATCGTGTGGAAGCCTTTGCCGAGCGGATCGGAAGTCGGATCGAGCAGCGTGCAGATGCGATGCTTCTGGTAGTCGTGCATCATCGGCCAGACGACTTCGGGCTGACAAATCTTTTCCTGGAACGTCGCGACGCCCGCCACCGCGATGACGCCCGCGATCAGCACCGGCAGGATCAGCTTGAAACTCAGCCCCGCGAAATAGATGACGAACATGCCCGCCGCGAACACGAGCACGGCGGTGCCGAGGTCCGGCTGCTTCGCGATCAGGCCGACGGGCAGCATCAGAATGAGAAAGCCGACGATGTAATCCCACCAGCGAATGTTGCTTTCGCGCTTCTGGTAGTACCACGCGAGCATCAGCGGCATCGCGATCTTCATGATTTCCGATGGCTGGATCACCACGCCGACATTGAGCCAGCGCTTCGC
Source organism: Caballeronia zhejiangensis (assembly GCF_022879815.1). Taxonomy (NCBI): domain Bacteria; kingdom Pseudomonadati; phylum Pseudomonadota; class Betaproteobacteria; order Burkholderiales; family Burkholderiaceae; genus Caballeronia; species Caballeronia zhejiangensis. The sequence continues at coordinate 37,332 of NZ_CP084283.1, forward strand.
GCCCTTGCGCGTCAGGCCGAACGCGGCGACCGCGATCAGCAACGCGACGCCGACCGTATAGAGCGGCACGGCGAAGCGCATCAGCGTTTGCGGCGGAATGTTGGCGAGTATCCACATCAGGCCGAAGGTCAGCATGATGTTGCGCAACTGGTCTTCGACGCGGCCCGGCATGTCGAGGCTGGCGCTATAGAGCGTCACGATTCCGACGCCGAGCAGCAGGAACACGATCAGCGCGAGCGGCTTGTCGAAGCCCGCGAACATGCGCTTGGCGCGGTCCAGCAGCTCGCGCTTGTCGAATTGGACGTGCAGTTGCATGGCGGTTTCCTTTACTCGTCGATGCCGCCGGACGGCGCGAGAACGCGCACCCCGTCGTTTTCGTTGCTGCGCACCATGGTGGGCGTCGGCTCGCTCGGGCGCTTCTTCGGCGCGGGCGATCGGCCGGGCGTCGATGCAGGCACCGCAGCCGCAGGCGCAGCGGGCGGCGCCGACGCAGCGCGCGGTTTCGAGACTTTCGGAGCGGATGCCGCAGGCGCCGACGCCGCCTTCGCGACATCCGGATTCGACGCCGCTTGCGGCGAAAACGCCGGCGACGAATTCGCGACCGACGCGGGCAGCGCGACGGCGGCGGGCGGTTGCGTGCCGCCGATGACCGGCACGGTCGCTTCGGTCGTGGCCGAAGCCGCCGCTGCGACCGCCGCCGCTTCCGCGCCCGGCTTGAGACGGTCGACGAGGTAATAGTCGAGCACCTTGCGCGCGATCGGACCGGCGGACTCCGCGCCCCAGCCGCCGTTTTCGACGATCAGCGCGATCGCGATCTTCGGCTGCTCCGCCGGCGCGAACGCGATGAACAACGCATGGTCCCGCAGATGCTCGGCCGTTCCGCCGTGGCCCCGATAGTTCGCGCCCTGCAGCGAATAGACCTGTGCCGTGCCCGTCTTGCCCGCCGCGAGATAGGGCGCACCCGCGAAAACCTTCGCTGCCGTGCCGTTCGTCACGACGCCTTCCATTGCGTGCTTGATGACGTCGATGTCCTTCTGCTGCACCGGAATCTTGTTGCTCGGATCGCGCACGACCGCGCGCAGGTCCTTGTTGATCGGATTCTCGATGTTGCGCACGAGGTGCGGCTTCATCACGACGCCGTTATTCGCGAGCGTCGCCGTCGCGTGCGCGAGTTGCAGGATCGTGAACGAGTTGTAGCCCTGCCCGATGCCGAGACTGATCGTCTCGCCTTCGTACCATTTCTGCTGCTCGGGCTTGCGGTACGCCTTGCGCTTCCATTCCGTCGACGGAAGAATGCCCTTCGCCTCGCCCGCGATATCGATGCCGGTGATCTGGCCGAAGCCCCACGGCTTCATGAAGCCGGCCATCGCATTGACGCCGAGATCGCGCGCGAGCATGTAGAAGTACGTGTCGTTCGACACGACGATCGCGCGGTTCATGTCCACCCAGCCCTGACCCGAGCGCACGTCGTTGCGGAACGTGTGGCCGCCGAACGTGAAGTAGCCCGGATCCTGGAAGCCCCAGCCCGGCGTGCGCTTGTGCAGCGACAACGCGGCGAGCGCCATGAACGGCTTGTAAGTCGAGCCCGGCGGATACGTGCCGTGCAGCGGACGATTCAAGAGCGGATGATCCGGCGAATTGTTGAGCGCGTCCCAGGTTTGCTGATCGATGCCGTCGACGAACGAATTCGGATCGAAACTCGGCGCGGAGACGAATGCGAGCACGTCGCCGGTCGATGGCTCGATCGCGACGAGCGCGCCGCGCTTGCCCGCGAATGCCTGCTCCGCGACCTGCTGCAAGCCGATATCCAGCGACAACTGCAAATTGTTGCCCGGCGTCGCCTGCGTGCGCGACATCGTGCGTACCGGACGGCCGCCCGCGGTCACTTCCACTTCCTCGAAACCGGTCAGGCCGTGCAGCTCCGTTTCGTAGCTCTGCTCGACGCCGATCTTGCCGACGTAATCCGTGCCCTTGTAATTGTTGGCGTCGAGGCGCGGATCGTAGTGATCCGAGCTTTCGTCGTTGGCGTCGCTCGCGTCGTCGATGCGCTCCTGATCGCGCTGCGAAATGCGCCCGATATAGCCGATCACATGCGCTGCGGTCGTGCCGAGCGGATATTGGCGGAACAGGCGCGCGCGCACTTCGACGCCGGGAAAGCGGAAACGCTGCGCCGTGAACTTGGCGACCTCCTCGTCGGTGAGACGCGTGCGAATCGGCAGGCTTTCGAAATTCTTCGAGTCCTCGAGAAGCTTCTTAAAACGGCGGCGGTCGCGCGCGTCGATCGGAATGACTTGCGACAGCTCGTCGATGGTTTCGTCGAGCGTGCCGTTGATCTTGGAGCGCGTGATTTCGAGCGTGTACGCCGAATAGTTCTTCGCCAGCACGACCCCGTTGCGGTCGGTGATGATGCCGCGATTCGGCACGATCGGCGCGACCGAAATGCGGTTCTCGTTTGCCTGCAACGAGTATTTGCTGAAATGCCAGACCTGCAGATAGAGGAAGCGCAGCCCGATCAGCCCGAAGCAGATGAACACGAACAGTCCCGCCGCCGCGACGCGCAGGCGGAACTTCGACAACTGTTGCTCGGTGTTCTTGATTTCGGTCATGCAGCTTTCGCGGTGTGCTCGCGATTCAAGTGTAGTTCGCGCGCGGCGGTTTTTTCGCCGACCCGGCGCCGCGCGGCAAGACTCAGATTGGACGCGTATCGTCCGGGTCGGCGGCGCGGCGTTGCGGCATCAGCAGGAGGAAGCTCGCGATCGGCCAGAGCAGCGCTTCGACGAATCCGTTGATGAGATAGCTCCAGCCGGGGAACGCGGCGCCCGTCATGAGGCGGATGATGAAAGGCACGAGATGCGCGCCCACCAGCAGCGGCGCGACGACGAACATCTGCACGGGCAGTGTCATCCACAGCACGCGGCGATGAATCGTGATCGCGCCGTACGAAAGCAGCGTGTAGGCCAGCGCGTGTTCGCCAAGGAGATTCGCGTTGTGCACGTCCATCAGGATGCCGAGCATGAACGCGATGCCCATGCCGACCTTGCGCGGTTGATGCACGTTCCAGAACAGCAGCACGAGCGCGACGAAATCCGGCACGCCGATGAGCCGTCCCCACGGCATGAGGTTCAGCAGGAACGCGGCGGCCAGGCTGAACGTGATGAAGTACGGATTGACCGGCTGCAGGATGTATTGCGGACGGTTCATCGCGCGGCTCCCGATGATGCGGGTTTCGGCGCATGCGCCTTCTTCGACGGTTTCGCCGCCGCGCCCGATGCAGCTTTCGGGTCGGCCGCCTTCTCCGACGGCTTCGCGGGCGCGGGCGCTGCCGGTGTTGCAGCCGCTGGCGCAGAACCCGGCACCGGAGCGGAAGCGCCGCTCGCGCCCGCTGCGGCGGCAGCCTTCGGCGCGGGCTTCTTCTTGCCCTTGTTTTCCTTCGCTTCCTTGGCGGCCGCGGCTGCTTCGACTTCGACCGGATTCGGCGGCTGATTCAAGTTGTAGTGCAGCACGAGCAACTGGCGCGCGCCGCGCACGGCCGCGATCGGCACGCAGACGACGCGCGCGAACGCCGTATCTGCCTGCTTGTCGACGCGCAGCACCTTCGCGACCGGCAGTCCCGGCGGATAGATGCCGTCGAGGCCGCTCGTCACGAGTTCGTCGCCGGCTTGGACGTCGGCGCTGATCGGCACGAAGCGAAGATCGAGCGTGTCGCCCTTCGGCGTGCCGTAAATCACGCTGCGCAAGCCGGTGCGCGAGATCTGGACGGGCACGGCCTGGTCTTTATCGGTGAGCAGCGTGACTTCGGATTGCAGCGGAAACACGCGCGTCACCTGACCGATCACGCCGTCTTCGGTGACGACGGGCGCGCCGTCCTGGATATTCTGCTGCGAACCCTTGCCGATCACGACTTTCTGCGTGAACGGATCGCGTGTGTCGTATTGAATTTCGGCGGGCGTTTCTTCGGTCGTTGCGCGCGATTGCAGATTCAGCAGCGCGCGCAGATGCGCGTTCTCGATGGCGAGCTGGGCCGCGTCGCCCGCCTTGACGGAAAGCTCCAGATTCTTGTCGCTGAGCTTGCGGTTTTCGCTGCGCAGCGTCGCGCTGGTCACGGCGAGATCGGCGGCGCCCATGAAGATGTCGCGCGGCACCAGCGCCGCGCGCTGCAACGGATACAGCCCGGCGCCGAGCATCCCGCGAACGATTTCCAGCGTGCTGAAGCGAGCGTCCGAGATGAGCAGCGCGATGGCGAGCACCACGAAGAAAATCAGGCGCGCGAGCGCGGAAGGGCCTTGCTTGAAAAGGGGCGGCGGACTGTATTCCATGGTCGGCGCCGAGGGCGTGAACGGATGGATCGATGCTGCAGGTCACTTCGCCGGCGGCGAAACCTGCCCTACGCTGTTCCGACAACGGCCCGGACAGAGGCCGGGCCATGCGCGCGTCGCGTTACGCGGGTGCTTGCAAGCGTGCTTCGGCGTTGCGTCGATATCCGGACGCCCGAAGCAGCAGATCACTCGTACGAGAAGATGCTGCCGAGCTTGTCCATGCGCTCGAGCGCCATGCCCGAGCCACGCACCACGCAAGTCAGCGGATCTTCGGCGACGAGCACCGGCAGGCCGGTTTCTTCCGCGAGCAGGCGGTCGAGGTCGCGCAGGAGCGCGCCGCCGCCCGTCAGCATCATGCCGCGCTCCGCGATGTCCGCGCCGAGTTCCGGCGGCGTCTGTTCGAGCGCGATCTTCACCGACGACACGATCTGGTTCAGCGGGTCGGTCAGCGCTTCGAGAATTTCATTGCTCGAAATGGTGAAGCTGCGCGGAATGCCTTCCGACAGATTGCGGCCCTTGACTTCCATTTCCTTCACTTCGGAGCCGGGGAACGCCGAGCCGATTTCCTTCTTGATGGCTTCGGCTGTTTGCTCGCCGATCAGCATGCCGTAGTTGCGGCGGATGTAGTTGACGATGGCCTCGTCGAACTTGTCGCCGCCGACGCGCACCGAGCCCTTGTACACGATGCCGCCCAGCGAGATGACGCCGACTTCCGTCGTGCCGCCGCCGATGTCGACGACCATCGAGCCCGTTGCTTCCGAAACCGGCAGGCCCGCGCCGATTGCCGCGGCCATCGGCTCTTCGATCAGATAGACCTGCGAGGCGCCCGCGCCGTGTGCCGCTTCCTTGATCGCGCGGCGCTCGACTTGAGTGGAGCCGCACGGCACGCAGATGATGATGCGCGGCGACGGCGAGAACATGCGGGATTCGTGAGCGGTCTTGATGAACTGCTTGATCATCTGCTCGGTGACGGTGAAGTCGGCGATCACGCCGTCCTTCATCGGGCGAATGGCCTCGATGTTGCCCGGCACTTTACCGAGCATCTGCTTGGCTTCCTTGCCGACCGCCTGAATGGTCTTCTTGCCGTTGGGGCCGCCTTCCTGGCGAATCGAAACGACCGAGGGTTCGTCGAGGACGATGCCCTTGCCGCGCATGTAGATCAGCGTGTTGGCGGTGCCGAGGTCAATCGCCAGGTCGTTGGAGAAATAGCTGCGCAAAAAACCGAACATTCAAAAATCCTGTCTCGCTGGGTGGCCGTTCGTCGCGAGGAGCGCCGGGGACGGCAGCGGAAAAAATAACGGTTTGCCGGGGCGGCGAACGCTCGCCGGGAAGGGCAAATCCGGGAAGAAATCTACTGCAGAACGGAACGCTGGACGCAAACGTTTCTCGGAATCCATCAAATGCGGGAGAAAGCCGCCGACAAGCCGTTCCAGAGGTGAGTCGAACGTGTAATGATACCTTATAATTTGTGGGTATCTATAGGAAAAGGATGGCAGTTTTTGCCATCGCCAGACCTGTTTCCGAGGGCTCCTTTCAAGATCGCAACTGGCTGCTGCAGCGAAAGTTTTCGAGATTGAGGCTGTCCACGCTTTCTCCGGTGAATCCATGTCTTTGACCCTGACCGACGTAAAACGCATCGCGCACCTCGCGCGGCTCGAATTGCCCGACCACGAAGCCGAGCCCACGCTCACGCGGCTCAACGATTTTTTCGGTCTCGTCGAGCAGATGCAGGCCGTCGACACGACCGGCATCGAACCGCTCGCGCACCCGATCGAGCAGATCGAGGAAGTCGCGCTGCGTCTGCGTGACGACGCTGTCTCAGAGCGTGTCGAACGCGAAGAGTTCCAGCGTTGCGCGCCCGCCGTGCAAGACGGGCTCTATCTCGTGCCCAAAGTCATCGAATAAGCATCAAACATTCAGCGTCAGCGCGTGATTCACACCGCGCTCATCAGGAAACTGCAATGCATCAGAAAAGCTTGACCGAACTGCGCGCCGCGCTTGACTCGAAGGAAGTATCCGCGGTCGAACTGGCGCAGTCGTATCTGCGGCGCATCGAGGGCGCGAAGGAACTGAACGCGTTCATCGGCGTCGACGCCGCGCTCACGCTCGAACAGGCGAAAGCCGCCGACGCGCTCATCGGCGAAGGCCGCGCGGGCGCGCTCACCGGCTTGCCGATCGCGCACAAGGACGTCTTCGTCACGCGCGGCTGGACATCGACCGCCGGCTCGCACATGCTCGAAAACTATTCGAGTCCGTTCGATGCGACCGTCGTCGATCGCCTCGCGAAAGCCGGTATGGTCACGCTCGGCAAGACCAACATGGACGAGTTCGCGATGGGCTCGTCCAACGAGAATTCGTACTTCGGCGCGGTGAAGAATCCGTGGGATATGAAGGCCGTGCCGGGCGGTTCGTCGGGCGGTTCGGCTGCTGCCGTGGCCGCGCGTCTCGCGCCCGCCGCGACCGGCACGGACACCGGCGGCTCCATCCGCCAGCCCGCTTCGTTCACCGGCATCACCGGCATCAAACCGACGTATGGCCGCGTTTCGCGTTATGGAATGATCGCGTTCGCGTCGTCGCTGGATCAGGGCGGCCCGATGGCGCAAACGGCGCACGACTGCGCGCTGCTGCTGAACGCGATGGGCGGCTTCGACGAGCGCGATTCCACGAGCCTTCAACGCGAGAACGAAGACTACACGCGCTATCTCGGCAAGACGTGGAACGGCAGCGATGATGCCGGCAAGCCGCTGAAGGGCCTGCGCATCGGCATGCCGAAGGAGTATTTCGGCACGGGTCTCGCCGACGACGTGCGCGCGTCCATCGACGCCGCATTGAAGCAATACGAAGCGCTCGGCGCGACGCTCGTCGAAGTGTCGCTGCCGAAGACCGAGCTTTCGATTCCCGTGTACTACATCATCGCGCCGGCGGAGGCATCGTCGAATCTGTCGCGCTTCGATGGCGTGCGCTACGGGCATCGCGCGGCCGAGTACCGCGATCTGCTCGACATGTACAAGAAGTCGCGCGCGGAAGGCTTCGGGCCGGAAGTGAAGCGGCGGATTCTCGTCGGCACGTACGTGTTGTCGCACGGTTATTACGACGCGTACTACCTGCAGGCGCAGAAGATTCGCCGCATCATCGCGCGCGATTTCCAGGAAGCGTTCAAGCAGTGCGACGTCATCATGGGACCGGTCGCGCCGTCGGTCGCGTGGAATCTCGGCGAGAAGGCCGACGATCCCGTGCAGATGTATCTCGCCGATATCTACACGCTTTCCGTGAGCCTCGCGGGCCTGCCCGGCATGAGCGTGCCGTGCGGTTTCGGCGCGGGCGCGAATGCGAATCGGCCGGTCGGTCTGCAGATCATCGGCAACTATTTCAACGAAGCCCGGATGCTCCAGGTCGCCGACGCTTATCAGCGCGCGACCGACTGGCACCGCAAGGCACCTGCATCGACATTGGCATCGGGAGTGTGAACATGCAGTGGGAAGTCGTCATCGGTCTGGAAACGCACGCGCAGCTTTCCACCGTCTCCAAGATTTTTTCCGGCGCGCCCACGCAGTTCGGCGCGAGCCCGAATTCGCAGGCGAGTCCCGTCGATCTCGCGTTGCCCGGCGTGTTGCCTGTGATGAACCGCGGCGCCGTCGAGCGCGCGATCCGCTTCGGTCTCGCGATCGGTTCGCACATCGCGCCGCGCAGCATCTTCGCGCGCAAGAACTACTTCTATCCGGATCTTCCGAAGGGCTATCAGATCAGCCAGTACGAGATTCCGGTCGTGCAGGGCGGGCAGATCACGATTCAGGTGCCGGCCAACGAGAAGGCGGGCAAGGAAGCGTACGAGAAGACCATCAACCTGACGCGCGCGCACCTCGAAGAGGACGCAGGCAAGTCGCTGCACGAAGACTTCGCGGGCATGACGGGCATCGACCTGAACCGCGCGGGCACGCCGCTGCTCGAAATCGTCACTGAGCCGGAAATGCGCAGCGCCGCGGAAGCGGTCGCGTATGCGAAGGCACTGCACGGTCTCGTCGTGTGGCTCGGCATCTGCGACGGCAACATGCAGGAAGGCTCGTTCCGTTGCGACGCGAACGTCTCGGTGCGCCCGGTCGGCCAGAAGGAATTCGGCACGCGCGCCGAGATCAAGAACTTGAACTCGTTCCGCTTTCTCGAAGAAGCGATCCAGTACGAAGTGCGCCGTCAGATCGAGCTGATCGAAGACGGCGGCACGGTGGTTCAGGAAACGCGTCTTTATGACCCGGACAAGCGCGAAACGCGTTCGATGCGCAGCAAGGAAGACGCGCACGATTACCGCTATTTTCCCGATCCCGATCTGATGCCGCTCGTGATCGATGCATCGTGGATCGATCGCGTGAAGGGCGAGATGCCCGAGCTGCCGGCGGACATGCAGAAGCGTTTCGTCGACACGTACGGTTTGACGCCGTATGACGCGGGCGTGCTGACTTCGTCGAAGGCGATGGCGTCCTACTTCGAAGCGCTCGTGCAGAAGGCGGGCGCGGCCCAGGCGAAGATCGCCGCGAACTGGATGATGGGCGACGTCTCCGCGCAACTGAATCGCGAATCGCTCGATATCAGCGAATCGCCGGTATCGGCTGCGCAGCTCGCGCTCATCATTCAGCGCATCGCCGATGGCACCATCTCCAACAAGATCGCGAAGGACATTTTCCAGACGATCTGGGAAGAGAAGGCGACCGACGATGCCGCCGCGGATCGCATCATCGACGCGAAGGGTTTGAAGCAGATTTCCGACACCGGCGCGCTCGAAGCGATCATCGACGAGGTGCTTGCTGCAAACCAGAAGTCGGTCGAGGAATTCCGCGCGGGCAAGGAGAAGGCGTTCAACGCGCTGATCGGTCAGGCGATGAAGGCGACCAAGGGCAAGGCGAATCCGCAGCAGGTGAACGAGCTTTTGAAGAAGAAACTCGGCTGATTGTTTCGGTGCGTGAAAGACAGGGCCGTTGCCGGTTAAGCTAGGCGACGGCCTTTCTTTTTGGTGATCACAAAAATATGGCAAAAAAACCCGAACTCGACGACTTCCGTGTGCCTTTCTTCGACGCCGGCAAGAAGCGCAAGCCATTCGACCTGAGCGCGATCGATCCGTCCGCGAAGCCGTTTTCCAGCGGCACGAAGGACATCGACCGCGAGCGTCTCACGGCGATCGGCGTGCAGCTCGACGATCTTCAGGAGAAACTGCACGCGCAGCGCCGCCGGCGCGTGCTGCTCGTGCTGCAGGGCATGGACACGAGCGGCAAGGACGGCACGGTGCGCGCGGTGTTTCACGATGTCGATCCGCTCGGCTTGCGCATCGTGCCGTTTCGCGCGCCGTCCGAGCGCGAGGCCGCGCACGATTTTCTGTGGCGCGTGCACGCGCAGGCGCCGATGGCCGGCGAATTCGCGATCTTCAACCGCAGTCACTACGAAGACGTGCTCGTGCCGCGCGTGTTGAGGTCGATCGATGCCGACGAATGCGAACGGCGTTATCGGCATATTCGCGAATTCGAGGCGCTGCTCGCTGACAGCGGCACGACCATCGTCAAATGCTTCCTGCACATTTCGAAGGACGAGCAGCGCGAGCGACTGCAGGCGCGCATCGACGATCCGACGAAACACTGGAAGTTCGACGTCTCCGACCTCGAAGCGCGCAAGCAATGGGACGACTATCAGGGCGCATACGCCGACGCGCTCGCGGCGACATCGACGGATTACGCGCCTTGGTACATCATTCCGGGCAATTCGAAGACGCATCGCAACGTGATGGTCGCAGAGCTGCTGTTGCGCACGATGCAGGACATGAAGCTCGAATTCCCGCCGGCGAAAGAATCGCTGAAGGGCGTGAAGGTCGAATAATCAAGATCAAAAAGGAAGAACATGTTTCGCGTGATAACCGCCAATCTCAACGGCATCCGTTCGGCCGCCAAGAAAGGTTTCTTCGACTGGTTCGGAGAGCAGAAATCCGACGTCGTGTGCGTTCAGGAAATCAAATGCTCGCAGGACGATCTGACGCCGGAATTTCTCGCGCCGCACGGTTTCCAGGGCTATTTCCAGCACGCGGTGAAGAAGGGCTACAGCGGCGCCGGTCTGTACACGCGCCACGAACCGGATGACGTGATCATCGGCTTCGGTTCGGAAGAGTTCGATCCGGAAGGGCGCTATGTCGAAGCGCGTTTCGGCAAGTTGTCGGTCGTGTCGGTGTATGTGCCGTCGGGTTCGAGCGGCGACGAGCGTCAGCAGGCGAAGTATCGCTTCATGGACGAGTTCATGCCGCATCTGGACGCGCTTTCGAAGGAGCGCGAAGTCATCCTGTGCGGCGATGTAAATATCGTGCACAAGGAAATCGACATCAAGAACTGGAAGAGCAACCAGAAGAATTCCGGTTGTTTGCCCGAAGAACGCGCGTGGCTCACGAAGCTTTTCGACGACGTCGGTTATGTCGATGTATTCCGCACGCTCGATCAGCGTCCCGAGCAATATACGTGGTGGAGCAATCGCGGCCAGGCGTATGCGAAGAACGTCGGGTGGCGTATCGATTATCAGATCGCGACGAAGGAAGTCGCCGCGACCGCGAAGAAGACGTCGATTTTCCGGGATATCAAGTTCAGCGACCACGCGCCGCTGACGATCGATTACGACTGGAAGATCGCGAAGAAGAAGTGAGCTAGCGCCCGCTCTTCTTGAACCGCCCCATCCCGGCGTAATTCGGCAACTGATCGATGGTCTTGCCGACCGCCTTCGCATAGAGCGGCATCATGTCCGGCATGCGTTTGAGCAGATCCTGCCGGCGATCTGGCCCGTACGGATGCAGCCAGATGAAGCCATCGTCCGCGCGGCGCGTGCCCGAATCGATCTTGTTCCACAACGTGACGGCCGCGCGCGGATCGTAGCCCGCGCGCGACGCGATCTCGCTGCCGATCACGTCGGCTTCGGTTTCGTCGGCGGGGGAATAGCGCATCGTCAGCAGTTCATCGCCGATATCGGGCTGCTGCGACGCGTAATTCGAAAAGCCGAAAAGCTGCGGCATGCCGTTCGACGAGAGCTGCGCCGCCTGCTGCCGCCCGAGCCGCTCGCGCGCATGCTCGCGCAACGCGTGCGCGATTTCATGGCCGATCATCATGCCGATCTCGTTGTCGTTCAGATGCAGCTTGTCGATCAGCCCGCTGTACACGACGATCTTCCCGCCCGGCAGGCAGACCATGCGCTCGTCGGCCGACTTGATGACGTTGATCTCCCACTTCCAGCTCTTCGCGCGATCGTTCCACTTGAGCGCGAACGGAATCTCGTGATTCGCGATATCGCGCACGCGTTTGACGAGCGGGTTGGTATCGGGGAGCAGCGTCTTGTTGCGCTCGGCATCGTGGATGACCTGCGCGTATTCGTCGGCGGCCTGCGCTTCGAGCGTCGCGGGCGCAATCAGGTTGCGAAACAGCGCCGTATTGCCGAAACGGATCTGGTTGTTCGGTGCGGAGTACGGCGGCGGCGTCTTTTGTTCGTCCTGGGCATACGCGGACGAAGGGGCGAGCGACGCCCATGTCCATGCGCAAACCAAGGCGCGAAGCTTGAAAGAAACCGTCATCGTCGAATTCTCCAGGGCGCGATCTTGGGCAACAGTAACATGCCCGGAATGGACAGCGCGACGCAGATCATGAAGTACGGAAACCAGCCGGTTTCATTCACGATGTAGCCGCTGCCCGCCGCCGCGAAGGTGCGCGGCACGGCCGCGAGGCTCGTGAAGAGCGCGAATTGGGTCGCGGTGTAGCGCGGGTCGGTCGTGCTCGCGATATACGCCGTGAACGTCGCGAGCGTGAGACCCGTCGCGAAGGTTTCGAAGCCGTACAGCACGCCGAGCGCGAACGGCGACGGCCCGATCTTCGCGAGCCATGCGAAGCCGAGCGTCGCGACGATCTGCAGAATGCCGAAGATCCACAATCCGCGCGCAATGCCGATCTTCACGAGCGCGATGCCGCCGAGCAAGCCGCCCGCGATGCTCGCCCAGAACGCGACCGCTTTCGCGATCACGCCGATCTGCGCGAGCGAGAATCCGACGTCGATGAAGAACTTCGTCGCGAGCGCGGTGGCCATCGTATCGCCGAGCTTGTACAGGAAGATGAAACTGAGCACGAGCAGCGCCGCGCGCCAGCCGTCACGCGTGACGAACTCGTGAAACGGCTCGACGATCGCCTCGCGCAGATTTTTCGGCGGCGCGCCATGAATCTGCGGCTCCTTCACGACGAGCGTCATGATGAGCCCCGGCAGCATGAACGCGGCGGTGATCAGAAAGACGCTTTTCCACGGCAGGACGGTCGCGAGAATCAGCGACAGCGAACCGGGCACGAGTCCCGCGACCTTATATGCGTTGACGTGCACCGCGTTGCCGAGCCCTTGTTCGGTGTCGGCGAGGAGCTCGCGGCGATAGGCATCGATGACGATATCCTGACTCGCGCTGAAGAACGCGACGAGCGCGGCGATCGCGGCGACGGCCCAGAGATTCTGCTCGGGCGAGAAGAAGCCGAACGAGCCGATCGCGATCATCACGAGCACTTGCGTGACGAACATCCAGCCGCGCCGCCTGCCCGGACTCCAGCCGGGAAAGCGCGGAATGAAACGGTCCATCAGCGGCGACCAGACGAATTTCCACGTGTACGGAAGTCCGATCAGCGCGAAGAGACCGATCTCCTTGACGTTGATGTGCGCGGTCGTGAGCCACGCCTGCAACAGGCTATAAAGCGTGAAGAGCGGCAATCCGGACGTAAAGCCGAGAAAGACGCAAATGAGGATGCGCTTGTTGAGGAACGCGCGCCATCCGGGATGATCTTCGTGAGCAGTTAGAGCGGGCGCCTCGTGTGGCGTATCGGGCATGTCAGATAACGGGCGGTTGTCGATGCGGGAACCCGCCGGTCGATGTTACCGGCGCTTCACGCGATAGACCGCAAGACTACCACGCCAGTTCGCGCCCCAACGGACCGACTGCCCGCCGTGCAGCACCACGCGATCCAGAATCTCGATGCCCACTTCCGGCGCGAGCGCCTCGAAGTCCTTGATCGTGAGCACGCGCACGTTCGGCGTGTTGTGCCATTGATAAGGCAGCGATTTCGACACCGGCATGCGTCCCTGAATCACCGAAAGCCGATGCTGCCAGTAACCGAAATTCGGAAACGACACAATGCATTCGCGTCCGACGCGCACCGTTTCGCGCAGGATCGCGGCGGTCTGATGGATCGTCTGCAGCGTCTGCGAGAGGATCGCGAAGTCGAAGCTGTCGTCTTCGAAGAGACGCAAGCCGTCTTCGAGATTCTGCTGGATCACGTTCACGCCTTTTTGCGCGCACGCGAGCACGCCGGCATCGTTGATTTCGATGCCGTAGCCCTTCACTTCCAGTTCTTCACCGAGCAGCGACAGCAGCGAACCGTCGCCGCAGCCGAGATCGAGCACCGTCGAGCGCGGTTCGACCCAGCGGGCGATCGCGCGAAAGTCCGAGCGCAGCGCGAGGGAATCGAGAGTGTGCTGGTTCATGCGCCGATCTCCGTGGCAATGCGTTCGTAGTAGGCGCGCATCAGATTGTGATAGCGCGCGTCGTCGAGCAGGAAGGCGTCGTGGCCGTGCGGCGCGTCGATTTCCGCGTAGCTCACCGTGCGCTTGTTGTCGAGCAGCGCCTTCACGATCTCGCGCGAGCGCGCCGGCGCGAAACGCCAGTCGGTCGTAAAGCTGGTGATGAGATATTTCGCCGATGTATTGGCAAGCGCTTTCGTTAGATCGCCGTCGAAGGCTTTCGCGGGATCGAAATAATCGAGCGCGCGCGTGATGAGCAGATACGTGTTCGCATCGAAGTATTCGGCGAACTTGTCGGCCTGATAGCGCAGATACGACTCCACTTCGAATTCGACATCGAAATTGAAGTTGTACGCGTCGAGCGCGCCTTCGGCACGGCGCAGCGCGCGGCCGAATTTCACGGCCATGTCGTCGTCCGACAGATACGTGATGTGGCCGATCATCCGCGCGACGCGCAAGCCGCGGCGCGGCTTCACGCCGTGCGCGTAGTAATCGCCGCCGTGGAAGTCGGGGTCCGAGAGGATCGCGGAGCGCGCCGTCTCGTTGAACGCGATGTTCTGTGCGGACAGCTTCGGCGTCGACGCCACCACGATGCAATGCGCGAGCCGCTCCGGATACATCATGCTCCACGCGAGCGCCTGCATGCCGCCCAAGCTGCCGCCCATCACGGCCGCGAAGCGCTCGATACCGAAGCGGTCCGCGAGACGCGCCTGCGCGTTCACCCAGTCCTCGACGGTGACGACGGGAAAGCTCGCGCCATACGGTTTTCCGGTCGCGCCGTCGATGCTCATCGGTCCGGTCGAGCCGAAACACGAGCCGAGATTGTTCACGCCGATGACGAAGAAGCGGTTCGTGTCGAGCGGCTTGCCGGGGCCGACCATGTTGTCCCACCAGCCGACGTTCTTCGGGTTATCGGCGTGAATGCCGGCGACGTGATGCGACGCGTTCAGCGCATGGCACACGAGCACGGCGTTCGAGCGCGCGGCGTTCAGTTCGCCATAGGTTTCGACGACGAGTTCGTAGTCGCCGAGCGACGAGCCGTTCTGCATCCGCAGCGGCTCGGTGAAGCGCATTGTTTGGGGAGTGACGATGCCGATCGATTCCATTCATTCCGCCTTTGACCTGGCGGCTAAACGGTGTCGGCGATGCGCTGCCTGAGAAATCGAGCGCGGCTGACGACCTCTTTAGCCGCATTTATAGTGAACCCCGCGAAAGATCACTGAGGTTCGCGCGCCCGCAATCGAGTCAGCAAATCGGCGCACTGTTCATGTTCGAGAAAATCTCGTTAGCGGGGAAGTATAGCGGAAAACGTCATAACGCCGTCAATAATGCCGCCATCTGCCGCGCCTTGGATGCGGCCCGCTTTAGCGTCTATATTGTCTAATCGCCTCGTCGTCCCGAGGAAAGGACATGAAACCGAGCCGGGTCAGACCGCTCAGTCACCTGAAGAGCCGCGCGGCCGAGATGATCCGCAATATCGTCGAGAGCCGCGAGCCGATGCTCATCACGCAGAACGGTGAAGGCAGGGTTGTCGTGCAGGATGTGCAGTCCTAGGAAGACCTGCATCAGACGCTTGCCTTGCTGAAGATTCTCGCGATGGGACAGAAGACCATCGAAGCCGGCCACTGCGTGAGCGCCGGCGATGTCTTCGCCGAGATCGAGCGCATGGACCGCGAGGAAGGCTTCAAATGAAGACCGTTTTCCTGGATCCGGTGCGTCGGGATCTGCAGGATTTCCGGCGCTATGTCATCAACAAGTTCGGCGGCACGGCGTGGGCCGCTACGCGCAACAAGTTCGCGGAAACCATTGCCGAGATCGAAGCCGCGCCGCGCAACGGCTCGACGCCGCCCGAGCTCGTCGACTTTCGCATGTCGGGCTATTACGAAGTGCCGAGCGGCACGAACCGCATCATCTACAAGGTCGATGGCGACACGATTTACGTGCATCTCGTCGTCGATGCACGCTCGGACCTCGAAGACATACTCGCGCGCCGCTTATTTCGGATGTAGCGGCAATCGGCGCGATTGCGTCAGCGCGCGCAGCGAGCGCACCGTGCGATCCACATAGTGCGGCCGCCCGGAACCGGGCTTGCGAATCGACAGCCCGCCGTTCGACGTTTTCGCGACCGGCAGATGTCCGACGATCCACACGGTGCGAATCCCGAGCCGCCGATACGACTTCAGATGCCCGCGCGTGTCCTCGACGAGAATCGCGTCCTCGAGACGCACGTGCGCGCGGCGCATCGCGTGGCGGAGCATCGGCGCATCCGGCTTGGCGCGCCAATGGTGGCCGCTGCGCATGTCTTCGATGGCAATCACGCGCTCGAACAGCTTCGCGATGCCCAGTTCCGCGAGCACCGTGCGCGCGTAGAGCGTCGGCGCGTTGGTGAGCACGATCTTGCGTCCGGGCAGCGCGCGCAGCATGCGCGTGAGGCCGCGTTCGGCGCGCAGCATCGACGCAAGATCGGGAAACGTGTGCACCTCGTGCAGGAAGTCGGCGGCATCGACGCCGTGATGCCGCACGAGCCCGAGCAGCGTCGCGCCGTAACGCACGGTATAGCCGACGCGCAGCCGGTTCGCCTCGTCGACGTCGACGTTCAGGCGATCCATGATGTACTGCGTCATGCCGCGATTGATCGCCGGAAACACCGCGTGCGACGCGTGATGCAGCGTGTTGTCGAGATCGAAGAGCCAGACGGGGCCGCGCGTCTTGACGCGGCGTCGGCGGGAAATGCGTTGCGCGGTCATCGTGCGCCGTTATCGTAAGAACGCCCGCGCGAAGGCGGGCGTCTTTAGCAAGGGAACAAGCTCAATGCGAGCGGATCATCGTGCCGAACGGCTGCTCGGTCAGGATTTCGAGCAGCACCGAATGTTCGATGCGGCCATCGATGATGTGCACCGAGCGCACGCCGCTCTTCGCGGCATCCAGCGCGGACGAAATCTTCGGCAGCATGCCGCCGGAGATGGTGCCGTCGGCGAAGAGGGCGTCGATCTCGCGCGCGGAGAGATCGGTGAGCAGATTGCCTTCCTTGTCCATCACGCCGGGGATGTTCGTCATCATGACGAGCTTCTCCGCGTTCAGCACGACGGCGAGCTTGCCCGCGACGAGGTCCGCGTTGATGTTGTACGAGAGGCCGTCTTCGCCGAAGCCGATCGGTGAAATGACCGGGATGAACGCGTCGTCCTGCAGCGCCTTGACGACCGCCGGATTGATCGCCTCGACCTCGCCGACCTGACCGATGTCGATGAACTGGCCCGGATTGTCGCGGTCCGGCATCATCAGCTTGCGCGCGTGGATCAGGCCGCCGTCCTTGCCGGTCAGACCGACCGCGTGGCCGCCGAAGTGATTGATCAGCGTGACGATATCCTGCTGCACTTCGCCGCCGAGCACCCACTCGACGACTTCCATTGTCTCTTCGTCGGTGACGCGCATGCCTTGAATGAACGTGCCCTGCTTGCCGATCTTCTTCAGCGCCTGATCGATCTGAGGGCCGCCGCCATGCACGATCACCGGATTGATGCCGACGAGCTTCAGCAGAATGACGTCGCGCGCGAAGCCCTGCTTAAGGCGCTCTTCGGTCATGGCATTGCCGCCGTATTTGATCACGACCGTCTTGCCGTGATACTGACGGATGTAGGGCAGCGCCTCGGCCAGGATTTCAGCCTTCAGGGTCGGCGCGATTTGCGTGAGGTCGGGTAGCTCGGACATGGCGGCAAATGAGGCGAGGAGCGTTTAAACACGCCGAATTGTACAGGACCGACGCTCCGCGGCAGGACGAATTGCCGCGGTCGCGCCACGTTTTCCGGCGGGCGTTCCGGCGTGCGATCATCGTTTCGGCATTGATGACAAGATGATGAACCCATCCACGGAAACGAACGAACGCGAAGCGCCGGGCGCGCAGGTTTGCGAACGCTGCGGCGCGACGTTTCGCTGCGGCGCGCTCGCGGGCGATGCGTCGTGCTGGTGCGCGTCGCTGCCCGCGTTGCCGCTGGATCGATTGCGGCCCGGCATTCGTTGTCTGTGTCCCGCGTGTCTCACAACGGAAGCCGGGCGCGGCACGACTTCCAGTTAGCAGAGCGCGTGCCGAGGTGCGACAAATCGCGCCAGATGTCGCAGCAGGCGGGATGCAAACGGGATAATGTCGCACGGAGCGCGCACGCGCTAACACGCACTCAATCAGATGCATCGCATAACCAACACCGGACGGGTCAATCTCGGTCATCTTTTCTGGCTTCGCTCGCTCGCGATCATCGGCCAGCTGACGACCATCGCCGTCGTCCAGATATTCTTCGGCGCGAAGCTTCCGCTGCCCGCGATGCTGCTCGTCATCGCGCTCGAAATGGTCTTCAACGGCCTCACTTGGATGCGCGTCGCGCGGGCGCGTCCGGAAACCAATCTCGAACTGTTCGGGCAGATGCTCGTCGACCTCGGCGCGCTGTCGGCGCTGCTATTCCTGTCCGGCGGCGCGACCAATCCGTTCGTCACGCTTTATCTGCCGTCGCTCGCGATCGCCGCCGCCGTCCTGCCGTGGACGATGATGACCTGCCTCGCGCTCTTCGCCGTCACCTGTTACGCGCTGCTTAGTTACAACTATGTGCCGCTCAACATCGAGAATCCGGCCAATCTGTTTGATTATTTCCGCACGGGCCTGTGGGTCAACTTCATGGTGAGCGTTGTGCTGATCGGCTGGTTCGTCGCGCGCATGTCGCGGGCGCTGCGCGTGCGCGACGCCGCGCTCGCCGACGCGCAGCAGCGTCATCTTCGCGATGAACGGGCCGTCGCGCTCGGCGTGCAGGCGGCGACCGTCGCGCACGAAATGGGCACGCCGCTTTCGACCATCGCGATGCTGTCGGAGGAATTGCGCGATTCCGCCGCACACGACAAGAACCTCGCGCCCTACGCGGCCGATTTCGAATTGCTCGAACAGCAGATGGCTTTGTGCACGTCCGCGCTCGCGCGCCTGCGCAGCCGCGCGACCGGGCCGTCGAGCCGCCAGGCGCTCGACGAGTGGCTGTCGAGTTTCATCGAGCAATGGCGTCTGCGGCATCCGCAGGTGAAATTCGCGCAAATCGACCGGACGCCCGCGGATGCATCGATCGACGATGCCGTCGCCGTCGGACAGATTTTGACGATCCTGCTCGACAACGCCGCGCGCGCGAGCAGCGAATCGGTGACGCTGCAGGCGTCGGCGGAAACCGTCGACGAACTGGATTACGTGCGCTTCGACGTGTGCGACCGCGGTCCGGGCATTCCTGCCGCGCTGCGCGGCACGCTGGGCGCCGGACCGGTGGACAGCACGCAGGGCGGACACGGCGTCGGGTTATATCTGGCGTTCGCGGCGGCGGCGCGGCTCGCAGGTTCGATCGAACTGATCGACGGCAAGCCGCGCGGCACGTGCGCCGTGTTGCGCCTGCCGAATCGCGGCGCGGTGGCGGCGCCCGCGCAGACGGCAAGAACTGAACGAAGCGGCGCGGCCTGAACTCGAACTCAGGCGCACGCGAGCGGCATTTTGGAGAAGAAACACATGAGCGATACCAACTTCCTGATCATCGACGACGATGAAGTCTTTGCCGGCATTCTCGCCCGCGGCCTGACACGGCGCGGTTTCACGCCGCATCAGGCACACAATGCGGACGAAGCGCTGAAGCTCGCCAACCAGCACAAATTCGGCATGATCACCGTCGATCTTCACTTGGGCAACGATTCCGGCCTGCGCCTCGTCGCGCCGCTGCGCGACCTGCAACCGGACGCGCGCATTCTCGTGCTGACCGGCTATGCGAGCATCGCGACGGCCGTGCAGGCGGTGAAGGACGGCGCGGACAACTATCTCGCGAAGCCGGCGAACGTCGAGTCGATTCTTTCCGCGCTGCACGAGCAGGCGAGCGAGCAGACGGCCGAAGAGGCGATCGAGAACCCGACGCTGCTTTCGGTTGCTCGGCTCGAATGGGAGCACATCCAGCGCGCGCTGGCGGAGAACAACGGCAATATTTCCGCGACGGCGCGCGCGCTCAACATGCATCGGCGCACGCTGCAGCGCAAATTGGCGAAGAAACCGGTGCGGCAGTAAGGCGGATGACGCCCGAGGAAGCTCGGGCGTCGATTCGATATCGATGCGTTCGAAAATCGCATCGACGAAAACGGGCGCCCAAAAAAAAGAACCGCCCAAGCCGGGTGCCAAGGGCGGAAATCGGAGAGTTGCAACGACATGCGCGTACATGGAACACGCATGGACAAAGCATACGTTGCAGCGTTGGACGCCCAAATCAGAAAATTCCCAATTAGGAATTTGCTTAGGTTGTCTGCTACTTAGCAGCAATTTGCGGATTTCTTTCGGACGAGCTTTCGCGGTTCTTTCGTCCTCGTTTCAGCGTCCATTTCGCCGGCGTTATCTCCTTCATACGCGCTCAAGAATTTTGCAGCGAGCGCCGTAAAGCCACTCTGTGCGCGAACCGAAGTTTGCGCCGCGCCGTCCGCGGGCGTCGTCCGCGGGGCGTGAAAGAGGAGACTTCGATGAAATGGTTTGACCGCCTGTCCGTGCTCAGCAAGCTTTTGCTGTCTTTCGCGGTCGTGATTCTGTTCACTGCGTGCGTGGGCGCCACCGGCGTGGTTTCGCTCGCGAAGATGAACTTCCTGATCGAGGAAATCGGCGACCGTCACATGGACGGCCTCTATTGGGTCGAGGAAATCAACAAGCACAAGCTCAACACGGACCTCGCCGCCGCCAACCTCACTTTCGCCGACGATGCCGGCAAGGAAAAGCTGAAGGAAGGCATGGCCGGATCGCTCGACAGCATGCACCGCGCGTTCGAGCGCATGCGCCCGACGATGCGCTCGGCAGAAAGCCTCGCGCTCTACGATGCGGCCAGCAAGTCCGTCGCCGCGTGGGAAGACATCGTGCTGATGCAGATGGGCAAGAAAGCGATGCCCGTCGACGTCGATCAGATGGGCCTCATCGCGCGCGCGATCGCCGCGAGCGAGAAGGCGCGCGAATCGCTTGAGCGTCTCGCCGACTTCAAGCGCAAGCGCGCGACCGAGGCGCGCAGCAGCGCGGCATCGGAGTATGAAACGATGCGCGTCGTGATGCTCGCGCTCGTGTTCGGCGCGATGGTCGCGGGCGCGTTGCTCGCGGTGCTGATCGGGCGGCGTCTGTCGGCGCAACTCGGCGGCGAGCCGGCGTACGCGGCGGATATCGCCGACCGCATCGCGCGCGGCGATCTGGCGACGCGCGTCGCCACGCGTCCCGGTGACGACAGCAGCATGCTCGCGAGCCTCGGCAACATGAGCGCGAAGCTCGCGGACATCGTCGGCGGGATTCGGCATTCGAGCGATTCGATCCTGTACGCATCGCGCGAAATCGCGCAGGGCAACACCGATCTGTCGCAGCGCACGGAAGAGCAGGCGGCGTCGCTGGAAGAAACCGCGTCGAGCATGGAGCAGCTCACGCAGACCGTGCGGCAGAACGCGAGCAACGCGGACGAAGCGAGCGGGCTCGCGCGCGGCGCGTCGGATGTATCGGCGCGCGGCAGCGAGCTCGTGGGCGAGGTCGTCGACAACATGCGCGAACTGGCGTCGGGCTCGAAGCGCATGACGGACATCATCGCGGTGATCGAAGGCATCGCGTTCCAGACGAACATACTCGCGCTGAACGCGGCCGTGGAAGCGGCGCGCGCCGGCGAGGAAGGGCGCGGCTTCGCGGTGGTCGCGGGCGAAGTGCGCTCGCTCGCGCAGCGGAGCGCGACGTCGGCGAAGGAAATCAAGGAGCTGATCGAAGCGTCGACGGCGCGCGTGGACAGCGGCGCGGCGCTCGCCGAGCGTGCCGGCGCGACGATGGCCGAAGTCACGCAGGCCGTGCAGCGCGTGACGGACATCATGGCGCAGATTTCGTCGGCATCGCATGAGCAGAGCGCGGGCATCGAGCAGGTGAATCGTGCGGTCGCGCAGATGGACGAGGTGACGCAGCAGAACGCGGCGCTCGTCGAACAGGCCGCCGCCGCGGCGGGCGCGATGGCCGATCAGGCCGAGCAATTGAAGAGCGCGGTCGCGGTTTTCGAGCTGGAGCGCGACGTCTCCGGCGCGGGAAAAGTGTGACGCGTCGCGGGCATGCGACGGCCAAACGGTCGTAATATCGGCTCGCTTGCCACCCGAGAGCCCGCTCCGTACACTCGCGCCTGATTTTTTCAGATCGAGCGCGCCGCACGGAGCGGCGCCTCACCGCCGCCAAGGAGCCCCGCCGATGTCCGATTCCTATTTCCCGCGCTGGCCGGTCCAGCCGGACGCCCAGGAGGGTCGCGTCGTCGGGCCCGACCAGCGCCTCGCCTGGCCGCAGATGATCGCGATGGGCGTTCAGCACGTCGTCGCGATGTTCGGCTCGACCGTGCTCGCGCCGCTCTTGATGGGCTTCGATCCCAATCTGTGCATCTTCATGTCGGGCATCGGCACGTTGCTGTTTTTCGTGCTGGTCGGCGGGCGCGTGCCGAGTTATCTCGGTTCGAGCTTCGCGTTCATTGGCCTCGTGATCGCGGTGACGGGATACAGCGGTCACGGCCCGAACCTGAACATACCGGTGGCGCTCGGCGGGATCATTGCGTGCGGCGTGGCTTACACGATCATCGGATTGATCGTTGCGGCGGTCGGCACGAAGTGGATCGAAGCGCTGATGCCGCCGGTCGTGACGGGCGCGATCGTCTGCGTGATCGGGCTGAATCTCGCGCCAATCGCGGTGAAAGGCGTGATGGGCAGCAGCTTCGAATCGTGGATGGCGCTCGTCACCGTGCTGTGCGTGGGCGGCGTCGCGGTGTTCGCGCGCGGGATGGCGCAGCGGCTGCTGATCCTGATCGGCCTCGCGATCGCGTACATCATTTATGCGGCGCTCACGAACGGGATGGGCATGGGCAAGCCGATCGACTTTTCGATCGTCGCGAACGCTGCGTGGTTCGGCATGCCGCACTTCACCGCGCCTGTCTTCGAAGCCCCGGCGATGACGCTGATCGCGCCGGTCGCGATCATTCTCGTCGCGGAGAATCTCGGGCACATCAAGGCTGTCGGCGCGATGACCGGCAAGAGTCTCGACAAGTACATCGGACGCGCGTTCATCGGCGACGGGCTGGCGACGATTGCATCGGGCTTTGCCGGGGGCACCGGTGTGACGACGTATGCCGAGAACATCGGCGTGATGGCCGTCACGAAGATCTATTCGACGCTCGTGTTCGTGATCGCGGCGCTGTTCGCGATCGTGCTCGGGTTTTCGCCGAAGTTCGGCGCGCTGATTCAGACGATTCCGGGGCCGGTGCTCGGCGGTGTGTCGATCGTCGTGTTCGGGCTTATCGCGGTGACGGGCGCGCGCATTTGGGTCGTAAACAAGGTGAATTTTTCGGATAACCGGAATCTGATCGTTGCGGCGGTGACGCTCGTGCTCGGGACCGGGGATTTCACGCTGAAGCTCGGTGGGTTCGCTCTCGGTGGCATCGGGACGGCTACGTTCGGCGCTATCATCTTTTATGCGCTGTTGCGGCGGCGGGGGGCGGCGGTGGTTTGAGGGTTTTTGCCGCTCGGTTTTAATTTCTTGGGTTTGAGGACATTGCGCTCGTACGGGGCGGCATCGCTGGATGACGTCCCTCAAACCGCGCAAGCGCGTCCGTCGCAGACGCGCTGGCTCAGCGATCGACGCGCCACAGCGCGCGTCGCCACCTCAGCCGATCCATCCGCTCTTCCTGATCGATTTCATCCCCCCGAACGCGCTCGCTCGTAGAACTCCTGAGTCACTGTGCGCCGCTTGAAGATCTGCGCAGCGGGCTGAATTATCAACAGAAAGCCTAGCCCCGCGGCCGCGATACTCCAAAACTAGCCAGGGCCGAACTCGCCCGCTTCGCCCAGGATCAGCAGCAACACGGTCAGGCAAACGAAGCCGTATGAAGTCGACATTCGAATCAGGCTCAGGTTCGGCTCGACGGCGCGCGAGCGGGGCATAGTCCTTGCCGAGCAAATTCAGCCGGACACCTTCGGCGGCAGGCGTGACTACGACCTGCGGACCTTGCCCGTACCGCATCAATTCAGCCGCGAGTGCTTGCGTCAGCAGCGGGCTGGCCGGTCCGGGAAGGCCGATTGCATGATCGAGGTCGAGCAAGGTCAATTCCGGCTCGCTGTCCTTCACCGCTGCGCGCATCACGTGCCCGTCGGGTTTGGACAGACCGCTTATCCACATGTGCTTCAGGCGCTTGACCGGCGTCGGCTCGGCAGTGACAAGCGTCCTGATGGCGTCAGGTATGTCGTCTGTTGTCGTGGGCATCGAGCGAAAGAGCCGCGCCTAAGTTAGCCATGCGAAGAATATCGTGCAAGCCGTTTAATAAGTGTGTGAATTTTGACGCGCCGCTCTTGCGAAAATCAGTCGATACGCCGGACGGGAGAATCAGTGTTGTTTTTGCGCGTTCAGGCGAGGCGAGATAGTCTTAACACAGGAACGAGGCCAATACACACCAAGAATCAAGACCACGGCAAAAACCTCAAAGCCCCTACCCACCACTCCCCCGCTTCCGATTCACAATAGCAGTCTCCGAAAGATCCACCTCCCGCATCAGCTTATTGAGCGTTTCATCGTTGATATGCTGCAACGAGCGCAGCTTCAGCAATTCCGCTCGCTCGGCCCGCAACGCCGCCATCTTCAACCGCGTCTCCACCATTTCGCTCTTTTTCGCGGCCTTGCGCGACGCTTCTTCGTCGCCGAGCGATTCCAGCCGTCTGCGATACATGCTCATCACGCGCGCGGTCGAATCGGCGCAACGCGCGGACGCGGCTTCGTCCATCTGTTCGATGAGCTCATCATGCGTATCGTCGATCGCGCGAATCGCGGCCTGCGCCGCGCGACGACGCGCCATGCGCTCCTCCACCGCATGCGGATTCTTCTCGCGCTCGATGCCGCGCAGCATCAGCGGCAAGCCGACGACGGCGATCAGGAGCGACGCCAGAATCACCGCCGACGCGATGAAAATCGCCAGATCGCGCCCGGCGAGCGTCACGGGCAGCGACAGCACGCCCGCCAGCGTCACGGCACCGCGCACGCCGCCGATCGTCGTCAGCGCCAGCGTGCGAAAACCGGGCGCGGCGCTGTCGAGGCCCTGCTTCGCCGTACGGCGCGCGGCGACCCAGCGCAGCGAATACACCCACACGAAACGCAACGCATAAAGCGCGATCAGCGTCGCGAACACATAGCCGATCAACAGCCCCACCTGCGCGTTGCCGTCGTGATGCGCCTCGATCAGCGCCTGCCCGATGATGTGCGGAAACTGCAGCCCGAGCAGGATGAACACCATGCCGTTGAAGACGAATTCGATCATCGTCCAGGTGCTCGTCATGCGCACGCGCACCGCGCTCGGAATGCCTTCGCGCAAGCTCTGGATGTTCATCATCATGCCCGCCGACACCGCCGCCAGAATGCCCGAGCAGCCAACGTGCTCGGCCATCACGTACGACGCGAACGGAATCAGGATCGTGAGGATGACGCCCGCGGCGGGATCGTCGTCGTCGGAGAATTTCAGCAGGCGCGACGGAATCTCGGTGACGGCCCAACTGATCGCCGCGCCGATCGCCAACCCGCCCGCCGCGATGATGAAAAAGCTGACCGTCGCGTCGCGCAGCGAGAACACGCCCGTCAGCGCGGCCGCGATCGCGAACTTGAGCGCGACGAGGCCCGACGCATCGTTCATCAGCGCCTCGCCTTCGAGAACGTGCATCAGGTTCGCGGGAATCCGGTTGCGCCCGGCGATGCCCGTCAGCGCGACGGCATCGGTCGGCGAAAGCACGGCGGCGAGCGCGAACGCGATGGGCAGCGGCATCGACGGAATCATCGCGTGCAGGAAATAGCCGAGCACGCCGACGGTGATGAACACGAGCCCGAGCGCAAGCATCAGGATCGCGCGGCGCTGCATGTACAACTCGCGCTTCGGTATGCGCCAGCCGTCCGCGAACAGCAGCGGCGGAATGAAAAGCAGCATGAAAAGTTCAGGATCGAACGTGACGTGCAGCGCGAAGCCCGGCCACGCGAGGCACGCGCCGATCGCGATCTGGATGAGCGGCAGCGGCAGCTTGATCGGAAGCAGGCTCAGTCCGAATCCCGAAAGCGCGACAGCCAGCAGAAGAATGAGAACGGTAAAAACGATTTCCATGTGTGCGCTACTGCACCAGACGCACGAACGGCTGTGCGCGCGGCGTCTAGCATTGTTTCGATGAGCGCAAAGTTTAGCGTTTGCTCGCGATGCGGGCAGCGGACGCGCCGCCGGCTTTCGCACCGCGACGGTGCGCGTGCACCTGAAATCGCCTGCTGACGGTGCACGCGGGACGCAAAACACCGGCTGCGCGCAGCGCGCTCTGCGCATGGAGCTTGCTTTACCGAAAGCCACGGGACAGAGAGACTCCCGGCGAGATCACCGAGGGCAGTTCTTATGACAATGGTATGGGGCATCACGCAGCCGAGTGCGTTTCGCCACGGCGTTCAGGCGAGGGCATCGGCATGATGATCGCAAATCCCGAGAAGACGACGGTTTCCGCGCGCAGCTTCGAGCTAGGCGTGACATCGGGCTTCGATCGCTATTCGGTCGAACACGGCGAGTTGACGTTATCGAGCGTCTTTCAGCCGGTGTTCAGTCTGTCGCACATGCGCGCCGTCGGATACGAGGGCTTGCTGCGCGCGCACGATGCGCTCGATCGCCCGGTGTCGCCGCTCGATGTGTTCGGGCAGGCATCGCGCGTCGGCGAGGCGTTGCAGATCGACCGGCTCGCGCAGGCGCTACATCTGGAAAACTTCAGGATGCTCGGCGCGAAGGACGAATGGCTCTTTCTCAACGTGCATCCCGGCGCGCTGACCGAGCCGTATCACGCCGCCGCGCTGCTCGCGAATCTGAAGCGCCTGAATCTCGAGCCGCGCCGCGTCGTGCTGGAAGTGCTCGAGCAAAGCGCGGAGGATATCGAGCGGCTCGCGCTCGCGGTGCAGCAGTTCCGCGACCACGGCTTTCTCATCGCGCTCGACGATTTCGGCGCGGGGCACACGAACATCGAACGGATCTGGCAGCTCGATCCGGACATCGTCAAACTCGATCGCGTCATGCTTTCGCACGCCGGCCACAACGTTCACGCGCCGCTGTCCGCTCGCTCGCTCAAGCAGCGGCAGAACATGGAGGCGGTGCTGTCGGGCATCGTGTCGTTGCTGCATCAGGCGGGCAAGCTCGTGCTGATCGAAGGCGTCGAGACCGAGCACGAGGCGCAACTCGCGCTCGCGAGCGGCGCGGATTTCGTGCAGGGCTTTTTCTTCGCGCGGCCGCATCCGGGTCTCGCGGACAGCGCGCACGCGCAAAACGTGATCGGCGAGCTGACCGAGCGTTACCGACTGCAGACCGAAGCGCGCGAACGGCGCGTCGCGACGAGGCTTCAGCCGTATATCCGCGCGTTCGAGCGCGCGGCCGAGCGGCTCGCGGCGGGGGAGCCGCTCGAAGAAGTCTGCTGGAATTTCCTCGCGCTCGATAACGCCGCGCGCTGTTTTCTGCTCGATCAGAACGGCAAGCAGGCCGGCCGCAACGTCGTGCTGCGCGCCGACCGCGCCGCGCACGAAGCGCGCTTTCTGCCGCTCATCGATGCGCAGGGCGCGAACTGGCTGCGCCGTCCGTACTTCCGCGCGGCCCTCGGCGATCCCGAGCGCGTGCACGTGACGAAGCCGTATCTGTCGATCAACGAAGCGATGCCCTGCGTCACGCTCTCCGTGGAGACGCGCGCGCAGGGCAAGCGCTGCGTGCTGTGCGGCGATATCGACTGGCTGCCCGACGATATCGACTGATTACTTCGCCACGACGACCGGAATCCCCTTCAGCGATGCCGCGCCCTTCATCGAATCGATGGAGGCGCGCACCGCGTCGCCCGTCGCCGCTTCGATGCCGATGCGCGCCGCGATGTCGCGTTCGCTGCGCTTGACCATCGCGACGTTCGCGAGCTTGACGTGTCCGTAGCCGCGCACTTTCTCGAACAGCGCGGCGAGGGCTTGCACGTCCTTCGCGTTGTCGGCGTTCAGGCGGGACAAGGCGCGCGTCATGGTGATCTCGAAGTCGTCGGCGAGCTGACGCTCCATGCGGCGTTCGAGCGTGCGTCCGAAGACGTCGAGCGCGGTGCCGCGCAGCGCGCGAAACTTCGCGAGACCGCCGAGCACCGGCCACATCCACTGGCCGAACACTTTCTTCTTCGGCGCGCCGTGTGACAGAACCGGCGGCGCGAAGTTGAACTTCACCGCGTAATCCGAGCCTGCCGTGCCTTCGAACTGCGCGCCGAGCGCGGCGCGGAACGCCGGGTCCGCGTGCAGGCGCGCGACTTCGTATTCGTCCTTCACGGCGAGCAGCTTGTAGAACGAGATCGCGATGGCTCGCTTCACGTCCTCATTCGCCGATGCCTTCGCGAGCAGCGACCGATAGCGCCCGACGAACTTCTTGCCGCCATACGCGAGCAAGCGCGCTTCGCGATCGCCGATGAGTTCCGCGAGCGGCATATCCGCCATGACGATGCGCTTCGGCTGCGTCGAAGCGGTCAGCGATTCGAGCGCTTTCATGTCGTGCGCGGCGAGACGGCCGATCGAAAACGCCAGCTTGTTCGCCGCGACCGCGACGTTGTTCAGTTCGAGCGCGCGCATCAACGCTGCGAGCGACAGCGGCACGAGGCCGAGCTGCCACGCGAAGCCGAGCATCAGAATGTTCGCGCCGATGGTGTCGCCGAGAAAACGCTGGGCGAGCGCTTGCGCGTCGCAACGGCGCATCGCGTCGTGCGCGGCGGGGCCGGCGGCGTGACGCATCTTGTCGAGCAGCGCATCCGCGTGAAGATTCGCTTCGGGGTTCTGCACGAAGCTCGCGTTCGGAATCGCGTGCGTGTTCACGACGATCTTCGTGCGATCGTGCCGCACCGTCTGCAGCGCTTCCGGGCTCGCGCCGACGACCATGTCGCACGCGAGCAGCAAGTCCGCCTGTTGCGTGTCGATGCGTACCTGATTGAGCAGCGCATCGGTCGCGGCGAAGCGCACGAACGAGAGCACCGAGCCGCCTTTCTGCGCGAAGCCCATGAAATCGAGCACCGACGCGCTCTTGCCTTCCAGATGCGCCGCCATGCTGATGAGCGCGCCGACCGTCACGACGCCCGTGCCGCCGACGCCCGTCACGAGGATGTCGTACGGCGCGTTATCGAGCTGGCCTTGCGGCAGCGGCAAGGCATCGACGCGGCGCGCGAGTTCGGCGGGATCGAACGCGTGGCCTTCGGCCTTCTTGAGCTTCGCGCCTTCGACCGTGACAAAGCTCGGGCAGAAGCCGTTCACGCACGAATAATCCTTGTTGCACGACGACTGATCGATGCGGCGCTTGCGTCCCAGTTCCGTTTCCACAGGCTCGACCGACAGGCAATTCGATTGCACGCCGCAATCGCCGCAGCCTTCGCAGACGGCTTCGTTGATGAAAAGCCGCTTGTCCGGATCGGGAAACTCGCCTTTCTTGCGGCGGCGGCGCTTTTCGGCGGCGCACGTCTGATCGTAGATGAGCACGGTGACGCCCGGCGTGTCGCGCAGACGGCGCTGCACGTCGTCGAGCTCGCCGCGATGATGAAACGTCGTGCCGCGCGGAAACTGATCTTCGTGACCAATGTATTTCTCCGGCTCGTCGCTGACGACGACGAGCAGCGCGATGCCTTCGGCTTCGACCTGACGCGCGATCTGCGGCACGGAAATGCTGCCGTCGACGGGCTGGCCGCCCGTCATCGCGACGGCGTCGTTATAGAGAATCTTGTACGTGATGTTCGCCTTCGCGGCCACGGCCTGACGAATCGCGAGAATGCCGGAATGAAAGTACGTGCCGTCGCCGAGATTCTGAAAGACGTGCGGCGTTTTCGTGAACATCGAGTGCGACGCCCAGTCGACGCCTTCGCCGCCCATCTGGATGAGACCGGTCGTGTCGCGCTCCATCCACGACGCCATGAAGTGACAGCCGATGCCCGCCTGCGCGACCGAGCCTTCCGGCACTTTCGTCGAGGTGTTGTGCGGGCAGCCCGAGCAGAAATAGGGCGTGCGCTTCACGGCATCGGCGACATTCGACAGGATTTGCGGCGCGACCAGATCGACCACTTTGTCGCGGCGATCGAGCGCCGGCTTGTGACGCGCGAGCCAGTCCGCGAACACCGGCAGCACGCGCGACGGACGCAATTCGCCGAGCGCGGAAAGCAGTTGCGCGCCGTCGCGAGCGTTCTTGCCGATGACGATCGGCCGCGCGCCGTCGACGCGGTTATACAGATGATCCTTGATCTGCTGCTCGATGACCGGGCCTTTCTCCTCGATGACGAGCACTTCGCTCAGACCTTCGACGAAGGTCTCGAGCCGCGTCGTTTCGAGCGGATACGACAGCCCGACCTTGTAGATCCGCACGCCCGCGCGGTCGAGATCGTCGACGGTGAGATCGAGGCGGCGCAGCGCTTCCATCAAATCGAGGTGCGCCTTGCCGCACGTCACGATGCCGACGTTCGCACGCGGGCTCGGCGCGATCCACTTGTCGATGCTGTTCGTGCGCGCGAAGTGGCGCACGGCCTCGATCTTCGCGGCGAGACGCGCTTCGATCGTGAGGCTCGGCAGATCGGGCCAGCGGTTGTGCAGGCCGCCCGCCGGCGGCGTGAAATCTTGCGGCGCTTGCCAGTCGAGCCTGAGCGCATCGAGATCGACGGTCGAGCCGGATTCGACCGTCTCCGAAATCGCCTTGAAGCCGATCCACGCGCCCGAAAAGCGCGACAGCGCCCAGCCGTAGATGCCGAACTCCAGCATGTCGGCGACGTTCGACGGATTCACCACCGGCATGTGCCAGGAGATCATCGTCTGATCGCTCTGATGCGGCATCGACGACGACACGCAGCCGTGGTCATCGCCCGCGACGACGAGCACGCCGCCGTGCGGCGACGAGCCGTACGCGTTGCCGTGCTTGAGCGCATCGCCTGCTCGATCGACGCCCGGGCCTTTGCCGTACCACATCGCGAACACGCCATCGACGGTGCGTTCCGCGTCCGATTCGACGCGCTGCGTGCCGAGCACGGCCGTGCCGCCGAGTTCCTCGTTGATCGCGGGCAAGAAGCGCACATCGTGCGACGCGAGCAGTTTCTTCGCTTTCCACAATTGCTGATCGACCATGCCGAGCGGCGAGCCGCGATATCCGCTGATGAAGCCAGCGGTGTTCAGGCCGGCGGCGCGGTCGAGTTCGCGCTGCATCAAAACGAGACGCACGAGCGCCTGCGTGCCGGTGAGGAAGATCCGGCCTTTCGTGGCGGAGAGGTTGTCGCCGAGTTGATAGTCCGACAGCGCGGGAGGAAAAAAGGCATCGGCGGGGACGCGCGCGTTCATGAGATCTCCGTGTCTTGTAGGTATGCGAGGCAATGCGACATTCTTTGCCGACAAAAGCGGAATGTTTTTGCTTACTCGCAGCGAATACCGTCGCGCCGAGAAACATCGGGCTGATTTTCGAGATACGCGAGAGAAATTTCCTCGATCTGTCCGGGCTTCGCGTAAACCCGGATCGGGCGTCGGCGCGCGAAAGGGCTAACCTGAATGCCTCGACAGCCAACCCGATTGCAGCCGATGAAGCTCTTTTACTGGCCGAAGACGCGCGCCTTTCGCGCGCTGTGGATGCTCGAAGAAATGCGCGTGCCGTATCAACTGGAGTTCGTGAACATCCGAGCGGGCGCGCAGAACGATCCGAACTTCTGCCGCGTCAATCCGATGTCGAAGCTGCCCGCGCTGGAAGACGGCAGCGTGCGCGTGGCCGAATCGGGCGCGGTGCTGCTGTATCTGGCGGATCGCTATCCGGAAACGACGCTCGGCGTGCCGCTGCACGATCCGTCGCGCGGGCGCTTTCTGCAGTGGATGTTTTTCACCGGTTCGTGTCTCGAACCCGCGATGGCCGAACGCGTGACCGGCGCGCAAGGCAACACGGTGAGTTTCGGATGGGGCGATCTCGCGCGCGTCGAGCACGCGATCGAAAACGCGCTGGAAGAGGGGCCGTGGCTGCTCGGCGAGCAATTCACCGCCGCGGACATTCTCGCGGCGAGCACGCTGCAGATCGCGTTCAAGGCGAAGCTGATCGAGCCGCAGGGCGTGCTTTTCGATTACGTCGAACGCGCGCTCGGGCGCGAGGGCTACGAGCGCGCGTCAGCGATCGATCATCGCGAGGCCGAGCGGCTGGCGCTGAACAGCCACGCGGGCGTCGTGCATTCGTCGAGCGAGAGTTAGGGAAACGCGCGCGGCTTGGGAATGCCCGCGCCGGCTTCGATATCCGACACCGCGCGCCGATGCGCCAGCTCGACGGCTTCGGCGCGATCGGCGAGACCGTCGTCGCCGCCGACGGTCGTCCACGTCTGCACCGCCTTGTCGTGATGACGGATCTCGTACTCCGCGTCCCAGCGCGAGCCCTGCAGCTCGACCGGCCTCACGTGGATGGCGTAGACGCCATAAAGGAAGATCTGCTCCGGCATGTTGTCCTCCGATGCGGCCATGCAGCGTGGCTACAACTCGATTTCCCCGAGGATGCGGTGCGCGAGCGCGCGCGCTTCGTTGAGCGCTTCTTCTTCGTTGCCCGACGCGGCTTCCACTTCGTAGAGCGTCGCTTCGGTATCTTCGCCGTCGTCGCGTGCGAGCGAGACGAGGCCCTGGTACTGACCGCCGTCGATGGCGCGCACGCCGATCGTCGCGGTGTAGATGCCTTTCGTGTAGGTGGTGTCTTCCATGATGGATTCGCCTCCAGGCAAGGACGAATCCATGCTAGCACGCTGATATGTAACGCGTGCGACGCTTATTTCAGCAACGCCTCGACCTCATCCAGCGACGGCGAATGCGCGCCCGAATGACGGCACGCCGCCGCGCCCGCCGCGAGCGCGAACTTCAGATGTTCGGGCCATTCGCCGTGACGCGCCATCAAGCTATAGAGCAATCCGCCGATGGACGCATCGCCCGCGCCGACCGTATCGGCCACTTCGACGCTCGGCGGACGCGCGCTGTATTGCTCGTCGCCGGCATAGAGCGTGGCTTCCGAGGAGCCGCGCGTGACGAGCACGGTGGCTTGGCGGTTCATCGCGCGGATTTTCGCGAGCGCGTCGGCTTCGGGCATGCCTTTGAACAGCATGTGCAGATCTTCGTCGGACACCTTGATCAGATCGGCGAGGCCCGCCATGTTGCGCAGGATCGGCTCGTAGCCGTGCTCCATCAGATTGCGATAGTTCGGATCGAAGCTGATCTTCACGCCGTGTTCGCGCAACTGACGGGCGAGCGCGGCAAGCGTCGCGCCGAGCGGCTGACGCACGAGGCTGATGCAGCCGAAATGCGCCCACTTCACGCGCTCCATCCAGCCTTGCGGCAGCCGCGACGGATCGAACGCGAGATCAGCGCCGTTCTCGCCCATGAAGTAGTACGTGGGCGGCTGCGTCTTGTGGACGATCGCGAGCAAGGGCGGACGCTCGACGCGCTGCATGAAGCGCATGTCGAGGCCCGAAGCGACGCTCGCGTCCCACAGATCGTCGGAGAAATTGTCCGTGCCGAGCGAGCCGGCGCAGGCCGTCGGCAGGCCGAGCCGCGCGACCGCGCGCGCGACGTTCCAGCCCGCGCCGCCCGGACGCGAAAGCCAGCTCGACACGTCCGTGCGGATCATGTCGGTGAGGATGTCGCCCGCGGAAACGAATTGCGGAAAAGTGGTTTGCTCGCTTGCCATGCTTGTCACCGTTGAGTCGAAGTCGGGGCCAGCGCGTTCAGCACTTCGTAGCACGCGCCCATCGTGTGGTAGTCGGTCTTGCCGGCGGGACTTTTCTCGTCGCCGTACTTGCGGTTGTCGCACGTCAGAATGCGATACCACGCGCCGTATTCGTGATCGACGAAGTGCTCCCAGCTATAGCGCCAGAGTTCGTCATAGCAATCCCAGAAACGCTCGCGTCCCGTGCGCGCGCCGAGCAGCGCCGCCGCCGCGAAGCCTTCGGCCTGCACCCAGAAATACTTGTCGTGGTCGCAGATGGTGTCGTCCGGGCCGAAGCCGTAGTAGAGGCCGCCGTGACGGCTGTCCCACGCGCGGTTGAAGCCGGCGTCGAACAGTTCGACGGCGCGCGCCGAGAGCCACGGCAGCGCGCGGTGCCGCTCCAGAATCAGCAGCAGCTTCGCCCATTCGATCTGATGACCCGGCTGAAAACCCCACGGACGGAAGATGTTCGAACTGTCCGATTCGTTGTAATGCCAGTCGACCGACCAGTCGCGATGAAAATGCTCCCACACCATGCCGTGCGACAGCTTCGCCTGCCGCAGCGTGATGTTGCCCGCGATCTTTTCCGCGCGATCCAGATAGATGACGTGACCCGTCGCCTCGTAAGCCGCGAGCAGCGCCTCGGTCGCGTGCATGTTCGCGTTCTGCCCGCGATAGTCCGAAAGCCGCCAGTCGGGCGTGGCTTCGTCGGCGTAGAGGCCGGCGTCGGCGTCCCAGAAACGCTTTTCCATCAGCGCGAAGGTTTCGTCGATCATCGGCCTGGCTTCGTCGATGCCCGCCATCACCGCGTGCGCGCATGCGAGCAGCACGAACGCCGTGCCGTAGCAGTGGCGCGTGCCGTCGAGCGTGCGCTTCTGGCCGTCGTGCCACTCGATTTCCCAGTCGTAACCTTCGTTCGCGGCGTCCCAGTGGGCGTCGCGCAGGAATCTGAACGCGTGACGCGCGTCGTCCCGATAGCGCGCGTCGCCGAAGTGGCGGAAGGCCATCGCGTAGTTGAAGACGAAGCGCGTGCTGCTGACGAGATGGCGCGTCGTGCGGTTATAGACGCTGCCGTCGTCCTTGAAGAAATGAAAGAAACCGCCGGACGGATCGCGCGCGTTCGGCGCGTAGAACGCGAGCGTGTCGCGTACGTGGGAGAGCAGGAAGTCGCGGCTGCGGAAATCGATCGCGCGTTCTGCTGGCGCCGGTTCCGCGAGGGCAGGTGAGGCGGTCATGTTCATGGCGTGCTGATGTCCTGTTTCGTGCCCGAGCTCGCGCGAGGAACGAAATTGACGGCGACGAGCGTGTCGGCCTGGCTCGGCGGGCTCGATTGATCTTCCAACAGCAATTCGACACCGCGGCGCCCGAGCGCTTCCTTGTCGACGGTCACGGTCGAGAGCGGCGGCGTGCTTTGGGCGGCGGCCGGAATGTCGTCGAAACCGACGAACGCGATGTCGTCCGGCACGCGCAAGCCGTGCGCGAGACAGACGCGCATCGCGGCGAGGGCCGCTGCATCGTTATAGGCGAAAACGGCGTCGGGCAGGGGACCGGATTGCGCGCGGGCTTCCGCGATGAGGCGTTCCATCGCGTCGGCGGCGGCCTGATCGGCGGTCAGGCCCGGCTGCGTCATGACCTCGAGCGTCGGATCGAAAAGCTGGCCGGCATCGAAATATGCTTTCCGATAGCCGAGCGCGCGTTGCGCGATGCTGTAATGCGCGAGCGATCCGCCGATGAACGCGATGCGCCGCCGCCCTTGCGCGAACAGATGCTGCATCGCGAGCGACGCGCCGGTCACATTGTCGATGTTGACGGAGCGGAATCCCGGCGCGCGCAGGTCGATCAGCACGGTGGGCCGCGCGAGCGAATGCAGATGCGCGAGCAGTTCCGGCTCGACGAAACCCGCGACCGCGATAGCGTCCGGCGCGTGCAGGCGCATCTGCTGCGCGAGATCGTGCGTCGGACCGGCCGTGAGCACGGATGGCACGAGCCGCCGCTCGCGGCACGCTTCCTCGAAACCGTTCAGCACATGGGAAAAGAAAGGGCTGACGGCGAAATTGTTGTGCTGCCGATGCAGCAGAAAGGTCACGCGACGAATGCGCGTGCGCAACTGAGCCGAATCGTAGCCGAGTTGCTGCGCCACTTCGACGACGCGCACGCGCGTCGCCTCGGACAAGCCTGGTTGATTCTTGAGCGCGCGCGAAACCGTCCCGATCGAGACGCTTGCCGCGCGCGCGACATCGCGAATGGTGGTGGCCATCGTGGTGTTCTCTGTCTCCGCTTTTCTCGGCTGTTTTCCGCTCAGGCGCGATGTTGCGCGCGCTCGGCCGGTTCACTTGTTCGAGGCGATTGTATAGTAAAAGCCTCGAACTTAGCGTCCGCGACGATTGGAGAAAACCAGTAGGCCGTTGTTATATATGCGATTCCTTGCGAATTGTTTGTTTAGTAAAAATATGGAAACATTACGCCGAGGCTTCGCGGTCGTGAACCGAGCGCTTGTCGGGCGTCCATACGTCGAGGATCAGATCGTCGTCCCAATAGTGGCTTAGCAGCGGCAGACTCATGCGGCCGCGCAGCTTTGCGTGGACTTCGTCGCCGTTCTGAAGCCAGCCTTCGATCGGCCGACGCCAGTGACACGCGACGACCGCGCCGTCATGCGACAAGCTTTGGTGTATATGCTCGACGATGTGCCATAGCTGCGGCTCGTCGAGGTAATAGCCGATCTCGCTGATCACGACGAGATCGAACTTGCCGGTGGGCCAGCAGTCGGGCAGCAGCATCTGCCGGACATCGACGTTCCGATATTCCGCGACGCGTTGCCGCGTGAGCGCGACGGCGTCCTCGGCGATGTCGGTTGCGATCAGCTCGTCGCAGCGTGGCGCGAGCAGCGCCGTCAGTTCGCCGTTGCCGCAGCCTGGCTCGAATGCGCGCGCATAGCGTTCGTGCGGAAGCGAGGCGAGCAGGAGCGCGCGTTTGCGCCGTTCATACCATCGATGCCTGATTTTCCAGGGATCGTCGTTATCTCGATAAAGGGTATCGAAGTACTGCTTAGTATTGTTGTTGGTGTTGTTCATATGAGTACGACTTCGAAAGGCCGTGTAAGCCTTGCCAGCACATGCTCGGGCAGCACTGGCGCTTGTCCGGTGGTGGCGTCGGGGTCGAGCTGGCTCCGAAAAGCCTGCACGGCCCGGAGCTTCCGGGCATGCGTGGCGCCGTCGAGCACGATGCGGCGAGCACGGCTCCATGGCACGCGCGTATCGTCCGGCGACGCCCAGTGCCAGGTCCAGAGCGGCACCTCCACACAAGGCAGATCGAGCGCTTGTGCCGCGGACTGAACGGCGCGCCCGGCCGCCTCGTGGTCGGGGTGACCATCATAGCGCCATGTCGTGAAAACTATGTCGCCCGGTTGAAGGTACTCCGACAGGCATCCTGACAAACTCGATTCGATCTGGTCAGGATCGCCGTCCTGGAGCCCGAGCCGGACTACCTGGACCTGACGCAGATGCAGCCGTTGCAGCGCAGCCCTCGTTTCCTGCGGACGTACGCGTGCAAGACGTTCCGGCGGCCATTCGGATGACTTCGGGTGACTTGCCGTGCCGTCTGTTGCGGCGATGATGAGAATGTGCCGGCTGATCTCCGAGAGTCGAGCGAGCAGGCCGCCGGTGCCGAGGATTTCATCGTCGGGGTGTGGCGCAACGACGACGGCCCGGCTGCCGAGCGGCACCAGTTCCGCCGGATCGACTTCGGGCAGCGCATTCAGACGCGCCCATCCCTGCCATGCGGCTTCGGGCGTGCCTTCGCCGCGTATGGCGCGGTCAGTGGCCTTTTCGTCGGTAGGCGCTTGCGTGGTCACACTTGCCATGAAATCCTTTCCTCCTCTATGACGTGCTCGGCGAGCGATGCTTCGTCACGCTCGGCGTGGCTTTGTCGAATGAAAACCGGCAGATCGGCCATCAACTGCGCGAAGTGCGCGTCGCGGCAGAGCGGGCCGGCGCCCAGCGCGCGGCCCGCGCGCTCCACGACCAGCGTTGCCACATGTTCGGCCGCGAGGCGCGCACGCATCGTCGGCACCATGGCGTCGGCCTGCGGCTCGCGGTCGATGAACGCCGCCGTCTCGCGCAACAACGCGGCCGTCGCGGATAGCGCCGTATCGATCGCACCGAGATGCGCGAGCTTGTACGGCCCCGCGCGATGCTTTGTATCGCGCGCGA
Source organism: Caballeronia zhejiangensis (assembly GCF_022879815.1). Classification (NCBI taxonomy): domain Bacteria; kingdom Pseudomonadati; phylum Pseudomonadota; class Betaproteobacteria; order Burkholderiales; family Burkholderiaceae; genus Caballeronia; species Caballeronia zhejiangensis. Next base: position 75,168 of record NZ_CP084283.1, read on the forward strand.
CGAACGCTGCAATGCCCGATGCAGCGCCGAACCAGCACGCGGCAATGCCCGCGCCGCCCTGCCAGAAACCAGGGCGCTCGAGATAACCACGCGGCGGACCGACCAACTGCGCGGGTACTCGCTCGAAGCGCACGTCGACGCTCGCGCTCGCCTCCATGCCGACCGCTTGCCAGCCGGAACCGGTGACTTTCACGCCGTTCTGCCGCAGATCGACGGCGGCGAGAACCGGTTCGTCGCGCTCGTTCCACGCGGTTACGAGCGCATGCGTGACCGATGCCGCTCCGGAGCACCATGCCTTCGTGCCGTCCAGCGCGACGATCTGTGAGCCGGCGTCACCCAGCGCCAACAAGCGCGCGCTCGGCGGTTCGGCTGCCCAGACGGCCCACGCGCTGCCGTCGTCGGGTGGCGGGCCGCCCAGTTCGGCGAGGATGGCGAGCGCGTCCGTGTGGCCTTCGTAGAGCTTGACCAAAGAGAGGTCGAAGGCTGCGACCGCGCCCAACGCGCGCCAGCGCTCAGCCGTGTTTCCCCGGCCCGGCAAGGGAAGGCGATCGAGACCCGCGCCGATCAGCGCATGAAGCGCGCGGCCTGTTTCTTCGGCGTTGCCGCGTTGAAACGGCAACTTGCCGAGAAAGTCGCGCAAGGCGGAGGCCGTCGCATGCTGTTCGACGCAGTTCATCGGTCCATCCGCTGTTTAAGTTTGATGCGTTGTGTCCACATGGCGCGCCGTGTCCGTTTCTGCCCGGTTTTGAACAAGAGTGTGGCAAGGGACATGCCCGAGCACCATTCAGCCGAAAGACGTAGGCCAAAGTGCCGGACGCACGGCAACACGTTCCGACGAATCGATGTGAAAAGTCAGGCTTTCTGGCTTATGCCGCTTGGCTGAATGGTCGCTTGAGCGTGGCCGGGTTCAAATGACGCAAAAGGCCGCACGCGGCGGCCTTCTGGAAAGGGATCGAATATGGCGAACCAGCGGGCGCCGTTCGCGGACGGGCGTGAATCAGCGGCGGGCGGGCGCTCCGACGGCCTTGTTCTCGCGCGCGGCTTCGGGCGCAGTCTTGCGTGCGCCCCAACGCTGCGCGAGCACCGCGCACACCATCAATTGAATCTGGTGGAAAAGCATGAGCGGAAGCACGACCGCACCGACCGCGTGCGACGCGAAAATCACCTTCGCCATCGGAATGCCGGACGCGAGACTCTTCTTCGAACCGCAGAAGATGATCGTGATCTGGTCGGCGCGCGAGAAGCCGAGGCGCTTGGCCGTGAACGCCGTGATGAACAGCGCCGCCGCCAGCAACAGGATATTGACCGCGAGCAGCCCCGCGAGCGTCCCGAGCGAAATCGAATGCCAGATGCCTTCGTTCACGGCTTCGCTGAACGCGACGTACACGACGAGCAGAATCGAGCCCTGATCGACGAACTTGAGCATCGCGCGATGCCTGTCGATCCACTTGCCGATGGCCGGCCGCAGCAATTGCCCGGCAATGAACGGCACGAGCAGTTGCAGCGTGATGTTGCCGACGGTGTGCCACGGCGAGCCGGTCGTCGCGCCGTGATTGCTCACGACGATCCCGACGAGCGCCGGCGTGATGAAAATGCCGAGCAGGCTCGACGCGGACGCGCTGCACACGGCGGCCGGCACGTTGCCCTTTGCCATCGACGTGAACGCAATCGACGACTGCACCGTGGACGGCAGCGTGCACAGAAACAGGATGCCGGTGTAGAGCGCCGGCGTCACGAGCGGCGTCAGCACCGGTTTGAGCGCGAGCCCGAGCAGTGGAAAGAGCGCGAAGGTGCTGAGCAGCACGACGAGATGCAGCCGCCAGTGCGTCGCGCCGGCGATGATCGCCTCGCGGGAAAGCTTCGCGCCATGCAGGAAGAACAAGAGGCCGATGGCGATATCGGTGATCCAGTTGAATGCGACCGCCGCGCCGCCGCGGCAGGGCAGAAAGCTCGCGACGATGACGGTGCCGACGAGCGCCAGCGTGAAGTTGTCGGGAAGAAGTTTGGGCCGTGCCATCAAAGAGTCTCGTACTTGGACACGCCGGCCGCTGGGCGGGGCGTTTTTTGCGTCAAGTCAGGAAAAACCATGATTTTCGCTCGCACCCGATTAAATTGGCAAATTCATTTACTGGATCGATTGATGACACGTCCACATGAAACGACCTGTGCACGAGGAAGGCCGAATGAGCGCTACAGCAAAACTCGGGCCGCGCGCGAGCCAATTTCGCGGCTTTCAGATTCTTTTGTCCAGCACATTTGTTCTTCATATGTTTGGTCGTCCGAAATGCTCGGCGGCAGCGAAAAACTCTGACGTAACATGGTGTTACAACCATCGAGCGGGCCTAACACTTTTTGGCTCGACTGCTTTCGCGGCGCGAAATAAATTGTTGAATACACCGGTTGGCGGGTTTATGCATCGCTCGATGCAAGGCCCCGAATGTTCCGACTGCCGCCGGTTGTCCGCCTGAAGCGAAAGTCTCCGCTTTCCATTCACGGACGGAAATATCGGTCGGACGCAGGCTGTTTCGACATGGCGCTCACAGGCATTCGCAACACTACCCGGCTTTTCGCATCCGTAGCGCTTGGCGCGCTCGCGGTGGCGGGTTCGCTCGCGCTTGCCGGGCCGCGCGTCGAGTGGCTGCCGTCGACAGTCCTCACCGATTCCGGCGCCAGCAGGCAATCGCTGCATTACACGCCGGTCGCCGCCAAAGACGGCTTGACGCCCGTTAGCGCCGAAGTGCGTCCGGGCCCGCGGGGCGATCAAACGGTGCCGCTGCGTGGCGCGGGCTCGATTCGCGCCGACATCACGCGCTACAACGAAGAGCGCAGCCTGCCGCGCCCCCCCGGCCGTCCGGCCGACGACGGTCGCGCGCCGACGAACGCGAACTACCGCAACTGAACGCTCCGCAGTCTTCCTGAGCTGACCTCCGTTTCGCCGCGTTCGCCGCGCGGAACGCAAAACTGTTTGCGCGTCTAGCTTCGCTGTCACGATGACGTAATCTCGCCACAGTTGCGCATCGAATTTCCCTCAGCCGTTCCGCTCTTTTTTCCGCGCAAGGACAATGCGGCCTGCGCGGGAAAATGTCCGAAATTCTTAATTTCAAACGCCTTTCGACGCTTGGAGAGGCGCGCCGGTACTCGCTGCGCATCTCGCCGGTTGTCGATCCGGCCATCGCGAGCCTGAGGCAAAGCGTCCCTTCCTGCGCGCGGGCGGGGCGGGAAGTATTCGAACCGCTATACCCGCAATAACCAAAAACATTTTTGACCGGAAAAATGGTCCGTAAAGATGGTGCCGCTCCACACGCGATGCCTCTTCGCCCACTAAACCGTTATGCCGGTCAGACGAGGCGAGCGCAACGCAACTCGCCCGCAAAGATTTCAATTTTCGACAAAGAACAGGAGAGTTCATGAAGTCAACCGTCAACCGTGCAATGACTACGGTGAAAACAACGGTCAAGGCCACCGCGGTCGCCGCAGCGATGTTCGGCCTCTTCGCCGCGGGCACGGCGCACGCGCAATCGAGCGTTTCGCTATATGGACAGGTCGACGAATGGGTCGGCGCGCAGAAATTTCCCGGCGGCGATCGTGCCTGGAACGTGAGCGGCGGCGGCATGTCGACGTCGTACTGGGGCTTGAAGGGCGCCGAGGATCTCGGCGGCGGCTACAAGGCCATCTTCACGTTGGAGAGCTTCTTCCGCGCGCAGAACGGTCAGTACGGACGCTTCCAGGGCGACACCTTCTTCGCGCGCAACTCATACGTCGGCATTCAAGGTCCGATCGGCACGTTCACCGCGGGCCGCCTGACGACGCAACTCTTCGTCTCGACGATCCTGTTCAACCCGTTCGTCGATTCGTACGTCTTCTCGCCGATGGTCTATCACGTGTTCCTCGGCGCGGGCACATTCCCGACGTACCGCACGGATCAGGGCGTGATCGGCGATTCGGGCTGGAACAACTCGGTCCAGTACACGTCGCCTGACTTCAACGGTCTGTCGGGCAGCGTGATGTACAGCTTCGGCAACACCGCCGGCGACGGCCGCTCGAAGAAGTACAGCGCGCAGTTCCTGTACTTCCACGGTCCGTTCGCGGCGACGGGCGTCTATCAGTACGTGAACTTCAACAACACCCCGGGCGATCTGACGTCGGTGGACGGCTTCGCTTCGCCGGGCTACAAGAGCCAGAGCGTCGGCCAGTTGGGCGCGTCGTACGACATGAAGTACGTCAAGTTCTTCGCGCAGTACATGTACACGAAGAACGACTACGAAGGCCCCGGCACGTTCCACGTCAACACCGGACAAGGCGGTGTGACGGTTCCGCTCGGCCCGGGCACGGTGATGGCGTCGTATGCGTACTCGCGCAGCAACGGCGGTCTCGATCAGACGCACAAGAGCTGGGCGCTCGGCTACGACTATCCGCTGTCGAAGCGCACCGACGTCTACGCGGCGTACCTGAACGACAAGTACACGGGTATGTCGACGGGCGATACCTTCGGCGTCGGTCTCCGCGCGAAGTTCTAAAGCGTTCGCATCGAACGAAAACACCGCGCTCAAGGGCGCGGTGTTTTGCTTTCTACGGCACAAAAAATCAGCCGATCGCGAGGCGCGCCTTCGCGTCGTCGTATTCGCGCTTCAGACGCTCGACCAGTTCCGCGACGCTCGGCACGTCCTCCATCAGCCCGACGCCCTGGCCCGCGCCCCAGATTTCCTTCCACGCCTTCGCCTTGCTCGTGCCTTCGGCGAAGTTCATCGCGTTCTTGTCGGAGACGGGCAGCGCATCGGGATCGAGTCCCGCATTGACGATGCTCTCGCGGATGTAGTTGCCATGCACGCCCGTGAAGAGATTCGTGTAGATGATGTCGGCGGCGGTTGCATCGACGATCGCGCGCTTGTATTCCTCGAGCGCGTGCGCTTCCTTCGTCGCGATGAAGCGCGTGCCCATGTAGGCGAGGTCCGCGCCCATCGCTTGCGCCGCGAGGATCGAGCCGCCATTGGCGATCGCGCCCGACAGCACGATCGGGCCGTCGAACATGCGCCGCACTTCGCCGACGAGCGCGAACGGCGACGTCGTCCCCGCGTGACCGCCCGCGCCCGCCGCGACGAGAATGAGGCCGTCGACGCCCGCTTCGAGCGCTTTCTGCGCGTGCCGCAAGTTGATGACGTCGTGCAGCACGATGCCGCCGTACGAATGCACGGCGTCGATCATCTCCTTGACCGGCGCGCGCAGGCTCGTGATGAAGATCGGCACCTCATGCTCGACGCACACGCGCACGTCCTGTTCGAGCCGCGCATTCGACTGATGAACGATCTGATTGACCGCGATCGGCCCGATCACGGCATCGGGATTCGCGGCCTTGTGCGCGGCGAGCTCGCTTTGAATCTGCGTGAGCCATTCGTCGAGCAGTTCGGCGGGACGCGCGTTCAACGCCGGAAAAGAGCCGACGATGCCCGCCTTGCATTGCGCAAGCACGAGCTCGGGATAACTGACGATGAACATCGGCGAGCCGACGACGGGCAAGCTGAGGTGCTGCAAGATGGCGGGCAGAGCCATGGCACGAATCTCCTGAGTGTGTCCGAGCAGCGTTAAACCATTCTAGAGAACTGGCGCGCGATCCGGCACGCACGATCATTTTCCGGAAGGCACGCGTGGCCAGCGAACGATCGTTCGATTATATGCACGACATCGCCGCCGAAACATCCGCCATTTCCCGAAGAAGTATTCGGTTTCGGCGTTTCCACGCTCGCCACGGCATCGGCGACTGCGCGAGCGCGCCTACAATGGTCCGCAACGCCACGAACAAGAAAACACAATGTCGTTCAAAGACTACGAGCCGTTTCGCGTCGATGCGGGCGGCGTCGAGATCGCCGGGATGAAAGGCGGCGAGGGGCCGCCGCTCTTGCTCCTGCACGGACATCCGCAAACGCACGAGATCTGGCACAAGTGCGCTGGCGAGCTTGCGAAGCACTTCACGGTGATCGCCACCGATCTGCGCGGCTACGGCGCATCGGGAAAGCCGGAAAGCGACACGCATCACACGCCGTATTCGAAGCGCGCGATGGCCGGCGATCAGGTCGCGGTCATGCATCACTTCGGCTTCGAACAGTTTCTTGTCTGCGCGCACGATCGCGGCGCGCGGGTCGCGCATCGCATGGCGATGGATTTCCCCGACGCCGTCGATCGTCTGATGCTGCTCGACATCGCGCCGACGCTCGCGATGTACGACGCTACCGACCGCGAATTCGCGACTGCAAACTTCCACTGGTTCATGCTGATCCAGCCGTCGCCGCTGCCGGAATTGCTGATCGGCGGCAACCCGGACGCATATATCGATCGGCTATTGGGCAGTGGCCAAGCGGGATTTGCGCCCTTCGCGCCGCATGCGTTGCAGGCGTATCGCGACGCGTTTGCCGCGCGGGGTGCGATCTTCGCGACGTGCGAGGACTATCGCGCGTCGGCGGGCATCGACCTCGAACACGAACGCGCCGATCTCGAACGCGGCATGAAGATCGCCTGTCCGCTGCGCGTGCTGTGGGGCGAGCAAGGCGTCATCGGACGGCGCTTCGACGCGCTCGACGAATGGCGGCGCGTCGCACGCGACGTGAGCGGCCGCGCGCTGCCGTGCGGGCACTACATTCCCGAGGAACAGCCCGACATGCTGCTCGCGGAAATGCTCGCGTTCTTCGAGGCAGATGCGCCCTGAAACCCGCGCCGGCATTGGGCTTTACGTGAATTCAGGTGTCGTTACAATTTTGTAGGGAAAGCACCGATGCACGTGAAATAGTGTCGCGATACGATACTTGGGACGTTGATCACGTCCATATGATTCTGCCGCTTGCCGTAGCTGACAAGCGGCTTTCTTTTTGTGCACTCGGGCGGTTCAGGCCACCGACACGGTTTCGCCGCTCACGTTCACCGAGCCGCCGCGCGCCAGTTCCCCGACGATTTTCTCGACGAGCGTATGACATTCGCCCGATGGCGCGAGCGCATCGGCGGCGGCGCGCATCGCGCGGGCGTCTTGCGTCATCGTGACGAGCGCATCGAGCGTCATCGTGCGCACTTCCATCAACTTGAAGACGATCAGCACCTTGAGCGCGTTCTTCGCGTTGCGCGCGGGATCGGCCTGCAAGTAATCGAGTCGCGACGAAGCGACCTCGAGCGCGCGCGCAACGTCCGTGAACGGCGCGCCGTGGCCGGGAATCACGATATCGACGTCGAGCGTCGATATGAGTTCGAGCACCGCGCGTTCTTCCGCGAAACCGCTGTCGCCTTCGAGTTCGGGAAAGATCACGCCGAAGCCGTTTTCCCACAACGCGTCCGCGCTGATGAGCACCCGCGTCTCGGGGCAATGGAGCATCAGCGAATGCGGATCATGGCCCGGCGCGCCGAGCACGTTCCAGTCGAAGCCGCCGAGCGCGAGCGTCGCGCCGTGCGCGATCGTGCCCGTGAAATCGAAGCGATCGCAGCGCTGGCCGGTCGCGCGAAACGTGAGCGCGTCTTCGTCCCACGCGCGCACCGCGTGCGCTTCGCTTGCGGGAATCAGCGTGTCGCAGGCGTACGTGCGCTGGAGCAGCGCGTTGCCGCCGCAATGATCCGAATGCAGATGCGTGTTGACGATCAGATCGAGCTTGCGCGCGCCGAGCTTTTGTTTGACCAGCGCGAGCGTTTGCGGCGCGTGGGATACATAGCCCGTATCGACGGTCGCGGTGCCTTCGGCGCTTCTGAACAGCACGTTGTTCGACGAGAGCCAGCCGCGCTCGAAGACCGTCATCGACTCCGGCAGCGTTCTCACGCGCGTGTCTCCAGCGGCATCACGACGATGGTCGCCGTCGCCTTCATCACCGTTTCGCCGAGCTGATTGCGCGCGTCGCCTTCCAGCTTCACGAGATCCCCGTTCAGACTCGCTTTCCACTTCGCTTCGGTCACGCGCCAGGACATCGTGAGCACGTCGTTCGCTTTCACCGCGCGCGTCAGCCTGATGCCGAATTCGAGTCCGAGCGGCTGCGCGTATTGTGAGAAGTGCGTGGCGAGCATCGCCATCAGATGCGCGGTCGGCTGCGTGCCCGATGCGATCAGCGCACCGAAACGGCTTGCGCGCGCGTAGGCGTCGTCGTGATGCAGCGGGTTGAGATCGTTGACGAGCGTCGCGAAGTGCTTGATCGAATCGGGCGGCAGCGTGAGCGTCGCGTCGAACGATTCGCCGAGCGTCACCACGCGCGCGCCCTGACGACGGCTCTCGACGCGCGCGAGCACCGCGCGTTTCGCGTCATCGTCATGGGACGACCACGCGGCGATTTCGTCGATGTTGCGAAAGCAGCCGTCGCAGAAACCGGTCTCCGGATTCATGCGGCATACATCGACGCACGGCGACGCAACGTCCGTCACGTTCGTCACGATTCCGCCGTCTCGCGCAACGCGACGTCCGCGACCGGCGCGCCCGTCAGCTCGATCAATTCCTGCGGCGACAGATTGAACACCGCGTGCGGATGCCCGGCCGCCGCCCACAGGCTGTCGAGCGCGAGCAGGTCTTCGTCGATGAGCGTGACCGGCGTGACCGCATGTCCGATCGGGCACACGCCGCCGATCGCATAGCCGGTCTTCTCGCGCACGAACTTCGCGTCCGCGCGCGCCAGAGCGCCGACGCGCGCCGCGACCTTCGCTTCATCGACGCGATTCGCGCCGCTCGCGATCACGAGCACGGGCGCGTCGTCTTCCTTGCGGCGAAACAGAATCGACTTGGCGATCTGCGCGACCTCGCAGCCGAGGCCGGCCGCCGCTTCCGCCGACGTCTTGCCGGTTTCGGGCAGCATCACGACGTCATGCGGATGGCCGCGTTCCTTCAACAAAAGCGCGACGCGGCGCGCGGAATCGGGCAATTGATCGATCATCTTTGTCCTTTGTTGTTCAGACGCAGGCGGCGGCGCCGTCGCGTTTCTTCGTGAAGATCGCCTTTCCTGCACGCGACGAACTCGGCTTGCCGATCGCGCGCGAAATGAAATCGCCGATATCGACGAGCTGATCCAGATCGACGCCGGTCTCGATGCCGAGCCCGTTCATCAGATACACGACGTCTTCGGTCGCGACATTCCCGGTCGCGCCCTTCGCATATGGACAGCCGCCGAGCCCCGCCACCGACGCGTGGAAGATCTCGATGCCTTCGAGCAGCGCCGCATAAATGTTGCCGATGGCTTGCCCGTACGTGTCGTGGAAATGTCCGGAAAGGCGCTCGCGCGGAAACGCTTTCTGCGCTGCCGCGAGCACTTCGCGCGTGCGTTTGGGCGTGCCGACGCCGATGGTATCGGCGATATCGATCTCGTCGCAGCCGAGCGCTTTCATGCGTTCGACGACATCCACGACCGATTCGATGCTCACTTCGCCCTGATACGGACAGCCGAGCGCGCACGAGATGGATCCGCGCAGCCGCATGCCGGCGTCCTTCGCGGCTTTCGCGACCGGCTCGAAGCGCGCGATGCTCTCCGCGATGCTGCAATTGATGTTCTTCTGCGAGAACGCCTCGCTCGCCGCGCCGAAGATCACGATTTCATCGGCTTTGGCTTCGAGCGCGCCTTCGAAGCCGCGCATGTTCGGCGTGAGCACGGAGTAGATCGTGCCCGGACGGCGCTCGATGCCGGCCATGAGTGCGGCGGCGTCGGACATTTGCGGCACCCATTTCGGCGACACGAACGATGTCGATTCCACGTTCACGATGCCCGCCCGCGCGAGCCGGTTCACGAGCTCGATTTTGGTTTCGGTGGGCACGAATTCCTTTTCGTTCTGCAGGCCGTCGCGCGGCCCGACTTCGACGATTTTCACTTTTGACGGAATCATGTCTCTGTCTCCTTTCGATGTGGTCTCAGTACCCGCGCTTGAAATCGACGATGCCGCTGATCGGCTCGCCGCGCGCGAGCGCTTTGATCTTGCCGGCGATCTGCACGATGCTTTCCTCGCGCAGCGTTTCCGCCGAAATATGCGGCGTCACCGACACGCGCGGATGCGTCCAGAACGGATGTTCCTGCGGCAGCGGCTCGGTGTGGAAGACATCGAGCGTCGCGGCGGCGATCTGGCCGCTGTCGAGCGCGGCGATGAGATCGGCATCGACGAGATGCGGGCCGCGCGCCACGTTCACCAGATACGCGCCGCGCGCGAGCTTGCCGAACGTGCGCGCGTTCAGAATGCCTTCGGTGTCCGGCGTGTGCGGCAACAGATTGATGAGCACTTTTACGCCGTCGAGAAACGCGTCGAATTCGTCCGCGCCCGCGTGAACGTGGACGCCTTCGATCGTCTTCGGCGTGCGGCTGTATCCGCGCACGGGCACGCCGAGTTTCAGCAAACCCTTCGCGACTTCCGCGCCGAGCACGCCGAGCCCGAGCACGCCGACAGTGAACGATTCGCGCGCGTGCTGCGGCAGTTTTTCCCAGCGGCCTTCGCGTTGCAGCGCGTCGTATTCGTCGAAGCGGCGCAGGTAGCGCAGCACGCAGTACGTCGCGTATTCGACCATCTGCTGCGCCATGCCGGTGTCTTCGAGACGCACGAGCTTCGCGTTCGGCGGCAGCGTGCCGGGTTCGCGGCGCTCGACATCGAGAATCGCATCGACGCCCGCGCCGAGATTGAACACGGCCTGAAGATCGGGACGATTCGCAAAGAGCTCGCGCGGCGCGCGCCACACGATCGCGTAGTCGGCGCTCGCGGTGTCGCCCGGCTCCCATACGCGCAGGTCCGCATCGGGCAACTCGCGTTTCAGGCCGCCGAGCCACGCGTCGATATCGGCGCCCTTCTCGTAGAAGATGATTTTCATGGCCGCGTCCGTTTTCCGTTTAGTTCGCGTGCTTGTGTCCGCAACCGCGTTCGGCTTCCTGCGCGCCGGCGTTCTGCGCGGCTTCCGCGCGCATGCCGAGGCGCTCGATCAGCTTGCGGTCGGCTTCGGCTTGCGGGTTGCTCGTCGTCAGAAGCTGATCGCCGTAGAAGATCGAGTTTGCGCCCGCCGCGAAGCACAGCGCCTGCAACGCTTCATCCATCTGCTCGCGTCCGGCGGACAGACGCACCATCGCCTTCGGCATCGTGATGCGCGCGACCGCGATCGTCCTCACGAACTCGAACGGATCGAGCGCGTCGACGCCGGTGAGCGGCGTGCCCGCGACCTGCACGAGATTGTTGATCGGCACCGATTCCGGATACGGCTCCATGTTCGCGAGCTGCGAGATCAGTCCCGCGCGTTCGCGTCGCGATTCGCCCATGCCGACGATCCCGCCACAGCACACGTTGATGCCCGCGTCGCGAACGTGTTCGAGCGTATCGAGGCGATCCTGATACGTGCGCGTCGAAATGATCTGGCCGTAGAACTCCGGCGACGTGTCGAGATTGTGGTTGTAGTAATCGAGGCCGGCGTCGCGCAAGCCTTGCGCCTGATGCGCTTCGAGCATGCCGAGCGTCACGCAGGTTTCGAGACCCATCGCCTTCACGCCGCGAATCATGTCCTTGATCGGCTCGAGATGGCGATCCTTCGGATTGCGCCACGCCGCGCCCATGCAAAAGCGCGTCGCACCGTTCGACTTCGCGACTTCGGCGGCCTTCAGGACTTCATCGACGTCCATCAGTTTTTCGGCCTTGAGGCCGGTGTCGTGATGCACCGACTGCGGACAGTACGCGCAATCTTCCTCGCAGCCGCCCGTCTTGATCGACAGCAGCGTGGACAACTGCACCGCGTTCGGATCGAAGTGTTCGCGATGCACGGTCTGCGCGCGGAAGAGCAGATCGTTGAACGGCAGTTCGTACAGCGCGACGACATCGGCGACGCGCCAGCGCTGCATCGGTTGCGGCGTGGTTTTCGAGGTGGTCTCAGTGGCGATTTGCTGTGTCATGAATTCAATCCTTTTGATGAAGCGAGTCGGTCAGAGCGCCGATATCGAGCGAATCGGCGGCGCGCGTTGCATCGGGTGCCGCGAGATGCGGAATCACGCCGATGAGCGGCGCCTTGATGCGTTGTTTCAGTGTTGCGATGTTTTCGTCGGGATACAGCATATTCGGATCGACGCGATTCGCCACCCAGCCGGCGAGCTTCAGGCCGCGCGACGCGATGGCTTCGACCGTCAGCAACGCATGGCTGATGCAGCCGAGCCGCATGCCGACGACGAGCACGACCGGCAGATTCAGCGCGACGGCGAGATCGGCGGTGTCGTGCGTGTCGGTGAGCGGCACGCGAAAACCGCCGACGCCTTCCACGACGACGATATCCGCTTTCGTCATCGCGAACTGATGCGCTCGCACAATGCGCCCGATGTCGAGCGCCACGCCTTCGCGCGCCGCAGCGATATGCGGCGCGATCGGCTCGCGCATCATGAACGGCGTGCGGATGTCGTTCGGCAGCGCGACGTTCGCGGCGGCGTCGAGCTGATCGGCGTCTTCGTTGTGCAGCACGCCGTCGCGCTCGACCGTGCCCGACGCGATCGGCTTCATCGCGGCGGCGGAAAGGCCCGCGCGCGCGAAGCCGTGCAGCAGCGCGCAAGAGACGAGCGTCTTGCCGATTTCCGTATCGGTTCCGGCGACGAACAGGGATAAAGCGGTCATAGCGTATTCAAAGCGTTTAACGCGTGATCGAGCCGCGCGAGATCGTCCTCGCTGTGCGCGGCGGAAAGGGAAATGCGCAGGCGCGACGTGCCCGCCGGAACCGTCGGCGGACGAATCGCCGGAACCCAGAGGCCTTGCTTGTCGAGCGCGGCGGCGATTTCCAGCGTTTCGTCGTTGCCGCCGATCACGAGCGGCTGCACGGCGGTATGCGAATCGACCGGCATCCAGCGCGTGCGTTTCAGCATCGCGCGCGTGGTGTCGATCAGCGACGCGAGGTGCGCGCGGCGCGCGTCGCCTTCATCGCCCGCGATGATTTCGATGCTCTTCGACACCGCATGCGCGACCGCCGGCGCGGACGCCGTCGTGAAGATATACGGACGCGCGCGCTGAATGAGCCATTCGATGACGGTTTCATCCGCCGCGACGAACGCGCCCGACACGCCCGCCGCCTTGCCGAGCGTGCCGACATAGACGAGATGCGGCGAGCGCAGTGCGTAATGCGCCAGCGCGCCGCGTCCTTGCGGGCCGAGCACGCCGAAGCCGTGCGCGTCGTCGACGACGAGCCACGCGCCGTACTTCTCCGCAAGCTCGACGAGACGCGCGAGCGGCGCGATATCGCCGTCCATGCTGAACACCGTGTCGGTGACGATGAGCTTCGTCGCTGTTTCGTCGCGGGAGGCGTCGAGCATCGCGTCGAGCGCGTCGATGTCCGCGTGCGGATAAATCTGCGTTTGCGCGCGCGACAGGCGCACGCCGTCGATCAGCGATGCGTGATTGAGCGCGTCCGAAAACACGAGCGTGCCGCGTCCGGCGAGCGCCGTGACGACCGCGAGGTTCGCCATGTAGCCGGTGCTGAAGTAAAGCGCGCGCGGGTTGTCGACGAAACCGCCCGAGAACGCGGCGAGATCGTCTTCGAGTTGCGCGTGCGCGCGTGAATGGCCGCCCAGCAGATGCGAGCCGCCGCTGCCCGCGCCGAAAAGCGACGCGCCTTCGGCGAGCGCCGCGCGAATCGCATCGTGCGCGGCGAGGCCGAGATAATCGTTGCTCGCGAAGCCGACGATCGCGCGGCCATCGACGGTCATGTACGCGGAACAGGCGCCGTCGATCGTCTTGCGGCGACGCCGCAGGCCGCGCGCATCGATATCGTTCAAGCCCTGTTCGAGCGTTTCGTACAGCGCTCTCGCTGTCGTGCTCATGCTGCGACCCCCGCGAGCGTGGCGTCGAGCGTTTCGCGCGTGCGTTGCGCGAGGAGCAGCAGTTCGTCGTCGGAGAGGATGTACGGCGGCATCATGTAGACCGTCGTGCCGATGGGGCGCATCAGCAGTTCGCGCTGCAACGCGTTTGCGAAGAAGCGGCGCGAGAACGTCTTGTCGTCGATATCGACATCGAACGCGAAGATCGTGCCGCGATTGCGCAGATTCTTCACGCGTTCGTGCCCGCCGACGCGCGCGCGCAACGCCTCGCCCAGCAACGCCGATTTGCGTTTGTTTTCCGCGAGCACGTTCGCGCTGTCGAACAGATCGAGCGTCGCCAGCGCGGCGCGGCACGCGAGCGGATTGCCCGTGTACGAATGCGAATGCAGAAAGCCGCGCGTGACGTCGTCGTCGTAGAACGCGGCGTAGATGTCGTCGCGCGTGAGCACGATCGAAAGGGGCAAGTATCCGCCGCTGATGCCCTTCGACAAGCAGATGAAATCAGGCCAGATGCCCGCCTGCTCGCACGCGAAAAAAGTGCCGGTGCGCCCGCAGCCGACCGCGATTTCATCGGCGATCAGATGCACGCCGAATTCGTCGCACAGCGCGCGCAAACGCGTGAGATACGACGCGTCGTACATCGACATGCCGGCCGCGCACTGCACGAGCGGCTCGACGATCACGGCCGCAAGCTGCGACGCGCGCTGCCCGAAGAGCGCGCGCATCGCGGCGATGGCTTCGTCGACGCCGACCGCCGCCGGCGACGCGACCACATGCGCGTGACGGATCAGCGGATCGTAAGCGTCCTTGAAAATGGCGACGTCCGTCACGCCGAGCGCGCCGATCGTTTCGCCGTGATAGCTGTTCGCGAGACACGCGAATTCGCGCTTCTCGCTTGCGCCGCGATTGCGCCAGAAGTGAAAGCTCATCTTCAGCGCGATCTCGACCGCCGACGCGCCATCGGACGCGAAAAACGCATGGCCGAGCGTGCGATCGGTGAGCGCGCAAAGACGCTCGGCCAGTTCGACGGCCGGCGCGTGCGTGCAGCCCGCGAGCATCGCGTGTTCGAGCGTGTCGAGTTGATCCTTGAGCGCGCGGTTGATGTCGTCGTTCGCGTGGCCGAAGAGATTGACCCACCACGAACTGATCGCATCGAGATAGCGGTGGCCTTCGTGGTCGTAGAGCCACGCGCCCTTGCCGCGCGCGATCGGCACGAGCGGCACGCGCTCGTGATGTTTCATCTGGGTGCACGGATGCCACACGGCCGCAAGCGAGCGGGCAACCCAGTCCTGATTGGCTTCTGTGTTCAAAAACGGCTCCCAGGCCCGCGCGCGCGATGCGGGCCGGATACATCGGGCAAGCGCCAGGCGCCTGCGTTACGGGGAAACTGCGTGAAAACTGCGCGAGTCAATTATCCCTAAAACATGGCCGACCTTCCGTATTCGGAAGGTTTTTTGGACATGCGTGCGCGCGCAATGGAAATGCGAAAACGCGCTATCGCGTGCAACGTCGGCCAAATGGGTCGCTTAACGTGCGATCGACGCAAAAACGCCGGCGCGAAGGCCGGCGTTCCCGACAGGCGGAAAAGGTGTTCTAGCGTGACGCCGTCTGCGTCTCGGCGGCCTGATCGTTCCAGACGACGCGATTATTCACCGCGTACAGCCGGCACGGATCGGCGCTCTGCTTCTGGCAGCTCGCGATGGCGACGGCCATCGGATCGTCGCCGCCTTCGGCCCACGACCACGCGCCCGAATCGGACACGGCGAACGCGCGGCTCGAATACTGCGAAAGGAAGTTGCGATAACCGGCGCGGCCGTTTTCATCGACGAACGGCACGGCCTGCACGGAATCGAGGTCCGCGAAGTGCGTCGCGTTCGGCATGCGCGGCTCGGCCACCTGATATTGCACGGCGGTCGGCATGCCGATCTGCGCGAGGAAGGCCTTCACGCGCGGCCACCAGATCTGCACGCCGTCGCGGTCGCCGACGAGCCGATGCGCGTCGTTCTTGTAGCTGCCGAAATCGACCATGTTGGCGCGCGCGCCGTGCGCGGTGAACGCGGTGTACATCTGCGCGGACAAGTCGCCGTCCCAGACCGAATCGTTGTCGCCGTAGAGCCACAGCGACGGCAGGCGCACGTTCTGCCCGTAATCGCCGAACGCGTTGACGAGATTCTTCCGCCAGTCGCCGCATTCGTCCTGACGCAGCCCGCCCGAGAAATTGATGAGACCGCGCACGCCGGGCGCCGCGATGGCATCGCGCGCGCCGTAGGCGATGGTCGTCAAACCGCCGTGCGACGTGCCCGCGACGACGATATGCGTCTTGTCGACATACGCTTGCTGGCTCATATAGGCGATGGTCGCGGCGACGTCCTGCGCTTGCGCGAACCCGTTCGCCTCGACGTCGCAGCCGTGGCCGGTGTAATCGCCGCCCGAGCCCGCGAAGCCGCGCCGGTTCGGCACGACGACGACATAGCCGTGGCGCACGAATTCACGCGCGAGCGCGACCGGGCGATTGCGCGGTTGCGCGTGCGAATCGCCGGGGAGCTTGCCGTGATTGAAGACGATCATCGGGAACGGGCCGGCGCCGTCTGGCTTGAACACGGTGGTTTCGAGCGAGATGTCGGCTTCGGGAATCTCGATGACGCTTTCGTTCAGTCCGATCGCGACGACGGGCAGGCCGGCATCGAGCGAATCGGGAATCTGCGAGAGCGTCTGGCCGAATGCGGGCGCCTGCAGACCTTCGGATTGACGCACGCCGCCGACCGGTTCGGCACGCACGGCGGACGTGACGAGCGATGCCGCGAGCGCGCACACCATGCTGCATCCGACCAACCAGGTTCTGATCGCCATCCGTGAACTCCGACTGCGCTTCCAAAGGACGTTGATACGGCGAGCCCCGAACGTCTTTTTGAAGTCACAAACCTATCGCGCTGCTCGATGAGAGCAGTATCGGCTGCGGGTTCCGGGAGTCATGCCCTGAAAAGGCATGACAATTGGCTTCAAAACGGGGCTTCGCTGCGAGTGTCCGGGCACGGGAATGACAGCGCCCTGACGTGAACACAGATTAACCGTTCAAAATTGCACTGCACAATAAGAGAAACCCCGTAACTGTTTAATCTGTAAGGAAATTCTTAGGAAATTAATACCGCGTGCCACAGCATATTTCTTAAAGGAATATTTAGTTTTCTTTAATCCGACCATCGACATAGATCCAGTTTCCGGCGCTGTCTCGCGTGAAGCGGCTGGCTTCGTGCAAACGATGCGCGCGCCCGCCGACCTTGTAGCGCGCGACGAACTCGACTTCCTCGTGATTCGCGTCGGTCGGCGTGTGGCGTTTGATCTGCAAGCCGAGCCAGCGCGTGCCGGCGTCGGAGGCGTCGAGATCGGGCGGGCAGGTCGCTTCCGCCCAGGTCGCGCGCAGATACGCGGTGTCGCCGAGCACGTAGGCGGTGTAGCGCGAGCGCATCAGTTCCATTGCGTTCGCGGGCTTTTCGCCGCCTTCGATGAATCGTCCGCAACACGCGTCGTAACGCGGCGCGCGCGCGTCAGGCCGCTGGCCGGGCGCGGCGCCGCCGCACGGACATTCCACGAGTTTCATTGATCGACACCCGGCATGACGACATGGCGCGGCTGGCTGCGCACGCGTTCGAGCCACGCGCGGATCGCCGGATAGCGCGACAGATCGAGATTCGCCTGATCCGCGACATGCGTGTACGCATACAGCGCGATATCGGCGACGGTGTAGCGCTCGCCGACTAGAAAGGTGCGCGTCGACAAATGCCGTTCCATCACGTCGAGCGCGCGATACGAACCAGCGATCTTTTCCGGCAGACGCGCGTCGCCGGGATTCTTCTGAAACTGCAGGATGAAGCGCGCCACCGCGACATACGGCTCGTGGCTGTACTGCTCGAAGAACATCCACTGCAGCACTTGCGCGCGTTCGAGCCGGTCGTCGGGCATGAGCGGCGTGCCGTCGGCGAGATAGCAGAGAATCGCGTCCGATTCGGAGAGCGTCGTGTTCTCGTCGATGACGAGCACCGGCACCTTGCCGTTCGGATTCAGCTTTTTGAATTCGTCGGTGCGCGTTGCGCCGTTCATCATGTCGACTTCGTGCCAGACATAAGGCTGGCCGAGCTGTTCGAGGACGAGGCGAACCTTGTGACAGTTGCCCGATGCCGAAACGCCGTGTACCTGATAGGTCACATTCACTCCTTGTTCACCATTCGATCTTCGTGCCGTCGTACTGCACGAAAGTCCCGTTGAATTCCTCGCGCAGCGCGCCCGCTTCGGCGATCACCGCGCGCATGCCGGCGACGCTGCGCGCGACGTCGATCGCCGCCGATGGCCCGCCCATTTCCGTGCGAACCCAGCCCGGATGCAGCGCGATGCACGCCGAATGCCGCGATTCCAGCGACGCCACCTTCAGCGCGGAATTGAGCGCCGCCTTGCTCGCGCGATACAGCCAGCCGGTCGTGCCGCTCGTCTCGGCGATGCTGCCCATCTTGCTCGACACGACCGCGAGCACGCCGTTCGCGGCGTCGGTCAGCGGCAGGAGCACGGGAATCAGTTGCATCGGACCACGCACGTTGGTGTGCATGACCTGATCGAAGTCCTCCGCGCCGATCGTCTCGACGCCTTCGGTGCGCGGTCCATACACGCCCGACACGACGATCGCGACATTCAGCTTTTCCTCGTCCAGTTGCCAGGCGAGCGCGGCGATCTGCTCGGGCTGCGTGACGTCGAGCGGGAAGGTTTGCGCACCCATCGCGTCGAGCGCGGAGAGCGAGGTTTTATCGCGGGCCGTGGCGAGCACGCGCCAGCCGTCGCGACAATATTCGCGTGCGAATTCGTGGCCGAGGCCGCGCGACGCGCCGACGATCAGAACCGTTTTCATGAGCGACATGTTCCTTGTGTGAACAGACTTCGTGAATATAACGCGCGACCCGCTGTCGCGGATCGCCGTTCGGCCTTTCGGCTATCGTTGTGCGCTTTCAAACAGCAGGACCGGAAAGATGATGCAAACCGATGTCGTGATCGTCGGCGCCGGGCCGGCGGGCTTGTGTCTCGCGAACGCGCTGAGCGGCGCGGGTTTGTCGATCGTGTTCGTCGAGCAGCAAAGCCACGACGCGCTGCGCGAGCCCGCCTTCGACGGCCGCGAGATCGCGTTGACGCAGAAATCCGTCGCGTTTCTCAAGACGCTCGGCGTGTGGGAGCGCATCGACGCGCACGCGAAATCGCAGTTGGCCGATGCGCGCGTTTTCAACGGATCGTCGCCGTTCGCGATGAAAATCGGTCATGCGCTTTCCGGTCACGACGAGCTCGGTTGGCTCGTGTCGAATCATCTGATCCGGCGCGCCGCGTTCGAAGCAGTGAGCGCGGACGTCCGCATCATGACGTCCGAACGCGTGACCGACCTCGATACCGACGCATGTGGCGCGCGCGTGCGGCTCGAAAGCGGCGAGACGATCGCGGCGCGGCTCGTCGTCGCGGCGGACAGCCGGTTCTCCGCGACGCGCCGCATGATGGGCATCGCCGCCGACATGCACGATTTCGGCAAGTCGATGTTGGTCTGCTGCATGACGCACGACGTGCCCCACGATCACGCGGCGTGGGAATGGTTCGGCCACCGGCAGACGCTCGCGCTCTTGCCGATGAATCCGGATCCGGAGACGGGCGCGCATCGGTCGTCGGTCGTGGTGACGCTCGAGGCGCGCGACATCGAGCGCCTGAGCAAGCTCGACGAGGATGCGTTCAATCGCGAGATCGAACGCCGCTTCGAGCGCAGACTCGGCACGATGGCGCTGCGCACGACGAGGCATGTTTATCCGCTGGTGTCGGTTTATCCGAAGCGCTTCGTGGCGAAGCGTTTTGCGACGGTCGGCGATGCGGCGGTCGGCATGCATCCGGTCACGGCGCACGGGTTCAACTTCGGGCTGGCCGGCATCGAGACGCTCACGCGCGCGATTCGCGACGCGCAGGCGGCGGGGCTCGACATCGCCGGCGATGGGCTGCTCGCGCGATATGAAGCGAAGCATCGGCAGGAAACGCGGCCGCTTTATCTGATCACGCGATTCATCACGGAGGTTTATACGCGCGACTCGCTGCCGGCGCGGATCGCGCGCGATGCGATGCTGCGGATCGGAGAGAAGCTGACGCCGTTCAAGCGGGCCGTGGCGATGTCGCTGGCGGGGTGAGTGAGATTTCGCTTATTTCGTTTGGATGACTAGTCGTGCTTATTGAATTCGATAGAGTGACGACTGTCGCAACATCGATAAGGAGCCGAGCATGTTCAAGGTCATCAAGGCCGAGTTACCTTGGAATATAACCGCCGAGGAGATTCGCGAATACGCGGAACAGGCTGCCATCCGTCGCAAGCTCGAGATCGAAAGCCGCAAAGGGACGGCCGAGGAATACATCGACAGTCCCGAGTACAACAGCCGTTTCATCGATCATCTGCTGAACTTTCCGAAACTCGACGTGGAGGACGACTTCTTCGATCGTCATCCGAAACGAGGAGCCTCCGATGTATCTGGCTGATACGAACGTGATCAGTGAAACGAGACTCGAAGAACGCGCCAATGAAGGCGTTCGCGTGTTCTTCCGGCAAGCCAAGCTCGATAAGAGATGCGTTCATCTCTCCGTCATGACTGTCGCGGAACTTGGACAGGGCGTCGAGCGGGTGCGCCGAAGAGGTGATAAACGGCAGGCCGAAAAGCTCGAATCGTGGGTGAACAACGTCCTGCGAGAATACGACACGAGAATCCTGCCGGCGGGCAAGGAGATCGGCAGGCTATGGGGAAACCTGCGCGCGCCGCACCCGGAACTCGCTTTGGACAAGCGCATAGGCGCAACGGCCATTTTCCACGGATTTGATGGTGGTCACGCGCAACGTCAGAGACTTCGAGCGAATGGGCGTCGAGATGCTGAATCCCTTCGAATAGGAATGAATGCGGCCCGGCTCGCGCCGGACCGGCCCGGAACACTCAAACCAACTCCACCCCCATCGCCGTCGCCTCCCCACCGCCGATACATAAGCTCGCCACCCCGCGCTTCAGCCCACGCGCCTTCAACGCACCGAGCAGCGTCACAAGAATCCGCGCGCCCGACGCACCGATCGGATGCCCGAGCGCGCACGCGCCGCCGTTCACATTGACCTTGTCATGCGGCAGATCGTGCTCACGCATCGCGGCCATCGTCACGACGGCGAACGCTTCGTTGATTTCATACAGATCGACATCGCCCGCGCGCCAGCCGTTTTTCTCGAAGAGCTTGCTGATCGCGCCGACGGGCGCCGTCGTGAACAAGGCCGGTTGTTGCGCGAACGTGCTGTGTCCGGCGATACGCGCGATCGGCGTGACGCCGAGCCGCATCGCGGTCGATTCGCGCATCATCACGAGCGCCGCCGCGCCATCGGAAATCGACGACGAATTCGCGGCCGTCACCGTGCCGTCCTTCGCGAACGCGGGCTTGAGCGACGGAATCTTCTCGATGTTCGCCTTGAACGGCTGCTCGTCGCGCCCGATCACCGTATCGCCCTTCCTGCCCTGCACCGTCACGGGCGCGATTTCCCAGTCGAACGAGCCATCGTCGTTCGCTCGCTGCGCGCGCCGCAACGATTCGACCGCGAACGCATCCTGCGACTCGCGCGAGAACGCATACGACGAAGCGCATTGCTCCGCGAACGCGCCCATCAGACGGCCTTTTTCGTAAGCGTCTTCGAGGCCGTCGAGGAACATGTGATCGAGAACCTGACCGTGACCCATGCGCATGCCGCCGCGCGCTTTCGGCAGCAGATACGGCGCGTTCGTCATGCTTTCCATGCCGCCCGCGACGATCACGTCGACCGATCCGGCCAGCAGCATGTCGTGCGCGAACATCGCCGCGCGCATGCCCGAGCCGCACATCTTGTTGATCGTCGTGCAGCCGGTGGATAGCGGCAAGCCCGCGCCGAGCGCCGCCTGACGCGCGGGCGCCTGACCCTGACCGGCGGGCAGCACGCAGCCCATGATGGCTTCGTCGATCTGCTCGGGTTTTAATCCCGCGCGTTCGACCGCCGCCTTCACCGCAGCAGCGCCAACCTGCGGCGCGGTCAGCGACGCGAAATCGCCCTGAAACGCGGCCATCGGCGTGCGCGCCGCTGACACGATGACGATCGGATCGTTCCTTGTCTCACTCATGTTTCAGCTCCTTGATGACGCCCTTGATCACTTCGGGAACGTCGCCCAAGCGTTCGGCAAGTGCCGCATCTGACGCGAGGACATCGTTTTCCGCGGAATGCGCGCCGCTGCGAGTCATCGCGGCAACGCACGACTGATAAACCGGATCGATCTCGGCCGGTGCGCCGATCATCATGCCCATGTTGCGCAGGCGGCCGTCGTGCACGCCGTAGGTCCAGCCGTGCACGGTGAGCTCCTGTCCGCGCGCCCATGCGTCCTGAACGACGGTCGTGCGGCACACGTTGATGGTCTGCTCGATCGTGTTCAGCTCCACGAGACGGCGATGGCGCGCGTCGCCCATCGGCCATTCGTCGAGCAGCGCGCCGTGCTTTTCGCGCACGTCTTCGACATGGCGCAGCCAGTTATCGGCGAGACCGACGCGCCGCCCGACGAGCGCCGCGCCCACGCCCGAGCAGCCGTAATGGCCGACGACCATGATGTGCTTCACCTTCAGCAGATCGACGGCGAACTGGATCACCGACAGACAATTGAGATCGGAGTGCACGACGACGTTCGCGATGTTTCTGTGCACGAAGACTTCGCCCGGCGGCAAGCCGATGATCTCGTTGGCCGGCACGCGCGAGTCCGCGCAGCCGATCCACAGATATTCGGGCGTCTGCTGATGCGCGAGGCGCTCGAAGAAAGCGGCGTCTTCGGCGAGCTTGCGTTCGACCCATTCCTGATTGTTTGCGAACAGGTGAGCAAGCGGCGTTTTATCGTCAATGTGGTTCATGTTCGAAAGTCAAAAGCCGGACCGCGCGCTTCACGCGGCGCGCGCGTCCGATCGGCCGGGCTCGTCGAAACGCTCCGGATAACGGATGCAGAATCGGACGTCCCGGTCATAGGGAAAGAAATCGGCGAGTTCGCCGCGCAGCAGTTGTTCCTTGTGATGCTGCCAGAACGCGGGATCGAAAAAATCCGCGTGATGACGCATGAACGCTTCGCGCACGCGCGGATCGCCGAGCAAAAATGTGCCGTACGTTTCGGGAAAGATATCGTGCGGCCCGACGGTATACCACGGTTCGCCGGACAGCTCGTCCTCTTCCGTGCGCGGCGCAGGGACGCGGCGCACGTTGCAATCGGTCAGATACTCGATTTCATCGTAGTCGTAGAACACCACACGACCGTGCCGCGTCACGCCGAAGTTCTTGTACAGCATGTCGCCGGGGAAGATGTTCGCCTGAATCAGCTGTTTGATCGCGTCGCCATATTCCTTGATGCCGTGATCGACGTCGTCGGCGTTGCCGTTCTGCAGGAAGAGATTGAGCGGCACCATGCGGCGCTCGATATACACATGCCGGATGACGAGCTTGTCGCCTTCGTATTCGATCATCGAAGGCGCTTCCTTTTCGAGTTCGCGGATGAGCGCGTCGTCGAGGCGCGCGACCGGCAGCGCGACGCTCGAATATTCGAGCGTATCGGCCATTCGGCCAACGCGATCGTGCCGCTTCACGAGCTGATACTTGTCCTGAATCTTCTGCCGCGTGGTTTCCTTCGGCGGCGGAAACGCGTCCTTGATGAGCTTGAACACGTAAGGAAACGACGGCAGCGTGAAGACGATCATCACGAGTCCCTTGATGCCCGGCGCGACGATGAACTTATCGCTCGAATGCGACAGATGATGCAGCAAGTCGCGATAGAAATCGTTCTTGCCCTGCTTCTGCAAACCGACCGACGTATAGATTTCGGCCTTCGGCTTGCGCGGCATGATCGTGCTCAGAAATTGCACGAACGCCGACGGCACTTCCATATCGACGAGAAAGTACGAATGCGAGAAGCTGAAGATGATGAGCACCTGCTCGCGCGAGAGCAGCACGGTATCGAGCGCGAGCAAGCCGGGCTTCGTATGCCGGATCGCGATGGCGAAGGGCAGCAGCGCATCGCCGTTGATGATCCGCCCGACGACATACGCCGCCTTGTTGCGAAAGAACAGCGACGAAAGCACATGAATCTGAAAGTTCGGCGCAGGCGTGATATCGCCGAAGGCTTCGCGCAGCGCCTGCATCACGCATTGCACGTCGCGCGGCAAATCCTCGAACGGCGGTTCCAACTGAAAGTTCGTGACGATGCGTTCGAGCGTCGCGGCGAGGCCGTCCTTTTCCGGGTAATACGCGCGATACGTCGGCTTTGCGGCGGGCTCGTCGTTCTCGATGTATTCCGTCGAAATGGCCGGCCGCACAAAGATGAAGTCATTGTTGAAGTACGAGCGATGCAGGATCTTGCAGCACACGGAATTGAAGAACGTTTCCGCGCATTCCGGCTGACGATGCGTCGTCAGCAAGCCGATGTAATGCAGCTTGATCTGCTGCCACACGTCGTCCTCGATATTCTCCGCGTCGTATTCGTCTTCGAGCGCCGTCACGCATTCCGTGACGCGATCGTCATACGACGCGATGCGATCGCGCGCCAGTTGTTGCAACGCGAGCCAGTCGCCGCGCTCGAATAGCTCCTTCGCCTTGATCGCGGCTTCGCGGAACACGCGGTAATGATGCTCGAAGCCTTCGAGTATCGTCTTGGCGACATCGAAGCCGATTTGCGACGAGAGCAGCTTGGGGAAATGATTCATATCGACCCTGCGCTTCCTGTGCGGGCGTCACGCGTTATGCCGCTTTGGGTTTGCGCGCACGCTTTTCCGCGCCCGCCGCGAGCAGCGCGCGGCCCTGTTCCTCATACGCGGAAAGTTCGGCGAGCGTCGTGTTCAAGTCTTCGAGCTGACGCTGCAGCACTTCGCGATGCGCCGCGATCGTATCGACGAAAGCCTGTAGCTGCGTCGCGGTGCCGGTAGGCGAGTCATACAGATCGAGCAGCGTGCGGATTTCCGACAGCGTGAAACCGAGCCGCTTGCCGCGCAGCGTGAGCTTGAGGCGCGTGCGATCGCGCGCCGAATACACACGCCGCAGGCCGTTCGAGCCTTCGCGCTTCGGCGCGAGCAGCCCCTGATCTTCGTAAAAGCGAATGGCGCGCGGCGTAATGTCGAACTCGCGCGCCAGTTCGGTGATCGTGTAATGCGTCGGTTGGGTCATTGCCGGCCGGCAGCGCAAATGCGCGCGCAACGTTAGAATGGACGTTTACGTTATCGTCAACTTGGCCAAATTGCAACGCGGCGCAAACCCGGAGACAGGCACCGAATGAACGCACTCGAACACCAGCTCGACTATGTTTTCGCGGACCGGCTGCCCGAATCGGGCGGCGTCATGGAAGTGGCGCCGGGCGTGTTCTGGCTGCGCATGCCGCTGCCGTTCGCGCTCGATCACATCAATCTGTGGCTGCTCGCCGATGAAATCGACGGTGTGAAAGGCTGGACCGTCGTCGATTGCGGCATTTCGAGCGATACGATCCGCGCGAACTGGGAGCGCGTGTTCGATTCCGTGCTCGATGGAAAGCCGGTGCTGCGTGTGATCGTCACGCATTGTCATCCGGATCATCTGGGACTTGCCGACTGGATCTGCACGGGCGGCGACAAGAATCGATGGAACGTGCGCCTGTGGATGTCGCTCGGCGAATACGCGATGGGCCGCGTGATGGCCGCCGGCGACGGCTCGAACGCGGGCGGCGAGCGAGCGGCGGCGCATTTCGCGGCGCACGGCCTGTCCGACGAAGCGTCGCTCGATGCGCTGCGCAAGCGCGATAGCTATTACCCGACGCTCGTGCCGTCGATTCCGGCGGAATATCGGCGTATCCGCGATGGCGATGTCATGCGTATCGGCGCGCGCAATTGGGAAGTGGTGTCGGGCTACGGCCATTCGCCGGAGCACAGCGCGCTTTTCTGCGCCGCCGACAAGTTGCTCATTTCCGGCGACATGGTGTTGCCGCGCATTTCGACAAACGTGTCGGTGTTCGCAGTCGAGCCGGAAGGCAATCCGCTTGCGCTGTATCTGGAATCGCTCGGCCGCTACGAAACCATGCCCGCCGATACGCTCGCGCTGCCCTCACACGGCAAGCCGTTTCGCGGCGTGCAAACGCGCATCGGGCAATTGCGCGAGCATCATCGCGCGCGGCTGGCGGAAGTGCGCGACGCGTGCGCTCAAAAGCCATGCAGCGCCGCAGACATCGTCCCTATCATGTTCAAGCGCAAGCTCGATATCCATCAGATGACGTTCGCGCTCGGCGAAGCGCTCGCGCATCTGAACCTGCTTTGGCTCGATGGCACGCTGAAACGTCAGACCGGCGCTGACGGCGTGATCCGCTTCACGCCGGCCTGACTTCGCTTACTGCACGGAAACAGCGCCGAAATTCACGCGCCCGAACGGACTCACGTTATAGCCGCTGACGTTCGCGCGCGTGAGCGCCGCCGCCGTCGGATAGACGAGCGGAATCCACAGCGCCTGATCGTGGATGATCTTCTGCCCATCGATATACGACTTCGTGCGTTTGGCGACATCGGCGGTCGACTTGCCATCGGCGATGAGCTTGTCCAGTTGCGGATCGCAATAGCGCGCGAAGTTGATGCCTGACTTCACCGCGTTGCAACTGAAAAGCGGCGACATGTAGTTGTCCGGGTCGCCGTTGTCGCCGGCCCAGCCCATGAACAGCATGTCGTGCTGACCCTGCTTCGCCTGCTTGATGAGTTCGCCCCATTCGATCACTTTCACCTGCGCCTTCACGCCGATTTTCGCGAGATCGGCTTGCAGCAATTCCGCGCCCGCCTTCGGATTCGGATTGAGCACGCTGCCGTTCGGGCGTACCCAGATCGTCGTGTCGAAACCGTTCGGAAAGCCCGCATCGGCGAGCAGCTTCTTCGCATCGGCGGATGAATATTTGTACGCCTCGATGTTCTTGTCGTAACTCCACGTATTCGGCGGATACGGATTCACCGCTTGCGTCGCCGTGTTGTCGAACACGGTCTTCATGTAGGTCGTGCGATCGAAGGCCATGTTGATCGCCTGACGCACCTTCGGATTGTCGAGCGGCTTCTTCTGCGTGTTGAGCGCGACGAACGCCGTCATGAATGCGGGCGCTTCGCTCACCTTCAGCGACTTGTCCTTCTTCGCGTCGATGACGTCCTGCGGCTTCGGCGACAGCGCGATCTGGCATTCGCCCGCCTTGATCTTCTGCGCGCGCACGGCGGCGTCGGGCGTGATCGCGTAGATCAGCCGGTCGATCTTCGGTTTCGCGCCCCAGTACGACGGATTCACGTCGTAGCGGATGACCGAATCTTTCGTGTAGCTCTTCAGCACGAACGGGCCGGTGCCGATCGGCTTGCTGTTCAGATCGACCTGCTGGTTCGCCTTCAGCAGCTTGTCCGCATATTCGGCCGAATAGATCGATGCGAAGCCCATCGTGAGGATCGGCACGAAGGTCGCGTTCGGCTCGTTGAGCTCGAACTTCACGGTATGGTCATCGACTTTCGATACGGCCTTGATGAGCTTCACGAGGCCCATCGACTGCGCGTGCGGAAAGCCGCTCGCGCCCGCGATCTTGTGCCACGGATTGTCGTCCGAGAGCATGCGCGAGAACGTGAACACGACGTCGTCGGCACTGAGCGGACGCGTCGGCTTGAAGTAATCGGTCGTCTGAAACTGAACGTTCGGACGCAGATGGAATGTGTACGTGAGCCCGTCGCTCGTCACGTCCCACTTTTCCGCGAGCGAGGGCACGACCTTCTTCGCGGCTTCGTCGTAGGAGACGAGCGTATTGAAGATGACATCCGCCGATGCGTTGGTCGTTACGAGCGAATTGAATTGCACGACATCGAAGCCGTCCGGGCTCGATTCGGTGCAGACGGTGAGCGGCTTGGACATCGCGAGCATCGGCGCGGCGAGCATGGCCATCGCGGCGGCCGCGGCGAAGAGTTTCAGACGCATGAGATCTCCCGTGATCTTCATTTTTGTTCGTGGATGAGCTTGAGCACGCGCAGCAAGCGACGCGCCCGGCGCGGCCAGATTAGCGGATGCATCCGTCGACGACAACGATCCGATCGGCATACGCTTATTCCGCGGGTTGCCGAAACGAGGCGCATCGGGCTAAACTTGCGCCTTCTTTGGGGAGTAGCCTTCCTTCGCGAGCGAAGGAGAACGCGTCAACATCCTCGGCCCTGCTGCCGTGGCGCGTTCGACCGGAACGGTTTGGCGAGACCATCGATGCGCTATGTCGTTCCTGGCCGGACGGCGCGTGGCGCATCGTGGTTCGCTCGACGTCCGGCCGTGGAATCATCGTGTCCCCACAACTACAACATCCCCGTTTCCCGCGCACGCTCGCGCACCCGTCGCATGTTTCGATGCGAGGTGCCGCATGACGATGCTCTTTCTCGAACTCGCGCTGATGCTCGCGATCATCCTGGTCGCGGCGGAGCTATTCACGAATGCGCTCGAACATCTCGGCGAACGGCTCGGCATTTCCGAAGGCGTGACCGGATCGCTGTTCGCGGCGGTCGGCACGGCATTGCCCGAGACGACGGTGCCGATCATCGCGCTGCTCGGCGGCACGACGAGCCGTGCGGTCAACGAAGAGATCGGCGTCGGCGCGATTCTCGGCGCGCCGCTTATGCTCGCGACGCTTTCGACGTGTCTGATGACGTTCGCGATCCTCAAGTCGCGCGGCATGAGCGGGCGCATCGTGCCGGAGCGCAGCGGCTTCGTGCGCGATCTGAACTTCTTTCTGGTCGCGTTTCTCATCGCGTGCGCCGCGATGTTCGTGCCGCATCACGCGTGGCAAGTGCGCGCGTTGTTCGCGGTCGGGCTCGTCGCGCTCTATATCGTTTATGTGATTTCGACGTTCAAGGCTTCGGCGAAGCTCGTCGAGGGCGGACACGGAACGGAAGCGCCCGAGGCCTTGTTCGCTTCGCGTCTCGGTTTGAAAACGTCGCTCGGCACGATCATGCTGCAGTTTTTCTTCGGCATCGTGCTGCTCGTCGGCGGCGCGAAGGGCTTCATTCACGGCGTCGAGGGCGTGTCGCATGCGCTGGGAATTTCGGCGCTGCTGCTGTCGCTCATCATCATTCCGATCGCGACGGAGCTGCCCGAGAAAGTGAACAGCATTCTGTGGGCGCGCCGAGGAAAGGACACGCTCGCGTTCGGCAACATCACCGGCGCGATGGTGTTTCAAGGGACGTTGCTTCCGGCCATCGGCATCATGCTGACGCCGTGGGAGCCGCGTATCGAAGTGCTGACGGGCGTGCTCATCACGCTCGCGGCGGCGGCGTGGCTGCGCTTCAATGCGAAGGAGGACGGCGTCCTGCTGTGGGCGCTGCTCGGCAACGGCGTGCTGTACGCGGCCTATCTCGCGTTGACGCTCGGGCGCTGAGAAAGCTGCGGCACAAAGAAGAATGCCCGCGCGAGGCGGGCATCGAAGAGCGAAGCAGCGCGCCGATGATTCCGGCGCGTCGTTCTTGTTGTTCTTATAGGGGTTATCGGCAGACGCGCGGGAAACTTTAGAACCGCGCCGCCTGATGATATCGTCCAGCGGCTTTCGCGCCCTCCATCGCCCGGCGATACGTGGCGGAGAGCGTCGCTTGCGCATCTTTTGCACGCGCGGCAACCGCGTCGATGCTCGCCTGGATCTGCCGAATCAACGCGACCGCCTCGACTGGCTGGTCCGCCCGCAGCGACATCACGAGCGGCGCGCGCGCTGAGTCGAGTTCGGCGGCGCGCGCCCAGTCGCTCTGACTCACGGCTTCTTCGATCGCCTCAGTCAATGCCCACGCGTTCTCGATCAGTTCATTCTGGTTCATGATGCGTCGATTCCTTCAGCAATTACTTCTTGGAGTCAGACATCGCGCCGGCGCTGTTCGAGCCGCCGAAGAGCGCCGTCAGATAGCTCGACTGCTGCGTCATCGACGACATCAGCGTGTTCAGCGCCGTGAACTGCTGATTATATGACGTCGTCAATTGCTGCGTATAAGCGGTGAGCTGCGTCTGCTGATCGGCGATGTTCTTCAAATCGGTGTTGAGCGCGGTGGTGCGCGTGTCGATGAGGCCGCCGGTCTGCAAGAACGAAGTCAGGCTCTTGTTCAATTGCGCCGCGACGCCATTGGTCGAGTTGAAGAGCGATGCGATCGTGCCGCTCTTGTTCGTGAGCGCATCGGTAAGCGCGTCCTCGTCGGTCTTGAGCGAGCCGTCGGGCTGCAGCGCGATGCCGATCGAAGCGAGATTCACCTGATCCTTGCCAGTCCCGATCGCGCGGCTGATCGTGCTCGAGATGGTGTTCTTGATCGAGTTCATCATCGAGTCGCCGAGCAGCGCGCCGCCTTGCGAACCGGCTGCCTGAGTCGAATCGAACGACGTCAACGAAGACGCCGTGCTGACGAAGTTGTTGTACGCCGTGACGAATGCTTCGATCGTCGTCTTCTGGCCGCTGACGTCCTGGCCGATCGTGAGCGTCTGCGTCGTACCGACCGAGTCCGACGCGAGCGTCATCGAAACGCCCGTGATTGCGTCCTTGATCGTGTTGCTCGAGCTCACTACGGCCGTGCCCGCGACCGTCAGATTCGCGTCCTGGCCGACCGTGTTCTGGTTCCAACCGCCCGTACTGTCGATCGACGTGTGCGCGGGCGTAGTGATGGTCTTGGTCGGATCGTTGGGATCGGCGGCCGTGCTCGAGGCCACGGTCGTCGTCTTAACTGCGAGCTTGTTGAGCGGCGACGTGCTGTCGTCCGCATCGACCGTGATATTGATGCCGTTGGACAGTCCCGTCGACGAGGAGCGCAGCACGAGGTGCGCGCCGTCCGTGCCGTTGATGATGGTCGCGGTGACGCCCGGATTGTCGGACGCCGAATTGATCGTCGAAGCGATGCCCGAGAGCGTGTTGTTGCTGCTGTCGATCTTGATCGTGCTAGGCTTGCCGTTGACGTTAATCGTCATCGAGCCGCTGCCGAGGGTGTCGGTCGACTTGAACGCGCCCGACGTGATCGACTGCGACGTCGCGATGTTCTGCACGTTCACCGAATAGCCACCCGCGACCGCGCCACTGCCCGCGGTGGCCGTGAGACCCTTGCCGTCAGCGGTGGCGGTGAAGGCGGAAAGCGCGGTGCCGTTCGCGAGATTGGTGATCGAGCTCTGCAGCAGCGAGAGTACCGACTTCAACGTGCCGATTGCGGTGAGCTGCGTGTTGTCGGCCGTCTTCTTGTTGTTGAGCGCGTCGGTCTGTCCTGCGACCTTCGCGTTGACAATCGCGCTGACGAGCGAGTTCACGTCCATCGTGGAGTTCGTGGAACCGCTGATGATCGACTGTGCGGCCTGCTGTACGGCGCTCGTCGGATCGACAGTGGAACCCGTTGTCGTGGCTACGGTGGTCATGAGTACTCCGGTCGTATTGCTTCGCGATCGCTTGGAATTGAGCGGGAGTAATCGTCTCCCGAAAACGCGCACAGGGAGACGAGCTCCCGACGCAATGCTTTTTACATCCGGCGCGCATTGTACTTGCCGATGCGCGCCGGCTACAGCGTCGGCGATGTTGCTTAGCCGAGGAGCTTCAGAACTTGCTGGGGCATCGAGTTCGCTTGAGCCAGCACCGAGATGCCAGCTTGTTGCAGCACTTGAGCCTTCGACAGGTTCGCGGTTTCCTGCGCGAAGTTCGCGTCGGTGATTTGCGATTGTGCCGACGACAGGTTGGTCGACTGTTGCGTCTGAGTCGAAGCGATCGACGTGAAGCGGTTTTGCGCAGCGCCGAGGTTTGCTTGCAGCGAGTTGACCGTGTTCAGCGCGTTGTCGATCGACAGGATCGCGGCGTTGGCGCCACCCGTCGAGCTGATGTCGATGTCCGCAAGGCTCGGAGCGGCGTTCAGCTTGCTGGCCGCGTCAACTGCGGTGTTGGCCGACACGTTCGCGGCCGATGTGAGCGAGAAAGTCGTCGGAGTCGTCGTTGCGCCTGCGTTCACCGTCAGGAACGACTTCGCAACCGAGCCGGCGGCAATGCCGTCCCCGAGGCTCTTGCCGTCTTGGTCGAAGAACGTGACACCGCCTGCGCCGTCGGCCTTCGCCGTCACGGAGGTGATGAACGACGTCGTGGAAGAGGTTGCGTCCTTTCCCGTCGCCGCGTCGATGTTCAGGTTCGACACCGTGCCGATGACCGTGCCCGACTGTGCAGGAGCGCTCGGCGTATTTGCGGTGTTCGCCGTGCTCAGTGCTGCGAACTGGCTGCTCGGCGCGAGCGCGCCGCCAGCCTTGGCCGTGATCGTGCTCGGTGCGCCGGCCACGCTCGAAGTGACCGTGAACAGCGCGTCGCTGGCGGTCTTGTCGATGGCCTGGTTGTTCTGATCCGTGAACGTGTAGCCGCCCTTGCCGTCAGCAAGGATATTGAGCGACGTGATGGCGGGCGTAGTGCCCGATGCCGCCGCGGTGCCGTCGCTCTTCAGGCTGAGGCCGCTGACCGTGCCGAGCACCGAACCCTTGCTTGCCGAGCCGCTGCCGAGCGAAGCCGCCGACACGCCTTGCGAGAAATCGACCGAGATCGATTGGCCGACGTTCGCGCCGATCTGGAAGCTGACCTTGCCGGCGGTGCCGTCGAGCACGTTCGAGCCGTTATACGTCGTTTGCGAAGCGATACGATTCACTTCAGCGATACGCTGGGCAACCTCCTTTTGCAGAGCGGCCTGGTCGGTCGAAGAGAGCGAGCCCGTCGCCGATTGCACCGCGAGCTGGCGGATACGCTGCAGGTTGTCGGAGATCTGGGTCAGACCGCTCGATGCGGTTTGCGTCATCGAGACCGCGTCGTTCGAGTTCGACACGCCCTGGTTCAAACCGTTGATCTGCGACGTCATGCGCGACGCGATTGCCTGACCTGCTGCGTCGTCAGCAGCGCTGTTGATGCGCTTGCCCGACGAGAGGCGGGTGATCGCCGAAGACAGCGCGCTTTGCGTGCCGTTGAGGTTCTGCTGTGCAACCAGCGAGTTGATGTTGCTGTTGATACCGATCATTTTGTTCTCTCCTGGGAGACTGTATCTGGCTTTGGCTAAAGCACCGAGTAAGTTGCCTGGCGGTCCTGCGCTCGGTGATAGCCGGCCGCCTACTTGTGGTTATCGGGCCCCTCGAAAAAAACTTAAGGCCCGCGCAAACGATTTGTGTAACGAATTCTGTTGCGAGGCCGCGAAGCCTTGCCCGGCAAGGCGCCGATTTCGCGCGTATGCTTTTCCGTCCCTCACGACGCATTCGGAGCGCACATGCAGACACGAAATATCGGCACATCGGAACTGAAAAAGTTGCGCCGCTCGTCTTCGGCGGCAACGTGTTCGGCTGGACTGCCGACGAGCGCATGTCGTTCTCGATCCTCGACGCCTTCGTCGATCACGGCCTGAATTTCATCGATACCGCCGACGTCTATTCCGCCTGGGTCACGGGCATCAGGGCGGCGAATCGGAGACGATCATCGGCAAGTGGTTCAGGGAAAGCGGCAAGCGCCACCAGGTCGTGCTCGCGACGAAAGTCGGCAAGCTGTCCACGCGCGCCGGGCTCTCGGCGGCGAACATCGCGGCGGCCGTCGACGATTCGCTGCGGCGTCTCAAGACCGATTACATCGACGTCTATTTCTCCCATTACGACGACGAAACCACGCCGCTCGACGAAACCCTCGACGCGTATCAGACGCTCATCAAGGCGGGGAAGGTGCGGGTGATCGGCGCGTCGAACTACACGGGCGAGCGGCTAGAAGAGGCGTTGAAAGTCGCGAAGGATTCGGGCTTGCCGGCGTATCAGATTCTGCAACCCGAATACAACGACACGACGCCCGCGACGGTCGCGCTCGCGTGGATGATCGCGCGCCCGAGCGTGACGGCGCCGATCGCCAGCGCCACGTCGGTCGCGCAACTGAGTTGGCCGGCGCGCGGGAGTTGGCAATGGCGCGGTGTTCTGGTAACATCGCGCCCGAATCGAGAAATGTGCCCGATTTCCTGCCTTCGCCGCTGAAAATGACAACGTCAACCAACAGCGGCGAACGGCTCTGAAACGCGCCTTCGTGTGGTTCTTTCGAAAGCGCCTGCCGCTTCCGCGGCTGAATCTCAACGCTCTCTTTTCCGGCCTCCGTGGCCGCTTTGCTCGTGTCCGTCGCGCCGTACTCACGTCCGGCGGACGATCGGAGTGCCGGGGCGCGGCAACTCGCAGTCGTCGCGCGCTTGAAAATACGTTTAGCAAACCAGGATTTACATGACCACTATCGTCCTCAAAGAAAACGAGCCGTTCGATGTCGCGATTCGGCGTTTCCGCCGCACCATCGAGCGCAATGGCCTGATCGCCGAACTGCGCGAGCGCCAGTCGTACGAAAAGCCGACCACCGAGCGCAAGCGCAAGAAGGCCGCCGCTGTCGCGCGCCTGCGCAAGCGCCTGCGCAGCCAGATGCTGCCGAAGAAGATGCACTAAGCGTCTTGTTCGGGCGAGGGTTTTCGGATCCTCGCGCCGAACGGCAAAACGGCGGTGCGACCCGTAAGGGCGCACCGCCGTTTTCGTTTCTATTGCCTTTTTTAGCGAGGGCGTTCAGACGAACGCGTGACGCCTGCCAAGCGCCGCGAGCAACGCCGGCCACTCTTCGATTTCGGCGTAGTCGTGAACTTCCTCCAGCTCGATCAGCAGATCGATGATGTTCGGATCGTAGGCATTCACCTTCGATGCGTAGAGCGCCCGCAGCAGACCGCCGTCCCGCGCATGCCGATAGTAGGAAATGCCGACGCCTTCCAGCTCCGGCTCGTACACATCGTCGCGCACGAGCGACCCGATCGCGCACTTGCGGCCTTCCGGACTGCGAAGCCTGCACGAACCGTTGTCGTCTTCCGAGACCGCGCGCTGCGTCAGCAAGTGCTCGCTGACGCGCTCGTAAATGTCCTTCGGGCTCAACATCGTAATAGGGCTCAACATCACAGCACCTGCAATATCACGCGGCCGTTTTAAGAAGTTCGGCTGACAACCCGAACTGACGCGCGATCGACGTCAAACGCTCGCGCCATTCCCATTTGCCGAAGACGTCATGCACGTTCTGCAGGCACGACAGCAGCTCGACGGTGTTGGGATCGAACACGTTGATGCGCGAACGGAGCAGCGCGCGCTTCAGCGCCACGACGCCGACATCCATGTACGCCGGCACCTGCTCGGGCGGCTTCGCGATGAAGCGAATGGGCACGCCTTCCATCGCGGTGAAATAGTCGCGCGGCTTGATGAAGCTCCCGACAGGGCAGCCGCCGCAGTATCCGCGATAGGCGCCGCCGCCCCGCGGCAGCAAAGCCGCTTGCCCTTGTCCGAAAAGATGCTGGACTGCGCTGTTGAAAATCTCCTGATGCGTCAGGAAGTTCAAGCTTTTCATGATCTTCTCCCCTGCGCCCCTGCGCAGCGGCCATACGTTTAAGTATTCGAGAACCTGCACCTGCTTACCGAAAGCGGCAGCGTCGTTGCAAATGTGGCGCAACAGAATCGACGCTCGCCGCCCGGCCTCTGCTCCGAGCACGGCGGTTTTCCCGGCCTGGGCGTGTGGTCTGACTGCGCCCTGTGTGCTCGCGTCGGATTTCTACACTCAGTGACGATCCGTACACCGTCAGTTATAACGGTTCGGAACGGTAAAAAGGTGCGCCAGCGCACGCGAGGAAGCCATTTTTACACGGCTCGTACGTTCGTGCAGTGCGGAAAACCCGGCCAAAAGCCTTGCAGTTCGGGCAATTGCGCGTGCTTCACTGCAAAAAAACCGTCATCTATAAGGATTTACCCTAGATCACGTAAATTAGGCTATACGATGTTGTCAAAAGGCAAGATTTTTCCGCATAGGAATCGATCAAAGCGGGGTTTTTGCAACGGTCTTCCGTTTTGTCTTAGGTTTTTCTCGCGACATGCAACCCACGGCGTGATCGTTGACCATGCCGGTGGCCTGCATGAACGCGTAGCAAATCGTCGTGCCGACGAACTTGCAGCCGTATTTCTTGAGCGCCTTGCTGAGCGCGTCCGATTCCGGCGTGGACGCGGGCGTGGGATTTTTCGCATCGCGCGGCGTGTCGATCGTTTTGCCGTTGACGAACGACCAGACGAAATCCGCGAACGAGCCGTGCTCCTGCTGGATCTGCTTCACGGCGCGTGCATTGAGCACCGCCGATTCGATCTTCGCCCGGTTACGCACGATGCGCGCGTCCTGCACGATCCGCTCGACGTCCTTCTCGGTGAAGCGCGCCAGCTTGTCGATGTCGAAGCCCGCGAAGAGCGCGCGATAGCCCTCGCGCTTGTTGAGGATCGTCGACCAGGAAAGGCCCGCCTGCGCGCCTTCCAGCACCAGCATTTCGAACAGATGCCGGTCGTCGTGCGACGGCACGCCCCATTCGCCGTCGTGATATTCGATCATCGCGTCGGTCGTGGCCCAGGCGCAGCGGGTGTGTTCGGTGTCTGCCATTGCGAGTCCTCATCATTATTTTGAATCGCGTCAGCATAGCGGATCGCCCGGCTCGCGCCATCTATGCCATTCGGCCAATTGGCGCGCGTCGCGGCCGCCGGTAAGCTTGCGCCCATGACTACATCTTCGACTTCGGCATTTGACGGCTTCCTGCTCGGCATCGACGGCGGCGGGAGCGGCACGCGCGTGATTCTCGCCGACGCGCACGGCAACGAACTGGCGCGCGCGAGCGGCGGACCTTCGGGGCTCGGGCTCGGGGTGGCGCGCGCGTGGCAATCGATCGGCGACGCGTGCGCGCGCGCATTCGAGGCCGCCGCGCTGCCGTTCGACTGGCGCAACTGCGCACTCGGCTGTGGCCTGGCGGGCGTCAACAACGCGGACTGGCTCACCGCGTTTCTCGGCGCGGCGCCGGACGTGCGCGCGTTGAGCGTGGAAAGCGACGCCTATACGACAGTGCTCGGCGCGCACGGCGGGGAATCCGGCGTGATCGTCGCGCTCGGCACGGGCAGCATCGCGGCGTCGCTGGACGAATCGGGCGTTTGCCGAATCGCGGGTGGCTACGGCTTTCCGAGCGGCGATGAAGCCAGCGGCGCGTGGCTCGGCCTGCGCGCGGTGGTGCATCTGCAGCGCGTGCTCGACGGCCGCGCGCCCGAAGATGGCTGGTCGCGCGCGATGCTCGCCCACACTGGCGCGACGGATCGCGACAGTCTCGTCGTCTGGCTGTGCGCCGCGAATCAAACCGCTTATGCGACGCTTGCGCCCACCGTGTTCGAGTTCCGCGACCATCCCGAGGCCGCGCGTCTGCTGGATCAGGCGGGGCAGGAAATCGCGAAACTCGTCGCGGCGCTCGATTCCGCCGGCGTGCTGCCCGTCGCGCTGTGCGGCGGGCTGGCCGCGCCTTACGAGCCATTCGTGCCGGCCATGTTGCGCGAACGCATGCGTGCGCCACGCGCCGATTCCGCAGCGGGCGCGCTCGAACTAGCGCGACGCGCGGCGTCCGCTTTCGCGGCTGCGGACGGTGCGGCGCGATAAAATACCGACCTTCGCGGCACCACAAAGGCAGTCATGTATTCGGTTATCGCTACTGATCTCGACGGTACGCTTCTCAACAGCGACCACCAGCTCGATCCCTTCACCGCCGAAACCGTGCGCGCGCTCGCGGCGCGCGGCGTGCCTATCGTCATCGCGACGGGCCGGCATTATCGCGACGTCGCCGGCATTCGCGATGTGCTCGGCGTCGACGCGTATCTCATCACGTCCAACGGCGCGCGCGTGCATACGCCGGCCGACGAGCGCATTTATTCGCGCGACCTCGAGCCCGCCGCCGTGCGCCGTCTCGTGCAGCCCGAGATCGCGGGCAGCGAGCGCGTCATCGTCAATCTTTTTGCCGACGACGCCTGGCTCATCGACCGTCACGCGCCCGAGTTGCTGGTCTTCCACCAGGATTCCGGCTTCAAGTACGAAGTGATGGATCTGCGCGAGCATGATGGCGAGAACATCGCGAAAGTGCTGTATATCGGCGATCCGGCCGATCTGAAGGTGACCGCCGCGAACCTCGAACGGGAGTTCGGCGATTCGCTCTACGTCACGTATTCGCTGCCGGACTGTCTGGAAGTGATGACGTCGGACGTATCGAAAGGGCGCGCGCTGCGTTTCGTGCTGGAGCGGCTCGATGTCGATACCGCGCAATGCGTCGCGTTCGGCGACAACATGAACGATATCGATCTGCTCGAAACCGCCGGGCATCCGTTCATGATGAACAACGCGAACCCCGATCTGATCAAGCGCCTGCCGAACGTGCCGCGTATTGGGTACAACTTCGAGGCGGGCGTCGCGCATCAGCTGCGCAAGCTGTTCGACATTCGCGACGAACTCGCGTCGCCGGGACAGACGCCCGACTGATATCCGTCACGGCGGGCCGCGGACCTCGATCCGCGGTCGGTCCCGCTTATCCGCGATGGCCCCAGTTGTTGCCGTAGCCGCCGTGGTTCCAGCCCGCGCGGTCGTATCGGCCATAGTCGCGATGATCGCGGCCATACCAGCGCGGCGCTTCGTGGCGATAGTACGGCGCGCGATACGCCGGAACCGCGGGACGCACGTACACCGGAGCCGGCGCCACATAAGCCGGCGCGCCGAGCGAGACGCCGATGTGCAGATCGCTGTGAGCCTGAGCCGCGCCGACAGCACCGATAGCAAGACCAGTCGCGACAAGCATGTGGGTGACGATGCGCTTCATTGTGTTTCTCCTTTAAGGCGACGTGTGTCGCATGAGTCCAATTTAAGCGCCCGCCGTCTTACATGCTTCGAGGACTTGTTACCGTGTGCAAGGACGGCGTAAGGGAGTTCGCAAGCGCGGCGGCGCCGTCGACATCGCTGGAAGCCTTATCGTTCAAGCCTTCGGCGGCGCGCGAAATGATCCTTGGCATCGCGTGACGGAAATTCATAAGCAGGCTGCGTAATTCGGCATTACATTTGTCGCGCGCGTTTAATCTTTCGTATGCGCGCTGTGGCGTAAAAACAAAAACGGGCGCATTTCGCGCCCGTTTTGCTTGCCGCCGTTTGCTGCCGCCGTGACTTACTTCTGACGCGTCAGCAACGGATAAAGCACGCCCGCGAGAATCGCGCCGACGATCGGCGCAATCCAGAACAGCCACAGCTGATCGAGCGCCCAGCCGCCGACGAAGAACGCCTGGCTCGACGAGCGCGCCGGATTCACCGACGTGTTCGTGACCGGAATCGAGATCAGATGGATGAGCGTCAGGCACAGGCCGATGGCAAGCGGCGCGAAGCCTTTCGGCGCGCGCTCGTCGGTGGCGCCGAGGATCACGAAGAGGAAGAAGAACGTCATCGCGATTTCGGCGATGAGCGCGGCGGCCATCGAGAAATGCCCCGGCGAGTGCTCGCCGAAACCGTTCGCGGCGAATGCGCTCGACGCGAAGTCGAAGCTCGGATTGCCCGTGGCGATCAGATAGATTACCCACGCGCCGAGCGTCGCGCCGATCACTTGCGCCGCGATGTACGGCACGAGATCGCGCACCGGAAAGCGGCCCGCCGTCGCGAGCCCGATGCTCACGGCCGGGTTCAGGTGGCAGCCCGAGACGTGGCCGATGGCGTAGGCCATCGTCAGGACGGTGAGACCGAATGCCAGCGAAACGCCGGCGAATCCGATGCCGAGTTCAGGAAAGGCCGCGGCGAGCACGGCGCTTCCGCAGCCGCCCAGCACGAGCCAGAAAGTACCGAAAATTTCAGCGCCGAGACGCTTCGACAAATGCATGATTCTGCCTTCGTGAAAAAGATGAAAAGCCGTTGATTTCAAACAAGAACGCGTGACGCGCTTTTGCGCAGCGCAGTTTAAGCGCGGTGTCTTTGGCGAACTGTCAAAAATGGTCGATCGGCTCTCAATTCACGGGCATTGCACCGAAACTTCGGATCATTCCTTAGCGAATGTCTTAACAAGCGCGCAAAAAAATGCCGCCCGGCAAGCGGGCGGCAGTTCCAGCAAATCTGGTCAGGAAGGCAATCAGCCCACCGCGACCTGACGCAACACCGGGCGCTTCGCGGCCTGAAGCATCGCCGTGTAGCTTTCGACGTAGTTCTGCGCCATCGTCTGCGCGCTGAACCGGCGCTCGAACTGCGCGCGGATTTCCGTGCGCGACAGCTCGTCGAGACGTTGCAGCGCGCCGACCGCGCCTTGCACGTCCTCGCAGATGAAGCCCGTCACGCCGTGGTCGATCACTTCCGGCACCGAACCGCGATTGAACGCGATCACCGGCGTGCCGCAGGCCATCGCCTCGATCATCACGAGGCCGAACGGCTCGTTCCAATCGATCGGGAAGAGCAGCGCCTTCGCGCCCGACAGAAATTCCGGCTTCTGCGCTTCATTGATCTCGCCGATGAACTCGACGTGCGCCTGCGAAAGCAGCGGTTCGATCGTCGACTTGAAGTATTCCTGGTCGACCTTGTCCACCTTGGCGGCGATCTTCAGCGGCAGACCGCTCTGGGCCGCGATCTTGATTGCGAGATCGGCGCGCTTTTCCGGGCAGATGCGGCCCAGGAACGCCAGATATTCCGGCTTCTTGTGGGGCTGCGGCGTCAGCAACTGGCTCGGCAGACCGTGATAAACGGTGTTCAGCCAGTTCGCCTGCGGCAGCGGCCCGCGCTGATTGTCCGAGATCGAAATGACGTTCGCCTTCGTGAACGTGTTGAAGATCGGCTGCAGTTCCGGCAGATCGAGCCGGCCGTGCAGCGTCGTCACGAACGGCGTGTCCATCTGCGTGAACAGCGGGAACGGCATGTAATCGAGGTGGAAGTGCAGCACGTCGAACTCGTGCGCGCGCTGGCGGACGGTTTCGAGCAGCAGCATGTGCGGCGCGAGCGCGTCGCGCACGGTCGGATCGAGACGCAACGCACGCGGCCACACGGGTTCGAGCGTCGCCTTGGTTTGCGAATCGCCGCTGGCAAACAACGTTACATCGTGGCCGAGTTCGACGAGCGCATCCGTCAGATAAGACACGACGCGCTCAGTGCCGCCGTAAAACTTCGGAGGAACTGCTTCGTGCAACGGTGCAATTTGTGCGATTCGCATAACGTGACTCTCCATGTAGGTAAGGCATTGCAGTCACGCTCCGGTCGAGCGCTCAACGCATGCCATTCGGGCGGGCCGCGTGTGGTTGGACGCCGCCCGAGACAGGCCCGGAGATGAAAAAACATCGCGACCGGGTTATCCCTTACCGATCATTATCGGGATCGAGACCGGCATTTCACTTCATTTTTCAATCGCTTATCGTTGTTACAGCGCGATACATGTGCTGTTACGAAGTCAGAAATTGCATCGATGGCGGCGATGAGGGCGGATTTGAAGCGTCGGACGCGCCGGGCGGCATGAATGAGCAATTCACGGTCCTGCGGCCTGAAAGGCGCGACAGCGCGCGCCCGTCGTAAAAATACGGGGCGCGGCTATTAAGTCAGACGAATACGTGCCGATAACGCATGTCTGCCGAGCGGCATCGAAGCGGCCGGCTTGTAAGAAATTTTCCTACACGATTCTTCGCGAAACTCCGTCGCAGCGTCGGATGCTTTATCCGACAGGCGCGGCGGCGGGCATCGGCGACAATCGAATCGACAACAGACAACACGCGCGGGGCCG
The DNA here is from genome assembly GCF_022879815.1 of Caballeronia zhejiangensis. Taxonomy (NCBI): domain Bacteria; kingdom Pseudomonadati; phylum Pseudomonadota; class Betaproteobacteria; order Burkholderiales; family Burkholderiaceae; genus Caballeronia; species Caballeronia zhejiangensis. Next base: position 116,570 of record NZ_CP084283.1, read on the forward strand.
CATTCGCGTTTCTTTGCGAATTCGAGCAAACGTTCCCGCCGGGCCTGACCAGCCACGTTTCGATTCGGGGAAAAGATGACGACCAGCACTACGAGTACGCTCGCGGAAATCCGCGAGGTGAACCTGTCGTACTTGCTCCTCGCTCAGCGGCTTCTTCAGGAAGACCGCATCTCGGCGATGTATCGCCTGGGCCTTTCGGAGCAGGTTGCGCAAGTTCTGGCTTCGCTGACGCTCGCGCAGGCAGTGAAAGTGGCGTCGTCGAGCCATTTGCTGTGCCGCTTTCGTTTCGATGACCACGCGATCCTTTCGTCGCTCGCCGACAAGGACCGCAGCGCGGCGCTCGCGCACGCCCACGCGGCGATTGTGCTGGCGGACAGTCCCGTCGAGCAGATCGGCTGACGCCGCGCGCGAAGCCCGATGGCGACGAAAAGCGTGGTCGCGGAGGTCCGCGAAATCACTTTGGCGATCGAGCTGATCGAGCTCGGCGCGCGCCTGCAACTGCTCGAAGCGGAAACGAGCCTGTCGCGCGACCGTCTCATCAAGCTCTATAAGGAACTGAAAGGCGTGTCGCCGCCCAAGGGCATGCTGCCGTTCTCGACGGACTGGTTCATGACGTGGCAGCCGAACATCCATTCGTCGCTGTTTCACGGCATTTATCGCTTCATGGCGGCCAACGACAAGAGCCAGCCGACGATTCACGCGATCGTGAAAAGCTACCGCCTCTATCTCGAACACGCGGCGCTGTACGGCGACGAACCCGTGCTGTCGCTCACGCGCGCGTGGACGCTCGTGCGCTACTTCGAATCCGGCATGCTCCAGACCAACGTCTGCACGCGCTGCCGCGGACGTTTCGTCGCACATGCGTACGAACTGCGCGCCGGTTACGTGTGCGGCCTCTGCCAGCCGCCATCGCGCGCGGGCAAGACGCGCAAGGCGGGCGCGGACCGCGAAGCGGGGCGGATCGCCGCCTGATCCGCGCGCCCGCGTCCGTCTAAAAGCGATCGTGGTACGAAAGCCCGACGGTCATCCCGTGCGGCGTGCGCTGATACATGATCGCCCAATGCGTCACCGATGCGCCGATCCACGCACCGAGCGCGTCGGCGGCCAGATCCTTGTAGGAGAAGCCGTCCGTGCGGCAGGTTCCGTCGACGATTTCCTTCACCAAGCCCGGCGCAGTGCCGATCAACGTGCCGTAGACGACCGGATGGTCCGAGCCGCGCGTCAAATAGGCGCCGAGCGCGCCGAACGGCGCGGACGCGGCCACGTGGGCAAGTTTGTCGGAGCCGGTCCAGCTATCCGATGTCTGCATACGCCAGCCGCCGCGCGAACCGCTGCAGTCGAAACCCGCATGGGCGAATGAACTCGCGGTCACTGTCAGCGCGAGCGCGCTGGCCTGTTTCATTGCTCTTGTCATCGTTCTCTCCGATTTCCCGACTTCGCGTCTCCAACAAAACTGAACGCGCGTTCGTATTATCGGCAGGAAATGTGATGTTTCGTGTCGAACGGGAAAATTTTGTTTCGCCGTTAGGAAAAGTTCGAGATTTCAGCGATTGAGACGCAGATTTTGCGAAACAGCGAGAAGGTCGCGCGGCAAACCGCACGGAACGTACAGCGGTTTGACCGTGCCCCAAAGTTTTCCAGTCGAGTGCCGTAAACCACTTAACGGCGGTCTTACCGCATCAAACGTGAGGACTCGACTGTGCTGATTTTCATTGGATCGCTCGTGACATTGCTGTCCGTCTTCGGCGGCTATGCCATCGAAGGCGGCCACCTTGGCGCGCTCATGCAGCCGGTCGAAATTCTGATGATCGCGGGCGCGGGCGTCGGCGCGTTCATCCTCGGCAACAACGTCAAGACCATCAAGGCGACGATTCAGGTGCTGCCGACGCTCTTCAAGGGCGCGAAGTACGACAAGAGCATGTACATGGAGCTGATGGGCCTGCTCTACGTGCTGCTCGCGAAAGCGCGCAAGGAAGGCACGCTCGCGCTCGAAGCGGATATCGAAGATCCGGCGAAGAGCCCGGTGTTCAGCCAGTACCCGAAGATTCTCGCGGACCATCACATCGTCGAATTCCTGACGGATTACCTGCGCCTCATGGTGAGCGGCAACATGAACGCGTTCGAGATCGAAAGCCTCATGGACGAGGAAATCGAGACGCATCACGTCGAAGGCGAAGCGCCGGCGCACGCGCTCACCAAGGTCGGCGACGCGATGCCCGCGTTCGGCATCGTCGCGGCGGTGATGGGCGTCGTGCACACGATGGCCTCCGCCGATCAGCCGCCCGCGATTCTCGGCGAGATGATCGCGCAGGCGCTCGTCGGCACCTTCCTCGGCATTCTGCTTTCGTACGGCTTCATCGGACCGCTCGCGAACGTCGCGGAACAGCGCGTCGCGGAGCAGACCAAGATGTTCCAGTGCATCAAGGTGACGATCCTCGCGAGCCTGAATGGCTACGCCCCCGCGATCGCGGTGGAATTCGGCCGCAAGGTGCTGTTCTCGACGGAGCGCCCGTCGTTCTCCGAGCTGGAAGAACACGTGCGCAAGGTCAAGTCGAAGTGACTTCCGCCATAGTCGAGACACAGCGATGAGCAACGATACCGATCGCCCGATATTCATCAAGCGCGTCGTCGCGGGCAAGAAAGGCCATCACGGCGGCGCGTGGAAACTCGCCTACGCGGACTTCATGACCGCGATGATGGCGTTCTTCCTGCTGATGTGGCTGCTTTCGTCGACGTCGCCGGTGCAGCGGCGCGGCATCGCCGAATATTTCCAGATGCCGCTCAAGGCCGCGATGGTCGGCGGCAAGACCGTCGGCATGGACAACAGCATCATCATGGGCGGCGGCCGCGACATTTCCAGCACCGACGCAGGCGCCGCGCGCAAGACCGATGGCGCCACGCAGCTCGCGCAGCGCGCCTCGTCCGACACCGACGAAGAACTGCTCAAGTCCGCGCAGGGCGAGCTCGAACGGCGCGAGCAGGTGCGCCTGCACGATCTTCAGGTGAAGCTCATGGCCGCGATCGAGGCCAATCCGACGCTGCGCCAGTTCAAGCAGCAGATCCGCATCGAATCGACGCAACAGGGCTTGCGCATCGAAATCGTCGATACCCAGAAGCGCCCGATGTTCGCGCTCTCCAGCGACGCCGTGCAGCCGTACATGCGCGACATCCTGCGCGAGATCGGCCGCTCGCTCAACGACGTGCCGAATCACATCGTCGTGCAGGGACACACAGACGCCGTGAAGTACGCGGGCGGCGACAAGGGCTACAGCAACTGGGAGCTGTCCGCGGACCGCGCGAACGCGTCGCGGCGCGAGCTGGTCGCGGGCGGCATGGACGAAGGAAAGGTGATGCGCGTGCTCGGACTCGCATCGACGCAAAACCTGAACAAGAAAGATCCGCTCGATCCGGAGAACCGGCGCATCAGCGTGATCGTGCTCAATCGCAAGACGGAGCTGTCGATGCTGCGCGACGACGGCTCACGCGGCGCGACGCTCGACAACGGCACGGACGCGAACGGCAATCCGTCGTCGGCGCTCGGCCAGCTCATTCCCGGCGTCGCGGTGAGACCCGCGGCGAAGTGAGCAAAAACCTCGAAAAAGACGCTCAAGTGTCGACACGTTTCGACCGTCATCCCGGCAAGAGACAAACATGATCAAACACATTCTGGCAATCGACGATTCAGCCGCGATGCGGCAAATCCTCTCGGCGACGCTGGCGGCGGCGGGTTACCAAGTGACCGTTGCGTCGGACGGCGACGAGGGGCTGGAGTGGGCGCTCGCGGAGCGCTTCGATCTGGTTCTGACCGATCAGCACATGCCGGGCAGAAGCGGGCTCGATCTGATCGTGGCGCTGCGCGGAAATCCCGCATACAAGGCGACGCCGATTCTCGTGCTGACGACCGAAGGCGGCGAGCCGTTCAAGGACGCGGCGCGCTCGGCGGGCGCGACAGGCTGGATCGAGAAGCCGCTCGATCCGGACCTGCTGACGGAACTGGTCGCCGCGCTCTCCGAAGAAACGCAGCACTAAAGCGAACGCACAAGACAACTCGCGCACGCACGCGCCGATGGTGACTCAAGCATGACACTCGACATTACCCAGTTCTACCAGACCTTCTTCGACGAAGCAGACGAACTGCTCGCGCAGATGGAGCAACTGCTGCTCGTTCTGGACATCGCGAATCCCGATCCGGAAGACCTCGCGGCGATCTTCCGCGCGGCGCACTCGATCAAGGGCGGCGCGGCGACGTTCGGTTTCACCGCGCTCACCGAAACGACGCACATCCTCGAATCGCTGCTGGACCGCGCGCGCAACAACGAACTCGTCCTGCGCCGCGACATGATCGACACGTTCCTCGCGACGAAGGACGTGCTGTCGGATCAGCTCGCCGCGTATCGCGCGAGCGCGGAGCCGGATGCGGCCGCGGCCGCCGCGATCTGCGCGAAGCTCGAGCGTCTGAAGAACGAACAGGCCGAAGGCGCACCGTCCGGCCGGATCGAGCCGCCCGCGCTGCCGGGCGCCGACGCGAACGTCGCGTCCGCCGCGAGCGCGAACGCCGCGCCGGCCTACGACGGCCCGAATGCGCCGCCCGCCCACGTGCTTTCGCAGGCGATGGACGCGATCGAGGACGACGGCAACTGGGACGGCGCGTTCGAGCTCGCCGATGGAACGAATGCAGGAACCGCTGCCGCGACGCCGGGACACACCGGCGCGCCGCACGCGGAAGTTGGACCCCACCTGAAAATTACGCTACGGGGGGTGGGCGAGAAGGACCTGGCGACTCTGATCGAGGAGCTGGGGAACCTGGGAAGCATCGTCGGAGAAAAGAAAGCGGACGCCGAGTACGTGGTATGGCTCGACTCGGACGTCCCCGCCGACGATATCGTCGCTGTGTGCTGCTTCGTGATCGATGAAAAGCAGATCACGATCGGCCGCGGCGATGCAGCGGCGCAATCCGCAGAAGCCCAGCCGGCGCGCCTGGAAGCGACGGCCACGCAGATTGCGCAACCCACGATACACGAAGAGCCGAAGCAATCGCAGGCGCACGCGGCGCCCGCATCCGCCGCTGGCAAGGAAGCAGTGAAGGAAGAAGCGGCGACGGCGGCGGGCTCGAAAGACCCGTCCGCCGCTCAGCCGGCAAAGTCCGCAGCAAGCGACGCGGACAAGAAAGCGCGCCCCCAGGCTGCGGCATCGGCGGAAGGCAGCTCGATTCGCGTCGGCGTGGAGAAGGTCGATCAGCTCATCAATCTGGTGGGCGAACTCGTCATCACGCAGGCGATGCTCGCGGAAACCACGAGCACGTTCGATCCCGCGTTGCACGACCGCCTGTTCAACGGCATGGCGCAGCTCGAGCGCAACGCGCGCGATCTGCAAGAGGCCGTCATGTCCATCCGCATGATGCCGATGGATTACGTTTTCAGCCGCTTCCCGCGCCTCGTGCGCGACATCGCCGGCAAGCTCGGCAAGGAAGTGGAACTCGTCACGTTCGGTCAGGCGACCGAACTCGACAAGAGCCTGATCGAGCGCATCATCGATCCGCTCACACACCTCGTGCGCAACTCGCTCGATCACGGCATCGAGACCGTGGAAGCGCGCCGCGCGGCGGGCAAGTCGACGACCGGCCAGCTCGTGCTCTCGGCGGCGCATCACGGCGGCAACATCGTGATCGAAGTGAGCGACGACGGCGCGGGCCTGCGCCGCGACAAGATTCTCGCGAAGGCGCAGAAGCAGGGCATGCAGGTTTCCGAATCGATGAGCGACGAAGAAGTCTGGCAACTCATCTTCATGCCGGGCTTCTCGACCGCCGAACAAGTGACGGACATTTCCGGCCGCGGCGTCGGCATGGACGTGGTGAAGCGCAACATCCAGTCGATGGGCGGCCACGTCGAAATCATGTCGCGCCAGGGCGCGGGCACGACGACGAAGATCGTGCTGCCGCTCACGCTCGCGATTCTCGACGGCATGTCGGTGAAGGTCGGCAACGAGATCTTCATTCTGCCGCTCAACTTCGTGATGGAGTCGCTGCAACCGGTCGCCGAGGACATCTACACGGTCGCGAACGGCGAGCGCGTCGTGCGCGTGCGCGGCGAATATCTGCCGCTCGTCGCGCTGCATCGCGTGTTCGATGTCGAAGGCGCGCGCACCGAGCCGACGCAGGGCATCGTCACGATCATGCAGACGGAAGGACGCCGCTTCGCAATGCTGATCGACGAGCTCGTCGGCCAGCAGCAAGTCGTCGTCAAGAACCTCGAAACGAATTACCGCAAGGTGCACGGCATTTCCGCCGCGACCATCCTGGGCGACGGAAGCGTCGCGCTGATCGTCGACGTGGCCGCGCTCAACCGCGAATCGCGCGCACAGCACGGCGCGCACGCTCACTAATACCGAAGGAGTCTTTCATGGCAGACGTTCAATCGATTCAAACCGCTGCGCCTTCGCGTCGTGACACGCAAAACACGGAAGCAGCCGGACAGGAATTCCTCGTGTTCACGCTCGGCGCCGAGGAATACGGCATCGACATCCTGAAAGTGCAGGAGATCCGCGGCTACGACAACGTTACACGCATCGCGAATGCGCCCGGGTTCATCAAGGGCGTGATCAATCTGCGCGGCATCATCGTGCCGATCGTCGACATGCGCATCAAGTTCAATCTGGGCCGCGTCGAGTACGACAACCAGACGGTCGTCATCATCCTGAACGTCGCGCATCGCGTGGTCGGCATGGTCGTCGACGGCGTGTCGGACGTGCTCACGCTCACGCAGGAACAGGTGATGCCCGCGCCGGAATTCGGCGGCACGCTCGCGACCGAATATCTGACGGGCCTCGGCACGGTCGACGGCCGCATGCTGATCCTGATGGACATCGAGAAGCTCATGACGAGCCGCGAGATGGAGTTGATCGACTCCGTCGGCGCATAAAAACGTATTCAGGAAGCAGGAAGAAGCCATGCTGAAGAAGTTGTCGATCCGCACGACGCTCACGCTCGTCGGCTTGTTGTTCGTCGGTTGCGCGGCGCTCATCGGCGCACTCGCGCTCGTGGGACTGAACTCGGCCAATGCGTCGCTCGCGTCGCTCGCGCAGGAAGACATGGTCGCGATGCGCGCGCTGTCGGAAACGTCGTCGTATCTGCTGCGCTCGCGCGTGACGCTCGACCGCGTGCGTTCGCTCGCCGAAGCGGGCAATACGGAAGAAGCGAAGAAGGCGATCGATCGCGGCCAGTATCTGCTCGACAAGAGCAACGAGAACTGGAAGCTCTATCTCGATACGCCGAAGCCGATGCTCCCGAAGGACACGCTCGATGCGCTCGTCGCCCAGCACGAGACGCTCGTGAAGACCGGCGTGGAGCCGGAATTCACCGCGATCCGGGCGAACGACCTGGCCGCGTATCACGCGATCGCGGACACGAAGATCAGCCCGATGTTCGTCGCGTTCGATCAGGCCGTGACGGCTGCGGTCGCGTCGCATCAGGCGCACGCGGAAAGCTCGCGCGTCAGCACGTCGTCGAATATCGCGGCGCTCAACATGACGATCGGCGCGGTGCTCGTGCTCGCGGTGCTGATGCTGATCGGCACGCGCATGGCGCTCTCCAGCCTGATCGTGAAGCCGATCAACGAGGCCGTCGATCACTTCGACCGCATCTCGCGCGGCGATCTCACGCAGTCCGCGCAGAGCGAAAGCGGCAACGAAATCGGCCGCCTGTTCGCGGGTATCGAGCGCATGCGCGGCAATCTGACGACGATGGTCGGCGCGGTGCATCGCGGCGCGGAATCGATCGATGTCGGCGCGCATGAAATCGCGAGCGGCAACACGGATCTGTCGCAGCGCACGGAAGAGCAGGCGGCGTCGCTGCAGGAAACGGCGTCGAGCATGGAAGAGCTCACGAGCACGGTGAAGCAGAACGCCGACAACGCGCGCCAGGCGAGCCAGCTCGCGGTGAACGCGTCGGATATCGCTTCGCGCGGCGGTGAAGTCGTCGAGCAGGTCGTCGAAACGATGCACGCCATTGCATCGAGCTCGAACAAGGTCGTGGACATCATCGGCGTGATCGAAGGCATCGCGTTCCAGACCAACATTCTCGCGTTGAACGCGGCCGTGGAAGCGGCGCGCGCGGGCGAGGAAGGGCGGGGATTCGCGGTCGTGGCGGGCGAAGTGCGCTCGCTCGCGCAACGCAGCGCGGCGGCGGCGAAGGAAATCAAGGCGCTCATCGGCGATTCGGCCGCGAAGGTCGACAGCGGCACGGAACTCGTCGCGCGCGCCGGTCAGACGATGAGCGAGATCGTGCAGGCGGTGCGCCGCGTGACCGACATCATGGGCGAGATCAGCGCGGCGTCGGAGGAACAGTCCGATGGCATCGAGCAGGTCAATCGCGCCGTCACGCAGATGGACAGCGTGACGCAGCAGAACGCCGCGCTCGTCGAGCAGGCGGCCGCCGCTGCGGCATCGCTCGAAGAGCAGACGCGTCAGCTGAAGGACGTGGTCGCGCAATGGCGCGTGCAAGGCGCGGCGGCAGCGCCGGCGCGCACGAGCGCATCGACGGCCGTGGCGCGTCTTGCGCCGGCGGCGCGCGTCGAACCGTCGACGTCTTCGGTTGCAGCGAAAGCGAAAGCTGTCGAGACGCCAAAAGTTGCGCCGGAAGCGGCCGTTAATAAGGAAGCAGTCAAGGAAACAGTCAAGCCGGCGATCAAGCCGGCGAGCGTTGCCAAGCCCGCTGCGGCACCGCGTGCGAAAGCGACGACCGCCGACGACGGCGACTGGGAAACCTTTTAACCGGACCGGAACGAAAACGGCCATGCAGGCATCGCGCAACACGATCGACACGCAGGAAAAGCGCGAGTCCGCATGGTCGAGCGCGACGAACACGCCACATCGGACGTCGGGGACGACGTCAAGGAAGCACGAAACATCATGATGGCAACGCGCAACGCGCGCGTCGACTTGCCCGCCAATGTGCGCGGCACGGAAGTCGAGCGCGATTTCGAATTCACATCGGCGGATTTCGCCCGCATTCGCGAGCTGATTCATCGCCGCGCAGGCATCTCGCTGTCGGACCACAAACGCGACATGGCGTACAGCCGCCTCGCGCGCCGGCTGCGCGCCTGCGGCATCGATACGTTCAAGCAGTATCTCGACCGTCTCGAAACCAACGACGACAACGCCGAATGGGAAGCGTTCGTCAACGCGCTGACCACGAACCTGACGGCGTTTTTCCGCGAGTCGCATCACTTTCCGATTCTTGCGGACTTCGTGAAGCGCCGGCAGCAGCCGTTCTCGGTGTGGTGCTCGGCGGCGTCGACCGGCGAGGAGCCGTATTCCATCGCGATGACGCTCGTCGAAGCGTTGGGCGAACACGCCGCGCGCCAGTGCACGGTGTTCGCGAGCGACATCGACAGTCAAGTGCTCGCGAAAGCCGAAGCGGGCGTGTATTCGCTCGATCAGGTGAAGGCATTGCCCGTCGAGCGTCTCAAGCGCTTCTTCCTGAAGGGCACGGGCGCGCACGCGGGTCTCGTGAAAGTGCGCCCCGAGTTGCGCGCGATGGTGAACTTCGGCCGCGTGAATCTGACCGAAGCGCGCTACGACGTGAAAGGCCCGTTCGACGCGATCTTCTGCCGCAACGTGATGATCTACTTCGACAAGCCGACGCAGGGCCAGGTGCTCACGCGCTTCGAGCCGCTGATGAAGCCGGGCGCGCTGCTCTTCGCGGGGCATTCGGAGAACTTTACGTATGTGTCGCAGGCGTTCAGGCTGCGCGGCCAGACCGTGTACGAACTCACGCGCGATACGAAGGTTGCGAGCGGATCGAAGCGCGCGCTCGCGGGAGAGCCGGCATGAGCGGTCTGCCAATGGCGTCGAATCTCTATTTCGACAATCACTTCAAGAAGCAGGGCGTGAAGCTCCTGCCGAACGAGTTCTACATGACGAGCGAAGACATGGTGCTCGTCACGGTGCTGGGTTCGTGCGTGGCGGCGTGCATCCACGATCGCACGGCGGGCATCGGCGGCATGAATCACTTCATGCTGCCCGATGACGGTTCCGACGCGTCGCACGCATCGTCGGATTCGATGCGCTACGGCGCGTACGCGATGGAAGTGCTCATCAACGAGCTCATCAAGCGCGGCGGACGGCGCGAGCGCTTCGAAGCGAAGGTGTTCGGCGGCGGCGCGGTGCTCGCGGGCATGACGACCATCAACATCGGCGATCGCAATTCGGAGTTCGTGCGGCGTTATCTCGCGCTGGAAAAGATTCGCATCGTCGCCGAGGACTTGCAGGGCGCGCATCCGCGCAAGGTCGCGTTCATGCCGCGCTCGGGTCAGGTGATGGTCAAGAAGCTGAAGACGGCGCATGACCCGGTGGTCGTCGAGCGCGAGCAGGCGCTCGTGCAGCGCACGCCGGAAGAGCGCGCGGAGCGGCTCGCGAAAGCGCGTGCGCGCGTCGAGCTGTTTCAGTCGAACGCGAAACCGCGTGCGGAGTCGTTCACGACGAATGCATCGGCGGCGAAGCGCCCGCGCGTCGAGTTGTTCACGTCGCGTCTCAAGACCGTGGAGGAAGCATGAACACAGCGCCAAAGATCAAAGTGCTGTGCGTCGACGATTCGGCGCTCGTGCGCAGCCTGATGACCGAGATCATCAACGCGCAGCCCGACATGCACGTCTGCGCGACCGCGCCCGATCCGCTCGTCGCGCGCGAGCTCATCAAGCTGCATAACCCGGACGTGCTCACGCTCGACGTCGAAATGCCGCGCATGGACGGCCTCGACTTCCTGGAAAAGCTGATGCGCCTGCGACCGATGCCGGTCGTGATGGTGTCGTCGCTGACCGAGCGCGGCAACGAAATCACGCTGCGCGCGCTGGAACTCGGCGCGGTCGATTTCGTCACGAAGCCGAAAGTCGGCATCCGCGACGGCATGCTCGATTACGCGGAAAAGCTCGCCGACAAGGTGCGCGCCGCATCGCGGGCACGCGTGAAGCAGACGACGCACGCGGCGAGCGCGCCGGCGAACGCGGCGACGCACAAGCCCGCGCCGCATTTCAACAATCCGCTCGTGTCGACGGAAAAGCTCGTGATCGTCGGCGCTTCGACGGGCGGAACGGAAGCGATCCGCGAAGTGCTCGTGCCGCTGCCGCCCGATGCGCCCGCGGTGCTCATCGCGCAGCACATGCCGCCGGGCTTCACGAAGTCGTTCGCGCAGCGCCTGAACGGGCTGTGCCGCATCACCGTGAAGGAAGCGGAGCACGGCGAGCGCGTGTTGCCGGGCCACGCGTACATCGCGCCCGGCCACGCGCATCTGGTGCTCGCGAGGAGCGGTGCGAACTATGTCGCGCATCTGTCGGATGCGCCGCCCGTGAACCGGCATCGGCCTTCGGTCGACGTGCTGTTCCGTTCGGCGGCGCAGCACGCGGGCAAGAACGCGATCGGCGTGATCCTGACCGGCATGGGCCGCGACGGCGCCGCCGGTCTTCTGGACATGCAGCAGGCGGGCGCTTACACGCTCGCGCAGGACGAAGCGAGTTGCGTGGTGTTCGGCATGCCGCGCGAAGCGATTGCAATGGGCGGTGCGAGCGAAATCGCGCCGCTCTCTGAAATGAGCCGGCGCGTGATGGCGCGGCTTGCCTCGATGGGCGAACGCGTACAGCGCGTCTGAACTTTGGATTTAAGCGGCGCCGCCGCATTGAGAACACACTGGAGTCATGATGGACAAGAACATGAAGATCCTCGTCGTCGACGATTTTCCGACGATGCGCCGTATCGTGCGTAACCTGCTCAAGGAGCTGGGCTACGGCAACGTCGACGAAGCCGAAGACGGCGCGGCGGGCCTCGCGCGTCTGCGCGGCGGCGGCTTCGACTTCGTGATCACCGACTGGAACATGCCGAACCTCGACGGCCTGTCGATGCTTCAGCAGATCCGCGCGGACGCGACGCTCTCGCATCTGCCGGTGCTGATGGTGACGGCCGAGTCGAAGAAGGAAAACATCATCGCGGCGGCGCAAGCGGGCGCGAACGGTTACGTGGTGAAGCCTTTCACGGCCGCCACGCTCGACGAGAAGCTCACCAAGATTCTCGAGAAGATGGCCAAAGCGGGGAGCTGATCTTGAACGATCTGACCACTGAACTCGCAGCCGCGGTCGCCGCGGTTGCCGAAAGCGAAGGCGATCCGTCGAGCGACCGCATTCTCGCGCGCATCGGCCAACTGACGCGCACGCTGCGCGATTCGATGCGCGAGCTCGGCCTCGACAAGCAGGTCGAAGCCGCCGCGCAAGCCGTGCCCGACGCGCGCGACCGCCTGAAATATGTCGCGACGATGACCGAGCAGGCCGCCGAGCGCGCGCTCAACGCGATCGAGCTTGCCAAGCCGATGCAGGAATCGCTGCAAACCGAAGCGCAGGCGCTCGACGCGCGCTGGGCGAAGTGGTACGGCGCGCCGCTCGCGCAGGGCGAGGCGGGGGAACTGCTCGCGCAGACGCGCTCGTTCCTGCAGAGCGTGCCGGAGCGCACGCAGGCGACCAATGCCCAATTGCTCGAAATCATGCTCGCGCAGGATTTCCAGGATCTGACCGGCCAGGTCATCAAAAAGATTACGGACGTCGTGTATCTGATCGAGCAGCAATTGCTGGGCGTTTTGCTCGAGAACATCGCGCCGGAACGCCGCGAGCAGTTCGCTGCATCGGCGGCGGCGCTGATGTCGGCAGTGTCGACCGGCAGTCCGGAAAGCCTGCTGAACGGTCCGCAAATCAATCCTGAAGGACGCAGCGACGTCGTGCAGGATCAGTCACAAGTGGACGATCTGCTCGCCAGCCTGGGATTTTGAGGGTGATTTTGTAAGCCTTCGTAACTTAGGCCGGCATCGAAGTTGCGAGATGACGCGAAGCGCATACCATTGCGCTTCGCGTTTTTTATTTCGTGCGCTTGCGAACGTTAGGACGGTTCCACCTGGCTGGCATACTGACGATGTTCGCGCCCGCACGATTTTGGGGCGAAAGGCGGTGGCGCATCTGTCACTCAATCGTCAAGCACCGGTCTCTGAATCAAGTGGCGGGGCCGGCGGATAACCGATAGGAGGCCCAGTGAAGGCACCGAAGCAATCCCGTCTTGGGCATCTCATGAGCGCGTTGGCAATCGTTGCCGGCGCGCTCGGCGTGAGCGCGGCAGCGCCCGCCTACGCCGTGCTCGGCGGCCAGCCGATGGCAGCGCCGCAAGGCGCCACGGCGGAATCATCCACGGCCGCGGTCGCGCGTGCGGCCGTCGCAAGCGGCGAATCGAGCGCATCGACGACATCGGCGTCGAACTACACCGTTCGCACGACCACGCTCGCGAGCGGAACGGTCATCAACGAATATTTGTCGACGGAAGGCGTCGTGTTCGGCATCGCGTGGCACGGTCCCCGCATGCCGGATCTCGCCAGCCTGCTCGGCAGCTATTTCCCGCAGTATCAGCAGGGCCTGAAGGCGCAACGCGCCGCGCGCGGCGGCCGCGGGCCGGTCAGCGTGCAGGATTCCGGACTCGTCGTGGATTCGGGCGGTCACATGGGCTCGTTCGCGGGCAGCGCGTATTTGCCGCAATCGTTGCCTGCCGGCGTGTCCGCCAGCGACATCCAGTAAGCGACGGGAGACTCAGTATGCATAGAACGACACTCGGCCATCCCGCTCTCTCTTCGTCCCGGCGCGGCGGCTTTGCCCGCTGGCTCGGCGTGCTCTGCCTTTCCGTCATGCTCGCGGCCTGCGGCGGTGGCGGCGGCGACGACTCCAGTTCCAGCAGCGGCGGCGGTTCGTCGGGCGGCTCCGGCGGCTCGGGCGGTTCCAGCGGCGGCGGCTCGACCACCAGCACCGCGAACGCGCAGCCGATCGCGCCCAACGGCACGAACGCGGTGGCGATCAACGTCAACTCCGGCGCCGCGGGCTTCGTCAACATTCCGAACGTATCGGTGACGGTGTGCGCGCCGGGCTCGTCGGTGTGTCAGACGATCGACAACATTCAGGTCGACACGGCGTCCTTCGGCCTGCGCATTCTCGGATCGGCGGCGCAGAACGTGCTCGGCAGCCTGCCGACCTCGCGCGCGTCGAACGGCGGGCAGCTCGCCGAATGCGCCGGTTTCGCCGACGGCTACACGTGGGGCACCGTCCGCACGGCCGACGTGAAGATGGGCACGGAAGTGGCGTCGGGCGTGCCGATTCAGATCATCGGCGATCTGAGTGCATCCGCGGCGCCGACCGGCGACAACGGCTGTCCGTCCGGCAGCGACGAAAATTCGACCGCCGACATCGGCGCGAACGGCATTCTCGGCATCGGCCCGCAGGCCTACGACTGCGGCGACGGCTGCGCGAGCACGGCGCTCAACGCGATGTACTTCTCGTGCACCAACGGCGCGAATTGCTCGGGTGTCGCGGTGCCGCTGGCGCAGCAAGTGACGAATCCGGTCACCAAGTTCGCGGTCAACAACAACGGCGTGATCGTGCAATTGCCGCCCGTTGCCGATAACGGCGCGGCCACCGCGACCGGCGTGCTGATATTCGGCATCGGCACGCAGAGCAACAACGGGATCAGCAACGTGACGAAGTACGGCACCGATCCCTATGGCGATCTGACCGGCACGTACAAGGGCAAGACGTACAAGACGTTCTTCGACACCGGGTCGAACGGCAACTTCTTCCAGGATAGTTTTCCGCTGTGCAACGGATCGTCGGCGTTCTATTGCCCGAGCGCGACGCAGTCGCTGTCGACCACGATCAAAGGCAGCGAAGGCAACAGCGCCACCGTGCCGTTCCTGCTCGCCAACGCGAGCACGCTGACGCAAGGCAAGAACAAGTTCGCCTTCAACAGTCTCGGCGGTCAGTTGGGCATGTCGAACTTCTTCGACTTCGGCTTGCCGTTCTTCTTCGGCCGGCATGTCTACGTCGGATACCAGTTGCCGAACAGCTCGGCCTACGTCGCGTTCTGACCGTTCGGACGTTCGCCCGATAAAAAACCGGCTGCGTTTGCGCGCAGCCGGTTTTTTTACGTCATTCGTCCGCGCGTGGTTTGCGTGGCGCGCGTTCGGCGAGCGCGTCGTAGAGCCAGCGCGGCAGGACGTGCATCAGCATGCCCGCGACGCGCATCTGCCATGGAAACGTCGCGTAGCGCACCTTGCGTTCGATCGCGTCGGCGGCTTTCGCGGCGAAGCGGTCGGCGTCCATCAGGAACGGCATGCGATACGGATTGTGCGCGGTCATCTCCGAGCGCACGTAGCCCGGCGCGATCGTGACGACGGCCACGCCGAGCGGGCGCATCTCCACGCGCAACGATTCCAGATATTTCGCCACCGCCGATTTCGACGCGCTGTACGCGCCGCCGCCGGGCAGCCCGCGCACGCCCGCGACGCTCGCGATGCCGACGAGCGTGCCGCGCCGCGCGGCCGTCATCGACGCGACGAACGGCTCGAACGTCGCGACCATGCCGAAATAGTTCACGTCCATCACGGCACGGAAGGTGTCGAGATCGCCGTGGCCCGTCAGCGCGCCCCGGCTCATGCCCGCGTTCGCGATGACGACATCCGCCGTGCCGTGCTGCGCGATGAAGCGGCGCGCGGCATCGGCGAGCGAGTCGGGGTCGCGCACATCGGCGGGATAGATCGAGATGGAGCCTTGCGGATGACGGGCCGCGAATGCGGCGAGGGAATCGGCGCGGCGGGCGACGAGGCCGAGGATGGCCCCGCGCTTCACATACTCTTCGGCCATTGCAAGGCCGATGCCGCTCGACGCCCCGGTGATAAAGACCTTCAAACGAACTGCGGTCATGCGGAGCGTCGGTGCTTACAGCTTCTTGTCGCGGACTTGCTGGACGAGGAAGTCCATGACCTGCGTCGTCCCCGGCAGGCTGTTGGTCATCGCCGGGCCGGTTTCGTACTTGCCCTGCACGACGACCGTCGGCACGCCGTCGATCTTGTAGTCCTGCAGGAGCTTGGCGTCGCGCTGCACGGCGCTTTGCGTCGAGAACGAGTTATACGCGTCCATGTACTTCTTCGGATCGACGCCCTGCGTCTTGAGGAAGTCCGCCTGCGACTGCGGCGTCAGCAGATAGTTCTTCTTCACGTGGATTTCGTTGAACACGGCCGGCGTGACCTTTTCCGCGACGCCGAGCGCGTCGAGCGCGTGATACATCTTCGAGTGCGGAATGAAGTCGTCGCGGAATGCCACCGGCACGCGCTTGAACACGACGTCCGGACCTTGCTTCTTCGCCCATGCCTCGATGTACGGCTCGAACTCGTTGCAATGCGGGCAGCCGTACCAGAAGAACTCGATGACCTCGACCTTGCCCGCAGGCGCGGCGATCGGCTGAGCCGCCTGCAGCACGGTGTAATCCTTGCCGGCGGTGGGCGCGGCCATCGCGGAATTCGCGACGCTCAGGGATGCGGCTGCGATGCCGAGGGAGAGAGCCAACGCGCTAAAGATTTTTTTCATGATTGAAGAGATACGCAATGGAAACGCGACGGAACAAAAGCAGGCCCATAAGTGGGACATACGACGCTTAAGCCACGCTTAAGCGTCGCGGCGCTTCGACTTCGTTTGCTGCGTTATTGCTTCGTTATTGCTTCGAGAAACGGATGACGGCGGTATCGACGCCCGCATCGGACAGACGCTGGCGCGCGGTGTTCATGTCCTCGAACTTCGCGAACGGCCCGATCCGCACGCGATAGTACGTGACGCCGCCTGCATCGCGCTGCGTGACCTTCGATTCGAAGCCCTGGAAGCCGAGACGCGCGCGCTGCTGTTCGGCATCCGCCTGCGTCTTGTACGCGCCGACTTGCAGGAAGTAGCCCGTGTTCGGCTCGCCGGGCGCGGGCGGCGTGGTCTTCGCCGTCGTGGGCGCCGAGCCGCCCTTCGGCGGCGTGGCGTTCGCGTTGCTCGTCGCGGCGGGCGCGCCCGGTGCGGCTTCGGGCTTCTTCGCGGGCGCCGTGCTCGCGGTCTTCGGAGCCGATGCCGTTGCGCCCGACGGCGGTACTTCGACGATCTGCGGCTCGTCGAGCATGCCCGACGACTGCGTCTGATTGTTGGTCTGGCCCGGCGCGGTGTTGGGCGGCGTGGGCTGCGCGGCTTGCGGCACCGCCTGGCCCGGCGTCTTGCCTTGCAGCGGACGATTCGGATCGTACGGTTGCGCGGCGGCAGGCGCGGAGTTGGCCTCGGACGGCGGCGGCGCGACCTTCGCCACGAATGGCGTGGGCGCACGCGTGATGTACAGCGCGACGATTACGGCAATCGCGAGGCCGACGATCAGGCCCAGCACGATACCGATGAACGTTCCCCCCGTTTGCTTCGACTGCTTCGATGTGCGGCGTGGTTTTGCCATCGTATGAATCACCTGCGAGAAAGTCTTCTGGTTGGGCGACGATTATAGCGGCGGCTCAAGACAAGCCCGCGCCAGGCATCTGCTTGCGCACGCCGAAAATTCTGAATTCGTGCGTGCGCGGCAGAAGGGTCACATCTTTTGAGGAGCGGAAACGCCGATGGTCGCGAGACCGTTTTCGAGAACCTGACGCGTCGCCGCGAGCAGCGCGATGCGCGCGGTGCGTTCCTTTTCGTCGTCCACGAGCACGCGCTCCGCATTGTAGAACGAGTGAAATTCGCCAGCGAGATCGCGCAGATAGAACGCGACGGCGTGCGGCGCGAGTTCGTCGGCGGCGTGCGCGAGCATTTCGGGGAATTCGGCGAGCTTGTTGAGCAGCGCCATTGCGCGGTCGCTCGACAGCGGCGAGAGATCGGCCTGCGCTGCCTTCGAAATGTCGCCGCCGAACTTCTCCTTCCAGTCGTTCAGGATCGTGCAAATGCGCGCGTGCGCGTATTGCACGTAATAGACCGGATTCTCGTCGTTCTGCTTGAGCGCGAGGTCGATGTCGAACACGAATTCGGTGTCGGCCTTGCGCGAAATGAGGAAGAAGCGCACGGCATCGCGGCCGCGGCGGATGGTGTCCTCGTCGATCTGATCGGGCGCGGTTTCGTGGCCCGGCGTGAGTCCGCCCGACCATTCGATCAGATCGCGCACCGTCACGTAGCTGCCCGCGCGTTTGGAGATTTTCACTTCCTGGCCGTCGCGCATGACGGTGACCATCTTGTGCAGCACGTAGTCGGGATAGCCCTTCGGAATGCCGATGCCGAGTCCCTGCAAGCCGGCGCGCACGCGCGCGATCGTGCCGTGATGGTCCGAGCCCTGGATGTTGATGACCTTTGTGTAGCCGCGTTCCCACTTGGTCACGTGATACGCCACGTCCGGCACGAAGTACGTGTACGTGCCGTCGGACTTCTTCATGACGCGGTCCTTGTCGTCGCCGTCGTCGGTGGTGCGCAGCCACAGCGCGCCGTCCTGCTCGTACGTCTTGCCGGCATCGACGAGCGCCGCGACCGTCTTCTCGACACGGCCTTCCTTGTACAGCGACGACTCCAGATAGAACTGGTCGAACTTCACGCCGAACGCGGTGAGATCCATGTCCTGCTCGTGACGCAGATACGCGACCGCGAAATGACGGATGGCTTCGAGGTCCTCGACGTCGCCTTTGCCCTTCACCGGTTCGCCGTCCTTCGCCGCGACGGTTTCGCCCGCCATGTAGTCGCGCGCGATATCGGCGATGTACTCGCCGTTGTACGCCGCTTCCGGCCACTGCTCGTCGCCCGGCTTGAGGCCGCGCGCGCGCAGTTGCGTGGACGTGGCGAGATTGCCGATCTGCACGCCCGCGTCGTTGTAGTAGAACTCGCGATGCACGTCGTAGCCCTGCGTTTCGAGCAGGTTCGAGAGCGCATCGCCGAGCGCCGCCTGACGGCCGTGGCCGACATGCAGCGGGCCCGTCGGGTTCGCCGATACGAATTCGACGAGCACGTGCCTGCCGGCGTCGCGCGTCGAACGGCCGAACGCGGCGGCTTCGCCGAGCACGGCCGGGATCACGTCTTGCTTGGCCGTCGCCGAAAGACGCAGATTGATGAAGCCCGGACCCGCCACTTCGGCGCTCTCGACGAGACCCTTCGCGGCCGGCAGGCCGAGCACCGCATCGACGATCTGCTGCGCGAGCTGACGCGGATTCGCGCGCAGCGGCCTGGCGAGCTGCATCGCGACATTCGACGCCACGTCGCCGTGCGCCGCGACCTTCGGTCGTTCGAGGACGATCGTGGGCGTGACGAAGGCCGCTTCGCTGGCGCCTTGCGTGGCTTGCGCGACCTGCTTGACCGCGTCGGTGATGAGCGTTTCGAGAGTGTGTTTATGTGCGGGCAGCATGCTGAATGTGATCCAGTGGAGCGAGGGCTGACGGGGCGCGTTCCGGCGTGCATGCCGGCTCGGAAGGACGTCTTCGCGACGCGTTGGCCCCGCATGTGGTGTTGGCAGGCGAACGGAACCGGCCACCACATAAAGTGGGGATTTTAGCAGGTGCTAATATGTCGAATCAGGGTGTCGTCATGTTGTCAGGGAGACCGGCTCGTCTGCGCGTTTCGTTTGCAAACCGCCTATGACCCAACATAAACAAAAGGACCATGCCATGCTGATCACATTCAAATCCCCGGCCGCACCGGATGTCATCATGCTCGAGAACCTCGCGGAGTACTTGCTCGGCATCATCGGCAAGCAGCTCACGGCGCGGGGCGTCATCACGCACGATGAAATTCCCGCCGCCATTCAGAAGCTCGAAGCGGCGGTCGTCACCGACAAGAGAGAGCGCGCCGAGCACGACGGCCGTTTTCATGAAGGCGAAGAAGGACATGAGCCGCACGAGCTTCCCATCGGGCTCGCGCAGCGCGCGTTTCCTTTCCTCGACATGCTTCGCCTAGCGCAAAAGCACGACAAGGACATTCTCTGGGGCGTCTGAGGCGCGCGATTCGCAGCGACACAAAGAAAAACCCGCATCGTTTCCGATGCGGGTTTTTTTCTTCCGACGAAACGTCTGACGGCTTCAGTCGCGCTGCGGCGTGTTACTGCGACTGGCCGCCTTCCGGCCCGGCGGGTTTCGCGGGCGGATGTTGCTTCTTCGGCTTCTTCGGTTTCTTCTTGTGCTCGGTTTGCGGCGGCGAGTACGACGAAGCCTCGGTGCTGCTCGCCTGCGCGAAAGCGGCGGTACTCGACGCGGCGAGCAAAGCCGCGGTGATCGCTACGGTTACGGCGGACGTCATCTTCTTCATGCGACTTTCTCCGTTGACGAAAAGAATGCGTTGGCCGTCATGTCGACGGCTTATCGCGCTGACAAGTCTACGGAATTCAAAAATTTCCCGCCTGTTCCGTGCATATTCCGGCTATCAGTTGCGCGATATGTCGTTTTCACGATGCCTTAGCGCAACGGCGCGAGCGCGCGTTCGGCGTCGGAGGTCGAGATCGCCATGCGTTCGGCGTAGCTCGCGAGCTGATCGTCGCCGATCTTGCCCACCGAAAAATACGTGCTGTCCGGATGCGCGATATAGAAGCCCGAGACGCTCGCGGCCGGCAGCATCGCGAGCGATTCGGTCACGCTCATGCCGATCTCGTTCGCCTGAAGCACTTCGAACATGTCGCGCTTGACGAGGTGATCCGGGCACGCCGGATAACCCGGCGCCGGACGAATGCCGACGTACTTCTCCGCGATCAGCGCATCGTTGTCGAGCGTCTCGTTCGCGGCGTAGCCCCACAATTCGCGGCGCGCGCGCGCATGAAGCGCTTCGGCGAAGGCTTCCGCGAAACGGTCGGCGAGCGCCTTCAGCATGATCGCGCTGTAGTCGTCGTGATCGGCTTCGAACTGTTGTTCCTTTTTATCGACGCCGATGCCCGCCGTCACCGCGAACATGCCGATGTAGTCCTTCACGCCCGAATCCTTCGGCGCGATGAAATCGGCGAGCGAGCGGTTCGGGCGCATCACGCCATCGACGACCGGACGCACGCTTTGTTGACGCAGATTGCGCCACGTCATCGCCACTTGCGAGCGCGATTCGTCCGTGTAGATCTCGATGTCGTCGTCGTTCACGGTGTTGGCGGGCAAAAGCGTGATGACGCCGTTCGCCGTCAGCCAGCGGCCCTGAATGAGGCGCGAGAGCATCGACTTGCCGTCGGAGAACACGCGCCGCGCCGACTCGCCGACGATCTCGTCATTGAGAATCGCGGGATAGGGACCGGCGAGATCCCACGTCTGAAAGAACGGACCCCAGTCGATGTAATTCGCCAGTTCCGCGAGGTCGTAGTTCTTGAACACGCGCCGCCCGATGAAGCTCGGCTTCTTCGGCGCGTAGGCGCTCCAGTCGATCTTCGTCTTGTTGGCGCGCGCTTCGTCGTACGTGACCATCGGCTGCGCTTTGCGGTTCGCGTGCTGCGTGCGGATGCGCTCGTAGTCGCTCTTGAGTTCGTCGAGATACTTCGCCGCGCCTTCGTCCGACAACAGGCTCGACGCCACC
Source organism: Caballeronia zhejiangensis (assembly GCF_022879815.1). Lineage (NCBI taxonomy): Bacteria > Pseudomonadati > Pseudomonadota > Betaproteobacteria > Burkholderiales > Burkholderiaceae > Caballeronia > Caballeronia zhejiangensis. The sequence goes on from NZ_CP084283.1 coordinate 137,929, forward strand.
GACACCGAACGCGACGCATCCGGCACGTACACGACCGGCCCTTCGTAATGCGGCGCGATCTTCACGGCGGTATGCACGCGCGAAGTCGTCGCGCCGCCGATGAGCAGCGGCGTCTGCTTGCCGCGGAAGTATTCGTCGCGCTGCATTTCGGACGCGACATAAGCCATCTCTTCGAGGCTCGGCGTGATCAGTCCCGACAGCCCGATGATGTCCGCGCCTTCTTCCTTCGCCTTCTGCAGGATGGTCGCGCAGGGCACCATCACGCCCATGTTGACCACTTCGAAGTTGTTGCACTGGAGCACGACCGACACGATGTTCTTGCCGATGTCGTGCACATCGCCCTTCACGGTCGCGATGACGATCTTGCCCTTCGGCCGCACGTCCGCGCCGGCATCGGCGAGACGCTTCTTCTCTTCTTCGATGAACGGGATCAGATGCGCGACCGCCTGCTTCATCACGCGCGCCGACTTCACGACTTGCGGCAGGAACATCTTGCCCGCGCCGAACAGGTCGCCGACGATGTTCATGCCGTCCATCAGCGGGCCTTCGATCACGTTGATCGGACGACCGCCGGCCTTGTCGATCTTCTGCCGCACTTCTTCCGTATCTTCGACGATGAAGTTCGTGATGCCGTGCACGAGCGCATGCGACAGACGCGCCTCGACCGGCTGATTGCGCCATTCGAGGTTTTCTTCCTTCTTCGCGGCGCCGGTCTTGAACTTGTCCGCGATTTCGAGCAGACGGTCGGTGCCGTCCTCACGACGATTCAGCACGACGTCTTCCACGCGCTCGCGCAACTCGGCGTCGAGATCGGCATACACGCCGAGCTGGCCCGCGTTGACGATGCCCATGTCCATGCCAGCCTGAATCGCGTGATACAGAAACACGGTATGAATCGCCTCGCGCACCGGATCGTTGCCGCGAAAGGAGAACGACACGTTCGACACGCCGCCGCTCACTTTCGCGTGCGGCAGGTTCTGCTTGATCCAGCGCGTCGCTTCGATGAAATCGACCGCGTAGTTGTTGTGCTCTTCGATGCCCGTCGCGATTGCGAAGATGTTCGGATCGAAGATGATGTCTTCGGGCTCGAAGCCGACTTCGTTCACGAGAATGTCGTAAGAGCGTTTGCAGATTTCCGTCTTGCGCTGAAACGTGTCGGCCTGGCCTTGCTCGTCGAAGGCCATCACCACCGATGCCGCGCCGTAGCGGCGAATCAGCTTCGCGTGATGAACGAACTGCTCCTTGCCTTCCTTCAGCGAGATCGAATTGACGATCGCCTTGCCTTGCACGCATTTCAGGCCCGCTTCGATCACGTCCCACTTCGACGAGTCGATCATGATCGGCACGCGCGCGATATCCGGCTCCGACGCGATCAGATTCAGGAAGCGCACCATCGCGGCTTTCGAATCGAGCATCGCTTCGTCCATGTTGATGTCGATGACCTGCGCGCCGTTCTCGACCTGCTGGCGCGCGACGGCGAGCGCTTCGTCGAACTGGCCGTTCAGGATCATGCGCGCGAACGCCTTCGAGCCGGTCACGTTCGTGCGCTCGCCGACGTTGATGAAAAGCGAGCCGTCGGTGACGTTGAACGGCTCGAGGCCGGAAAGACGCATCGTGTGATCGGTCATGTCTTGTTCTCTTCTCTGATTCAGGCGGCGTCGCGGTATTGCGAGGGGAAAGCGCGCGGCTTCACTTCGGCGAGCGCCTTCGCGATTTCCGCGATGTGCTCCGGCGTCGTGCCGCAGCAGCCGCCCGCGACGTTGACGAGCCCGGCGGACGCGAATTCCTTCAGCAATCCGGACGTTACGTCCGGCGTCTCGTCGAAGCCGGTGTCGCTCATCGGATTCGGCAGGCCGGCGTTCGGGTAGCAGGACACGTAGGTATCGCACAGCTTCGCCAGCTCGGCGATGTACGGACGCATCAGCGCCGCGCCGAGCGCGCAGTTCAGGCCGAACGTGAGCGGCTTCGCGTGACGCAGCGAGTTCCAGAACGCCTCGACCGTTTGCCCGGAGAGAATGCGGCCCGATGCATCGGTGACGGTGCCGGAGATCATGATCGGCACGAGTTCGCCGGTGTCCTCGAACAGTTGATCGAGCGCGAACAGCGCGGCCTTTGCATTGAGCGTGTCGAAGATCGTTTCGACGAGGAACAGATCGCAGCCCGCATCGAGCAGCGCCTTCGCCTGCTCGTAGTACGCGTCGCGCAGTTCGTCGAAGGTCACGTTGCGCGCGCCCGGATCGTTCACGTCGGGCGAAATGCTCGCGGTCTTCGGCGTCGGTCCGATCGCGCCCGCGACGAAACGCGGCTTGTCGGGCGTCGAGTATTTGTCGCAGGCTTCGCGCGCAAGCTTCGCCGACTCGATGTTCATCTCGGCGGCGAGGTCTTCCATGCCGTAATCGGCCTGGGCGACACGCGTCGCGCCGAACGTGTTCGTTTCGAGGATGTCCGCGCCCGCAGCCAGATACTGCTCGTGAATCTCGCGGATCACCTGCGGCTGCGTGATCGACAGCAGTTCGTTATTGCCCTTGATGTCGCGGCCGTAGTCCTTGAAGCGCTCGCCGCGATACGCGGCTTCGTCGAGCTTGTAGCGCTGGATCATCGTGCCCATCGCGCCGTCGAGAATCAGGATGCGCTTTTGCAGCAGCGCGGGCAGCGCGGCGCCGCGCGTATAGGCCCGCGCGGGGGCTTTCGGAATGGCGTTCTGGGTCATGACGGACGAGGCCTGCACCAAATGTGAAATAGCCTGACATTGTAGCCGCAGCGCGCAACGGTCGCTCCCGATGGGCGGGCGCGTGCGCGATTCCGGGCGGGCAAAAAAAGAACCCCGCCTGGCGCGGGCGGGGTCTCTGGGAAGTGGCGAGTGTCGCCTGTGCCGCTGGTCCGGGCGGCGGGGGGCGCGAGCGGCATGGCGCCGCACGCGCGCGTGCATGCATCAGTGAAGCACGACGGGTTGATTCATCAAGATATCGAACTGGCCGAGGAATTCATCGACATCCTCGAGCGACGGCTCTTCGGCGATCAACTGTTGCACGTGCTCGCGAAACTTCGCCGCGAGCGCGCCGTCGATGAAGATCTCCCGCTGCGTGTTCTTGTCGACGATCTCGTAGCCGCCCGCCTTCATGGCGAGGTGGTTGTCTTGCGGCGGAAATTCGACGACGCAATAGTTGGGGCTGTTGTAGATCATTTGCATGGCGACACTCCTTATTCCTTGTTTGCTCCGTGGCAATCCTGAATCGTAGTTGGAGCGATTGGGTTGGAATTCAAGGGGTGGCCTCGACGTGATGCCGGTTGTATCGAGGCTTTCTTTTGCAACAAAAACAGGAAGAATCAACTCGAACCGCGCAAGAAGTTCCCCAATAAAGCGGAGAAGCGCTGCGATTCCTCCACCGGTGCAAGGTGCGCGGCGTTAAGTAATTCGAAGCGTGCGCCCGGCACCGTGTCTGCGACAACCTTTGAAGCAGCATGCGGCGTGCCAACATCCTTTTCACCCGCGACGACGAGCGTGCGCTGCTTCACGGAAGCCAGTTTGTCTCGCGCATCGAAACGGCTGATCGCCTCCGCCGCGCGCGCGAAACCCTCGACGGGCGTGCGCGCGATCGTGTCCGCGATCGGCTCGGTCACTTCAGGGTGCGCCTTGCGGAACTCCGGCGTGAGCCAGCGTTCGAGCGTGGCTTCCACGATACTCGCTGTCCCGTGTTCGCGCACGGATGCTGCACGTTGCGCGAATGTCGGACGCGCGTCCTCGGGAATAAAGGCGGGCGCGCCCACGACCGTCAGCGAATCCACTTTGTCGGCATGGTTGATCGCGAATTTCTGCGCGACCATGCCGCCTATCGACAGCCCGACCACATGTGCCGAAGGCGCGCCGAGTTTGTCGAGCAGTTGCGCGAGATCGTCGGCGAGATCGTCGATCGTGAACGAATCCGGCGACACGGTCGTTTCGCCGTGTCCGCGCAGGTCGTAGCGCAACACGGTGAAGTCGTCGCGGAAGTAGCCGGCCATCTGATCCCAGATCGAAAGATCGCCGGCGAGCTGATGGATGAAGACGAGCCAGGGACCGCCGCCTTCGTTGTCGAGAACATAGCGTGTATCGATGCGATTGATCGTCAACTGCATATCGGCTCCGTAAAGAATGCGCTCGTGCCTGACATGACGGAGTGTGACGGCCCCGTTACGGTTTGTCCGCGGCGGGCGTGCTCGGCATGGCGGGCGCGGATTCATCAGACGCAGCTTGCGTGCCCGAGGTGACATCCTGTGCCGCCGCCGGCGGCGCGGCGAGCTTGCCTGCCCAGAGCAGTTCGATTTGCATTCCGTTCGGCTCGGTTTGCAGAATCCGCACGGGCAGCCAGCCGATCGACGGCGCGAGCCAGATATCGAGCTTGCGGCGGTCGCCTTCCCTGCGCGGCAGGCGCGTGAAGTGGCGCGCCGTCGTAAAGCCGCCGCGCGCCTCCACGGTTTCGTCGCCGACGGTTTCTATCGGCCAGATTTCGTTGCTGTCGTTATCCGCGACGCTGAATTGCCGCGTGACGCCCGGCTTGTACTTGTCCGGCGCGCCGCGCACGAGGCTCGCCAACTGCATGACGACGCTGAAGCGGTCCTGCGCGCCGTCCGCGAGCGGCTGGCTTTGCGGCGTTTTCGTGTAGACGATCTGCTTCGTTTCGCGATTGAAGATGGCGATATCGGCGGCACGGCGGCCGCGCTGTTCCGAATACTGTTCCGGCGCGATGCCGAAGCCGTCGATATGGCCTTTGCTCGAATACACATACGGACCGACGAAAGGCAGCGGGATCGAGACGATCATTTCGTAATGCTGGCCGTCGTTGCTCCAGTGGATCGTGCCGGTCTGATTCATCATGCCGTTCACGAGCGTGTCGTAACGTAAATCGCCCGTGGGCGGGACGCTGAACTTGTCGCCGGATGCAGCGTTGGATTGCGGCGCGGTCTGCGAAGCGCGCGACGGCGCTTGAGCCTGCGGCGTTTGCGCGGGAGCGGAAGCGGCTGCGGGCGCGTCGGGCTCTGGCGTCGCAGCGCTCAGCACCGGAGCGGGCGAAGGCTTCGGCGCAGGCGCGGCGGGCTTCAGAGGCGCGACGGGTTCCGGAGACGCGGCCGGTTTCGGCGGCGCGGGCGGCGTCGGCGCGGGCGGCGCGATCGGCTTGGGCGTCAGCAATTCCACCTGCACGGGCGGCGTTTCGGGCGGCGCGCTCGCCGGCTGACGGTTGTGCTCGATCCACCGCATCGCGCTCAGATGCAGGCCCGCAACGACGAGCACGGCCAGCACCCAGCGTCCCCAGCGGCGGGGCGCGGCGGATTCGATAGCGGCATCGGGCGGCTCGCCGGACGCGGGGCGAGGACGGCGGAATTGAAACAGTGACATCGTGGAAAGCGTGAAAAGCGCGTGTTACGGACGATCGGGAGAAAGGCATAAGACATGCGCGAGGGAAACGATGTTCCTGGCCCCATCGACGGACATTTTCAGCGCTCGCTCGCCTTGTGCCCCAATTCGTACGACAGGCCCCGTGCGCACTCGCGCAAGGCAGAGTCGATTTCGCCGCCCCAGCGCGTGTCGAACGTGCCTTCGTGCCCGAGCGCGATGAGACCGAGCGCGAGTTCGCCCGTCGAATCGAAGACCGGCGTGCAGAACGCGTGGATCGTCGGCAGCAGCATGCCTTCGACGCGCGCCGCGCCGTGCTTGCGCACTTCGGCGAGAAGCGGCTCGACATCGGCCATCGTCTGCTTCATTGCAGCGAGCTCGCGATCGAGCATCGGCTGCGTCTTGCTGCGCGGCAGATACGCGGCGAAAAGCAGACCCGTCGCGGATGAAAGCAGCGGCATCACGTCGCCCAGCTTGAGCGATGCCTTCGCCGGATGGCTCGATTCCATCCAGTGCACGACGGTCGGCCCCTGATTGCCCCACACCGCGATGCCGACCGTCTGATCCAGCCGGTCGCGCAGTTCCGCGAGCGCGATGCGCGCCAGCCGCACGCCATCGACGCGCGCAAGCCGCGCGAGGCCCATTTGCAACGCGAAACCGCCGAGTTCGTAGCGCCCGGAAACCGGATCCTGCGATGCGACGCCGAGCCGCAAAAAACTCACCAGATAGCGATGCGCCTTTGCCGGGCTCATGCCCGCGCGTTGGGCGAGATCGCGCAGCATCATCGCGCGCGGCTCGTTGGTGAGGACGTCGAGCAGCCGGAAGCCGACTTCGATCGACTGAATGCCGGAGCGCGTTTTTTCTTCGGCGGCGTCGCTGGTGTCTTCGTCGTCGGTGAGAGAGGTGGATTGCATGTGCGAAAAGGCCTATGCCGTTCGGCCGAGTGCCGGCGGCGGATTCACCATCGTAAAATACATTTCCTTTAACGTCACCCGCGTCACCACGCTCACTCGGCACTGCTCCATGAAACTTGCAACCTTGAAGGACGGCACGCGCGACGGCCAGCTGATCGTCGTCTCGCGCGACCTGCGCACGGCCGCAATCGCCGATGGAATCGTCTCGACGCTGCAACGCGCGCTCGACGACTGGACCTTTTACGCGCCGCAACTCATGGAAGTCTACGAAGCGCTGAACGCCGGCCGCGCGCGCAACAGCTTTTCGTTCGATCCGAAAGCCTGCATGGCGCCGTTGCCGCGCGCGTTCCAGTGGGCGGACGGCTCCTCGTACGTGAATCACGTCGAGCTCGTGCGAAAGGCGCGCAAAGCGGAAATGCCGCCCGAATTCTGGACCGATCCGCTGATGTATCAAGGCGGCAGCGACGACTTCATCGGCCCGACGGACGACATCGTGTGCGCGACGGAATCGTATGGCATCGACTTCGAAGCGGAAGTCGCCGTCATCACGTCCGACGTACACATGGCCGCGATGCCCGACGAAGCGCTTCGCAGCGTGCGCCTGCTGATGCTCGTCAACGACGTGTCGCTGCGCAATCTCATTCCCGCCGAACTTGCGAAGGGCTTCGGCTTTTTCCAGAGCAAGCCCGCGACCGCGTTCTCGCCGGTTGCCGTGACGCCCGACGAACTCGGCGACGCGTGGCGCGAAGGGCGCGTGCATCGCCCGATGATCGTGCACTGGAACGGCAGGAAAGTCGGCCAGCCGGACTGCGGCACCGACATGGTGTTCCACTTCGGCCAGCTCATCGCGCACGCGGCGAAGACGCGCAATCTGCGCGCGGGCTCGATCGTCGGCTCGGGCACGATCTCGAACAAGGACACGAAGCGCGGCTACTGCTGCATCGCCGAGAAGCGCTGTCTGGAGACGATCGAGCACGGCGCGCCGCAGACAGAGTTCATGAAATTCGGCGACAGCGTGAAGATCGAAATGTTCGACGAAGAAGGCAAGTCGATCTTCGGCGCAATCGATCAGGCGGTCGTGCAACCGGAGCCTTGAACGGGTTTCGCCCGATGCGGCGCGCCCAAGCCTCGCCTTACACTTTGCCGGGCTGCTCTTCGGGCAGCACAAGAACGATCAAAAAAAGGAGACTTCGATGGCGGCAGGCAAGTGGAAATTTCTGGCGGGCGCGGCATTCGCGCTCGCCGCCGCGACGGTGGCAACGGCGGCATTCGCGCAGACGGCGCAGCACGTGAAGATCGGTCTCGTGCTGTCGCTTACGGGGCCGGCCGCGTCGCTCGGCATTCCCGCGCGCGATACCGTCGCACTCTTGCCGAAGGAGATGGGTGGCAAGCCCGTCGACTACATCGTGCTCGACGACGCCTCCGACACCACGCAGGCCGTGCAAAGCACGAAGAAGCTCATCAGCGAGGATCAGGTCGATGCGATCATCGGTTCGTCGATCACGCCGAACTCGCTCGCGATGATCGATGTCGTCGCGCAAGGCCAAACGCCGATGATCTCGCTGGCGTCGTCGGCGAAGATCATCGAGCCTGTCGACGACAAGCGCCGCTGGGTCTTCAAGACGCCGCAAACCGACGCGATGATGGCCTCCGCGATCATCGCGCATGCGAGCAATCATGGCGTGAAGACGCTTGCGTACATCGGCCAGGCGGACGCGCTCGGCGAGACCTTCTACGCCGAAGTCGCGAAGTTCGCGCAGCTGCACAAGATCGAAGTGGTCGCGAATGAACGCTTCAATCGCACCGATCCGAGCGTGACCGGGCAGATCCTGAAGATTCTCGCGGCCAAGCCCGATGCGGTGGTCGTCGGCGCGGCCGGCACGCCCGCCGCGCTGCCGCCGAAAACGCTCGAGCAGCGCGGCTTCAAAGGCAAGGTCTATCACAATCACGGCGTCGGCAACCGCGACTTCCTGCGCGTGTGCGGCGCGGATTGCAACGGCACGTTCCTGCCCGCGAGCCCGGTGCTCGTCGCCGCGCAGTTGCCCGACGACCATCCGGCCAAGCGGCTCGCACTCGAATACATCAAACTGTACGAGGCGAAGCAGGGCGCGGGCACGGTCTCGGCGTTCGGCTCCTATGCGTGGGACGCGGGCATGCTGCTCAATCGCGCGGTGCCTATCGCGATGAAAGCGGGCGCGCCCGGCACGCCGGCGTTTCGCGCTGCGCTGCGCGATGCGCTCGAAGGCACGAAGAATTTCTCCGACACCAACGGGCAGGTCAACATGTCGCCCAACGATCACATCGGCCTCGATCAGCGCGCGCGCGTGATGGTCGAGATCCGCGACGGCAAGTGGGTCTATCAGCCGCGCTAACCTTCAATCGACGAGACCATGAGCGATCTATCCATGTATTCGGGCTATAAGTCGCTCGAACTGCGCCGCCATCCGCATGGCGTGCTCGAAGTCGTCATGCCCGGCGCGGGCGCGAACAAGAGCGGCCTGTCCACCGCCGACGCCAACATGCATCGCGAGCTCGCGGATATCTGGCGCGACATCGATCGCGATCCGGACACGCGCGTCGCGCTCATTCGCGGCGAAGGCAAGGGCTTTTCGGCGGGCGGCGATCTCGGGCTCGTCGAAGAGATGGCGAACGATTTCGACGTGCGCGCGCGGGTGTGGCGCGAGGCGCGCGATCTCGTCTATAACGTGATCAACTGCGGCAAGCCGATCGTCTCCGCGATGCACGGTCCGGCGGTCGGCGCGGGGCTGGTCGCGGGCTTGCTCGCCGATATTTCGATCGCGTCGAAGTCGGCGCGCATCATCGATGGGCATACGCGGCTCGGCGTCGCGGCGGGCGATCACGCGGCGATCGTCTGGCCGCTGCTGTGCGGCATGGCGAAGGCCAAGTACTATCTGCTGCTGTGCGAGCCGGTGAGCGGCGAGGAGGCGGAACGCATCGGGCTGGTGTCGCTCGCCGTCGACGAGAACGAACTCATGCCGAAGGCAATCGAAGTGGCGAACCGTCTGGCGCAAGGTTCGCAGACCGCGATTCGCTGGACCAAGTACGCGCTCAACAACTGGCTGCGCTCGGCGGGGCCGACTTTCGATACGTCGCTCGCGCTCGAATTCATGGGCTTCGCGGGGCCGGACGTGCACGAAGGCATGCGCTCGCTGCGCGAACGGCGCGCGCCGGATTTCCCGGGCGGCGCGCCGTTCTGAACCGCGCGAACCTCACACGAAAACAAGGAGAGTCGAATGACCGATAACGCCGGCGGCACGCCGCCCTACACGATTCCCGGTTTTCCCGGATTCGGCCAGGCCGACATGATGGGCAAGATGTGGGAACTGATGCGCCTGAATCCGTTCGCCGCCGCGATGCCCGGCGGCGGGCAGGGCATGGGCCCCTCCCTCTCGATGATGTCCGACATGCTCGCTCCGCTCACCAACATCGAAGAACTCGACAAGCGCGTGACCGACATGCGCGCCGTCGAGCACTGGCTGAAGCTCAATCTCAACATGCTGCAATCGGCGATTCAGGCGCTCGAAGTGCAGCGCGCGACGCTCGCGACGCTGCGCGCGTTCGGCGCGTTCGCTCAGACGTCCGTCGAGAGCGCGCACACCGCGGCGGCGGAGAATGCGAAGGCCGCGTCAGCCGGATGGCCGATGGGCGGCGCGGCGAAGACCGATGCCCCGAAGCAGGAAGCGTCGGGCGCCGCGCCCGCGAGCGAGGCATCGGCTGAAGGCGAAGACGCTTCGGGGCAGACTTCAGCGCCGCCGCCCGGCTTCGATCCGACCGGCTGGTGGAACGTGCTGCAATCGCAGTTCAATCAGCTTGCGCATCTCGCGATGATTCAGCCCGGCATGAGCGGCCCGCTCAACCCGATGGGCGCCGCGGGCGCGCAGCCGGCCGCCGCTGGTGAGAACGCCGCGGAGCAGCCCGCCAACGACGCCGATGAAAGGCCCGACGCGGCGGCCGCGAAGAAGGCGGCCGCGCGCAAGACGGCGCCGCGCAAGAAACCCGGCTGACTACGCGCGTTCCGGCGCGCTCACTTCCTTCACTACGACCGGCGGCGCGCATAGCGCCGCCGCGCTCGCCAATTCCCCTCGACGCGCACATTTCCGTAGCCGAAACGCATCTCAGCACCGACGCACATTTCGATTTTGTCTATGATGAAAGCTTGACGGTGCGGAATCTTTGTCCATCCATCGGCGTTGGGCACGCAACCTGCATCGAATGCGATATTTCGTTCGAACCGATCTGTCCATGACAAACTCATCAGAACAAGATTTCGATTCGGATTCGATCTCCGATGGCCCCGAGCGTCCGGAACCCGTGCCGCCAAGCGCCACAACGGCGGGCGCGACCGGCATAGGCATCGGCGCGATCGCTCAGGAGATTGGTCTGACGAAGGACACTTTGCGTGTCTGGGAGCGCCGGTATGGATTTCCGCAGCCGATGCGCACTTCCGGCGGGGAGCGGCTGTATCCGCAGGAACAGGTGACGAAGCTGCGGCTCGTGAAGCGATTGCTCGACGCGGGACATCGGCCGAGCAAAGTGCTCGGGCAATCGATCGATGCGCTGCAGCAACTGGCCGAAAGCTCGGGCGTCGGCCAGGACGCGCCGGACGCCGAGCTCGACCATCTGATCTCACTGCTGCGCGCGGGCGCTTATGACGATTTCCGCTTCGGCCTGCTGAAGCGCGCAACGCGCGACGGCCTCGAACGCTTCGTGCTGGATGTCGCGGCGCCGCTGTCGGCGCGCATCGGCAATGCGTGGGCGGCGGGCACGTTGCAGGTCTATCACGAACATCTGTTCAGCGAGGCGATCCAGTCGACGCTGCGCACGCTGATACGTCCGCTCTCGGATGCCGTGCGCGGGCGCAACGGCCGTCCGCGCGTGCTGCTCACGACGCTTTCCGGCGAAGGTCACGGCCTCGGCATCCTGATGGCCGAGGCGATGTTCACGCTATCCGAGTGCGAATGCGTGCAACTGGGATTGCAGACGCCGCTGCACGATATCGTCGATGCCGTGTCGGTGCACAAGATCGATATCGTCGCGCTGTCGTTCACGGCGGTGCTGCCGGCGCAGTCCATTTCGAACGGGCTGACCGACCTGCGCAACCTGCTGCCGCCGCACGTCCGCATCTGGGTTGGCGGCAGCAGCCCGGCGCTGCGCCGCAAGTTCGACGACGGCGTGCATCACATCGCGGGGTTGACCCCGATCGATGAGACCGTCGCGGATTGGCGTCAATCCACCGTGCTATGATCGACGACGCCCGAAACGTCGGGCATTGGCGCGGAAATCCGCATCAAGCGCGCATCGCATCGTTGTCATGCGCGCACGTCATACTGCGCGGCCGGCGCGGTTCCGGCGGCAGTTCGGCGCCACTTGAACATACCTCAGGCACAGGTTTCGCTCCTCACCCACGGTAGAACAAGACGCACAACAGCAACATTTGCACGGGGAGTGCAGTGTTTACGCGGGACGCGACGCGTTGCCGCAGCGCCAAATGTCGCGCTTCGTTGTCGCATTTCGTCTTCGGCCGACCGAATCCCGCGTAAAATTGAAAGCTTGGCTGCTCGCGTGCAAGGCATGTCTGCACGTTCCGGCCGAAAGTCAATACAGATATAACGTCGCATAAGTGGCATCAGGGGTGGACTATGAACACCATGCTTTATCCGGAACTTTATAAATCGCTGGAATCCGTCCGCTGGGATATGGAGAAGGACATTCCCTGGGACAAATTCGATGCTTCCCTGCTCACCGACGAGCAGGCCAAAACCATCAAGATGAACGCGATCACCGAATGGTCCGCTCTTCCCGCAACCGAAATGTTCCTGCGTGACAACCACCACGACAGCGATTTCTCCGCGTTCATGAGCGTGTGGTTTTTCGAGGAGCAGAAGCATTCGCTGGTGCTGATGGAGTATCTGCGGCGCTTCAAGCCCGACATGGTGCCGAGCGAAGAAGAGCTGCACGCGGTGCGCTTCGAGTTCGATCCGGCGCCGCCGCTCGAAACGCTGATGCTGCATTTCTGCGGCGAAATCCGCCTGAATCACTGGTATCGCCGCGCGGCCGAGTGGCACACGGAACCCGTCATCAAGCACATTTATGAAACCATTTCGCGCGACGAAGCCCGTCACGGCGGCGCGTATCTGCGTTACATGAAGAAGGCGCTCGTCAACGCCGGCGACACCGCGCGTGCGGCGTTCGCGAAGATCGGCGTGCTCATGGCGTCCGCGCGCCGTACGGAAAAGCCGCTGCATCCGACCAACCTGCATGTGAATCAGGCGCTCTTCCCGCGCGACACCGTGCAGTCGCGTTTGCCCGATCCCGAATGGCTCGAGCGCTGGCTGGACGACCAGATCCGCTTCGACGACAGTTGGGAGAAGAAGGTCGTCGAGCGCATTCTGCACAACCTGTCGATTCTGTTCGAGCGTTCGTTCGTGACCGCGCAGGAACTGAATCGCTATCGCAAGGAAGTGACGCAGCGGCTTCAGGCCGCGCCGGGCGGCGGGGCTGAACAGCCGGCCTGAGTTTCGGCTTCGATGAACGGACGGCTCGCCGGTCAGCACCGGCGAGCCGTTTTGCATTTTTCCCGTGCGAAGCGCCGTGGCACAATGCGCGCTTTCAGCACATCGCAACGAGCGCCGTCATGCCCGCTATTTTCGAACGCAAGATCATCACGCGCGAAGCGCTCGCCGCGCGCCGTCCGACGCTCGCCGGTCCCGTCGTTTTCACCAACGGCGTCTTCGACATCCTTCATCGCGGCCACGTGACCTATCTCGCCGATGCGAAAGCGCTCGGCGCGACGCTCATCGTCGGCGTGAACAGCGATGCGTCGGTACGCACGCTAGGCAAGGGCGACGATCGCCCGATCAATCGGGAAGATGACCGCATGGCGCTGCTCGCCGCGCTGGAGAGCGTCGACTGGGTCGTGAAGTTCGAGGAAACGACGCCGCTGCAATTGATCGAAGCCGTGCACCCCGACGTGCTCGTGAAGGGCGGCGACTACGACATGGGCAAGCTGGCCGAATCGGCACTCGTGCGCGGCTGGGGCGGCAAGGCGCTCGCCATCGCGTTCGAGCACGATCGATCGACGACCGCGCTCCTCAAGAAAGTCCGCGCGCAGAGCTGATTCGCACGCGCGCGGTCACTGCCCGAGCGGCGCGGTCTGCACGTTGGCGGCAGGCGCCGGTCCGCCGACGCGCGGCTGATCGAACGCTTCTTCGGGACTCAGCGGGCGCGTCGCGAGCGCCTCGGGATGAACCTGCTGCAATAAGTGATGCGGTTCGCGCACGCCGGCCGCGGGAAGCGGGCCGAACATGCCGCGCATGACCGCGAACATCAGCAAGTTGGCGAGAATCAGAAGGGCGATCAGCCAGCGCAGCATTCTTGGGCTCCGTCCGTCAATCAAATCAGAAAAGTCAGGATGAGTGGCGCGCCGTCGCGTCGCGCGCGATGAGCGCGAGGCCGGACAGCACGAGGGAATCGTGTCGGGTGTGCGGCACGTCGAGCGCGCCCGCGATTTCATTTGCCGCGCCGCCGCCCAGCACGAGCCGGACGTCGGCGCGCCAGTCGGCCTTGAGGTCGCGCCACGCACGCTCAATCAGGCTCGCCTGCGCGAGCAGGCATCCGGCGGATAGCGCGGCGGCGGTGTCGGTGGCGAAAAGACTGCGCGTCTGACTCAGCGCCTCACGCGCCGATGCCGCGTCGAGCGTGGGCAATTGCGCCGTATGGCTGCCGAGCGATTCCATCATCAGCGACCAGCCGGGCGCGATGAGGCCGCCGGTGAACACGCCGTCGGCGCGCAGTGCTTCGAGCGTCGTCGCCGTGCCGAAGGTCGCGACCAGCAGATGCTCGCCCGGATACGCCGCGCGCGCTGCGATCATGCCGGCCCAGCGGTCGCTGCCGAGTCGGGCCGGATCGGCATAGGTGTTGATCACGCCGCACTGCTCGGCGCGCGCGCGGACGACGGTGCGCGGCAGCGTCGGCCAGCGCGCGTCGAGCAGGCGCTGGATGCGGTTCTGTACCGGCATGCCCGCGACGTTCGAAATCCACGCGCTCGCCGGCGCGGGAAGTTCGGACCAATCGTCGAGCGCGGCGTCGTCGGCGACGGTCGAGTGATGCGCGTGCTCGAATGCGCCGTTCGCGAGCGACGCGCCGGCTTCATCGACGAGCGACCATTTGATGCGGCTGTTACCCGCATCGATGAGCAGATACGGCGCCTCGGTTCCCGACGCGTTCACGGACGTTCCTTCGCAAGGCGCAGCGTGAGTTCGCCGGTCGTGACGGCGCGCGGGCCTTCGGGCGCGTCGATCAGCAACTGGCCGCCCTCGTCGACGCCCGATGCGATGCCGCGCGTCACTTCCATGCCCTGGTCGATCAGCGCGACTTCACGTCCGGCCCACGCGTGCGCGTCGAGCCAGCGCTGGCGGAACGGCCTGAAGCCCTCGGCTTCGAAGCGCGGCAGCGCTGCGTCGAGCGCGTTGAGGAGCGCGGCGAGAGTGTCGGTGAGATTGGCGTCGGGCCATGCCCGCGCGAGCGCTGCCGGCGCGGCGCCGGGCGCGGATTGCGCGGCGAGCCGGTTGGCTTCGTCGACCTGCGCGGCGAGTTGTTCCGCGCCGTGCAGATTCATGCCGATGCCGATCACGACCGCGGTCGCGTCAGGCGTGTTCCACGCGGTTTCGATGAGAATCCCGGCGAGCTTGCCGTCGTCGAGCAGGACGTCGTTCGGCCATTTCAGCGCAGGACGCGCGGATGGCGTGAGCGGCAGGCGCGCGAGCGCATCGAGGACGGCGGTGCCGATGGCGAGACTCAGACCCGACAGCCCTTCGATCGGCCGCCGCAGCACGCAGCCGACCGACATCAGCAGCGCATTGCCCGGTTCGGCGAGCCACGCGCGCCCGCGCCGCCCGCGACCGGCGGATTGCGAGTACGCGACGAGGACGACGGGTGCAGGCGTGCCGTCGCGTCGCGAGGCGCGCAACTGCTCCAAAACGTCGGCGTTGGTGGAGCCCGTTTCGTCGACGATGTCGATGGTCCAGTCGAGAGCGGGCCGCTCGGCAAGCGTCGCAAGCCGCGAGCGGTCGATGCGCCAGGGCGCGTCGGGGGCGAAGGGAGCGATAGGAGAGGGGGTCATGGCGGGTATTGTAGCCGTGGGATGCGTGTTCGAAGCCCGTGAAACTCCGCTTCAGCGCGTCTTGTCGCTCGGATACCGCCGCCGTGCATGCAGCGAGTCCAGTACGGTGACGCGGTCCGTCGCACGGTAAACCACCAAGTAATTCGGATGAACCACCATCTCTCTGGTATTCGAGACCCTTCCGTGACGATAGATGTATGGAACATCCGCTAACGTCCGGACTGCTTCCCTGTTCATCGAAAGTAGATTGTCGGCCGCTTGCGGATCACGCTCTTCAATGTATTCGTAGATTTCCCTGAGTTGTCTCCGTGCGCGCGGCCGCCAATCAACGAGCATTCCGTGCCTTTCGCTTGGCCGCCACGAGCGCATCCATTTCCGCGAATACTTGATCGTTGGGAATCGACGGCTCCGGGTCCGCAAGTGACGCTTCTACCTCCGCGCGGAACCAGGCGTCATACAGTTCAGCCTCTTCGAGCGAATCGAGTTCGGAAATAAGCGGATCGAGTCGTTTGTCCATTGCGGTTGCACCGGAGTTGTCGAAACCATGATAGGTCAGCGACTCAAGTGCACCGCAACACGGAAATTCCGATCCTTGCGCCTTCCAGCCGAAACCCGCCTGCCACCATCCCCGCGTCCCCCCGACACTCTTCGCTACAATGTCCTCTCCCCTTTAACCGCGTCTCATCGCGCCATCGATCCTTGGACTTCGACACGCCGCCGCGCCTAAGAGTGGAAGCCGGTCTGCAGGGCAAGGTGGTCCGGCTATCGGGCCAGTGGACCGCGCTCGCGCTCGCTCGCGATCGCGCGAAGAGCGGCGTCACGCGGCGTCTGCGCGCCATCGGGCGCGAGGCGATCAGCCAGTGGGATCTGCTTTCCGTCGAGCGGCTCGATCACGTCGGCGGCCAGGCGCTCTGGCGCGTGTGGGGACGCAAGATGCCCGCGACCATCGCGCTGTCCGACACGCAGCGCGAAATCTTCGAGCGCGTCGCGCTGCTCGACGCCGAACGCGAGGAACCCGAAGCCGTCGATCGCGTCGATCCGGTCACGCGGCTCGGCCAGCTCATCTTCGGTTTCTTCGATCACCTGTACGGCGGCCTCGCGATGTTCGGCGCCTTCGTGCTCGATCTCATCGGGCTGGTGCGGCGCCCGCAGCGCATTCCGTGGACGGAAATCTCCGCGAACATCTACAGCGCCGGCGCACAGGCGCTCGCGATCACCGCGCTCGTCGCGTTCCTGATCGGCATCGTGTTGAGCTACTTGTCCGCGCAGCAGTTGCAGGCGTTCGGGGCGAACCAGTACATCGTCAATATTCTCGGGCTTTCCGTGATCCGCGAGCTCGGGCCAGTGCTTTCCGCGATTCTCGTCGCGGGCCGCTCGGGTTCGGCGATCACCGCGCAGATCGGCGTGATGCGCGTCACCGAAGAACTCGACGCGATGCAGGTCATGGGCATTCCGCATAGCCTGCGCCTCGTGCTGCCGCGCGTGATCGCGCTCGGCATCGCAATGCCGCTGCTCGTCATGTGGACCAACATCATCGCGCTGACGGGCGGCGCGCTCGCGGCGAAGCTCGTGCTGTCCATCGACATGAACTTCTTCATTCGCTCGCTGCCGTCGGTCGTGCCGATCGCGAATCTGTGGATCGGGCTCGGCAAGGGCGTCGTGTTCGGCATGCTGATCGCGCTCGCCGCGTGTCACTTCGGCTTTCGCATCAAGGCGAATTCGCAGAGTCTCGGCGAAGGCACGACGACGTCCGTGGTGACGTCGATCACCATCGTCATTCTCGCGGACGCCGTCTTCGCGATCCTGTTCCAGAACGTCGGACTCTGACCGCCATGTCGACCACGCTCGCCACCGCCGTTCGTCATCAGCCGCCGCCCGTCATCGCGGAACCGGTGATCGAAGTGCGCGATCTCACCAAGCGCTACGGGCGCACGGTGATTCACGAGCATCTGAATCTGGATGTGCGGCGCGGCGAGATCGTCGCGTTGCTCGGCGGTTCGGGCTCGGGCAAGACCACGCTCGTGCGGCAGATTCTCGGCCTCGAGTCGCCGACATCGGGCACCATTCGCGTGCTCGGCGAGGAATGGGCGCAAATGGACGACGAAACCGCGAAGATGCTGCGCACGCGCTCCGGCATGATGTTTCAGCAAGGCGCGCTGTTTTCGTCGCTGACGGTATATGACAACATCGCGCAGCCGTTTCGCGAACTCGGCAAGATTCCCGAGGACCTGATCCGCGAATTCGTGATGCTGAAGCTCGAAATGGTCGGCCTGTCGTGCAAGCACGCGAGCAAGATGCCGTCCGCGTTGTCGGGCGGAATGGTGAAGCGCGTCGGCATCGCGCGGGCGATCGCGCTCGAGCCCGAACTGCTGTTCCTCGACGAACCCACGGCCGGTCTCGATCCGAAGGCATCGGACGAATTCGTCGATCTGATCGCGACGCTGCATCGCGCGCTCGGTCTGACGGTCGTGATGGTCACGCACGATCTCGACACCATGGTCGCGCTGTCCACGCGCGTCGCGGTGCTGGCGGATCATCGCGTGCTCGTCGCGGCGCCGGTGGAAGAGGCGTGCGCGGTGGATCATCCGTTCATCCGCGAGTACTTTCTGGGGCGACGCGGCCGCCGCGCGTTGCAGGCATTGCCGTCCGAGCGCCGCGCGAAGCTGCCGCCGGCCGCGCTCGAAGATGCGCCGATCGCCGTGAACAAGTAAGCGCGAAGCGAGCGCCAAAGGAACCTGCCGATGGAAAACAAATCACACGCGTTCTGGACCGGGCTTTTCACGATCGTGCTCGTGCTGGCCATCGCGTTCGCCGTGTTCTTCTTCAACGTCGATCGCACCGTGCGCGTGCCGTACGATCTGATCGCGCGCACCAACGTGACCGGCCTCTTCACGGACGCGGCCGTGCGCTATCGCGGCCTGGGCGTCGGCAAGGTGCAGTCGATCAGCTTCGACAAGTCGCATCCGGGGCAGATCCGCATCCGCATTGTCGTCGACAAGAACGCGCCGATGACGCATTCCACGTACGCGACGCTCGGCTTTCAGGGCGTGACGGGCATCGCGTTCGTGCAGCTCGACGACACCGGCACCGATACGGCCGCGCTGGCTTCGTCGCCGCAGCACGTCGCCGAAGTGCCGATGCGTCCCGGTCTCTTCGAGCAGTTGCAGCAGCGCGGCGACATCATCCTGAAGAAGTTCGAGCGCCTTTCCGACGACGCCGACAAGTTCCTCTCCGACGACGTGCGCAATCAGCTCACGGCGACGACGAAGAGCCTGCAAACCGCCGCCGACGGCATCGCGACGCTCGCGAGCCAGGTGCAGCCCGCGACGGCGCAGTTGCCGCAGACGCTCAGGCAGATCAACACGACGCTCGCCTCGACGCATCAGCTCGTGCAGAACCTGAATCGTCCGGACGGCCCGCTCGTGTCCAACTTGAACAAGGCGGGCAAGGCCGCCGAAGACGCGGGCGCGGCGCTCGCGGACATGAACGAATCGCTGCGTTTCATCACGGCGCGCGTCGGTTTCGAGGCGTTGCCGCGCTTCTATTCGTTCAGCGACGACGTGAGCGCGGCGGCGCGTTCCGTCGATCGCGCCGCCGACGCGTTCAGCACCAATCCGCGCAGCGTGCTCTTCGGCGCGCCGCAGAAGGAGCCGGGACCGGGCGAGCCGGGCTTCGCGTGGCCGGCGAAAGCGGCGCATTGATCGGGGAAAAGATATGACGGACATCGACATGAAAGGAGCGGTCGCGGCGTTCGCGCTCGGCTGCGCCGCGTTGCTCGCAGGTTGCGGATCGACGTCGACCGCGATGCCGAACGCGCATTACGACCTCGGCGCGATACCGGCTGCCAACGCAAGCGCCAACGCCGCGCCGATGCCGCCGGTCAAAGTGCTCGCGGTGGGCGCGCCGCGCAGTCTCGAAACCGATTCGTTCGCGTATCGGCTGAGCTATGTCGATGCACAGCGCACCGGCAACTATTCGAACAGCCACTGGACGATGCCGCCCGCGCAGTTGCTGACGCAACGCCTGCGCGATGCGCTCGCGGCGCGCGGCCCGGTTCTGTCGGGCGCCGATCCGGTGCGCGCCGTGCCGCTGCTCGAAGTCGAGCTGACGAGCTTCGAACAGGTCTTCGATGCGCCCGAGCAAAGCCGCGGCCTCGTGTCGGTGCGCGCGACGCTCACGCAGCAAGGCCGCGTCGTCGGCCAGCGCAGCTTCGCCGCGAGCGCGCCCGCGCCGAGCGCCGATGCCCCCGGCGGCGCGCGGGCGCTCGCGGCTGCATCGGACGATGTGATCGCGCAACTTTCCGCGTGGCTCGCCGCGCAGCCGCTCTCCGCGTCACGATGATCTTCCGCCCAGCATCGAAGCGTCCGGGCGGCTCATGACGATCAAGCAATGGCAGCGTCGCCCGTCGGCGTTCTCCCGGCAGGCGCTCGCCGCGTATGCGGCGCTCGTCGTCTACGGTTCGCTTTATCCGTTTTCCGGCTGGCGCTCGCTCGGATTGAGCCCGCTCGCGTATCTCACCGATCCGCTGCCGCAATATCTGACCGTTTTCGATGTCGTGACCAACGTGCTCGGCTACATGCCGCTCGGCGCGCTGATCGTGCTCGCGCTCTATCCGCGTCTGCGCGGCACATTCGCGGTCGGCGCGGCGCTCATCGGCGGCGCGCTGCTCTCCGGCGCGATGGAAGCGATCCAGACGTATCTGCCGACGCGCGTCGCCTCGAACCTCGATCTCGCCGCGAACGCGTTCGGCGCGCTCGTCGGCGGCATGCTGATCGCGCCCGCGACGAGCGCGCTGCTCGATCGCGGCCTGTTGCGGCGCATCCGCTTTACGTGGTTCGAACGCGACGCGGCGTATGTGCTCGGGCTGACGGCGCTCTGGCCGTTCGCGGCGATGTTCCCCGCGCCGTATCTCTTCGGCGGCGGCGATCTTCCGCGCGTGCTGTGGGACGAGCTCGACCCGGCGATGCAGGACGCGATTCTCGCGTGGACGCCCGCCGCGTGGGACATCGAAAGCTGGCCGGACCGGCTCGGCGCGCTTCTGCCGGACGACGCCTGGGAAGCGCTGATCACATCGACGAGCCTGTTCGCCGCGCTCGTGCTCGCGACGCTGCTCACGCGGCAGCGCGCGCCACGCATCCGCCTGATGCTCGGCCTGATCGCGATGACGATCTTCGCGAAAGCGGGCGCAAGCTTTCTGCAATCGCGCGCGGGCCTGACCTTCGACTGGGCGACGGACGGCGCGCTGGAAGGCATCGCCATCGCGACGATCGCGGGCGTGCTGTCGGTCGCGTTGCCGCGCGGCTTGCGCGCGGCGCTCGCGGGCGGGGCGCTCGTGATCTCGCTCGCGCTCATCAATCTGCTGCCGGTGAATCCGTATTTCGACATCGTGCTCGCCGACTGGCGGCAGGGCCGCTATCTGCATTTCAACGGGCTTGCGCACTGGCTCGCGTGGGTGTGGCCGTACGCGGCGCTCGGCTGGCTCGCTTCGGCGGCGGAGCGCGCGTGGCTCGCGCGGCGGCGCGCGCGCAAGGCGGGGCGCTCGGCCTGATACGGCGGGCACGAACATCGCTGGCTATAATCGACCGACACTCTCATCGCACCCGCTCATGGATTCCTTCTACAAGTACCACGTGTTCTTCTGCCTGAACCAGCGCGAAGCCGATGCGGCGCGTCCGAGCTGCGCGAACTGCAACGCGCAGGCCATGCAGGAATACGCTAAAAAGCGCGTGAAAAAACTGGGTCTCGCGGGCGAAGGCAACGTGCGGATCAACAAGGCCGGCTGCCTCGACCGCTGCGAACTCGGGCCGGTCGTGGTCGTGTATCCGGAAGGCACCTGGTACACGTATGTCGATGAAACCGACATCGACGAGATCGTCGATTCGCATCTCGCCAACGGCAAAATCGTCGAACGTCTTCTGATCGATCAACCCGCATGAACGCGCAAACCGAAAAGTTTCTCATCGACGGTCCGGTCGGCAAGATCGAATGCGCGCTCGACAAGACCGACAGCGCGCCGCGCGGCATCGCGCTCGTCGCGCATCCGCATCCGCTTTTCGGCGGCACGATGGACAACAAGGTCGCGCAGACGCTCGCGCGCACGTTCGTCCAGCTCGGCTACACGACGTATCGCTCGAACTTTCGCGGCGTCGGGCAGACGGGCGGCGAGCATGACAACGGCATCGGCGAACAGGACGATCTGCTCGCGCTGATCGATCACATGCGCGCGCAGCCGGGTCAGGCGGACGTGCCGATCGTGCTCGCGGGCTTTTCGTTCGGCACCTTCGTGCTGTCGCACGTCGCGAAGCGCATGCGTGATGCCGGCAAGGACATCGAGCGCATGGTGTTCGTCGGCACGGCGGCGAGCCGCTGGGAAGTCGCGCCCGTGCCCGACACGACGCTCGTGATCCACGGCGAAGTCGACGACACCGTGCCGATTCAATCCGTCTACGACTGGGCGCGGCCGCAGGAACTGCCCGTCGTCGTGATTCCGGGCGGCGAGCATTTCTTCCATCGCAAGCTGCATATCCTGAAGCGCGTGATCGTCGACGCGTGGCGTTGAGCGCATCGCTCGTCATCGATCGGCAAAAGCGGCTAAGCGCAGCCTGAAAAACGTTAAAACGAGCGGCAACCGCGCAGATTCCAAGGAAAACGGAAGCGGCCCGCGCGTATAATGGCGCAGAATTTTTTCACGGATTCCGGCCGCGCGACGTTGCATTCGACGTATCGCGGCCGTCGAAACCCCGGCTTCTGAGAACCGTTTTTGCGTCCGTCTGTCGAACGAGCGCTTTTCGCCGCGGCGCCGCGCGTGCCGCTGTCCTGGCGAAATGCCCGACCGACAGCGACGGTCAGCCTGTTCAACCCGTGCTTCGCCGATCATCCGATCCTCGATCGTCATCGTCGCAGCGTGCTTTTTCCGCCGATCGATCCTATGCGCTTTGTCCCTTCCGGCCTGTCTTTTCCTTCCGTTTCCGTTTCCGCAAAAGCCGTTTTCGTTCTGCCCGCCGTGCTGGCGGCGGCGAGCGCTTTCGCCCAGGTTCCGCCGCCCGACGTGACGGCACGTTCGTGGGTGCTCGTCGACGCCACCAGCAATCAGGTGCTCGCCTCGGGCAATCCCGATGAGCGCGTCGAGCCGGCATCGCTCACCAAGCTGATGACCGCGTATCTCGTCTTCGATGCGTTGAAGTCGAAGAAGATCAACATGGATCAGACCGTCATGCCGAGCGAGGCCGTGCGCCGCGTGCGCACCGACGAGTCGCGCATGTTCATCGAGGCGAACAAGCCCGTCACCGTGCACGATCTCGTGTACGGCATGATCGTGCAGTCGGGCAACGACGCGGCCATCGCGCTCGCGGAACTCGTCGGCGGCAGCGAAGGCAACTTCGTCACGCTGATGAACGCGGCGGCGAAGCGCATCGGCATGACGCACACGAATTTCGCCGATGTGAACGGCATGCCCGATCCGCAGCACTACACGACCGCGGGCGATCTCGCCGTGCTGTCGACGCGCCTGATCCGCGACTTCCCCGAGTACTACAGCATCTTCTCGGTGAAGGACTTCACGTACAACAAGATCAAGCAGCCGAACCGCAATCGCCTGCTGTGGCTCGATCCGACCGTCGACGGCCTCAAGACCGGCCACACGAAGGCCGCCGGCTACTGCCTGATCGCGACCGCGAAGCGTTCGCTCGTCGGCGTGCCCGACGCGAGCCGCCGCCTCGTCGCCGTGATGATGGGCGAGCCGAAAGAGCACAACCGCGTGCAGGACAGCCTGAAGATGCTGAACTACGGCTACACCGCGTACGACGCGCTGCGTCTGTACAAGGCGAATCAGGTGATCGATTCGCCGCGCGTGTACAAGGGCGCGGCCGACAACGTGCAGGCGGGCGTCACGACGGATCAGTACATCACCGTGCCGAAGGGCCTGGGCGAGAAGGTCAAGCCGACGGTCACGCACGACAATCTGATCGTCGCGCCGATCAAGAAGGGCCAGCAGATCGGCAGCGTCAAGATGATGGCCGATGGCAAGGAAGTCGCGCAGTTCCCGCTCGTCGCGTTGCAGGATGTGCCGGAAGCGGGCATCTTCGGCCGCCTGTGGGATTCGGCGCTGCTCTGGTGGCAAAAGCGTAAGTAAGGAGCCTGTGATGAGCCAAGCCGAAGCATTCGATCCGACGGTCTATCTGAACGGCGAGTGGGGACCGCTTTCCGAAGCGCGCATTCCCGTGCTCGATCGCGGTTTCATCTTCGGCGACGGCGTGTACGAAGTCGTGCCGCTCTACGCGCAAGCCGACGGCGCGCGTCTGCCGTTCCGCCTGAAGCAGCATCTCGCGCGGCTCGATCGCAGTCTCGGCAAGATTCGCATCGGCAATCCGTTCGATGACGCCGGCTGGCGCGCGCTGATCGATCGCGTCATCGCGGAGAACGCCGGCGCGGGCGATGCGCTCGTCTACATCCAGGTGACGCGCGGCGTCGCCAAACGGCGCGGGCACGCGTTCCCGGCGGGAATCGTGCCGACCGTGTTCGTCATGCTCGGCCAGCTCGTGTTCCCGAGCGCGGCGGATCGCGCGCGCGGCGCGGTCGCCGTCACCGCCGAAGACAAACGCTGGCTGCATTGCGACATCAAATCGGTGTCGTTGCTCGGCAACGTGCTGATGGCGCAGCACGCCGCCGAAAACGACGCGCTCGAAACCATTCAGTTGCGCGACGGCTTGCTTACCGAGGGTTCGTCCTCAAATGTGTGGATCGTGAAGGGCGGCACGCTGCTGGGCGCGCCGCGCGGACCGCGCATTCTCGAAGGCATCCGCTACGGGCTCATCGAGGAACTGGCGCGCGAGGCGGGTATCGCGTTCGAGGAGCGCGACATCACCGAAGCAGAATTGCGTTCGGCGGACGAAGTCATGATCAGCTCGGCGACGAAAGAAGTCATGCCGGTCACGACGCTCGACGGCAAGAGCGTCGGCGACGGCCGCCCCGGTCCGGTCTATGCTGCACTGTACGACGCCTACCAGCGGGCCAAAGCGCGCGAGTTCGCCGAAGAGGCCAAGCGCGGCAAGTGAAGGAGAAAGTCATGACTGACAAGCCACAAGCCACCGATCCGACCGACAGCGCCAAGCACAGCGCCGACGAGCTGTTCGATTTTCCCTGCGATTTCCCGATCAAGGTGATGGGCAAGACGCATCCGGAATTCCACGACACGATCGTCGATGTGCTCAAGGCTTTCGACAAGGATTTCGACACGTCGCGTGTGGAGTCGCGCCCGTCTTCGGGCGGCAACTACACCGGTCTCACCTGCACCGTGCGCGCGCAGAATCGCGCGCATCTCGACGATATCTATCGCGCGCTCACCGGCCATCCGATGGTCAAGGTAGTGCTTTGATCTTGCCCGCGGGCGCATCGCACACCGCCGGCGTGCGCTCGTAGAGCAGCCTGAACTGCTCCGCTTCCTCGAAAACCCACTCCCTGAACGCGTGGACGCGCTTCGTCTGAAGCAGCGCGGTCGGGCACACGAAGTAATACTTCCACGGACTCGGCCCTTCGACATTGAAAAGCCGCACGAGCCGTCCCGCGATGATTTCCTGCATCGCGAGCGAGCGGCGCACGAGCGCGATGCCCTGACCGTCGATCGCCGCCTGCAGCAAATTCGACGAATCCTCATACAAGACGCCGCGCTTCGGTTCGGGCAGATCGGTGAGTCCCGCGGCGTCGAACCACGGACGCCAGAGCTCGTCGTCCGAGCGCAGAAGCGGCAGCTTTTCCAGATCGCGCGGCACGCGGGGCAGCGCGCCGCCGCGAAAGTTCGGTGAGCACGCCGGGAAAAAAACCTCGTCGAGCAATTCCTCGGTGTGCAGACCCGCGTACTTGCCGTAGCCGAAACGCAGCGCCACGTCCGCGTCGTCGCGGTTGAAATCGATGAGCGAGGCCGTCGTCAGCAGTTCGAGATCGATATCCGGATGCTGCTCGATGAATCTGCCGACGCGCGGCGTCAGCCAGCGGGCGGAAAACGACGGAATCGTCGATACGATCAGCCGCCGGTCGCGATCGCCGGAGCGGATGCGGCGCGTCGATTCCGCCAGCGCGACGAGCGCCGAGCGCACTTCCGCCGCGTACTGCCGGCCGCGATCGGTGAGACGCACGCGTTTGCCGTCGCGCGCGAACAGCGACACGCCGAGCTCCGACTCCAGCGCGCGAATCTGATGACTGACCGCGCCGTGCGTGACGAAAAGCTCGTCGGCGGCGCGGGAAAAGCTCTCGTGACGGGCGGCGGCTTCGAAGGCGCGCAGCGCGTTCAGGGCGGGAAGCTGGCGGAGGTCCATATGGATTGTCGGCGGTGTCGTTGTCAATACGGCTCACATAGCAGTGAAAATTGATCGTTTTGCCTGATGCCTTGTCACGCCTAGGATTGTAGTCATCGAAACGTTCCCTTGGCGGAGTGGATCATGCGAGAAATATCAACAAGCGTCACCTTCGAAATCAAGCCCGGCGAAACCGTGCCGATGAGAATTGCGCGCGGCACGCGTCTCATGGTCCACGGCAGTCCCGTCTGGGCGACGCGAAGCAACGACATCGAGGATTACTGGCTCGTGCCCGGCGACAATCTCAAGCTGCGCGAGCGCGAGCGGCTCTGGCTTTCCGTCGAGGGCGACCGTCCGGCCTATGTCGTCTTCACGATCCTGCCGCGCTGCGACGAACGCGCGATGCACTGGGTTTCGACGCGCATCGAGCGTCTCGCGCAGCGGTTGCGCTCCGGATGGAGAACCGTCTGACCCTCAAGTATTCGCATTTGCCATCGAAGGCATGCGAATTCACCATCGGCGGGCATGGGGCTATTTCGGTAAACTACCGGCACCATGTCCGCTACACCGCTCGCCATCCCACAAGCAATCCACGACGCGCCCGCCACCGTGCTCAGTTCCGGTGACTTTCCGGTCGCGTTGCGCTGGCGCGGTCTCGAACCGTACAGCCAGAGCTTCGACGCGATGCGCGCCTTCACCGACGCCCGCACGCCCGAAACACAGGACGAAATCTGGCTCGTCGAGCATCCGCCCGTCTTCACGCTCGGTCTCGCGGGCGATCCGGCGCATCTGCTGCTCGCCGAAAGCGGCATTCCGCTCGTCAAGGTGGATCGGGGCGGACAGATCACATATCACGGGCCGGGGCAGATCGTCGCTTATCTGCTTATCGACCTGCGCCGCCGCAAGCTCATGGTGCGCGAGCTAGTGCGGCGCATCGAAGAGGCCGTGATCGAAACCCTCGCGACGTATAATCTCGCGACCGACCGCAAGGCCGGCGCGCCCGGCATTTACGTGGCGCGGCATCCTCAAGGCGCGAACGATCGTACGCAGGCGCATGAAGGCGCGAAGATCGCCGCGCTCGGACTCAAGATTCGCAACGGCTGCAGTTATCACGGCGTGAGCCTCAATGTGCGAATGGACCTGCAGCCGTTCCTCGCAATCAACCCGTGCGGCTACGCGGGGCTCGAAACGGTCGACATGGCGACGCTCGGCGTCGCGGCCGACTGGCGCGACGTAGCTCTCGTGCTGGCCGAACGGCTGGCACTTCAAATCGGCGGCCTCCCCGCAATTGCCGCTGCAACAACCGGATCGACCGAATGACTGACGCAACCGCAAACCTGGCTGGCGACACCGCCGCTTCTGCTTCGTCGCCCACCGCTTACGACGCCACTGCAAAGCAGAAGGCACAGGCGAAGACATCGCGCATTCCGATCAAGGTCATTCCGATCGAGAAGCTGAAGAAGCCGGAGTGGATTCGCGTACGCACCGCGACGGGCAACTCGCGCTTCAACGAGATCAAGAAGATCCTGCGCGAGCACAGTCTTCATACGGTTTGCGAGGAAGCGAGCTGCCCGAACATCGGCGAATGCTTCGGCAAGGGCACCGCGACGTTCATGATCATGGGCGACAAGTGCACGCGCCGCTGCCCGTTCTGCGATGTCGGACACGGCCGCCCCGATCCGCTGGACGCCGACGAGCCGCTGAATCTCGCGCGCACCATCGGCGCGCTGAAGCTGAAATACGTGGTGATCACGTCCGTCGATCGCGACGATCTGCGCGATGGCGGCGCCGCGCACTTCGTCGAGTGCATCAGGCAGGTTCGCGAGCATTCGCCGGAAACGCGCATCGAAATTCTGACGCCGGACTTCCGCGGGCGTCTGGATCGCGCGATCGGCATTCTGACCGCCGCGCCGCCCGATGTGATGAACCACAACCTCGAAACGGTGCCGCGTCTCTACAAGGAAGCGCGCCCGGGTTCGGATTATCACCATTCGCTGAAGTTGCTGAAGGACTTCAAGGCGCTGCATCCGGAAGTCGCGACGAAATCGGGCCTGATGGTGGGTCTCGGTGAAACGGAAGAGGAAATTCTGCAGGTGATGCGCGACCTGCGCGCCCACGACGTCGACATGCTGACGATCGGGCAGTATCTGCAGCCTTCGGAGCATCATCTGCCGGTGCGGGCGTACGTGCATCCGGATACCTTCAAGATGTACGAGGAAGAGGCGTACAAGATGGGCTTCACGCACGCGGCGGTCGGCGCGATGGTGCGTTCGAGCTATCACGCGGATGTGCAGGCGCATGGGGCGGGCGTGGTTTGACGCCGGTTTCGCCCTTCCGCTGAGAGAAAGCCCACCGGAGACGGTGGGTTTTTTGTTTCTCGTAATCGAGGCGCTAACCGTCCAGAACCCCGGACGCCCGCATTCCGGATTTCCGGAATCCCGGATTCGAAGCCGCCAGCCGCTCAGAAAACTCCCATAGAATCATCGGCTTAAGCGAAACTTAAACCTGGCATTGCCCTTGCGATATAAACGGCACGGCCCATGAGCCGCTCATAAAAGTCAAGGAGACAAGCCGATGACCCCTCTCGCATCCAAACGTCCCTGATCCGTCGACGAAGCGGCTATCGCCCATCGACGCGTTCAGACGTGCCCACACACGCCCGCCCCGCGTCAACGCTCGCCGCTGGCCGTACTTCCGCCAACTGCTTGTTATCGCCTGGAAACATCGTGAAAAAACCCATCCATAAAGTCCTGTACGTGCAGGTGATCGTCGCGATCATCATCGGCATCGCGCTCGGGCACTTCTATCCCTCGCTCGCCACCGACATGAAGCCGCTCGGCGACGGGTTCATCAAACTCATCAAGATGGTCATCGGCCCGATCATCTTCTGTACCGTCGTGACCGGCATCGCCGGCATGGAAGACATGAAGAAGGTCGGCCGCGTCGGCGGCAAGGCGCTGCTGTACTTCGAAGTCGTGTCGACGTTCGCGCTGATCCTCGGTCTCGCCGCGACGCACCTCCTGCGGCCGGGCGTCGGCTTCAACGTCGATCCTT
This sequence comes from Caballeronia zhejiangensis, assembly GCF_022879815.1. Classification (NCBI taxonomy): domain Bacteria; kingdom Pseudomonadati; phylum Pseudomonadota; class Betaproteobacteria; order Burkholderiales; family Burkholderiaceae; genus Caballeronia; species Caballeronia zhejiangensis. Next base: position 166,699 of record NZ_CP084283.1, read on the forward strand.
CGACGCTCGACCACAAGGCCGTCGATTCCTTCGCGACGAAGGCGCACGGTCAGAGCACGGTCGATTTCTTCCTGCACATCATCCCGGACACGCTGGTGTCGGCGTTCGCGCAGGGCGAAATCCTCCAGATCCTGCTGATCGCGCTCCTGTTCGGCGCGGTGCTCGCGCATATCGGCGAGCGCGGCAAGGTCGTGACGACGTTCATCGAAGGTCTGTCGAGCATCCTGTTCGGCATGGTCGGCATCATCACGAAGCTCGCGCCGATCGGTGCGTTCGGCGCGATGGCGTTCACCATCGGCAAGTACGGCATCGGTTCGCTGCTGCCGATGCTCAAGCTCATCGGCACGTTCTATCTGACGTCGATCGTCTTCGTCGTCGTGGTGCTCGGTGCGATCGCGCGCATGGTGGGCTTCAACATCCTGAAGTTCATCGCGTACATCAAGGAAGAAATGCTGATCGTGCTCGGCACGTCGTCGTCGGAAGCCGCGCTGCCGCAACTGATGCTCAAGCTCGAAAAGCTCGGCTGCTCGCGTTCGGTCGTGGGTCTCGTCGTGCCGACAGGCTACTCGTTCAACCTCGACGGCACCAACATCTACATGACGATGGCCGTGCTGTTCATCGCGCAGGCGACCAACACCGATCTCTCGTGGGGCCAGCAACTGACGCTGCTCGCCGTGACGATGCTCACGTCGAAGGGCGCTTCCGGCGTGACCGGCGCAGGCTTCATCACACTGGCCGCGACGCTCGCCGTCGTGCCGACGATTCCGCTCGCGGGCATGGTGCTGATTCTCGGCATCGACCGCTTCATGTCGGAATGCCGCGCGCTGACGAACATCGTCGGTAACGGCGTGGCGACGGTCGTCGTGTCGGCATGGGAGAAGGAGCTGGATCGCAGCAAGCTGAAGGCGGCGTTGTCGCGCGATGTCGACGTGACCGACGCCGAAGAAGCGAAGTCGGTCTGAATCCGCACTGAAGCCGGAAGCGATCATGCAAGCGGCGAAGCCTCAGTCCGCGAGTGCTTCGCCGCAGTCGTTTCCGGCGCCTGATTCGCTACAAGCCTATGACACAATGGCAGATCCTCTTTCGCGGGAATCTGCTCACGTGTCGCGCCGCATCGTCGTGTTCTTCGCGCTTTTCGCCGCGCTCGTGGCGTGCTGCGCGCTCACGTGGCATCTCGCGTGGCAAAGCGGCATCGACGAGTTGAGGCTCAACGCCGCCGCGCGCGTCGATCGCACGACGAACACGCTCAAGAGCACGCTCGACCGCTACGAATATCTGCCTTATCTGCTGTCGCGGCATCCGGTCGTGCAGGACGCGCTCGATCATCCGGATCGTGCGAACGTCGAGCGCGCGAACCGTTATCTCGAAGACCTCAACGCGCGCTCGCACGCCACCGTCACGTATCTGATTCGCGCAAACGGCATCGCGGTTGCCGCGAGCAACTGGAACGCGACGGACAGTTTCGTCGGCGTGGACTACAACTTCCGGCCGTATTTCATCGACGCGATGAAGGGCAGCACCGGCCGTTTCTTCGGCATCGGGACGATCTCGACCGAGCCCGGCTACTACATCTCGCAACCGGTCTATCGCGAGGGCACGAAAGAGATCATCGGCGTCGCGGTCGTGAAGCTGAATCTCGAATGGCTGCAAGGCGCGGATGCATCCGAGCCGCTCATCGTCACCGACGATCACGGCGTCATCTTTCTCTCGTCCGTGCCCGCGTGGAAATATCACACGGTGCGGCCGCTGCCGCAGAACGTCGAGGCGTCCGTCTATGCGACGCGCCAATACGCGCAACAGGCGATCACGCCGCTGCCGATGACTATCGTAAAGACGCTCGAGGGCGGCGCGCAGATCGTGCGCGTCGGCGGCGGCGGGCGAGACGGACACCATGCGCCGGCGTTTCTCGCGACGCATCGCTCCATCGGCGAACCCGACTGGCAACTGATCACGATGGCCGCGCTCGATCCCGTCGAGAGCGGCGCGCAGATCGCGGTCATCGTCACCGCGCTCGTATTCGTCTCGCTGTGCCTGCTCGCGTTCTACTGGCGCATGCGGCGCGCGCGCGTGCGCGAGATGATCCGCAGCCGGGAGATGTTGCAGACCGCGTATGCCGAATTGAATCAACGCGTCGCGGAGCGCACGGCGGATTTATCGGAAGCGAACGCGCAACTCACGAAGGAAGTGAACGAGCGCACGCGCGCCGAACAGGATCTGCGCGCCGCGCACGACGAGCTCATTCAGGCGAGCAAGCTCGCCGCGCTCGGCCAGATGGCGGCGGGCATCACGCATGAACTGAATCAGCCGCTCGCCGCGTTGCGCAGTTTTTCCGACAACACTCGCGTGCTGATCGATCGCGGCGATCAGGCGGCGGCGCGCGAGAATCTCGAAGCGATCGCGTCGCTGACCGAGCGCATGGGCAACATCACGAATCAGCTGAAGTTGTTCGTCACGAAGGCGCGGCCGAAGAATGCGCGCGCCGACGTCGCGCGGGCGCTGCGCCAAGTGTTCTCGATGCTGCGTCCGCGCATGAAGAACGTTGTCATCGATATCGCGCCGGAACTCGCCGAAGGCAGCGCGCCGATCTTCGTGCGTTGCGAGGACTTGCGGCTGGAGCAGGTGCTCATCAACCTGATCGGCAACGCGCTCGATGCGGTCGCGTCGTGCGACAGGCCGCGCATCGTCATCGAACTGAATGGCCACGCGGATACGATCGAGCTCATCGTGCGCGACAATGGTCCCGGCATTCCCGTCGATGCGCTGCCGAAACTCTTCGAGCCGTTCTTCACGACGAAGGAAATGGGGCAGGGACTGGGCCTCGGGCTTGCGATTTCATCGGCGATCGCGCGCGATTACGGCGGCACGCTCGTCGCGCGTAATCGCGAGGCGCCGATCGTCGCGGACGGTCCCGAAGGCGGCACGCAGGCGGACGCCGATCATTCGCACGGCGCGGAGTTCGTGCTGACTTTGCGGCGCGCTTGAAAACACAGTTGGAGCAACACATGACCACCGGTTTGCAGGTGATCTTCATCGAGGACGACGAACTCGTGCGCCGCGCGAGCGTGCAGAGCCTGCAACTCGCGGGCTTCGACGTGATCGGGCACGGCAGCGTCGAATCCGCCGCGCGCGCGATCGACGCGAGTTTCCCCGGCGTGATCGTGAGCGATATCCGCTTGCCCGGCGCGAGCGGCCTCGATCTGCTCGCGCAATGCCGCGAGCGTGCGCCCGAAGTGCCGGTAATTCTCGTCACCGGCCACGGCGACATCTCCATGGCCGTGCAGGCGATGCGCGACGGCGCCTACGACTTCATCGAAAAGCCGTTCGCGTCCGAGCGCCTGATCGAAGCGGTGCGCCGCGCGCTGGAGCGCCGCACGCTCGTGCTCGAGAATCAGGCGCTGCGGCGCGAGCTGGCGGGCGCGGGGCAGAGCCGCATCATCGGGCGCAGTCTCGCGATCGAGCAGGTGCGCCGGCTGATCGCGAACATCGCGCCGACGGATGCGTCCGTGCTCATCAACGGCGATACGGGCGCGGGCAAGGAACTCATCGCGCGCAGCCTGCACGACATGTCGCCGCGTCGCGACAAGCCGTTCATCGCGGTGAATTGCGGCGCGCTGCCGGAGCAGATGTTCGAATCGGAGATGTTCGGCTACGAGGCCGGCGCGTTTACGGGCGCGCAGAAGCGGCGTATCGGCAAGCTGGAGCATGCGTCGGGCGGCACGCTCTTTCTCGATGAAATCGAGAGCATGCCGCTGTCATTGCAAGTGAAACTGCTGCGCGTATTGCAGGACGGCGTGCTGGAGCGGCTCGGCTCGAATCAGCCGGTGCGCGCGAATCTGCGCGTCGTCGCGGCGGCGAAGGGCGACATGAACGAACTCGTCGCCGATGGCACGTTCCGACGCGACTTGCTGTATCGGCTGAACGTGGTGACGATCACGCTGCCGCCGCTCAACGAGCGCCGCGAAGATATCGTGCCGCTCTTCGAGCATTTTCTGCTCGATGCGGCCGTGCGCTACGAGCGGCCCGCGCCGCTCATCACGGATCGTCAGCGCGCCGAACTGATGCAGCGCGACTGGCCGGGCAACGTGCGCGAGTTGCGCAACGCGGCGGATCGCATGGTGCTCGGCATTCTCGACGACAGCGGTGCGGCGGCGGCGCTCGACACATCGACGCAATCGCTCAAGGAACGCACCGAGCAGTTCGAGCGCGCGGTGATCGGACAGGCGCTGGAGCAGTGCGGCGGCGCGGTCGCGGTGGCGGCGGATCGGCTGCAGCTCGGCAAGGCGACGCTGTACGAGAAGATCAAGCGATACGGAATCGTCGTGAAAGGCGATTCGTCCGAGCGATAAAAAAGCCCGCTGGTTGTCGCCAGCGGGCTGCGTGTTTCGCGTAAAGGCGTTCAGGCCGAACCGAGCGCCTTGTCGAGCAGTTGATCCAGTTCCGCGAACGTCGGCTCGCCGACATAGCGCTTCAAAATCTTCCCGTTCTTGTCGATGACAAAGGTCGTCGGCGTCAGTTGCACGTTGCCGAACTGCTTGGCGGCGCTGCCGTCGTCCATCGCGACCTTGAACGGCAACTTGCGCGTCTGCGCGTAGTTGTTGACGTACATCGGCGCGTCGTAGTTCATCGCGACCGCGACGAACTCCAGGCCGCGGCCCTTGAATTTGTTGTACGTGTCGATCATCTGCGGCATTTCCTTCATGCATGTCTCGCAGCTCGTCGCCCAAAAATTGACGAGATAGACCTTGCCCTTCAGATCGCCCGACGTCGAAATCTTCTGTCCCGAAAGCAGCGTGAAGGTCGCGTCCGGCACTTTCTGCTGGCCGCCGAAGGCGAAATACCCGGTGCAGGCGATCACGCCCGCGACGAGCGCCATCACGATGTAACGCAGCGGACTCTTCGCGCGCGTGGATGTTTCTTGCGTGGCTTGGGACATGGGAACCTCGGATGGCGCTCCGGCGAACGGAACGGAGACTGCTGCGTATTTTAGCGCCAATTTCGGGATGCGTTCGTGACGCGCCGATACGCCCGGCATCGCAGCGCGATAATGATGGTTTTCACGCAGCGATTCCTCATGAAACGAGTTTTCCCCGTGTTTCCTGTCCGTTTGCGGCGCGCTGCCGCGCGCTTTCTTCCGAATATTGCTTCCGCCAACAAGCTGATGTGCGCAACTGTCGCATGCGGCGCATTGCTCGCGTGCACGCCCTCATATGACTGGCGCACCGTGACGAACAACGACGACGGCTACGAAGTGACGCTGCCCGCGAAGCCGCGTTCCGAGGAGCGCAAGATCGACATTGCAGGCCGGTCGATGACGATGCGCATGCAGACCGCAGAAGCCGGCGACGCCGTGTTCGCCGTCGGCACGGTCGTGCTGCCGAGCGCCGATCCGCAATTGCAGCGCGCGACACTCGATTTCCTCCAGCAAGGTCTCGCGCGCAACGTGAATGCGAAGCCCGAGGCGCGTGCGACGCAGATCGACCTCGCGGCGGGCGGACGCGTGTTGGGCAGCGAGATCGAGGTGAAGGGCGAAGGGGGGGAGAAGCGCGAGTCGCGGACGATTCACGCGCGCTTCGTGGCACGCGGCGCGCACGTCTATCAACTGGTGATCGTGTCAGACAAGACGACGCCGACCGAGCAGGCCGAGCAGTTCTTTTCGTCCTTCAAACTGTTTTAGAGGAAGGCCTCGAATTCTGCAGGCACTAACTTAAGAAGTGTCTTAGTGTGTCGGAAATAGCCGAAGTTCCTTCAGAAGTTTACGCGCTAATTCTCGGATTCATATGGACTTTTTGCGCTATCCACAATGTCTGTGGATAACTTTGTGGAAAACAGTGTGTGGTAGCGCTCAAAAGCCCGACTCACGCGGTTTACGTTAGTTTGCCTTCGTTCGGGGCAAGTTAAATAATTCAATAAAATCAATGGTCTGTGAAATGTGGCCAAAACCGGGGTTTGATCAGACGAAGGACCGCCCCGGATCGCTTCAGTGTGCATAAGTCAAGTCTTGACAAGTAATTTTCCGCTTAGCATCGCGCGGACCACCCCGCGTCCGCGCTGGCTTCAGGCGATCGACAGCGCCCGGCGGTACTGAACGGCTTCCGCGACATGGGACGCGTCGGGTATATCGGCGCCGGCGAGATCCGCGATCGTCCGCACGACCTTCAGCACGCGGTAGTACGCGCGCGCGGACCAGCCGAAGCGCTCGCCCGCAGCGCGCAGCAAGGCTTCGCCGGCGGAATCGGGGCGGCAGACGGCGTCGGCTTCGCGGCCGTCGAGATCGCGGTTGATCTTGCCCTGACGCTGCGTCTGTATGTCGCGGGCCGCCGCGACCCGCGCCGCGACGACGGCGCTCGACTCGCCGCGCTCGGTGCCGCGCGCCGACAGTTCCGCGGGCGAGAGCGCCGGCAACTCGATCTGAATGTCGATGCGATCCATCAGCGGACCCGACAGCTTGCGCAGATACCGCGCGGCGACATCGGGCGAGCAGCGGCAGCGCGCGCTCGGGTCGCCGCGCCAGCCGCACGGACATGGATTCATCGCGGCGACGAGCTGGCAGGCCGCCGGAAATTCCGCCTGCTGTGCGGCGCGCGAAATCGTGATCTGGCCGACTTCGAGCGGCTCACGCAGGGTTTCCAGCACTTTTCGGTCGAATTCGGGCAGCTCGTCGAGAAACAGGACGCCGAGATGCGCGAGCGTGATCTCGCCCGGCTGCGGCGGATTGCGCCCGCCGACGAGCGCCGCCGCGCTCGCCGAATGATGCGGCGCGCGGAACGGCCGTCGCCGCCACTGCTCGGGCGTAAAGCCGAGCGAACTCGCCGAAAGGATCGCGGCGGAGGTGAGCGCTTCGTCGTCGTTCATCGGCGGGAGCAGGCCGGCCAGGCGCGCGGCGAGCATCGACTTGCCCGCGCCGGGCGGACCGACCATCAGCAGATGATGACCGCCCGCAGCCGCCACTTCGAGCGCGCGGCGGGCGGCGGGATGGCCGATGACATCGGCGAGATCCGCGGACGGCGCCGCTGTCGAGGGAAGCGGAGCGGCTTGCACGGGTCGCAGACGGGCGTCGGGGACATCGTTCAGATGCGCGCAGAGCGTGGGCAAGTCCGCCGCGCCGAAGACCTCGATGCCCGGCACGAGCGCCGCTTCCGCCGCGCTTGCGAGCGGCACGTAGATTTCGGGGATTGGCGGGGCTGCATCGCGCATCGATGCATAGTGGCGCGCCGCGCCGCAGACCATTGCGAACGCGCCGCGCATCGGACGCAGCGCGCCGGTCAGCGAAAGCTCGCCCGCGAACTCGCGATGTTCGAGCGCTGCGGCCGGAATCTGTCCGCTCGCGGCCAGAATGCCGAGCGCGATCGGCAGATCGAAGCGGCCGCTTTCCTTCGGAAGATCGGCGGGTGCGAGATTGACGGTGATTCTGCGGACGGGGAAATCGAACCCGCAGTTCTGCAGCGCGGCGCGCACGCGCTCGCGGCTTTCGCGGACTTCGAGATCGGGCAGACCGACGATGGAAAACGACGGCAACCCGTTGGCGAGATGGACTTCGACGACGACTTCGGGCGCGCGCCCAGGAGCGGGCGCGCGGCTGCGTACCACGGCAAGCGACATGATTTCACCTGAAACGGCGCATGGACCGCGCCGGCAATAAAACTAGAAACTCACGGCTCGCTAGCCGAGGTACGCGATAGGCAGTGCTGGCGCCTCAGTCTTGCGCGGCCGTGTTTCCGCCCGCGAGACGCTGCTCCAGCTGCGCGACGCGCTTTTCGAGTTCTTCGAGACGAGCGCGCGTGCGGACGAGCACTTGCGTCTGCGTGTCGAATTCCTCGCGCGTCACGAGATCGAGCTTCGAAAAGCCTTGCGAGAGCATCGCCTTCATATTCCGTTCGACGTCTTTCGCGGGCGAATTCTTGAAGAGATCGCTCATCTTCTGCTGCAAATCGTTGAAAACGTCGTTGGGCTGCTTCATCGTTTCTCCCTTCTTGCACAAAAAAAGTGCATTCATTGTTAGGTCAGTGCCCCGAATTATCGAATGTTCGATATTGGTGCGCGCCGCCGAATGCGCGAACGCGCGTCGAAGCACCTTTGAGGCGCCGCGATTTTAGCGCCGCCGCGCGCTCGCGTTGTCCGCCCATGCCCCTTTTTGCGGGACCTCTGGACCACTCTAGCAATGAACCTACCCCGACGCCAGCACGCGCGGCCCGCGTTAGCCGTTCGGCCGACCCTTCGTGCGATTGTTTCGCGAAATCGCGCAAAGCCGCATGGATGCTCGCATGGCATACGAGTTGCATAAGTGGCGCGACCTTTTCTGCACGCTTCAATGGACGGCATCGAAGGATCAGCACACCACAGCGAGGGATACATGAAGCTCATTACCGCAATCATCAAGCCGTTCAAGCTGGACGAAGCGCGTGAAGCGCTCTCGGCCATCGGCGTCTCGGGCATCACGGTGACCGAGGTGAAAGGCTTTGGCCGACAGAAGGGGCACACCGAGCTGTATCGGGGCGCGGAGTACGTCGTCGACTTTCTGCCGAAAGTGAAGATCGAGGCGGCCGTCTCGGACGACATCGTCGATCAGGCGATCGAAGCCGTCGAACGCGCCGCACGCACGGGAAAAATCGGTGACGGAAAGATCTTCGTCACCTCAATCGAACAGGTGATCCGCATCCGCACCGGCGAGACCGGCGCCGACGCGCTCTAACAAGAAATTGGCGATAAGAGGAACCAGAAGAATGCGTAACTTTTTGATGTCACTGTTGGTGGCGGGCGCGCTGATCGGCGCGAATGTCGGCACCGCTCTCGCCCAGGATGCGTCCGCTCCGGCCGCAGCCTCGGCACCCGCTGCAAGCGCGCCCGAAAGCGCCAACACGGCGATGGCGTCGTCGGCTCAGGCGGCATCGGCGGCAGAAGCCGCGTCCGGCGCATCCGCCGCGTCCGATGCCGCGCCGGCCGCACCGACCGAGCCGGTCATGGTCGATTCGTCGAAGATCAGCTCCGGCGACACCGCGTGGATGCTGACTTCGGTGGCGCTCGTGCTGTTCATGACGATTCCCGGCCTCGCGCTCTTCTACGCGGGCATGGTCCGCAAGAAGAACGTGCTCGCGACGGTCATGCAGAGCTTCGCGATCTGCTGTCTCGTGACGATCCTCTGGACGGTCGTCGGCTACAGCATCGCGTTCACGCCGGGCGGCTCGTTCCTCGGCGGCTTCTCGCGCGTGTTCCTGCACGGCATGGCCTACATCAAGGGCGACAAGGCGACGACGCTGACCGTCAGCCATCTGGCCGTGACGATCCCCGAGTCGGTCTATTTCGCATTCCAGCTGACGTTCGCGATCATCACCCCGGCGCTCATTACCGGCGCGTTCGCGGATCGCATGAAGTTCTCGGCGATGCTCGTGTTCATGGCGCTGTGGTCGCTGATCGTCTACTCGCCGATCGCGCACATGGTCTGGGAACCTACCGGCTGGCTCGCATCGGCTGGCGTGCTCGACTTCGCGGGCGGCACGGTGGTTCACATCAACGCCGGTATCGCGGGTCTGATGTGCTGTCTCGTGCTCGGCAAGCGCGTCGGCTATGGCCGCGAAGTGATGGCGCCGCACAACCTCGTGCTCTCGCTGATCGGCGCATCGATGCTGTGGGTGGGCTGGTTCGGCTTCAATGCGGGTTCGGCAGTGGCGGCTGACGGCCGTGCCGGTTTCGCGATGCTCACGACGCAGATCGCCACCGCGTTCGCCGCATTCGGCTGGATGTTCGCGGAGTGGATCACGAAGGGCAAGCCGTCGGTGCTCGGCATCATCTCGGGCGCGGTTGCGGGTCTGGTGGCGGTGACGCCGGCGTCGGGCTTCGTCGGCGTGACGGGCGCGATCGTGATCGGCATTGTCGCGGGCGTGGTCTGCTTCTGGTCGGCGACGTGGCTCAAGCACAAGTTCAACTACGACGACTCGCTCGACGCGTTCGGCGTGCACGGCGTGGGCGGGATCATCGGCGCGCTGCTGACGGGCGTGTTCGCGGTGAAGGACATCGGCGGCTTCGACGGCAGCGTGCTCGTGCAGGCGAAGGGCGTGCTCGTCACGCTCGTCTACAGCGGCGTCGTCAGCTTCGTTTTGCTGAAGATCATCGACATGACCATGGGCCTGCGCGTCACGGAAGAACAGGAACGCGAAGGTCTCGACGTCACGCTGCACGGCGAGCATGTCGAGTAAGTCTTACGCCGCAACCGGCGCGCCGCGAGAGGGCGCGTCGGCTGCGAGCAAGAAACGAGCGCAGCGACTTCGCCCGCCTTATGGCGGGCATTTTTTTTGGTGCGCCATCTCCGTCCGGGTTTCGTCGAAGGCGGCGGCCAAACCTATTGAAGCGACAGGCGGAAAAGTGCGTGGAAGCGGCGCGGCGCGGGCCGCAAAACCTTGTCAATTGGCGGTTGATACCCATTTAGGCAAAGCAATTGCTCTACAATCTTTTGTCTTCTTCCGCGAGTAATACATGGTTCCGCACCTTGTTACGGCGTTAAGTGGCCCGCTGCTCGATCTCGAGCGGAAAATCCTCGAGGCCATGCCCGCCATCGAGCGCTGGTTCCGGCTCGAATGGCAGGAGCACACGCCGCCGTTCTACTGTTCCGTCGATCTGCGCAACGCGGGGTTCAAGCTCGCGCCCGTCGACACCAATCTCTTTCCCGGCGGTTTCAACAATCTGCCGCAGGAAGTGTTGCCGCTCGCGGTGCAGGCAGCGATGGCGTCCATCGAAAAAATCTGCCCGGACGCGAAGAATCTGCTCGTCATTCCCGAGCGCCATACGCGCAACGCGTTCTATCTCGAGAACGTCGCGCGCCTCGCGCTCATCATGCGGCAAGCGGGGCTCAACATCCGCTTCGGCACGCTGGACGAGAATATCCACGGTCCTGTGACCATCGCGCTCGCCGATGGCCAGAAAATCGTGCTGGAGCCGCTCGAACGCACGCCGCGGCGCCTCGGCCTGAAGAACTTCGATCCCTGCTCGATCCTGCTCAACAACGATCTTTCGGCCGGCATTCCGCCCGTGCTGGAAAATCTGCACGAGCAGTATCTGCTGCCGCCGCTGCACGCCGGCTGGGCGGTGCGCCGCAAGTCGACCCATTTCTCCTGCTATGACGACGTCGCTAAGAAGTTCTCGAAGCTCGTCGAGATCGATCCGTGGATGGTGAATCCGTACTTCGCGCATGTGGAAGGCGTCGATTACGAAGCGCGCACGGGCGAACAAGCGCTCGCGGAAGCCATCGACGGCGTGCTCAAGAAGATCGCGAAGAAGTATCGCGAGTACGGCATCAGCGAGCGTCCGTATGTCGTCATCAAGGCGGATGCCGGCACGTACGGAAAGGGCGTGATGACCGTCCACGACGCGAGCGAAGTCGCCGCGCTGACCAAGCGCGAACGCACGAAGATGAACGACGCCAAGGAAGGCCTGCAAGTTCACGACGTGATCGTGCAGGAAGGCGTGCATACGTTCGAGCGCGTGGAAAATGCGGTCGCCGAGCCGGTCGTGTACATGATCGACCGGTATGTCGTCGGCGGGTTTTACCGCGTGCACGATTCGCGCGAGCGCGATCAGAACCTCAACGCGCCGGGCATGCATTTCGTGCCGCTCGGCTTCGAGCACACGGCGTTGCCCGACACGCACGCGAAGCCCGGCGCCGCGCCGCCGAACCGCTTCTACATGTACGGCGTGGTGGCGCGGCTGGCGCTGCTGGCGGCATCGGTCGAGCTCGAAAAGACCGATCCTGAAGCCATTCAGGTGTGAGTTCGCGGCTTGCGGTAAGCTCGCAGGCCGCGCACCGAACTAGCAAATCGTCATGAACATCCTCTTTATCGCCGACCCGCTCGATCGCTTCAAGATCTACAAGGACACGACCTACGCGATGATGGCCGAAGCCGCGCGGCGCGGCCACGTGCTCTATGCGTGCGAGCCGCAGCATCTCGCGTGGACCGGAACGAAGGTCGAGGCGAGCGCGCGGCGCATCGCGATCGTCGGCGACGAGGCCAACAGTGACCGCTGGCCGTGGTATGCGGCCGAGCAGGCCGAGCATCTGCCGCTCACGCATTTCGACGCCGTGCTGATGCGCAAGGATCCGCCGTTCGATCTGGAATACGTGAACGCGACGTGGCTGCTGGAGATCGCCGAGCGCAACGGCGCGCGCATCTTCAACAAGCCGCAGGCGATCCGCGATCATTCCGAGAAGCTCGCCATCGCGGAATGGCCGCAGTTCGTCACGCCGACGCTCGTCACGCGCGATGCCGCGCGCCTGCGCGCTTTCCACGCCGAGCACGGCGACGTGATCCTGAAGCCGCTCGACGGCATGGGCGGCATGGGCGTGTTCCGCGTGAAGGCGGACGGGATGAATCTCGGCTCGATCGTCGAGATGTTGTCCGAGGACGGCGCGCGCACGGTGATGGCGCAGAAGTTCATCCCCGAAATCAAGGATGGCGACAAGCGCATTCTCGTCATCGGCGGTCAGCCGGTGCCGTATTCGCTGGCGCGCGTTCCGCAGGGCAGCGAAGTGCGCGGCAATCTTGCGGCGGGCGGGCTCGGGCGCGCGCAGCCGCTGTCGGCGCGCGATCGCGAAATCGCCGAGACGCTCGGGCCGGTGCTGCAGGCGCGCGGCCTGCTGCTCGCCGGGCTGGATGCGATCGGCGACTATCTCACCGAAGTCAACGTCACGAGTCCGACGTGCTTTCGCGAAATCATGGATCAGACCGGCTTCGACGTTGCGGGCATGTTTATCGACGCGCTCGAGCGCGCGGCGCACTGAGTCTGCCGGCCAACGAAACGCGCGCGGACAGCGCGCCAAACTCACCTCGGCGGGACTGTTAGAATTGACTTTCCCGCGCCCGCGTTTCTGGGGCGCGATCGCGTCTAAAAGTGCGCTTAAAGTTCGCTTAAGCATCGACGCGCAGGCTTGGGGTAATGAAGCTGGAAGGCGGTTGATTTCGTTGTAACGGCATCCACTTTAGAGTTGTGTTCCGCGCCGCTCGCGCGCTTTCGAGCGAACTCCGACGTATTTGTCCGATTTTTCGTCGTTGATTTGTCGCTGAGGCAATTTCCTGACATGGCTGGCATTCTGATCATCGCGCACGCACCTTTCGCCACCGCGCTACGCGAGTGCATCGCACATATTTACGGTGGCTTGCCGGCGCGCATCGGCGTCATCGACGTGATGCCCGACTGCGATCCGGTCGAAGTTCGCGCGTTCGCGCGCTCCGAAATCGATCGCCTGAAAGAAGAAAACGGCGCGATCGTGCTCACCGACGTGTTCGGCGCGACGCCCGCGAACATCGCGGCGAGCCTGCACGACACCGATGTGCGCGTGCTCGCCGGCTGCAATCTGCCGATGCTCGTGCGCGCCGTCTGCTACCGCGCGACGCCGCTCGACACGCTCGCCGAAAAGATTCTTCAGGGCGGCTCGAAGGGCATCCAGGAACTGGATTCGTCCACGCCGCTCAACCCCTGCGCCCTCGCGACGAAGGCCGCCGGCTCGCCCGATCCGGCATGCTCGGCGAGCGCCGATCTCATCAGCGCGAAGGCCGCCAGCCACTGACGCCGCTCATTTCATCCATCTAGCGCTTCGGAGCATCATGCTGCAACAAGAAACAACAATCGTGAACAAGCTGGGGCTCCACGCACGCGCTTCGGCCAAGCTCACACAACTGGCGGGCAATTTTCAATGCGAGATCTGGATGAGCCGCAACGGGCGCCGGATCAACGCGAAAAGCATCATGGGCGTGATGATGCTGGCGGCGGGCATCGGCAGCACGGTGACGATCGAAACCGAAGGCGCGGACGAAGCCGAAGCGATGCAAGCCATTCTCGCGCTCATCGCCGATAAATTCGGAGAAGGGCAGTAAGCGTGTCGCCGCAGTGTCCGTCAGTGAAAAGCCGCGCATCGACGCGGCTTTTTCGTATCCGCATCACGCTTTCGCGTAACGTCGTGCAACCGTTCCGGCCCTGTCGTCACCGGGTGTTCAGGGACTTGTGAGCACGATCGAACATATAATGGACGCGCGGTTTGTGCCCGTCGAGGGGGCGCCTGGCAGACCGCGACATTCAAAGAACTAGAGGAGGGCGCGTGTCCTTCACGCTGCATGGAATTCCCGTCTCGCGCGGCATCGCCATTGGGCGCGCGTATCTGATCGCGCCGGCGGCGCTCGACGTAGACCACTATCTGATCGAGCCGGATCAGATCGACGCGGAAATCGCCCGATTCCACGCGGCGCAGGCGGCCGTCCTCGCCGAACTCGAAGCGCTGCGCGAAGACCTTTCCGCCGATGCGCCGAGCGAAATGGGCGCGTTCATCAACGTCCATACGATGATCCTGAACGACGCCATGCTCGTGCAGGAAACCATCGACCTGATTCGCACGCGCCGCTACAACGTCGAGTGGGCGCTGACCGAGCAACTGGAAATCCTCGGCGGTTATTTCGACGAGATCGAAGACGAATATCTGCGCGAACGCAAGGCGGACGTCGAGCAGGTCGTCGAGCGTCTTTTGAAAGCGTTGGCCGGCGCGCCGACGGCCGCGTCGCTCGTCGTGCATACGGCCGCCAGCAACGGGCACAACGAAATGATCGTCGTCGCCCACGATATCGCGCCGGCGGACATGCTTCAGTTCAAGACGCAGGCGTTCAAGGGCTTCGTCACCGACCTCGGCGGCCGCACTTCGCATACGGCGATCGTCGCGCGCAGTCTCGGCATTCCGGCGTCCGTCGGCGTGCAGCAGGCGAGCGTGCTGATCCGCCAGAACGATCTCATCATCGTCGACGGCGATCATGGCATCGTGATCGTCGATCCGGCGCCGATCGTTCTCGAAGAGTATTCGTATCGTCAGAGCGAGAAACTGCTGGAACAGCGCAAGCTCCAGCGCCTGAAGTTCTCGCCGACGCAGACGCTCTGCGGTACGAAGATCGAACTGTGCGCGAACATCGAGTTGCCGGAAGACGCGCAAGTCGCCGTCGAAGCGGGCGCGATGGGCGTCGGCCTGTTCCGCACCGAATTCCTCTTCATGAATCACAAGGACCAGTTGCCGGAGGAAGAGGAGCAGTTCGAGGCGTACAAGCGCGCCGTCGAGTTGATGAACGGCAAGCCGGTGACGATCCGCACGATCGATGTCGGCGCGGACAAGCCGCTCGATTCCATGACCGGAAGCGATGGCTACGAAACCGCGCCGAATCCCGCGCTGGGCTTGCGCGCGATCCGCTGGAGCCTGTCCGAGCCGCAGATGTTCATCACGCAATTGCGCGCCATTCTGCGGGCGTCGGCGTTCGGGCCGACCAAGATTCTCATTCCGATGCTCGCGCACGCACAGGAAATCGACCAGACGCTCGATCTGATCCGCGAGGCGAAGCGTCAACTCGACGACGAAGGCGTGGCGTACGACCGTCAGGTTCAGGTCGGCGCGATGATCGAGATTCCGGCGGCGGCCATCGCCGTGCGGCTGTTCCTGAGCCGGCTCGATTTTCTGTCGATCGGCACGAACGATCTGATCCAGTACACGCTCGCGATCGATCGCGCCGATAACAGCGTCGCGCATCTTTACGATCCGCTGCACCCGGCGGTGCTGAACCTGATCGCGTTCACGTTGCGCGAGGCGAAGCGCGCGGGCGTGCCGGTGTCGGTGTGCGGGGAAATGGCGGGCGATCCCGCCGTCACGCGCCTGTTACTCGGCCTCGGGCTCACCGAGTTTTCGATGCATCCGAGCCAGTTGCTGATCGTGAAGCAGGAAATTCTGCGCTCGAACCTGAAGGCGCTGGAAAAGCCGGTCGCGGATGTGCTTGCGGCCTACGAACCCGCTGAATTGCAGGCCGCGCTCACGGCGTTGCAGAAGGTCTAGGCCAAGCCGTGATCCGCAATCAGTCGATCCACCCGAGCGATGACCTGCTCGGGTGGATCGCCGAAGTGCATTGAAAGCGGCTGGGCTTGCCGCGCCTGCGCGGACACCACAGAAAATCGCGGTTGTCGAAGTCGCACGTCGTGTCGTTGAAGCAACCAATGCATGCGTGGAAATTGATCACGCGATACGGCGTGCGGAACTCCGTGTGCGGGTGATTCGCGGAAGCGACGGCCGCGCGAACGCGCTTTGCGTGAGCCCGCGTTGCGCGCTCGCCGGCGAAGTGATGGTGCTCAAAGAACGATCCGCCCTGCGATTGAAGAATCGATGAGCTTAAGCGGACCGTCCGGTCGACGGCGTAAGACGCGACCGATTTAGCGCGCTGCTTCGCGGCTTCCGGTGTTTCCGCAGACAGCGCAATCCGGCTGCCGCGCGATTCGCATCGTGTTCCATTCCATGCGCAGCGAGTCGAGCATCATCAGCCGGCCCGCGAGCGTCTCGCCGAAACCGCCGATCACGCGCAGCGCCTCCGCCGCCTGCATCGCACCGATGATGCCGACCGTCGGCGCGAACACGCCCATCGTCGAACACGCGACTTCCTCGAACGGCTGATCCGGCGGGAACACGCACGCGTAGCAGGGCGAATCGGGTGCGCGGAAGTCGAAGGTGCTGATCTGCCCGTCGAAACGCAGCGCCGCGCCCGACACGAGCGGCACGCGATGCGTGACGCAGGCCG
The DNA here is from genome assembly GCF_022879815.1 of Caballeronia zhejiangensis. Lineage (NCBI taxonomy): Bacteria > Pseudomonadati > Pseudomonadota > Betaproteobacteria > Burkholderiales > Burkholderiaceae > Caballeronia > Caballeronia zhejiangensis. The sequence goes on from NZ_CP084283.1 coordinate 183,273, forward strand.
CGTTGATCGCGTGACGCGTCGTGAAGTTGTCGCTGCAATCGAGCACCACGGTTTTACCCGGCACGTTGATGTCGAGCCACGCGGCGTCGGCGCGCGCGTTCACCGCGATGACGTCGATGTCCGGATTCAGCGCGCTCAACGTCTCGCGTGCCGATTCCACCTTGGGCGCTCCGACCGATCGCGTCATGTGCACGATCTGCCGCTGGAGATTCGTGAGATCGACAGTATCGGCATCGACGAGCGTGATTTTTCCGACACCTGACGCCGCGAGATACATCGCCGCGGGCGCGCCGAGTCCGCCCGCGCCGATGATGACGGCGTGCGCGTCGAGAAAGCGCTGCTGCGCCTCGATGCCGATTTCATCGACGAGGATGTGGCGGGAATAGCGAAGGAGTTGGTCGTCGTTCATCGCGGAAAGAATCGGCTTGCTCGAACGAAGCATTCTAAGCGCGAAAAGAAGAAAGGCTTCGCAACGTTACGCTGCGAAGCCTTTGCGGGGACTACGGAAAAGTTACTTCGACTGCTGCGCGGTAGGCGCCGATGCCGGCTGCGCGCCCGACGCCGGCGCGGAACCCGGCGTGGCCGGCAGCGCAGGCGGTGCAACCACCGGAGCGGACGCCGAACGTGCCGGCTTGTTCTGCGCGAGCTTGCGTTCGCTGTACGACTTGGACTCCACGACCTGCTTGCCTTCCAGCTTGTTCAGACCTTGCTGGAGCATGAAGTCGTCCGCGCTGCCGAACTCGACCGGCTTGCGCTCGCGGTCCTTGCGGCGCTGCTCGGGCGTCTTCTTGTCGTTCTGCTCTTCGAGAATGCGCAGTTGCTCCAGACGATCCGCCTCGCGCTGCTCCTGTTCCTTCTTCTCGTTCGGATCCTGCGTGTTCGCGAGGTGGTTCGAGTAATCGACTTCGCGCGTGACGAGCGCGTCGTCCGGATCGCCGTCCGCGTATTGATCGACCGGCACGTCGGGGCGCACGCCCTGATTCTGGATCGACTTGCCGCTCGGCGTGTAGTAATAGGCCGTCGTCAGGCGCAGGGCGCTGTCGGCGGTCATCGGACGCACGGTCTGCACCGAGCCCTTGCCGAACGTGGTCTTGCCGACGATCAGCGCGCGATGATGATCCTGCAGCGCACCCGCGACGATCTCGGAGGCCGACGCCGAATACGCGTTGGTCAGCACGACCATCGGCACCTTCTTGAAGATTTCCGGCACGCTCTTCAGCGGATCGGAATCGAAGGACGGCAGGCGATAGTTGTCGTAGGTGTCGCGGAAAGTCTGCTTCGCGTCCGCAATCTGGCCGTTGGTCGACACGACGACCGCGTTATCCGGCAGGAACGCGCCCGCGACGCCGACCGCGCTTTGCAGCAAGCCGCCGCCGTTGTTGCGCAGATCGAGCACGAGGCCCTTCAGATTCGGTTGCTGGCGCGCGAGATCCTGCAACTTCGACGCGAGATCCGGCACCGTGCGCTCCTGGAAGCTCGTGATGCGGATGTAGCCGTAGCCCGGCTCCGGCACCTTCATCTTCACCGACTGCACGCGGATCACGGCGCGCGTCACGGTGAGCGGGAACGTGCGGTCGTCGCTCTTGCGGAAGATCGTGAGCGTGACCTTCGTGCCCGGCTCGCCGCGCATCTGCTTCACGGCTTTATCCAGCGTCATGCCGCGCACCGGCTTGTCGTTGATGCGCGTGATGAGGTCGCCCGGACGAATGCCGGCGCGGAACGCTGGCGTGTCTTCGATCGGCGAAATGACCTTGATGAGGCCGTCTTCCGAAGAAATCTCGATGCCGAGGCCCGCGAAACGGCCCTTGGTCTGTTCCTGCAGTTCTTCGTAATCGGTCTTGTCGAGATAGGACGAGTGCGGGTCGAGGCTCGACACCATGCCCTTGATGGCGGCGGTGAGGAGCTTCTTGTCGTCGACCGGTTCGACGTATTCGTGCTTGATCTGACCGAAAACTTCGGCGAAAAGCCGCAATTGTTCGAGCGGCAGAGGCGAGGAAGCAGCTTGCTGTGCGGATGCGGAGATCTGCAGGGTGGCGAGTGCGCCGGCAGCAACGCCAACGGCTACCAGGCCGAAGTTTTTCAGGTTCTTTCGCATAGAGAGTGCGGTCGGAATCGGATGGGCTGCATCGTTGGTGACGGGCCAGTATACCCGCTCGCCTTGATCGGCGACTTAAACGCAACTTAAATGCCTGAGGCTTTCATCCGTTGAAGCGATGGCTCGCGCACGTTTCGACGCGATCCTGTCGATGCCGCTCGCGGTTCGTCAGCCGGGCGCCATGAACGCGGCGAGGGCGCCCGTTATGGCGCCCTCGTCAGGCCAAACACCTGCCGGACAGCCGGAATCAGCCCGCTTTGCCTTGCTTGGCGACAGCGGCCTGCGCGGCCGCGATGGCTTCCGGATCGCCCAGATAGTAGTGCTGGATGGGCTTCAGGTTTTCATCGAGTTCGTACACGAGCGGCACGCCGTTCGGGATGTTCAGCCCGACGATGTCCTGATCGGAGATGTTGTCCAGATACTTGACCAGCGCGCGGATCGAGTTGCCGTGCGCCGAAATCACGACCTGTTTGCCGGACTTGATGGCGGGTGCGATCGATTCGTTCCAGATCGGCAGGACGCGCGCGACCGTGTCTTTCAGGCATTCGGTGAGCGGCAACTGTTCGCGCGGCACCTTCGCGTAACGCGGATCGTTGTACGACGCACGCTCGTCGCCCGGTTCGAGCGCGGGCGGCGGCGTGTCGTAGCTGCGGCGCCAGACGAGCACCTGATCGTCGCCGTACTTCTTCGCGGTTTCTGCTTTGTTCAGGCCCGCGAGCGCGCCGTAGTGGCGTTCGTTCAGGCGCCACGAATGCACAACCGGTATATACATCTGATCCATCTCGTCCTGGACGTGCCACAGCGTGCGGATGGCGCGCTTCAACACCGACGTATACGCGATGTCGAACTGGTAGCCCGCCTCCTTCAGCAGCACGCCTGCCTGGCGCGCCTCACGGTTGCCCTGCTCGGTCAGGTCGACGTCGACCCAGCCGGTGAAGCGGTTTTCCTTGTTCCACGTCGATTCGCCGTGGCGGATGAGCACTAGCTTGTACATGATTTCGGTCGGTCAGTTGGAAAAGCGGTGCGCCGATCGCACCCCGTCATGCTGCCCGAACGGGCGGGGTGTCGCCATCGGCCGGACGGCAGAGGCCATCGCGGGAAACGGTTATTTTATAATGCCCCGATTGCGCCCATTTCCCTTTCTTCCTTTCCTACTAAATTTCGGCGGCCCTCGACGTGAAGTTTTTCACTGATTACACGAATATTGCACTTATCGTCATCGCGCTCGTTTCCGGCGCGCTGCTCCTTTGGCCCGCCGTCACGCGGCGCGGGCGCGGCGGCATTTCGGCCGCCGAAGCCACGACGCTCATCAACCGGCGCAACGCCGTGGTCGTCGATTTGCGGCCCGCCGCGGAATTCGCGAAGGGACATCTGCCGTCTGCACGAAATATCGAAGCCACGGAGCTTCAAGCAAAAATCGGCCAGATCGCGAAGAATAAGAGCAATCCGGTCGTGCTCGTTTGCCAAACCGGTCAAGAATCGCAGCGTGCGAGCCGCACCGTGTCCGAGGCGGGTTACGCCGAGGTCCACGTTTTGCAAGGCGGAGTGGACGCCTGGCAAAAAGCCGGCATGCCGGTGGTGAAACAAGGAGCAGTCAAGTGAAAAAAGTGGTGATGTACAGCACGGTCGTGTGCCCGTATTGCCAGATGGCCGAACGTCTTTTAAAGTCCCGCGGCGTCGAAACGATCGAGAAGATCCTGATCGATCGCGAGCCGGGCCGGCGCGAGGAAATGATGACGCGCACCGGACGGCGGACCGTGCCGCAGGTGTACATCGGCGAGACGCACGTCGGCGGCTACGACGATCTGTCCGCGCTCGATCGAAAGGGCGGCCTCGTGCCGCTGCTCGAATCGGCCTGACACATGCATACTCGCGGCGCGCGATTCGACACGAACGCGCGCCGCATACCGGATTACCTAGGAAATCAAAATGTCTGACGAGAACAACCAGCCGTTTTTCAACATCCAGCGCATCTATTTGAAGGACATGTCGCTGGAGCAGCCGAATTCGCCGGCTATCTTCCTCGAGCAGGAAATGCCGTCGGTTGAAGTCGAAGTCGACGTGAAGGCCGACCGCCTCGCGGAAAGCGTCTTCGAAGTGCTGGTCACGGGCACGGTCACGGCGAAAGTCACCGACAAGGTCGCATTCCTGATCGAAGCCAAGCAGGCAGGCATCTTCGACATCCGCAACATTCCGGCGGAGCAGATCGATCCGCTCGTCGGCATCGCGTGCCCGACCATTCTATTCCCGTACCTGCGCTCGAACATCGCCGACGCGATCACGCGCGCCGGTTTCCCGCCGATCCACCTCGCGGAGATCAACTTCCAGGCGCTGTACGAGCAGCGTATCGCCCAACTCGCGAGCGCCCAGGAAGGCGCGGCGAACGGCGCGACGCACTGACCTGACTCTGCCGGACCGGAGCCGAGCATGAAAGTAGCCGTTCTCGGCGCCGGCGCATGGGGCACCGCGCTCGCGGGCCACCTCGCGACCCGGCACGACACGAAGCTCTGGGCGCGCGACCCCGCGCTCATCGAATCACTTTCCCGCACGCACGAAAACACGCGCTATCTCGAAGGCGTGACGCTGCCGCACGCGCTCGCATTCGAGACCGATTTCGCCGCGGCGCTCGCGCATGCATCGGCGGATGAAGCGCTGTGCGTCGTCGCGACGCCGGTCGCGGGCCTGCGCGCGCTGTGCCGTTCGATGCGCGACGCCGGCGTCGTACCGGCGCATATCGTCTGGCTGTGCAAAGGCTTCGAGGCGGATACGCAGTGTCTGCCCAACGAGGTCGTCGCGGCCGAATTGCCCGAGCATCGCAGCAACGGAACGCTGTCCGGACCGAGCTTCGCGCGCGAAGTGGGACAAGGCTTGCCGGTCGCGCTGACGGTCGCGAGCGCATCGGCGGAACTGGGCGCGCGCACGGTCGCGGCGTTCCATCATGGCGCGATGCGTATCTATACCGGCGACGATGTCATCGGCGTCGAAGTCGGCGGCGCGGTGAAAAACGTGCTCGCAATCGCGACGGGCATTTCCGACGGCCTCGGTCTCGGCCTGAACGCCCGCGCCGCGCTCATCACGCGCGGGCTCGCGGAGATGTCGCGCTTAGGCGTCGCGCTCGGCGGCCGCGCGGAGACTTTCACCGGGCTAACCGGCCTCGGCGATCTCATCCTCACCGCGACGGGCGATCTGTCGCGCAATCGCACTGTCGGCATGCAACTCGCCAGCGGACGCACGCTCGAGGAGATTCTCGCGGCGCTCGGCCATGTCGCGGAAGGCGTGCGATGCGCGCGCGCCGTGCTCGGGCTCGCGCATTCGCGCGGAATCGAGATGCCGATCACGCAGGCGGTATGCCGCGTGCTCTTCGATAACGTGACGCCGCGCGATGCCGTGCAGGCGCTTCTCAGTCGGGACGCAAAAGCAGAGTAATCGGAGGCGTGTGTGCGTGGGCCCAGGCTCGAAGCGCTGAAAGTCGATATCACCACGCTCGAAGTCGATGCCATCGTCAACGCGGCGAACAAATCGCTGCTCGGCGGCGGCGGAGTAGACGGGGCGATTCATCGCAAGGCCGGCAAAGGCCTGCTGCGCGAGTGCGAGACGCTCGGCGGCTGCGAAACCGGCGACGCGAAAATCACGCGCGGCTACGATCTTCCCGCGAAGCACGTCATTCATGCGGTCGGGCCGCGCTGGAGCGGCGGCAAGAAGAACGAGCCCGAATTGCTCGCGAGCTGTTACCAGCGCTCGCTCGAACTCGCTCAGGAAGCGGGCTGCGAGTCGATTGCGTTCCCGGCGATCAGTTGCGGCATCTATCACTTTCCCCATGATGAAGCCGTGAAGATCGCGGTGCGCACGGTCATCGACACGTTGCCTTCCACGCCCGCCGTTCAGCGTGTCGTCTTTGCATGCTTTCAGGACGACATGCTCGCGCTCTATCGAGCCGAACTCCAAGCGGCAAAGGCTTAAGCGCCGCCTTCGAATCCCGCCTGACGCCACGCCTCGAACGTCACGATCGCCACCGTATTCGACAAATTCAGGCTGCGATTACCCGGCCGCATCGGCAGGCGCACGCGCTGTTCCGTCGCAAAGTGCGCCAGCAATTCGGGCGCGAGGCCGCGCGTCTCCGCGCCGAACACGAACCAGTCGCCCGGCCTGAACGCGTGATCGAAGAACGGCGTCGAGCCGCGCGTCGTGAACGCGAACATGCGCGTGGCGTCGGGTGTTTCCTTCGCGATGAAGGCATCCCAGTCCGCATGCACGTTCATTTCGGCGTACTCGTGATAGTCGAGGCCGGCGCGGCGCATCTTCGCGTCGTCGAGCGGAAAGCCGAGCGGCTCGATCAGATGCAGACGCGCGCCCGTGTTCGCGCACAGGCGGATCACGTTGCCGGTGTTCGGCGGGATTTCGGGTTCGACGAGTACGACGTTGAACATGGATTGCTTCTAATAAAGGTGATTAATCTTTAGGCGTGCGCAGCGCCACGAAATTGCTGACACGCCGCGCGCCGGCGAGCTTCAGCGTGCGAGCAAGCGCGTCGAGCGTCGCGCCCGATGTCATCACATCGTCGACGACGCCGACATGCGTGCCGCGCACATCGCCCGAGACGGCGAACGCGCTCGCAACATTGCGGCGGCGCGTTTCGCGATCGAGCCGCGATTGCGCCGACGTATGCCGGACCCGCGCGATCATCGATGCGTGGGCGGGCACGCGCATCATGCGTGCGAGCGGACGCGCGATGGCCCACGCCTGGTTGTAGCCACGCGCGATGAGCCGTTCGCGCGAGAGAGGCATCGGCACGATCACATCCGGCGCGGGCAGATCGCTGTCCTCGAAACGCGCATGCAGATGCCGCGCGAATGCCTCGCCCGCGGCGAGCCGCGCACGAAACTTCAACTCGACGGCGAGCGTGTCGAGGGGCGCGCGATAGTCGGCGAGCGCGAGCGTGTCGTTGAACGCGGGCGGCGCTTCGAGGCACGCGGCGCAGTGCACGCGCAGGTCTTCGCGCTCGCGTCGCATCGCGGATGCCGCCAACGGCAGCGCGCACGTCGCACAGCGCAAGCGCGGCTCGTTCCGGTACTGCGCGTCGCAACCATCGCACAGCAGTGCTTGCGACAAATTGCCGCATAACGCGCACTGGCTCGGCAGCGCGCACGCGACGAGCCGTTTTGCCGCCGACGCGAATCCGCGAGCGCGTGCCGTGACGGGCGTCCGGAAGGGAAGGCGAATGCTGTCGGCTTTCATGACTGCTGAATCGGAAAAATCGCGGCTCGATGCGCTAAACACGCGCATTCATTGCGCCTCACGAAGCGTTTATGCCTCGTATCAGCACTTCGCATGGGTCGTTTTCGAGACGACCGAGTATACTTCGCACTCTCCGCAAAAAGATCGACATGTCCCCGACATCCCCTAAAACTAGCCGTCCGGCCTATGATCCGCGCCGTTTGCGCGCGATCTTCGACGGTCGCGCCGCCGCCTTCGACGAGGTCGCGTTCCTGCCACGCGAGATCGCGGAGCGCATGCGCGAGCGGCTCGAATACATCAAGGTTGCGCCGATGCGCGTCCTCGATGCGGCGTGCGGCGCCGGGGCGGACCTGGCCGGTTTGCGGGAACGCTTTGCAGAGGCGTCGGTGACCGGCATCGACATCTCGTCCGCGATGCTCGCGCGCGCGCGCGCCGCCGAAGCCACGGACGCGGACAACGGCGCGGGATGGCGCCGCTTTCTTCCTTCGACGCTCGCGAAGGCGTTCGGCGCACGCGGCCCGCAACTCGCGCAGGCGGATTTTTCCGCGCTGCCGTTCGCATCGGGCGCGTTCGAACTATTGTGGTCGAATCTCGCGCTGCACTGGCATGCGCGGCCCGACCTCGTTTTTCCCGAATGGCAGCGCGTGCTCAAGGTGAACGGCTTGCTGATGTTCAGCACGTTCGGCCCCGATACGCTGCGCGAGCTTCGCGCCGCGTATCGCGAAGCGGAGCGGACGCTCGGGCTCGCGCCGCAAGCGCATACGATCGATTTCGTCGACATGCACGATCTCGGCGACATGCTCGTCGAAAGCGGCTTCGAAATTCCGGTGATGGATCAGGAAGTGCTGACGATCACGTACAAATCGCCTGAATCGCTGTTCGCGGACGTGACGCGCTGGGGCGCGTATCCGTTCGAGCGCGCGTTCGACGAAGGCCATGCGGACGCCAAGGCCGTGCGCGGCGCGGTGCATCAGGCGCTCGAAGCGCTGCGCCGCGACGACGGCACGATCCCGCTGACCTTCGAAGTGATCTACGGGCATGCGTGGAAGGCGGTGCCGCGCATGACGGCGGACGGGCACGGCATCGTCCGTCTCGAAGATATTGGACGAGGCTCGAAACCGAAACGCTGAATCGGTAAAGAGCGCAGTTGTTATGTCTGAAATTTGCGCAAGAAAGGCGCGCAAAAAGGTGCGTCAAAAGGGCGCAGAAGCTTGTGGCGCTTGGCTTTGCGAGGTTACGACCCTTGCTTGTGGATGCCACCCAAGACGCCTATAATGCGTCAGTTTGTCGCCCGGACCGACACAAATTTGGGCGAAATCCGAGCAAATGTGTGTGATTGCGTGCGGATTGATGGAGGCAGCGATGCAAGCCAGCCAGACGCTGACGGAGTCCGAGCCGGTCATCAAGGACTGGCTGATGAAGCGAAACTGCTCGGTCTCGCCGCGTCAGTTCGTGGGCTTCTATGTGTCGCTTGCGCTGTTTTCGCTGGCAATCGCAACGCCGCTGTTTCTGAACGGCGCCTGGCTGGTGCTGCCGTTCACCGGAATCGAGTTGGCGGTCGTGGGCATCGCGTTTCTGATCTACGCGCGCCATGCGGTCGACTACGAACGGATCCGGCTGTATCAAAACCGGTTGTTGATCGAACAGATGAACGCCGAAGAGCTGACGCAGTTCGAGTTCAATCCGCGTTGGGTGCGGGTCGAAGCGGGCGCGACGCCGAGAGAGCCGCTCACGATCGTATCGCGCGGTCAATCGGTGAAAATCGGACAACACCTTGCACAGCATCGTCGCAAACAATTTGCTGCCGAGTTACAGGCGTCGCTGAGACGTCTATGAGAGGAGCCGGCGGGTGCGATGCCACGGGGGTCGAGGGTTTGAATGGAAAATTTGGGTAAGGATGCTATGAAAACAATCAAGCGAGCCCTCTCGGGCGTGCTGGCGGCAGGCGCACTGCTTTCCGCCGGTGCTGCCCTGGCGGTCGAAAACAGTCCAGGCGGTCCCGCTGTCAACGAGATCAACTTCCAGCAGCCTGTGACGAAGATCGCCGAGGAGCTCTACGGCCTCCATATCTTCATGCTCATCATCTGCACCGTCATCTTCATTGGCGTGTTCGGGGTGATGTTCTATTCGCTCTTCAAGCATCGCAAGTCGAAAGGCTTCAAGCCGGCCAACTTCCACGAAAGCACCACGGTCGAAATCATCTGGACGATCGTGCCGTTCATCATCGTCATTCTGATGGCGCTGCCGGCAACCAAGGCCGTCGTCGCGATGAAGGACACGTCCAACGCCGATCTCACCGTCAAGGTCACGGGCTATCAGTGGAAGTGGGGCTACGACTACGTGAAGGGTCCGGGCGAAGGCATCAGCTTCCTCTCGACGCTCTCCACGCCGCGCAGCGAAGTGAACGGTCAGAAGCCGATCTCGACGCTGTATCTGCAGGAAGTCGACAACCCGCTCGTCGTGCCGGTCGACAAGAAGATCCGCATCATCACGACGGCGAACGATGTCGTTCACTCGTGGTACGTCCCGGCATTCGGCGTGAAGCAGGATGCGATTCCGGGCTTCGTGCGCGACACGTGGTTCAAGGCCGAGAAGGTGGGCACGTATCGCGGATTCTGTACGGAACTGTGCGGCAAGGAGCACGCGTACATGCCGGTGGTCGTCGAAGTGCTGTCGGCCGATGACTACGCGAAGTGGGTCGACGGGCAAAAGAAGAAGATGGCCGCCGGCCAGGACGATCCGCTCAAGACGTACACGAAGGACGAACTGATGGCGCGCGGCCAGCAGGTTTACACGTCGAACTGCGCGGTCTGCCACCAGCCGACCGGCAAGGGCGCGGGCCAGTTCCCGGCGCTCGACGGCTCGAAGATCGCGAACGGTTCCATCGCCGAGCATCTGAATATCGTGCTGCACGGCAAGGCCGCGATGCCGCCGTGGCAAGGTGTGTTGAACGACGTCGAGATCGCGTCGGTCGTCACGTTCGAGCGTAATAGCTGGAGCAACCACACCGGCGATCTGCTGCAACCGAAGCAGGTCATCGACGCCAAGGCGGGCAAGATGCCCGAAGGCGGCGGCAATGCGGCGGCGGCATCGGCGCCGGAAGCGGCGAGTGCCGCGCCCGCGGCGGCCGAAGCGAGCGCGCCGGCTGCATCGGGTGCGCAGGCGTCGCAAGCCGCCGGTCTGCCCGCCAGCATCTATTTCGAGACGGGCAAGGATTCGCTGCCCGCCGACGCGAAGAGTGCGGTGGACGCCGCGGCGGCCTACGCAAAGGCGCATCCGGACGCGAAGATCGCGTTGTCGGGATTCACCGATGCGACCGGCAACGCCGACCAGAACGCCGATCTCGCCAAGCGCCGCGCGCAAGCCGTGCGCGACGCGCTGAAGGCAGCGGGCGTGTCGGAAGACCGCATCGTGTTGAAGAAACCGGAAACCATCACGGGCGGCGCCGATAACAAGGAAGCCCGTCGCGTGGAAATCAGTCCGGCTGCTTGACGTGCCGAGCGTGGCGCTTTCCTTCGCCGGACGGCAACGGAAAGTCCCACGCGTCATTGCCAAGTGCCCCGAGTATTCGCTTTAGGAGATGATTGTCATGTCTAGCATCGGACACGATGTAGGCGCAGGTCACGACCACGCGCACGACCATGCGCACGAGACGCCGCATGGCTGGCGCCGGTGGCTCTTCGCTACCAACCACAAGGACATCGGTACGCTGTACCTGTTGTTCTCCTTCATCATGTTCCTCTCCGGAGGCGTGATGGCGCTCGGCATCCGTGCCGAGCTGTTCGAGCCGGGCCTGCAGATCATGCGTCCCGAGTTCTTCAATCAGCTGACCACCATGCACGGCCTCATCATGGTGTTCGGCGCGATCATGCCGGCGTTCGTCGGTTTCGCGAACTGGATGGTGCCGCTGCAGATCGGCGCATCGGACATGGCGTTCGCGCGGATGAACAACTTCAGCTTCTGGCTGCTGCCGGCTGCCGCGGTGCTGCTCGTCGGCTCGTTCTTCGTGCCGGGCGGCGCAACCGCCGCGGGCTGGACGCTGTACGCGCCGCTCTCCACGCAAATGGGCCCCGGCATGGACTTCGCGATTTTCGCGGTCCACATCATGGGCGCGTCGTCGATCATGGGCGGCATCAACATCGTCGTGACGATTTTGAACATGCGCGCGCCGGGCATGACGCTCATGAAGATGCCGATGTTCGCGTGGACGTGGCTCATCACCGCGTACCTGCTGATCGCCGTGATGCCGGTCCTGGCGGGCGCGATCACGATGGTGCTGTTCGACCGTCACTTCGGCACGTCGTTCTTCAACGCGGCGGGCGGCGGCGATCCGGTGATGTACCAGCACATCTTCTGGTTCTTCGGTCACCCCGAGGTGTACATCATGATCTTGCCGGCGTTCGGGATCGTGTCGCAGGTGATTCCGGCGTTCTCGCGCAAGCCGCTGTTCGGCTATAGCTCGATGGTGTACGCGACGGCATCGATCGCGATCCTGTCGTTCATGGTGTGGGCGCACCACATGTTCGCGACCGGCATGCCGGTGACGGGCCAGCTCTTCTTCATGTACGCGACGATGCTGATCGCGGTCCCGACGGGCGTGAAGGTGTTCAACTGGGTGGCGACGATGTGGCGCGGCGCGCTGTCGTTCGAAACCCCGATGCTGTTCGCGATCGGCTTCCTGTTCGTGTTCACGATGGGCGGCTTCACGGGCCTGATCCTGTCGATGGCGCCGCTCGACATCCAGATGCACGGCACCTATTACGTCGTGGCGCACTTCCACTACGTGCTGGTGGCGGGTTCGCTCTTCGCGTTGTTCGCAGGCTGGTACTACTGGGCGCCGAAGTGGACCGGCTGGATGTACAACGAGATGCGCGGGAAGATCCACTTCTGGGCGTCGATGATCTTCTTCAACATCACGTTCTTCCCGATGCACTTCCTGGGTCTCGCCGGCATGCCGCGCCGTTATGCGGACTACCCGGCGCAGTTCACGGACTTCAACCAGGTCGCGACGATCGGCGCATTCGGCTTCGGCCTCGCACAGGTGTACTTCCTGTTCGCGGTCGCGCTGCCGACGTATCGTGGCGGCGGCGAGCTGGAGAAGGCATCCGACAAGCCGTGGGATGGCGCGGAAGGCCTCGAATGGACCGTGCCGAGCCCGGCGCCGTTCCATACGTTTGAAAATCCGCCGACGGTCGAATAAATAGCATCGAGGTTTGCAAGGCTTCCGCCACGGAAGTCTTGCAGCCGGCAAGCAAGAGAAAGCATGGCCCCGAATCCACAAAAAAGACGCACGCCCGAGGAAATACGCGCGGGTAACAAGCGGCTCGGAATCATCATGGTGTTGGTTGCCGCCGTCTTCTTTCTGGGTATCGTCGTCAGGCAATACCTGTTGTCGCGAGGGTAGGAAAGCAACGTGTCCACTCAGCAGGAAAATTCGCATGTCGACCGGTCGTTCAACCGGTCGATGCTGGTCAAGCTCTTCGTCGTCGCCGCGCTGATGTTCGGCTTCGGCTTTGCGCTCGTGCCGATGTACCGCGCGATCTGCCAGATCACCGGCATCAACAACCTCGTGCAGAAGGACGTCGGCGCGCGCGAGGCGAAGAACACGCAAGTGGACATGAGCCGCTCGATCTCGATCGAATTCGATGCGAACGCGCGCGGCCCGCTGAAGTTCAAGCCGGAGCAGAACTCGCTGGACATCCATCCCGGCGAAGTGATGACGGTCATGTACGACGTGACCAACGAGCAGAATCGCACGGTGAACGCGCAGGCGATTCCGAGCTATGCGCCGAAGCAGGCCACCGAGTATTTCAAGAAGATCGAATGCTTCTGTTTCACGCAGCAGACGCTCGCGCCGAACGAGACCAAGCGCATGCCGGTCGTGTTCGTCGTCGATCCGAAGCTGCCGAAGGATGTGAAGACGATCACGCTGTCGTACACGTTCTTCGAGCTGAACACGCCGAAGTCGGTGGCGAAGGGCTCGTGACGGCCATGAGCGCGGATACGCCGAAAAAGGGCGGTTTCTTCAAGCTCATCAAGGCGGTGTGCTGGTCGTTTTTCGGCGTGCGCCGCCGGGCCGACCTGGAGAGCGACGCCGCGCAGTTGAATCCGCTGCATCTGATCGCGGCGGGCATCATCGGGGCGGTGCTGTTCATCGTCGTGTTGTTGCTGATCGTGCGCGCGGTAGTGGGATAGACGGAAAACGCCGGGCGTCGCGCGAAGCGCTGCTGCCGGCGGCAAAAGAAAATTCAAGCAACTGGATCGAAGTGGAGAATCAACAATGAGCGGTCAAAACGAGAGCCCGTACTATTTCGTGCCGCATCCGTCGCGGCATCCGGTGATGGCTGCAACTGGCTTGCTGATCATGCTCGCCTCGCTGGCGTCGTGGGTGAACGGCCATAGCTTCGGGCCCGCCGGCACGTTTATCGGCTTGCTGTTCGTGCTGTTCGTGCTGTGGCACTGGTTCGGCGACGCCATCTCCGAATCCGAAGGCGGCATGTACGGCAAGCGTGTCGATGTGTCGTACCGCTGGAGCATGAGCTGGTTCATCTTCTCCGAAGTGATGTTCTTCGCGGCGTTCTTCGGCGCGCTGTTCTACGCGCGCGCCATCGCGATGCACGAACTCGGCAGCCTCGACTACAAGCTGATCTGGCCGGACTTCACCGCCGTGTGGCCGAACAACGGCCCCGCCGCGCTCGTGCCGCATTTCCGCGCGATGGTGCCGTGGCCCCTGCCGACCATCAACACGGCGCTTCTGCTGTCTTCCGGCGCGACGCTGACGGTGGCGCACCACGCGCTGCGCGAAGATCATCGCAAGAAGGCGATCATCTGGCTGGGCGCGACTGTTCTGCTCGGTATCATCTTCCTGTTCTGCCAGGGCTACGAGTATTTCCACGCGTACAACGAACTCAACCTGACGCTCAACTCCGGCGTGTACGGCTCGACGTTCTTCCTGCTGACGGGCTTCCACGGTTTCCACGTGTTCCTCGGCGGCACGATGCTGGCAGTGGTGATGTTCCGGCTGATTCGCGGTCACTTCACGGCGGAGCACCACTTCGCGTTCGAGGGCGCCGCGTGGTACTGGCACTTCGTCGACGTCGTGTGGCTGGGTCTGTACGTCGTCGTCTACTGGCTGTAAGGAATATCGACGCGGGCGCGCGCGATGCGCCGTCCGCGATGCAAGGCCGGCGGCGACGCCGGTCCGAGAGCATAGAAGCAGTGATCAACACGCCGCCCTCGATGTCTCAAGGGGCGGCGTTGTCGTTTGAAGAGGCGGTGCGTTTTAGCGCCGCGCGCGACAATTCGCCTCGCGGGGCGAGGCGCGCGTTGCGCGTATCGTCGCGATCAGCGTCCGATGGGAACGCCCGACGTTTGAATCCAGCCCATCCAGTGAGCGAACAGGATGAAAAGGAAGAGCGAGATGGATAGCCCGACGCGCGCGGCGAGCGACCACACCATCCGCTTCGTCCTGCCCCGGTCGGTCATCATGAAATAGAGCGCCGAGCCGAGGCTGCCGATGATAAGGATGAATGCGATAGCAACGAAGATGTGCATGAAACCAGCCAGCGATTTTGCTCAGGAACGACGGTGAGCAGTATGAATTTGGACTATCTCATTATCTCACTCGACGGAACCCGGCGTGTAGCGGCCGGCCGGATGCCGACGGTTAGGCGTTCGGCATGAAGATCCGGTTCTGGCCCGCGCTCCTGATTCTGATCGTCGTCGCGATCACGGTGCGCCTCGGCTTCTGGCAGCGCGACCGCGCGCATCAGAAGGAAGCGCTCAACGCGCAGATCGTCGCGTTCGAGAATGCGCCCGCGCGCGAAGTCGGCGTCGAGCCGATGCCGCTCAAGTCGATCGAGTTCCATCGCGTGGAGGCGCGCGGCGAGTTCATGCCAGAGCGCGTCGTGTATCTGGACAATCGTCCCTATAACGACCAGCCAGGCTTTTATGTCGTGATGCCGCTTAAACTCGAGGGCGGCGGCTATGTGCTCGTCAATCGCGGATGGCTGCCGCGCAACATGGCGGACCGCACGGGCATCGAGCCGTATGAGACGCCGAAAGGCGTCGTCGAGGTGAAGGGGATCGCGCGCGCGAATGCGTCGCAGGCGTTCGAACTGGGCAGCGGCGGATCGGCTGCGCACAAGGAGATCCGCCAGAACCTGGATATCGGATCGTACGCGGCCGAAACCGGGCTGGCGTTTCAGCCGTTCGTGATTCAGCAGACGAACGATACCGGCGACAGGCTCGTGCGCGACTGGCCCGCGCCGACGCTCGGCGTCGAGCGCAATTACGGCTACATGTTCCAGTGGTGGGGCATGGCGGCGGCGGCCATCGGGTTTGGCCTGTACGCCGCGCGCCGCGCCGCGAAGAAGCGCGATGCAACCGACATAGGCAGCGAATCCGACGATGAAGCCGAGCATCACGCCTGAACACTGACGAACAGAGACACATTTTCACCGATGCAATCACAACGCTCCGCTGCCACCGACAAGACACGCACGCAGCAAGGAAACGCGAAGAAAGGCTCCTGGATCAGCGGCCGCTGGATGCTTTTGCTGCTCGCGCTCGTGTGCGCGGCGCCGGTGATCGCGTCGTATCTGATGTACTACGTGTTCAAGCCCGCGGGCGGCACATCGAGCTACGGCACGCTGATCGATCCGCAGCGCCCGATTCCGGCGCAGCTCGTCGTCACCGATGAAAAAGGGCAGACCCTGCCGTTCAAGTCGCTCGAAGGCAAATGGCTGATGATCACCGTCAACGGCAGCGACTGCGACGAGCAATGCGCGACGCGCCTCTATTTCATGCGGCAAGTGCGCGTGTTGCAGAACGCCGAGCGCGAGCGCGTCGTGAACGTGTGGCTGCGCACCGATGACAAGCCGGTCGCCGACGTCATCAAGTCCGCGTATCCGCAGCCGGACACGCGCATGCTCGTCGCCGACGAGAAGGCGATCGCGGCGTGGCTGCCGGTGAATGACGGCACAAAGCTCACGGATCACATCTTTCTCGTC
The DNA here is from genome assembly GCF_022879815.1 of Caballeronia zhejiangensis. NCBI lineage: Bacteria > Pseudomonadati > Pseudomonadota > Betaproteobacteria > Burkholderiales > Burkholderiaceae > Caballeronia > Caballeronia zhejiangensis. The sequence goes on from NZ_CP084283.1 coordinate 199,614, forward strand.
GATCCGAACGGCAATCTGATGATGCGCTTCCCGAAAAATCCCGATCCGAAGAAGATCAACGGGGATGTGGCAAAGCTCCTGAAGTGGTCGCGCATCGGCTAAAGCGCGGCTAAAACGCGGCTAATACGCGGTTTGAAGGTTAAACATGAGTTATGTATTGCAACTGGGCCTGATCGGCATCTGCATCGCGCTGCTGCCGCTCTCGTACGTATGGGTGAAGGCCGATGACGACAAGTTCAGGAAACTCGTCTGGCTGACCACTTTCCTGACGCTCGATCTCATCATGTTCGGCGGCTTCACGCGTCTGACCGATTCCGGCCTCGGCTGCCCGGACTGGCCCGGCTGCTACGGCACGTCGTCGCCGTTCATCGCCCATGCGCAGATTTCAGCCGCGTATCAGGCGATGCCGACCGGTCCCGTCAGCATGGTGAAGGCGTGGATCGAGATGCTGCATCGCTATTTCGCGATGGCGATCGGCGTGCTCATCATCGCGCAGGTGATCATCGCGTGGACGGCGCGCATCAAGAAGCGTCCGCTGCACGTGTCGCCGTGGTGGCCGACGGGCATTCTGCTGCTTATCCTGCTGCAAGGCGCGTTCGGCGCGTGGACCGTCACACTGAAGCTGCAACCGGTGATCGTCACGACGCACCTGCTGCTCGGACTCGCGCTACTCGGCGTGCTCGGCTGGCTGGCGGCGCGCATGACGCCGATTCCATCGCTCGACTCGGTTTCGAATGCCGCCGCCGCGCGCTGGATGCCGGCCGCGGCATTCGGCTTGCTCGTGCTCGTCGTGCAGATCGCGCTCGGCGGCTGGGTCAGCACGAATTACGCGGTGCTCGCGTGCACGGACTTTCCGCTGTGCAACGGCCAGTGGGTTCCGCCAATGAATTTTGAGCACGGCTTTCATCTCTGGCGCGCGCTCGGCATGACCGGCGACGGTGACGTGATCTCGCAGGACGCGTTGGTGGCGATTCACTGGACGCATCGCACGTTCGCGGTCGTCGTCGTGATTTATCTGCTGTGGCTCGCGCTGAGACTGCGACGTTTCGAATCGCTGCGAAAGCCCGCAAACGGCGTATTGTTGATGATCGTCCTTCAGTTCCTGACGGGCATGTCGAACATCGTGCTGCAGTGGCCGTTGCCGGTCGCGGTGGCGCACAACGGCGGAGCCGCGATCCTGTTGCTGCTACTCGTTATGCTAAACTTTCGAATCTCTTCCAGCCGTCCCGGCCGCGCCGCAGTTCCCGCGCGCGACGTCGTTTCAGCGTGACTCCACATCATGGATAGCACGACACTCAACTCCCCACTCGGCAGCCGCGCATCGCAGTATCTCGCGCTGACCAAGCCGCGCGTCACGCAGCTCGCCGTTTTCTGTGCCGTCATCGGCATGTTTCTGTCCACGCCCGGCATGGTGCCGTGGGACAAGCTGATCGGCGGCGCCGTCGGCATCTGGTTGCTGGCCGGCGCGGCATTTGCAATCAATTGTCTCGTCGAGCAAAAAGTCGATGCAAAAATGCGCCGCACCGCGTGGCGACCGTCCGCGCGCGGCCAGATCACGTCCACGCAGATTTTGACGTTCTCAGCATTGCTCGGCGGCATCGGCATGTGGACGCTCTACACGTTCACCAATCCGCTCACGATGTGGCTCACCATTGCCACGTTCGTCGGCTACGCGGTCATCTACACGCTGCTGCTCAAGCCTTACACGCCGCAGAACATCGTGATCGGCGGTGCGTCGGGCGCAATGCCGCCGGCGCTCGGCTGGGCCGCGGTCACGGGACACGTGCCCGGCGACGCATGGATTCTCGTGCTGATCATCTTCGTGTGGACGCCGCCGCATTTCTGGGCGCTCGCGCTGTATCGCCGCAAGGATTACGAGAACGCCGGCCTGCCGATGTTGCCGATCACCCACGGCGAGAAGTACACGCTGCTCAACATCTTCCTCTACACGCTCGTGCTGTTCGCCGTGACGCTGATGCCGTATATCTCCGGCATGAGCGGCGTCGTGTATCTGGCGAGCGCGATCGCACTCGGCGCGGGTTTCATCGGCTACGCGTGGAAGATGTATCGCGACTATTCCGATGCGCTCGCGCGCAAGACCTTCCGCTATTCGATCGTGTACCTGTCGCTGCTGTTCGGCGCGCTGCTCGTCGATCACTACGTGCGTACGGTGATCGGCGCATGACGGCCATTCTTCGTCGCATCTTCGCGCTGCTGTTTTTCGCGGCGCTGCTTTCGGCGTGCGAGAAAGCCCCGGATTTCAAGAATCTCGACATCACCGGGAACAAGCAATTCGGCAGCGATTTCGCCTTGCCCGATACACACGGCAAGACGCGCACGCTCGCGGACTTCAAGGGCAAGGCCGTGGTGCTGTTCTTCGGCTATACGCATTGCCCCGACGTGTGCCCGACGACGCTCGCCGAGCTCTCCCAAGCGATGCAGCAACTCGGCGACAAAGCGAAAGACGTGCAGGTGCTGATGGTCACCGTCGACCCGGCGCGCGACACGCCCGATCTGCTCGGTCAGTACGTGGCGGCGTTCAACTCGTCGTATGTCGGTCTGCGGCCCGCCGACGATGCGCAACTCGCGAAGCTCGCCAAGGACTTCCGCGTCTACTATGCGAAGTCGCAGGGCAAGACGCCCGACGACTACACGATGGATCACACCGCCGCGAGCTACGTGTTCGACAAGGACGGCAAGCTGCGTCTCTTCGCGCGCGACGGGCAGGGCGTCGAGCCGTGGGTTCACGACCTGAAGATCTTGATCGACTGATCGCGAAAGTGGCCCGAACGGGCCACTTCTTTTTTCAGCCGTCCAGCGACTGCTCAGGCAGATTCAGACCCGGCGCGAGCCGCGTCGCCTTGAATTCGATGATGTCGTAGTGCGCGAGCCCTTGCTGCGCGAACGGATCTTCCGCGACGATCGCATCTAGCCGATCGCGCTCGATGCCTGACGCCACGATGACGCCGCCATCCCGCGGCACCTTCGGTCCCGCCATCACGAAGACGCCCGCCGCGAAATAGCGCTCGAGATAGGCGCGATGCGCTTCGAGCGCGTCGTCGATCTCGGCAAGCGCGCCTGTGTAGCGAAGATTGATGACGTACATGGTGAGATGCGCCTCCGGCTCGCGAGATTTGTGATGTTCTGTTGTTGATTCTAGCCGTACCCCGTGGCAGCGGATATTCACATGAGCAATCTGTATTTCACGTCGCACCAATGCTGTGCGAACATCCGTCACCCGGTCTGATCATCGATCGGAGACGAATCAGGCAATCCAGCAAGCACGCATCATCGAAACAGGAACACCATGCAGCGCAGAAATTTGCTTAAAGCCATTACCGCAGTCGCGGCCTCCGCCGCGTTGTTCACGAGCCTCGCCGCTCACGCCGACGACAAGGTGATCAAGGTCGGCACCATCAGCGGCCCTGACGCGCAAATCTGGCAAGTCGTGCAGAAGGTCGCGAAGCGCGAAGGGCTCAACGTGAAAGTGATCGAGTTCAACGACTACGTGCAGCCGAACGCAGCGCTCGACGCCGGCGATCTCGACGCAAACAGTTTCCAGCATCAGCCGTATCTCGACAGTCAGATCAAGCAGCGCGGCTACAAGATCGTCAACGCGGGGCTGACGTATATCTCGCCGCTCGGGGTCTATTCGAAGAAACTGAAGTCGCTCAAGGATCTCCCGCAAGGCGCGAAGGTCGCGGTGCCGAACGATCCGTCGAACGAGAATCGCGCGCTGTTGCTGCTGCAAGCGCAAGGCGTCATCAAGCTGAAGGCGGGCGCGGGCGCGAACGGCAACAACGCGACGGCGCTCGACGTGGCGGAGAATCCGAAGAAGATCAAGCTCGTCGAACTCGACGCCGCGCAATTGCCGCGCACGCTCGCCGACGTCGATGCCGCCGCGATCAACACGAACTTCGCGCTTGCCGCGGGCCTGCAGCCGACGAAGGACGCAATCGCGCTCGAAGACGTGCATAGCCCGTACGCGAACCTGATCGCGGTGCGCGCGAAGGACAAGGATCAGCCGTGGGTGAAGAAGCTGGTTGCGGCTTACCAGTCGGAAGATGTCCGCCAGTTCCTGAAGAGCGAGTTCAAAGGCTCGGTCGTGCCTTCGTTCTGAATGTCATCGCTTGAGTTTCGAAACGGCGTCCTGCGGGACGCCGTTTTCCTTGGCGCAATCAGTCGACGCAAATCTGCTGCAACTGCCGCTGCCAAAGAATGCCCGTGCTCCCCTCCTGCACCGGCGTGAAACCGGTTCGCATGAAGAGTCCGCAGAAATCTTCGTAGGGCTCGTCCAGCCGGCAGATCACCTGTTCGTAGCGAGCGCCGTGCGCGAAGTTCGTGCACGCCGCGACGAGCCGCTCGCCGAGTCCGCGACGCCGCGCGCCCGGTTCGACGAACAACATGTCGATGCGTGCGCGGCTTTCGGAGTCCGCAGTAAGTATCGCGGCACCGACGCGCGTCGCGTTGTTCTGCTCCGCCACCCAACACGCGATGCGCGGGGTGTTCGCCTGCATCTCCGCGAGAAAGTTCGCGACCATGTTCGCCGCCCATGCCTCGCTGACCAGCTTCGGCCGCTCGCCGCTATATAGATGCGCCTGGCGCTCAATCATCCAGCCGAAGTCTCCGGCGCGCGGGCCGCGCAGTCGCGTTTCTCCTTCGGCGTTCGGCGGCGAGAGCAGACGCTCGACGTCCGCCATTGCCGTGCAGAGCTGATCGATTTCGGCAGCGGTCAGCCGCTTGAGCAGCGCGGCGGCCTCGGCCGATACGTGCAGATCGATCTCATCGACCTGGGCTTTCGCTTCGGGCGTGATATGAAGCAGATGCGCTCTGCCGTCCGATTCGTTCTTTCGCCGTACCACGAGGCCGTTCTTCTGGAAATTGTTGATCAGGCGACTGAGATAGCCCGTATCAAGTCCAAGGTTGCGCGATAAATCGGCCGCCGTGGCAGCCCGGTCTTGCGCCAACTCATGCAGGATGCGAACTTCAGTTAACGAAAAGCAGCTTTTATGGAGCCGCTCGTGGAGTGCGCCGGTATGGCGTGCATAAAAACGGTTGAAACGGCGCACCGCTTCGACGGCCCGGCTCGGATCGGAACTGCCCATCGCTCTAGTCTCTCGTTTTGTTGAAATTAATTCTGAATCCGAATTAATACATGCATTGTGCCAAAGAAGAACGACCGTGCGAATACGAAAATGCCCGAAAAATGGGTTATCAGGCAATTAAGGAACCAATTCGGCAAGTGGACTACTGTACGGGTAAGTCCCAATAGCAGACATGTTCCGAATCGAGCCGCTAAACATTTTTTAACTCATTGATTTAGCGAGAAATTTGACGTTCGTCCTGAGACGCCGCTTTAGCGTTGACTGGTATTATGTTGGTTATATAATGGGCTCCACTTCTGAGGTGAGACCTTTCGATGGAGCATCGCTGGCAGGACCTGACACCCGACGCGCGGAGCGACACGCCGCTCTATCTTCAGTTGGCGTCGCGCCTCGCCACGGCGATCCACGCGGGCAACTGGTCGGCTGGCGAGGCGCTGCCGTCCGAGCGCACGTTGTCGGAAGGTGTGGGCGTGTCGCGGATCACCGCGAGAAAGGCCATCGCGCTGCTGGTCGAGCAAGGTCTGATCCGGCGCGTACGAGGCGCGGGCAGTTTCATCACGCCGCGCGTCGAAGATCCGCTTTCCCGTCTCACCGGTTTCACGCGAAAGATGGAGCAGCGCGGCTTCACGCCCGATTCGATCTGGCTAGAACGCGGACTGCGCGCAGCGAATCGCGATGAAACCGTGCGCCTCGGTCTGGCGCCGGGCGCGGCTGTTGCAAGCCTGAAGCGGTTGCGGCGCGCGGACGGCATCGTGATGGCGGTCGAGCATTCAACGTTGCCGGTCGCCGCGGTGCCCGATCCACTCGCGATCGGCGCTTCGCTCTACCGGTATCTGGAGGCGCGCGGGCTGTCGGTGGTGCGCGCGTTGCAGCACTTTCGCGCGGTGAACGCCGGCGCGGAGATCGCGCGGCTCATGGGCGTCGCGCCGCGTGCAGCGCTGCTCGTGATCACGCGCATCGGCTATTCGGCGGATCAACGCGCGATCGAATTGACGGACACCTACTGTCGCGACGACTACTACGACTTCGTCGCGGAACTGCATCGATAAGCGTCGGCACAGACGCGCTTAATCCGGACGCATCAAGAGAGCAAACAGAGAACGAGAGGACCCAAGGACGCCGTTCGCTTCTTTCGCGACGAAAGCCTGCTCGCAGCACGGCGCGGACGGCACTGAACCTCATCCATGCATCGCGTACTTCCAGAGAAATTCATGCTGAAAGGAAACATACTCACGACCGATGGCTGGATCCACGGCACGGTCCGCTTCGAGAACGGCCGCGTGACGGCGCTCGAAGGACATATCGCCGATCCGCTCGCCAACGACGCGCCCTACATCCTGCCGGGCTTTATCGATCTGCACGTTCACGGCGGCGGCGGCCGCGACATCATGGAAGGCGGCGACGCGGCGGACACCGTTGCCCGCCAGCACGCGCAGCACGGCACGACGAGCCTGCTCGCCACCACGATGACCGCGCCGCGCGACGAACTCATGAGCGTCGTCGCGGGTCTCGGCGAACAGGCCAAACACCGCGCGGCGGGCGGCGCGCGCATGCTCGGCGTGCACCTGGAAGGTCCGTACATCAATCCCGGCAAGCTCGGCGCGCAGCCGGACGCGGCCGCCGTCGCGGTGCGCGACGAAGTGCTGAAGTATCTCGATCTCGCGCCGATCCGCGTCGTCACGATCGCGCCGGAAATCTCCGGTCATCTCGACATTATTTCGGACCTCGCGGCGCGCGGCGTGCGTGTGCAGCTCGGCCATTCGCTCGGCACATACGACGACGCCGTGAACGCGCTCAAGCACGGCGCGCGCGGCTTCACGCATCTGTTCAACGCAATGTCGCCGCTGCATCACCGCGACCCGGGCATGGTCGGCGCGGCGCTCGCGCATGCCGAATACGCGGAACTGATTCCTGATCTGCTGCACGTTCATCCGGGCGCGATTCGGGCCGCGATGCGCGCGATTCCGCGTCTCTACGTCGTGACCGACAGCACCTCGGCGGCCGGTATGCCCGACGGCGAATATCGCCTCGGCAGCCAGCACGTCACGAAATGCATGGGCGGCGTGCGCCTCGCGGACGGCACGCTCGCCGGCAGCACCCTGACGATGGATCAGGCCCTGCGCAATCTCGTCTCGCTGGGCATTCCGCTCGCGGACGTCTCGAATCGCCTGTCGCGTTTCCCCGCCGACTATCTCGGACTCGAAGACCGCGGCCGCATCGCGCGCGGCGCTTGGGCCGATCTCGTCGTGCTCGACCGGGAGCACGCGCTGACCGCCACGTACGTCGAAGGAGAATCAATTGTCGAATATGCTTAATGAGGCGCTCGAGTCCGCCGACGTCGTCGCGGCCCAGCTCGCCGATACCTCGCGCATCGAAGAACTCGCGGAAAAGCTCAAGGAACAGCCGCGCAATGTCGCGCTCACGGTCGCGCGTGGCAGTTCCGACCACGCCGCCAGTTATTTCGCAAGCCTGACGATGAGCCGCATCGGCGTGCCGGTCGCATCGCTGCCGATGTCCGTCGCGACGTTGCAGCAGGCGCCGCTGCGTGTCTCGGGCCAACTGGCCGTCGCGTTCTCGCAGTCGGGCAAGAGCCCCGATCTCGTCGGCACCATGCAGGCGCTGCGCGACGCGGGGGCGTTCACCGTCGCGGCCGTCAACGTCTCCGGTTCGCCGCTCGAAAGCGCGTGCGAATACTTCCTGCCGCTGCTCGCCGGTCCCGAACTGTCGGTTGCCGCGACCAAGAGCTATATCGCGATGCTGTCGCTTTCCGCGATCGTGATCGCGCACGTTCAGCGCGACGTCGAATTGCTGAAGGCGCTCGATTCGCTGCCCGAGAAGCTGCGCGCCGCCGGCAAGCTCGACTGGACGCGCGCCGTCGACGAACTGAAGAGCGTCGATCGCATGATCGTGATCGGGCGCGGCCTCGGCCTCGCCATCGCGCAGGAAGCCGCGCTCAAGCTGAAGGAAACGTCGGGCATTCAGGCCGAAGCGTTTTCCAGCGCGGAAGTGCGTCACGGTCCGATGGAGATCATCGACCGCGACTATCCGCTGCTCGTATTCGCGCCGCGCGGGCCGGAGCAGGCGGGTCTCATCCAGCTTGCCGCCGATATGCGTGCCCGCGGCGCGCGCGTGCTGCTCGCAGCCCCAGCCGACGTCGCCGAAGCGGAACTGCCGCTCGTCGCCACGGACCATCCCGCGCTCGATCCGATCGCCGCGATTCTTTCGTTCTACGTGATGGCCGCGGGTCTGGCCGCCGCGCGCGGGCGCAATCCCGACGCGCCGCGCCACCTGAACAAGGTCACCGAAACCCATTGAGTGAGATAGCCGATGCGCCGTGCCGAGGAGTCACTGTTGAACCATTCCATCGATAACCCGAACGACGTCGTGCTGCTCGCGCCGTTCACCGGTCCCGTCGTGCCGCTCGCCGACGTGCCGGATCCCGTGTTCGCCGAGGGCATGTTCGGCGACGGCATCGGCATCGATCCGCTCGATAACGTGCTCGTCTCGCCCTGCGACGGCACCATCACGCATCTGGCGCGCACGCATCACGCCGTGACGCTGCGCACGAAGGAAGGCGCCGAGATTCTCGTGCATATCGGCATCGACACGGTCGAGCTGGGCGGCAAGGGCTTCACGCCGAAGATCCAGCAAGGCGCGACGGTGCGCGCGGGCGAGCCGCTGATCGAGTTCGATGCGGATTTCGTCGCGCAGCACGCGCCGAGCCTCGTTTCGGTAATCGCGATCGCCAACGGCGATGCCTTCGATGTCATCGATCGCGCCGGCCGCGGCGTGCTGAAAGCGGGCTCGCGCCTGCTGGTTCTGCGCGCCAAGGACGGCGAGAAAGCCGAGACGGCGCGCGCGGGCGCGGTCGTTCTCGACGAAGCGCGCCGCAGCCTGACGCTCTCCCATGCGGGCGGCCTCCATGCGCGTCCGGCGGCGCGGGCACGCGAAGCTTCCCGCGGTTTCGACGCGAAGGTCGAAGTGCGCTACGAAGGCAAGAAGGCGCCGGTGGAAAGCGTCGTCGGCCTGCTCGGCCTCGGTGCGGGCGAGGGCGCGACCATCGAGCTCGTCGGCATCGGCGTGCAGGCGCAACAGGCGGTCGAAGCGGTCGCGGTGGAATTGCTGCGCGCGGCGCAAGGCGAAGTCGAAGAATCGCCCGCGCGCGAGAAGTCGCCCGCGCCGGTCGTGCAAGCCACGCGAACGGGCGAGCCGTTGCCGCCGAACACGCTCGCGGGCGTGTGCGCGGCGCCGGGCATCGCGATCGGCAAGCTGGTGCGCTGGGACGATCAGGAAATCGTGCCGCCGGAACAGGCGAGCGGCGCGTCGGCGGCGGAAAGCCGCGCGCTCGATAAAGCCATCGCCCAGGTCGATGCCGAACTCGGCGAAACCGTGCGTACCGCGTCGCAGCGCGGCGCGGTCGGCGAAGCGGGCATTTTCGCGGTGCATCGCGTGCTGCTCGAAGATCCGACGCTTCTCGACGCCGCGCGCGATCTCATCAGCCTCGGCAAGAGCGCGGGCTTCGCATGGCGCGAGGCGATCCGCGCGCAGATCGCGCTGCTCTCGAACGTGCAGGACGAACTGCTCGCCGAGCGCGCGGCCGATCTTCGCGACATCGAAAAGCGCGTGTTGCGCGCGCTCGGCCTCAACAACACGGCGGCGCTCGAGTTGCCTCAGGAAGCCGTGCTCGCCGCCACGGAATTCACGCCGTCCGATCTGTCGTCGCTCGACCGCACCCGCGTCACCGCGCTCGTGATGGCGCGCGGCGGCGCGACCTCGCACGCGGCGATCATCGCGCGGCAGATCGGCATTCCGGCGCTCGTCGCGATCGGCGATGCGCTGCACGCGATTCCCGAAGGCACGCAAGTCGTCGTCGATGCATCGGCGGGACGCATCGAGCATGCGCCGACCGCGCTCGACGTCGAGCGCGCACGCAACGAGCGCGAGCGGCTCGCGGGCGTGCGTGAAGCGAACCGCAAGCTGTCGCGCGAAGCGGCATCGACGAAGGATGGCCGCGCGATCGAAGTCGCCGCGAACATCGCGACGCTCGACGACGCGAAAGCCGCCGTCGAAAACGGCGCCGATGCGGTCGGACTGTTGCGCACCGAACTGCTGTTCATTCATCGCCAGTCGGCGCCGACGGTCGCGGAGCACGCGCAAAGCTATCAGGGCATCGTCGATGCCTTGCAGGGCCGCACCGCGATCATCCGCACGCTCGATGTCGGCGCGGACAAGGAAGTCGATTATCTGACGCTGCCGCCCGAGGAAAATCCGGCGCTCGGGCTGCGCGGCATCCGGCTCGCGCAAGTGCGCCCCGATCTGCTCGATGACCAGTTGCGCGGCCTGCTCGCCGTGAAGCCGGCGGGCGCGCTGCGAATCCTGTTGCCGATGGTCACCGATTCCGGCGAACTGCAGCGCTTGCGTGCGCGCATCGACGAACTGGCGCGCGAAGCGGGCCGCACCGATCCGGTCGAAGTGGGCGTGATGATCGAAGTGCCGTCGGCGGCGCTGCTTGCCGACCAACTGGCGAAATACGCCGATTTCCTCTCGATCGGCACCAACGATCTCACGCAGTACACGCTCGCGATGGACCGTTGCCAGCCCGATCTCGCCGCGCAATCCGACGGCCTGCATCCAGCCGTGCTGCGTCTCATCAAGGCGGCGGTGCAGGGCGCGGAGAAGCACGGCAAGTGGGTCGGCGTGTGCGGCGCGCTCGGCGGCGATCCGGTCGCGGCGCCCTTGCTCATCGGACTCGGCGTGACGGAATTGTCGGTCGATCCGGTGTCGGTGCCCGGCATCAAGGCACGCGTGCGCAATCTCGATTACCAACTGTGCCGTCAGCGCGCCGAGGATTGCCTCGCGCTCGAATCGGCTCAGGCAGTAAGAGCGGCAAGCCGCGAAATCTGGCCGCAGGACTGAACGTCTTCCCTGCAGCCAGCTTCACGGATGCCTTTTCAGCAATCCCCGAAGCAGCAAAGACAAGACCTATATTTTTTGGAGAACCCGATGGACGCCAACCCGTTTGCAAAGATGCAGCGACTAGGCCGCGCGCTGATGCTGCCGATCGCCGTACTACCGGTGGCCGGCCTGCTTTTGCGTCTCGGCCAGCCCGATGTCTTCAACATCAAGATGATCGCCGACGCCGGCGACGCGATCTTCACCAATCTGCCGCTCTTGTTCGCGATCGGCGTGGCGGTGGGCTTCGCGAAGGACAACAACGGCACGGCGGGTCTCGCCGGCGCGATCGGCTACCTCATCGAAGTGGCCGTGATGAAGGACATCAACGACAAGCTCAACATGGGCGTGCTGTCGGGGATCATCGCCGGTATGGTGGCCGGCTATCTGTATAACCGATACAAGGACATCAAGCTGCCCGAGTATCTGGCATTCTTCGGCGGCAAGCGCTTCGTGCCGATCGTGACAGGCGTCGCGTGTCTGGTGCTCGGCATCGTCTTCGGCTACATCTGGCAGCCGGTGCAGGCGGCCATCGACGGCGCGGGCAACTGGCTGACGACCGCCGGCGCGCTCGGCACCTTCGTGTTCGGCGTGCTGAACCGCATCCTGCTGGTTACGGGTCTGCATCACATCATCAACTCGCTCGCGTGGTTCGTGTTCGGCTCGTTCACGCCGCCCGACGGCGGCGCGATCGTGCACGGCGACCTGCATCGCTTCTTCGCGGGCGACAAGACGGCGGGCGGCTTCATGACGGGCTTCTTCCCGGTGATGATGTTCGGTCTCCCGGCCGCGTGCCTCGCGATGTTCCATGAAGCGCCGAAGGAGCGCCGCGCGATCGTCGGCGGCCTGCTGTTCTCCATGGCCCTGACCGCATTCCTGACGGGCGTGACCGAGCCGATCGAATACTCGTTCATGTTCCTGGCTCCGGTGCTCTACGGCATCCACGCAGTGCTGACGGGCCTGTCGCTCGCCATCTGCTCGGCGCTCGGCATCCACCTGGGCTTCACGTTCTCGGCGGGCGCGATCGACTACGTGCTGAACTACGGTCTGTCGCAGCGCGGCTGGCTGGCGCTCGTGGTCGGTGCGGTGTACTTCGTCATCTATTACGGCCTGTTCCGCTTCTTTATCCGCAAGTTCAACATGGCGACGCCGGGCCGCGAGCCGGCCACGACCGACGCCGAAACCGACGTGGCGCAAACCGTCGATGGCGGCCTGATTCCACCCCTGCCCGGCGCGGCAGCAGCCGTGTCGAACACGCGCGCTGCGAAGTACGTCGCGGCGCTCGGCGGCGCATCCAATCTGACGCTCGTCGATGCCTGCACGACGCGTCTGCGTCTGTCGGTCGTGGATTCGGAGAAGGTGTCGGAGCCGCAGTTGAAGAGCATCGGCGCGCGCGGCGTGTTGAAGCGCGGCGCGACCAACGTCCAGGTGATCATCGGGCCGGAAGCCGATCTGATCGCCGATGAAATCCGCAGCGAACTCGAGCATTCGTCGACGCGCGGCGCAACGCCCGCATCGTCGACGCCGGCGCAACCGGTCGCGGCAGCGGTGAGCGGCGACCAGACGCCCGGCCCGCTCGATCCGGACCCGTTCCGCTGGCTCGCGGTGTTCGGCGGCGCGACCAACGTGGTATCGCTCGACGCGGTTGCGCAGACGCGCCTGCGCGTGGTCGTGCGCGATCCGTCGTCGGTGGATCGTCAGCGTTTGTCGTCGCTGGATGTGGCGTGGGTGTCGGCGGATACGTTCCACATCGTCGTGGGCGCGGCGGCGCAGCGCTATGCGGCGCAACTGTCCACGCGCTTGTCCGGCAACGGCGGCGGCGCTGCACCGATGCCTGCCTGAGGCGGTAATCGAAGCTCGATAACAAACGGCGCCCGCGGGCGCCGTTTGTGTTTTCAGCGAAGTGCCAAAGAAAAAGCCCGCCGTCTCGTCGACGGCGGGCTTTGCAATTTCTGCAATGGCACAGTCAATTGTTACGCGTAGTCATGCAACGCCGAGCGCATCTTCTTCATCGCGCTCGCCTCGATCTGGCGAATGCGCTCCGCCGAGACGCCGAACTCGTCGGCCAGTTCATGCAGCGTCTTGCCGCCCGAGCCGTCGTCCTGCACGTCGAGCCAGCGCGCCTTGATGATGCGGCGGCTGCGTTCGTCGAGCGATTCGAGTGCATCGGCGAGGCCGTCGCTTTGCAGCCTGTCGTGCTGCCGCGCGGCGATGACGTTAGTCGGCTCGTTGTGCGAGTCGGCCAGATAGGCGATGGGCGCGTACGCTTCCTCGCCATCCTCGACCTGGCCTTCGAGCGCGATATCGCCGCCCGACAAGCGCGTTTCCATCTCCGCGACTTCCTCGCGCTTTACGTTCAGCTCGCTCGCGAGACCTTCGATCTCGTCCGGCGTGAACGCCGAATGGCTGGTCTTGTGACTGCGCAGATTGAAGAACAGCTTGCGCTGCGCCTTGGTCGTCGCGACCTTCACCATGCGCCAGTTGCGCAGGATGTACTCGTGAATCTCGGCCTTGATCCAGTGCATCGCATACGACACCAGGCGCACGTTTTGCTCTGGGTCGAAGCGCTTCACCGCTTTCATCAGACCGATGTTGCCTTCCTGGATCAGGTCGGCGTGCGGCAAGCCGTAACCGAGATAGTTACGGGCGATCGACACGACGAGGCGCAGGTGCGAAAGCACCAGCTGGCGCGCGGCGTTCAGGTTGCCCTGCTCGCGGAATTCGGTGGCGTACTGTCGTTCCTCCGCCTGCGAAAGCATCGGAATACGGTTCACTGCTTGTATGTATGAATCGATGTTGCCGATCTGGCCGGTCAGCATCGACGACTGCGCGTACGTCAGCGCGCCTGCCGAAGATGCCTTGGCAGGTGCCGAGCTCACAACATTCGGAAGGGTCATCGCATTGGTCACGCTCATAAGCTCCTTATCAACAATTCACGTGCCGCTTAACGACCGCGGCAAGTCAGACACGATATTAGCACTCCAGTCCATCGAGTGCTAAGTGTTAGAGCAGAGGGGAATGTGGGAGTTCCCACAAAAACTATCGAATTTGCGGGTTCAATAGGACGGACTGTTGCGCGAGCAGCGGAAGAAACTACCGGAGGCGGAAACGTTTTCGCATGATTTACCTTACTTGCCTACTGTCGCGATCAAAAATTCTACAAACTGGGACGCGCTGATGCGATTTCTGCAAATGTTTTAAAACGTCACTAGAATCGCCAAGCGACAGCAATTTACGAAACACACCCGCTATCCGAGCAAATTGGGGTGCAAATGCATAAAAACAAGAGTTCGTGGCCCCGCCCGCTAGTGCGCGTGGCGGTTTGTACTGCATTGGGTCTCGCGTCGGCGGCGGCTCATGCCGACCGATTCGGTGTCCAGATCGCCGGCGGCGTCGCCGACCACGACATCAAGAAGGCCGATCTCGGCCTGTCCTGGGATCCGGGCCTCACCTGGTGGGAGATCGGCGGTTTTCACTTCACGCTCATCGGCGAAGGTCACGTGTCCTACTGGCACACGACCGAGGACAACGCCGTGCATCCGAACATATGGGAATTCGGCATTACGCCAGTGCTGCGCTTCGTGAAGAGCTCGGGCTACTTCCGGCCGTTCATCGAGGCGGGCGTCGGCGTGCGGCTGCTCTCGCACACGCGCATCACCGAGGATTTCAGCGTCGGGTCGGCGTTCCAGTTCGCGGACATGGTGGGCGTCGGCATGATCTTCGGGTCGAAGCAGAGCTATCAAGCGGGATTTCGCTTTCAGCATCTGTCGAACGGCGGTATCAAAGAGCCGAATCCTGGTATAAATTTCAGCCAGCTATATCTGCAATACAACTTCTGACGAGGCGCCGGCGCATCGGTTCCTCGACACAAGGGGAATCGACAGATGCCGGCAAAAACCATTGAGGCCATCCGCGGCCTCGAGCGCGATCGCTTCCGTGCCATGGTCGAGGGCGACGGCCCGGCGCTGGACGCGCTGCTGGCCGAGAACGTCAGCTACGTCCACACGAACGGCAAGCGGGAGACGAAGCGCCAGTTCATCGACGCGATCACCGCGGGCCGCCGCCGCTATCGGCAGATCGAAATTCAGTCGCAGGATGTGCTGCCCGCCGGCCGCGATACGTGCCTCGTGTCGGGCCGTGCGCTGATCGAGATGGAATCGAAGAACGGCGCGCTGCTGTTTCCGATCGCCTACACCGCCGTCCATGTGCAGACCGAAGGCCAATGGCAGCTGCTCGCCCTGCAGGCGACGCGCGTGGCGCTCGAATAGCCACGCGCGCCGCCCATCACGCTTCCACGGCTTCGTCTTGCCGCAGGTTGTCCACGACGCGCCCGGAGCGGTTGACCGCGCTCACGACGGCATCGGCGACCGCGAGCGCCGGATTCGCATGCACCGCGACGCCGAAGCGCGTCGGCCCGTCTCCGACACGACAGCCGACGAACGCCGCCGTGTCGCCGTTCGCCGTCACGGACGTCTCGAACCAGTTCACGCTCGCGTCCACGCCGAGCGCGGCGGCGACCGCCTGCGCGTGAGCGTCGCCGCTCGTCGCAGCCACTACGGCCGGTAATGCGACGCGCCTTTCGAATACCGTAAGCGTCGAAACGTCGATGCGCGATACCGGCCCGCCCGCATCGAAATACTCGCGCTTGAAGAGCTCGCAGATCGCTTCGCCGCTGATTTCCGCGCCGGATGCATCGGTGACTTTCTGGACGGCGTGGCTGAATTCGATCTGCACGCGGCGCGGCGGCGTGAAGCCGAGACCGCGTTCGAGCAGATACGTCGAACCGCCCTTTCCGGACTGGCTGTTCACGCGGATCACGGCGTCGTAGCTGCGGCCGAGATCGGCCGGATCGATCGGCAGATAGGGCACTTCCCACACCGTGCCCGGCACGCGCTGCGCGAAGCCCTTGCGGATCGCGTCCTGATGCGAACCCGAAAACGCGGTGAACACGAGATCGCCCGCGTACGGATGGCGTGGATGCACCGGAATCTGATTGCAGCGCTCGACGACGCGGCGCACGGCGTCGATATCGGAAAAATCGAGGCCCGGATCGACGCCTTGCGTGTAGAGATTCATCGCGAGCGTCACGAGATCGACATTGCCGGTGCGCTCGCCGTTGCCGAAGAGGCAGCCTTCGATGCGATCCGCGCCAGCGAGCAACGCCATTTCCGCCGCCGCGACGGCCGTGCCGCGATCGTTATGCGGATGCACCGACAGCACGATGCTGTCGCGAAAGCCCATGTTGCGGTCCATCCACTCGATCTGATCGGCGAAGACGTTGGGCGTTGCCGCTTCGACGGTCGCGGGCAGATTCACGATCATTTTGTGATCGGGCGTCGGACGCCACATTTGCGCGACGGCATCGCAGACTTCGCGCGCGAACGACAGCTCCGTCATGCTGAAGGTTTCGGGCGAGTACTGATAGATCCAGTGCGTGTCCGGCCGCGCCGCCGCGCATTCCTTGATGATGCGCGTGCCTTCGACCGCCAGCGCCTTCACTTCGTCCTTCGACTGGTTGAACACGATCTTGCGGAACGACGGCGCGATCGCGTTATAGAGATGCACGATCACCTTGCTCGCACCTTCCACCGCTTCGAACGTGCGCTCGATCAGTTCGCGGCGCGACTGCACGAGCACTTCGATGGTCACGTCGTCCGGAATGCGCTTTTCGTCGATCAGCTTGCGCACGAAGTCGAAATCCGTCTGCGATGCCGACGGGAAGCCCACCTCGATTTCCTTGAACCCGATTTTCACCAGCATCTCGAAGAACTCGAGCTTCGCTGCGATGCTCATCGGCTCGATGAGCGACTGGTTGCCGTCGCGCAGATCGGTGCTCATCCAGACGGGCGCTTTTTCGATCGTGCGGTTCGGCCAGCGGCGGCCATTCAGACGGACTTGCGGAAACGGACGGTATTTCTCGGCGGGGTTCGGCATCATGATCGTCGATCTCTCTTCGGACGGTTTGCGTAGCGTCTGCGAGAGAGGCCGTGTCCGGCGGCTGGCCGGGCGTGGCGGCATGCACGTAAGACCGGGCGGCGCGCGCGTTCACACGAATCACCGGCGATGGTGACGCCTGCGACCAACGTGAACGTGCGCGAAGCAGCGTGCATGTGACCCTCGCGTTTCCGTTTCGCGGGATGCGCGAACGAAAAGCTGACGACTACAGGTTGGTAAGAAAAGGTACTGCGGGAAACTTCTGGAGGACCGCGCGACTTGCGAACGCACGGCGCTACGTCTGGCGACTTACGCTAGACGTAGCGATAGGGGCCGCGCTAGGCGGCCCGAAATAATTCGGAGGGAGGAGAACTGGGTCAAGCGCATGCGTTCGACTTTAAACCAGCGTTGAATAGTGTGTCAAACGGGATTTTCCTGACCGGCGACCGGCTTGCGCACCACATTGGCGATGACTTCAACCTGGCGCGCGACCGCGGGCGGCACCGGCACATCGCCGCGCAGCACGGATTCGATCCAGCGCGCGGTGGTCGCGGCGTCGAGCGTCTCGGGCAGCTCGACACGCGGGGCGTCCGGCTGCGAATGCTCGGGCGCGATCAGCGTTTCGGCGTGGCCGTCGTGAAACCAGTCGACCTGCACCTGGCGGCGCGTGTCCGCGACGGCTTCGCCTTCCGTGCCGCGCGCGAGCAGTGCGCCGCCCGCCGCCGCGTCCGGATGCGCGGTGAAAAGCCCGGTGAGACTCTCGCGATATTCGGGATGCGTGTAGTTGACGAGCCGCAGGCCCGGGTCCGCGAACGGCTGAAGGATCTTCACGAGCGTATGTGTCGAATTGCGCACGCCCATGCGGCGTCTGAGCGCGAGCAATCGCGCGAGCTTCGGCGCGAGCACGGTGATCGGCGCGAAGGAGAGGCGGCGCGAGGCGAGGCTGTCTTCGATTTCATCGTGCGAAGCCGCGTGCGCGATGCCCAGTTCGGCGAAGATTTCGGCGCTCGTCACGCGGCCGGGATCGCCGGTGACACCGTGCACCAGGACCGGTACGCCTTCGCGCGCGAGCAGCAGCGACAGGAGCGGTACGAGATTGGGCGTCTTGCGTGCGCCGTTGTAGCTCGGGATCGAGACGGGCCGTGCGTGCTCGCGGCCATCCTGGACATGCAGCGGCTCGAACGAGCGATGCGCGGCGGAAAGCATCGCTGCAAGCTCGGCGGCGGTTTCGCCCTTGACGCGATAGGCCAGCAGCACCGCGCCCAGTTCGAGTTCGGGCACGCGATCGTCGAGCATCGCTTCGTAGAGCGCGTAAGTATCCTCGTGCGAAAGTGCGCGCGCGCCATTCGGCCCGCGGCCGATTTCCTTGATGTAGCGTGCGCAGGCGAAAGTGGGGGAAGCGGAGTCGGTCATCGGAGAGGTGCGCGATCGGGCGCTCAATTCCGTAATCTGAGCGATGCCGTTGCGCTTTTTAAGGTGCAGGAATGCTATTGAGTACCGCATTTGAGGAGCGCTGGCAAGGTTTGCCCATCGAACGTTTCGCGCGCTTTTCCGCCGATGCTTACTAAAACCACCGCGCCAGCCGCCGCTCCGAAGGCCGGTCGAAAGCTCGCTGAGCCAAGCCCGACAAGCTTCGCCACGATTTGTGCGCGCACGTTACACTCCTTGTTCTCGCCGGCCGTGAACGCCGACGCATTCGTCCGGAAATCTGCAAATCAAAACAGCATCAGGAGAGCGGGATGAGTTATGTGTTTCCTCCGGCGCCGGCAGCAGCCGTGCCCGTCGATGGTTCGAACGAGCAGTTTCCCGTGCGCCGCATCTACTGCGTCGGGCGAAACTACGAAGCCCATGCGCGCGAAATGGGCCACGATCCGGATCGCGAGCCGCCGTTCTTCTTCAGCAAGCCCGCCGATGCCGTGCTGAACGTTGCGCCGGGCTCGACGGCGGAATTCCCGTATCCGTCGCAGACGAAGAATCTGCACTTCGAGATGGAACTCGTCGCCGCGATCGGCAAGCAGGGCAAGGACATTCCCGCCGATAAGGCGCTGGATTACGTCTACGGCTACGCGCTCGGGCTCGACATGACGCGCCGTGACCTGCAAGCCGAAGCGAAGAAGCTCGGCCGTCCGTGGGACACGGCGAAGGGTTTCGACCGCTCCGCGCCGATCGGCCCGATTCATCCCGTATCGAAGGTCGGGCATCTGGAAAAGAGCGCGATCTGGCTGACGGTCAACGGCGAGGAAAAGCAGCGCTCGGACATCTCGCAACTGATCTGGTCGGTCGGCGAGACGGTCGCGTATCTGTCGACGCTCTTCGAACTCTTCCCCGGCGATCTCATCTTCACCGGCACGCCCGAAGGCGTCGGCGCGGTCGTGAAGGGGGACGTGCTGAAGGGCGGCGTCGACGGCATCGGCGAATTCTCCGTGCGCGTCGTCTGAGTCCGCGACCATGAAGCTTTACAGCTATTTCCGCAGCTCGGCGGCGTATCGCGTGCGTATCGCGCTGAATCTGAAGGGGCTCGATTACGAGTACGAGGGCGTGCATTTGCTGCGCGACGGCGGCCAGCAGTTGAAGCCCGAATATCGCGCGGTGAATCCGGACGGCATTGTGCCGGCGCTCGTCGATGGCGACGACGTTCTCACGCAGTCGCTCGCGATCATCGAGTATCTCGAGGAGACGCATCCCGAGCCGGCGCTCCTGCCGAAGAATCCGTCCGATCGCGCGTTCGTGCGTTCGGTCGCGATGCAGGTCGCGTGCGAGATTCATCCGCTCGACAATTTGCGCGTGCTCAAGTACCTGAAGCATCAGGTGAAGGTGCCGGATGACGTGAAGGACGCGTGGTATCGGCATTGGGTCGAGATGGGTTTCACGTCGCTCGAAACGCGGCTGGCCGCCGACAGGCGCGTCGGCGCGCTCACGTTCGGCGACACGCCGACCGTTGCCGATCTGTGCATCGTGCCGCAGGTGTTCAACGCGCGGCGCTTCGGCATCGACGTGAGCGCTTATCCGACGATTTCGCGCATCGCCGATCACGCCAGCACGATCGACGCCTTCGCGCGGGCCGCTCCCGCGCAGCAACCGGACGCCGAATGACGGCCGATTTCCCGAGCTTTCTGTCGGGGGCGGGATTGGGCGCGAGCCTGATCGTCGCGATCGGCGCGCAGAACGCCTTCGTGTTGCGGCAGGGTTTGAAGCGACGTCACGTAGGAATCGTCGTGTCGATCTGCGCGTTCATCGACGTGATGTTGATCGGGCTCGGCGTCGGCGGCATGGGGGCGCTCATTTCGCGTGCGCCCGTCCTGCTCGACGTGATCCGCTGGGCCGGCGCGATCTTCGTGTTCCTGTACGGCTTGCGCGCGTTCATCGCGGCGTGGCGCGGGCCGGGGCATCTGGACGCATCGGATGGCGATTCGCAGACGGCGGTGGGCGCGGCATCCACGGTGCTCGCCTTGTCGCTGCTCAATCCGCACGTTTATCTCGATACCGTCGTGCTGCTCGGCGGCATCGGCGCGCAACGCGGCTGGCCGGGCGACGCGTGGTTCGCGGCCGGCGCGATGTCTTCGTCGATCGTCTGGTTCACGGCGCTCGGCTACGGCGCGCGTCTTCTGGAACCGTGGTTCGAGAAAGACGTGTCGTGGCGCGTGCTCGATGTGATCGTCGGCTGCGTGATGTGGTGGATCGCGGCTTCCTTGCTCTTCGCGCGATAAAAAAGAGCGCCACGCGGGCGCTCGTTTCACGTTCAGCCGAGCAACGCGTCGGCGAATTCTTCGGCGCTGAACGGCTGCAAGTCCTCGACTTTCTCTCCCACGCCGATGAAATACACCGGCACCGGCCGCTGACGCGCGATGGCCGCGAGAATGCCGCCCTTCGCGGTGCCGTCGAGTTTCGTGACGACGAGGCCGGTGAGACCGAGCGCGTCGTCGAACGCCTTGACCTGCGCGAGCGCGTTCTGACCCGTGTTCGCGTCGATGACGAGCAGCACTTCGTGCGGCGCATCGGGCATTGCCTTCGCGATCACGCGGCGCACCTTGCGCAGCTCTTCCATCAGATGCAATTGCGTCGGCAGACGTCCGGCGGTGTCGGCCATCATCACGTCGATCTTGCGTGCGCGCGCCGCGCCGACCGCGTCGTAGATCACGGCGGCGGCGTCGCCGCTTTCCTGCGCGATCACCGTCACGTTGTTGCGCTCGCCCCAGACCGTCAGCTGTTCGCGCGCGGCGGCGCGGAACGTGTCGCCGGCGGCGAGCATCACCGACTGATTGAAGCGCTGCAAATGCTTCGCCAGCTTGCCGATGCTCGTCGTCTTGCCGACGCCGTTCACGCCCGCGATCATGATGACGAGCGGTTGCGCGCGTCCGAGCATCAGCGATTTCTCGAGCGGGCGCAGCAGATCGACGAGCAGTTCGCGCAGCGCCTTCTTGACCTGCGAGGCGTCCGTCAGGCGTTCCGCGCGCACCTTCTCGCGCAGTGATTCGAGCAGGAATTCCGTTGCATCGACGCCGGCGTCGGACATGAGCAGCGCGGTTTCGAGCTCTTCGTAGAGATCCTCGTCGATCTTCGCGCTGACGAAAATCCCCGTCAGATTGGAGCTCGTCTTCGAAAGACCGTGCCGCAGACGCGAGATCCACGATTTTTTCGCGGCCGCATCGAGCGTCGGCGGCGGCACGACTTCCTCGCTCGCCTGATCCGTCTCTGGGCCGCGCGCCCATTGCGATTGCGTGCGTCCTTGCCAGTATTCCTTCGATTCCTCCGAGGGCGGTGCGGCGGGCGGCGTGGGCGCAGCGGGAGCGACGGTTTCCGCGGGCGCCGGTTCCTCCGGCTGCACTTCCTCCGACGGCGTTTCGGCGGAAAGCGCCTGACGTTCCAGCTCGGCGTCGGAGATTTCTTCGTCTTCGGCCGCCTCGACGGATTCGTCCTGAGGCGCGTCGAGCGGCGCATCAGCCGGCTTTTTGAATTTCTTGAAGAAGCTGAACATGGATGTGTGACGATGATGCGCGCGTGATCCGATGGCCCTGTGCGCGCTTTCGAGTCGTTTTTGCGCGAGGCCCGCGCGATGGGATGGAAGCGGCATATTTTATCAGGCGCTGCCGTGCGCGCCCGTGCGGCTCCCGTGATGGCGTGCGTGTGGTAACGTTGGCTTTCATTGCTCGCGCCATCCGATCTCAAGCAAAAACACGCCCGGCGCGCCCGACTCCCACCTTCCTTTTATGCCTCGCTCGTCCGCTACCCGCTCCGCCCTGACCAGCCACACGCCATCGCGCGGCGGCAAACCGCACACGATCCGCATCATCGGCGGAGACTGGAAGCGCACGCCGCTGCCCGTGCTCGATCTCGATGGCCTTCGGCCCACGCCGGATCGCGTGCGTGAGACCCTCTTCAACTGGCTCGGCCAGGATCTCTCCGGACAACGTTGTCTCGACATGTTCGCCGGTAGCGGCGCGCTCGGTTTCGAAGCCGCGTCGCGCGGCGCGGCGCGCGTGCTGATGATCGAACGAAGCGCGAAGGCGGCCGCTCAGATCCGCGCGAATCAGGCCAAGCTCGGCGCGCACAACATCGAGATCGCGGAGGCCGATGCGCTGCGGCTCGTCGCGAGCCTCGCGCCCGGTTCGTTCGACGTGATCTTTCTCGATCCGCCTTTCGGCGATCACGCGTTGCTATTGCGGGCGCTCGAGCTGACGGCGCCGCTCGCTTCGCCCGATGGCGCGATTTACGTCGAATGCGGCGATGCGCTGGACATGTCCGGCATCGATGCGCTCGCCGGCTGGAGCGTCGTGCGCGAGGGCAAGGCGGGCGCCGTCCGCTATCATTTGCTGCGCCGCGAAAATGAGGAATAATGCGCGTTCCCGATTTCGACGCAGCCGATTTCGCGGGAAACGAGGCAGAGCTGGTCGTCGCAGCCACGCGGCCCAGTGTAAATAGAAGAGGAGAAGCTCATGGTTGTCGCCGTGTATCCGGGTACGTTCGACCCGCTCACCCGCGGGCATGAAGACATCGTGCGGCGCGCATCGAGCATTTTCGATCAGCTCGTCGTGGGCGTCGCGGACAGCCGCGCGAAGAAGCCGTTTTTCTCGCTGCAGGAACGGCTCGATATCGCGCACGAGGTCCTCGGGCATTATCCGAACGTGCAGGTGAGCAGTTTCACCGGGCTATTGAAGGATTTCGTGCGCAAGAACAACGCGCGCGTGATCGTGCGCGGATTGCGCGCCGTCTCCGATTTCGAGTATGAATTCCAGATGGCCGGGATGAACCGCTATCTGCTGCCCGATGTCGAGACGATGTTCATGACGCCGTCCGATCAATATCAGTTCATCTCCGGCACCATCGTGCGCGAGATCGCGCAGCTTGGCGGCGACGTGAGCAAGTTCGTGTTCCCGTCGGTGGAAAAGCGGTTGATGGACAAGGTCGGCGAGCAGACGCAGAAAGATCCGGCGGCGCCTTGAGACGCCGGGCCCGCGCACTTATCTGCGAAGGTGCGCGGGTTTATGCCGGAAGCCATCCGGCAAGAAGAGAGTGAAGCATGTCCCTGATCATTACCGACGAGTGCATCAACTGCGACGTTTGCGAGCCCGAGTGCCCGAACGACGCAATTTCGATGGGTCCCGAGATTTACGTCATCGACCCGAACAAATGCACGGAATGCGTCGGCCATTTCGACGAGCCGCAGTGCCAGCAAGTGTGCCCGGTGGAATGCATTCCGCGCGATCCTGCGCACGCCGAATCGCCCGAACAGTTGATGGCCAAGTACCACGCGCTGATGGCCGCGAAGGGCAATTCCTAAGCGACGATCTCCGTCAATGCAGCGACGAGCGCATCGCATTCGGCCGGCGTGCCGATGGAAATGCGCAGATGCTGATCGATGCGCGGCAGTTTGAAGTGGCGCACGAAAATTTCCTTCGACTTTAGCGCCGCGGCGAGCGTCGCGGCATCGTGCGCGGGATGTTTCGCGAAGACGAAGTTGGCTGCGGACGGAACGACATCGAATCCAAGCGTCTGTAGCTGCGCGCTCAACTTCTCGCGGCTCGCGATCACCTTCGCGCAACCTTCCTCGAACCACGCCTGATCTTCGTACGACGCGATTGCCGCGACTTGCGCGAGGCGGTCGAGCGGATACGAATTGAAGCTGTCCTTCACGCGCGTGAGCGCCTCGATGAGCGCCGGATCGCCGAACGCAAAGCCGACGCGCATACCCGCCAGCGAACGCGCTTTCGACGTCGTCTGCACGACGAGCAGGTTCGGATAGGCGTCGATCAGATTCACGGCCGATTCCGCGCCGAAGTCCACATACGCTTCATCGATGATGACGGGTGCATCCGGATTCGCCTTCAGCAGCACTTCGATTTCCGACAGCGGCAGGGCGCGGCCCGTCGGCGCATTCGGATTCGGCAGCAGCACGCCGCCGCATGGCGCGCGGTAATCGTCGACATCGATGGCGAAATCGGCGTTCAGCGGCACGGTCTCGTATTCGACGCCGTAAAGCTGCGCGTACACGGGATAAAAGCTGTAGGTTATGTCGGGAAAGCGGATCGGCTTGTCGTGCTTGAGCAGCGCCTGGAACGCGTGCGCGAGCACTTCGTCCGAACCGTTGCCCGCGAAAACCTGCTCGATGCGCAATCCGTGATGGTTCGCGACGGCCTCGCGCAATGCACGCGCGGTCGGATCCGGATATTTGCGCAGCGACGCGCCGTCCGCGCCGAGCTCGTGGCGGATTGCATCGACGACGCGCGGCGACGGCGGATACGGATTCTCGTTGGTGTTCAGCTTGACGGGATGCGCCAGCGCGGGCTGCTCGCCCGGCACATACGGCGTCAGACGATGGACGATATCGCTCCAGAAACGGCTCACTGTCGGCTCCAAATCAAGAATTGCGGTGCAGGTTCATCATCGCACGCTCGGTTTCGCCTGCGACGACGAACGGCATCACGGCGAGCGCGCGCTCGATCGACTGATCGATCACGTCCTGTTCCTCGCGGCGCGGCGGCTTGAGGACGAAGTTCGCGACATCGGGTTTCGCGCCCGCGCGCGCGCCTTCGGGAATCAGATCACGCGGATGCCCGATCCCGATGCGCAGCCGCCAGTACTGCTGCGACGAAAGATGCGCGGAGATGTCCTTCAGGCCGTTGTGGCCGCCGCTGCCGCCGCCGAGCTTCATCTTGACGGTGCCGGGCGGAAGATCGAGTTCGTCGTGCGCGACGAGAATTTCGTCGGGGAGAATCTTGAAGAACTGCGCGAGCGCAACGACCGATTGCCCTGAGCGATTCATGAACGTCTGCGGTTCGAGCAGATGCACTTCGTGGCCGTGCAGACGTCCCTTGCCGTAGAAACCGTGGAAACGGCGCTCTTCGCGCAACGTGGCGCCGGCGTCGCGTGCGAACTGGTCGACGAACCAGAAGCCCGCGTTATGCCGCGTCGCCGTGTATTCGGCGCCCGGATTGCCCAGGCCGACGATCAGCTTGATCATGTCGAGTCTTGTAGAACGAAAAAAAACCCGCCGGGGCTTGCGCGCCGGCGGGTCACGTCGACCGTTCTTGCGAACGGATCGAGAGGATAGCGATATTCCGCGTGCTTACTCGGCTGCCGGCTTGTCGCCTTCAGCTTCGCCAGTCCCTTCCGACACGACGGCAGCCGGAATGGTCGCCGAAGCCACCACCGGATTTTCCGCCTCGACGGAGACCGTCAGGCTCACGCCCTTCGGCAGCGGGATGTCCTTCGCGTGCATCGTCTGGCCGGCTTCGATCTTCGCCAGATCGATTTCCAGGAACTCAGGCAGGTCTGCCGGCAGGCATTCCACTTCCAGTTCCGTCACGACGTGCGAGATCACCGCGCCCGACAGCTTCACGGCCGGGTTGGTTTCCTGGTTCATGAAATGCAGCGGCACCTTGGTGTGCAGCTTCTTTTTCGCGTCGACGCGCTGGAAGTCCACGTGCAGCACGAGCTGCTTGAACGGGTGGTATTGCACGTCGCGCAGCAGAACTTGTTGCGACTTGCCGGCCACTTCCAGGTCGAGAATCGACGAGTGGAAAACTTCTTTCTTCAGGGCGTGCCACAGGGCGTTGTGGTCGAGTTCGACCAGTTGAACGTCCGTTTCACCGCCGTACACGATACCCGGGGTCTTGCCCGAGTTACGCAGGCGGCGGCTCGCACCCGTACCTTGCTTGCTACGCTCGAAAGCGACGACTTTCATATTCGACTCCTATATCTGCCCGCGACCAGGCAGGGAAACCGGGATCATCGAAAACGGGTGATCCCACAACAAGCGACGCGAACCTTCGTCCGTTCGCGCCGATCATGCAAAAACGCGAAGCCTCTGCTTCGCGTTCCTTGCTCGATTCTGATTAACCTTCGGCGAAGAGCGACATCACCGAGTCGCCGCGCCGGATTCGGGAGAACGTCTCCGCGAGCAAACCCGCGCTCGACAGCGGACGGATCTTCGCGCACGCAAGCGATTCGGCCGAAAGGGGAATCGTGTCCGTGACGACGAGTTCGTCCAGCTCCGACGCCGTGATGCGCGCCGCCGCGCCGCCCGACAGAACGGGGTGCGTCGCGTATGCGAAAACCTGTTTCGCGCCACGATCCTTCAATACTTGCGCGGCCTTGCACAGCGTGCCGGCGGTGTCGACCATGTCATCCATGATGACGCAGGTGCGGCCTTCCACTTCACCGATGATGTTCATCACTTCAGCGACATTCGCCTTCGGACGGCGCTTGTCGATGATCGCGAGGTCCGTGTTCAACTGCTTGGCGAGCGCACGCGCGCGCACCACGCCGCCGACGTCCGGCGACACGACCAGCAGATGGTCATGGTTCTGCTTGCGCAGATCGCCGAGAAGAACGGGTGTTGCGTAGATGTTGTCGACGGGGATGTCGAAGAAGCCTTGAATCTGGTCGGCGTGAAGGTCCATGGTGATCACGCGATCGACGCCGGCAATTTCCAGCATGTTCGCGACGACCTTCGCCGAGATGGCCACTCGCGCGGAACGCGGACGGCGGTCCTGGCGCGCATAGCCGAAGTAGGGGATGGCTGCGGTGATCCGGCCTGCGGATGCGCGCTTGAGCGCATCGACCATGATCATCAGTTCCATCAGGTTGTCGTTCGTGGGAGCGCAGGTGGACTGCAGAACGAATACGTCTTTGCCCCGAACGTTTTCCTGAATCTCGACCATGATCTCGCCGTCTGAGAAGCGGCTGACCATCGCTTTGCCGAGAGGAATACCAAGGATTTTGACGACTTCCTGTGCAAGCGCGGGATTAGCGTTGCCAGTAAAAACCATCAGGCCGTCACTGCTCATCGTGCACCTGTCTGCGGCTGGAGGCGAGAGGAAAAACGCGAGAAAAGGAATGGCAGGGGAGGAAGGACTCGAACCCTCGCATGCCGGAATCAAAATCCGGTGCCTTGACCAACTTGGCGACTCCCCTACACAACTCTGAGTCTCGCCGGGAAGTGTAGGACATACCCGGCAAAACGAAACCTATGACGCGAAAGCGAAGAGAGGATGAGAATCCAGACTTGCCGTTACCACACTCTTCCAGCTTGCCGGCAATTTGGCTTGCGCCATTTCTGCTTCGGCTCGGCTGGCGAAAGCGGCAAACACGCTTGCTCCAGATCCGGTCATTCGCGCCGGTGCGAGATTGGAAAACCACTCGAGCACCTTTGCAACTTCCGCGTACTTTCCTGCAACCACAGCCTGCATGTCGTTTCGACCGAAGCTGTCTGGCCAGTTTGTGTCTGACCTTTGCTGTGCAAGAAAGTCCATCATTGTGACGACTTTCGTATCCCGTGTCAAGCTTTTTTCGGAGAAAATCGCCGCGGTGGGGACGTGAGCATCAGGCGTTACTACGAGGAAGAAACGTTTCGGCAGATCGACTGCCTGGAGCGCCTCACCTACACCTTCTGCGAAAGCATTTTGCCCGAAGACAAAAAACGGCACGTCCGCGCCCAGTTGCAGGCCGAGATTCTGCAGAATCTCACGCGAAAGATCAACACCCCAGAGACGATTTAACGCTAAAAGAGTTGTCGCCGCGTCGGAACTGCCTCCGCCGAGGCCCGCACCCATTGGCAAACGCTTGTCGATCTCGATCTCCGCGCCGAACTTCGTCCGCGTGTGATGCTGGAGCAAACGTGCGGCCCGCACGACGAGATCGTGTTCTTCGGGCACGCCCGGCACGTCGGTCTTGCGCATGATGACGCCGTCGTCGCGACGCCTGAAGTGCAGATGGTCGCCCCAGTCGAGCAACTGGAAAACGGTCTGCAGCGAATGGTAGCCATCCGGACGGCGGCCCGTGATGTGCAGGAAAAGATTCAGCTTCGCTGGCGCGAGGCAGTCACGAAGCGTTTCGTTCGATGAGGACATGCGTGATGCTTTGAACCGAAAGCGGCTGAGTTATTGATCGAGCACGAGCTTGATGTCGAGCGGCGGTTCGCTGCGCGTGAGATTCACGCGCTTCACGCCGGTTCCCGGCGCGTCGGCATAGGCGAGATAGTCGATCGTCCATCCGTCCTGCTTGATTTCTTTCGGACGGCCGTTGTCCGCGCCCGGATCGAGCGTGGTCTGTGCACGCGAGCTAGGCGCGGCCGACGGCTGGAGCCAGTAGCGCAACCCTTCGACCGGCAGCGCGAAGCCGAGCGTGTTCTGCATGAGTTGAGATACGTTGTCGGCGCTGACGGGTTGCCGGTTCGGCAATTCGAGCGTCGCGAGCGAGGGCGATGAAGTCACGATCGCCATCGTCTGGCCGAGGGGATTGCGCAACTGCAGCGTGACGGTGTCGCCCGTCTCCTGCCAGTCGAAATTGCCGTAGGCGTTGCGCGGCGTGCCGTTCTGGTCGTTGTACTGCACGGCGAAGCGTCCGTGATACATGCGGCTCGTCTGCGTCGCGAGCGACGTGGATGCGTTCGTCGTCGTGGGAACGCGCGGTTCCAGCGCGCAACCGGACATTACCAGCGCGGCGGCCGCCGCGATGCCGAGCGCGCCGCGTCGAAGCGATGCGCCGGCGAATGAATCGAATGCGATCAAAGGTCGTTCACCTGAAGTCGTTTCAGCGTTTTGACGAGCGTGTCGTTGTCAGGTTCGAGCTTCTGCGCTTGCCGCCATGTGGCGCGTGCCTGATCCTGCTGCCCTGACTTCCACTGCACCTCGCCCAGATGCGCGCCGATTTCGGCATTCGGCTGAAGGTTGTAGGCGTTCTTGAGGATCTTCTCCGCCTCGGCCGCATTGCCCTGACGGAAGCGCGCCCAGCCGAGACTATCCATGATGAACGCGTCGTTCGGGGCGAGCGAAACCGCTCGTTCGATCAGCTTCACCGCTTCGTCGAGCCGCTGATTGCGATCGACGAGCGAATAGCCGAGCGCGTTGTACGCTTGCGGGTTGTTCGGCTGCGTCCGCATCAAAGTGCGAAGCTGCGTTTCCATGACGTCGTAGTGACCGTTCTTCTCGGCGGCCATTGCGTAGTCGTACGTCAGATCGGGATCGTCGGGGAACGCGGCGACCGCCTTCGCGAGATTCGCCTCCGCTTCCTTGTAGCGATGCGCCTCGAAAAGAATCGCCGAATCGGTGCGTGCGAGCAGCGCCAGATCGCGCGGATCCGAGCTTTGCAGATTGCCGATCAGCGCGCGTGCATCGTCGACCTTGCCTTGCTTCGCGAGCAGTTGCGCGCGCGTGATCTGCGCAGGCAAATACTGCTGGCTCGTGCGCGGAATCTTGTCGAGCCACTGGCTCGCGGCGTCGTCGTTCTTTTGTTCCAGCGCCAGTTGCGCGAGATAGATATAGGCCTGACCAGGATCCGCGCCCGGCGTGTTTTCCGCCGCCTTCGCGTATTGGTTCAAGAAGTCCTGCGCCTTGTCGAACTGCTTTTTCTGGATGTTGATGAGCGCGAGCGCCATCAACGGCGTCAGGTCCTTCGGGTCGTTCTTGCGCATGATCTCGAACTGCTTCTGCGCGTCGTCGAGCCTGTCGGCGGACAGATACAACTGCGCGAGCGCGAGCCGCGCGTCATGCGATTTCGGATTCTTGTCGACGTATTTCTCGAACGACGCGATGCCTTCCTTGCGCTCTTCCGGGCCCATGCGCGCAAGCGTCAGCGCGGCGGGCAGGTAGTCCGGCTTGAGTTGCAACGCCTTTTCGAGCGATGCCTTCGCGCCCGGCGGATCATCCGCGACGAGCTGCTGACGTGCGAGCGCGAGTTGCGCTTCGGGCCGGTTCTGATCGTTTTGCGTCAGGTCCTTGAGCACGTTCAGGCCACCGACACGATTCGGCCCGCGCGCGAGTAAGGTCTGAAGAGAAAGTATGGCGTCGCCGCGCTGGTCCGGTGCCACCTTCGCGAGTTCGCGTTCGAGCGTCGGCTTCGCGTCTTCGGGCTTGCCGCCGACGATTAGCAGCGATGCGCTCAACTGCGCCGCGCGATCGGAATGCGGCGCGAACTGCTGCCAGAGCTGCGCCGACGTGAGCGCGTCGTTCGGGCTTTGCGCGGCGATCGCGATTTCAGTCGCGCGCTGCGCGAAACGCGGATCGTGCGTGTCGCGGGCCAGCGCGAGATAGGTCTGGAATGCGGGCGCGGGCTGGCCGCGCTGCAATGCGACTTCGGCCGCCAGAACCTGGAACACGATCTGGCTCGACATTGTCACATTCGGCAGATCCTGTGTCTCCGCGCCGCTGACGGGCGCGGTCAGCAGATCGGCGGCGTTTTGCGCGTCGGCCTGATCGTCGGCGCTCGGAACGGGCGTGGCGTTCTGCGCCTGGGCGTGCGCGGGCGCGAACGCGAGCGCGGCCATCGCGAGCGCAACGGCGCCGGCGATTCGCGACATTGGCACGGCGAACGAATGCGTCGAACTGGACTGACGCTTCGCAAACAGCTTCATGACGAACGAGTTCATGGAAATCCAGACGATGTTTCAGTCGATTGTAACGCGGTCGCTAAAATACCGGCACAAACGCCAGAGCAAGTCTCTCTCCAGAAAAATGCCCGAACTGCCGGAAGTCGAAGTCACTCGCCGCGGAATCGAACCCTATGTCGCCGGACGGCGCGTCGAGCACGTCGACGTGCGTACGCCCGCGCTGCGCTGGCCCATCCCGAAGCATCTTCCGAAGACGCTCGGCCATCTGAAAATCGACAAAGTAGAGCGGCGCGGGAAGTATCTGCTGTTCGAAACCGTCGAAGGCTGGCTGATCGTCCATCTCGGCATGACCGGCACGCTGCGGGTGCTGCGGCATGTGCCGCAGCCGCCCGAGGCGGCGAAGCACGATCACGTCGATATCGTGTTCGACGATTTCATTCTCCGTTTTCGCGATCCGCGCCGATTCGGTGCGATTCTCTGGCATCCGCGCTCGGACGGCGACGTGCTCGAACATCCGCTGCTCGCGAGCCTCGGCGTCGAGCCGTTTTCGCCGGAGTTTTCGGGCGCGCTGCTGTTCCGCGAGACGCGCGGGCGCAAGGTGTCGGTGAAACAGGCGCTGCTCGC
Organism: Caballeronia zhejiangensis; assembly: GCF_022879815.1. Taxonomy (NCBI): domain Bacteria; kingdom Pseudomonadati; phylum Pseudomonadota; class Betaproteobacteria; order Burkholderiales; family Burkholderiaceae; genus Caballeronia; species Caballeronia zhejiangensis. The sequence continues at coordinate 231,054 of NZ_CP084283.1, forward strand.
GGGCGGGATCGTGGTGGGCGTCGGCAATATCTATGCGTCGGAGAGCCTCTTTCGCGCGGGCATCCGGCCGACGACCGCCGCCGGGCGCATCTCTCTCGTGCGCTATGACCTGCTCGCGGACGCCGTGCGCGTGACGCTCGCCGCCGCCATCGACAAGGGCGGCAGCACGCTGCGCGATTTCGTCGGCAGCAACGGCGAGTCGGGCTACTTCCAGCTCGACTATTTCGTCTATGATCGCGCGGGCCTGCCGTGCCACGTCTGCGGCACGGCGATCAGGCAAATCGTCCAGGGACAGCGCTCGACTTACTTCTGCCCGCGCTGCCAACGCTAATATCCGATGCTCGCTCTCACCGATTTTTCGTCGCGCCTCATCGCGTGGCAACGCATTCACGGCCGTCACGACCTGCCGTGGCAGAACACGCGCGATGCTTACCGCATCTGGCTGTCGGAGATCATGCTGCAGCAGACGCAGGTTTCCACCGTCATTCCGTACTACGCGCGATTTCTCGAACGCTTTCCGACGGTATCGGCGCTCGCCGATGCGCCCATCGACGACGTCATGGCGCTCTGGGCCGGGCTCGGTTACTACTCGCGCGCGCGCAATCTGCACCGCTGCGCGCAGGCCGTCGCGTACGAGCACGGTGGCGCGTTTCCGCAGACCGTCGACGAACTCGCGCTGCTGCCGGGCATCGGACGATCGACGGCAGCGGCGATCGCGTCGTTCGCGTTCGGCGCACGCGCGACGATCCTCGACGGCAATGTGAAGCGCGTGCTCGCGCGCGTATTCGGCGTCGAAGGTTTTCCGGGCGAGAAGAAAGTCGAGAAGGCGATGTGGACGCTCGCGGAATCGCTCTTGCCGGAAGCCGCGAACAACAACGATGTGACCGCTTACACGCAAGGCCTGATGGACCTCGGCGCGACGCTGTGCGTGCGCGGCAAGCCGGACTGCGCGCGCTGTCCGTTCGCATCGGATTGCGTGGCGAAGGTCGAAGGGCGTCAGCGCGAGTTGCCCGCCGCGCGCCCGAAGAAAGCCGTGCCGACGCGCAAGACATGGATGCTGGTCCTGAGGGACGGCGATTCGATCCTGCTGCAGAAGCGTCCGTCGATCGGGATATGGGGCGGATTGTGGAGCCTGCCCGAAGCGGCGGACGAAGCCGCGCTAGCGCAAGTCGCGCAGCGTCTCGGCGCCGATGAACATCTGCAGCGACTCGCGCCGATGTCGCACGCATTCACGCACTTCAAGCTGGATATCGAGCCGCGGCTCGGCGAGGCGCGCCAGGCGCCGCGCGACTTGATGGACCTCGAAACCGTCTGGGCGTCGCTCGCGAAGATCGACGCCTATGGCGTGCCCGCGCCGGTGCGCAAGCTGCTCGACGCGCTGACAGGCACGCTCCTCTAAAGCAGTTGATGATGCTGCATGTAGTGATGCACGACGTCGATGCGCGCGCCGGCGTCCATCAACTCCATGAGCTTCTGGCGTGCGCGCATCGGGATCGGCAGGATTTCGGCGAGGCGGTTGGAGACCCAGGTGGGATCGTCGTATAGAAAGGGCTCGACGAAGGGCAGATTCTGCGGCTCGCGTTCCTTGATCGTGTCGATGATGCGCTCCAGCACTTCTGCGCACGCGCCGAATTTCGCGAGCGCCTCGGCGCCCTGCAGCGGCTGATCTTCACCCAGCAACTCGGCCGTGCCGACGATCAGATTGCTCGGCTCGACACGATGATCGGTGAGCCGGAAACGATCGGTTCCGCGTGCCTGCACGAGCAGGAGACCGAAGGTATCGACATCGCATTCCGCGATTTCGGCCAGGCAGCCGATGCTTTCCGGCACCGACGGATCGCCCGGCGAGGCGACTTCGTGCCCGCTCTTGAGCAGGCACACGCCGAACGGCGTCTGCTCGCGCAGACACTCGCGCGCCATGTCCAGATAGCGTGCCTCGAATATCTTGAGCGGCAGCAGGCCGCCGGGAAAAAGCACGGTGTGAAGCGGAAACAGCGGCAAGTCGGCCAGAACAGGATTCGCGGACATCGCGTCCCTCCAGGATGGACCGCCGGCGCGGCGATCAGGTTCGCGTGTGGATCGCGCTACCCGGCGGGGATGGGCGCGTCACGATGCCGCACGATCACATTTGCCGTCTCGCAAAAGCGCGCGGCGAGCGCCTCCGCGATGAACACCGAGCGATGCTGGCCGCCCGTGCAGCCGATCGCGACAGTGAGATAGCTGCGGTTGTCGTCGCGAAAACGCGGCAGCCATTTGCCGACGAACGCGCCGATATCGTCGATCATCTCGCCGACCAGCGGCTGCGCGGTGAGGAAATCGATGATCGGTTTGTCGAGGCCCGTGAACGGGCGCAATTCGCGGTCGTAGTACGGATTGGGCAGCGTCCGGACGTCGAAGACGAGATCGGCGTCGAGCGGCACGCCGCGCTTGAAGCCGAACGATTCGAACATCAGCGTGAGGTCGGCGGCGTCGGTTTCGACGAAGCGCTTGACCCACGCGCGCAGAACGTTCGCGCGCAAATTGCTCGTGTCGATCTGATGGCCGTATTCCGCGAGGCCCGCGACCAGTTCGCGCTCGCGTTCGATCGCTTCGGCGAGCGAGTTCAGCACGCCGACATCGGCTTCGCGCATCGGCGGGCCCGACAGCGGATGACGCCGGCGCGTCTCGGAGAAACGCTGGATCAGCGACTGCGTGCTCGCGTTGAGGAACAGCACGCGCAGATCGAAGTCCTTCGAGAGCTTGTCGATGATGGACGGCACTTCATCGAGCGAGAGACTCGAACGCGCGTCGATCGCGACGGCGAGGCGCGTCTGGCCTTCTTTCGCGAGATAGTCGGCGAGTTCGGGCAGAAAGCGCGGCGGCAGGTTGTCGACGCAATAGTAGCCGCCGTCTTCAAGCGCGTTCAGCGCAACGGACTTGCCGGAACCGGAGATGCCGGTGATCAGGATGATACGCATGGGTCTCGGGAAATTCGCTTTTCCTAAGCTTAGCACCTGCGCCCGATTCGTTTCGGCGCGCGCTCAGATCAGCTTGCCGGGAAACTGGCTGTCGGGATCCTGCATCGCAAGGCGTTGGCGATCCATGAAGTCGCGCAAGGTATCGATGCCGCGCAGTTGCAGAATCGTGTTGCGCACCGCGGCCTCGACCAGCACGGCGAGGTTGCGGCCCGCGGCGACCTGAATCGTCACCTTGCTGATCGGCAGGCCGAGCACGTCGACGGTCTGGCTTTCCAGCGGCAGGCGCTGGAATTCGCCGTCCGGCCGGCGCACGAGTTGCACGATCAACTTGAGCTTCATCTTCCGGCGCACGGCGGTTTCACCGAAGATCGTCTTGATGTCGAGCAGTCCGAGGCCGCGCACTTCGAGCAGATTTTGCAGCAGCGGCGGACAGCGGCCTTCGACGAAATCGGGGCCGAGGCGCACGAAATCGACGGCGTCGTCGGCGACGAGTCCGTGGCCGCGGCTGATGAGCTCCAGACCGAGCTCGCTCTTGCCGAGACCGGAGTCGCCGGTGAGCAGCACGCCCATCCCGAGGATGTCGATGAACACGCCGTGCAGCGTCGCGCGCGGCGCGAGAATGCGCGACATGTACGCGCGCAGGCTGTCGATAACGGCCGCCGCCGACATGCGCGTCGTGAAGAGCGGCGTCGACGAGCGCGTGCAGCGCAGAACGAGCTCCGGCGGCGCGCCCACTTCGCCCGCGACGACTAGAAACGGCGGCTCGAGCGCGATCAGCTCGGCCATGTGGCGCGAGCGGTCTTCGTCGGACTGGCGCTGGTAGTAGTTGATCTCGGCGTCGCCGAGCACCTGGATACGGTTCGGGTGAATCAGGTTCAGGTGACCGACGAGGTCGGCGCTCGACGTCGCGTTGGCGACCGTCTCGCTCGAAAAGCCGCGTTCCCAGCCTTCATGCCCGGTGAGCCAGCTGAGCTTAAGAGCGGCGGCGTTGTCGTCGAAAATGCTTTGGGCGTTGATGCTGGACGTATCCATGAGACCGGAACTCCGTTGGAAGCCGGGAGCAGCCTTTGCGTCACGACGAAGCGGGTCGCTTCGATACGCTGCATGGCGCTGCGTTTGACCGATTGTGCCCCAGAAGCCTTGCGTAAGCGAGGCGCGCCCGGCGCGGAGGCGGCACGGACGCGCAACGCTATGTTCGGGTGGCTATTACGGTTGCCATTGCGTGAGCACCTGATAGAGCGCGTCACGATCTTCTTCCTTGTGCAGACGCTCGCGCGCCTCGGTGTCGGAGAGCAGTTGGGCGATCTCCGACAGAATTTCAAGATGCTGCTGCGTCGCCTGTTCGGGCACAAGCAGGAAGATGAGCAGAGAGACCGGCTGGCCGTCGGGGGATTCGAACGCGACGGGTTCGGCGAGACGCACGAAGGCGGCGAGCGGTTGCTTCAGCCCCTTGATGCGGCCGTGCGGAATGGCGACGCCTTCGCCGAGGCCGGTCGAGCCGAGGCGCTCACGCGCGAAGAGATTGTCGGTGACGGTGCTGCGAGCGATGCCGTTCTGGTTCTCGAAAATCAGGCCCGCTTGCTCGAATACGCGTTTCTTGCTGGTAACGGACAGTCCGAGAACCACGTTCTCGATGGGAAGAAATTTGGCTAAACGATTCATGTTGGCAGGCGAAAGCGTGGCCTGATAGCTCCTCATCGTGGCCGCTGTCTGAAAGCGCTCACGGCGATGGTGAAACGGAAAGTGCGCTGGCGGCGTTGCCTGCAGCGTGCCTGTCGTGCGACCCCGAAAATTACCGGACCATTATAGAACAGGGCACTGCCCGATGGTGCGCCGCGCAATGGCACGGTTTTCAATTCAATGTGCAGGACAAAGCCCTGAAAATCAATGGCTTGTATCACCTAGCGGCAGAAATCCAACAAAAAAGCCGCCAGTCGGGGCGGCTTCGGTTCGGTGCATGCGCCGATCCATCGTTTCCGGATATTCGAGGACTCCCTCCAATCAGTCCCGCCGTCCTGTGGCGGCGGGTTTTGCTGTCATCCGGCGATCAGACTTCGTGCATGCCGTGCTTCATGCTCACGGCGACGGCGCTTCCATCTCATGCGACTCGCCGCGGTACTTCACGGACTCATGGGCGTGGCCCTGGATCTTGTCCTTGTGCTTGATGACCTGCCGATCCAGCTTGTCGACCATCAGGTCGATGGCCGCGTACATATCAGCGTCACAACTCTCGATGAAAATGTCCTTGCCCTTCAGGTGCAGGTTGATTTCCGCCTTCTGCCTCTTTTCCTTTTCCCTATGATTGTCGACCGAGAGGACCACGTTGCCGTCGATCACTTGATCGAAATGACGGAGCACCCTGTCCAGTTTCGTGATCACATACTCGCGCAACGCAGGCGTCAATTCGAGGTGGTGTCCACTGATCTTCAGATTCATAGTTGCTCTCCAAGCTAATGGCCGCTAGGCCACGTCGGCTCGTCCGATACCGGTCGGCAATGTGTCCCGCCGGCGCGTCATCCTGGCGCGCTTGACAAACGGGGCGCATCGGCCGGCACGTCCGCGCTTTCGCGTTGCGGCCGGTAAACGCCCATCGCAACACGCGATGGACTACAGAGACGGGTCATAGAGACTTGCGCAGATTCACTGCCGGGATCTTGAGGGCTTCGCGGTACTTGGCTACGGTGCGCCGCGCTACCACGAATCCTTGTTCCGCCAGCAGTTCGGCGATGCGGCTGTCTGAAAGAGGAGTTTTGGGCTCTTCCGCTCCTATCAGTTGCTTGATGAGGGCCCGGATCGCCGTTGACGATGCCGCGCCTCCTGTGTCGGTCGAAACGTGCGATCCAAAGAAGTACTTAAATTCAAGCGTCCCGAATGGGGTGAGCATGTACTTGCCTGTGGTCACACGAGAAACCGTCGACTCGTGTAAACCCAGCGTATCAGCAATCTCCCGCAAAACCAAGGGGCGCATGGCGATTTCGCCATGTGCAAAAAAGTTCTTCTGACGCTCGACAATTGCCTGCGCGACACGCAGGATCGTCTCAAACCTCTGCTGAATGTTCTTGATGAGCCAGCGCGCTTCCTGAAGCTGCTGACGCAACGAACCGCTGCCCGGATCGCCGCGATTGTTGCGCAGGATGTTCGCGTACAAATGGTTGATGCGCAGCTTCGGCACGATCTCCGGGTTGAGTTCAGCCGTCCAGCCGCCCGACGTCTTGCGCACGAGAATGTCCGGAACGACGTAGTCTGCTTCGCTCTTGCCATACGCCGCGCCCGGAAACGGCTCCAGCGACTTGATCAGCAAATGTGCGTCCCGGAGGGCGTCGTCGCTTGCCTTCAACTGTTTCCGCAGGCGCGTGAAGTCGCGCGCGGCGAGCAATTCCAGATGATTCGTGACGATCTCGAGCGCCAGCGTGCGCGTTGGCGAGCCATCGAGCCGCAGCAACTGCAGCTTCAAGCATTCCGATGCCGAGCGTCCGCCCACGCCGGGTGGATCGAAACTCTGCAGCAACGCGAGTGCCGCGCTCAGTTCGTCGAGATCGACTTCGAGTTCTTCGGGAAGATCGGTTTGGACTTCATCGAGCGATGCCGTGAGATACCCGTCCTCGTCCAGCGACTCGATCAGAAACGTGACGAGCGCCCGATCGCGCTGATTCGCCGCGGTCATGCGCAACTGCGCGGTCAGATGGTCGCGCAGCGTCGTGGTCGATTCGTGGATTTGCAGCGGCGGCAGATCGTCGTCGTCGGAAGCGTTGTTAGAACGGCCGTAGTCTTCCAGATTCCATGAACTCGAGTCCTGACCGCTGTCCGAGCCCAGGCCGTTGTACTCGTCGACGCCTTGCGGCTCGCTGTTTTCCGAACGCTCGGAACTGGAACTGCTCGACGTGGAGCCGTTGCTCATCATCGAATCGGGCGGCGCGCTCGATGTGGCCGGCGCCGCGATCAGCGAACCGTCCGCGGCGACGCGCAAAGGGCTCGCAATCCAGTCGTCGTCGTTCTCGAGCAGCGGATTCTGAGCGATGGCCATCGCGACTTCCTGCTGCAGTTCGAGCGTCGACAACTGCAGCAGCCGGATCGACTGCTGAAGTTGCGGGGTCAGCGCAAGATGCTGCGAGAGGCGGAGTTGGAGGCTGGCTTTCATGGCAAAGTTTTAATCATTGTAGAGAGTTTGCCACGCGCGCGAAACCTCGCGGGGATTCCAAAAAAGCGCATGCCGCCCACGGGGGCGGCACGTAAGTTTTGCAACTTTCGCATGATGCGGCGCACTATCAATGCGGCCTTTGCGACGGTGCGCTCACATGCGGAAATGCTCGCCGAGATAGACGCGGCGCACGCTTTCGTTCTCGATGATTTCGCTCGGCGCGCCCGCCGCGAGCACGGTGCCGTCGCTGATGATGTACGCGTGATCGCAAATGCCGAGCGTCTCGCGTACGTTATGGTCGGTAATCAAAACGCCGATGTTGCGCTGCTTCAGAAACTTCACGATTTTCTGGATTTCCAGCACCGCGATCGGATCGACGCCCGCGAAGGGTTCGTCGAGCAGGATGAAGCTCGGGTTGGTCGCGAGCGCCCGCGCGATCTCGACGCGACGGCGCTCTCCGCCCGACAGCGACAGCGCCGGATTCTCGCGAAGATGCGCGATCTGCAACTCGTCGAGCAAGGCTTCGGCGCGCTGTGTTATGGCGTCTTTTGACAGGCGTTTGCCCGACGCATCGGTTTGCAGTTCCAGCACCGCGCGGATGTTCTGCTCGACAGTGAGCTTGCGAAACACCGATGCTTCCTGCGGCAGATACGACAGGCCGAGGTGCGCGCGCTGGTGGATCGGCAGAAGGCTGATCGAGTTGCCGTCGAGATCGATTTCGCCGGCATCGAGCGGCACGAGGCCGACGATCATATAGAACGACGTGGTCTTGCCCGCGCCGTTAGGGCCGAGCAACCCGACCACTTCGCCGCTCTTCACATCGAGCGACACGTCCTTCACCACGGTGCGCGAGCCGTAACGCTTCTTCAGATTGCGGACGACGAGCGAACTCGACTCGCCTTCCGGCTTACGGTGGGGCATGGCGGGCGAATTCACTGCTGCGGCGTTCCTTGAATGGTATTCGACGGAGAAAGCGTGGCAGGCGAACCGTTCAGCGGCGCGGCGCCGCCTGAACGCGGCGCGAGCATCGCGCGCACGCGGCCGCTCGGATTGCCGGGTCCGGCCTGGTCCTTGCCCGCGCTCGCCGTGTAGAAGTCCTTCTGGCCGTCATAGGTGATCACGCTGCCGTGCACTTCGTCCTGCACGGTCGTCAGGCCTTGCAGGCGGCGCACGACCGCGCGCGTCGTGAGCTTCGTGAAGTCGTTCTTGCCGTCGTAATCGATTCGCACCGCGTTGCCGTCGATGTACTCGTTCAGACCGTCACGCTTCTGACGGAAATACGAGAGATTGTTGCCGGTCGACGTGCCGGTGGCGTACTGATAACCCTGCGGGTCTTGCGTCACCTCAACGCGGTCGGCCTTGATCACGATCGTGCCTTTCGTCGCGACTACGTGACCGGTGAAGATGTTCTTCTGATTGAGATCGTCGTACGACATGTTGTCCGCTTCGATGTTGAGCGGTTTGTCGCGGTCGGCCTTTTCGGCGTGCGCCGGCAGCGCGGCCAGCGCGACCGCGATGGTCAGGGCGGCAGCGAGCCCGGCCCGCACGGCGTGCGTGGCACGGCGCGCGAGCATTGCGCGCGCAGGGCCGCCATCGGGACGAGGGAACCTTTCGTTCATGCAGTCACAATTCGGATGGGAGTGCCGGGATTACTTGGACGAACCGCCGTTGATATCCGTGGCTGCGATCGCGCCGCGCACGTTACCGAACAGCTTCATCACCCGGGTCACGTTGTTGTAGTTCATGCCAGAGGCCGTCATCACCGACGGGCCGCGCTGAAGTCTAACCGGTTTTTCCGTTTCGATGACATCGTCGTTCACCAGCACGCGAAAATGCTGGGAATCCGCCTGCATCTGCGGATCTCCGTAACCGGCCGCGCGCACGATGCGCGCGTCGTCGTAGAGATCGACGATCGAGACGTCGCCATTGACCGTGCCGCGCTGGGCCGTCGCCGTGACGGTCGGCTTCATCGGCTGGAACATTCGCATCGCGGGCAGCGTGAGCTCGCTGATCTCGTCGTCTTCGTAATGCACCATCGACTTCGCCGTCAGACGATATTGCGTCGTGCCGGTGGCGTCGAGCTCGGAAACCGAAAAGTTGTTGGCGAAGTAGTCGGGCGTGTGGCGCTTCTCGGGCGCGGGCGCCTGCTGTGCTGGAGGCAGCGTGGCCTGCAGCAGCCAGTAGGTGATGCCGGCCAGCGCCGCCACCGCGAGAAGCGGCAGGAGCGAGGCGAGCTTTCCGGGGCGCGGCATGGCCTCAGCCTCCGAGCGCTGCGGCGAGCAGTTCGTCGTAGCGATGTTGCGCGCGCAGGATCGCGTCGCAGACTTCGCGCACGGCGCCGTGGCCGCCGCGCGCTTCCGCGACCCAGTGCACGCGCTGAATTACTTCGGGATGCGCGTTCGCGGGCGCGGCCGCAAAGCCGCAGCGGCGCATCACCGCGAGATCCGGCCAGTCGTCGCCCATGTAGCCGCATTCGTCGGCCGGGATGCCGGTGGCTTCGAGAATTTCGGCGAGCGCGACGGTTTTATCGCCGACGCCCTGATAGAGATGCGTGATGCCCAGTTCGCGCGCGCGCGCCGCGACGATGCCCGATTGCCGTCCCGTGATGATCGCCGTCTGCACGCCGACCGACTGCAGCATCTTCACGCCGTGGCCGTCGAGCGAATTGAACGACTTCATCGCGTCGCCTTCGGCGGTGAAATAGAGACTGCCGTCGGTGAAAACGCCGTCGACGTCGAACACCATCAGCTTCAGACGGCTCGCGCGTTCGGCGGCGGTGAGAGGCTTCTGCGCCATCAAATTACCTTCTTGGAGAAGAGGTCGTGCATGTTCAGTGCGCCGATCAGCGTCGCATCGGCGTCCACGACTAGCATCTGATTGATGCGAAAGCGCTCCATCAGTTCCACGGCTTCGACCGCGAGATGATCCGGCGCAATCGTGCGCGGATTACGGGTCATGACATCGGCGAGTTTCAACGCGCGGAAATCGCCGTCGCGCTGCAGGATGCGGCGCAGGTCGCCATCGGTGAAAATGCCGTGGACGTGACGATTTTCGTCGATGACCGCGGTCATGCCCATGCGCTTGTCGGTGATCTGGAAGAGCGCGTCCGCAACGGTTGCGTCGAGCGAAACGACCGGCACTTCGTCGCCTACGCGCATCACGTCGCGCACATAGGTGAGCAGGCGCCGCCCGAGCGCGCCGCCCGGATGCGAGCGCGCGAAGTCGTCGGGACCGAAGCCGCGCGCGTCGAGCACGGCTACGGCGAGCGCATCGCCGAGCGCCATGGCGGCGGTCGTGCTGGCCGTCGGCGCGAGATTCATCGGACACGCTTCCTTTTCGACGCGTGCATTCAGATGCATGTCCGCCAGTTGCGCGAGACTCGATTCGGGACGGCCGGTGATCGCGATCAGCTTTGCCCCAAGCCGCTTGATGAGCGGCAGAATGGCGACGAGCTCCTCGGTTTCGCCCGAGTTCGACAGCGCGATGAAGATGTCGTCGGCGGTGACCATGCCGAGGTCGCCGTGGCTCGCTTCGGCCGGATGCACGAAGAACGCCGGCGTGCCGGTGGAGGCGAGCGTCGCGGCGAACTTGCGCGCGACGTGGCCCGACTTGCCGATGCCCGAGACGACCACGCGGCCGCGGCAGCCGAGCAGCGTTTCGACCGCGTTCGTGAAGTTGTCGTCGAGGAGTTCGGAGAGCCCGCGAACGGCGTCGGCTTCGATCTGAATTACGTTGCGAGCCAGCGCCAGCGCCCGGTCGCCATTGATTTTCGCTATCATGCGCGGAGTATAGCAAAGGCGATTCCGGGCCGCCCCGTACGGAGCCCGGTGCGCCGCCGTCTATCCGCCCCCGCAAGCCCTGTCGTCAGGGGCCTTTTTAAGATGCCGGAGCGCCCGATTCACGCGCCTCGGAACGCTGACGAACGAGGACGCTAGTCGGATGCCGATTTCTCCGCTCGAAATGACGCTGTTGCTGCTGCTCTGCTCCGTGGCAGGCGTCGTCGTATTTCGCTATTTCAACCTGCCGCCGATGCTCGGCTATTTGACGGTCGGCATCATCGTCGGGCCGCACGCGGCGGGCATCGCGCCGGACACCGACCGCGCGCAGCATCTCGCCGAATTCGGCGTCGTGTTCCTGATGTTCTCCATCGGGCTCGAGTTTTCGCTCTCGAAGCTGCGCTCGATGCGGCGCATCGTGTTCGGACTCGGCGCGAGCCAGGTCGGCGCGACCATCGCGCTCGCGATGATCTTCGGCTGGATCGCCAATTTCTGGATCGGCATGTCGTGGCAGGCGAGCTTCGCGCTCGGCGGCGCGATGTCCATGTCCTCGACCGCCATCGTCAGCAAGCTGCTCGCCGAGCGGCTCGAGCTCGAATCCGAGCACGGCCGCAACATCTTCGGCGTGCTGCTGTTTCAGGATCTGGCGGTCGTGCCGCTGCTCATCATCATCGCGGCGTTCGGCAACGGCCAGTCGTCGCAGCTCGCGATGTGGCTCGGCATCGCCGCGGTGAAAATCGTCATCGCGTTGACGGTGCTGCTTTTCATCGGCCAGAAGTTCATGACGCGCTGGTTCGACCTCGTCGCGCGGCGCCGCTCGCAAGAGCTGTTCATGCTGAACCTGCTGCTCGTGACGCTGGGCGCGGCGTTCATCACCGACAAGTTCGGTCTGTCGCTTGCGCTCGGCGCGTTCATCGCGGGCATGCTGATCGCGGAGACGCCGTATCGGCATCAGGTGGAAGAGGACATCAAGCCTTTCCGCGACGTGCTGCTCGGTCTGTTCTTCGTGACGACCGGCATGCTGCTGAATCCGCGCGTGATCTGGGAGCATCCGTTTCTCGTGCTCGGCTTTTTCGTCGTGCCGATCCTGCTCAAGGCGGTGATGATCACCGGTCTCGCGCGCGCCTTCGGTGCGACGCCGGGCGTCGCGATGCGTACGGGCCTCGGTCTCGCGCAGGCGGGCGAGTTCGGCTTCGTGCTGCTGAATCTGATTCTGGATTCGCATCTCGTCGATTCCACGATCCTGCAAGCCATTCTTTCCGCGATGCTGCTCTCGATGCTCGCCGCCCCGTTCATCATCCAGAACGCGGACCGGATCGTGCTGCGGCTCTCGTCGACGGAATGGATGCTGCAATCGCTGCAAATGACGAAAATCGCGACGCAGAGCCTGAAGCAGAGCGGCCACGTCATCATCTGCGGATACGGCCGCGCCGGACAGAACCTCGCGCGCATGCTGGAGCAAGAGGGCATTTCGTATGTCGCGCTCGATCTCGACCCGGATCGCGTGGCGGCGGCAGCGGCGGCGGGCGAATCGGTCGTGTTCGGCGATGCCGGACGGCGCGAATCGCTGCTCGCGGCGGGCCTTCATCGCGCGGCGACGGTCGCGATCACGTACGCGAACACGCCGTCCGCGATGCGCGTGCTGCACAACATCCACGAACTCGCGCCGACTTTGCCGGTGATCGTGCGCACCGTCGACGACGCCGATCTCGAAAAGCTCACCGCGGCGGGCGCGACGGAAGTGATTCCGGAGATCGTCGAGGGCAGCCTGATGCTCGCATCGCACACGCTCGTCCTGATGGGCGTGCCGATGCGCCGCGTCGTGCGGCGCGTGGAGGAAATGCGCGATGCGCGCTACAGCCTGCTGCGCGGCTATTTCCACGGCGCCGACGACGTCGACGACGACGATGGCCACGAGCAGGTCCGGCTACAATCCGTACCCATCGACGCAAATTCCGAAGCCGTCGGGCATTCGCTCGACGATCTCGGACTCGTCGGCAACGGTGTCGAAGTGACCGCGATCCGGCGCCACGGCATCCGGGGCGTCGCACCGGACCCCGAAACCAAGCTGCGCGCGAACGATATCGTCGTGCTGCGCGGCCTGCCCGAAGTGCTGGCGCAAGCCGAGGAACGGCTCTCGCGCAATCGCCGGGCAGCCTAGCTTCCCTCTTTTGTCACCAAGGCGAACGCGCGGCCTCACGGCGCGGACTCCGGAGAAGTCATGTCCATTACCCCCTCGCACGCCCAGCTCGACGCCGCGCGTTTCATCAAGGAGCGCGTGCGCACCGTCGATAACTGGCCGCAACCCGGCGTGCAGTTCCGCGATATCACGACCATCCTGCAAGACCGCAAGGCGCTGCGCATGCTGATTGACCTGTTCGTGCAGCGCTATATCGACGAAAACGTGAACGTGATCGCCGGCATGGACGCGCGCGGCTTCATCATCGGGCCGATTCTCGCGTACGAGCTGAGCCTCGGTTTCGTGCCGATCCGCAAGAAGGGCAAGCTGCCGTACAAGACGCTCGAACAGTCGTACGAGCTGGAATACGGCCGCGCGACCGTCGAGATTCACGAGGATGCGTGCAAGCCGGGCGACCGCGTCGTGATCGTCGACGATCTGGTCGCGACCGGCGGCACCATGATGGCCGGCAAGATCCTGCTGGAGCGGCTCGGCGCGCAAGTAGTCGAGGCGGCGGCGATCATCGATCTGCCGGATCTCGGCGGCTCGAAACTGCTGCGCGAAAATGGCGTGCCGCTTTATACCGTGTGCGAATTCGCCGGACATTGACATGCCCAACTTTCTGCTCTTTCTCGCGGCTTCCGTCGCGATCACCGTCGCGCCGGGGCCGGACAATCTTCAGGTGCTCGCGCGCGGCATTTCGCAAGGACGGCTCGCGGGCGTGGTCGCGGCGTGCGGGTTCGCATTCGGCGTGATCTTCCATACGACGCTCGCGGCGCTCGGGGTTGCAGCACTGCTGCGTTCGTCGCCGATGGCGTTTCAGGCGGTGAAACTGGCGGGCGCGGCGTATCTCGTGTGGATCGGCATCAAGGCGCTGCGCAGCCACGGCCTCGCGACCGCGCACGCGCGCCCGAGCCAGCCGCTTACGACCGTGTTCCGCCAGAGCGTGATCGGCAACATGTTGAATCCGAAAGTGACGCTGTTCTTCATCGTGTTCCTGCCGCAGTTCGTCGATCCGCACGGCGCGCAAAGCGTGATGCTGCAGATGTTCGAACTCGGCGCGCTCTTCATGCTGCAGACGGTCGTCGTGTTTTCGCTTTTCGGCATCGGCGCGGGAATGATCGGCGCGTGGCTGAAGCGCCGTCCGCGCGTGGGCGTGTGGCTCGACCGGCTCGCGGGTGTCACGTTCATCGCGCTCGGCATTCGCGTCGCGCTCAAGGACTGAGAGATGCCGCTCGCTTCGATCGTTGCCGCACGCCGCTTCGACGCCGCCGCGCACCTACCGTTCTTTATCGGCGATGAACGCGTCGGCTGGATTCGCCGATCCGACGTCGACGCGCTGCGCCGCTGGCCGGACGTCTTCGTGATCGACGCCGCTTCGGTTCGCCTGCACGCAGCGCTCGCCGATGTGAACGCGCGCAGCGCCGCGCTCGGCGCGGTCATCGGCGCGCTTTTCGCCGAAGGCAAGATTCCCGGTTGGCGCGACGAAACCTACGCGATCCGCAACGGCTTCGACGCCGCGCCGCTCGCGTTCATCGAGCGTGCGGCGTCGCGCTTCTTCGGCACGATGACCTACGCGGTGCATCTGAACGGCATCGTAAAATACCGGGATAAGGCGCCGCAGTTGTGGATCGCGCGCCGCAGCGACACCAAGGCGACCGATCCCGGCATGCTCGACAACGTCGTCGCGGGCGGCATCGGCTGGGGTTTCGCACTCATGCCGACGCTCGTGAAGGAATGCTGGGAAGAGGCGGGCATGAGCGCCGAACTCGCTTCGACGGCGACACCCGGCCGCACGTTTCATGTGCTTCAGTCGCTTCCGGAAGGCACGCAGGCCGAGCAGATCTTCGTGTACGACGTCTCCCTGCCGCCCGATTTCGCGCCGCACAATCAGGACGGCGAAGTCGGCGAGCATCGCCTTGCGCGCATCGAGGACGTCGCGCGCTGGATCGAAGAGGGCAAGCTCACCGTCGATGCGAGTCTCGCGACGCTCGATTGCATGCTGCGTCATCAGTGGATCGACGAAGACGCGTGCGAAGGCATCGACGCGCTGTTCGAAGCGCCGCAAATTTGAAAGAACCGAACGAGGAAAGGTCATGTCGACCGAACATAGTTTTTATCTGAAGTTGTCGTGCCCGGACCGGCCGGGAATCGTGCATGCCGTGTCGGGCTTCCTGTTCAATCTCGGCGCCAATATCCTCGATTCCGCGCAGTTCGGCGACAGCCGCACCGGCGAGTTCTTCATGCGCGTGCATTTCCAGCAAGTCGGCGGCGATCCGGGCCTCGACGCGCTGCGCAAGTCGTTCAGCGATCTCGCCGATGAATTCGGCATGCGCTGGGAACTGCACGACGCATCGGTCAAGCCGCGCGTCGTCATCATGGTGTCGAAGATTGGCCATTGCCTGAACGATCTGCTGTTCCGCTATCGCACCGGGCAATTGCAGATCGAGATTCCGGCGATCATCTCGAATCACAAGGATTTTTATCAGCTCGCGGCGAGCTATGACATCCCGTTCCATCATCTTCCGCTGCTCAACGCGACGTCCGAAGCGAAGGCCGCGCAGGAAGCGCGCGTGATGGAAATCGTCGATCAGCACGACACCGATCTCGTCGTGCTCGCGCGCTACATGCAGATTCTGTCGCCGGATTTGTGCGCGAAGCTGTCGGGACGCGCGATCAACATTCATCACTCGTTCCTGCCGAGCTTCAAGGGCGCGAAGCCGTACTATCAGGCGTTCGATCGCGGCGTGAAGCTGATCGGCGCGACCGCGCACTACGTCACGTCCGATCTCGACGAAGGCCCGATCATCGAGCAGGAAGTGGAGCGCGTCGATCACAACATGACGCCGGATCAACTGACGGCGATCGGCCGCGACGTCGAATGCGTGACGCTCGCGCGCGCGGTGAAGTGGCATGCCGAGCATCGCATTCTGCTCAACGGACACAAGACGGTCGTGTTCCGCTAGATCGCGCTTTCGGAAAGACAAAGCCCGCCGGTTCAGGCGGGCTTTTTTACGCTCAGACGAGCCGCAGATAAATCAGCTCGCGCTTGATATATCCGTAGAAAATCGGCGCGGCGATGACGCCGGGAATGCCGAACGCGGCTTCCATTGCGAGCATCGCGAGTAGCAGTTCCCACGCGCGCGCCTCGATCTGCCCGCCGATGATGCGCGCGTTCAGGAAGTATTCGAGCTTGTGGATCAGGATCAGGAACGCGAGCGACGCGACCGCCGTGCCGAACGACACCGACAGCGAAATGCCGACGATGATCGTGTTCGAAATGAGATTGCCGATCACCGGCAGCAGCCCGACGATGAACGTGACGAGCACGAGCGTTTTCGAAAGCGGCAGCCGTTCGTGAAAGAGCGGCAGTGCGACGAGAAGATACAGCGCGGTGAAGACTGCGTTGATCGCTGAAATCTTGATTTGCGCGAACACGATGCGGCGGAAGGCATCGGAAAAGCGCGACACGCGCGCGACGAGCGCGGTGGAAAGCGGCAGCCGATGGTGCGTCGCCCGCGGCGCGCTCACCGCGATAATCGCGCCGACGATCATGCCGATTACGATATGACCGAAGCCGCGCGCCATCTCCTTGCCGCCTTGCTGGAGCATCTCGGCGTGCTTGTGCATCAGCTCGGTGGCTTTGTCCTTCATCTGCACGGTGTCCACGGGCAGGTAATTCGCGAGCCAGTCGGGCACGGACAGCCGCGCGCTCGACGTGATGCTCATCAGCTGATCGAGCAATTTCTGGACGCTCGGGAAGTCGCGCTCGAAATGTTCGATGGTGGCGATGGTCGCGCCCGTCAGCCCGCCGACGATGATCGCCGAAATCAGCCCGACCGCGATGAGACGCGCGCCCCGGCTGACCACATGCCGCTCGATCAGCGGCGCGATCATGTGCGTAAGCTGAAAAACCAGCATGCCGGCGAGCAGGCCGCCGAGCAATTGCAGCCTGAGCGTGAGATACAGCGCCAGCAGCGCAAGGACGTAGCTGCCGATCTCCACCGCCGACAGCTTCGGCAAGCTCATGTCGCTCGTCAGCCTGACGTGGCGCGTGGGCAGGTCCCGTACACGCGCTTCCTCGTTGGCCGCTTCGTTGCGCTTCGCCATGACTGCGTTCCTTTTCCCCTGCTGCGTACGACGGTTATTCGTGCCGCGGCGCGCGCGGCGCATTTCGACGGTCCGGCTGACAGCGCTTCGGCAGCCAGACCGGCGCCGTGAATCAGGCCGCCGATTTGGCTCGTTGCAACAAGGGTGCCAGATATCTGCCGGTAAAGCTCGCCTTCGACTTCGCAACCTGCTCCGGCGTCCCCTGGGCGATGATCTGCCCGCCGCCGGCGCCGCCTTCCGGACCGAGATCGATGACCCAGTCGGCAGTTTTGATTACGTCGAGATTATGCTCGATGATTACGACAGTATTACCCTGATCGCGCAATCGATGAATCACTTCGAGCAAAAGCGCGATGTCGTGGAAGTGCAAACCGGTCGTCGGCTCGTCGAGGATATATAGCGTCCGACCGGTATCGCGCTTGCTCAGTTCCAGCGAAAGCTTGACGCGCTGGGCCTCGCCGCCCGATAGCGTCGTCGCGGACTGGCCGAGCCGGATATAGCCGAGACCGACGTCGAGCAGCGTTTTCAGCTTGCGCGCCACCACCGGCACCGCCTTGAAGAACTCGTGCGCGGCCTCGACCGTCAGGTCCAGCACTTCGCTGATGTTCTTGCCCTTGTACTGGACTTCCAGCGTCTCGCGGTTGTAGCGCTTGCCGTGACACACGTCGCAGGGAACGTAGACATCCGGCAAAAAGTGCATTTCTACCTTCAGAACGCCGTCGCCCTGACAGGCTTCGCAGCGGCCGCCCTTCACGTTGAACGAGAAGCGGCCGGGGTCGTAGCCGCGCTCCTTCGCCGCCGGCACGCCTGCGAACAGTTCGCGGATGGGCGTGAACAGTCCGGTGTAAGTGGCCGGATTGCTGCGCGGCGTGCGGCCGATCGGCGACTGATCGACGGCGATCACTTTGTCGAAGTGTTCGAGACCTTCGATCGACTCGTACGGTGCGGGCTCCGTCGCCGAGCCGTACAGATGCTGCGCGACCGCGTGCTGCAGCGTGTCGTTGATGAGCGTCGACTTGCCCGAGCCTGACACGCCCGTCACGCAGGTCAGAAGTCCGACGGGCAAATCGAGCGTCACGCGCTTCAGATTGTTGCCGTACGCCTCGACGATGCGCAGCATGCGCTCGTCCGGCGCGGTGCGCTCGGCGGGATGGCTGATCGTGCGCTTGCCGGACAGATACTGCCCGGTAATGGAATTCGCGTCCTTTTGCACCTGCACCGGCGTGCCTTGCGCGACGATCACGCCGCCGTGCTCGCCCGCGCCCGGTCCCATGTCGACGACGTAATCGGCCATGCGGATCATATCCTCATCGTGCTCGACGACGATCACCGAATTGCCGATATCGCGCAGATGCTTGAGCGTGTCGATCAGCCGGTCGTTGTCGCGCTGATGCAGGCCGATCGACGGCTCGTCGAGCACGTACATCACGCCCGTAAGGCCGGAGCCGATCTGCGACGCGAGCCGGATGCGCTGCGCCTCCCCGCCCGAAAGCGTCTCCGCGCTGCGTTCCAGCGACAGATAATCCAGCCCGACGTTGTTCAGAAACGAGAGCCGCGCGACGATTTCCTTGATGACCTTGTCGGCGATTTCGCCCTTCGCGCCCTCCAGACGCAGCGTCTGGAAATAGCCGAGCGCATCGCGTAGCGGCCAGCCGCTGATTTCATAGATGCCGCGCGCCTGCTCTTCTGCGCCGACTTTCACGAAGCGCGCTTCGCGCCGCAGACGCGTGCCTTCGCACGCCGGGCACGGCTGATTGTTTTGGTATTTCGCGAGTTCTTCGCGCACCGCCGCCGAATCGGTCTCGCGATAGCGCCGCTCCAGATTCGGGATGATGCCTTCGAACGCATGCTCGCGGACCGACGCGCGCCCGCGCTCGTTAATGTACGAAAACGGAATCGCCTGCTTGCCCGAGCCGTACAGAAGAATCTTGCGCACTTTCTCGGGCAGATCCTCGAACGGCGCGTCGATTTCGAACTCGTAGAATGCCGCGAGGCTCTGCAGCATCTGGAAATAGAACTGATTGCGCCGGTCCCAGCCCTTTACCGCGCCCGCCGCGAGCGACAGCGACGGATGCGCGACCACGCGCTTCGGATCGAAGAACGTGATCTGTCCGAGACCGTCGCATTCCGGGCACGCGCCCATCGGATTATTGAACGAGAAAAGACGCGGCTCCAGTTCCGGCAGCGAATACGAGCAGATCGGACACGCGAATTTCGAGCTGAAGAGCTTCTCCTTTTCGGTGTCCATTTCGAGCGCGATCGCGCGGCCGTCGGCGAGACGCAGCGCGGTTTCGAACGATTCCGCGAGGCGCTGCTTCATGTCCGGCCGCACTTTGAGACGGTCGATCACGACGTCGATCGTGTGCTTGTCGTTCTTCTTGAGCTTCGGCAGCGAATCGACTTCGTAGATTTTCGCGACGCCTTCGTTCGCCGTGCCGCCGCCCGAGCGGATGCGAAAGCGGATGAAACCCTGCGCCTGCATTTCCTCGAACAGCTCGACGTGCTCGCCCTTGCGATCCGCGACGACCGGCGCGAGGATCATCAGCTTGGTTTCTTCAGGCAGCGCGAGTGCGGCGTCGACCATTTGCGAGACGCTTTGCGCCTCCAGCGGAATCAGATGATCCGGGCAATACGGCGTGCCGACGCGCGCGTACAAAAGACGCAGGTAATCGTGAATTTCAGTGACGGTGCCGACCGTCGAGCGTGGATTGTGCGACGTGGCCTTCTGCTCGATCGAAATGGCCGGCGACAAACCTTCGATCAGATCGACGTCCGGCTTTTCCATCAGCTGCAAAAATTGCCGCGCATACGCCGAGAGGCTTTCCACGTAACGGCGCTGGCCTTCCGCATAGAGCGTGTCGAACGCGAGCGACGACTTGCCCGACCCCGACAGCCCCGTGATCACGATCAACTTATGGCGCGGCAAGTCGAGATTGACGTTCTTCAGATTGTGGGTGCGAGCCCCACGAATACGAATTTCTTCCACGAGTTCGTTCCGGCGTTTTTCGGGTGCTTTCGGATGTTTTCAGCGGCGCTTTCATCTGTCCGGACGGGCCACGAAGCCATTGCCGGGCGGAAAGAGAGGGGGCCAAACCTGCTACTATAACGACTTTTAAAGGGCGCAGCGCCCGAGCCCGAGGGCCGGATGCGCGTCGATCGGCCGGCGCGGGGACTTGCCGGCCAAGTACGGGAGAGCGCCGACGCATCGAGCGGCGCGCTTTTAGCCGTGCGATTCCATATAGTGCCGTTTCGAGCAAGAACAAGGCGGCCGCGCCTGGCTGCGCCGCAGGCCAGGCCAGACGCGACCCTCATCCTTTTCCCGTTTCTGATGTCCAATCCGTCTGCCACGTCCACACGTCTGTCTGCGCCGGAGTTGCGCGCGACCGTGTCGCTCGCTGCCATCTTCGCGCTGCGCATGCTCGGTCTTTTCATGATCATGCCGGTGTTTTCGGTGTACGCGAAAACCATCCCCGGCGGCGACAACGTGCTGCTCGTCGGCATTGCGCTTGGCGCCTACGGCGTCACGCAGTCGATGCTCTACATCTTCTACGGCTGGATTTCCGACAAGCTCGGGCGCAAGCCGGTCATCGCGTTCGGCTTGCTCGTCTTCGCGGTGGGCAGCTTCGTCGCGGCCGCCGGGCATTCGATGACGTGGATCATCGCCGGGCGCGTGATCCAGGGCATGGGCGCCGTTTCGTCTGCGGTGATCGCGTTCATTGCCGATCTCACGCACGAGGAAAACCGCACGAAGGCGATGGCGATGGTCGGCGGCAGCATCGGCGTGTCGTTCGCGGTGGCGATCGTCGGCGCGCCGATCGTGTTCCACTGGGTCGGCATGAGCGGGCTTTTCACGGTGATCGGCGTTCTGTCGATCCTCGCGGTGGGCGTGGTGTTCTGGATCGTGCCCGATCCGCCCGCGCATCCGGTTCACGTCAAGGCGCCGTTCGCGGAAGTGCTGCACAACGTCGAGTTGTTGCGCTTGAACTTCGGCGTGCTCGTGCTCCACGCGACGCAGACCGCGCTTTTCCTCGTCGTGCCGCGCATTCTGGTGGACGGCGGGTTGCCGGTCGCATCGCACTGGAAGATTTACCTGCCCGTGATGGCGCTCGCGTTCGTGCTCATGGTGCCGGCCATCATCGCCGCCGAGAAACGTGGAAAAATGAAGAGCGTGATGCTGAGTGCGATCGGGCTTATCCTGATCGGCCAGTTGTTATTGGGCGCGGCTCCCCATACGCTGTGGTCCGTGGCAGCCATTCTGTTCGTGTACTTTCTCGGCTTCAACGTGCTGGAGGCGTCGCAGCCGTCTCTGGTGTCGAAGCTTGCGCCGGGCACGAGAAAGGGCGCGGCGGCGGGCGTGTACAACACGACGCAGTCGATCGGCCTTGCCCTCGGCGGGGTGATCGGCGGCTGGCTGCTGAAGCTCGACGGGCCGAGCGCGGTTTTCTTCGCGTGTTCGGCGCTGGTGTTGGCGTGGCTCATCGTCGCTGCATGGATGAAGCCGCCACCGCGCAGAACAGAGCGCGCGGCCTGAGAGAAATTGGAATCATCGAATCGAGCCGACAGGGTGCAACCGAATCCACGTCTGAAGACGAGATCGGTCCAATCGCATCTTTCGGCTGACAGTTAGCAAGGAATCTACCGGAGAAATCATGGCATCAGTCAACAAGGTCATTCTCGTGGGCAATCTGGGCGCCGACCCGGAAACCCGCTACCTCCCGAGCGGCGACGCCGTGGCCAATATTCGTCTCGCGACGACGGACCGCTACAAGGACAAGGCCTCCGGCGAATTCAAGGAACTCACGGAGTGGCATCGCGTGGCGTTCTTCGGCCGGCTCGCCGAAATCGTCAACGAATATCTGAAGAAGGGGTCGTCGGTTTACATCGAAGGGCGTATTCGCACGCGCAAATGGACCGATCAATCGGGCCAGGAGCGCTATTCGACCGAAATCGTCGCGGATCAGATGCAGATGCTCGGCGGTCGCGGCGGCGCCGGTGCCGGCGATGATGGCGGCTACAGCCGCAGCGCGCCGATGGATCGTTCGGGCGGCGGTGGCGGCGGCGGCGGACGCGCGCCCGCAGGCGGTCGTGCGAGCGGCGGCTCAGCAGGCGGCGGTTCCAGCCGCCCGAGCGCGCCGGCAGGCGGCGGCTTCGACGACATGGACGACGATATCCCGTTCTAAAGAATCACCGACAATTCGCGCATCGGAAGATGGGCCTCTGGCTGAATCAGCCGAGGCCCATTTTTTTTGAGTCGGCGAGGCGCTTCCTGATTGCGGTGTGATCGATTGCTCGCGCCGGAGCCTATTCAGCGCTCGGCGCCTGATAGTCGCGCTCGTACGCCATCAAGTGCACGCCAACTATTCCGCAGTCTAATCGGATTTATCCTATGGCCTGCAAATTGGTCACATTCTATTTTTGAGGCGATTATCCGAGAAAATAAACGCAATCTTTATTTGCTTGTCGTCATCTAATTGAGGTTTTTGAAGGTTTGCGGTTTATGTGTTTCTGGTAAACGCGAATCGGAAAGCCGTGCTTAATCGTGCCGCGTGGATTAATCCGTTGCGCGCTGTTGCAGCCCACAAGCATTTTCACCGAGACCAAGAATAACCGGGGGCCTCTTGAAGCTTCGAATAGTACTGGCTGACGATCATCCTTTCGTTCTCCTTGGGATGAAGGCCATCTTCGCCGCCGCAGACGGATTAGAGGTCGTCGGCGAGGCAAATAATGCGAGCACTTTGTTGGCAGAACTCGCGGTCAAGCCGTGCGATGTGCTGGTCACGGACTTCGCCATGCCCGAGCCGGGCGTGGATGCAAATGACGGCCTCCGTCTCATTCGCAAGGTGCGCCAGGATTTCCCCGACCTCTGCATCGTCGTGCTCACAAGCGTGAGCAACGTCGCGATTTTGCGCTCCATCCTGAATGCCGGCGCGATGAGCCTCGTCAACAAGGCCGAACCCATCGAACTCGTGGTGACGGCCGTGCGGCATGCGAGCGTCGGACGCCGTTTCGTGAGCGCCTCGTTTGTCGCGGCGCTTGCGGAAGCGGGCACGGAGACCGAATTTTCGCCGGAGGAGCCGCGCCTGTCCGTGCGAGAGATCGAAGTCGTCCGCCTGTTTGCCAAAGGCCATTCGATTACCGAAATAGCAAAAGAACTCGATCGCGATGTTCGCACGATCAGCCGTCAGAAACGTGATGCGATGAATAAGCTAGGCGTAAGAAACGATCCCGGGTTATTCGCGTTTGTGCGCGCACGCGGATTAGGATGAGTTTTTGGCGCACTGAAATGGTTTCGGATGCATCTTATGTATCTAAATTTTTCGATGCCGGATGATCGACCTTCTCTTTTTTGGATGTGAATTCTGGTCCGCAGGACTAGAAGGGGTTTGAGGCAATGGAGTTCTGGAACGGGAACCAGGTGTTCTCGCACGCTAAACGGATAAGGCTCGCAATAGCGGATGATCATCCTCTCGTCATCCTCGCCGTCGAGCGACTCGCTGGGAATTTTCCCAATGTAGAGGTGGTAAGTCGTCACGCTAATTCGACCCAACTCGAAGAGTCGCTTGCTCGCGGCGAGTGCGACGTCGTCGTCATCGACTATTTCATGCCGGGCGGACGTTACGGCGACGGCGTCGAGCTGATTCAGCATGTGGCGAACCAGTATCCGGAGGTCAGGATCGTCGTCATGTCGCGCAGCGGCGACGCCGCGCTCGTCAAGCAGGCGCTGGAAGCGGGAGCCCACGCGTTTCTAAGCAAGGAAGACCGGCTCGAACTGATCTACGTCGCGATTGTTTCGGTCATCGCCAATGAAACCTATCTTGGGCCCGCAATACGCCGCACGCTCGCGCTCGCGGATTCCGAAAGCCACGCGCGTTTCATTCGTCAGCGGCTCACGAGCCGCGAACTGGAAGTGATCGAGCGCTATGCACGCGGCGCGAATGTCACCGAGATCGCGAAGGAACTCGATCGCAGCGTGAAGACGATCAGCGCCCAAAAATGCGCGGCCATGCGAAAGCTCGATTTATCGACAGACGCGGATTTGTATCGATTTATCGCGGACAGTGGCTTGATCTAGACGCATCGCATAGCGCGCACGCCGCGAAAGCCCTGAGGCCAGCAAGAACGCATAACAGAATGAGAACAAGAACGCCGAAACGCGCCATCGTTGCGGATGACCATCCGGTCGTCATCAAGGGTATTCAAACCCTGCTCGAGCGAGATGGCGCGGTGCGCGTGGTCGCCACCGCGTGCGACACGCTGGAACTTGCCGAAGCAATCGATACCACGCCGTGTGACTTCATCTTCTCCGACATCGGTATGCGCGGTATCGACGGGGAAAGCAGCTCGATCACCTTTCTCAGGCGTCTGACCTGGCAGGAAAAGCGGCCGAAGATCATCGTGCTCACGATGATCTGCCAAACGCGAATGCTGGCCGGGCTCGTTCAGCTCGGCGTAGACGGCGTGATCGACAAGCGCGACGGACTCGAATGCCTGCACGACGCGATATCCGTCGCTGAAGCCGGCGGCTGTTTCCTCTCCCCAACCGTGGAGGCGGCCGTGCGCCATTTGCCCGCGACATCGCCGGCGCGCGTGGGCGTACTGAGCCGACGCGAATGGGAGGTCTTCCAGCTCTACGCTCGCGGTCTTCTGGTCCATGAGATCGCTGAGCACTTCGGACGAAGCCGCAAGACGATCGCGACGCAGAAGCGTGCCGGCATGCGCAAGCTGGGACTCGATAGCGAGGAGGAGCTGGTCGCCTACTTTCAGCAAGTCGGCCTGGTCTGAAGTGGTGTAGCCGTCGCCGATGCCCGGTTTAGGAGAAAATTGGGACGGTTCTGATTCGATCCTGATACGCAGCGGCTCAGACTCAAGACATTTGCACTCGACAGGCAAGCACGAAGCGCGGCGACTCGTAGCGGTCAAAAGCCGTGAATCGGCGTCATCGAGTTCTTGCTCAGACGGCGCAGCAACGGTCCTTGCCGCGCCGGCCCGCATCCGAAGGATTCGAATTGAGATTTCTGTTCGCGCGTTGTTTGCTCCTTTTCAGCCTGATCGCGCCATCGTTCGGCAATGCGGCCGACCCGCATGCCTACGCTTCCCAGCCGACTTCTGGACTTCGAAAAAATACAAACGACGCAACGGCCAGCGTCCAACTCGATGAGCCCGAGCGCGGTTACTTGCGCACGCTGAGTCCGATCGCCGTCGGCTTGATAGAAGCGTCACGCGGTCGTCCGGATCAGCCGCTTCAGCCGCCGGAAGTCGCGCTCGCCAAAATCGAACAGTCCCTCGGCGTCACGTTCGAGCCGAAGCGGTTCAACGACTGGCCCACGGCCGCATCGGCGTTTCAACGCGGCGAAATCGAAATGATCGTCGCACCGAGCCCGCCCGGAACCTTGAACTACGCGATGCATTCCGAGTTGCAGCCGCTCGACCTGTTGATCAAGCGGGCGTTCAGGCAAGCCGAGACGCAAGCCGTCGCCAGGCAGGCGGCATCCGCGACCACGCATATCTCCGCGTTGCGCTTGCTGCCTGCGCTCATCGGCATCGCAGCCGTCCTGTTCGTGACGCTGCGCGCTTTCGTCCGATTGCAGCAGGAAATGGGACGGCGCATGGAGACCGAGCAGCGTCTGGCTACGCAACTCAGTTTCCAGCAGACCATGATGGAGGTGGTGCCGTATCCCCTCGTCGCGAAGGACATGCAGAATCGCTACATCGCGGTGAATCGTGCCTTCGAAGAAGCGCTCGGCGTTCGACGCGGAGACGTTCTCGGACGCACGAGCGTCGAAGTCACGGCGTGGGGAGACGCGCACAGCCGCGTGCTTCACGAGTTGACCAGCACGACGCTCAAAACGGGTCAACGTCAGGAAGTCGAAGCGGAATTTGCCGACAACAGCAATCACTCGCGCTGCGGGCTTTTCTGGACGGGCGCGTTCAATGCGTCGAACGGGGAGCGAGCGGGCGTCGTCGGCACGATGATCGACATCACCGATATTCGCGACGCCGAAACGCGCGCGCGGCAAACCGAGCGGCGTCTTCACGACGTGACGCGATCGCTGCCGGCGGTCGTGTTCCAGTTGCGCCGCGCGAGCGACGGCACGTACAGCCTTCCTTATATCGATGGCGATACGCGTCAGTTGCTCGGTCTGGACGTCGCCGCTCTGGCCGACGATCCGATTCACGCGCTGACGCACGTCCACGACGAAGACAGCGCCCGGCTTCTCGCGGAAATCGAAACTTCGGCGCGGACACTCGAGCCGCTGCACACCGAGTTTCGTTCGACGGTGGAAGGCGTGCACCGCTGGATTCGCGCGGATCTCGTCGCGCACCGCGAAGACGACGGCGCCGTGGTCTGGAGCGGCTATTGGGCCGACGCGAGTGTCGAGCACGCCCGCGCCGACGAACTCGCCCGCGCGCGCGACGCCGCCGAAGCCGCATCGCGCGCGAAGGACGACTTCCTCGCGATGATGAGTCACGAAATCCGTACGCCGATGAACGGCGTGCTCGGGCTCGTCGAAGTGCTCGAAAATACGCGTCTGAACCCCGACCAGTCGCAAATGCTCGGCATGATTCAGGATTCGGCGAGCGCGCTCCTGCAGATTCTCGACGATCTCCTCGACTATTCGAAGATCGAGGCCGGCAGGCTGACGATCGAGTCCACGCCGATCGATTTGCGCGAACTCGTCGATAGTGCGGTGGGCCTGCTCGCCGCAAGAGCGCACGAAAAGGGCCTGCGCGTGCGCGTCGACGTGGCGCCCGAAGTGGCCGCGGCGGTCAGGGGCGACAGCGTGCGGCTCAGGCAGGTTCTCTTCAATCTGATGAGCAACGCGATCAAGTTCACGATCAAGGGCGATGTCGCGCTGCACGTTCGCGCGGTCGAGCACACCGAGTCGGCGCAGGTGATCGAACTGTGCGTGAAAGACACGGGCATCGGGATCGCTCCGGACGCGCAGCGAAGCCTCTTCGAGCCGTTCGTGCAAGCTGAAACCTCCACGACGCGGCGCTTCGGCGGCACCGGGCTCGGCCTGACGATCTGCAATCGTCTCGTCGCGCTGATGGGCGGCGCGATGAGCCTTGAAAGCGCGCTGGGCGTCGGCACGACAATGACCGTTCGTCTCACGATGCCCGTCGAGACCTTGCATTATCAGATCGACGGATTGCGCGGCAAGCGAGGCATCGTGGCGATCGACGACGATCGCGTCGCGGCGGCCCTCGTGCACTATGGCGAGGCGCTTGGTCTGCAATTGCTGCGCTACACGCCCGACGAACTCGCGCGATCAGAACACGAGTTGCTCGAAGACATCGAGATCGTCTTTCTGAGCGATACGCACAAGCACGCTTCGCCATCCGCTTCGCGTGTGATCCACGTAACCGAAAAGCCGAAGCCGACCGGATACCGCATTCTCGAAGACGACATCCGCGTGAGCGTCAATCCGATTTCATGGCACGGCCTCGGCGCGGCCTGCGTCGCCGCATTGACAGGCATGCCGCAGGTCGCATCGGGCGTCACGCATTCGCACGAAGCGAAGATGGTGGCGCCCGACCGGGAAGACGCGCTGCGCAGCGGCAGGCTCGTGCTCGTCGCCGAAGATCATCCGGTGAATCAGGAGCTGATCCGAAATCAGCTTACCCTGCTGGGTTTCGCGTGCGATGTCGTGCACGACGGCGCCGAGGCATACGCTGCCCTCGCTGACACCCGATACGGATTCCTGATTACCGATTGTCACATGCCGAACATGACGGGCTACGAACTGGCTCGACGCATCCGTTCGGATGAATCCGGCGCGTCGCGTCGCTTGCCGATCCTCGGCGTCACGGCGAGCACGGCGCCCGACGAATTGCGCAAGTGCCGTGAGGCGGGCATGGACCACTGTCTCGTGAAGCCGACCCGGCTCGCTACCTTGCGGGAGCATCTGAACCGATGGTGGATCACGAATGACCCCGCGCCCGAAGCCGATACACATTCCGCTCAGGGAACCGATGTACCGGCCCGCGACGATGACGAACTCGATCTGAGCGCCATGGCGCAACTATGGGGCAGCGAAGCGACCGTCAAGGCATTGCTGGATGCGTTCGTGTCGTCGTTCCGCGAGGATCTCGTGGCGCTTCGGCAATTGCTCGATCGCGGCACGGTCGATGATCTGCGGGACTGGCATCATCGCGTCGTCGGGGCGGCGAGCGTGTTGCAGTATCGGCCGCTGCTCGGCGCGCTGGAGGAGTTTCGTCGCGATCTGCATGTGAAATCGCGCGACGTGCGCCGTCGCGAGGGACTTGCGTTGATCGCGCGATGCGAGCAGCTCGTGGACCGTATCCACGCGCAAGGCGCCGCAATTCTCTGACCGGGCGCTTTCTTATTCCGTAGGTGTGCAGGGACTCGCATCGGCGAGTTCGCCATCGCGGAAATAGGCGAGCGCGAAATCGACGAACGCGCGTGTCTTGGCCGAAACGTGCCGGCGTCCCGGGTAGACGATAGACACTTCCTTGTCAGCGTCCTTGAGCGTATGGCCGGGCAGCAGTCGCACGAGCGAACCCACCTCGATATCCTGCGCCACGTAGCTCTCCGGGAGCACCGCGATTCCCATTCCGGAAAGCGCCGCCTGCCGCAGCATGTGCGAACTGTTCACGCTGTATGCCGGATCGAGTTCGACGCTTTCCGTCTCTCCCGACGGTCCGATGAAGGACCACGTCGATCCATGGATATCCGAAGACGGCGCGAGAAACTCATGTGACGCCAGCGATGCCGGCCCGACGGGCGCGCGGCGTTGCGCCAGATAAGCCGGTGCGGCGACGAGCACCGCCGCGACTCTCACCAACGGGCGGTTGATCAGCATGCCGCTGTTCACGAGATGCGGCACGACGATGCCGACGTCGAAGCCCTCCGCGACGAGATCGACCGGACGATGCAGCAGCGTCAGGCGCAACTTCACGTTCGGGTATCGCTCGCGGAATCCGCGCAGCATTGGCGTGAGTCCGAGCAATGAGAATGATGCCGACGCGACGAGCTTGAGCGTGCCCGAAGGGTCGACCGAACTGTTCCCCACTGATGCTTCGATCGTCTCGATCTGTTCGATCACTGCACGGCAGCCGTCCGCATAGGCGCGACCGGCCTCGGTTAGCGACACGCTGCGCGTCGTGCGGTTCAGCAAGCGCGTGTTGAGATGCGCCTCGAGCAACGAGACGTAGCGCGTTATCACGGCGTTGGATAGATCGAGCGCGTTGGCGGCACGGCCGAACGATTCGGTTTCCGCCACTTTCAGGAAGACGCGCATCGCCTGGAGTTGATTCATTGAGCGATCGATGTGAGAAGCGCATTTCGAACGCTTCGAGTATGCCGATAAATGCCGGCGGCTAAAGCGCGGCCTCGCGTGCGCGATGTTAGAGCGCGATGACAAGCTGGGGAATCGGAGTGTTCTGATCGGAGACGAATGTCTCAATGCGACCACTGTGGCATGAACGCAACTCGTGTCCATAGGCGTGTTCGCACGGCGCTAATCGGATGACGCGTAAGTCCATGCGGCCTAAGCGTTAACCCATCCCGAAATTGAACTTTTCGAATTATTCGAAAAGGTTTTTGTGATTCCTTTGGCGGTTTCTCAAAAATAGCGGGCAATAAACTTTGCCGTGCCGAATATCGGTGCTGAACAAGACGAGCGAAGACGGGAGTCCGAACTCGACAGGCGTTTGGCCTGAAGCAACCCATCGAGTCTCAAGACTCAAAGGAATACACATGAAAAAGACTCTGATCGTAACGGCCGTCGCCGCTCTGGCCGGTTCGTTCGCAACTGCTGCAAGCGCGCAAAGCAGCGTCACGCTGTATGGTCTGGTCGATGCGGGCCTGACGTACGTCAACAACGTGCAAGCTCCGTTCGGCGCAGGCTACGAAAAGGCAAGCGCGTGGGGCGTGACCAGCGGCAATCTGCAGAACAGCCGTTGGGGCTTGCGCGGCGCTGAAGACCTCGGCGGTGGCATGAAAGCCGTCTTCACGTTGGAAAACGGTTTCAACATCGCGAACGGCACCAGCGATGGTCGCCAGTTCGGCCGTCAGGCTTACGTCGGTCTGTCGATGGCGCAAGCGGGTACTCTGACGCTCGGTCGTCAGAACGACGCTGTTGCTGACTATCTCGGCCCGTTGAGCGCGACCGGCTCGTGGGGCGGCACGTACTTCGCGCACCCGGGCGATCTGGACAATCTGGACGGTAACGCTTTCCGCATTAACAACTCCATCAAGTTCGTGAGTGCGAACTATTCCGGCCTGTCGTTCGCTGGCGCATACGGCTTCTCGAACACCGCGGGCAGCTTCGCCGCAAACCGTGCATACAGCCTCGGTGCGGGCTATGCGAATGGTCCGTTCAAGTTCGGCGCGGCATACACGCAAGCGAACGGTTACAACTCGAACAACGTCGGCGCGATCACGGAGGTTCCGGTAACGCTGTTCACTCCGGCCGATCAAGACACAGCACGCGTGCGTACGTTCGGTGCGGGCGGTAGTTTCACGACCGGTGCTATGACGTTCGGTCTGGTTTGGACGCAGATCCGCCTCGACAACAATAGCAACGCCGCGCTTGATTCTTCGTCGATTACCAATAACTACGAAATCAACGGCCGCTACGCACTTAGCCCGGCACTGTCGGTTGGTGCGGCTTACACCTTCACGTACGCCAAGACCGAAGATCCGCTGGATGAGTCCAGGCGCGTTCGCCGTCACCAGTTCGGTTTGCAGACGGACTATGCATTGTCCAAGCGCACCGACATCTATGCTGAAGGCGTTGTGCAGATCGCGAGCGGCGGTGGAGACGGCGTGTACCCGCGCGCTGCTATCAGCGGCGCAGGCGACGCTTCCTCGAGCAGCCGTCAGGTTCTCCTGACGACGGGTATCCGTCACCGCTTCTAAAGCGGTCAGAGCAGTACCAAGCTGTTGTAGCTAGCTAGAGAAGGGCGCCGCGAGGCGCCCTTTTCGCATGGGCGCGCCCGCTTTCATCGAAGGGAAATGCCTCACGCATTTGAATTGATCTACCATGGCGATGCGGTCCTACCAGCAAAACGCGCACTGACCGCGACCAGGAGAGCAATGATGATCTCGACATGCCGACCACATGTCCGCTGGATACCCATTCTGCTGCTCGCGACGCTCGCCGCGAGCCCCGCTCACGCCGACTCCGTCGCGCTAAAAGCGAACCTCCAGCCTTCGAGCGAAGTTCCGCCGCGCGTGAGCAAAGGCCACGGCATCCTCGACGCCACTTTCGACACCGACACCAAAGTGCTGACTTGGACCGCGACTTATGCGGAGCTATCGGGTCCGGTGACGATGGCGCATTTCCACGGCCCCGCGCCGGTCGGGCAGAACGCGAAGGTGCAAGTGCCCGTCGACAAGAAAGCGCTCGCGAGCCCGATGAAAGGACAAGCGACGCTGACGGACCCGCAAGTCACCGATCTCATGGCGGGTCAGTGGTATTTCAATATTCACACGCAGGAGAACCCGACCGGCGAGATACGCGGTCAGGTGGTGCCTGCCGATTGACGCTCGGCGACGATGAGTTGGCAAAGCGCCTTCGCGTGCTGGGTCGTAGCGAAACGCGTGCGTCCGCACAGCGCGCATCCCACGCTCGACGTCGAACTCGCGCGCGACTACGCGTCGCGCCGGCTCTGGTCGCCGCGCGTGCGGAAAGGATGGCGACTCGACATCCGCGAGACAATCGGCGATGCACCGCTGCGCGGCGAATGGCTCATCCCGCCGACAACGCCGCGCGCAACGATTCTTTATCTGCACGGCGGCGGTTATTACTTTTGCTCGCCCCGCAGTCATCGAGCGATTACGTTCGGATTGGCGATCCGCGCGAATGCCAGCGTTTTCTCGCTTGATTATCGTCTTGCGCCGGAACATCGCTTTCCAGCGGCGCTCGACGATAGCGTCGCGGCCTATCGTCGGTTGCTCGAAAACGGGGTGCCGGCGCAATCGATCGTCATCGCGGGCGATTCCGCGGGCGGCGGCCTCGCGCTCGCGACGCTTCTCTCGCTGCGCGACGCAGGCGATCCGCTTCCGGCCGCAGCCGTGCTGTTTTCACCGTGGACGGATCTGACGTCCAGCGGCCAGTCGATGCGAACCAACGACGGCCGCGACCCGATGTATCACGCGTCGGCGTTTCCCAAAGTTGCCGAGCAATATCTCGGCGCGGCGGACGCGCGCAATCCTTACGCGTCGCCCGTTTTCGGGGATTACGAAGGCTTGCCGCCGCTCTTCGTCCAGGCCGGCGATACGGAATTGCTCCTCGACGACGCCACCCGCGTCGCAGCCAAAGCGCGCGCGGCGGGCGTGCGCGTCGAAATGGAAATCTGGCGCGGCGTGCCGCACATCTTCCAGATCTGGGCGCCGTTCATGCCCGAGGCGCGCGAAGCGCTCGCGCACGCCGCCGCATTCATCGAATCGACGGCGGCGGCGACGAATGCTCATCGCCCGCCCATGACCTCGATCGTCTGATACGCGCGCTCGACCGCCGACGCGCCGTATCGACGCTCGAGTCTGCGCACGGTGAAGTGCCCATGCGCCATCTGCTGGAAATGGTCGATGAACACGGTGTTGACCATCGCGCCGAGCACCGCGCCGATCGCCGGAATCGACTTCGCCGCGACCTGCTCGCTGACCTGCACCGAAAACCTCGATGCGACCGTCTGCAGGAACTTGAGCAGCGCCGTCGATCCGTGACTGCTCAGACCCTTGGCGGCGATCTCGTTTGTCGCGCGCGAGACCGACTGCGCAAGCGCGCCGCGCACGATGAAATAGCCGAGATCGGCGTTGTCGTCGTCGGTTTTGGTGCCGCCCATGCCGAGCACCATCATGCATTGCAATTGCGCCTCGACTCGATGCACGTCCTCGCCTTCGCTGCGCGCGATATCGCAGATCGAGCGGAACATCAGCGTCGTCGTGACGGGCAACTCGACAGGCAACGCGAACAGTCCGAATGCGCCGCCCGCCGCGCCGGTCGTCGCGACGGCGAGTTTGTGCATCAGGTTGTGCGGCTTGTCGGGCGGCGGCGCGAGTAGCGAATCGGAGGGCGCGCTCTTGCCGAGCGTGCGCAGCGCGACCTGAAGGCATTTCTTCAGCGCGAGCTGCGTCGCGTCGTCGACTTTTTCCTGCGCGGCGGCCGGCAAGCGGCCCATCAGCTTTTCGATGGGCGCGCCGACGACACTCGCCAGCTTCATCGTCAGCGACGGGCTTTCCAGCAATTCCTTCGCGCGGGCAAGGGCCGCGAAATCTTCGGTCGTAAGCGGCGAGGTGATGATCGGCGTCGGTTCCATGCGAGGGTTCTATCCGGGAAAAGGTAAGTTGACACGCAGAATTAGAGTGCGCGCCCGTGCTATGATTCCATTTCCGTTGACTAGTCAATCATTGCGCTTACAAAGATGGCCGTTCATACAGCCGCGCATCATTCCAGCGGGCAGGTGCTGCCTTTTCGCGAATCCCTCATGGCGATGCTGGGCGTTTCGTTCGTCACGATGCTCGTCGCGCTCGATCAGACTGTGGTCGGCACCGCGCTGCCGACGATCGTCGCGGAGCTTAAAGGCTTCGATCTCTACGCGTGGGTCGCCACGTCGTATCTTCTGACTTCCGTCATCACCGTGCCAATTTTCGGACGCCTCGGCGATTACTACGGCCGCAAGCCGTTCGTGATCGCGTCGATCGTCGTGTTCACCGTCGCCTCCGTGCTGTGCGGGCTCGCCAACAGCATGATGTTCCTCGTGCTCGCGCGCGGCTTGCAAGGCATCGGCGGCGGGATGCTCGTCGGCACGGCGTTCGCGTGCATCGCCGATCTTTTCCCCGATAACGTCGTGCGCCTGCGCTGGCAAGTGCTGATGAGTTCCGCGTTCGGCATCGCGAACGCGGTCGGGCCGTCGCTCGGCGGCTTCCTCACGCAGTATTACGGCTGGCGTTCGGTCTTCTACGTCAATCTGCCGGTGGGCATCGTGTCGCTCTTTTTCGTGTGGCGCTTCCTGCCGCATCTGCGGCACGTCGCGCATGAAGGCAAGATGCGCCTCGACTGGCCGGGCGCCGCGCTGATCGCGGTGGCGCTCGGCGCGCTGCAATTGTTCGTCGAAATGCTGCCGAAACACGGCTTCGGCGCGGAATCCGTCGCGCTGCTCGCGATGAGCGTCGCCGCCGGCTTCGCGCTGTGGAAGTGGGAAATGCGCTGCGATTACGCGATCCTGCCCATCGACATGTTTCGCAACAAGGCGCTCGCCGCGCTCTTCACGCTCGCGATTCTCGGCGGTTTCACGATGTTCTCGCTGCTCTTCTATGCGCCGCTGCTGTTCCAGGGCGGCTTCGGCATGTCGCCGAAGGACGCGGGCATGATGATTACGCCGCTCGTCGTGTTCATCACGATCGGCAGCATCGTGAACGGGCGCATCGTCACGCGCCTGAAGAACGCCAATCTGATGCTGTACGTCGGTTTCGCGCTGCTCGCGGTGTCGTGTCTCGGCATCGTCGTCGCGACGCACAACATGCCGCGTTCGCTGCTGCTCGTCATCATGCTGCTCGGCGGACTCGGCCTCGGCTTCGTCATGCCGAATCTCACCGTGTTCGCGCAGCAGACCGCGGGCCGCGCGCATCTGGGCATCGCGACGGCGCTTTTGCAGTCGCTGCGCATGATCGGCGGGATGATCGGCACGGCGCTCACCGGCACGCTCGTCGCGCATCTCTATGCGAGCGGCGTGAATCTCGCGCTGGAAAAAGATCACGCGATGCATTGGGCCGCCGATCTCTCCGATCCGCAAATCCTCATCAATCGCGAAGGTCAGGAGACGCTGCTTGCGCAACTGAGCGCGGCGGGGCATAACGGCGCGATGCTGCTCGAAGCCGCGCGCGAAGCGCTCGTCGCCGCGATCCACATTGGTCTCGCGCTCGCGGCGGTGATCGCGGTGGTGTCGTTGTGGCAGTCGCGCCGCGTTCCGCCGGTGCGACTGAAAGGGCCGCAAGAGCCGGTCATCCTCGCCGAATGATAGAGAAAGAGCATGAATGAACAGGACCGTATCGCCGTGGTGCAGCAATTCGGGCGCACATATCGCGCGTTCATGTCGGCGTTCGAGACGGCCGTCGGCCAGCCGATGCCGCGCTGGCGCATTCTGCTCGCGTTGCACGAGCACGCGGGCGTGCTGTCGCAGAAGCGGCTCGTCGAGCATCTGAAAGTGGACCCGGGCGCGCTGACGCGTCAGCTAAAGACGCTGGAAGGACTCGGCTGGATCGTGCGCAGCGTCGATGCACGCGACAATCGCGTGTCGAATGTCGCGCTGACGGCGCAAGGACGCGCCATCGCGGAAGATGGTTTGCCGCGACGCAATGCGTTCCTTCACGACACGATGGCTTCGCTGCCCGACGAGGCCATCGAGGCCTTGTCGAGCGCGCTGCACATGTTCGAGGGACGCCTTCAGGAAGTGGCGGCCGCGAATGCCGCATCGGCGGCCGCGCTAGAAGAAAAGGCTTAGAAGAACGTTTCGATCACTTCGGTGACGCGATACTTCGGGTCGACGACCAGAATCTGACGCCACTTGTCGAACGTCAGGCACGGATGCGAGATATCGAACGCGATCATGTCGCCGACTTTCACGTCGTCGCCCGGCTTGATGCGCAAGTACGCGTGCTGATCCATCAGGCCGAAAATCTCCCAGCCTTCGTCGGGCGATACGTCACGCGGCGCTTCGTTGCCCGGACGATAATGCTTCGCCGGCTCCGGCATGCCCGCATCGAACGCGGAATCGCGCTTGCCCAGACCGATGATCGCGCGGTCCGGTTCCGGAATCGACTGCACGTACGCCCATAGTTGCAGCGCCGGCTTCAGACCTTGGCCCATCTTCTTCGCGATAGGATTGCGCGCGAAAATCTCGTTCTGCGCTTTCTTGTAGATGCCGACGTCGTGCGTCAGATAGCAGCCCGGCCGCAGCACGACCTCGATCGCATCGCTGTTGGCCTTCGCGAACTCGTCGGCGACGACGTCGTACCACGCCGATCCCGCGCCCGACAGAATCGCCGGCTTGCGCGCGATCTTGCCTTCGCCGATCAGCTTGCGCGTGACATCGACCGCGCTCTTCAGAAACTCGCGCACCTTGGTTTCGTCCTGCAGCACGCCTTCATACAACTCGATGCCCGCGAGTTCGATCGTGCCGTTCCAGCGCGCGATCGCGGCGAGCACGGCATCGCGCTGCGCGTCATCGCGCACGCCGGTGCGTCCGCCCGGCACCCCGAGTTCGATCAGCACGTTCAGCTTCTTGCGCACCGAGCTGAAAAATTCGCCGAGCTGATCGACGCCATCGGCTGAATCGACGAGACAGAAGAACTCGAAACTCGCGTCCGTGAGCAATTCGGCGATCATGCCCATGTTGCGTTTGCCGACGAGCTGATTCGCCATCAGGACGCGATGCACGCCGCCGCGATACGCTGCGCGCACCTGATGCGCGGTCGCGAGCGTAATGCCCCACGCGCCGGTGTCGAGCTGACGGCGGAAAAGTTGCGGCGCCATCGTCGTCTTGCCGTGCGGCGCGAGCTTCACGCCGTATTCGCCGACAAAATCCTGCATCCACTTCAGATTGTGTTCGATGCGATCCGAATAGAGGACGGCGGCGGGCAGGCTCACGTCCTCTTCGAGCAGATTCCATTGCAGGCGCGACGCGTCGTTCAATTGGATGCCCGTGCCGGGCACCATGCCGAGGCCCTTGCCGAACGGGTCGATCGTCGCGTTCTGATAGTTTGTAACTTTCATGTGCTGCCACTCCATCGTCCGTTTAAATAAACCCCGCGCGCAGTGCGATGTGCGTCAAGGTTGACGGTGCCATGTTAACCAAAGTAGCATCCGGGAAGGAAATGTTATTTAGTAACACGGGCTCATCGTAAACCATGAACGGCCACGCCGACACGCTCAGTTTCGACATCGTCGCACGCATCGCGGAGCGGGCGCCCGAGTTGCGCGGGGCCGAGCGCAAGGTAGCCGCGCTGATTCTCGACGACATCGTGAGCGCGTCGCGCGCGAGCATCGGCGCGCTGGCGGACAAGGCCGAGGTCAGCGTCGCGACGGTGACGCGTTTCGCGAAAGCCGTCGGTTGCGAGGACGTGCGCGAACTGAAGCTGCGGCTCGCGCAGGCGGCGGGCGTCGGACAGCGTTTCTTCCGGCGCGACGCGGACGCCGTGCCCGATTCGCTCGCCGCGCGCATCTTCGAGGAAGTGCAGGCGACGCTCGCGCAGAATCAGGGCGCGCTCGCCGCCGCGCCGATCGCCGAAGCCGCGGATGCGCTCGCGGCCGCGTCGATGATCTACGTGTTCGGCATGGGCGGCGGCTCCACGGCGCTCGCTGACGAAATGCGCTTTCGCCTCGTGCGGCTCGGGCGGCCGGTCGCGTCGTATCAGGACGGGCTGTTGCAGCGCATGGTGGCGTCGACGTTATCGAAGGAACATGTGGTCGTCGCGCTTTCGGTGACGGGGCAGACGCCCGAGATCGTCGAAAGCTGCGCGCTGGCGAAGCAGTACGGGGCGCGCGTGATCGCGCTGACCGCGCCCGCATCGCCGCTCGGCGCGCTCGCGGACTGGCTGATTCCGGTCATCGCGATCGAAACGGATTTCATCTACAAGCCCTCGTCGTCGCGTTACGCGATGATGATGGCGCTCGATTTGCTCGTCACCGAACTGGCCGTCAAGCAGGCCGATCACAGCCGCGAACTGTTGCGCCGCATGAAGCACGCGCTCGATTCGCATCGCGGCGGCGGCGAACGTCAACCTTTGGGAGACTGATCATGGAATCGTTGAAGGCCGACACGCTGATCGTCGGCGCGCGCGTGATCGACGGCACGGGCGCGCCCGCCGTCGAACGCGATGTCGCCGTGCGCGACGGACGCATCGTTGCGATCGAGGCGCCGGGCGGTCTCGCGGACTGGACCGCCGACGACGTGTTCGACGCGCAAGGCAAAGTGCTCGCGCCCGGTTTCATCGACGTCCACACGCACGACGACACGCACGTGATCCGCTCGCCGCAGATGATGCCGAAGATCACGCAGGGCGTGACGACGGTGATCGTCGGCAATTGCGGGATCAGCGCGTCGCCGGTGACGCTGAAGGGCGATCCGCCCGATCCGATGAACCTGCTCGGTGACGCCGCCGCGTTCGCGTACCCGACTTTCGCGTCTTACGTCGATGCCGTGAATGCCGCGCGCCCGACGGTGAATGTCGGCGCGCTCATCGGCCA
This sequence comes from Caballeronia zhejiangensis, assembly GCF_022879815.1. NCBI lineage: Bacteria > Pseudomonadati > Pseudomonadota > Betaproteobacteria > Burkholderiales > Burkholderiaceae > Caballeronia > Caballeronia zhejiangensis. The sequence goes on from NZ_CP084283.1 coordinate 269,429, forward strand.
TACGGCGCTGCGCAACAATCATATGGACCGGCTGGATCGCGGCGCGTCCGCCGATGAAGTCGCCGCGATGCGCGCGCAGCTCGAAGAAGCGCTGGGTAACGGCGCGCTCGGATTGTCGAGCGGATTGGCGTATGGCTCGGCGTTCAGCGCGCCGCCCGAGGAAGTGCAGGCGCTCGCCGAGCCGCTCGCGAAAGCGGGCGCGCTCTACACGACGCACATGCGAACCGAGTTCGACGCCATTCTCGACGCGATGGACGAGGCGTATCGCGTCGGGCGTCATGCACGCGTGCCGGTGGTGATTTCGCATCTGAAGTGCGCGGGGCCGTCGAACTGGGGACGCAGCGCGGAAGTGCTCAAGTCGATCGAAGCGACGCGCGACGGGCAGCCGGTCGGATGCGATTGTTATCCGTATAACCGCAGTTCATCGACGCTGGACTTGAAGCAGGTGACGGGCGATATCGACATCACGATCACCTGGTCGACGCCGCATCCGGAGATGGCCGGCAAGCTGATCCGCGAAGTCGCCGACGAATGGAAGGTGACGCAGCAGGAAGCGGCGAAGCGCTTGCAGCCGGCGGGAGCGGTGTATCACAACATGTCGGAAGACGACGTGCGGCGCATTCTTTCGCATCCCGCGACGATGGTAGGTTCGGACGGTTTGCCGAACGATCCGCTGCCGCATCCGCGTTTGTGGGGCGCGTTTCCGCGCGTGCTCGGCCACTATGCGCGCGACGAAGGCGTGCTGACGCTCGAAGAAGCCGTGCGCAAGATGACGAGCCTGTCGGCGCGGCGTTTCAGCATCGCGGAGCGCGGCGAAGTGAAGGTCGGCTATCACGCGGATCTGGTCGTGTTCGATCCGGCGCGCGTGATCGATTCGGCGACGTTCGCGAATCCGCAGCAGGCGGCGGACGGCATCGACGCGGTGTGGGTGAATGGCGTTTTGACGTATCGCGAGCAGGCCGTGACCGGCGCGCGAGCGGGACGTTTCGTGGCGCGCGGTTCGGCATCCAAGCTGGATGCGGCCGGCGCGTTTTGAGCACTGATTCGAGTCAGGAAAAGGAGTCTGAAAGATGAAGCGTTATGGCGTGGAAGGTGGCAAGGGACAAGGCGGCGCGCATATGCCGTTCGCACGCGCGGTCGAGGCCGATGGCTGGCTGTTCGTGTCGGGCCAGACGCCGATGGAAGATGGCGAAGTGATCAACGGCGGCATCGTCGAGCAATCGCACAAGGCGATTCAGAACGTCATCGCGATTCTGAAGGAGGCGGGTTACGGCACCGAGCACGTCGTGCGCTGCGGCGTGTGGCTGGACGATCCGCGCGATTTCGCGTCGTTCAACAAGGTGTTCAAGGAGTACTTCGGCGCGAATCCGCCGGCGCGGGCTTGCGTGGTGTCGTCGATGGTGATCGACTGCAAGGTCGAGGTGGATTGCGTGGCTTATAAGAAGGCGTAAGAAGGCGAACATGCGATCGCGGCTCTGATTCCTGTGAAGCAGAGCCGCGTCGTTATTCACTGCCGCGCCAGCCGCGCATTATCCGGCATCGGCAAGTTGAAATTCGTTCTGAACGGATTGATATCCAGCCCGCCGCGCCTCGTATAACGCGCATACACCGCGAGCCGTTCCGGTTTGCACTCCCGCATGATGTCCATGAAGATGCGCTCGACGCATTGCTCATGAAACCCCGTATGTTCGCGGTAAGACACGATATACCGCAGCAATCCCGCGTGATCGATCTGCCCGCCGTAATAGCGGATCTGCACGCTGCCCCAGTCCGGCTGTCCCGTAACCGGGCAATTCGATTTCAACAGGTTCGAAAACAACGTCTCGTCGACGGGCGCTTCATCGTGCGCGGCCTTCAATAACGAAGGATCCGGCGAGAAAACATCGCAATCGAGATCGAGTCGGTCGAGCGACAAACCATCGAACTCTTCCATCGTGAGCTTGCCGAAATCGGCCGGCGCGGCGAGTTGCACCGAAACGGTCGCGCCGCAGACGGCGGACACATCGCGCTTGATTGCCGCGCGCACGTCGTCGATCGAATCGAATTGCGTCTGCGCGAACGAGCCGAGATACAGCTTGAACGACTTCGATTCCACGATGTTCGGCGAATCCGCCGGCACGAAGAACGTCGCGACCGCGATCTGCGGCTTGCCGCGCTTGTTCAGCCACGACAGCTCATACGCGTTCCAGATATCCGTGCCGAAGAACGGCAGACGCGCGGGCACGGCGATCGCATCGCGCGCGCGCTTGCGGTCGATCGGAAACAGCAGCGACGCATCGTACTGTTCGGTGTAATGGACGGGCTTGCCGAGCGGAGATTGATCGGGTGTCATGATGCGTTCGCTATGCCGCTGAGAACGTGCCCCGTCGCGGTGACGACGCGAGCCGATTCGCAGTGGCGAATTTGATCGTCGAAGAAAAAGTCGGGCTCGAATTCGCGCAGGAATTCGCCCTTGTCGAGTCCGCCGAGAAACATCGCTTCGTCGATTTCGATGTTCCACGCCATCAGCGTGCGGATCGCGCGCTCGTGCGCCGGCGCGGACCGCGCGGTGACGAGCGCCGTGCGGATGTGCATCGGCTGATCGTCGTGATCGTCGGCGATGCGCTGCAATTTGTTGAGCGCGGCGAGCAGCGGCTTAAGCGGACCGTCCGGCAGCGGCGACTCGCGTTTGTCCAATTCATGCCCGACGAACGCATGTAAACCATCGCTTTGAAACACGCGCTCGGCTTCGTCGGAAAAGAGCACGGCGTCGCCATCGAACGCGATGCGGATTTCGTCCGCGTAACGGCTCGCGGCGCGCGGCGTTTCCGGCAGCACGCGCGCGGCGGGAAAACCGGCGGCGAGCGCGTCGCGCACATCGTCCGGATTCGCCGATAGAAACAGCGACGCCCGCAACGGTTTCAGATACGCAAACGGCGAACGGCCGCGCGTGAACACGCCGCGCTCGATCGCAAGTCCGTGTTCGCGGCACGAATGAAACGCGCGCAGCCCGCTGATCGGATCGCTGCGCGACAGGATCACCACTTCGACGCGCTGTTCATCCGCGTTCAGCGCGAGCAGCTTGCGGATCAGCCCGAACGCGACGCCGGGTTTCGCGGGCGTGTCGAGCCGCGAGCGTTGCAGTGCTTCGTATTGCGCGAGATCGCCGGTCTCGAAGACGCGGTTCTCTTCCTCGAAATCGAACAGCGCGCGCGACGAAATCGCGACGACGAGCTTGTCTTCGAGCGTGAACTTCGGCATTTCGATTTACGCCAGAAACAGCTTGTAGACCGGATTCGCGCCTTCGTCCCACCACGGATAGCCGAGCGTCGCGAGGAAGCGCTCGAACTCCGCGTTGTCCGACTGCGGCACCTGAATGCCGACGAGAATCGAGCTGTAATCCGCGCCCTGATTCCGGTAATGGAACAGGCTGATGTTCCAGTCGGGCGCCATCGACGAAAGGAACTTCATCAGCGCGCCCGGACGTTCCGGAAACTCGAAGCGCAACAGACGTTCGTCGCGCGCGAGCGGCGAATGTCCGCCGACCATGTAGCGAATGTGCTGCTTCGAGAGCTCATCGTGCGAAAGGTCGACGGTCGCGAAACCATGCTCGATGAACGACGACATCATCTGCGCGGTTTCCTTGCGCGACTTGATCTGCACGCCGACGAAGATATGCGCGGCTCTTTCATCGGCGATGCGGTAATTGAACTCGGTCACGCTGCGTGTGCCGACGAGCTCGCAGAAGCGCCGGAAGCTGCCGCGCTCTTCGGGAATCGTCACGGCGAACACGGCCTCGCGCGCCTCGCCGACTTCCGCGCGCTCCGCGACGAAGCGCATGCGGTCGAAGTTCATGTTCGCGCCCGACGTCACCGCGATGAGCGTCTTGCCCTCGATGCCCTCGCGCTCCGCGTATAGCTTCGCGCCCGCGACCGCGAGCGAGCCGGCGGGTTCGAGCACGCTCCGCGTGTCCTGGAAGACATCCTTGATCGCGGCGCAAAGGGCATCGGTATCGACGGTGATGACTTCATCGAGCAACTCGTTGCACAGCCGGAACGTTTCCTCGCCGACGAGCTTCACCGCCGTGCCGTCCGAAAACAGGCCGACTTCGGAGAGCGTCACGCGCTCGCCCGCCTTGATCGACTGCGCCATCGCGCAGGAATCCTCGGTCTGCACGCCGATCACCTTGATCTCCGGGCGCACCGCCTTGATGTACGCCGCGACGCCCGCAGCCAGCCCGCCGCCGCCGATCGGGCAGAAGATCGCGTGGATCGGACCCTGATGCTGGCGCAGGATTTCCATCGCCACCGTGCCTTGTCCGGCGATCACGTCCGGATCGTCGAACGGATGCACGAAGGTCAGGCCGCGCTCTTCCTGAAGCTGCACGGCGCGCGCGTAGGCGTCGCTGTACGACTCGCCCGCGAGCACGATTTCGACCGTCGGTCCGCCGTGCGCGCGAATCGCGTCGATCTTCACTTGAGGCGTGGTCGTCGGCACGGCGATCACCGCGCGGCAGCCGAGCCGCGCCGCCGACAGCGCCACGCCCTGCGCGTGGTTGCCCGCCGACGCCGTAATCACGCCGCGTGCGAGCACGTCTGCCGGGAGCTGCGCCATCTTGTTATAGGCGCCCCGAATCTTGAACGAGAAAACCGGCTGATTGTCCTCGCGCTTGAGGAACACGGAGTTGCGCAGGCGCGCGGACAGGTTGCGCGCGGGTTCGAGCTCGCTTTCACGCGCGACGTCGTACACGCGCGCGGTCAGCACTTTTTTCAGGTAGTCGGGATGTGTCATGCGAGAAATCGTCAGGCGGCCGCGATGCGCGCAGGTTTTTGAGAGCGAAAGCATCAATGATAGCGCCATCCGCGCGCGTTCCGGGCGCGCCGTGTGCTTCGACCGTCCGGACGGTCGTGTAAAAAAGCGTCGAAAATGACATGAACGCGTCGCGAATCCGCACGCAAAAGCCCCTTCTCGCTGCTAGCGCCCGCAAACGCGCGTTTGCCCGATGGGTTAGAATTTCCTTTTACGAATCAGCAATCAGGATCGGCAGATGCACCGGCAGCTTCGGATCGATTTTCTGGCGCATGTTTCCCGCGAGTCGCATCCCGCGGCGGAAAGGCATGCGCGCCACGCGCGATCGTGGCGTTGATCCAGGGCACACCGAAGGCGCTGTGACGAGCCCGGCGGCCTTCGCCAAGAGAAGTTTCATTCGAAAATTTGCGCCCCCACGCGCATCGCCGGCATTTCCGCTTTTCTAGCGCGAGCGCCGGCACACCGAACCGTCGAACATGAACGCACCTCAAGCCTTCGATCCGAACGGCGCCCATGCCGCCTTGGCGCTCAATATCGAGCCGCGTCTCCGCGAAATTCCCTATAACTACACGTCGTTTTCCGATCGTGAAATCGTCATGCGGCTCCTCGGCGACGAAGCCTGGGCCGTGCTCGACGAACTGCGCAACGAGCGCCGCACCGGCCGTTCGGCGCGCATGCTGTACGAAGTGCTCGGCGACATCTGGGTCGTGCGGCGCAATCCGTATCTGCAGGATGACCTGCTCGACAATCCGAAACGCCGGGCGCTGCTCGTCGAAGCGCTGAATCACCGTCTCGCCGAAATCGAAAAGCGCCGCAGCGCCGATCTCACCGCGCATAGCGACGAAGCCGGCAGCCGCGAACGCGCCGAGCGCGTGCAGTTGCTGGTCGCCGCCGCGCGCCGCGCCGTCGATGATTTCGCCGCCGAGTTCGGCCGCATGGCCGACTTGCGCCGCCGCGCGTCGCGTGTTCTGGGCAAGGAAACGCAGAAGGACAACATCAAGTTCGACGGCCTGTCGCGCGTCGCGCACGTCACCGATGCGACCGACTGGCGCGTCGAATACCCGTTCGTCGTGCTGACGCCGGACACCGAAGCCGAAATCGCCGGACTCATCAAGGCGTGCTTCGAACTCGGGCTTACCGTTATTCCGCGCGGCGGCGGCACCGGCTACACCGGCGGCGCGATTCCGCTCACGCCGTTTTCGGCGGTCATCAACACGGAAAAGCTGGAACAGCTCGGTCCCGTCGAAATGACGGATCTGCCGGGCGTCGATCACAAGGTCGCGACGATTTTCTCCGGCGCGGGCGTGGTCACGCGGCGCGTCACCGAAGCGGCGGAGCAGGCGGGCTTCGTGTTCGCCGTCGATCCGACTTCGCTCGATGCGTCGTGCGTCGGCGGCAATGTCGCGATGAACGCGGGCGGCAAGAAGGCGGTGTTGTGGGGCACGGCGCTCGACAACCTCGCGTGGTGGCGCATGGTCGATCCGGAAGGCAACTGGCTCGAAGTCACGCGTCTCGATCACAACTGCGGCAAGATTCACGACGTCGAAGTGGCGCGTTTCCGGCTCGACTGGTTCGACGGGAAACGTCCGCCGGGCGAGAAGCTGCTGCGCACCGAAAGCCTCGACATCGCCGGGCGCACGTTCCGCAAGGAAGGGCTCGGCAAGGACGTCACCGATAAATTCCTCGCCGGGCTGCCCGGCGTGCAGAAGGAAGGCTGCGACGGTCTCATTACGTCCGCGCGCTGGATTTTGCACAAGATGCCCGCGCATACGCGCACCGTCTGCCTCGAATTCTTCGGCCAGGCGCGCGATGCGATTCCGAGCATCGTCGAAATCAAGGACTATCTGTTCGAGACGTCGAAGCAGGGCGGCGCGATCCTCGCCGGCCTCGAACATCTCGACGAACGCTATCTGCGCGCGGTCGGCTACGCGACCAAGAGCAAGCGCAATGCGTTTCCGAAGATGGTGCTGATCGGCGATATCGTCGGCAATGACGCCGATGCCGTCGCCGCCGCCACATCGGAAGTCGTGCGCATGGCGAACGGCAAGAGCGGCGAAGGCTTCGTCGCGGTGAACGCCGAGGCGCGCAAGCGTTTCTGGCTCGACCGCTCGCGCACGGCCGCCATCGCGAAGCACACGAACGCGTTCAAGATCAACGAAGACGTCGTGATTCCGCTCAATCGCATGGGCGAGTACACGGACGGCATCGAGCGCATCAACATCGAGTTGTCGCTGAAGAACAAGCTGCAACTCGTCGACGCGCTCGAAGCGTTCTTCCGCAACGGCAAGCTGCCGCTCGGCAAGTCCGACGACGCGAACGAAATTCCGAGCGCCGAACTGCTCGAAGACCGCGTGCAGCAGGCGCTCGATCTGCTGAAGCGCGTGCGTGAGCGCTGGACGTTCGTCGGCGACAAGCTCGACATGTCCTTGCGCGAGGCGCAGCACTATCTCGTCAATCTCGGCTACGAAGCGCTCGCGGAAAAGTTCGCGGATCGCGTCGACATTCAGCCTGACGCCAACGTGTTCCATGTCGCGCAGGACCGTACGGTGCGCGTGTCGTGGAAGCAGGAAATCCGCGCGGAACTGCGCCAGATCTTCAACGGCGGCGAGTTCAAGCCGATCCTCGACGAAGCGCAGGCCATCCACAAGCAAGTGCTGCGCGGGCGCGTCTTCGTCGCGCTGCACATGCATGCGGGCGATGGCAACGTGCACACGAACATTCCCGTCAACTCCGACAATTACGCGATGCTGCAGGACGCGCATCACGCGGTCGCGCGCATCATGAAGCTCGCGCGTTCGCTGGACGGCGTGATCTCGGGCGAGCACGGCATCGGCATCACGAAGCTGGAATTCCTGACCGAAGACGAAATCGGCGATTTCCGCGCGTACAAGCAGCGCGTCGATCCGCATGGCCGCTTCAACAAGGGCAAGCTGTTCGACGGCGCCGATCTGCGCAACGCCTACACGCCGTCGTTCGGGCTGATGGGCTACGAGTCGATCATCATGCAGCAGTCGGATATCGGTGCGATTTCCGAGTCGATCAAGGACTGCCTGCGCTGCGGCAAGTGCAAGCCGGTCTGCGCGACGCACGTGCCGCGCGCGAACCTGCTCTACAGCCCGCGCAACAAGATTCTCGCGACGTCGCTGCTCGTCGAAGCGTTCCTGTACGAAGAGCAGACGCGCCGCGGCGTGTCGATCAAGCACTGGGACGAGTTCAACGACGTCGCCGATCACTGCACGGTCTGTCACAAGTGCGTGACGCCGTGTCCGGTGAAGATCGATTTCGGCGACGTGTCGATGAACATGCGCAATCTGTTGCGCAAGATGGGCAAGAAGAAGTTCAACGCCGGCAACGCGGCGGGCATGTTCTTCCTGAACGCGACGAATCCGCAGACCATCAATCTCGCGCGCAACGTGATGATGGACTTCGGCTACAAGGCGCAGCGTTTCGGCAACGATGTGCTGAAGAAGATCGTCAAGAAGCAGACGGCGCAGCCGCCCGCGACGGTCGGCAAGCCGCCGGTCGTGACGCAGGTGATCCACTTCGTCAACAAGAAGATGCCGGGCAATTTGCCGAAGAAGACGGCGCGCGCGCTGCTGGATATCGAGGACAACAAGATCGTTCCGATCATCCGCAATCCGCAGACGACCACCGTCGATTCGGAAGCCGTGTTCTATTTCCCCGGCTGCGGCTCGGAACGTCTCTTCTCGCAAGTCGGGCTCGCGACGCAAGCGATGTTGTGGGAAGCGGGCGTTCAGACCGTGCTGCCGCCGGGCTATCTGTGCTGCGGCTATCCGCAGCGCGGTTCCGGCCAGTACGACAAGGCCGAGAAGATCGTCACCGACAATCGCGTGCTGTTCCATCGCGTCGCGAATACGCTGAACTATCTCGATATCAAGACCGTGGTCGTGTCGTGCGGAACGTGCTACGACCAGCTCGCGGGCTATGAATTCGAGAAGATCTTCCCGGGCTGCCGGATCATCGACATTCACGAGTTCCTGCTCGAGAAGAACATGAAGCTCGACGGCGTGACCGGCACGCGCTACATGTATCACGATCCGTGTCACTCGCCGATCAAGACGATGGACCCGGTCAAGCTCGTCAACGATCTGATGGGTTCGCAGAACGACGGCTACAAGATCGAGAAGAACGATCGATGCTGCGGCGAATCGGGCACGCTGGCGGTCACGCGTCCGGACATCTCGACGCAAGTGCGCTTCCGCAAGGAAGAAGAGATTCGCAAGGGCGCGGCCAAGTTGCGCGGCATTCCGCTCGTCGCGGAAGCGGGCTCGAACGCGATCAATCCGATGAACGCGTCTGCGGGCTCGGCCGGCGCGGCGCCCGGTTCGGTGCTCTCCGCAGGCGATGGCGCGCAGACCAACGGCACGGACGTGAAAATCCTGACGAGCTGCCCGTCGTGCCTGCAAGGTCTGTCGCGCTACAACGAGGACGCCAACGTCGAGGCGGACTATATCGTCGTGGAAATGGCGCGCAAGGTGCTCGGCGAAAACTGGATGGAACAGTACGTCGAACGCGCGAACAATGGCGGTATCGAGCGCGTGCTGGTGTAATAGCGAAATCGAGGTTTGATTCGCTAGAGGTATGAGATGGACTGTGTGTTTTGCCGTGAAGACGGCGGCGAAGTGCTGTGGTCGGACGACACGTTGCGCGTCGTCCTTGCCGATGAGCCCGACTGGCCGGGCTTGTGTCGCGTGATCTGGGGCGCGCACGTCGCCGAAATGTCCGATTTGCCGGATGCCGACCGCGTGCGCGTGATGACCGCCGTCAACGGCGTCGAGCGCGCGATGCGCCGCGTGCTCGTGCCGGAAAAGATCAATCTGGCAAGTCTCGGCAATCAGGTGCCGCACGTCCACTGGCACGTCATTCCACGCTTTTCCAACGATTCCCGCTTTCCTCTGCCGATCTGGGCGCCGCGCCAGCGCACGGTGTCCGAATCGCAGCTATCGAAGCGCCGCGCGCAGGCCACGCTTTTGCGCGAACAGGTGCGCAACGAGCTGAACCAGGCCTTCGGCCATCAATAAGACGAGATCATGAGCGGACTCACTTCCACGACGCCGATTCCCACCGGCGTCGTCGTGCATTCGAAATCGCGCGTGCTGGAGCTGCAATACGGCGACGAGTCGTATCGCGTGCCGTTCGAGCTTCTGCGCGTCTATTCGCCGTCCGCCGAAGTGCAGGGCCACGGCCCCGGACAGGAAACGCTGCAGACGGGCAAGCGCGAGGTGACGATCATCGGCGTCGATCCGGTCGGGCACTATGCGCTGCAACTCAATTTTTCGGACGGTCACAATACCGGCATCTATTCCTGGGACATCCTGCACGACCTGGCGACGCGTCAGGACGAACTGTGGCGCGAGTATCTGGCGAAGCTGGAAGCCGCCGGCGTGGACCGAGACGCGCCGATGGCCGCAAAACCATCCGGCGGACACTGTCACTGAGCAATAGGGCTGCGGCATAACGCCGCATAGCCGGCGCGAGTTTTGCGCAGACATAGAACGAACAACAGGCGAGGAAAACGCGCGATGAGCAAGACCCACTTCGGATACGAAACGGTCGAAGAGCAGGACAAGGCGAAGAAAGTGGCGGGCGTGTTTCATTCCGTCGCGGGCAACTACGACTTGATGAACGACCTGATGTCCGGCGGACTGCATCGGATCTGGAAACACTTCACGATCGGGCAGGCCAAGGTGCGGCCGGGCTACAAAGTGCTGGACATCGCCGGCGGCACGGGCGATCTCGCGATGGCGTTTGCCAAGCAGGCCGGCGAGACGGGCGAAGTCTGGCACACGGACATCAACGAATCGATGCTGCGCGTAGGCCGCGACCGGCTGATCGACAAAGGCGTGCTGACGCCCGCGCTGCTCTGCGACGCCGAAAAGATCCCGTTCCCGGACAATTATTTCAATGTGGTTACAGTTGCCTTCGGTCTTCGTAACATGACGCATAAGGATCGTGCGTTGGCCGAAATGACGCGCGTGCTGAAACCCGGTGGAAAGCTGCTCGTGCTGGAATTTTCGAAAGTATGGGAGCCGCTAAAGAAGCCGTACGATGTCTACAGTTTCAAGATTTTGCCGTGGCTTGGCGAAAAAGTGGCCAAAGATGCGGATAGCTATCGGTACTTGGCCGAGTCCATCCGCATGCACCCGGACCAGGAAACTCTCAAAACAATGATGGAACAAGCGGGCCTGGATCGAGTCGAATATTACAATTTGTCAGGTGGCGTGGTAGCGTTACACGTCGGGACCAAATTTTGATGTTCCACTCTCTTAAGGATTCGATATGTTCGATTCGCGCAAACCCCAATCCCGGGGTTTCCTGAACCTCTTCTTCAGGAAGGCCGGAATCTTGGCGCTGGCTGGCGTTATTGCGGCCGGCGCAATCTTCGCGGAAACGGCGGAAGCCAAGCGCATGGGCGGCGGCCGCAGCATGGGCCGTCAGTCGGCCACGGCAACGCAGCAGCATCAGGCGACGCCGCCTTCGCAGTCTCAATCGATGCAGCAGAACAACGCAGCGCAGGCACAACGCGCGCCGGCCGCGCCGGCCGCACCCGCCGCGGCGCAACCCGCGCGCAATCGCTGGCTCGGGCCGATCGCCGGTCTCGCGGCGGGTCTCGGCATCGCGGCGCTCCTGTCGCACTTCGGGCTGGGCGAGGCGTTCGCCGGCGCGATGGCCAACATGATCATGATCGCATTGATCGTGCTGGCGGCCGTCATGCTGTTCCGCTTCATCATGCGCAAGCGTCAGGGCAACAACACGCCGGCATACGCGGGTGCCGGATCTGCTTCGGGTTCGCCGTACGGCGCGGCCGCGCGCCAGAGCCTGAATCAGGAACCGCCGCAAATGCCGCAGCAGCCGACCGGTTTCGGTGCCAACTACATCGAATCGCCGGCGACGCAAGCGGTCGCGAATCCCAACGTGCCGGCGGGCTTCGACACCGAAGCATTCGTGCGTAACGCGAAGGTCTACTTCGTGCGTTTGCAGGACGCGTGGGATCGCGGCAACGTCAACGACATCCGCGAGTTCACGACGCCCGAGATGTTCGCCGAGGTGAAACTCGACGTCGACGCACGCGGCAGCGCGCCGAACCGTACCGACGTGGTTCAGCTCAACGCCGATGTGCTCGGTGTCGAGGACCGTGCGTCCGAGTATCTCGCGAGCGTGCGCTTCCACGGCCTGATCCGCGAGTCGGAAGGGGCGGCGGCGGAACCGTTCGTCGAGGTCTGGAACCTGTCGAAGCAGAAGTCGGGCAACGAAGGCTGGCTGCTGGCGGGCATTCAGCAGGTCAGTTGAGCTCGACCATGCCCTTGGCCGAATGGCCAGGGCGCCGGCAACCGTCGGTGTGATGGCCGGTTGCGAAGGTAGAATAGAAACCCGCGCGAGAAGTGTCCCGCGCGGGTTTTTTCATCTCACAGCCGATGACGAACGCAGACGAATCCGCCCGTCCCGCAGCAAATCCCGCCTTGAAGACCGCGTCCAGTGGATTCGCGGCCGCCGTGAACCATCTGCTCGTGCGCGAGGCCTGGGCGCTCGAGCGGCTCAAGCCTTATGCAGGCAAGCGCGTGAAGCTGTCGTGCGGGCCGGTTTCGATCGCGCTCGTCGTGCAGCCGGACGGTCTCTTCGCGGCAACCACGGAAGCGGAAGCGGGCGCATTCGACGTGACGATCGCCGTGCCGCTCGACGCGCTGCCCGCGTTCGTGCAAGGCGGCCAGGCGGCGGTGATGAAACACGTTCGCATCGAGGGCGACGCCGAATTCGCGACGACGCTCGCCAAGCTGGCCGAACATCTGCGCTGGGATCCGGAAGAGGATCTGGCGCGCGTAATCGGCGACGCGCCCGCGCATCGCGTTGGCATCATCGCGCGGGCGGTGCAGGAGCAGGCGCAGCGCACCGGGCGCAATCTTCTTGACACCTTCACCGAGTATTTCCTCGACGAGCGCCCGCAACTCGTGCGCAAGAGCGCGCTCGACGCATTCAATGCCGAGCTTTCGAAAGCGCGCGATGCACTGGCGCGCGTCGAAAAGCGCATCGAAAGAATCGAACGGCAAACCGAACAATCCCGGCCGGCGAGCGGCGCCTCAGCGCGATCCGGCGGCGAGTCTGTGCGCGACTCGCACGAATAACGAGCTGAAGCAAATTCGAACCATGCGTTTTCTGCGTTTCCTCAAGATTTTTTTCACGATCGTCCGATTCGGTCTCGATGAGCTGGTGATGAGCGGCATCGACGATCGTCGCGTGCGCTACCTCATGCGTATCACGACGTTCGGCCGCAGGTTCGACGTCGAGCGCGGCATCCGCTTGCGGCTCGCGCTGGAAAGCCTCGGGCCCATCTTCGTGAAGTTCGGGCAAGTGCTGTCGACGCGGCGCGATCTTCTGCCCGTCGATGTCGCCGACGAGCTCGCCAAGCTTCAGGATCAGGTGCCGCCGTTCGATTCGGCGGTGGCCGTGTCGATCATCGAGAAATCGCTCGGTGCGCCCATCGACGAATTGTTCGACGATTTCGAGCGCGTGCCGGTGGCGAGCGCGTCCATCGCGCAGGTGCATTTCGCGAAGATCAGGAACGGCGAGCACGCGGGAAAGGCCGTCGCGGTGAAGGTGTTGCGCCCGGGCATGCTGCCCGTGATCGACTCCGACCTCGCCCTGCTGCGCGACATCGCGACGTGGGCCGAGCGCCTCTGGGCGGACGGCCGGCGTCTGAAACCCCGCGAAGTGGTCGCGGAGTTCGACAAATATCTGCACGACGAGCTCGATCTGATGCGCGAGGCCGCCAACGGCAGCCAGTTGCGCCGCAATTTCCAGGGGCTCGATCTGCTGCTCGTGCCGGAGATGTACTGGGACTTGTCCGCGCCGACGGTGCTCGTCATGGAGCGCATGGTCGGCGTGCCGATCAGCCAGGTGGAGACCTTGCGCGCCGCGGGCGTCGATATTCCCAAGCTGGCGCGCGAAGGCGTCGAGATTTTCTTCACACAAGTGTTCCGCGACGGCTTCTTTCACGCCGACATGCATCCCGGCAACATTCAGGTGAGCCTCGATCCGGCGACGTTCGGGCGCTATATCGCGCTGGATTTCGGCATCGTCGGGGCGCTTTCGGACTTCGACAAGAACTACCTCGCGCAGAACTTCCTCGCCTTCTTCAAGCGCGACTATCACCGCGTCGCGACGCTGCACCTCGAATCCGGCTGGGTGCCGCCGAGCACGCGCGTCGAGGAACTGGAAAGCGCGATCCGCGCGGTCTGCGAGCCCTATTTCGATCGCGCGCTGAAGGACATTTCGCTCGGGCAGGTGCTGATGCGCCTTTTCTCGACGTCGCGACGCTTCAATGTCGAGATTCAACCTCAACTCGTGCTTCTGCAAAAGACGATGCTCAACGTCGAAGGACTCGGGCGCTCGCTCGATCCGGAGCTGGATCTGTGGAAAACGGCCAAGCCGTATCTCGAGCGCTGGATGAACGAGCAGATCGGCTGGCGCGGCTGGTACGAGCGCCTTCAAATGGAAGCGCCGCAGTGGAGCAAGACGATTCCGCAGCTGCCGCGGTTGATTCACCATATTCTGGCGGAGCGCCACGACGCGCCGAAAAGCGGCAGCGACGAACTGATGCGAATGCTCCTTGCGGAGCAGAAGCGCACGAACCGCCTGCTCGTCGCGGTGCTCGTTGCCGGTGTCGTCGCGATGGCGGGCGCGGGCTTCGTAATCGCGCAGTTCTGGCTCCATCCCTGAGGGCGCGCAGCATGAGCGATCCAACGAACTCAAACGTTCCCGATTTCGAAAACCGCGATCCGAACTCTCCGGATTTCTGGGATGAACGTTTCGGTCAGCACTTCACGCCGTGGGATCAGGCCGGCGTTCCGGAGATGTTCAAGAGTTTCGTCGCGTCGCGCAGTGCGCAGAGTGTGCTGATTCCGGGCTGTGGCAGCGCGTACGAAGCGCTCCATCTTGCCGAACGCGGCTGGCCGGTCCGCGCAATCGACTTCTCGCCGGCCGCTGTCGAGGCGGCGCGCGCGCAACTCGGCGCGCATGCGGGCGTCGTCGAAGAGGCGGATTTTTTTGCGTATGTGCCGCCGTTTTCGCCGGATTGGATCTACGAGCGCGCGTTTCTCTGCGCGCTGCCGAAGACCCGCTGGCAGGATTACGCCAGCCGGATGGCGGCGTTGCTTGCGCCCGGCGCGCTGCTGGCGGGCTTCTTTTTCATCGGAGCGACGCCGAAAGGGCCGCCTTTCGGAATCGAGCGCGCCGAACTGGATGCGCTGCTGTCGCCGCACTTCGAATTGATCGAAGACCGCGAGGTGAGCAACTCGATACCCGTATTCGCCGGCCGCGAGCGCTGGATGACGTGGCGGCGAATCTGAGCCAGCCGGCTTGAAATTCGCCGCCGACGCCCTGAAATATTGCGCGGTTAATCTTGCGCCCGCGGTCCCGAAAAGCGCGGGCCAATATCGGTTTGCGGCTATAATTCAAGGCTTTGCAAGCGTCGACAGATCATTGTAGGAAGAGTGCCATGCCGATTTACGCGTACCGTTGCGCCGACTGCGGCCACGAAAAAGACGTGCTTCAGAAACTGAGCGATGCGCCGCTCACGCAGTGTCCCGCCTGCGGGAAGGACACTTTTTCGAAGCAGGTGACTGCCGCCGGATTCCAGTTGAAGGGTTCAGGCTGGTATGTCACCGACTTCCGTGGCGGAAACAGCAATGCCGGCAACAAGAGCAACGCGGCCGCGTCTGACGCATCGGCGGCGAAATCGGACGATGCCGCTTCGGCCGGTTCCGGCAACTCGAATTCGAGCGATAGCGCGACGCCGGCGAGCACGCCATCATCCTCGGATGCCGCCAAACCCGCCGCGGGCGCGTCCGCATCGTCGAGCGCCGCCTGAGCGCCAGACGGCCGGCGCGGCCGGCCACATGCCGCGCCGATGACCTCGTAGACCGCGCTCAGCCGAGCGCGACCCGCCTGCCAAGCCGAATCTCCGACGCACTCGAGAGCCGGCGCAGCCTTCGCCCCGTGTAAATGACCACGAAAAAGACTACGCTGAAAACCGTGTTCCTCACCGGCCTGCTCGTGCTGGTGCCGCTCGCCATCACCTTGTGGGTGCTCGGGCTCGTGATCGGAACGATGGACCAGACGCTGCTTCTGCTGCCGCAATCGTGGCAGCCCGAGCGGATCGTCGGTTTTCATCTGCCGGGCGTGGGCGCGGTGCTGACGCTTGCGTTCATTTTCATCGTCGGGCTGTTGACGCAGAACTTCGTCGGCCAGAAGCTCGTGAAATGGTGGGACGCCATCCTTCGTCACATTCCGGTCGTCGGCCCGTTGTACACGAGCGTGAAACAGGTGTCGGACACGTTGCTGTCTTCGAGCGGCAACGCGTTTCGCAAGGCGCTCCTGATCGAGTATCCGCGCAAAGGCTCGTACACCATCGGATTTCTCACGGGCATTCCGGGCGGCGACGTGCTGAATCATCTCGATGAAGAGCACGTGAGCGTCTATGTGCCGACGACGCCGAACCCGACGTCCGGCTTCTTCCTGATGATGCCGAAAAGCGAAGTCGTCGAACTGGACATGACCGTCGACGCCGCACTGAAGTACATCGTCTCGATGGGCGTGGTGGCCCCTTCGCCGAGCGCACCGACACCGGTCGCGCCAGCCCGCCGCCCCACCGAGCCGCCGATGTAATGCCGGCGCGCGCGCAGCGAGAGTCAGCCGCGAGAGAGCATGACCCGAGCGCGCGAGCCGTTGATTAACGAACAACGAAAGACACAACATCATGTCGATGCGATCTGAATACTGCGGTCTGGTGACCGAGGCCCGACTGGGCGAAACCGTCTCGCTGTGCGGCTGGGTGCATCGCCGGCGCGATCACGGCGGCGTTATCTTCATCGACTTGCGCGACCGCGAAGGCCTCGTTCAAGTCGTCTGCGACCCGGACCGCGCCGAGATGTTCAAGGTGGCCGAAGGCGTGCGCAACGAGTTCTGCGTGCAGGTGAAGGGCGTCGTGCGCAACCGTCCGGAAGGCACCGTCAATGCGAACCTCACGAGCGGCAAGATCGAAGTGCTGTGCCACGAACTCGTGGTGCTGAACGCATCGGTGACGCCGCCGTTCCAGCTCGACGACGACAACCTGTCGGAGACCACGCGCCTCACGCATCGCGTGCTCGACCTGCGCCGTCCGCAGATGCAGAAGAATCTGCGCCTGCGCTATCGCGTCGCGATGGAAGTGCGCAAGTATCTCGACGCGCAGGGCTTCATCGACATCGAAACGCCGATGCTGACCAAGAGCACACCGGAAGGCGCGCGCGACTACCTCGTGCCGTCGCGCGTGAACGCGGGCCAGTTCTTCGCGCTGCCGCAGTCGCCGCAATTGTTCAAGCAATTGTTGATGGTCGCGAACTTCGACCGTTACTACCAGATCACCAAGTGCTTCCGCGACGAAGACCTGCGCGCCGACCGTCAGCCGGAATTCACGCAGATCGACTGCGAAACCTCGTTCCTCACCGAGCAGGAAATCCGCGATCTGTTCGAGAACATGATCCGCCACGTCTTCAAGGAGACGATGGAAGTCGCGCTGCCCGAGAAATTCCCGGTCATGCTGTACTCGGAAGCGATGCGCCGCTTCGGCTCCGACAAGCCGGATCTGCGCGTGAAGCTCGAATTCGCCGACCTGACGGATGCCGTGAAGGACGTCGACTTCAAGGTGTTCAGCATGCCGGCCAACTCGAAGGACGGCCGCGTCGCGGCGCTGCGCGTGCCGAAGGGCGGCGAGTTGTCGCGCGGCGACATCGACGGCTACACGGAATTCGTGCGCATCTACGGTGCGAAGGGGCTCGCGTGGATCAAGGTCAACGACAAGACCAAGGGCCGCGACGGCCTGCAAAGCCCGATCGTCAAGAATCTGCATGACGCGGCGCTCGCGGCGATCATGGAGCGCACGGCGGCGGAAGACGGCGACATCATCTTCTTCGCGGCGGATCGCGCGAAGGTCGTGAACGACAGCCTCGGCGCGCTGCGTCTCAAGATCGGTCATTCGGAATTCGGCAAGGCGAACGGCCTGCTGGAAACCGGCTGGAAGCCGCTCTGGGTCATCGACTTCCCGATGTTCGAGTACGACGAGGAAGAGAACCGCTACGTGGCCGCGCATCACCCGTTCACGAGCCCGAAGGACGAGCACCTCGAGTATCTGGAAACGGACCCGGGCCGCTGCCTTGCGAAGGCGTACGACATGGTGCTGAACGGCTGGGAAATCGGCGGCGGTTCCGTGCGTATCTTCCAGGAAGACGTGCAGAGCAAGGTGTTCCGCGCGCTGAAGATCGGCGCTGAAGAAGCCCGCCTGAAGTTTGGCTTTTTGCTCGACGCGCTGCAGTACGGCGCGCCGCCGCATGGCGGCATCGCGTTCGGTCTGGACCGCATCGTCACGCTGATGTCCGGCGCCGATTCGATCCGCGACACGATCGCGTTCCCGAAGACGCAGCGCGCGCAGGATCTGCTCACGCAGGCGCCGAGCGAAGTGGACGAGCGCCAGTTGCGCGAGCTGCACATCCGTCTGCGTCAGCCGGAGCAGAAAGCGCAATAAGCAGCTTTCGTTGTCGATGTGATGAAAAAGGCGCCGGGTGCGCCTTTTTCGTTTTTTGCGTTACAGTCTTTGGGCATAAACAGATAAAGAAACGCGCGTTCAAAAGCTCATGCAGAAGCCGCCCAAAATTCCCGAATCCGTCCTCGTCGTCATTCATACGCCCGAGCTCGACGTGCTCATCATCGAACGCGCGGATCACAAGGGCTTCTGGCAATCGGTGACGGGCTCGAAGGATCACATCGACGAGCCGCTCATCGAGACCGCCGCGCGCGAGGTGCAGGAAGAGACGGGCATCGTGATAGGCAGCGCGCTCGTGCCCGAGAACGCGCTGCTCGACTGGCATCACAGCATTCAGTACGAGATTTATCCGCAATGGCGGCATCGCTACGCGGAAGGGATCATGCGCAACACTGAGCATCAGTTCAGCCTGCTCGTGCCACATTGTCTCGAAGTGACGCTCGCGCCGCGCGAACACACCGCGCATCTCTGGCTGCCGTTTCGCGAGGCCGCCGACCGATGCTTCTCGTGGTCGAACCGGGAAGCGATCCTGCAATTGCCCGAGCGCCTCGCGGCGCATAACCGATGATCGGACTGCGTCCCCGGCGCAGTTTCAAGCGGCTGCGCCAGGCGCTGTTCTCCGGCCGCCGGCCGCCGCGCTTATGCTTTACGACGGGCAATCACGTCAGGCTCTTCAAAGGTGGCGTGCAGTTCTTTCCGGCGTTGATCGAGCGGATCGACAACGCGCGCAAATCGGTGTCGCTCGAAACCTACATCTTCGCCAACGACGACATCGGTCGCGCCGTCTCCGATGCGCTCGTGCGCGCCGCCGAGCGCGGCGTCACGGTACGCGTGATCACGGATGGCATCGGCACGGAAAGCAATCTGCCGATGTTCGAGCTCTGGAAGGCGCGCGGCGTCGAGCATCGCATCTATAACCCGCATCTGCTGTTCGGTCCGCAAGGCTGGTCGCGCACGCATCGCAAGCTCGCGCTGATCGACGAAACCTTTGCGTTCTGCGGCGGCATCAATATCGTCGACGACTACGACCAGAACGGCACGCGTCTGGAGCGTCCGCGCTGGGATTTCGCGATGGAGGCGCAAGGCCCCGTCGTCAAGGACGTGCGCGAAGCGTTCGATCTCCAATGGCAGCGCATCCGGCTCGGCGTGAAGCCGCGTCAGCCGTCGCAGCCGGGTTGTGAAACGCAAGAGAGCGATCGCGCGCCCGGCCGATGGAACGCCCGTCGCGCCATGCTGGCACGCCGGCGCGCGCGTCTCGGCGAGATTCACGCGGTCGATCGCCCGTGCGTCGCGTTCGTCGCGCGCGACAATCTGCTCAACCGGCGCGCGATCGAAAAGGCGTATCTGCGGGCGATCGCGAACGCCGAGAGCGAAGTCCTGCTGGCGAATCCTTACTTCATGCCGGGTCGCAAGCTGCGGCGCGCGCTTGTCAACGCGGCGGAGCGCGGCGTGCGCGTGTCCCTCGTCATCGGTCGTAAGGAGTTCGTCGCGCTCGATTACGCGACGCCGTTTCTCTACGGCAATCTGCTCAAGCATGGCGTGAGGATCGCCGAGTATGAGAAGACGATGCTTCACGGCAAGGTCGCGGTAGTGGACGCGGACTGGGCGACCATCGGCTCATCCAATCTCGATGCGCTTTCGCTCGTGCTCAACAACGAGGCCAACATGGTGCTCGTCAATCATTCCGAGATCGCGGGGTTGCACGACGCCATTCTTCAGGCTTTTGACGAAGGCCGCCCCATCGATGAAAAACACTATGCGGCGCGGCCCGTTACGGAGCGCACGCTTAATTGGCTGGCTTATAACACGTACCGGTTGATGATGAAGGTGATCACCATCGGGCAGTACGATTAACCTGCCTTTTAGCAGCGATTGCGCAAAAATACATACCGACAAGCAGCGCTGGAGAAGGCTGCCCACGAATCGGGAAATTCGGGCAGTCACTTACAGGCAGTCCGTACATAAAACGCGACAATGAACCCGGACATTGTTGAGATTTATCCTATAGACAAGGCTTGGCGTTTTAGAAATGCGTGTCTAAAAATCTGCTTGTATCACCAACGTTCGGCCATAATAATAGAACGGCCGTTCGATTTTACGGGTCACATAAGAACGGTAGGGACATCATGCGAAAAGGCGAACAGACGCGGGCCGCGATTCTCGACGCAGCGCTGGAGTTGGCAAGTCGGGACGGGCTGGAAGGGCTGACGATCGGCCTGTTGGCCGAACGGATGCAAATGAGCAAGAGCGGTGTGTTTGCGCATTTCGGGTCGCGCGAGGACTTGCAGGTGGAAGTGGTGCGCGAGTACCACAGGCGCTTCGAAGATGAGGTGTTCTTTCCGAGCCTGCGTGAGGTGCGAGGCCTGCCGCGATTGCGCGCGATGATGAATCGCTGGATGGAGAAACGCATCCAGGAAGTGACCACGGGTTGTATCTATATCAGCGGAGCGGTGGAGTACGACGACCGCGCCGCGAGCGCCGTGCGCGAGCAGCTCGTGCATAGCGTGAGCATGTGGCGCGAGGCGCTGCTGCGCGCGATCCGCCAGTCGAAGGACGAAGGGCATCTGAAGGCGGAAACCGATCCGCATCTGATGTTGTTCGAGCTGTACAGCTTTACGCTCGGCCTGCATCACGACGCGCGCTTCCTGCATCTGCCGGAAGCCGTGCAACTGACGCGGGACGCGCTGGAAAAGACGATTCAGTCGTATCAGACGTCGAGTGCGGGCGCGAATGGAAGCGTTGCGCAGCCGACTCCGATCCCGGCCACGAATCTGACATCGCAACAGACCGACAGCCGTTAGCGGCGCCGTTCGAATCGACAAAGGGTTCGGCGGCGCGCAACCAGACGCTTGAAGAAACTGGAGAGACTCATGGGACAGTACGCCGCCCCCCTTCGCGACATGCAGTTCGTGCTGCACGAAGTGCTGAACGTGGAAGCCGAATTGAAGAGCATGCCGAAGCATGCCGACCTCGACGCCGACACCATCAATCAGGTGCTCGAGGAAGCCGGGAAGTTCTGCTCCGAAGTCGTGTTCCCGCTCAATCAGAGCGGCGACCGCGAAGGCTGCACTTACGAGGGCGATGGCGTCGTGAAGACGCCTGCCGGCTTCAAGGAAGCTTATCGGCAGTACATCGATGCAGGCTGGCCCGCGCTCGGATGCGATCCCGAGTACGGCGGCCAGGGCTTGCCCGCGTTCGTGAACAACGCGCTCTACGAAATGCTCAACTCGGCGAATCAGGCCTGGACGATGTATCCGGGCCTGTCGCACGGCGCCTACGAATGCCTGCATGCGCACGGCACGCCGGAGCAGAAGTCGACGTATCTCTCGAAGCTCGTCTCGGGCGAGTGGACCGGCACGATGTGCCTCACGGAACCGCATTGCGGAACGGACCTCGGCATTCTGCGCACGAAGGCCGAGCCGAATCCCGACGGCTCGTACGCGCTCACCGGCACGAAAATCTTCATTTCGAGCGGCGAGCACGACATGGCCGAGAACATCGTTCATCTGGTGCTCGCGCGTCTGCCCGGCGCGCCGATGGGCACCAAGGGCATCTCGCTTTTCATCGTGCCGAAGTTCGTACCGGACGCGAACGGTGCGGTCGGTGCGCGCAACGACATCAAGTGCGGCTCGATCGAGCACAAGATGGGCATTCACGGCAACGCGACCTGCGTGATGAACCTCGACGGCGCGAAGGGCTGGCTCGTCGGCGAGTCGAACAAGGGCTTGAACGCGATGTTCGTGATGATGAACGCCGCGCGTCTGGGCGTTGGCATGCAGGGTCTCGGGCTGACTGAAGTCGCGTATCAGAACTCGCTCGTGTACGCGAAAGAGCGTCTGCAGATGCGCTCGCTGACCGGCCCGAAGGCGCCGGAGAAGGCCGCCGATCCGATCATCGTCCATCCGGATGTGCGTCGCATGCTGCTCACGCAGAAGGCCTATGCCGAGGCGGGCCGCGCGTTCACGTACTGGGCGGCGTTGAATATCGACAAGGAACTGTCGCATGCGGATGAAGCCGTGCGCGCCGAAGCCGCCGATTTTGTCGCGCTGCTGACGCCGGTCATCAAGGCTTTCCTGACCGATAACGCGTTCGAAGGCACGAACATGGCGATGCAGATCTACGGCGGACATGGCTTCATCTCCGAATGGGGCATGGAGCAATACGTCCGCGATGCGCGCATCAACATGATCTACGAGGGCACGAATTCCATTCAGGCGCTGGACCTGCTGGGCCGCAAGATTCTCGGCGACATGGGCGCGAAGCTGAAGCGCTTCGGCAAGCTGGTTGCGGACTTCGTCGAGCAGGAAGGCGTGAAGCCGGAGATGCAGGAGTTCATCAATCCGCTCGCGGATATCGGCGAGAAGGTGCAGAAGCTCACGATGGAGATCGGCATGAAGGCCATGCAGAATCCCGATGAGGTCGGGGCTGCTGCTGTGCCCTACCTGCGCACTGTCGGGCATCTCGTGTTTTCTTATTTCTGGGCGCGGATGGCGAGGGTTGCGCTCGATCGTGCCTCTGGCGGTGATGCTTTCTATAAGGCCAAGCTGGCCACCGCGCGGTTCTATTTCGCCAAGCTGCTGCCTGAGACCGCTTCTACGATTCGCGCTGCTCGGGCCGGTGCCAAGCCTATGATGGATTACGACGAAGCGTTGTTTTGATGTTTTTGCTTTCGCTTCTGCTTTCGCTTTCGGGTGATCCCGTTTTCGTGTCGGTCTATTAGCTCTGCCCCTGTGCGGGGCGGCAGTGCTAATGGACCGACGCGAAAACAGGATTGCACGAAGGCGGAAGCGAACCCGAGCGAAAGCGAAAGCGAACAAAAAAGCGAAAGCCGCAGCAAGACGAAACCCCAAACATTCACGAACCCCGGAGTGACCCCACCGTGAACGTCAAAAAAGTCGCCGTGCTCGGCGCGGGCGTGATGGGCGCGCAGATCGCCGCCCATCTGATCAACGCCCGCGTCCCGGTCATGCTCTTCGACCTTCCGGCCAAGGAAGGCCCGAAGAACGCCATTGCGCTGAAGGCCATCGAGAATCTGAAGAAGCTGTCGCCCGCCCCGTTCGGCGTGAAAGACGACGCTCAGTACATCGAGCCCGCGAACTACGACGACGACATCGAGAAACTGAAAGAATGCGATCTCGTGATCGAAGCCATCGCCGAGCGCATGGACTGGAAGCACGATCTCTACAAGAAGGTCGCACCGCACATCGCGCCGCACGCGATCTTCGCGAGCAACACGTCGGGCCTGTCGATCACGGAGCTGTCGAACGGCTTCTCCGATGAACTCAAATCGCGCTTCTGCGGCGTGCACTTCTTCAATCCGCCGCGCTACATGCATCTGGTCGAGCTGATCCCGACCGCATCCACGAAGCCCGAGATCCTCGATCAACTCGAAACGTTCCTGACGAGCGTGATCGGCAAGGGCCTCGTGCGCGCAAAAGACACGCCGAACTTCATCGCGAATCGCGTCGGTGTGTTCTCGATTCTCGCGGTCATCGCCGAAGCCGAAAAGTTCGGCCTGCGCTTCGACGAAGTCGACGATCTCACCGGCTCGCGCCTCGGCCGCGCGAAGTCCGCGACGTTCCGCACAGCCGATGTCGTCGGTCTCGACACGATGGCGCACGTCATCAAGACGATGCAGGACAACCTGCCCGACGATCCGTTCTTCGCCGTCTACAAGACGCCGCCCGTGCTCGACGCGCTCGTCAAGAACGGCGCGCTCGGCCAGAAGACGGGCGCGGGTTTCTATCGCAAGGAAGGCAAGGCGATCAAGGTTCTCGATCCGAAGACGGCTTCTTATGTCGATGGCGGGGCGAAAGCCGACGAACTCATCGGCCGCATTCTGAAGCGCCCGCCAGCCGAGCGTTTCAAGCTCTTGCGCGAAACCGACAACAAGCAGGCGCAGTTCCTCTGGGCGATCTTCCGCGACGTGTTCCATTACATCGCGGTCCATCTGGAATCGATCGCGGACAACGCGCGCGACGTCGATCTCGCGATCCGCTGGGGCTTCGGCTGGAACCAGGGACCGTTCGAAAGCTGGCAAGCCGCGGGCTGGCAGCAGATCGCGAAGTGGGTCCAGGAAGACATCGATGCAGGCAAGGCGCTCTCGAACGCGCCGCTGCCCGCGTGGGTGCTCGATGGTCCCGTCGCCGAGAAGAACGGCGTGCACACGGACGAAGGTTCGTGGTCGCCCGCCGCGCGCCGTTTCGAGCCGCGCTCGAGGCTGCCCGTGTACGAGAAGCAGGTGTTCCGCGCGCCGCTCGTCGGTGAGACGGGCGCCGATCCGAAGACCTACGGCAAGACGCTCTTCGAAACCGAAAACGTGCGCGCGTGGCTCGACGACGATCAAAGCGATGTCGTGATCGTGTCGTTCAAGTCGAAGATGAACACCATCGGTCCGGGCGTGATCGACGGCCTCACGCAAGCCATCGAACTCGCGGAGAAGGAATACCGTGGCGTCGTGATCTGGCAGCCGACTTCGCTGCAACTCGGCGCGCCGGGCGGTCCGTTCTCGGCGGGCGCGAATCTCGAAGAAGCGATGCCCGCGTTCATGATGGGCGGCGCGAAGGGCATCGAGCCGTTCGTGAAAAAGTTCCAGCAAGGCATGATGCGCGTGAAATACGCGAACGTGCCGGTCGTGTCGGCGGTTTCGGGCATTGCGCTCGGCGGCGGTTGCGAGCTGCTGCTGCATTCGGCGAAGCGCGTCGCGCATGTCGAGAGTTATATCGGTCTCGTCGAAGTGGGCGTCGGTCTCGTGCCGGCGGGCGGCGGTCTCAAGGAAGCGGCACTGCGCGCGGCGGAAGCGGCGAGCGCCGTCAACGCGACCAGCGATCTGCTCAAGTTCCTGCAGAAGTCCTTCGAAAACGCGGCGATGGCGAAAGTGTCGTCCTCCGCATTCGATGCCCGCGCGATGGGCTATCTGAAGCCGTCCGACACGATCGTCTTCAACGTGCACGAACTGCTCGACATCGCGAAGAAGGAAGCGCGCGCATTGAGCGCATCGGGCTATCGTCCGCCGTTGCGCGCGAAGCAGGTGCCGGTCGCGGGCCGCTCGGCGATCTCGACGATCAAGGCGTCGCTCGTCAACATGCGCGACGGGCGCTTCATCAGCGATCACGACTATCTGATCGCGAGCCGTATCGCCGAAGCCGTGTGCGGTGGCGATGTCGAAGCGGGCAGTCTCGTCGACGAAGAATGGCTGCTGGCGCTGGAGCGCCGCGCGTTCGTCGAGCTGCTCAGCACGCAAAAGACGCAAGAGCGAATCATGGGCATGTTGCAGACCGGCAAGCCGGTGCGTAACTAAGCGGAGCTGCATAAGATGAGCAAACAACTTCAAGACGCATACATCGTCGCCGCGAGCCGCACGCCGATCGGCAAGGCGCCGCGCGGCGTGTTCAGGAACACGCGCCCGGACGAGCTGCTCGTCCACGCGATCAGGTCGGCCGTCGCGCAGGTGCCGGGGCTCGATACGAACGTGATCGAGGATGCGATCGTCGGCTGCGCGATTCCCGAGGCCGAGCAAGGACTGAACGTCGCGCGCATGGGCGCGTTGCTCGCGGGCTTGCCGAATACCGTCGGCGGCGTCACGGTGAACCGCTTCTGCGCGTCGGGCCTGACGGCGCTCGCGATGGCGGCGGACCGCATCCGCGTCGGCGAAGCCGATGCGATGATCGCCGGCGGCTGCGAGTCGATGAGCATGGTGCCGATGATGGGCAACAAGCCTTCGCTGTCGCCGCATATCTTCGATCGCAACGAAGATGTCGGCATCGCGTACGGCATGGGGCTGACGGCGGAGCGCGTCGCGGAACGCTGGAAGGTGAGCCGCGAGGCGCAGGACGCGTTCGCCGCGGAGTCGCATCGCAAGGCGTTGGCCGCGCAGCAAGCGGGCGAATTCGCCGATGAAATCGCCGCATACACGTTGAACGAGCGCTTCCCCGATCTCGCATCGGGCGAAGTTCGCGTGAACGCGCGCGAGATCGCGCTCGACGAAGGTCCGCGCGCGGATACGTCGGTCGAAGGTCTCGCGAAGCTGCGTCCCGTGTTCGCGAACAAAGGCTCGGTGACGGCGGGCAACAGCTCGCAGACGTCGGACGGCGCCGGCGCGCTGATCGTCGTGTCGGAAAAGATCCTGAAGCAGTTCAACCTCACGCCGCTCGCGCGCTTCGTGAGCTTCGCGGTGCGCGGCGTGCCGCCCGAGATTATGGGCATCGGGCCGAAGGAAGCGATTCCGGCCGCGTTGAAGGCGGCGGGCCTGAAGCAGGACGATCTCGACTGGATCGAGCTGAACGAAGCGTTCGCGGCGCAGGCGCTCGCGGTGATCGGCGATCTCGGACTCGATACGTCCAAGGTCAATCCGCTCGGCGGCGCGATCGCGCTCGGCCATCCGCTCGGCGCGACGGGCGCGATCCGCGCGTCGACGGTCGTGCACGGCCTGCGTCGCCGCAACCTGAAGTACGGCATGGTGACGATGTGCGTCGGCACCGGCATGGGCGCGGCGGGCATCATCGAGCGGCTTTGACGCAAACGGTCCGCGAGTGCCGAAAGCTCGCGGACCGACACGAAGGAGACAGCGGATGGAGATTCAGATCGAACGCGCGGACGGCGTGCTGAGCATCGTGCTCAATCGTCCGGAAAAGAAGAACGCGATCACCGCGGCGATGTATCAGGAAATGGCCGACGGCCTCTACGAAGCCGAGATGGACCCGACCGTGCGCGCGGTGCTGATCCGCGCGAACGGCACGACGTTCTCCGCCGGCAACGACCTCGATGACTTCCTGAACGATCCGCCGAAGGGACTCGACGCGCCCGTCTTCCAGTTCCTGCGGCGCATCGCCGGCTTTCCGAAGCCGATCGTCGCGGCGGTCGCGGGCACGGCGGTCGGCATCGGCACGACGATGCTCCTGCATTGCGACATCGTCTACGCGAGCCCGAACGCGAAGTTCTCGCTGCCGTTTTCGCAACTGGGGCTGTGTCCGGAAGCGGCGTCGAGCCTGCTGCTGCCGCGCACGGCGGGTTATCAGCGCGCGGCGGAAAAGCTCTTGCTGGGCGAAGCGTTCGACGTGAACGAAGCGATCGGCATGGGCTTCCTCAACGGCGCGATCGATGCCGCCGAACTCGACGCCTACGCGTTCGACAAGGCAAAGCGGCTCGCGCTCTTGCCGGCGTCGTCGCTGCGCGTGACCAAGTCGCTGATGAAAGGCGCGCACGCGCACGAAGTGACCGCGCGCATGGAAGACGAAGCCGCGCATTTCTCGCGGATGCTCGTCGCGCCCGAAGCGCGCGAGGCGTTTCAGGCGTTCTTCGAGAAGCGCAAGCCGGACTTCAGCAAGTTCGAATAGCGCGCTTCACTCGACATCGTATTCGACGAAGCTGTTCTCGCGCGCGAAGCTGACGAGCCGCAGGCCCGCCTGCTTCGCGATCGAAATGGCGAGCGAGGTCGGCGCGGAAATCGTCGCGATCATCGGCACGCCGACGCGCGCCGATTTGCGCACGAGTTCATAGCTCGCGCGGCTCGACAGGAACACGAAACCTTGCGTCGTGTCCTCGCGGCGCAGGATCAACTGGCCGATGAGCTTGTCGAGCGCGTTATGCCGCCCGACGTCCTCGAAGGCGTAGCGCACCGCGCCGTTTTCGTCGCACCACGCGGCGGCGTGCAGACCGCCCGTCAGCTTCGTCAATTGCTGATGCGCGGGCAATTCGCGCGCGGCGCATTCGATCGCATCGGGCGCGAGACGATTCAGAAAGCCGGTGTCCGGCACGCGTTCCGGCTGAAGATCGAGCAAGTCGATGCTTTCGATGCCGCACACGCCGCATCCGGTGCGCCCGGCGAGCGCGCGCCGCTTGTCCTTCAGCGACGCGAAAGCCTGCTGCACGACCTGCAGATGCACCTCCGCATGCGGCAACGCGACGCCGTCATCCCGCAAATAAACCTCGATATCGTGGATATCGCTGCCGCGCTCAACTATGCCTTCCGTCATCGAAAAGCCCACTGCGAACGCTTCGAGATCGCGTGGCGTGCACATCATCACCGCGTGCGAAATGCCGTTGAAAACCAGCGCGACGGGCCATTCCTGACCGACGTTGTCAGCGGCGATCGCAACTTCGTTCTTGCGATGCCTGCGCACCTGGCGCTCGACGAAGCCGGGTTGGTCGTCGGTTTCGAGTTGTTCCACTTCAATGCTCCTGACCGCTCACTTCGAGTAAAGTCGGGTATGTGACTTGCTGCCAAAAGTTGCTGTCCGCACGCATCGCGACGCGAACAGCGGCTAGATTGCAATGGTTCCAGCCAGATCCAAGGCCCTACAATAACTTAAGCGGGCATCGCGCGCCGCGCCGCCCGCTTCAATCCAACGAGGCTTCGCTATGGGACTTTACGACGCCGCGCGTCTCTTCGGATTCGAAGTCGAATCCTCTGACAATCTGCGCTTCATTCCGCTTGCCGTGCGCTTCAATCTCGACCGCTTCGGCATGCGCATCTCGCTCGACCAATGGCAGCAGCTTCCTTACGAAGATCGCGCGTTGCTGGCGCGCTTTCCGATCGAAGAAGAGGCCGAGCTCGAGAAGAACTTCGACCTCGCGCTTGAAGAGATGCTGAAGACGCACGCCAATGCCGCGCCCGAAAAGATCGAACGCGACCCCGATCCGGTGTGGATGCACGCCGATGCCGTGCCGGAAACCGTGATCCGTCAAAGCAGCCTCTCCGGGATCAGCGCGCCGAGTCTCGATCGCTGGGGCCAACTCGATCGTTTCCAGCGTTACGCGCTCGCGAAACTCTCGCGCAACACGGACAAGGTCAATCACGATTTCCTGCCCGCGATGAAAGAGTTCGGTCTCACGGAGTGAGCACGCGGCTCGCAAACGTTAAGCAGCCGCTTTAATCAGATTATTTGCGGGTGAGCCCTAAATGTCGGGCGAGAGGCGCCGTTAATGGACGTTATCCATTAATTGGGCGTGGAGCCGTTCGCCACGCCGCGCATTGCGTTCGATGTGCGCGCATCAAAGGGATTAGCCCGCTCTTCATGACTCGATTCCTCTCCAGAGGTTTGCTCGTCAACATTGCCGTCGTGCTGGCCGCGCTCGGCGGCAACGCGTTCGTCGCCTGCGAGCGGATCGGCGGTCTGCGTGAAAGCGACGCGCGCACCTTGCGCTCGATGAGCCTGCTGCGCGACCTAGCGAACTATCGCAGCACGCTCGGCGAATCGCTGACGCAACTGAGCCGCTTCGAAGCGACCGGCATCGCGGAAACCGCAGCGGGCCATCAGGAACGCGTGGCGCATCTCGACGCGCTCGAAAGCGGCCTGCGCGCGCAGTTCGAGATGGAGCCCGGCATGATGGGCGCATTCGATGCGCTCGCCGCCCGCGCCGCCGTCATGCGGCACGACGCCGACGTCGCCTTCGAGCGCGCGAGGAAGGCGAGCCCCGACGCGTCCCGTGCATGGGCCGATGCGGCGTTCGTTACGCTCGGCGAGGATCAGCAAGGCGTCGACGACGAGCTCGCGGCGGTGCGCTCGCGCATCGACAACGCGACGATCGGCGCGCTCGATCAGTCCGCGCGGGCGTCGAGCGGCGCCATGCTGCTGCTCGTCTGCACGATGCTCGCGGGCAGCGCCGTGCTGATCTGGCTCTTCGCGAGCCGCGAGCGGCAATCGCGCGAGAAGCTCGGCGCGGCGCGCGCGCGACAGCGCAGCAACGAGCGCTTTCGCGGCATGTTCGAGGCGCATCCGGTGCCGATGTGGATCGTCGATAGCGAGACGATGCGCTTCGTTGCCGTGAATCAGGCCGCGATCGAACACTTCGGCTTCAACGAGCCGGAGTTCATGAACATGACGCTGCGCGATCTGCATCATGCGGACGACTTCGACAGCTTCGCCGCGCGTCTTGCGCGCAGCGGCGGCGAAGGCGGCGAGCGGGGCGAGCGCGCTCAGTCGGGACGAGGTTCGGCGGGCGTCTGGCGCTATCGCTGCAAGGACGGATCGATCGTGGGCGCGGACGTGTCGCATCACTCGCTCATCTACTCGAGCCGGCCGGGCATCTTCATGCTGGCGAACGACGTGACCGACCGCATCAACGCGGAAGCCGAAGCGCGCCGCTCGAACGAGATGCTCGAAGCGGTCATCGACAACATCCCGCAGCGCGTGTTCTGGAAGGACCGCGAACTGCGCTATCTCGGCTGCAACAATGCGTTCGCGCGCGATGCGGGTCTCGCGTACAACGAGCAGGTCATCGGCAAGACGGATTTCGACTTGCCGTGGAGCGCGCTCGCGGATCTGGTGCGCGCGGACGACGAAGAGGTCATCGTCACGACCGTGCCGAAGATGCATCACGAGCGCGACATCGTGATGGGCGACCAGTTGCGCACCGTCGTTTCGAGCAAGCTGCCGTTGCTCGACGGCGAAGGGCAGACCATCGGCGTGCTCGGTTCGTATCACGACGTCACCGATCACAAGCGCGCCGAACTCGCGCTGCGTCTGCAAAGCCGCGCGCTGGACGCGAGCGTGAACGCGATTCTGATCACCGGCGTCGTCGATGGCGCGAATGTGATCGAGTATGCGAATCCGGCGTTCAAGCGCATCACGGGTTATGACCCGAGCGAGGTCATCGGCCAGGATTGCCGCTTTTTGCACGGCCCGGACGGAGATCAGGAAGGACTCACGTCGATCCGCCGCGCGCTCGAAGCGAACATGGAAGCGAGCGTCGTCGTGCGCAACTATCGCAAGGACGGCGCGCTCTTCTGGAACCAGCTCTTCGTCGCGCCGGTGCCGAACGCGCAGGGCATGACCACTCATCACATCGGCATCATCAACGACGTGACCGATCTGATGCGCTATCAGGAAGAGCTCGAATATCAGGCGAATTACGACACGCTCACGCGCCTGCCGAATCGCAATCTGCTGAAAGATCGCCTGCAGCACGCGATAGAAACGGCGCGGCGGCGCGATGCGAAGATCGCAGTCGTGTTCATGGATCTCGACGGCTTCAAGAACGTCAACGACAGTCTCGGCCACAGCGTCGGCGACCGTCTGCTTGCGGTGATCGCGGAGCGGCTCGCGCGCTCGGCGCGTACGAGCGATACGGTCGCGCGTCACGGCGGCGACGAGTTCGTCGTCGTGCTGCCGGACATCACCGACGAAGCCGGTCTTATCGTGTGGATGGAGCGCACGCGCGCGGCGATCTCCGAACCGGTGTGGATCGACGACACCGAGCTGTATGTCGGCTGCAGCATGGGCGCGAGTCTTTATCCGCAAGACGGCGACGACGCCGAAACCGTGATGAAGAAGGCCGACCTCGCGATGTATCGCGCGAAGGACATGGGCCGCAACAACTATCAGTTTTATCAGCCGGAGATGAACGCGAGCGTCGGCGCGCGCATGAATCTCGAACGGCGCTTGCGGCGCGCGCTGCGCGACGGCGAATTCCTGCTGCACTATCAGCCGCAGGTCGACATGTCGACGCGTCAGATCGTCGGCATCGAAGCGCTCGTGCGCTGGCACGACCCCGAGCAAGGGCTCGTGTCGCCGGCGTCGTTCATTCCGGTGGCGGAGGAGAGCGGGCTGATCGGACCGCTTTCCGAATGGGTGCTGCGCGAAGCGTGCCGGCAGAACAAGGCGTGGCAGGATGCGGGGCTGCCGCCGGCGCGCGTGTCGGTGAACTTGTCGGCGCGGCATTTCCAGCAGCGCGACATCGCCCGGCTCGTGACTTCTGTCCTCGAAGAGACGGGCCTTGCGCCGCGCTATCTCGAACTCGAACTCACCGAAAGCGCGATCATGCGCAACGCCGAGGAAGCGATCACGATGCTCTCGGAGCTATCGGCGCTCGGCATCGGTATTGCAATCGACGACTTCGGCACCGGCTATTCGAGCCTGTCGTATCTCAAGCGCTTTCCGGTGCATCGGCTGAAGATCGATCGCTCGTTCGTCGCGGATATCGGCTCGTCGGGCGACGATGAAACCATCACGTCGGCGATCATCGCGCTCGCGCATTCGCTCGAGATGCAGGTGATCGCGGAGGGCGTCGAAACGCACGCGCAGCACGATTTCCTGCGCGAGCGCGATTGCGACGAAATGCAGGGCTACCTGTTCTCGCGCCCGATGCCGCACGAGGCGATTCCGGGCCTTTTGCAGCAGGGCGTGCTGCCCCACTGATCGATTTTTATCAGTCCAGCGACGGCAGCACGCGCGGGCGGCGATCGCGGTCAGTCGCGACGTAGGTGAGCGTCGCTTCCGTCACCTTGACGACTTCTTCGGCGAGGCTCATGCGCTGCGCCCAGACTTCGACCGACACCGTGATGGACGTGTTGCCCGTCTTGACGATGTCGGCGTAAAAGCTCAGCAGATCGCCGACGAAAACCGGGTGCTTGAACAGGAACGAATTCACGGCGACGGTCGCGACGCGGCCGTTCGCGCGGCGGCTCGCCGGAATGGAGCCGGCGATATCGACCTGCGCCATGATCCATCCGCCGAACACGTCGCCGTGGACGTTGGCGTCGGCGGGCTGCGGCACGACGCGCAGCGCGACGTGTTTCTCAGGAAGATTGGGATGGTCGGTCATGGGAGGCGTTCCGGTTTGCAAGGCGGCGCGAAGGCTGGCGCGCGTGAGCGGCCTCTTGAACCTTCTGCGACAATGCCTATTTATGAATGAGCCCGATTGCGCGCGACGTCGCGCCAGGGCTTGCAGCAAATTGTACGGGAAAGCATCCAGACGAAGTTGCGCCCGTTTCGACGATAAAAACCTTCCCCACGCCGCGCCCGACTCCATTCGCGCGACGCGCTCGAACGATACGAACTCATGCGCCGCTTCCCGAACGCAGAGCCCGGGCCCGCGCAGCAAGGCCCGCGCAACGACTGGCAGACGATCCGCTCGCTGCTGCCTTATCTCACCACGTACAAATGGCGCGTCGCGTTCGCGCTGACGTGCCTCATCGGCGCGAAGGTCGCGAACCTCGGCGTGCCGATCGTGATGAAGCGCATCGTCGACGGCCTCGCTTCCGTGCAGCATCTCACCGCGCTCGGACGCGCGAACGATTCGCCGGGCATCGTGCTGATCGGCGGAATCGGGCTGCTCGTCGTCGCGTATGCGGCCGCGCGGCTTTCTACGTCGCTCTTCACCGAGTTGCGCGAACTGCTCTTCGCCAAGGTCACGGAAAGCGCCGTGCGGCAACTCGCGCTGCAAGTGTTCCGGCATCTGCATTCGCTGTCGCTGCGCTTTCATCTGGAGCGACAGACGGGCGGCATGTCGCGCGATATCGAACGCGGCACGCGCGGCATCCAGCAGCTCGTTTCGTATTCGCTCTACAGCATTCTGCCGACGCTCGTCGAGGTCGGACTCGTGCTCGCGTTCTTCGTGACGAAGTACGAGGCGTATTACGCGATCGTCACGTTCATCGCGCTCGTCACGTATATCGTGTTCACGGTGAAGGTGACGGAGTGGCGCACGCACTTTCGCCGCACGATGAACGATCTCGATTCGAAAGCGAATTCGCGCGCGATCGATTCGCTGCTCAACTACGAGACCGTGAAATACTTCGGCAACGAAGAGTGGGAAACGCGCCGTTACGATGAAAATCTTCAGCGCTATCGCGCGGCCGCGATCAAGTCGCAGCGCTCGCTGTCGATGCTGAACTTCGGGCAGCAGACGATCATCGGCGTGGGGCTCGTTTTCATCCTCTGGCGCGCGACGCAGGGCGTGATGGCGGGGCGTCTGACGCTCGGCGATCTCGTGCTCATCAACACCTTCATGTTGCAGTTGTACATTCCGCTGAATTTTCTCGGCGTCGTGTATCGCGAACTGAAGCAGGCGCTGACCGACATGGATCGCATGTTCACGCTGCTCGGCGCGGGCCGCGAAGTGCCCGATGCGCCGAACGCGCCCGCGCTTGCCGTGCGCGGCGGCGAAGTGCGCTTCGAGAACGTGAGCTTCGCGTATGAGAAGGCGCGGCCGATCCTGCATGGCGTCGATTTCACGATTCCCGCGGGCACGACGACGGCGGTCGTCGGACACAGCGGCTCGGGCAAATCGACGCTCGGCCGGCTGCTCTTTCGCTTCTACGATCTCGATCGCGCGCAGGGCGGCAGCATTCGCATCGACGGGCAGGACATTCGCGACGTCACACAGGATTCGTTGCGCGCGGCGATCGGCATCGTGCCGCAGGACACCGTGCTCTTCAACGATTCGATCTATTACAACATCGCGTACGGGCGTCCTTCGGCGAGCCGCGACGAAGTGATCGCGGCGGCGTGCGCGGCGCATATTCACGATTTCATCGAGGCGTTGCCGGCGGGCTATGACACGGCCGTCGGCGAGCGTGGATTGAAGCTGTCGGGTGGCGAGAAGCAGCGCGTCGCGATCGCGCGCACGCTGCTCAAGAATCCGCCGATTTTGATCTTCGACGAAGCCACGTCCGCGCTCGATTCGAAGTCCGAGCGCGCGATTCAGCACGAACTCGACTCGATCGCGCGCGAGCGGACGACCCTCATCATCGCGCATCGGCTATCGACGGTCGTGCATGCGCAGCAGATCATCGTGATGGATCACGGGCGCATCGTCGAGCGCGGCACGCATGCGGAGTTGCTGCGTGCGGGCGGGCTGTTCGCGCAGATGTGGGCGCTTCAGCAACAGCGCGCCGCCAGCTCCGGCGAAGGAGAGGCGGCGCTGGCGACACTGGGCGAATGACGCGCTGTCCTCACTCCATCGCGTGCGCGCCGCCGATGGCGACGCCATCGTGCGATTGCGAAGCCGTCGACGACCAGCGCAGCCACTGACCGCGCAGCGCGAAGAGCGCGCCGAACGCGCACGTTGCGAGCACGCCGAACGTGGCGAAGCCCATTTGATAGCTGCCCGTGCTTTCCTTCGCGATGCCCATGATGACCGGCAGATAGAACCCGCCGATACCGCCCGCTGCGCCGACGATTCCCGACAGCAATCCCGTCTTGCCCTTCCAGCGATGCGGGACGAGCTGGAACGTCGAGCCGTTGCCCAGGCCGAACGCGATATACAGGCAGATGAGAATCGCGAGACCGCCCGCGACCGGCGGCATCCAGATCGCGAACGCGAAGTCGCCGATGGCGATGGCCGCGAGCAGCACGAGCAGCGCACGCACGCCGGTCACGCGATCGGCGACATAACCGCCGAACGGACGCACGATCGCGCCGAGAAACGCGAGCAGCGACATGAAGAGGCCGGCTTCGAGCTTCGGCATCTGATAAAGCGAGGTAAGCAGCAGCGTCACATACGACGACATGCCGACGAAACCGCCGAACGTGATGCTGTAAATGAGCATGATGACCCACGTATCGCGCTCGCCGAGCACCGACCGATAATGCCGCGGCAGCACCGCGATCGCAATGAGCGCGCCGATCACCGGCAAGAGCAGCACGCCCGCCTTGCCGCCGCCGAACACGCCCGCGTTGACCGCGAGCACCAGCACGATCAGGCTCACGAGCGTCACCGCGAAGCTCGACAGCGCGCGCATCGTGCTGCCGGTTTTCACGCCGGCGTCGGACGCCCATGCGAAGAGCGCGACGCCCGTAATCGCGAGCAGCGGCAGCGCGGCGGCGGTCGACATCTGCCAGCCGAAGGAATCGGCGAGATGCGGGAACAGGAAGCCGTCGAGCACCGCGCCGATGTTGCCTGCCGCGGCGAGTCCGAGCACGAGGCCCTGCACCTTCGGCGGATAGTTGCTGCCAGCCATCGGCAACGCGACGGCGAAGCTCGCGCCGCCCATGCCGAGGAACACGCCGAGCACAAGCAACACCGCATACGACGGCACGCCGGGCATGAGCGGCAGCACGATCGACGGAATCGACGAGAGCAGGACGCCCATCAGCGCGACGCGCCGTCCATCGGTCGATTGATAGAGGTTGCCGAGCGTCACGCGCAGAATGGCGGCGGCCAGCACCGGCACCGCGACGAGAAAGCCTTGCTGCGCGGCGGACATCGTCACGTCGCGTCCGATGAACGGCGCGAGCGGCCCATACAGTACCCAGACGGTAAAGCCCGTATCGAAGTAGAGGAAGCAGGCGAGGAGCGAGCGCCAGTTGCCGCTCTTGAGCGATGCGATCAGATTGGACATTGCGGGTTCCGTATATGCGCGTGCTGCCGAATGAGCACGCGACGGCCCCGAAAATTGCAAGCATCATGCCAATGGAATGCATATTTACCGATGCGCCGGGTAGCGCAAGGGTCGGCGAGGGATCAGAGCACGCGTGAGGTTCCGCGTCCCGCAAACCGACAGCACCGCGTCCGTGCGTGACCGCATGCGAATGGTGCGCCGCGCCTTCGCACGGCTCATGCGCCCGCTAGAATGCGTTCTTTGCCAAGGAAGCGCCGCGCGCGCCCGAGAAACGCATGGAACTGAAATGGCTGGAAGACTTCGTGTCGCTCGCGGAGACGCGCAGCTTCAGTCGATCCGCCGAGCTTCGGCACATCACGCAGCCCGCGTTCTCGCGACGCATTCAGGCGCTCGAAGCGTGGCTCGGCACGGAACTCATCGACCGGTCGGTGTATCCGACGCGCCTCACGCAAGCCGGCAACGTGTTCTACGAGCAGGCGCTCGCGATGCTCTCGCAGTTCCACGAAGCGCGCACGCTGTTGCGCGGACAAGGCGGCGTGCCGTCGGCGACCATCGAATTCGCCGTGCCGCACACGCTTTCGCTCACGTATTTTCCGCGCTGGCTCGAACACATCGAGGCGCGGCTCGGACGCATCCGCACGCGGCTGCGCGCGCTCAATGTGCACGATGCGGTGCTGTCGCTCGTCGAAGGCGGTGTCGATCTCGTGATGGGCTATCACCATCCGAGTCATCCGGTTGCGCTCGATCCCGCGCGCTACGACATGCTCACGCTCGGCGCCGAACCGATCAGCCCGTTTTCCGCCGTGACCAAAGGCGGACGCGCGCGCTTCACGCTGCCCGCGACGGCCGAATCGCCGGTGCCGTATCTGTCGTACACGCCTAATGCGTACCTCGGGCGCATGACGGAAGTCATCATCGCGACCGCGCCGACGCGCCTCTATCTCGACAAGGTCTATGAAACCGACATGGCCGAAGGTCTGAAAGCGATGGCGCTCGCCGGTCATGGCGTCGCGTTCCTGCCGCACAGCGCTGTCGAGGATGCAGTGGAAGAAGGTCGGCTCGTGCGCCTCGATCGCGGCACGCGCGGCACGCCCGCCGGCCAGTTCACGCTGACGATGGAAATCCGCCTTTATCGCGACAAGCTCGCAGCGCAGGGCGAAGAGCCGCGACAGGCATTGATGCGCGCGCTATGGGACGCGGTCGGTGAGGAATTGCTGAAGGCGCAGCCGGAGAAGCCCGCGGCATAAGGCTCCGCGACGTTATGCAAGTTTTGCATGACGGGATAAGGAAACGGCATTGGATTTGGAAACGACGTTTTTCGACAATGAGCGAATTCCTTCACCGCTGGAGCATCAATGTCTGCCTCGAAGCAACCTGTGCAAGCGCCGGACGCAAAACACGCCATCCCGTCGTATCTCCATGCCGATGATCTCGGTCCCTGGGGAAACTATCTGCAACAGGTCGATCGCGTTGCCCCGTATCTCGGTTCTCTCTCCCGCTGGCTCGAAACCCTCAAGCGCCCGAAGCGCATTCTCGTCGTCGATTGCCCGATCGAGCTGGATAACGGCACCGTCGCGCATTTCGAGGGTTATCGCGTGCAGCACAACACGTCGCGCGGTCCCGGCAAGGGTGGCGTGCGTTACCACCAGGACGTGACGCTCTCCGAAGTGATGGCGCTGTCCGCGTGGATGTCGGTGAAGAACGCGGCGGTAAACGTGCCGTACGGCGGCGCGAAGGGCGGCATTCGTGTCGATCCGCGCACGCTGTCGCGTGGCGAACTGGAACGCGTGACGCGTCGCTATACGAGCGAGATCGGCATCATCATCGGGCCGAACACGGACATTCCCGCGCCGGACGTGAACACGAACGAGCAGATCATGGCGTGGATGATGGACACCTACTCCATGAACCAAGGCCAGACGGCAACCGGCGTCGTGACCGGCAAGCCGATTTCGCTCGGCGGCTCGCTCGGCCGCAAGGAAGCGACGGGGCGCGGCGTGTTCGTCGTCGGCACGGAAGCGGCGCGGCGCATCGGCATGGAGATCGAAGGCGCGCGCATCGCGGTGCAGGGCTTCGGCAACGTCGGCGGCATCGCGGCCAAGCTGTTCCAGGAAGCGGGCGCGAAGGTCATCGCCGTGCAGGATCACACGGGAACGATTCATAACTCGAAGGGCATCGATACCGTCGCGCTGCTCGATCACGTCGCGAAGAACGGCGGCGTGGGCGGCTTCGCGGGCGCGGATCCGGTACAGGCGGAAGAATTCTGGATGATCGAAAGCGACATCCTCATTCCGGCCGCGCTGGAAAACCAGATCACCGAGAAGAACGCGTCGAAGATTCGCACGAAGATCGTCGTCGAAGGCGCGAACGGCCCGACCACGACCGCGGCCGACGACATCCTCAACGACAAGGGTATCCTCGTGATCCCGGACGTGATCGCGAATGCGGGCGGCGTGACCGTGTCGTACTTCGAATGGGTGCAGGACTTCTCGAGCTTCTTCTGGACCGAGGACGAGATCAATCAGCGTCTCGAGCGCGTGATGCGCGAAGCGTTCGCGGGCGTGTGGCAGGTCGCGAGCGAGCACAAGGTATCGGTGCGCACGGCGGCGTTCATCGTCGCGTGTACGCGCATTCTGCAGGCGCGCGAGATGCGCGGGCTGTATCCCTGATTCGGTGTCAGGCGGTCGTGCCCTTTAATTGATTGCGGGCGGCATTTCATTCGGAATGCCGCCCGCATTTGCATGAAAGCGACAAGTCGGCCGACTCGCTGCATTCGGTCAAGCATGGTCACAAAAACGCCAGTAATATGCGCGGTCGCACCGGGTTGCACCCTTACGGCGACAGCGTCTCAGAAATAAGACGGTCGTGGGTTAACAATCATTCTTTCAGAATAATTACCCTGCTAAACTTGCCCCGGTTTTTCGCCACAGGAGATCGAACACATGAAGGTTAAAAAGGCTGCGCTGCTCGTCGCCGCGCTCGGGTTTCTCGCCACCGGCGCATACGCTCAAGACGCCGGCACGCTGAAGAAAATCAAGGACACGGGCGTGATCTCGCTGGGGCATCGCGAATCGTCCATTCCGTTTTCCTACTATGACGACAAGCAGCAAGTCGTCGGCTACTCGCATGAGTTCGCGCTGAAGGTCGTGGACGCGGTCAAGCAGAAGCTCGGCATGTCCGACCTGAAGGTGAAGCTCACGCCGATCACTTCGCAGAACCGCATTCCGCTCGTGCAGAACGGCACCGTCGATATCGAGTGCGGCTCGACGACGAACAACGCCGAGCGTCAGCAGCAAGTTTCCTTCTCGAACACGATCTTCGTGATCGGCACGCGCCTCATGACCAAGAAGGATTCGGGCGTGAAGGACTGGGCCGACCTGAAGGGCAAGACCGTCGTGACGACCGCCGGCACCACGTCCGAGCGCCTGCTTCGCAAGATGAATCAGGACAAGAACATGGGCATGAACATCATCAGCGCGAAGGATCACGGCGAGTCGTTCCTGACGCTGTCGACCGGCCGCGCCGTCGCGTTCATGATGGACGATGCGCTGCTCGCGGGCGAGCGCGCGAAGTCGAACAACCCGAACGATTTCGTGATCGTCGGTGCGCCGCAATCGCATGAAGCGTACGGCTGCATGATCCGCAAGAACGATCCGGAGTTCAAGAAGGTCGTCGACGACGCGATCGCCAAGGTCGAAACCTCGGGCGAAGCGGACAAGATCTACAAGAAGTGGTTCGAAAGCCCGATTCCGCCGAAGGGTCTCAACCTCAACTTCCCCGAAAGTGAAGACATGAAGGCTCTCTACAAGAGCCCGAATGACAAGGCAATCGACTAACCGGTTCGGTAATCGAACAGACGAAACGGAAGGAGCTTGCTTCTTCCGTTTCTTTTTGGAGTGAGTCCATGTCTTATCACTGGAACTGGGGCATCCTGCTGAGTCCGGTTTCGACCGGCGAGCCCACCACCTATCTCGGCTGGCTGATTTCCGGCTTCTGGGTGACGATCACCGTGTCGCTCGCGGCCTGGGTGATCGCGCTCGTGGTCGGCTCGTTGTTCGGCATCTTGCGCACGGTCCCGAATCGCACGCTGGCGGGCATCGGCACCGTCTACGTCGCGATCTTCCGCA
Source organism: Caballeronia zhejiangensis (assembly GCF_022879815.1). Lineage (NCBI taxonomy): Bacteria > Pseudomonadati > Pseudomonadota > Betaproteobacteria > Burkholderiales > Burkholderiaceae > Caballeronia > Caballeronia zhejiangensis. The sequence continues at coordinate 310,002 of NZ_CP084283.1, forward strand.
ACATTCCGCTGATCGTGCAGTTCTTCGTCTGGTATCTCGTGATACCGGAATTGCTGCCGCCTTCCATCGGCAACTGGTTCAAGCAACTGCCGCCCACCGCGCAGTTCTTTTCGTCGTCGATCATCTGTCTCGGGCTTTTCACTGGCGCACGCGTGTGCGAGCAGGTGCGCTCGGGCATCAACGCGCTGCCGCGCGGACAGCGCAACGCGGGTCTCGCGATGGGCTTCACGCAATGGCAGACGTATCGCTACGTGCTGATGCCGGTCGCGTACCGCATCATCGTGCCGCCGCTCACGTCCGAGTTCCTCAACGTGTTCAAGAACTCGGCGGTCGCGTCGACCATCGGTCTGCTGGATCTGTCCGCTCAGGCGCGCCAGCTCGTCGATTACACGGCGCAGACGTATGAATCGTTCATCGCGGTGACGATCGCCTACATGCTCATCAACCTCGTCGTGATGCAACTGATGCGCTGGGTCGAGGCGAAGACGCGGTTGCCTGGCTACATCGGAGGCAAATAAATGCATCAGTTCAACTGGAGCGGTGTGCTCGCGTCGTGGCCCACGCTGATGACGGGCGCGAAGATCACGCTGCAGATCACCGTGCTCGCCATCGTGGTCGGCATCATCTGGGGCACGATTCTCGCGCTGTTCCGCCTTTCGGGCGTGAAGCCGCTGCAATGGTTCGCGAGCGCGTACGTCACGCTGTTCCGCTCGATTCCGCTCGTGATGGTGCTGCTGTGGTTCTTCCTGATCGTGCCGCAGCTGTTGCAAAACGTGCTCGGACTGTCGGCCGACATCGACATCCGTCTTGCCTCGGCGATGGTCGCGTTCTCGCTCTTCGAAGCCGCGTACTATTCGGAAATCATCCGCGCCGGCATTCAAGCGGTGCCGCGCGGTCAGGTGAACGCGGCGTTCGCGCTCGGCATGACCTACGGCCAGGCGATGAAGCTCGTCGTGCTGCCGCAGGCCTTCCGCGCGATGGTGCCGCTCTTGCTCACGCAGGCGATCGTCCTGTTTCAGGATACGTCGCTCGTCTACGTCATCAGTCTCGCGGACTTCTTCCGCACGGCGACGAACATCGGGGATCGCGACGGCACGTCCGTCGAAATGGTTCTGTTCGCGGGCGCATGCTATTTCGTGATTTGCGTGGTGGCGTCGGCGCTCGTCAAAAGTCTTCAGAAAAAGGTCGCAAGATGATCTCTATCAAGAATGTTTCCAAGTGGTACGGGCAGTTCCAGGTGCTCACCGACTGCACGACCGAAGTGAAGAAGGGCGAGGTCGTCGTGGTGTGCGGCCCGTCGGGTTCGGGCAAGTCGACGCTCATCAAGACCGTGAACGGCCTGGAGCCGTTCCAGAAGGGCGAAATCACGATCAACGGCCAGTCGCTGACGGACAAGAAGACGAATCTGTCGAAGCTGCGTTCGAAGGTCGGCATGGTGTTCCAGCACTTCGAGCTGTTTCCGCATCTGACGATCACGCAGAACCTGACGCTCGCGCAGATCAAGGTGCTCGGCCGTTCGAGCGACGAAGCCACGCAGAAGGGCATGAAGCTGCTGGATCGCGTCGGCCTGCGCGCGCATGCGGACAAGTTTCCGGGCCAGTTGTCCGGCGGTCAGCAGCAGCGCGTGGCGATTGCGCGCGCGCTGTCGATGGACCCGATCGCGATGCTCTTCGACGAGCCGACGTCCGCGCTCGATCCGGAGATGATCAACGAAGTGCTCGACGTGATGGTCGAACTCGCGCAGGAAGGCATGACCATGATGTGCGTGACGCACGAAATGGGCTTTGCGAAGAAGGTGGCGAATCGCGTGATCTTCATGGATCGCGGGCTCATCGTCGAGGACGATCAGAAGGAAGCGTTCTTCGCGAATCCGAAGTCGGATCGTGCGAAGGATTTCCTCGCGAAGATCCTGCACTGAGTCTCGGCTCGGCAAAGCAAAACGGCGCTTCCGAAAAGAAGCGCCGTTTTTTATTCGATCCCGAGTTCCGATTCCATCGCCGCTGTCGTCCGTATCTCGTCGATCTTCAGCGCGGATCCGATGCACGCCTTCGCGAGCGGCTCGGCCGCTTTCCTCGCCACTTCCTCCGGCACCGGAATATTCGTCGCGCGGGCGAGATCGCCGCACTGGAACATCGCGAGATCGCCGGGGGCGAAGCGCGTCCAGATTTCGTTGTCGGTGAGCGGCGACGTCGCGATCACGGCGACGCGGTCTTCCGGCGTCGTGTACTTGGCGAAATCGATCGACATGTCGGCATCGATCAGATGCGCGGTCGAGAACGGCCAGCTACGCACCAGGTAGTACAAATGCGTCGAGCAGTGCGAGAAGAGCGCCTGCCCGTTCGACATCAGAAAGTTGAAGACGCCGTATTGCGTGATGTCGCGGGTGAGTTCGGCGAGCGCGTCGAACAGTTCGTCGAGCGGCGGCTGCGAGCACGGAAACGCGCGCCGCAAGCCTTGCAGGAGCGCGCAGAAGGCAAGCTCGCTGTCCGTCGTGCCGACCGGCTGATATACGCCGGTGAGTTCGGGTGCGTGGCCTTTGAGGTCGCCGTTGTGCGCGAAGATCCAGTGCCGGCCCCACAGTTCGCGCATGAACGGATGGCAGTTCTCGAGCAGGATATGCCCCTGCGTCGCCTTGCGGATATGCGCGATCGTGTTCTTCGACTTGATCGGATAGCGCTTCACCATGTCCGCGAGCGGCGAACTGGCGGACGACTGATGATCGATGAAAAGCCGGCAGGCCTTGTCCTCGAAAAACGCGATGCCCCAGCCGTCGGCATGATGATCGGTGACGCCGCCGCGCGCCGCGAAGCCGGTGAACGAGAACGTCACGTCGGTCGGTTCGGCGCAGTTCATTCCGAGAAGTTGGCACATGATGCTGAGGCGGTCGGCTTTTGGCCTGTTGTTACAATACGTCCGACAAGCATATCACCGAGACCGAATCGAAAAAACGCGCGAACGCTCGTCGATGCGCGCGTGGTGGAAATTCCACGGCGATTTTTTCCGGTCCTTGCGTGGACTTGCGCCATTCCAACGTTCCCCGTCATCTCGCCATGTCCGCTACTTCATCCTCGCCCAATTCGCTCACGATCGCGCGTCCCGACGACTGGCATCTGCACGTGCGCGACGGCGCGACGCTCGCGGCCGTCCTGCCGCACACGGCGCGCCAGTTCGGCCGCGCAATCATCATGCCGAATCTGAAGCCGCCCGTGACGACGACGGAAATGGCCGCGGCCTATCGCGAGCGCATTCTGGCGGCGCTTCCGAAGGGCGCGCGCTTCGAGCCGTTGATGACGCTCTATCTCACCGACAACACGCCGCCCGACGAAATCCGCCGCGCGAAGGAAAGCGGCTTCGTGCATGGCGTGAAGCTGTATCCGGCGGGCGCGACGACCAATTCCGACGCAGGCGTGACCGATCTGCTCGGCAAATGCGCGAAAACGCTCGAAGCGATGCAGGAAGTCGGCATGCCCTTGCTGACTCACGGCGAAGTGACCGATAGCGACATCGACGTCTTCGATCGCGAGAAAGTGTTCATCGACCGCGTGATGACGCCGCTGCGCCGCGATTTTCCCGCGCTGAAAGTCGTGTTCGAGCACATCACGACGAAGGACGCCGCCGATTACGTGCGCGACGCGGACGGCGAGATCGGCGCAACGATCACCGCGCATCACCTGCTGTACAACCGCAACATCATGCTGGTCGGCGGCATGCGTCCGCATTACTACTGCCTGCCGGTGCTGAAGCGCGAGACGCATCGCGTGGCGCTCGTCGAAGCGGCGACGTCGGGCAATCCGCGCTTTTTCCTCGGCACGGACAGCGCGCCGCATCCGAAGGGCTTGAAGGAGCACGCGTGCGGTTGCGCGGGTTGCTACACGGCGCTGCACGCGCTCGAACTCTATGCGGAAACTTTCGACAAAGCCGGCGCGCTCGACAAGCTCGAAGGCTTCGCGAGCTTCCACGGCGCGGACTTCTACGGTCTGCCGCGCAGCAAGGAATCGGTGACGATCGAGCGCGGTTCGTGGACGTTGCCCGCCGAATTCACCGCCGGCGATTCGACCGTCGTGCCGCTGCGTGGCGGCGAATCGATCGGCTGGCGTTTCGTGGACGCGCAGTAAGCACGCCGACGTGAGCGCGGGTTTCGCCGATATCGACTGGGCGCGGCCTTGGCTCGCGTCCATCGAAGCGCGCGGCAGGCGCTGGCAGACGGCGGCGCTCGCGGGTTACGACAACTATCTCGCGACATTGAACGACGACGCCACGGCCGCCGCGCAGGTCACGGGCCGCGGCAAGCCGCTTGCATTCATCGCGCAGGAAGCGCTGCCTTCGGGTGCGTCGTACGAAGGTCACATCGCGCAGACCGGCTGCGTGCCGACGCGCCACAATCTCCACGATTTCTTCAACGCCTCGATGTGGTTCGCGTATCCGCGCATCAAGGCGGCGCTCAACGCGCGGCAGGCCGAGCAGATCGATACGCTCGGCATCGGACCGACGCGCGGCGGCGTGCGCGACGCGCTAACGCTCTTCGATGAAAACGCGGTCGTCTTCGCCTGCGCCGATGCATCGCTTGGACGCGCGCTGCGCGGTTTCGGCTGGCGCACGCTCTTCGTCGGCGAGCGCGCGGCGTGGGGCACGCGCTGCGAGGCGCGCATTTTCGGGCACGCGTTGCTGGAAAAGCTCGTCGCGCCGTACAAGGCGTGTACGGGACACGCGTGGATCGTCGATGTTCCCGCCGACTATTTTTCGCTCGACGATGCCGCGCGCCGCGCGTTCATCGACGGATGCGTGTCCGAACGGCTGAACGCCGCGCCGATCGACAGCCGCGCGTTCGCGCCGCTGCCGGTGCTGGGCGTGCCGGGCTGGTGGGACGCGAATGCATCGCCCGATTTCTACGACGACGTTTCCGTCTTTCGACCGGGCCGCCGATCGCGCGGATGCTAAAATGACGAGTTGCAAAGCGGGCCAGGCAATCGCGGCCTCCGAGGTGAAAGCCGAAGAGGGCGAGGAAAGTCCGGACTCCACAGGGCAGGGTGATGGCTAACGGCCATCCGTGGCGACACGCGGAACAGGGCAACAGAAAGCAAACCGCCGATGGCTCCGGGCGCAAGTCCGGAGATCAGGTAAGGGTGAAACGGTGCGGTAAGAGCGCACCGCGGACGTCGCGAGACGTTCCGGCACGGTAACCTCCACCCGGAGCAATTCCAAATAGGCAGGCGCGCATCTTCGCGATGCAGGACGGGGCCCCCGTTCGTCTGCGGGTAGGAAGCTTGAGCGCGTCAGTAATGACGCGTCTAGAGGAATGATTGCCACGCGCGTCGCTTTCGGGCGGCGCGTGCACAGAATCCGGCTTATCGGCCCGCTTTGTCGTCATTCAAAAGAGAAGAGCCGGCGTCTCGCGACGTCGGCTCTTTTCGTTTTTGCTTCCGATGAAACTTACGCTTCGACGATCTCGAACGAATGCGTCAGCTCCGCCGATTTCGCCAGCATGATCGACGCGGAGCAATATTTGTCGTGCGACAGGTTGATCGCGCGCTCGACGGTCGCCGGGTTCAGGTTCTTGCCCGTCACGGTGAAGTGAAAGTGGATCTTCGTGAAGACTTTCGGGTCTTCGCTCGCGCGGTCGGCCTTCAGCGTGACCGAGCAGCCCTGGATTTCCTGACGGCTCTTTTTCAGGATCATCACGACGTCGTAGGCGGTGCATCCGCCGGTGCCGAGCAGCACCATTTCCATCGGGCGCGGCGCGAGATTGCGGCCGCCGCCTTCCGGTGCGCCGTCCATGTTTACGAGATGGCCGCTTCCCGTTTCGGCGGCGAAGGCCATGCCGTCTTGTCCCATCCAGCTAACTTTGCATTCCATGCTCAGGCTCCAGCTGTTCAGCGCGTCGTTACAGAGGCTACATTGTAGCGGTTCGGAATTTTTCCACCGGTCGCTGCTTACGAGCATCTACCGGTTGACGAAGCGTAAATCGGCGCGGCGATTCTGATGCTGGCCGTGAGCGCGCCAGTCGAGGACGGGCTCTAAAGGCTCATCGCGACGGCGTTCAGGCAGTCGCGGCCCGTAAACAACTGAAAATAAAAGGCTTTCGGGGGACATGTCCGTTGTGCTCGGATTCCAGATTATGAAATCATCTTCCACCATGCAAATCTTCTTGCTTTGCAGCATGACCGTGCCTATACTCGTTTCTGTCTCCTCCACCTCCTCCTTTGGTGGATTAAGCCCGAGCCAAGCTGCTCGGGCTTTTTTTCGTCCTCGCGCCTGTCGAAGCATTCTTTTGACGCGGCGACCAAATTCCCTTTATAATTCAAAGTTCTCTTCGCCACACGCCCGCGGAGAGAGGCTTGTGAGAGCCTGCACGCGCCCGGTTTCGACCTGAGCGCACTCATATAAGCAGGGCCGAACAAGACACAGTTCAAGGGCAGATCAATTTTTTGGATCGATCATGAAGACGTTTTCCGCAAAAGCCGAAGAGGTGACGCGCGAATGGTACGTGATTGACGCGACGGATAAGGTTCTCGGCCGTGTCGCCAGCGAAGTGGCACGCCGTCTTCGCGGCAAGCATAAGCCTGAATTCACTCCGCACGTCGACACCGGTGATTTCATCATCGTCGTCAATGCCGGCAAGTTGAAGGTCACCGGCAACAAGACCACGGACAAGAAGTACTATCGTCACTCGGGCTACCCGGGCGGCATCTACGAAACGACGTTCGGCAAGATGCAAGAGCGTTTCCCGGGCCGCGCGCTCGAGAAGGCTGTCAAGGGCATGCTTCCGAAGGGTCCGCTCGGCTACGCGATGATCAAGAAGCTGAAGGTCTACGCCGAAGCAACGCATCCGCATACGGCTCAACAGCCTAAAGCGCTCGAGATCTAAGGGGAGCCCACATGATCGGTAACTGGAACTACGGTACGGGCCGCCGCAAGAGCGCCGTCGCTCGTGTCTTCATCAAGTCGGGCAAGGGCGAAATCATCGTCAATGGCAAGCCCATCGCCGACTACTTCTCGCGTGAAACGTCGCTGATGATCGTGCGCCAGCCGCTCGAACTCACGAACCACGCCACCACGTTCGACATCAAGGTCAACGTGAACGGCGGCGGTGAGACGGGTCAAGCCGGTGCGGTTCGCCACGGCATCACCCGCGCGCTGATGGACTACGACGCTACGCTCAAGTCGCAACTGTCGAACGCAGGCTTCGTCACGCGTGACGCGCGTGAAGTGGAACGTAAGAAGGTCGGTTTCCACAAGGCACGCCGCCGCAAGCAGTTCTCGAAGCGTTAAGCGCTTCTTGCCGGACGGGTTCCGGCGAAGCTGCAAAAGCCGCCCGCACGCCCTGTGCAGGCGGCTTTTTTCGTTTTGGCGCGTTTGGGCTGGACCATGTCGAATTTTCATATAGCCCATTGATTCCATGGACATTCGGCACGATATTGAGATCAGCCCTACAATAGCGGCTAGAAGCTTAATTGGAGAATTCGAATGAGCGCTGTCAGCGACACCCCCACGACCGAAATGCCGATGCCGTTCGTCTTCACCGACGCGGCTGCGGAAAAGGTCAAGTCATTGATCGATGAAGAAGGCAATCCGGATCTGAAGCTGCGCGTGTTCGTGCAAGGCGGCGGCTGCTCGGGTTTCCAGTACGGTTTCACGTTCGACGAAGAAGTGAACGAAGACGACACCGTCATGGACAAGGCTGGCGTGCAGTTGCTCGTCGATTCGATGAGCTATCAGTATCTCGTCGGCGCGGAGATCGACTATAAGGACGACATCAACGGCGCCCAGTTCGTCATCAAGAATCCGAACGCCACGACGACTTGCGGTTGCGGTTCGTCGTTCTCGGTCTAAGCGTGCATTTCTGACGCTGAAGAAAACGGAGCCTCAGCGGCTCCGTTTTTTGTTAACGCGGATAAATCGCGCCGAGCACGCGCTCGCCCGCCGCGCCCGTCACCGCGGGCAGATTGCCCGGCTCGCGCGCGACACAGCGCATCGCGAGCCACGCGAAAGCAAGCGCTTCCACTTGTTGCGGCGGCACGCCGAGCGCCTCGGTCGTCATCACGGGAACGCCTGCGATTTTGCTGCCTTCGAGCGCCTGCTGGAGCATCTTCATCAACACAGGATTGCGTGCGCCGCCGCCGCACACGTACACGGCGCGCGTGTCCCGCGCGTGTCGCGCGATCTCGCGCGCGACGGTCGTCGCGGTGAGGGCCGTGAGCGTCGCCTGGACATCGGCGGGAGCGAGGTTCGCGAAGGCTGCGAGCTTCGCGTCCATCCACGCCGGATTGAACAGATCGCGCCCTGTGCTCTTCGGCGGCGCGAGGTCGAAAAACGGTTCGTCGAGCAGCGCGTCGAGAAGCGATTGATCGATTCGGCCTTTGGCTGCGAACTGCCCGCCGTCGTCATAGGCGCGCTGTGTGTGGCGCAAAGCCCATTCGTCGATCAGCGCGTTGGCCGGGCCGCAATCGAAGCCGCGCACGTCTCCGTTCGCCGCGAGAATCGTGATGTTGCTGATGCCGCCGAGGTTGCACACGACGCGCGTCTCGTTCTTTTCGCCGAACACGGTCGTGTGGAACGCCGGCACGAGCGGCGCGCCCTGGCCGCCCGCGGCGACATCGCGGCTGCGGAAATCGGCGACCACGTCGATGCTGGTCATCTCAGCGAGCAACGCCGGATTGTTGATCTGCCGTGTGTAGCCTTTGTCAGGCCGATGCCGCACCGTCTGGCCGTGCACGCCGATCGCGCGCACCTTCGTCGCCGAGCATCCGCTCATGCTCTGCAGTTCGTGGCAGCAGACGGCATAGCGTGTCGCGAGCGCATTCGCGGCGAGCGCTTCGCGTTCGAGTTCGTTGTCGCCGGGCGACTGCAATTCGAACAGCGCATCGCGCAAGCCTTTGGAAAAGGAGACATGCGCCTCGCCGAGCACGACGGGCGGCTTGCCCGTCGCGAACTGGACCGCGACACCATCGACGCCGTCCATGCTGGTTCCGGACATCAAACCGAAGTACACGCCGTCCGCCTTGCCGGTTTCGATTGCTTCGGTTTTCTTTCCCACGCTGATCTCCTCGTCGATGCCGATGTTGCCAATCAGCGGCGATTATCCGCGTTACGGGGCGAATCGTTAAGACGCGATTCCACACTCCTGAGCGCCGAATGCCGCGCAAAACCGCGCGATCAGACACGAAAGGGCGCGAATGCCCGCGTCATCGCGTAAAATCGTGAGCCTGAACAAGCAATTGCGCGCGATTTCGTCATTTTCCGCGCCCCACTTCTCGACGCGGCATCTGCGCAGGCCACGCCACCGCATCGCCGGTCATCGAACCCTTTTGACTTCACAAGCCGCAAGCATGACCACTGATTCCAACGCGCCCAGCTTCCCGATCACCGAAGATGTCAAAAGCGCGCTCGCCATCGCCAAGCGCGGCTGCGACGAACTGCTGATCGAAGACGAATTCGCGCAGAAGCTCGCGCGAAGCGCCGCGACGGGCAAGCCGCTGCGTATCAAGCTCGGCCTCGATCCGACCGCGCCCGACATTCACATCGGCCATACGGTCGTGCTGAACAAGATGCGCCAGTTGCAGGATCTCGGCCACCAGGTCATTTTTCTGATCGGCGATTTCACGTCGCTGATCGGCGATCCGTCTGGCCGCAACGCGACGCGCCCGCCGCTCACGCGCGAGCAGATCGAGATGAACGCGAAGACGTACTTCGAGCAGGCGGCGCTCGTGCTGGATCGCGAAAAGACCGAAATCCGCTACAACAGCGAATGGTCGATGCCGCTCGGCGCCGACGGCATGATCAAGCTCGCATCGCGCTACACGGTCGCGCGCATTCTTGAGCGCGAGGACTTCACGAAGCGCTTCCAGGGCGGCGTGCCCATTTCGATCCACGAATTCCTCTATCCGCTGATGCAGGGCTACGATTCCGTCGCGCTCAACGCGGATCTCGAACTCGGCGGCACGGACCAGAAGTTCAATCTGCTCGTCGGCCGCGAGTTGCAGAAGCAGTACGGCCAAGAACAGCAGTGCATTCTGACGATGCCGCTGCTCGAAGGTCTCGACGGCGTCGAAAAGATGTCGAAGTCGAAGAACAACTACGTCGGCATCAGCGAGAAGCCGACCGAGATGTTCGGCAAGCTGATGAGCATTTCGGACGTGCTCATGTGGCGTTACTTCGAACTGCTGTCGTTCCGCCCGATGAGCGAAATCGAAGGCTACAAGCGCGAAGCCGAAGGCGGCCGCAATCCGCGCGACTTCAAGGTGATGCTGGCGCAGGAAATCGTCGCGCGCTTTCACTCGCCGGCGGATGCCGAGCGGGCGCTCGAAGACTTCAATCATCGCGCAAAGGGCGGCGTGCCCGACGACATTCCGACTGTCACGCTCGCAGGCGCGCCGGTCGCGATCGGCCAGCTGCTCAAGCAGGCGGGACTCGTGCCGTCGACGAGCGAAGCGCTGCGCAACATCGAGCAGGGCGGCGTGAAGATCGACGGCGCGACGGTCTCCGACAAGGGGCTGAAGGTCGAAGCGGGCGAGTTCGTCGTGCAGGTGGGCAAGCGCCGCTTCGCGCGCGTCACGCTGACGGCGTAAGCCGATGATCGCGCTCATTCAGCGTGTGAAGCGCGCCGATGTGCGCGTGGGCGAGCGTGTGACCGGCGCGATCGACGCGGGCCTGCTCGCGCTGGTCTGCGCCGAGCGCGGCGACAGCGAAGCCGCCGCCGACAAGCTGCTCGCGAAGATGCTCGGCTACCGCGTGTTCAGCGATGCAGCGGGCAAGATGAATCTCTCGGTGCAAGGCGTTGCCGGCGGCTTGCTGCTCGTCTCGCAGTTCACGCTTGCCGCCGACACGAACAGCGGCTTGCGCCCGAGCTTCACGCCCGCCGCGCCGCCCGACGAAGGCAAGCGGCTCTTCGATTATTTCGTGACGCAAGCGCGCGCGAAGCATCCCGTCGTCGAAACGGGCGAGTTCGGCGCGGAAATGCAGGTGTCGCTCGTGAACGACGGGCCAGTCACTTTCTGGCTTCAGGTACGACCATGACGACTCAGGTTCTCTTTATTCGACACGGCGAAACCGACTGGAACCGCATCAAGCGCATTCAAGGGCATATCGACATCCCGTTGTCCGAACATGGCTTTCTGCAGGCGGAACAGCTCGGCCGGCGTCTGGCGCACGACGGGCGCATCGATGCGGTCTATTCGAGCGATCTGCAACGCGCGCAGCAGACGGCGCGTCCTTTCGCGGATGCGCTCGGGCTCGACGTGCGGTTATCGGAGAACTTGCGCGAGCGTTTCTATGGCGCGTTCCAAGGCCACGACAGCGACGAGATCAACGACAAGTTTCCCGCCGAATATATCGAATGGCAGACGCGCGACCCCGGCTTCTCGCCACCCGGCGACGGTGAATCGCAGCGCGTGTTTTATCACCGCATCCTGCATGCGATGGAACCGATCGTCGCGGCGCACGCGGGCGGGCGCATCGCGGTCGTCGCGCATGGCGGCGTGCTCGATTGTGTGTACAGGTTCGCGATGAACCTGCCGTTGCAGGAGCCGCGCAACTGGCCGCTGCTCAATTGCAGCGTGAACGTGGTGGACTATGCCGATGGCGGCGCGAAGGTCGCGTCGTGGGGCGATATCGCGCATCTGTCGACGGACACGGACGACGACAATCTGCGCAAGCGGGCCTAGCCGTTGTTCGTATCCCAAAGATCCCGAATCGGCCCCGCATCCGGCGCAGCAAGACCGAAGTGCCGATACGTGAGCATCGTCGCGACCCGTCCGCGTGGCGTGCGCTGCAAAAAGCCCTGCTGAATCAGATACGGCTCCAGCACGTCCTCGATCGTGTCGCGCTCCTCGCCGATAGCCGCAGCGAGGTTATCCACGCCGACCGGCCCGCCATCGAACTTGTGCAGGATGGCTTCGAGCAGCTTGCGGTCCATCAGATCGAAGCCGACGGGATCGACGTCGAGCATTTTCAGCGCTTTGTCGGCGACGTCGGCGGTGATCATGCCGTTCGCCTTTACTTCGGCGTAATCGCGCACGCGGCGCAGCAGCCGGTTCGCGATGCGCGGCGTGCCGCGCGAGCGCTTTGCGATTTCCAGCGCGCCTTCCGGCACGATCTCCGCCTTCAACAACGACGCGGATCGCGACACGATGCGCGCCAGTTCGCTCGCGTTATAGAACTCCAGCCGCGACACGATGCCGAAGCGGTCGCGCAGCGGGTTCGTCAGCATGCCCGCGCGCGTGGTCGCGCCGACTAGCGTGAACGGCTGCAGATCCAGTTTCACGCTGCGTGCGGCCGGCCCTTCGCCGATCATGATGTCGATCTGATAATCCTCGAGCGCCGGATACAGGATTTCCTCGACGACCGGCGAAAGCCGATGAATTTCGTCGATGAACAGCACGTCGTTCGCTTCGAGATTCGTGAGCAGCGCGGCGAGATCGCCCGCGCGCTCGAGCACCGGTCCGGACGTCTGCCGCAGATTCACGCCCATTTCCCGCGCGATGATGTGCGCGAGCGTCGTCTTGCCGAGACCCGGCGGCCCGAACAGCAGCACGTGATCGAGCGCTTCGGAACGGCGCTTCGCCGCCTCGATGAAGATTTCGAGCTGGCCGCGCGCCTTTTCCTGCCCGATGTATTCATCGAGCTTGTGCGGACGCAGTGCGCGCTCGAACGCTTCCTCGTTCGGCGAGACGGGCGAGGCCGAGATGACGCGTTCGGCGGCGAGTTTGTCGGTTTCGATCATTTTTCGATTGTACAGCGAGCTTTTGCGCGACGAAGCTGGCCGAATGGCCTAGGCAATCAGCCCTTCGAAAGCGCCTTCAACGCCAGCTTGATGCCCTCGGACACGCCCGTTCCGGCCGGCACGTTCTTGACCGCGGCGAGCGCTTCCTTCTCCGAATAGCCGAGCGCGAGCAGTGCGTTGAGAATGTCGGACGCGTGATCGGACTGCGAAACCGTGCCCGCGATCGCGCCGAGATCCGCGCCGAGCTTGCCTTTCAGTTCGAGCAGCAGGCGCTCCGCCGTCTTCTTGCCGATGCCCGGCACGCGCGTGAGGCGCGCGGCGTCCTGCGTCGTCACGGTTTGCGAGAGTTCGTGCACGCTCATGCCCGAAAGCACCGCGAGCGCCATGCGCGCGCCGATCCCGCTGATCTTCAGCAACTCGCGGAACGTCGAACGCTCCTGCGCGGTGAGAAAACCGTACAGCAGATGCGCGTCCTCGCGCACGATCAACTGCGTGAGAAGCACGACCTTCTCGCCGGCATTCGGCAGGTTGTAGAACGTGCTCATCGGCACGTCGATTTCGTAGCCGACGCCGTTGCAATCGACGAGCAAATGCGGCGGATTTTTTTCCAGCAGAACGCCGGCGATGCGACCGATCATGTTTGGTATTCGTAGAGGAAATTAGCCGATGAGACGACCGCGCCGCACGCGCAAGCCCTTCTTGGCCAGCCCCGGCGCGATGCCGCCCAGGGCCGCGAGGCCGGTGCCGCCGTGCGCGTGACAGATCGCCATGCCGAGCGCATCGGCGGCGTCGGTGCCGGGCACGCCGGAAAGCGACAGCAGACGCACGACCATCTGCTGCATCTGTTCCTTGGTCGCGCGTCCGTAGCCGACGACCGCCTGCTTCAGTTGCAGCGCCGTGTATTCGGCAACCGGCACGCCGCTCGCGACGAGCCCGCAGATGGCCGCGCCGCGCGCCTGCCCGAGGAGCAGCGTCGATTGCGGATTCACGTTGACGAAGACTTTTTCGATCGCCGCCTGATCCGGATTGTGCTGCGCGATGAGCGTCGAGATGCCGCTGAAAATGGTGTTGAGACGCGAAGGCAGATCCGCCTCGGCCGTCTTGATGACGCCGCTCGTCACGTAGTTGAGCGTGTGCCCCGTCTTCTCGATGATGCCGAAGCCCGTCACGCGCAGGCCGGGGTCGATGCCAAGGATTCTCATTCGTTCGCGTTTCGCGGCTCGTTGAAACTAAAAAGGCCTGTTTGCGCCGTTCGAAGCGCAAACAGGCCAATCTTAAATGAAGCGGCCGCGATCAATGGCGGAAATGACGCGTGCTCGTGAAAATCATCGTGATGTTGTGCTCGTCGGCGGCGGCGATCACTTCGTCATCGCGCATCGATCCGCCTGGCTGGATCACGCAGGTGGCGCCCGCGTTCACGACGACATCGAGGCCGTCGCGGAACGGGAAGAACGCATCCGATGCCACCGCCGAACCGTTCAGCGTCAGACCGGCGTTCTGCGCCTTGATGCCCGCGATGCGCGCCGAATCCACGCGGCTCATCTGGCCTGCGCCGACGCCCATCGTCATGCCGTTCGCGCAGAACACGATCGCGTTCGACTTCACGAACTTCGCGACGCGCCACGCGAACATCAGATCGTCCATTTCCTTCGGCGTCGGATGACGCTTCGTCACGACGCGCAATTCGTGCGGCTGCACGTTCTTCGCATCGAGCGATTGCACGAGCAGACCGCCGCCGACGCGCTTCAGATCGAACGCGTTGTGGCCGTCGCCGAGCGCGATCTGCAAGAGACGCACGTTCTGCTTCGCCGCGAACACGGCGCGCGCCGCCTCGCTGAACGACGGCGCGATCAGCACTTCGACGAACTGCTTCGCGACAGCCTGCGCCGCCGCTTCGTCCACTTCACGATTGAACGCGATGATGCCGCCGAACGCCGAAGTCGGGTCCGTCTGGAACGCCTTCGAATACGCTTCGGCCGCATTCGCGCCGAGCGCCACGCCGCACGGATTCGCGTGCTTGATGATGACGCACGCCGGCGCGTCGAACGTCTTCACGCATTCCCACGCGGCGTCCGAATCTGCGATGTTGTTGTACGACAGTTCCTTGCCCTGCAACTGCTCGTAGTTCGCGAGCGCGCCGGCCGGCACGCTCAGATCGCGATAAAAGGCCGCGTTCTGATGCGGATTCTCGCCGTAACGCAAATCCTGCACTTTCTCGAACGCGAGGTTGAAAGTCGCCGGATACGTATTGCGGCTCGAATGCTGCAGCTCTTCGGTCAGGCTCGTCAGATAGTTCGTGATCGCGCCGTCGTACTGCGCAGTGTGCGCGAAGACTTTCGTCGCGAGACGGAAATTCGTCTGGTAGCCGACGTTGTTGCCGTTCGCGCGCATCTCGTCGAGGACGGCGGAGTAATCGGCCGGATCGACGACGACCGTCACGTCGCGATGATTCTTCGCCGCCGAGCGCAGCATCGTCGGACCGCCGATGTCGATGTTCTCGATCGCGTCTTCCAGCGAGCACTCTTCCTTCGAGACCGTCTGCACGAACGGATACAGATTCACCACCAGCAGATCGATGGTCGGAATGTCGTGCTTTTCCAGCGCGGCCATGTGCTCGGGCAGGTCGCGGCGCGCGAGAATGCCGCCGTGAACCTTCGGATGCAGCGTCTTCACGCGCCCGTCGAGCATTTCCGGAAAGCCGGTGTAATCGGCGACTTCGGTCACGGGCAGGCCCGCGTCGGCGAGCAGTTTCGCCGTGCCGCCGGTCGAGAGGAGCTTGACGCCAAGCGCCGACAGCGATTTGGCGAAATCGACGATGCCGGATTTGTCGGAAACGGAGAGGAGCGCTTGCTTGATCATGATGAACACTGAAACCGAAAAGGGAAACCAGGCCGGACCAAGGCGCGCGCCTCAGTCCGATGAATCAAATCAATCCGTGCTGCTGAAGCTTCTTGCGTAAGGTGTTGCGGTTGATGCCGAGATACTCGGCCGCGAGCGATTGGTTTCCGCCCGCCTGCTCGAGCACCACTTCGAGCATCGGTTTTTCCACGCACGAAATCACCATGTCGTACACGTCGTGCGGGTTGGAGCCGTCCAGGTCCTGAAAATAGTTGTCGAGGCTCTGGCGGACGCATTGTTCGATGTTATGTCTGCTCATGCGGCAATCAGTCGGTCTGTCGTGTTGTTGAGCCCGCCGCACGATTCTTCCCCGTCCGCGTCCTCGGCGTCACCGGCCTCGTCCACATAGACGAGACGGTCCGACAACGCCTTTTGCGCGTCAAAGAATTCGTTGACAGCGAGCAATTGTTCTTTGGTCGTGTCCAGCGTATTCATCCGGTGCCGGAAGGTGTTGGCGCCGGAAAGGCCGCGAGTGTACCAGCCGATATGCTTGCGCGCAGTCCGAACGCCCGTGAATTCCCCATAAAAGGCGTAGTGATCTTCGAGGTGCTCGTTCATCACCTGCTGGATCTCGTCGATGCGCGGCGGCGGCAGGCGCTCGCCGGTATTCAGAAAGTGTTCGATCTCGCGAAAGAGCCACGGACGGCCCTGCGCCGCGCGGCCGATCATGATGGCGTCGGCGTGCGTGGCGGCGAGCACGTCGCGCGCTTTCTCGGGCGTGGTGATGTCGCCGTTCGCGACCACCGGAATCTTCACCGACGCCTTCACTGCCGCGATGGTTTCGTACTCCGCGTCGCCCTTGTAGAGATCGGCGCGCGTGCGGCCGTGGACGGTGAGCATCGAAATGCCGGCTTCCTGCGCGATCCGCGCGATGGTCAGCGCGTTCTTGTTCTCGCGATTCCAGCCCGTGCGAATCTTGAGCGTGACCGGCACCGCGTCCGGCCCCACGCCGACCGCCTGGACGACGGCCTCCACGATGCGCGCGACCAGCGGCTCGTTCTGCAGCAGCGCGGAACCCGCGGCCACGTTGCAGACCTTCTTCGCCGGGCAGCCCATATTGATGTCGATGATCTGCGCGCCGTTCGCGACGTTGTGGCGCGCGGCCTCGGCGAGCATCTGCGGATCCGCGCCCGCGATCTGCACGGAAATCGGCTCGACCTCGCCCGCATGGTTGGCGCGGCGCATGGTCTTCTCGCTCTTCCACAACTGCGCGTTCGACGCGACCATCTCCGACACCGCGTAGCCCGCGCCCATGCGCTTGCAGAGCTGCCGGAACGGGCGGTCGGTGACGCCTGCCATCGGTGCGACGAACAGGTTATTGCGCAGGACGTGTGAACCGATTGTGGGCATGAAGGCTAAACGATCCGCGCTGTCGGTGCCGGCGAGAAGCCGCGTCAGGCGGATGCAACGTTGCTGAAGGGGAAACAGCTATTTTAACGCGAAGAGCGTGCTGAAATTAAGAGCAATCGCGTGCAAGTCATTAAATCTTCTATGAAAGAATGGCCGGCCATAGAGGATAAGTTCCCGGACTTCGCCTGGACGATTGCCCTTTTTTCGTGCTCGATCAGCGCCTTTGACCGAACATCATCTGACGGGCGAGGGCCGTTTTTACCGGCGGAAGGAATTCGAGAGCGGTCAGCGCGAGACCGCGCATCGCCGCAAACGGCGGGAAATCGACCGTGAAGATGCGCGCGAGCGTATCGGTGGCGCCGATCGTCAGGCGCCGGTCCAGCGCACGGCGCTGCGCGAAACGGGCGAGCGCGAGCGGCCGGGGACCGTCGGCGGACAGCGCGTCGGTGAGCGCGAGCGCGTCGCGCAGGCCGAGATTCAGGCCCTGTCCGGCAACCGGATGCAGCGTCTGCGCGGCATTGCCGATCGCGACGGTGCGCCGGTCGACGAGCACGTCGAGCGCGGTCAGCCCGAGCGGAAACGCCGCGCGTGACGCGATGCGCGTGAAACGGCCCATGCGCGTGCCGAACGCAGCGCCGAGTTCGGCGAGGAAAGTGTCGTCGTCGAGCTGCATGCGGCGCGCGGCTTCGTCGGGCGAGCAGCACCAGACGAGCGAATAATCCGCGTGACGCTGGCCGCCGCACGGCAAAAGCGCGATCGGCCCTTCCGGCGTGAAGCGCTCCCACGCGACATTCGCGCGCGGATCGGACACGCTTACCGTGCCCACGATGGCCGTTTGCCCGTAATCGCGCGCGCGGCGCTCATCGGATGACTCGCCTTTCTGATAAAGACCGCCTTCCGCGTTCACGAGCACTTTCACGCGGACGGAGCGCTCGCCTTGCGCCGATTGCAGCGGCAAGGTGACGCCGTCGTTGTCCTGCAGCGGCGCGAGCGCGGACGTGTCGGTGAGCCAGTCGACCTTCGTTGCGCGCACCGCATCGGCGAGCGCGCCGACGAGCGAACCGTAGCGCACCACGTAGCCCAGTTCGGGCAACTCGTGCTCGTCGTGCTCGATCAACGTGCGGCCGAAATGCCCGCGCTGCGAGACATGGATGCGGCGGATCGGCGTGGCATCGCCCGGGAAGCCGAGCGGTTGCAGCATCACGCGGCTTCCGTGCGAAAGCGCGAGCGCACGCGGATCGTTGGCGGCGGCTGCGGGCGTGCGCGCGTCGATCAGCGCGATGGACAGCCGTGACGTCGCGCTGCGCCGGGCAAGCCAGCCGGCGAGCGCGAGCCCGACCGGCCCCGCGCCGACGATGGCGATGTCGTAATCGAAATGCGGTTCGATGCCTTGAACGTCGCTCATGGTCAATTTGCGTTTGATTCGCGCATCAGCGCTTCGATTTCGTCGGCGGCGACGGGCACTTCGCGCGTGAGCAACTCGCAGCCGTTTTCGGTGACGATTGCGTCGTCCTCGATGCGAATGCCGATATTCCAATATTGTTCCGGCACGTCTTCGGCGGCGCGCACGTAGAGACCCGGCTCGATCGTGAGCGCCATGCCGGGCGCGAGCGCGCGCCATGGTCGTGCGCCTTGCTCGTCGAGCGGGCCGTCGGCTTCGCGGTATTCGCCCGCGTCGTGCACGTCCATGCCGATCCAGTGTCCCGTGCGATGCATATAGAAGCGCGCGTAGGCACGTTGCGCGAGGACGTCGTCGACGCTGCCGAACTTCGCCTTGTCGAGGATGCCGGTATCGAGCAGGCCTTGCGACAGCACTTTCAACGCAGCCTGATGCGGCGCGTCGAAGCTGACGCCGGCGCGTGTGGCATCGATGGCCGCGGCTTGCGCGGCGAGCACGATTTCGTACAGTTCGCGCTGCGCCGTAGTGAAACGGCCGCTAGCGGGGAACGTGCGCGTGATGTCGGATGCGTAGCCGTCCAGTTCGCACGCGGCGTCGATGAGAATCAGGTCGCCGTCGCGCGCGATCGCGTTGCCAGCCGGATAGTGCAGCACGCAGGTGTTCGCGCCCGCCGCGACGATCGATCCATACGCCGGCGACTGCGCGCCGTGGCGGCGGAACGTGTACAGCAATTCGGCTTCGATTTCGTACTCGCGCATGCCCGGGCGGCACGCGCGCATCGCGCGACGGTGCGCTTCGGCGGAGATCGATGCCGCGCGGCGCATGATCGAGATTTCGTGCGCGTCTTTCACGAGGCGCATTTCGTCGAGAACCGGCAGCAGGTTCTCCGCGCGGGCGGGAGCGCGCACGCCGGTGCGGCTTTGCGCGCGCACGGCGGCGAGCCAGGCGCGCACCCGGGCATCCAGTTCCGCCGATGTGCCGAGCGCGTAGTGAAGCGCGGGCTTGTCGGCGATCAGGCGCGGCATCTCCTGGTCGATCGAATCGATGGCAAACGCGGCGTCGAAGCCGAAAGCGTCGCGCGCGGCGTCGGGGCCGAAGCGGAAGCCTTCCCAGGTTTCGCGCTCCGCGTTCTTCTCGCGACAAAAAAGCATCGACACGGGCTCGCCGTCCTGCGCGCTCGCGTTCAGCACGAGCGTCGCTTCGGGTTCGTTGAAGCCCGTCAGATAGTAGAAGTAGCTGTCGTGACGGAAAGGGTAGTCCGTGTCGCGGTTGCGCAGGACTTCCGGCGCGGTCGGCACGATGGCGACGCCGCCGCCGCGTGCACGCAACGCGGCGAGCACGCGCTCGCGACGCGCACGGTAAATGTCGACGGCGATGGGGCTGGCGAGTTCGGTCGATGAGTTCATGCGCCGATTGTAGCGCCGGCTTCACGATGCGCGCACTCGGCCATTCGACATAGGCCAAAACGACGGCGACGCGTGAATTTGCCTATGCCATTCGGCCTAGTGGCGCGGCGAGTGACCGCGCCGCATACTCATTCGCCAGCGGGACGATTGCGCACGCTGCCCGCGATCAGATCGAAGCGGAACAGGCGGCATTCGAGCGCGCCGTTGAAAAGCGGCGTTTTCGTCGATTCGCGCAGCCGCAGCAAGCCCGGCAACTTGCGGTCGGACGTGAGCACGTAGGCGCGCCATCCCGGAAAGCGCTGTTTGAGCGCGTTGCCGAAGGAGACGAAGAACTCGGTGTCGGCCGGATCGGGTTGCGCGCGGGCGAAGGCGTCCTCGTCTTCGCGGCGGGAGCGCGCCGTATCGCGAATTTCGCCGCGCGGGCCGCGTCCGCGCACTTCGATACGCTCGCCGTACGGCGGATTCGCGATCAGAATGCCGGGCGCGTCGGTCGGCGGGACCATATTGCGGGCATCGACTTGCTTGAGCGAAAGGTCGGTGATGCCCGCGCGGGTCAGGTTCGCGCGCGCTTTTTCGAGCATATCGCCGGAAATGTCGCTGCCGAAGATGCTCAACTCGGCTTGCGACGCACGCGCGGCGCGGCGTTGTTCGAGCGCGGCCGTCTTGAGCTTCTGCCACATGCCGGGATGGAACGGCTTCAGCTTTTCGAAGCCGAAGCGCCGATCGTTGCCCGGCGCGATGTTGAGCGCCGTTTGTGCGGCTTCGGCGAGGAAGGTGCCGCTGCCGCACATCGGGTCGAAGAGCGGCGTGCCGGGCGTCCATCCGGTCAGGCGCAGAATGCCCGCGGCGAGATTCTCGCGCAGCGGCGCCGCGCCCTTGTCCAGGCGCCAGCCGCGTTTGAAGAGCGGCTCGCCGGAGGTATCGAGATAGAGCGTGCACTCGTTCAGCGTGAGGAACGCGAACACGCGGACGTCGGGCTGGGCGGTGTCGATGCTCGGGCGCGCGCCGGCCACGTCGCGCAGGCGATCGCAGACGGCGTCCTTCACGCGCAGCGTCGTGAATTCGAGGCTTTTCACCGGCGATTTGATTGCGGTGAGATCGACGCGCATCGTCTGGCTGGGCGTGAACCATTGCTCCCAGCGCTGGCGATGCGTGAGTTCGTAGATGTCTTGCTCGTTGCGATAGGGGCCTTGCGCGACTTTGAGAAGCACGCGGCTCGCGATGCGCGAATGCAGATTCGCCGCCATGCCCGCGACCCAACCGCCCCGAAAGTGCACGCCGCCGGGCACTTGCGTGCCGACGATCAGCGATCCGCCGCCGGAAAGGGGCGCGTCGGCCACGTGCCTTTCCCCGATCTCCGCCAACTCGGCGGCAAGCGGTGCTTCGAGACCGCGCGGGCAGGGGACGAACCAGTCGAAGAGGGGGGAGGCCATGTGGTGCTTTTTCGGACGTGTAAAGGCGGTATTGTACGCGGGGTGTTACAGCTGGCATGCGGTGCGGTTTCGTTGCCGGAAAAAGAAAGCGCCAGCTTCCTCGAATGCGGAAGCTGGCGCGATCGGTTCGGGGGATTCGAACCGGCTTGGCGCCTAATCCACCGCCTTCATCATCTCCTCGACCACCTTCTTCGCGTCCCCGAACACCATCATCGTCTTGTCCATATAGAACAGTTCGTTGTCGAGGCCGGCGTAACCTGCCGCCATCGACCGTTTGTTCACGATGATCGTCCGAGCCTTGTACGCTTCGAGAATCGGCATCCCCGCGATCGGCGATTTCGGATCGGTCTTCGCGGCCGGGTTGACGACGTCGTTCGCGCCGAGCACGAGCACCACGTCCGTCTGACCGAACTCGCTATTGATGTCCTCCATCTCCTGAACCATCTCGTACGGCACTTCGGCTTCCGCCAGCAGCACGTTCATGTGCCCCGGCATCCGCCCCGCGACGGGGTGAATCGCGTACCGCACATCGATGCCTTTCTCGACGAGCTTGTCGGTCAGCTCCTTCAACGCGTGCTGCGCGCGCGCGACCGCGAGGCCGTAACCCGGCACGATCACCACGCTTTCCGCGTTGCCGAGCATGAACGCGGCGTCATCGGCGGAACCGGATTTGACGGGGCGCTGCTCCGTCGATCCGCCCGCCGCCGCACCGCCCGCCTCGCCGCCGAAGCCGCCGAGAATCACGTTGAAGAACGAGCGGTTCATTGCCTTGCACATGATGTACGACAGAATCGCACCCGACGAGCCGACGAGCGAACCCGCGATGATCAGCATCGGATTGTTCAGCGAGAAGCCGATGCCCGCCGCCGCCCAGCCCGAGTACGAGTTCAGCATCGACACGACCACGGGCATGTCCGCGCCGCCGATCGGAATGATGATGAGCACGCCCAGCGCGAACGCGATGATCGTCATGATGATGAACGGCAGCCACGATTCGGTGAGCATGAAGATCACGCCGAAGCCGATCATCGCGATGGCGAGCAGCAGGTTGATCAGATGCTGTCCCGAGTACGTGACCGGCGCGCCCTGAAAGAGCCGGAACTTGTACTTGCCCGAGAGCTTCCCGAACGCGATGACCGAGCCCGAGAACGTGATCGCGCCGACAAACGTGCCGATGAACAACTCGACCCGATTGCCATACGGAATCGGCTCGCCGAGCGGTGCGAGCCCGAACGCGGCGGGCTCCGCCACGACACCATAGGCGATGCAGACAGCCGCGAGACCGATCAGCGAGTGCATCGCCGCGACGAGCTCGGGCATCTTCGTCATCTCGACTTTTGCCGCGATGTACGCGCCCGCGCCGCCGCCGATGATCAGCGCGACGAACAGCAGCGACAGCCCGAGCGCGAGATTCGCTTCGAGAAACGCGGCCTGCTTCACGATCAGCGCGAGCGTGGTGAGAATGGCGATCGCCATGCCCGCCATGCCGAACGTATTGCCGATGCGCGCGGTCTTCGGATTCGACAAGCCCTTCAACGCCTGAATGAAGCACACCGAGGCGATGAGATACAGGAGAGTAACGACGTTAAGGCTCATTTACGCGCCCTCCTTGCTCGTGATCTTCTTGGGCTCTTTCTTCTTGAACATCTCGAGCATTCGCCGTGTGACGAGAAAGCCGCCGAACACGTTCACGGCCGCGAGCAGCACCGCGAGCGTGCCGAAGAACTTGCCCGCCGCGCCGACCGTCAGGCCGACAGCCAGCATCGCGCCGACGATGACGATCGCCGAAATCGCGTTGGTCACGGCCATGAGCGGCGTATGCAGCGCGGGCGTGACGTTCCACACGACGTGGTAGCCGACGTAAATGGCCAGCACGAAGATGATGAGGTTGATCACCGTGTGATTGATGACATCCATGTGCGTCTCCGTTCAGGCCGTGGCGCGGGCGAGTTGTCCGTCGCGGCACTGGAGCGTGGCCGCGACGATATCGTCCGCGAGATCGATGTTGAGCGTGCCTTCCTTCGTGATGATCAGCTTCAGGAAGTCGAGAAGATTGCGGGCGTAGAGCGCGGAGGCATCGGCGCCGACCATCGAAGCGAGATTCGTGTGGCCGACGATATGCACGCCGTGCTTCATCACCACCGTGTCGACTTCGGTGAGCGGACAGTTGCCGCCTTTCCTGCCCTCGAACTCGGGACCGCGTCCGGCGGCGAGATCGACGATCACGGAGCCCGGCTTCATGTGCTTGACGGTTTCGACGGAAATCAGCGTCGGGGCGGGGCGGCCGGGAATCAGCGCCGTCGAGATCACGATATCCGCCGCTTTTGCACGTTCGTGAACCTGCGCCGATTGACGCGCGAGCCAGCTTGCGGGCATCGGGCGCGCGTAGCCGCCCACGCCTTCCGCCGCTTCCCGTTCCTCATCGGTTTCAAACGGCACGTCGACGAACTTCGCGCCGAGCGATTCGATCTGCTCCTTAACCGCCGGACGCACATCGGATGCTTCGACGACCGCGCCCAGACGCTTGGCCGTCGCGATTGCCTGCAAGCCCGCGACGCCTGCGCCGAGCACGAGCACGCGCGCCGCTTTCACGGTGCCGGCGGCGGTCATCAGCATAGGCATGAAGCGCTGGTAATACTGGCAGGCCATCAGCACGGCCTTGTATCCGGCGATGTTCGCCTGCGAAGACAGCACGTCGAGACTCTGCGCGCGCGTCGTGCGTGGCGCGGCTTCGAGCGCGAACGCAGTGACGCCCGCCGACGCGAGCCGCGCGGTGTTCTCTGTATTGAAAGGATCGAGCATGCCGATGAGCACGGCGCCCGGCTTGAGCATCGCCAGTTCGCTTTCGCTCGGCGATTGCACCTTGAGGACGATCTCGGCGGAAAAGGCCGTGGCGGCATCGACGAGATCCGCGCCTGCTTGCGCGAACGCATCGTCGATATAGCTTGCCGGCAAGCCCGCGCCGCTCTGGACAGAAACACGATGTCCTTGCGTGACGAGCTTTTTGACCGTTTCGGGCGTGGCGGCGACGCGCGCCTCGTTCGCCCGCGTTTCAGCAGGCACTCCAATGTGCATCTTGTAATCCTCCTGTCTTTGTTGCCTTTTTCGCCCGGGCAAGGCTTAGGAAGGCTTAAGGCTGAGTTTTATTTCAAATGCTGGAACTGACGGCTATCTCAACTGTAACCGAAGATTGCACGCGCAAGAATCCGATCCGGCACCCGTTCCGTTTTGCCACAGTCAGCGCTTTCCCTTAGTCCGCGTGCGCGAGATCTGTGCGAGGACGGTAAAATATCTCACCATGAAATCAGACACTTGGGCCCCCCACGTTACGGTGGCTGCCATCCTCGAAAAGGATGGTCGTTTCCTCGTCATCGAGGAGCACACGTCGGCAGGGCTGCGAATCAACCAACCGGCCGGTCATCTCGAAGCGGGCGAGACGCTCGTCGATGCCGTGGTCCGCGAGGCGCTCGAAGAAACGGCGCATCGCTTCGAGCCGGAGGCAATCGTCGGCGCGTATATGACGCACTTCGCGCGGCCGGGGCGCGACGTCACGTATTTGCGTTTCACGTTTTGCGGCAAGTCGCTCGGCGAAGAAGCAGGCCGCGCGCTCGACGAAGGCATCGTGCGCGCGATGTGGCTCAGCGCGGACGAATTGCGCGCATCGGTCGACCGGCATCGGACGCCGCTCGTGATGAAGTGTGTCGACGATTATTTATCCGGGCGGCGCGTCCCGCTCGATTTCATCCATACGCATTCGGTCGCGCCGGTGGTGCGGGCGTGATATCCCTATGAGCAAGAAACGAGTAGTGGTGGGCATGTCGGGCGGCGTGGATTCGTCCGTAACGGCATGGCTTCTGAAGGAACAGGGCTACGACGTCGTCGGCCTTTTCATGAAGAACTGGGAAGACGACGACGACGGCGAATACTGTTCGACCCGTCAGGACTGGATCGACGTCGTTTCCGTCGCGGATTTGATCGGCATCGACGTCGAAGCGGTCAACTTCGCCGCCGAATACAAGGACCGCGTGTTCGCCGAGTTTCTGCGCGAATATTCGGCCGGCCGCACGCCCAATCCGGACGTGCTTTGCAACGCCGAAATCAAGTTCAAGGCGTTCCTCGATCACGCGATGTCGCTCGGCGCGGAAACCATCGCGACGGGACATTACGCGCGCGTGCGCGAGCGCGATGGACTTTTCCAGTTGCTCAAGGCAACGGATTCGACGAAGGATCAGTCGTACTTTTTGCATCGACTCAATCAGGCGCAACTGTCGAAGACGCTCTTTCCGCTCGGCGAAATCCCGAAGACGAAAGTGCGCGAGATCGCCGCGCAAATCGGCCTGCCGAACGCCAAAAAGAAGGACTCGACCGGCATCTGCTTCATCGGCGAGCGGCCGTTCCGCGAATTCCTGAACCGCTATCTGCCGACAAAGCCCGGCCCCATGAAGACGGCCGAAGGCAAGATCGTCGGCGAGCATATCGGGCTTGCGTTCTACACATTCGGGCAGAGAAAGGGCATCGGCATCGGCGGCGCGAAAGACGGCAGCGGCGAACCGTGGTTCGTCGCGGGCAAGGACATGGCGTCGAACACGCTCTATGTCGTGCAGGGGCACGATCATCCGTGGCTGCTGTCGCCGACGCTCGTGGCCGGAAACACGAGCTGGGTCGCGGGTTTCGCGCCGGAAGAGGGCGCGGCGTGCGGCGCGAAGACGCGCTATCGGCAGCAGGATGCGGCGTGCCGCTTCGCCAACGCGGACGATGGCCGTTTCGCGCTTCATTTCGACGACGCACAGTGGGCCGTGACGCCGGGACAATCCGCCGTGCTGTATCAGGAAGACGTGTGTCTGGGTGGCGGAATCATCGAACACGCGGCGGCTGGGCACGAGTCGCCGCAAGTTGCGGCGCTCGCTGCGGCGCGTTGAGCATCTCCGGCGGCAAACGAGCGATCAGCCTCGGCTTCGGTCGGGGCTTTTTTCTATCGATCCGATAAAAACTTTTTTGAAACAGTCGCTTGATCGTCTATCTAGTAGTAGATAATTAACGCACACCGAATGCAGGGACAATTGCAGAGATACGCGAAATGGACAAGAACACGGTACGCGACGCTCTACTGGATCACGCTCAGACGCTGTTGATGACGCACGGCTATAACGGCTTCAGTTTTCGCGATTTGTCCGAACTGGTCGGCGTGAAAACGTCGAGCATTCACTATTATTTCCCGACCAAGGAAGATCTCGCGCTCGAAGCGGTGAATGCGTATAGCGCCGACGTGATGTCGACGATCTACGCGATCGACAGCTCCGCCCCGGCCGACAAGAAACTCGACCGCTATACGAAGCTATTTGGAAGGATCATCGGCGACGGCAATCAGATCTGTCTGTGCGGCATGCTTGCGTCGGATATCGAGTCGCTGCCGGAGAAAGTACGGCACGCGGTGCAATCGTTCTACAAGGCGAATGAAACCTGGCTGGCGAAAGTTCTGGCCGAAGGCGAAGCGCAAGACACGCTCGACGCTGGCGGAAAGCCTGAAGCGGCGGCACGCACCTTGTATGCGGCGTTTCAGGGGAGTTTGCTTGCATGCCGCCTGTTTCAGACGCGGTCGCGGCTTGAAGAGGTCGCAGACGCATTTCGGCGGTAGATAAGCCTGTGGATAACCTTGTGAAAAACCCCTGAACTGGGCGTTGATTATCTACCGTTGAGTAGATAGATTTTGGCGGAATAGAGCATTTCTCTGACCCGATTCGTCGTTCGAACCATGTCGCCGCACGCGGACCGATGGTTTCAGGAAGAAAAGGGGTTTGGGAGAGAATCGGTCGATCGCGCCCTTCGCCGGTGATCTATCTAGCAGTAGATAATCTTCGATCTCACTTTGCGCTTCCGAGTGCGCCGGAAGCTCCCGCCGCGCGCGGGAGCTTGGTCCAAGAAAGGAATCAGACCGGCGCGGTATCCACGAACGACTGACGCTGCGAAATACGCGCGTAATACTTGTTGAGATTCGGATGTGCGTCGCGCCAGTTCAGATCGGGCATACGGAAATCGAGATAGCCCAGTGCGCAGCCGCAGGCGATATCCGCAAGCGTGAAGCGATTCGCCGAGCACCATTGCTTCGAGCCGATGCCGCGCGCCATCGCGCGCAAGCCGTCTTCGATCTTGTGACGTTGCCGCGCGATCCATTTGTCGCTGCGATGTTCCTCTTCGCGCAACACGCCTTCGAGACGGATCAGCACGGCGGCGTCGAGCATGCCGTCGGCGAGCGCTTCCCAGCAGCGCACTTCGGTGCGCTCGCGCCGCTCCTGCGGCAGCAGCTTGCCGACCGGCGTGAGCGTGTCCACGAACTCGCAGATGACGCGCGAATCGAATACCGCTTCGCCGTCGTCGAGAATGAGGCACGGCACTTTACCGAGCGGGTTGTAGTCGTGGATCTTCGAATCGGATGCCCAGACGTCTTCGAGCACCAGTTCGCAGTCGATCTTCTTTTCCGCCATGACGATCCGCACCTTGCGGACGAATGGGCTGGGGTGCGAACCGATCAGTTTCATCATCTAATTTTCACGTTGATTCGAAATGCGGGCGTCGACGATCTTAACCGGCGCGCGCGAACCATCGGCGAATTAGAGATAGCGGCGGCCGACAATGTCGCCTGCCGACAACATGAAGCGCGCCCGGCGCGCGCCGGGCGTCATGGATCACTGCGCGCTGGCAGTGGTTGCCGCGCCCATTGGCGGACACGGCAGCACCGGCGCCGCGGCGGGTTTGGAACTGGCGCCGCTCTTGCCCTTCGCGGATGCCGAAGGCGCGCTCGCCGTCGCGTGCGGCAAGGAACCGAGGCTGCGCACACCTGCGGAGATCGCGGCGGCGAGTTCGTCGACCGCCTTGCGATGGCCGTCGACGAGCGCGTCGTAACCGGAGCCGACGCGTTCCTGCGCGAGCGTCCGGCATGTCAGCACCGTATCGGATCCGGCGGCGCGCACGCTCCACACGGCGTCGATCACCGCTTGCGCGCCCGGCCACGATTCGAAGCGCTGCACGTTCACCTTCACGCGATATACCGGCACCGATTCCGGATGCGGCGTGCCGTAGACGTCGATCGCACCGAGCTGCTGCGTGAGATCGGCGGAGAGTGCGCGCCGCACTTCGTCGCCCGGCAGCGACGCCCAGCGTTCCTCTTCGAGCACGCGCACCTGCGCGGGACTCGTCTGCACCACCAACTGATTCTTCGCGACCTGCTGCGGCATGTCGACGGGCGCAAGCTCGAAATAGAACGAAGCCTGCGTCGACGGCACGGGCCGCGCGTCGCCGCCGCCGAGCGTGTAGAAACGGCTCGTCGGCGAGGCGCAGGCAGCGAGCATCGCCGCTGCGCTCAGAGTCAACATCAACGAGCCGAACTTCATGGTTTATCTCCCGATTTTCCGCGCAAGAGCGATTCCGGATGGCGCTCCAGGTAATCCGCGAGCGAGTTGAGCGATTGCAGCGTGCGCGTGAGTTCCTGCAGCGCCTGATGCACGTCCGACTGAAGCGGCGAATCCGACTGCAACGTCGATTGCGCCTGACCGAACGTCTGCTTGGCCTGCGTGAGCGTGTCGCGCATTTCCGGCAGGACTTCCTTGTCCATCCTGTCGAAGAGCGCGTTGGCGTTCTTGAGCGAGCCGTTCAGATTCGTGCCGATCTCGTCGAACGGAATCTTGTCGATCTTGCGCGCGATGTCGGCGATCTGCAGCTGCAGCTCGTCGAGCGTGTTCGGCACGGTCGGCAGTTCGATCGGATCGTTGCCAACGCTGACCTTCGCGGGCGGCGCTTTCGGGAAGAAGTCGAGCGCGACATACAACTGGCTCGTCAGCAGGTTGCCGGTGCGCAACTGTCCGCGCAGCCCGCGCTTCACGAGCAGTTGCAGCATGTCCTGGCTCGCCACCGAACCTTGCTCCGGCAGCGCCTGACGCGCGCGCTTGCCGAGGCGATCCGGGTAGAGGTCGATCGTGACCGGCATCATGAACGAATGCGACTTCTGATCGTATTGCACGCCGATCCCCGTGACCTGCCCCAGCACGATGCCGCGGAAATCGACCGGCGCGCCGACCGACAGGCCGCGCAGCGACTGATTGAAGTTCATCACGACGTGCACGGCCTCGCCGTCCGGATCGCGCATCGCGTCGGACTGATCGCCGGCCAGGCGGAAGGTCGCGTTGTTTTGCGCCTGCGGGCCGGATTGCTGGTTCGGCGGCGTCTGGAACGCGATGCCGCCGAGCACGACCGTTGCGAGCGATTGCGTGTTGAGCGTGAAGCCGCTCGAATCGAGCCGCAGATCGACGCCGCTCGCATGCCACCAGCGCGAGTTGGTGCCGACGTACTGATCGTAAGGCGCGGTGACGAATACCTGCAGCGTGACGCCGGTGCCGTCCTTGTCGAGCGAGAACGCGACGACCTGGCCGACCTGCACGCGCCGGTAATAGACGGGCGAGCCGATATCGAGCGAGCCGAGCGATTCGCCGTGCAGCGTGAAGGTATGGCCTTTCTGATCGCCGGTGACGGCGGGTGGCGTTTCGAGCCCGACGAAATAAGTCTCATCGTCGGTCGACTTGCCCGCATCGACGCCGATATACGCGCCGGACAAAAGCGTCGACAGGCCGGTCACGCCGCTTGCCGCAACGCGCGGACGCACGATCCAGAAGCGCGTGTCCTTGACGGCGAAATCGGTGGCTTCCTTGGTGAGCTGCACGTCGACGAGCACGCGCGCGTGATCCTTCGACAGCGTGATCGTCTTCACCGTGCCGATATCCACGTCCTTGAACTTCACTTTCGTCTTGCCGGGCTCGAGGCCTTCCGCGGAAACGAAGCTGATCGTCACGGTCGGTCCGCGGCTCGACACCGTCTTCACGACGAGAATCACGCCGATCAGCGCCGCGACGAGCGGAATCACCCACACGAGCGAGGGCAGCCAGCGGCTGCGCGGCTCGATCACGGGTTCGGGGAGGTTCGGCGGGAGGCCGCCCTTGTCCCCGTTACCGCTGCCGGCGTTGCTGGCGGGCGGCGCGGGCTGCTTCGGGTCGTTCGGACCTTGGGCACTAGTCATGTTTCTTTCCTGACGGTTCGATGTTGTCCCACATGAGGCGCGGGTCGAATTGCATGGACGCGATCATCGTCAGCACGACCACCGACGCGAACGCGAGTGCGCCCGGTCCCGGCGTGATGACGGCGAGCGATTTGAAGCGCACGAGCGCGATGGTGAGCGTGATGACGAAGACGTCGAGCATCGACCAGCGCCCGATGCCCTCGACGATGCGAAAGAGCGTCGTGCGCTGACGCGGCTGCCATGTGGAGCGCCGCTGCACGCTGATGGTAAGAAAGGCGAGCGTGACGAGCTTGAGCATCGGCACGAGAATGCTGGCGATGAAAATCACCGCCGCGAGCGGATAGTCGCCGTCGTTCCAGAAGAGCGCGACACCGCTCATGATGGTGTCGTCCTCGGAACCGAGAATCGACGACGTATGCATGATCGGAAAGAGGTTCGCCGGAATGTAGAGAATCGCCGCGCTGATGAGCAGTGCCCACGTACGCGCGATGCTGTCCGGATGACGCCGGTGCACGACGGCGTCGCAGCGCGTGCAGCGCTGTTTCTCGACGGTGTGCGCGAGCGGCTGCACGAGTCCGCACGCATGACACGACACGACATTCGCGTGCGACGCCGTGATGAACTGCGTTTCGCGCGCCGCTTCGCCGGTTTTCGGATCGATGGAATCGCTCACGATTTTTGCCTCGCCGTGGTTGTGACGCGCTTCGATCCGCGCGGACCGAGCCTTGCCGCGATGTCCCACAACGCGCGCGGATCGAAGCTCACGACGACGGCGAACATGAGCGTCAGCGCGCCGAACGCGAAGAGCGCCGCTTCGGGAATCACGCGCGCGATGCTCACCATCTTCACGAGCGTGACGAGCACGCCGAGCATGAAGACTTCGATCATGCCCCACGGACGCACGAGCTGAATGCCCCGCAGGATTGCGTTGAAGCCAGGCGGCACGTAACCGGAACGCAGCGGAAGCAGCACGTAGAGCAGGGCAACGAGTTCGCACAACGGAAACAGGATGGTCGAGCAGAAGACGAGCACCGCCATGATTTCCATCTGCTCGTTCCACAACGCGACGATCGCGCCGATGAGCGTCGTCTCCGACGTGAGGCCGTTCGCCTCCAGCTCGACGATGGGAAAGCCTTGCGCGATCAGGAACGTGAAGAGCGCGGCGAGCGTCATCGCCGAGATCTTGTCGAGGTTCGACGAGATGCTTCGATAGAGCAGCGATCCGCAGCGAGGGCATTTCGCCGAGGTGCGTCGAGGCAATGCACGTTTATGGAAGAGCGCGTCGCATTCGTGACACGCGATCAGGTCATCGGATTCGTTCGCGTTCATTCGCGTTCATGGTCGAGGCCCGAGGCTTGTCGAGCGTATTGGTCGGGCGCCGCGAGACCGGCTCCGACCGGGCATAGCAAACGGCGGGCCAGCGAGATTGGTAGCAGCATGGTATCAAATGGCGCGGGGCGGGCGAATTTGGACAGAACGCGTCTTTACAAGCGGAATTAAACTGCCAGGCCGCCCGTTAATACATCGATGCCGGAATCGGTCGCGGTTCGCGCCTTCATCGACCGTTGCACGCATGGAATAGTTCGTTGCATGGGCGGCACACGAGGCTCGCCGAGCCGGCTCGAAAGCCCGCAAAGCCGCGTCGGGACTGGGTTTGCCGGTTCGGCGCGGGCCTTTTTGCGAGCGCTGGCAATTCGTTATCGTTGAGGTAGCATGGCGGCCTTGAACACTTGTCGTCAGGCGGCGGCAGGCCGTGCGACATCGAACACTTGGGTGAGAGCAATATGGAAAGCACCGCTGGCATCACGGCGAGCGCGCCGGCGCAACGATACAGCGCCACGGCGATCGGTCTGCACTGGCTGATCGCGTTGTTGATCGTGGGCGGCTTCTGGCTCGGCTGGATCATGACGGACATTCCGGGCTTCACGCCGACGAAGCTCAAATACTTCTCGTGGCACAAGTGGATCGGCGTAACGGTGTTCGCGCTCGCGCTGCTGCGCGTCGTCTGGCGCGCCACGCACCAGGCGCCGTCGATGCCCGATGGCATGCCGCGCTGGCAACAGGGCGCGGCGCATCTCACGCATATTCTGCTTTACGCGCTGATGCTCGTCATTCCCGTGTCGGGTTATCTGTACAGCTCGGCGGCCGGCATTCAGGTCGTGTATCTCGGCGTGCTGCCGCTGCCGACGATCATCGGACCGGACAAGGCGCTGAAGGCGACGCTGCGCATCGTGCACATCGCGTTGAACTACACGTTGCTGTTCTTCGTCGTGATGCACGTTCTGGCTGCGCTGAAGCATCATTTCGTCGATCGCGACGGCCTGCTCGGCCGCATGCTGCCGTTTCTCAGATGAACGCCTGTCATTGTTTCCTCGCCGTTGGCAAGGCGTTTCCCGGCGGCTGATTGTGATCGCGTACTTATGATTTCCAATACCGGTTTGTTCATTCGAACCGTTTGAATAGGGCACACATGAAAGTGAAACTCAACCGTTGGATGGCAGCCGCTGCTTCGTTCGCGATGATCGCGGGCGCGCATGCGCAGGTAGACATGAGCAAGAGCACGGTGACAGCCACGTCGAAGCAGATGAACGTGCCCACCGACGGCAAGTTCAACAAGTTCAGCGCGCAGATTGCGTTCGATCCGGCGAAGCCGACGGCGGGCTCGGCGAACATCACGATCGACACCGGCAGCTACGACCTCGGCGACGACGATTACAACAAGCAGGTGCGCGGCGCGGAATGGTTCGACGCGGGCAAGTATCCGAGCGCGACGTTCGTCTCCAGCGCGATCGCCCCGGCGGGCGGCAACAAGTACAACGTGACCGGCAAGATCACGATCAAGGGCAAGTCGCAGACGGTCACGGTGCCGGTGACGGTCACGCAGCAGGGCGCGACGGAAACCTTCGACGGCGCGCTGCCGATCAAGCGCACCCAGTTCGATGTCGGAACGGGCGAATGGAAAGATACGTCGATCGTCGCGGACGACGTCGTCATCAAGTTTCACATCGTTGCCGCGAAGAAGTGAGCGGCGTTTTTGTCACACACGACGCATAGTCAGCGTATCTGGTTAGTCAGGAGAAGAACTTGAAAAAGCTTTCGATCATTGCCGCGAGCGCGCTCGCATTGGGACTGTCGTTCGGCGCCTCGGTGAGCGCATTCGCCGCCGACACGTACAAGCTCGACCCGAACCACACTTATCCGAGCTTCGAGGCGGACCACTTCGGTGGCGTGTCGACGTGGCGCGGCAAGTTCAACAAGAGCAGCGGTGAAGTCACGCTCGACCGCGCGGCGAAGACCGGCACGGTGAACGTGACGATCGACATCGCTTCGGTCAACACCGGCAATGCGAAGCTGGACGAGCATCTGCAAAAGGCCGAGTTCTTCGACGTCGCGAAGTATCCGACAGCCGAGTACAAGGGCACGTCGATCAAATTCGACGGCGACAAGCCTTCCGAAGTGATCGGCACGTTGACGATGCACGGCGTGACGAAGCCGATGAACCTGAAGATCGAGAGCTTCAAGTGCTTCATGAACCCGATGATGAAGAAGGAAGTGTGCGGCGTCGAAGCGACGGCGACCTTCGATCGCGGCGACTTCGGGATGGATTACGGCAAGTCGTACGGTTTCAGCCTGACGACGGTGCTGCATATTCAGGCTGAGGGCGTGAAGCAGTAACTCGCGCTCCATTTCTGCTTCGAGAAGGCTTCGCGTGTCATGCGCGAAGCCTTTTTTGTGGATCGAGTTTTGGGTTTGGCAATTTTTGCAGGCAATCGCCGCCTGCCAATTGAAGGATGGTAGTTTGGCGTGCGCCAGGACCGGCCGCTCTTTGCCAGCCGAAAGCGCGCCAAAATTTGCTCTGCATTCCAAAACGAACATGATCCATGAATTGCGTCCCGACCTCTGCGATGTAACCGTTTGCGCTGTCGATTCACTCAATCCCCGGCTTGCCGCGCGGGCGCTGGAAATATCGAACGCGCACTGCGACTTCGGCGATGTCGTGTTGTTCACGCATGAAGAGATCGCGACCATAGCGCGCATTGTGCGTACGCCGCATATTGCTTCGCGCCAACAGTACAGCGATTTCGTGCTGAAACAAGTCATTCAGCACATCCGCACGCCTTGGGTGCTGCTGATTCAGTGGGACGGCTACGTCGTCGATTCGTCCGCGTGGCGCGCGGAATTTCTCGACTACGACTACATCGGTGCGCGCTGGCGCTGGCCTTGGAGACGGTAAGCGCGGAACATATCAGGGATACGTTGACTGACTGCGGCTTTTCCGCCGCGGTGTCGCAACTGTGCATTTCATTTTGCGAAGATCGATTGCGCGAGGCGGCGCGATGGGCGGAGGCTCCTGAGCGCTTCATCGCCTGAAATGAAAACGGGCCTGTCCGCGAAGACAGGCCCGGTCGTTCTTATCGGCTCGACGTATTTCACGCATCGCTTCGATACTCGGGGAAAGACGTTTCCTCACGAACCCAATGTGCGGACGACAGCGACATCGCATGAGAAAAGTAAATGGTTGTTCTCTCTGTCGACTGCAGGCAGCGGAAACGCGGCATGGTATGGCGCGCTAGAACTTCGTCCGAAAAGACGTGGTTGAACTCGGGATTGCTCAGGTCGGCGGACAGCGCCGTCGCGAACGGCAAGGTGAACGCCATCGAAGCGCTCATTCCGCCCGTGGCGTGAATGTCCTTGAATAAAGCATGCGGTAGGTACTCGTACTTCTCCGAACGGGAAATAAGGATGCCGCAATGTTTTGAGATCCTGAAGTCGTAGCCGCTATCGAGTTCGGCGACGCAGGTTTCGATGTGATTGGTGAGATAGATGTCGTCGTGATCCATCCAGAAAAAATGAGTGCAGTCCTCCTGGATGAGATGATTCAACGGAATCCGATACCAGTCGTTTTGGGGAATGCTCTGGGGCGTGTACATCCATACTACGGGCGCGCCGAGATCCATGACGCACCATGCGTAGTTGTCTCCGGCTCCGTTCTGATGCACGCAAATGATATCCGGGCGTCGCGTTTGGGCGAGCAGTTGCAGGACACAACTCCGTAGCAATTCCGGGCGATTGTAAGTCGGGATGAAAATCCCGATTTTGTTTTTCTGTGAGGACGACATAACGTACGGTTGGAACGGACTGATTTGCTCGGCAGCGCATTGCGTGCGGATTCGAGCCTAGTCGAAGTCGAGGTTGTCTTTTGTTCTTGCGTCGAAATTTGATGAAATTCAGGAGCCGGAAAAGCAAACGGGCCAGTCACGATGACTGGCCCGTTTTGGTTTCAGCTTTCAGTGCGCCGCAACGCTCAAACCTGCGCACCCGCATTCGGATCGTTCGGATCGTACTTGTCTTTCTTGTCCTTCACGAGATCCTCGCGCTTCACGCCGAACCACATCGCGAGCGCCGCCGCGACGAACACCGACGAGTAAATGCCGAACAGAATACCGACGGTCAGCGCCAGCGCGAAGTAATGCAGCGTCGGGCCGCCGAAGAAGAACATCGACAGCACCATCATTTCCGTACAGCCGTGGGTGATGATGGTTCGCGACATCGTGCTCGTGATCGCGTGGTCGATCACTTCCTTCACGCTCATCTTGCGTTGCTTGCGGAACGTTTCGCGGATCCGGTCGAAGATAACCACCGACTCGTTCACCGAATAGCCGAGCACCGCGAGAATCGCCGCCAGAACGGACAGCGAGAACTCCCACTGGAAATAGGCGAAGAAGCCGAGAATGATGACCACGTCGTGCAGGTTCGCGATGATGCCCGCGACCGCGTACTTCCACTCGAAGCGGAACGACAGGTAAATCACGATGCCGATAACCACGCACGCGAGCGCGAGCAGGCCGTTCGTCACGAGTTCCTTGCCGACTTGCGGACCGACGAACTCGACGCGCTGCAGCTTCACGGCAGCGTTGTCGGCCTTGAGCGCGGTCATCACCTGATCGCTCTGCTGCGCGGACGTCAAACCCTGCTTGAGCGGCAGACGGATCAACACGTCCTGCGACGTGCCGAAGTTCTGCACCTGCGCGTCGGGATAGCCGAGCTTCGACATCGACGCGCGCACCGGTTCGAGTTGCGCGGCTTGCGGATACTGCACCTCGACGACCGTGCCGCCGGTGAATTCCACCGACAGATGCAGCCCGCGATGCACGAGGAAAAATACGGCCACGAGGAACGTCACGAGCGAAATCACGTTGAAAATCAACGCGCGCTCCATGAACGGCAAATCGCGGCGAATGCGGAAGAATTCCATTGTCTATTGCTCCGGACTCAGCGGATTCAGCGGGACTCGCCCGGTTTCTGTTGATCGATGCCGGGGCCCGAGCGACGGCGCACCGTCGGCTTGCCCGTGCGCGCCGGCGCTTGTTCGGTCTGGCGCGGCGCGGCCACTGCGGTCTTCGTCTTGCCCTTGGCCGTTTTCACGATTTCGTCGACGGGCGATTCATCGCCGCGTTGCGCCACGAGATAAGCCGCCGCGGCCGCTTCGGCATTCGTGCCTTCCGGACGCCACACCTGACCGATCGCGAGCGACTTCAGCTTCTTCTTGCCGCCGTACCACAGGTTCACGAGGCCGCGCGAGAAGAACACCGCCGAGAACATCGACGTCAGAATGCCGATACAGTGCACCACCGCGAAGCCGCGCACCGGACCCGAACCGAACGCGAGCAGCGCGAGGCCGGCGATCAGTGTCGTGACGTTCGAGTCGAGAATCGTCGCCCACGCGTGCTTGAAGCCTTCCTGAATCGCGGTCTGCGGCGGCGCGCCGTTACGCAGTTCCTCGCGGATACGTTCGTTGATCAGCACGTTCGCGTCGATCGCCATACCGAGCGCGAGCGCGATAGCCGCGATACCCGGCAAGGTCAGCGTCGCCTGAAGCAACGACAGCACGGCGACGAGCAGCAGCAGGTTCACCGACAGCGCCAGCATGGAGAACACGCCGAAGAGCAGGTAGTACGCGATCATGAAGACGGCGATCGCGGCGAAACCGTACGTGACCGAATCGAAGCCCTTCTTGATGTTGTCCGCGCCGAGGCTCGGGCCGACCGTGCGTTCCTCGATGATGTCCATCGGCGCGGCGAGCGAACCCGCGCGCAGGAGCAGCGCGAGATCGGTTGCGGCTTGCGGCGTCGGCTGGCCGGTGATCGAGAAGCGGTCGCCGAGTTCGGACTGAATGGTCGCGACCGTCAGCACTTCGCCCTTGCCCTTTTCGAACAGCACCATCGCCATCGGCTTGCCGATGTTGTCGCGCGACACGGACGACACCGCGCGTCCGCCCGCAGAATCCAGACGGATATTGACCGAAGGTCGTTGATGGTCGTCGAAGCCCGCGGACGCGTCGATGATGCGGTCGCCGGTGAAGATCACCTGCTTGCGCAGCAGCACGATGCGATCGCCCTGCTTGAACGCTTCGTCGCCGGGCGGCACCGCGTCGTTCGGGCCGATATAGGTGTTGACCGGATCCGCGAGACGCGCCTCGAGCGTCGCCGTGCGGCCGATGATGTCCTTCGCCTTCGCCGTGTCCTGCACGCCCGGCAGCTCGACCACGATGCGGTCGGAGCCTTGCTGCTGGATCACCGGCTCCGCGACGCCGAGTTCGTTCACGCGGTTATGCAGCGTGGTGATGTTCTGCTTGAGCGCGCTGTCCTCGACGACTTTCTGCGCGGCGGGCGAGAACGTGCCGACGACCTGAAAGCCATCACCGCCCTGGCGCGTCGTCCATTGCAGTTCGGACACGCCCGTCTGGAGCAGCGTGCGCGCGTTGTCCGCGCCCGCCTGATCCGAGAAACTCACGACGACCGATTGCCCGACCCGGTTCACGCCGCCATCGCGGATATTGCGGTCGCGCAGATAGGTGCGCGCATCGGCGGCGTCGGAGTCGAGCTTCTTGTTGAGCGCGCCGGCCATGTCGACCTGCAGCAGGAAGTGCACGCCGCCGCGCAGATCGAGACCGAGGTACATCGGCAGTGCGTGCAGGGCCGTCAGCCAGCGCGGCGAGGCGCTCTGCAGATTCAGCGCGACGATGTACTGCGGATCGCTCGGATCGGTGTTCAGCGCCTTCGAAAGCAGATCCTTCACATGCAGCTGCGTGTCCGTGTCTTTCAGACGCACGCGGATGTTCGCGTTCAGCTGCGAATTGTCGAAGGTGACTTCGTCGGCCTTGATGTTGCTCGCGGCGAGCGCGGCTTCGACGTTCGAAAGCGTGGTCGAGTCGAGCTTGACCGTCGCCTTGCCGCTCGATACCTGAACTGCGGGCGCTTCGCCGAAGAAGTTGGGGAGCGTGTACACGAGGCCGATGACGAGCGCCACCAGCATCACGACATACTTCCAGAGGGGATAACGATTCATGGGAATGGCCGACCGGAAAGTTGGCTTCGGAGGAGAGGGCGTCCGGCGATATGCGCGACGAGCCGGTCTGAAGACCCGGATGGCTCGGTGAGCGAGGCCGCGCCGGACGCGGTGGAACGAGTGGCCTTACAGCGACTTGATCGTGCCCTTCGGGAGAATGGTCGTCACTGCCGCCTTCTGGATGGTGATTTCCGTGCCTTCGGCGATTTCCACGCCGACGTAGGCGTCCGTCACCTTCGTGATCTTGCCGACGATGCCGCCATTCGTCACCACTTCGTCGCCCTTGGCCATGGCGGCGAGCATGTTGCGATGCTCCTTCTGACGCTTCATCTGCGGACGGATCATGATGAAGTACAGCACCGCGAACATCAGGATCAGCGGCAGGAAGCTCATCAGGCTCGATTCCGCGCCACCGGTTGCGCCTTGTGCAAAGGCATTGGAAATGAACGACACGTTGGTCTCTCCGTTGTTACATCGAAATAATTGACTGGAAGTCAGCCCGGCATTCTACCACCCGCACCTGCCCGAAAATGCCCGAATGCGCTTTGCCATCAAGCCGTTACGGACGATTCGCGGGCCTTATCGCAAGCAGTAGAAAGCAGATTGTAAAGCTTGGCGCAACGAAGCCGCGCGTTTTCAATCCACGCCGCGCGCGCGATTCTCCGCGAACGTCTTGCGAAACGCCTCGAACGTATGATTTTCGATCGATTCGCGCACTTCGCCAATGAGTTGCAGGTAATAGTGCAGGTTGTGAATCGTGTTCAATTGCGCGCCGAGAATCTCGCCGACGCGATGCAGATGATGCAGATAGCCGCGCGTGAAGTTCCGGCACGTGTAGCAGCCGCAGGATTCGTCGAGCGGCTTCATTGAGTTCTTGTGCGTCGCGTTCTTGATCTTCAGATCGCCGAAACGCGTGAAGAGCCAGCCGTTGCGCGCGTTGCGCGTGGGCATCACGCAGTCGAACATGTCGACGCCCGCCGCGACGCCCGCGACGAGATCCTCCGGCGTGCCGACGCCCATCAGGTAATGCGGCTTGTCGGCGGGCAGCTTCGGGCCGATGTGATTCAGCACGCGCATCATGTCTTCCTTCGGCTCGCCGACCGACAGCCCGCCGATCGCGAGGCCGTGGAAACCGATGTCCGAGAGGCCCGCGAGCGATTCGTCGCGCAGGTCTTCGAACATGCCGCCCTGCACGATGCCGAAGAGCGCGTTCGGATTGCCTAGCCGGTTGAACTCGTCGATGGAGCGCTTCGCCCAGCGCATCGACATGCGCATGGAATCGGCGGCGTCCTTGTGCGAGGTGGGAATGCCGTTGGTCGAGTAGGGCGTGCATTCGTCGAACTGCATGACGATGTCGGAGTTCAGCACCTTCTGAATCTGCATCGATACTTCCGGCGACAGGAAGAGTTTGTCGCCATTGATCGGCGACGCGAACGTGACGCCATCTTCGGTGATCTTGCGCAGATCGCCGAGCGAAAATACCTGGAAGCCGCCGGAGTCAGTCAAGATCGGCCG
Source organism: Caballeronia zhejiangensis (assembly GCF_022879815.1). NCBI lineage: Bacteria > Pseudomonadati > Pseudomonadota > Betaproteobacteria > Burkholderiales > Burkholderiaceae > Caballeronia > Caballeronia zhejiangensis. The sequence goes on from NZ_CP084283.1 coordinate 350,134, forward strand.
GTTCCATCCCATGAACTTGTGCAGGCCGCCGTGCGCGCCGATCACTTCGAGACCGGGACGCAGCCACAAATGGAATGTGTTGCCGAGGATGATCTGCGCGCGGATCTCTTCGAGTTCGCGCGGCTGGATTGCCTTGACGGTGCCGTAAGTGCCGACCGGCATGAAGATCGGCGTTTCGACGACGCCGTGATTGAGCGTCAGACGGCCACGGCGCGCCTGGCCATCGGTCGTCAGCAGTTCGAACTTGAGCCCGTTGTCGGGCGGAGTGTGGGTTGCGGTCATTTGAGTTCCTGCCACTGGAAAACAGTCCAGCGCATCGGTTGAGAAAACTAGTCGCGGCGAGTCAGAAGCATTGCGTCGCCGTAGCTGAAGAAACGGTACTTTTGCTCGATTGCGTGACGATATGCATCGCGAATCGTATCCATGCCGGCGAACGCGGAGACGAGCATCAGCAGCGTCGACTTCGGCAGATGGAAATTCGTCACGAGCCGGTCGACGACGCGAAACGCGTAGCCCGGCGTGATGAAGATATCGGTTTCGGCCTGCGTCGCCGAGAGCGGGCGGTTCGCTTGCGCGGCGTCGCGCGCGGCGGCTTCGAGCGCGCGCATCGACGTCGTGCCGACCGCGATCACCTTGTTGCCGCGCGCCTTCACCGCCGCGATGCGATCGACGAGCGATTGCGGCAGGTCGTACCACTCGCTATGCATCTTGTGCTCCGCGATGTTCTCGACGCGCACCGGCTGGAACGTGCCCGCGCCGACGTGCAGCGTCAGCGTCGCGCGCTCGACGCCGCGTTTTTCGAGTTCGGCGAACAGCGCGTCGTCGAAGTGCAGGCCGGCGGTCGGCGCGGCGACCGCGCCCGGATTTGCCGCATAAACGGTCTGATAGCGCGTTTCGTCGTAGGCGTCGGCGTCGTGCTCGATGTACGGCGGCAGCGGCAAGCGCCCGTATTGCTCGATGAGCGTCAGGCATTCGGCAGGGAAGTGCAGCGTGTAGAACGGCTCGACGCGTTCGCCGACGGTCACGTCGAACGCATCCGCGAGGCGGATCGTCGTGCCTTCGGCCGGGCTCTTGCTCGCGCGGATCTGCGCGAGCGCCGTGGTCGCGCCGGTCAGCCGCTCGACCAGCACCTCGACGCGCCCGCCGCTGGCCTTCTGGCCCGGAAAGCGCGCCTTCAGGACTTTGGTATCGTTGAACACCAGCAGATCGCCGGGTGCGAGCAGGTTCGGCAGCTCGGAGAATCGGCGGTCGACGAGCGCGCCATCGGACACCTCGAGCAGACGGCTCGCGCTGCGCTCGGCGAGCGCGTTCTGCGCGATCAGCTCGGGCGGCAGATTAAAATCGAAATCGGAAAGCGTGAACATGGCTTGAACGTAGCGCGAACGCGCGCGAACGAAGTGCAATCGCGCCGAACAAACCTCATATTGTACTTGCGAAGAGAGTCAATGCCCTTGTCCGACCGCCGCGCCGCCGCCACGACCGATCCGCTGACCCTGGAGGAAAGGGACGCGCCGCGTGCCGCCGCGCCGGCGAAAAAGAAGGCGAAAGCGGACGAAAAGCCGAAAACCGTCGTCAAGACGGCGGACAAGCTCGCCAAGCTCGGCCTGAAATCCGACATCGATCTCGTCCTTCATCTGCCGATGCGCTATGAGGACGAAACGCAGATCACGCCCATCGGCGAGCTGATTCCGGGCGACATCGCGCAGACCGAAGGCGTCGTTTTCGACAACGAGATCGCGTATCGGCCGCGCCGTCAGTTGCTCGTGAAAATCCACGACGATTCCGGCGACGAACTCACGCTGCGCTTTCTCAACTTCTACGGCTCGCAGGTCAAGCAAATGGCGATCGGCGTGCGTCTGCGCGTACGCGGCGATGTGCGCGGCGGCTTTTTCGGGCTGGAGATGGTGCATCCGGCGGTACGTCCCGTCGATGACGACACGCCGCTGCCGCAAGCGCTGACGCCGGTTTATCCGTCGACGGCGGGAATTTCGCAGGCGTATTTGCGCAAGGCGATCGACAACGCGATCACGCGGGTCGATCTGCCCGAACTGCTGCCGGCGCCGATCGCGAAGGCGCATTTGCAGCCGCTCAACGTGCCCGGTCTGCTCGACGCCGTGAAGACGCTCCATCATCCGCGCGCCGATTCCGACGAAACCGCGCTGATCGACGGCACGCATCCGGCGTGGACGCGCATCAAGTTCGAGGAACTGCTCGCGCAGCAGTTGTCGCTCAAGCGCGCGCACGAAGAGCGCCGCACGCGCGCCGCGCCCGCGATGCCGCGCCGTGCGCCGGACGACGACGCGTCGCTCGTCGTGCGTCTGTTGCGCGCGCTGCCGTTCGCGCTGACTGGCGCGCAGCAGCGCGTGGTCGCGGAAATCGCGGGCGAACTGACGCTCGCGCATCCGATGCAGCGTCTGCTTCAGGGCGATGTCGGCAGCGGCAAGACGATCGTCGCGGCACTCGCGGCGGCGCAGGCCGTCGACGCGGGTTATCAGGCCGCGCTCATGGCGCCGACCGAAATTCTCGCGGAGCAGCACGCGCGCAAGCTGCGCGGCTGGCTAGAGCCGCTCGGGGTCACGGTCGCGTGGCTCGCGGGCAGTCTCAAGGCGAAGGACAAGCGTTCCGCGCTCGAAGCAGCGGCGCTCGGCACGGCGAAACTCGTCATCGGCACGCACGCGATCATTCAGGACGCGGTCGAATTCGCGCGCCTCGGGCTCGTGATCGTCGACGAGCAGCATCGCTTCGGCGTCGCGCAGCGGCTCGCGTTGCGCGCGAAGGCGCTGAACGCGGCTGACGGAAAAGCCGATTTCCAGCCGCATCAACTGATGATGTCCGCGACGCCGATCCCGCGCACGCTCGCCATGACGTACTACGCCGATCTCGATGTCTCGACCATCGACGAACTGCCGCCCGGCCGCACGCCGATTCTCACCAAAGTGGTGTCCGACGGACGGCGCGACGAGATCATCGGCCGCGTGCGCGAGGCGGCGCTGACCGGAAGGCAAGTGTATTGGGTCTGTCCGCTGATCGAAGAAAGCGAGACACTTCAGCTTCAGACGGCCGTCGAGACTTACGAGACGCTCGTGGCCGCGCTGCCGGAACTGCGCGTCGGGCTGGTTCATGGCCGGCTCGCACCCGCCGAAAAAGCCGCCGTGATGGACGCGTTCTCGCGCAACGAAGTGCAATTGCTCGTCGCGACGACGGTGATCGAAGTCGGCGTGGACGTGCCGAACGCATCGCTGATGGTGATCGAGCATGCCGAGCGCTTCGGCCTCGCGCAGTTGCATCAGTTGCGCGGACGCGTGGGGCGGGGCAGCGCGGCGTCCATCTGCGTGCTGATGTACTCGAATCCGTTGTCGCAGACGGCGCGTGCGCGGCTGCAAACGATGCGCGAAACGACCGATGGCTTCGAGATCGCCCGGCGCGACCTGGAAATTCGCGGTCCCGGCGAGTTTCTCGGCGCGCGGCAATCGGGCGAAGCGATGCTGCGATTCGCGAGTCTTGAAAACGACGGCTGGCTGATCGAACCGGCGCGCGCCGCCGCCGATCAGATGCTTGCGCAGTTTCCCGACGCCGTCACGCGCCATCTGGCGCGCTGGCTGGGCGCGCGGGAGCACTATTTGAAGGCTTGACTGAACTCGCGCGGGCCATGTCGGTCCCTATTTAACCTGCGCGGACCGGCGAATCGGCAAAAGTTGTCGAACGGCAGCCGGCGGGTGTATAACTCAAACCTATCGAATCAATGTATTTCATTGGCCTCCAATGACCCTCACCGAATTGAAGTACATCGTCGCGGTCGCGCGTGAACGGCATTTCGGCCGCGCGGCCGAGGCGTGCTTCGTCAGCCAGCCGACCTTGTCGGTGGCAATCAAGAAGCTCGAAGACGAACTGAACGTGCAGATCTTCGAGCGCGGCACGAGCGAAGTCAGCGTAACGCCGATCGGCGAGCAGATCGTGACGCAGGCGCAGCGCGTGCTCGAACAGACGCTCGCCATCAAGGAAATCGCCAAGCAGGGCAAGGATCCGCTCGTCGGACCGCTGCGTCTGGGCGTGATCTATACGATCGGACCGTACCTTCTGCCGACGCTCGTCAAGCAGATGATCAAGTCGGTTCCGCAGATGCCGCTCATGCTCCAGGAGAACTACACGCTCAAACTGATCGAGCTCCTGAAGCAAGGCGAAATCGATGTCGCGATCATGGCGCTGCCGTTCCCTGAAACCGGCCTGATGGTGCGCGCGCTCTACGACGAGCCGTTCGTCGTCGCGATGCCGTCGGGGCACGCGTGGGAGAACCGTGCGAAGATCGATCCGGACGATCTCAAGCAGGAAACCATGCTGCTGCTCGGCAGCGGCCATTGCTTCCGCGATCACGTCCTCGGCGTGTGCCCGGAACTGATGCGCTTCTCGCAGAACGCGGACGGCATCCAGAAGACGTTCGAAGGCTCGTCGCTGGAAACGATCCGCCATATGGTCGCGAGCGGCGTCGGCATTACCGTGTTGCCGCGCATGTCGGTGAGCGAGGTGAAGCCGCACGCGGCGGGCATCGATTCGGGTCTGCTCAGCTACGTACCGTTCGACGAACCCGTGCCGGACCGGCGCGTCGTGCTCGCGTGGCGCAAGAGCTTCACGCGCATGCCCGCGATCGACGCCATCTGCGACGCAATCGCCAATTGCGATCTGCCGGGCGTGAAAAAGCTCGATATGCCGGTCGCCGTGAACTGACTCGGCTGTCCCCGCGAAACGCCGCGCTCTGGCAACGGAGCGCGGCGTTTTCTCTTTTGCGGTAGCGCGCGCAAGCGAAACCGGCACTTCGCTTGATCTATCGCATATATAAATTTAATCGAATTATAAAAACCGATAGCTTGCGTTACGATCCTTCTCAGATGACGACACAGAGAGGATTTCATGACCGCCGCGACCTTCTTCGACCGCTGGAGTGACCTTCGCCAGATGGCGGTCTCGATCCTCGCCGATTTCGCGAGCGCCGCATGACGCGCGGCCGATCCGCATTCATCTCACGCCGAACCTCAAAAACAGGAGCATCACGATGACGACTCAACGACTCACGACCGCAGCAGGCGCACCCGTCGGCGACAACCAGAACTCGCAGACCGCAGGTCCGCGCGGCCCGGTCACGCTGCAAGACTTCTGGCTCGTCGAAAAGCTCGCGCACTTCGACCGCGAAGTGATTCCCGAGCGCCGCGTGCACGCGAAGGGCTCGGGCGCTTTCGGCACGTTCCGCGTCACCCACGATATCTCGCGCTACACGAAGGCGAAGCTGTTCGCCGACATCGGCAAGGAAACGCCGATCTTCATGCGCTTTTCCACAGTCGCGGGCGAGCGCGGCGCCGCGGACGCCGAACGCGACGTGCGCGGCTTCTCGATCAAGTTCTACACGGAAGAGGGCAACTGGGACGTCGTCGGCAACAACACGCCGGTGTTTTTCATCCGCGATCCGCTGAAGTTTCCCGACTTCATCCACACGCAAAAGCGCGATCCGTACACGAATATGCGCAGCAATGTCGCGGCGTGGGACTTCTGGTCGCGTCATCCGGAATCGCTGCATCAGGTGACGATTCTCATGAGCGACCGCGGCATCCCGAAGAACTACCGTCAAATGCACGGCTTCGGATCGCACACGTTCTCGTTCATCAATGCCGACGGTGAGCGCTTCTATGTGAAGTTCCATTTCAAGTCGCAGCAGCCGCTCGAGAACTATACCGACGCCGAAGCCGCCGCCGTGATCGCCGCCGATCGCGAGAGCGCGCAGCGCGATCTCGTCGACAACATCGACAAAGGCAATTTCCCGCGCTGGAATTTCCGCATTCAGGTGATGACGGAAGACGAGGCTGCGAAGTCGAAGGTGAATCCGTTCGACATCACGAAAGTGTGGTCGCACAAGGACTATCCGCTGATCGACGTCGGCGTGATCGAGCTGAATCGCAATGCGCAGAACTACTTCGCGGACGTCGAGCAGGCCGCCTTCACGCCGGCGAACGTGGTGCCGGGCATTGGCTTCTCGCCGGACCGGCTGTTGCAGGGGCGTCTGTTCTCCTATGGCGACACGCAGCGCTATCGGCTCGGCGTCAACCATCATCAGATTCCGGTGAATGCGCCGCGTACGTCGGTCGCGAACACGTTTCATCGCGATGGCGCGATGCGGACCGACGGCAACCTCGGCGGCCGCGTGAACTACGAGCCGAACCGTTACGGCGAATTCGCGCAGGACGTGAACGCAAACGAGCCGCCGCAAGCGGGCGGGATGGTGCATCGCTACGACCATCGCGAGGACGACGATTACTACAGCCAGCCGGCAGCGCTTTTCAGACTCTTCGACGAAGCCCAGCGCGAACGCTTCTTCGGCAACATCGCGCGGCACATTCATGGCGTGCCGAACGAGATCGTCGCGCGGCAGATCGGGCATTTCCGCCGTATCGATCCGGCGTATGCGCAAGGCGTGATCGATGCGCTCGCGAAGCTCGGGCAGACGATCGAAGAGCAGGACACCGCAGCCGGCTGACGGCGGCGCTTTCGGAAACACGGGAGAACACATCATGTCTCAGGCGTTGCATCACATCGCACAGGCCGTCGAGCAGATCGACGCAACGAGCGTTCGGGCATCGCGCGGCGTGCGCGTCGCGATCGCGTTCGGGATCGTCGCGGCGGGATACGGGCTGATCGTCGCGGGCGGTGTCGCGGGCGCGTGATAGCGTCGCCGTCAATTAATCGTTCCCCGTTTATACGATAAACTGTCGAACGCTCGAAACGCCGCGCGGCAAGCTCTTGCGCGCGGCGTTCGCACCTTTCGAATCAACTCTCTCTCGGAGTCATCATGGCGAAGAAAGGCATTGCACCCGCCGTCAATATCGGCATCAGCGACAAAGACCGCAAGAAGATCGCCGACGGGCTGTCCCGCCTGCTGGCCGACACGTACACGCTGTATCTGAAGACCCACAACTTTCACTGGAACGTCACGGGTCCGATGTTCAACACGCTGCATCTGATGTTCGAGACCCAGTACAACGAACTGGCGCTCGCCGTCGATTCGATCGCCGAACGCATTCGCGCACTGGGCGTGCACGCGCCGGGCAGCTACAAGGACTTCGCGAAGCTGTCGTCGATTCCGGAAGCGGACGGCGTGCCGGCCGCCGAAGACATGATCCGCCAACTCGTGGAAGGCCAGGAAGCCGTCGTCCGCACCGCGCGCGAGATCTTCCCGGCGACGGAAGCCGCGAACGACGAGCCGACCGCCGACCTGCTCACGCAACGCATGCAGACGCACGAGAAGACCGCGTGGATGCTGCGCGCGATGCTGGCCTGAAGCGCTCGGCCTCGACATGACGAAACCCCGCTTTCACGCGGGGTTTTTGCTTTTCGGGCTGATCTAAAATAGCTCGTCGTGAATTTTCGCTCCCAGGTCCGCCATGTTCGCCCGTTTTCCGCTCTACATGCGCCTCGTGCGCCTCGACAAGCCTATCGGCAGCCTGCTGCTCTTGTGGCCGACGCTCAATGCGTTGTGGATCGCGTCGAGCGGCCATCCGTCGCCGATGCTGCTCGTCATTTTCATCGTCGGCACGATATTGATGCGCTCGGCGGGCTGCGCGATCAACGACTACGCGGATCGCGATTTCGACCGCTACGTGAAGCGCACGGCGGAGCGGCCGATCACATCGGGCAAGATCAAGGCGTGGGAAGCCGTGGCGCTCGCGGCGGCGCTCTCGCTCGTCGCGTTCCTGCTGATCCTGCCGCTCAACACGCTCACGAAGGAACTGTCGGTGTTCGCGCTGTTCGTGGCGGGTTCGTATCCGTTCACCAAGCGTTTCTTCGCGATCCCGCAGGCGTATCTCGGCATCGCGTTCGGCTTCGGCATTCCGATGGCCTTCGCCGCCGTGCAGAACCAGGTGCCGATGCTCGCGTGGATCATGCTCGCGGCGAACGTGTTTTGGTCGGTCGCGTACGACACCGAATACGCGATGGTCGATCGCGACGACGACATCAAGATCGGCATTCGCACGTCCGCGCTCACCTTCGGGCGATACGACGTGCTTGCCGTCATGCTCTGCTACGCGATAACGCTCGCGATTTACGTGGGCATCGGCGTCGCGCTGGGCTTCCGCTGGCCCTACTGGCTCGGCTGGCTCGCAGCGGCGGGCTGCGCGGTTTATCACTACGGGCTGATCCGCAATCGTGAGCGCATGGCGTGCTTCGCCGCGTTCAGGCATAACAACTGGCTCGGCGGGATGTTGTTTGCGGGGATTGCGTTGCAGTATGCACTGTCGAACTGATCCCGTTCGCGTGGATCGGGTGCCGCAACGTGTGCAACGCACGTTGTGAGATCGCGCCGCCCGCTGTTTTATTCCGGCCTGCGAAATGGTCTGAGAACGACAAATTTGTTCACATTGAAGTCTCGCGGTCTTATCTTTTGATAAGTTCGCCAAGTTAGGCAACTAGCTAATCCTTTGGGCGCGTCTGAAAGACGCGTTATACACCGCCCGGCAATTCGATTGCGAATGCGCCGGCCTTCCTTCGACAAGCCAACCGAACGCCGCGGGGTATTTCCGCGCGGCTGCATTCGTTCGTTTGCTTTACTTCCAATGTGTCAGTCATGGGTTTTCTCGCTCGCTTCGATCTAGCCGGACTCGCATCCCGAAACGGAGTCACGCATCTCATCGAGACCGGCTATGGACGAGGCGACTCGTGCCGTGCCGCCTTGGGCGCGGGTTTCGCGAAAGCGCTGTCCTGCGAAATCTTCGAACCGCTCTTCGCCGAAGCGGAACAAAGCGAGCGGCTCAATGTGGTGAACGCGGACAGTCTCACCTTCCTGCGCTCCGATTCGGTGACCGGCGTGCTCGCCGAACAGCGCTGCCTCGTGTTTCTCGACGCACACTATCCGGGCGCGGACCATGGCGGCAAGAGTTACATGAGTCAGGAACACTCTCCGACCGAGCGCCTGCCGTTGCTCGCGGAACTTGAACTCATGCGCGGGCGGGCCAGTGACGCGCTTATCGTGCTGGACGATGTACGCATCTACCGGCGCGAGTTTCAGACAAGCTCCGGGACGCTTCCGGATTGGGCCGAAAACGGCTTCGATCAGGAAGCGGCGTTTCTCGAATTGCTTGCGTCGTTCGACTCCTCGCACACGCTGCACTGGCATTCCGAGGATACGGGCTACGCGGTCCTGTGGCCGCGCGCATGGGGCGAATACGCGCTGAAAAAATGGGTGATGCCCGGCGACCAGACGCAGCCGTTCGCGCTCACCCTAGGCGTTCCCGGCACGACCTGCATCTCGCTCAACCGCCGCTTGCTCGACGCTCGTTTCAGCAATCGCTGGCTCGTGGGCAATGGGCTCGATGTCGGCGGCGGCAATGACAGCATCGCGCTGTATCGATCGTTGTTTCCGCGTATCGACAGGGTGACGGTCTACGAGTGGGAGCAGGGCGACGCGCAATATCTCGAGAACGTTCAGGACGACAGCTTCGATTTCGTCTATTCCGGGCACTGCCTCGAACACATGATCGACCCGCGTGTCGCGATGCGCCACTGGTTGCGCGTGCTCAAGCCGGGCGGCCATCTCGTCATCACCGTGCCGGACGAGGATCTCTACGAGCAGGGCATGTGGCCGTCGACGTTCAACGGCGACCACAAGCACACGTTCACCCTATACAAGCGGGAAAGCTGGTCGCCCGTTTCGATCAACGTTGTGGATTTGCTGCGCAGTTTCGAGCGCGAAGTCAGCATCAAGAAGGTCGAGCTTCTGGATCACAGTTTCCTGCACGGCATGGAGCGCTACGATCAGACGCGCACCGCATTCTCGGAATGCGGCATAGAATTCGTCGTGCAGAAACTTTGAGAGCGCGGCGCCCTCAAGCCCCGCCCAACTCATCCCCCATCTCTCTCGCCCGCGCTTCTGCCGCGAGCGCGCCGCGCACGATCGCATCCTTCACGCCTTGCGCCTCGAACGATGCGAGCGCCGCCGCCGTCGTGCCGCCCTTCGACGTCACGCGCTCGCGCAGCACGCTCGCCGGCTCGCCCGATTGCGCGGCGAGTTGCGCCGCGCCGGTGAAGGTCGCGACCGCGAGCGCGCGCCCTTGCTCCTCATCCAGACCGAGCTGGCGCGCGGCTTCCTGCATCGCTTCGATGAAATAGAACACGTAGGCCGGGCCGCTGCCGGAGATCGCGGTGACGGCGTCGAGCTTCGCTTCGTCGTCGAACCAGACGGCCGTGCCGACCGCTTCCAGCACTTGCGACGCGAGCGCCTTCGCCGCATCGGTGACGCCAGGCAGCGCGGCGAGCCCCGTCACGCCCATGCCGATCAGCGCGGGCGTGTTCGGCATCGTGCGCACGATCTGCGCGTAGCCGTTCAGCCAGCGCGAAAGATCCGTCGCGCGAATGCCGGCCGCGATGCTGATGATCGTCTGCTTCGACAGATGCGGCGCGAGCGCTTCGGCCACGCTCTTGAGCACTTGCGGCTTCACCGCGAGCACGATCGCGTCGTAGCCGGCGAGCGCTTCGTCGACAGCCGCGCCCGTCGCGATGCCGAACTGCTTCGCCGTGCGCGCGCGCGCTTCGTCGTTGATGTCGATGGCATAGATGTCAGCGGGCGCCGTGCCGCGCTTGATGAGACCGCCGATGAGCGCCGCGGCCATGTTGCCGCCGCCGATGAATGCAATTTTCATGGTTGATGGTGAAGTCAGTTGGTGTAATTGCGCGCGCCGAAAATCGCGGTGCCGATGCGGACCATCGTCGCGCCTTCGAGCACGGCCGCTTCGAGATCGGCGGACATGCCCATCGAGAGCGTGTCGAGATCGAGGCCGTCGGCGCGCAGCGCGTTCATCAGTTCGCGCAGGCGCGCGTGCGGTTCGCGTTGCGCGTCGAGTGTTTCGGCGGGTTCGGGAATCGCCATCAGGCCGCGCAGACGCAAGCCCGGCAGGGCGGCGACCGCATGCGCGAGCGCGGCGGCCTCATCCGGTTCGACGCCGCTCTTCGATGCCTCGCCGCTCACGTTCACCTGCACGCATACGTTGAGCGCGGGCGCGCTTGGCGGACGTTGTGCGGAAAGACGTTCGGCGATCTTCAGGCGATCGATGGAATGCACCCAGTCGAACTGCTCGGCGACGACCTTCGTCTTGTTCGATTGCAGCGGCCCGATGAAATGCCATTCGATTTCGCCGCGCAGATCCGCGAGCTCGGCGATCTTCGCGATGCCTTCCTGCACGTAGTTCTCGCCGAACGCGCGCTGGCCGGCTTCGAAGGCGGCGCGCACGTCGTCGGCGGGAAAGGTCTTGGACACGGCGAGCAGCTTGACGGAATCCGCATCGCGCGACGCTTCGTGCGCCGCCTTCGCGATGCGTTGCCGGACTTCTTCGAGATGTTGGGCGATGGACATGCTTGAGGCTCGGGACGGTCGAGCCGCTCATTATACGAAGCGGCCTCAACCGTACAGCAGATGTTCCAGCAGTTGAATCCAGTGCGTGACGGGCGTCGACGTGCCGCTTTGCAGATGCGCGATGCAGCCGACATTCGCCGACACGATCATCTGCGGTTCCAGCTTTTCCAGCCGGTCGAGCTTCTGATTGCGCAGCGTGTACGAGAGCTTCGGCTGCAAGACCGAATACGTGCCAGCCGATCCGCAGCACAGATGGCTGTCCGCAGGCAGGCGCACTTCGAGGCCGAGCGCGGTCAGCAGATGCTCGACGCGTCCGCGAATCTGCTGCCCGTGCTGCAGCGTGCACGGCGGATGAAATGCGACCGTATGCACGCCGCGCCGCCGCGCGAGCGCGACGAGCTCTTCTTCGTACATCGGCAGGATTTCGGCGAGATCGCGCGTGAGATCGACGATCTTTTGCGCCTTCGCCGAGTACGCCGGATCGTTGCGCAGCAGATGCGCGTATTCCTTGACGGTCGCGCCGCAGCCCGACGCGTTCATCACGATCGCCTCGACGCCGTTTTCGACATACGGCCACCATGCGTCGATGTTGTTGCGCACGTCGTCGAGCGCGTCGTCGTTGTAGCCGAGATGCAGGCGGATCGCGCCGCAGCAGCCCGCGCCCGGCGCCGTGACGATCTCGATGCCGAGCGCGTCGAACACGCGCGCCGTCGCCGTGTTGACGTTGGGCATCATCGCCGGCTGGACGCATCCGGCGAGCATCAGCATCTTGCGTTCGTGCTTGTTGGTCGGCGCGGCGAGCGGGCGCTCGGGCAGCGGAATCTTCGCGCGCAGCTTGCGCGGAAGAATGCCGCGGAACTGCTGACCGAGCTTCATCGCGGGCGTGAAGAGCGTGCTGTTCGGCAGGAAGCTTGCGAGCAGACGCCGTTGCAGACGCTGACGCATCGGCCGCTCGACCTTTTCTTCGACGACCTTGCGCCCGATCTCGACGAGCTTGCCGTATTGCACGCCGGACGGACACGTGCTTTCGCAATTGCGGCAGGTGAGGCAGCGGTCCAGATGCAGTTGCGTGCTGCGCGTGACGGGCGCGCCTTCGAACATCTGCTTCATCAGATAGATGCGCCCGCGCGGCCCGTCGAGCTCGTCGCCGAGCAACTGATACGTCGGGCAGGTCGCCGTGCAGAAGCCGCAGTGCACGCACTTGCGCAGAATGGCGTCGGCTTCGTCGCCATCGGCCGTGCCGCGGATGAAATCGGCGAGATTGGTTTGCATCGATGCGCCTAGAAGTCTGGATACAAACGCGCGCGATTGAAGATGCGCGCCGGATCGAACGCAACTTTCAATCCACGGTGAATTTTCATGAGCGGCGCGGGCAGCGGCGTGAAAACGCCTGCATTGCGATCGTAGGCGGAGCCGGCGCGGAAGATCGTCGCGTGGCCGCCCGCCTGTTTCGCGCTGATGCGCACGGTTTGCGGATCGGTGTCGGTGATCCACCAGCGTTGCGCGCCGCCCCATTCCATCAGTTGCGCGCCCGGCAGATGCAGCGGCTCGGCGATCGACGGCAAAGCGAGCCGCCACAGCGCCGAACGCGGTTCGATGACAGCGAAGAACGGATCGGTCTGTTCGCGCATGCCGATCCAGAATCGGTCGGCTTCGACCGCATCGACGACCTCGCCGCCGAGCGTGTTGCGCGCGGTTTTCACGGCGGCTTCGGCGCCCGCGAGACGCAGCGCGAGCGTGCCGTCGCGCCACGCGCTGCCGCAGATCGGCAGCGGATGCCCGCCCCATTCGTTGAGCTTGCGCACGCCGTCTGTCGCGTGCATGTCGAATTTCAGCGTGGCTTCGGCGACGGGGCGCGGCAGCACCTTGATCGACAGTTCGAGAATCAGGCCAAGCGTGCCGAGCGATCCGGCGAGCAGGCGCGACACGTCATAGCCCGCGACATTCTTCACGACTTGCCCGCCGAAGTGCAGCACTTGTCCGTGGCCGTTCATGACGACCGCGCCGAGGACGAAGTCGCGCGGCGCGCCGGTCCATGCGCGTCGCGGGCCCGCAAGCCCCGCGGCGATGCAGCCGCCGAGCGTCGCGTTGCGCCCGAAATGCGGCGGCTCGAACGGCAGCATCTGATTGTGCTCACGCAGCGCGGCTTCGATTTCGGCGAGCGGCGTGCCGCTTCGAGCGGTGATGACGAGCTCCGCCGGATCGTACGCGATGATGCCGCGATACGCCCGCGTGTCGAGGATCTCTCCCTGGAGCGTCTGACCGTACCAGTCCTTCGTGCCGCCGCCGCGAATACGCAGCAGCGTGCCGGTTTCTGTGGCCCGGGCGATCCTCTCCGACCAGCCGGCGACGACGTCGTCCTGTTCCATGGGTGTTCCGCTCTCGAATTCTGGTTTTCTATGGCAGTCCGGTCGATTGTACCGGCCGCTTAACGGCGCCACACGCGGGGAAACGTGGATAGCGGAACGCGTTCTCCCGGCTAGAAGCGCGGCAACTCGGGGTGCGGCAACAGGCCGCCGCGCACGTGCATCTTGCCGTATTCGGCGCAGCGCGCGCGCGTCGGAATGCCCTTGTCGGGGTTGAGCAGACCCGGCGGATCGAACGCGCGCTTCACGGCGAAGAACGCGTCGCGCTCTTCGGGCGAGAATTGCACGCACATCGAATTGATCTTCTCGATGCCGACGCCATGCTCGCCCGTCACCGTGCCGCCGAGTTCGACGCACGCCTCCAGGATGTCGCAGCCGAACGCTTCCGCGCGATGCCACTCGTCGAGATCGTTGCCGTTGAAGAGAATCAGCGGATGCATGTTGCCGTCGCCCGCATGGAACACGTTGATGCAACGCAGCGCGTACTTCTTCTCCATCTCTTCGATGCGCGCGAGCAGCGGCCCGATCGCGCGGCGCGGCACGGTGCCGTCCATGCAGTAATAGTCCGGCGAGATGCGGCCCGCCGCCGGAAACGCGTTCTTGCGGCCCGACCAGAACTTGAGGCGCTCGGCTTCTGAACGCGAGATCTGGATGCGCGATGCGCCGTGTTCGCGCAGCACCGCCGTCATGCGGACGATTTCCTCGGCGACTTCATCGTGCGTGCCGTCGGATTCGCATAGCAGGATCGCGGCGGCGTCGAGATCGTAGCCCGCGTTGACGAATTCCTCGACGGCGCGCGTCGCGGGCTTGTCCATCATTTCGAGTCCGGCCGGGATGATGCCCGCCGCGATGATCGCGGCAACCGCGTTGCCGCCTTTCACGACATCGTCGAAGCTCGCCATGATGACTTGCGCGGTCTGCGGCTTCGGAATCAGCTTGACGGTGATCTCCGTGACGATCGCGAACATGCCTTCACTGCCGATCATCACCGCGAGCAGATCGAGGCCGGGCGCATCGGGGCCGAGCGAGCCGAATTCGATGACATCGCCGTCCATCGTCACCGCGCGCACGCGCAGGACGTTGTGAACCGTGAGCCCGTATTTCAGGCAGTGCACGCCGCCCGAGTTTTCGGAGACGTTGCCGCCGATCGTGCACGCAATCTGCGACGACGGATCGGGCGCGTAGTAGAGGCCGAACGGCGCGGCGGCTTCCGAAATGGCGAGATTGCGGACGCCCGGTTGCACGGTCGCCGTGCGCGCGTACGGATCGACCTCGATGATCTTCCGGAAGCGCGCGAGCGACAGCACGATGCCGTGGCGGATCGGCATCGCGCCGCCGGAGAGGCCGGTGCCCGCGCCGCGCGGAACGATCGGCACGGCGAGACGCGCGCAGATCTGCACGACGCGCTGCACCTGCGCTTCAGTTTCAGGCAGCGCGACGGCGAGCGGCAAACGCCGATACGCGGCGAGGCCGTCGCATTCGTACGCGGCCGTGTCTTCCTCGCGAAAGAGCAGACAGTGCGTCGGCAGCACGGCCATCAGCGCCTGCACGACTTCACGCTGACGCGCGGCGAGCTGATCTTCGGTCAGCGCGGGCGCGTCTTCGTGCGGCAGATTCGGCGACATCTGCTCGGCTTTGAGCTCGTCGGGTGCGTTCACGTCTCCTCCTTGTTCGATGACCGCGCGGTCGGCGCCGCGTCTTCATGCGTGCATCTTGCGCGACTTCGTCAGCCTTCGAAAGCGAAGATTTTCCCCGGATTCATCAGATTCTTCGGATCGAGCGCCTGCTTGATGGCACGCATCGTGTCGACGGCGTCCTCGCCGTGTTCGTCGATCAGAAAGCCCATCTTGTGCAGCCCGACGCCGTGTTCGCCGGTGCAGGTGCCGCCCATCCTCAGCGCGCGTCCGACGATGAGCCGATTGATGCGCTCGGCTTCTTCGAGCTCTTCGGGCTTGGCCGGATCGAGCAGCATCGCGACGTGGAAATTGCCGTCGCCCACATGCCCGACGATCGGACTCGGCAAGTACGAGCCTTGCAGGTCCTTCTCCGTTTCCTCGACGCATTCGGCGAGGCGCGAGATCGGCACGCAGACGTCGGTCGTGACGGCGCGGCAGCCGGGCTTCAGTTGCAGCATCGCGAAGTAGGCGGAATGGCGCGCGTTCCAGAGACGGCTGCGATCTTCGGGGCGCGTCGCCCACTCGAAGTCCTCGCCTTTGTTTTCCGCGACGATGTCCTGCACCGTCTGCGCCTGTTCCGCGACGCCGGATTCGGTGCCGTGGAATTCGAAGAACAGCATCGGCGATTCGCGCAGCGTCAGATTCGAATGCTTGTTGATGGCGCGCACGGCGAGCTTGTCGACGAATTCGACGCGCGCGATCGGCACGCCCATCTGAATGGTTTCGATGACGGCGCGCACGGCGTCGCCCATCGACGGAAACGCGCACACGGCCGCCGAAATCGCTTCGGGTTGCGGATAGAGGCGCACGGTGATTTCGGTGATGACGCCGAGCGTGCCTTCCGAGCCGACGAAAAGACGCGTGAGGTCATAGCCCGCCGACGATTTGCGCGCGCGCGTGCCGGTTTTGATGACGCGGCCATCGGCGAGGACGACGGTGAGCGCGAGGACGTTCTCGCGCATCGAGCCGTAGCGCACGGCGTTGGTGCCGGAGGCGCGCGTCGCGGACATGCCGCCGATGCTCGCGTCCGCGCCCGGATCGATCGGAAAGAAGAGGCCGGTGTCTTTGAGCGCTTCGTTCAGTTGCTTGCGCGAGATGCCGGGCTGCACGGTGACGGTGAGGTCTTCGGCGTTGATCGAGACGACCTGGTTCATCTCCGACAAATCGATGGAGACGCCGCCTTGCACCGCGAGGAGATGGCCTTCGAGCGACGAGCCGTTGCCGTAGGGGATGATCGGGACGTCGTGTTCGGCGCAGAGCTTGACGATGGCTTGCACTTCGTCGGTGCTGCGCGCGAAGACGACGGCATCGGGAAGTTGCGGATCGAACGGCGATTCGTCGCGGCCGTGGTGTTCGCGCACTGCTTGCGCAGTGGAGACGCGGTCGGCGAATTGCTGCTTCAGGGCATCGAGAAGCGCGGCGGGGAAGGGGCGTTTCTGAAGCGCCTGATGTTCGGTCGGGTGATTCACGTGCGTGTCTCCGGGCGGTGCGGCTTTGGTTTCTGTTCTGGGCGTGGCTTTCTATCTCATTTTACGCCGTCGAGGAGCCGGTCGGCGCCGCGGGCTTCGCGCGGAGGCGCGTGCCTATAATGGGTCGGGGTTTTTGTCCGCTTTTCAGGAGTCGATGATGGGTCACCGCTTGAGCAAGATCGCCACGCGCACCGGCGATGATGGAACGACGGGTCTTGGCGATGGAAGCCGCGTTTCCAAGGACGATGCGAGGATTGCTGCAATCGGGGACGTGGATGAGTTGAATTCGTGTATCGGCGTCCTTCTGTGTGAGCCGATGCCTTCAGATGTGCGCGATGCTTTAACTCGGATCCAGAACGATTTGTTTGACTTGGGCGGGGAGTTGTCGATTCCGGGGCATTCGATGATTCAGGAATCGCATCTCGCTCAATTAGACGCGTGGCTGGAGGAGTACAACGCGACATTGCCGCCGCTCAAGGAATTTATTTTGCCGGGTGGGTCAAGGGCGGCGGCGCTGGCGCATGTCGCGCGCACTGTCTGCCGTCGGGCAGAGAGGGCTATTGTCGCGTTGGGGCGCATTGAAACTGCTGGGGTTAATGAGGCGCCGCGGAGGTATGTGAATCGACTATCCGATCTTTTATTTGTTCTGGCGCGAGTACTTAATCGCGCGGATGGCGGCGAGGACATCCTCTGGATTCACATCAAATCACCTATGTGAAGGCGGCCATATTGGCATATACGTCACGCCGTGTTGCTTATTGAAGCCTTTTGTAGTTTTCCAAAGAGAATAACCATGATTCTCCACGCTGAGCCCTTTTGCGTTCAGTTTAGACGTCGATTCAGTATTCTCTGAAATTATTTCCTGTGCGATTTTGTCGCCACTCCGACTAGAAAATCGGAGTACTCTGTGGTCATTGATAACCAATACAACACTGAGGGCGCGACTACATCATGCACAGCGAAAATGCTCCGGCAATGACGCTCGCGGAGATGAGAGGCTGCGGATGGGAGTTAATCGTAAAAAATAACCTTTGCAAAGGTTATACCGGTCTTTTCCAAGATTTTTCGAACGCCGCCACGTCCGCAGTTGGAGAGAAAGACTTAAGAAAGGGTGAGTGCTTGAGGCTTCTAGCCCATGCGACTTCGATGATGCTCGCACCGATGAGCATCAA
Source organism: Caballeronia zhejiangensis (assembly GCF_022879815.1). Lineage (NCBI taxonomy): Bacteria > Pseudomonadati > Pseudomonadota > Betaproteobacteria > Burkholderiales > Burkholderiaceae > Caballeronia > Caballeronia zhejiangensis. Next base: position 368,203 of record NZ_CP084283.1, read on the forward strand.
TGAGCCATTCAGGCCGATGTTGTCGCTAACCGATGGAAGGCGTTCCGCGCTTCCGTCGGACTTTTCGATCGAAGACCTGAGCCTACTCGCTAGCTTCGTTGACTTCGTAGACAACCCTTGGCTAAGAGCAAGGTTATCGGACCTCGCTTGGCTCACGTTGAGGCCGCCGAATCCGAAGTTTGCGTTGATGGCCATCAACGCCTACGTAACGATTCCGTTGAGGCTTGAAACTTGGATTGCTGGTGGAGATGACTGCTGGCGTCGCGCCGTAAGCTTGGCGAGGATGCTTAGGCGAACCGCGGAGAAGGATCTGCAAGCTATTGAGTCGGCTGCCCTGGCGCGTTTTCTCCAACTCGATGCGAGCGATGGATTCATGGCCTTCTGGCTGGCAGAGTTTATGAGGCAAAATCGATTTGGGACAGCTGCTGCTTATGCTATTTCCGAGAGTCTGGGGGCAATTGCGTTCGTCCTTGGAGAGAAAAACGAGTTTCATGCAAGCCGGACATATTTCGAAGAAGCGGAGCATTGGTTCTCGGCGATGGGGGATAAAAATAGCTCGGCGCAAATGCTCGCGAATCTCGCCAAAGCATGGGAGGCTGAAGCGGATGCAGCACTATCGTCATATGTACCCAGCAACATGGTCGCGGCAGATTTTTATGAGAAGGCTATACAATCGTATCGCCGAATCCCCGGCGCGCTTAGGGGTCAACACGCTGTCGAGAAGCGGATCGCCGAAGTGCACGAAAAGTTGACTAGAGCGGGCGCTGGGGCATTAGGTGAGATGCACGTGCTTCGCTCGGACCCGATTGATGTTACGGAGATAATCGACCGTGCAACAGATCTCGTGAAAGGAAAGGCGCCGCTGGATGCGTTAAATGCGTTTGTGAACGTTACACGAGGGATAGGTGCTGAACAGCTGCGTAAACGATCCGAGCAAAGCCTCAAAGAATTCCCGTTGTTGTCGCTTTTTGCCGCGGTTTATTACTCGCGCGACGGTAGAGTAATCGCAAAGCGGCCCGGTGCTGGGCCACGAGACCACGGCTCAGATGATCATGATGCGGCGGTCCATGCTGAGATGATGCGCGAGTACAGAATGCAATTAGGTCTGGTAACGCAAGCGCTCATTTTACCGGCACTCGACATGATAAGGCTTGAGCATCGACTGCGTCGCGCCGACTTCGCAGCGCTGGCATATAAGTCACCGATCGTTCCGGCGGATCGAGCCGAAATGTTTGGACGAGGTTTGTATGCCGGATTCGATAATGACTTTGCTGCCGCTTTACATCTGTTGGTACCTCAAGTCGAGCACGTAGTTCGATACCAACTCAAAGCGGCAGGCGCTAAGACGACGAATGTTGCTAGAAACGGCGTTGAGAATGAGAATGGGCTGAGTACACTCCTGGAATTGCCAGAGTTAGAGCAGGTTTTTGGTAACGACCTCGCGTTCGAAATGCGCGCGCTCTTCTGCGATCCGTTGGGGTGGAATATCCGCAACGAACTCGCTCATGGCTTACTGAACGAGGATGACTGCTTTTCTGCAGGTTCCATCTACGCCTGGTGGTTCTGCCTGAAGCTTGTCTTCCTCCCCTTTTGGAATGCAACGCAGAACGGGGAGACAGCGGACGACGAAGGGCCAATATCGACCTGACCTACGCAATCATAGTCGTAGTATGTGGTTTGGAAATGCTGGAGTCGGAACAAATCGGCATTGTGCGTCGGCAAGCCCGCACAATGCCGAGCAAATCAGTTAATTGCCTCCACCCCTCACAACCCGCCGCTGCTTCACCGCTTCCGCCAGTCCTTCAAGCACGCCGACACTCTCATCCCACCCGATACAGGCATCGGTAATACTCTGCCCGTACGTCAACTCGCACCCTTCCTTCAAATCCTGCCGCCCGGCAACGAGATGCGATTCCACCATCACGCCGACAATCCGCTCATCTCCAGCCGCAAGCTGCTTACCAATATCCTCACAAACCGGAATCTGATTTTCATGCTTCTTCGAGCTATTAGCATGACTCGCATCGATCATCAGACGCGCCGCCAACCCCGCCTTCCCGATATCCGAGCAAGCCGCATCCACACTCGCAGCATCATAATTAGGCGCTTTCCCTCCGCGCAAAATAATATGGCAATCCTCATTCCCCGCGGTAGAAACGATCGCCGAATGCCCGCCCTTGGTCACTGAAAGAAAATGATGCGGCTGGGAAGCCGCCTTAATCGCATCGACGGCGATCTTTACATTTCCGTCAGTGCCATTCTTGAACCCAACAGGACAGGACAGCCCCGAAGCCAATTCCCGATGAACCTGCGATTCCGTCGTTCGAGCCCCGATCGCTCCCCAAGAAATCAGATCGGCGATGTACTGCGGGCTAATCATGTCGAGGTATTCAGTCCCAGCCGGAAGCCCAAGCTCATTGACATGCATGAGCAGTTCCCGCGCAGCCCTCAATCCATCATTGATCTTGAAGCTGTTATCCATATACGGATCGTTGATGAGCCCCTTCCATCCGACGGTCGTGCGCGGCTTTTCGAAGTACACGCGCATCACGATTTCCAGCTCACCCGCAAAACGCTTACGCTGCTCGATCAACTTCCCCGCATATTCCATAGCGGCCTTCGGATCATGAATCGAGCAAGGTCCGATGATGACGATCAACCGGTCATCCATCCCATGAAGAATGCGGTGCATCGACTGCCGCGCGTTATAGATCAGCTCCGAAACCGGCTCGGCGCAAGGGAATTCGCGGATCAGATGCGCGGGCGGGGTCAGCTCTTTCAGTTCACGGATACGAACGTCATCGGTATTGTGCGGGGGCATGTCGGTTCTCCAGCGGCAGCGTGCGAATCAAACTATGAGACGAAAAAAAACCGCCAGACTCGCTGGCGGTTTTTTCGGGAATTCGGTTTGTTCAACCTGTGTACGACTCACCCTCTCGATCCGCCAGCGGTCTGAGATGCCAAAAGAAATAAAAATAAAACTTGGCGGACATGATGGATCGAAAAAGAAACCGGACGTCGGTCGAAAAAAGTTGTGACTGCTTTTATAACCTCAAACGTGCAGCGCTGACAACCCTGCACACGCAAAAACGCGGACAACCCGCACCGAACGAAACGAAGACGCTACGTCCACGCCCGATCGATGCGGAAATCCCGCATGCACGCGGTGGGCGATCAGACCGTGCCGCCGACCGTCATCTTCTCGATACGCAACGTCGGCTGACCGACGCCCACCGGCACGCTCTGTCCTTCCTTGCCGCAGACGCCGACGCCGCTATCCAGCGACATGTCGTTGCCGATCATCGTCACGTACTTGAGCGACTCAGGCCCGCTGCCGATCAGCGTTGCGCCCTTCACCGGATACGTGATCTTGCCGTTCTCGATCATGTACGCCTCGGACGCCGAGAACACGAACTTGCCGTTGGTGATATCGACCTGACCGCCGCCGAAGTTCACCGCATACAGGCCGTTCTTCACCGACGCCAGAATCTCCTGCGGATCCTTGTCGCCGTTGAGCATGTACGTGTTGGTCATGCGCGGCATCGGCAGCGCGGCGTACGATTCGCGGCGCGCGTTGCCCGTCACCGGCATCTTCATCAGGCGCGCGTTCAGCGAATCCTGAATGTAGCCCTTGAGAATGCCGTCTTCGATCAGCGTCGTGCACTGCGTCGGATTGCCTTCGTCGTCGATATTGAGCGAGCCGCGCCGATTCGGCAGCGTGCCGTCATCGACGACGGTGACGCCCTTCGCCGCGACCTGCTCGCCGATGCGTCCCGCGAACGCCGACGAGCCCTTGCGGTTGAAATCGCCCTCCAGGCCGTGTCCGACCGCCTCGTGCAGCAACACGCCGGGCCAGCCCGGCCCGAGCACGACGGTCATCGCGCCGGCCGGAGCAGGGCGCGCTTCGAGATTGACGAGCGCGGCATGCACGGCATCGTCGACGTACTTCTGCAGGATCGCGTCGGTGAAATAGCCGTAGTCGAAACGTCCGCCGCCGCCGCCGGTGCCGATTTCGCGCCGGCCGTTCTGCTCGGCAATCACCGTCACGGAGACGCGCACGAGCGGGCGCACATCCGCCGCGAGCGCGCCGTCGCTGCGCGCGACCAGCACGACATCGTATTCGCCGGCCATGCCGGCCATCACTTGCGTAATGCGCGGATCTTTCGCCCGCGCCATTTGCTCGACGCGTTCCAGCAATTTCACCTTGGCGGTGGCGTCGAGCGAATGCAGCGGATCGGCGGCGAGATAAAGATCGCGGCCCGACACGCCCGTAAGCGTGCTCGCCGGCTTGATCTTGTGCTTGCCGCCGCCCGCCTTGGCGATCGCGCGCGTGGCGATCGCGGCCTGACGGATGGATTCGGGCGAGAGGTCATCGGAATACGCGAACGCGGTGCGCTCGCCCGACACGGCGCGCACGCCGACGCCCTGATCGATGCTGAAACTGCCCGATTTGACGATGCCTTCTTCGAGACTCCACGCTTCGCTGCGCGTGGACTGGAAATAGAGATCCGCGTAATCGACGCGATGCGTGAAGATTTCCGCCAGCGTGCGGGTGATCAGGCCTTCGTCGAGGCCGTAGGGCGTGAGCAAAACGTCCTTCGCCGTGACCAGGTTACGAATGCCGGGTTCGATGATATTCATGCGGTGCCTATTGCGTGTTCTGTGACGAGTTCGATGATATTTGCAGACGATTTGCAGCCTATTCTACGTTCCGATTCGCTCACATCATGTGCGGGGAGAAACCCGCGTCTTCAAGTTCGCGCGCGCTTCAACGGAGCACGCGATGCCGGTAAGCCGGCAAACTCTGTCGCACGGCGGCGATGCGCTGCAGATCGATGCCGCCGATCACGACGCCCGGTCCTTCATCCTTCACATCGACGATTTCGCCCCACGGATCGATCAGCATGCTGTGACCCCACGTGCGCCGTCCGTTCTCGTGATTGCCGCCTTGCGCCGCCGCGAGCACATAACACTGATTCTCGACGGCGCGCGCCGTGAGCAGCGTCTGCCAGTGCGCGCGGCCGGTCGTGTAAGTGAACGCGGATGGCACGACCATCAGCGCGCAATCGCCGAGCTTTCGATACAACTCCGGAAAGCGCAGGTCGTAGCACACCGACAATCCCACGCGTCCGAACGGCGCGTCGAATGAGCGTACTTCGTTCCCCGGAAAGATCGTGCGCGCTTCGTCGAACGATTCCTCGCCCTTTTCGAAATTGAACAGATGAATCTTGTCGTAGCGCGCGACCTGCTGTCCGCGCGGATCGAAGACGAGCGTCGTGTTCATCACGCGATCCGGTTCCGGCGACTGCAACGGCAACGTCCCGCCGATGATCCATACGCCGTGTTCGCGCGCCGCGTCGGAAAGGAACCGCTGGATCGGTCCGTCGCCCGGCGTTTCGCGGATCGCGAGCTTATCGGTGTCCTTGAAACCCATGTAGCAGAAATATTCGGGCAGGAGCACCAGTTGCGCGCCGCTTCGCGCAGCCTGGGCGATAAGCCGTCCGGCGTCCGCGAGATTCCGGTCGCGGTCCGGCGCGCTGACCATCTGCAGCGCGGCGACCTGAAACGGGGCCGCGCTTTCGCTCGATCTTTCGCTCATGTCTTGGGTGCGCTGTCTAAAAAGGGGACGAAAACCGCGCCGCCGAACGCCCGTTTCAGCGGGCAGCGGCCGGAGCCACGGCGGTGGGGGGTGTTTCGATCTTACCCTGATCGCCAGTGAGCCGCTTAACGACGGGTTTGCTCCACGAGCCGGTGATCGAATAGTCGAGCGCGAACGCTTTCTGAATCGACGCCGACAGCGCGAGATCGGCGGCGAGCGCGCCGAGGCCGAGCAGCGGATTGATGACCGCCGCGCCCAGTGCGACCGCGCCGGCGCCGACGGTCGGAATCACCTTGACGTGGAGGTCTTGCGTCTGCTTCGGCATATCGACGATGCCCTGCATCTGCACGCGCGCCGGCGACGTGACCATCAGGAAGTCGTCCGTGCGGCTGATGCCATCGACGATCGTCGCGTTGCCGGTGATCTTCTCGAACGGCAGGCCCTTGCCGACGACATCCTCGAAATGCAGCGTCAACAGGCTCGCGAGACTGCGCAGGCTGAAGACGCCGAGCCACTTCGCCGAGCCCGGCGCACGCAGAATCTGCCCGTGACGCAGATCGACGGCGACGTTGCCATCGAGCGTGTTCACGTCGACGGCCGTCGGCCCGCCGTTCCACGCCGCGTGACCCGACACGGTTCCGCTGCCCGAACCGACCACGTGCGGCGCGCCGAAACGGTCGATCAACTGGCCGCCGTTCTTCACGTCGAGCTTGAAGTTGAGCGACGTGCGGCGCGGAGTGACGTCATCGGCCTGACTGCGCATCGCGTCCGGTTGCGCGGCGGCCTGCACGACGCCGCCCGGCAGCGTGCGCCACGTCGCGTTCGCGGTGAGCGTCGCGTCGGGGTTCGCGAGTTCGAGTTTGTCGAGCGTCCAGATCGGCTCATCGGCGATGACTTCGTTATGTGCGTCGACTTCGAGCCGGCCGAGGTCGTGGTCGCGGAACACGATCTCGTTCACGATGAGATCGATCGTCGGCATGTTGCGCGGCGGCTTCATCACGAGCTTGCCGGCGGCATCGTGCTCCTTCTTCTCCGGAATCACGATCTTCGCGAAGCGCGCCTGCAACGCGCCGGGGCTTTCCTTCTTCGCGCCGGGCGTCCACGAGACATCGCCCGAAATCTGATTCGACGCGATGTTCGCTTGCCATGTGCGACCGGTTTCGCTTTCACTCGCGGCAATCGCGACGTTCTCCCAGCGCCGGTCGAGCAGATTGAGCGTCGTGAAATGGATGGCGGCGCGCGTTGGGATGAATTGCTTCACGTTCTCGCTCATCGGTGCGCGCGGCGCGTTCGCGTCGGCGGGCGAGTCGGCGGGCGAGTCGGCGGGCGAGTCAGGCATCGCGGCGCTGAGTTCGGCGAAAGTCTTGCGCCAGGCATCGGCATCGAATTCGTTCAGATCGGCGGTCGCGCTCACGCCTTCGGCCGGCAAATCCGCCGGCTTGTTCAGGCCGATCGCGCCGCGCACGACCTTCACGCGCGCGCGCATGTTCATCGGCTCGGCGACGTTCTGCGGATCGATCTTGACCTGAGCCTTGCCGATCTGCTGAAACACGTAATGCGCGGCCACCGGCCCGACGTTCAACTGCGCGTCATGCAGATCCGGCGCGCCGCCCGATGATGGCTGGAAGCTGAAGGTGAGCGGCATCGGCGCGCCTTTCGCCTTGCCGAACGGCGCGGGCAGATCGATGCCGAGTCCGGTCAGATCCGAACTCGCCTGCACGACCGGCAGCGCGTTCTTGACGCCGTGAACGTGCATCTCGTAAGGCGCGGCGCCGTCGATGCGCTTCATGAAAGCCGCGACTTGCGGCGTCATCGGCTTGTTGAGGCGGCCCGCGGCATCCGCGCCGATGCGTCCGTTCACGTCGAACGCATAGCTGCCGTCCGCCTGCACGCCGCCCTTGGCGCGCACATCGCCGCCGAGCAATTGCGCCGAGAGGCCATTGAGCGTGACGGTTTTCGCGGCGAAATCGGCACGGCCGCGCAGATGCGAGAGCGGCGGCAGATTGGCGTACCTGACTTCGTTGTCGGCGAAGGTGAGCGAGCCTTTGTACTCCGGCTTGATCGGCGGCTGCGGCGCGGGCGGCCGATAGCGCGGAATGCCGAGCGTGAGCGCGAGATCCGCGTTGCCTTTTGCGTCGATCTTGCGGGTCGCGTGCTTCGCCATCAGGCCGAGCGAGCTGTCGTCGACGTACTTCAGCATGTCGGCGAGCGGGCCGCGCGCCTTGCCGTCGATCCACAGCTTGGTTTCGCGATTGCCCGTATCGTCGATGCGCCCGACGACCTTCGAGACCTTGACGCCACGATAATGCCCGCGGCCGATATCGAAGCCGAGCTTGTTCTGCGCGAGCGTGAACGTCCCGTCGATACCCTCGAACGCCGGCCAGAAGTTCGGCAGGCCGTTGGCCATCTTGCGCGGCGGGAAGGGCGTGGGATCGAACTTGCCGCCGGTGAACGGCGCCTCGATGCGGAAGATGCCCGCATCGGGAAATTTCGCGTACGGAAAGCGCGTGAGATCGCCGTGCACTTCGATCGTCCCGTTCTTCGCGACGCCCGCCTGCAGCGCATGGCCGAGATAGACGCGCACGCGCTCGTTGAGGCTCGTCGGCAGATAGCGCACGAGACTCGTCACTTTCAGATGCGAGACCTTCGCCTTCAGATCGAGATTGCCGCGCCCGTGGCCCTGATTCCAGTAGTCCGCGGTGGCCTCGCCTTCGGCATCCGCGTTCTTCACGCGCAGCGTCTCCAGATGCAGCGTGAACGCGCGGCGCAGTTCGCCGGGCGCGATCGCATCGGCGACGGTCCAGCGCGCGCGGCCTTGCAGCGAATCGAAGACGAGGCGCGGATCGTCGAACGCGCCGGGAACGGTGACGGCGACGTTCTTCGTGTCGATCGTGATGTGGCCGCCTTTCTCGTTCGCGTCGACGCTGCCCCACAGATTCTCGACGCCCGGAATGCCGGCGCGCGGATGGTTGTTGATCGTGAGCCCGGGCGGCGGCTCCTGCGCCTGCACGCTCAGGCCGTTGAGATCGCCCTTGAACGCGTAGTGCAGAAGCGGCGCGTCGCCTTTCTTGCGCTGCTGCTGCGCTTCTTCCTCGGTCTTCGGCGCGGCGCGCTCGGTGTAGATCGTGTAATCGGACACCTGGCCGCGCGGATTGAAGCGCACGAGCTCGTTGAGGATCTTCGCCGGCAGCGGCAGCGCACGCGCGAATTCCGCGAGGATGCCGATATCGACGCTATCGCCCGTCAGCCGCAGCAATTGCCCCTTGCCGACCGAAGGCAGCCGGTACGTGGCCGTCAGCGCGCGCGACACGAGCAGACGCGCGACCGGCGTGCCGTCGTCGAGCGGCAACTGGCCGAACTCCGCGTGCAGGTCGCGCAGATCGAGCGTGTACGCGTTGTCGCTTTTGTCGATGTTCCAGTTGAAGCTGGCGATCGGAAGATCGAGGCGCGGCTGCGTCGGGCGCGTGCGCAGCGCGACGTTCGCGCCGGTCAGGTCGCCGGTCGCGTTCTGCAATTGGCCGCCCGCGAAGTTCAGCCAGATCTGGTTGTTGATGCGGCCGCTGTACATCTGGAACGGCAGCTTCACGTAGCGCGCGAGCGTCGGCAGATCGACGGGACCGGTCGAAACGTAGAGACGGCCGGTCCAGTTCGCGGGCGCGCCCATCGCCGAGAAGGGTTGATGACGGAAGTCCGCGCGGAAATCGAGCGGGCCGTGCAGCACGTCGCCATCGGCGGGCGCCTTGAGCGCAAGCCGATGACGCGCGCCGTCGTTGACGATCGCGAGGTGCAGGCGCTTGAACGCGATCTCGGGCGCGGCGCGCTGCGCGTCGCGCCAGCGCAGCGTGCCATCGCGCAGAAGAATGCGGTCCTGGCCGAGCAGCCAGGTCGTGAATGCGTTCGAACCGGTGCGATGCGTGGGAATCGGCACGCCCGCGACAGTAACCGCGCCATCGGCGTTGCGCGCGATGATGACATCGGGTCCGTCGACGGTCAGATCGGCGAGCTTGGGCCGCAGATGCAGCAGCGATCCCCACGCGATGCTCGCGCTCGCGTGCGGCACGGCGAGGCCCGGCGAGCCATCGGCGGCGTCGATGCGCAGGTTGTCGATATCGATCGTCGGCGAGAGCCCGGACCATCGCGCGGAAATCCTGCCGATGCGCAACTGGGCGTGAATCTGCGATGAGACGAGTTGCTCGATCCGCGGCCGGAACGAATCGACCTGCGGCATGACGATATAGCGCAGGCCGACATACACGCCCGCCACCGCGAAATACGCGATGGCCGCAATGACGAGAAGGAATTTGAAGACGCGCGCAAGCACGCGCTCGGCGTTGCCGCTGGGCCTGGCTTGTCCAACTTCGGTCGGGTCGACGGATCGTCTGCTGTCGGACATGCTGCTGCTGTTCGGCGATATGGTAGTTTTGCGTGTTTGACGCTGAAATGTAACACGGGCATTGCGGCGACGGCCGCTGCCTGCGCACTCGTGGAGGCTCGCTGAGCCGCGCCCGGCAAGACTTGCGGCGCGGTGTTATACCGCGATGCCTTTCCGGAAGCAATGAGCGAACCTAACCTTTCATGACCGACGCAACTCTTCTCAGTTCCGATTATTCCAACTATGCGGCGCGCGCGTACTCGGCGCGTCCCGAACTGGCGTCGAATGTCGCGCAATGGGCGCAGACGCGCATCACGCGTGGGTGGATCGAAGCGCGGCTGGACGCGCACTGCACGCCTTGCACCGAAAGCGGCGTGCTCGATGAAGCCGCGCTCAAGACCGCGTTGCGCCGCTTGCGGACCGAAGTCTTCTGCACGGTGATGGAGCGCGATCTCGCGGGCACCGCCGATGTCGCCGAAGTCACCGGCGCGATGACCGATCTCGCCGAAGTCACGGTGCAGCGCGCGCTGGCGGTGCTGTCGGCCGATCTCGAAGCGCTCTTCGGCGAGCCGCGCGGACCGGACGGCGAGCGGCTCACGCTCGGCGTCGTCGGCATGGGCAAGCTGGGCGGGCGCGAGCTGAACGCATCGTCGGATATCGATCTGATCTTCGTCTACGAAGAGGACGGCGAAACCTCGGGCGGCACGCGCTCGGCGCTCCCGACGCAGGAATTCTTCACACGGCTCGGCCGGCGGCTGATCGGCGCGCTCGCGGAAATGACGCAAGACGGCTACGTCTTTCGCGTCGACATGCGGCTGCGTCCCAACGGCGACTCCGGCCCGCTCGTGTGCAGTCTCGGCATGCTCGAAGAGTATTTCTACGTGCAGGGCCGCGAATGGGAGCGCTACGCGTGGATCAAGGGCCGGCTCATCTCGGAGACGAAGAGCGATTCGGCGAAGCGTCTCGCGAAGCAGCTCGAAGCCATCGCGACGCCCTTCATCTACCGGCGCTATCTCGATTACGGCGTGATCGCCGCGATCCGCTCGCTGCATCAGCAGATTCGGCAGGAAGCGCGGCGGCGCGCGTCGATGCGCCCCGACAAGGCCGACGACATCAAGCTCGGGCGCGGCGGCATTCGCGAGATCGAATTCAGCGCGCAAGTATTTCAGTTGATTCGCGGCGGACAGGCAGCGGATTTCCGCATTCGTCCGACGCTCGCGGTGCTCGAACGCGCCGCTGCGCATGGCCTGCTCGCGCCGCAGGTGTGCAAGGCGCTGTCCGACGCTTATCTCTTTTTGCGCACGGTCGAGCATCGGCTGCAATACCGCAACGATGCACAGACGCACGCGATGCCCGTCGCCGACGACGAGCGCGCGTTGCTCGCGAAATCGCTCGGCTTCGCGGACTACGCCGCGCTGATGGAAACGCTCGACGCGCATCGCGAGCTCGTCGAGCAGCAGTTCGATGCGATCTTCGCCGACAAGGTGAGCGGGCAGGGCGGCTGCGGCGTCGCGGAGGATTCGGTGGCGTCGTGGATCTGGAGCGGCGCGCTCGCCGACGATTCCGCGCAGGAAGAGCTCGCCGCGCGCCTCATGGAACTCGGCTTCGCGGACCCGGCGCCGGTGCTCGCACGTCTGACGGGCGTGTGGAATTCGGCGCGTTACGCCGGCTTGCCGTCGCAGAGCCGCGAACGCTTCGATATCGTCGCTCAACGCTCGATAGAAGCCGTGCAGTCGATCGATGCGCCGCGCCGCGCCGACACCATCATGCGGCTTTTCGATCTGCTCGAAGCGACGGCCAAGCGCGGCGCGTATCTCGCGCTGCTGACCGAATATCCGGCGGCGCTCGCGCGCGTGCTCTCGGTGCTGTCGGGGTCGCGCTGGGCGGCGGGCTATCTGATCCGCCATCCGCAATTGCTCGATGAATTGCTCGACGACGAAGCCATCGCCAGCCCGTTCGACTGGGCCGCGTTCAAACGCTCGCTGATCGCACGGCTCGATGCCGCCGAGGACGCGGAACATCAAATGGATCTGCTGCGTCACGCGCATCAGGCCGAAGTATTTCGCATTCTGCTGATCGATCTCGCCGGGCATCTGAGCGTCGAGCACGTGAGCGACCGTCTCTCCGAACTCGCCGACGCCGTGCTCGACGTCACCGTGCAGACCGTGTGGAAGCAGTTCCCGAAGCGGCATCGCGAGACGCCGCGCTTTGCGGTCATCGCGTACGGAAAGCTCGGCGGCAAGGAACTGGGCTACGCGTCGGACCTCGACCTCATCTTTCTGTACGACGATCCCGACGACGCGGCCTCCGACATCTACGCGATGTTCACGCGCCGCCTCATTACGTGGCTCACGTCGGCGACGGGCGCGGGCACGCTCTTCGACGTCGACTTGCGTCTGCGGCCGAATGGCGAATCGGGCCTGCTCGTGACCGACCTCGCATCGTTTCGCCGCTATCAGATTCGCGAGGGCGACGCGGCGAACACGGCGTGGGTCTGGGAGCATCAGGCGCTTTCGCGCGCACGCTACAGCGCGGGCGATGCCGAAATCGGCGCGGAGTTCGAGCAGATTCGCGCCGACGTGCTCGTCATGGAACGCGACGCGGCCGCGCTCGCGCGCGAGATCGTGTCGATGCGCCAGCGCGTCGCCGATGGCCATCCGAATCGCAGCGACCTGTTCGATCTGAAGCACGATCGCGGCGGCATGGTCGATATCGAGTTCATCGTTCAGTACTGGGTGTTGCTGCACGCGCGCGAGCATCGCGAGTTTCTGCGCAACGCGGGGAATATCACGCTGTTGAAGATCGCCGCGAAAAGCGGATTGATCGCCGAAGCAGAAGCCGATGCGATCGGCGCGGCGTATCGCCAGTACCGCAAGCTGCAGCACACGCTGCGGCTCGACGGTATGGAAAAGGCGCGCGTCGATCCGGCCACGGTTCAGACCGAACGCGACGCGGTGACGGCGCTGTGGGACCGCGTGTTCGCAGTGGCGTCGGCGGGCTGACGCGGATGCTTAAGCCGCCAGCATTTCCTTCGCGTGCTTGCGGGTGGTCGCGGTGATTTCGAGACCGCCGAGCATGCGCGCGACTTCTTCCACGCGTTTTGCGCGATCGAGTTGCTTTACCGTGCTCACCGTGCCGCCCGCATCGTCCGACGATTTCGCGACCTGGAAATGCTGATCGCCACGCGCGGCCACTTGCGGCAAGTGCGTGACGCACAGCACCTGACGGTCGCGGCCGAGCTGATGCAACAGACGCCCGACCACTTCCGCGACGCCGCCGCCGATGCCCGTGTCCACTTCGTCGAAGATGAGCGTGGGCGTCGGACTCGCCGTGCTCGCGATGACGGCGAGCGCAAGACTGATGCGCGCCAGTTCGCCGCCCGACGCGACTTTCGCGAGCGGCCGCAGCGCGACGCCCGCGTGTCCCGCGACGCGGAATTCGATCTGCTCCAGCCCGTTCGCGCCGCCTTCGGCGAGCGGCACGAGCGCGACCTCGAAGCTGCCGCCTGCCATCGACAGCTCCTGCATGCCTTCCGTGACCGCTTTCGACAGATTTTTCGCGGCCTTCGCGCGCGCCTTGGACAGCACCTTGGCTTGCGCGAGATATTCGCTCTTCGCTTTCTCGGCGGCGGCGTTGAGCGCATCGAGATCGGCGGCGGCATCGAGTTCGGCGAGCTGGCGGCGGCGCGCGTCGTGTTCTTCCGGCAGCGTTTCGGGTTGAAGGCGGAACTTGCGCGCGGTCGAGTGCAGTTGCTCCATGCGTCTTTCGACTTGCGCGAGCCGGTCAGGATCGAGCTCCAGCCGCTGCGCGTAGTGCGATAGCGAATACGACGCTTCCTGCAACTGGATTTCCGCCGGTTCGAGCGACGCGAGCACGTCGTTCAACGCGGGATCGATATCGGACAGGCCGCGCAGCTTCGAGATGATGGCGCCGAGCTGCGAGATCATCGCTTCGTCGGATTCGGAGAGCGCGCCGAGCGCACCCTGCACGCCGTCGATGAGACTCGCCGAATGCGACAGCCGATGATGCTCCGCGCTCACTTCTTCCCATTCGCCGGGCTGCGGCGCGAGCTTGTCGAACTCGCTCAGTTGCCACGCGAGACGCTCGCGTTCCAGTTGCAGCTCGCGGTCGCGATTCTGGGCGGTCTCGACGGCTTGCTGCGCGTCGCGCATCGCTCGCCACGCACGATTCACCGCGCCGGCCGTGTCGAGCAACTGCGCGTGCGTGTCGAAGAGTTCGCGTTGCGCGTCCGGTCGCATCAACAATTGATGCGCGTGCTGGCCGTGGATATCGACGAGCATTTCGCCGACTTCGCGCAACTGCGCGAGCGTCGCGGGCGTGCCATTGATGAACGCTCGCGAGCGGCCGCCCGAATCGATCACCCGCCGCAGCATGACCGAATCGGCGTCCTGCGTGAGCGCGTGTTCGTCCAGCCAGCGCACGACGAGCGGATGCGTCGAAAATTCGGCGGTGATGTCGGCGCGCGCCTGACCGGCGCGCACGACGCTCGCGTCGCCGCGCGCGCCGAGCGTGAGCGCGAGGGCGTCGATGAGGATCGACTTGCCCGCGCCGGTTTCACCCGAAAAGACCGTGAAGCCTGGATCGAAATCGATATCCAGCGTGGCGACGATGACGAAATCTCGAATGGAAAGATGACGGAGCATGGACGCTTCGGGGAAGGAAGTTCTGGCAGATCAGAGAGCGGACGAATCCTGCGACGGATGCTCGTTCCAGTGCAGCTTCTTGCGCAGCGTGGCGTACGTGCTGTAGCCGACCGGATGCAGCACCGGCACCGTATGCTTCGAGCGCCGCACTTCAATCGCGTCGTTCAGTTCGACGGCGGTGAACGACTGCATGTCGAAGTTCACGTTGACGTCGCGACCGCCGATGATCTGAATGGTCACTTTCGAATCGTCGGGCAGCACGATCGGCCGGTTCGACAGCGAATGCGGCGCGATCGGCACGAGCACGAAGCCCTGCAATTGCGGATGCAGGATCGGCCCCGCCGACGACAGCGCGTAGGCGGTCGAGCCGGTCGGCGTCGCGACGATCAGTCCGTCGGAACGCTGGTTGTACATGAAGTGGCCGTCCACCGACACGCGCAGCTCCGCCATGCCGGAGAAGCCGCTGCGATTCACCACGACGTCGTTGAACGCGAGCGCGTGGTAGATCGGCTTGTCGTTGCGCACGATGCGCGCTTCGAGCAGGCTGCGTTCCTCGCGCTCGAACTGGCCGGCGAGCATTTGCGGGACGATTTCCTGCATCGCCTTGAGCGGAATGTCGGTGATGAAGCCGAGCCGGCCATGATTCACGCCGATGAGCGGTGTTTTATACGGCGCGAGCTGCCGTCCGATGCCGAGCATCGTGCCGTCGCCGCCGAGCACGATTGCAACGTCCGCGCGCGCGCCCATCTCCGCGATGGAGAGCGCCGGGAACTCCGTCACGCCGACGTCCTTCGCGGTGCCCGCCTCGAAGACGACCTCGAAGCCCTGGCTCCTGAGGAGATCGGCGAGCGATCTCAGCGGCGCCTCGATGCCCGGCGTGTTGGTGCGCCCCACGAGGGCGACGGTCTTGAATTGGCCAATTTCCATGCCGGCATTACACCATAGTCAGAGAGCGAAAAGAACCGTGGGCGATGGCCGCCGGGCGCGCCGCGACGAGACCGTGCGGCATGACGCGGGCAGGCTCGCCGTTTGTCGCTAGAATGGAGCGGACGTTGAATGCCGACCACCCGGCGCGGCTCGCCGCTATCCGACACGTTGAGCTAAAATTTCCCCATGCTAGACCCACGTGCACAAACCCTCCTCAAAACGTTGATCGAGCGCTACATCGCCGAAGGTCAGCCGGTCGGTTCGCGCACGTTATCACGTCATTCCGGCCTCGAACTGAGCCCCGCGACGATCCGCAACGTCATGTCGGATCTCGAAGACCTCGGGCTGGTCGCGAGCCCGCATACGTCGGCGGGACGCATTCCCACGCCGCGCGGCTACCGGCTCTTCGTCGACACGATGCTGACTGTAGAAGCACCGCAAGACGAGGCCATGACCACCGCGGTCAAGACTCGCCTGCAAGGCGAGGAGCCGCAGAAGATCGTCGCGGCGGCGGCGAGCGTGCTGTCCAATCTGTCTTCGTTCGCGGGCGTCGTGCTCACGCCGCGCCGGAGCCACATGTTCAAGCAGATCGAGTTCATGCGGCTGTCGGACAAGCGCATTCTGCTCATCATCGTGACGCCCGAAGGCGACGTGCAGAACCGCATGATGGCCACGCAACGCGACTATTCGCCTTCGCAACTCGTAGAAGCCTCCAATTACATCAACGCGCATTTCGCGGGCCTGTCCTTCGACGAAGTACGCCGCCGTTTGCGCGAGGAAATCGACCAGTTGCGCGGCGACATGACCGCGCTCATGCAGGCGGCCGTGGTCGCGAGCACCGCCGAGACGGACCCCACTGACACCGTGCTGATTTCCGGCGAGCGCAACCTGCTCGAAGTGGCGGACCTTTCGTCCGACATGGCGCGGCTGCGCAAGCTTTTCGATTTGTTCGACCAAAAGACGAGCCTCCTGCAATTGCTGGATGTATCGAGTCACGCGCAAGGCGTGCAGATTTTCATCGGCGGAGAAAGCAATCTCGTGCCGATCGAGGAAATGAGCGTCGTGACGGCGCCATACGAGGTCAACGGGAAGATCGTCGGCACGCTCGGCGTGATCGGCCCGACGCGCATGGCGTACAACCGCGTGATTCCGATCGTCGATATCACCGCGCGTTTGCTGTCGATGTCGCTCAGTCATCAGTGACGCCATCTTGGCGCGCCGCGAAAGAGCGCGCCACTAGGCCGTTCGGCCAATGATGCGTCCGAAAACGCGCCGCTATAATGGTCCTCAACTTTTCCGACGACCATCTTCAGGCTCGCTTCCCTTATGCGTTTCGACCTCGAGTTGCCCTCGCAGCCCAGCGCTTCGCATCGCGTCGCGGTGCTGCTGATCAATCTCGGCACGCCGGACGCGCCCACGCCGCGGGCGGTGCGCAAGTATCTGGCGCAATTCCTGTCCGATCCGCGCGTCGTCGAAATTCCGTCATTCGTGTGGCAATTCATTCTGCGCGGCCTGATCCTGCCGTTTCGCGGGCGCGCATCGGCGAAGAAGTACGCGCAAGTGTGGATGCCCGAAGGCTCGCCGCTGCGCGTGCATACGGAAAAGCAGGTCGACGGCTTGCGGCGGCTCTTCGCGGCGAACGACTATCACGTCATCGTCGACTATGCGATGCGCTACGGCACGCCGGGCATCGGCGCGATGCTCAATCAGCTGAAGCTCGAAGGCGCCGACCGCATTCTCCTGTTGCCGATGTATCCGCAATACTCGTCGTCCACGACGGCCACCGCGTTCGATGACGCGTTCGCCGCGCTCAAGCGCGTGCGCAATCAGCCGGAAATCCGCACGATCCGCCATTACGCCGATCATCCGGCGTATATCGCGGCGCTCGCGGAGCAGGTGCGCGACTATTGGCGGCATCACGGCCAGCCGGATTTCGCCGCGGGCGACAAGCTCGTGCTGAGCTTCCACGGCGTGCCGAAGCGCACGATGGATCTCGGCGATCCGTATCACGACCAGTGCCAGCTGACCGGTTCGTTGCTCATGGCCGCGCTCGGGCTTACGCCGGTCGAATGCCGCGTGACGTTCCAGTCGCGCTTTGGGCGGGCGGAGTGGCTTCAGCCGTACACCGCGCCGACGGTCGCGGAGCTCGGCGCGGGCGGCGTTTCTCGTGTGGACGTGTTCTGTCCCGGCTTCACGGCGGATTGTCTCGAGACGATCGAGGAAATCGGCATCGAGGTGCGCGACGAATTTCTGAAGGCGGGCGGCAAGCATTTTCACCGGATTGCCTGCCTGAACTCAGCGCCCGCGTGGATCAAGGCACTGGGCGAGATCGCCGCGCAACATCTTCAGGGATGGCCCGTGCAGACTGTGCAGCCGCTCAGCGCAGTGGCCTGAGCGCGGCTTTTTCAGGCATTCACCCATGAACTACAAGATTTCGACGGAACCTGGCGCGCGTTTGCGCATCGATAAGTGGCTTTGGGCAGCGCGTTTCTTCAAGACGCGTTCGCTCGCGAGCGATGCGGTCGAGAAAGGCCGCGTGAAGATCGGCGGGGCGAATGTGAAGCCGTCTAAGGACGTGCGCGTCGGCGATATCGTCGAGATCGATATCGAACGGCTGGTGTGGCAGGTCGAAGTGCTCGGGATATGCGATGTGCGCGGCCCGGCGCCGGTCGCCCAGACGCTCTATGCCGAAACCGGGGAAGGCCGTGCGAAACGCATGGCCGAGGCCGAGCGCCGCAAGAATTTCCGCGAGCCCGCAGCGGAACTGCAGGGAAGGCCGACGAAGCGCGACCGGCGCACTATCGACAAATTTTCTCGTTCGGATTGAAGTAGCTTTCGATGGTCGCGTGAACGCCGCCGTACTCGGTGGTACGTTCGGTCACGACGCCGGACATGCAGATGGTGGTCGTTCCCGCGACGAGTACCAGGGCGACCACCGCGATAGCAAAGGTCAGTTTCATGGTATCCCCGGGAAGCGGGTTGCCCGGTCAGAAGGCGGCCGGATCAGGAAACGGGCAAGGGCTGAAAGCGGTTTGAAGCAATTCGTAGGATTAGGGTTAACGTGCGTCCTGCGCTGCTTTTTCGAAGTGTAGGCGACTCAGGGCTTTCCCTCAATCCGAAAATCGCGCGCCGCGGCGAAGTCTGTATTACGAGCCATTGCGGCGCCATCTTGCTGTCGAGATTTGTCCGAAAAACCGTTTCGAAGGCTTGAAAAAGCTTTCGGCGCCCTCATTTCGGCCGTTAGTGCGAAAAATGCGTCCGACTTTCGGTCTGGCCGCTTTCGCAGCCGATTCAACTCACTGCAATACATATTCAGCGACATGGAAAACACGCAAGAGAATCCAGCGAGCCAGAACGCAACGCCCGCCGACGATAACGCGCGCCAGTCCGCCGACCCGACCAGCGCGGCGGCTCCCGCGTCCCAAGGCGCACCGGCTGATGCCGCCGCCGCGCCGCAAGCCGCGCCGAATGAGGCCGAAGCTGCGCTCGCCGAAGCGCAGGCCACCATCGCCGCGCTCAAGGAAGACTTCCTGCGCGCGAAGGCCGAAACCGAGAACGTGCGCCGCCGCAGTCAGGAAGATGTCGCGAAGGCGCATAAATTCGCCATCGAAAATTTTGCGGAGAACCTGCTTCCGGTGCTCGACAGCCTGGAAGCCGCGCTCGCCGACCAGTCGACGGATGTCGCCAAGGTTCGCGAAGGCGTCGAACTGACGCTGCGTCAACTGACGGGCGCGTTGGAGAAAGGCCGCGTGATCGCGGTGAACCCGGTCGGCGAAAAATTCGATCCGCATCGCCATCAGGCCATCTCGATGGTTCCGGCGGAACAAGACCCGAATACTGTCGTCACGGTGCTGCAGAAGGGCTACGTCATCGCCGACCGCGTGCTGCGTCCGGCGCTCGTGACCGTCGCCGCGCCGAAGTAATCGATCTCGCGGCGTACGTGCCGGCCGTGTCGGTCGCCGCACAAAAAAAACTTATAGACCGCATCGTTTGCAGGGTCTTGAAATCGAAACTGACGCTCTTATCTTGCGTACAGGTATGAATTTTGGGCGTTCGGCCCGGTAAATCGGCAAAAGCCGGCATCGAAAGGCCGGCCGCAACGCCACTGCGATCAAAGCTAGGAGAGGATAAAAAATGGGCAGAATCATCGGTATCGACCTCGGCACCACGAACTCGTGCGTGGCGCTGATGGAAGGCAATCAGGTCAAGGTCATCGAGAACTCGGAAGGCGCGCGCACCACGCCGTCTATCATCGCGTACATGGATGACAACGAGATCCTCGTCGGCGCGCCTGCGAAGCGCCAGTCGGTCACCAATCCGAAGAACACGCTGTACGCGGTCAAGCGCCTGATTGGCCGCCGCTTCGACGAGAAGGAAGTGCAGAAGGACATCAACCTGATGCCCTACAAGATCGTCAAGCACGACAACGGCGATGCATGGGTCGAAGCGCACGGCAAGAACCTCGCGCCGTCGCAGGTTTCGGCTGAAGTCCTGCGCAAGATGAAGAAGACCGCTGAAGACTACCTCGGCGAGCCGGTGACGGAAGCCGTCATCACGGTTCCGGCGTACTTCAACGACAGCCAGCGTCAGGCAACGAAGGACGCGGGCCGCATCGCCGGTCTGGAAGTGAAGCGCATCATCAACGAGCCGACCGCGGCCGCGCTCGCGTTCGGTCTCGACAAGGCCGAAAAGGGCGACCGCAAGATCGCCGTGTTCGACTTGGGCGGCGGCACATTCGACATCTCGATCATCGAGATCGCGGACGTGGACGGCGAAATGCAGTTCGAAGTGCTGTCGACGAACGGCGATACGTTCCTCGGCGGTGAAGACTTCGACCAGCGCATCATCGATTACATCATCGGCGAGTTCAAGAAAGAGCAGGGCGTCGACCTGTCCAAGGACGTGCTCGCGCTGCAACGCCTGAAGGAAGCCGCTGAAAAGGCGAAGATCGAACTGTCGTCGACGGCTCAGACCGACATCAACCTGCCGTACATCACGGCGGACGCGTCCGGTCCGAAGCACCTGAACCTCAAGTTCACGCGTGCCAAGCTCGAAGCGCTCGTCGAAGAGCTGATCGAGCGCACGATCGAACCCTGCCGCATCGCGATCAAGGATGCGGGCGTGAAGGTCGGCGACATCGACGACGTGATTCTCGTCGGCGGCATGACGCGTATGCCGAAGGTGCAGGAGAAGGTGAAGGAATTCTTCGGCAAGGATCCGCGCCGTGACGTGAACCCGGACGAAGCCGTCGCCGTGGGCGCCGCGATTCAAGGCCAGGTTCTGTCGGGCGACCGCAAGGACGTGCTGCTGCTCGACGTGACGCCGCTGTCGCTCGGCATCGAGACGCTCGGCGGTGTGATGACGAAGATGATCAACAAGAACACGACCATCCCGACGAAGCACTCGCAAGTGTATTCGACGGCGGACGACAACCAGGGCGCCGTGACGATCAAGGTGTTCCAGGGCGAGCGCGAAATGGCCGTCGGCAACAAGCTGCTCGGCGAGTTCAACCTCGAAGGCATTCCGCCCGCACCGCGCGGCGTGCCGCAGATCGAAGTGACCTTCGACATCGACGCGAACGGCATTCTGCACGTTGGCGCGAAGGACAAGGCGACGGGCAAGGAAAACAAGATCACCATCAAGGCGAACTCGGGTCTGACGGACGCGGAAATCGACAAGATGGTGAAGGACGCCGAAGCCAACGCCGAGGAAGATC
Organism: Caballeronia zhejiangensis; assembly: GCF_022879815.1. Lineage (NCBI taxonomy): Bacteria > Pseudomonadati > Pseudomonadota > Betaproteobacteria > Burkholderiales > Burkholderiaceae > Caballeronia > Caballeronia zhejiangensis. The sequence continues at coordinate 389,481 of NZ_CP084283.1, forward strand.
ACAAGCTGCGTGAGCTGGCCGACGCGCGCAACCAGGGCGATGCGCTGGTTCACAGCACGAAGAAGGCGGTCGCGGAGTACGGTGACAAGGTCGACGCTTCGGAGAAGGAAAAGATCGAAGCGGCGCTGAAGGACCTCGAAGAGGCGCTGAAGAGCAGCTCGAGCGACAAGGCCACGATCGAAGCAAAGGTCGAGGCGCTGGCTCAGGCTTCGCAGAAGCTCGGCGAAAAGATGTACGCCGACATGCAGGCGCAGCAAGGCGCGGCGGGTGCGGCAGGCGCGGGCGCGTCGGCGGATGCGGGCGCGAGCCAGCATCACGATGACGTCGTCGACGCCGACTTCAAGGAAGTGAAGAAGGACTAACGCCGAATCGGGCGCGTGAGTGGCGACATTCACGCGCTTTTCGGTGGTATCACCGGGACGCGTTGGCGTCTGACGTGGAGCGCGCCTGGCGAGCCTTTCGGCTCTCCGGGCACGTTGTTTTTAGAGGCGCGTTGCTTCTGGCGAGGCGCAAAAAGTTTTACGCGCGGGTTGCGAGCGACATCCGCAGCATCTCGCAGCATCTGACAGGAACCGCGGCGCTCAAGCGCGGCGGCATCGAACCGACATGGCGAAACGGGATTACTACGACGTTCTGGGCGTCGCGAAAAATGCGAGCGACGACGAGATCAAGAAGGCGTATCGCAAGCTCGCGATGAAGTATCACCCTGACCGCAACCCGGACAACAAGAAGGCGGAAGAGAATTTCAAGGAGGCGAAGGAAGCCTACGAAATGCTCTCCGACCAGCAGAAGCGGGCCGCCTACGATCAGTACGGCCACGCGGGCGTGGATCCGAACATGGCGGGCGCGGGCGCGCAAGGTTTCGGCGGTTTCGCCGATGCCTTCGGGGATATCTTCGGCGACATCTTCGGACAGACGGCGGGTGGCGCCGGCGCGCGCGGCCGCAGCGGTCCGCAGGTGTATCGCGGCGCGGACTTGCGCTACAGCATGGAAATCACGCTGGAGCAGGCGGCGCACGGCTACGACACGCAGATTCGCGTGCCGAGCTGGGTGAACTGCAACGTCTGCCACGGCTCCGGTGCGAAGCCGGGCACGAAGCCCGAAACCTGCCCGACCTGTCATGGTCAGGGCCAGGTACGCATGTCGCAAGGGTTTTTCAGCATCCAGCAGACGTGCCCGAAGTGTCACGGCAGCGGCAGCTACATCCCCGATCCGTGCGCGAACTGCCACGGCGCGGGCAAGGTGAAGGAAACGAAGACGCTGGAAGTGAAGATTCCGGCGGGCATCGACGACGGCATGCGAATCCGCTCGGCGGGCAATGGCGAGCCGGGCATCAACGGTGGTCCGGCCGGCGACTTGTATGTGGAAATCCACATCAAGCAGCATTCGGTGTTCGAGCGTGACGGCGACGACCTGCATTGCCAGATGCCGATTCCGTTCACGACGGCGGCGCTCGGCGGCGAGATCGAAGTGCCGACGCTCGCGGGCCGCGCGAGCTTCACGGTGCCGGAAGGCACGCAGTCGGGCAAGACGTTCCGTTTGCGCGGCAAGGGCATCAAGGGCTTGCGTTCGAGCATCGCCGGCGATCTGTATGTGCATGTCCAGGTGGAAACGCCGGTCAAGCTCACCGACGCGCAGCGCGATTTGCTCAAGCAGTTCGAGAAGTCGCTCGTCGAGGGTGGCGCGCGGCATAGTCCGCAAAGCAAGAGCTGGTTCGACCGCGTGAAGAGCTTCTTCGATTGATGCGGTCGAGTGCGTAGTACGTCGGGCAGGTATGACGATGAAAACCGAAGAGCGCAGCGCGGTGTTCGCGCTGCTCGACGATTGCGATGCGACCGCCGAAAGGCGGTCGAGTCGTTTGTACACAGACTTCGTGCGCGAACGCGTGTGCGTGAACGCGCGCGATCTCGATGCCGTTTGCGCCGAAATCGAGCGCGATCTGCAGAGCGGCCTGCATGCGCTTGTCGTCGCGGATTACGAGTTCGGACGCAATCTCCAGTTCGGTGAAATCGGGCGTGGTGAAGATCAGGCGCTTCGCGTGCTGATGTTTCGCTCGTGCGCGTTTCTGTCGCGTAAGGAAGTGAGCGCCTGGCTCGCCGATGACGACGTTGCAGGCGTCGCGGGCATTGCGCCGAGCGTCACCCGCGACGAGTTCGACAAGGCCATCGCCACGGTTCAGGAGGCGTTGAAGGAAGGCGAGTCGTATCAGATCAACTACACGTATCGGCTGAATTTCGATGTATTCGGCACGCCGCTCGCGCTGTATCGGCGATTGCGCGAGCGGCAAGCCGTGCATTTCGGCGCGTTCATCGCGTTGCCGGACGGCAGGTCGGTCGTGTCGTGCTCGCCGGAATTGTTCGTCGAGAAACATGGCGATCTGTTGCGCGCGCGGCCGATGAAAGGCACCGCGCCGCGGGATGCCGATCCCGAATCGCTGCGCCTCGACCCGAAGAATCGCGCCGAGAACGTGATGATCGTCGACTTGTTGCGCAACGACATGTCGCGCGTGGCGGTCACGGGTTCGGTCAACGTACCCGCGCTGTTCTCGGTCGAGCCGTACGCATCGGTGTGGCAGATGACGTCGACGATCGAAGCGCGCGTCATACCCGGCACGTCGTTCGCGGACATCGTGCGCGCGCTCTTTCCGTGCGGCTCGATCACCGGCGCGCCGAAGTATCGGACGATGCAACTGATCGACGAAATCGAGAGCACGCCGCGCGGGCTTTACACCGGCGCGATCGGCTGGCTCGATGCGAGCGGCGACTTCTGCATGTCGGTGGCGATTCGTACGCTCGTCATCGATGCGGCCGCGCGGCACGGCGTGCTCGGCATCGGCGCGGGCATCGTGCTCGATAGTGTCGCCGCCGACGAATACGAGGAGTGTCTGTTGAAAGCGCGTTTTCTGACGGGCGCGGATCCCGGCTTCGAACTCTTCGAGACGACATACGCGACACGCGATGAAGGCGTGCGCCATTACGCGCGCCACGTCGCGCGGTTGAAGGCGAGCGCGGCGTATCTCGGTTTCACGTTCGACGAAGCTTCGTTGCACGAGCAGACCGCGCAACATATCGCGGACTTCGAAGGCCAGAAACCGTATCGAATGCGTATCGCGCTGGCCAAGAGCGGGCGCATCACGATGACGAGCGCGCCGCTTGCGCCGTTGCCATCGGATACGGTGAACGTGCTGCTCGCTTCGGAGCGCGGATTCGCGCCGCAAAGCTCGGCCGATCCGCTGCTCAGACACAAGACGACGCGTCGCGCGGATTACGATCGTGCGTGGAAAGCCGCCGAAGCCGAAGGCGCGTTCGACATGTTGTTCGTCAACGAGCGCGGCGAGTTGACCGAGGGCGGCCGCTCGAGCGTGTTCGTGAAGCTCGACGGCGAGTGGTTCACGCCGCCCATCGATGCCGGCGTGCTGCCGGGCGTGATGCGCGCGGTGTTGATGGAAGAACTCGGCGCGCGCGAACGCGCGCTTACGCCGAACGAACTCGACAACGCGCAGAGCCTGCTGATCAGCAACGCCCTGCGCGGCGCGGTCGAAGCGCGCCTCAAGCGTTAGCCAGAATCACCACTCGGCGACGCTGCCATCCGCGTGACGCCACACCGGATTGCGCCAGCGATGGCCGACCTTCGCCATTTCGCGCACTTTCTCCTCGTTCACCTCGATTCCCAAGCCCGGCCCTTGCGGAATCGACACCATCCCGTCTTCGTACTTGAAGACTTCCGGATTCCTGATGTAATCGAGCAGGTCATTGCCCTTGTTGTAGTGAATGCCGAGGCTCTGTTCCTGGATGAACGCGTTATAGCTGACCGCATCGATCTGCAGACAGGTTGCGAGCGCGATCGGACCGAGCGGGCAGTGCAGCGCGAGCGCGACATCGTAGGCTTCGGCCATCGTCGCGATCTTGCGGCATTCGGTGAGACCGCCCGCGTGCGACGCGTCCGGCTGAATGATGTCGACGTAACCGCCCGCCAGAATGTGCTTGAAATCCCAGCGCGAGTAGAGCCGCTCGCCGAGCGCGATCGGCGTGCTCGTCTGGTTGACGATATCGCGCAGCGCCTCGACGTTTTCCGAAAGCACCGGCTCTTCGATGAACATCAGCTTGAACGGATCGAGCTCCTTCGCGAGCACTTTCGCCATCGGCTTGTGCACGCGTCCGTGAAAGTCGACGCCGATGCCCACGTTCGGCCCGACCGCTTCGCGCACCGCTTGCACGTTGTCGATCACGCCCTGAACCTTGTCGAAGGTATCGATGATCTGCAGCTCTTCCGAGCCGTTCATCTTCACGGCCTTGAAGCCGCGCTCGACCACCGCCCGCGCGTTGTTCGCGACGTCGCTCGGACGGTCGCCGCCGATCCACGAATACACCTTGATCTTGTCGCGCACCTGGCCGCCGAGCAGCGCGTGCACCGGCACGCCGTGATGCTTGCCGAGAATGTCCCACAATGCCTGATCGACGCCCGCGATCGCGCTCATGCCGATCGGGCCGCCGCGATAGAAGCCCGCGCGGTACATGACCTGCCACAAGTCTTCGACATGGCGCGGGTCCTTGCCGACGAGATAGTCGGCGAGTTCATCGACGGCTGCGGCGACCGTATGCGCGCGGCCTTCCACAACCGGCTCGCCCCAGCCCGTGATGCCCTCGTCGGTTTCGATCTTGAGGAAGCACCAGCGCGGCGGAACGATGAAGGTCTCGAGTTTCGTGATTTTCATTGAGCGTCTCCTGAAGGGTTTTACATGGTAGCAAAAAGGCGATGTCTGGGCATATTAATAGTATTATTCGCGTAAAGATTGGGACTTACGAAACATCAGTCGAATGCCCGATAATCGTGCTCAAAATATGAAGGGAGACCATCATTTACCGCGATCTGCATGGCCGTGTGACGCATGAACTGGGCATGGCGATCCTGCGCGGCGACTTTGCGCCGGGTTCGCCATTGCCGCGCGAAGCGGAACTGATGGAGCGCTTCGGCGTGAGCCGCACGGTGTTGCGCGAGTCGTTGCGCACGCTGACATCGAAAGGATTGATCGAGTCGCGGCCGAAAGTCGGTACGCGCGTGCGCGCGCAAGACGCGTGGAATCTGCTCGATGCCGACATGCTCGACTGGTACTCGCGCGTCGCGCCGCCGCTGCAATTCGCACTCAAGCTTCAGGAAATGCGCGAGATGATCGAGCCGTACGCCGCCGCGCTCGCCGCCGACAACCACGAAGAACGCACGCGCGAACGACTCACGCGCGCGCATCAGGCGATGGCGGACGCGCAGAACGTCGATGAATGGGTGCGCGCCGATCTCGACTTCCATCTGGGCGTGCTCGCCGCGTGCAGCAACGAATTGCTGATTCCGCTCGGCGCGCTGATCGAGCGCACGCTCGAAGGCCAGTTGCGCCTGAACGCGAAGCGCGCCGACGTCTACAACGCGTCGCTCGCGGAACATACGGCGGTTTTCGAAGCGATCATCGCGCGCGATTCGAACGGCGCGCGCCGCGCGATGGCCGGTCTGCTTGGTGTGACACGCGGCCGGATCGAAGGCTAGAACGCGTTCAGCGGAATCTTCAGATAGGTCGTGCCGTTGCTCGCCGCGTCGGGAAAGTGGCCCGCGCGGATATTGACCTGAATGGCGGGCAAGATGAGCGTCGGCATGCCGAGCGTCGCGTCGCGCGCCTCGCGCATCGCGACGAACTCGTCCTCGGTCTTGCCGCCGCCGACGTGGATGTTCTTCTCACGCTGCTCGCGCACCGTGGCTTGCCATTGCGGAGCGCGCGTCTCCGGCGGATAGTCGTGACACACGAAAAGCCGCGTGTCGGGATCGAGCGCGAGCAGGCGCTGAATCGATCGATACATCGCGCGGGCGTCGCCGCCCGGGAAATCGCAGCGCGCGGTGCCCAGATCCGGCATGAAGAGCGTGTCGCCGACGAACACCGCATCGCCGACGCGATACGCCATGTCGGCGGGCGTATGTCCCGGCACGAAGAGCGCGGTTGCTTCGAGCGCGCCGATCATGAACCGCTCGCCGTCGGCGAACAGATGATCGAACTGCGAGCCATCGAGCTGGAACTCGGGCTCGAGATCGAAGATCTTCTTGAACACGCCCTGCACCGTGCGTATCGACTCGCCAATTCCGATCTTCCCGCCGAGCGTGCGTTTCAGATACGGCGCCGCCGAGAGATGATCGGCGTGCGCGTGCGTCTCCAGAATCCATTCGACGGAAAGCCGCTGGTCCCGCACGAACGCGACGACCGCATCGGCGGATTTCGTCGATGTGCGCGCGGCTTTGGGATCGTAGTCGAGCACCGGATCGACGATAGCCGCGGCGGAGCCGGGCGCTTCGTAGACGACGTACGTCATCGTGCCGGTGTTGATGTCGAAGAAGGGCTGAATGATCGCTTGCACGTTGATTCCCCCGGTGCGTCACGCGATCCTGTGCTTTTGCGGCCCGGATGGATTGGGCGTGTTTGTCAGGATCGCGATACAGTGTAACCCTTTGCGCCGGGCATCGATGCGCCGGCCGTCGTCTTCGCGAAAGCTCCATCGAGAGGTTTGAATGCCGCACGTCCCGACCGCGCTCGCGTCGTCCTGGGGCGCGTGGGCCGTGTTCGTCAGCGTCCTCGCGACGCAGCTCGGCGTGCCGGTCCCCGCCGCGCCGATGCTCATTCTCGCCGGCACGCTCGTCGCCGCCGGCAACGTGCCGTTCTGGCAAATGCTCGTGGCCGCAGTGCTCGCGGTGCTCATCGCCGATTCCTTGTGGTTCACCGCGGGCCGTCTCTACGGCCGAACCTTTCTCAATTCGCTCGTGCGCTTCTCGCTGTCGATCGATACCACGCTGCGCACCGCGCGCCGATGGTTCGAGCGCTTCGGCGTGCCGCTGCTCGCGCTGTCGAAGTTCGTGCCGGGGCTCGGGCTCGTGTCGGCGCCGCTGCTCGGCACCACGCAGATCGAAGTGCGCGTCTTCGTGTTGTGGGATCTGATCGGCGCGACGGCCTGGGCGAGCTTCTGGATGCTCGGCGGCGCGGCGCTCGAGGCGCAGATCGGCCGGCTCATCGAACTGGTGCGCGCGAACGGCACGACGCTGATCGACGTGCTCGTGATCATCGCGCTCGGCTTCGTGCTGTATCGATGGATCCGGCGCGAGCAGTTTCGTCAGTGGCTCGCGAAGTATCACATCACGCCCGATCAGCTCGACGCGATGATGCACTCCGACACGCCACCCGTGATCTACGACGCGCGTCCGGCGGACATTCGCCGTCGCGAGCCGTATCGCATCGCGGGCGCGATCGCGCTCGATCTCGATTCGCCGGATCGCGTCGATCAGTTGTATGCGGAGCACGAGGTCGTCGTGTATTGCGTGTGTCCGAACGAGGCGACGGCGAAGACCATCGCGCGTCAATTGCGGGCGAAGGGCTTCAGACACGTGCGGCCGCTGAAGGGCGGGCTCGATGCGTGGGAAAAGCACGGCTATCCGACCGAGCCGATTCCGCCCGAGCACTTGCGCGCGCCCGCCGATCACGACGACATCGATCACGACATGGTGACGATCCGCGCGACCGCGCCGGAATGAGCCGACCCTAGCTGCGGCGCGCCGGCCGGTTCACGAGCGCGATGCCCGCGAGGACCATCGCGGCGGCGACCATGAAGCGCGCGGTGAAATGCTCGCCGAGCAAGAGCACGCCGAAGGTGACGCCGAAGATCGGCGTGAGAAACGAGAACACGGAAAGCCGCGACGCCATGTAGCGCGTGAGCAGCCAGAACCACGTCAGATAGCTGATGAACGCGACGACGATCGCCTGATACGCGAGACTCGCGATCGCTATGGGCGACACGGCTTCGACGTGCGTCTGCCCGATGCCCGCCGCGAGCACGAGCAGCAGAACCGCCGATACCGCCAGCTGATAGAACAGCGTCTTGCTCGCGCTCGCATGGGAGAGCGCGGACGCGCGCACGACGACCGTCGTCGCGGCCCAGAAGATGCCGGCCATGATGCCGAGCGCATCGCCAGCGATGCCTTGCAACGTCGATGCGCTATTCGGATTGCCGTGCAGAAAGCCGTCCGCGAACGCGAGCGCGATGCCGCAGAACGCGAGCACGATGCCGCTCCACTGCGTGCGCGAAAGCCGCTCGCCCGCGACGAACCAGTGCAGCCCGAGCGCGGTGAAACAGGGCGCGGTGTAGAGAAACACGGCCATGCGTGTGGCCGTCGTGAGACTCAGGCCGAAGAAGATGCAGACGAATTCGCCGCCGAACAGCACGCCCGCGAGCAGTCCGGCGGGCAGCGTGTCGTCGCGCTGAAAGAGCGGCACGCCGCGCGTGCGCGTCCAGACCCATACGAGCAATGTCGCGATCAGCGAGCGGATGCCGGCCTGCAGCATCGGCGGAATCGAGGCGTTGGCTTCCTTGATCGCGACTTGCTGGAATCCCCACGCGCCGCAGAGGGCGATCATCACGATGACGGCGGTGGCGTCGGGGGCGCGGCGCAGGGAGAGGGATGGCGAGCTCATCGGCTGTCGGTTAAGCGTGCACTGATCTGGAGCGTCGATTGTGCCAGCGAACCGCTGCGATGAACGAAAGGTCGGGACGAGCCCGTGGAGATTGCGCGCCGCGACGAGCGTGCGGCGCGCGCTTTGAAAGCGTGGATTGAGCGCGGTTCAGGAATGCTTTTCGATCAGTTCGACCTTGTAGCCGTCCGGATCTTCGACGAACGCGATCACCGTCGTGCCGCCCTTCACCGGACCGGCTTCGCGCGTCACCTTGCCGCCCGCCTGACGGATGCGCTCGCACGCATCGGCGGCGTTATCGACTTCGAGCGCGATATGACCGTAAGCCGTGCCGAGATCGTACTTGTCGGTGCCCCAGTTGTAGGTCAGTTCGAGCACGCTGTTCTCGCTTTCCGGGCCGTAGCCGACGAACGCGAGCGTGTACTTGTACTCGGTGTTTTCGCTTTGACGCAGCACATGCATGCCGAGAATGCGCGTGTAGAAATCGATGGAACGCTGCAGGTCGCCGACGCGCAGCATCGTGTGGAGGAGTCGCATGGTGGGATTCCTGTTTGTAGGTTTGCGGGGACAGGAATGAAATTGTACCGTCGGCGCTTTTTACGCGCTGACCGCGCTCACAGTGCCGGCAGCAAGTCCGGCGGATGATGCTTGAGCGTATGCCGCGCCTCGCGGAACTCGGGGAAGATCGATTCCACCGTCTGCCAGAAACGCGGGCTGTGATTCATCTCGCGCAGATGCGCCAGCTCGTGCGCGACGACGTAATCGATGATCGACATCGGAAAATGGATGAGCCGCCAGTTGAGGCGAATCTTGCCGTCGCTGGAGCAACTGCCCCAGCGCGTCGCCGCCGACGACAGCGCATACGCGCGGTACTCGACGCCGAGCTTCGCCGCATAGACCGCGAGCCGCGCACCGAAGATGCGCTTCGCTTCGCTTTGCAGCCAGCCTTGCACGCGATCCTTGATCTGCTGCGCGTCGGCGGATGCTGGCAGCGGAAGCGTGAGCACGCTGGTTTCGTCATCGAACGAAAGCGCGCTCGCAGAGTTGAGCGACACGCTGATCGTCTTGCCGAGAAACGGAAACTGCGCGCCGTCCTTCCATTCGATGCGCGGCAGCGCGCGCTGCTCCACGCGCGTCTGCCATTCGGTGAGCTTCCTGACGATCCAGTTCTGCTTGTCGAGAATCGCGCTTTCGATATCGGCGATCGTCACCCAGCGCGGCGCGGTGATCGCGAGCCCGGTTCCGTCGATGCAAAAGCCGATCGTGCGCCGCGACGAACGACGCAACCGGTATTCGAGCGCGCCCGCTTTGAGCACGATGCGACGCAGGCGCACGCCATCGGGCAGCGGTGCGGTGGGCGCGTTCGGTGCAGCGGGCGTGAGGACGGGAACGGGATCGGCGGGGGGAACATCGCCGCGCAGCGGAGCCGGTCCGTTCGCGGGCGGCGCGCCGGAGTAAGCCGGCGCATGCTCGAACGGCAGATCGAGTTGCAGGGTATCGAGCGCGACGGCGGGGCGCTGTCGCGAAGGGGCTTTCTGCATCGGCTCCGCTTTGCGCTCACGGCGCAGGAATGACGAGAAGAAAGAGTAGGGCACGCCTCGGCTCGAATCGACCGCCGCCGCGTCAGCGGCCCGCGCCCGCAGCGCCGGCTTTGGCCGGCTGCGCGTTCGACACGGCGTAAGCGTGCGGATCGATGCGGCGCATTTCCGTCTCGATCCAGCTTTCGACGCGCGCGTTCACTTCCTCGGGCGTGAGACCGGCCGTATCGATCGGCTTGCCGACCGACACCGTGACTATACCCGGATATTTGATGAACGAATTGCGTGGCCACACGTGACCGGCGTTGTGCGCGATGGGCACGACCGGCGCGCCGGTTGCAACCGCGAAGCGTGCGCCGCCGGTCTTGTACTTGCCCTGGCTGCCGACGCGTGTGCGCGTGCCTTCGGGGAACATGATGATCCACGCGCCTTCGTCCATGCGCGCGCGGCCTTGCCTGGTGACGGAGACGAAGGCGTCGCGGCCCTGCTTGCGATCGATGTGCACCATCTTCAGGAGTCCGAGCGCCCAGCCGAAGAACGGCACATAGAGCAGCTCGCGCTTGAACACGTAGCAGAGCGGCCGCGGCATCAGCGCGGGAAACGCGAGCGTCTCCCATGCGGACTGATGCTTCGACAGCAGCACGGCCGGACCATTCGGCAGGTTCTCCATGCCTTCGATCGTGTAGCGAATGCCGATCAGATGCCGCAGCACGACGATCGTCGACTTGCACCAGCCGGCGGCCATCCAGTAGCGCTTGTCGGCGCGCATGAACGGAAACGCGATGAAGCAGGCGATCGCGTACGGCACCGTGTACACGACGAAGTAAAGCATCAACAGCAACGAACGGATGAAGCGCATGGAATATCTGTTACTGAGCCGCGGCGCGATCCTGATGCCGCGCGAGGAAATCGAGCGCGAATGCGCGCAAGTCCTTGTGAACGAGGGTGCCTTCGGGCAACTGGCCTTCCTTGAGCGTCTTTTCGCCTTTGCCGGTCAGCACGAGATGCGTGGGAAAGCCGAGCGCCGCGCCCGCCTGGAGATCGCGCAAAGAATCGCCGACGACCGGCGTATCTTCCGGATCGATCTCGAAGCGGTCGATGATCTGTTGCAGCATGCCGGGCCGGGGCTTTCTGCAATCGCACTGATCTTCGGCCGTGTGCGGGCAGAAAAACACCGCGTCGATGCGCCCGCCGACGGCCGCGACCGCGCGATTCATCTTCTGATGCATTGCGTTGAGTGCGGCCATGTCGAATAGACCGCGCCCGATGCCCGACTGATTCGACGCGATCGCCACGCGATAGCCCGACTGGTTCAGCCGCGCGATCGCTTCGAGACTGCCGGGAATGGCGACCCATTCGTCCGGCGACTTGATGAAGGCATCCGAATCGACGTTGATGACGCCGTCGCGATCGAGGATGACCAGTTTGCGGTTCATGACCATGGGCGGCGTTTCTTAAGCAGCGAGCTTCGAGATGTCGGCGACGCAGTTCATCTGCTGATGCAGCGCGTTGAGCAGCGCAAGACGATTGTTGCGCAGCGCCGGGTCTTCCGCGTTCACCATCACGTCGTTGAAGAACGTATCGACGGATTCGCGCAACGCGGCGAGCGCGGTGAGCGCCTCCGTATAGTTGCGCGCGGCGAGCTGGCTTTGCACGCGCGGCGTCACTTGCTCGATCTGCGCGTACAGATCCTTCTCGGCCGCTTCGACGAGCAGTTCCTTGTCGACCACCGAAGGCGCGCCTTGCTCCGACTTCTTCAGAATGTTCGAGATGCGCTTGTTGGCCGCCGCGAGCGCCGCGGCTTCCGGCAGCGCCGCGAATTCGCGCACGGCGTCGAGGCGCGCGACGATGTCGTCGAGGCGCGTCGGGTTCAGGCTCAGGACCGCTTCGATATCGTTCGCTTCGAAGCCGCGCTCGCGCAACAGTCCGCGCAGACGATCGAGGAAGAAGGCGTAGACCGCTTCGGTCGAATCGGCGACTTGCGGCATGCCCGCGAACTGACGTTGCGCCGCGCCGACGAGATCGCGCAGATCGACCGGCAGCTTCTTTTCGAGCAGGATGCGCAGCACGCCCAGCGCGTGACGGCGCAGCGCGAACGGATCTTTCTCGCCCGTCGGCGCGAGCCCGATGCCCCAGATGCCGACGATCGTTTCGAGCTTGTCCGCGAGCGCGACCGCGGCACCGACGCCCGTCGACGGCGTTTCGTCGCCCGAGAAGCGCGGCTGATAATGCTCCGAGCACGCGAGCGCGACTTCTTCCGGCTCGCCGTCGTGACGCGCGTAGTACGTGCCCATCGTGCCTTGCAGCTCGGGGAATTCGCCGACCATGTCGGTCAGCAGATCCGCCTTCGCGAGACGCGCGGCGCGGCGCGTCAGCGCGGGATCGACCCCGACCATCGGCGCGATTTCGCCCGCGAGCGCTTCGAGACGCTCGACGCGCTGCAGCGTCGAGCCGAGCTTGTTGTGATAGACGACGTTCGCGAGCAGCGGCACGCGATCTTCGAGGCGCTTCTTCTTGTCCTGCGTAAAGAAGAACTTTGCGTCGGCGAGGCGCGGGCGCACGACGCGCTCGTTGCCTTCGACGATCTCGCCGGGCGTCTTCGTATCGATATTCGACACGATCAGAAAACGCGAGCGCAGCTTGCCGTTCTGGTCCGTGAGCGCGAAGTATTTCTGGTTCGTCTGCATCGTGAGGATCAGACATTCCTGCGGCACCTGCAGGAATTCCTCGTCGAAGCGGCATTCGTAGACGACCGGCCATTCGACGAGCGCGTTCACTTCGTCGAGCAGCGCTTCGGGCATCACGACGCGATCTTCGCCCGCAAACGCCTGCAGTTGCGTGCGGATCGATTCGCGGCGATCGTCGAAGTTCGCGACGACGCGGCCTTTGTCGAGCAGGGTGTCGGCGTAGTCGTCGGCATGAGCGATCGCGACGAAGCCTTCCGACATGAAGCGATGCCCGATGGTCGTATCGCCCGCATCGACGCCAAGCGCGCTGACCGGCACGACGTCGCGGCCGTGCATCGCGATCAGGCGCTGCACCGGACGCACGAACTGCACGCTGGTGCCGTCCGGACGCTGATACGTCATGACCTTCGGAATGGGCAGCTTGCCGAGGGTTTCGTCGAGCGCGGCTTGCAGGCCGTCGGCGAGCGTCGCGCCGGGCGCGGCGTAGCGCAGGAAGAAGGCTTCGGCCTTGCCGTCCTGCGCGCGTTCGAGTTCGGCGATGGGAAAGTCGGGGAAGCCGAGCGCCGCGAGTTTCTTCGCGAGCGGCGGCGTGGGGTTGCCTTCCTTATCGAGCGCGACCGTTACCGGCAAGACTTTCTCGCGCACCTGCTTTTCCGGCGCGACATCGCGCACATTGCGGATGAGCACGGCGAGGCGGCGCGGCGTCGCGTACTTTTCGAACGAAGGCGCGCCGTCGATGAGATCGCGCGCGGCGAGACGCTCGACGATGCCATCGGCGAAAGCGGTGCCGAGACGCGCAAGCGCTTTCGGCGGCAGTTCTTCGGTGAGCAGCTCGACGAGGAGCGAAGCGTGGTTGGATTGCGTCATTGTTCTAGCGAGCCTCGTCAAACCTGTTCGTTGTTGCTGGGTTCGCCCGGCGGCGTGCTTTCCACCTTGAGCGGCGGCGCCCATGCCGGACGCTGCGCTTCCTGCTCGTCGCTGACGAGATCGCGATCGCCCTTGACCGGATTGCCGAGCATCGGGAAGCCGAGCGCTTCGCGCGAATCGTAATAAGCCTGCGCCACGAGGCGCGACAACGCACGGATGCGGCCGATATACGCCGCGCGCTCAGTCACGGAAATGGCGCCGCGCGCATCGAGCAGATTGAACGTATGGCCGGCCTTCAGCACGAGCTCATACGCGGGTAGCGCGAGCTTCGCATCGATCATCTTCTTCGCTTCTTCTTCGTAGCTCTTGAAGAACGTGAACAGCAGATCGACGTTCGCGTGCTCGAAGTTGTACGTGGACTGCTCGACCTCGTTCTGGTGATACACGTCGCCGTAGGTGAGGCGGCGCAGTTCGCGGCCGTTCGGGCCGTCTTCTTCCCATTCGGTCCAGATGAGGTCGTACACGTTCTCGACCTTCTGCAGGTACATGGCGAGGCGTTCGAGACCGTAGGTGATTTCGCCGAGCACGGGCTTGCAGTCGATGCCGCCCGCTTGCTGGAAGTACGTGAACTGCGTCACTTCCATGCCGTTGAGCCACACTTCCCAGCCGAGTCCCCAGGCGCCGAGCGTCGGGTTCTCCCAGTCGTCCTCGACGAAGCGCACGTCGTTCTGCTTCAGATCGAAGCCGAGCGCTTCGAGCGAGCCGAGGTACAAATCGAGGATGTTTTCCGGCGCGGGCTTCAGCACGACCTGATACTGATAGTAGTGCTGCAGGCGGTTGGGATTCTCGCCATAGCGGCCGTCCTTCGGGCGGCGCGACGGTTGAACGTAGGCCGCGCGCCACGGCTCCGGGCCGATCGCGCGCAGGAACGTGTGGACGTGCGAGGTGCCTGCGCCGACTTCCATGTCGATCGGCTGGAGGAGCGCGCAGCCCTTTTCGTTCCAGTAGGACTGCAGCGTCAGAATGATTTGCTGGAAAGTGAGCATGATTGCCTTTTGCGGGCGAACGCGGCGCGGCCATCGTCGTGACGACGCGACTCGGAGGCTCGGCCGAAGTACTTAAACGGAGAATTTTAGCCGAACGGACGGGCGGGTGCGGCTTTTTGGGAGAAGGCGGGCCGCGTCGCATCGCGCGACGCGGCTTTGTTTCAGCCGATGTTCAACGCTCGCCCGAACGTTTCCGATTCGGCGCGAATGCAAACGCGAACGCCAGCAGAATCAGCGATACCGCGATCACCGTCATGTTCCCGCTCGTCACATACGGCGTGCTGCCCGACGTGCCTTGCACGCGCGCTTCGAGCACGCCCGTGGCGAACGTCGGCAGCTTCGAGATGACATCGCCGTTGGCCGCGATCGCCGCCGTCATGCCCGTGTTGGTCGCGCGCAGCATCGGCCGGCCGGTTTCCATCGACCGCATCCGTGCGATCTGCAAGTGCTGATCGAGCGCGATGGTATTACCGAACCACGCGAGATTCGTCGAGTTGATGAGAATGCCCGCGGGCGTTTCCTGCTCGCGGATCGTGCGCGCGATCTCTTCGCCGAAGATGTCCTCGTAGCAGATATCGACGGCGACCGGCTGGTTGTGCACGACGAATGCCTTCTGCGCGATCGGCCCGCGCGCGAGATCGCCGAGCGGAATGCCCATCATGCGCACGAACCAGTGAAAGCCGGGCGGCACGAATTCGCCGAAGGGCACGAGATGATGCTTGTCGTAGCGATACACGCCGTTCACATGCGGCGTGACGCCGAAGAGACTGTTGGTGAAATCGGTTGCGCGGCCATCGGGCAGAATCGTGACGCCGATCGCGCCGAAGAGAATCGACGAGTTCGTGTCGTCGGCGAAATTGCGGATCGCGACGGCGAAATCCTGCGGAATCTGCACCGACAGCACCGGCAGCGCGGTTTCCGGCGTGACGATCAGATCAGCGGGCTTCTCGGTGATGAGGCGCTTGTAGAGCGCGAGCGAGTCATCGACGCCCGACTGCTCGAACTTCATTTCCTGCTTCACGTTGCCTTGCAAGAGACGCACGTCGAGCGGTGCGTTGGCGGGCGTCGTCCATTGAACGAGCGACAGCAGCATGCCCGCGACGATCAGCGCAACCGCGACGACGCCCGGCGCGAACGCGAGCCGCCGCGTCTTGCGCAAGTGATAGACGGCCTGCACGATCAGCGCGGCGACGAGCGCGAGCACCCAGCCGACGCCGTACACGCCGACGATCGCGCTGAAGCCCTTGAGCGGACCGTCGACTTGCGCATAACCGCTCGCGAGCCAGGGAAAGCCGGTGAACACGAGGCCGCGCAGCCATTCGCCGAGCGCCCAGGCGCTCGCGAACGCGAACGCGCCGTGCCATGTCGGCGCATAGCGCGGCGATGCTTCGATGTCGCGTGCGGTGGCGGCGTCTTCATCGCCGAAGCGCGCGCGCCCCGCGACGAACGACCAGACCACGCTCGACAACGCCGGATAGATCGCGAGATACAGCGAGAACAGTGCGACGGCGGCGGCGGCGAGCGGCGCGGCCATGCCGCCGTAGACATGCATGCTGATGTAGAGCCACCACACGCCCGTCACGAAGTTGCCGAAGCCGAATGCCCAGCCCGTCGCGGCGGCGCTTTTCCAGCCGTTCGCGCGCGAGAGCCACGCGAAGAACAACGCGAACACGGCGAGCTCGATCCATCCGCCGTGCGGCGTCGGCGCGAAGGAGAGCGTATTGATCGCGCCGAGCACGGCGGCGACGAGGTAATGCCAGAACGGCAATGCGCGACGCGTATCGGGTGTCACGGAGACGTCGCGTTGACGGGAGAGAAAGCGAAACGATGAATCGGCCATTGATGACGGTCGAGATGAAACGGCAAAAGCGAGTGTAGGACTGACAGCGGGCGCCGTTCGGCTGCGGCGCCCGCGAAGCGCTTAGTCGCGCAGTTCGTCTTCGTCGTCGCCCGCGTGGTGATGTTGCTGCGCGAGATTCGGCACGCGCCGCACGAGAAGAACGTGAATCTGGCGGGCGTCGCCGCGCAGGATCTCGAACACGAAATCGTCGATGCGTACTTTTTCGCCGCGATGCGGCACGCGCCCGAAGCGATGCGTGACGAGTCCGCCGATGGTATCGACTTCTTCGTCGGAGAAATCGGTGCCGAATTCCTCGTTGAATTGCTCGATGCCGGTGAGCGCGCGCACGCGATACTTGCCGTCGGGCGTCGCGATGATATTGCCGGCTTCCTCGTCGAAGTCGTATTCGTCCTCGATGTCGCCGACGATCTGTTCGAGCACGTCCTCGATCGTGATGAGGCCGGCGACGCCGCCGTATTCATCGACGACGATCGCGATGTGATTGCGGTTCACGCGAAAGTCGTGCAGCAGTACGTTCAGACGCTTCGATTCGGGGATGAAGACGGCGGGGCGCAGCATGCCGCGCACGTCGAATTCTTCTTCGGCGTAGTAGCGCAGCAGGTCTTTCGCGAGCAGCACGCCGATGACGTTGTCGCGATTGCCTTCGTACACCGGATAGCGCGAGTGTGCTTTTTCGAGCACGAAGGGGATGAATTCCGCGGGCGTTTCCGCGATGTTGATGGCGTCCATCTGGGCGCGCGGCACCATGATGTCGCGCGCGCAGAGGTCGGACACCTGAAAGACGCCTTCGATCATCGAGAGCGAGTCGGCGTCGAGCAGGTTGCGCTCGTGCGCGTCCTGAAGCACCTCGAGAAGTTCGTCGCGCGATTCCGGCTCGTGCGAGATGAAATCGGTCAGGCGTTCGAGGAGCGAGCGCTTTTCTTGCGGTTTGTCGGTGTGGCGTCGACTGGGATAGGGATCGTTCATAGCGGAGCGCCCGGGAGTTCCCGGGCGCAGGTTAGCGGAAAGTTAAGCATACACCAAGGCAAAAAGCGGGCTGCGTGGCGCGGCGCGCATGACTTCAGCCATGCTAGCCGATAAATGTGCGAGAAGTATGTCCAGCGGAAAGCGTTGGCCGAATGGACGATGTCAGGCGCGAAAATCATATGGAGGCAAAAAGCGCCAACGTCAGCGTCCGCCCTGCGCCTGGCAACGCTTCAACAACGCCTCCAGCGCCCGATCCGGCATGCCGCTCTCGCGCAGCGCCTCCACCGTCCGGCTGACGTAATCCAGCGTCGTCCCATATCGGCCGCTCGCGCAGCCGAGCACCGTGCGCACGACCGGATCGGCGAGCTTGCCGGTATAAGACGCCGCATCGCGCCGCATGACGAACGCGAGCGCATCGACGCGCCGTCCGTCCGCGAGCGTACAGGGCAGCCACGCGGGGCGGTACGAACCCATCGCCATTTCGCGGCGCCACAGCACGTCGAGATGCTCGATCGCTCCGACGCCCGCGAGCCGGAACGCCATGCCGGTGCACGAGCCGCCGCGATCGAGCGCGAGCACGAGACCCGGCTGCTCCGGCGTGCCGCGATTCACGCGCGACCACAGATAAAGCCCGCGATGATAGCCATGCACTTTGCCGCGCACCGCTTCGACTGTCG
Organism: Caballeronia zhejiangensis; assembly: GCF_022879815.1. Lineage (NCBI taxonomy): Bacteria > Pseudomonadati > Pseudomonadota > Betaproteobacteria > Burkholderiales > Burkholderiaceae > Caballeronia > Caballeronia zhejiangensis. The sequence goes on from NZ_CP084283.1 coordinate 407,614, forward strand.
GCAGCCCGGGGTTCCAGATCAGCGAACCGTAGCCGAAGAGCCACACGTCCGACTCGCCGTCCCAATGCGCGAACGCCGCCTCGCGCGATGCCGCAAGTTCGGCATCCGTCCACAATGCGGATTCGCCGAGCGCGGGCGGATAGCCGGCGCACGGCTCGGGCGCGATGTCAGGAAGTGACTCGGGATGCGTGGGTTCGGGCAGCTTGTCGTTCACGGCGCGTTGGGAACATCGGGGACATCGGACCGGCTTCAGGTCGAAGGCACGTAAGGATCGGAAAATCCCAGAGACTGCATGATATCCGTCTCGATGGATTCCATCTCTTGCGCTTCGCTCTCGACTTCATGGTCGTAGCCCTGCGCATGGAGCGTGCCGTGGACGATCAGATGCGCGTAATGCGCGGCGAGCGGCTTGCCCTGTTCGGCCGCCTCGCGCTCGACGACCGGGCAGCACAGAATCAGATCGCCCGCGACCGGATCGTCCTCCGATTCTGCATACGCGAAAGTCAGCACGTTCGTCGCGTAATCCTTCTGCCGATACGTGCGGTTGAGCATCCGGCCTTCTTCTTCGTCGACGAAGCGCACGGTCAGTTCGGCGTCCGCGAACAGCGACGCCTTGATCCAGCGCGCGACCGTCGCGCGCGGCAGGATCGCCTTGTGCGACGGATACGCCTTCGCCGCTGGAAACTGCAGGGTCAACGTGAGGCGCGGCATTATTCGGGCTTCTGCGCTTGCTGTTGCGCAGCGCGCGCGGCCTCGGCGAGCGCGGCGTCTTTCTGCGATTGCGCGTCGTAAGCCTCGACGATGCGCGCGACGAGCGGATGCCGCACCACGTCCGCCGACGTGAAATGCGTGATCGCGATGCCGCGCACTTCCGACAGCACATGCTGCGCCTCGATCAGGCCGCTCTTGTGGCCGCGCGGCAAGTCGACCTGCGTCGTATCGCCGGTGACGACCGCCTTCGAGCCGAAGCCGATCCGCGTCAGGAACATCTTCATCTGCTCGGGCGTGGTGTTCTGCGCTTCGTCGAGGATGATGAACGCGTGATTCAGCGTGCGCCCGCGCATGTACGCGAGCGGCGCGATTTCGATCATCTGGCGCTCGAACATCTTCGCGGTCTTGTCGAAGCCGAGCAGATCGTAAAGCGCGTCGTAAAGCGGACGCAGATACGGATCGACCTTCTGCGCGAGATCGCCCGGCAGAAAACCGAGCCGCTCGCCCGCTTCGACGGCGGGGCGCGTCAGCACGATGCGCTTGACCTGATCGCGCTCGAGCGCATCGACCGCGCACGCGACCGCGAGATACGTCTTGCCCGTGCCCGCCGGCCCGATGCCGAAGGTCACGTCGTGCGCGATGATCTGCTTCAGATACTCGCGCTGCGCGGGCGTGCGTCCGCGCAGATCGGCGCGTCGCGTGTAGAGCTTCGGACCGTGGTCTTCGTCTTCGCCGAGATCGATCGTCGCGCTCGGTTCATCGAACGGATGATCGGGATCGCCACGAAAACGCGGATCGATTTCGCCTTCTTCGCCGTTAGCTTCGCGCGCATCCTTCGCGCGACGCGTCGCATGACGCGCTTCGACGAGCGCGAGCTGAATGTCGTCGACGGAAATCGGATCCCGCGCGCGGTTGTAGAAGTTTTCGAGCGCCGCGAGCGCGACTTTGGCGCCACGACCACGAATCGCGATCTTGTGGCCGCGTCGCGAAAGCGTCACATCGAGCGCCTGCTCGATCTGCCGCAGGTTTTCGTCGAGCGGGCCGCAGAGGTTGGCGAGCCGCGCGTTGTCGTCGCGCGGAGCGGTGAATTCCAGATGCTGCGTGGGAGCGTTCTTCAAAGTGAACTTGAGTTCCTGTCTTTAGTGCGCAAGCTCGGGCGCCATGACCAGTTCGCCGCGCAGCGAGTGCGGATAGGCATGCACGATCTTCACGTCGATCATCTGGCCGATGAGCCGCGCGTGCGATTCTGCCGGCGCCGGGAAATTGACGACGCGGTTGTTCTGCGTGCGTCCCGCGAGTTCGTTCGGATCCTTGCGCGCCGGGCGTTCGACCAGAATGCGCTCGACCTTGCCGACCATCGATTCGCTGATGCGCTGCACGTTTTCCTCGATCGTCGCCTGCAAATGCTGCAGACGCTTCAGCTTGACTTCGCGCGGCGTGTCGTCGTGCAGATTCGCTGCCGGCGTGCCGGGGCGCGGGCTGTAGATGAACGAGAAGCTCGTGTCGTAGCTCATCTCGTCGACGAGCGCCATCATCTTGTTGAAATCGTCTTCGGTCTCGCCGGGAAAGCCGACGATGAAATCCGTCGACAGCGACAGATCCGGGCGGATCGCGCGCAACTTGCGGATGACCGACTTGTATTCGAGCACGCTGTAGCCGCGCTTCATCGCCATCAGAATGCGATCCGAGCCGTGCTGCACCGGCAAATGCAGATGCGAGACGAGCTTCGGCACTTTCGCGTAAGTGTCGATCAGGCGCTGCGTGAATTCCTTCGGATGCGACGTCGTATAGCGGATGCGTTCGATGCCCGGAATGTCCGCGACGTATTCGATGAGCGTCGCGAAATCCGCGATCTCGCTCGAACCGAGCGTCAGCGCGCCGCGATAAGCGTTCACGTTCTGGCCGAGCAGCGTGACTTCGCGCACGCCCTGGTCCGCGAGACCGGCGACTTCGGTGAGCACGTCGTCGAGCGGGCGAGACACTTCCTCGCCGCGCGTGTACGGCACGACGCAGTAGCTGCAGTATTTCGAGCAGCCTTCCATGATCGACACGAACGCGCTCGGGCCATCGACGCGCGCCGGCGGCAGATGATCGAACTTCTCGATTTCCGGAAACGTGATGTCGACCTGCGCGCGGCCGGTCGCGCGGCGCTGATCGATCATCGCGGGCAGACGATGCAGCGTCTGCGGACCGAACACGAGATCGACATACGGCGCACGCGCGACGATCGACGCGCCTTCCTGACTCGCGACGCAACCGCCGACGCCGATCAGCAGATTCGGGTTCGCTTCCTTCAGCTCGCGCACACGGCCGAGATCGGAGAACACCTTCTCCTGGGCTTTTTCGCGCACCGAGCACGTATTGAACAGAATGACGTCCGCGTCTTCGGGCGTATCCGTCTTGATGAGTCCTTCCGCCGCGCCGAGCACGTCGACCATCTTGTCGGAGTCGTACTCGTTCATCTGGCAGCCGAAGGTCTTTACATAAACTTTCTTGGTCATGAATCGTCGCCGGTCGCAGTGGTTAACCTGGGGGCGCTGTAAAAGAGATTAAAGAGGGAATTTGCGGCGCAATTACACTGATCTGCACCGCTTTTTACTGTATTTGACCCAATATTATAGCTCTGGCCGCCATTCCCGACGCTTCCCGCGCGCGTCGGGCGGATACGCCAGGTCGCCGAGCAGGTCGTTCGTCGTTTTTTCGAAACGCTCGACGAGAAAGTCCAGCAGCACCCGCACGCGCGGCGCCATGTACCGATTGGCGTGAAAAAGCGCGTGCACGGCGGCTTCGTGCGTACACCAGTCGGGCAACACCATCTGCAGCGTGCCGGCGCGCACGTCGGCGGCGATATCCCAGATCGATTTATGCGCGATGCCGTGGCCCGCGAGCGCCCATTCGCGCAGCAGCGCGCCGTCGTTGGTTTCCCAGGCGTCGGCGAGCGGAATCGTGTACGCGTAACGCTCGTCGCCGCGCACGAAGACGAGCTCGTTGAGCGGCCCGTTCGCCGTAACGACGACGAGGAAGTCATGCCCGGTCAGATCGGCGGGCGTTTCGGGCACGCCCATGCGCGCGAGATACGCGGGCGACGCGCACAGCACGCGGCGATTCGGCGCGAGCGCGCGGGCGGCGAGGCCGCTGTCGGGCGGGGCGCCGAAGCGGATCGCGAGATCGATCTCTTCCAGCAAAAGATTCGACACCGAATCCGATAGTGTGAGCGCGAATTTCACGTCCGGATGCAGCGCGCTGAATTCGTCGAGCCAGCCGTTCAGCATCGAGCGACCGAAATTCGATGTCGCCGAAATGCGAACCTTGCCGCGCACGACGTTCTGGCCGGCCTGCAGCGCGGCTTCGGCATCGTCGATCGCCTGCAGCGCGATCCGGCAATGCTGCAAATACACGCGGCCTTCGTCGGTTACGCGCAATTGGCGCGTCGTGCGCTCGAAGAGCCGCGTGTGCAGCGCTTTTTCCAGCTTGATGAGCCGCGCGCTCGCCGCCGCCGGCGACAGGCCCAGCTTGCGGCCCGCCGCCGACAGGCTTCCCGCCGACGCAGCTTCCACGAACAGGCGCATGTCGCCGAGCCGATCCATCGTCATTTTCAAATCCGGTTTGAGAATAATTCAAAGGGTAGGCCAATTCTCAAATCGCTGCGTGGCTTGCACAATGCGCTACGTGTAAACCCTTCCATCTCATCATGCCTCTTCCACTTCTCGCGCTTGCGATCAGCGCATTCGCCATCGGCACGACGGAGTTCGTCATCATGGGCCTCTTGCCCAACGTGGCGCACGATCTCTCTGTGACGATTCCATCGGCGGGGCTGCTCGTCACGGGCTACGCGCTCGGTGTCGCGGTCGGCGCACCGCTGCTCGCCGTGCTGACGAGCAAGCTGCCGCGCAAGCTCGCGCTGCAGTTGCTGATGCTCGTGTTCATCGTCGGCAACGTGCTGTGCGCGCTCGCGCCGGGCTATGGCCTGCTGATGGTCGCGCGCGTCGTGACCTCGTTCGCGCACGGCTCGTTCTTCGGCATCGGCGCGGTCGTGGCCGCGTCGCTCGTTCCGGCGGAAAAGCGCGCGAGCGCCATCGCGCTGATGTTCACCGGGCTCACGCTCGCGAACGTGCTGGGCGTGCCGTTCGGGACGTTCATCGGGCAGGAGCTCGGCTGGCGCGCGACGTTCTGGATCGTCGCGGGCTTGGGCGTATTGTCCGCGCTCGGCGTGACCGCGCTCGTGCCGAACCGCCACGACGCCGCGCCGAGCACGCTCGGCCGGGAAGTGCGCGTGCTGCGCGACGGCCAGGTCTGGCTCGCGCTCACGATGACGGTGCTCGGTTTCGGCGGCGTGTTCGTCGTGTTCACGTACATCGCGCCGATTCTCGAACAGGTGGGCGGCTTCTCGCCGCGCGCCGTCACGCTGATCCTGGTGCTGTTCGGCGTCGGGCTGACGATCGGCAACACGATCGGCGGCAAGCTTGCGGACCGCGCGCTGATGCCGTCGCTGATGGGCATTCTGTTCGCGCTCGCCGTCGTGATGGCGGTGTTCGCGAAGACGAGCCACAGCCAGACCGGCGCGATCCTGACAATTTTCGTCTGGGGCATCGCGGCGTTCGCGACGGTGCCGCCGTTGCAGACGCGCGTCGTCGAGAAAGCGAAGGACGCGCCGAATCTCGCTTCGACGCTCAATATCGGCGCGTTCAACGTCGGCAATGCGGGCGGCGCGTGGCTCGGCGGCGCGGTGCTGACGCACGGTCACGGTCTCGACGCGCTTCCGTGGGCCGCGGCGGCGGTCGCGCTGGCCGCGCTCGCGGTGACGTGGTTCGCCGCGCGCCTGGATGTCCCGCGCGTTACCTCGGACATAAAAGCAGCCGACGCTTGCTGAGCGCTTATCATGTTGGCTCAACGTAATTCGAGCCAACATGATCGATCATCTCATCTGCGATTGCGACGGCGTGCTCGTCGATAGCGAAGTCATCGCGGATCGCGTGATGCTGGACGTGCTCACCGAGACGTTTCCCGGCATCGACTTCAGACCGGTCGTCAAGACGGCTTTCGGACAGCAGACCTCGCGCTTCCTGACTCATCTGGAGACGAAGTTCGGCATCGTGATGCCGCCCGATTTCGTCGATACGATCGAGGCGCGCGTTTCCGTGGAACTCGCGCGCTCGGTCGGACCGATCGCCGGCGTGCGCGCCGCGCTGGAAGGCTGCGGCCTGCCGGTGGCGGTCGTGTCGAACAGCCGGATGGAGCGCGTGCGCGCGTCGGTGCGGCGGGCGGGGCTCTCCGAGATCGTCGGCGCGCGCGTGTTCAGCGCGCAGCAAGTCGAGCGGCCGAAGCCTTATCCCGACGTGTATCTGCTCGCGGCGCGCACGCTCGATGTCGCGCCCGAGCGCTGCCTCGTCGTCGAGGACAGCGTCGCCGGACTGACGGCGGCGCGCGCGGCGGGCATGAAGACCATCGCGTTCGTCGGCGCGAGCCATATTCCGTCCGGCTACGCGCAAGTGCTGCGCGAAACCGGCATCACGCGAATCATGGAGCACATGGACGAGCTGCCCGCGCTCGTCGCGGCGGGCGTGCGCGGGGATTTCGGCGACGTGCTCTCCTGATCCTTACGCCGCTTCCTCGACGGATTCACGTGCGGCCGCCAGCGCCGCGCGGAATTCGACCAGTTCCGCGATGGTCAGCATCGGCAGGCCGTGCTCCTGCGCGAAACGCTCGACTTGCGCGCCGCGCGTCATGGTGCCGTCGGCGTTCATCAGTTCGCAGAGTACGCCGGCAGGCTTGAGGCCGGCGAGGATCGCCAGGTCGACCGTGCCTTCGGTGTGACCACGCCGCGCGAGCACGCCGCCGGGCATCGCGCGCAGCGGAAAGACGTGGCCGGGCCGCACGATGTCCGCCGGGTTCGCGTTTTCGGCGATCGCCGCGCGGATCGTCGTGACGCGATCCGCCGCCGATACGCCCGTCGTCACGCCTTCCCGCGCTTCGATCGACACGGTGAACGCCGTGCCGTAGCGGCTGCCGTTCGCGGCGGCCATCGGCGGGAGTTCGAGCGCGCGTACTTTGTCGTCGGGCAGACACAGGCACACGATGCCGCTGCATTCGCGGATCAGAAGGGCCATGGTGGCGTCGGTGAGTTTTTCGGCGGCGACGATCAGATCGGCTTCGTTCTCGCGATCGTCGTCGTCCTGAAGCACGACCGGACGGCCTTCGCGCATGGCGTCGAGCGCGGCGGCGATGCGCGGCGGAACGTCGAACGAAGCGAGCTGGGGAAGGTCGGCAAAAGCGTCATCGGCGATGACGGCCGGTGTGGCGAACGACAGGCTGGCAGCTTGGGACTGGGACATGTGAAACGCTCTCGCAGGAAATGTAAGCGAAAAACGTTTCAGGGCATTGCAAACAGACAGAACGGCACCCCACGGCGACGCGCCAAGAGGCGCGGCGGCGTCCGGTTCGGCACGATGCGGAAATCGCCAAGGGGACGGACATGACCATCTGCACATCTTCTCTCATCCGGACTATGACCGTCGGCTCTGGCATCTCACCAGATCTGCTGACCCCGCGCGTGAATCCTGCGCGGGCGCTCGCGGGCTCGTGGTCCGGCCGCGAAGCCTCGCCACATACCGCCGGTGGGGAATTGCACCCCGCCCTGAAGACGTACTCGATGCCGCAAGCCGCAAGGCTCGCGAGCTTTTTTAGGATACCGCACGCCGGCGGTTTTTGCACCGCCGCACGACGCGAAAGGGTGCGATACGCCATGCATAGCCGTTAGCTGTCCGCCCATGCCTTCGCCGCGTTGACCGCGCGGCGCCACCCGGCGAGGCAGGAATCGATCTCCGGTTTCGGCATCGACGGCGTGAAGCGGCGCTCCAGTTGCCATTGCGCCTTGAGTTCGTCGACGTCCTTCCAGTAGCCGACCGCGAGCCCCGCCAGATAAGCCGCGCCGAGCGCCGTCGTCTCGGCGATGCGCGGACGCGCGACATCGACGCCGAGAATGTCGGCCTGGAATTGCATCAGCAGATCGTTCGCGCAGGCGCCGCCATCGACACGCAATTCGCCGATGCGGATGCCCGAGTCCGCTTCCATGGCTTTCAAGACGTCGAGGGACTGATAGGCGATCGAATCGAGCGCCGCCCGCGCGACATGACTCGATGTCGTTCCGCGCGTGACGCCGAAGAGCGTGCCGCGTGCGCGCGCGTTCCAGTGCGGCGCGCCGAGCCCGGCGAACGCAGGCACGAGATACACGCCGTCGCTGTGCGGCACGCCGCGCGCGAGCGTCTCGATTTCGCTCGCGCGCCGGATGAGGCCGAGGCCGTCGCGCAGCCATTGAACGACCGCGCCCGCGATGAAGATGCTGCCTTCGAGCGCATAGCTGACGTGATCGCCGATCTGCCAGGCAATCGTGGTGACGAGGTTGTTGCGCGACTCGATGGGCTTGTCGCCCGTGTTCATGACGAGAAAGCAGCCGGTGCCGTAGGTGTTCTTCACCATGCCGGAATCCGTGCACATCTGGCCGAAGAGCGCGGCGTGCTGATCGCCGGCAAGCGCTGCAAGCGGGACATCGGCGTTGAACACGGTGCCTCGCGCCGTGCCATAACGTTCCGCCGACGTCCGCACTTCGGGAAGCATGCTGCGGGGAATGCCGAGCGCGTCGAGCAGTTCGTCGTCCCAGCGGCGTTCGTGAATGTTGAAGAGCATCGTGCGCGAGGCGTTCGTGACGTCGGTGACATGCAAGCCGTGACGCGTGAAATTCCACACGAGCCAGCTATCGACGGTGCCGAACGCGAGCCGCCCTTGCTTCGCCTTGTCGCGCGCACCTTCTACGTTATCGAGAATCCAGCGGATTTTCGTCGCCGAAAAGTATGCGTCGATAGGCAAACCGGTTTTCGCGCGAACCATCGCTTCGAGGCCGCGCGACTTGAGCTCGTCACAGAAGCCGGCCGTGCGGCGGTCCTGCCAGACAATCGCGTTATAGACCGGCGCGCCCGTCTCGCGATCCCAGACGATCGTAGTCTCGCGCTGGTTCGCTATGCCGACTGCCGCGATCGAAGCAGCGCTCGCGCCGGCGCGCGTGACGGCTTCCGCGGCGACGCCTGCCTGCGTCGACCAGATTTCGCGCGGATCATGTTCGACCCAGCCCGCCTCGGGATAAATTTGCTGGAATTCCTTCTGCGCCAAGGACACGATGTTGCCGTTCCGGTCGAACAGCATGGCCCGTGAGCTGGTGGTGCCCTGATCGAGCGCGAGAACGTACTGATCCTGCATGGTCTCCTCCGGTTCGAACGGACGTCGACGTTTCGGGCAGCAAAGGCGCTGTCCGTTTGCGCAATCTATCGGAGCGAGGCGACGCGGACAAGCTGGCCGAACGGCATAAGCCGCGCGACATCGACCGCTCGAATGCGGATTTGGGCTATGCCATTCGGCCGAGTGGCGCGGCGTTCGTGTTCGTCCGATACTGGCGGCACGAAACCGATTGAAGGGTGAGTGCGATGCGTATGCTGTTGATTTCCGGCGTGCTGGGCGCGGCGCTTCTGACGGGCTGCGTGGGCACGCCCAGCCTGGACGGCTCATTGGGCGCGCCGTCGTTCAGCGCGCTGCAGGACATGTGCGGGACCTCGCCCGTCGACTACGGCGCGGACGCGCAATCGGTCTATTCAGCCTTCTACGATGCCTATGTGGCCGAACGGCGCGGCGGGTTGCAGAAGGAGCGCTTCTGCGCATTCCAGGCGGCGATTGCAGAACGGTATCGTGCTTATCGCGCGAACCCCGGCCCCGAAGCGCAAAGCGCGTGGGCCAAGTTCTTCCTGGAGCAGCGCGCGCAGGCGTTGAGCTGGCGTGCGGCAGTGGACCCGACACTGCGGGCCGGCTGACGCGACTTGACGGTAGGTGAAGGTTAAGTGAAGCGGACGCGGCCTTGCACCGCGTCCCGAGTCCTGCCGCGTGCTACGAGTAACGCTTGAAAGCCTTGACTGTGGAGTCGCCGGTGGCGGTGAGGCGCCATTGCTGACGTCCCGATGCGAGATTTTCGAGTTGGACGAGCTGACGTTCGAGCAGGGCGTCGAGCTCTTCGCGTTCCATGTCGACCTGATTAGGCGCTTCCTGAACCAATAGCAGCGTGGCGAATTCGTGCGGACTCAGCATTGTGTTCTCCATGACGACCGAACGGCATAAGCAACCGGCCTTGTAAGCCGGGTCTTTTTGCTTCGAAACGTTGTACGGGAAAACTGAAAAATTGCCGGGCAAACGCGTCGATTTTGTGCTGCGGATGCCGGGAATTGGGATTGTAGGCAAGCGTCTGACAAGTGCCAAATTTGCCGAGAAAATTTTGGCTTTGACTTTTTATCAATGCAGAAGCGGTTCATCGCTCACGCGAATTCGAAGAATCCACTTGAGGTTCGTGCGGCGGCGCACACAAGGATCGGCATGCGAGCACACGCAATCAGCGACGCCTGATCGCCCGGTTAATGCGCAATGCGCATTAATTTATACGATAAATGAATTTGTTTTGGATTAAGCGGACAATGCAATATTCCCCCTTTGCCCGGATTGGCCACAAGGTCGGCCGGCACGTTCTGCCCGCTGGAATTTCGGACTTCATTCAATGACTCGCTTCAACTGGCAAAACCCGTATCCCACCCCGCGCCTTCCGGTGTTCGCCCGCAATATCGTTTCGACGTCTCATCCGCTCGCCGCGCAGGCCGGTCTGCGCATGCTATGGAAGGGGGGCAATGCGGTCGATGCAGCCATCGCGGCCGCGGCGGCCATTACCGTGGTGGAACCCGTGTCATGCGGGCTGGGCGGCGACGCTTTCGCGCTCGTCTGGGACGGTCGGAAGCTGCACGGGCTGAATGCTTCGGGCGTATCGCCGGCGGCGTGGAACGTCGATTATTTCCGGCGCAAGTACGGCGAGGAAAACGGTCTCGCGCGCCAGCCCAAGCGCGGCTGGGACGCCGTGACGGTGCCGGGTGTCATCGCCGGGTGGGAAGCGTTGCACGCGAAGTTCGGCACGCTGCCCTTCGCGGATCTGATGGAGCCAGCCATCGAAATCGCCGAGCGCGGTCATGCGGTGGCGAGCATCGTCGCCTACAAGTGGGCGGCGGCGGTGCCGGAGCTCAAGGACATGCCGGGTTTCGCCGATGTATTCATGCCGCACGGCCGCGCGCCTGACGTGAGCGAACTCGTGCGCTTCCCCGGCCACGCAAAAACGCTGCGCCTGCTCGCGCAGCAAGGTCCGCGCGCGTTCTACGAAGGCGAGATCGCCGAGCGCATCGCCGCGTTCGCGCGCGCGGGCGGCGCGGCGTTGACGATGGACGACCTGCGCAACTATCGCGCGGACTGGGTCGAGCCGATCAGCAAGGATTATCGCGGCTACACGGTGCACGAGATTCCGCCGAACGGACAGGGCATCGCGGCGCTCATCGCGCTCGGCATTCTCGACAAGTTCGACGTGAGCGCTTTGAACGTCGATCGCATCGAGTCGCAGCATCTGCAAATCGAGGCGATGAAGCTCGCCTTCGCGGATGTCTATCGCTACGTCGCCGATCCGCGCTCGATGGAAGTCACGCCGGAACACATGCTCGACGACGCCTATCTGACCGAACGCGCGAAGCTCATCGATCCGAAAAAGGCGACGCACTTCGACTTCGGCATGCCCAAGGCGGGCGGCACCATCTATATGTCCGTCGCCGATGAGCGCGGCATGATGGTCAGCTTCATCCAGTCGAATTACATGGGCTTCGGTTCGGGCGTGGTCGTTCCCGACACCGGTATCGCGCTGCAGAACCGCGGTTGCGGCTTTTCGATGGATCCGAAGTCCGCGAACGTCGTGGAAGGCGGCAAGCGTCCGTTCCATACCATCATTCCGGCTTTCCTCACTCAGCAGGTCGATGGCAGGCAGGAAGCCGTCATGAGCTTCGGCGTGATGGGCGGCGACATGCAGCCGCAAGGCCATCTGCAATCCATCGTACGCATGCTCGACTACGGCCAGCAGCCGCAGGCCGCGTGCGACGCGCCGCGCTGGAAGGTGAACCGCGACTTCACGATCGACATCGAAGCCACGCTCGATCTCGAAACCGCGCGCGCGCTCGAGGGTCTCGGCCACACGATCAAGTCCATCGACGATCCCTACATGGACTTCGGCTCCGGCCAGTACATCTGGAAGCTGGATCGCAATGATCCGGAGCGCGGCTATGTCGCGGCGAGCGACAGCCGGCGCGACGGACTCGCCGCAGGCTTCTGAGGCTGCCATCGGAGGCCGCGCCGTCGGCCGGTCTCCGTCGATAAAAAACCACGCATCCGATCGCCGCAATTGTGCAGGCGAGGGGGCTGCGCGCCCGCGCCTCGTGGCCTCGGTCGGACATCACGACATGGAAGCGGGATAGGAGAAATCATGAACGAACGCGTGTATCAAGGCGCTGCTCCGACGCAGGCGCAAACGCCCGCGCCGCACCCGGCGCCATCCAAGGCGATGATCCGCCGCATCGTGTTCTCGTCGTCGATCGGCAACGCGCTCGAGTGGTTCGACTTTCTCGTCTATGGCTATTTCGCGACGGTCATCGCGAAGGCGTTCTTCCCGTCGAATGACGAATGGCTCTCGACGATGCTTGCCATCGGCACGTTCGGCATCTCGTTCCTGATGCGCCCGCTCGGCGCGATCGTGCTCGGCATCTACGGCGACCGCAAAGGACGCAAGGCCGCGCTCACGCTCGCCATTCTGCTGATGATGGTCGGCACGCTCACCATGGCCGTGATGCCTTCGTATCAGCACATCGGAATCGCCGCGCCGCTTTTGATCTTGCTCGCGCGTCTCGTGCAGGGCTTCGCGGTCGGCGGCGAGTTCGGCAGCGCGACCGCGTTCATGGTCGAGCACAGCGAAGCGCGGCGCGGCTACTACGCGAGCTGGCAGTTCGCGAGCCAAGGGCTTGCCGCGATCATGGCCGCGGCGTTCGGCTCGGTACTCAGCGCCTGGCTGCCGCAGCCGCAACTCGAAAGCTGGGGCTGGCGCATTCCGTTTGTCTTCGGTCTGCTCGTCGGGCCGGTTGGCTATTACATCCGCTCGCATCTGGACGAAACGCCGGAGTTTCTCGCGACGCGCTCCGCGCAGAAGGCGAGCGCGCCAGGCGTGTCGTTCGCGAATCAATGGCTGAATCTTTTGCTGGCCGTGGGCATCGTCGCGCAATCGACGGTCGGCGTGTACGTCCTGCAACTCTATATGCCGCTGTACGCAGTCAAGCAGTTGCACCTGCCGGCGACCGCATCGTTCGCCGTCGTGGTGCTCAATGGCGGACTTCAGTTCATCTTCTCTCCGTTGATGGGCGCGCTCTCCGACCGGCTCGGGCGCATCCGCATCATGCTCGGTACATCGATTATCATGGGCGTCACGATTTATCCGATGTTTGCGTGGCTGCAAGCGCATCCGACAGTCGCGTCGCTGGTCGTTCTCCAATCGGTCGCGGGCATTCTCAAGGCCGCGTATTCCGGTCCAATGCCCGCGCTTATGTCCGAAATCTTCCCGACTCGCGTGCGTTCGACGGGTCTTTCCATCGGCTACGCGCTCGGCGTCACGCTGTTTGGCGGTTTTGCGCCGACCATCGTAGAAGCCTTCATCCATGTCACGGGGGACAAGCTCGCGCCGAGTTACTACGTGTTGCTGGCTGCCGTCTTGTCGGGAATCTCGCTGGCGATCGTCGCCTGGCGCATGCGCGCGGCACGACGCGCAACGTAACGGCGCGCTGCGCGACGGCATCGCGCGAAACAATCGAGGCGGCTTCGGCCGCCTTTTGCATTTCGAACACGACGCAACCATATACAGAGCCGACCGGCATGAATAATGCTGCAGCGCACCGACGACTCGACCGCGCCGGATCGTAAGAATTTGGAACGCATGGAACTGGCGGGCCGCGGGTGAGTCTGTCCCCATGTCTGCAAACTCACTGCAGGGCGGCTAAGATGAAAACAAGCCGCTGACACTTGAAGTCAACAGCGCCGGGGTCGATCCAATCACGGCGTCGCCTGAACCTCGGCCGTTTCTCATCGGCCGATGGCGCGTTCAGTCCAGCCAGGGAGCGCGATATATGCATACGGACAGTACACATGTGATGCCTTGGCGCATCGAAGACATCGATCTCACGCGAATCGATCGTCAGAAGGCGGCATCCAACGAGCATCTTCTCTTGTTGTTGTGCGCCTGCTCGTTCATCGAGAGCGGGACGGACCTCTATACGAGCAATCTCAGCAAGTATTTTCACGACGATCCCGAAATCTCGGCGTGGCTCAACAACGAATGGGAGCCCGAAGAGATGCAGCACGGCAGGGCGCTCAAGACCTACATCAACCACGTGTGGCCCGAGTTCGACTGGGACACTGCGTTCAGGAATTTCTTCGACGAATACTCGCTCACTTGTTCATACGAGGAGTTCGAGAAGAAGCGCGCGCTCGAGATGGTTGCGCGCTGCGTCGTCGAGACGGGAACGGCCACGCTTTATCGCGCGATCAACGATTGTTCGGATGAACCGGTGCTGAAGGAAATCACCGACAACATCCGCACGGACGAAGTGCGGCATTACAAGCACTTTTTCCATTTCTTCAAGAAGTGGAACAAGATCGAGGGCAATGGCCGCATGGCCGTGCTCGGCGCGCTCGTGCGGCGCGTCGTGGAACTGAAAAGCGAGGATTCGGAGATCGCGCTGCGGCACGTCTTCGCGATTCGTTATCCGGAGCGCGCGCAGGATGTCGAGTACAACCGCGAGCTCTCCGCGCGAGTGAATGCGCTCGTGCGGCGCAATCTGTCGGCGGATCAGGCCATCAAGATGCTGCTCAAGCCGCTCGATCTGCCCGCGCGCATTCAACCCGGCGTGCACTATCCGCTGTCGAAGATGACGCAGTTATTCTTCCGCTAACCTTGTTCGACGATGCCGGCGCAAAGCCGGCATCTTTTCATGACCGATCACAACACGCCCCGACCGTCGCTTTCGTCGCAATCCGTTTTCGATGAATGGCCGCCCGAGCTGCGCGCGCGCTTCGACGGCGCGCTCGCTCGCGCCGACGACGGCTTCACCGTTTCGCTATGCGCGGCGGATGAGGCTCATCGCGTGCGAACCGCTTTGTTGAGCGCTGGTGAGCTGTACGCGCCGGATGCGCGCAGACTCGCGTTCGCGTTGTGGCCGTCGTCGCGGACGGCGCAGGCTGTCGCCGCGAGCGGACGCGCGACACTCGCCTTCGTATCCGATGAGGCGTTTTATCAAGTGCATCTGGACGTGCGTCGCGTGCCGCTCGACGATGTGCCGCTCGCGTGCTTCGTCGGCACGATCGAGAGCGGTGAGGTTCAACGGGTGGGATATGCGCGACTCACGAACGGAATCGCCTTCGAACTGACCGAAGCGCAATCGGCGCTCGCGCGCTGGCGCGAGCAACTCGACTGGCTGAAGCGGGCGGCGAGCGTCGCCGCCTGAATCACGACAGATGCATTAACGGCTGCGATCGCCCGATCGCAATGCGTCGCGCCGTCCGCCGAGCAATGCGCCGGGATTGCCGCCAGGCTTGCGCGAGTTCGCGACCTGACCGGCTTGAACCGGCTCCTGACGACGCGGCGCGGAACCCGCGTTCACGTTCGGCTTGCTGTGAGTGCGCGCATCGCGCGAAGGCTGCGCGCCGCCGTTGTTCGGCTTCGCCGGACGCGCGCCGCGTGCATCGCCGTTCGGACGGCCGCCTTCGCGGCGTGCTTCGCCACTCGAACGTCCCTCGCCGTTACGCGGATTCTGGCGTCCCTGACCTTGACCTTGTCCCTGGCCGCGTCCTTGACTGCGGCGCTGGATCGGCTCCGGCTTCGCGTTCGGATCCGGCTCGAAGCCGGGAATCACTTCGCGCGGAATCGGCCGCTTGATGAGGCGCTCGATGTCCTTCAGCAGTTGATGCTCGTCCACGCACACCAGCGACACCGCTTCGCCTTCCGCGCCCGCGCGACCCGTGCGGCCGATGCGATGCACATAGTCTTCCGGCACGTTCGGCAGATCAAAGTTGACGACGTGAGGCAACTGATCGATGTCGATGCCGCGCGCCGCGATATCGGTGGCGACGAGCACCTGCAGCGTCTCGGCCTTGAATTCGCTGAGCGCGCGCGTGCGGGCCGACTGGCTCTTGTTGCCGTGAATCGCGAGCGCGCTGATGCCGTCTTTCGTGAGCTGCTCGGCGAGCCGGTTCGCGCCGTGCTTCGTGCGCGTGAACACGAGCACCTGGAACCAGTTGTTGCCGCGGATCAGATGCGTGAGCAACTCGCGCTTGCGATCGCGATCGACCGGATGGATCTTCTGATCGACGGTCTCAGCCGTCGTATTGCGGCGCGCGACTTCGATCAGCGCGGGCGAATCGAGCAGGCTGTCGGCGAGCGCCTTGATCTCGTCGGAGAAAGTCGCCGAGAACAGCAGGTTCTGGCGCTTCGCCGGCAGGCGCGCGAGCACGCGCTTGATGTCGTGGATGAAGCCCATGTCGAGCATGCGGTCGGCTTCATCGAGCACGAGAATTTCGAGCTGCGAAACGTCGATCGTCTTTTGCTGCATGTGATCGAGCAGACGTCCCGGCGTCGCCACGACGATATCGACGCCGCGCTTCAACGCGTCGATCTGCGGATTGATGCCGACGCCGCCGAACATCACCGTCGACTTGAGCTTCAGATATTTGCCGTACGCGCGCACGCTTTCTTCGACCTGCGCGGCGAGTTCGCGCGTGGGCGTGAGGATGAGCGCGCGCACCGGACGCTTGGCGCCACCCGTGACGGGCGCGAGTTGCGACAGGCGCTGCAGGATAGGCAGCGTGAAGCCGGCGGTCTTGCCGGTGCCCGTCTGCGCGCCCGCGAGCAGATCGCCGCCTTTCAGAACGGCAGGAATCGCCTGAAGCTGGATCGGAGTGGGACTGGAATAGCCGAGTTCGTTGACGGCGCGAAGCAGAGGTTCGGACAGGCCGAGTGAATCAAAGGACATAAATTGGATGCTTATTCGTTGTGTCGAACGGCGCGCATGCGAATGGGCCACGGCGAAAAGTTTCGGCCGGCAGAGCGCATGTGCATCGCTCGAAGGAAAATCGGGCGGCGGGCCAGTTGGCGATCAGCGATCGCCGGGCGTTGCCGCGAGGTTCGACGTGCTATCAAGACACGTCATCTGGCGCTTAGTTGCATCGATGGACACTTCGACGCTGCGGCACCCGTTCCAGCCGGCGCTCACGCGACATAGCGCGCGACGCTCACGAACTGGCACAGGCTGCCTGCGAGCACGAACAGATGCCAGATGCCATGTCCGTGCCGGATGCGCTCGTCGTTGATGAAAAACCAGATGCCCGCGGTGTACACGACGCCGCCCGCCACCAGCCACGCGGTTCCCGCGGGCGGCAGCGCCGTCACGAGCGGATGAATGGCTACGAGCGCGAGCCATCCCATCAACACGTACAGCACCATCGAAACGCTGCGGGTTCGCCGCCCGAGCGTGAGTTCCTGCACGATCCCGAGCGCGGCGAGCCCCCAGCTCACGCCGAAGAGCGACCAGCCCCAGGGACCGCGCAAGGTCACTAGTGTATACGGCGTGTAGCTGCCGGCTATCAACAAGTAGATGGCCGAGTGATCGCACTTCTGCAGTATCGCTTTCATGCGCGGCGAGCGCGCGCAGTGATACAGCGTGGAGATCACGTAGAGCGCGCAGAGCATCGCGCCGTACACCGCGAAGCTCACGACCTTGTACGCGTCACCGTCGAGCGCGCCCATCGTGACGAGCGCAGCCAGACCCGCAACCGACAGCAGCGCGCCGATCAAATGGCTGATGCTGTTAAAACGCTCGCCGACATGCATATCGAATTCACCAAAAGACAAGGGGCGCGGCCACGAAGGCTGCGCCCCATATGCGTATTGTACGCTGTCCCGGCGAAGGACCTATGAAGCCATCAGTCGAGCGGCGCCGAACGCAGGTTGCTCACCTGCTGCGGCGACACCGGCGTGCCGTGGTTGCCCCACGACATACGGATGTACGTCACGACTGCGGCGACTTCCGTATCCGACAGCGACTGTGCGAACGGCGGCATACCGTGCGGCATCGGGTTGCCTTCCGTACTCGGCGGATAACCGCCGTTCAGCGTCATACGGATCGGATTGACGGCCGATTGCATCTGGATCGACTGGTTGTTCGCGAGCGGCGGGTATGCAGGCGGCTTGCCGAGACCGTTCTCCGCGTGGCACTTCGCGCAGTTTTCGGTGTAGACCTTCTTGCCGAGCGTGAGCAGTTCGCCGCCGAACTTCTCGGACGTCTCCAGCTGCATGACTTCCGGCGCTTCCTTCTTTTGCGGAATCGACTTGAGATACGTCGAGATCGCGTTGATGTCCGCGTCGGTCATGTACTGCAGGCTGTTGTGAACCACTTCCGCCATCGGGCCGAACACCGCGCCGCGCTGCGACACGCCGGTCTTCAGCAGATCGTTGATGTCCTTCAGGTCCCAGTCGCCCAGACCGGCTTCCTTGTTCGACGTCAGCGACGGCGCGTACCAGTTCTGCAGCGGGATGAGGCCGCCGGCGAAGGCCGCCGAGCTGACCGGGCCGCCCATCGCGTTGATCGACGTGTGGCACATGCCGCAGTGACCGAGGCCTTCGACGAGATACGCGCCGCGGTTCCATTCGACCGACTTGGTCGGATCCGGCTTGTACTCGCCTTCCGAGAAGAACAGCGTGCGCCAGCCGATCAGCAGGTTGCGGTTGTTGAACGGGAAGCGCAGTTCATGCGGACGGCTCGGTTCGGAAACCGGCGGCACCGAGCGCAGATACGCGTAGATCGCGTCCGAGTCCGCGCGCGTGACCTTCGTGTAGCTCGTGAACGGGAAGCCCGGATAGAGCAGCGAACCGTCTTTCGAGCGGCCCGTGTGCATCGCGCGATAGAAGTCGTCGGAGGTCCACTTGCCGATGCCGTATTGATCGTCCGGCGTGATGTTCGGCGTGAACATCGTGCCGAACGGCGTGGCCATCGGCAGGCCGCCGCCGAATTCCTTGCCGCCGCGAACCGTGTGGCACGCGATACAGTCGCCGGCGCGGGCGAGGTACTCACCTTGTTTGATGAGCGCGGCTTTGTCGGCAGGCGTCGCCGCGATGGCGCCGCCCGAATGCAGGTTGTCGCCGCCCGACCAGAGGACGGCGCCGGCTGCGACGGCTGCCACCACGACAGCCGAGGAAAGTGCGAACAGGGACTTGCGTTTCATTGTGTTGTCGCTCCAGACGCCTTATTGCGGTTCGCTGCCGCACTTGAGCGGCATCTTCAACGAGCCAGCGGGCGCGGGCACCGGGTTGGCGGGTGCGGTTTGCGTAGAGAGCCATGCGGCGACGGCGGTCACGTCGTCGTCCGTCAGGCGCGAGGCGATCTGCTGCATGCAATCGGGCGCCTTCGCGTGACGCGTGCCCGACTTCCATGCGCCGACTTGCGCGCTGATGTAGTCCGAATGCAGGCCGACGAGACCCGGGATGGCCGGCTGCATGCCGGTCAGACCCTTGCCGTGGCAGGCCGCGCACGCGGGAATGTTCTTCGATGCATCGCCGTTCAGCACGAGCTGCTGGCCGCGCGCGAGCGTCGTGGCCGACACGTTCGACTTCACGGGCGTCGGATACGGCGGGCGCTGGTTCGAGAAGTACGTCGCGATCTGATGAAGGTAATCGTCCGAGAGATACGTGACGAGGTAGTTCATCGGCGGGTACTTGCGCCGCCCTTCGCGGAAATTCTGGAGCTGGTTGTACAGATAGTCGGCAGGCTTGCCGGCAAGACGCGGGAAGTAATCGTTGTCCGTGCCTTCACCGTGAACGCCGTGGCACGCGGTACAGCCTTGCACGCGCGCGGCCATCGTGTCCGGTGCGATCGGCTGGTTCTGCGCCTGCGCGGCGGAGCTGAAAACGCCAGCGCTGCCTACCAGAGCCGAGGCAAAAGCCATAGCGAGCAGCGGACGAAAAATGCGTCTTGAAAACACGCGACACTCCATGAAATTCGGGGACCTGCCGAGCTTCGTGCGGCTCGGTGCGAAGGTGGCGAACCACGGCCACGCAGGGGGCGGTGGGTGGCGGACCACGGCCACAGCGGCTCGACGAGCCTCTGATGCGACGCGGCATTCTATCATCGATGCATGATGATGACTATTTGACACAATCTCGCTCTAAGTCCCGCTGCAGCGCATTCGCGACAATATGCCGCGCGGCTATTGACCACCCGCGACGAACTTCCTAGGCGCGTGTGGTTCATTGCCTCTCGACAAATATTCGACTCGATGCGAGACGCCCGATCGACGTGCTTCATGCAGTTTCGGAAGCGTCCGGCAAAAATTCAAGGCGTTTCGCTCGTGTTCGATGCTGTGCTGCACCGTGGACCTTCATTCAGACTCCGCAAAATTCCTTCGATGACCTTCCCTTTAGCAATGCGCGTTCACGCCGCGCCCGGTTCCGCATGATGAACGACGATCCTCTCTCGCTCGCGCAGACGGCCTTCGCCGCGCTCGCCGATCTGGCCTTCGCCTGCGTACTCGGCGCGCTGCTGCTGAACGTGTGGCTGTCGCGCGAACAGGCGTTCGCGACCGTATCGCCCGCGCGGCGCGGCTGGTTGCGGGCGGCGCGCGGCGGTCCGATCGCAGCCATCGCGCTCGTTCTGTGCAACTTCGCTTCGTTGTGGCTGCAGGCGGCGGCGATGAGCGGCGCGCCGATCGTGCAGGCGGGCGGCGCGTTGTGGCTCGTCGCGACGGGCACGCACGCGGGCATCGGCTGGTCGGTGGCACTGGCGGGCAGCGTGCTGTTGCTGCTCGCGTCGGCGGGCGGCGGCGCGCTTTCCGGTACGCGGATCGGCATGGCGCTCGTTGCCGCGCTGATCGTCGCGGCGGGCAAATCGGCGATCGGCCATGCCGCCGATGCCGGCGCGTTCTCGCTCGCCGAAGCGGTTCAGACGCTGCATCTGCTCGCGACGGCGGCGTGGGGCGGCATTGTGATCGCGGGTGCGTTCGTGTTGCCGGCGCTCGATACGTCGCTTGCGCGCGCATATCTGATCCGCACGGTCGCGCGCATGTCGCGAGCGGCGTCGATCGCGGTCGCGTTCGTCGTGCTGACGGGCGTGTTCAACGCGTGGCGCGGCATCGGCGGATCGGCCGCGGTGCTGACCGCGAGCGCGTGGGGTCATGCGTTGATCGTGAAGATGCTGCTGGTTGCGGCGGCGCTCGCGTTCGGCGCGCTCAACCGCTGGTCGGCGTTGCCGCGCCTGTCGCGCTCGGCATCGACGATGGACGCGCATACGGTCATCAACGTGATGCGCGTCGAAGCGCTGATGATGGCGGGTGTGTTCGTGGCGGCGGCGGTGCTGTCGCACAGCGTGCCGGGTTCGTCGCTCGCGGGATGAAAACGGCGACGCGCGGCGTTACTCGTAGCCGAGCCTGTGACTGACGATCGGCGCGCAAAACAGCGCGACCGCGCAGCCGATGATCTTGCCTTGCAACTCGACGAACGCCGTATGCGAACCGCCGACGAAGATCACTTCGACCAGTTGCGGCAGGCAGAACACGACCGCCGCACCGATGAACCAGCGCGTCACGGCCGCGATGCGCCAGCCGCGCTGCGCCCCGATTCCCGCGGCCACCACGCGCGCCACGCCCAGCGCGACGAGCGAGCCGACCGCGAGCTGGGCACGGACGTATTCATCGGGAAGGACCTGCCACATGATTGTTCTCGCTTTTTTGGTGACTATCGGCAGCGTATGCGCAAGAAGCTCGCCAGTATGTACGAGAAAACGCAGATCGTGAAGCGCGGCCCGCGCGGGGCCGCATTCGCTCAGAACGTGTGCTCCGGGCCGGGAAAACTGCCGTCCTTCACCGCGCGCACATAGGCTTCGACGGCGGCGAAAATGTTCGGCTGACCCTGCATGAAATCCTTGACGAAGCGCGGCCGCTTGCCGTGAAAGATGCCGAGCATGTCGTGCAGCACGAGCACTTGTCCGGAACAGTCGACGCCCGCGCCGATGCCGATCGTCGGAATCGCGAGCGCTGCGGTCACTTCGCGCGCGAGCAACGTCGGCACGGCTTCGATCACGATCAGTTGCGCGCCGGCTTCCTGCAGCGCGATGGCGTCGCGCTTCATCTGCTCGGCCGCCGCTTCGGACTTGCCCTGCACCTTGAAGCCGCCGAATGCGTGCACCGATTGCGGCGTGAGACCGACGTGCCCGCACACCGGAATCGAGCGCTCGACGAGAAAGCGCACGGTATCCGCGAGCCATTCGCCGCCTTCGATCTTCACCATCTGCGCGCCCGCGCGCATCAGTTGCACGGCGTTCGCATAGGCGTCTTCCTTCGAGCCGATGGTGCCGAACGGCATGTCCGCGACGATCAGCGCGCTGCGATTGCCGCGCGCGACCGACGCCGTGTGATACGCGATGTCCGCGAGCGTCACTGGCAGTGTCGTGTTGTGGCCTTGCAGCACATTGCCGAGCGAGTCGCCGATCAGCATGACATCGACGCCCGCGCGTTCGAGCAGCGCGCTGAAGCTCGCGTCGTAACACGTGAGCATCGCGATGCGCTCGCCGTTTTCGCGCATGGTCTGGAGCTTGGGGACGGTGATCGTCGCGCGATTCGTTTCCTGCAGATACGTCATGGTCGTTTCACTGAAGAGAGCGTGGCCGGGCTGCGAATTCAGACCGATACGCCTTTGACAAAGAATTCCTTGCGCCCGCGCATGGCGCCGATGCGCTCGATCAGAAGCGCGAGGTCGTCATCCGAGGCGAGCGGGTTCAGGTGCTCCGCGTTCACCGTGAGCAACGGCGTCGCGTCGTAGTGATAGAAGAAGTCGTTATAAGCATCGCAGAGCGCGCGCAGATACGAATCGGAAATTTGCAGCTCCATCGGCAGCGCGCGCTTCTGGATGCGCGAAAAAAGCACTTCCGGACTCGCCTGCAGATAGACGACGAGATCGGGTGCGGGCGCGCTCGCATGAATACGCGAGGCGATGTCCTTGTAGAGCTGGAACTCGTCGTCGGGCAGGGTGAGGCGCGCGAAGAGCTCGCTCTTCTGCGTGAGAAAGTCGGTCATCAGCGCGGCGCCGCTCGTGACGATATCGGCGGCTTCCTGCGTCTGCGATGCGCGCTGCAACGCGAAGCTCAACTGCGTGGCGAGCGCGTGCCGCGTGGTGTCGCGATAGAAGCGCTCGAGAAACGGATTGTCCTGCGGGCGCTCGAACAGCGTGCGCATCGACCACCGTTCGGCGAGCAGCGTCGCGAGCGTGGTCTTGCCGACGCCGATCGGCCCTTCGATCGCGATGTAACGATGCGGCGGCCGCAGTTGAGGCGCGGTGACGGTGAGTGGCGGAACGCTCATCGGCAGTCTGTCTTCGTGGAAGGGGAGTCGGTTGCGTTGGAGCCGCGCGGTTGCGTCGCGACCATGCACTGACACGTCGCGACTTTCTCGATGCGCTGATCGGCGACGCCGTCGATGAACGCATCGGCGCGACCGCGTTGAGGAAGGATGAGATCCGGCTCGAGCTCGACGAGCGGCACGAGCACGAAGGCGCGCTCGGTCATGCGCGGATGCGGCACGACGAGATCGGCTTCGTCGATGCTCGATGCGCCGTACAGCAGGATGTCGAGATCGAGCGTGCGCGGCGCATTGCGATACGGCCGCTCGCGCCCGAACTGCAACTCGATGTGATGACACAGGCGCAGCAGCGATCGCGCGGGCAGGCTCGTTTCGAGCTTGACGACGCAATTGAAGTAATCGTCGCCCGATGAATCGATCGGCGCGGTGCGATAGACGCTCGATTTCGCGAGCACGGTGATCGTGTGCTGCTGGGCGAGACACACGACTGCGTCTTTCAGGGTCTGGCGCGCATCGCCGAGATTCGCCCCCAGGCCCAGATAAGCAATCGTCATGGCAGAAGTCCTACGCGTGGGTCACAGCGGAAAGCGGGAGAACAGGATCGCTCTTCGCTACTGTAACCAAATCCGGCGTTACTCGTCGTCGGCGGCTTCGCGCCTGTTCGCCGCACTCGATACCGCGTCGTCATTGCCTGCCTGCGCGGCTTGCTCGTCCTGCGCGCCGGGTTCGCCCGAGCGACGCTTCGCGTTGCTGCGGCGCCGGCGCTTCTTCGGTGCGTTGCGATCCTTGCCGCCTTGCGACAGGAGTGCTTCGCGCTCGGCGTGATCGCCGTCGATGAAGTCGCTCCACCATTGGCCGATGGCCGCATCGAGCTCGCCCGATTCGCAACGCAACAGCAGGAAATCATACCCCGCTCTGAATCTTTGGTGTTCCAGCAGCTTCAGCGCGCTGCGGCCGCGTTTTTCCAGCCGATGCTGAAGACCCCAGATCTCGCGCATGTCGGACGAGTAGCGCTTGTGGATCGCGAGTTTCTCCGTCTGCATATCGAGGACATCGTCCATCGCGCGATGCAATGCGGGCACCGGATAGTCGCCGTTCGCGGTGTATTGCTGCCAGCGCGTCTGCACGTCGTGCCACAGGAGCGTCGCGAAGAGAAAGCCCGGCGACACGCCCTTGCCGGCGCGCACGCGCTCGTCGGTGCTGGTGAGCGCGAGCGTGACGAACTTCTCGCCGTGCGGCTGTTCGAGCACGACATCGAGCAGAGGCAACACGCCGTGATGCAGCCCTTCCTGACGCAGCCGCGTGAGACACGCGAGCGCATGGCCGGACAAGAGCAGCTTCAGCATCTCGTCGAAGAGACGCGCGGCCGGCACGTTGTTCATCAGGTCGGCGAGATCCTTGATCGGCGCGCGCGTGGCTTCGTCGATCTCGAAGCCGAGCTTCGCCGCGAAACGCACGACGCGCAGCATGCGTACCGGATCTTCGCGATAACGCGTGGCCGGATCGCCGATCATGCGCAACAGGCGCGCGCGGATGTCGGCCATGCCGTCGTGATAATCCAGCACCGTTTGCGTGGCCGGATCGTAGTACATCGCGTTGATGGTGAAGTCGCGGCGCGTGGCGTCTTCGTGCTGCTCGCCCCAGACGTTGTCGCGCAGCACGCGGCCGCTCGCATCGACGGCGTGCGTGCGCGCATCGAGCTCGCCGCGCTTGAGGCGTCGCGGCGGTTCGGCGGAAGGCTCCGGCGGCGCGTCCATGAGCGCGCGGAACGTCGATGTCTCGATGATCTCCTGCCCGAACTGCACATGCACGATCTGGAAGCGCCGGCCGATGATGCGCGCGCGGCGAAAGAGCTTCTGCACCTGATCGGGCGTGGCGTCGGTGGCGACGTCGAAGTCTTTCGGCGCGACGCCGAGCAGCAGGTCGCGCACCGCGCCGCCGACGATGAACGCGCGATGCCCGGCCTGCTGCAGGCCGTCGGTCACGCGTATCGCGTTCTTCGAGATCAGCGAAGGATCGATGCCGTGAATCTCCGACGACAGGATGACCGGCACGTTCGGATCGCGCTTCACGGGCGCGGCGGCTTTCTTGCGCGTGCTCTTGCGAGCGGGTTTCGGCGCGGCTTCGGAAGCAGCGGCGGGGACGTCGTGGCCTTCGTCGGCAGAGGCGGTTTCTTGCCCGAACAGCTTGCGGATGAGTTTTTTAATCACGAGTGTCGAACAGGTTCAGGATGCGCCAGCCTTTGGCTTGCGCGTGCGCGCGCAGGGTGTCGTCGGGATTGGTCGCGACCGGATCCGTGACGCGCTCGAGCAGCGGGATGTCGTTGTGCGAGTCGCTGTAGAAATAGCTGTGCTTGAAGTCGTCGAGCGTCTTGCCGAGCGTTGCGAGCCATTGCTCGACGCGCACGATCTTGCCTTCGCGATAACTCGGCGTGCCCGTCGGCCGGCCGGTGAGCGCGCCGAGCGGATGATCGTCGACCGTTTCGACTTCGCAGGCGATCAGCGTTTCGATGCCGAAGGCTTCGGCGATCGGCGCGGTGATGAACGCGTTCGTCGCGGTGACGAGGCAGCAGAGATCGCCTTCGTCCTGATGCTCGCGCACGAGCGTGACGGCGGCCGGCACGATGCGCGGGTTGATCACTTCGCGCATGAATTGCGCGTGCCAGTCGGTGAGCTGTTCGCGCGAGTATTTTGCGAGCGGGGCCAGCATCGCGTGCAGATACGCGTTGATGTCGAGCACGCCCGCCTTGTAATCGGCGTAGAAGGCGTCGTTCTGACGCGCGAAGGATTCCGCCTCGACGATGCCGAGCTTCACCATGAAGCGGCCCCATTCGTGGTCGCTGTCGGTGGGAATGAGCGTGTGATCGAGATCAAAGAGGGCAAGGTTCATGGGAGCGCATTCTACTTGAAGCGGGTCGGATCGTTGTCCGGCGCGGCGGGGCCGGATTCGGGGCCGTTCGGATCGGCGGGCGTTTCTTCCGGCGCCGATACGGGAACGAGGGGCGCGGCCCGGCCGGTTTGCTGGAGCATCGTGCGCAGCAGCGCTCGCGTCACCGCGCGCTTTTGTTCCAGGGAGAAGCGGTCGAGTTCGTCGAGCAGGGCCATGAGGCTCGGCATGTCGCGGCGAAAGTGCGTGAGCAGATAGGCGGGCACGTCGTCGGCGAGCACGATGCCGCGTTCGCGCGCCGCGTGCTTCAGCACCGATGCCTTCGCTTCGTCGGAAAGCGGCTGAAGATGGAACACGAGGCCCCAGCCGAGCCGCGTGCGCAGGTCTTCGCGGACCGTGAGCGCGAGCGGCGCGTCGTTGCCGGTGGCCACGAGCGCGCTCGCCGGATATGCGCGCACTTCGTTGAAGAGATTGAAAAGGGCGATCTGCTGCGCGGGGGAAAGGCGGTCGCAATCGTCGACGGCGTAAAGCGTCACGCGCGGATCGAACCCGAATGCGTTGAGCGCGCTCTGCGGGCCGAGATAGCGCGCATGGCCGTTCGCCTCGTGCGTGAGCGCCTGCAGCAGGTGGCTGCGGCCGCTGCCCGGCTCGCCCCACACGTAGAACGTGCGGTCGGCGACCGGCCCGGCCGCGAGCGCGCCTTCGAGTTCGCGCAGCCGCGCGATCAGTTCGTGATTGCCGGCGGCGAAAAAGTTATCGAAGGTGGCGGGCGGCGGCGTGCCCAGATCGAGCGTCAGTTGGCGTTGCACGGGAGATCGGTATCGTCGGGCCTTGAGTCGGGCGAATCTTGAAAACTGCCGGATGAGCTGCGGGTATACGCGCAAAGCCGCGGCGGACGGCCCTGCGCGCCAATGGCTCGGGCGCTTCTGAGATTGTCTGCGATCTCGAAAAAAGCGCCTTCGCGGATTCTGGCGTGCGCGGGAAAATCCGGCTGGCCGACCGTCGACGGGTCATCATCGGGTAAAATCGCATTTTACCGACCTTCTTGCTCCTCCCTCCATGAATCAACCGAAATCCGCACCGGACGCCCAAGGTTTGTCGTATCGCGACGCGGGCGTGGACATCGACGCGGGCGACGCGCTCGTCGACCGGATCAAGCCGTTTGCCAAGAAAACGTTGCGCGACGGCGTGCTGGGCGGCATCGGCGGATTCGGCGCGCTCTTCGAGGTGCCGAAGAAGTACAAGGAGCCGGTGCTCGTATCGGGCACGGACGGCGTCGGCACGAAGCTGCGCCTCGCGTTCACGCTGAACCGGCATGACACGGTCGGCCAGGATCTCGTCGCGATGAGCGTCAACGACATTCTCGTGCAGGGCGCCGAGCCGCTCTTCTTCCTCGATTACTTCGCGTGCGGCAAGCTGGATGTCGACACCGCGGCGGACGTCGTGAAGGGCATCGCCACGGGCTGCGAGCTGGCGGGCTGCGCGCTGATCGGCGGCGAGACGGCGGAAATGCCGGGCATGTATCCGGACGGCGAATACGACCTCGCGGGCTTCGCGGTCGGCGCGGTGGAAAAGAGCAAGATCATCGACGGCAGCACGATCAAGCCGGGCGATGTCGTGCTGGGCCTGGCATCGAGCGGCATCCACTCGAACGGTTATTCGCTGGTGCGCAAGATCATCGAGCGCGCGAATCCGGATCTCAACGCCGATTTCGACGGCCGGACGCTTGCCGACGCGCTGATGGCGCCCACGCGCATCTACGTGAAGCCGCTCTTGTCGGCGATGCAAAGCGTCAGGGTGAAGGGCATGGCGCATATCACGGGCGGCGGTCTCGTCGAGAATATTCCGCGCGTGCTGCGCGATGGGCTGACGGCGGAGCTGGATCATCGCGCGTGGCCGCTGCCGCCGCTGTTCGCGTGGCTGCAGAAGCACGGCGGCGTCGCGGATGCGGAGATGCATCGCGTGTTCAACTGCGGTATCGGCATGGCGGTGATCGTTGCGGCGGAAGATGCCGATGCGGCAACCGGCCTGTTGTCGGGCGCCGGCGAGCAGGTGTGGAAGATCGGCGTCGTGCGCGAGAGCAAGGAAGGTGAGGCGCAGACGGTGGTGGTTTGATAGTGCCGTTGTCGCGCTGATAAGAAAGACCCTCGCGAAGTGCGAGGGTTTTTTGTTTGGGGATTACATCGGCCGCATGTAAGGCGACCGAATTTGCTGCGGATTCGGCCCCAGTTGCGTGAGGAGGAAGTCCATAGCTGTCTTGTTATAGGCCGGTCTTGGATCGACGTGCGAAACGCCGTTGGGCAGGTAAGGCGGGCGCAATCCGGGTGTAAGCAACTCGCCCTTGTACAACGCGCCGTTGTATTCGACGATCCAGTTCGCGCTCTCCGTGAGCAGCCCGATAGAGGTCCCCTGCACCCGCATGTAGCGATGGCCGCCAAACGATTGGATTTCTCGCTTGTACCACGCGCTCAATTGATCGAGCGTGCGTGGGTCGCTGTATTTTTCGGATAGATCGACCCGAAGGAACGTCGTAAGCGCCTCGTAGCGCGGCACGTACATCTTCAAGCCAGGTGGCATCAACGCTGTATCGCCGGACGGAAACGACAGCCGCGGCATCAGGAGCGTTAAAGTGTCCTTCCTGCCTTGGAAGCTTTCGGTCGCGGCCGTGACTGTCTGACATTGGCAAGCCCGTGGCGCAGTGGCGCCGCTCAGCCAAGCCTTTTGATACTGAGCTTATAGAACGATCGTGTGCAAAATTTCAGTATGACTTTTCAGACTTTCGAAGTTTTCCTAATCGCTGCTACCGCCCGCTCCGTCGCGTCCCCCGCGCAGCAATCCACCACGACTCGCTCCGGCATCGCGCGCAGCCACGTCAACTGCCGCTTGCACAACTGCCGCGTCGCGAAAATGCCCTTGTCGCGCATCTCGTCGTAACCCGTCGTGCCGTCGAGATAGTCCCACGCTTGCCGATAGCCGACACAGCGCATCGACGGCATCGAAAGATCCAGATCGCCGCGCGCACGCAACGCGCGCACTTCGTCGATGAAGCCGTGCGCGAGCATCGCATCGAAACGTGCGGCGATGCGCGCATGCAGCACCGCGCGATCCGACGGCTCCAGCGCGACCGGCACGAAGCGATACGGCGCATCCGCATCCTGAACGCGCGGCGCGGCGAGCAGCGCGGACATCGGCTGGCCGGACAGCATGAAGATTTCGAGCGCGCGCTGGATGCGCTGCGAGTCGTTCGGCGCAAGCCGCGCGGCGGTTTGCGGATCGACCGCCGCGAGCCGCGCATGCAGCGCGGGCCAGCCATCGCGGGCGGCGTCGGCGTCGAGGGCGGCGCGCACGTCGGCATCGGCGGTCGGCAGATCGTTCAGGCCTTGTGTCAGCGCCTTGTAGTACAGCATCGTCCCGCCGACCAGCAACGGCACGTTGCCGCGCGCGACGATCTCGCCGACGAGCCGCAGCGCATCCGCACGAAACTGCGCGGCGGAATACGTTTCGGCGGGATCGATGATATCGATCAGATGATGCGGCGCCGCCGCGCGCTCCTCGGCGTTCGGCTTGGCCGTGCCGATATCCATCTCGCGATAGACGAGCGCCGAATCCACGCTGACGATTTCCACCGGATGCAGCGCCGCGAACGCGAGCGCGGCCGCGGTCTTTCCCGACGCCGTCGGCCCGAGAAGACACGCAACAGGCAAGGCGGAAGCGCTCATTGTCCGCGCATGAAGAGTCGGTCGAGATCGGCGAGCGTGAGCTGATACCACGTCGGACGGCCGTGATTGCACTGATCGGCGCGCTCGGTCGCTTCCATCTGGCGCAGGAGCGCGTTCATCTCGTCGAGCGTGAGCCGGCGATTCGCGCGCACCGCGTTATGACACGCGAGCGTGCCGAGCAATTCGTGCTGACGTTCGGTGAGCACGCGCGAGCCGCCATACGCGTGCAGATCGGCGAGCACGGCGCGCGCGAGCGATTGCAGGTCGGCGTCCTTCAGCAACGCGGGCACGGCGCGGATCGCGATCGACGTCGGCGACAACACCGCGAGATCGAAGCCGAGCGCATCGAGCGTCGCGCGCTCTTCCTCGACGATGCCGATCTCGACTGGCTCCGCTGTCATCGACACGGGAATCAGCAGGGGCTGCACCGCGATCGCGCGATCGGCGAGCGCGTGCTTGAATTGCTCGTAAAGAATGCGCTCGTGCGCGGCATGCATGTCGACGATCACGAGGCCGCGCGCGTTCTGCGCCAAAACATAGATGCCGTGAATCTGGCCGACGGCGAAACCGAGCGGCTGTTCATCGGCGTGATCGAGCGCACTGTCCGCACTGTCACTGGCGATCAGCGGCGCGGGAGGGCGCTCGTTCATCGACGGATACGGCGTGTCGATGGTCGTCGTCGCGCCTGACGTACCCGCGCCGATGTCCTTGCGACCGAACAGCGCGTCGTAAAGCGCGAGCGGCTGCGCGACGGGGAGCGTGCCCTGCGTCATGCGCGACTGGCGCATCCAGTTCGTGCCGTTCTCGCTTTTCAGCGTGAGCGAATCCGGCGTGCCGGCGAAAGGCTTTGCGCTGAACGAAGCCGGGCCGGTCGGCTGCAATTGCGCCGCGTGTCCGCCCGCCGTCGTTTCCGGCGACGCGCCCGCATGCCGCGCCAGCGCGCGCTGCACGGCGTGAAAGACGTATTGATGAATCGAGCGCGAATCGCGAAAGCGCACTTCGATCTTCGACGGATGCACGTTCACATCGACGGATTCGGGCGGCAAATCGAGAAACAGCACGTACGCCGGATAGCGATTGCCGTGCAGCACATCTTCATACGCGGCGCGCACGGCGTGCGTGAGCAGCTTGTCGCGCACGAAGCGGCCGTTCACGAAGAAATATTGCTGATCGGCGCGCCCGCGGCTCGCGGTCGGCAAACCCGCGCAGCCGTAGACCGCAAGCGGCCCGGCGCGTTCGTCGAGCGGCAGATGCGCGGTTTCGAACACCTCGCCGAGAATCTTCGCGACGCGCGTCTGCGGATCGCTCGCGTTCCAGTGCTCGACGGCTTTGCCGTTGTGCATCACTGAAATCGCGACGTCGGGCCGTGCGAGCGCCGTGCGGCGAATCACGTCGAGGCAATGCCCGAGCTCGGTCTGCTCGCTCTTCAGGAATTTGCGGCGCGCGGGCGTGTTGAAATACAGCTCGCGCACTTCCATTGTCGTGCCGACGGTGCCCGCGGCGGGCGAGATGGCGCCGGTTTGCGCGTCGATGCGCGTCGCGTGCGGGCAGCTTTCGGTGCGGCTCGTGATGAACAGTTCCGCAACCGACGCGATCGACGCAATCGCCTCGCCGCGAAACCCGAGCGTCGCAACGGCTTCGAGTTCCGCGAGCGAGCGGATCTTGCTGGTCGCGTGGCGCATCAGCGCGAGCGGAAGCTCGTTCGGCGGAATGCCGCAGCCGTCGTCGGCGATCACGATGCGTTTCACGCCGCCTTCGTCGAGCGTGATGCGCAGTGTCGTCGCGCCGGCGTCGAGTGCGTTTTCCAGCAGTTCCTTGACGACCGACGCAGGCCGCTCCACCACTTCGCCAGCGGCAATCTGGCTGATGAGCTGATCGGGCAGCGGGGCGATGGCGCGCGGACGGCGCCCGGCATCGGCTGTCGAAGCGCCAGCGGAGGTTTCGTTTAGGTCGGACATGGCGAAATTATAACGATTCGCAACGTTCGGGCTTCGGGTGGCCGGCTGCATCGGTCCGGGCGCGCACGTATCCAAGAGCGCGGGCCAGAGCGGGACTTTCTTGCGCCGCAATTTATTTGCATTACTGAGTTTTTTTCGGGTCCACGCGTACAATGCATTACGCCGCCGCAAGAGAGTTCTGCCAGGCCGCGCGCAATGAATCCGTCGATCTCACTCACGCAATATTTCTCGCACCGCCAATTTGTTTGCCATCGAGGCGGCGATTCCTGCGGAGATATGAATTCGTTCGTGTTTCGAATGCGCGCGTTCGCGACCGTTGAATCGGGTAATCGTTACGGCCTAATAATCATTTCGGGCATTAATTGTTTAAGAGTTTTCGTATGGCCGCGACGATTTTGATCATGCCGGTTATCCGCAAATGCGGAGCGATTCAGCCACGGGATTCCGCCGGAGGCCAAATGTATTGGGTTATGTTTTCGAAACTTCAGAAAAAGGATAATTCATGTCCCGTATCGCTTCAGAAAAAAAGAAACCGACTGGAAATCATGCCGTGACCGAAGCGCCGCCGACGAAAGGCCAGCAGGCAGGCGCGCATTCCAGTCATAAGAACGCGGAAGCAAAAACTCAGAAGAGTCGTGTGGCGGCAAACGGTAAAAGCGGAAACAACTTTCCGAATGTGCTCGTGCATGGGTTTTGCGGTTGGGGTCGCGAAAGGCTGACGAGCAAGATTTATCACTATTTCGGCGGCACAGGCGATATTCAGGAATATCTCAATAATAGGGGTTACCAGACTTTCACCCCTGCGGTCGGACCGTTATCCAGTAACTGGGACCGGGCCTGCGAGCTTTATTATTTCTTGAAGGGCGGCGTGGTGGATTACGGCGCGGTGCATTCGGCGCGTTACGGCCACGAACGTTATGGACGTTCGTATCCCGGCGTATTTCCCGAATGGAGCGAAGAACACAAGGTTCATCTGATCGGGCACAGCATGGGCGGTCCGACCATCCGCACTCTCGTGCAATTGCTGGAACATGGCGATCCGGATGAAATTGCCTTCGCGCCGAGTTCGCGGGAAGCCGGCACCTCCGAACTCTTCAAGGGCGGCAAGCAATGGGTACATAGCATCACGTCCATCGCTGGCGTCAACAACGGCACCCCGGTCGCAGACGATCTCGGCGAGCCGATGTCCGACCTGCTATTGAGCCTGGCGAGCCTGTGCGGCGCCGATAACCGCGATCTGCTTTTCGACTTCGACTTGAAGCAGTGGGGCATCCACCGCGAGAAGGGCGAGGATCTGGTCGAATACGCCAAAAAGATCATCCTCAGCAAGGCCTGGAAGACGACTGACAGCGCAATCTACGATCTTTCCTTCGCCGCGGCCCGACTGCAGAACATCTGGGTAAAGACGTCGCCGCACACTTATTACGCGTCGTATTGCGCCGATGGAACGGTGCCCGGCCTCGCCGACACGCGTGTTCCGATGTCGAACATGAACCCGTTGCTCCTCGGCGGCGGCGCGGCGCTCGGCCTCAATGAAAGGGATCTTGCGGGCGGATTCCTGAACTGGCGTCCCAATGACGGTTGCGTCCCGGTTCCGTCGGCGCAGTACCCGATCGGGCACGCGCACGAGTTCGTCGGGGACAACCCCGCTCATCCGCCGAAGAAGGGCGTCTGGTACGTTCATCCTCCGATCGCCGGCGTGGATCATATCGGCATCGTGCAGCCGGTCGGCAGCACGACGCTCGAGTGGCTGGAGGAATTTTTTGGGAAAATCGCGGCCTATAACAAGGCGCTGCCAATTTAGCGACCCGGCCGGAGCCTGATCTTTCCTGTGGGGCTTTCGGGCGCCGGGTTGCGCGCGCTTCCGGGTGAACATTCGTGTGAGCGAGCCCGGCGCCGCGCCACTTCGGTATCATGGCGCGACTCCCGCATTTGTTGCCGATGCGCCGCTTTTCCGGCGCCGGCTTACTTTTTGAGGAAAGATTTTTGGACACGTTGCTGCAATTCCTGGGACTCATCCTTCACATCGACAAGTCGCTCGGTGTCTTCATCCAGAATTACGGCGCCTGGGTGTACGCGGTGTTGTTCCTGATCGTGTTCTGCGAAACCGGGCTCGTCGTGTTTCCGTTCCTGCCGGGCGATTCGCTGCTGTTCATCGGCGGCGCGTTCGCCGCGTCGCACGAAATGGATCTCTTCGCGCTGATCGCGCTCCTGCTCATCGCGGCCGTGACCGGGAACACGGTGAATTACTGGATCGGCCGCGCCATCGGGCCGAAAGTTTTCGATACGAACATTCCCGTGCTCGAGCGCTTTCTGGACCGCGCCGCGCTGCAGAAAACCCACAACTTCTACGAGAAGCACGGCGGCAAGACGATCGTGATCGCGCGTTTCGTGCCGGTGGTGCGGACGTTCGCGCCGTTCGTCGCGGGCGTGTCGTCGATGAGTCACGGGCGCTTCCAGCTCTTCAATATTCTGGGCGCGCTCATCTGGGTGCTGTTGCTCGTGTTGCTCGGCTATTTCTTCGGCAACATTCCGTTCATCAAGCAGTATCTGAACGTGATCGTGCTGGTGGGGATCGGCGCGGCCATCGTGCCGGTGGCGATCGGCGCGCTATGGAAGATGAGCCGTCGCAATTCTAAGGCTTGAGGAAGAGCGGGATGCGCGAGGCCGTCGGATGCCGGCCTCGCTCACGCCGCGAAACCGCTCAACGGCGCCGGAACAGGCGGATCACGAAAAGCAGCACGACCGCGCCGATCACCGCGGTGATCAGCGTGCCGAGGATGCCGCCGCCGAATGAGATGCCGAGCGTGCTGAAGAGCCATCCGCCGATCACGCCGCCGACGATGCCGACGAGAATGTCGACGATCACGCCGAAGCCGCTGCCGTTCATGATGAGGCCGGCGAGCCAGCCCGCCACGCCGCCGATGATGAGGCTGAGGATGATTCCGTGTTGCATGATTTGCATGCGTTGAGACTCCAGTCGAATTGAGAGATGCGGGACGCAGGCGGGACCTGCAATCGGGCGCGGGCAATGTAGCGGAAATGACCGTGGCGGGGGATTGTCAACTGTCAAGGATTGTCGATGCAGCGTCGGCAAACAGCGCGGACGACAGATGACACATGGCCGGGGCAAAATACGTCAAAAATTTGGATTGCCAAAAGGTTCGGTCGGCGCTTGGGCGAAGTGTGTCGTTTAGGTCACTGAGGCGAATTTGTATCTGTAATGTTTTATGCTGGCGGAATTGGTTGAAAAAGTTCAAGACGACAAGCATGAGAAAGCTGGTGGTGATGCACAAGGAAGGTTTCGGATCGGGCCCGCGCGGGGCGATCGCGGGCGTGGCGCTCGCAGCGGGGTTGGCTGCCGGATTGACGGGATGTTCATCGACGCCGCGCGAGCCCGCGCCGATCGTCGAAAGTTCCGCGCTGAGCGCGCCGCCGGTGGTGCAGAGCGGGTCGCCGATCGTGACGCCCGCGCCAGTCGTGCCGCTCGGGCCGACGACACCCGCGCCCGTCGAACCGGGCTTTTATCGCGTTAAGCCGGGCGACACGCTTTACGGCATTTCGCGCACCTTCAAGCAGAAGCCCGCTGATCTGGCCAAGTGGAACACGTTGCCGGAAAGCAGGCAGGTGAACGTCGGGCAGGTGTTGCGCGTGATGCCGCCGGGTGCGTCGTCAACGACGGTGAGTTCGGCGAGCGTCGGATCGAAGATGGCGCAGCCGCCGCTTCTGCCGACGCCGGAGAAATCGGTGGCGCAGAAGCCAGCGGCGGAAAAGCCCGCCGCTGCGGCCAGCGAAGAACATCAATCCGCAGTCACCGCGACTGCATCCAAGGGCACCTTCGTCTGGCCCGCGCACGGCGACGTCGTGCGCAAGTTCGGCGCGAGCGGCAACAAGGGCATCGACATCGAAGGCAAGGTCGGGCAGCCAGTCAAGGCAGCGGCGTCGGGCAAGGTCGTGTATGCGGGAAGCGGCTTGCGTTCCTACGGGCGCATGATCATCGTCAAGCACGGCAACGATTATCTGACCGCCTACGCGTACAACGAGAAGCTGCTCGTGAAGGAAGGCGATTCCGTCAAGCAGGGCGCGACCATCGCCGACATGGGCACCGGCCCGGGCGGCACGCCCGCGCTGCATTTCGAAGTGAGAAAGTCGGGCACCGCGGTCGATCCGATGCCGTTGCTCGGCGCGGCCGGCGGCTGATTCCTGGCCGGGCGGGAAGGGAGCCGAAAGGTGAAGAAGATCATGATCGCCGCGCTGACCGCGGCGTCGCTGACGTCGCTGCTTTCCGGCTGCGAGCAGCAGCAGAGCGAGGAAGCGTTGAACAAGCTCAAGGCATTTTTCAATGCAGTGAAGCCGGACAACTTGCTGCTCAAGAACCTGCAGCCCGGCGTGACGACCGAGGCGCAGATCCGCGACCAAATGGGCGAACCCGAGACGGAGCGCACGTTCACCGACGGAAGCAAGCGCCTCGAATATCCGCGCGGCCCGGCGGGCACGAACACCTACATGGTCGATCTCGACCCCCGCGGGCATTTCGTTTCCGTGACGCAGGTGCTGACCGCCGAGAACTTCGCGAAAGTGCGCCTCGGCATGACGATGGACGAAGTGCGCAGACTGCTCGGCAAGCCGACCGAAATCGCGGAGTATCGGCTGAAGAAGGAGCGCGTCTGGAGCTGGCACTGGCTCGAAGACGGCGTGAATCAGGACGCCATGTTCAACGTGCACTTCGGTCCGGATGGCACCGTGGCGACGACGTCGCGGTCCGAAGCGATCCGCGGCGGTCAACGCTGATTCCGGGCATGACGACGATGAGTGACTCGGTGACATACGACACGCGCCTTCGCCTGATGGACGAAGCGTCGCGCTATCGCGATCAGGCGTCGCGCCAGGCCGGCGCAAAGCAGCTTGTGCTCTGGGATTGCGGGCGCGGGCATCGCTGGGACAAGACGCTCGACATCGCGCAGAACGTGCGCTGCATGAATTGCGCGACCGAGCGGCGCGAATTGGAGACGAAGCGTCTGCAGGACATCGCGCAAGCGCGCGGCGGCGCGC
The DNA here is from genome assembly GCF_022879815.1 of Caballeronia zhejiangensis. Classification (NCBI taxonomy): domain Bacteria; kingdom Pseudomonadati; phylum Pseudomonadota; class Betaproteobacteria; order Burkholderiales; family Burkholderiaceae; genus Caballeronia; species Caballeronia zhejiangensis. The sequence continues at coordinate 444,269 of NZ_CP084283.1, forward strand.
TGCTTTCGCACCGCTATGTCGATGCCGCGACGCCCTTGAGCTGGCGATGCGCGTACGGTCACGTTTGGGATGCGACTCCCGATGCGGTGTCGCGCCATTGGTGCAGCGAGTGCGCGCGCACCGTGTTCGCGGCCGTCCGCTGACCGATCCAACGGCATCAAAGAAAAAGCCGGCGAATGCCGGCTTTTGAGCTTCTTTGTCGGGGCGCTGGCCTCTTTCGCCTGCGACTCGTCGCGCCGTTGGCAAAAACTCGCGCTTTGCTTTTTTATTCTCGCGCTTTGCTTTTACCCACGACCTGATCGAGTGCCGCCCATCCTGTTTGTCGGTCTCTCAGCGCGTTTTGCTGCTGCCCCCCGTGCGCTGGAAAAAGTATTGCAAATGGCCATTCCTAAGAATGTACGCTCGCAAACACATTCGCAAATTGATAAGCATCTGCGGGGAAGTCCCGATCCGCGAAGCGATCTTCAGTCGGCCGACGACACCGTTTCCACACGCCCGATACCCGAACGCATGTTCGCCGCGACGAGCGATTGCGTGACCATGCGCGCTTCCGCCTGCGCGATGTGCTCGAGCGTCGCTTCTTCCAGTTGCGCCGCGAAAACGGCGAGCGCCGTGCACAGACGTGCGTGCTGACCGGCATCGAGCGTCCAGACGCCTTCGTCCGAATGACGCGCGTCCAGTTCGACGAGCGCTTCGTGCGCAAGCGTGATGTCGTGGTCGCATTCCGCCGCGTGGCCCAACTGGCACAACTCTTCCGCGACCAACATGTGACGGCATAGCGTCATGAAGAGCGGCTGCGATCCGTGTCCGCGATGAAACGCGTCGAGCGCCACATAGCAGCGCAGCAGCATCGCGTCGATCATCGGTTCGCGGGCGGCGCGGCTGTAGGTCAGCGCGCGCAGAAGCGGCGACATCGCGGGACGGGCGGATTTCATGTTCGTCGATTTCTTCTTCACGGCAGAGCTCCCGAAAAAGGTGTTCGCTTAACGCCGGTGCTGTCTGTCGCGCCGGGACGCGGAATGCGTTGGATGCGTTTGACGTTGGAAGCATCATCGCACCGGAAAATTAGCTGTGTCTTAAGGCGCGTAACCGCCGGATGCCTGCCAGCTATAACGCCGCGCGACGACGGCGGTGGACGCATGTGCTGTGACATTTGTAAGTAAAAGTCGCAAGAGGCCGCCGTGCGATGTGGCCTAGGGTGAATACATATGTTGCGTTAATTTTGTCGATGGCAACATATGTATCATTCCACTCTCAAAGAGGACGTCATGAAATTTGCGTCGTTGATCACATCGACTGTCGCGTTATCTCTGGTTGCGGGCGCAAGCTACGGCCAATCCACGATTGCCAAGGTCCAGAGCGCCAATCTCATCGCGATCGGGCATCGCGAGACGTCGGTGCCGTTTTCGTACGTCGATGCGAACAACGACGTCATCGGCTTTTCGCAGGACGTGTGCAACAAGGTGATCGATGCGGTCAAGGCGAAAACGAAGCATCCGGATCTACGCGTGCGCTTCATTCCGGTGACATCGCAGAATCGGATTTCGCTCGTGCAGAACGGCACGGTCGATCTCGAATGCGGCGTGACGACGAATCTCACGTCGCGGCAGAATCAGGTCGCGTTTTCGGACACGTTCTTTGTCGCCACGACGCGTCTGCTGACGAAAAAGGATTCCGGCATCAAGGACTTTCCCGATCTCGCGGGCAAGACCGTCGTGACGAATCAGGGCACGACGTCCGAGCGCATTCTTCGCAAGATGAACGAAGAGAAGAAGATGAACATGAGCATCATCAGCGCGAAGGATTACGGCGAAGGGCGCGCGACGCTCGAAACCGGCCGCGCGGTGGCCTACATGATGGACGACGTGCTGCTCGCCGGCACGCGCTCGCTGACGGCGAAGCCGTCGGACTGGGTGCTCGTCGGCACGCCGCAGTCGTCGGAGGCGTACGGCTTCATGATGCGTCGCGACGATCCCGAGTTTAAAAAGCTCGTCGACGACGCCATGAGTCAGGTGATGAAAAGCCCCGAGATCAAGACGATGTACGACAAGTGGTTCATGAAGCCGGTGCCGCCGAAGAACATCAACTTCGATTTTCCGATGAGCGAAGCGATGCAGAAGCTCTACGCCGAACCGAACGACAAGGCGTTCGAATAGCGCGACGGCGCGCGCGTCATTCCGCGAAGGGCAGATCCGTCTGCCCTTCGGCGCGCATCGCGAACGTGTTGAGGGTCATCGCGACGAGCGCGTAATAGCCCAGCAAGCCGACGAGATTCACGACGACCGTGTGCCCGAAGCGTGCGACGGCGGCGTCGTAGGTTGCATCGCTCACGCGCTTCGTGTCGTAGAGTTCGCTGGCGAAATCGAAGATGAGCTTGTCGTCGGCATCGGCGAATGTCGGCGTCTTTCCCGTGCGCAGCGCTTCGGCGAGATCGGCGGGCAGGCCGGCATCGAGCGCGATCGGATGATGAATGTGCCATTCCGCCTGCGAGCGCCAGCGCGCCGCGGTCACGAGAATCGCAAGCTCGGAAAGGCGCAGCGGCAGGCCGGTCTCGTAGCGGCAGAACGCGCCGAGTTTTTGCGCGTGCTGCGCGAGTTCCGGGCTGAAGATCCAACCGAGAAACGGCCCGTTCAGATTGCCGCGCGGTCCGCTCACGATGTCCTGCAACACGGCTCTTTGCGCATCGGAAGCCTGCGCGATGTCGAAATCGGGAAGTCGCTTCTTCATGTTTGTTCTCACTGGATGACGGAAAGCGCGCCATCGATTGAATCGGAGAGCCGCTCGACGATCGTCTCGATTTGCGCGCTCGTCGTGATGAACGGCGGCGCGATGAGCACGTGATCGCCGATGCGGCCGTCGACGGTGCCGCCCATCGGATACACCATGAGGCCGCGCTTCATCGCCTCGCTCTTGATGAGCGCGTGCAGCCTGTGCTTCGGATCGAACGGCATCTTGCCCGCGCGATCCTGAACCAGTTCGACGCCGGTGAACAGGCCGCGGCCGCGCACATCGCCGATGAACGGATGATCCGCATGCCGCTCGCGCAGCAACGCGCGCAGTTGTTCGCCGCGCGCCCTCACGTTGTCGAGCAGTTTGTCTTCGGCGATGACTTTCTGCACTTCGAGCGCCGCGGCGCACGCCGTCGCGTGACCGATATACGTGTGGCCGTGCTGAAAGAAGCCCGAGCCGCCGACGATCGTATCGAAGATCGCGTTGCTGACGAGCGTCGCGCCGATCGGCTGATAGCCCGCGCCGAGACCCTTCGCGATCGCGAGAATATCGGGCGACACGCCGTCTTCCTCGCACGCGAACAGATGACCCGTGCGGCCCATGCCCGACATCACTTCGTCGAGGATCAGCAGCACGCCGTATTTGTCGCAGACCGCGCGGATCTTGCGGAAGTATTCGCGCACGGGCGGCACCGCGCCCGCCGTCGCGCCGACGACCGTTTCCGCGACGAACGCCGCCACCGATTCGGCTCCGAGTTCGAGAATCTTCGCTTCGAGTTCATCGGCGAGACGTTGCGCGAAGGCTTCGTCGGTTTCGCCCGCCCGCTGTTCGCGATACGCGAAGCAGGGCGTGACGTGATGCGCTTCGATCAGCATCGGCAGGAAGGGCTCGCGCCGCCACGCGTTGCCGCCGATCGCGAGCGCGCCGAGCGTGTTGCCGTGATAGCTCTGCCGGCGCGCGATGAAATGCCGGCGCGCGGGTTCGCCTTTCTCGACGAAATACTGGCGCGCGAGCTTGAGCGCGGCTTCCATCGCTTCGGAGCCGCCGGACACGAAGTAGACGTGGCCGAGATTTTTCGGCGCGGCATCGATGAGCCGGTCGGCGAGTTCTTCGGCGGGCTCGGTCGTGAAGAACGACGTGTGCGCGTACGGCAACTGCTGCACTTGCCGCTGGATGGCTTCGATCACGCGCGGATGGCTGTGTCCGAGACACGAGACGGCTGCGCCGCCGCATGCATCGATGTAGCGTTTGCCGGTCGAATCGACGATCTGGATGCCGTCGCCGCGGACGGCGACCGGAAGCGTGGCGCGCGGCGCGCGATGAAATACCGTGGTCATGGTGCCTGCCTTTCGAATGCGGAATGCGCGTGCAACACGCGATGTGGCATTCTAGCGTGATAACAACATATGTTTTCAATATCGCGTGTGACGCAACGCTCGGCCGATTAGCTCGCCGCGTAGGCGCCGTGCGCGTGCAGCGCGGCTTCGGCCTGTTCGAGATGTGCGACGGCGTCCTTGCCTTCGAGCGCGAGCAGATGCGCGACGAGCATCTCCGCCAGCGCCGACGCCGCGACGAGCGACGGAAAGAACGACGGCGATTCGTGCGCGAAGATCAGCGTGTGATCGGCGTTCAGCGCGATGGGCGACACGGCGCTGTCAGTGAGCGTGATGAGTTTCGCGCCGCGCTCGATCGCCGCCTGCGCGACGCGCACGGCTTCGACGGAATACGGTGCAAAGCTGACGACGACCACCGCGTGCTTTTTCTCGATGCCGCGCAGTTGCATTTCGAGCGTGCCCGCTTCGCCGCTGACCAGACTCACCGACGGCCGAAACAGGCGATATCCATAAAGCAGGCCGAACGCGACGGGATAGCACGACCGAAAGCCCGCGACGTGCACATGCGGCGCTTTCTTGAGCGTCTTCGCCGTATCGACGACGCTCTGCGCGTTTTGCGCGAGCGTGAGTTCGAGATTGTGCGATTGCGCGTGTGCGAGATCGCGGCTCAGGTGATTGTCGGCGCCGCCTTTGACGAGCGAACGGGCGCGCGTCGTCAGCGGTTCGGGGCGCGTGCGTACGCGGCTCACGAAAATTTCGCGCAACTCGTTCCAGCCGGGGAAGCCGAGTTGCTGGGAGAGACGGACCATCGCGGCGGGCTGGACCTTGGCGCGCTCGGCGACCTTGCGCATCGAGAGGACGGCGACTTCGTCGGGATAGTCGAGAAGGAAGGCGGCGCCGGCCTGGAATTGCGGGCTCAGATCGGGGAAGCGGTCGCGGATCGTCGCCGCGAGTTGGTCGAAGGTGGGCACGTTCTGGATGCTTGAGGAAGCGGACGCGCTATTTAAGCATGAGCGCGACGTGGAGAGCGGTCGCGCGCAGAAAACAAAAAAGCCGCTGTCCTTGTGGAACAGCGGCTTTTTCTTGAAGCTGGTGGCGAATCAGGGACTCGAACCCCGGACCTGCGGATTATGATTCCGTCGCTCTAACCGACTGAGCTAATTCGCCGAAAGAAGACGAGATTATGGCGAGCGTCGAAGCGGGTGTCAACCCCTTCTGCGCGATTTATTTAACAAATCGCGCAGAAGCCCGTCGATTAATCCTCGTGATAGACATTCGACTTGCGCGTGTCCTTCACGAACAGCATGCCGATCACGAAGGTGATCAACGCGATCACGATCGGATACCACAAGCCCGAGTAGATATCGCCCTTCGCGGCGACGATCGCGAACGCGGTCGCCGGCAGGAAGCCGCCGAACCAGCCATTGCCGATGTGATACGGCAGCGACATCGACGTATAGCGGATGCGCGCCGGGAACATCTCGACCAGCATCGCCGCGATCGGGCCGTAGACCATCGTCACGAAGATCACGAGGATCGTCAGCACCACGATCGCCATCGGCCAGTTGATCAGCGCCGGATCGGCCTTTGCCGGATAACCCGCGCTCTTCAGCGTGCCGGCGAGCGTCTTGTCGAACGCCGCGCCTTGCGTCTTCGCGTCGGCGGCCTTGCCGTCGTACGTGTTCACCACCGTTTCGCCGACCTTGATCTGCGCCTGCGTGCCCGCCGGCGCCGCCACGTTCTCATAGTTGAGACCGGCCTTCGACAGCGCGCTCTTCGCGATATCGCACGAGCTCGTGAACTTCGCCGTGCCCACCGGATTGAACTGGAACGAGCACTCGCCCGGATCGGCGATGACGACGATCGGCGACTTCTGCGTCGCGGCTTCGAGCGTCGGATTCGTGTAGTGCGCGAGCGCCTTGAAGAGCGGGAAGAAGGAGAGCGCGGCAATCAGGCAGCCCGCCATGATGATCGGCTTGCGGCCGATACGATCCGACAGCGACCCGAAGAACACGAAGAATGGCGTACCGATCAGCAGCGCCACCGCGACCATGATGTTCGCGCTGGTGCCATCGACCTTGAGCGTCTGCGTGAGGAAGAAGAGCGAGTAGAACTGGCCCGTGTACCACACGACCGCCTGTCCCGCCGTCAGACCGAAGAGCGCGAGCAGCACGATCTTCAGGTTCTTCCACTCGCCGAACGCTTCCTTGAGCGGCGCCTTCGAGGTCTTGCCTTCCGCCTTGATGCGCTCGAACACCGGCGATTCATGCAGTTTCATCCGAATCCACACCGAGATCGCGAGCAGCAGGATCGATACGAGGAACGGAATGCGCCAGCCCCAAGCGCCGAACTGCTCTTCGCCCATGATCGTGCGGACCGCGAGAATCACGATCAGCGAGATGAAGAGGCCGAGCGTCGCCGTGGTCTGGATCCACGCCGTCCACGCGCCGCGCTTGTTCGACGGCGCATGTTCCGCGACATACGTCGCCGCGCCGCCGTATTCGCCGCCGAGCGCGAGGCCTTGCAACAACCGCATTGCGATGAAGATGATCGGCGCCGCGATGCCTATGGTCGCGTATCCCGGCAGGAAGCCGATCAGGAACGTCGACAGACCCATGATGACGATCGTCACGAGGAACGTGTACTTGCGCCCGACCATGTCGCCGAGCCGCCCGAACACGATCGCGCCGAACGGACGCACCGCGAAGCCCGCCGCGAAGCCCAGCAAGGTGAAGATGAAGCCGGCCGTCGGATTGACGCCCGAGAAGAAGGTCTTGCTGATATAGACGGCGAGCGAGCCCGCCAGATAGAAGTCATACCATTCGAACACCGTGCCGAGCGACGAAGCGAAGATGACCTTCTTCTCCTCCGCCGTCATCGGTGCGTGTGACACGCGCCCTTCGACCGTAGCCATGCATCGTCTCCTGTTCTGATTTTCGATTACATCGGTCCGCGATAAGGCGGCTCCCGGTGCAAAGGATTATTGGAACGAAAACTTACGGCGTTCTGACGCGGCGTGTCCGGACGCGAGTGACGTCCGAAACGACGATTTGCGCCGAAGCCGCGCATATGTGATGCGAACGACCGTCTAAATTCGTCTATGCTCGTGCTTCGTGCGCGCGAAATGCGAATCTGCCGCGCTCGCGCTCAGGGTTTGTCCCGGGCAGGAAAAACCCGCTGAAGACTGACGCGGACAAGCGTTCCGGCGAGTCGCGGGCTGTCCTGATACACGTGATCCTCGATGGCGAGCGCGCCGCCGTGCATCGCCGCGATCTCCTTGACGATGGCAAGACCGAGTCCGCTGCCGTCGCCGTCGCGCCCGAGAATGCGATAGAAGCGCTCGACCACGCGCTCGCGTTCTGCCGCCGGAATGCCGAGTCCCGTGTCTTCCACTTCCAGATGCACGAGATCGAGATCGTCGTCGTCGGTCCGCACGCGTACGGTGATGCGCCCGCCCGCCGGCGTGTAGCGGATCGCGTTGTCGATCAGGTTCGACAGCATCTCGCGCAGCATCACGACATTGCCTTCCACTTCGACCGCAAACGGCGGCTCCTCATAACCGAGATCCATGCGTTTCGCGAGCGCCGCCTGAACCCAGTCGCGCACCGCGAGCCGCGCGAGATCGGTCAGGACGATGCGCGTGAATATCTGCCCCGTCGCGCGATTCTCGGCGCGCGCGAGCGCGAGCAATTGCGTGACGAGACGCGCGGCATGCTCGGAACTCATCGCGATCTGTTCTAGCGAGCGCTGCACTTCCGTCGAGACGTCCTGGCGCATCGCGAGTTCCGCCTGCATGCGCAGGCCCGCGAGCGGCGTTTTCATCTGATGCGCGGCATCGGCGATGAAGCGCTTCTGGAACTCCATGTTCTGTTCGAGGCGCGTGAGCAGGTCGTTGAACGACGCGACGAGCGGCGCGATCTCCGGCGGCGCGCTGCCGGCCTGCAGCGGCGAGAGATCGTCGGGGCGGCGCGCGCGGATGTTCGACTGCAGCGCGTGCAGCGGCGCGAGCCCGCGCGAAAGCCCGAACCATACGAGGATGATCGCGAGCGGCAGGATCACGAACTGCGGCAGGATCACGCCCTTGATGATGTCGTTGGCGAGCTGGCTGCGCTTGTCGAGGGTCTCCGCAACCTGCACGAGCACCGGCTGCGCGCTGTGCGGATCGCGCCCGGGCGCGAGGCCGGGCAGATCGACCGTCGTGTATGCGACGCGGATATCGTTGCCGCGCAGCACATCGTCGCGAAACTCGACGATGCCCGGCTGCGGACGATCGTCGTCGTGCGGCAAGGGCATGTCGCGATCGCCGCCGACGAGTTCGCCGCGCGTGCCGAGCACCTGGAAAAACACGCTGTCGACGTTATCGGCGCGCAGGAAATCGCGCGTCGCGTCGGGCAGGCGGAGTTCCGCGACGCCGTTTACCGGCTGAATCTGGCGCGCAAGCACGTAGGCGTCGGCTTCGAGCGCGCGGTCGAACGGCCCGTTCGCGATCGATTTCGCGACCAGATACGTCACCGCGATGCTCATCGGCCAGAGCAGCAGCAGCGGCGCGAGCATCCAGTCGAGAATCTCGCCGAAGAGCGAGCGTGGATGCGTTTCGGCGTCGGGCTCGAGCTCGTCGGGCGGCGCGAACGGATTCGCGTAGCGCGCGTCGCGCAGCGCGTCGGAGTCGTCGTTCGCTTGTGCGTTTCGCTGAGTTTCGTGGGAAACGGGCGACGCCATGCGGCCTACTTATAGTGATGGCTGGCGGACTCGCCGGCGTGCGGCCCGCCCGCGCCGTTCGTCGTGGCGGCCGCTTTCTCCAGCGTGTAACCGAGACCGCGTACCGTGATGATCTTCGCGCCGCTCGGCTCGATCTTCTTCCGTAGCCGATGCACGTAGACCTCGATCGCGTTATTGCTGACTTCCTCGCCCCACTCGCACAGGTGATTGACGAGCTGCTCCTTCGATACGAGCCGGCCGGTTCGCTGCAGCAGCACTTCGAGCACGCCGAGCTCGCGCGCCGAAAGATCGATGACCTGATCGCCGATGGTCGCAATGCGCCCGATCTGATCGAAGGCGAGCGAGCCGTGCCGGACGACGGTCGGACCGCCGCCCGCGCCGCGGCGCGTGAGCGCACGGACGCGCGCTTCGAGTTCGTTGAGCGCGAAGGGCTTCGCCATGTAATCGTCCGCGCCGAGATCGAGACCTTTCACGCGCTCGTCGACGGAATCGGCGGCGGTGAGGATCAGCACGGGCATCTGCGAATTGCGCGCGCGCAGGCGGCGCAGCACCTCGAGACCGGGCATCAGCGGCAGGCCGAGATCGAGGATCAGCAGGTCGAAAGTTTGCAGGGAAAGGGCGGTGTCCGCTTCGACGCCATGCTTCACATGGTCGACGGCGTATCCCGATTGGCGGAGTGATCGGACGAGCCCGTCCGCGAGTATGCTGTCGTCTTCGGCAATGAGGATTCGCATCGTCGTGTGCGCCTTTGTACGCCATGCATGCGCGATGAAGCGCATCGGCATTGCCGGCACCGTGTGTCGCCCGGCGCGGCGGTCTCCAGGTGTTCGTGGTTCTTGCGTGCTTGGGCGACGTGGAAAAAAAGCTGCGCCACGCCGCGACAGGCTTGCAAAAACTACTGTTTTTTTATACAGTGTCTGCGTGAGTGGGAAGGGCGGTTTCGTATGCTCGATCGAGCGGCGAAAAACCCCGTGAACACTGCCTCAGACGCCGTTCATCATAGCAAAGGACGATTCATGGAAGAAAGCAAGAAAGGCCCGGCTGGCATGACTGCGGAGAAGAGCAAGGCCCTGGCCGCCGCGCTCTCGCAGATCGAAAAGCAATTCGGCAAAGGGTCGATCATGCGGCTCGGCGCAGGTGAGGCGGTCGAAGACATTCAAGTGGTTTCCACCGGTTCGCTCGGGCTGGACATCGCGCTCGGCGTCGGCGGCTTGCCGCGCGGTCGTGTCGTGGAAATCTACGGTCCGGAGTCGTCGGGTAAAACCACGCTCACGCTGCAGGTGATCGCGGAGATGCAGAAGCTCGGCGGCACGGCGGCGTTCATCGACGCGGAACACGCGCTCGACGTGCAGTACGCCGGCAAGCTCGGCGTGAACGTGCCCGAACTGCTGATCTCGCAGCCGGACACGGGCGAGCAGGCGCTCGAAATCGCGGACGCGCTGGTGCGCTCCGGCTCCATCGACATGATCGTGATCGACTCGGTCGCGGCGCTCGTGCCGAAGGCGGAAATCGAAGGCGAAATGGGCGACTCGCTGCCGGGTCTGCAGGCGCGTCTGATGTCGCAGGCGCTGCGCAAGCTCACCGGCACGATCAAGCGCACGAACTGCCTCGTCATCTTCATCAACCAGATCCGCATGAAGATCGGCGTGATGTTCGGCAACCCGGAAACCACCACGGGCGGCAACGCGCTCAAGTTCTACTCGTCGGTGCGTCTGGATATCCGCCGTATCGGTTCGATCAAGAAGAACGACGAAGTCATCGGCAACGAGACGCGCGTGAAGGTTGTGAAGAACAAGGTCTCGCCGCCGTTCCGCGAAGCCATCTTCGACATTCTTTATGGCGAAGGCATTTCGCGTCAGGGTGAAATCATCGATCTGGGCGTGCAGGCGAAGCTGGTCGACAAGGCGGGCGCCTGGTACAGCTACAACGGCGATCGCATCGGTCAGGGCAAGGACAACGCGCGGGAATTCCTGCGCGAAAATCCGGACATCGCGCGCGAGATCGAGAACAAGATCCGCGAATCGCTGGGCGTCGCTGCATTGGGCGAAGCTGTCGTCGCAAGCGCCGCAGCGGCCGACGACGAGTAAGCATCGAGCCTGAAGGAAGATGCAGACGCGCCGGCTCGGATCCAAGGCAGACCCGGCGGATAACGGAACCGGCGACGATTCCGATTCCGTCGATCGCTACGAGCGAAGCAGCGAGCGGCGCGGTGCATCGTCGAAGTCAGGCGGCTTCAGGCGCAGCAACAAGGAACGCGCCGGCGCGAAGTCATTCGCGTCGGCGCATCGCGTTTTCGAGCCTGTTAAAAGGGATGAAAGCAGCGTAGACGCGAATGATCGCGCGGCCCGCCTGGAACAAGCTCGCGCCTTACTGAAGCAGGCGACAGCGCAGCCGAAGGCGCCTCCCGCCGATCGCAGCCCGCCGTCCGCTAACCCGCCGGACCCATTCGAAGACGCCGATCCATTCGAGCCCTTCGAACAATGCGTACCTTCCGAGCCATCGCCAGCCGTTTCGGGCGAAACTGTTTATAGCCGCTCCAGCCAGCGCACCCGCAAGACATCGGCAAACGAAGTCAACGATCCCAAACGTCCGCAACGCTCGTTGAAGGGCCGCGCGCTCGCGTTCCTGTCGCGTCGCGAGTACAGCCGCGCGGAGTTGTCGCGCAAGCTGCGTCCGTACGTCGAAGAAGCCGCTCCGCTCGAATCCCTGTTGGACAGTCTCGAGCGCGATGGCTGGCTGTCGAACGAGCGCTTCGTCGAGAGCGTCGTGCATCGGCGGGCGTCGCGCATGGGCGGCAGCAGGATCATCAGCGAGCTGAAGCGGCATGCCGTCGGCGAAACGCTCATCAGCGAAACCGCCGACAAGCTCGCGCAGTCCGAAACCGCGCGCGCCAGGGCGGTGTGGGAAAAGAAATACGGCGTGCCGCCGGAGACGCCCGCCGAGCGCGCCAAGCAGGCGCGCTTTCTGGCTGCGCGCGGTTTTTCGAGCGGTACGATCGGCAAGATATTGAAGGGCGGTGACGAAGATTGGAGCGAGGAAATCGTCGACGACTGAGCGCCCGTTCGGCTTGATCCGCACGCGCGTTCCATTCGTCAGGCACATGCCCGGCTCGAAATACCCGATATGCTAAAATTCCACGGTTTTCCCCGTACCGGCTCACTCCAGCATGCCTCTCTCGCCTCCCGCTCCCCGACAATTGCGTCATAGCCGCGCGATTCGAGTGGAAGCGTTCGAACGCGACGACGGCCTGTGGGATATCGAAGCCTGTCTAACCGATGAGAAGCCGCGCGACTTCCAGCTCGCGACGGGCGTCCGGCCGCACGGCCTGCCGATCCATGAACTCTGGCTGCGCATCACCATCGATCGCACACTCAGCATCGTGGACGTCGAAGCGTCGTCCGACTGGGCGCCGTATGGCGGTTTGTGCGCCGAGTCCAATGCGGTCTATCGCAAGCTCATCGGGCTCAATCTCCTCCAGAATTTTCGCCGCGAAGCCAACACGCTGCTGCGCGGCACTGCCGGCTGCACGCATCTCACCGAGTTGTGCGGGGTCTTGCCGACCGCAGCCATTCAGGCATTCGCGGGCGACGTCTGGAAGATCGAGGACGGCAATCCATTCAAGCAAGCCGACGCCAACGCGCAGCGCGACGAGCCGCCGTTTCAGCTCGGCCGATGCCACGCGCTGCGTTTCGACGGACCCGCGGTCAGGGAACACTACCCGCGCTGGTTCGGCCACGCGCCCGGCGAACCATCCAGATCCGGAACAACGGTGCAAGACAGGCCGGAGACAAAGTCCGCCTCGTAGCGCGCAAGCAGCGCTCGCGCTCACGCACGGAATTCAAACAAGAAAAGAATCAGCGGTTCAAGCAAACAGAAGTTCACTCCAACTCTCAGACTGAAGGAATCACGCATGAAGATTCACGAGTACCAGGGTAAGGAAATCCTGCGGAAATTCGGCGTCGCGGTCCCGCGCGGCAAACCCGTGTTCTCGGTGGATGATGCGGTCAAGGCCGCGGAAGAGCTGGGCGGCCCGGTTTGGGTCGTCAAGGCGCAGATTCACGCCGGCGGCCGCGGTAAGGGCGGCGGCGTGAAGGTCGCGAAGTCGATCGAACAGGTCCGCGAATACGCGAACCAGATCCTCGGCATGCAGCTCGTCACGCACCAGACCGGCCCCGAAGGCCAGAAGGTCAATCGCCTGCTGATCGAAGAAGGCGCGGACATCAAGAAGGAACTGTACGTCGGCCTCGTGCTCGACCGCGTTTCGCAGAAGATCGTCGTGATGGCGTCGAGCGAAGGCGGCATGGACATCGAAGAAGTCGCGGAAAAGACGCCGGAACTGCTGCACAAGTTCGCCGTCGAGCCGTCGACCGGTCTGCAAGACGCGGACGCCGATGATCTCGCACGCAAGATCGGCATTCCCGATGCATCGATCCCGCAAGCGCGCGCGATCCTGCAAGGCCTGTACAAGGCGTTCTTCGAAACCGACGCATCGCTCGCGGAAATCAACCCGCTGATCGTGACCGGCGAAGGCAAGGTCATCGCGCTCGACGCCAAGTTCAACTTCGATTCGAACGCGCTGTTCCGTCATCCGGAAATCGTCGCGTACCGCGATCTGGACGAAGAAGATCCGGCTGAAGTCGAAGCGTCGAAGTTCGACCTCGCATACATCTCGCTCGACGGCAACATCGGCTGTCTCGTGAACGGCGCAGGCCTCGCGATGGCCACGATGGACACCATCAAGCTGTTCGGCGGCGAGCCGGCGAACTTCCTCGACGTCGGCGGCGGTGCGACGACCGAGAAAGTGACCGAAGCGTTCAAGCTGATGCTGAAGAACCCGAACCTGAAGGCGATCCTCGTGAACATCTTCGGCGGCATCATGCGTTGCGACGTGATCGCCGAAGGCGTGATCGCTGCGTCGAAGGCCGTGGACCTGAAGGTGCCGCTCGTCGTGCGCATGAAGGGCACGAACGAAGACCTCGGCAAGAAGATGCTGGCCGACTCGGGCCTGCCGATCATCTCGGCGGACAGCATGGAAGAAGCCGCGCAGAAGGTCGTCGCGGCGGCCGAAGGCAAGTAAGCGCGTTCGCTTGTTGCCTTAAGAGAGCGTTCCACCAGATACGAATGGCGGCGCCTGGCTTTTTGCATGGCGACGCCAAACGAACAGAGGTCACTACATGTCGATTCTGATCAACAAAGACACGAAGGTCATCACGCAGGGCATCACCGGCAAGACCGGCCAGTTCCACACGCGCGCCTGCCGCGAATACGCGAACGGCCGCGAAGCGTACGTCGCGGGCGTGAACCCGAAGAAGGCCGGCGAAGACTTCGAAGGCATTCCCATCTACGCGTCCGTGAAGGAAGCGAAGGCCGAAACCGGCGCGACCGTTTCGGTCATCTACGTGCCGCCCGCGGGCGCTGCCGCCGCGATCTGGGAAGCCGTCGAGGCCGATCTCGATCTCGCGATCTGCATCACGGAAGGCATTCCGGTTCGCGACATGCTCGAAATCAAGGACCGCATGCGCCGCGAAAATCGCAAGACGCTGCTGCTCGGACCGAACTGCCCCGGCACGATCACGCCGGACGAGCTGAAGATCGGCATCATGCCGGGTCACATCCACAAGAAGGGCCGCATCGGCGTCGTGTCGCGTTCGGGCACGCTGACATATGAAGCGGTCGGCCAGTTGACGGCGCTGGGCCTCGGCCAGTCGTCGGCGGTCGGTATCGGCGGCGATCCGATCAACGGTCTGAAGCACATCGACGTGATGAAGATGTTCAACGACGATCCGGAAACGGACGCCGTCATCATGATCGGCGAGATCGGCGGTCCGGACGAAGCGAACGCCGCTTACTGGATCAAGGACAACATGAAGAAGCCGGTCGTCGGCTTCATCGCGGGCGTGACGGCGCCTCCGGGCAAGCGCATGGGCCACGCAGGCGCGCTGATCTCGGGCGGTGCGGACACGGCTGACGCCAAGCTCGAAATCATGGACGCGTGCGGCATCAAGGTCACGAAGAATCCGTCGGAGATGGCACGTCTGCTGAAGTCGGTTCTCTGATCGAAGCAGGCAAATTACGCGAGGGTTTGGTACTCTTACTGATTCCTTTCGTAAAAGCCATTGAAAAGCGAGGGAGCGCTGCTTCCTCGCTTTTTTCATTTCAGCCTCATGCTTGAATTCTTTTCGACGCTCCATTGGGGCGCGGTCGTTCAGATCATCGTGATCGACATTCTGCTCGGCGGCGACAACGCCGTCGTGATCGCGCTCGCCTGCCGCAATCTGCCGGATCGGCAGCGCACGCGCGGCATCGTGTTCGGCACGCTCGGCGCAATCATCCTGCGCGTCGTGCTCATCGCGTTCGCGGTCTTTCTGCTCGACATTCCGTTTCTCAAGTTTCTCGGTGGCTTGCTGCTGCTGTGGATCGGCGTAAAGCTGATGCAGCCGGACCACGACGATCATCAGATCGACGCATCCGACCGGCTGTGGGCGGCGGTGAAGACGATCATCGTCGCCGATGCCGTCATGAGCCTCGACAACGTCATCGCGATCGCGGGCGCGGCCGAAGCCGCCGATCCGCGTCATAGGCTCACGCTGGTGATCTTCGGCCTGGTCGTGAGCATTCCGCTTATCGTCTGGGGCAGCACGCTGGTGCTGAAGCTGCTCGACCGCTTGCCCGCCGTCGTGCTGCTCGGCGCGGGTCTGCTCGGCTGGATCGCGGGCGGCCTCATCATCGACGATCCATTCATCGACCGATGGCCCGCGCTCAATACCGAACTCGTCGGATATGCGGCGCGTCTGGCGGGCGCGTTGCTTGTCGTCGCGTTGGGCTGGCTGCTCAAGCGGCGCGCGCTCGCCGACGGCAATCGCGCGGCGGGTTGATTTCTCCTAGGCCGTTCGGCTGACTGCCGCCGGAGCGGCT
Organism: Caballeronia zhejiangensis; assembly: GCF_022879815.1. NCBI lineage: Bacteria > Pseudomonadati > Pseudomonadota > Betaproteobacteria > Burkholderiales > Burkholderiaceae > Caballeronia > Caballeronia zhejiangensis. The sequence continues at coordinate 459,967 of NZ_CP084283.1, forward strand.
CCCTGAATACGATCGAAGCGTCCTGACCGCATTGCGCGGAAGGGCGCTTTTCTGTTTTTCAGGGAGTAGCAATGACGACGAAGGCTTCGGTTTTGGACGTGCCGCGCGAACGGCGCGCATGGTGGTTCGGGCGCACGAAAGATGCGCTGACACGCGGCTTCACACTGATCGAACTGATGATCGTGCTTGCGATCGTCGGCGTGGTCGCGGCGTATGCGATACCGGCGTATCAGGATTATCTTGCCCGAAGCCGCGTGGGCGAGGGCATGACGCTCGCGGCGGCCGCGCGCCTCGCAGTGGCGGAGAACGCGGCGAGCGGCGCAGATCTGGCGGGCGGATTCGCGTCGCCGCCGGGCACGCGCAACGTCGAGTCGATTCACGTCGACAGCGACAACGGGCAGATCACGATCGCCTATACGACGCGCGTCGCGCCGGCGGGTTCGAACACGCTGGTGCTCGTGCCTTCGACACCCGACAACGCCGATACACCTACGGCGCGCGTGTCGCTCAGCCGCGGTTCCGTGCAATCGGGGTCGGTGACGTGGGAATGCTTCGCGGGCAAGAAGACCGAGTCGTCGCTGCCCGCGCCGGGCGCCGGTCCGACGCCCGCGCAGGCACCGACATTGCCAGGCAATCTCGCACCGCCGGAGTGCCGCGCGTAAGCACTGACGCGAAGCGCGGCGGGAGGATTTACGTCGCCGCCGCGCCGTCGCGCCGTCGTTTTTGCGCGAAAGTTGGCGATTTGGTAGCAAAACCGGCCGTTCGACGGACAGCGGGGGCAAAGTTTTGTATAGTGCGCCGGTCGCCGACGTTCCCAGTTCCTCATGCCTTCCCAATACGCGCGCTTTCTCTGCTTCGCCGTTCTGTGCCTTGCGTTGACGTTTCCCTTCGCGGTCGTCAACCACACGTATCCGATTCCGACCTTCTACGCCGAATACAGCGCGCTCGCGCTTTATCTGGCGCTCGGTGCGACGGTTGCGCTCCTCGTGCGCGTCTCCGAGCCGAAGGTGCCGTTCGCATCGCCGGTCGTCGCATTGATGCCGCTTGCGTTCGGCGTGTTGCTCGTCGCGCAGACGGTGCTGTTGCCGATCGCGCAGCCATCGATGAACTGGCTCGGCGGCGCGTTTCTGCTCGCTTCGTTTCTCGCGGTGCATACGGGCTTCGGTCTCGTGCGGGCGGGGCTCGGCGAGAAGACGCTGCGTATCGGCGCGGCTGCGCTGATGGTCGGCGGACTGTTCGCGGTCTTCTGTCAGATCGTGCAGTTGCTGCATCTCGAAGTGAAATTCACGCCGTTCGTGGTCGCGTACAACGTGATGATCGAACGGCGCCCGTTCGGCAACATGGCGCAGGCGAATCACCTCGCGACCGTGATCGCGTTCGCGCTGGCGGGCGCGCTTTATTTCGTGCAGGCGCGTCGGCTGCCGCTCGTTCTGTGGCTGATCTTGTCGGCGATCTACTCGCTCGGGCTCGCGTTGACCGTATCGCGCGGGCCGTGGCTGCAGACGGCGGTGATAGTCGTCGCCGGCTTCTGGATGGCGTTCGTGCTCGGGCGGCCGGTCGCGTCGGAAGGCTTCGACGGCCCCGGCCGCCGCGATACGCGCGCGTGGATCGTCCCGATTCTGCTCGCGATCGTCTTTTTCGCGGTGAACGCGGCCGTGCGCTGGGCGAACGTGCGCTTCGATTTCGGGCTCGCGCAATCGGCGGCGGAGCGCATGCAGGAAGCGAGTCAGATCGCGCCGCGCCTCGCGCTCTGGAAGTACGGCTGGACGATGTTCAAGACGCATCCGCTGCTGGGCGTCGGATGGGGCGAGTTTCCGCGCTATCAGTTCGACCTCGTGCGCGATCTGGGCGGCGTCGAGATCGCGAACAACGCGCACGACATCTTCATCGATCTGCTCGCGAAAACGGGTGCGCTCGGCGTCGCGATTCTGGTCGCGAGCGTCGTATTCTGGCTGATTCGCGTGCTGCGCGCGCCGCAGACGCCGGCGCGCATTTTCGGATTGTCGCTGCTCGGCGTCCTGATGATGCATGCGCTCGTCGAGTATCCGCAGCAGTACATGTTCTTTCTGATGCCGGCGATGCTCGTCATCGGCCTTCTGGAGACGCGTCCCTTGCGGCTGGTTCCGCGTCCGCTCTCTTATGGCGTATATGTCGTGCTGGTGCTCGGCGGGCTCGCGGCGTTGTATCCGACCTTACGCGACTACAACCGCGCGGAAGTGCTGTACTACGGCTCGCGCCCGGCCGAGCAGTATCGTGAAAATCCGTCTTTCCTGTTCACGGCGTGGGGCGAATACGGTGCGGCGACCTTGCTGCCGATCAACGCGCAGAACGTCGAGGAGAAACTCGCGGCGCATCGGAAGGCGATTGCGCTGTTGCCGGGGGAGACCGTGCTGCGCCGCTACGCGGTGTTGCAGGCGCTCGCCGGGCAGAAGGCCGAGGCGCTCGACACGATGGCGCGCCTGAAGATCTTCGCGACGCAGTTGCACGACTGGCCGAAGCAGCTTTTGGCCGTCTACGATCTGGCGGACGAAGCGGGCAAGCCGCTGGCGTCGTTCAAGGCGGATCTGGTGAAGCTGTATGGTGTGCCGCTGCCGAATCAGGAGCCTTCGGAGGATGAGGAAGAAGAGTGAGCGGTCAGGGCGCGGGCGACGGCTGGTCGTCCGCCACCCAATCCCCCGACTTCCCACCGTGCTTTTCCATCACTTTCACATTGGTGATGGTCATCCCCCGATCCACCGCCTTGCACATGTCGTAGATCGTGAGCAATCCGACCTGCACGGCGGTCAGCGCTTCCATTTCCACGCCCGTGCGCCCGACCGTCTCCACGCGCACTTCACAGTGCACGCCGGGTAGCGCTTCATCGATCGTGAAATCCACCGCGACGCGCGTCAGCGCCAGCGGATGACACAGCGGAATCAGATCGGCCGTGCGCTTCGCACCCTGAATCGCGGCGATGCGCGCGACGCCCAGCACATCGCCTTTTTTCGCTCGGCCTTCGCGGATCAGCGCGAGCGTGGGCGCGAGCATCGCGATCGAGCCGCGTGCAACGGCCACGCGGCGCGTTTCGTTTTTCGCGCCGACATCGACCATATGCGCCTCGCCGGCGGCATCGAAATGGGTGAGTCCGGACATAGCGTCTCCTTCGAATGGGCGCCTATCATACCAGCGTGAATCCGCGCGATTTTCCGCAGAACGCCACGGTCCGGCGCGACGCACCGCCGACCTGAGACGCGCCGCGCGCAACACTTGATACGATAAGCCCGTTTCGATTCTCGAGCCGACTATCGGCGCTTCGCGCCATGCATTTCACACGTCCGAGCCGCGCGCTCGCCTCCCTCCTTTGCGTCGCCCTCGCCATGCCGCCCGCGGCGCTGGCGCAATCCAGTTCGCCTTCCGCGGGCTCGACCGGCACGCTCGCGGCCGCGCAACTGCGCGCGTCGCAGGAAAGCGCCAGCGGCGACGTGCCGGGCAACATCGCGGAAGGCGTGTTCGGCGTCTACGGCGGCGCGGAAAGCCGTTTCGCGAACCGCCCCGGGACGATGTCCGGTTTGCGCGCGCCGCTGTCGTCGGTGCAGCTTCCGGATCTCGGCGACGGCTCCGGCGGCTCCCTCACGCCGCAGGCCGAGCGCAAGGTCGGCGAGAAGATGATGCGCGAAGTGCGCGCCGATCCCGATTATCTCGACGACTGGCTGCTGCGCGACTATCTCGACTCGATCTCGTCGAAGCTTTCAGCGGCGGCGGCGACGCAGTATCTCGGCGGCTATCGGCCGGATTTCGATCTCTTCGCCGTGCGCGACGCGCAGATCAACGCGTTTTCGATGCCGGGCGGCTTTATCGGCGTGAACACGGGGCTGATTGCCGCGACGCAAACGGAATCGGAGCTGGCGTCGGTCATCGGCCATGAAATGGGGCACGTCCTTCAGCGGCACATCGCGCGGATGCTCAGCACGCAGGAAAAGAGTTCCTACGCCGCACTCGCCGGGATGCTCGCCGGCCTGCTCGCGGGCCTGCTCGCCCATAGCGGCGATCTCGGCATGGGCATCGCGATGGGCGGCCAGGCGTTCGCCGTCGACAATCAGTTGCGCTTCTCGCGCGCGGCCGAGCACGAGGCCGACCGCGTCGGTTTCCAGATGCTCGCGGCCGCCGGCTACGATCCTTACGCGATGGCAGCGTTCTTCGAGCGTCTCGATCGCGCGTCGATGGCCGATAACGGCGTGCCGCCGTACGTGCGCACGCACCCGCTCACGATCGACCGCATCGCCGACATGGAAGGCCGCGCGCGGCGCGTGCCGTACCGGCAGCCGCGTCAGTCGGCCGAATACGCGTTCGTGCGCGCCCGGGCGCGCGTGCTGCAGGTGAATTACGCGAGTGATTATCGCGAGGTCGCGAGCCGGCTCAAATCGGAAATCGAGGATCAGACGGCGCTCAATCCCGCGTCCAACTGGTACGGCATCGCGCTCGCGCAATCGCTGCTGGGCAATCACGACGCGGCCAGCGACGCGCTCGCGAAGGCGCGCGCGCTATTCGAGGGCGAGGAGGCGAGCGCGGCGGCGGCATCGGCGCAAGTGCAAAAGGAGGATCGCGCGGTTGGTCAAACGCAGCCGGCTCCGCGCAAGAAGAGCGGCGAGCCGTCGCTGCGCAACGCGGATGCGTCGACGATCGCGACGCCGCTCGACAACGCGCGCACGCCGCTCAATCTCGGAGACTCCGGCAACGGCAATGCATTGCGCGCGAAGAGCGACATCGTGCTTCCACCGGTTCGCGTCGAAGCCCGATCGGCTCCGCCGGCGAAACCTCAATCCGCACCGCCGGCGCTGCGCAGCACGCCGAGCCTCGACGTGCTCGCCGCCGACATCGCGCGCCGCGCCGGTCGCAACGACGATGCGATCCGCCTCGCGGACCTCGCGCAAAAGCGCTGGCCGGCGTCGCACGCCGCCATCGACGTGCATCTGCAGACGCTGCTTTCCGCGCGCCGCTTCGCCGACGCCCAGATGCTCGCGCGCCGCGAAACACGCGCCGAGCCGACGCGCCCCGACTGGTGGTTCTATCTCGCGCAGGCAAGCGCGGGTCTCAACGATCCGCTGCAACAGCATCAGGCGATGGCGGAAAAGTTCGCGCTCGATGGCGCGTGGGCATCCGCGATCCGGCAACTGAAGGAAGCGCGCGACGTCAAGACCGCGAGTTTCTACGATCTTTCGACGATTTCCGCCCGGCTGCGCGATTTCGAGACGCGCTACAAGGAAGAGCGCGAGATGGAGAAGAACGGCTAGCTAGCTCAGTCTTTCTTCGCGGCGGCGCGTTCGGCCGGACTCGCGACGAAGCCAAAGCGCGCGGCGACATCGGCGCGGGCGATCGGCTGCACGGTCAGATCGACGCCGTCGCGCAAGTGGAACACGCCGCGTGTGCCGGCATCGTCGAGCGACGCGTGGTCCGCGAACAGTTCGAGATCGTGATCGTGAAGGGCGGCGATGCGTGCGGGCGAGGCGTCATCGGAAAGGAGAATGCCGCCTGCGTCGTCGATCCAGACATGCGCCGGCTCGAACGGCGCGCCGCCCTGATCGATCAGCCGCAATGCGCCGTCCGCCGCATGCAGACGCACGATCCACGGCGTGTACACGAGCTCAACATACACGCGCTGCGGGCCGTTCTGAAAGAACCACTGGCCGTCGGCATCACTTTCGTAGTTGCGGTTGATGAAGCCCAGCAGCGCCTCATGCCGGATCGGCGTGCCGAGTTCGCCGGCGGCTTGCGCGGCGTCGTCGCGCATGCGCCACTGACCGCGCCGGTCGAGCAGCAGCCAGCCCGTGCAGTGCGGAACGTTGGGCCATTTGGCGAGCGCCTGCTTGACGATGTCATCCATGACGGTTCACGAAACGAAGTTCTCCAGATAACCGAACACGCGCTGCGACAGCCAGTCGATCCGGCCCGGAAACGGTCCCGTCATGAAGCCGACGTGCCCGCCGTGGTTCGGCTGATCGAGCGTCACGCGCGCCGATACTTCCGCCGTCGACGGCAACGCGAACTCGGGCAGGAACGGATCGTTGCGCGCGTTCAGCAGCAGCGCGGGCACTTCGATGTGCTTCAGATGCGCGCGGATCGTCGCCGTCGACCAGTAGTGATTGGTGTCGCGAAAGCCGTGCAGCGGCGCGGTGACGACGTTGTCGAACTCGTACAGCGTGCGCGCGGCGAGCACGGCGTTGCGGTCGTAGAGACCGGGATACTGCCCGAGCTTCGCGAGCGCCTTCTTTTTGAGCGACTTCAGGAAGCTGCGCGTATAGACCATGCCGAAGCCTTGCGAGATCGCGAGGCCGCCCGCGTGGACATCGAGCGGCGCGGAAATGGCCGCCGCCGCGCTGATGATCGACGCGTCCGTGCCGCGCTGGCACAGCCAGTGCAGCAGCACGTTGCCGCCGAGCGACACGCCCGCCGCGACGATCGGCCCGCGATGCACTTGCGCGAGCCGCCGCAGAATCCAGTCGACTTCGGCGCTGTCCGCGAGATGGTAGAAGCGCGGCAGCAGATTGAGCGGGCCGCTGCAACTGCGGAAATGCGGCACGACGCCGTGCCAGCCGCGCGCCCGGGCGGCGGCCATCATCGTGCGAGCGTAGTGCGAATCGGAACTGCCTTCGAGGCCGTGGAAGAGCACGAAGAGCGGGGCGTTCGCGGCGGGTTGATCGGCGGGATCGGCGGGATCGGCGGGATCGTGCGCGAGAAAGTCGAGATCGATGAAATCGCCGTCGGGCGTATTCCAGCGCTCGCGCCGGTAACGCACGTCGGGCTTGCGGCCGAAGAGCGCCGGGACGATGGTTTGCGCATGGCTCGTGGGCAGCCAGCGCGGCGCGCTGTAGAGCCATTCGGCGGCGCCCGGCGAAAGCAGGCGCGCGGTTTCCTTCAGTGCCACGGCGGGCGCTTTGTCCACGAACGACGAATCGTGCTTCAACAACGGATCGCGCTTCATGGCCCCTCCCGACAGACGTCTTCTTCGAATTTCTTAGTGCAGCGGTCCCTGACCGTGACGCAGCTTCGCGGCGAACTGGCCCGCGGTTTCGATCGGCATCTCGCTTGCGTGAATATGCGCGATGCGCCACTCGCCGCGTTCGTGAACCATCACATACGTCGTGTAGATCATGCGCGGCGCGCTGGCTGGCTCGGCCGGCTGATGCGCCTCGGCGATCGCATAGACGACCGTGCCCAGGCTGTCGTACACGCGAATATCGAGCGGCTCGACGGTCACGGGCTGCGTCTCGAACTGCTTCGCGAGACCCGCGCGGATGCTTTCCAGCCCGTGCAGATGCGTGCCGTCCGCGCACACGCAGGTGGCGAACTCCTCGTCGATCCACAACGACATCACCGTGTCGATGCTGTTGTCCGCGACTGCCTGATAGTAAGCGTTGAGGGTATCGGCGGCGGCTTCGAAGAGGCGGGCGAAACGTGGCATGGCTCGTGGGTCTCTGGCATTCGATGCTTCACGCCAACGAAACGGCGCGCTGCAACGGTCATTGGTCAAAGCATGCCCCCGTTCGGAGACATTCGCGTGTCCGCACCCGCACACACGGCCGGAAACCGCCGGTACGAACACGCGTTTCGACGCGTGAGCGCAACATCAACGATGCGCGAGCAGCATGCCGCGCACATCGGCGAAGACCTGTTCGGCCGAGAGTTCGCGAAGGCAGTTCAGATGGCCGAGCGGACACTCGCGGGCAAAGCACGGACTGCATTCAAGATGCAGCCATTGTACCTTTGCGAGATCGGACAAGGGCGGCGTGTGGCGCGGATCGGTCGAGCCGTAGACCGCGACGAGCGGCCGGCGCGAGGCGGCCGCGACGTGCATCAGCCCCGAATCGTTCGTGACGACGGCGCTCGCCCGCGAAATAAGCGCGCACGCCTCACCGAGCGAAGTCTGGCCGCACAGGTTGCGCACCATCGGCGCGCGCTCCGCGATGGCCTGCGCGATCGGCGCATCCTTCTTCGAACCGAGCGCGATCATGCGCGCATACGGAAACGACTGCGCGATGAACTGGGCGAGCGAAGCGAAATGCTCCGGCGGCCAGCGCTTGGCCGGACCGTATTCCGCGCCGGGGCAGAACACGACGAGCGGCGCGCGCGTGTCGAGGTTGAAGCGCGTCGAGACGCGCGCGGCTTCGTTCGGATCGGCTTCGAGGCGCGGCACCGGCAGCGTCTGCGCGTCGGGAAGCGCGGCGGCTTCCGGCTGCGCGAACCGGTCGACGAACGGCAGCTTCGCGCCCGGCGCATAGGCGAGCGCCGCGTAATGCGCGGTCATCGGCGGACGGTCGGTTTTCGGCGGATTCGCGTGGCGCACGTTCAAGAGCCCGTAGCGGCTCTCGCCCTTGTAGCCGATGCGCAGGTTGATGCCCGCCATCCACGGAATCAGCGCGGATTTGACGGAGTTGGGCAGCACATAGGCGGCGTCGTAACCGACATCGCGCAAATCACTCGCGAGCTGCCAGCGGCGCAGCAGTTGCAGCTTGCCGTGGGCGAGGTCGGTCGCGTAGACATCGCGGATTTCCGGCATGCGCTCGAGCACGGGTGCGACCCAGGTGGGCGCGACGGCGTCGATCGCGATACGCGGATGAAGCTTGCGCAAGAGCGTGAAGAGCGGCTGCGCCATCAATGCGTCACCGATCCAGTTCGGTGCTATAACCAGCGCGCGGCGCATCTGTTGTTATCCGATCTCAAAATGAACGCGGCCCGCCGCCTTGGGGCGAGCCGTCGATTGTCGTGGGTATGTTTCGCGCCGCGTACGGCGCGCGTGAGCCAGGGCGCGGCCAGCGCCCCGCGGGCTTCAGTGACCGCCCTTGAGCACTTCGCCGTCTTTCAGCTTGTAGCGCGTGCCGCAATACGGGCAGCGCGCCTCGCCGTGCGTCACGTCGATGAACACGCGCGGATGCGTGCTCCAGCGCTGCATCTTCGGGTTCGGGCAGAAGGCGGGCAGATCCTTCGCCGACAATTCCACCAGCGGCATTTCCTTCAGGTCGCTCATTGCTATCTCTTTTCGTGATGTACGTCGCGCGGCGAGCGAACGGCCCGCCGCGTCGCATGAGATTGTTTAAACCTTCGCGAGCCAGCTCGCGTACTTCTCGTTCTTGCCGCCGACGACGTCGAAGAACGCGCTTTGCAGCTTTTCCGTGATCGGACCGCGCGCGCCCGAACCGATGGTGCGGTTGTCCAGCTCGCGGATCGGCGTGACTTCGGCGGCGGTGCCGGTGAAGAACGCTTCGTCGCAGGTGTAGACCTCGTCGCGGGTGATGCGCTTTTCGATCACCGGGATGCCGAAATCGCGCGCCAGCGTGATGACTGTGTCGCGCGTGATGCCGTCGAGGCACGAAGCCAGATCCGGCGTGTAGATCTTGCCGTTGTTCACGAGGAAGAAGTTTTCGCCGGAGCCTTCCGACACGTAGCCGTCGACGTCGAGCAGCAGCGCTTCGTCGTAGCCGTCGGCGACGGCTTCCTGGTTGGCGAGAATCGAGTTCACGTACCAGCCGGACGCCTTCGCGCGGACCATCGACACGTTCACATGATGGCGCGTGAACGACGACGTCTTCACGCGGATGCCCTTGGCGAGCCCGTCTTCACCGAGATATGCGCCCCACGGCCACGCGGCGATCGCAACATGGATGGTGTTGCCCTTCGCCGACACGCCGAGCTTTTCCGAGCCGACCCAGATGATCGGGCGGATGTAGCACGACTCGAGCGCGTTCGCCTTCACGACTTCGAGTTGCGCGGCTTCGAGCGTCGCGGCATCGAACGGGACGTCCATCTGGAAGATCTTCGCCGAGTTGAGCAGGCGCTTCGTGTGTTCCTTCAGGCGGAAAATGGCCGTGCCCTGCGCGGTCTTGTACGCGCGCACGCCTTCGAAGACACCCATGCCGTAGTGCAACGTGTGGGTCAGAACGTGGATCTTGGCATCACGCCAGTCGATCAGCTTGCCATCCATCCAGATCTTGCCGTCGCGGTCGGCCATTGACATACGGTTCTCCTAGCTGTCTCGTTCAAGTGAGTTCGGGGCAGGCCGCCAAAGACTTCCGGGCGGCGGCGCTCGCGCATCTCGCGCCGCGTTCGTGCATCGGCGATTGCCGGCGAACGCGCGCATGAAGGCGCAAAGGCTGTGAAAGACCGTCATTTTAGCGTCTTTTCGCGACGAAACCGATCTTGGAGCGCCTTTCACGACGCTATAATTTGCCTTTCGCCGTCCGCTGAAAACAGCGGGACGAAACGGCGAAGCCCGCCATTCCCGATTTTCCCGGTTTTTCCCGATCCATCGCGCAATCGCTCGAGGCCGCGCATTGGCATCACGGGTGGTCTTCATCGCCTCGCATTCGCTCATGCTTGACCGGCTGTCCGACACCAATCGCCGCGCGTTTTTCGAGGGCGTGCGTACCTTTTCTCCCGCCGTCCTGGCGACGTTTTCCTGGGGTCTCGTGACCGGCGTCGCGATGACGAAGTCCGTGCTCACCGTGCCGCAGGCGCTCGGCATGTCGTTCGCGGTGTACGCGGGCTCGTCGCAGCTCGCGGTGCTGCCGCTCTTCGCCGCGAAGCTGCCGCTCTGGACGATTCTCCTGACCGCCGCGATGGTCAATCTGCGCTTCGTGATCTTCAGCGCGGGGCTCGCGCCGCATTTCTCGTGGCTGCCGCTGAAGCGGCGTCTGCTGCTCGGCTATTTCAACGGCGACATCATCTATCTGATGTTCTCGAAGCGGAATTTTCCTGCCGGCTGGCAGCCCGGCAAGGAGGCGTTCTTCTGGGGACTGGCGATATCGAGCTGGTTGTCATGGCAAACATCGTCGGTGCTCGGCATCTTGCTCGCGAGCCTGATTCCCGATGACTGGGGCCTCGAACTCGCCGGCACGCTCGCGCTGATCCCGCTCATCGTTTCCGCTATCGCGACGCGTTCGACGCTCGCGGCGGTCGCGGTGGCGAGCGTCGTCGCGTTGCTGGCGTTCGATCTGCCGTATCGTTTCGGCTTGCCGCTCGCGGTGTTCGCGGCGCTTATCGCGGGCACGCTCGCGGATGTCGTCGCCGAGCGGGCCGCGCCCAAATCCGCATCCGATGCCACGAGGTCCAGCCGATGAGCGCGCTGCAAGTCTGGCTCGCGATCATCGGCATGGGCGTGGTCACGGCGGTGACGCGCGCGCTCTTTCTGATCGGCGGCGAGCGCATGGTGCTGCCGCCGCGCGTGCAGCGTGTGCTGCGCTATGCGCCGGCCGCCGCGCTCGCGGGCGTCGTCGTGCCGGATCTGCTCGAAACGCCCGCGGGCATTTCGCTGTGGCTGTCGAACCATGCGTTGTGGGCATCGGCGGCGGGACTCGCGTATTACCTGTGGCGGCGCGGCATGATGGGCACGATCGCCGTCGGCATGGTGGTGTTCACGCTGCTGCGGCTCGTGGCCTGACCGCGGCGTGGAGATGGCTACGCGCCGCGTCAAATACGCGTCATCAACGATTGCCCGCTAAAAGCGGCCGGGTTGATCGGTTAAAATGAGGGTCTTTCCCGAGTGAGCGAGGTCGAAAGTGTGTCCGGCAGTCACCGCGCTACGGTTTTGCAATTCATTTTGCAACACGCCGCTCCCGGCTCCATCGCCGCGCCCGGGCAGGGCTTGCGCGCCTCTCCGGATTCATCTGTCTCATCCCTTTCTCCCGCATCCCGCGCGCGCGTTCGGCTTAAGCGCGCGTCCTTCGCCCCCAGCTTGAACCGCGCGCGAGCCGTCCTGCCCGGCGGCCTGCGCGCGGCGACTCCACGAACCGGCCCGCCCCGACGGCCGTTCCCGCCCGAACCGCTTCTTTATCTACGTTGACTCCCATGACGAAAGTACTGCGTTTCACCGATCTGATCGCCGAAGGCAAAGTCTCCGGCAAGCGTGTGTTCATCCGCGCGGATCTCAACGTGCCGCAAGACGATAACGGCAACATCACCGAAGATACGCGCGTGCGCGCCTCGGTCCCGGCGATCAAGGCCGCTCTCGACGCGGGCGCGGCCGTGATGGTCACGTCGCACCTCGGCCGTCCGACCGAAGGCCAGTTCAAGCCGGAAGACTCGCTCGCGCCGGTCGCGAAGCGTCTGTCGGAGCTGCTCGGCCGCGACGTGCCGCTCGTCGCCGACTGGGTCGACGGCGTTCAGGTCCAGCCGGGCAACGTCGTGCTGTTGGAAAACTGCCGCTGCAACAAGGGCGAGAAGAAGAACGACGACGGCCTCGCGCAGAAGATGGCGAAGCTCTGCGACGTCTACGTCAACGATGCGTTCGGCACCGCGCACCGCGCCGAAGCCACGACGCACGGCATCGCGAAGTACGCGCCTGTCGCGTGCGCGGGACCGCTCTTGGCCGCTGAACTCGATGCGCTCGGCAAGGCGCTCGGCAACCCGAAGCGTCCGCTCGTCGCGATCGTCGCGGGCTCGAAGGTGTCGACCAAGCTCACCATTCTCAAGTCGCTCGCCGAGAAGGTCGATCAGCTGATCGTCGGCGGCGGCATCGCCAACACGTTCATGCTCGCGTCGGGCCTGAAGATCGGCAAGTCGCTCGCCGAAGCCGATCTCGTCGGCGAGGCGAAGGAAATCATCGAACAGGCGCGCACGCGCGGCGCATCGGTGCCGATTCCGAGCGATGTCGTCACCGCGAAGGAATTCGCCGCGACCGCGAAGGCGGAAACGAAGCCCGTCGCCGACGTCGCCGACGACGACCTCATCCTCGATATCGGCCCGGACACCGCGAAGGCGCTCGCCGCGCAACTCGAAACGGCCGGCACGATCGTCTGGAACGGGCCCGTCGGCGTGTTCGAATTCGACCAGTTCGGCAACGGCACCAAGACGCTCGCGCAGGCCATCGCGAATTCGTCGGCGTTCTCCATCGCCGGCGGCGGCGACACGCTCGCGGCCATCGCGAAGTACGACATCGCCGACAAGGTGAGCTATATCTCGACCGGCGGCGGCGCGTTCCTGGAATTCCTCGAAGGCAAGAAGCTGCCCGCGGTCGAAGTGCTCGAATCCCGCGCCGGGGCTTGAGGCGTTGGCCGCCCGAAACAATCCGGCGAAAGCAGGAAAGAAGGGCGCGCCAGCCGGCGGCGCGCAAACCGAAGAAATGGAAAGCGGCGCCGCGCTCGACGCGGCCGCCGAAGCAGCGCGGGTGATCGCGGAAGCGGCTCAACCCGATCAGACGGCGCCCGAAGACGAATCGGTGATTCCGGAAACGCCTCCGGTCATCATCGGCGGCGTGCCCGCCCATGCCCTGAATGAAATCGACAAAGCGACGCCGGCACGAACCGGCGCGCGCGCGCAACCGGTGAGCAACACCTCACTGCAAGCGCAACGTGCTCGCGGCCTCAACACGGGCGTTCCTACAGAGACGAGGAAAGACATGCATCGCGCTACCAAGATTGTTGCCACCATCGGCCCGGCTTCAACGAGCCCGGACGTCCTGCTGCAAATGCTGCAGGCGGGCCTCGACGTCGTTCGCTTCAACTTCTCGCACGGCACCGCCGACGATCACCGCCAGCGCGCCGAAATCGTCCGCGAGGCGGCGCGTCAGGTGGGCCGGGAAGTCGCGATCATGGCGGACCTGCAGGGCCCGAAGATCCGCGTCGGCAAGTTCGAGAACAACAAGACGATGCTCGTCGCGGGCAATCCGTTCATCCTCGATGCGAACTGCACGCTCGGCAACAACGAGCGCGTCGGGCTCGACTACAAGGATCTGCCGCGCGACCTGCGCGCGGGCGACGTGCTCCTGCTCAACGACGGCCTCATCGTGCTCGACGTGGTGCGCGTCATCGGCGAAGAGATTCACACGACGGTGAAGGTCGGCGGCGAGCTCTCGAACAACAAGGGCATTAACCGTCAGGGCGGCGGTCTCACCGCGCCCGCGCTGACCGAGAAAGACATGGAGGACATCAAGACGGCGATGTCGCTCGGCGCGGATTTCGTCGCGGTGTCGTTCCCGAAGAACGCGACCGACATGGAAATGGCGCGTCAGCTCGCGAACATCGCGGGCGCGCCGTACGGCATCAAGCCGAAGATGATCGCGAAGATCGAGCGCGCCGAAGCCATTCCGGCGCTGCAAGGCATTCTCGACGCATCGGACGGCATCATGGTCGCGCGCGGCGATCTCGCGGTCGAAGTCGGCAACGCGGCGGTTCCGGCGCTGCAAAAGCGCATGATCCGCATGGCGCGCGAGTCGAACAAGCTCGTGATCACCGCCACGCAGATGATGGAATCGATGATCCACGCGCCCGTGCCAACGCGCGCCGAAGTCTCCGACGTGGCGAACGCCGTGCTCGACGGCACCGACGCCGTGATGCTTTCCGCCGAAACCGCGGCCGGCAAGTATCCGGTGACGACGATCGAAACGATGGCCGCCATCTGTATCGAAGCGGAGAAGTCGGAAGAATCGCAGCTCGATCGCGATTTCCTCGACCGCACGTTCACGCGCATCGACCAGTCGATCGCGATGGGCGCGCTCTTCACGGCGTTCCATCTCGGCGCGAAGGCCGTCGTCGCGTTGACGGAATCCGGCTCGACCGCGCTGTGGATGTCGCGTCACTGGACGCACGTGCCGATCTTCGCGCTGACGCCGCGCGTGTCGAGCGAACGGACGATGTCCCTGTACCGCAACGTGACGCCGCTGCACGTGGACACCAACATGGACCGCGACACGGCGCTGAATCAGGCGCTGGAAGTGGTCGTGTCGAAGGGTTACGCGGCGCGCGGCGATATGGTCGTGCTGACGGTCGGCGAACCGATGGGCCAGGCAGGCGGCACGAACACGCTCAAGATCGTGCGCGTGGGCGATCACTTCTAAGCGTTTTTGAGAACGCTGCGCGGTCAAACGCCGCGCGATTTGTCGCAAGTCCGGAGCGAGCGCGGTCCCAGCAGCCGCGCTCGTTTCGTCAAGCGCGCAGGACGATGAAGCCGAAAACCGCCCGAGAGCGAGTTCGCGCGCTGAAGAATTCGTTTCACTTATGGAGTCTCACCACAATGCCTCTCGTATCAATGCGTCAACTGCTGGATCACGCTGCGGAAAACGGTTACGGTCTCCCGGCGTTCAACGTCAACAATCTGGAACAAGTGCAGGCGATCATGTCGGCGGCGAACGAAGTCAACGCGCCCGTCATCATGCAGGCGTCCGCTGGCGCGCGTAAGTACGCGGGCGAAGCGTTCCTGCGTCATCTGATCGAAGCGGCGGTCGAGTCGTATCCGCATATTCCGGTCGTGATGCATCAGGATCACGGTCAGTCGCCCGCGGTGTGCATGGCCGCGATCCGCTCGGGCTTCACCAGCGTCATGATGGACGGCTCGCTCGAAGCCGACGGCAAGACGGTCGCTTCCTACGAGTACAACGTCGCGGTGTCGAAGCAGGTCGTAGAGTTCTCGCATTCGATCGGCGTCACGGTCGAAGCCGAACTGGGCGTGCTCGGCTCGCTCGAAACGATGAAGGGCGACAAGGAAGACGGCCACGGCGCCGAAGGCACGATGACGCGCGAGCAGCTTCTGACCGACGTCGAGCAGGCCGCCGATTTCGTCAAGCAGACGCAATGCGATGCTTTGGCGATCGCGATCGGTACGTCGCACGGCGCGTACAAGTTCTCGAAGAAGCCGACGGGCGATATCCTCGCCATCGACCGCATCCGCGAAATTCACCAGCGCATTCCGAACACGCACCTCGTGATGCACGGTTCGTCGTCGGTACCGCAGGAATTGCTGGCCGAAATCCGCGAATTCGGCGGCGACATGAAGGAAACCTATGGCGTGCCGGTCGAGGAGATTCAGGAAGGCATCAAGCACGGCGTTCGCAAGGTGAACATCGACACCGATCTGCGCCTCGCGATCACCGGCGCGATCCGCCGCTATCTGTTCGAAAATCCGTCGAAGTTCGATCCGCGCGATTATCTGAAGCCCGCGCGCGAAGCGGCGAAGGAAATCTGCCGCCAGCGCTATATGCAGTTCGGCTGCGAGGGCATGGCCGGCAAGATCAAGCCGGTTTCGCTCGACAAGATCGCCGAAAAGTACAAGTCCGGCGCGCTGGCTCAGATCGTGAAATGAGACTGATCTGAATCAGCCGGGTTTTGTAAAGTAAAATCAACGGGTTCCGGGTTCGGAACCCGTTCGTCTTTCTCCTCGCCGCTTCCCACGTCGAAGCGGCGAATCACTTTTTTCCGGTACATGACGATGTCCACGCTATACGAATCCACGATCAAATCGCTGCCGCTGCTCGGCCGCGGCAAGGTCCGCGACAACTACGCCGTCGGCGACGACAAGCTCCTTATCGTGACGACCGACCGGCTTTCCGCATTCGACGTCGTCATGGGCGAGCCGATTCCGAACAAGGGCCGCGTGCTCAACACGATGGCCGATTTCTGGTTCGAGAAGCTCGGCCACATCGTGCCGAACCACAACACGGGCATCGATCCGGCGACGGTCGTCGCGGCGGACGAAACCGAGCAGGTGAAGGGCCGCGCGGTCGTCGTGAAGCGCCTGGAGCCGATTCTCGTCGAAGCCGTGGTGCGCGGTTATCTCGCGGGCAGCGGCTGGAAGGACTATCAGGCGACGGGCGCGGTGTGCGGCGTCGAACTGCCGCCGGGCCTGCAAAACGCGCAGAAACTGCCCGAGCCGATTTTCACGCCTGCGGCCAAGGCCGAAATGGGCCATCACGACGAAAACATCACCTACGATGAGATGGAACGCCGCATCGGCACGGAGCTTTCCGCGACGATCAAGCGCATTTCCATCCAGTTGTACAAGGAAGCGGCCGAGTACGCGGCGACGCGCGGCATCATCATCGCGGATACGAAGTTCGAGTTCGGCCTCGACAACAAGGGCGATCTCTATCTGATGGACGAAGTGCTGACCGCCGATTCGTCGCGCTTCTGGCCCGCCGATGGCTATCAGGTGGGCACGAATCCGCCGTCGTTCGACAAGCAGTTCGTGCGCGACTGGCTCGAAACGCAGCCGTGGAAGAAGGAACCGCCCGCGCCGAAGCTGCCCGACGACGTGATCGCGAAGACGTCGGAGAAGTATCAGGAAGCGCTCCAGCGTTTGACCGGCAAGACGCTCGACTGAGTAAGAAAGATGACGAACGAAGTACACAAGAACGAAGCGCCGCTCGTCGGCGTGTTGATGGGCTCCAGTTCCGACTGGGACGTGATGAAGCATGCCGTCGCGATGCTGCAGGAATTCGGCGTGCCGTACGAGGCACAGGTCGTCTCGGCGCACCGGATGCCGGACGAGATGTTCGCCTATGCGGAAAGCGCGCGCGAGCGCGGCCTGCGCGCGATCATCGCGGGCGCGGGCGGCGCGGCGCATCTGCCGGGCATGCTGGCCGCGAAAACCACGGTGCCGGTGCTCGGGGTGCCGGTGGCGAGCAAGTATCTGAAGGGCGTCGATTCGCTGCATTCGATCGTGCAGATGCCCAAGGGCGTGCCGGTCGCGACGTTCGCCATCGGCGAGGCGGGCGCGGCGAACGCGGCGCTCTTCGCGGTATCGATATTGAGCGTCACCGATGCGAAATTCGCCGATGCGCTCGCCGCTTTTCGCGTGAAGCAGAATCAGGCGGCGCGGGACATGACGCTGCCGCCGCTGTGATCCCACTTCGCAATCTGGCCCAACGATGAATCCACAAAACTCCCCGATCTCTCCCATCCTGCCGGGCGCATGGCTCGGCATGGTCGGCGGCGGCCAGCTCGGCCGCATGTTCTGCTTCGCCGCGCAATCGATGGGCTATCGCGTCGCCGTTCTCGATCCGGATGAGACGAGCCCCGCTGGCGCCGTCGCGGATCGCCATATCCGCGCCGCCTACGACGACCGCGCCGCGCTCACGGAACTCGGCCGACTGTGCGCGGCAGTATCGACGGAATTCGAGAACGTGCCGTCCGCCAGCCTCGAATTTCTCGCGTCGTGCACGTTCGTGAGCCCGGCGGCGAGTTGCGTGGCGATCGCGCAGGATCGCGTCGCGGAGAAACGCTTCATCGCGGAATCGGGCGTGCCGGTCGCGCCGCATGTCGTGATCGAATCGACGGAAGCGCTCGCCGCGCTGCCCGACGAGAAGATCGCGGCCGTGCTGCCGGGCATTCTCAAGACCGCGCGTCTCGGCTATGACGGCAAGGGGCAGGTCAGCGTGCGCAACGTCGCGGAATTGCGCAACGCGCATGCGTCGCTGTCGGGCGTGCCGTGCGTGCTGGAAAAGCGCATGCCGCTGAAGTACGAAGTGTCCGTGCTGATCGCGCGCGGCGGCGACGGCAAATCGGCCGTGTTTCCGCTCGCGCAGAACGTGCATGTGAACGGCATTCTCGCGAGGACGGTCGTGCCCGCGCCCGATGCGCCCGATGCGCTCGTCGCGCAGGCGCAGGACGCCGCGCTGACGATCGCCGCGAAGCTCGGTTACGTCGGCGTGCTGTGCGTCGAATTCTTCGTGCTGGAAGACGGCTCGCTCATCGCCAACGAAATGGCGCCGCGCCCGCACAATTCCGGCCACTACACCGTCGATGCCTGCGCCACGAGTCAATTCGAGCAGCAGGTGCGCGCGATGACCGGCATGCCGCTCGGCGACACGCGCCAGCATTCGCCGGCCGCGATGCTGAATCTGCTCGGCGATATCTGGTTCGATGGCGACAAGGCGCGTTCGCCCGCGTGGGCGGAAGTCGCCGCGATGCCGGCGGCGCGGCTGCATCTGTACGGCAAGGAAGAGGCGCGCCGGGGCCGCAAGATGGGCCACATCAACTTCACGGCGGCGACGCTCGAGGAAGCGCGCACGGCGGCGCGTGACTGCGCGCGCATGCTGCATATCCCGCTCGATTGAGTTTTTTCGTAGTAGAAGCAATGACCATCATCTATCCGAGCGCCGCGCAGATCGACGAAGCCGCGGCCCTGCTCGATGCCGGCGAACTCGTCGCGTTTCCGACCGAGACGGTCTACGGGCTTGGCGGCGACGCCGAGAATCCCGAGGCCATCGCGCGCATCTATGCGGCGAAAGGGCGGCCGGCGAGTCATCCGGTGATCGTGCATCTCGCGCCCGAGGCTGATCCGGGCTATTGGGTGCGCGAGTTGCCCGCCGATGCGCAGAAGCTCATCGATGCGTTCTGGCCCGGTCCTTTGACGCTGATTCTCAAGCGCGCCGCGCATATTCCGGCGGCGGTCAGCGGCGGACAGGATTCGGTGGGCGTGCGGTGCCCGTCGCATCCGGTGGCGCAGCAATTGTTGTCGGCGTTTCATCGGCGGCGAATGGGGACGGGCAAGCAGGGCGGCGTCGCGGGGCCGTCGGCGAACCGTTTCGGGCATGTGAGCCCGACGACCGCGCAGCACGTTCGCGACGAGTTCGGCGATGCCGTGCATGTGCTCGATGGCGGCGCGGCGGATGTCGGCATCGAATCGACGATTCTGGATTTGTCGCGGGGCTTTCCGGCGCTGCTGCGGCCGGGGCATGTGAGTCCGCGGCAGATCGCGGATGTCATCGGGATCGCGCCGAAGCTGCCGGATGGATCGGATGCGACCGCGCCGCGTGCTTCCGGGACGCTGAAGGCGCATTACGCGCCGCGCACGCCGCTTTTGCTGCTGCCGTTCGCTTCGATCGAGCCGTTGCTTCGTAATCGTGACGGGAAGATTGCGCTGGTGGCGCGGGCGTCGAGCGCGGGGGAATGGGCGCGGGCTGCCGATGTTCACTTCGTGGCGGCGCCTGAGGATCCGCAGACTTACGCGCGCGATCTTTATGGCTTGCTGCGGGCGCTGGATCGGGCCAATGTCGAGCGGATTCTGATCGAGAAGCTGCCGGAGACGGTGGAGTGGATTGCTGTCAACGATCGGCTTGGCAGGGCGGCGGCGGCGTTCGAGGCGGAAGAGTGATTACTGGACTTTGCGCCTGTTTGTGAAAGATGGGTTTGGGGGATTTTGCTTTCCGGTCAGGAAGTTATGATGCAGGGATTCCTCCGCGTGCGCGGAGATAGACCGTACTAGAACGTCAAACTGGACCGTATCGACGAATTCCTCCGCCCCGCGGAGCCTTTCTCACCGCAACAAAAAAACCGCTCGGGCGATCCCTCGCCCGAGCGGTTTTTCATCCTAAAACCCCAACCCTTACTTCCCCAACCCCGTCGCCGCAATCGTCTGCTCCGCGGCCTGCGCGTACAGCGCGTGCAGATGCGTCGTCGGATGCACGGTATCGGCGTACATGTACGTCTGATCCGCGCCCGCGACCGTCAATGTTTCCGGCGAGCAGAACAGCGACGTCGCGAAATCCTGCGGATTCGGCTCGCCGTACTTCTGCGCGGCCGCGGCCATCGCCTTCAGGTTGCACGCGGTGCCCGTATTCGACACCGTGAAGCCTAACTGCTGATAGTTCGCGGTGATCTGCGCCAGCTTCGGCGGCGTATCGAGGTAGATGACTTTCGACTTGATGTTGAGCGCCTGCAACGTCTGATCGAGCGCAGTATTGAACCCGATCGAAGCGCTCGAAAGACCGGCGCGCGTGACCGCGTCGCTCATCGTGCCCTGCGGCGTCGTGCCGATATCCGGCACGTTCGATACCAGCACATGCGTCGCGCCGTGCTGCAGGATCGTCGCGACGATTCCGCCGAGTTGCTTGGCCGCCGTGATGATCGCAGTGGATGCATCGGCCTGCGAGATCGCGCCGGCCTTAACCAACTGCAAGTTGTAAAGGACGTCGTTCGCGCCGCCATTCACGATGACGAGCTGATTCGCGTTGAAACTGCCGTGCGCCGCAAGGTAGTTCTGCACTTGCGTCGCGACCGGCACGGTCAACGCGCCCGCGTAGCTGTTCGGATCCGTGGCGTGACCGATGCCCATGGGATTCGTCACGCGCGCGCCGCCTTGCGCATAGCCGAGTCCCGACTGATTCGTCGGCGCAACCCCAAACCCCCCCGTCATCGCCGGCGTCAGCGTATCGCCGTAATACTGCGCGACGTTCTGCACCCACACCTGACCCGGATTCGTCGTGAACCGTCCGCCGCCGAAGTTCGCGGCCGCGACCGGCGCATACGTGCCGACATCGGAAAGGCTGTCGCCGAACGACACCACTTGCAGCTTCACGCCGCCCGCGGGCGTCGAATTGTTGTCATCGCCGCCGCCGCCGCACGCGGCGATCAGGGCGAAGGCCGCGCTGGCCGTCGCGACTTGGGCAAAGCGCACCAGTGCGGCGCGCGTCGAGCGTTGCTTCTTCATGACCTCGTCTCCCTTCTTACCTGTTTTCTAGTTCGATTACGGCGTCAGACCGTGTCGCGGTCTTCATGCCGCTAGCTGCGAGTTTAAGCGATGCCGCGCGCCATCCTGGCGCGCGCGCAGCTTACGGCCGAGCGCCGTGCCCGACAGCGTACACGCGGCGCGCGTCTTTCCGAACGCGACTTCGTAGAAGAAATCTTCGGTGTTTGCAGACGCCCGTGCCCGCTCAATCCGCCATGCCCGGCCGACGCGCGCCTTCGTAGACCCATTCGAGCAGCGCATCGTGCGCGGCGCGCGCGGCCTCGGCGCGCGGATCGTTGATGAAACTCACGACCACATAGCTCTCGCCGTTCGCCGCGCCGACATAGCCCGCGATCGCGCGCACGTCGCGCAGCGTGCCGGTCTTGATGTGCGCGTTGCCGAGCGCGCCCGCGTTCGTTAGACGGTTGCGCATGGTGCCGTCGACGCCCGCGATCGGCAGCGATTCGACGAACACCTGCGCGACCGGACTCGCGTTCGCGGCCATCAGCAGATCGGCGAGCGAGATCGCGGAAATATGCTCGTCGCGCGAAAGGCCGGAGCCGTTGTCGAGCACGAGACCGTTCATCGGCAGGGCGCTGCGTTTCAGGAACGCCTGGATCGCCGTCGCCGATTTCGCCGTCGTCGCGGGCGGCTTCAGTTGCGCCGCGCCGATCGTCAGGAACAGGTTGCGCGCCATCACGTTGTTGCTGAACTTGTTGATGTCGCGCACGACATCGGACAGCACCGGACTGCGATGCGTGCCGACGAGGCGCGCATTCGACGGCGTCGGGCCTTCGCGCGTCGTGCCTGCGAACGTGCCGCCCGCCTGCTTCCAGAGCGCGAGGAAACCGCCCGCGAAGAAGGTCGAATGATCGAGCGCCGCGACGTTGATCGTGCGCGAGCCGCAACGCAGCGGATAGTCGCCGACGAACGACGCCTGCACGAAGCCGCCCTGCGTCTGCGCGACGCTCGGCGACGCCGCCGAAAGCGAGCCGACGCACGCGCCGCGCGTCACGCGCAGTTCGTTGTCGATCTGAAGTTGCGCGAGTTGCGGCAATACGTCGATGGATACTTGTCCGTCGGCGTTGGGCGTCAGCGTGAAGGACAGCGATTTGAACGCGTAAAGCAGCGGATCGGGGCCGACGTTGTAGGGCGCGCTGTCGTCGTTGTCGAACGCGGGCAGATCGCGCGTCGACGCGTCGAAGTAGCGCTTGTCGAGCACGAGCGCGCCGTCGATGCCCGTGATGCCGTTCTTGCGAATCTGATCGACGAGATCGATCAGCTCTTCCGGCACGAGCTTCGGATCGCCCGTACCCTGAATGTACAGATTGCCGTGCAGCACGCCTTGCGCATCGAGCTGGCCGTCGGCGTACGCGGTCGTCTTCCAGCGATAGTCCGGGCCGAGCATCGAAAGGCCCGAGAAGGTCGTGACGAGCTTCATCGTCGATGCGGGCAGCATCGGCTCGTTCGCGTTCACCGAGACGAGCGGCAGCGGCGCGCCGACACGCTGCACGACGACGCTCATCGACGACAGCGGCACATGCGCGTGCGCGAGCGCCGTCATCACCGATGCGGGCAGCGGGCCGGCCGGCACGACCGCTTTCGCCGCGCGCTCGGCTTTCGCGCGCTTCGACTTCGCCCCGCCGATGGCCGCGCGCTGCGGCGCGTGACCTTGCGCATCGGCCTTCGAGCCGCCGCCGCGCGCATCGGCATCCGGCATATGGCCGAGGGTCGCGCAGGCGAACGCTGCGGCGAGAGCGTACGAAGACAGTCGGCGAGAGAAGGAGCGGGAAACGGGCGGCATGGACGAGCGTTGTTCTTGGCTGGATGACGAGCGGCGGCGCGTGGCCGGGCGGGGTCGCGCCGCGAGGAAGCGGCTATTGTAGACAAGCTGGCTTGCGGAAATCGTACGGGTAAAAAATCATCGCACGACGCGCTTCGGGTGCGGCATGCGGTTGTCCTCCGATGCTGGACGATCGGCGCCGTTAAGTCCCGTTTAAGCCCCGCGCGGATACAATGACTTGCGGCCCCCGGCTGCCCCACGTAACCATCAACAGACATGTGCCATGCGAATCCTGCTTGTCGAAGATGACCGGATGATCGCCGAAGGCGTGCGCCGTGCGCTGCGCGCGGACGGCTTCGCAGTCGACTGGGTCCAGGACGGCGAGGCCGCGCTCACGGCGGTCGCGGGCGAGTCCTACGATCTGATGCTGCTCGATCTCGGCCTGCCCAAGCGCGACGGCCTCGACGTATTGAAGACCCTGCGCGCGCGTTCGAACTCGCTGCCGGTGCTGATCGTGACGGCGCGCGACGCCATCGCGGATCGCGTCAAAGGACTCGACGCCGGCGCGGACGATTACCTCGTCAAACCTTTCGATCTCGACGAACTCGGCGCGCGCATGCGTGCGCTGATCCGCCGTCATGCGGGGCGCGGCGAATCGCTCGTTCGGCACGGTGAACTGACGCTCGATCCGGTCGGTCATCAGGTGACGCTCGCGGGCAATCCCGTGTCGCTGTCGGCACGCGAATTCGCGCTGCTCGAAGCGCTGATGGCGCGGCCCGGCGCAGTGCTGTCGAAGAGCCAGCTCGAAGAAAAGATCTACGGCTGGGGCGAGGAAATCGGCAGCAATACGGTCGAGGTCTACATCCATTCGCTGCGCAAGAAGCTCGGCGCCGATCTCATCCGCAACGTGCGCGGCCTCGGCTACATGGTCGCGAAGGACGCCTGATGCGGTCGATCCGCCGGCAATTGCTGATCTGGCTGCTTGCGCTCGTGATCGTCGGCGTGGGCTTCGCGGGCTGGCTCATTTACCGGCAGGCGCTCGCCGAAGCCAACGAACTCTTCGACTATCAGCTTCAGCAGATCGCGGCCGCGCTGCCGTCCGAGCCGTTTTCTTCGGTGCTCAGTTCGCGCAGCGAAAGCGACGAAGGCGTCGTCATCCAGATCTGGAATCGCAACGGCGCGCTGATGTACTTCTCGCATCCGCGCGTGCCGCTCGCGCCGCATGCCGAACTCGGCTTCTCCACGGAGATGACGCCGCGCGGCGAATGGCGCGTGTATAGCGCGATCGTCGGCGATAACGTCGTGCAGCTCGCGCAGCCGCTGTCGATCAGAAATCGCGTCGCGGCGGGCGTCGCGTGGCGCACGCTGTGGCCGCTCGTGCTGCTGCTGCCGCTGCTCGGGCTCGCGATCTGGGTGATCGTCGGGCTCGGGCTCGCGCCTTTGCAACGCGTCACGCGCGCGCTCGACACGCGTCATCCGGAAGCGCTCGATCCGCTGCCGGATCGGCCGCTGCCGCAGGAAGTGCGGCCGGTCGTGCGTGCGCTGAATGCGCTGCTGTCGCGCTTGTCGGCGGCGCTCGACACGCAAAAGGCCTTCGTCGCCGATGCCGCGCACGAGCTTCGGACGCCGCTCGCCGCGGTGCAGATTCAGGCGCAGCTCGTCGCGCGCGCGCAGGATGACGAAACGCGTCGCGAGGCGCTCAGGGATCTGCACGAAGGCATCGCGCGCGCGACGCGGCTTGCGGAGCAACTGCTGGCGCTCGCCCGCTCGGAACCGGATGGCAAGGCGGCGTTCGCATCGGTCGATCTCGCCGCGCTGCTCGAATCATGCGTGCGCGGCTCGGTGCTGGTGGCGCAGCAACGCGGCGTCGATCTCGGCATCGAGGAGAGCGAACCGGCGACCGTGAACGGCGATCCCGATTCGCTGCGCGTGATGTTCAACAATCTCATCGACAACGCGACGAAGTACACGCCTCGCGGCGGCCGCGTGGACGTGTGCCTTCGTCTCGCCGATGGCCGTCCCGTCGTCGAAATCTCCGATACCGGACCGGGCATTCCTCAAGAAGAGCGAGAAAGGGTGTTCGACCGGTTTTATCGCGTGGGCGAAGGGGCGAATCGCGCCCGCACGGATGTGTCCGGCAGCGGCCTCGGGCTCGCGATCGTGAAGCGGATCGCGCAGCAGCATGGCGCGACGGTGACGTTGGCGGAGTCGAGCGCGAGCGGTCTCAAGGTGGCCGTAACGTTCTGATGCGCGTGGCCGCCGCGCCGAAGCAAGCCGCTCTTTCTCCTCTTTTAAGAGCGGTTTAAGCGACGCCCCGTAACCTTGCTCCATCGATAAAGCGCGCTCCGTGAGAGCGCATCCCTCGTCAGGAGCACACACGATGAAAGCGAAGATTCTTACCCGCAGCGCCGTCGCGGCTGCCGTTGCCGTCGCCTTGTCGGCGGGTTACGTGGCGGGTCATAACAACGTTCCTGCACCGCAAGTCATCGCGCCCGCGCAAGCCGCCGCGATGATGCCCGCCGAAGCCGCGGCCAAGACGGGCATCCCCGATTTCTCCGGTCTCGTGGAAACGTATGGCCCGGCCGTCGTCAACATCAGCGCGAAGCACGTCGTCAAGCAGACGTCCGCGCGCAGCGGCCAGAATCAGTTGCCGATGGACCCCGACGATCCCTTCTATCAGTTCTTCAAGCGCTTCGGCGGCATGCCCGGCTTCGGCGGCGGCGATGGCGGCCCGCGCGCGGATCGTCCGAGCGAAGGCCTCGGCTCCGGCTTCATCGTCAGCAGCGACGGCTACATCCTCACCAACGCGCACGTAGTCGATAACGCGAACGTCGTCACCGTGAAGCTCACGGACAAGCGCGAATACCGCGCGAAGGTCATCGGCGCGGACAAGCAGTCGGACGTCGCCGTGCTGAAGATCGACGCGAAGAGCCTGCCGACGGTGAAGATCGGCGATCCGAACGGCAGCAAGGTCGGCCAGTGGGTCGTCGCGATCGGCTCGCCGTACGGGTTCGACAACACGGTGACGTCGGGCATCATCAGCGCGAAGTCGCGCGCGCTGCCCAACGAGAACTACACGCCGTTCATCCAGACCGACGTGCCGGTGAATCCGGGCAACTCCGGCGGGCCGCTTTTCAATCTGCAAGGCGAAGTGATCGGCATCAATTCGATGATCTATTCGCAGACGGGCGGCTTCCAGGGCCTTTCGTTCGCGATCCCGATCAATGAGGCGATCAAGGTCAAGGACGCGCTCATCAAGACGGGTCACGTCGATCGCGGCCGTCTCGGCGTGACGGTGCAGGGCATGAATCAGACGCTCGCGAATTCCTTCGGCATGAAGTCGCCGCAAGGCGCGCTCGTGAGCTCGGTCGAGCCGGGCGGGCCGGCCGCGAAGGCGGGTCTGCAACCGGGCGACGTCATCACGGCGCTCAACGGCGAGCCGGTCACGGATTCGACCTCGCTGCCGTCGCAGGTCGCGGGTCTCGCGCCGGGCACGTCCGCGAAGGTCACGGTGTGGCGCGACAAGAGCGCGAAGGATCTCAGCGTGACCATCGGCGCGTTGAAGGACACGAAGACCGCGAGCGCGAAGACCGGCGGCGGTGACGAATCGTCGGCGCAGGATGCGCGCCTCGGCGTCGCGGTGCGTCCGCTTACGCCGGAAGAAAGGCAGAACGATTCGCTCTCGCGCGGCCTGCTGGTGCAGCAGGCGGGCGGCGCGGCAGCGAACGCGGGCATTCAGCCGGGCGACGTGATTCTCGCCGTCAACGGCCAGCCGGTGACGTCCGTGCAACAGTTGAAGTCGATGGTTCAGCACGCGGGCGACAGCATCGCACTTTTGATCCAGCGCGACGACGCGCAGATCTTCGTGCCTGTCGATCTCGGCTGACGCAGCGCATCGGCGGCCGCGACGCGGGCACGAAGCATGCTCCCGGGTTCCCTGGTGCCCCATCGCGTGAAACCGACGCATCGGGCGTGACGCCGCCGGCGCTTTCGAGCGCGGCGGCATCGGAAAAAGGAGCTGAAAACATGACGAGCAGAACCACGGGCAGGCTGGCGGCCGCGCTTCTCGTTGCGGCGGCGAGCGCGAGCATGGCGGGCAGCGCCTGGGCGCAGCAGGCGAGCGGCGCCTCGGGCGGCACGGCGACCGATTTGTCGAGCGCCGGCAACACCAACGGCGGCGGCCTGCCGCAGATCGAGCAGCAAGGCGACGTTTCGTATACGTCGGGCGGCGTCGGCCTCGACGAGTCGCGCGCATTGTTGCGCGAACAGGCGCACTGGCCGCTATCGCTGCGCTTCACGGGTCCGACTTCCGATTACCTTTCGGGCGTGCATGTGCGCGTCGTCGGCGGCAAGGGCGGCGAGGTGCTG
Source organism: Caballeronia zhejiangensis (assembly GCF_022879815.1). Taxonomy (NCBI): domain Bacteria; kingdom Pseudomonadati; phylum Pseudomonadota; class Betaproteobacteria; order Burkholderiales; family Burkholderiaceae; genus Caballeronia; species Caballeronia zhejiangensis. The sequence continues at coordinate 487,307 of NZ_CP084283.1, forward strand.
TCCACGGAATCGATGGGACCGTACATGCTCGTCAAGCTGCCGCCCGGCAACTATACGGTCTACGCGAAGTACAAGGATCAGGAGAAAAAGCAGGCCGTGACGGTCGCGGGGCCGGGCAAGGCCAAGGCGGCATTCCACTGGAACATTCAGTAAGCGCGGGCGTCGAAAGGGAAACGCCCGGGCCGTCGAAAGCGCTCACGCAGGATCGGAAGTTTGTCTCATAATTAAGCCACGGGTGTCTCGATGACTCGTGGCTTTTTCTTTGGAAGCCGGTTCTTACGCGGAGGGGCAGCACGATGGGCACGGAACTGAACGTCGGGCACGAAACGGCGCATCACATCGAGATCACGCTGAACGGCCGGCGCTGCCGCGTGATCCATCAGGGCGTGACCTACGCCGATACGCACGCATCCCTCACGCTCGTCGAGCAGGGCGCGGAGAAAGTGCACTACTTCCCGCGCGCCGACGTGAACATGGCGCGCCTCGAACGCTCGATTCACACCACGCACTGCCCGACGAAGGGCCAGGCGACGCACTATCATCTGCTGACCGAAGACGGCCCGGTCGAGAACGCCGCGTGGAGCTACGAAGCGCCGCTCGACGCCGCCGCGAAAATCAAGGGCTATCTCGCGTTCTACGGTTCGCGCGTCGATCGCATCGACGAGACTTCCTAGGCGCGCATCCGAACAGACACCTTACATCCGCTCCGCCATAACGAACGCATGCGATCCTTGTCCCGGAGGCTCGAATGGAAGTCACCGATGCGCTGTGCGTTCCGCTCGATTGCGCGCACGTCCGCGAGGCGCTCTCCGATCTCGCGTTGCTGCGCGCGAGCCTCGACAATTGCGAATCGTTTACGCGCACGCCCAACGGCGAGTATGTCCTCACGCTGATCGTGCCGCTCGGCGCGCTGCGGGCGCGCTACGAAATTCGCGCGCACGCCGCCGGGCGCACGCGACAGGCGGCGCATGAAGAAGGCGAAAGCGACGCGTCGCACGACGGCGCGTACGCGCGCACGCTGAGCTTCAAGGCGCGCGGCGAAGGCGTCGGCTCATTGCGCGGGCAGATCGCGGTCGCGCTCAATCCCGATGACGACGGCGCCGCGACGTGGATCGAATACACCGTCTGGGCGACGGTCTCGGGACCGCTCGCCGGCTTGCCCGCGCGTCAGATCGAAAACGCGCTTCGTGAAGGCGCCGACGATTTCTTCGCCGAGTTCTGCGAAGTGGTGCGTGCGAAGCACGGCTTGCCGTCGATGCGCGCGGCAGGCGCAAGCGCCGAGCGCCGGCATGTGTTCTTGCGGCCGGGCGCGATGTCGGCGGCGTTCTCGCGTCGCTCGGGCGCGATGCGCGGGCATTCCGCCGACGCCCACGCGAGCGGCGTGCTGCGGCATCGGCTGCACGGACACGGATTCGTGCACAACGACCGCGATCATTCCCACGATCCGCATCCGCTCGGCCTGCCGATATGGGCGTGGGCGGCGATGCTCGTGTGCATCGCGCTGTTCGCGTATTTCGCGCAGCGCATCGGTTCGCAATAGACGGCGCGAATCAGGCGCTCGCGGGCATCAGCAGCGACGGGCTGCAGCGCAATGCGTCGAAGCATGCGTCGATGAGCGCTTCGGCGTCGCGTTCCGGATGAACGATGTCGGGCAGCATCAGCGAATCGTGCAGGATGCCCGTGAAGAGACAGTGGAGCATGGTCATCGCGCGGCGCGTGTCGAGCGTCGCCGGAAGCTGCTTCTTTTCGACGGCGTTGCGCAGCGCGCGCTCGATGCGCTCCATGCCGTCGCGCATGTTGTTCTGATGCCGCTCGCGCACCGGCCCCATTTCCTCGACGAATTCGCATTTCATGAAGAGGATGTCGAAGACGCGGCGCCGCTGCTCGTCGGTCGTGATGTTGCGCATGCACCAGACGAAGAGTTCATGCAAACGCGCGAGCGGGTCTTCCTCCTTGCCGTCCAGCGTGGATTCCACGAGTTCGTCGAGCGGCAAAAGGCTGCGGTCGAACATCGCGTTGAAGAGATCGCCCTTGTTGGCGAAATGCCAGTAGATCGCGCCGCGCGTGACGCCCGCCGCCTGCGCGATGTCCGCGAGCGTCGTGCGCGATACCCCTTTTTCGTAGAAGACGCGCTCGGCCGCGTCGAGTACGCGGTTGCGCGTCAACTGCGCTTCTTCCTTGGTTCGTCTGACCATATCCTGCGGCCGGTGGCCGTCTGCTCCTGCTACTGCCGTTTGTAAGCCGCTCTGTGGACGACTCTGTCGAAGGTTCGTCGAACGTAATCGATTCCCCGGAGCGGTTTCTTCTCATCGCCAATGGGGAGAAACACGTACGGTTTTTTACATTCATTCGTGAATGTATATACAATACCACCCGTTTACGAATATTCACAAATTCATCCGGCGGGCGGATTTCGCATAAGCTTGCGTTTCCATTGCCCGTTCTGGCCGTCCTGTGGCCACGGGCGACGCCTCCGAGCGTCGCGCACGGGTATGAGGCGTCACGCGCAGGCTGGCGTCGCCGCTCACTCGCCGGACAAGTTGGTGTATTCACAGCGTCCCGAAGGACGCTCGTGCGCGGCGTTGCCCGGGGAAGGCCGCCGCGTGCCCAAACTTCACTCTCAGTCTTAGACAGAGGTCGCTCCATGCGCGTCGAACGGGTTCCACTCCGCTTAATCACCGCCGCGACGGCTGCCGTGTTCCTGGCAGCGTGCGGGCAAAAACAATCAGCGCCTCCGCCGCAAACGCCCGAAGTGGGTATCGTCACCGTGCAGCCGACGAGCGTGCCGGTCATCGTCGATTTGCCGGGCCGCACCAACGCCTATCTGGTCGCGCAAGTGCGCGCACGGGTCGATGGCATCGTGCTGCGCCGCGAGTTCACTGAAGGCTCCGAGGTCAAGGCCGGTCAGCGTCTCTACAAGATCGATCCGGCGCCGTACATCGCCGCGCTGAACAACGCCAAGGCGACGCTCGCGAAGGCGCAGGCGAACGTCGCGTCGCAGAATGCGCTCGTCGCGCGCTACAAGATCCTCGTCGCGGCCAATGCCGTGTCGAAGCAGGATTACGACAACGCCGTCGCGGCGCAAGGCCAGGCCGTCGCGGATGTCGCCGCGGGCAAAGCATCGGTCGATACCGCGCAGATCAACTTGGGCTACACCGACGTCGTCTCGCCGATCACCGGCCGCACCGGTCTCTCGCAGGTCACGCCGGGCGCCTACGTTCAGGCGAGCGCCGCGACGCTGCTCACGACCGTGCAGCAGCTCGATCCGATCTACGTCGATCTGACGCAATCGAGCGTCGAAGGCTTGCGCCTGCGCCGTCAGATTCAGGAAGGCCGTCTGCAGACCGAAGGCATCCACGCCGCGAAGGTCACGCTCCAGCTCGAAGACGGCCGCACGTACACCGAGCAGGGCAAGCTGCAGTTCTCCGACGTGAGCGTCGACCAGAGCACCGGTTCGGTGACGGTGCGCGCGATCTTCCAGAACAAGGACCGCGTGCTTCTGCCGGGCATGTTCGTGCGCGCGCGGATTCAGGAAGGCACGAACGACCACGCGCTCGTCGTGCCGCAGATCGGCGTCACGCATGACCAGAAGGGCACGCCGACCGCGCTCGTCGTCAACAAGGACAACAAGGTGGAACTGCGCCAGCTCGTCACGGGCAGCACGTTCGGCAACAACTGGGTGGTCGACAGCGGCCTGAACCCGGGCGACCGCGTGATCGTGAACGGCGTGGAGAAGGCGAAGCCCGGCATGCAGGTGAAGCCGGTCGACGCGAAATTCCCGTATCCCGTAGCCGGCGCATCGGATGCGCAGGCGGCATCGGCGCCGGCCGGTGCCAGCGGCGCGAGCGCTGCCAGCGGTCCGCAAGCCGCATCGGCCGCCTCCGCTGCATCGGGCGCGCAATAAAAGGGAGCCTGTTACATGGCAAAGTTTTTTATCGATCGACCGATCTTCGCGTGGGTGATCGCGATCATCCTGATGCTGGCGGGGATGGCGTCGATCTTCACGCTGCCGGTCGCGCAGTATCCGACGATCGCGCCGCCTGCGATCCAGATCAGCGCGACGTATCCGGGCGCATCCGCGAGCACCGTCGAAAACACGGTGACGCAGGTGATCGAGCAGCAGATGACCGGCCTCGACCACTTGCTGTACCTGTCGTCGACGTCCGATGACTCGGGCACGGCCACCGTCACGCTGACGTTCGCGGCGGGCACGAACCCGGACATCGCGCAGGTGCAGGTGCAGAACAAGCTGCAGCTCGCGACGCCGCTGCTTCCGCAAGTCGTGCAGCAGTTGGGCACGAAGGTCACGAAGTCGAGTTCGAGCTTCCTGCTCGTGCTCGCGTTCGTGTCCGAAGACGGCAGCATGAGCAAGTACGACCTCGCGAACTACGTGGCGTCGAACGTGGCGGATCCGCTCTCGCGTATCGACGGCGTCGGTACGACGACGCTGTTCGGCTCGCAGTACGCGATGCGCGTCTGGCTCGATGCGACCAAGCTCACGAACTTCGCGCTCACGCCTGTCGACGTGAAGAACGCGATCACGAACCAGAACGTGCAGGTGGCGGCGGGTGCGCTCGGCGGCACGCCGGCGGTGCCGGGGCAGATGCTCCAGGCGACCATCACGGAAGCGACGCTGCTGCGCACGCCCGAGCAGTTCGGCAACATCCTGCTGAAAGTGAATCAGGACGGCTCGCGCGTGTTGCTGAAGGATGTCGCGCGGATCGAGCTCGGCGGCGAAAACTACAACTTCGATACGAAGTACAACGGACAGCCGACGGCCGGCTTCGGTATCCAGCTCGCGACGGGCGCGAACGCGCTCCAGACCGCGAAACTGGTCCGCCAGAAGATCGACGATCTGTCGAAATACTTCCCGCATGGACTGGTGGTGAAGTATCCGTATGACACGACGCCGTTCGTGCGACTGTCGATCGAGGAAGTGGTCAAGACGCTGATCGAAGGCATCGTGCTCGTGTTCCTCGTGATGTATCTGTTCCTGCAGAACCTGCGGGCGACGATCATCCCGACGATCGCGGTGCCGGTCGTTCTGCTCGGCACGTTCGCGATCATGTCGGCGGTGGGCTTCTCGATCAACGTGCTGTCGATGTTCGGCCTCGTGCTCGCGATCGGCCTGCTCGTCGACGATGCGATCGTGGTCGTGGAGAACGTCGAGCGGGTGATGTCGGAGGAGCATTTACCGCCGCGCGAAGCGACCCGCAAGGCGATGGGGCAGATCACCGGCGCGCTGGTCGGCGTGGCGCTCGTGCTGTCGGCGGTGTTCGTGCCGGTGGCCTTCTCCGGCGGCTCGGTCGGCGCGATCTACCGTCAGTTCTCGCTGACGATCGTCGCGGCGATGGTGCTGTCCGTCATGGTCGCGCTGATTCTCACGCCGGCGCTGTGCGCGACGATCCTGAAGCCGCATCCGGAAGGGCACGAGCCCGAGAAGAAGGGCTTCTTCGGCTGGTTCAACCGCACGTTCAACAAGAGTCAGGAGAAGTATCACAGCGGCGTGCAGCACGTCATTCGCCGCTCGGGACGCTGGCTCATCATCTATATCGTCGTGATCGTCGCGGTGGGCATGCTGTTCCTGCGTCTGCCGAAGTCGTTCCTGCCCGATGAAGACCAGGGCACGATGTTCGTGCTCGTGAACGCGCCGTCCGGCTCCACGCAGGAGTACACCGCGCACGTTCTGAAGGACGTGCAGGACTATCTGCTGAAGGACGAGAAATCGATCGTCGAATCGGTCTTCACGGTGAACGGCTTCTCGTTCGCGGGCCGCGGCCAGAACTCCGGCCTCGTGTTCGTGCGGATGAAGGACTACGCGGAACGTCAGCACAGCGACCAGAAGGTGCAGGCGCTCGTCGGACGCATGTTCATGCACTTCGCGCCTTACAAGGACGCGATGATCTTCCCGGTCAATCCGCCTTCGATTCCGGAACTCGGCACGGCGGCGGGCTTCGACTTCGAGCTGCAGGATCGCGGCGGCCTCGGCCACGCGAAGCTGATGGAAGCGCGCAACATGCTGCTCGGCATGGCCGCGAAGGATCCGACGCTCGCACAGGTGCGTCCGAACGGCCTGAACGACACCCCGCAGTTCAAGGTGAATGTCGATCGCGAGAAGGCGAGCGCGCTCGGCATCGCCGTATCGGACATCGATCAGACATTCTCGATCGCGTGGGCGTCGCAGTACGTGAACAACTTCCTCGACGTCGACAACCGGATCAAGAAAGTCTACGTGCAGGGCGATGGTCCGTTCCGCATGAACCCGGACGACCTGAACAAGTGGTACGTGCGCAATGGCGCCGGAACGATGGTGCCGTTCGGCGCCTTCGCGACGGGCAACTGGACCTACGGTTCGCCGAAGCTCGAACGCTACAACGGCATTTCGGCGGTGGAAATCCAGGGCGCGGCGGCGGCGGGCAAGTCGACCGGCCAGGCGATGACCGCGATGGAAGCGATCGCGGCGAAGCTGCCGGCGGGCATCGGCTACGAATGGACGGGCCTTTCCTATCAGGAACGCCAGTCGGGTTCGCAGGCGCCGATTCTCTACGGCATCTCGATCCTCGTCGTGTTCCTGTGTCTCGCGGCGCTGTATGAAAGCTGGTCGATTCCGTTCTCGGTCATCATGGTCGTGCCGCTCGGCGTGCTCGGCGCGCTGCTCGCGGCGACGCTGCGCGGTCTGGAAAACGACGTGTTCTTCCAGGTCGGCCTGTTGACGACGGTGGGTCTGTCGGCGAAGAACGCGATTCTGATCGTGGAATTCGCGCGCGAGTTGCGGATGCAGGGCATGTCGACGGTCGAAGCGGCGATGGAAGCGGCGCGCCTGCGGTTGCGCCCGATCCTGATGACCTCGCTCGCGTTCATTCTCGGCGTGATGCCGCTCGCGATCAGTAACGGCGCGGGCTCGGCGAGCCAGCACGCGATCGGCACCGGCGTGATCGGCGGCATGTTGACCGCGACCTTCCTCGCCATCTTCATGATTCCGATGTTCTTCGTCGTTATCAGCAAGTTCAGCAAGAGCAAGGACGTGCCGGCGCCGGGTTCGTCGGGCGACATCGAAGGCACGAACGGTAAGGAAGGACACTGAGATGCTTAAACATTCCTTGATCGCGGCCGCCGTGGCGGTATTCGCCGCGGGCTGCACGCTCCAGCCGAAGTACGAGCGTCCGCCCGAGCCCGTCACGCAGACGTTTCCGGAAGGCGGCGTGTACGCGCACCAGCCGGATGCGAGTTCGAGCGCGAGCAACGGCCGCACGGCGAACGGCCAGAGCGCGCCGGACATCGGCTGGCGCGATTTCTTCGCCGATGCGCGCCTGCAGAAGATCGTCGAGCTCGCGCTGAAGAACAATCGCGACCTGCGCGTCTCGGTGCTCAACGTCGATGCGGCGCGCGCGCAGTATCAGATCACGCGCGCGGGTCTGTTCCCGACGCTCGATGCGGCCGCGTCGCAGACGAAGCAGCGCACGCCGAAGAATCTGTCGTTCTTCGGTAACACGATCTCGAACGAGTATTCGGTCGGCCTGAATGCGTCGTGGGAAATCGACTTCTTCGGGCGCATCCGCAGCCTGAAGGATCAGGCGCTCGCGCAATATCTGTCGACGGCGGAATCGCGCAAGGCGGCGGAGATCTCGCTGGTGTCGTCGGTGGCGGACCAGTATCTGACGATGCTCGCCTACGACGATCAACTCGTCGTCACGCAGAACACGCTCAAGACGGCGCAGGAGTCGTTCCGCATCACCAAGCTGCAATACGAGAACGGCACCGGCACCGAACTCGATCTGCGTCAGTCCGAAGGCGTGGTCGAGGAAGCGCAGGCGAATCTGCAGACGCAGTCGCGTTTGCGCGCGCAGGCGGAAAACGCGCTCGTGCTGCTCGTCGGGGAGCCGTTGCCTGCGGATTTGCCGGCCGGCATGCCGCTCGATACGCAGAATCTGCTCTCCGACATTCCCGCGGGTCTGCCGTCCGATCTGCTGACGCGCCGTCCCGATATCGCGGCGGCGGAGCAGTCGCTGCTCGCGGCCAACGCGAATATCGGCGCGGCGCGCGCGGCGTTCTTTCCGCGCGTCTCGCTGACGGGCAGCTTCGGCACGCTGTCGCCGACGCTCGGCGGCCTGTTCAAGCCGGGGTCGGCTGCGTGGTCGTTCGCGCCGCAGATCACGGTGCCGATCTTCGAGGGCGGCCAGAACAAGGCCAATCTCGATCTGGCGAACGTGCAGAAGCGCATCGAGATCGCCAACTACGAGAAGGCGATCCAGACCGCGTTCCGCGAAGTCGCGGACGGCCTCGCCGCGCGCGGCACCTTCGACGAGCAGATCAAGGCGCTCGAGCGCTTCGTCAATTCGCAGAGCCGGCGTCTGGAGCTGTCGGACCTGCGCTATCGCAATGGCGTGGACAGCTATCTGTCGGTGCTGACCGCGCAGACGGCGCTTTACGAAGCGCAGCAGCTGCTCATCACGGCGCGGCTGAATCGACTGACGAACCTCGTCGATCTGTATCAGTTCATGGGCGGCGGATGGATCGAGCGTTCCGGCGACGCGCCGCGTCCCGCCGATGCGCCCGTCGACTACGGCTCGCAAGGCGCGCCGCAAGCAGCCTCGGCGCCCGCGGCGAGCTGATTCGCCTAAAACCGTCGCACTCGAAGCCCGGCCGCGCGCCGGGCTTTTTTTCGCGCTTTCGAACTTGTTCCACATCGTTTTGCATCGATGTCTGTGTGATGCAACAGACTTGGCACATTGTTTCAGTTGCCATCAAAGATCCACACATCTGCCTACTCTTTAGTCTTCCTCACTGCGCGCGATAACTATAATCGGCTGCTTGCCGCAGTCGTGACGGCGCGATCCGTTCCATCGATCGTTCGAAAAAGTCGTTGACGAAGCTCGCCGCGAGCGTCGCATACATTCAGTTATCCCAAAAATATGGCCGCATTTCTTCCGAAAGCGGCCAGCCCCATCCAAGGCGCGCGGGCCGCACGAATGCCCCGGTCGCCGCGGTCAGCGACTTTCGCATCGCACGACAGCACATTGCGCGCGGCTCGCGGTCAACGCGAAGACGCGCGCCTTTCATTGTCAGTAACCTCAGAGGTCTCGCGTTCCATGCGTCTCATACGGATTCCATACCGCCTCATCGGTGTCACGACGGCCGCCTTGCTGGCAGCCGGTTGCGGAGAGAAGCATCCCGCGATGGCGCCGCACACGCCGGAAGTCGGCGTTGTCATCGTCGAGCCGGCCGCTGTGCCGGTCACGACAGAACTCTCGGGCCGCACGAGCGCCTTTCTCGATGCCCAGGTGCGTGCGCGCGTCGATGGCATCGTGCTGCGCCGCGAATTCACGGAAGGCAGCCTCGTCAAGGCCGGGCAACGCCTTTACAAGATCGATCCGGCGCCGTATATCGCGCAACTGAACAACGCGAAGGCGTCGTTCGCGAAGGCCCATGCGAATCTCGTCTCGACCGCGGCGCAGGCCGAGCGCTACAAGGTGCTCGTCGCGTCGAACGCGGTCAGCAAGCAGGACTACGACAACGCCGTGGCGGCGCAAGGCCAGGCCGAAGCCGATGTCGCGTCGGCCAAAGCCGCGATCGACACCGCGCAGATCAAGCTTGGCTATACCGACGTCACGTCGCCGGTCGCGGGTCAGGCCGGCATTTCCCAGGTCACGCCGGGCGCATACGTGCAGGCGGCGCAGGCGACGCTGATGGTCACCGTCCAGCAGCTCGACCCGATGTACGTCGATCTCACGCAATCGAGTCTCGACGGTCTCAAGCTGCGCCGTCAGATTCAGGAAGGGCGTCTTTCGACCAACGGCCCGAACGCGGCGAAGGTCACGCTGATTCTCGAAGACGGCCGTGAGTATCCGGAGCAGGGCAAGCTGCAATTCAGCGATGTGAGCGTCGATCCGTCGACCGGATCGGTGACGCTGCGCGCGATCTTCATGAACAAGGACCGGGTGCTGCTGCCGGGCATGTTCGTGCGCGCGCGCATCGAGCAAGGCGTGAATCCGAAGGCGCTCGTCGTGCCGGTGCAGGGCATCACGCACGATCAGAAAGGCACCGCGCTCGCGATGGTCGTCGGCAAGGACAACAAGGTCGCGATGCGCCCGCTCGTCACCTCCGGCACGCTCGGCCAGAGCTGGATCGTCGACAGCGGTCTGAACGCGGGCGATCGCGTGATCGTCGAGGGCATCGATCACGTGCGTCCGGGCATGGAAGTGAAGGCCGTGCCCGCGCGTCAGCCCGAAGCGAAAGCCGACGCTAAAGCCGAAGCGAAAGCCGACGCAACGGCCGCCTCCGGCGCGTAAGGACGGGAGACACGTCCATGGCCAAGTTCTTTATCGATCGCCCGATTTTCGCGTGGGTGATCGCCATCATTCTGATGCTCGCGGGTCTCGCGTCGGTGACGACGCTGCCCGTCGCGCAATATCCGACCATCGCGCCGCCCGCGATCCAGATTTCCGCGAACTATCCGGGCGCATCCGCTCAGACCGTCGAAAACACCGTCACGCAGGTGATCGAGCAGCAGATGAGCGGTCTCGACCATCTGCTGTATCTGTCCTCGACCTCCGATGACAGCGGCACCGCCACCGTCACGCTGACGTTCGCGGCCGGCACCAATGCCGACATCGCGCAGGTTCAGGTGCAGAACAAGCTGCAATTGGCCACGCCCAATCTGCCGGCCGTCGTGCAGCAGCTCGGCATCAGCGTGACCAAGTCGAGCAGCAGCTTCCTGCTCGTGCTGGCGTTCGTGTCCGAAGACGGCAGCATGAGCCGCGAAGACCTCGCGAACTACGTGGCGTCGCACGTGCAGGATCCGATCGGCCGGCTGAACGGCGTCGGCACCGTCACGCTCTTCGGCTCGCAGTACGCGATGCGAATTTGGCTCGATCCGAACAAGCTGACCAAATTCAGCCTGACGCCGGTCGACGTGCAGAACGCGCTGACTTCGCAGAACGTGCAGGTCGCGGGCGGCCAGCTCGGCGGCGTGCCCGCGGTGCCGGGTCAGTCGATGCAGGCGACCATCACCGAAGCGACGCTGCTGCGCACACCGGAGCAGTTCGGCAACGTGCTGCTGAAGGTGAATCAGGACGGCTCGCAGGTGCGTATCCGCGACGTGGCGCGCGTCGGTCTCGGCGGCGAGAACTACAACTTCGAGACGCAGTACAACGGCCGTCCGGCTGCCGGATTCGGCATTCAGCTCGCGACCGGCGCGAACGCGCTCGCCACCGCGAATCTGGTGCGCGCGAAAGTCGACGAGCTCGCGAAGTTCTTCCCGCACGGTCTCGTCGTGAAGTATCCGTACGACACCACGCCGTTCGTGAAGCAGTCGATCGCCGACGTCGTCAAGACGCTCATCGAGGCCATCGTGCTGGTGTTCCTCGTGATGTACCTGTTCCTGCAGAACCTGCGCGCGACGCTCATTCCGACCATCGCCGTGCCGGTCGTGCTGCTCGGCACCTTCGCGATCATGGCGGCGGCGGGCTTCTCCATCAACACGCTGTCGATGTTCGGGCTCGTGCTCGCCATCGGCTTGCTGGTGGACGACGCGATCGTGGTCGTCGAAAACGTCGAGCGCGTGATGACCGAAGAGGGACTGTCGCCGAAGGAAGCCACGAAGAAGGCGATGAGTCAGATCACCGGCGCGCTCGTCGGCGTGGCGCTCGTGCTCGCGGCGGTGTTCGTGCCGGTGGCGTTCACGGGCGGCTCGGTCGGCGCGATCTATCGCCAGTTCTCGCTGACGATCGTCTCGGCGATGGGTCTCTCGGTGCTCACCGCGATGGTGCTCACCCCTGCGCTGTGCGCAACGATGCTCAAGCCGCACCCGGAAGGCCACACGGAAAAGACGACCGGCTTCTTCGGCTGGTTCAACCGCACGTTCGCGAAGAGCCAGGCGAAGTATCACGGCGGCGTGGCGCATGTCATCAGGCGTTCGGGGCGCTGGCTCGTCATCTATGTGGTGATCATCGTGGCGGTCGGCATGTTGTTCGCGCGTTTGCCGAAGGCGTTCCTGCCCGATGAAGACCAGGGCACGATGTTCGTGCTGGTGGCGACGCCCGCCGGCTCCACGCAGGAGATGACGCAGCGCGCGCTGGACGATGTCGCGGGCCATCTGCTGAAGAAGGAAAGCGCGCTCGTCGAGTCGGTGTTCACCGTGAACGGTTACAGCTTTGCCGGTCATGGCCAGAACTCGGGTCTCATCTTCGTGCGGCTGAAGGACTTCGCCCAGCGCACGAGCGCCAACCAGAAGGTGCAAGCGCTGGTGGGCCGCACGTACGGCGCGTTCGCGGGCTACAAGAACGCGCTCGTGTTTCCGGTGAATCCGCCGTCGATTCCGGAACTGGGCACGGCGTCGGGCTTCGACTTCGAACTTCAGGATCGCGCCGGTCTCGGCCACGAAAAGCTGATGCAGGCGCGCGCGATGCTCCTCGGCATGGCCGCGAAGGACGAGACGCTCGCGCAGGTCCGGCCGAACGGCCTGAACGACGCGCCGCAGTTCAAGGTGAACATCGACCGTCAGAAGGCGCTGGCGCAGGGCGTCGATCCGTCGAGCATCGACCAGACGTTCTCGATCGCGTGGGCGTCGAAGTACGTGAACAACTTCCTCGATACGGACAGCCGCATCAAGAAGGTGTACATGCAGAGCGATGCGCCGTTCCGCATGTCGCCGGAGAACATCAACAGCTGGTACGTACGCAACGCGTCGGGCTCGATGGTGCCGTTCTCGTCGTTCGCGACGACCGAATGGAGCTACGGCTCGCCCAAGCTCGAACGCTACAACGGCCTGTCGTCGATCGAAATCCAGGGTGTCGCGAAGCCGGGCAAATCCACCGGCGAGGCGATGGCCGCGATGGAAGCGCTCGCGGCGAAGCTGCCCGCGGGCATCGGCTACGAATGGACGGGGCTGTCGTATCAGCAGATCCAGTCCGGCTCGCAGGCGCCGATTCTTTACGGCATCTCGATCCTCGTCGTGTTCCTGTGTCTCGCGGCGCTGTACGAGAGCTGGTCGATTCCTTTCTCCGTGATCATGGTCGTGCCGCTCGGCGTGGTCGGCGCACTGCTCGCCGTGTCGCTGCGCGGACTGGAGAACGACGTGTTCTTCCAGGTCGGCTTGCTCACGACAGTGGGCTTGTCGGCGAAGAACGCGATTCTGATCGTCGAGTTCGCCCGCGATCTGCAGCTCTCGCAAAAGATGGGGCCGATCGAAGCGGCGCTCGAAGCGGCGCGCCTGCGCCTGCGTCCGATTCTCATGACATCGCTCGCGTTCATTCTCGGCACGATGCCGCTCGCGATCAGCAACGGCGCGGGCTCGGGCAGCCAGCACGCGATCGGCACGGGCGTGATCGGCGGCATGGTGACCGCGACTTTCCTCGCCATTTTCATGGTGCCGATGTTCTTCGTCGTGGTGCGCTCGCGTTTCGGCGGCGACAAGGAGGACACGGATGCCGCGCTCGCGCGTTACGAAGCGCAGCGGCGCGCGCAACAGGGCAACGAAGGACACTGACATGCGTAGACTTTCCTTGATTGCAATGGCCGTCGCCGTACTGGCGACCGGCTGCACGATGGCGCCGAAGTACGAACGCCCCGCCGCGCCGGTGTCGGCGAATTTTCCGGCGCAGGGCGTCTACGCGACGCAGCCGGTCGCGACGCCGGACGGCGCACGCAGCGCGAACGGCGTGGCCGCGGCCGATATCGGCTGGCGCGATTTCTTCGTCGATGCGCGTTTGCAGCGGCTCATCGACATCGCGTTGAAGAACAACCGTGACTTGCGCGTCGCGATGCTCAACGTGCAGGCCGCGCAGGCGCAGTATCAGGTCGTCACGACGCTTCTGCTTCCGTCCATCACCGCCGTGGGCGCGCAGTCGAAAACGCGCAAGCCCGACAATCTGTCGTTCTTGAATCAGACCATCTCGAATACCTACACGGTGGGCCTGAATGCGTCGTGGGAGATCGACCTGTTCGGTCGGGTGCAGAGCATGCGGAATCAGGCGCTCGCGAAATATTTCGCGACTGCCTATGCGCGCAAGGCTGCGGAGATTTCGCTCGTCTCGCAAGTGGCGGCGCAGTACCTTCAGGTCTTGCAGACGGACGACCTGCTGAAGGTGACGCATCAGACGCTGGCCAGCGCGAGCGAATCGTACCGGATCGTCAAGCTGCAATTCGACAACGGCGCCGCGTCGGAGCTGGACGTGAGCCAGGCGCAAACGGTGATGGAAGGCGCGGCGGCGAATCTGCAGGCGCAGGAGCGCGCGCGGGCGCAGGCCGTCAATGCGCTCGTGTTGCTGCTCGGCGAGCCGGTGCCCGACGATCTGCCGGGCGGCATGCCGCTCGACGGTCAAGACCTGCTCGCGGACATTCCTGCGGGTCTGCCGTCGGATTTGCTGCTGCGGCGGCCGGACATCATGGAGGCCGAACAGAATCTGCTCGCGGCGAATGCGAACATCGGCGCGGCGCGCGCAGCGTTCTTTCCCAACATTTCGCTGACCGGCATGCTCGGCACACTGAGCCCGACGCTCGGTGGTCTGTTCAAAGCGGGGTCGGCGGGATGGAGCTTTGCGCCGACCATCACCTTGCCGATCTACGGCGATCAGTTCGCGAATCTCGAGTACGCGAATATCCAGAAGAAGATCGAGATCGCCAATTACGAGAAGGCGATTCAATCCGCGTTCAAGGATGTCGCCGATGGTCTCGCCGCGCGCGGCACCTACGATCAGCAGATCGCCGCGCTCGTGCGCGATACGGCCGCGCAGCAACGCCGGCTGGAGTTGTCGACGCTGCGATACAAGCAGGGCGTCGACAGCTATCTCGGCGTGCTGACCGCGCAGCAGGATCTGTATTCGGCGCAGCAGACGCTGATTGCCGCGCGCACGCAGCGGTTGGCGAATCTCGTGACGTTGTATCAGGCGCTGGGAGGCGGGTGGATCGAGCGGACGGGCGATGCGCCGCGGGCGGCGGATGCGGGCTGACGCGGGGCCCTCGCTTCGATAAACAAAAAAACGCCGCGGCTCCCGCCGCGGCGCTCAACGCAAGCACAGCCCAAACTCCTCAGTGCGCGTCGCCCGCATGGGCCGCGCCTTCGAACTCATGCGCGGCTTCACGCGCATCGCGTTCGGCATCGCGTTCCTTGCGCACGCCGTTGAACACGATGTTCAACACCACCGCCGACACCGACGCCAGCAGAATCCCGCTGTGAAGGATCGGCTCCAGCGCGTGCGGCAGTTGCGTGAAGAACTTCGGCGCGACGACCGGCACCATGCCCATCCCGACGCTCACCGCGACGATGAACAGGTTGTGCTGATTCTTCGAGAAGTCCACGCGCGACAGCGTCTTGATGCCGTTCGCCGCGACCATGCCGAACATCACGATGCCCGCGCCGCCGAGCACGAACGGCGGCACCGACGCCACCACCTGCGCCATTTTCGGAAAGAGGCCGAGCACGACGAGAATCACGCCGCCTGTCGCGCAGACGAAGCGGCTCTTCACGCCCGTCACGCCGATCAAACCGACGTTCTGCGAAAACGACGTATGCGGGAACGAGTTGAAGATGCCGCCGATCAGCGTGCCGAGACCGTCGACACGCAAGCCGCGCACGAGCGCCTTCTGGTCGACCGGACGCTCGACGAGATCGCCGACCGCGAGGAACATGCCCGTTGATTCGATGAACGTCACGAACATGACGATGACCATCGTCGCGACGGAGAGCGCATCGAAATGCGGCATGCCGAAGTGGAACGGCAGCACGATGCCGACCCACGGCGCGTGCGCGACGCCGTCCATGTCGACGCGGCCGAGCATCGCGGCGATCACGAAGCCGACGACGATCCCGAGCAGCACCGAAATATTCGCGATGAAACCTCGCGCGAACTTGTTGATGAGCAGAATCAGCGACAACACGACGAGCGACAGCAGCAGGAAGACCGGATTGCCGTAGTCGGGATTGCCGATGCCGCCCGCCGCCCAGTTGATGCCCACGCCCATCAGCGAGAGGCCGATCACCGCGATCACCGTGCCGACCACGACCGGCGGGAAGAAGCGCAGGAGCTTGCCGATCATCGGCGCGAGGACGATGCCGATCACGCCCGCCGCGATGGTCGCGCCGAACACGTCGAGAATGCCGAGCGAAGGATTCGTGCCGATCGCGACCATCGGGCCGACGGCGGCGAAGGTGCAGCCCATGATGACGGGCAGGCGAATGCCGAAGATCCACAGGCCGAGCGTCTGGATCAGCGTGGCGACGCCGCACGAGAACAGATCCGCGCTGATGAGAAACGCGACCTGATCTTTCGGCAGGCCCATCGCGGCGCCGAGGATCAGCGGCACCGCCACCGCGCCCGCGTACATCACCAGAACGTGCTGGATGCCGAGCGTCAGCAGTTGACCGGCGGGGAGCCGTTCGTCGCACGGATGCACCGACGGGTTCACCGAACTTGAAGCCATGTCTCTCTCCTATGTCTACTTCCATTTGAATGGCCTCCAAGTTAAGTGCATCGGCAACCATGAACAAGACCACGCGGCGCTATACGTCGCGTTCGCGTGCCGATATGGGTCTCGCGCGCCGCGAGCGGCGCAAACGTGCGAACGGCCCTGTCACAAGGGGTTTGACGCAAATCAAGGGAAATTCGTCGCCTGACGGAAGGCCGCGATCTTCGGACGGTCGTTATGATGTGCATCACGCCCCGCGTATAGTCCATTTTTCACGTTCATCGCGCGATGGCGGGGTTAACCCCCGTTTTACGCGTTTTCCCTAACGCCTTTTCAGACTCGGAATCCCATGCGTTTTTTAGGCATCGATCTCGGCACGGGCTCCCTCAAGCTCGCGATCGTCGATGAAGCCGGACGCGACATCGCGTCGTCGAGTGCGGCGTACGCGGTGACGAGCGCGCAGCCCGGCTGGGCCGAAACCAGCGTCGATGCGTGGTATGGCGCGCTCGTCGACGCAGCATCGCGTTTGCCCGCCAACGAGCGTCAAGCGGTGCGCGGCATCGGCTTTTCGGGGCAGATGCACGGCGTCGTTTTGACCGACGCGCATGGCCACGCGCTTCGCCCCGCGATGCTGTGGACCGACACCCGTGCCCGCGATCTGCTCGACGCGTGGCGCGAGCCGCAGCCGAATCCGGTCGCGCCCGGCATGGCGGGGCCGTTGCTGCGCTGGCTCGCATCGAACGAACCGCGGATCGCGGCGCAAACGCGCTGGGCCTTGCAGCCGAAAGACTGGCTGCGCGCGAAGCTCGGCGGCGCGTTCGTCACCGACGCATCCGATGCGTGCGCGACCGCGCTCGCCGCGCCATCGGGCGAATGGGACGAGGCGCTGATCGACCGGCTCGGCTTGCCGCGCGCGTGGTTCGCGCCGCTCGCGGCATCGCATGAAGTCGGCGGCGCGTTGTCTGCGGCGTCGGCGTCCGCGCTCGGTCTCGAAGCGGGCATTCCGATGGCCGTCGGCGCCGGCGATACGCCGTGCGCTGCGCTCGGCAGCGGCCTTTGCGCCGATGGCGACGCGCTCCTCACCACCGGCACCGGCGGGCAGATCGTCGTCATGTGCGCCGACGCGCCCGCGCCCGTGCACGGCCTGCACACGTATCGCGCGGCCAACGGCGCGTGGTATCGCATGGCGGCGATGCAGAACGTCGGCGTCGCGCTGGAAGCGGTGCGCGGCTGGCTCGGTTACGCATCGTGGCCCGACGCCTACGACGACGCCTTCGCCGCGTCCGCGAGTGCATCGGTGAGTTTTCTGCCGTATCTGAGCGGCGAACGCTCACCATGGATGAACCCGAACGCGCGCGGCGGCTGGCTCGGACTCGGCCTCGAGGACACGCGCGGCACGATGATGCGCGCCGCGTTCGAGGGCGTGGCATTCGCATTGCGTGCGGGACTCGACGCGATTCGCGCCAACGGCACGCCGCTCGATGCGATGCTGCTCGCGGGGGGCGGCTCGGTCGATCCGCGCTGGCGGCAGTTGCTCGCCGATGCATTGCGCGTCGAGCTGCGCGCCGTCGATTGCCCGAACGCGGCGACGCGAGGCGCGGCGCTGCTCGGCGGCATCGCGGCGGGGCAGTGGCGCATCGGCGATATCGCTTCGCTCGCACCGAAGGCGACGCTCGCCGCGACGCCGCGTCCGAATCCGTCGCTCGATCAGCGGCTCGCCCGTTTCATCGATCTGTACCGGCGCACCGAAGACTGGTTCGCGATCGGGCGCGAGTCCGCTTAAACTTGCGTACCTTGGATCCCGACGCCATGCGCGCCGGGGAGTATGAAGCGACGCTTCATATGAGCGGTAACTGAAGCTCGCTTCGTCACGACAACATCGAACTCAGCCATGCCCGCACCGTCACCGTCACATCCCGATTTCCGCTCGCGCGCGTTCCTGCTCGATCACGCGCTGCGCACGATGACCTTCTATCATCCGCACTGCATGGACCCGGCGGGCGGCTTCTACCACTTCTACAAGAACGACGGCACGATCTACGACCGCACGTCGCGTCATCTCGTGTCGAGCACGCGCTTCGTCTTCAACTATGCGATGGCCTACAAGCACTTCGGACTCGACGAATATCGCGGCGGCGTGGCGCATGGCATCGAATATCTGCGCGAGGTTCATCGCAATCCGCAGACGGGCGGCTATGCGTGGACGTTGAACGGCCGCGACGTCACGGATGCAACGAATCATTGCTATGGCCTCGCGTTCGTCGTGCTCGCGTATGCGAAGGCGGTCGAAGCCGGATTCGACGAAGCGCGCGCGTATCTCGACGAAACCTGGCATCTGATGGAGACGCACTTCTGGGACGCGCAGCACGGCCTTTACAAGGACGAGGCGAGCGCGGACTGGCAAGTGTCCGACTATCGCGGGCAGAACGCGAACATGCATACGTGCGAAGCGCTGCTCGCCGCGTTCGAAGCGACCGGAGAAGCGCGCTATCTCGATCGCGCGGCGCTGCTCGCGGACAACATGGTGAATCGGCAGGCCGCGCTCGCGGGCGGGCTCGTATGGGAACACTACAAGCCGGACTGGTCGATCGACTGGGACTACAACAAGGGCGATCGCAGCAATATTTTCAGGCCGTGGGGCTTTCAGCCTGGGCATCAGACGGAATGGGCGAAGTTGCTGCTGATCCTCGATCGTCATCGGCCGGAGGCGTGGCACGTCACGCGTGCGCGCGAGCTGTTCGATCGCGCGCTGCAATTGTCGTGGGATCACGAGCACGGCGGCATGGTCTATGGCTTCGACACCGAAGGCAAGTTCTACGACGAAGACAAGTATTTCTGGGTTCAGGCGGAATCGTTCGCGGCGGCCGCGCTGCTCGCGGATCGCGCGCAACGCGATGGCGACGCGGCGCTTGCCGCGCGTTACTGGAACGATTACGACCGCCTGTGGACTTATAGCTGGGAGCATTTCGTCGATCACAAGTGGGGTGCGTGGTATCGCATTCTCACGCGCGACAATCGCCAGTACAGCGACGAGAAAAGCCCGGCGGGCAAGACGGACTATCACACGATGGGCGCATGCTACGAAGTCCTGAATATCGTGCGCTGAAACAATCACAACCTTGGGAGTCAGACGATGAAAACGAAAGCAGCAATCGCATGGGAAGCCGGCAAGCCGTTGACGATCGAAGAGGTCGATCTCGAAGGTCCGCGCGCGGGTGAAGTGCTGATCGAGGTGAAGGCGACGGGCATCTGCCACACCGATTACTACACGCTCTCCGGCGCGGATCCGGAAGGCATTTTCCCCGCGATTCTCGGGCATGAAGGCGCGGGCGTCGTCGTCGACGTCGGGCCGGGCGTCGGCACGTTGCGAAAAGGCGATCACGTCATTCCGCTCTACACACCGGAATGCCGCGAGTGCAAGTTCTGTCTGTCGCGCAAGACCAATCTCTGCCAGAAGATTCGCGCGACGCAAGGCAAAGGCCTCATGCCCGATGCGACTTCGCGCTTCTCGCTCGATGGCAAACCGCTGTTCCATTACATGGGGACGTCGACGTTTTCCAATTACATCGTCGTGCCGGAGATCGCGGTGGCGAAAGTGCGCGAGGACGCGCCGTTCGACAAGGTCTGCTATATCGGTTGCGGCGTGACGACGGGCGTCGGCGCGGTCGTGTATTCGGCGAAGGTGGAAGCGGGCGCGAATGTCGTCGTATTCGGACTGGGCGGCATCGGCCTGAACGTGATTCAGGGCGCGAAGATGGTCGGCGCGGACAAGATCATCGGCGTCGATATCAATCCGGGCCGCGTCGAGCTCGCGAAGAAGTTCGGCATGACGCACTTCATCAACCCGAAGGAAGTGGAGAACGTCGTCGATCACATCGTGCAATTGACCGATGGCGGCGCGGATTATTCGTTCGAATGCGTCGGCAATACCACGCTCATGCGTCAGGCGCTCGAATGCACGCACAAGGGCTGGGGCCAGTCGTTCATCATCGGCGTGGCGGCGGCGGGGCAGGAAATCAGCACGCGTCCGTTCCAGCTCGTCACGGGCCGCGAATGGAAGGGCTCGGCGTTCGGCGGCGCGCGCGGCCGCACGGATGTGCCGAAGATCGTCGACTGGTACATGGAAGGCAAGATCAACATCGACGATCTGATCACGCATCATCTGAAGCTGGAGCAGATCAACGACGGCTTCGACCTGATGAAGAAGGGCGAGTCGATTCGTTCCGTCGTCATCTATTGAGCTACTGAGCGAGGAAAACGCGATGCTGGAACTCGTGGAAGAACATCGTTGTTTCGATGGCGTGCAGCGCATCTATCGGCATGAATCGCAGACTATCGGCCTGCCGATGCGCTTTTCCGTCTTTTTGCCTGCTGCCGCGTCTTCTTCGAAGGTGCCGGCGTTGTTTTATCTCGCCGGCCTGACTTGCACCGAAGAGACGTTCCCGATCAAGGCGGGCGCGCAACGTTACGCGGCGGAGCACGGCATCGCGCTGATTGCGCCAGATACTTCGCCGCGTGGCGCGGATATTCCGGGCGAGAAGGATTCGTGGGATTTCGGCGTCGGCGCGGGGTTTTATGTCGATGCAACGCGCGAGCCTTGGGCGCGGCGTTATCGCATGTACTCGTATGTGACGCAGGAGTTGCGCGAGACAGTTCTCGCGGAGTTGCCGGTGCGAGAGGATCGTATCGGCATCTTCGGGCATTCGATGGGCGGGCACGGGGCGCTCGTGCTCGCGTTGCGCAATCCGGATCTTTATCGGAGTGTGTCGGCGTTTGCGCCTATTGCGGCGCCGTCGCAGTGTCCGTGGGGCGTGAAAGCGTTTTCTGGCTATCTCGGCGATGATCGTTCGGCGTGGGCGCAGTACGATGCGAGCGAGTTGATTCTCGGCGATGCGGCTGCTCGGTTCGAAGGCGGGATTCTCATCGATCAGGGACTGGCGGATCAGTTTCTCGCCGAGCAGTTGCATCCGGATGTCTTGGAGCGCAATGCGCGTGATGCCGGACACAGTTTGATCGTGCGGCGGCATGAAGGCTATGACCACGGGTATTTCTTTATTTCTACCTTCGTCGGGGAGCATGTCGCGCATCATGCGCGGGTTTTGTGTCGGTGAGGTTTGGTCTTCTTTTTGTTGCCGGATCCCGTGATCGTGTCGGTCTATCAGCGTTGCCCCTGTGCGGGGCGGCATTGCTGACAGACCGACGCGATCACGGGCTCCAGCGAAGAAATCAATTCCCCCGCTTTCCCAACAGGCTCGCCCCATAAACAACCGCAGCCAGCATAGTGATCCAGAAACTAGTAGGCCAATCGGTATAGAAGGCGAGCGTAAGCCCAGCCCAAGCCTGTGCGAGTGCAAACAGCGCCGCAAGCACGAGCCCTGACGACAATCGCGTCGTGACGTTCTGCGCCGCCGCCGCGGGCCCGACCATCAACGCAAAAACGAGCAGCACCCCGACGATCTGCGTGCAAGCCGCGACTGCCAGCGCGGTGATCGCGAGAAACATCACGGAGACGAGCCGCAACGACACGCCCTTGGCCTCCGCGAGCTCCGGCTGCAAGGACGCAAACAACAAAGGCCGCATGATGACCGCAAGCGCACCGAGGCTGACGACAGCGAGCCCGGCAAGCACGACCAGCGTGTCATGACTCACGCCAAGCACGTTGCCGAACAGAAGGGCAGTAGCCTGAGTCGCATACGCGGTGAAGAAGTGCAGAAACAGCAACCCGAACCCGAGCGAGAGAGAAAGAATCACACCGATGGCCACATCGCGGCCCGAGAGCCGCTCGCCGAGCGCACCCATCCCGACGCCCGCCGCGAGCGTGAATCCGACCATCCCCCAGAGCGGCGGCATGCCGAGCAGCACCGCGCCCGTCGCGCCGGTAAAGCCGACGTGCGATAGCGCGTGACCCGCGAAGGTCTGTCCGCGCAGCACGAGAAAATACCCGACGATCCCCGACAGCACCGCGACGATCCCCGACGCCGCGAATGCATTCACCATGAAGTCGTATTCGAACATTGCGCTTTCTATTTGACGTGACTGTGGCTGTGGCCGTGATCGTGCTCATGGCCGTGATCGTGTTCATGCTCGTGCTCTCCGCCTTCCTCGTGCGCGTGATCGAGCTTGTCGATTTCGACATCGCCCGACATCACGAAGATGCGGCCGTTCACGCGCATCACGTCGATGGGCGAGCCGTACAGACGCGAGAGCACCGGCTTCGAAATGACTTCATCGACAGTTCCGAGCGCCGCGCGCCCGCTGCCGAGATAAAGCACGCGGTCGAGCGAATTGAGCAGCGGATTGAGTTCGTGCGCCGAGAACAGCACGGTGATGTTCAACTCGCGCTGCACCCGCCGCACGAGTTCGACGACCCCCGTCTGATGCCGTGGATCGAGGCTGATCAGCGGCTCGTCGAGCAACAACAGACGCGGATTGCCGAGCAGACACTGCGCGAGCAAAAGACGCTGGCGCTCGCCGCCCGACAACTCCGACAACGGACGCGAAGCAAGCTGATGCGCGCCGACGAGCTCCAGCACGCGCTCGACATCCGCACGGATGCGGGCATTGCGATGCGGCAGTCCCCAGTGATGACCATCCGCGGCCATCGCGACGAAATCGCGGCCGAGCACGCGCCGGTTCGCGAGACCCGTGCGTATCTGCGGCATATAGCCGATCGACGGATTGCCGCGCACGACCGCTTCGCCATTCACGCGAATCGTCCCGCTCTTCACAGGCACGAGTCCGAGCAGGGCGCGCATCAGCGTGGTCTTGCCCGCGCCGTTCGGCCCGAGCACGCCGATGAACTCGCCGTTCTTCACCGTGAAACTCGCGTCGTTGAGAATCTCGCGCCCGCCGAGCGCGAGCGTCACGCGATCGACTTCGAGCGCGGGCTGCATCGTCGCATTCATCGCTGCCATCCTTGCAAGGCGCCCGCTAGCGAGTCGAGCTGCGACTGCATCCATTGCTGATACGTCTTCTTCGCGGGCAAAGTCTCCGTCACGCTGATGCTCGGCACATGCGCGTCCTTCGCGATGTCGAGCAGACGCTTCGTCAGCGCGCCCGTCGCCTGGCTGTTGTAGATGAGCACATGCACGCGACGCTCGCGCAGATCCTTCTCGAACGCGGCGATGTCGGCGGGACTCGGCTCGGTCTCGTTCATCGACGCGAGCTGGAAGCGCTGGTTGCGCATCTCGAAGCCGATCGCATCGGCCATGTAGCCGAACACCGGCTCGGTCGCCGTCACGGGCACGCCCTTGTAATGCGACTTCATCTGCGCGACGGTCGCGTCGATCGGTTTCATCGAATCGAGGAACGCTGCGAGGCGCGCGTCGTAATCGCTCTTGTGCGACGGGTCCGCGCTCACGAGATACGCGCTCACCGCCTTCGCGACGACGGGCATCGTCGCCGGGTCGTACCAGAGGTGCGGATTGTCGCCGGCCTTCTTGCCGACGAGCTTCGCCGCGACGATCGCCGTGCGCTTGCCATTGCTCTTGGATGCCGCGAGCAGCTTGTCCATCCACGGATCGTAATCCGCGCCGTTATAGACGACGAGCGCCGCGTGCTGCAACGCGCGCGCGGTCTTGGGACTGGCTTCGAAGAGATGCGGGTCTTCGTCCGGATTGTTGAGGATGCTCGTCACCTGCACGTGATCGCCGCCGAGCTGGCGAATGACGTCGCCGTAAAAGTTCTCCGCCGCGACGACCGGCACGCGCGCGGTCTGTGCCGATGCCGCGCTGCAAAAGCCGAGCGCGAGGGCGAAGCAGGTCAGGACGTGCGCGAGTTTCATCGATTTCCTTGCAAGTGAGATGTTCTTGAGACGCGGCGATTCAGACATCGCGATGTTTTCGCTGGCAATCGGCGCACAGCCCGCTCAACTCCACGACCTGGTGATGCACCTGAAAGCCGTGCGCGGGCGGGCTCGCCGACAGCGACGATGCGAGTTCGCGGCCCTGAATTTCGAGCGTCGCGCCGCATTCGTCGCAGATGAGGAACTGGCTCTCGTGAGGCTTGCCGGCATCGCAACACGCGATGAACGCGTTCTTCGATTCGATGCGATGCACGAAGCCGTTATCGACGAGAAACTCCAGCGCGCGATACACCGTGGTCGGCGGCACGCGCGCGCCGCGTTGCGGCTCCATCGCGTCGATGAGGTCATAGGCGCCGATCGGCTTGTGCGCCTTCAGCACGAGTTCGTAGACCTGACGGCGCAGCGGCGTCAGCGCGACGCCGCGCTCGATAGCGAGCGCCTCGGCGCGCGCCAGCATGTTTTCGACGGATGCGGTCATGTGATATCGGCCACGCAGAGGTGGCTGCAAAAGGTTGAAGCGCGAGCGAGGGCCGCTCGTCGGACGTTTGGGCGATGATATAACGTATCACGTTCCGTTGCACATTCGCGCACGCTTTATTTTCGGCGGCCGCGGTACGCCTTTTGCTCTCGCGCGCTTGCCGGACGGGGTTTTCCCGAGGTTTTGCGATGTTTGCGCGTCGCAGCATCGAAAGCTGTGTTGACACCTTGACACGATCACGCGCAGCGCCGATCATTCGATCAAACAGAGAGCAATTGTTCATTCGCGGAGCGTTCGCTCGCCGCGAGGGACAAAAAACTATCGGAGACATCGGTGAGATTGAGAGACAAGGTCGCGATCATCACGGGCGCCGCGAGCGGCATCGGCGAAGCAGTTGCGCGGCGCTATCTGGAAGAAGGCGCGAACGTCGTCGTCGTGGATGTGAAGAACGAAGACGACATGGCCCAGCGCTTCGCGGACGTGGCCGACCGCGTGCTCGCGCTGAAGGCCGACGTCACTCAGCGCGACGACATCGCACGCATCGTGACGCGCACCGTCGAACGGTTCGGCGGCATCGACATTCTCTTCAACAACGCGGCGCTTTTCGACGTGCGCCCGATCCTCGACGAATCCTGGGACGTCTATGACCGCCTCTTCGCGGTCAACGTCAAAGGGATGTTCTTTCTGATGCAGGCGGTCGCGCAGCGCATGGTTGAGCAGGGGCGCGGCGGCAAGATCATCAATATGTCATCGCAGGCCGGGCGGCGCGGCGAAGCGCTCGTGTCGCATTACTGCGCGACCAAGGCGGCGGTCATCAGCTATACGCAATCGGCGGCGCTCGCGCTCGCGAAAGAGCGCATCAACGTGAACGGCATCGCGCCGGGCGTCGTCGACACACCGATGTGGAAGGAAGTCGACGCGCTCTTCGCGCGTTACGAGAATCGTCCGCTCGGCGAGAAGAAACGGCTCGTCGGCGAAGAAGTGCCGCTTGGACGCATGGGCGTGCCCGACGATCTGACGGGCGCGGCGCTCTTTCTGGCGTCATCGGATTCGGATTACATCACCGCGCAGACGCTCAATGTCGACGGCGGCAACTGGATGAGCTGACGCGCCGCACGCGCGCCACGCAGCTTGAAGCGCGGGAAGCACCGTCTATAGTGAAACGGCGTCGAGTCGATGGCGCCAAGTCGGCGAAGGCAAGGGCGGCAACAAGGATAACCCCGGCAACCACGCGATCCACGATCGCGCACCCTCAAAAAGCAGGCAGCGGCATCCACGGCGCTTGCGTCATGCAGCGAGACCACCACGGCGCCCGTGCCAACAAAAAGGAGACGAACTCAATGAAACGCACTCAACGCATCGTTCGAGCACAACCGCGCGCGCGTCGCGCTCCGTTCGCGACCGCGGCGCTGTCCGCCGCGCTTGCAGCGGCCGCGCTCGTGCCGCTGTCGGGGCATGCCGCGACGACCATCACCATCGCGACGCTGAACAATCCGGACATGATCGAGCTGAAGAAGCTCGCGCCGGCGTTCGAAAAGGCCAATCCGGACATCCAGCTGAAATGGGTGATTCTCGAAGAGAACGTGCTGCGCCAGCGCGCCACGACCGACATCACGACCAACAGCGGCCAGTTCGACGTCATCACCATCGGCACGTACGAAGCACCGCAGTGGGGCAAGCGCGGCTGGCTCTCGCCGATGACCGGCCTGCCCGCCAACTACGATCTCGACGATGTCGTGAAGACCGCGCGTGACGGCCTCTCGTCGGGCGGCGTGCTGTATGCGCTGCCGTTCTACGTCGAAAGTTCGATGACGTACTACCGCAAGGATCTGTTCCAGGCCGCGGGACTGAAGATGCCCGATCAGCCGACCTACGACCAGATCAAGCAGTTCGCCGACAAGCTCACCGACAAGTCCAAAGGCCAGTACGGCATCTGCCTGCGCGGCAAGGCGGGCTGGGGCGAGAACATGGCGTACGTGTCGACGGTCGTGAACACGTTCGGCGGCGAGTGGTTCAACGAGAAGTGGCAGGCGCAGCTCGACACGCCCGAATGGAAGAAGGCAGTCGGCTTCTACGCCGATCTGCTGAAGAACGACGGCCCGCCGGGAGCGAGCTCGAACGGCTTCAACGAGAACCTCACGCTGATGTCGTCCGGCAAGTGCGCGATGTGGATCGATGCGACGGTCGCGGCAGGCATGCTCTACAACAAGTCGCAATCGCAGGTGTCGGACAAGATCGGCTTCGCCGCCGCGCCCGTCGCCGTCACGCCGAAGGGCTCGCACTGGCTGTGGTCGTGGTCGCTCGCGATCCCGAAGACGTCGAAGCAGCAGGAAGCCGCGAAGAAGTTCGCCGCGTGGGCGACGTCGAAGGAATACATCGAGATGGTCGGCAAGGACGAAGGCTGGGCATCGGTGCCGCCGGGCACGCGCAAGTCGACCTACGCGCGCCCCGAGTACAAGCAGGCCGCGCCCTTCGGCGACTTCGTGCTGAAGGCGATCGAAACCGCCGATCCGAACGATGCGACGCTGCACAAGGTGCCGTATAGCGGCATCCAGTTCGTCGGCATTCCGGAGTTCCAGTCGTTCGGCACGGTGGTCGGCCAGTCGATCGCGGGCGTCGTCGCCGGACAGACGAGCGTCGATCAGGCGTTGAAGGCCGCGAATGCCGCGGCGGATCGCGCCGTGAAGCAAGCGGGCTATCAGAAGTAATTCCTGTGGTAACGGGCCGCGTCGCCTGATGCGGCCCGGGAAGCATCATCGAGAGGTGACACGATGAGTCAACTGAATCCCCCCATCACCGATCATCATCTGGAGGAGTCCGCCGCCGAACGCGACAAGCGCCGCGCGAAGTCGGTGCGATGGCTGATCTCGCCGTCGACCGGACTGCTCTTCCTGTGGATGGCCATTCCGCTCGCGATGACGATCTGGTTCTCGTTTTCGCGCTACAACCTGCTGAATCCCGATGTCAAAGGTTTCGCGGGCTTCGACAACTTCGAGTTTCTCGTCACCGATCCCGCGTTCGGGCCGTCCATCGGACATACGCTGACGCTGATCGTGTCGGTGCTCGTCATCACGGTCGTAGGCGGCGTGCTGCTCGCCGTGCTGTTCGATCGCAAGTTCTTCGGACAGGGCATCGCGCGTCTGCTCGTGATCGCGCCGTTCTTCGTGATGCCGACGGTCTCCGCGCTCATCTGGAAGAACATGATCCTGCATCCGGTGTACGGCCTGATCGCCAGCCTGATGCGCTCGATGGGCATGCAACCGATCGACTGGTTCGCCGACTATCCGCTTTTCGCGGTCATCGTGATCGTCGCGTGGCAGTGGCTGCCGTTCGCCTTCCTGATTCTCTTCACGGCGATCCAGTCGCTCGATCAGGAGCAGAAGGAAGCGGCGCGCATCGACGGCGCGGGTCCGTTCGCGATGTTCTTCTTCATCACGCTGCCGCATTTGAAGCGCGCGGTGGCCGTGGTCGTGATGATGGAAACCATCTTCCTGCTGTCGATTTTCGCGGAAATCTATACGACGACGGGCGGCGGTCCCGGCACCGCGACGACGAATCTGTCGTACCTGATCTACGCGCTCGGCCTGCAGCAGTTCGACGTCGGCCTTGCATCGGCGGGCGGCATTCTCGCGGTGATTCTCGCCAACATCGTCGCGTTCTTCCTCGTGAGAATGCTCGCGAAGAACCTCAAAGGGGAGTACGAGTCATGAGCACGCAATCGGTCAATGTTCCGCCGCGGACTTCCGCGCTCGGCCATGCGAAGAACATCGTGCCTGGCATCGTCGCGTGGATCGTGTCGATCCTGCTGTTCTTCCCGATCTTCTGGATGACGATCACCGCGTTCAAGACCGAGCAGCAGGCGTATTCCTCGTCGCTGTTCTTCACGCCGACGCTGGAGAGCTTCCGCGAAGTGTTCGCGCGCAGCAATTACTTCGGTTTCGCGTGGAATTCGGTGCTGATCTCGGTCGGCGTCACGGTGCTCTGCCTGATCCTCGCCGTGCCGTGCGCCTACGCGATGGCCTTCTTTCCGACCAAGAAGACGCAGTCGGTGCTGCTGTGGATGCTGTCGACGAAGATGATGCCGTCGGTCGGCGTGCTCGTGCCGATCTATCTGCTGTGGAAGAACACGGGCCTGCTCGATACCGTGTCCGGCCTCGTGATCGTGTACACGCTCATCAATCTGCCGATCGCCGTATGGATGGCCTACACGTACTTCAACGAAGTGCCGAAGGACATTCTGGAAGCGGGCCGCATCGACGGCGCGACGACGTGGCAGGAAATCGTCTATCTGCTGATGCCGATGGCGTTGCCCGGTCTCGCATCGACGGGGCTCTTGCTCATCATCCTGTCGTGGAACGAGGCGTTCTGGAGCATCAACCTGTCGAGCTCGAACGCGGCGCCGCTGACGGTGTTCATCGCGTCGTATTCGAGTCCGGAAGGCTTGTTCTGGGCCAAGCTCTCGGCGGCTTCGTTGCTCGCGGTCGCGCCGATTCTGATCGTCGGCTGGGTCTCGCAGAAGCAACTGGTGCGCGGCCTTACGTTTGGCGCGGTGAAGTGAGGATGCACTCGTGAATCTCACTCCATCCCGAGACGCCAATCTCGAAGATCGCCTGCTGATCTGCGATTGCGACGGCGTGCTGATCGACAGCGAAACGGTGGCGGCGCGCGTGCTCGTCGCCGAGTTGCAGGCGCTGTGGCCGGGCGTCGATGTCGAGCCGGTCGTGATGCCGCTGCTCGGCCTGCGCATCGAGGCCGTGCTCGCCAGCGCCGCCGATACGGTGAACCGGACGCTGACGCACGATCAGGTCGTCGCCATCCGGCGGGCCGTCGAAGCCGCGGCGATGCAGGCGCCGACCGTGCCGGGCATCGCCGAGGCGCTCGCGGCCGTGCCCTTCACGAAGGCGTGCGCGAGCAACAGCTTCTCGACGTATGTCGATGCCGTGCTGCAGCGCACGGGTCTGCTGCGCTTTTTCGGCGAGCGGCGTTTCTGCGCGGACATGGTCGCGAATCCGAAGCCCGCGCCGGACGTGTATCTCGCGGCGGCGCGCGCGATGCGCATCGATCCGCTGCGCTGCCTCGTCGTCGAAGACAGCGTGACCGGCGTGACGGCGGCGCGCGCGGCGGGCATGCCGGTGCTCGGCTTCATCGGCGGCGGACACGCGACCGAAGGGCAGATCGGCGCGCTCGAAAAAGCGGGCGCGCAGGCGGTATTCGACGACATGACGCGACTGCCTGCGCTCGTCGAGCAATGGGTGCAGAACGCGACGTTCGAACTCAGATAGCGATGGCGTTTCATCGCATCGCCAATGAAGACTGGAGACACACACCATGGCTAGCCTGACACTTCGCAACATCAGCAAGCGTTATGAAGAAACCGAGGTGATGCGCAACATCAACCTCGATATCAACGACGGCGAGTTCGTCGTGTTCGTGGGCCCGTCGGGCTGCGGCAAGTCGACGTTGATGCGGATGATCGCCGGCCTCGAAGACATCAGCGGCGGCGACCTGATGATCGACAATGCGCGCGTGAATGAGCTCGCGCCCGCGAAGCGCGGCATCGCGATGGTGTTCCAGTCGTACGCGCTTTATCCGCACATGACGCTGTACGACAACATGGCGTTCGGCCTCAAGCTCGCGGGCGAGAAGAAGCCCGCGATCGACGCCGCCGTGAAGAACGCCGCGAAGATTCTGCACATCGATCATCTGCTCGATCGGAAGCCCAAGCAGCTTTCGGGCGGCCAGCGTCAGCGCGTCGCGATCGGGCGCGCGATCACGCGCAAGCCGAAGGTGTTCCTCTTCGACGAGCCGCTCTCGAACCTCGACGCCGCGCTGCGCGTGAAGATGCGCCTGGAATTCGCGCGCCTGCACGACGATCTCAAGACGACGATGATCTACGTGACGCACGATCAGGTCGAAGCGATGACGCTCGCGGACAAGATCGTGGTGCTGTCGGCGGGGAACATCGAGCAGGTCGGCACGCCGAACACGCTTTATCACGCGCCGGCGAACCGGTTCGTGGCGGGCTTCATCGGCTCGCCGAAGATGAACTTTTTGTCGGGCACCGTCGCCGCGGTGCAAAACGACGGCGTCCTCGTGAAGTACGCGACGGGCGAGACGCAACTCGTCGGCGTGCTGCCGGGCAATGCGAAGCCGGGCGATGCGGTGACGGTCGGCGTTCGTCCGGAGCATCTGCAGCCGAATTCGCCGGAAGCGGGCGATTACGGTCTCTCCGCGACGGCGATGACCGTCGAGACGCTCGGCGATGCGGCATATCTGTACGCGGAAACCGAAGTCGCGCCGGATGGATTGATCTCGCGCATTCCGCCGCTGGAGAAGCACGCGCGTGGCGAGAAGCTGAAG
Organism: Caballeronia zhejiangensis; assembly: GCF_022879815.1. Classification (NCBI taxonomy): domain Bacteria; kingdom Pseudomonadati; phylum Pseudomonadota; class Betaproteobacteria; order Burkholderiales; family Burkholderiaceae; genus Caballeronia; species Caballeronia zhejiangensis. The sequence goes on from NZ_CP084283.1 coordinate 518,353, forward strand.
CTCGGCGCGTCGCCTGAGCATTGTCATCTGTTCAACGCGGAAGGGCAGGCGTTTACGCGCAAGGTGGTCGATTCGTGGCTGCGGGAGCACGCGACGGCGGCTTGAGCGTTCCTCGGGTGTTGCGGGCGCGGTTCGTCGGGACCGCGCTTTTTCGTTTTATGCCGCGTTATTCGACCTGACACCTTCCCAAAGGGCTTCGGTGCAAAGCGCAATGTGCTCCGGACTGCGCGGATAGACTTGCTCGCGGGCCTTTACGACTTCGTCGAGCATTCCCAGCAACCGGCCTTCGAGCTCGACGCGGCTTGCGCCCCAAGTCATATCGATATCGGAGATGGCAACGCCTACGGATCGGTGCAGCTTGATCAGGGCATCGACGATATCGAGATTCGGGTCGTAGCGGATAGCGTGTTAATGAATGAACGCGCGCCGGAACATGGTGCTCGGATTGGCTAGATAAGCCGCTCCGAGAAGAAAGCGGCCTTTGATGGTCGCATCGTCGAGCGGAAAGTCGGTTATGGATTCTTCGTCGCCAAAGAGCCTGATCTGAGAGCCGACCACGGTCACATCCGGATTCGCATCGAGAAAATCTGCCTGTTTTCGGAGACGCCCCGGTTCGGCCAGATCGTCGTGATCGATGCGCGCGATGTATTCGCCCCGGCACAGATCGAAACCGCGATTGGCGTTGGCAGGGCGGCCCTGATTGTGCTCGAGCGGGAAGATGCGGATGCGCTCGTCGTTCAGGCTTCGAACGAGTGAGAGCGTGTCGTCGGTGCTGGCGTCGTCGAGAACGAGGATTTCGAAGTCGGCGTCCTGATTGAGCAACGATTTCAACGTTTCGACGATATGCGATTAGGTGTTATAGGTTGGAACGACGATTGATATTTTTGGCATTACTAATAGTGAAGGAATAAAGTCGGCGCGTAGCTTACGTCCCAATGTCGCTCAAAAGGAACCAGCGCATCGATTAATCATTTGAGTTGCCTGCAAATCGATGATCCGCGTCAAATCCTTGTTTCTCTCGGCTTCCTCCTAATCAAATCACGACAGCGAGCCGCTAGCATGTCGTGCACATTTATGCACCTGACGCGACAAGGAGAAGCAGTGCGTTTCGACGGCTATTTCATCAATCTGGATCGGAGTCAGGATCGGCGCAAGTCGATGGAGACGCAACTGGCGAGCATCGGCTATCAGGATCGAATCGTGCGTTTCGCCGCGGTTGACGGCATCGCCCAAGGACCGTTCGACAACGCGGGCAAGAACTGCGTCTGGGCATGTCGGCAATCGCACGAACGGGTAATCCTCAACTCCTCCGCCGACACCGCCACCGTCGTGCTGGAAGACGACGTGGAACTGAGCCCGCTCTTTCCGACGCTCATCAACGATCGCATACTCGCGGCGCACATCGGCAACAATCCCGACCTCGACCTGATGTTCCTCGATTGCGCACCCGTATTCGACCGCGTGTCCCTTCTGCTGCTGGAGGCGGAGAAGCGCATGAACGGCCGCGCGAATCCGCAATTGCTCGGCGATGGCCGTCACTATTTCGACAATGTCAGTTTGTTCGACGCGAGGGCAACCTACGCGTTTTGTGCGGCGGCGTACGTTGTCACGCCGAAGGGAAAGCAGAAACTTCGTACGCTGTATTCAGCGTCGGAAGACCAGGCCGTGCCGGTCGACATGCTTTTCAGGCATTGGCTGCACTTCGACGGGCTGTCCGGCCAGCTGGTCGTTCCGTTCCTCGCAACGCCGGAATACATGAGCGCAACGACGATTTCGTACGATGCACTCGACGCGCCCGTCATCGATCAGACAGTCGGCCTGGCGATCGGCGCCATCCGCAGGCTGCTCTTCGCCGGCGATGCCAATCTCGACACGAACAGGATCGATGCGCTCATCGAAGCCGGCCCGCGTTCGCCCGAATACAAGCTAGGGCTGGAACTTGCCGCAGCGATGATGAGGGCGTCGTAAAACCGTACCCGTATCGGGCGATGCGCGATAATCTCGGCTTTCGACCGGCCACATCCGATGACCGGCGCCGAACCCCCATACCGCCATGCCCGTCCTGAACGAAATCTTCGTCTATCCGATCAAGTCCTGCGCGGGCATTTCACTGCGCCGCGCGACGCTCTTCGAGACCGGCCTCGAATACGACCGCCACTGGATGGTGATCGACACCGCCGGCGCCATGTTCACGCAACGCTCGCATCCGCGCATGGCGCTGGTCCGCACCGCGTTCGATGCCGATGATCTCGTCATCGACGCGCCCGGCATGCCGACCCTGCGCACGCCCTTGCGCGCCGAAGCGCTCGCCGATGCGAAGCCGATTCGCGCGACCGTCTGGCGCGACACCGTCGATGCGCTCGACGCGGGCGAACAAGCCGCGCACTGGTTCAGCACGTTCCTCGGCGTATCCGCGCGGCTCACGCGATTCGCACCGGCATCCCGCCGCGATGTCAGCGATAAATGGACCGCGCCGCAATCCACGCACACGCGTTTCGCGGATCAGTTTCCGTTGCTGGTCGTCGGTCAGGCATCGCTCGACGATCTCAACGCGCGGCTGTCGGCCAAAGGCGCGCCGGGCATCGCGGCGAATCGCTTCCGCCCGAACCTCGTGATCGGCGGACTCGATGCTTACGGAGAGGACTACGTCGGCGAAATGCGGATCGGCGATGCGCAATTGCGGCTCGTGAAGCTCTGCACGCGCTGTCCGATTCCGTCGATCGATCAGGCGACGGGCGCGCCGAACCCGGCATGGCCGCACGAACCGCTCGACACGATGAGCGCGTACCGTGGCAGCGACCAGTTCGACGGCGCGCTCACCTTCGGCAAGAACGCGATCGTTCTGGAAGGCGAGGGCGTTGCGCTGGAGATCGGACAGGAAGTGGAAGCGGAAATCGACTTCTGAGCCGTCAGGCTTCGAGCGCGGCCTTCGCGCACAGTTCATCGGTGACGAGTCCCGACAGCCACTTTCCCTTCAACGCCGCGACCAGTGCTTCGCGCTTGCGCTCGCCGCCCGCGAAGCCGATGGTCGGACGTTTGGGCGGCGAGTCGAGCGCGAGGCTCGTCGCGCGCGCGCCGGTCTTCGATTGCACGCGGCGGCCGTCTGCATCGATCGGCAGGCCGAGCCATTCGGCGACCGCGCCTGCCGACATCATTTCATCGACTTCCGCGCGCGTGATGAAGCCGTCCTCGTGCAGCGGGCAATTCACGCCCACGTTGCCGATGCCGACGAACGCCACGTCCGCCTTCTGCGCGAGTTCGCCGACGATGCGATACAGCCGGTGATTGACCCACTGCGCGCGCTCGGCGACGTTATCTGCCATGAGCGGCGCGGGCAGCATGAAGTGCTTGCCGCCGGTCTTTTCCGAAAGCTGCTGCGCGACGTCGTAACGATTCGACGAGCCGTCCTGCGCGATTGCGCCGACCATCGACACGAAACGATGCTGCGGCCGGTCGATCTGCCCGATCTGCGCGACGCAGGCTTTCAGCGTGCGCCCGCTGCCGATGGACACGACGAGCGGCTTTTCTTCGAGCAGATAGCGCTCCATGACCTGCGCGCCGGCGACGGCGAGCTTGCGGTCGACCTGTTCGGGCGCATCGCCGTCGATGGGCACGACTTCGCACATCGCGAGGCCGTAGCGGTCGCTCAGCGCTTTGGCGAGCGAAAGACAATCGGCGATGCGGTGATCGACGCGCACGCGGATCAGGTTTTTTTCGACCGCGAAGGCGACGAGGCGCTGCGCCACCGGACGCGAGATCTGGAGCTTTTCGGCGATCTCGTTTTGGGTGTTGCCGGCGACGTAGTAGAGCCACGCTGCGCGCGTTGCGAGATCGAGTTTTTCAGTGGATTTGGGCACTGGGGGTTTGGTTTTCGGTTCTTGGTTTTTGATTTTCGCTTTCTGGCGAGGGTGTTTGTCGTGGAATCCTGATTACGTGTCGGTCTATTAGCACTGCCCCTGTGCGGGGCGGCACTCACTTTCTTTGCTGCTGCAAAGAAAGTAAGCAAAGAAAGCAGCTTCCGATACGCCCGCGGTCACACGCAATTTGGGTAGTCCTCTCGTCCATCGTGGGCTGCCTAAAGAGTGCCCTCATAGGCCCCATCGGGCTTGGCTCGCGCACGGTCTGTCTCATCGCACCACACACCAAACTGGTTCAGCACCAAATAGCTCCGGCCCGCTTCGCGGCCGACCGGTCAATCGGGTCCGCGCGTGCTTCTCTACTAACGTCTCCATCTCACTGCAATCGCCGCCCTTTGGTTTCCCTTGCATACCCAACGGCAGCGCGTAGCGCTGTGCCGAAGCTCTTTCGTGCTGAACCAGCGGCCATCTAAAACTAGCTCGTCAGACCGTGCGCGATCCAAGCCCGATTGGTCCTTTGAGGGCGACACTTAGGCGAGTGCCACCGAGGACGAGAGAACTACCCAAATTGCGTGTGACCGCGGGCGTGTCGAGCTGCTTTCTTTGGTTACTTTCTTTGCAGCAGCAAAGAAAGTGACTGCCGCCCCGCACAGGGGCAACGCTAATAGACCGACACGACAACGGGATCCGGCGAAGAGAAACAAAGCGCCAAACCCCGCACCGCCCACACGCTTCATAGAAGCTCAATACCAATACAAAATCAAGCCAACCGCGGCCGCGCCGAATCGAACAACGGCCTCACATGCTGATACAGCTCCCGAAACCCCTTCAACCGCTGCCGCAGCAACGCATGCCGTTCGGAATTCGGCGTGAATTCCTGCTTGATCTCGGGCTTCGCGAGCACCGTCGCCGGATCGCCGCCCGCCGCAAGCCACCCGAGCCGTGCCGCGCCGAGCGCCGCGCCGGTCTCGCCGCCGCCGTGCGTGCGCGTCGGGGTATCGAAGGCATCGGCGAACATCTGCGCCCAATACGCGCTACGTGCACCGCCCCCGAGCATCGATAGCGCGCGCGCCTGCGTGCCCGCGGATTGAAGCGCATCGAGGCCATCGGTCAAGGAGAGCGTCACGCCTTCGAGCACCGAATAGCCGAGCAACGCGCGATCGGTCGCGTGCGTCATGCCGAAGAACACGCCCTGCGCATACGGATCGTTGTGCGGCGTGCGCTCACCACTCAGATACGGCAAAAACAACGGCGCAGACGACAAAACATCGACAGGCAAAGATTCGATTTCCGCGAGCAGCGTCGGCTCATCCGTCGATGTCAGCTTGCACACCCAGCGCAAACAGCTTGCCGCCGACAGCACCACGCTCATCTGATGCCACCGATCCGGAATCGCGTGACAGAACGCGTGGACGGCCGAAGCCGGGTTCGGCCGAAAGCGATCGCCGATGACGCACAGCACACCCGATGTGCCCAGCGACAGAAAACCATCGCCCGGATCGGTCGCGCCGATGCCCACCGCGCTCGCGGCATTGTCGCCGCCGCCCGCCGCGACGATCACGCCTTCGCGCAAGCCGAATTCGCGCGCGAGCTCGGGCCGCAAGGTGCCCGAGGGCGCGCTGCCTTCCGCGAGCGACGGCATCTGCCGGCGCGACATGCTGCACGCGGCAAGCAACTCGTCGGACCAGTCGCGGCGCGCGACATCGAGCCAGAGCGTGCCCGCGGCATCGGATGGATCGGACACTTTCGTGCCCGTCAGATGCATCCGCAGATAATCCTTCGGCAACAGCACGCACGCGGTCTGACGGAAGACATCGGGTTCGTTGTGCGCGACCCAGAGCAGCTTCGGCGCGGTGAAGCCAGGCATCGCCAGATTGCCGGCGATCTCGTGCAAGTTCGGCGCGCGCTCGTAGAGCTCGGCGCATTCCTTGTCGCTGCGCATGTCGTTCCACAGGATCGCGGGACGCAGCACCTTGTCCTGCGAATCGAGCAGCACGGCGCCGTGCATCTGACCGGACAGACCGATGCCGCGCACCTGCGCGAACTCATCCGGGAATTTCTCGCGCAGCTTGAAGAGCGCGGCGCGCGTGCCTTCCCACCAGTCGAGCGGATTCTGCTCCGACCAGCGCGGCTTCGGACGCGAAACGGTGAACGGCGTGCCGGCCGTGCCGACGACGCTGCCGTCGCTCGCGAGCAGCAGCACTTTCACTTCGGAGGTGCCGAGGTCGATGCCTAAGTACATGAACGGACCCTTTGTCGTTGCCGGAATCGAACTTGGTCAGAAACCAGGCGGGACGCCATATCGGCGGGAGGCGCTAATTTAACGCCACGCGCGACGCCGCGCCATGAGCACATTACCCGAGCGGCGCGGCTTGCAGTTTCGCGATGCCATTAACGCGGCGATAACAGCGGGCTTATGGCCGCTTATGGCCGCTTGCCGCCTACGGCCGATTGGCGAGCCATGCATCGACTTTCGCAATCGCGCTGCGCATCACGCGTTCGAGGCCTTCGGTCTGCGCCATGCTGCCCCACAGGAGCTTGTCGCTCGTGAAGGCCTTGACCGGATCGGGCGACGTGAAGAAGCCGTGCGCCACCGCCGGATCCATCACGCCATCCTGATAGGCATACGGCAGCTTGCCCTCGTGCCAGCGTTCGAGAAAGCGGAAGAAGAGCGCAGGCAGGATCGCGGTCGAATCGGGATCGACCTTGCGCGCGAAGCATTCCGAGAGCGTCGGCGCGATGAAGCCCGGCAGCTTCGAGAAGCCATCCGCCGCGACGCGCTGGTTCGTGTCCTTGATGTACGGATTGCTGAAGCGGTCGAGCACGACATCGCGATATTTCTCGAGATCGATCGGGCTCGGCGTGAGGCAGGGAATCACGTCGTCGGTGACGTAGGCGTCGGCGAGCGCGCGGATTTCCATGTCCTGCGTGCCTTCGTGAATGTATTGCAGCCCGACGAGCGTGCCCGCCCACGCAATGCAGCTATGGCTCGCATTGAGGATGCGGATTTTCGCCTCCTCATACGGATGCACCGATTCGACCATCTCCGCGCCGACCTGCTCCCACGCGGGCCGCCCGGCGATGAAGCTGTCTTCGATCACCCACTGGATGAACTTTTCTCCCATCACGGGCGCTTTGTCGTCGAAGCCGGTCGCGGCCTTCACGCGTTCGGCGACGTCGGGTGTCGGGCGCGGCGTGATGCGATCGACCATCGCGTTCGGACACGACGTGTTCGCGATCATCCACTCGCGCAGCGCGGTCTCGCCGCGCCGTTCGAGAAATTCGAGCATGCCCGCCTTGAAGCGGTCGCCGTTGCTGCGCAGGTTGTCGCAGTTCTGCAGCGATACCTGGCCCGCGCCATTCTTCATGCGCGCATCGAGGATCGCGGCGAGCGCGCCGTAGATCGTGGTTTTTGCGCCCTTGAGGTCGGCGGCGAGATCGGGGTTCGCGGTGTCGAGCTTGTCGTGCTCGTCGAGGTAATAGCCACCTTCGGTGACGGTGAACGACACGATCTTCGTCTTCGGGTCCGCGCCCACGGCGACGAGTTCGGCGAGATCCGCGGACCACGGCACGACCTTTTTGATCGCCCGGATCGTCTCGTATTCGCGCTCGCCCTTCGGCGTGACCGTTTCGAGCGTGTATTCGCCGTTCTGCGCGGCGAGGGCATCGAGCACGGCGTTCATGTCGCCGCGAATATTCCCGACCGCGAGCGACCAGCTTTTGTCGCCCGACTCGTTCAGTCGATGCAGATACCACGCCTGATGCGCGCGATGAAAAGACCCGGCGCCGATGTGCAGGATCACGTTGGCTTCGTTCGTCATGTCGTCTCTTCCTCTGAATGGCGGCGCGCCCGTTCTTCGCGGGCGGCTGGTCGCTTTGGCGCCACGACGGCGGCGGTCAAGGCGGTTTGAGTGAACATTTGCTCGTTCGATGATCGAATGATCGTATTCGGTTCGGCGAAAGTCAAGGCGCGAGGTGGGGTGGGGTTTGCCGCAATGCGGCGCAATTCGCGCGCCTTTGAGCGTTGGGAAGGCGAGTGGTGGAGCGCTCGCGAGCGGCGTTGCAGTGCAACAAGCGATGCGGCAGCGGGAGATCGGGAATAACCCGTAGCGGTGATGCTTTCGGCACTAAGCGAGCCAGATGCCTTCGGATCGGGGGCGGTGTTCGAGCCGATTTCCCAGCGCGTGGGTCTGCGCCTTCATGAAATCCTGTCTTCGCGTCGGTCTATTTGCACTGCCCCTGTGCGGGGCGGCACCTACTTTCTTTGCTGCTGCAAAGAAAGTAGGCAAAGAAAGCAGCTTTTCAGGCCCGCGGTCACACGCAATTTGGGTAGTCCTCTCGTCACAGGGGGCACTCGCCTAAAGAGTGCCCTCAAACACCTAATCGGGCTTGGATCGCGCACGGTCTGACGAGCTAGTTTTCCAAGGACACTAGTTCAGCACGAAACAGCATCGGCACAGCGCTACGCGCTGCCGCTGGGTCTGCAAGGGAAACCATCGGTTTGCGCGCGCAGTGTGCTAAAGATGTTAGGAGCGAAGCGCCTGCCTCCCCGATTGACCGGTCGGCCGCGAAGCGGGCCGGAGCTATTTTGTGCTGAACCCGTTTGGCGTGTGGTGCGATGAGACGGACCGTGCGCGATCCAAGCCCGATTAGGTGTTTGAGGGCACTCTTTAGGCAGCCCACGATGGACGAGAGGACTACCCAAATTGCGTGTGACCGCGGGCGTATCGGAAGCTGCTTTCTTTGCTTACTTTCTTTGCAGCAGCAAAGAAAGTGAGTGCCGCCCCGCACAGGGGCAGTGCTAATAGACCGACACGAATACGGGATCCAACGACAACCAAGACCCCGAAAAAAACACGTCACCGCGCATGCAAACTCGGATGCGCATCAAACACCGGTCCTTGCACGAAATGCACATCGAACTGCTGAAGCGCATTGAACTGCGCCTCATCGCAGACATTCGAAAAGATGAGCGGAATCCTCAACCGATGTGCATACGCCACGAGATGCTTCACCACCGAGTCCCGTAAAGCCTGCGCCGCATCCATCTTGATGAAATCGAGCCGCGCCATATCCGACACTGCCATGATCTGCCCGGCATTCGGCAGATTCCCCGCGACCTTGAATCCGTAATGCTGATAGCTCTTCGTGAGATACCCAAGAAACGTCTTGTGCGCGACCGCCGCCGCAGGCAATTCGATCACCACCCGCGACGGGTTCATCCCGAACTCCATCAGGACGGAAGAGAAGTGCAGTCCGTGGTCATACTTCACGCTCTTCAATAGCCGCTCATGCACGCGCAGAAACAAAAGCCCCGGCCGATGCGGCCCGAAGAAATTGAACGCATGCAGCGCGCGCGACAGCCGGTCCAGCACGACCAGCTCGCGATCGTCTTCCAGTTGTCCGAACGGATCGCGCGGCGCATCGCCCTGAATGAGCGTCAACGCCTGCACGCCGAGTTCATCGCCGAAACGCTCCGCGCTCTCCGGCGATGCGCTCAAAGTCTGCGGAAAGCTGTGCGTGCCGACATCGAAGATCGGCTCGTAGGCGCTCGAAATGCACAAATCGCGGTAGTGCGCGATCGCCTGACCGGCGTGCTCGTTCTCGCCAAGCACGACATGCGCGCCAAGAAACGGATTTTCCGCGGCGCGGGCGACGAGTTCAGGCAAGGACGGGGCGATCATGGATGGAGCGTCGAGTTCGTGAGGCGTGCCGTACCGGGCAATTTTCATTCGAATGGTCGATGGTATCAGCGCGCAACGCCACGTCCAGCACCAAATTCACATATTGATATGCGCGGCGAGGCCCGTCGATTAAGGGTATACGATGAATTTCACTAATCGTAATTGGTTTTACCATCCGTAAATTGCAGCGACGACATGCCGCGCACGGCGCCGTCGCCTGAACCGTTGCACTTTTCGTCGAGGATTCCGACCATGCCAACGTTCGAGACGCACACGGACGCGAACCAGCACTATCAATCGGGTTTCGCCAACGACTTCGCCACGGAGGCGCTGCCGGGCGCGTTGCCGATCGGCCGCAACTCGCCGCAACGCGCCGCTTACGGCCTGTACGCCGAGCAGCTTTCGGGCACCGCGTTCACCGCGCCGCGCGCGCACAATCGCCGTTCGTGGCTCTATCGGATACGTCCGGCGGCCGTGCACAAGCCGTTCACGCGCATTCCCGCCGACATGCTGCGCGCCAAACTCGTGGCCAATTTCGCCGATGTTCCGCCGACGCCGCCGAACCAGTTGCGCTGGGATCCGCTGCCGATGCCCGCCGCGCCGACCGATTTCATCGACGGCTGGGTGACGATGGTCGGCAACGGCGCCGCGGAATCGATGTCCGGTTGCGCGATCCATCTCTACGCCGCGAACCGCTCGATGCAGGACCGCTTCTTCTACAACGCCGACGGCGAATTGCTGATCGTGCCGCAGCAGGGACGTCTCGCGATCTTCACGGAACTCGGCAAGCTCGATATCGAGCCGCACGAAATCGCGGTGATTCCGCGCGGCGTGCGCTTTTCGGTGACGCTGCCCGATGGCGAAGCGCGCGGCTACATCTGCGAAAACTTCGGCGCGCTGCTGCAATTGCCCGATCTCGGTCCGATCGGCTCGAACGGGCTGGCGAATCCGCGCGACTTCCTCACGCCGAACGCCGCGTATGAAGACCGCGAAGGCAGGTTCGAACTCGTCACGAAGATGAACGGCGTGCTTTGGCGCGCGGACATCGGTCATTCGCCGCTCGATGTCGTCGCGTGGCACGGCAATTACGCGCCGTACAAGTACGATCTGCGCCACTTCAACACCATCGGCTCGATCAGCTACGACCATCCGGATCCGTCGATCTTTCTCGTGCTTCAATCGCCGAGCGACACGCCGGGCGTCGATTCCATCGACTTCGTGATCTTCCCGCCGCGCTGGCTCGCCGCGGAAGATACGTTCCGGCCGCCGTGGTTTCATCGCAATGTCGCGAGCGAGTTCATGGGACTCGTGCACGGCGTCTACGACGCGAAGGCCGAAGGCTTCGTGCCCGGCGGCGCGAGCCTGCACAACTGCATGTCGGGGCACGGGCCGGATGCGGAAACGTTCGAGAAGGCATCGAAGAGCGATACGTCGAAGCCCGCGAAAGTCGACGCCACGATGGCCTTCATGTTCGAGACGCGCACGCTCATCAAGCCGACTCAGTTCGCGCTCGAAACCGCGCAGTTGCAGGCGAATTATTACGAGTGCTGGCAAGGTCTCACGAAACACTTCAACCCGGAGCAACGATGATCGACGCGCTGAAGGCCACACTCGCGCCCACTTTGAAGAGCTGGATCGAATCCGCGAACGATCCCGCGAGCGACTTCCCGATTCAGAACCTGCCGTTCGGCATATTCAGCGACGCGGTGAACGCGCAGCCGCGCGCGGGCGTCGCGATAGGCGACTGGATCGCCGATCTCGCCGTGCTCGAAGACGCGCGTCTGATCGATGCGCGCGGCACGTTCCACGCATCGCGCCTGAACGACTTCATCGCGCTCGGACGCGAGACGTGGCGAGGCGTGCGTATCGCGCTGTCCGCGTTGCTCGCGCACGGCAATGCGACGTTGCGCGACGACGAAGCCTTGCGCCGCCGCGCGCTCGTGCCGCGCTCCGATGCGACGATGCATCTGCCGGTCGAGATTCCTGGCTACACGGATTTTTATTCGTCGAAGGAGCACGCGACGAACGTCGGCTCGATGTTCCGCGATCCGAAGAACGCGCTTCTGCCGAACTGGTCGGAATTGCCGGTCGGCTATAACGGGCGCGCGTCGTCGGTGGTCGTGAGCGGCACGCCCGTGCGCCGCCCGAACGGTCAGATCAAGCTGCCGAACGAAGAGCGCCCGATCTTCAGCGCGTGCCGCAAGCTCGATATCGAACTGGAGACGGGCTTCATCATCGGGCGCGGCAATGCGCTCGGCGAGCCGATCGCGTGTGAGGACGCGGAGGCGCATATCTTCGGCATGGTGCTGCTCAACGACTGGAGCGCGCGCGATATCCAGCAATGGGAGTACGTGCCGCTCGGCCCGTTCAACTCGAAGGGCTTCGCGACGACGATCTCGCCGTGGATCGTCACGCTCGATGCGCTCGAACCGTTTCGCACCGCGACGCCCGCGCAGGATCCGCAACCGCTCGCGTATCTGCGTCACGAAGGCGATCACGCGTTCGATATCGAACTGGAAGTCACGCTGCGTCCGGAAGGCGCGCACACGCCGACGACCATTTCACGCACCAACTTCAAGCTGATGTACTGGTCGATGGCGCAGCAACTCGCGCATCACACGGTTGGCGGATGCAATACGCGCGTCGGCGATCTGATGGGATCGGGCACGATAAGCGGGCCGACGCCGGATTCGTGCGGCAGCCTGCTCGAAAGCACCTGGAACGGCCAGCGGCCCGTGAAGCTGGAAGAGGGCGGCGAGTGCGCGTTTCTACAGGACGGCGATGAAATCACCCTGCGCGGATGGTGCCAGGGCGAGGGATATCGCGTGGGCTTCGGCGAATGCGCGGGGCGGATTTTGCCGGCGCGCGGGTGAAACACCGCGGCCGGTCGTTGCGGGTCAGGCTTTCCTGACGAACTCGGTCTTGAGGCTCATCGCGCCGAAGCCATCGATTTTGCAGTCGATGTCGTGATCGGCGTCGACGAGCCGGATGTTCTTGACCTTGGTGCCCATCTTGACGACGCCACCGCCGCCCTTGAGCTTCAGATCCTTGATGACGGTGACGGTGTCGCCATCGTGAAGAACGTTGCCCGCGGAATCGCGATAGACCTTCGCGGCGGGCTCCGATGCGGTATCTGTCTGCGCGGACCATTCGTGCGCGCATTCGGGACAGATGTACATGCCCGCATCTTCATAGGTGAATGCCGACCGGCATTGCGGACAGGGAGGTAAAGCGCTCATACGTTTCCTTGATGCCTCGTAGCGGAATTGAAGGCCGGAAAAGTATACCGCCGACCTCGCGCCGAACGACACGCTCGAACTCCTAACCGCGCCGCTCCCACCACGCCGCAGCGAGAAACGCGCACGCGGCCGCCGTCAGCACGCCGATGAGCGCATCGGCGCCGACGCGCTGCATCAGCGTGCCCGCGACGATCGGTCCGCCGAAACTCGCGACGCTCCACGAAGCCCCGACAATCGCCGTCGCCGAGACCAGCGACGGTCCGCGAAAGCGTTCGCCGCACGCGACGAGCGACAGCGTGTACACGCTGCCCGCCGCCGCGCCGGTCACGAAGAGCAGCGGCCAGCAGATCCACGGATACGCGATCGCCCAAGGCAAAAGCGGCAGCAGCAGCGCGACGACCACGCCCGCGCCCGCATGCACCTTCGCGCGCCCGATGCGGTCGGCGAGCCAGCCGATCGGGAACTGCATCGTCGTATCGCCGAGCAGGATCGCCGATGCGAACAGCACGCCGATATCCTCGCCGACGCCGTGCGACATCGCGAAAAGCGGCATCAGCGAGAGCGCGAGCGTGTCGAAGAGCGCGAAAAAGCCCGTGCCGATCACGAGCGCGGGCATGCGCGGCAACACGCTGCGCCAGTCGCCGTGCTCGCCTTCTTCCGATGCCAGCGCGTGCGGCGCGCCGCGTATCGATGCGAGCGCGGGCAACGCCAGCAGAAAGATCGCCCCGCAGATGGCAAAGCGCATCGACGGCAAGCCGCCGATCACGCTGACGAGCACCGGGCCCGTCATCTGGAAGAGCGTGAAGTTGGTCGCGTAGATCGCGACGACGCGGCCGCGCGTGGAGTCGTCGGCGAGTTGCGTGACCCATGCTTCGCCGATCGTGAAAAGCAGCATCAGCGCCGCGCCGCACAGAAAACGCAGCACGGCCCACAGCCACAGGTTCACGGTGAACTGCATCGCGATAGTCGAGAACGCCGCGACGATCACCGTGCCGACGATCGTCTCGCGCGCCCCGCAACGCCCCGCGAAGCGGCTCGCCACCGGCGCAACCATGAGCCCGCCGAGCGCCTGCGTCGCCGTCATCCAGCCGACGATGTCCGTGCCAAAACCCGATTGCGTCAGCGCGAGCGACGTCAGCGGCAGCGTCGCGCCGAGCCCCAGGCCGACAACCGCGACGCTCAGAATCAGCGCGAGAAAATCGCGCGAGAGAATGCCTTTCATGCAACGTACTGCCCGAAGCAACTCAGGCGGGTTGTCCGATCGAAAGACGGCGCGCGCGCTTGTCGAGCGTCGCCGAGAGCAGCGTCAGGCCGAACGCGCTCACCGCCATCAGTACGCCGACCCACGGCAGCGACGTGAGCGGTGCGCCCGCGCCGATCACGCAGCCGCCGAGCCACGCGCCCGTCGCGTTGCCGAGATTGAACGCGCCCTGGTTCAACGTCGATGCGAGATTCGGCGCATCGCTCGCGCGGTTCACGATCAGCATTTGCAGCGGCGGCACGATCGCGAAGGCGAGCACGCCCCAGAAGAAGATCGTGATCATCGCGGCGACCGGCTGATGCATCGTGCCGGCGAAGATCGTCAGAACGGCGACGATCGCGAGCAGGAAGGACAGCAGCGAACGCAGCAGCTTCCAGTCCGCGAGCTTGCCGCCGAGCGTGCTGCCGACCGTCAGGCCGAGACCGAACAGCAGCAGCACATACGTGACCGCGTGCGGCGAAAGGCCCGTCACGTCTTCGAGAATCGGCGTGATATACGTGAACACCGAGAAAAGACTGGCCGACGCGAGCACGCTGATGCCGAGCACCATCAGCACTTGCGGGTTCTTGAGCACGTCGAATTCGCGCAGGATGCTGGTTTCCGGCATCTCGATGTGCTTCGGCAGGCACACATGCAGCGCGCCCGCCGCCGCGACGCCGATCAGCGTGACGACCCAGAACGTCGAGCGCCAGCCGGCCGCTTGGCCGAGCGCGGTGCCGAGCGGCACGCCGAGCACGTTGGCGAGCGTGAGGCCGGTGAACATCAGCGCGATGGCCTGCGCGCGGCGGTTCGGCGCGACGAGATCGGCCGCGACCACCGAGCCGATGCCGAAGAACGCGCCGTGACAGAACGCGGTGACGATGCGCGCGCCCATCAGCACCCAGTAGTTCGGCGCGAGCGCGCACAGCAGATTGCCGACGATGAACACGCCGATCAGGCTCATCAGCGCCTTCTTGCGCGGCATCTTCGCGGTGACGACGGCCAGAATCGGCGCGCCGACCGTCACGCCGAGCGCATAGCCGGACACGAGCATGCCCGCCGCCGGAATCGTCACCGCGAGATCGCGCGCGACGTTGGGCAACAGGCCCATGATGACGAATTCCGTCGTGCCGATGCCGAACGCGGCAATGGCGAGAGCGAAAAGAGGCAGAGGCATGGCGGAAGAGAAGGAGATGTCACGTCTGGGCGCATCGTCGGATTGAGCGATGCAGGCGCCGAGGCGGAGTTGAAGGCTCGAATTGTACCGAAACGTCATTTTCGACGCTGGTATAAACCCTTATTCCGATCGGCCGATCCATGCTCCGGCCCGAACGGATATTCTTTCTGACGCGGCAGCGGCGCACGACTCTTGCAAACGCTGCGCCGCCATGCGTCAGATGTTTCCGGTAACACGCTCGCGGCCTCGCATTCCTTGCGCGTCGGGGGCGCCGCGCAGTGTTGGTCGCAGTGTTGGTAAAACGCAGCAACTTTTTGAACGAGAAAGATGTCACTGACAAAATTCTGTATTCACGCGGCAGCCGCCGGCACGCTGTTCATCGCTACGCTTGCGTTCGCCCAGAGCGACGCCGCCGGGCCCATCGCAACGCAGGCGGGAACGCTGCACTTTCTCCGCGATGAATCCGGCATGGCCGCGGTCATCGACAAAGAGGTATTCGATCGCTTCGACGCGAAGCGCGTCGTCCATTTCGATGAAACTTCCGGCACGAGCGACACCGTCACGCGCATGCTCGTGCAGACCGGTTCAGGCCCGATCCTCTACGATTTCCGCCGCCATCCGCCACTCGTGCAGCGCGCCGGCCAGCGCATGACGGTCAAGCGCGTGTTCTGGCAACGCGAGGAGGTGGTGATGCAGTCGAATCTCGGCTGGTACCGCTTGCAGCGCGGCAAGCTCACGAAGCTGCAATCGTCGACGAACGTCTATCACTGAGCGGGAACACGCGCTCGCCCGCGATCACGTAGAGCGCTTCGCCGCGCACGCCGCCGTTGACTGCGAAGCCGCCCGTGAACGCGCCGAACGCCGGCAGCACGCCCGCGCGAGGGCCGAAGCGGAAGCACGGCAGACGCGCGCTGTCGACGCGCGTCGCGAGCCGGTACACCGGATGCTCGTGTCCCGCGAGCGCGTAAGCGCCATCGACCGTCTGCGGATGATGGCAAAGCGCCCACGGTCCGAGCGCGTGCGGTTCCTTCACGACATCGACGCCGTACAGCGCGGGCAGCGCGCCCGCGTGCCTGTCGTGATTGCCTTCGACGAGCACGAGCGCGAGTTCGCGATGCTTCGCGCGCCACGCGGCGAGGGCGTCGAGCGTCTCGTCGGCGTGGGATTCGCGCGCGTGCAGCAAGTCGCCGAGAAAGACGATCGATTCCGGCCGATGCGCCGCGACGAGCGCATCGAGCCGCGCGAGGCTCTCGCCGGTCGTGCCGACGGGCACCGGAATGCCGCGCGCGCGGAACACGGCGTCCTTGCCGAAGTGCGCATCGGCGATGAAAAGGCTTCGGGCGTGCGGATCGAACGCCGCGCGATCGGCGGATAGGACGAGCGCGTGGCCATTCACATCGATGGTCAAAGCTTCCATTTATGTCTTCGCCGCCTTCTCCAGATCCGCGAGCATGCGCTCGACGCGATCCGAGAGCTTCTCCGTGCTCACCTTTTCCCGCAAGCGCGCGACGATCAGCGGAAACGCGAACGGCGTGGGCTTCTTCGGCGCATGCAGCGCGAGGCGGCTCGCGCTCATGCGTTCGAGCGCCGCGCGGATGCGGCCGAGTTCGAGTTCCTGCAGCATCACTTCCTGATCGGCCTGCGCAAGCAGCAGATTGCTGCTGTCGTGCTTGCGAAAGACTTCGTAGAACAATCCGCTCGACGCCTGCAATTGCCTCGCGCTTTTCTGCTGTCCCGGATGCCCCTGATAAATCAGCCCCGACACGCGCGCGATTTCGCGAAAACGCCGCGCCGACAATTCGGATGCGTTGAGGCTCGCGAGAATGTCGTGCTCCAGATTCTCCGGGGAAAAAAGCCCTTCCGCGATGAGCGTCTCCCAGTCGAACGGTTTTGCCGACAGCAGTTCGAAGCCGTAATCGTTCATCGAAATCGAAAACGTGCTCGGCTGATCGCGTGCGACGCGCCATCCGATCAGCGATCCCAGGCCAATATGCGCCATGCGCCCCGCAAACGGATAGCAAAAGAAGTGATGACCTTCGCGCGAGCGCACGCGTTCGACGACGAGCACGCCCGGCCCCGGCAGCGCGGACCACTTCGCCTGCAAATCGAGCAGCGGTTTGACGGCGCGCATTTCCGGCTCGTCGTAGATGCCGTCGTTGGCGCGCGCGAGCATCACGAGCGCGGCATCGGCCAGTTCGGACGACAGCGGCATCTTGCTGCCCGCCCATTGCGGCATCGCCCCGCGCGATGAAGTCGCGCGTTTCACATACGCGGTCATGTCGCGCACGCGCACGAGTTCGAGCGCGCGTCCGCCGAAGGTGAAGACATCGCCGGGCTTCAAGCGCGAGATGAACGACTCCTCCATCGCGCCGATGCGCCCGCCCGTCATATAGGCGACGTTGATGGTTGCGTTTGCAACTATTGTCCCGACGTTGTTGCGATGCCTGCGCACGAGGTCTTCGCGCGGCACGCGATACACGCCGTCATCGTCCTTCACTACGCGATGAAAGTCCGGATACGCCGCGAGCGATGCGCCGCCGCGCTCGACGAAAGCGAGCGCCCAGTCGAATTCCCGCTGCGTCAGATCGCGATACGCATACGCGCTCTTCACTTCGTCGAGCATGTCGGCGGGCGTGAAGCCGCCGCCGATCGCCACCGTCACGAGATGCTGGACGAGCACGTCGAGCGGCTTCAACGGCATGTCGCGTCCTTCGATGCGCCGCTCTTCGATCGCCCAGCGCGCCGCGGCCGCTTCGACGAGTTCGAGCGCATGCGTCGGCACGATCGTCACGCGCGATACGCGCCCCGGCGCGTGCCCCGAGCGTCCCGCGCGCTGCATCAGACGCGCGACGCCTTTGGGCGAGCCGATCTGAAAAACGCGATCGACCGGCAGAAAATCGACGCCCAGATCGAGACTCGACGTGCACACGACCGCCTTCAGTTGCCCGTTCTTCAAGCCTAGTTCGACCCAGTCGCGCACTGCCTTGTCGAGCGATCCGTGATGCAGCGCGAGCAAGCCGGCCCAGTCGGGCCGCAATTCGAGCAGCGCGCGATACCAGATTTCCGATTGTGAACGCGTGTTGGTGAAGACGAGCGAGCTTTGCGCGCGCTCGATTTCGTCGGCGACGGGACCGACTTGCCGCACGCCGAGATGGCCACCCCACGGGAAGCGCTCGATGGTTTCGGGAATCAGCGTATCGACGACGAGCGTTTTCGGCTGCGCGCCACGCACCACGACGCGCGGCGTCTTCACCGGATGCAGCAACGCATCGTGCGCGAGCGCGAGATTGCCGAGCGTCGCGGACAAGCCCCAGATCTGCAGATCGGGACGCCAGCGCGCGAGCCGCGCGACCGCCAGTTGCGTCTGCGTGCCGCGCTTGTTGCCGAGCAGTTCGTGCCATTCATCGACGACGATCATGCGCAGATGCTTCAGTTCTTCTTGCGCGTTGGCGCGCGTGAGCATCAGCGTGAGGCTTTCGGGCGTCGTGACGAGCGCGGACGGCATCCGGCGACTCTGACGCGCGCGTTCCGTCGATGACGTGTCGCCGGTGCGCAGCCCGACCGTCCACGGCACGTTCAGCGCAGTGACGGCGCTTTGCAGCGCGCGGGCGCTGTCGGCGGCGAGCGCGCGCATTGGCGTGATCCAGAGGACGGTGAGCGGCGCGGGATTTTTATCGGCTTTCGATGACCGCGCGAAAGCCGCGAGCGCCCCGAGCCACACGGCCCACGTTTTGCCCGCGCCCGTCGTCGCGTGCAGCAGGCCGCTCGCGCCACGCTCGATCTCACGCCACGCTTCGCGCTGAAACTCGAAAGGCTGCCAGCCGCGCTCGTCGAACCAGCGCGCGATGCGTTCGTCGATTGGCTTTGCAGCTTCGTTCGCGTCGTACGCGAAAGGCGCGGGCGTGAAGGATTCGGCGGCGGCATCGAGTTTTGCCTGCGCCGCACGCGTGCGCGGCACGCGTCGAGGTCGCGGCGCGCGGTGCCTGCGCTCGCCGGCCGATTCGGACTCGCTCATGCCGTGGCCTCGTTCAGAAAGCCCTTGAGGATGTCGAGCGTATCGGCGTCTTCGATTTTTTTATCGGTGCGCCAGCGCAGCATGCGCGGAAAGCGCACGGCGATGCCCGATTTGTGACGCGGGCTCGCCTGTATGCCTTCGAAGCCGATCTCGAAGACGAGCGTCGGCGTGACGCTTCTCACCGGCCCGAATTTCTCGATGGTCGTCTTGCGCACGATCGCATCGACCTGGCGCATTTCTTCGTCGGTCAGTCCTGAATACGCTTTTGCGAAGGGCACGAGCGTGCGCGTGCCGTCGGCTTCGTCCCAGACGGCGAAGGTGAAATCCGTGTACAAGCTCGCGCGCCGGCCGTGACCGCGCTGCGCATAGAGCAGCACGGCGTCGATCGCATACGGATCGATCTTCCACTTCCACCACGTTCCCGACGCCTTCGTGCGCCCGACGCCGTACATCGACGCGCGTTCCTTCAGCATGAATCCTTCGACGCCGCGCGCACGGCTTTCGTCGCGCAATTTCGCCAGTGCAGTCCAGTCGGATGCCGTCACGACCGGCGACACGCGCAAGACATTCACCGCAAGCGACGACGCGAGCGCGTCGAGTTGCGCGCGCCGCGCGTGCAGCGGCTCCATGCGCTGATCGCGGCCATCGATTTCGAGCAGATCGTAGGCAAGCAGCGCGGCGGGGGAATCGGCCAGCACTTTCTTCGTGAGCGACTTGCGCGTGATGCGCGGCTGCAGTCGCGCGAAGGGCAAGGGCGCGTCCGCGCCCGGTTCCCACGCGAGGATTTCGCCGTCGATCACGGTGCCGTCGGGCAACGCTTCGCCGAGCGACGCGAGCTCCGGAAAGCGCTCCGTGACGAGATCCTCGCCGCGCGACCAGATCCATACGCGGCCCGCGCGCTTCACGAGCTGCGCGCGTATGCCGTCCCATTTCCATTCGACGATCCAGTCGTCGGGCGAGCCGAGCGTCGCCGGATCGGCCTGCAGCGGATGCGCGAGAAAGAACGGATACGGCAGGCCGATATCGCTTTCGTGCGGCGTGTCGACGTCATCGCCTTCTGCTGCCGGCGCGATCAGCCGAAGATAGCGCGCGGCGCTCGGCTTCTCGCGCGAATCGGTCCAGCCGACCATGCGTTGCGCGATGCGCTTATGATCGACGCCCGCGACCTGCGCGAGCGCGCGCACGACGAGCTGCCGCGCGACGCCGACGCGAAAGCCGCCGCCGATCAGCTTCGTCAGCAGGAAACGCTCGCTCCAGTTGAGTTCGTCCCAGTAACTCAGAAGCCGCTCGCGCAATTCGGACGGATCCGCGCCGCGCAGCGTGAGGATGCGTTCCTCGATCCATTGCGCGAGTCCGAGCGACGATTCTCCCGACGCCGGCGGCAAAACGTGCGCGATGGTTTCAGCGAGATCGCCGACCGCCTGATACGACTCTTCGAAGAGCCACTCCGGCAAGCCCGCGCGTTCGCGGGCGAACTCGGTGAGCAGACGCGTCGGCACCGACTGGCGCGGCTTGCCGCCTGCGAGAAAGTACGACGCCCACGCGGCGTCTTCGGCTTGCGCGCCCGAGAAATACGCGATCAGCGCTTCGAGCTTTTCGTTCGTCGATGTCGTCGCGTCGAGCGCGGCGTAGAGCGTCGCGAAGCGCTTCATGATGTTTGCGCCATATCGGCTTCGATGGCGTCGTCGCCGTATTCGGTCGTGAACGCGCCCGCATCGAGGCCTTGCTCGTTGAGCCAGCGCACCATCGGCTCGATCTGTCCGTGCGTGACGATCACGCGCTCGGCGCCGCTCGCACCGATGGCGAGCTGCAGGCCGGGCCAGTCCGCGTGATCCGAGAGCACGAAGCCGCGATCGACGCCCTTGCGGCGCCGCGTGCCGCGCAGACGCATCCAGCCGGACGCGAAGGCATCGCTGTATTCGCCGAAGCGGCGCATCCAGGTGCTGCCTTGCGCGGACGGCGGCGCGACGATCAGCGCGCCTTTGAACGCGGCCTTGTCTTTCGCGGCGATCTCGCTGACGAGGCGCGTCGGCGGCAACGCGACGCCCGATTCGCGATACGCGCGATTGAGCGGCTCGACCGCGCCGTGACAGAAGATCGGACCGATGGCGGCATCGACGCCCGCGAGCACGCGCTGCGCCTTGCCGAACGAATAGCAGAACAGCACCGACGCGCGGCCTTGCGCCGCGTTATGCCGCCACCATGAGTCGATGCCGTCGAAGACATCGCGCGAGCTGTCCCATCGATAGATCGGCAGCCCGAACGTCGATTCGGTGATGAACGTATCGCAGCGTACCGGCTCGAACGGCGCGCAGGTCGGGTCGGGCTCGACCTTGTAATCGCCGGACGCGACCCACACGCGGCCCTTGTGTTCAACGCGCACCTGCGCCGATCCGAGCACGTGCCCGGCGGGATGCAGCGACACGCGCACACCGTTCACGACGATTGCTTCTCCGTAAGCGAGCGCTTGAACATCGATGCCCGGCAGCCGCGACAGCAACACGCCGACGCCGGGCTCGGCCGCCAGGTAATGCGTGTGCCCGAAGCGCGCGTGATCGGCATGCGCGTGCGTGATGACGGCACGTTCGACAGGCCGCCACGGGTCGATATGGAATTTGCCCGGCACACAGAAAAGACCCTCGGGCCGCGCGACGATGAGATCGGAAGAAGTGTCCACGAGTCGTTGATCGGTGCCGTGAATGAAAGTCACATGACAAGCGATCTCGCAGGCTATGTCCATGTGTTCGATTCTGGCAACAAAAGCACATGCCGTGCCCGTCATGGCGCTTTCACGAATTGCGTCTAGGGTGTAAAAGTTTGTTTAGCCCGAGCGCCTGTTCAGCGGCGGTCGTTCAGGCTGCTTGTCAGCGAAACACGCGCGCACGGGGCGCGCGCCGCAGTCTTCCTCCTATGCCGAACATGGACACGATGGTTGCGCCGACCGCCGCAGAAGCGGTCTGGATCGTCAGATTGCAGAGCCATCCGCAGTACGACTTCGTGCGGCTGAAGCGGGTGTTCACCGACCATGGCTCGCGTCATCAGGTCGTGCTCGTCGACGTGAGGAAGCTCCTCGCGTGCGCCGATCGCGACGACACCGACTACGTGCTCAAGGCCGTCGACGACTGGCACGCGGGCAAGGTGCGCGGCATCCGCGAGTTTCTCGATCCGGACAATCCGCGCGTGCCCGAAATGCCCTACGTGACGATCAGCGTGCGCCGCTCGCCCGGGCTGCTCGGGTTGCTGGGCGTGCATCGGGAAGGTGTCGTGGCGTTTCGCAACGGCCAGCATCGCGCGCGCTACATGGCCTATGCCGGCGCCTTGTTGATGCCGGTTGAAGTGCACGAGCGCGAGGCGTCCTTGCTGCGCGAGATGTGCGCGGCGCCGGATGCGTCGAATGCGGAGTACGGGGAGGGTTGAGCGCCGCCCGATTCGGCGCTGGACGAAGCTTAGTTGTGCGGTGCGATCGGGAGATTGGGTCAGACGGCGGTAAAACGCCGTGCTGGCCCTTGTGCTTGCTATGGCTTCAGTTGGCGGTCGCGGTCGCGTTGCGCAACGCCTGCATCGGCATCATCGCCGGCATGGTCGGGCGGATGATTTCGTCGGGACGCGTGCCGCCTTGCGCGGTGAATTCCCGGCCGAGATAGTCCAGCGCATAGTCGATGAAAAAGCGCGTCTTCGCGGGCAGATATTGCCGCCCCGGATATACGATCGACACTTTCATGTCGGGGTCGTCGATCGAATAGCCGTCGAGCAGGCGGACGAGCGTGCCGCTTTCGATGTCTGCCCGCACGATGCCTTCGGGAAGAATCGAGAAGCCCATGCTTTTCAGCGTGGCGAGACGCACCATCAGCGCGTTGTTGACCGTGTAGACCGGCGCGAGCGTGACCTGATCGGCGGCGCCGTGACGATGCCGGAAATGCCAGGTCTGGCTGCGCATTTCGTTCGGCAGTCCGACGGACGGCAACGTTTGCAGATCGGTCGGCGTGGCGGGCGTGCCGTGCTCGGCGACGAACGCGGGCGTCGCGACCGTCACGAGCGCGCTGGTGCCGACCGGCCGCTCGATGAGCGCGGTGCTCGACACCATGAACGCCGTGACGATGCCGACGTCATAGCCGTCCTCGACGAGATCGACATGGCGCTCCGCGAGCGTGAGCCGCACGTTGACCTTCGGATACACCTTGCGGAAGCCGTCGATGAGCGGCGTCAGCGTGAGCAGCGAAAGCGCGCTGGATGCAACGACGCGCAAAGTGCCGCTCGGCTCGCCTTCGGTGTGCGTGACTGTGGATTCCAGATGATCCAGTTCCTCCAGCAACGCGCGGCAGCCCTCGAGATAGCGTGTGCCCGCTTCCGTGAGAGACAGATTGCGGGTAGTGCGGTTGATGAGACGTGTTCGCAAATGCGCTTCGAGCATCGCGATTGCCCGAGTCACGAGCGCATTCGAGACATCGAGTTGTTGAGCAGCGCGGCGAAAACTCTCCGTGTCTGCCACGCGCACGAACACACGCATTGCATGGATCTGATTCATCATTTAGCCCTCTCAGGTTTTACCACACGGGCCGGACATGTTGTTCTAGGACAACTTTGTGTCCGGTTCTTGAATCTCGCGTTAAGTCGATAATATTTAGAGCTAACCAAATTTGCAATATCAAATTTCCATTGAGCGATAAATTTACCGCATCGTTATTGCCGCTGTTAATAGCGAAGACGCATGTTTCGAAAACTAATTTAGCGCTGTTCGAAATGCAATAGGTACGAAATGCATGTATTTCGTAAATCTTTCGCGAATTAGGACTGTATGGTTAATTTGCTTAAAAAACGGCATTTTCTGCGCGCTTTCCGCGTGCGAACGCATCGAAGTAACACTCAAGGCCGAAAGAGATTTTATATATCGCCCGGTAAATGCCGATTAAAACTTTTGGTGCAAACCCGTTTCTCTTTTCGGATATTGATGGATATATCGATGCCGCAATTACGTTCGAAATTCGAAAACACGGGTTGACGTCATGATTTGGACTCTGCTTGCGGCGCATCCTGAAATCGCCCTATTTTCGAGCCTCGCTATTGGTTATCTCGTCGGGTCCGTGAAGCTCGGCCCCATTCAGCTCGGCGGCGTTTGCGGCACACTCGTCGTCGCGCTGATTCTTGGACAAAGCGGCGCGCGCATTTCACCCGATCTCAAGAACATCGCATTCGCGCTCTTCATCTTCGCGCTGGGTTTCACGGGCGGCCCGCAGTTCTTCGCGAACATCGGGCGCGGCTGGCGTTACGGCGCGTTGTCGATCGTCGAGATCGTCGTCGTGGTCGCGCTCGTGCTCGGCGCCGCCGTCATATTGAAACTCGACGCGGGAACGGCGGCCGGCTTGCTTGCCGGCGGCGCGACGGAATCCGCGGTGATCGGCACGGCGTCGGAGGCCATCGGGCGGCTCGGCCTGTCCACGACAGATACCGCGCGGCTGCAGGCGAACATCGTCACCGCTTACAGCGTGAGCTATCTGTTCGGCCTCGTCACGATCGTGCTGTTCACGAGCCAGTTCGCGCCGCTCATCCTGCGCGTGAATCTGCGCGACGAAGCGGAGCGCGTGTGGCGCAAGCTGGGCGGCGACGGCGCGCTCGGCACCGGGCAGACGCCCGCCGCGCCGCCGCTCGCGGGCCGCGAGCTAAGGGTGACGGCCGCCGCGGGCCTCACCGTCGGCGACCTGGAGAAGCGCTTTCGCGACAACATCAGCGTGCAGCGCGTGCAGCGCGACCGCTCGGTCATCAAGCCGCAAGCGGCGGTCATGCTGAAGGCGGGCGATCTCGTCGTGGTCGGCGGGCGGCGCGAGGCGCTGGTCGAGGCGATTCCCGCGATCGGCGAGGAAGTTTTCGGCAACGGCGTCTCCGATGTCTATGTCGAACGCACGGATGTGATGCTCACGCGGCGCGAACTGCACGGCCTCACGCTCGCCCAGGTGCGCGCCCGCGCCGCGCCCGCCGACGCCCACGGCGTCTTCGTCGCGGCCGTGACGCGTCTCGACAGCACGATTCCCGCGCTCGCCGGCACGCAGGTGCATCGCGGCGACGTGCTGACGCTCATGGGCAACAAGGAGGATGTCGCGCGCGGCGCGGCCAGGCTCGGCTACATCATCCGCGCGACGCAGAAAACCGACTTCGTGTTCCTCGGGCTCGGCGTGCTGCTCGGCATCGCGGTCGGGCGGCTGTCGGTACATGCCGGCGACATCGATCTCACGCTCGGGACGGGCGGCGGCTGCCTGCTCGCGGGGCTGCTGTTCGGCTGGATCCGCTCGCGTTATCCGCTGACCGGCTCGCTGCCCTCGGCGGCGGCGCAGATATTGAAGGACTTCGGCCTGTGCACGTTCATCGCGGCGGTCGGGCTGTCGGCGGGCCCGGACGCGTTGCGGCTCGTTCGCGAATACGGCATCGCGCTGCCGGTCGCGGGCATCGTCATCACGCTCGTGCCGGCGCTCGCGTCGCTCTTCATCGGACGATGGCTGCTCAAGCTCGACGTGCCGATGCTGCTCGGCGCGATCGCGGGGCAGCAATGCAGCACGCCCGCGATCAGCGCGCTCGTCGGCGTGACGGGCAACGCGACGCCGATGATCGGCTACACGATCACGTATGCGCTCTCGAACGTGCTGTTGCCGCTGCTCGGCCCGGTGATCGTCGGGCTCACGAGCAAACTGGGCTGACCGTATGGAATGGCTCCACGACATCTTCCAGAAAGCGCCGGAATCGGCGCTCTTTCTTTCGCTCGCGGCGGGTTATCTGATCGGCCAGATCAGCTTCGGCAAGTTTCAACTGGGCGGCGTGGGCGGCTCGCTGATCGCGGCGGTGATCGTGAGCCAGGCGGGCGTGCAGATCGACAACGGCGTGAAATCCGTGATGTTCGCCGTGTTCATCTACGCGGTCGGCTACGACTCCGGCCCGCAGTTTTTCAGCTCGATCAACCGCCGCACGCTGCGCGAAATCGCGATGGCGCTGTTCCTCGCGGTGACGGCGCTCGCGAGCGTGATCGTCTGCGCGAAGCTGTTCGGGCTCAACAAGGGGCTAGCGGCCGGACTCGCGGGCGGGGCGCTGACGCAATCGGCGATTATCGGCACGGCGGGCGATGCGATCGCGCGGCTCGGATTGCCCGCCGATCAGACCAAGGCGTTGCAGGCCGACGTCGCGGTCGCGTACGCGGTAACGTACGTGTTCGGCTCGCTCGGCGCGATCATCGTATGCGTGAACATCCTGCCGAAGTTCATGGGGCAGAGTCTCAGGGATGCGTCGATCGAAGCGGAGAAGGCGCTCGCGGGCGGGGCGTCCGGTCCCGGACCAGGGCAGATTTCGGCGTTGCCCGCGCTCGTCGGACGCACGTATCGCGTGACGCACGATGGCGCGGCGGGGCGCACGGTCGCGCACGTCGAAGTCGACGACCGGGACATGATCACCGTCGAGCGCATCCGGCGCGGCGGGCGCGCGCTGGAGCCTGCCGCGGACTTCGTATTGCGAGCGGGCGATATCGTGCTCGTCGTCGGGCGGCGCGAGGCGATGGCGGGCGCGACGGCGCACATCGGCGAGGAAATCGCGGACGCCGATGGCAGCAGCGTCGTCATGCAGAAGCGTCAGGGCGTGTTCACGAAGCGCGGGATGAACCACGTGAGCATCGCCGACGTGCGCGCGACGGTCGATCGCGACATTCGGCACGGCGTGTATATCCACGGCATCACGCGTGCGGGGCATCCGTTGCCGGTGCTGCCCGAGACGACGCTCGATCACGGCGATGTCATCACGTTCTACGGCGCGCCGCAGGACACGAAGCGCGCCGTCGATGCCGCCGGTTACGAACTGCCGTATTCCGACAAGACCGATTTCATCTACATGGGCGTGGGTATCGTGCTCGGGTTGCTGATCGGGCTGATCGTCGTCGATGCAGGCGGCGTGCCGCTCACGCTCGGCTCGGGCGGCGGCTGCCTGCTCACCGGTTTGCTGTTCGGCTGGATGCGCGGCAAGCATCCGATGTACGGCGTGATGCCGCCGGCCGCATCGCAATTGCTGAAGGATTTCGGACTGGCGGCGTTCGTCGCGGTGGTCGGGCTGAATTCCGGCTTGCAGGCGGTCGTCACGGTGAAACAGAGCGGGCTGACGATCTTCCTGCTCGGCGTGTTCGTCACGCTGTTTCCGCTCGTGCTGACGATGCTCTTCGGCCGCTACGTCCTGCGTTACGACAACGCGGCGCTGCTCGCGGGCGCGCTCACCGGTTCGCGCAGTGCGAATCCGGCGTTCGGCGGCGTGCTCGACAAAGCCGAAAGCGCCGCGCCGACGGTGCCGTTCGCGATCACGTATGCGTTGGCGAACGTGCTGCTGACCTTGCTCGGACCTTTGGTGGTCGGGCTCGTCTGAAGCGGCGGGCGTGCTCCTTGCGCCATAATCGGCGGACCTGCAAGGAGACTTCTTCATGGCTCAATCCAATGCGGCAACCGTCACGCTTCCGTCCGGCGAAGCGATTCCGAAACTCGGCCAGGGCACCTGGGAAATGGGCGAGCGCCCGAACGCGCGCAAGAGCGAGATTGCCGCTTTGCGCGAGGGCGTCGATCTCGGCATGACGCTCGTCGATACCGCCGAGATGTACGGCGAAGGCGAAAGCGAGAAGCTCATCGCCGAAGCGCTCGGCGACAGGCGCGACGAGCTTTTCATCGTCAGCAAGGTGTATCCGCATAACGGCAGCGAGCGCGGCGTGCAGAGCGCATGCGAGCGCAGCCTGAAACGCCTGAAGACCGATCGCATCGATCTGTATTTGCTGCACTGGCGCGGCGGCGAGGATCTCGAAGGCGTGATCGCGGGTTTCGAAAAACTGAAGGACGACGGCAAGATTCGCCACTGGGGCGTGAGCAACTTCGACACGGACGACATGGAAGAGCTCTTATCGCTCGATGGCGGCGACGCCTGCGCGACCGATCAGATTCTCTTCAACGTCGCGCGGCGCGGGGCGGAGTTCGATCTGTTGCCGTGGCTGCGTGAGCACCGCATGCCCGCGATGGCGTACAGCCCCGTCGATCACGCGCGTCTGCCGCGCGGCGGCGCGCTGGAACAGATCGCGGCGGCGCGCGGCGTGTCGGCGTTTCAGGTGGCGCTCGCGTGGGTGCTACAGCAGCCGCAGGTATTCGCGATTCCGAAAGCGTCGGATGTCGCGCACGTTCGCGAGAATCGCGCGGCGCTCGATCTTCACCTGTCCGCCGACGAGCTCGCGGACATCGATCGACAGTTCAAGCCGCCGAAGTCGAAGCGCCCGCTCGAAATGCTGTGACGACGCGCCGGATCACGTGCACGCGTGATGCGCGTGCACCGAGCCGAGCACCGCGACTTCCGCGGGCGTGCGCCTCAGATCGGCTTCGTTGACCTGCTTCGCATCGGCGAGGAAGTCGTCGACGATCGACGACACGGTCGTGTCCGCGAGACACAGCGATACGCGCTTCGTCTCGCCATCGGGCAGCGACGTGCGCTGCGACAGAAACAGCACGCCGTACTGATAACCGCGCACGATTCCGCGTACCGCGCCCACGCATTGTCCTTGCGCCGTGTTGTCGGACTTCGCGGCGCATTGCTGCGCGAGCGCGTAGGCCGAGAAAGTCGGATCGGACGCGCCGGGCGCCGGAGCCTGTGGTGCGGTCTGCGCCTGCGCGGCCGTCGCGACGCCGAAAGTCAGTGCGCAAAGCGCGGCGGAGAGGGCGGGTTTCATCGGTTGAATCCTCGTTGTTTTGAAGGTTGAACCGATGAGAGGCGCGCAACGCCGCTTTGGTTCCGACGAAAGCCTCAGCGCGCCTGACGCTGCAGCGTGCGCAATTCGTCGACGGGAATGTGGCAATGAATCGCGTGACCGTCGCCGGCGTCGCGGCACGGCGGCGTTTCGGTTTCGCAGATTTCGCCGATCTTGCGCGGACAGCGCGTATGGAACACGCAGCCCGAAGGCGGATTCGCCGCGCTCGGCAACTCGCCCGACAGCCGGATGCGCTTCGCGTGCGTCCCGTCGATCGACGGCACCGACGACAGCAATGCTTCGGTGTACGGATGCTGCGGTCCGTCGAATACGGCGGCCGCGCGCCCGATCTCCATGATGCGCCCGAGATACAGCACGGCGATGCGGTCCGACAGATAGCGCACGACATGCAAATCGTGCGAGATGAACACGTAGGAGACGCGGCGCTCGCGCTGCAGATCGGCAAGCAGATTGAGGATCGCGGCCTGCACGGAGACATCGAGCGCGGAAGTCGGTTCGTCGCACACGACGACGCGCGGATCGCCCGCGAACGCGCGCGCGATCGCGACGCGCTGCTTCAATCCGCCCGACAGTTGCCGCGTGCGCGAGCTCAGATAGCGCTCCGGCAGACGCACCGCTTCGGTCAGCGTGTGCAGGCGCTGTTCCTTCGCTTCGCCGTGCAACGCGGCGAGCTTCGACAGCGAACGCGCGATCAGTTGCCGCACGGAATGCGCGCGATTCAGCGCGGAATCCGGGTTCTGAAAGACGATCTGCAGCGACTTCACCTGTTCTTCGCTGCGCCGGGTCACGCGCTCGGGCAGCGCGGCGCCGTCGAGTTCGAGCGACGCGCCTTTGTCGGGCGATACGAGGCCGAGCAGCAGCTTCGCGAGCGTCGTCTTGCCGCTGCCCGATTCGCCGACGAGCCCGAGCGTTTCGCCCTGCACGAGATCGAGCGAGACATCGTGGACGGCGCGCACGTCTTCATCGCCGACGCGGAATGTCTTCGAGAGATTGCGCGCGGATAGCGCGAGCGGCTGATCGACACCGTCGGCATCGGCGACGGGCACCGGCGCTTCGTCGGCCGAGCGCGGCAGCGTTTCCGCGCGTTCGTGATAGTGACAGCGCGCCATCTGATCGCCGTGCGCCGACGCCACGCGATACGGCGGCGGCGCGTCCTTGAGACAACGCTCGTCGGCGAGCTTGCAGCGCGGCGCGAAAATGCAGCCCTGCGTGATCGATCCGGGCAGCGGGAGGGAGCCTGGAATCGTGTCGAGCCGGCCCGTTTCCTTGGCGCGCCCCGCACGCGGCAGACAGCGCAGCAGGCCGACCGTGTACGGATGACGCGGCTTGGCGAACACGTTGGCGGTCGTGCCTTCCTCGACGAGCTTGCCCGCGTACAGCACGCCGACGCGATCGCACATGCGCCCGATCACCGCGAGATTGTGGCTGATGAAGAGCACGGCCGTGCCCAACTCCGCACGCAATTGCGCGATGAGGTCGAGCACTTCGGCTTCGACGGTGGCGTCGAGGCCCGTGGTCGGTTCGTCGAGAATCAGCAGTTCGGGATTGCACGCGAGCGCCATCGCGATGACCACGCGTTGCTGCATCCCGCCCGAAAGCTGATGCGGATAACTCTCCATCACGCGTTCGGGCGATGCGATGCGCACGCGTCTCAGCATGTCGGCCGTGCGCGACAGCGCTTCGTCGGCGGATGCGCCCGTGACTTCGAACGCTTCGGAGACTTGCCGCGCGATCGTCAGCGACGGATTCAGCGCGCGTCCGGGATCCTGATAGACCATCGACACGGCGGTCGCGCGCATGCCGCGCAGCGCGTCGGCGTCGAGCGCGGCGACGTCGCGCCCGGCGATCGAAATGCGGCCAGCCTTCACGCGCCCGTTGCGCGGCAAGTAGCGCAGCACCGCGAGCGCGGCGGTCGACTTGCCGCAGCCCGATTCACCGACCAGCCCGTAGGCCTCGCCGCGCCTGACGCGCAACGTGACGTCCTGCAGCACGTCACGTTCGCGTCCGCGCGAACGGTACGCGACCGTGAGGCCGACGACCGTGAGCGCGTCGGCCTGATCGCCTTTCGCGGCGCCGAACGTGGGAAAAGCCGATGGCGGCGGTCCGTTCATCGGTCGAGCACTCCTTGCACGGCATCCGCGACGAGATTCACCGCGACGACCAGCGACGCGATCGCGGCGGCGTCGAAGACGACGGTCCACCACGCGCCGCCCGCCATCAGCGTATAGCTTTCGGACAAGGCGAGACCCCAGTCGGCGGACGGCGGCTGAATGCCGAAGCCGAGAAACGACAGCGTCGCGACGGCGAAGATCGCGTAGCCGAGACGCACGGTCGCCTCGACGATGATCGGCGGCAGCACGTTCGGCAGAATCTCCGCGAACATGATGTAGAGCGCGTTCTCGCCGCGCAATTGCGCCGCGAGCACGTAGTCGAGATGGCGCTCGCTCAGCACGGCGGCGCGCACGGTTCGCGCGGTGATCGGCGCGAAGGTGAGGCCGATGACGAGGATCACCGTCGTGTTGCTCGCGCCGACGGCGGCGAGCGCGAGCAGCGCGACGATCACGAGCGGCAGCGCGAGCAGCGCATCGATCACGCGGCCGATGGCGGCGTCGACCCAGCCGTCGAAATAGCCGACGACGAGCCCGAGCGCCGTGCCCGCCGCCGTGCCGAGCAAGGTCGCGAGCGGCGCGATCGTCAGAATGTCGCGCGAGCCGACGATCACGCGCGCGAACACGTCGCGACCGAGCTGGTCGGTGCCGAACCAGTGATCGCCCGAAGGCGCGACGAGCGAGTTGAGCGGATCGGACGCGTAGGGATCGTGCGGCACGAGCCAGTGGCCGAAGAGCGCGCACAGCACCCAGAAGAGCAGGATCAGCACGCCGATATCGAAGGTCGCGGAACGCACGAGCGCGCTCAACGCTTCGAAGCGGCGCGATTTCGGTGCGATAGCGGCCGCCGTGCTCATTTCGCTTCCCCGGTGCGCAGGCGCGGATTGAGCACGACGTAGAGCGCATCGGCGATCAGATTCGCCGCCGTATAGATCACGCCGATGGTCAACACGCCCGCTTCGAGCATCGGAAAGTCCTTCGCTTTTGCGGCGTTGTAGATCAGCGAGCCGATGCCCTGGTAGTGAAACAGCGTTTCCACGACGACGAGTCCGCCGATCATGTAGCCGAGCTGCGTCGCGGCGACGGTGACGGTCGGCAAAAGCGCGTTGCGCAGCACATGGCGCACGATCACGACGCGCTGCGGCAAGCCCTTCAGGATCGCGGTGCGCGTGTAATCGGCGTCGAGCGCTTCGACGGTGCCCGCGCGCGCCATCCGCGCGATGTAGCCGAAGAACACGAAGACGAGCGGCAGCACTGGCAGGATCAGATGTTCGAGTTGCGTGAAGAAGCCCGCGTCGGCAGGCGCGGT
The DNA here is from genome assembly GCF_022879815.1 of Caballeronia zhejiangensis. Lineage (NCBI taxonomy): Bacteria > Pseudomonadati > Pseudomonadota > Betaproteobacteria > Burkholderiales > Burkholderiaceae > Caballeronia > Caballeronia zhejiangensis. The sequence goes on from NZ_CP084283.1 coordinate 550,739, forward strand.
CGCTTCGATCGGCAGCCATTGCAGCCAGACGCCGAAGATCAGGATCAGCACGATCGACGAGACGAATTCCGGCACCACCGTCGCCGTCAATCCGCCGATGCTGATGACGCGATCGATCCATCGTCCCGAATGCAGCGCCGCGTACACGCCGCCCGCGATGCCGAGCGGCACCACGACGACGAACGCGAGCGCGCCGAGCTTCGCCGAATTCCACAGCGCGTTGCCGATGAACGGCGCCACGGGCGCGCGAAACGCGTAGGACTCGCCCATGTCGCCGCGCAGGAAATGGCCGATCCAGCTCGAATACTGCGTGAGAAGCGGCCGGTCGACGCCAAGCTGATGGTTGAGCGCGGCGACCGCGCGCGCGTCGGCGAGCGGGCCGAGAATCGCGCGGCCGACGTCGCCGGGCAGCAACTGGCCGCCCGCGAACACGATCATCGACAGAAGCCACAGCGTGACGAGCGCGAGCAAGAGCCGCACGCCGACGAAGCGCGCGATGCGCTTCATTCGGGCGAAGTCGGCGACGTGCGCCGTGGGCGTGATCGTGCTCATTCGCTTACGCCGAGATCGTCGCGCGGTCGAACCACATCTGCGAAATCGCGTTGAAGCGCACGCCGGAGACATTGGCGCGCGTGACGATCAGCTGGTCGTAGAAGTAGGGGATGACGACCGGCGTTTCGTCGAGCAGCAAATGCTGAATCTGCGCGGACAGCTTCTTCTGCGACGCGACGTCGAGCGCCGCGACGAACTGCGCGACGAGCTTGTCGTATTCGGGATTCTTGAAGTGCGCCGCGTTCCAGGTGCCGCCGCTCGTCAGCGGCGCGTTGAGGAACACGTTCGGCACGCCGCGATGCCCGTAATCGGTGATGCCGAGCGGCGAATCGAGCCAGTCCGACTTGCCGAACGTGCCCGAGCCGTAATAGAGGTCCTGACTCTCGACCTTCAACTGGATGCGTATGCCGATCGCCTTCGCCGCGTTCTGCACGACGACTGCGAGATCGGGAATCTCCATGTACTTTTCGGTCGTGAGCGTGACGTCGAAGCCGTTCGCGACGCCGGCATCGCTCATCAGCTTCTTCGCCTGCGCGATGTCGATCTTGCGTTGCGGCACGCTGAGATCGCTCGACGGAAAAACCGGCGCGAACGGGCTGTCGTTGCCGACTTGCGCGCGGCCGCGGAACAGGCCCTTCACGATGACTTCGCGATCGATCGCGAGCGCGAGCGCCTGACGCACGCGCTTGTCCTTGAACGGCGCCATGTCGCAGCGCATGTGCAATTGCCGATGCGAACTCGACTTCGTGCCGAGCACCTTGAATTGCGGATTCGTCAGCATCGCGACCCCGCCTTGCACCGTGAAGTCGCCCATCACGTCGGCCTGGCGGCCTTGCATCGCGAGAAGCTGCGCCTGTTGATCCGCGTAGAAGGAAAACTGCACGCGATCGGGCAGCGCTTTCTCGCCCCAGTAGTCGGGATTGCGCACGAACGATGCGCCCACTTTCGGCGTGTATTTCTCCAGCTTCAGCGCGCCCGTGCCCATGAACGTCTTCTCGTAAGGGCCGCTGAAATTCGCCGGGAGGATCACGGCGTTATACGTATCCGAGGAAACGTAATACGGGAAATTGCCATTGGGCGCGTCGAGATGAAACTCGACGGTGTGATCGTCGACGGCCTTCGCCGAATCCTTCGACAGCACGCCCTTCAGCACCGAAAGCGCAGCCGAGCCGGTCGCCGGATCGGACAGGCGGTTGAAGGTCGCGACGACGTCCTTCGCGGTCATCGGCTGGCCGTCGTGGAACTTCACGTTCGGGCGCAGCTTGAACGTCCACACGTCGCCCTTGGCATTCGACGACCACGACAGCGCGAGCGCCGGCTTGAGCGTCAGATGCTCGCTGTCGTCGTCGACGAGAAATTCGCCGGTCTGATTGATGAGCGCAAGCCCCGACGCATCCGTCACGGTGAGCGGATCGACGGCGCCCGCGGGCATCAGATGCGCGACGCGGATCGTGCCGCCCGGCTTGCCCGCGCCTTGCGCCCGCGCGCCCGGCATACCGAAGATGCCGCCCGCCGTGAGCGCGATGCCGAGCACGCTCGCATGGCGCAGCAACTCGCGGCGCGTGAGGCGTCCGGCCATGAACTCGTCGATCGCGTGATTGCCCAGTTCGCCCGCGCGAGGGCGGGCCAGTTCCAGAAGATGCGCGTCGGTCGAAGGTTTCTTCATCGTGTGCTTTTCCGTTGTCGTTGTTTGCTGGCCGTCGCCCACGCGCGATCGGCTCGACCGCGCCGTCGAGGTGCATTCGGGCATCGCTAGCAAGGAACGCGCCGCTCCATGACGCGCCCGTGCGCTTTTCAGTGATCGTGTGGATGCTTGTGAATCGGATCGACCCAATAGACTTCCTCGGGCTTCTCGACGGCATCGATGTTCAGATTCACCACCACCGCTTCGTTGTCGCTGCGCACGAGCACGCATTCGAGCGGATCGGCGGTGCTCGCGTTGATTTCCTGGTGCGGCACATAAGGCGGCACGAAAATGAAGTCGCCGGGACCGGCCTCGGCCGTGAACTCGAGATGCTCGCCCCAGCGCATGCGCGCCTGGCCGCGCACGACATAGATGACGCTTTCGAGCGCGCCGTGATGATGCGCGCCGGTTTTCGCATTCGGATGGATCGTGACCGTGCCGGCCCAGATTTTCTGGGCGCCGACGCGCGCCGCGTTGATGGCAGCCGCGCGGTTCATGCCGGGCGTCTGCGGCGTGTTGGTGTCGAGCTGATCGCCCTTGATGACCTTGACGCCGTGTTCGCGCCAATCGATGTGCTGATGTGGATCGCTCATGTCGCTCATGCCCGTGTATCGTCTGCGGATATGAAAAAGTCCGTTGCCGCCATCAAGGAAGCGAGCAACGGACTTCCGATACTACACGGTTCGATCGCGATTATTTCGCTTTCGAATTGATGATCGCTTCCGACACGTTCGACGGCGTCTCCGCGTAATGCTTGAACTCCATCGTGTAGGTCGCGCGGCCTTGCGTCAGCGAGCGCAGCGACGTCGAGTAGCCGAACATCTCGGCAAGCGGCACTTCCGCGCGCACGAGCTTGCCGCCGCCGCCCGCGATGTCCTCCATGCCCTGCACGATGCCGCGCCGGCCCGAGAGATCGCCCATCACGTTGCCCATGAAGTCCTCGGGCGTCTCGACTTCAACGGCCATCATCGGTTCGAGCAGCACGGGCTTCGCCTTGCGCATCGCTTCCTTGAAGGCCATCGAGCCCGCCATGCGGAACGCGTTTTCGTTCGAATCGACATCGTGATACGAGCCGAAGGTGAGCCGCACTTTCACGTCGACGACCGGATAGCCCGCGAGCACGCCGGCCTTCAGCGTTTCCTGAATGCCCTTGTCGACGGCGGGGATGAACTCGCGCGGAATCACGCCGCCCTTGATCTGGTCGACGAACTCGTAGCCCTTGCCGGGGTCCGGCTCCAGCGCGATCACGGCGTGACCGTACTGCCCGCGTCCGCCCGACTGCTTGACGAATTTGCCTTCGACATCCTCGACCTTGTTGCGCACGGTCTCGCGATACGCGACCTGCGGCTTGCCGACCGTCGCCTCGACGCCGAACTCGCGCTTCATCCGGTCGACGAGAATCTCGAGGTGCAGCTCGCCCATGCCGGAGATGATCGTCTGGCCCGATTCCTCATCGGTCGTCACGCGGAACGACGGATCTTCCTGCGCGAGACGGTTCAGCGCGATGCCCATCTTTTCCTGATCGGCCTTCGTCTTCGGTTCGACGGCCTGCGAGATCACCGGTTCAGGGAAGATCATCCGTTCGAGGATGATGACGTTCTGCGGATCGCAAAGCGTGTCGCCGGTCGTCGCTTCCTTGAGACCGACGGCCGCCGCGATGTCGCCCGCGCGCACCTCCTTGATTTCCTTGCGCTCGTTCGCGTGCATTTGCAGAATCCGGCCGAGGCGCTCCTTCTTGTCCTTCACCGGATTGAAGACCGTGTCGCCTGAATTCACGACGCCCGAATACACGCGGAAGAAGATCAACTGCCCGACGAAGGGGTCGGTCATGATCTTGAACGCGAGCGCGGAGAACGGCTCGTCGTCGCTCGGATGACGCTCCGCTTCCTCGTCGTCTTCCGTGTGGCCGAGAATCGCGGGCACGTCGACGGGCGAGGGCAGGTAGTCGATCACGGCGTCGAGCATCGCCTGGACGCCCTTGTTCTTGAACGCGCTGCCGCAGAGCATCGGTACGATTTCGTTGGCGATCGTGCGTTTGCGCAGCGCGCCCTTGATCTCGTCCTCGGTCAGGCTGTTGTGGTCTTCCAGATACTTCTCGAGCAGCTCTTCGCTCGCTTCGGCGGCGGCCTCGACCATCTTCTCGCGCCACTCGTGCGCGAGATCCTTGAGGTTGTCGGGAATTTCCTCGTAGGTGAACTTGATGCCCTGGCTCTCGTCGTCCCAGACGATCGCCTTCATCTTCACGAGGTCGACGACGCCCTGGAAGTGATCTTCCGCGCCGATCGGAATCTGGATCGGCACCGCGACGCCCTTCAGCCGGTCGCCGATCTGCCGCTGCACGCGAAAGAAGTCCGCGCCGACGCGGTCCATCTTGTTGACGAACGCGATGCGCGGCACCTTGTACTTGTTCGCCTGACGCCACACGGTTTCCGATTGCGGCTGCACGCCGCCGACCGAGTCGTAGACCATGCACGCGCCATCGAGCACGCGCATCGAGCGCTCGACTTCGATCGTGAAGTCGACGTGCCCCGGCGTATCGATGATGTTGATGCGATGTTCCGGATAATTGCCGGCCATGCCTTTCCAGAAGGCCGTCGTTGCCGCGGAGGTAATCGTGATGCCGCGTTCCTGCTCCTGCTCCATCCAGTCCATCGTGGCCGCGCCGTCGTGCACTTCGCCGATCTTGTGCGTCACGCCGGTGTAGAAAAGGATGCGCTCGGTAGTCGTAGTTTTGCCGGCATCGATGTGAGCGCTGATTCCGATATTCCGATAGCGCTCAATGGGAGTCTTGCGGGGCACGTGAACCTCCTGTGGTTTGAGTCGGCGCGGCGTGTGAAGCCAACGCGAATGCGTCGCGCCGAATCTTTTTAGGATAGCGCGTCGGCAGGCTCTTTGCAGGAATCCTGCCAGCCCGGCGCAAGCGACTTCCCGGACGCAAAAAAACCGGCGTGTCGTGCGACGACGCCGGTTGTTCGGGCGGGCAAGAAGCGCGTTACTGCGCGCGCGGCAAGCCTTTGATCTGCGTGCCCGGCTTGATGCCTTTCGCGGCAAACCATCCCTTCGGCATTTCGAGCGCATACACGCCGTTGTTGCGCGGGCAGTGGTTGTTCTCGGTTTCGGCCTGCATCTCGTCGATGTCGGTGATCGTGCCGTCCGCGCGGATGAACGCGATCGACAGCGGGATCAGCGTGTTCTTCATCCAGAAGCAATGCACGGCGTTTTCATTGAACACGAAGAGCATGCCTTCGTTCGGTGCGAGCTGCGTGCGATACATGAGACCTTGCTCGCGATCGGCATCGTTCGCGGCGACGGCGGCGTCGATCACATACATGCCCGCGGTCAGCTTTGCACGCGGAAAGTCGGACGGCTGCTTGGCGCCGGGCGGCATCGTCTGCGCCTGTGCGAGCGGCAATGCGGCGAAGGGCAGGGCAAGCGCGATCACGCATGCGCGCGCGAGCTTGCCGAGGTTGATTTGTTGATTGAAGAAGCGCGAGACGAGATTCACGGCAAAGCTCCCTTTCTGATCGATGGCTTGCGCCTGAGCCGGACAAACCCCGCGCATGTTACTCGATGCGCAGGCACAAAACAAAAGGGCAGACGCCTTGCGGCCATCTGCCCTTTGAACGCCGTAAGGACGGCGGTAATGCTCGTTCTTGACTTCGCTATACCGCCTCTTACAAAAAACTTACTGAGCTGCCGAAGCGGCTGCCGGAGCCGACGCAGCGGCTGCCTTCTTGTGCGACTTCGACGACTTGTGCGACGTCTTCTTGTGAGCCGACTTGTGAGCCGACGAAGCAGCTGCCGGAGCAGCAGCGGCCGGTGCCGAAGCTTCTTGTGCGAAAGCAGCGGTTGCGAACAGGCCAGCGACGAGAGCAGCGATCAGTTTGTTCATCTGTGAATCCTCAGCTTGAGTTAATTAACCAAACGACCCGGTCATTGAGTCATGTCGGTAAACGAGCCACCTACCTTTCGGTTGACACTCGACATCGATAATTCAAATTCGATGCGACTGTGAACGCTTGAACCTTTCAAACTCCCTGGAGCACACAGGTAGTTGTAATCAGTTATTCGCTCATGCCGGATAGCTTTATGCGGCATCTGACGCCCTTAACGCGTCGCGTGAAGAGTCGGTTGACGCGATTTACAGAGAAAATTGCGCGGCGACAAAAAAATATCGGCGGCGCGATATGCGCTACTCGATCTCGATGACAGCACGTTTAAACACATCGCACTAAACGATGCACACGGCGATGCACACGGCCGATATTCAGGATAGTTGAATGCGATTCAACGAACGCGTTGCCACGGCGCGCGCGGGGCAACCTCGACGGTCTCGCCCGGCGCGAGGCCGAGCGTGAAGATATCGAGCGCGCCGATCGCGACGCGTACGAGCCGCAAGGTCGGAAAGCCGACTGCAGCCGTCATGCGCCGCACCTGCCGATTCTTGCCTTCGGTGATGGCGAGCTCGATCCACGTCGTCGGGATGGCGGCGCGATAGCGGATCGGCGGATTGCGTGGCCAGAGCGCTTCGATGTCGCGTTCGTCGACGAATGCGCTGCGGCACGGCTGCGTCACGTAATCGCCGAGATCGACGCCTTTCGAAAGACGCGCGAGCGCGGCTTCGTCGGGCGCGCCTTCGACTTGCGCCCAATAGCGCTTTACCAGCTTGTGACGCGGCTCCGCGATGCGGGCCTGGAGCGCGCCGTCGTCGGTGAGGAGGAGCAGGCCTTCGCTATCAGCGTCGAGCCGGCCCGCGGGATACACGCCCGGCGTCTTCACCCAGTCGCCGAGCGACGCGCGCGTCTCGTGCGCCGAAAACTGGCAGATGGTGCCGAAGGGCTTGTTCAGGGCGATAAGTGACATGCGAGGCGCGCGGCGTGATCGGATGCGGCATCTTAAAGCATGCGCGCGGCGGCTTTCGGGCGCGCCGGGACAAGCCAGCATGGTTAGAATGATGAAGTGAACTTCATCGCGCGGGTTCATCGCCCGCGCGTGCTGCATCGCATCGCTCTCTATCCAGTTTGCTTGCTTCCATTCAAGCCCGGCCTTATTTGGAGTCGACCATGCCGTATCAGCACATCAAGGTTCCGGAAGGCGGTGACAAGATCACCGTCAACGCGGACTTCTCGCTCAACGTCTCGGATCAGCCGATCATCCCGTATATCGAGGGCGACGGCACGGGCGTCGACATCACGCCGGTGATGATCAAGGTCGTCGATGCGGCGGTCGAGAAGGCCTACGGCGGCAAGCGCAAGATTCAATGGATGGAAATCTTCGCGGGCGAAAAGGCGACGCGCGTCTACGGCCCCGACGTGTGGCTGCCGGACGAAACGCTCGAAGTGGTGAAGGATTTCATCGTGTCGATCAAAGGGCCGCTCACGACGCCCGTCGGCGGCGGCATCCGCTCGCTGAACGTGGCGCTTCGTCAGCAACTCGATCTCTACGTGTGTCTGCGTCCGGTGCGCTACTTCAAGGGCGTGCCGTCGCCGGTGCGCGAACCGGAGAAGATCGACATGGTGATCTTCCGCGAGAATTCGGAAGACATCTACGCGGGCGTCGAATGGCCGGCGGATTCGCCCGAAGCGAAGAAGGTCATCAAGTTCCTGCGCGAAGAAATGGGCGTGAAGAAGATCCGCTTCCCTGATTCGTCGGGACTCGGCATCAAGCCCGTTTCGCGCGAGGGCACGGAGCGGCTCGTGCGCAAGGCGATCCAGTACGCGATCGACAACGATCGCCGCTCGGTGACGCTCGTGCACAAGGGCAACATCATGAAGTTCACCGAAGGCGCCTTCCGCGATTACGGCTACGCGCTCGCGCAGAAGGAGTTCGGCGCGGAACTGATCGACGGCGGCCCGTGGATGAAGGTGAAGAATCCGAAGTCGGGCAGCGATATCGTCGTGAAGGATGTGATCGCCGATGCGTTCCTTCAGCAAATCCTGCTGCGTCCCGCCGAATACGACGTGATCGCCACGCTCAACCTGAACGGCGACTACATCTCGGACGCGCTCGCGGCGCAGGTGGGCGGCATCGGCATCGCGCCGGGCGCGAACATGTCGGATTCCGTCGCGATGTTCGAGGCGACGCACGGCACGGCGCCGAAATACGCGGGCAAGGACTACGTGAATCCCGGTTCGGAAATTTTGTCCGCCGAAATGATGCTGCGCCATCTCGGCTGGTTCGAGGCCGCGGACCGCATCATTTCGTCGATGGAGCAGTCGATTCTTTCGAAGCGCGTCACGTACGACTTCGCGCGTTTGATGGAAGGCGCGACGCAAGTATCGTGTTCGGGTTTCGGAGAGGTGATGATCGAGAATATGTGAGGACTCACCTCGATTCGATGTGGTAAATAAAAACCCCGGAAGGCCTACGCCTTCCGGGGTTTTTATTTCGCGCACATGCCTCATATGCGTGCAACGCGCGAGGCATGAAAAAACCCGGCGCGAAGGCCGGGTTTCACGAGGCTAAGTCGATCGAACGGTCAGGCAGCGTCCTGAATGTTCGAAGCTTGTTTGCCTTTCGGTCCCTGGACGATCTCGAAGCTGACCTTCTGGCCTTCCTTGAGCGTCTTGAAACCGTTCATTTGAATCGCCGAGAAATGTGCGAACAGATCCTCGCCGCCTTCATCGGGCGTGATGAATCCGTAGCCTTTCGCGTCGTTGAACCATTTGACCGTACCAGTAGACATTCGTACTTCCCCTCTAACTCTTGTCGCACCCAGAGCACGCTCGAAAAGCTCGACGGCACACCCCACAATGTGAACCGCCCCCTCCTCACAAGCTCACCTCGGCCTCTTTTTTCGTCCGTGGTTGGCCCCCGGAAAAAAGTGCCAGTTTGATTGTTAAATCTCTTAAATCGGGTGTCAAGGAATTTTTGGGATAGCCGTTAAGCTCGTTGCAAAGAGCGCATTCGTAGGGTAATTCCTGCTTTGCGTGTGTGCTGCCGTCCAAGCAAGTCATCTTGAAAAGTCGCATAATCGACTCACTTGTGTGATACCCGGCGGCCCGCAGCGCTTGGTGCTCGGTTTGTTTTTTTTGAAGCTGTGCGATACTGGTTTCGACGAGGTGCAAGCGGGCCGCGCCGAAATGTTGGGCAGCGGCAGGATTCGATGGACGACACCTGTGCGAGTGCGGTTTTCAGCGACACATTCCGACCGGGCGGTCGGTGCTGGAGCGGCGATTGCGAGGACGTCCGTGATGTTTAGAATGGGTGTATGGCGATCAATCCCAACAAGCAGGATGGCACGGTACTGGAGCGGCAGGAGCAGAAGCTCAAGAAGCCGGCCATGTACAAGGTGGTGCTGCTGAATGACGACTTCACGCCGATGGAATTCGTCGTGATGATCGTGCAGGAATACTTCAATAAGGATCGTGAGACCGCGACGCAGATCATGCTCAAGGTTCATCGCGAAGGCAGGGGAGTTTGTGGGGTCTACACGCGAGACATTGCGTCGACCAAAGTTGAGCAAGTCGTTAGCCATGCACGGCAAGCGGGGCATCCGCTGCAGTGCGTGATGGAGGAAGCATGATTGCCCAGGAACTGGAAGTCAGTCTGCACATGGCGTTTATGGAAGCACGTCAGGCGCGGCATGAGTTCATAACGGTCGAGCACCTGTTGCTCGCCCTGTTGGACAATCCGACCGCGGCTGAAGTGTTGCGCGCCTGCGCAGCCAACATTGAAGATTTGCGTCAGAACCTGCGCAATTTCATTCATGACAACACGCCGACCGTGCCCGGCACGGACGACGTCGATACTCAGCCGACGCTTGGTTTCCAGCGCGTGATCCAGCGCGCGATCATGCACGTGCAATCGACTTCGAATGGCAAGAAGGAAGTGACCGGCGCGAACGTGCTGGTCGCGATCTTCGGCGAGAAGGACTCGCACGCGGTGTACTACCTGCAGCAGCAGGGCGTCACGCGTCTCGATGTCGTGAATTTCATTTCGCACGGCATTGCGAAGACGAATAGCGGCGACGCCGCCAAGGCGAGCAGCGAAGCGAATCCGGAATCGGAAGACGCCGCTGCGCAGAAGGAAACGCCGCTCGCGCAGTTCACGCAGAACCTCAACCAGCTCGCGAAGGACGGCAAGATCGATCCGCTGATCGGCCGTGAACTCGAAGTCGAGCGTGTGGTGCAGGTGCTGTGCCGCCGTCGCAAGAATAATCCGCTGCTCGTCGGCGAAGCCGGCGTCGGCAAGACGGCGATCGCCGAGGGCCTCGCATGGCGCATCACGCGCGGCGAAGTGCCGGACATCCTCGCCGATGCACAGGTCTACTCGCTCGACATGGGCGCGCTGCTCGCCGGCACGAAGTATCGCGGCGATTTCGAGCAACGTCTGAAGACGGTGTTGAAGGAACTGAAAGAGCGTCCGCACGCGATTCTGTTCATCGACGAAATTCATACGCTGATCGGCGCGGGCGCGGCATCGGGCGGCACGCTCGACGCATCGAACCTGCTGAAGCCGGCGTTGTCGTCGGGTCAGTTGAAGTGCATCGGCGCGACCACGTTCACGGAATATCGCGGCATCTTCGAGAAGGACGCGGCGTTGTCGCGGCGTTTCCAGAAGGTCGATGTCACCGAGCCGTCCGTCGAACAGACGGTGGCGATTCTGCGCGGCCTCAAGACGCGCTTCGAAGAGCATCACGGCGTGAAGTATTCGTCGGGTGCGCTGTCGGCGGCGGCGGAACTGTCGGCACGATTCATCACGGACCGTCATCTGCCGGACAAGGCCATCGACGTGATCGATGAAGCGGGCGCGGCGCAACGCATCCTGCCGAAGTCGAAGCAGAAGAAGACCATCGGCAAGAGCGAGATCGAAGAGATCATCTCGAAGATCGCGCGCGTGCCGGCGCAGAGCGTGTCACAGGATGACCGCAGCAAGCTCCAGACGCTCGATCGCGACCTGAAAGCCGTCGTGTTCGGTCAGGATCCGGCGATCGACGCGCTGTCGGCGTCGATCAAGATGGCGCGCGCGGGTCTCGGCAAGCTGGACAAGCCGATCGGCGCGTTCCTGTTCTCCGGCCCGACGGGCGTCGGCAAGACGGAGGTCGCGAAGCAGTTGGCGTTCACGCTGGGCATCGAACTGCTGCGCTTCGACATGTCGGAGTACATGGAACGCCATGCGGTCAGCCGTCTGATCGGCGCGCCGCCGGGCTATGTCGGTTTCGATCAGGGCGGTTTGCTGACCGAAGCCGTCACGAAGAAGCCGCATTGCGTGCTGCTCCTCGACGAAATCGAGAAGGCGCATCCGGACATCTACAACGTGCTCTTGCAGGTGATGGACCACGGCACGCTGACGGACAACAACGGCCGCAAGGCGGATTTCCGCAACGTCATCATCATCATGACGACGAACGCGGGCGCCGAGGCAATGGGCAAGGCGGTGATCGGCTTCACGTCGCGACGCGAGTCGGGCGACGAAATGGCCGACATCAAGCGCATGTTCACGCCGGAGTTCCGCAACCGTCTGGACCAGATCATCAGCTTCCGTTCGCTGGACGAGGAAATCATCCTGCGCGTGGTCGACAAGTTCCTCATGCAACTGGAAGATCAGTTGCACGAGAAGAAGGTCGATGCGGTCTTCACCGATTCGCTGCGCAAGCACCTGGCGAAGCACGGTTTCGATCCGCTGATGGGCGCGCGTCCGATGCAGCGTCTGATTCAGGACACGATCCGTCGCGCCTTGGCCGACGAGCTCCTGTTCGGCAAGCTGGTCAACGGCGGCCGCGTGACGGTCGATGTCGATGCGGACGACAAGGTGCAGCTGACGTTCGACGAAAACTCGGCGCCGCCGCGCAATCCGAATCCGGAAGCGATCGAAGTGGATTAACGCGTTTAAGGCGGGACGATAAGCGTGGACTCGAAAGAGCCCACGCTTTTTTTTGCGCGTTTCACAACAAGCCGTTCCATGCTCAAGCATGTTTAATGTATCCGTGTCCCATCGCATGAGTCTCGAAGTCCAGATGATGCGCGGAAACGAGCAAGCGCGTCTTCTGTTTGCGTCCTCACGGGTTGAGCGTTCCGACCATGATGTTAATCGAGCTGATGGTTACGATGCGCAAGTCTTTATCTCCAGTTGCACCTGAGAGCCGAAACTTGCCGTGTTCCCCGTTATTGCTGTGAAACGAGACTGCCGATGAGGGTTTTACGAAGTCCGGCGACACTCCGAATATGGTGAAAAATCTCCAGCCGATTCCTTGCATGCACGACGAATCGTGGTGATCGTCGGGGCTCGCCAGTACGGTTTCCAGAGGCGGGGGCGGAAGCGGGCCAAGGATGATTTCCTCGCAGTCATTGCCGTGTATGTCTGCATCTACTTGAATGGCGACAAGGTAGAACAGGCCGTTATACGACGTCGGAAACATTTGCGCGGTGTAGGTGTTGGAGTAGAAACTCACTTGAGCCACATCGAGCTTACTTACTACGGTAGAAGTTGTTTCGCCCAGAAGCGCCTGCCCATCACGGCCGGGGTTGCAGACTGATTGGACGCCAGCGTCATTGGAGTAAAACCAGTGGTCATAGAATTTGAATCCGCTGGCAGGCGGTGCAAGGCCGGACAGCGAGACGGTGGGAAATTCCAGTGCGAGCTGGTAGTTGTCTGAAAACATACATTCTTGGGCCATGATGCACTCCTAGAGATATGACTGTGAATCCTAAATAAAGCGGCGCGGATTAATCCAGTTGGATCGAGTATTGAAGCGGTCTACATGGCTACCTCCACCGGTTTATCAAGTCAGAGTCGACAACAAACATTTGAATCGGAATTTCGCAGCGGAAACGTGCGTGAAAACATTGGGCTCATCGTCAAGCGATGAACTCGATGCTGTCTCGAGCAACGCGCCGAGATAGCTGCAGTTATGTTGATGGAGATAGTCCGCGCGTTCTTTTGCTGTAGGGAGTTATAGGTTTGTAATGTCAAAATAACTGTGAAGGTTTGTAATACGCGCAAGCGATTTGATTGCGAGAATTTTCCTATTTGAAAGTTCGATATTTTGGATCGTTAAACAAAAACGCGGATTATCTAAAAGATAATCCGCGTTTCATCGGTAATCGAACTGATCAGTGGGACGATCTATGTCTCGTCCCAGCGCGAGTGCATTCGCTTTCAGTGTTTCCCGGTACTTCCAAATCCACCAAGCCCGCGCTCGCTCGCTTCGAAATCATCGACGATATTGAACTGCGCCTGCACGACCGGCACGATCACCATCTGTGCGAGACGCTCCATCGGGTTCAGCGTGAACGCGGTGTCGCCGCGATTCCACGTCGAAACCATCAGTTGGCCTTGATAATCCGAATCGATCAGCCCAACGAGATTGCCGAGAACGATGCCATGCTTGTGACCCAGACCCGAGCGCGGAAGGATCATCGCGGCATAGCCGGGATCGGCGAGATGAATGGCGAGGCCGGTCGGCACGAGCACGGTCTGATGCGGCTCGATGACGAGCGGCGCATCGAGGCACGCGCGCAGATCGAGGCCCGCGCTGCCGGGCGTGGCGTAGGCGGGCATGAAGTCGCGCATGCGCGCATCGAGAATCTTGACGTCGAGTTTCATAAATCGAGGCGTTATTGAATGGAATGGCCGAGCTCGAAAGCATCGGCGGGAAGTCGATAGGAGCGCGTGCGCGCGGCGTCGAGTTCGGTCACGACAACAGCGTGCCGCCGGTCTTCGGCGCGCGTTTTGCGATCTCCGCGATCAGCGTGCGCGCGAGTTCCTGCTTGCCGGCGCGCGGCAGCGGTGTCGTGCCGCTTTCTTCGAACAGCACGACTTCGTTGTCGTCGCGTCCGAACGTGAGCTGTCCGATATTGCCGATCAGCAGCGGCACGTTCTTGCGCTTGCGTTTCTCATCGCCATGAACCTCGAGATTGCCGCTTTCCGCCGCAAAGCCGACGCAAAAAGGCGGATTCGGCAGCTTCGCCACCGACGCGAGAATGTCCGGATTCTCGATGAAGTTGAACCTCGGCAACGCGTCGGCGGTCTTTTTGATCTTCTGTTCGCTGACGTGATCGACGCGCCAGTCCGCCACCGCGGCGACCGCGATGAAGATGTCGGTGTCAGGGGTCGCGGCCATCACCGCATCGTGCATTTCCTGCGCGGTCTGCACGTCTTCGCGATACACGCCCCACGGCGTCGGCAGGGAAACCGGACCGGCGACGAGATGCACGTCCGCGCCCGCCTGCGCCGCCGCGCGTGCGAGCGCGAAGCCCATCTTGCCCGACGAACGATTGGTGATGCCGCGGACCGGATCGAGCGGCTCGAAGGTCGGACCGGCGGTAATCAGCACGCGCTGGCCGCGCAGAATCTTCGGCTGAAAGAACGCGCAGATCGCTTCGAACGCGGCTTCCGGCTCGATCATGCGGCCGTCGCCGACTTCGCCGCACGCCTGCGAGCCCGAATCCGGACCGAGCACTTCGACGCCATCGGCGCGAAGCTGGCTGACATTGCGCTGCGTCGGCGGGCTTTGCCACATCTGGCGGTTCATCGCGGGCACGACGAGCAGCGGGCAATCGCGCGCGATGCACAGCGTCGAAAGCAGGTCGTCGCACATGCCATGCGCGAGCTTCGCCATGAAGTCGGTCGAGGCGGGCGCGATGACGATCGCATCCGCTTCGCGCGAAAGATCGATGTGCGGCATGTTGTTCGGCATGCGCGCATCCCACTGCGACGTGTACACGGGACGGCCCGACAGCGCCTGCATCGTGACGGGCGTGATGAACTGCGTGGCCGCTTCCGTCATCACGATCTGCACGGTTGCGCCGGCCTTGACGAGCAGGCGCGTCAGTTCGGCGATCTTGTAGCAGGCGATGCCGCCGGTCAGTCCTAAAACGAGATGTTTGCCCGCGAGTTCCAACTTGCCTCCATCGCAAAAGAACACGGCTCCGTGAGAGGAGCCGCGTCGTGAATATCAACGTGAACCGCGCACGCGCCGCAGTTCGTCGAAAATCAGCAGGACCGCGCCGACGGTGATCGCGCTATCGGCGAGGTTGAACGCCGGCCAGTGCCACGCGTTCACATGAAAATCCAGAAAGTCGATGACGTGCCCGTACGCAATCCGGTCGATGACATTGCCGATCGCACCGCCCATGATGAGCGACAACGCCGTGCAGAACATGCGCTGCCCCGAATGGCGCTTGAGCAGATAGCAAATCACGATCGCCGCGACGACGCCCAACGCCGTGAACGCCCAGCGCTGCCAGCCGCCCGCCATCGCGAGGAAGCTGAACGCCGCGCCGCGGTTGTAGACGAGCAGCAGATTGAAAAAGGGCGTGAGCGCATGCGGATCGCCATAGGCGAACACGCGCTGCACGGCGATCTTCGTCAACTGGTCGAACAGAATGACGATGAGCGCGACGCCGAGCCACGGCGCGAGCGAACCGCTGCTCGCGGTTCTAACGGAAGTTTGCTTTGCCATCGTTCGAGCCATTTATGCCGCGCCTCGCGTTTCGCCTGCGCCGAAGAGATTGGAGAAGCAGCGGCCGCAGAGGCCCGGATGTTCCGGGTGCGAGCCGACATCGGCGCAATAGTGCCAGCAGCGCTCGCACTTCATGTAGCTCGACGCGGCGACATCGACGCCTTCTTCTGCTTCGCTCGCCACCTTTTCCACTTGCGCCGACGACGTGATCAGCACGAAGCGCAATGCATCGCCGAGACTCGCGAGTGCGTCGTAACGCGCGCCGCTCGCACGAACCACGACTTCCGCCTGCAGCGACGAACCGATCTGATTGGCCGTGCGCGCTTCTTCGAGCGCCTTGGTGACGTCGCCGCGCGCGCTGCGGATGAGCGTCCACTTGTCGAGCAGATCGCCGCCGTTCGCGATCTCCGGATACGTCGCGAAGACTTCCGTGAAGATCGTTTCCTGACCGGGCTTGAGCACCTTGTACGCTTCTTCGGCCGTGAACGACAGATACGGCGCGACGAGACGCAACAAGCCGTGCGCGATATGGAACAGCGCGGTTTGCGCGCTGCGGCGCTCGCGCGAATCGGACTTCGTGGTGTAGAGGCGATCCTTCAGCACGTCGAGATAGAAGCCGCCGAGGTCTTCCGAGCAGAATGTCGCGATCTTCGCGACGACCGGATGGAATTCGTACTTCTCGTAGTGCGCGAGGGCGTCGTCCTGCAGATTGCGCGTGAGCGCGATGGCGTATCGATCGATTTCGAGCCAGTCCTGAACCGGCAGCGCGTTCTTGTCGAAATCGAAGTCCGACAGATTCGCGAGCAGGAAGCGCAGCGTGTTGCGGATACGGCGATACGTCTCCGTCACGCGCTTCAGGATTTCCTCGGAGATCGCGAGCTCGCCCGAATAGTCCGTCGATGCGATCCACAAACGGATGATTTCCGCGCCAAGGCGATTGGACACTTCGTGCGGATCGATGCCGTTGCCGAGCGACTTCGACATCTTGCGGCCTTCGCCATCGACGGTGAAGCCGTGCGTGAGCAGCGCGTCGTAGGGCGCGCGGCCGTCGAGCATCGACGCGGTGAGCAGCGACGAATGGAACCAGCCGCGATGCTGGTCCGAGCCTTCGAGATAGAGATCGGCCGGAAACTGCAGCGAATCCTTGTGCGAGCCGCGCAGCACGTGCCAGTGCGTCGTGCCGGAATCGAACCACACGTCGAGCGTGTCGCGGT
This sequence comes from Caballeronia zhejiangensis, assembly GCF_022879815.1. NCBI lineage: Bacteria > Pseudomonadati > Pseudomonadota > Betaproteobacteria > Burkholderiales > Burkholderiaceae > Caballeronia > Caballeronia zhejiangensis. The sequence goes on from NZ_CP084283.1 coordinate 567,594, forward strand.
TCTTCTCGTACATGTTGGCTTCGTCGCCGATCAGTTCGCGCGGATCGAGCGATTGCCACGTTTCGATGCCGCCTTCCTCCACACGCTTCGCCACTTCTTCCAGCAACTCCAGCGTGCGCGGATGCAGCTCGCCGGTTTCCTTGTGCACGAAGAACGCCATCGGCACGCCCCACTGACGCTGACGCGAAAGCGTCCAGTCCGGGCGATTCGCGATCATGCTGTAAAGACGCTGCTTGCCCCATGACGGATAAAACGCCGTGTTCTCGACGCCTTCCAGCGCGATCTCGCGCAGCGTGCGGCCGCCGTCCTTCGGCTTCACGTCCATGCCGGCGAACCATTGCGAGGTCGCGCGATAGATGATCGGCGTCTTGTGGCGCCAGCAGTGCATGTAGCTGTGCGTGTACTTTTCGCTCTTGAGCAGCGATCCCGCGCCTTCGAGCGCTTCGACGATCTGCGGATTCGCCTTCCAGATCGACAGCCCGCCGAACAGCGGCAACGATTCGATATAGCGGCCATCGCCCATCACCGGGTTGATGATGTCCGAGTCCGGCATGCCGTGCGCCTTGCACGACACGAAGTCTTCCACGCCATACGCCGGCGACGAATGCACGATGCCCGTGCCGCTTTCCGTCGTCACGTAATCGCCGAGATAGACCGGCGCCGTGCGCTTGTAGCCCGGATGCGCTGCCGCGAGCGGATGGTGGAAGCGCAGGTTCGCGAGCTTTTCGCCGGTCGTCGTCGCGATGACTTCGCCCGTCAGGCCGTAGTTCTGCAGGCACGCTTCGACGCGCTCCTGCGCGAGGATCAGGAGACCGCGCGGCGTATCGACGAGCGCGTAGACGATCTCCGGATGCACGTTCAGCGCCTGGTTCGCGGGAATGGTCCAGGGCGTCGTCGTCCAGATGACGATGCCGCCTTCCGTCTTCGGCAGCGCGGGCAGGCCGAACGCCTGCGCGGTCTTCTCCGGTTCGGCGAACGCGAACATGACGTCGATGGTCGGATCGGTCTTGTCCTTGTATTCGACTTCCGCTTCGGCCAGCGCCGAGCCGCAGTCGAAGCACCAGTTTACCGGCTTCAGGCCGCGGAACACGAAGCCCTTCTCCATGATCTTGCCGAGCGCGCGGATCTCGCCCGCTTCGTTGGCGAAGTTCATCGTCTTGTACGGATTGTCCCAGTCGCCGAGCACGCCCAGGCGCCGGAAGCCGACCTTCTGTTTTTCGATCTGCTCGCCCGCATACGCGCGCGCCTTCCGCATCACTTCGATGGCGGGCAGCGTCTTGCCGAACTGCTTTTCGATCTGGATTTCGATCGGCATGCCGTGGCAGTCCCAGCCCGGCACGTAGACCGCGTCGAAGCCCGCGAGATTGCGCGCCTTGACGATCATGTCCTTCAGGATCTTGTTGACGGCGTGACCGAGGTGGATGTCGCCGTTCGCATACGGCGGGCCGTCGTGCAGGATGAACTTCTTGCGGCCCTTCGACGCCGCGCGGATCTTCTCGTAGATCTTGTTGTCCTGCCACTCCTTGACCCACGCGGGTTCGCGCTTGGGCAGGTCGCCGCGCATCGGGAAGGGCGTGTCGAGCAGGTTGACGGGATACTTCGAGGAGGCTTTTTCTTTCTTGTCGCTCATGGGTGACTCAGTGAATTCGGTGAGACGGCGCTCGTCTTTTAGCGCGCGGTGATTCGGAAGCGGGGCAGCGGACGGCACAAGAACGCGCCGCACGCTCACCTAATTCGGTCGGTCGCCGAGATGGCGAAGCCCGTCGCGCGGCTGCCGGCGTTGCTCGCGGGCGGCAGGCCGAAGTACGCGCGCGCGTTGTCGACGTCTTTCGCGATGGCGCGGCCGAGCGTTTCGAGGTCGACGTACTTCTCCTCGTCGCGCAGCTTCTTCAGGAATTCGACGCGCACGAGCTTGCCGTAGGCGTCGCCGTGCCAGTCGAGCACGAACACTTCGAGCAGCACGCGGCCGGAATCGTCGACGGTCGGGCGCAGGCCGAGGCTCGCGACGGCGGGCAGCGGTTCATCGGCGAGGCCGTGCACGCGCACGACGAAGATGCCCGCGAGCGCCGGCCGTTTGTGCGCGATCGGCAGATTCAGCGTGGGAAAGCCGAGATCGCGTCCGAGCTTCGCGCCGTGCACGACGTGACCGCTGATGACATACGGGCGCCCGAGCGCGACTTGCGCCGCGTCGAGATCGCCCGCGACGAGCGACGCCCGCACCGACGACGACGATATGCGCGTGCCGTTCGGATGCGCGACTGTTGCCATCTGCTCGACTTCGAAGCCGTATTTCTCGCCGGCGGCTTTCAACGACTCGAAATTGCCCGCGCGTTTCGCGCCGTAGCAGAAGTCGTCGCCGACCATGACCCAGCGCGCGTGCAGGCCATCGACGATGACGTTCTTCACGAACGTATCCGGCGATTGTCCCGCGAACGTCTTGTTGAAATGCTCGACCACCACGCGATCGACGCCGTTGGTGCGCAGCGCTTCGAGCTTGTCGCGCAGCATCGCGATGCGCGGCGGCGCGCCCGCCGGATTGAAGAACTCGCGCGGATGCGGCTCGAAAGTCATCACGCAGACCGGCAGGCCGCGCGCGTCGGCGGCTGCCCGCACGTGCGCGAGCAGCGCCTGGTGGCCGCGATGGACACCGTCGAAATTGCCGATGGTCAGTGCGCAGGGCGCCCGGCTTTCGGCATTGGGGAGGCCGCGAAAGACTCTCACGATAGGCGATGGTCGGTGGGAGGGGCTGATGCTGCAAAGCGTTAGATTATAAACGCTCGCAAGGAGGGACGGGCGCGAGCGCCCCGGCGCGATGCCTGACCGAACCCGTTTGGCACGATTCTCGCACCCTTCGAATGATAAAATCCGCGGATGAAAAAAATCGTCATTCTGATCTCCGGACGCGGGAGCAACATGGAGGCCGTCGTGCGTGCATGCGCGCGCGAAGGCTGGCCGGCTCGCGTCTGCGCGGTCATTTCCAACCGGCCCGATGCCGCCGGGCTAGGCTTCGCGGCCGCGAACGGCATCGAAACGAACGTGGTGGATCATCGTCAGTTCGACGGTCGCGAATCGTTCGATGCCGCGCTCGCGCGTGAAATCGATCGCTTCGAGCCCGATCTCGTCGTATTGGCCGGCTTCATGCGCGTGCTGACCGACGCCTTCGTCGGGAAATATGCCGGGCGCATGCTCAACATTCATCCGTCGCTGCTGCCGTGTTTTCCGGGCTTGCGTACGCATCAGCAGGCGCTCGACGCAGGCGTGCGCGTGCACGGCGCAAGCGTGCATTTCGTGACGCCGACGCTCGATCACGGGCCGATCGTCGCGCAAGGCGCGGTGCCGGTCGTCGCCGGCGACGATGCCGCCGCGCTCGCCGCGCGCGTGCTCAAGGTCGAGCACGACATCTATCCGCGCGCGGTGCGCTGGTTTATCGAAGGGCGTCTTTCTATCGAAGGGGAGCGCGTCGCGCTCACGCCGTCTGAGCCGCAATGGCTCTTTGCCGACATTGCCGGGGAGGGCGTATGAGGCTGCATGGATTTCTGATCGGACAAACCGAAACGCTGCTTGCGGACGTGCTCCGCTTTTCCGGCCCCGCCGATGCCGCGACGAGCCGCTTTTTCCGCGCGCATCCGAAGCTCGGGCACGGCGAGCGCGGCGTGATCGCCGAGGCGGTTTTCGCGGTGCTGCGCCGGAAGATGGAGTTTTCGCATCTCGCGGAAAGCGGCAGCGGCAACCAGGCGCGCCGTCTGGCGCTGCTCGGGCTGATGCAGACGGCCGGGCTCTCCGCGCTGAAGCCGTTCGTCTCGGCCGATGAGTATCAATGGCTCTCGCAAGTCTCGAAGATCGATCCGGCGAGCTTGCCGGTGCGCGTGCGGACCAACCTGCCGCAGTGGATCTACGACGCGATGGGCAAGCGCTTCGAGCCGGAGGAACTCGCGCAGCTCGCCGCCGCGCTGAACTATCCCGCGCCGCTCGATCTGCGCTCGAATCCGATCAAGGCGGATCGCAAGGTCGTGCTGAAGGCGCTGACCGAAGCGGGCATCGACGCCGGCGAAATGCCGTTCGCGCCGTTCGGCATCCGCGTGGACGGCAAGCCGGCGCTCACGCGTCTCGCGCCGTTCCAGGAAGGCTGGATCGAAGTGCAGGACGAGGGTAGCCAGTTGCTCTGCTCGCTGATGGCCCCGCGCCGCGGCGAAATGATCGTCGATTTCTGCGCGGGCGCGGGCGGCAAGACGCTCGCCCTCGGCGCGATGATGCGCTCGACCGGCCGTCTCTACGCCTTCGACGTGTCCGATCGCCGGCTCGCGAAGCTCAAGCCGCGGCTTGCGCGCAGCGGTCTGTCGAACGTGAATCCGGTGCTGATCGACAGCGAGCACGACGCGAAGATCAAGCGTCTCGCGGGCAAGATCGACCGCGTGCTCGTCGATGCGCCGTGCTCGGGCCTCGGCACGCTGCGTCGCAATCCGGATCTGAAGTGGCGCCAGTCGCCCGCGACCGTCGCGGAACTCACGCCCAAGCAGCTCTCGATCCTGTCGAGCGCCGCGCGCCTCGTGAAGACCGGCGGCCGTCTCGTCTATGCGACCTGCTCGATGCTCGAAGCGGAGAACGAAGACGTCGTGAAGCAGTTCCTCGAGACGCATCCGAACTTCCGCGTCGTGCCCGCGCGCGACGTGCTGGCGGAACAGCGCATCGATCTCGATACGGGCGAATTCCTGTCGCTGTGGCCGCACAAGCACGGCACCGACGGCTTCTTCGCGGCGGTGCTGGAGCGCGTGCCGGACGCCGCAAAAGCGCCCAAAGCGGCCGAAGAAACCGCTTAAGCAATGCAGAACCACTTCCTGAACGAACTCTCCGCGCGGCTCTTCCGCGATTTCGGCGAGCCGGAAGTGATCTGGCAGGTGGCCGCGCTCGTCGGCCTGCTCGTAGTGGCGTGGTGGTGCGCGCGTCTGCTTCGCAAGAAGCTCGATGCGCGCCGCCAGTCGCGTTTCGAAGCCGTGCGCTTCGGCGCGGAAAGTCTCAACAAGGCGCTGTTTCCGTTGCTCGGCACGGTTTTCGTGTCGATCGCGCAGGTCGTGCTCGCGCCGTTCATCCATACGTCGCTGTTGCGGCTCGCGCTCGTGCCGCTGTGCGGCATCACCGTCATCTACACGATGCTCTACGTCGCGCGGCGCGTGTTCAGCCGCGGCCAGACGGAGCACGAGGCGAACGCGCTGCTGTATCTGTTCGAGAAACTCGTCACCGTGATCGTCTGGGTGACGATGGTGCTCACCGTCATGGGCATCCAGGACGACGTCGTCCACTGGATGGCGAGCGTGCGCTTCAACTTCGCGAACGCGCACATGACGCTGCTCTCGCTCGCCTCGGGCGTGCTGTGGGTGTGCGTGACGCTGATCGTCGCGATGTGGGCGGGCGCGCTGCTCGACGACCGCCTGATGCGCGCCCGCTCGCTCGACGCGAATCTCAAAGTGGTGCTCGCGCGCGTCGGCCGGGCGCTGATGATCCTCGCCGCCATTCTGGTGAGCTTGTCGATCGTCGGCATCGACATCACGGTGCTCGGCGTGTTCGGCGGCGCGCTCGGCGTCGGGCTGGGCTTCGGCTTGCAGAAGATCGCGAGCAATTACGTATCGGGCTTCATCATTCTGCTGGACCGCTCCTTGCGGCTCGGTGACATGATCAATGTCAGCGGAAATCAGGGCACGGTCACGCAGATTCGCACCCGATACACGGTGGTGCGCGGCCTCGACGGCATCGAAACGCTGATTCCGAACGAAAAGCTCATCACCGACGTGGTGCAGAACCATTCGTCGTTTCTCACGCGCGGCAACGCGAAGATCGCGGTGCAGGTGAGCTATCGCTGCGACGTCGAACGCGCGATGCAGTTGCTCGTCGAAGCAACGCAGGGCGTCGAGCGCGTGTTGCAGGACCCGGCGCCCGCGGCGCTGCTCGCGAGCTTCGGCGCGGACGGAATCAACCTCGAACTGAGCTTCTGGATCGAAGAGGCCGCCAAAGGTACAGGCGGCGTAAAGTCGCACGTAAATCGGGCGGTTTGGCGGTTATTCTGTGAGCATGGCATTGAAATCCCGTACGCTCAGCGCGAGATAAGGATTATCGACGGCGTGCCCCGCCCGGGCGGCGAATCGGTACTTAATGCCGGAAGCGGCGGTGAAAGCGCTGCGCCTGCCGCCTGATCGCTGATCGTCAGAACCAATCTTTCGATTTGGCGTCGGAATCAACACCAATTCGGGGCGTGAGTTTTTCCTCGTTTTGGTACGATTCAAAAAATTTCACCTTTAGGACAAAGACTTGGAACGCATGCAGTAGAATGCGATCGAACTTGCGCACGTTCCTTTCATGTGCCCAACGCGTTGTTCGAAGTCTGTTCGACCGGCCATTTTTCCCGAATTTCACAGCTACACAGGTAACTGCCTTGCTGAATTCTTCCCTTGAATTTCTCGCCAACGGATTGCTGGACTTCTCCTGGTGGCAGATTCTGCTGTTCACGCTTGCGATGACTCACGTCACGATCGCCGGCGTCACGATTTACCTGCACCGTTGCCAGGCGCATCGCGCGCTGGATCTGCATCCGGTCGCGAGCCACTTCTTCCGTTTCTGGCTGTGGATGACCACCGGCATGTTGACCGGCCAGTGGGCGGCGATCCACCGCAAGCACCACGCGAAGTGCGAAACCGAAGAAGATCCGCACAGCCCGCAGACGCGCGGCATCTGGAAGGTGCTGCTCGAAGGCGCGGAGCTTTATCGCGCGGAAGCGAAAAACGAAGAAACCATGCGCAAGTTCAGTCACGGCACGCCGAACGACTGGATGGAACGCAACGTCTACACGCGTTATCCGATCCTGGGCATCAGCATCATGATGGTCATCGACGTGGCGCTGTTCGGCATCGTCGGTCTGTCGGTCTGGGCCGTGCAGATGATCTGGATCCCGTTCTGGGCGGCGGGCGTCGTCAACGGTCTCGCGCACTGGTGGGGCTACCGCAACTTCAATTCGTCGGATGCATCGACGAACATCTTCCCGCTCGGCATTCTGATCGGCGGCGAAGAACTGCATAACAACCATCACACGTTCGCGACGTCCGCGAAGCTGTCGAGCAAGTGGTACGAGTTCGACATCGGCTGGCTGTACATCCGCATGATGTCGATGGTCGGCCTCGCGAAGGTCAAGAAGGTCGCGCCGACGCCGAAGCTCGCCGCCAGCAAGGCCGTCGTCGATCAGGACACGCTGCAGGCCGTGCTCGCCAACCGCTACGAAGTGATGGCGCGCTACGGCAAGGCGCTCAAGCACGCCTACGCGCAGGAACTGGCGAAGCTGAAGGAGGCCGGCGCGCGCGAGAAGTATCAGTTGATGCGCGGCGCGCGCAAGTGGTTCCACAAGGAAGAAGACGGCCTGAACGAGCCGCAGTTGAAGCAACTGCCGGAGCTGACTTCGGATAATCAGAAGCTGCGCACGTTCATCGAGCTGCGCAAGGATCTGTCGGCAATGTGGGATCGCTCCAACGCATCGCGCGAGCAACTCGTCACGCAATTGCAGGACTGGTGCCATCGCGCGGAAGAAAGCGGCATCAAGGCGCTGCAGGACTTCGCGTTGCGTCTGCGCCGCTACGCCTGACGCGCGATATCCGTTAAAATTTAAGGACGTCACAAGACCCCGCTCTGGCGGGGTCTTTGTTTTTGTGCAGCCGATTCTTGCGTTACGTTGTTGGCACGGAGCAGGGGACAGGGACATGGAAGCGATCAGGAGCGTCGAGTACGACCGGCCGCAAGGCCTGACGTGTGGAGTGGGCGAAGCGTGGGCGCGCGTGCCGGACGCACCGTCGGCCGAACGGAAGCGCGAGTTGAAGGAGCGCATTCGCGCGTTGCTCAAGCGCGAAGAAGCCGTGCTCGTCGCGCACTATTATGTCGACGCTGAGCTCCAGGAACTCGCCGACGAAACTGGCGGCTGCGTTGCCGATTCGCTCGAAATGGCGCGTTTCGGCCGCGATCATGCTGCGAAAACGCTGGTCGTCGCGGGCGTGCGCTTCATGGGCGAGACGGCCAAGATTCTGAGTCCGGACAAACGCGTGCTGATGCCCGACCTCGACGCGACCTGCTCGCTCGACCTCGGCTGCCCGGCCGACGAATTCTCAGCATTCTGCGACGCGCATCCGGACCGCACGGTCGTCGTGTACGCGAACACGAGCGCGGCCGTGAAGGCGCGCGCGGACTGGATGGTCACATCGTCGATCGGGCTTGAAATCGTCGCCGATCTACACGCGCGCGGCGAAAAAATCCTGTGGGCGCCGGATCGTCACCTCGGCAGCTACATCCAGAAGAAGACCGGCGCGGACATGCTGCTGTGGCAAGGTTCGTGTCTCGTCCACGACGAGTTCAAGGGCATCGAGCTCGACCTGCTGCGCAACGAATATCCCGACGCGAAAATCCTCGTGCACCCGGAATCGCCGGAAGGCGTCGTCGCGCTCGCGGATGTCGTCGGCTCGACCACGCAACTCATCGACGCCGCGGTGAAGCTGGACGCGAAGCGCTTCATCGTCGCGACGGACCTCGGCATCCTGCACAAGATGCGGCTCGCCGCGCCCGGCAAGATTTTCATCGAAGCGCCGACCGCCGGGAACAGCGCGACCTGCAAGAGCTGCGCGCACTGTCCGTGGATGGCGATGAACGGTCTCGCCAATCTCGCCGACGTGCTCGAACGCGGTCACAACGAGATTCACGTCGATCCGGCCATCGGGCAGCGCGCGCGCGTGCCGATCGATCGCATGCTCGACTTCGCGGCGCGTCACAAGAAACGCGTGCAGGCGAGCGGCGATCTCGCCAAGGACGGAACGCTGTTTTCGAACGTGGGAGCCGCGTGATGACGTATCCGGCGATTTTCGAGGAAGTCCGCAAGCAATACGGCGAAGCATTCGACGATGCGCTCGCACGCAATGTCGTCGATGCGCTCGAAGAAGACGTCGGCACGGGCGATCACACCGGGCGCCTCGTGCCCGCCGACGCCCGCCGCACCGCGCGCATCATCGTGCGCGAGGAAGCGGTGCTGTGCGGCGCGCCCTGGTTCGACGAAGTCATGCGCCGCGTCGATCCGACGATCGAAGTCGAATGGCAGTATCGCGAAGGCGATCGCATGGCGGCCAACTCCACGGTCGTACTGCTGCACGGCCCGGCGCGCTCGCTTCTGACGGCGGAGCGCAACGGCCTCAACTTCCTGCAATTGCTGTCGGGCGTCGCGACCGCCACGCGCCGCTATGTCGACGCGATCGAAGGCGCGCGCGCACGGATTCTGGACACTCGCAAGACGCTGCCGGGCTTGCGGCTCGCGCAGAAATACGCGGTGCGCGTCGGCGGCGGCGCGAATCAGCGCCTCGCGCTCTACGACGGCATTCTCATCAAGGAAAACCATATCGCAGCGGCGGGCGGCGTCGGCGCGGCGATGGATGCGGCGCTCGCGCTGAAGGCGGGCGTGCCGATCCAGATCGAGGTCGAAACGCTGGAGCAACTCGAGACGGCGCTCGCACATCGGGCCGAATCGATCCTGCTCGACAACTTCACGCTCGACATGATGCGCGACGCGGTGCGCATCACGGCCGGGCGCGCGTTGCTCGAAGTGTCGGGTGGCGTGAACTTCGACACGGTGCGCGCGATCGCGGACACGGGCGTCGATCGCATTTCCATCGGCGCGCTCACAAAAGACGTGCGCGCGGCCGATTTCTCGATGCGTCTGCTCTAAAGGCTCGTGCGGCGCGCGGCCGGCGGCATCAGCACCGTCGGCAGCGCTTTCGGCAAGGTCGCGGGCCAGTCGCGGCTGTAGTGCAGGCCGCGGCTCTCGCGGCGCGAGCACGCGCTTTCGACGATCAGCGACGCCACATCGACGAGATTGCGCAGTTCCAGCAGATCGCGGCTCACCTTGAAGTTGGCGTAGTACTCGTGAATCTCGTCGCGCAGCAGCGCGATGCGATGTTGCGCGCGCGCAAGGCGCTTGTCCGTGCGCACGATGCCGACGTAATTCCACATCAGGCGGCGCAGCTCGTCCCAATTGTGCGCGACGACGACTTCCTCGTCCGGATCGGACACGCGGCTTTCGTCCCAGTCGGGCAGTTGGGCGTGACAACCATTCGAGAAGCCGTCCGCTTCGATCGCCTGCGCCGCCGCGCGCCCGATCACGAGGCATTCCAGCAGGGAATTGCTCGCGAGCCGGTTCGCGCCGTGCAGACCCGTGTACGACGTCTCGCCGACCGCATACAGCCCCGGACGATCCGTGCGCCCCGCGAGGTCCGTGACGACGCCGCCGCAGGTGTAATGGGCGGCGGGCACGACGGGAATCGGCTCCTTCGCGATATCGATGCCGAATTCGGCGCAGCGCGCGAGGATCGTCGGAAAGTGCGCTTCGAGAAACGCGCGCGGCTGGTGGCTGATGTCGAGATACACGCAATCGATGCCACGCTTCTTGATCTCGAAGTCGATCGCGCGCGCGACGATATCGCGCGGCGCGAGCTCGGCGCGCTCGTCGTGCGCGGGCATGAAGCGCGTGCCGTCCGGCAGACGCAGCACGCCGCCTTCGCCGCGCACCGCTTCGGAGATCAGAAACGACTTCGCATACGGATGGAAGAGGCACGTCGGATGGAACTGGATGAACTCCATGTTCGCGACGCGGCAGCCCGCGCGCCACGCCATTGCGATGCCGTCGCCGGTCGCGGTGTCGGGATTGGTCGTATAGAGATAGACCTTGCCCGCGCCGCCTGTCGCGAGAACGGTGTGCGGCGCCTGGATCGTCACGGTGCGGCCCGAGTTCAGATCGAGCGCGTAAAGGCCGTGACAGCGATGGCCGGGCAGCCCGAGACGGTCGGACGTGATCAGGTCGATCGCGTAGTGATCTTCGAGGACGGTGATGTTCGGATGGTTGCGCACGCGTTCGGAAAGCGTCGTGACCACCGCGTGGCCGGTCGCGTCGGCGGCGTGGATGATGCGGCGATGACTGTGACCGCCTTCGCGCGTCAGATGGAAGCCGAGTTCGGCGGAGACATCGCGCGTGAAGGGCACGCCTTCGTCGATGAGCCATTCGATCGCGGCGCGCCCGTTTTCGACGATGAAGCGCGTCGCGGCTTCGTCGCACAGTCCGCCGCCCGCGACGAGCGTATCGTCGACGTGATTGTCGACGCTGTCGGCGGAGTCCAGCACCGCCGCGATGCCGCCTTGCGCCCAATCGCTCGCGCCGACGCTCGCCGCGCGCTTCGCGAGAATCGCGACGCGCCGCGTCTCGGCCAGATTGAGCGCGACGCTCAGACCCGCGAGGCCGCTTCCTACGATCGCCACATCGAAATTCATGCTGCCGGTTCTCCGTCCGTGTTCTTCGTCGATAGCCGTCAAGCATAACGCGCATGAACAGTCCGTGACAGCGAAAACCCCCGCACGATCGTGTGCAAAGCGTGTTAAAGCGGCGCCGGAAAACAAAAAGCCCCGCGAGGTGCGGGGCTTTCTGCTGTCTTCGTGCAGGCTACTCAAAAATCAAGCGGCTTACTTGATCTTGGTTTCCTTGTACTCAACGTGCTTGCGGACGACCGGATCAAATTTCTTGATCAGCATCTTTTCCGGCATGTTGCGCTTGTTCTTGGTCGTCGTGTAGAAGTGACCCGTGCCTGCGGTCGATTCCAGCTTGATCTTGTCGCGTGCGCCCTTGGCCATGTGCGTGCTCCTTAGATTTCACCGCGTGCGCGCAGGTCTGCGAGCACGGCGTCAATACCGTTCTTGTCGATCAGGCGCAGGCCGGCGTTCGAAACGCGCAGACGCACCCAGCGATTTTCACTTTCAACGAAGAAACGGCGATTCTGCAGGTTCGGCAGGAAGCGACGCTTGGTCTTGTTGTTTGCGTGGGAAACGTTGTTGCCCGACATCGGGCCTTTCCCAGTTACTTGGCATACGCGTGCCATGGTGACACTCCTAATACACGTTGAGTCCGAGACGAACGCTCGAATCGAAAGCACTCGCTTTCAGCTTCGATGCCTCTTATCGCCCAATTTGCCGATCGGGGACTTGGCAGCACGGTTATGCCAATGAGGGCCGCATTCGTTCAGAACAGGCGGGTTGAGAAAAGCAAACGAGGATTCTAACAGGAAAAACGCTGCAATATCAAACGTTTTATGCCGTCACAGCCAGCCATGCCGCGCGAACGAGAAGACCTCGTTCGCCGCCACGACGATGTGATCGAGCAGCCGCACGTCGATGAGCGTCAGCGCGTCCTGCAGCGTCTTGGTGAGTCGCCGGTCGTTCGCGCTCGGCTCGACGCCGCCCGACGGATGATTATGCGCGACGATGAGCCCCGCCGCGTTCAGCGTGAGCGCGCGCCGCACGATCTCACGCGGATACACGGCCACGCGCGTCAGCGAGCCGCGCGCCGACTCCTCGACATGCAGCAACTGATGGCGCGCATCCAGATACAGAGAGATGAACACCTCGTAGGGCCGCGTGCCGATCAAGAGCCGCAGATAGTCTTCCACCGCGCCCGGCGCGTTCAGCAGTTCGCGATCGCGCGCCTTCTCGGCGAGCGCGCGCCGGCACAATTCCGATACGGCGATGAGCGTCGCCGCCCGCGCCGGCCCGATGCCGCGCAGTTCGCGCAATTCCGCCGCCGACGCGTCCAGCACGCCGCGCAGCGACCCGAAACGCAGCAGAAGCTGACGCGCCACATCGACGGCCGTGGCCCCCGGAAGGCCGGTGCGCAGGAACAAGGCGAACAGTTCCGCGTCCGACAGCGACGCCGGGCCTATATCGAGCAGGCGTTCGCGCGGCCGGTCCGCGCGCGCCCACTTGCGGATCGGCAGGAGAGGCGCGATCGCGGACAAACTGTCGCCGTCGGGTGCGACGAGCGGCGGCACGAGCCGCAGATCGGCGCTCATCGCGGTGCTCCCGGACCGCGTGGCGTGCGGGCAAGCGCACACGGGACTGAGCCGCGTGACGCGTGCTGCCACAACTCTGTCTTACAATAGCGGTTTTGGCGTCCGGTTCGCACGGGCGCCGTGCGGTTCGCTGCCACGCGCCGAAGAGCCGCCCCATGCGGGGCCTGCGCCCTGCCTTCAAACGAACGGCCACATCCAATACTCATGAGCATCATCGATATCTCCGAGGTGAAACCCGGTTCGCACGTCACGCTTCATTACCGGCTCGCGCTTGCCGATGGTGCTGACATCGTCAATACGTTCGCCGACAAGCCCGCGACGCTTCTGCTAGGCGCAGGGCAACTCGCCGAACCGTTGGAAGAGATTTTGCTGGGACTGAAGGTCGGCCACCATTCGACCTTTCAGCTAACGCCGGATCAGGCGTTCGGGCCGCGCAATCCGGAACTGGTCCAGTGGGTGTCGCTCGCGACGCTGCGCGAAAACAGCATGATCGGCGAGGATTTTTCTCCCGGCGATCTCGTCGAATTCAACGCGCCGAACGGCGGGCGCTACGCCGGCGTGCTGAAGGAAGTCGGCGAAACGGCGGCACTGTTCGATTTCAATCACCCGCTCGCGGGCCAGGCGCTCGTCTTCGAAGTGAAAATCATCGGGATTCTGTAACCATGATTGAAAGCCTCAACGAAGTTCAGACCGACGTCGAAATCCTGCTCGCGCAGCCGCGCGGGTTTTGCGCGGGCGTCGATCGCGCGATCGAGATCGTCGAGCGTGCGATCAAACTGTTCGGCGCGCCCATCTACGTGCGCCATGAGATCGTGCATAACGCATATGTCGTCGCCGATCTGCGCAAGAAGGGCGCGATTTTCATCGAAGAGCTGTCCGACGTGCCCGAAGGCGCGACACTGATCTTCAGCGCGCACGGCGTCTCGAAAGCGGTGCGCAGCGAAGCGGAGGCGCGCGGCCTGCGCGTGTTCGACGCAACGTGCCCGCTCGTGACCAAGGTGCATATCGAAGTCGCGAAGATGCGTCAGGAAGGCTTCGACATCGTGATGATCGGCCACAAGGGTCATCCGGAAGTCGAAGGCACGATGGGCCAGTCGGGCGAGGGCATGCATCTCGTCGAGGATATCGACGACGTGCTGAAGCTCGATCTGCCCGATCCGCAGCGCATCGCGTACGTGACGCAGACGACGCTTTCGGTCGACGATGCCTCCGCGATCATCGACGCGCTCAAGAGCAAGTATCCCGAGATCAAGGAGCCGAAGAAGCAGGACATCTGCTACGCGACGCAAAATCGCCAGGACGCGGTGAAATTTCTCGCGCCGCAGTGCGACGTCGTGATCGTCGTCGGCAGCCCGAACAGCTCGAATTCGAGCCGTCTGCGTGAAGTCGCTGAGAAGCGCGGCATCCCTTCTTATATGGTCGATTCGCCGACGCAGATCGATCCGCGGTGGGTCGAAGGCAAGAAGCGCATCGGCGTGACGGCGGGCGCATCGGCGCCGGAAGTGCTGGCTCAGGCCGTGATCGCGCGTCTGCGTGAACTCGGCGTGCGCAACGTGCGCTCGCTCGAAGGCATCGAAGAGACGATCTCGTTTCCGCTGCCGCGCGGACTGTCGCTGCCGCAGTAACTAGCGGCCTTCCTCTAAAAAAGCGCCTGCGGGCGCTTTTTTTTCGCGCTTGAAACCCATCGGGCGCCATCGAAACGGAACCCTCACGCGAGAGATGACACCAAGCGTAAGCACCGATATGGGGCGCGCGCCGCGACGAGCAATTTCGCCGAAAGCCTTCAGGGTTTCCCCGTAAATCGGATAAGCAAACGTAACCGTCGGAACCGATCGATTAAACCTGTTCCCGTTGTGGTGCAACTGCTGCACAAATGCGGATCGCAACCCGGTTGCGCTCTAGCCGGAAAATCGCTCGAAAATGCTGGTTGCAATGCTGGAAAACCCCGCCACGCAAGAATATTGCTCGTCTCATATTTAGCGTTACAATGCGCGCGTCTTGAGGCCAGAAGGGTTCACGACGACAGTTTTTAGAGGCGCAGGAGACCTATTTGATGCGATTCAAGTTTGCTCACGCCGTGTCCATCGCGGCTGCGGTTGCAATGGCAACCGCATGCGGCAAGAAGGATGAAGGCGGGGCGAGCACAGCGGCATCGGCAGCGAGTTCCGCCGCCGTGCCCGTTGCGTCCGCGCCGGCGCCAGCGCCCGCGAGCGAAGCAACTGTCGTGAAGATCGGTCATGTGGCACCCCTCACGGGCCTGCAGGCTCACCTCGGCAAGGACAACGAAAACGGCGCGCGTCTCGCACTGGAGGAGATCAGCGCGCAAGGCTTGACCATCGACGGGCGTTCCATCCGCCTCGAGCTCGACGCCCAGGACGATGCAGCCGATCCGCGCGTCGGCACCGAAGCCGCGCAGAAGCTCGTCGATGACCACGTGGTTGCGGTGATCGGCCACATGAATTCGGGCGTGTCGATTCCGGCGTCGAAGATCTACAGCGATGCGGGCATCGCGCAGATTTCGCCGTCGACGACGAATCCCGAGTACACGAAGCAGGGCTACAAGACGACGTTTCGCGTCGTCGCGACCGATGCGTTGCAGGGCCCGGTCCTCGCCGGCTACGCGATGAAGACGCTGCACGCGAAGAAGATCGTCGTGGTCGACGACGCGAGTGCCTACGGCCGCGGCCTCGCCGACGAATTCACGAAGAGCGCGCAGGCCGGCGGCGTGAAGATCGCCGCGCGCGAAGCAACGACCGAGAAGGCGCGCAACTTCAAAGCGATTCTCACGAAGATCAAGCGCATCCAGCCGGACGTCGTGATGTACGGCGGCATGGACGTGACGGGCGGCCCGTTCGCCAAGGAAGCGGCGGCGCTCGGCATCAAGGCGAAGATTCTGGCGGGCGACGGCGTCTGCACCGACAAGGTGGCCGAGCTCGCGGGCGACGCGGTGCAGAACATCGTCTGCTCGGAGGCGGGGCTCGCGCTTTCGAAGATGGACAAGGGAGCCGACTTCGAGAAGAAGTACGAAGCGCGCTTTCACACGCCGGTGCAGATTTACGCGCCGTTCACGTATGACGCGATGTACGTGATCGTCGATGCAATGAAGCGTGCGAACTCCATCGAAGCGCCCAAGGTGCTCGCTGCGATTGCCACGACCGACTACAACGGTCTGACGGGGCATATCGCATTCGACGACAAGGGCGATCTGAAGGCGGGGACCATCACGCTGTACGACTTCAAGGACAAGAAGAAGGACGTACTCGACGTCGTCAAGCAGTAGGCAGTCTGGCGGCGCCAGCTATCCGGCGGCGCTGTTTTCGTATCCGTCCGTGAACCGCTCGCAGCCTCATCCGGCCGCGGGCGGACGATCGGCGCTCAACCCTTACCGGTTTTTTAAAAGTACGCGCAGTGCCGCTTCAGATTTCACTTCACACCGGTTTATCGGCCGGTGATAAAGGCGTTATCGAATCGCACGGGGCTAAGGAGCTTTAAATGGATATTTTCATCCAGCAGATCCTCAACGGTCTGGTGCTTGGCAGCGTCTACGCCATCATCGCGTTGGGTTACACGATGGTGTACGGCATTCTCGGCATCATCAACTTCGCGCACGGCGACGTGCTGATGGTCGGCGCGATGGTCGCGCTCTCCGCCATCGGCGTCATGCAGAATCACGCGCCCGGCTTGCCCGGGCCGATCATGCTGACGATCGCGCTCGTTATCGCCGCGATCGTCTGCGCGATCGTCGGTTACACCATCGAACGCGTCGCGTACCGGCCGCTGCGCAAGGCGCCGCGTCTCGCGCCGCTGATTACCGCGATCGGCGTCTCGATCCTCTTGCAGACCATCGCGATGATGATCTGGGGCCGCAATCCGCTCGCCTTCCCGCAGCTTCTGCCGACCGATCCGATCAACGTGATCGCCGCCGACGAAACCCGTCCGGGCGCGGTGATCTCGATGACCGAAATCGTCATCATCGTCGTCGCGTTCCTCGTGATGGGCGGCCTGCTGCTCCTCGTGCACAAGACCAAGCTCGGCCGCGCGATGCGCGCGATCGCCGAGAACCCGGGCGTCGCGTCGCTGATGGGCGTGAACCCGAACTTCGTGATTTCCGCGACCTTCATGATCGGCTCGGCGCTGGCTGCGTTGGCGGGCGTGATGATCGCGTCGGAATACGGCAACGCGCACTTCTACATGGGCTTCATTCCCGGCCTGAAGGCGTTCACGGCGGCGGTGCTGGGGGGCATCGGCAACCTGGGCGGCGCGATGGTGGGCGGCGTGCTGCTCGGTCTCATCGAACAGTTGGGCGCCGGTTACATCGGCAATCTGACGGGCGGGGTCTTCGGTTCCAACTACCAGGACGTCTTCGCCTTCGTCGTGCTGATCATCGTGCTCGTGTTCCGTCCGTCGGGTCTGCTCGGCGAACGTGTCGCGGACCGCGCTTAAAGAACGTGTGAGGAGCTCAAAAAAATGACTTCGATTCAACCGATTGAGCCGTCCACGACGCTCATCCCCGAGAAGAACATGACGAAGACGCTCGTCATCGGCATTCTCACCGCTGTGTTCGTGATTGCCGCGCCGATGGTCATCGGCGCAGCGGGCGGCAACTACTGGGTCCGCGTGCTCGACTTCGCGATGCTCTACGTCATGCTCGCGTTGGGTCTCAACGTCGTGGTCGGCTTCGCCGGCCTGCTCGACCTGGGCTACATCGCGTTCTACGCGGTCGGCGCTTACACGGCGGCGTTGCTGTCGTCGCCGCAACTGTCGACGCAATTCGAGTGGATCGCGGCGCTCGCGCCGAACGGATTGCATGTGCCGTTCCTCATCATCGTGCCGATCGCGATGGCGCTCGCCGCGACCTTCGGCGTGCTGCTCGGCGCACCGACGCTGCGTCTGCGCGGCGACTACCTCGCGATCGTGACATTGGGCTTCGGGGAAATCGTCCGGATCTTCATGAACAACCTCGATCGTCCGGTCAACATCACGAACGGTCCGAAGGGCATCACGGGCATCGATCCGGTGCACGTCGGCGGCTACAGCCTCGCGCAGACGCACGAGTTCTTCGGCTTCAAATTCCCGTCGGT
The DNA here is from genome assembly GCF_022879815.1 of Caballeronia zhejiangensis. Taxonomy (NCBI): domain Bacteria; kingdom Pseudomonadati; phylum Pseudomonadota; class Betaproteobacteria; order Burkholderiales; family Burkholderiaceae; genus Caballeronia; species Caballeronia zhejiangensis. Next base: position 585,574 of record NZ_CP084283.1, read on the forward strand.
GTACCTGTACTACTACCTGTTCGTGCTGTGCGCGCTGTTCGTGATCTGGGTGTGTACGCGCCTTCAGCATTCGCGTATCGGCCGCGCGTGGGCCGCTATCCGCGAAGACGAAATCGCCGCGAAGGCGATGGGCATCAACACCCGCAACGTGAAGCTGCTCGCATTCGCGATGGGCGCGTCGTTCGGCGGTCTGTCGGGCGCGATGTTCGGTGCGTTCCAGGGCTTCGTGTCGCCGGAATCGTTCACGTTCTGGGAGTCGATCGTCGTGCTGGCGTGCGTGGTGCTGGGCGGCATGGGCCATATTCCGGGCGTGATTCTCGGCGCGGTGCTGCTCGCCGTGTTCCCCGAATTCCTGCGCACGACAATGGGTCCGCTGCAGAACGCCATCTTCGGTCATCAGCTTGTCGATACCGAAGTCATCCGCCAGTTGCTGTACGGTCTGGCGATGGTGCTGATCATGCTGTATCGCTCGGAAGGCCTGTGGCCCGCCGCGAAACACGAAGACAAGATCGCGAAGATCGCGAAGCGCAACGGCAAGAAGCCGGTGCGTGCTTAAAGGCGGGGGATTGAAAGATGAGCGATAAGCAAACACGACTTTCCGTCACGGGCGTCAACAAGCGTTTCGGCGGCTTGCAGGCGTTGTCCGACGTACGCCTCGAAATCAAGGAAGGCGAGATCTACGGTCTGATCGGCCCGAACGGCGCAGGCAAGACGACGTTCTTCAACGTGATCACGGGTCTCTACACGCCGGATTCGGGCGAGTTCAAGCTCGACGGCCAGGCGTACACCCCGACGGCGGTTTATCAGGTGGCGAAGGCGGGCATCGCGCGCACGTTCCAGAACATTCGTCTTTTCGGCGGCATGACGGCGCTGGAGAACGTGATGGTCGGACGTCACGTTCGCACGAAGCACGGTCTGGTCGGCGCGGTGTTCCAGACGCCCGCCGAACGCCGCGAAGAGCGCGAGATCAAGGAGCGCGCGCTCGAACTGCTGGAATACGTCGGCGTGCTGCAATACGCGGATTACACGTCGCGCAATCTGTCGTACGGGCATCAGCGCCGTCTGGAGATCGCGCGCGCGTTGGCGACCGATCCGAAGCTGCTCGCGCTCGACGAACCCGCCGCCGGCATGAACGCGACGGAGAAGGTCGAGCTCACGCGTCTGCTCGACAAGATCCGCGCGGACGGCAAGACGATTCTTCTGATCGAACACGACGTGAAACTCGTGATGGGATTGTGCAACCGCATGACGGTGCTCGATTACGGCAAGGTGATCGCCGAAGGTCTGCCGCAGGACGTGCAGAAGGACCCGAAGGTGATCGAGGCATATCTGGGTGCGGGGGTGCACTAAATGGCGACCACAAGCGCAATGTTGAAGGTCAAGGGTCTGCAGGTGAATTACGGCGGCATCCAGGCGGTGAAGGGTGTCGATCTCGAAGTCGGGCAGGGCGAACTGGTTACGCTGATCGGCGCGAACGGCGCGGGCAAGACGACGACGATGAAGGCCATCACCGGCCTCAAGCCGTACTCGGGCGGCGATATCGAGTACATGGGCCAGTCGATCAAGGGCGTGCCGACGCACGAACTGCTCAAGCGCGGCCTCGCGATGGTGCCGGAAGGCCGCGGCATCTTCGCGCGCATGTCGATTCTCGAGAACATGCAGATGGGCGCGTATCTGCGCAACGATTCGGACGGCATTCAGAAGGACACGGAGCGCATGTTCGGCTTCTTTCCGCGTCTGAAGGAACGTGCGTCGCAGTACGCGGGCACGCTGTCCGGCGGCGAACAGCAGATGCTCGCGATGGCCCGCGCGCTGCTGTCGCGCCCGAAGCTCTTGCTGCTCGACGAACCGTCGATGGGTCTTTCGCCGATCATGGTCGAGAAGATCTTCGAAGTCGTGCGGGAAATCTCGAAGGAAGGGCTGACGGTGCTGCTCGTGGAGCAGAACGCGCGTCTCGCGCTGCAGGCGGCGAATCGCGGTTACGTGATGGATTCAGGCACGGTGACGATGTCCGGCGACGCGAAGGTCATGCTCGATGATCCGAAGGTCAGGGCGGCGTATTTGGGTGAGTGAAGACTTAACCGTCCGATGCTCGAAAGGGAGCCGACTGTCGCGAGACAGTCGGCTTTTTTCTTTTCCAGGATTACGGGTGCTTCGCCAAATTGTTCTCGCTTTCTCGTCATCTGTCGCATTAGCCCGCTTTCTCAGATTCTTCCCACTATCGAAGCTCAGGATGCCGATCAAGAATCGGGGATTTTGCGCGATGTTCACCTCCAGTCTCAGCCAGCTGCCGAAGCGCGGCCACCTCCTCATCGCAGCCACGATGGCACTGACGGGCTGCGGATTGTTTCCGCAGCCCAGTCATAACGTGACCGTCGCGGCGCCGGAATACGATAGCGCGGTCTCTGCGCGTATCAGACTTCTCTCCGGCAACGGAACGCGCACTGCCTCGTACCTTCCCAATCACGCCTGTTATGGCGGTTCCGTCGAGGGAGCTGAATGGGTGGCCGGTGACGACGGTTTTTTTGCCAATTGGAAATATTCGTCGCGGAGCGAGGTTATCGGCATGCCGCCGAGCCCGCGCGAGTTCATGCGAGTCGACGGCCTGGAGTTCAAGGATTCCATCAGAGAGTATGTGGTGGCGGGCGGCCAGCCGATTGTCCTGAGCATGGGAACGAGCGGCAGTGCGGGTAACGCCCATTGGTGGTGTACTCCACCGCGTGTGACTTTCAGTCCGGTTGCGGGCCGTGACTACGATGCGTTTCTCGAGATGAAGGGCAGGCAGTGCTGGATATCCGTTCGTCTTATCGACGGCCATGACATGGATGAACCCGTCGCTGTGACACGCGCTGCCAAATGTGCCGACGCGAGAGTTGACACGGATTCGAATTCAACTTCGCAATGATCGCGAGCCTTGCATCGCCTTTCGCTCGGCCATTCACATTCGAACCTCTCAGATCAGATAAGAATATATGCAACGCTTGAAAATCATACGTTGGCTCTTGGCTGCCTTCGCTTTCCTCTCGATAGCGACGGCGACAGGACAGACTCAACCGATCGCACCCGTATCCGCCGAGACGAGAGACTTGGCGGACTTCAACTCGCGGCTTGCATCATCAGGTATCGACCCGGATTCGCCGCAGGGCGCGATGCTGCGCCAATACTTTTCGAAGCTATGGCGAGGTGGTGCAACGCGGTCTTCCCGCTAAGGGCAGCCAGATTCTTCCCTACAAGCGACTGATCATCGAAGCAGATTGGGTCGATTCACGCTCACCACTGAAGCGTGTGCCCTTCACGTCAACTCTTGTGAACCGTCACGACAATGGTGTCGTTTCGGAGCAAAGCGTCACGACCGCTGGAGATAGTGCGGTTACATGGGCCTATTTCCGGACCTACTACCGAATGGCGGACCTGCGTTCTCAGGAACTGTGGGGCGATAGCCAGATCGGCATGGCGAACCTCAAAGATAGCACTGCGATCCGCGCGACCCCACAGACCCTGGTCAAAGGGGCGGAATTTGATATGTCCGTTCCTCAGCCTTCCCGAAAGGGCGAAAAGCGCATGCAGTGCCGGGTCGGACACAAAACCGGCGTTCGACGTGTTTGCTTCGCTCACCGGCTCCGCAGTCGAAACCCACTGCTCAGTAGCGACGCAGAGCGGATTCGTCGTGGAGTACGACGGCGTTTGGCTCACTGATTACAACGTAGACCTGACGCTGAAATACAGGGAAGAAAGCGGCACAACGGACGTGGTCTTTCGCAACATTTCGATCGAACCCAATCCGTCGTTCAAGGTGCGCGGCTCGTCGGTAGAAGATGCGGCGCGCAATCCGCAAAGAAAGCAAAGACGCGCAGCGGCCGTCGACGAGATGCCTCAAATCTGCTTTTCTTGTTGAACCTGGTCGACATCTGAGAAAGATAGCGGCCTTGTCGAAGCGTTCAGCCTGAGTTCGCGCGTCAAAGCCGCTTCCCCAAACTCACCACTTCATCCATCCGATACCCGAGCCTTTCATAGAACCCGCGCAGCTCCGTCTTGAACGACAAAATCTGCAGATTCACCTTCGGGCAGCCGAGCTTCGTCAACGCCGCTTCCGCGTGCTTCATCAACGCACTGCCGTATCCACGGCCGCGCAGCGCAGGCGTGACAGCAAGCGAATACACCCAGCCGCGATGCCCGTCGTAACCGGTCATCACCGTGCCGATCACTTCGCCATCCATCGAGCCGACGAAGAACAGCTCCGGTTGCGTGCGCATCTTGTTCTCGATCGACAGCGCCGGATCGCGCTGCGGCCGAGATGCGTCCGCGTACTCCGGAAACACATCGCGCCACAGGGCGATCACGGCGTCGCGATCGCCTGCATCGAAAGTGCGGATGATCACAGCGAATCGAGCACCGAACGCAGCATCGTCATCATCTGGTCGATCTCGTCCTTCGTCACGTTGAGCGCGGGCATGAAGCGCAGCAAATTCGGGCGCGCCGCGTTGAGGAGGAGGCCGTCGGGCTGCATCAGACGCGCCTTCTCGACGATTTGCGGACCCTTGTCGCTGTCGAGCAGCAACGCGCGCAGCAAACCTTCGCCGCGCTCGCCCTTGAAGCCGCGCTCGTCCGACAGCTTCAGCAGTTCCTGCTTCAGATACTCGCCGCGCTCGCGCACGCCTTCGAGAAAGCCCGGCGCGACGAGTTGCGAAATCACCGAGTAGCCGACCGCCGTCATCAGCGGATTGCCGTTGTAGGTGCCGCCCTGATCGCCCGCATCGAAGCACGCGACGTCCGCCTTCGACAGGAGCGCCGCGAGCGGCACGCCGCCGCCGATGCCCTTGCCGAGCGTCATGATGTCCGGCTCGACGCCCGACAGCTCGTACGCGAACAGCGTTCCCGCGCGGCCGCATCCGCTTTGCACTTCATCGACGATGAGCAGGATGTTGTGCTTCTTCGTCAATTCGCGCAGTTGCTGCATGAATGCGCGCGTCGCGGGAATCACGCCGCCTTCGCCCTGAATCGGCTCGAGCATCACGCCCACGGTCTTCTCGTTGATGAGCTTCTCGACCGACGCGATATCGTTCAGATCGGCCTTCGGAAAGCCCGGCACTTGCGGCGCGTAGATCGTGTCCCAGCCGGCCTTGCCGCTCGCGGACATCGTCGCGATCGTGCGGCCGTGGAAGCTGTGGTCGAACGTGATGATCTCGTACGCGCCGTTCTTGAACTTCTTGCCCCACTTGCGCGCGAGCTTGATCGCGCCTTCGTTCGCTTCCGCGCCGCTGTTGGCGAAGAACACCTTGTCGAAGCAACTGTTCGCGGTGAGCAGGCCGGCGAGCTGCGCCATCGGCGCGTTGTAGAACGCGGGCGACGGGTTGATCAGCGTGCGCGCCTGCTTTTCCATCGCCTCGATCATGCCTTCGTTGCAGTGGCCGAGCGAGTTCACCGCCCAGCCCTGGATGAAGTCGAGATAGCGCTTGCCCGTGTTGTCGTAGAGCCAGGAACCCTTGCCATGCGTGAACACGATCTCGGGACGGTTCGTGATGTACATCAGCGAATCAACGGGGTACTCATTGAAATTCATGACAGCGGGCTCCACGAAGGCTAGTGCGAGAAAAAGAGGAAAACGATGCGGAAAAAACAAAAGCCACGGATTTCCGTGGCTTCATTTCGTACGCTTCGACAAGACCGAACCGTGAGCGCAGTGCGTGACGAGCCAGCGGCATCCCTAGGGAAGCGGCGAGCGGCGACGTCGAAGTGCGTTCAGCGTTTTGAGCATTCGCGAAGGATACGTTAAGCGGTTGCCGCCTGTAAACCGTGGACGCGGATTTTTTGTCCGCGTGCACGTTGTGTGCAAGCTCACACGGGATGCGCGAGATCTGCCGCGCTCGTGAACGAATCCGCGTAGAACTCGTCCTCCGGCAGCCGATGATGCTGCGTGAAGTCGCGCTGCGCCGATTCCACCATCACGGGCGCGCCGCACGCGTACACCTGATAGCCGCTCAAGTCTGGCAGATCTTCGATGACAGCCCGATGAACGAAGCCCGTGCGGCCCGTCCAGGCGTCGCCGGCGTCGGGTTCGGAGAGCACCGGCACGAACTTGAAATTCGGAACCTCGCGCGCCCACTGTTCGGCGAGCGACATCATGTAGAGATCCTTCTTGCGGCGGCCGCCCCAATAAAGCGTCATCGGGCGATTCAGATTCTTGAAGACCGCATGTTCGATGATCGCCTTGATCGGCGCGAAACCCGTGCCCGAAGCGAGCAGAACGATCGGCTTGTCGGACTCGTCACGCAGGAAGAACGTGCCGAGCGGGCCTTCGAAGCGCAAGATGTCGCGCTCTTTCATCGCGCCGAAGACGTGATCCGTGAACGTGCCGCCCGGCATGTGGCGAATGTGCAGTTCGAGCGGCCCTTCGTGATGCGGCGGGCTCGCCATCGAATAGCTGCGGCGCTTGCCGTCCTTCAGGATGAATTCGATGTACTGGCCCGCGTAATACTGCAGGCGTTCGTTCGCGGGCAGTTGCAGCTTCAGTTCGATGACGTCGTCGGCTTTGCGTTCGAGCGCGTTCACGCGGCACGGCAGCTTTTTCACCTGGACGTCGCCGACGCCCGCGACTTCGCGCACGTCGATGGTCAAATCCGTCTGCGCGGTCGCGCAACAGAAGAGGGCCATGCCGCGCGTCTTTTCGTCGTTCGACAGTGCCGACGACGAATGCGGCGCCTGCTCGACCTCGCCGCTCACGACGGCGCCCTTGCACGAACCGCACGCACCGTTCTTGCAGCCGTACGGCAGGCCGATGCCCTGGCGCAGCGCGGCGGTCAGCACCGGTTCGTCGGGTTCTACTTGAAACTGCCGGCCGCTTTGCCGGAGCGTTACGTTGAAAGCCATAGATCGATTTCTGCGATGTGTGGAGTTGTCTCGTGAGTCTTTTCGGACGCCGCACGCGGGTTTAAGGCGACGGATAAAATGCTCCGATGATCGCCACTCGAAACCTTCGCCGCGCGCGCGTCCTGATCGTCGGATGCGGCGATGTCGGCATGCGCGCGTTGCCGCTTCTGCATGCGCGCGCCGCCGCGCCCCGCGTCGTCGCGCTCACGCATCATCCCGAACGCGCCGGCGAATTGCGCGCGGCCGGCGCGACGCCCATTTCCGGCGATCTCGATGTGCGCCGCAGCCTCGCAAGGCTCGCCGGCCTCGCACGCGACGTGCTGCATCTCGCGCCGCCTCAGCGCGACGGCGATTCGGACCGCCGCACGCGCGCGCTGATCGCCGCGCTGCGCAGACCGCGCCGCTCGGTGGCGCGCGCCGCCGCAAGCCATTGGCTGCATGCGGATCGCGCCGGAAAAACATCTTTCATTGTACCCGACGGTCTTCGTGCGGCCGCGAAGCGCCGGGACGGGCAGCGCACGCGTTTCGTCTATGCGAGCACGACCGGCGTTTATGGCGATTGCGCCGGCGCGTGGATCGACGAAACGCGGCCTGCGCGGCCTGCGAACGAACGCGCGCGGCGGCGCGTGTCGGCGGAGCGGCAGTTGCGCGCGGCGGGCGTGAAAAGCGGCTGGCGGGTGTCGGTCGTGCGGATTCCGGGCATTTACGCGGCCAACCGCCTGCCGATCGCGCGCATCGAAAAGGGCATGCCCGCGCTCGCCGAACCGGACGACGTCTACACGAACCACATTCACGCCGACGATCTCGCGGCCATTCTCGTGCGTGCGCTCGCGCGCGGGCGTGCGCAGCGCGTCGTGAACGCGTCGGACGACACGGATTTGCGCATGGCGGATTACTTCGACCGCGTGGCCGATGCCTACGGCCTGACGCGCGTGCCGCGCATTTCGCGCAGCGAAGCGCAAACGCGCCTGGAGCCGGTCACGCTTTCGTTCATGCGCGAATCGCGGCGGCTCGCCAACACGCGCCTGAAGCGCGAACTGGGCTACGTGCTGCGCCATCCGACGGTCGACGCGTTCCTAAAGCAGAACGCGCGGCGTTAGATCAGCGCCGGAATCGTTTCGAGCAGAACGAAGCACATCAACGCGCCGATCAATGCGCCGATGAGATTCGGCGAATACTTGTGGCGCATGTGCATGACGAAGCCCAGCACCCCGATGAGGACTGCGCACAGCGCGACGAACGCTACCAGCGCAACGGCCGATTGGGAGACCATGATGCCCTCCTGCTTTTTTCGTAATCATTTTGGTATCCGTTAGACCAGTATAAGAGTACGAAACGTGGAAGGCATGCTGCATCGCAGCGTCCGCCGGTGAGGGGATTCACCGATTTGCGTGCTCAATGCGAAGTGTTTCGCAACGCGGCGAGATCGGCGTCTTCGAGCCAGCGCCATGCGCCTTCGACGAGCGTGTCGGGCAACGCATAACCGCCGACCCGCTCGCGATGCAGCTTCTCCACGCGGTTGCCCGCGGCCGCGACCATGCGCTTGACCTGATGGTATTTGCCTTCGAGCACGGTGAGTTCGAGCAGCCGTTCGCCGCGTTGTTTGGCGGCGAGCGCGGCGCTGGGTTTCGGCTCGCCGTGCAGCAGCACGCCTTCGCGCAACTTCGCGAGTTGCAGACCGTCGAGCGGATGACGCACGGTCGCGAGATAGACCTTCGGCACCTTGCGCTTGGGCGACGTGAACGCGTGCACGAACGCGCCGTCGTCGGAAAGCAGCAGCAGGCCGGTCGTGTCCTGGTCGAGCCGGCCGACGGCCTGCACGCCGCGCTCGGCGAGTTGCGGCGGCAGCAGATGAAACACGCTCAGATGATGCTGCGGATCGCGCGAGCATTCGTAGCCCGCGGGCTTGTTGAGCGCGATGTACGCCTTCTCGCGATACGTCCAGAGATGATCGTCGACTTGGAATTCGAGACCGGGCGTGACGGGGAGATGGGCGTGCGGATCGTCGCGCACGATGCCCGCGATGCGCAGGCGGCCTTCGGCCACGATGCCGCGGCACTGGCGGCGCGACCCGAAGCCTTGGGAGAAGAGGAGGGTTTCGAGGTCCATCGGATGAGCGGAGTTGAAGCGCGCATTCTAGCAAGCCGCGCTTTCGGTCCGCGCGCGCCGGCGCGCTTCGCATCGCCAAAAAAAGCGCCGCCCGAACCGCGGGCGGCGCCGAGCGTGGCGATGCGCTTTCGGACGGCCATGCGTCCGCGGCCAGCGTCATCGCCCAGGGAATCGTCGCGTGCGCGTCATTGCATGTCGATGCGGCCATACACGCCGTTGGCTTCGTCGTTCGGCCCGGCGGCGAAAAACAGCGTGTTCGACGGCTGCGCGTTCAGGTTGTTGCCGAACGCGATGCCCCACAGACCGTGCTGCACGAGCGGCGCGCCGCCGGTATCCGTGAGCGCGCCGACGAACGCGCCGGTATTCGGATCGAACGCGTTGATGGTGCCGTCGCCGAAATTGCCGATGAGGATATCGTTGCTGAACGTGCCGAAGTTTCCGGGCGCCTGCGCGATGCCCCACGGAGCGTTGAGCGGCCCGTTCGCCGCGAAGCGCTGCGTCAGATTGCCGTCGATGTCGAACACGTCGACGAAGCCCAGGCCCGCGCCGGGCACGTCGTCCTCGGCGTCGCCGTCCTGCTTCGCGTAGGTGACGACAATCTTCGAGCCGATCGTCTGAATGCCGAAGGGCGCGAAACCCGCCGGAATCTGCGCGTCCCTGAAGCCGCCGGGCACGGCGATCTTCGTGAACGTGCCGTCGAAGACGTCGACCTTGTTGTTATGGAAATCGGTCGCGTAAAGGCGATGCGCGCCCGTCGACGTCGTGGCGATCGCGAGTCCCTTGTAGATCGCGCCCGACGCGCTCGAATCGACGGCGGTGAACGCGTGCGTCATGTCGACGGCGGGTGCCCACGCGGTAATCGAGCCGCCTTCTCCCGCGAAGACGAACGCGGCGACGCCCGACTTGCCGTTGCGCGAGAGCGTGAGATCCGGTCCCTTGTTGAAGACGATTCCTGTCGGTTTGGCGGGCCCGGACGCGCTCGGAGGGATCGATACGACCAGCGACTGAACGACGCCGTTGCCGTCGTAGAGCGTGGCCGTCTGCGTGCCGTTGTCGGCGACCCAAACGAAGCCGTTCGGGTTGAACGCCACGCCCCAGCCGTTCTTCAGATTCGGGTCGGTGTGAGGCGCGGACACGGCGCCATCGGAGACGACGATCGACATCTTGAAACGTGTCGCCGTCGGCATGTTGTCGTCCGAGCCGCCGCCGCATGAGGCGATGCCCGCGAGCGAGACGACCGCGGCGGCGCAAACCACCAGACGGCGCAACAATCCGGTTTGCATGATGGTGACTCCTTCGGCGCGGTTCGCCGGCAGCTCGTTCGTCACCTTTAAACGGATGTGCGTTGCGGCTTATTCCGTTTGCATCATGCTGAATGGCGCGTCAGTACATCAATGCGCGTCGCCGCGTCCCTTCGATACGGCCGGCACGCCCAGGCCGAAGAGCGTGAAGCGCGAATCGTCGTCATCCGGTATCCCCGAATGATGGGCGTGCGCGTTCCAACGGCCGTCGTAGGTCATCGTCGGGACGACCGGCTTCGGGATGCCGCTCGCCTGGCGGAAGTACTCGGTGTTGCTCTCGTTCTGCACAGCGAGCGCGCGGCGCAGCGTCGCCTGCGCCTGGCCGTTGCGCGGGTCGAGCGCGACCGCGCGGCGTGCGTTGCGCAACGCGCACGCCGCTTCCATGTTGGCGGCGCAGGCGCGCGCGTTCGCTATCGCGCCGTCGCGCGCACGTTCCTGACGCGACAATTCGGCCGCGAGCTGCTGGATTTCCGGACTGCGCGGCTCGCTCGCCGAGAGGCTGCGCATGTGACGGCGCGCCGCCGCGAGGTCGCGCCCGGCGAGCGCTTGCTGAGCCGCCGCGATGCTCCGCGCGACGGCTGCGGGAAGCGGCTCCGGCGCAGGCTGAACGGCGGGCGTGGCGGGCGTGGGCGGTTTGTCGATCGAGGCGACCGTCGCGGTGCTGCGCGGCTGTTCGGATTGTCGGGCGACGGGCGCGGTATTTCGAGGCTGCTCGATCGCGCGGGCGACGGGCGCGGGCGCTTGCGTCACCGGTTTCGGCGGCACCGGCGCCGCTGCGGCGATCGTCGCGACCACGCGCGGTTCAGGCATCTGCAGCGATGCGACGACCGGCGTCGTCGGCTTGGTCGGCGGCGCGACGGCAGCGACCGATGCGGCTGTCGCTGCGGCTGCGTTCGTCGTGGGAACGGGCGTCACCGGCTTCGCAGTTGCGAACATGGCTGGCGACGCGTTGCTCGCCGGAGCCGCGTTCGCCGCAACGTGCGGCGTCGTCGGCAACATGCTCGATGCCGTGACGCGCGGCGCGACAGACGCGGTTTCCGCTATCGGCGCGGGCTTCTTCGCGATCGTCGTTGTCGTCGTCGCTGACGGGACAGGCTGCGCACTCGGCGTATCCGCTTTGGAGCGCGCCAACGATGCGTGCCGCGCGGCATCGGCTTTGAGCGCGCCGGAGGCGCCGTCGCGAATCGATCCCGCCGCGCTGATACCGGGCTCCGCGCTCGGCGACGGCGCGTTGTCGTCCAGACGCGCGTAAAAGTATCCGCCGACCGCGATGCTGGCGACCACCCCGCCGACCAGCATCGCCATGCCGGTGCGGGCGGGCTTGCGCTGATCCTGCGCATCGGGCTCGACGAAGTTCGGATAGGACGTCAGCATCCTGCGGCGCACGAGGCGCTGCAGCCAGTGGCTATCGTCCCAGTCGAGAATGTCGAGCGGCGCGGGCACCGGCGCCGCGGCGGCCGCGGCGGCTTCGGCCGCGCGGCTCGTGAAAATCGCGCCCTGACGATCGGCGCCGCACGCGGGGCAGGTGTCTTCCGAGGCAGGGGAAACGGTGTTGCAGCGCTTGCAGATGACGGAGTCGAGAGACAGCGAGTGATCAGGTCGATTCATGTCGTACCTTTCTTCGAGTTATGGCTCGGCGCGTCGCGCGAGCGGGTCACGACATCGAGAGGGTCCTAAGCAACCCGAAATGCGGGCGCTGCGCGTGCGAGCATCCCCGCGATGCTCCGCGCGCCGGGGTTCCCGATGCCGATGGAGGCCATTTTTTGCTGACGCGGCAGTGCGCGTCTACGCGAGAGCGCACATAGCCGGACGGACGACTTACGCGCGCTCGCGTCATCGGCGAAATTGCGTGTCATCACGCACATAAGGACGATGACAATGCAATCGAAGGGGCTTCGACGCGACGGCGCGGCAACTGATCGTCGGACTGCCGCTATTCATGGGCGCGATCGAATACATCTTGAGGGTGGCGCTGAAGCAGCCGGGCAGGGATGACTTCTTTCCGATTTCGCTCGTCGCGTCGAGCGTCAGTCTGAATCTTGCTTTGACGGTGCTGCCGGGTGAGCTTCGCCGCGGCGCCTATTCTCGATGGTTCTCCGAGCGACGAATCGCTCAGGCGTTTCTTGTCGCGAATCTGGGAATTTTCGCCTCTCTAATCGGGATGCTTCTCTGGATATACTTGCTCGTCGCTTCGTTCAGTGAGGAAGTTCGGCGATTCTGCCTATGCATCCTCTTCGGGATGCTCTGGTCTACTATGTATTTTCGATCGCGGTGAATGAATGGAAGGCGTGGGTGGAAAAATGTTGAACTTCGTGCTGGGTTTCTTTCGAGAGTATTGGCCTGTCGTGTTGGCTTACGCGATCGCCAGGTTCGTCGTTCCGCCCGTCGTGGGCTGGATTTATCGGAAGACTGCGGGCGATGAGCCGCGCGTCGAAGTCGGGCGCGGTTCAGGCAACGTTCAAACGCAGATTGCCGCGAAACCCGGCGAGATGCCGAAATGACGCCGAAGCCGTGCCCCAAACGCAAAAAAGCCGCTCACAACGGAGCGGCTTTTTCAACAATCCTGGTGCCCAGGGCCGGAATCGAACCGGCACGCCTTGCGGCGGGGGATTTTGAGTCCCCTGCGTCTACCAATTTCACCACCTGGGCCTGAATCGACTCGTAGCGGAACAGAGCGAACCAACGAGCCAATCGAGTCGGCGATTATGACCGAAAACGCCGTCGCCGGCAAGCATCGACAGTAGCGTTTTCAGAACAAAGGACATTACTGCGCGAGATACGTAAATGCGCCGTTCTTGATGACGCCCATTACGCTCGCGCGCTGATCCAGACCGACGTGATCCGTCGCGCTCGTATTGACGACGCCGTTCGGCACGACCAGTTCGTGCGCATGCTCGAGTTCCGAGCGCAGCGCCACGCGAAACTCCTTCGTGCCCGGCTTGGCCGTCTTCAGCGCGCGCGCCACGGCGTCCTGAAGACGCGGATACACGCCCGCCGCATCGCCCGCGAACTGCGTCACGGTGCCCTTGCCGTACTTCTCCTCATACGCATTCGCGAACGCCAGCGCAGCCTTCTTCGACGGATGATCCGCCGGCAGCGTCCGCGCGACGACGACCGGCTGCGTCGGGAACAGGGTGCCCTCGACGTCCTTGCCGCCGAGCTTGATGAACTCGGGCGTCGCGATGCCGTGCGTCTGATAGATCGCGCCCTTGTAGCCGCGCTCGACGAGCGTGCGCTGCGGCAACACCGTCGGCGTGCCCGCGCCCGCGATCAGCACCGCGTCGGGCTTCGCGGCCATCAGCTTGAGAATCTGGCCGGTGACGCTCGCATCGGTGCGATTGAAACGCTCGCTCGCGACAATCTTGATATGCCGAAGATCGGCGAACTTGGTGAACTCGTTGTGCCAGCTATCGCCGTAGCTGTCCGCGAAGCCGATGAAACCCACCGTCTTCACGCCGTGATTGGCCATGTAGCGCGTCATGACGTCGGCCATCGCGCGATCGGTCTGCGCCATCTTGAACGCCCACACTTTCTTGCCTTCCTGCGGCTCCACGACCGATGCCGAGCCGATCAGCGTGATCATCGGCGTTTCGGATTCGGCGACGGGATCGAGCGCGGCGAGCGCCGCCGGCGTGATGTTCGGCCCGACGATCACATCGACGTGATCTTCGCTGATGAGCTTGCGGATGTTGCGCACGGCCGCGCCCGGATCCGAGCCGTCGTCGAGGATGATGTACTCCGCGCTCTGCCCGGCGATGGTTTTCGGCCACATGAGCATCGCGTTCTTGCTGGTGATGCCGATGGCGGCGGCCGGACCGGTGCTCGACAGATCGATGCCGACCTTCAACTGGGCGTGCGCGGCGGCGGCAACTACGGACAAGGCGACGCCGGCAGCGAGCCGGCGCGTGAACTTCGACAACGTCATCGGATGGTCTCCAAAAGGGCAGGATTTTCTAGGCGGCGGGCGCCGCCGATATTCAAAGCTCGTAACTCTCGTGCTCGCCGGACAGCGCCTGTTCGATCAGCTTGCGATTCAGCGACGGCGACAGCAGTTCGACGAGCGTATACACATAGCTGCGCAGGTACGCGCCCTGTTTGAGCGCGAGCCGCGTGACGTTCGTGCCGAAGAGATGTCCGACCGGCATCGCGCGCAAATGCCGATCGCGCTCCGGATTGAACGCGATATCCGCCAGAATCCCGACGCCGAGCCCCAGTTCGACGTAAGTCTTGATGACGTCGGCATCGATGGCTTCGAGCACGATGTCCGGTGTCAGATTGCGCAGCGCGAACGCCTGATTGATCTTCGTGCGCCCGGCGAACGACGCCTCGTAAGTGATGATCGGGAATTGCGCGAGATCGTCGAGCGTCAGCGTCTTGCGCTCCAACAGCGGATGATCCGGCAGCATGACGGCCAGATGCTGCCACTGGAAGCAGGGCAGCGACACCAGTTCCTTATAGTTGGCGATCGCTTCCGTCGCGATGGCGATATCGGCCTGATCGTGGATGACCATTTCGGCGACTTGCGTCGGACTGCCTTGCAGAATCGAAAGGTGGACCTTCGGGAAGCGCTTCTTGAATTCTGCGATGGCGGACGGCAGCGAATAACGCGCCTGCGTATGCGTGGCGGCGATGACGAGATTGCCCTGATCCTGCGCGGCGTAATCCTTACCGACGCGCTTCAGGCTTTCCACTTCCTGCAAGATTTTCTCGACCGACGCGAGAATGATGCGCCCCGGCTCGGTGAGCGACCTCACGCGTTTCCCGTGCCGCGTGAAGATTTCGACGCCCAATTCGTCTTCCAATTCGATGATCGCTTTCGAGACGCCCGGCTGCGACGTATACAGCGCCTTGGCGGCTTCCGTCAGGTTGAAGTTCTGCCGGACGGCCTCGCGCACGAAGCGAAACTGATGCAGATTCATTTATAGCCTTTGTTTATTACTACCGGGCATATCAAAGTAATTTTTCAGTCGTTTGCAATATATAGCAGGTTCTTTACTATCAGTCCAATTTTTCCAATATCCATATCTCCATCTGTCATAAGCAAATGAGCGTTCAGTCTGAACGGCTCGGGCAATAGCGACTCAATGGATATTCGATGGACGAGACGCGCCGCGTAACCTAGGACGCTGCGCTTTACACAAGAACTTGGGGCCCCCGAATGTACCAATACGATCAGATCGACCAACGTATCGTCGACGAACGTGTCGCGCAGTACGCCGACCAGGTCCGCCGACGTTTGTCGGGCGAATTGAGCGAAGAAGAATTCCGTCCGCTGCGTTTGCAGAACGGCCTGTACATGCAGCGCCACGCGTACATGCACCGCATCGCGATCCCGTACGGCAACCTGCGCAGCGACCAGCTCCGCATGCTGGCCACCATCGCGCGCGAGCACGATCGCGGCTACGGTCACTTCTCGACGCGGACCAACATCCAGTTCAACTGGGTCGAGCTCGAAGAGACGCCGGAAATCCTGCGCAAGCTCGCGTCGGTGCAAATGCACGCGATCCAGACGTCGGGCAACTGCATCCGCAACATCACCGCCGATCAGTTCGCGGGCGTCGCGCCCGACGAGCAGGTCGATCCGCGTCCGTGGGCGGAAGTTCTGCGTCAATGGTCGACGTTCCATCCGGAATTCGCGTGGCTGCCGCGCAAATTCAAGATCGCGGTGAACGGCTCGGCGGAAGACCGCGCGGCCGTGCAAGTCCACGATCTCGGCGTGTATCTGAAGAAGAACGCGCAAGGCGAAGTCGTGATGGACATTCTCGCGGGCGGCGGCCTCGGCCGCACGCCGATCGTCGGCGCGATCATCAAGCGCGATCTGCCGTGGCAACACTTGCTTACTTATTGCGAAGCCGTGCTGCGCGTGTACAACCGCTACGGCCGTCGCGACAACATGTACAAGGCGCGTATCAAGATTCTCGTTAAGGCGCTGTCGCCGGAGAAGTTCAGCAAGCAGGTCGAGGAAGAGTGGCAACACTTGAAGGACGGCCCGTCGACGCTCACGCAGGAAGAAGTCGATCGCGTGTCGAAGTTCTTCGCGCCGCCCGTCTACGAGAAGCTCGCGGACACCGACGCTTCCTATGAAAAGCATCTGATCGACAGCAAGCCGTTCGCGCGCTGGGTCGAGCGCAACGTGCGTCCGCACAAGGTGCCGGGCTACGCCGCCGTGACGCTCTCGCTCAAGCAGCGCCACATCGCGCCGGGCGACGCCACCGATCAGCAGATGGACGACGTCGCCGCGCTCGCCGATGAATTCTCGTTCGGCGAAATCCGCGTGTCGCACGAGCAGAACCTGATTCTCGCGAACGTGAAGAAGCGCGATCTGCACACGGTGTGGGAACGCGCGAAGGCGCTCGGTTTCGCGACGGCGAATATCGGCCTGTTGACGGACATCATCGCGTGCCCGGGCGGCGATTTCTGCTCGCTCGCGAATGCCAAGTCGATCCCGATCGCGCTCGCCATTCAGGACCGTTTCAACGATCTCGACTACGTGCACGACCTCGGCGACCTTTCGCTGAACATCTCGGGCTGCATCAACGCGTGCGGTCATCACCACGTCGGCAATATCGGCATTCTGGGCGTCGATAAGGACGGCTCGGAGTGGTATCAGGTGACGCTCGGCGGCGAGCAAAGCTCGGGCGCGACCGGCGCGCATCTCGGCAAGGTGATCGGCCCGTCGTTCTCGGCCGAAGAGATGCCCGACGTGATCGCGCAAGTGATCGACACTTTCGTCGACAACCGCATCGAAGGCGAGCGCTTCATCGAGACGTTCGGCCGCATCGGCATGGCGCCGTTCAAGGAGCGCGTGTACGCATCGCGCCAGGCTCACGCTTAAGGATCTGCAAATGACGTTGATTATCAAGAACCGCGCGGTCGTCGAAGACAGTTTCACCGTTGTGCGCGCCGCCGAAGACGGTACGTTGCCCGCCGTCGATGCGCTGCCGGCCGGCAAGATCATCGTGCCGTTTGCGCTGTGGAAAGAGCACAAGCCGGCGATCGTCGCGTCGCGCGCGAAAGAAGACATCGGCGTGTGGCTCGCGCCGGACGACGAACCCGCCGACATCGTCGCGGATTTCGCGCAGATTTCCGTGATCGCCGTCGATTTCCCGGTGTTCCGCGATGGCCGCGGCTTTTCTATCGGCCGCTTGCTGCGCGAGCGCTATCAGTGGACGGGCGAACTGCGCGCAATCGGCGACGTGCTGCGCGATCAGGTTGCATTCCACGCGCGCTGCGGCTTCGATGCGTTCGCCGTGCGCGCGGACAAGGACATCAACGACGCGCTCAACGCGTTCACCGAGTTCACGAATCTGTATCAGGGCGCGACCGACAATCCGGAACCGCTGTTCCGTCGTCGCGCGGCGCTCGTCGCAGCGCTTGGAGCCTGATGTATGACGCCTGAATTGCAAGCCAAGGTTGAACGCCTGGATGCGCTGCTCGATTCGATCGCGGCGCGCCACCAGAACGTCAAGCTAGCCAGCAGTCTCGCCGCCGAAGACATGGTGCTGACGCACGCCATCCTTTCGCGCGATGTGAAGATCGGCATCTTCTCGTTGAATACGGGCCGTTTGCACGCGGAAACGCTCGGCATGCTCGATACCGTGAAAGCGCGCTACGGCTACGACATCGAGCAGTTTCATCCGCAACAGGACGCGGTCGATGCCTACGTGCGCGATCACGGTCTGAACGCGTTCTACGAAAGCATTGATTTGCGCAAGAGCTGCTGCCATATCCGCAAGGTCGAGCCGCTCAATCGCGCGCTGTCCGATGTCTCCGCGTGGGTGACGGGACAGCGCCGCGAACAATCGGTGACGCGCGCCGAGCTGCACGAGGAAGAGCGCGACGAGCCGCGCAACATCGCCAAGTTCAATCCGCTCGCGGACTGGACCGAAACCGATGTGTGGGATTACCTGAAAGCCTTCGATGTGCCCGTGAATCCGCTGCACGCGCGCGGCTATCCGAGCATCGGCTGCGAGCCTTGTACGCGCGCGGTGCGCCCCGGCGAAGACAGCCGCGCCGGACGCTGGTGGTGGGAATCGCGCGATACGAAGGAATGCGGCTTGCACATCACGAACATCAAGATCGTCGAAGCAGCACCAAGCTCCGCGATCTAAGGCACTACCCCCTGTCACTGAACGCGGCGCTCATAGAAGCGCCGCTAGAAAAAGGATCGACGAACATGAGCACGACGCTCGACTCTAACGTCACCGCACCGGTCGTCAACAAGGCGACTCGCATGGATCACCTGGATTGGCTCGAAGCCGAGTCGATCCACATCATTCGCGAACTGGTCGCGGAATGCAGCAAGCCCGCGCTCCTGTTCTCGGGCGGCAAGGATTCGGTCGTCGTGCTGGCGCTCGCGCTCAAGGCGTTCGGCCTCGGCGGGGGCCGCAAGACGACGCTGCCGTTCCCGCTGGTTCACATCGACACGGGTCACAACTTCCAGGAAGTGATCGATTTCCGCGATCGCCGCGCGGCCGAGATCGGCGCGGAGCTCGTCGTCGGTCATGTCGAGGATTCGATCAAGAAGGGCACGGTGCGTCTGCGTCGCGAGACGGATTCGCGCAATGCCGCGCAAGCGGTGACGCTGCTCGAAACCATCGAGCAATACGGCTACACGGCGATGATCGGCGGCGCGCGCCGCGACGAAGAAAAGGCGCGCGCGAAAGAGCGCATCTTCTCGTTCCGCGATGAATTCGGCCAGTGGGATCCGAAGGCGCAGCGTCCGGAACTGTGGAGCATCTACAACGCGCGTCTGCACAACGGCGAGCATCTGCGCGTGTTCCCGATCTCGAACTGGACCGAGCTCGACGTGTGGCAGTACATCGCGCGCGAAAAGCTCGAACTGCCGAACATCTACTACGCGCATGACCGCGAGATCGTGCGCCGCAACGGCCTGCTCGTGCCGGTAACGCCGCTCACGCCGGTGCGCGAAGGCGAGACCGCCGAGATCGCGCAAGTGCGTTTCCGCACCGTCGGCGATATCAGTTGCACGTGCCCGGTCGCGAGCGATGCCGATGACGTCGAGAAGATCATCGCGGAAACGGCCGTGACGGAAATCACGGAACGCGGCGCGACGCGCATGGACGATCAGGCTTCCGAAGCCGCGATGGAACAGCGCAAGAAGCAAGGTTATTTCTAAGCATCACGCCACAGGAAGAAACGAGTCATGAGCATCTATCAAGCTGAAGATCTGGGCGTGTTGCGCTTCATCACCGCGGGTTCCGTCGACGACGGCAAGAGCACGCTGATCGGCCGTCTGCTGTACGACAGCAAGGCCGTCTTGTCGGATCAGTTGTCGGCGATTTCGCGCGCGAAGAACAAGCGCACGGTCGGCGATGAAATCGACCTCTCGCTGCTCACGGACGGCCTCGAAGCCGAGCGCGAGCAGGGCATTACCATCGACGTCGCGTATCGCTATTTCGCCACGGCGAAGCGCAAGTTCATCATCGCCGATACGCCGGGCCACGAGCAGTACACGCGCAACATGGTGACGGGCGCGTCGACGGCGCATGCGGCGATCATTCTCGTCGACGCAACGCGCGTCACGTTCGAGGACGGCGTCGCGCAACTGCTGCCGCAGACGAAGCGCCACAGCGCGATCGTCAAGCTGCTCGGTCTGCAGCACGTGATCGTCGCGATCAACAAGATGGATCTGGTCGAGTACAGCGAAGCGCGCTTCAACGAGATTCGCGATGCGTACGTCGTGCTCGCGCGTCAGCTCGGGCTGTCGAACGTGCGCTTCGTGCCGGTGTCGGCGCTGAAGGGCGACAACATCGTGACGGCGAGCGAGCGCATGCCGTGGTACGCAGGCGAGCCGCTGCTCGATCTGCTGGAATCGCTGCCGGTCGCGCAGCCGAACGATCAGGCGCTGCGTTTCCCGGTGCAATGGGTCGCGCGTCAGGACGGCTCGCAAGCCGACGATTTCCGCGGCTACATGGGCCGCGTCGAAGCGGGCGAAGTGCGCGTCGGCGATGCGCTGACCGTGCTGCCCGCCGGCCGCGAAGCGACGGTTGCCGAGATCATCGCGCCAGTGCCGGGTGGTGTCGCGCCGGTGGATCGCGCGTTCGCTGGCCAGACGGTGACGATTCGCCTGACGGAAGACGTCGACGTGTCGCGCGGCGATACCTTCGTGCCCGCCGCGGCGAAGGTCGAGCCGGCGAAGAAGCTCGAAGCGGACCTCTGCTGGTTCGACGAAGAGCCGCTTTCGCCGCAGCGCAAATATCTGCTGAAACAGACGACGAACACGGTGTTCGCGCGCATCGGCGCGGTGAAGCAGGTGCTGGACGTGCATACGCTGTCGCATTCGGTCGATCGCAGCACGCTCGCGATGAACGACATCGGCCGCGTGGCGCTCACGTTGCAGAAGCCGATCGTCGCGGACGAGTACGATACGCATCAGGGCACCGGCGCGTTCGTGCTGATCGATGAAGCGACGCATCACACGGTCGCCGCCGGCATGATTCGTTCGATCGCGGCTTGATCGACATTTAGCGACGGATGATTGCAATGGGTAAGGTCTATCTGATCGGAGCGGGGCCGGGCGCGGCGGATCTCATCACCGTGCGCGGCATGCGCTTGCTCGAGCAGGCGGACGTCGTGCTGCACGACGCGCTCGTCGAACCGGCGATGCTCGACTACGCGCCCAACGCGAAGAAGATTGCTGTCGGCAAGCGCTGCGGACAGCGTTCGACGGCGCAGCACTTCATCAACAAGCAGATCGTCGATGCTGCGCTGGAACACGGTGTCGTGGTGCGTCTGAAGGGCGGCGATCCGATGCTCTTCGGCCGCGCCGACGAGGAAATGCGCGCGCTCGAAGTTGCGGGCATCGAGTTCGAAGTGGTGCCGGGCATCACGGCGGCGCTCGCGAGCGCGGCGACGCTCAAGCGCTCGCTGACCTTGCGCGGTGTGGCGCGCAGCGTCGCACTGGCGACGCATTCGCGTGCGGCGGACAGCGACGAGATTCGCGAGCAGGCGAAGGCCGATTCGCTCGTGTTCTACATGGGCCGCGACAGCGCGCCGGACATCGCGCAGCAGTTGATCGATGCGGGACGTCCCGGCTCGACGCCGGTGGCGATCGTGGAGGCGTGCAGCACGCCGCGCGAACGCACGCTGACGTTGACGCTCGCGCGTATGGCGCTGGGTGAGGCGCAGGAGTGGCTGGATCCGTCGCAGCCGAGCTTGCTGATGATCGGTGAGGCGTTTCGCGAACGGGCGTCGGCGGTGAAGCCGAAGGTGCATTTGAAGGGGATGCAGGCGGCGGCTTGATGTCGTTTGACAGGCTCAAAGTAAGGAGCGCACCGGAGACGGTGCGCTCCTTTTGCTTTGGATCTCGGAATTCAAAAGTCGACGAGCTTGATTTTCTTCTTTTTCGAGTTGCTGCCGCGGGAATGCGTACTGCGAGGCTATTGCCTATTTGGAAATGAGCAGATCCATACGGGGCCCAATCGGATATACGGAAAAGTCAATCCAAGTAGAGGCGCTCGATTCGGAGGGTGCCATTCGGCCGAACGGCCAGCGATGAACTACGCGCCCATCTGCCGCAAACAATACCCCGCGACCGCTTCCAGCACCGCGTCATCTTCCCCGACTGCCGTCGCGCAGAAAATCGCAACGTCGGGATGTGCCTTCCGGCACTTCTCGACGATCTCCGGCAAATCGCGACGCACATGCCCGCCCTGCCCAAAAAACACGGGCACGACCGTAATGGCATCGCATCCATCGGCGGCTTGCCGCGCCACTGCGGCCGGCAAATCCGGCGACATCAACTCGAGAAACGCCAGCGCCACCGGCTGATCGCCGCGCGAACCACGCAACTTCTGCGCGAGCCGCTCGAATGGCTCGGCCCAGCGCGGATCGCGCGCGCCGTGACCGAACAGGATGATGCCGTGCTTCTTCATCGCGCGTTCTCCGTCAGAGAAGAAACGTCAGTGCCGCTCGACCCACTTCAGTCCGATCAACCCGACCGCCAGATAGGCGAGCGCGGGCGCGGCCGCCGTGAGCGGCGCGGGCCAGGTATTCAGATTGCCGATATGCGAGAACAGCGTGTTGAACAACTGGAAGCTCATGCCGATCATGATGCCGCCGAACACCTTCACGCCGACCACGCCCGCGCGCGTATGCAGGTACGCGAACGGCAGCGACAGAATCAGCATCACGAACACCGCGAACGGATAAAGAATCTTGCGCCAGAACGCGATCTGATAGCGCTGCGCGTCCTGATGGTTCTCCGTCAGATGCTGGATATAGCGAAAGAGGTTGAACATCGACATCCGGTCCGGCGACACGAGCAGCACCGACAGAATCTGCGGCGTCAGCTCGGAGCGCAACGAGTACTCCGGCAGCGTGGTCTGCGTCGCGCGATACACCGGATTCAACGTGTCGCCGGGATTGACGGCCTGCGGCGGCGCGTCGTTCAGGCGGGTGTCGGTCACGCCGGTGAGCTTCCAGTGGCCGGGCGGCGCGTACACACCCGTCTTCGCGATGCGTACGTTGGTCAGGCGGAACTTCGAATCGAACTCGTAGATTCGCACGTTGGCGATCGTCGTATCGGGGTTCAGCGTGCCGACGTTGACGAAACGCGTGACCTGTTCGCCGTTCTCTTTCGCCGTCAACGTGTCCTTGACCCACACGCCCGACTGAAAATTCGATGACACCGACGATCCGAGCGCCTCAAGCCGCACGCGCTCGGACAACTGGTCCGTGTATGGCCCGATCACTTCGCCGATGAGGTACGTGATGAACACCAACGGAATGCCGATCTTCATCAGCGAGCGCAGCGCCGCGCCGGTCGAAAGCCCCGACACGCGGAAGATCGTGAATTCCGAGGCTGCCGCCATCTGCGCGAAGACGTAAATGGCCGAGATGAGCGCGGCGACGGGAATGATCTCGTAGAAGCGCGAAGGCGTCTGCAGCCCGACGCGCAGCACCGCGAGCATGAAGTTGTATTTGCCGTGCCCGACCGTGTTCAGCTCGTTGATCAGGTCGAAGAAGAAGAACAGCCCCGAGAACGCGAACAGGATGAAGATGAACGCGAGGTAGATCTGGCGCGCGAAGTATCGTTCGTAGATGCGCAACATGTCAGGCCCCCTTTGAACCCGTCAGCGACGAGAGCCTGAAGAGCGGCCGGTTGCGAATCCGCAGCCAAAAGATGAATGCGACGAGCGCCCCCACGACGAGGTGCAGCCCGACGAGTCCCACGCCGAACGACAGCTTGCCTTGCTCGATCCACGACTGCACGACGTTCAGCAGGTTCGAATACGTGAGATAGATGAGCACGGCCATCACGAGATTGATCGTGCGGCTGCGGCGCGGGTTTTGATACGAAAGCGGAATGGCGAGCAGCATCAGATTGATGGCGATGATCGGCAAGCCCGCGCGCCACGCGAACTCCGCGAGATTTTCCTTGGTCGGATCCGCGAGCAGATCGGGCGTGTAGATGCCCGTGGTCGTCGGCGTGTTGACGACCTGGCGGCTCATTATCTTCACACCATAGCGCTCGAATTCCATGATCCGGAAGTTCGGCTGGCCGGGCTCGCCGTCGTAGCGGCGGCCGTTGTCGAGCACGATGAAGCGGTCGCCGTCGGGACGCGTTTCGGTGTGCCCGTTCTTCGAAACGATCACGTTGACCTTGCCGCCTTCCGTGCTCGTGACGAACACGTTCTCGACGTGCCCCTGATCCTGCGACATCTTCTCGATGAAGAACACGCGATGGCTCGCCGGCGATTCGCGGAACTGGCCCGGCGCGAGCAGCGACACTTCATCGCGCTGCTGAAAGCGCTGCTTGATGAGCTTGCTCTGCTGATTCGACCACGGCCAGCCGACGAAAGCGAAGAACATGATGAGGATGATGATCGGCGTCGAGAACACGGCGATCGGCTTGATGAGCTGCGTCTGACTCACGCCCGACGCGAGCCACACGACCATTTCCGAGTCGCGATACCAGCGCGTGAGCACGAAGAGGATGGAGACGAACAGCGTCACGATCAGCATGACCGCGAGATAGCCGATGACGGTAAGCCCGATCAGCACGACGACGTCTTTCGGGTCGATCTGACCTTGCGCCGCGAAGCCGACGATGCGGATCATCATCGTCGTGAGCATGATCGTGAGCAGGACCATGAACACGGCGCCGGCCGTATACGCGAGTTCGCGCTGCAGGGAGCGTTCGAAGATCATTGAATTTTGCGATTTGCCGGCGGGGATGCGGAATCATGCACGCATCTTGTGGCGAAGGGGAAGGGCATCGTGCTCATCCTCGCTTTGCGCCTGTGACCGCCGCGGAAAAAATAGCGGATAATTGCGGCTTTCATCCTTCAGCCTAGATTTTATCCGAGGATAAGCGCGATGGACTTTAGCATAAAAGCCTGTGATTGGAGCAAAGGCGAGGCAAATGGTTTCCTTACCGGAAAGTCGGATGTCATCGTGCTCGGCATCTTTGAAGCGCAGACGCTCACGGGCGCCGCGCGCGACATGGACGTCGCCACCAAGGGCCTCATTTCGCGCGTCGTGAAAGCCGGCGACATGAGCGGCCGCGCCGGCACGACGCTGCTCGTGCCCGAAGTGACCGGCATCGGCGCATCGCGCGTGCTGCTCGTCGGGCTCGGCAAGCAGGACGCCTTCAATCAGAAAGCCTATGGCGAAGCCGTGCGCGCCGCGTGGCGCGTGCTGCTCGGCTCGAAGATCGGCCAGGCGACCTTCACGCTCGCTCAACTGCCGGTCCAGGAGCGCGACGGCGTGTGGGCCGTGCGCGCCGCGATCCTCGCGCTGCGCGAGCTGACCTACAAATTCACGCAGATGAAGAGCAAGCCCGACAACGGCGCGCGCTCGCTCAGGAAGATCGTGTTCAGCATCGATTCCGCGGACGAGAAAGCCGCCAGGGTCGCGGTGAAGCAGGGCGTCGCGATCGCGAACGGCATGGATCTCACGCGCGATCTCGGCAATCTGCCGCCGAACGTCTGCACGCCGACCTATCTCGGCCAGACCGCGAAGAAGCTTGGCCGCGACTTCAAGCTGAAGGTCGAGGTGCTCGGCCAGAAGCAGATCGAGGCGCTCGGCATGGGCTCGTTCCTGTCGGTGGCGAAGGGTTCGGTCGAGCCGCCGCAGTTCATCGTCATGCATTACCAGGGCGCGGGCGTCGAAGCGAGCAAGACGAAGGGCAAGAACGCGCCGATCGTGCTGGTCGGCAAGGGCATCACGTTCGACTCGGGCGGCATCTCGATCAAGCCGGGCGAGGCGATGGACGAGATGAAATACGACATGTGCGGCGCGGGTTCCGTGTTCGGCACGATGCGCGCGGTCGCCGAAATGGGCCTGAAGCTCAACGTGATCGGCGTGATCCCGACTTGCGAGAACATGCCCGCGGGCAACGCGGTGAAGCCGGGCGACATCATCACGGCGATGAACGGCACGACCATCGAAGTGCTCAACACCGACGCCGAAGGCCGCCTGATCCTGTGCGACGCCTTGACCTACGCGGAGCGCTTCAAGCCCGCCGCCGTGGTCGATATCGCGACGCTCACGGGCGCGTGCATCATCGCGCTCGGGCATCACAACACCGGTCTCTTCTCGAAGGACGACGCGCTCGCGGGCGAGTTGCTCGACGCATCGCGCGAAGCGTCCGATCCGGCATGGCGCCTGCCGCTCGACGACGAGTATCAGGACCAGCTCAAGTCGAATTTCGCGGATGTCGCGAATATCGGCGGACGTCCGGCCGGCAGCGTGACGGCGGCGTGCTTCCTGTCGCGCTTCGCGACGGCGTATCCGTGGGCGCACCTCGATATCGCCGGAACCGCGTGGAAGAGCGGCGCGGCGAAGGGCGCGACGGGCCGTCCCGTGCCGCTGCTTTCGCAGTTCCTGATCGATCGCGCGGGCGCATGACACGCATCGACTTCCATACGAATGTCGGCGATCCGCTCGCCTACGCCTGCCGCCTCGCGCGCAAGGTGTATGCGAGCGGCAAGCCGCTCGTCGTGCTCGCCGAACCGCAGCGTCTCGCCGCGTTCGACGAGCAGTTGTGGACCTTCCAGCCGCTCGAATTCGTGCCGCACTGCATGGCGAAGAGCGCGCTCGCGCTGGACACGCCTGTCGTGCTCACGTCGAATCTGGATGAAGCGCCGCATCATCAGGTGCTGGTGAATCTCGGCGCGCCGGTGTCCGCGCAGTTCGCGCGCTTCGAGCGGCTCGTCGAGATCGTCGGCAGCGAGGGGGACGAACTCGCCGCGGGCCGCGAGCGTTATCGCTTCTATCGCGATCGCGGCTATGCGATCGAGACGCACAATCAGGGCGGTTGAGCGAACAGAAAGCGCGCGTTGCGTGCGCTACCTGGCAGTGACAAAGGAGACCACCCGAGATGACCGACAAGCCCGAATCCTTCGATTCCTCCATTCCGACGCTGACCGATGTCGTCGTGCCCGGCAAGCCGGAATACGCGCGCGCGCCGTCGATCAACGCCGCGATCGAATACGACGCGGACCAGATCGCCGAGCGGCTGCGCGGCCGCTTCACGAACTTCCTGACAGGCGATGCGCGCGCGCTCATCGAAGAACGCTGCCGCGAAGTGCTGCGCGAACATTCGACGCAACTCGTGTCGGCGATCACGCGCGAAGTCGCGATGGCGCTCGAAGGCCGGATGAGCGAATGGGTGCGCGATGCAGTCGAGGAAGAGTTGCGCCGTCAGCGCGGCGAATGAGTTCTATCGCGGCGACGGTATCTCCGCCCGGCACGCGATAACCTGATCCCGGCGACACCCTGTTTCTCCAGTCGAACGCGCGCGTTCGATTGTTGCGCTATTTCTTTTGGCGAACTGATCATGTTCGCCTGCCACGCATATCGTTACAAAGAGGATGACGCCGGAATTCGACGGGCGTTTACCTATACTGCCAATGCTTCGACCAGATACAGCGATGAGCGCGTGACTCGCAGTCGTGATGCACGCCTTGGGACGTCGGTGGAACGGAGTCGTCCAGCGCATGAGCAAACAACGATATCGCGGGCGGGACCGGCCATTCTTTACTGAACGGCGTCCTCATTCCGCCGCCGTGCTCCTTCTTTTCGCGATGTCGGCGCACGCCGTCACGACACTCGGGCCAAGCTCGGCCACGCAGACGGTTTCCACCGACACGTCCTACCTGATCAACCCCGGCACCGCGATCACGACCTCATCGGGCAACGCCATCAACGTCGAGGGCATTGCGCCCGTAACCATGTCGAACGCGGGTTCGATCATCAGTTCTACGGACAACATCGCGGCGGCAGTTGTGTTCGACGTGCCCGGATCGCTCGTCAATCAGGTGTCCGGCGCGGCGCTGGGCCATACGCACGGCATCCTCTTCAACAACAACGGTGCAGCCAACAATATCGTCAATCGCGGCGATGTCAGCGCGCGTATCAGCCATGCAATTACCTACTTGGGCGCGGCGAGCGGGACCGTCGACAACTTCGGAACGCTCAACGCCAACTCGGCGGTGACGGCCAGCACGGACGGCATTCTCCTCGGATCGACGGGCAACGTGACCGTGAACAATCACGCCGGGGCGGTCATCCGCTCGGGTATGGGCGATCAGGATAACGGCAGCGGGATCCTCGTGAGTGCCGGAACGGCGGTGATCCACAATGACGGACTCATCGATGCCTATCACGAAGGCATTCTCGGCAGAAGCGGCCTTCCCATGGAGGTACGCAATGGCGCCACGGGCGTGATCCGCAGCACGATCGGGGCGGGCGTGCGGCTCCAAAGCGGGAGCACGCTCGATAACGCCGGCGTCATTGCCAGCGGGTCGGAAACGGCCATTCTGCTATTCGGCCCGAACAACGTCGTGACGCTCGGCGCGGGTTCGCGGCTGATAAGCGGCAATGGCAACGCCATCACCAGCCAGAGCACAGACAATTCGATCATCCTGACGGGCACCAACACGGAGTCGGGGAACTTCTTCGCAAGTCCCGAACATGGCTTCGTCCGGCTGAACCCCCGCGCGGGCAGCGACTGGACGCTCAACGGCACGGTGCTGATGGGCGGGACATCCTCAGCGGCGCTCGATGTCGAAGGCGCGCTGACGCTCGGCGGCGCGGTCATTCAGAACGGCGGCGGCACGACGGTAAGGTCTTCGGGCTCGCTCACGCTCGGCACGGGCGGCGCGGCCGGCATCGTGACGGGCAATGTCGTCAATGACGGCCTGCTTCGGTTCAATCGCAGCGACGCCTTTTCGTTCGACGGCGCGATAACGGGAACGGGCACGCTCGTGCAGGCGGGCAGCGGCACCGCCGCGCTGACAGCAGCGGGATCGTCGCAAGGCGCGGTAAACGTGCAAGCGGGCACGCTCGCGCTGAATCAGGCGGGCGCGTTCAATGCGGGCAGCTATGCGACGCAGCCGGGCACGACGACCGCCATCGCCGCGGATTCGACGCTGAACGTCGCGACGAACTTCAGCCAGGCGCCGGGCGCAGCGCTGACGATCGCCATCGGACAGGCCCAGCCGATCATCACGGCGGCGAGCGCGAGTCTCGGCGGCGCGCTGAACGTGAGCGGCTTCGGCGCGAGCGCGCCGGATTCCGCGAGCGCGCTCACGAGCACGCGCTTTGACATCATCCATACGAGCGGCGGTATCGCAGGCGATTTCGCGAGCGTCGGGTTCGGCGGCACGGCGAGTCCCGTCGATTATCTGACGCTCGCCGGCGCGAAGACCAACAACGGGCTCGACTACGAAGTCGGCTTCGGCCTGCGCTGGCTCGCAGGCGCGGCACAGGGCGACGGCGCGTTCACGCTCGCAGGCGCGGCGGATACCTTCAATGCCGATGTCGCGCTCAACGACCAGACTGGCCGGTTCGCGAGCGGCTGGGACGGCCGGACGTTGACGAAGAAGGGCGCGGGCACGTTGATCCTGTCGGCGGCGAACGGCTATACCGGCGCGACGCTGATCGATGCCGGCACGCTCGCCGCGGGCGCGCGCGACGTGATCGCGGGAAGTTCGCAGCTCGCGGTGGCGGCGGGCGCGACCTTCGATCTGCGCGGCTTCGATCAGCACGTCAGCGATCTCGCCGGCGCGGGCAATGTGACGCTCGCCGGCGGTGCGCTGAGCGTGAACAGCGCGGCCGATTCGACGTTCAGCGGCACGATCGGCGGCGCAGGCAGTTTGACGAAGAGCGGCGCGGCCACGCTGACGCTGAGCGGCGACAACACGTTCACCGGCACGACGACGATTGCTTCGGGCGCGCTGCGGCTCGGCGCGGGCGGGACGACGGGCAGCGTCGCCGGGAACGTCGTCGATGACGGCGCGCTCGTCTTCGACCGCGCCGACAACGTGATCTTCCGCAACACGATCAGCGGCACGGGCGATGTCGTTCAGCAAGGCAGCGGCGTCGTCACGTTGACCAACGCGCAAACCTACAGCGGCGCCACGCGCGTCGATGCCGGCGCGCTGGTGTTGACCGACGGCGCGCGGCTCGCGAATACGTCTCAGGTAAGCGTGGCTCCGAGCGCGACCTTCGGCGGCTATGGCTCGGTGGGCGGCGCGGTGCTCAACAACGGCGTGCTGGCCATAGCCGATGCCGCGCCGGGTTTCGCGGGCGGTCCGGCGGGACAATTCCTCATCGGCGGCGCGCTCACGAACAACGGCGAGATTCGCATGGCGAGCGCCGCGCCCGCGAGCACGCTGACCGTCGCGGGCGATTACACCGGCAACAACGGCCGGATGGCGCTCTCCACGGTGCTCGCGGGCGACGGATCGGCGACCGACAGACTTGTCGTACACGGCGGCACGGCGGGGCAGACGCGGGTCGCAATCGCAAATGCGGGCGGCGCGGGCGCGCAAACGGCGAACGGCATCGAGATCGTCCAGGTGGACGGGCAATCGAACGGCGTGTTCACGCTTGACGGCCGCGTGGTCGCGGGTCAGTACGAATACAGTCTGCGGCAAGGCGGCCTGGCGACGCCGGGCGATGGCGACTGGTATCTGCGTTCGGCGCCGACGCCGCGCCCGGAGCCGGGCGCTTACCTCGGCAATCAGCGCTCGGCCGAAACGATGTTCACGATGACACTGCACGATCGCGCAGGCTTCGCCGATTCCTACGCCGCGCTACCGCCGGACGCCGATAACGCGACGGCCTGGGCGCGCACGAGAGGCGCGCATACCGACAGCGACGCGGCCAGCGGGTGTATCGGCGAATCGACGGACACCGCGCTCGTGCAGGCGGGCATCGACCTGCTGCATCGGGTGTCGGACGGGCATCGCTGGCAGGCGGGCGTGATGGCGGGCTACGGCTCGTCCACCACCGATGCGACCGCGCAGAACAGTTCCGCGACCGCGCGCGGCAACGTCAACGGGGCGAGCGCGGGCGTCTACGCGACGTGGCGCGGCAATGCCTGGTCAGCCGATGGCCCGTACGTCGACACCTGGCTGCAGTACGCCCATTTCGACAACACCGTGAAGGGCGCGGATCTGCCGGGCGAGAATTATTCGAGCAGCGTGTGGGCGGGATCGCTCGAAGGCGGCTGGGCCTTCGCGCTCGGGCAGACATCGACGGGACCGGTGCTCGTCGAGCCGCAGCTTCAGTTGATCTACACGAACTATCACGCCGGCGATCACGTCGAGAACAACGGAACGGTGATTCACAGCGACGATGGCGGCGGATTCACGACGCGCGTCGGTGTGCGGATCTTTCACGCGCCAGGCTCGGCGGCGTCGCCCGGATGGCTGCCGTTCGCGGAAATCAACTGGTGGCACGACACGCAGCTTTCCTCGGTTTCGTTCAACGACGTGCGCGTGTCGCAGGACGGCCCGAGAAATCGCATGGAGTTCAAGCTCGGCGCGCAAGGCCAGATCGCGAAACAGTGGCGCGTGTGGGGCAATCTCGGCTATCAGCAAGGCGACGGCGGTTATCGGAGCTACGAAGGGCTGCTCGGCGCGCGCTACATCTGGTGACGCGCGCGCCGGTTGCGCGTCAACCCGTCACCGCGCCCTTGTTCGCCGGCCCCGCGAGCGCCGCGAATTTCGCCAGCACGCCGCGCGTGTACTTCGGCGCGGGCTGCTTCCACGCGGCGCGGCGGCGCGCGAGTTCGGCGTCATCCACGTTCAGTTGCAGAAGCAGCTTGTGCGCGTCGATGGTGATCGAATCGCCTTCCTGCACGAGCGCGATGGTGCCGCCCGCGAACGCTTCCGGCGCGACGTGGCCGACCACCATGCCCCAGGTGCCGCCCGAGAAACGCCCGTCGGTGATGAAGCCGACGGATTCGCCCAGCCCCTTGCCGATGATCGCCGATGTCGGCGCGAGCATCTCCGGCATGCCCGGACCGCCGACCGGCCCCAGATAGCGCAGCACGAGAATGTCGCCAGCTTTGATCTTGTCGCTGAGAATGGCGTCCATCGCGCTTTGCTCGTCGTCGAACACGCGCGCAGGACCCGTGATGACCGGATTCTTCAGGCCCGTGATCTTCGCGACCGCGCCGTCTTCCGCGAGATTCCCGCGCAGGATCGCGAGATGCCCTTCCTTGTAAAGCGCCTGCTCGATCGGGAAGATGACCTTTTGATCCGCGCGCGGCTTGCTCGGCACGTCCTTCAGTTCTTCGGCCATCGTGCGGCCGGTGATCGTGATGCAGTCGCCGTGCAAGAGACCCGCGTCGAGCAGGATCTTCAGCACTTGCGGAATGCCGCCGGCTTTGTGCAAGTCTGTCGCGACATATTGACCGGAAGGCTTCAGATCGCAGATGACCGGCACTTTCTTGCGCATGCGCTCGAAGTCGTCGATGCTCCATTCCACGTCCGCCGCGTGCGCGATGGCGAGATAGTGCAGCACGGCGTTCGTCGAGCCGCCCGTCGCCATGATGAGCGCCACCGCGTTCTCGATCGACTTCTTCGTGATGATGTCGCGCGGCTTCAGATCCCTCTTCACCGCTTCGACGAGTACGCGCGCCGATTCGGCCGCGGAATCGACCTTTTCCTGATCCGGATTCGCCATCGTCGACGAATACATCAGCGACATGCCGAGCGCCTCGAACGACGAGCTCATCGTGTTCGCCGTGTACATGCCGCCGCACGAGCCGGTCGACGGGCACGCGTTCTTCTCGACGCCCTTGAAATCCTCCTCCGACATGCGCCCCGCGGTGAACTCGCCGACCGCCTCGAAAGACGACACGATCGTCAGATCCTTGCCCTTCCAGTTGCCGGGGCGAATCGTGCCGCCATACACATAGATCGACGGCACGTTCATGCGCGCCATGCCGATCATGCCGCCCGGCATGTTCTTGTCGCAGCCGCCGATCACGACGACGCCGTCCATCCACTGGCCTTGCACGGCGGTCTCGACGCAGTCCGCGATTACCTCGCGCGACACGAGCGAGTACTTCATGCCTTCGGTGCCCATCGACATGCCGTCGGAGATCGTCGGCGTGCCGAAAATCTGCGGATTCGCATCGGATTTCCTGATCGATTCGACGGCGGCGTCCGCGAGGCGCTGCAAGCCCGCGTTGCACGGCGTGATCGTCGAGTGGCCATTGGCGACGCCGATCATCGGCTTGTCGAAGTCCTCCTCCTTGTAGCCGAGGGCGTAATACATCGAGCGATTGGGCGAGCGCGCGACGCCCTGAGTAATGTGCTTCGAGCGGCGATTGAAGGCCATGGTGTGCTCCTGAGGGGATGTTCTTGATTTGATGCAGCAAGAATGCAACCGCGCTATGTGTCTGTCCAATATATTATTCAGGGCTTACTAGGTCGCAAAACATATCAATGGAACTACGGCTCCTGCGTTATTTCGTGACGGTCGCCGAAGAGATGCACTTCGGCCGTGCCGCCGCGCGCCTCGCGATGACGCAGCCGCCGCTCTCGCAGGCGATCCGCGCGCTGGAAGAATCGCTCGGCGTCGCGCTTTTCGTGCGCACGAAACGGACCGTGGAGCTGACGCCCGTCGGCAAGGATCTGTTGCCGGAAGTGCGCCGCCTGCTCGCATCCGCCGATGCACTGCGTCCGCTCGCGCAATCGCTCGCGCGCGGCGAGGCGGGCGTGCTGTCGCTCGCGTTCGTCTCCACCGCCGATTACGGGCTTCTGCCGGCGCTGCTGCGCGATTTCGGTGCGCGTCATCCCGGCGTGCGTCTGCAACTGACCGAAGCGACGAGCGACGTGCAGATCGACGAACTCGTCGCCGGGCGCGTCGATGCGGGCCTCGTCATTCCGCCGCTGCCGCCGCGTTACGCGTCGTCGCTCGAGTATGTGCCGATCGCGCGCGAGCCGCTGATGATCGCGATGTCCGAGAAGCAGGCGCAAGAGCTGAATTCGAGCGAAGACGAACCCGTCGACCTGCACGATCTCGCCGCCGCGCCGCTCGTCGTCTTTCCGAGGCGTCTCGCGCCCGGCTTGCACGACATCATCATGGGCTGCTATGGCGCGGCCGGGCTCACGCCGCGTATCGGCCAGGAGGCGATCCAGATGCAGACCATCGTGAGCCTCGTGTCCGCCGGCATGGGCGTCGCGCTCGTGCCGCAATCGCTGCGTCATCTAAGGCGCACGGGCGTCGTGTATCGTCCGCTTCTCGATCCCGGTCCTTTCGTGGAAACGGGGCTGGTATGGCGGATCGCGGAAGTGAGTCCGGTGCTCGCCGGGTTCATCGAAATCGTCCGTTCGAGGGCCGAAAGCGCCGGTTCTGTATGATTCGCCCCTGTAGCCCGCTTAAAGATTCCCACATCAGAATGCTCATACATCCCAATTTCGATCCCATCGCGATTCATCTCGGACCGCTCGCCGTGCGCTGGTACGGCCTCATGTACCTGGTGGCGTTCGTGTCGGCCATCGTCATCGGCCGGTTGCGGCTGCGGCTGCCTTATGTCGCCGCGCAAGGCTGGACCGTGAAGGACATCGACGACATGCTGTTCTACGGCGTGCTCGGCACGATTCTGGGCGGGCGCATTGGCTACGTGCTGTTTTACAAGGCCAGTTATTACGCCGCGCATCCGCTCGATATCTTCAAGGTATGGGAAGGCGGGATGTCGTTTCACGGCGGCTTTCTCGGCGTGACGCTCGCGATGGTGCTGTTCGCGTATCACCGCAAGCGCACGTGGCTGCAGGTGACGGATTTCGTCGCGCCGATGGTGCCGCTCGGTCTCGCGGCGGGGCGACTCGGCAATTTCATCAACGGCGAGCTGTGGGGCCGCGTGACGGACCCGAACGCGCCGTGGGCGATGCTCTTCCAGAACTCGACGAACGACGACGCCGTGTGGCTCTCGAAGAATCCGCAGCTCGACGCGCAGTATCACCTCACGGAAATTTTTCAGCGTTACCACATGCTGCCGCGTCATCCGTCGCAGTTGTACGAAATCGCGCTGGAAGGGCTCGTGCTGTTCATCGTGATCTGGACGTTCTCGCGCAAGCAGCGTCCGGTCGGCGCGATTTCGGCGCTGTTCCTGATCGGTTATGGACTCGCGCGCTTCACCGTGGAATTCGCGCGTGAGCCGGACGATTATCTCGGCTTGCTCGCGCTCAATCTCTCGATGGGCCAATGGCTTTCGCTGCCGATGATCGTCGCCGGCGTGGTAATGATGGTGTGGGCCTACAAGCGCAATCTGCGCCTGCCGCCCGAATCCGCAAAGGCTTGAGGAAAGAGCGGGGCGGTCGAACGCCGCCCCGCGTGAACAGCGTGAGCGACGTTTAGCGTCCCATTTGTACGGAGCCGGAAACGTCGACTGTCACCGTGGTCGTGCCGGCTTCCATCGCGATCGGGGCCATCTTCGCATCGGCGCTCATCGCGCGCGATTGCATCATCATGACGGGACGCGGCTGCGCGCCGCTCCGTCCGACATTCACTTCCCGAATCGTGAAATTGCTGTAGCCGAAGCCTTGCGCGGCGCTTTGCGCCTGCTTGCGGAACGAATCGATGGCTTGCGAGACGAGCTTTTGCTCGGCCGCGCGCTGCGCTTCGGGCGACAGCGAGAACGCGACGCTACCCACTTGCATCGACGAACTCATCTTGCCCGCGAGCTTCGATGCCGCCGCGAAGTCATGCGATTCGAGCACGACTTCCGTGCGCCCGCGCCACGCGGAAATCTTGCCGTCGCGATCCGTCGACGGATAGACGGTGAACGAGCCGCTCTTCGCGGTCACGCCGTCGACACCTTTGGCTTCGCGTAACGCGGCCTCGGCGCGCTGATTGAGCGTGCTGGTGAGCGACGACGGATCGGCCGCTTCCTGTTCGTAGAAGAGCGTGATGTTGACGACATCCTGCGGCACTTGCGCGCTCGCTTGTGCGGAGAGCGAGAGCACGCCCGAGGGCTGTGGCTGCGTTATCACCGTCTGCGCAGCGGCGGTTTGAGACAACGTAAGCGCGGCACCGGACATCGCGAGCAGGGCGAAGGCGGCGGCGGTTTTCTTATTGAGCATCGAAGGACTCCGTGACATCGCGTACGTGCGACGGGATTTAGTCGCATTCGTGAAGTCGTAAGTTCCTTGTTAGACGAGGTGCTCGGTAATAAATCGCCATTGCGCTTCGGTCACGGGCGTGATCGAGAGCCGGTTGCCGCGCGCGAGCACTTGCATGTCGGCAAGCTCTGGATGTTCGCGCAACGCGGCGAGCGATATGAGCGGCGTCTTCTTCACGAACTTCACGTCGACGAGCATCCAGCGCGGCGTTTCCTGCGTCGATTTCGGATCGTAGTAATCGCTCTTCGGATCGAATTGCGTGGGATCCGGATACGCCGTCGAGCACACTTTCGCGATGCCCGCGATGCCCGGCTCCGGGCAGCTCGAATGATAGAAGAGCACGCCGTCGCCGATCTGCATCTGATCGCGCATGAAGTTGCGCGCCTGATAGTTGCGTACGCCCGTCCACGGCAAGGTTTTTTTCGGCGCGTGCGCGAGATGATCGATGCTCGCTTCGTCCGGTTCGGACTTCATCAGCCAGTAGCGCATGGTCGTGTGCATGAATCGAAGAGCGAACGGCAGGGACAAACGAAAACGGCATCGGAAAAACCGATGCCGTTTCTTGAATGAGGTCCCCGCCACAGCCGCTAGGCCGGCATCCTGAACCTGGGTTCAAGATTGGTCGCGGTAAGCAACACTTCGGGTACATCGGACTAGCGACGCGCGCGCCCGTGCTGCAAGGTTCCGCAACCGTGCCAATGTAGCATTGGTTCAAGGAATATATGACCTTGGCGTACCAGGCAGGGAAACGTCACTCTACACCAATCGTTTGCCTTCTGCAGCCTCTTCACGCTACTTCGGCAGTTTCTTTTTTCGATTGACATTGCGCGCTGATTGACTCGACGCGCATCTGCCTTATTGCGCTTCGTGTTGCGCAATGACCGCGCCCAATTGCTCGTTCATCGAGTGCATCGTGCGGCGGATTTCTTCGGCGGGGAAGGCCTCGCCGTGACGCACGCTGTCCTGCAGCTTAAGCAATTCCGACGCCAGCGAAAGCGCCGCCATCACCGCGATGCGATCCGTGCCGCGCACGCTGCTTGCATTGCGCACTTTGTTCATTTCGGCGTCGACGCGCGCGACGGCTTCACGCAATGCGCCTTCGGTTTCCGGCGAGCACGCGAGACGATACGGCTGCCCGAGAATGGATACTTCGATCTGCGTGGTCGTCATGCCTTCTCTCCCTGATGATGCTCGCCGTGCAATTCCGTTTCATGTGCTTCCTGGGAATCGGCTTCGAGGAGATCGAGTTGATTGTCGGACTCGGCATGTTGCGCGGACTTGCCGCGCGGCAGCTTTTCGAGAATCGCGTTCAGGCGGATTTGCGCGTCGTCGATTTTCGCGGACAGCGAATCGCGTTCGGACTGCAGCGTATCGCGCTCTTCGCGCACTTGCGCGAGCTCGGCCTGCACGTTCGCATAGTCGGCGCGCAGCTGTTCGAGTTGTTCCTGCAGCGCTTGATGCGCCTGCTTGTGGCGCTCGCTGATCTGGATCAGCCGGCCGATGTTTCCTGACAGTGATTCGAGTTCGTTGAGCATGTGCTGCGTCCTCTAAAGACCTCGCATTTTAGCGCGGTTCAACGGAGCTTCCGATAAATGTCTCGTTTCGAGACGTAACAACACGCGATCTAGCGCTTAATCCTTCGAATCAAGCGCATGTCGCGATGCATTCGTGTGCAGAAAACGCGAGCGCCCCGCAACGCTCGTGATGACAGGCCGGCCGCTTCTCTTTCGCTTCTCGTTCGATTCGTCATGCGCCGCGCCAGTCTGCCCGCGCGGTTTTCTTGACGGCCCCGAACCGCGCTCCTACACTTGCCGCACTTTTGGTGCTCGCATCCGCGGATCTCGTGGATGCAGTCAAACGGGAAACAGGGAGCGAAGTCGCCGCAATCGACGACGAGCCAACCTGTGCTGCCCCCGCAACGGTAAGCGACCGCAACGCAAGTTGCAAGTCGTCTCATGCGCGTTTTTGCCGCGCGAGCGTGTCGAAATTCGTCGCACGCGCGCGACTGCAAGAAACGTGTCGATGCCACTGCGCGCCATGCGCGGGAAGGCGAGACGATTGATCGCCAGCCCGGATACCGGCCGGAGTCCGACGCATCGGCGCGCATGGCGCGGTGCGTTCGTCGCGCATCGTCCTCGCGGGGAGCGGGGTCGCGCTCACGCGAAACGGAACACTTCACACATGGTATTGCCACTGGCCGCGCTCAGAAGCGGTCTCTCCCGTCATGGCGCGCTCGTTGCGGCCATCGGCGCCTTGCCGTTCGCCGGCGCTGCACAGGCGGCCCAGACGGAAGACAGCACGCAAACGCTTGCGCCCGTCGTCGTCACATCGACGCGCGCGCCGCAGCCGCTTGCCGAATCGATTCCGCAGACATCGCTTTTTGACGAGCAGGACATCGCCGATGCAAACACAAGCGACGCGCTCGGACTCGTCGCGCTCGCGCCCGGCGTGCAGATCACGCGCAACGGCGGACCGGGCTCGAACTCGGGGCTTTTCATACGCGGTGCGGCGTCGTCGCAATCGCTCGTGCTGATCGACGGCGTGCGCGTCGAATCGGCGTCGCTCGGCGCGGCACAGCTATCGCAATTGATGCTCGACCAGATCGGGCGCGTCGAGGTCGTGAACGGCAACGTGTCGGCGCTCTATGGATCGAATGCGATTGGCGGCGTCGTGCAGATCTTCACGAAGGAAGGCGAGGCGCATCCGCCGCGCTTCAACTTCGAGGCGGAGTACGGCAGCTATCACACGCAGCGGCAATCGGCGGGCGTGAGCGGCGCGCTCGACAAGGACGGCCGCACGACCTTCAGCGTGAACGTCTCGCGCGAGAAAACCGACGGCTTCTCGTCGATCGATCCGGGAATCGCGCCCGGCGCCAATCCGAACGCGAACGGCTATCTGAACGAGAGCGTCGCGGCGACGCTGCGTCACGAGTTCAGCGACAAGTGGGACGCGGGCGTGCGCTTCCTGCAATCGAACGGCATCAACAGTTTCGACGATGCCTATGGCCAGCCGACCGATATCAACGAAACGCACGATCGCGTGCGCTCGGCGTCGGTGTTCGCGAACGGCCGCGTCACGGATAACTGGACGACGCACTTCACGATCGCGCAGGGACAGGACCGCGCGAACATCGAGCAGAACGGCGTCTATACGAGCCGTTTCGATTCGGAGAACCGGCAATATACGTGGCAGAACGACGTGCGGATCAGCGACGCGCACAAGCTGCTCTTCGGCTACGAGCATCTCGATCAGACGCTCGATTCCGATCAGTTCAGCGCGCCCGACCGTCATGTGAATTCGATGTTCGCGGGTTACGTGGGGCACATCGGCGCGAACGAGTTGCAGGCGAATCTGCGCCGCGATCAGTATTCCGATTTCGGCGGCGCGAACAGCTACTATCTGGGCTACGCGTATAACTTCGACGCGCACTGGAAGGCGAGCGCGAGCTATTCGGCCTCGTTTCGCGCGCCGAGCTTCGACGATCTCTACTATCCGCTGAGCGGCAATCCGTCGATTCAGCCGGAGCGCAGTCATTCGGTCGAGGCGGCGTTGCAGTACGCATCGAATGCGCTCGGCGTGGTGCGCGTGACGCTTTTTCAGACGCGCTATTCGAATTTGATCGATTACGTGTCCGACGGCGGCTTCTACTATGTCGCGCAGAACGTCGGGCGCGCGAAGGTGCAGGGCATCGAGGGATCGTGGGCGGGGCACGTCGGCGCAACGGATGTGCGCGCGGGCGTCACGTTCCAGAATCCCGTCGACGAAACGAATCACGAGGATTTGACGCGGCGCGCGCGGCATTTCGCGACGCTGACGGCGCATCGCACGATCGGGCCGTGGCGCGTCGGTGGCGAATGGATCGTGAGCGGTCAACGCAGCGATTACGATTCGACGCTCGCGGGCTACGGCATCGTGAATCTGTCGGCGCGCTACGACATCTCGAAGTCGTGGTACGTCACGGCGCGCATCGACAACCTGTTCGACAAGGACTATGAACTTGCGTACTCGTACAACACGCCACGACGCGGCGCGTACATCACGTTGGGCTGGCATCCGTCGTGAGCCGCGTGGCTGAACGTCCGCGCGCGATGAACGCGAGCCGCGCCACCGCGATCTGGATCGCGCTCGGCGCAGCGACGCTCGTCGTGCTGGTCGCGTCGCTCGCGATGGGCAGCGTCGCGTTGCCCGTATCGCGCGCGATCGGCGCGCTCTTTCACGCGCACTCGGCGACGCCCGATATCGCCGATGACATCGTGCTGACCTTGCGTCTGCCGCGCGCGCTCGCGGGCTTCGCGTCGGGCGCATTGCTCGCGTTCGCCGGCGCGCTGCTGCAAGTGCTGTTGCGCAATCCGCTGGCGGAACCGTACGTGCTCGGCGTATCCGGCGGCGCGGCAACCTTCGCGCTTGCCGCGATGCTCGGGTCGCTGCCGTGGTGGGGCGTAGATATCGCGGCTTGCGCGGGCGCGTTCGCATCGATCGTTCTGGTCCTCGGACTCGCGCGCAAGGACTTGTGGCAAAGCGGACAGGACGCATCGCCGAGGCTCTTGCTGACGGGTGTCGTGATCGCATCGGGATGGGGCGCGCTCATCACGCTGATCCTGATCGTCGCGCCCGAGAACCGTTTGCGCGGCATGATCTTCTGGCTGACGGGCGATCTCAACGGCGCGGCGGCGCCATGGCCCGCGCTGATCGCGCTCGCCGTCGTGCTCGCGGTCATCGTTCCCGTCGCACCGCAACTGAACGTGCTCTTGCGCGGCGATACGACCGCGCGCGCGCTCGGCGTGCCGGTCGAGCGCTTGCGTCTGCGCGTGTATCTCGTCGCATCGATCGCGGCGGCGGCCGCCGTGACGACGGCGGGCACCATCGGCTTCGTCGGGCTCGTCGTGCCGCATCTGCTGCGCCTCGCGTTCGGCAACGATCAGCGCATGCTCGTGCCCGCCGCCGCGCTCGCGGGCGGACTCGCGGTGATGGCCGCCGATCTCGTCGCGCGCACGGTGATCGCGCCCGCGCAATTGCCGGTCGGCGTCGTCACGGCATTGATCGGCGTCCCGATGTTCCTGTGGATGCTGCTGCGGAGGCCGCGATGATTTTGCGGCTCGACGCCATCGTGCTTCGCGCGGGTAAGCGCACGCTCATCGACGGGCTCACGCAGTCGATCGAAGCGGGCGAAATGTGGTGCATCGCCGGGCCGAACGGCGCGGGCAAGACGACGCTCATCAACGTGCTCGCCGGGATTGCGAAAGCCGCATCGGGCAGCGTGTCGCTCGACGGCCGCGCGCTCGCGTCATGGCGCGCGACGGAACTCGCGCGCGCGCGCGCTTTGATGCCGCAAGCCGCGCACGACGCCTTCAGCGCGAGCGTGCTCGATACCGTGCTGCTCAACCGCTTTCCGCATCTCACCGGCTGGGGCTGGGAGAGCGACGAGGATCGCGCCGCCGCGTACGCCGCGCTCGAAACGTTGGGTCTCGCATCGTTCGCGTCGCGCGACGTGCTGACGCTTTCCGGCGGCGAACGCCAGCGTGTCGCGCTCGCCGCCGTGCTGTGCCAGAACGCGCCGCTGCTGTTGCTCGACGAACCGCTTTCGCATCTCGACCTGCATCATCAGATCGATTGCCTGCACGCGTTGCGCGACGCGGCGCGCGCGCACAAGCGCACCGTAATCTTCTCGTGCCACGATCTGAATCTCGCGCGCCGTTTCGCGACGCACGCGCTTCTGCTCGACGGGAACGGCGGCGCTCATGCGGGACTCGTCGCCGACGTGCTCACGGCCGAACGCGCCAGCGCCGCATTCGGCTATCCGCTCGCGTTGATTCGCGATGGCGAGCACGAAGCGCTCGTGCCTTCCATCCCTCGCTCATGAAAGGAATTCCGATGTCCACGAATAACGGCATCCCGATGCCCCGCGCGCTCGACCGCGCCATCGAAGGCGAACTGCGCCGCATCATCGACACGAAGACGAAGCCGCCCGGCAGTCTCGGGCGGCTCGAAGACATCGCGCTGCAAATGGGCCTGATTCAACGCACGGCGAAGCCGCGCATCGAGCGTCCCGCGATGATCGTCTTCGCGGGCGATCACGGCATCGCGAAAGAGGGCGTGAGCTCGTATCCGCAGGAAGTGACCGCGCAGATGGTCGCGAATTTTCTGGCGGGCGGCGCTGCGATCAACGCGCTGTCGCGCTCGGTCGGCATGACGCTCGAAGTCGTCGATGCGGGCGTCGCGACGCCGATTCCCATCGATCATGGATACGAGCGTCTGTCGCTCGGGCTCGGCACGCGCAACTTCGCGCACGAACGCGCGATGTCGCGCGAGACCGCGCTCGAAGGCATCGCGCGCGGCGCGGCGCGCGTGCGGCATCACGCGTCGCTCGGCACGAACGTGATCGGCTTCGGCGAAATGGGCATCGCGAATACGTCGGCGGCGGCATGTTTGATGAGCCGTCTGTGCGTTCTTTCGATCGACGAGTGCGTCGGGCGCGGCACCGGTCTCGACGAGCGAGGACTCGCGCACAAGCGCGAGGTGCTGTCTAAAGCGCTCGCGCTGCATCGCGATGAAGGCGATGCGATCGACACGCTCGCGACCTTCGGCGGCTTCGAAATCGCGATGATGACGGGCGCGTATCTCGCCGCCGCGTGCGCGGGCATGACGATACTCGTCGATGGTTTCATCGCGACTTCCGCGTTGCTGGTTGCATCGAAGATGGCGCCTGACGTGCTCGACTATTGCGTGTTCGCGCATGCATCGAACGAGACGGGGCATCGCCGGATGCTCGCGCATTTCGGTGCCGCGCCGCTGCTGCAACTCGAGTTGCGTCTGGGCGAAGGCACGGGCGCGGCGCTCGCGTTGCCGATCCTGCGCGCGGCCGTCGCGTTCGTCGACGAAATGGCGAGCTTCGAGTCGGCGGGCGTCTCGAATAAAGCCGACTGAGATGCGCCCGCTCGACGAACTGCGCTATTTCTTCACCGCGCTCGGCTATTTCACGCGCGTGCCGGTGCCGCGCTGGGTCGGCTTCGAGCGCGACTATCTGAACGCGGCGGCGCGCTATTTTCCGCTCGTCGGCGCGATGGTCGGCGGCGTCGCGGCGCTGGTGTATCTCGCGGCGTTGCGCGTGTTTCCGGCGGGCATCGCGGTGCTGCTTTCGATGGCCGCGACGCTCGTCTTGACCGGCGCGTTTCACGAAGACGGACTCGCCGATTGCGTCGATGCCTTCGGCGGCGCATACACGCGCGAGGACGCGTTACGCATCATGCACGACTCGCGCATCGGCGCGTTCGGCGCGATTGCGTTGATGATCGCGCTCGCGCTGAAATGGCAGACGCTCGCCGCATTGCCGCCGCAACGCGTCGCGTGGACGATGATCGCCGCGCACGCCGCGAGCCGCGCGTTCGCAATCAGCTATCTCGTCACGCTCGATTACGTGCGCGCCGAAGGCAAGGCGAAGCCGGTCGCGCAGCGCATGAGCGTGTCGTCGTTCGCGC
This sequence comes from Caballeronia zhejiangensis, assembly GCF_022879815.1. Lineage (NCBI taxonomy): Bacteria > Pseudomonadati > Pseudomonadota > Betaproteobacteria > Burkholderiales > Burkholderiaceae > Caballeronia > Caballeronia zhejiangensis. The sequence goes on from NZ_CP084283.1 coordinate 628,720, forward strand.
TGGCGCTCGCGTTCGGCCTGCCGTGGCTCTTCGTGACCGACTGGAAGCTCGCGTGCGTGACGATCGTCGCGCTGATCGTTCTGCGCTTGTTCATCGGACGGTACTTCGTGCGGCGCATTGGCGGTTACACGGGCGATTGCCTCGGTTTCGCGCAGCAAGTGTTCGAGATCGCGATCTATCTCATAGGGCTCGCATGGATCTCGTCCTGATCCGGCATCCGGAAGTCGCCGTCGATGCGGGCGTTTGCTACGGGCAAACCGATGTGCCTTTGCAGCGCGATGCGCGCGAATCGGCGAGCGCGTTGACGGCGCGCATGAAGGCGCTGAACGTGCCCCCATGCGTCGATGGATGGCACGCGAGTCCGCTCGTGCGTTGCGCTTCGATCGCGCGTGCGCTGGGCGGCGACGTTCATCTCGACGCACGTCTGGCCGAAATGCACTTCGGCGCGTGGGAAGGGCGCGCGTGGGACGCGATCGATCGCGCGCTGATCGATGCATGGGCCGACGATATCGCCCATGCGCGTCCGCACGGCGGCGAGAGTCTCGCGCAGTTCGCGCATCGCGTGATCGCGTGGTTCGATGCGACGTGTGTCGATGAACGGGCCGTGCATGTCGTCGCGCATGCGGGCGTCGTGCGCGTGCTTGCTGCGCATCTGCTCGGCGTCGCGCGTGAATCGGCGTTGCAATGGCCGCTCGATTTCGGCGGGATCGCGTGGTTCAGGCGCGTGCGCGGGCAGTGGCTGCTTGTGCGGTGGAACGCCTGACTACTTCGTCCTCCGCTCGCGCGCGATTTCCAAATCGCGGCACAGCTCATCCGCGCCCAGCGCAAGCCGCGGCGTCGGCCGATTGATGAGATCGCCGTCGATGCCGAAAAGATTGCCGCGCGCCACCGCCGTCATCGATGTCCAGCGCCGCCATCTTTCGAGCGCGGGCAACGGGCGATCGGGCTTCGTCGCGCCGGGTGTCGCCGTGACGATCGCTTCCGGATTCGCCGCGAGCACGGCTTCGGTCGATATCGTCGGCACGCGCGGTTTCTCGGCTGCGAACACGTTCGCGCCGCCGCACAAGCCGATCACTTCGTCGAAAACGTTGTCGCGATTGAGCGTCATCAACGGATCGTCCCACACCTGATAGAACACGCTCACGCGCGGCCGTTCCGCGTAACGCGCACGCAATCGCGCAATCGCGCGCGTGAAGGCATCGGACGCGGCGCGTGCCTCATTCTGCGTGCCGAGCAGCGCGCCGAGCTTGCCGATGCTCGCCGCGATATCGTCGAGATGCTTCGGCTCGCTGAAATAGATCGGCACGCCGAGCGCCTGCAGCCGATCCATCTGACGCGCCGCATTTCCATGCCGCCACACGACGATCAGATCCGGATGCAACGCGACGATGCGTTCGAGATCGAGCGCCTTGTTGTCGCCGACGCGGGCAATCGCCTGCGCCTCTTTCGGATAATCGCTATACGTCACCGCGCCGACGACGCGCGCGCCGCCGCCCGCCGCGAACAGCAACTCGGTCACATGCGGCGCGAGACTGACGACACGTTCGGCGGGCTTCGCGAGCGTGACGGACGCGCCGCTGTCATCGACGACGGTGATCGCATGCGCTTGCGTCACCGCGAAGCCGATCAGCAGGGCAATCGCACGGCACAACCTCACGCGCAAATCTCCCGCAGCGCGAGCGACAGGCGCGCCCAGTCGCCTTCCGCGCCTGGCAATCCGATGCGCAGGCTCGGCGTCATGCCGGGCGGATCGAAAAGACGCGTCCAGATGCCGCGCAACGCGAGCGCGTGTTGCAGTTCGGGCGCTTTCGGCGTCGCTGTCCACGCGAAAAGCGGCGTCGCGCGCACGTCGAAACCGTAGATCGCGATCGATGCGGCAAGGCGCGCGCCATCGCGATGCAGACGCTCGCGCATTTCGCGCTGCCACGCGATATCGGCGAAAGCGGCGGCGACCGCATGTCGCGCCGGGCCGCTCACGGTCCATGCGCCGAGCGCGTCGCGCAACGCGTCGGCGAGCGCGGGCGCGGCCAGCACGAAACCCGCGCGAATGCCCGCGAGCCCGAAAAACTTGCCGACCGAGCGCAGCACGACGAGCCCGTCGTGCGCCGTCTCGCTCGCCAGCGACGATGCGGGATCGGTATCGGCGAACGCTTCATCGACGATCAGCGTGCCGCCGCGCGAGGCGAGCTGTTCGTGCCAGGAAAGCAGCGTGTCGGGCGCGACGCGCTCGGCCGTCGGATTGTTCGGATTGGCGACGATGACGTGATCGAACGTATCGGGCAAATCGTGCTTCGTGATGTCGAGCGTGGCGATCGCGTGGCCCGCGCGTGCGAACGCGGGCGCGTATTCGCCGTACGTGAGCGGCGCGACGGCCGCCGTGCCGCGGCGCAAAAGCGCGGGCAACGCGCGTATCGCCGCCTGCGATCCCGCCACCGGCAACGCGAGCGGCGCGCCGTAGTAGCGCGCGGCGTCTTCGGCGAGGCCGTCGTCGTCTTCGGGCAGGCGCCGCCACGCATCGGGCGCGACGGGCGGCACCGGATAGCCGTGCGGATTGATGCCGGTCGACAGATCGAGCCAGTCATCGAGAGATATCGCGTAGCGGCGCGCGGCCTCGCGCAGATTGCCGCCGTGCCGGATGGATTGCGTCATGTCAGTCAGCCACTCGTCGTTACGCTCAGAACCGCGATCATCAATAGCACCGCGAGCCACATCAATGTCGCGCGCTCGACGAGCCGCAACGCCGCGACGACATGCTTCGCCGTCGCCGGATGGCCCGCGCCGAGCGTCGGACGCGTTTCGAGCACGCCGTGGTACACCGCCGCGCCGCCGATCAGCACGTTGAGACTGCCGGCCCCCGAGGCCATTACCGGCCCCGCGTTCGGGCTATCCCACGAGCGCGCCTGCGTGCGCCAGCAGTGCCACGCCATGTGCGTGTCGCCGGCGAGCGCGTAGGTCGCGGCCGTGAGGCGCGCGGGGATGAAGTTGAGCACATCGTCGAAGCGCGCGGCCGCCCAGCCGAAACGCAGAAAGCGCGGCGTGCGATAACCCCACATCGCGTCGAGCGTGTTGGCGAGGCGGAACATCAGCGCGCCGGGGCCGCCCGCGACCGCGAACCAGAAGAGCGCGCCGAAGATCGCATCGTTGCCGTTTTCCAGCGCCGATTCGACCGCCGCGCGCGAGAGCGCGTTTTCATCGGCTTGGGATGTATCGCGCGACACGATGCGCGACGTCAGCACGCGCGCGTGATCGATATCGCCGAAACTCAACGCGCGAGCGATCGGCGCGATGTGCTGGCGCAGGCTTTTCGCGCCGAGGGCGAACCAGAGCAGCAGAACATGCACGAGACACGCATACGCGAACGGCAGCGCGCCGACCAGAAACCACGCGATGCCGACCGGCGGCGCGACCAGCGCGAACCACGCGAGGATGCCCGCCGGCCGCGCGCGAAAGCCGGTGTTCACGCGCGCTTCGAGCTTCGTCGCGAGATTGCCGAAGCCGACGAGCGGATGCCGCGCGCGCGGCTCGCCTAAGATGCGATCGACGATCACGCCGAGCACGGCGAGAAGCGCCATTGCGTAGGCGGAGAGAAGGAGCATCGCGCTAACCCTTGAGCGCGAGCGGAAGGCCCGCGACCATCAGCGTCGCGCGTGTGCTCGCGGCCGCGACGCGCTGATTCAGCCGGCCGAGTTCATCGACATAAAGACGCGTGACGGAGCCGAGCGGCACGACGCCCAGCCCGATTTCGTTGCTCACGACGATCACTTTGCCTTTCGTCTGCCCGAGCGTTGCGTCGAATTGCGCGAAGGCATCGCGGGCGCTGTCGGGCAGAACGGCGATTTCGTCGCTCATCGCTTCTTTCGAAAAAAGCAGATTCGCGAGCCACAGCGTCAGGCAGTCGATCAGCACGCAATGTCCCGCGCGATCCGCTTCGCGCAACGCGCCCGCGAGATCGAGCGGCGCTTCGACGAGCGTCCAGTGTGCGGGCCGGCGCCCGCGATGCAGCTTCACGCGTTCGGCGAACTCCGCGTCGCCGACGCGCGCAGTCGCGATATACGTCACGGGCAGGCCGCTTTCGGCGGCGAGCCGTTCGGCGTGCGCGCTCTTGCCGGAGCGTGCGCCGCCGAGGATGAAAGTGAGGTCGGGGGTCATCGCGATATTGTACTGACGGGCTAAGATAGCGCGTCGCTCTTCATGAGAATCCTCCGATGCCATTCACGCCACGCGGCACGCTGATGATCCAGGGCACGACGTCCGATGCCGGCAAAAGCACGCTCGTCGCCGGATTGTGCCGCCTCGCCCGGCGCGGCGGCGTGCGCGTCGCGCCGTTCAAGCCGCAGAACATGGCGCTCAATAGCGCAGTGACCGTCGATGGCGGCGAGATCGGCCGCGCGCAGGCGCTTCAGGCGATCGCGGCGGGCGTCGATGCGCGCATCGACTTCAATCCGGTCCTGCTCAAGCCGACGAGCGATCGCGGCGCGCAGGTCATCATCCACGGTCACGCGCACGCGAACCTCGACGCGCGCGCGTATCACGCGTACAAGCGCATCGCGTTCGACGCCGTGCTCGCGTCGTACGAGCGCTTGCAGAAGGACTTCGACGCGGTGATCGTCGAAGGCGCGGGCAGTCCCGCCGAAATCAATCTGCGCGACGGCGATATCGCCAACATGGGCTTCGCGGAGCGCGTCGATTGCCCGGTCGTGCTCGTCGCCGATATCGATCGCGGCGGCGTGTTCGCGCATCTCGTCGGCACGCTCGCGTGTTTGTCGGAGAGCGAAAGGGCGCGCGTTCGCGGCTTCGTCATCAACCGGTTTCGCGGGGATATCGGCTTGTTGAAGCCGGGGCTCGACTGGCTGGAAGCGCAGACGGGCAAGCCGGTGTTCGGCGTGCTGCCGTATCTGCACGGCCTGACGCTCGACGCCGAGGACATGCTGCCGAGCCAGCCGCACACGCGGGGCGATGCACCCGCGCTGAAGGTGATCGTGCCGGCGCTGCCGCGCATCAGCAATCACACGGATTTCGATGCGCTGCGGGCGCATCGTCAGATCGACTTCAGCTATGTGCGCGCGGGCGTTGCGCCGCCGCCCGCCGATCTGATCGTGCTGCCCGGTTCGAAGAGCGTGCAGCGCGATCTCGCATGGCTGCGCGAAAACGGCTGGGATCGCGCGATCGAACGGCATCTGCGATACGGCGGCAAGGTGCTCGGCATATGCGGCGGCATGCAGATGCTCGGACGCGAGATCGACGATCCCGATGGCGTCGAAGGCGCGGCGGGGTGCGTGGGCGGCCTCGGGCTGCTCGATCTCTCGACCGTGCTAACGCCGCAGAAGCAACTGGAGAATGTCACCGGACGGTTGACCATCGGCGATGCCAAAGCGCCCGTGCGCGGCTATGAAATCCACATGGGCCGCACGCGCGGACCGGCGCTCGCGCGGCCGCTGGTCGCGCTGGACGGCGGGCGTGTCGACGGCGCGGTATCGGATGACGGCCAGATCGCCGCGACGTATCTGCACGGCGTTTTCGATACGCCCGAAGCCTGCGCCGCGCTGCTCGCATGGGCGGGCGTAAAAGACGCCGAGCTGCTCGATTATCCGGCGCTGCGCGAGGCGTCGCTGGATCGCCTCGCCGATTCGTTCGCGCAGTCGCTCGATCTGGACGCGCTACAAGCTGCCTTCGGTCAATAAAGAATCATCTGCGTGCAACGGAACATGGCGATCAGCTTGCCGTCGCCGTTCGTGACCGTCGCGTCCCACACCTGCGTGCTGCGCCCGAGGTGCACGGCCGTCGCCTTCGCGACGATCCTGCCTTCGCGCGCCGTCGAAACGTGGTTGCTCTTCAGTTCGAGCGTCGTGAAGTTCTGCGCCTTCTCCGGCAGATGCGCGATGCACGCGTAGCCGCAACACGTATCCGCGAGGCCGACGACCGTCGCCGCATGCAGAAAGCCATTCGGCGCGAGCAATTCCGGGCGGATCGTGAGTTCGCCGCTCAACTGGCCCTGATCGAGCGAGATCAGTTGCACGCCGAGCAGCTCGGGCAGGCGGCCTTTCTGGCGATTGCGAAGGAAATCGAGCGTGACATCGGGGCGAAGGGGCGTCATGAGCGTTCGGTCGGTTGAAATGGAGGAAGGCGTACGGCCGTTCGGGAGAGATGCCGGCCGCGCGAGTTTTGCCGATAATATCAACGCTCGAAATCATGCACCTGTTCTAGTCAAGACGAAATCGTGCGCGGCGCGGAAACACTGCGCGAGCGCGCCCAACAAAATCCAGGACACTTCATGACCGTGATCGTGGTGGCAAATCCTAAAGGCGGCGTCGGCAAAAGCACGCTCGCAACCAATCTGGCCGGCTATTTCGCGGCGCAAGGCGAATGGGTCGCGCTCGCGGATCTCGACAAGCAGCGCTCGTCGCACGCGTGGCTTTCGCTGCGCGTCGATATGCTGCCGAAGATCGAGGAATGGGCCGTCGACGTCGATTCTCCCGCGAAGCCGCCCAAAGGTCTGGAGAAAGCCGTCGTCGATACGCCCGCCGGCGTGCACGGCAACCGCCTGTCGCTCGCGCTGGATCTCGCCGATAAAGTGATCGTGCCGCTCCAGCCGTCGATGTTCGACATCCTCGCGACGCAGGACTTTCTCACGCGGCTATCGAAGGAGAAGGCGGTGAGGAAGGGCGCGATTCAGGTCGGCGTGGTCGGCATGCGCGTCGATGCACGCACGCGCTCGGCCGAACAGTTGCATCGTTTCGTCGAAGGACTCGATTTGCCGGTGCTCGGCTTCTTGCGCGATACGCAGAACTACGTGCAGCTCGCCGCGCACGGCCTCACGATCTGGGACGTGGCCAAAAGCCGCGTCGAAAAGGATCTGGAGCAGTGGGAGCCGATCATCGACTGGGTGTCGAAGAAATGAAAAAAGCCGGCGTCCGTTGAGGAACGCCGGCTTCGTCGGACGAAAACCGCCCGGAAATCAGGTCCAGTTCTGCGTCGGGACGTGATCGCGGCTGCCCTTGATGCGATTGTCCTCGTCGACGAACACGAGGTTCGGCTTCCAGCCCGCCTTGATCTCTTCCTCGTCGACTTGCGCGAACGCCGCGATGATGACGAGATCGCCGAGTTGCGCGCGGCGCGCCGCCGAGCCGTTCAGCGAAATCATGCCGCTGCCGCGCTCGCCCTTGATCGCGTACGTGGTCAGGCGCTCGCCGTTGTTCACGTTCCAGATGTCGATCTGCTCGTTTTCCATCAGGTTCGCGGCGTCGAGCAGGTCTTCGTCGATCGCGCACGAGCCTTCGTAATGCAATTCGCAATGCGTGACCGTCGCGCGGTGAATCTTCGATTTCAACAAGGTGCGCTGCATGATGCTTCCTTCCTTCAGATTTCCAGATTGTCGATGAGACGCGTCGCGCCGAGCTTGGCCGCCGCGACCACGACGAGCGGCGCGTCGGTTTCGTCGGCGCCCGGCGCGATCAGGTTCGAGCGTTTGCGCACGCTGATGTAGTCCGGCTTCCAGCCGCGGTCGGCGAGCGCGTTCATCGCGTCGCGTTCGAGTGCGGCGATATCGCGATTGCCCGACAGCACGGCTTCGCGCACGCGCTGCAACGCGGCGGCGAGCTGCGGCGCTTCGGCGCGCTCGTCGGCGGACAGGAAGCGGTTGCGCGACGACAGCGCGAGGCCGTCTTCATCGCGCACGGTTTCCGCCGCGACGATTTCCGTCGGCAGCGCGAACTGATGGCACATGGCGCGCACGATCATCAACTGTTGATAATCCTTCTTGCCGAACACCGCGACGCGCGGCTGCACGCACGACATCAGTTTCATGACGACGGTGCACACGCCCGTGAAAAAGCCGGGGCGGAATTCGCCTTCGAGAATGTCGCCGAGATTGTGCGGCGGATGCACGCGATACTCCTGCGGCTCCGGATACATGTCCGTCTCGGTCGGCGCGAACAGCACGTAGACGTTCTCCTTCTGCAGCTTTTCGATGTCGTCCTGCAGCGTGCGCGGATATTTGTCGAAATCTTCGTTCGGGCCGAACTGCAGACGATTCACGAAAATGCTCGCGACCACGGGATCGCCGTGCTGGCGCGCGAGACGCATCAGGGAGAGATGGCCTTCGTGGAGGTTGCCCATCGTCGGGACGAAGGCGGTTCGGTTCTGGCCGCGCAACTGGTCGCGCAGTTCGTGGATGGAGCTGATGACTTTCATCGAGCGGGTGTCTCCTGTCGAGCGGCCGGTGCGCCGCCACGCGGAAAAAGATAAGAAAGACTAGGCAGGAGAATACGCGAGCCGCACGTAGATCGGCGCGTAGGGTTCGGCCTGCGTGATTTCGATCAGCGATTCGCGCGACAGCTCCAGCATCGCGATGAAGTTCACGACGACTACCGGCACGCCGCGCGTGGTGTCGAAGAGTTCCGTGAACTCCATGAAGCGCGCGTTCTGCAGACGCCGCAGGATCACGCTCATGTGCTCGCGCACCGAAAGCTCTTCGCGCGTGATCTTGTGATGCTGCACGAGCTTCGCGCGCTTGATGACGTCGGCCCACGCGGCGCGCAGGTCGTTCATGTCGACGTCGGGGAAGCGCTGCTCGGCGGACTGCTCGATGTAAATGTCCGCGCGCAGGAAGTCGCGGCCGAGTTGCGGCAACTGGTCGAGCTTCTGCGCGGCGAGTTTCATCTGCTCGTATTCGAGCAGACGCCGCACGAGTTCGGCGCGCGGATCTTCGGCTTCCTCGCCGGTGTCGGCCTTCTTGACCGGCAGCAGCATGCGCGACTTGATCTCGATCAGCATCGCGGCCATCAGCAGATATTCCGACGCCAGCTCGAGATTCGATTCGCGAATCTGATCGACGTAGCCGAGATATTGCGCGGTGACATCCGCCATCGGGATGTCGAGCACGTTGAAGTTCTGCTTGCGGATGAGATAGAGCAGCAGGTCGAGCGGGCCTTCGAAGGCTTCGAGAAAGATCTCGAGCGCGTCGGGCGGGATGTACAGGTCGGTCGGCAGCTTCCAGAGCGGCTCGCCGTACAGGTGCGCGATCGCGACGCCGTCGATGGTGTCGGGCGTCGAATCGGTTGCGGGCGTGGCGAGCGCCACGGCACGGTCTTCCCGGGCTTCGTCGCGCTTTGCCTCAGACGGCGAATGCGCGGACGATTGCGGCTCGCGGCCTGCTGCGCTCACGTTCAGAAGTTCTGGTAATAGACGTAGGGCGTCTGGTTCACGCGCGATTGCTGCTGCGTGGTGCGCTCGTCGAGGTCGATCGGCTGCTTGTCCCACAGTAGCGCGCGGCCGCGGCGCTGTTCTTCTTCCAGCGAGGGCTTCTGCTCTTTCAACTGATTGATGAACTGGGTGATATCCGACTGATACATGATCCGGCTTCCGTTGAGGTCGAGGCGTGAGCCTGTGATTTTGCCTGTGCGCGCAATTTTACCGCAAGCGCGCGGCAGTTTCGTCGCCCGGAAGGCGCACGCGCGTGCAGCTTTCGCGGAACCCACGCGGCGCGCAGCCGTCCAACGGCGCACGTCCGGCGCGAGATGGCCGCTTTTGCGGCGTGCGTCCATGCCGATGTGGTGAAATAGCGCCTGCGTCCGATTGCGTCGGCTGCAAGTTTTACCTCGAATCCCACTTTTTCCCGATGCCGGAGGTCACGTTTGGCGGGGCGTTCGTTTGATCCGCTGCGCGCGTGGCGCGTAAGGCCGCGCGGCATGAGCCGCTGGCCGGCCCTGATTGTGGCGCTCGTCGCGTTCGGCTTCGCTGCGCCCGCTTGCGCCAAGTACGACGTCGACATCGACGCGCCGCGCAGCATCAAGAAGCTGCTGAAGGAGAACCTCGATCTCTCCCGTTTCGCCAAGCGCGACGACGTCAGCGACGACCAGTTCCAGTTCCTCGTCACCGCGACGCCGAAGGACGTGCGCGATCTCGTCGCGACGGAAGGCTATTTCACGCCCATCGTGCGTACGGACGTCACGACCGTCGACGACAAGCGCAACGTCAAGGTGAGCGTCGATCCCGGCCCGCGCACGATGGTCGCCTCGGTGCAACTGAATTTCACGGGCGCGGTGACGACCGAAGATCGCGCGCAGGAGAACGCGGCGCGTTTCGCTTTTTCGGTCAGCGAAGGCGATCCTTTCACGCAAAGCGGCTGGGACGACGCGAAAAACGCCGCGCTGCGGGCCCTGCAATCGAAACGCTATCTCGGCGCGAAGATCGTGCGTTCGCAGGCGCGCATCAATCCGCGCGCGCATCTGGCCGATCTCTCCGTGACGTTCGACAGCGGCCCGACCTTCACGCTCGGCAAGCTCGAGGTGAGCGGCCCGAAGCGCTATCCCGCGTGGATCATCGACCATGTGAATCCGATCCGCGAAGGCGAGGTCTACGACATCGCTCGCCTGAACGAGTTGCAGCGCCAGATCCAGAACACGCCGTATTACGCGAGCGTCGCGATCGATGCGGACAGCGACGTGAACAAGCCGGTCGACACACCGCTGCATGTGAAGGTGAGCGAGTATCCGTACAACAGCATCCGCTACGGCGTGGGTTACGCGACGGACACGGGTTTCCACATTCAGGGCGCCTACAGCTATCTCAATACGTTCGGCGCGGCGTACCCGTTCACGATTTCCGGGCGGCTCGACCAGACGCAGCAATACGGCCGCGTGCAACTCGCGATGCCGCCCGATTCGTCCGGCTGGGTCAACGCCGTGTTCGGCTCGTACACGATCACCGACGTCTCGAGCACGAAGATCTATAGCGGGCGCGTCGGCGTGCAGCGTTCGCGCTCGCGTCAGAACATCGACACGACGTATTCGCTGACCTTCTACGACGACCGCCTGACGCAGAACGAGCCGAATCCGTCGACGGCGCGTGCGCTCGTGCCCGCGTGGAGCTGGGTGCGCCGCGACGTCGACGATCCGCTGTTTCCGCGCCGCGGCAACATCATCCGCGCGGAGGCGGGTTTCGCCGTCAAGGGCGTGATGGCCGATCAGACTTTCGCGCGCCTGTACACCAACGCGCTGCAATACGTGCCGCTCGGCAAGAACGATCTGCTCGTGTTTCGCGCGGAGTTCGGCGGCGTGTTCACGAGCGGGCCGTCGAGCGGCGTGCCGGCTTCGCTGCTGTTCCGCGCGGGCGGCGCGAATTCGGTGCGCGGCTATAGCTATCTCAGCATCGGCAACAATGTGGCCGGCTCGATCCTGCCGACCAAATACATGGTGACGGCCAGCAGCGAATATCAGCACTGGTTCACGCACGACTGGGGCGGCGCGGTGTTCTTCGACATCGGCACCGCGACCGACAACTGGAGCGAGCGCGTGTTCGATCCGGGCGTGGGCGTCGGCGCGCGCTGGCGCAGTCCCGTCGGCCCGGTCAACGTCGACCTGGCGTATGGGCTGAAGAACAAGAGCATCAAACCGTATCTGACGCTCGGCATCGCGTTCTGATGCGTGAGAACGATGAAGGACATTGAATCGGCATGACGGACCCGAACAAGCAGGCGGACGCCGAAGCGCCGCCGCCCGAAAACGTTGGCGGCGGCGACGGCGGCGCGCAGACACCGCCGCCGCGCAAAAGCGGCTGGCGCCGTCTGGCGCGGTGGATCGGCGCGCTCGTGCTCGTCGTCGTGCTGATCGCCGGGATCGCCATCGGCACGGTCTTTTACGTGCTGACGACCGAGCGCGGCACGCGCTACGCATGGAACGCGGCAACGAAGCTGCTCAAGGGGCAACTTACCGGCAAGCTCGACGGCGGCGCCATCGCGACCGGCCTGCAACTGCGCGACGTGCGCTGGAAGGACGGCAAGGGCACGGATATCGCGGTCGATAGCGTGTCGGGCCGCTGGGCGCTCACACGCGAGCCGCTGCGCTTCACGATCGATTATCTGCACATCGGGACGGTCGATGCGCGCATTGCGCCGTCGAACGAGCCGAGCAAGAAAACGGAACTGCCCAAGGATCTGCGCATTCCGATTCAACTTGCGATCAACGATCTTTCCGTCGGGAAACTGCGTCTGCATCAGGGCACGGCGACGACCGAATTCTCGCGCCTGCTTTTCCACGGCCGAAGCGACGGCCAGCATCACGAAGCGGCGGTAGAGCGGCTCGACACGCCGTTCGGCGCGGTGACGGCGTCGGCGAAGCTCGATGGCGGCGCGCGTCCGTTTCCGCTTTCCGGCGATGCGGGCTATGCCGGCAAGGTCAACAACGAAACGGTGAACGTGAGCGCGCGGCTCTCGGGCTCGCTCGAAGACCTGATCGCCGACGTCGATGCGAGCGGCCTGAAACTCAACGGACGCGCGCACGTCGAGGCGCTGCTGTTCGCGGACGTGCCGCTCAAGTCGGCGCTCGTCACGTTCGATCACGTCAATCCGCAGGCGTTCGCGCCGGGCGCGCCCGAGGCCGACCTCGCCGTGCGCGCCGAAGTGAAGCCCGTCGAAGGCGCGGACCCGAAGGCGTTCGTCGTCGCCGGGCCGGTGTCGATCGTGAACGCGAAGCCCGGTTCCATCGACAAGAAGCTGCTGCCGCTCATCGACGCGCACGCGAACGTGCGGCTCGACGCGTCCGAGCAAAGCATCACCGATCTCGATGTGCGGCTCCTGAAGAACGCGTCGGTGACGGGCGGCGGCGCGCTCAAAAGCGGCAAGGGCAAGTTCGACCTCAAGGTCGCGAAGCTCGATCTGAACGCGATCGAGCCGACGCTGCGCCCGACGGATTTCGCCGGACCGATCCGCATCGAGCTGGATGGCGACACGCAGCGCATCGCCGCCGACCTGAACGATCCGAAAGCCGCGATCCGCGCGCAGGCCAAAGTGAAGCTCGATCCGCAAGCGACCACGCTCGACGACGTGACGCTCACGGTCGGGAAGGGCCGCGTCGAAGCGAGCGGCGTGCTGAAGAAGGACGCGAATTCGAGCTACGACCTGAAGGCGAAAATCGTCGAGTTCAATCCGCTGCTGCTGCAACAGCAGTTGATCGCGCCGAAGCCCGCGCCGGCGAAGAAAGGCGCGAAGCCGTCGAACAAGCCGGCCGCGCCGGCGCGTGTCGTGGAAGCGCGCGTGAACGGCACGCTGGCGGCATCGGGGCAACTCGCGCCGACGCTCACGACCAAGGCGACCTTCAAGCTCACCGACAGCATGTACGACAATCTGCCGCTGACGGGCGAGGGCACGATACAGGTCGCGGGCATGCGACTGTTGCCGAGCAAGGCGGCGCTGTCGGTGGCGGGCAACAACGTCGATCTGAACGGCAGCTTCGGCGCGCCCGGCGACCGGCTGCGCTTCAAGGTCGACGCGCCCGCGCTCGAACGGCTCGGCTTCGGCATCGCGGGCACGGCGAAGGCGGACGGCGATCTGACCGGCTCGATCGCGCATCCGAACATCGCGGCGAACTATCAGGCCGATGGCCTCGTGTTCGGCGCGAATCGGCTCGGTCACGCGGAAGGCCGCGCCGATATCCGCGACGGCGCGAACGGCGCGCTCGTCTTCACGCTGAAGGCGCGCGATGCGAGCACGGAAGACATCGACATCGCGAATCTCGACGCGAATCTGAACGGCACGCGCGCGCATCACACGCTCGACGTGACGGCGACCGGCAAGGTGCGCGGCCAGCCCGTGAATCTCGCGCTCGGCGCGAACGGCAAGTTCACCGACGCGCCCGACGGCCCGCACTGGGACGGCGCGATCACGAAGCTGTCGAACAAGGGCACGCCGTCGCTGAATCTCGAATCGCCGCTTTCGGTGAGCTACGGTCCGAAGCGTCTCGTGCTCGGCGCGACGCGGCTCGTCGCGGAAGGCGCGGTGCTGAATCTGAAATCGTTCGCGATGGAGAACGGCCGCCTGCAATCGGCGGGCACGCTGACGAACCTGTCGGTGCCGCATCTGCTCGACGTGCGCCAGACGCTGACGGGCGCGGAGCCGCCGATCCGCACCGATCTCGTTTTCGACGGCGACTGGAACTTCACGCTCGGCGCGACCGCGACGGGCTACGCGCAGATCAAGCGCCGCGCCGGCGACGTGACGATCGACGGTACGCGCGGCCTGTCGGCGCTCGGCATTTCCGATATCGCCGCGCGCGCGGATTTCACCGACGGCAACCGCCTGAACGCGTCGCTGCACGCCCAGGCGAGCCGCATCGGCGTGATCGATGCCAACGTGCACACGCCGCTCGTCAATCGCGACGGCATGCTCACCATCGACGACAACGCGCCGCTGACCGGCGCCATCAACGCGAACGTGCCGGAATTGCGCACGACCGGCGGCCTGCTAGGCGCGAACTATCTGCTCGGCGGCAGGATTGCGCTCAAGCTGGTGATCGCGGGCATCGTCGCGAAGCCGAATCTGTCGGGCTCGCTGACGGGCGACAACATTTCCGCGACGGTCGTCGATCAGGGCGTGCAACTGAAGGACGGCATCATCCGCATTGCGCTGTCGGAGAATCTCGTCGATTTTCAGCGCGTCGAGTTTCATGGCGCGAGCGGCACGCTGCGCGCGACCGGCAAGGTGCGCCTCGATCAGCAGGAGCCCGATCTGACCGCGAGCATCATCGCGGACAAGCTGGAGCTGTTCGCATCGCCGGATCGCGAGCTGATGCTCTCCGGCAGCGCGACGATCGCGAACGCGGGCTTGCAGGGCGGCATGGCGGTCGACGGCAAGTTCACCGTCGATCACGCGCTCATCGATCTGCCGGAATCGTCCGCGCCGTCTCTCGGCGACGATGTCGTGATCGAGCGCCCCGATGGCACGATCAAGGGCGAGAATCAGTCGATCACCGCGAAGACCGAGAAGCCGGTCGGGCCGTTCACGCCGCGCGCGAACATCGGGATCGATCTCGGTCAGCACTTCCGCTTCAAGGGCGCGGGTGCGGACCTCGGCCTCGCGGGCACGATTACGGCGATGAGCGCGCCGAACATGCCGCTGCGCGCGGTCGGCAACGTGCGCGTGACGACGCCGGGTTCGTCGTACACGGCGTTCGGGCGCAAGCTGAACATCGAGAACGGTTTCTTCACGTTCAACGGGCCGGTGGCGAATCCCGGCCTCAACATTCTCGCGATGCGGCGCAATCAGGAAGTCGAGGCGGGTGTGCAGGTGACGGGCACGGTGCAGGCGCCGGTCGCCAAGCTGATTTCCGAGCCGAGCGTGCCAGACAACGAAAAGCTCTCGTGGCTGCTGTTCGGCCACGGCACCGATCAGGGCAACAACGTCGGCCAGCAGAGCGCGATGACGAGCGCGCTCGCGCTGCTCGGAAGCCGCGGCGGCGCGAAGATCGCGCAGACGGTCGGACTGGACGAGTTCACGGTCGGATCGAGCGAAGTGGGCCTGACCGATCCGCAAGTCGTGCTGCTGTCGAAGGCGATCAACGAACGGCTCGTGATCGGCTACGAGCAAGGCTTGCAATCGGCGAGCAACGCGGTCAAGGCGACGCTGAACCTGTCGCGGTTCTGGGCCGTGACGGTGTACGGCGGGACGTATCAGGGCGTCGATCTGTCTTATACGCGGCGCTTCAATCGCTGGTCGAGGCTGTGGTCGTCGTCTTCGTCTTCGTCGGCATCGCGGGCGTCGACTGTGCAGCCATCGGCGGCCTCGGGGGCGTCGGGCGTGAGCGCGCCGTTCGGGGCATCGGCGACGGAAGTGGAATCGGACTGAGCATCGTCTGCTTCAAGCAAAAAGGGCACGCGATCTGCGTGCCCTTTTTGTTATGCGATGCGTGTTACTTCACCCGCATGCCCGGTTTCGCGCCGCTGTGCGGCTCGAGAATGTAGAGGCCCGGTTCGGCTTTTTCGTCCGTGGCGGATGCCGCGAGCACCATCCCTTCCGACAGACCGAACTTCATCTTGCGCGGCGCGAGGTTGACGACCATCACGGTCAGCTTGCCGATCAGATCTTGCGGCTGATACGCCGACTTGATGCCCGAAAACACATTGCGCGTCTTGTCCTCGCCGACGTCGAGCGTGAGTTGCAGCAGCTTGTCGGAGCCTTCGACGGCCTTGCAGTCGACGATCTTCGCGATACGCAGATCGACCTTCGCGAAGTCGTCGATGGAAATGACGCCCGCATCGTCCGGCTTCTTAGCGGCGGTCTTGGCCGGAGCGGCTGTTGTCGTCGCCGTTGCGGCTGCGGCTTCCGCGGCCGGCGCGAGCGATTCGCGATTCGCGGCGAGCAACGCCTCGATCTGCTTCGGATCGACGCGCGTCGTCAGATGCTTGTATGCGTTGATCGCGCTCGCCGACGACAGCGGCTTGTCGGCATCGGCCCAGACGAGCGGTGCGATGCCGAGGAACGATTCCACCGCTTCGATGAGCTTCGGCAAAACCGGCTTCAACGCGAGCGACAGCAGGCGGAACGCTTCCAGGCTCACGCTGCAGGTTTCATGCAGCGCGACGGCGTTCGCCGGATCCTTCGCCTGTTCCCACGGCTTCGCGGTGTCGACGTAGGCGTTGACGGCGTCGGCCAGTTCCATCGTCGTGCGCAGCGCGCGGCCGTATTCGCGCGACTCGTAGAAGCCGGCGATGTGCGGAATCGCCGAACGCAGTTGCGCGACGAGCGGATGATGCATCGCGCTGTCCTGCACGCGGCCGTCGAAACGCTTGATGAGAAAGCCCGCCGCGCGGCTCGCGATGTTCACGTACTTGCCGACGAGATCGCTGTTCACGCGCGCCTGGAAATCTTCGAGATTCAGGTCGATGTCTTCCATCGTGCTGTTCAGCTTCGCCGCGAAGTAGTAGCGCAGCCACTCGGGATTCAGCCCCGTGTCGATGACGCTCTGCGCGGTGATGAACGTGCCGCGCGACTTCGACATCTTCGCGCCGTCGACGGTCAGGAAGCCGTGCGCGAACACGTTCGTCGGCGTGCGATGGCCGGAGAATTCGAGCATCGCCGGCCAGAACAGCGTGTGGAAATACAGAATGTCCTTGCCAATGAAGTGATATTGCTCGGCCTTCGAGCCGGGCTTCACCCATTCCCCGAAATTCACGCCGATGCGGTCCGCGAGATTCTTGAAGCTCGCGTAATAGCCGACGGGCGCATCGACCCAGACGTAGAAATACTTGCCCGGCGCGCCGGGAATTTCGAAGCCGAAGTAGGGCGCGTCGCGCGAAATGTCCCAGTCGGCGAGTTTGGCTTCGCCCTTGTCGCCGAGCCATTCGCGCATCTTGTTGGTGGCTTCGGGCTGAGCGAGACCGCTGACCCAGCCGCGCAGGAATTCCTCACAGCGCGGATCGGACAGCTTGAAGAAATAATGCGTCGACGTCTTGCGGATCGGCGTCGCGCCCGACACGACCGAATACGGATTGATCAGTTCGGTCGGCTGATAGGTCGAGCCGCAGACTTCGCAGTTGTCGCCGTATTGGTCCTTCGCGCCGCATTTCGGGCATTGGCCCTTGATGAAACGGTCCGGCAGGAACATTTCCTTGACCGGATCGTAGGCTTGTTCGATGTCGCGCGCCTCGATCAGGCCCGCCTGCTGCAGCGCGCCGTAGATCGTGTTGCACAGTTCGCGGTTTTCCTCGGCATCGGTCGAGTAGTAGTTGTCGAACGAGATGCCGAAGCTGTCGAAGTCGCGCTTGTGCTCTTTCCACACGCGCTCGATCAACGCTTTCGGCGTGATGCCTTCCTTCTCGGCGCGCAGCATGATTGGCGTGCCGTGGGTGTCGTCCGCGCCGACGTAGTAGACCTCGTGGCCATGCATTCGCAGCGTCCGAACCCAGATGTCCGTCTGAATGTATTCGACCATATGGCCGATATGAATCTGACCGTTCGCGTACGGCAACGCGGACGTGACGAGGATCTGGCGGCGGCCGCCTTCAAAGGCTTGAGCGGCAGGCGCGGCGGTGGCAGTGGCTGAAATCGGTGCTGACATAAAGGCGCGGCCCGGTGGGAGTGCTTGAGGTTGTGAAAAAACGCGGAGCTCGATTTTAGCAGGGCGGGGAGAGGCGGGCGGAGTCGGCGGTGGATGGGGCGGAGTGCGTTTCGAGCGCCCAAAAAAAAACCGGGGTCCAATCGGGCCCCGGAGCAACAACGACAAGAGGAGAATGGCAGGTGATGGCATCGCCATCCGCCTACCGTAAGGACAGACAGCAGCACCGCGTCCAAGTTTCAAATTTTTTTCAGACGACTAATTGCCGCTCGTGCCACCGCCCTCGCGGCGGCATATTCTCCTTTATAATCAGACGCTTACTGCACTTGTCCGGGCTGCGCGGTCGCACGCAGATAGATCTCCACGCGACGATTCTGCGCGCGGCCGGCTTCCGTCGAGTTGTCCGCGATCGGCTGAGTCTGGCCCATGCCCGATGCCGCGAGACGCTGCGCCGCGACGCCGTGCGTCGAAATGTACGACGCGACGCTCTGCGCGCGATTCTGCGACAGCGTCTGGTTGTAAGCCGCCTGACCCGTGTTATCCGTATGGCCGACCACGCTCGCGATCAGCTCCGGATGCTGCTGCATCGTCTGCGTGACGGAGTTCAGCACCGGATCGAACGACGGCTTGATCGCGTAGCTGTTCGTGTCGAACGAAATCGAGTTCGGAATGTTCACCTTCAGCGAGCCGTCCTGCTGCTCGGTCACTTGCGTGCCCGTGCCCTTCGAGTCGCCCGAGATCTTGTTCTTGATCGACTGCCAGTTGTAGCCGACGATACCGCCCGTCGCCGCGCCGGCTGCCGCGCCGATCGCCGCGCCCTTGCCGCCGCCGAAGATCGCGCCGATCGCCGCGCCGGTCGCGGCGCCCGCGCCGGTGCCGACTGCGGTGTTGGTGCCCTGCTGCGTTTGACAGCCGGCGAGAAGCGCGCCCACCAGGGCAACGACGGACAGGCGGGTCATCAACTTAGTATTCATCTACGATCTCCTTTGATTCAACAAGCGTTCGGCGCATGCGCCGACAGTGCGAAAGGGTCTTCGGACGAGCCTCCGGGCGAGCCTCTACAATAATGAGAAAAGCGCCCGACTGCCCGGTGGGATGCGTCCCCGGAAAGATTTGCAGCGGGATAGTGCAATGCGTAAGCGTTACAACGCAACGGCGCTAACAATTACTTTCAATTTCCTCAGAGTGTTCCGTGCGCCGCTGGGCGCCAGCAACAATCGTTCCATGGAGTCTCGATGAGTATTGACCGCGCGAAGATCGACGCCGCACTCGCCACACTGACCGATCCGAACACCAACCGCAAGCTGGTTGATCTGAAAAGCATTCGCAACGTATCCGTCGACGGCGCGAACGTCGCGGTGAGTGTCGTGCTCGGCTATCCGGCGAAATCGCAGTTCGGTGCGATCCGCGAAATGGTGGAAGGCGCGCTGCGTCAGATCGCGGGCGTCGCGAACGTGACCGTGGATGTTTCGTCGCAGGTCGTCGCGCATGCCGTGCAGCGCGGCGTGAAGCTGCTGCCGAACGTCAAGAACATCATCGCGGTGGCGTCCGGCAAGGGCGGCGTCGGCAAGAGCACGACGGCGACGAATCTCGCGCTCGCGCTCGCGGCCGAAGGCGCGTCGGTCGGCATGCTGGACGCGGACATCTACGGTCCCTCGCTGCCGATGATGCTCGGCATCACCGGCCGTCCGGAATCGCCTGACAATCAGACGATGAATCCGCTCGAAGGCCACGGCATTCAGGCGAACTCCATTGGCTTTCTGATCGAGCAGGACAATCCGATGGTCTGGCGCGGCCCGATGGTCACGTCCGCGCTCGAACAATTGCTGCGTCAGACGAACTGGAAGGATCTCGATTACCTCGTCGTCGACATGCCGCCGGGCACCGGCGACATCCAGCTCACGCTATCGCAGAAAGTGCCGGTGACGGGCGCGGTGATCGTCACGACGCCGCAGGACATCGCGCTGCTCGACGCGAAGAAGGGCTTGAAGATGTTCGAGAAGGTCGGGATTCCGATTCTCGGCATCGTCGAGAACATGAGCACGCATATCTGCTCGAACTGCGGTCACGAAGAGCACATCTTCGGCGCAGGCGGCGGCGAGCGCATGGCGAAGGAATACGGCGTCGAAGTGCTCGGTTCCCTGCCGCTCGATATCGCCATTCGCGAGCGCACCGACGCGGGCCAGCCGACCGTCGTGTCGCAGCCGGACAGCCGCATCGCGGAGACGTATCGCGCCATCGCGCGCCGCGTCGCCATTTCGATTGCGGAGCGCCAGCGCGACATGACCTCGAAGTTTCCGAGCATCGTCGTGCAGAACACCTGATTTCGAATAAGCGATCGAATCGGCGCGAGCCTTGTGCGATGCGGCTCGCGGTATCATGTCGCCTTCGATGCGCGGCAGCGCGGACGCACGGGGCGTCGGCGGGCCGCCGAGAGGATCGCATGAGACACAGATTCGACGGAAGGGCGCTTTACGCCTCGATCGCGATGGCCGCTTGCAGCGTCATGCTGAGCGGTTGCGGCCTCATCTTCCAGAATCACGAAAAGCGCGCGGACGCCGTTTTGAATCCGACGCCCGGCAACGCCACGCGCGGCACCGTCACGCTGATCGAGCGCGCGGACGGCGTGCAGGTTTCCTACAGCCTCACCGACATGCCGCCGAACAGCGATCACGCGCTGACCGTTCACGAGCGCGGCGACTGCATCGCGGTCAACGGGCCGGACGCGAGTCCGGTGTTCGCGCTGCCTTCGGATCGCAGACGAACGTCATCGCGTCTCGAAGGCGAGCTCGGCAACATCCACGCGGACGCAACCGGCGCGGCGACGGGCTTCATCGTCGCGACAGATGTCTCGCTCGACGGCGTGCGCTCGATCATTTCGCGCGCGATCATGCTGCACCGCGAAGCGCTCGACCCGTACGCGAGCGCGCCGCACAACGTCGGACCCGCGCTCGCTTGCGGCGTGATCCGGCGGTAGCTGCTGCGGCGGCATGCGAAGCGCCCGGCGCGGCGGCGCGCTTCGCGTAAAATACCCGCTTTCGTTTGGCCCGCGCGGCGAGAACCGCCGCCGGCCATGCCCCGTTTCACCGCAGGCGGCGGTCGCGAGACCGAGCCGTTCACCGTTGAGTAGCGTCCCCTATGAGCATCAAATCCGATAAGTGGATTCGCCGCATGGCCGAAGAGCACAAGATGATCGAGCCGTTCGTGCGCGATCAGGTGCGCGTGGCCGAGGACGGCCGCAAGATCGTGAGCTACGGCACGTCGAGCTACGGCTACGACATTCGCGTCGCCGACGAATTCAAGATCTTCACGAACATCAATTCCACCATCGTCGATCCGAAAGCCTTCGACGAGAAATCGTTCGTCGACTTCAAGGGCGATGTCTGCATCATTCCGCCGAATTCTTTCGCGCTCGCGCGCACGGTCGAGTATTTCCGCATTCCGCGTTCGTGCCTCACGGTGTGCCTCGGCAAGTCGACGTATGCACGCTGCGGGATCATCGTGAACGTGACGCCGTTCGAGCCGGAATGGGAAGGTTACGTCACGCTCGAATTCTCGAATACGACACCTTTGCCTGCCAAAATCTACGCGAACGAGGGCGTCGCCCAAGTCCTGTTCTTCGAAAGCGATGAAATGTGCGAGACGTCGTATGCCGATCGCGGCGGGAAGTACCAAGGTCAGCACGGCGTGACGCTGCCGAAAACCTGATCGAACCACGCACGTTACAAGCTTGTCGAAAGACCGCTGGCCCCGAGATTGCGACTCGGGCAGCGGTCGTTTCCATTTGGAGATTCGCCCCATGAAGTTCCGCTTCCCCGTCGTCATCATCGACGAAGACTTTCGCTCCGAAAACATTTCGGGTTCCGGCATCCGGGCGCTCGCAGAAGCGATCGAAAAGGAAGGCGCCGAAGTCCTCGGCCTGACGAGTTACGGCGATCTCGCCGCGTTCGCGCAGCAGTCGAGCCGCGCATCGTGTTTCATTTTGTCGATCGACGACGAGGAATTGCTGCCTTACGCGGACAACGTCGTCGTAGAAGGCGATACGCCGGAACTGGCGACGGCCATCGTCGCCTTGCGCGCGTTCATCACCGCGGTGCGCAAGCGCAACGCCGATATCCCCATCTTCCTGTACGGCGAAACGCGCACGTCGCGCCATCTGCCGAACGACATCCTGCGCGAACTGCACGGCTTCATCCACATGTTCGAGGACACGCCGGAGTTCGTGGCGCGTCACATCATCCGCGAGGCGAAGGTGTATCTCGATGCGCTCGCGCCGCCGTTCTTCAAGGAGCTCGTGCAGTACGCGGACGAAGGCTCGTATTCGTGGCACTGTCCGGGGCACTCGGGCGGCGTGGCATTCCTGAAGAATCCGCTCGGGCAGATGTTCCATCAGTTCTTCGGCGAAAACATGCTGCGCGCGGACGTCTGCAACGCGGTCGAGGAACTGGGTCAGCTGCTGGATCACACCGGCCCGGTCGCGGCGTCGGAGCGTAACGCGGCGCGCATCTTCGGCGCGGATCATCTCTTCTTCGTGACCAACGGCACGTCGACGTCGAACAAGATCGTGTGGCATGCGACCGTCGCGCCGGGCGATATCGTGCTGGTCGATCGCAACTGCCACAAGTCGATCCTGCACGCGATCACGATGACGGGCGCGATCCCCGTGTTCCTCACGCCGACGCGCAATCACTTCGGCATCATCGGACCGATTCCGCGCGACGAGTTCAAGCCGGAGAATATCCGCAGGAAGATCGAGGCGAATCCGTTCGCGCGCGAGGCGCTGGCGAAGAACCCGAAGATCAAGCCGCGCATTCTGACGATCACGCAGAGCACGTACGACGGCGTGATCTACAACGTCGAGATGATCAAGGATCTGCTCGGCGACATGCTCGACACGCTGCACTTCGACGAAGCCTGGCTGCCGCACGCCGAGTTCCACTCGTTCTATCAGGACATGCACGCGATCGGCGCGGGCCGTCCGCGCACGGGCGCGCTCGTGTTCGCGACGCACTCCACGCACAAACTGCTCGCGGGCATTTCGCAGGCGTCGCAGATTCTCGTGCAGGACAGCGAGAACAGCACGTTCGACCGTCATCGTTTCAACGAGGCGTATCTGATGCACACGTCCACGTCGCCGCAATACGCGATCATCGCGTCGTGCGACGTCGCGGCCGCGATGATGGAAGCGCCGGGCGGCGAGGCGCTCGTCGAGGAGTCGATTGCGGAAGCGGTCGATTTCCGCCGCGCGATGCGCAAGGTCGATGCCGAATACGGCGACGACTGGTTCTTCAAGGTCTGGGGCCCGGACGCGCTGGCGGAAGAGGGCATCGGCGATCGCGAGGACTGGGTGCTGAAGCCCAACGACCGCTGGCACGGTTTCGGCGCGCTCGCGGAAGGCTTCAACATGCTCGATCCGATCAAGGCGACGATCATCACGCCGGGACTCGACGTCGACGGCGAATTCGGCGAGACCGGCATTCCGGCCGCGATCGTGACGAAGTATCTGGCGGAGCACGGCATCATCGTGGAGAAGACGGGGCTTTACTCGTTCTTCATCATGTTCACGATCGGCATCACGAAGGGCCGCTGGAACTCGATGGTCACGGAGCTTCAGCAGTTCAAGGACGACTACGACAACAATCAGCCGCTGTGGCGCGTGCTGCCGGAGTTCGTCGCGCAGCATCCGTCTTACGAGCGCATCGGTCTGCGCGATCTATGCGAGCAGATTCACAGCGTCTATCGCGCGAACAACATCGCGCGCCTGACGACGGAGATGTATCTGTCGAGCATGGAGCCGGCGATGAAGCCGTCCGAGGCGTTCGCGAAGCTCGCGCACCGCGAGATCGATCGCGTGCCTATCGACGAACTGGAAGGACGCGTGACGTCGATTCTTTTGACGCCGTATCCGCCGGGCATTCCGTTGCTGATTCCGGGCGAGCGTTTCAATCGCACGATCGTGGATTACCTGCGTTTCGCGCGCGAGTTCAACGAGCGCTTCCCGGGATTCCATACGGATATTCACGGGCTGGTCGGCGAGATGATCAACGGACGGATCGAGTATTTCGTGGATTGCGTGCGGGATTGAGTGCACGCCGTGGCGATCACGAGCCGCATCAAAAAATAATGAATGCGGTGATCGTGTCGCGATAGGGGCCGGGCCGTGGGGCCGATTGCGCAGGCACTTGCCCATAGACGGTGAAGGTGTAGGCGACGCCCGTACCGACGCCGTTGCCCATCACAGTCCCGGACGTGCCGTCGCCCCACGGGACGGTATGCGAAGGGTCGATGTACAGCTGATAGTCGATTGTCTCGGTCCCACCCACCCGTGTGAGCTTGCGCCCAGTGATCGCGCCGCCGTCCGACGTGCCTCCGTTCAGCGCAATGTTGTACGACGCGCCCGACGTGCAGGTCGCGGTGATGCGGCTCGTCGCCTCGAGCGGCTCCTGAAAAGAACTCTGCGTGCCGAACGCCATCGGCGTCGCGGAGATGTTGCAGTTGTTCGCCACGTTGACCGATACGTTGAACGCCGCCGACTTGTACGGCGCGGTCGCCGTGCTGCAACTCGGCGGCGTGCCGCTGTAGCCCACATAGACGAAATACGTGTCGGCGGCGGTGAACGTCTGCGTGTACGTCCCCAATCCGACCTGCTGATTCGGCGGAATCCGCCCGTAGAACGGCTCCTGTGCCCACACCTTGCCGCTCGGATGCACGGGCAGGTCGATGATGTACGGCGTCGTCGACGGGTTGAGAATCGAGCCCCACACGCTCACATGATCCGGATCGACGTATAGGTTGTAGTCGAGCGTCGCGCCGTTCGGGCCGGTCAGCACGCGCGGCGACGTCGTGCTGATGTTCAGGCACATGCGCACCATCGGCGTCGTGTAGCCGGTGCAATACATGATGACCGCGCCGACGACCTCCGTCGGCTCCGAATAGGTCGTGTCGTATTCGCCGAAATCCGTGTAGCCGACGGAAAACGAACACATCTGCGCCCGCGACGCTTTCGGCAGCGCGAGCAGCGCAAACATCGCGACGACGATGACCGCGCCTCTTCGTATCCACGATCGCGTTCGCATGATTCATCCTCCGTTGCCGCGACAGACGAACGGCCCGATCTGCGGCAACTCGTGTGACGACGCGGCGTCGAACGGCACCTGCGCGGAACAGCTCGCGCCGTGTCCGCGAATCGTCACCGTGTTGGCGGCGTCGAGCTTGTTGAAGAACGCGAGGCCGTCGAAGCCGACGATCGCCGTTTCGCCCGTGCTCTCGTTGGTCGCGGCAGCGCCTTCCTTGATCGGCGCGCCGCCCGCATCGACGAAACTCACCGACGCGCCCTGATACCGCGACATCCCGAAGCGCGCGAGCACGCCCGAGCGCCGTTCGGGCGCGACGTTGAGCTTCGTCGTTTCGATACGCGCATCGGCGGGCAAGGCGAGCGGATCGATCGCGATCTGATTGCGCTGATACGACTGCAGATCCGGCACCAGCAGATGGCCGCCCGAATTCGTGACGCCGACCTTGCGGTTCTCCTGGCTCACCGGCACGCCCGCGACGCCGTCGGTGGAGACGAGCGCGAAGCCATCCGTGATCGTGCGCGCGGGCAGCACCGCGCCGTCCATGATGGCGATTGCGCCGGTCATCTCGGCGGTGCCCGTCGTCGTGCCGTTGAAGCGCTGCGCCGTCGCCTGGAATTCCCCGAAGCTCGCACGATAGTTCGCGCCCGCGAACCCATGCCGATAATCCGCGCCCGCGCCCGCCTGCACCGTCCAGCCCCATCCGCCGCTGAAATCGGCCGGACGCGACGCGGTGACGTCCGCCGTCGAGTGGCCGCCCGATTGCGCGAGCGTCGTGCTGACCGCCATGTTGCCGCCGAGCGCGACCGTCACGCCGATCGATCCGCCCCACACGTTCTTCTGCAGGAAGTCGCGGTACGCCGTCGCGAAGAGCGACCAGCGCCGCCCGAACTGCGCGTTGTACGCGAGCGTGAGGACGCGCGCGTGCCCGGAAAAGCTGTCCTCGAAATCGACATAGCTCATCGTCGCCGATTGCGTGCGCAGGAACGAAACCGACGCCGTCGCCTGATAGACATGCTGAAACGTCGACGTGCCCGTAAGCGACGCGACATCGCGATAGCCGCTCGACGCCTGCGTGCCCTGCAGACTGACGGAAAACTTCGGCCCGATGTACTGATAGCCGAGGCTGTAGAGCGAACCGGTCATACCGTCGACCTTGCTCGCGGCCGCCGCCGTGCTGAACACGCCGAAGCCGCCGGTGCCGATGACCGCGCCCGCGCCGCCGTTGACGAGTCCCTGGCCGCCTTCGGCGTGCGCCTGCAAGGTCAGCCAGTCGCTGACGCCATAGCTGAACACGCCGCTATAGATGGGCGAACGCTCGTAGTCGAAAGACTCGACCGTGTAGTTGTCGCGCAGGAAGCCGAGTTCGAACGAATAGTTGAACAATCCCTTCGACAAGAGCCGCGCATCGATATAGAGCGGCACGCTCGTCGTGACGCGGCGACCGAGCGCATCGGTGACGACGATTTGCGCGACGCCCGCGCCGTTCAGGCTCGGCGCCTGCGCGATCTGGAACGGCCCGGGCGCGACTTCGCCGCTGTACTGGCGCAGGCCGTTGACGTAGAGATCGACGGCGGAAGGCACGGCGGCCGAGGCGGAGAACATCGGCAGGGGAAACGTGATGAGGTCGGGCCTCAGCGTGAAGTCGCGCTGGATCTGGAATCCGCCGAAGCGCACGGAGCGCGACCACGGCAGCGATCCCGATACCGAATCGCCGACCGTCATCGTGAAAAGTTTCGCGGGATTCGAGTAGCTCCAGTTCGTGTCGAGCCGCGTGTATCGGTTCGAGCCGCCGTCCGCGTTGATCCAGGTGCCGGTGTTGTCGAACACGCCGAAGGGCGTGAAGAGGCGCTGCTCGCTCCACACGCCGATGCTGTTTTCGCTGTCCTCGCCGTATTCGCGCGTGTAACTCACGTCGTAGTTCATCAGGAAGCCGGTGCCTGACGTCGCCTTCGGCGTGACCGGCAGCGTGTAGCCGATCTTGCGTGTGGTCTGGCGCGCTTCGTCGACGTCGAGAATCGCCTGCTGGCGCGCGGGCGCATACGTCGCGCGCAAGCCGGGAATCGACGACAGCGCGAGCCAGCCATCGGCGTCCGGTTTGAGATCGCTCACGCGGATGCCCGCGGCTCCGAGCGTGTGCGGCTCGGCATAAAGTTGGCCGTGACGCAGTTCGAACTCCGACGGCTCGCCGAGATTCGTTCCGTTGATGACGATCTCGAGCACGAGTTGCTGATTCGTTTCGGCGAACGCGCCGAAGGGCTCCCCGCGCGCTGCGCCCGAGAGGCTCGGCAGTTCGGCGGGCGAGCCGCCGCCGGTGATGTCGACCTGCGCGATCGCCGCTTCCGACACGAGAACGAGCGTCAGCGCGACGCGAGCTTTCCGGCCCGGCGTCTTCCTGGCAGTGTCGGCGGACGAGGACATGCTCGCGGCGATGCGCAAGCGATCAAGGTCCGCCGCTCTCGCCGAGCCGCTCCGTGACGGCCGAGCCGTTGACCGTCGCCGCGACGTCCGCCGGCTTGCCGCGCAAGGCGCTCGCGGCGGCGGGCAGCGCCCACGCGCGCACGCGGCCCGGCAGGACGTAGCCGAGCAGGCCCGCGGAAATCGGAATGTCCGCGCCGCCGTTTTTCAGCGATACCGCGCTCAACTGCGCATGGATCGCCCCGCTGTTCGAGACGAGCAGAAACGGCTTGCCGTTTCTCTCGACGATGCTCCATTGCAGCTTCGGCTTGCCCGCTTCACCGGCTGGCGAAATAAATAGTGGTACAGAATATCGAAAGCGAAACTGAACGTTTGCACCGGCGGTAGCGCCTTCCGGCGGCAATTCATCGATGAGCAGACGATACGCGCGCTCCTGCTGCAACGGCTCCATGCTCGCGCGAATCACGCGGATGACCTGCTGTCCGCCCGCGGCCACTTCGGCGATAGGCGGGCTCGCGACGATCTCGCGCGTCGGCGTCAGCTTGTCCTGTTCATCGGCCTGATCCCAGACGAACGCGCGCACTTGAGCGTGGATCGGTTCGTCGCCGCCGTTGCTCAGGTTGATGACTTTGCCGTTCTCCGCGGCAGTGAGCTGGATCGTTACCGGGGAGATTTGCAATGAAGCGGCGAGCGTCGCGGAGCATTGCAGAAAGAGAAAAACCGCGCAGACGCGCGGTAGCAAGGTGGGCATCGTCGGTCTCCTTATGTCATCCCGACTATCCCATTGATATAGATTTATCTGCGAACAAGCAAGCGTCGCGCTGAGTGCGAGATGCTTGCAGCCCGATGCGAGGTTTAGAACACGACCGTCGCGGTGATGGTCGACGAATACGCGCCAGCCGCGGGCGTGTTCTGCGTCGGCACGCGGCCATAGACCGGGATGGTTTGCGCGCCGCCGTCGCCGGTGCCCGCGACCGTGTCGGTGTCCGCCGTGTTGCCCCAGACCTGCGTGCGGGCGATATCGCGATACAGGTTGAACGAGACGAATGCGTCGCCTGCTGCGTTGCCCATCTTGCGATCCGATATGGCCGAACCGGTGGCCGTGCCCGCGTCGAGGGCGACGGTGTAGGGCGTGCCCTTGGTGCAGGTGACCGACAGGCTGGCGTTCTGATCGATGTTCTGCGTGAGCACGCCGGTGCTGCCGAAATCGAGCGGATTGGCGGCGATCGAGCAATCGTCCTGAACCGTCAGCGTGACGTCGAAAGTCGCGGTCTTGCTCGTGGCGGCGAATGCATTCTGCGAACCGACGGCGCCGAGCGTGGCGGCGCTTGCAACGATGGCAATGACGGCGGCTTTCTTGAACAGGTTACGCATGAGGAACACTCCTGAGATCGAAAAGATGACTGATGCTGAATCGCGCTGGCGTCGCGAGGACATGGATGAATCATAGGGAATACGCGACTAAGACTGAATGAGACGACTCTTAATTGAGATAGGCAGGCGCGGTGTTTCGCTTGTTGTGGTTATGTCGCGGGCGTTATTGAGATTGATGCGTGCCGCGAATCACTGGCTGCCGGCACGGAGCATCTTCGTGCTAACTCATCCCGATTGCGCCTTCTAGAATGAAGAGCGATCGGGCGCGGTTCGACCATTTGAATTAGATATGCGAAGCAAATCAAAAAAGGGGATTGTCATGTTCGCTGAGAAGTGGAAATTGAGGTTCGTGCTGCTTCCGTTGGCCGTGCCGTGTGCGGTGTCGGCGCACGGTACGATCGAGACGCCGATCAGCCGCGTCTATTCGTGCTACCTCGAGGGCCCGGAAAGCCCGACGTCGGCGCCGTGCAAGGCTGCGGTCGCGGTGGCGGGGCCATCATTCCTGTACGACTGGGCTGGCGTGAATCAACTGCCCAATGGCGATCACAAGGCTTTCGTGCCCGACGGGCATCTGTGCAGCGGCGGCAAGACCAACTACTACGGTCTGGATCTCGGCCGAAGCGACTGGCCGGCCACGACGATCTCGGCCGATCTGAGCGGAAACTACACATTCGTCTGGTACGCGACCGCGCCGCACGTCACGCGCTACTTCCAGATGTACATGACCTCGGACGGCTACGATTTCAATCAGCCGTTGAAATGGTCCGATCTCGACAGCAAGCCGTTCTGCGAACTCAACAGCGCGACGCTCGACAACGGGCGCTACAAGCTGCAATGCAAGCTGCCCGCCGGCAAAACGGGCAGGCGGATCATTTACACGATCTGGCAGCGCAACGACAGCGCCGAAGCGTTCTATGCGTGCAGCGACGTGGTCATCAACGGCGCGCGCACGACCTGGCGCGAGATGCGTCCGATCCCGACGACGGCGCTGGATCAACCGGCGGGCATGAAGATCACGCTGCGGGTCTTCGATGCGGACGGGCACGATCTGGAATCGATCAGCTATACGGTGACGGCGCAGACGACGGCCGCTGCGGACTGGGTGTATGCGATGGCGCAGAAGGTCAACTCGGATGCGAAGCATGTGCGGCTGGGGCTGATCGACAACAACGGCAACATCGTGCCGCAGAAGACGATGTCGGCGAACCGCATCTACGTCGACAGTCCGCAGGACTACAACTTCGCGGTCGATTACACCGGCGCGCCGGCACCCGCGCCTTCACCTACGCCGACGCCTTCACCTGCGCCCACGCCCACGCCAACGCCCACGCCCACGCCAACGCCAACGCCAACGCCCACGCCCACGCCAACGCCAACGCCAACGCCAACGCCAACGCCAACACCTACGCCCGCACCGGCGCCAACGCCGACACCAACCCCCGCCCCCTCACCCAGCGCAGGAGGCGCGACATGCGCCATCGCCTGGCAGTCGGGCACGATCTACAAGGCGAAGGAAAACGTATCGGTGAGTGGCCGCAACTACAGCGCGCGCTGGGAGAACTCCGACGATCCCTCGCGCAATTCGGGCAGCGGCAAATCGTGGCAGGACCTGGGCGCGTGTTCGGGACAGACGTTGCTCGCGTGCGCCGCGCCGTGGAGCGCGAGCAAGACCTACGCGACCGCGGGCACGACGGTCAGCTACAACGGCATGAACTATCGCAACAAGTGGTGGAGCGCCAACGCCGATCCGGCGACGAACTCCGACGGCGCCTGGGAAAAAGTCGGAGCCTGCAAATGAGAGAGGGGGAGCGCGGCGCCCGCATCGAGGCGTCGCGCAAGTCTCATGCTTCAGCGCGAAAACGCCCGCGCCGGATCCACTTCGTCGCGATCCACTTCTCGCCTTTTTCGACGGGCGTGCCCGCGTGCAGCGTTTTCGGATCGCTTTGTCCGAGTTCGTTGACGTATTCGAAATAGAGCGCGCTGCCGCGCCGCGGATGAATCGCGAGTCCGATGTCCGGAAACGTCGTGTCGCCGCCTTGCTCGACTTCGTTGAGATAGAGGATGACCGTCGCGATGCGCTGCCCGCCGCGCTGCATGTGATGTTTGCTGCCGGCCTGCTCTTCGGGGAAGTAGTCGTAATGCGGGCGATATTCGCCGCCCATGCCGTATCGAAGGATATGCAGATCCTCGCCGTTCTCTACCGGCTGGCGAAACAGTTCGGCGATCCTTCGGTCGATCGTTTCGACGAGCGCATCCGTCGATGCATTGACGAACGCGCCTTCGCTCCTGCGTTCTTCGATGGTGATCTCCTTGCCCGAATCCGGATCGACGACGGACGAGCGCTGCACATGCTCGCGGCCGATCTCGATCAGCCGGTCGCATTCGGTGTCGTCGAGCACGTCGGCGACGAGCGCGATCACCGGCTGTTCGCTGCTGAACACCTTGGGCGCGGATCGATCGCTCGCGGTCAGCACGCGCGCCTGCGGCAGCATCGGCGTGCCGTAGAGATAGTCGGGCGATGTTTCATCGTCGGCTTGAGGCGCGTCGCCGGCAAGATGGCGCGCGAGCAGCAGGCGCGCGGTGTTCGGATGGAACGCGGCGGCGATCATCGCGTCGATCAGCGACTGATGCGTGCAGCCGCGGCGGATGTTGTCGTCGAGCCAGTTCTTCCATGTCGAATCGAAGCGGGGAATCGTGCTCATGGCGGCTTTCCGAGTATCACTAAACGATCGGTCCTTTCATGGAAGCACAAAAGCATCTGAATAACAACGGCGCGATTGAAACAGCCGCGCGGCTCGCGCAAAGCGAACTATGCTTTCTCAAGGCGCGGCATCGGGCCGTGTCGGATGAGGGATGAATCGCGCCATGCGAAGCGCATCGTTGAGGATCGAAGGCCGCCCTGTGATCGCCTTGTTGCTGGCGATCGGATGCCTCGCGCTTGGCGAGCGAGCGCGCGCCGCGTCGATGCTGCGCTGCGAGTCCGATGACAACACGGTCACGTATGTCAGCACGCGCATCGAAAACGCAAAGTGCATCCGCGTGAACATGAACTGGCAGTGGACGCCGCCTGCAGCGTCATCCGCATCGATGGCGTCGGCCGCGCCGCCCGCCGCGCCGCTCACGCGACGTCAGACCACGGCGCGCATCTACAGCTATGTCGCAGACGGCGTGCGCCACTTCGTGTCCAGGAAACCGGCCGGCGTTGCGGCGAACGTAACGGTCATCGAGTTGCGTTTCATGGAGACGTGCAATCTGTGCTCGCCCGGCGATGACGTCAACGTTGCGGGGCTCGCGCTCGACACGCGTTCCTACGGACGCGAAATCGATGCCGCCGCCGCGTCGTTCAACGTCGACAGCGCGCTCGTGCGCGCGGTGATTCACGCGGAATCGGCGTATCGCGCGAACGCGATCTCCCGCGCGGGCGCGCAGGGCCTCATGCAACTGATGCCGGCGACGGCGACGCGCTTCAACGTCGGCGATCCGTTCGACGCGGCGCAAAACATTCGCGGCGGCGTGCAGTATCTGTCGTGGCTGCTCAGGCGCTTCAACAACAATCTCGATCTCGCGCTGGCCGCGTACAACAGCGGCGAGGCGGCCGTCGATCGCTACAACGGCGTGCCGCCATACAACGAGACGCGCACGTATGTGTCGCGCGTGAAGACGCTCGCCGAGCGTTATCGCGACGGGCGCTGAACGCTTCACGCGTTCCCTCGCGCGGATGTTGCCGCGAGGGAACGCGCCGGCGCTTACTTCGTGTTGTCGACTTCGACCTTGCCGTTGTATGTCACCTTGCCGCGGAAGAAGTAGTCCGTGCACGCCTTGTAATCGCCCGGATTGATGAGCGAGAAGGGCATCTGATAGTCGACCAGCTTGCATCCCGTCGCCGGCTTGCCGTTGATCCACGAATAGTCCTTGTCGAGATACGCCTTGATCGCGGGGCCGAGCCTTCGTTGAAGCCTTTCATGTTGGCGCAGCCGAGCGGTTCGTCGGCGGGAATGGTCACGCCCAGCTCGCGCGTGAACTCCTTGTACGCGTTGATGCGGTTCGTCACCTGCGATTTTTCCGCGCCGCCGCCGCCGCACTCGATCCCGCCGTTGATGATGAACACCGTCGCGCCGAAGCCCGGCTTCATGTTGTTGCCGATATCGACGGCGTTCGGTTTCCAGGTTCCGTCGACGGCCCAGGTCATCGGCGGCTTGGGCGTTTGCGGCGTCACGGCGAACCAGATCGCGGATGCGAAGTTGAGCCACGTATCCGCGACGCGTCCGGGATTGTCGAGCAGGATGTTGACGTCGCCATACAGCGCCTGCGAGAACGGGCCGAAGTTGTAGTTCCACGAGAGCTGCTTCGCGCCGCGCCCGAAGTAGTCGAGATACTTGCCCGAGGCATTCTTCGCGCACGGATAGAAGATCCAGTTCGTCGCGTGCGAGCCGGGGATGCACTGCTGATACGCGCCGACCGCCGAGCCTTCCGTGTATCCCGATTCGCGCAGGAACCACAGACCTTGCTGCCAGAAGGGAATCGGCGTGTTTTGCGGCATCGTCGCGAGTACCGGGTTGTTGTGCTCGGCGTCGTTCGAGCGCGCTTGCGCCGGCGTCAGCGAATTCCAGTTCGCGCCGGTTTCCTGCACGAAGTGCGCGAACGATGTGGCGAGCAGCTTGCGACAGATGGCGTCGGCGTCGCGTCCGTCCGTGTAGTCGCCGCAGTAGGCCGGGAATTTAGCGATGCCGCGCAGGAAGTTCACGTACGAATAAGCGATGTTGCGTACAGGGAAGAGCGCGTCGAACTTCGCTTCGGGGATGATCGCTTCGACGCGCTTCACGTTCGACGGATTGGCGGCGCGTTTCGGCACGACGGCGTTGACTTCGTCGTCGGGCAGCACGCGCAGGGCGTCGCGCAGCGTCGCGATCTGGCCGCCGGATTGGTCGATCAGCGCTTTCTCGGACGCGTTGAACTGGGCCTGCGTCGGGTAATCGGCGGGCGCGGGGATGTAGGTGATTTGAGGTTTGTAGGACGCGGGGGTTGGCGTTGGGGTTGGCGTTGGGGTTGGAGTTGGCGTTGGGGTTGGCGTTGGCGTTGGCGTCGGAACCGGAGTGGGCACAGGTACGGGCGTCGGCGTCGGCGTGGGCACCGGCACCGGAGTCGGCGTGGGCGTTGGAGTCGGAACAGGCGTCGGCGCAGGAACAGGCGCAGGAACAGGCGTAGGAACAGGCGTAGGAACGGGCGTCGGGCTCGGCGTTGCGCCGCTGCACGCGCCGAGGTCTTCCCACACGCCATACGCGCCCGATTGCGCGGGATTGTCGCCCTGCGTCCACCACTTGTTTCGATAGTTCCGCCCGTTGTACGTCACGCGCGTGTTCGCCTGCGCATAAACCTGACTCGCGGACCACGCCGTGTAGCAGCCGGACGGTGTTGGTGTCGGCGTTGGCGTTGGCGTTGGCGTTGGCGTTGGTGTCGGCGTTGGTGTCGGAACCGGCGTCGGCGTCGGCGTGGGCGTCGGAACAGGCGTCGGAGTCGGAACCGGAACCGGAGCAGGAACCGGCACAGGCGTCGGAGCCGGAGCCGGAGCCGGCGCAGGCGTCCCCGCCGCGCCGACATCCTTCCACAACGTCGGCGACGCAGCCGGATTCCATCCCGCGCCGGGATAAGCCGTATGCGTCTGCAAAGCCTGATAGACGCGTCCGTTGTACGTGACTGTCGTGCCCGCCGAATAGGTCGTGCCCTCGGTCCAGGCCTGCTGCGCGAACGTCAGACCCGCCTGAAGCATCAGCGCGGCCGGCAGCAATGCCAGCTTTCTTCGAATCGATGTCATCTCAGTCTCTCCAGCGTGAAGGTCCGGATGCGCGCCGGACGATTGAAGTCGGCTACCGTCGGCTCATGTTCTTTTCCGGGTAGTACGTGAACTTCCATTCCGAAATGCTCGTCTGCAGCCCGAAGCTCGCATCGCTGTCGGAAAATCCGTCCTTCTTGAGCGGCGCTTCGTTCGATGCGCTGTACACGCCGTATAACTCGCCGTCCGGCCCGCGAATCTCCTGCCACGGGCCGTCGTTGGTCATCGGATCGGCATAGGCCTCGCGCAGATAGCGCTGCACGTATGACGCGCGCGGATCGCGCAGCAGATCGTCGAAGCGCTTCGGGAACGCGCCGCTCTTGTCGGCCTTGACGTAAGCCTCGATCGCCCGGCGGATCGCGTCGCCGCGGCGCAGCAGCTCGTCTTCCTTCACGCGCTGGATTTGCGTGGTCCATACGGTGCCGACCGCCATCAGACAGATGGAGATCAGCGCGACGCACATCAGCGCCCACAACATGCCGAAGCCGCGCTCGCGCTTTCGACGTGCGCCGCCGCGCCGCTCACCACGCGCTGTAATCGCTGCCATCCTTGCCCTTGCCTTTCGCGCCGCTGCGCACGTTGTAGACGCCGGGTGTGCCGTCGGCGGGCGGCTCGGTCGTCCATGCGGTGCGATTGCCCGCGACCGGGTCGATCGGTATCTCGCGCAGATAGCGCTTCTGCACGAGCTCATCGAGCGATTGCGGATGGCGCCCCTGATCCGCGCGAAAGCGGTCGATGGAATCGCGCATCGCGGCGAGGTTCTGATGCAGCACGGTTTCCTTCGCCTTGTCCGCCTGGCCGAAGTAGCGCGGCACGACGAGCGTGAGCAAGGTCGCGATGATCGCCAGCACGACCAGCAACTCGATCAGCGTGAATGCGCGCAGCGCCTTCTTCCACATGGCTCTCACCACTTTCGATAGGGAACGCCGTTGAGACCGGTGCCTTCGGAGAGCGAATAGACGTCGTAGACGTCGTCGCCTTCGCTCGGCGAATCGGGCGGGCTCGCGTAGCTGCGCTTGCCCCAGGTCGCGTCGTCGGAGCGGCTCGGGCAGTCGCACATCGGGTCGCGCGGCACGCGGCGCAGAAAGTAGATGCGCGCGTGCGTCGGACTCGTCTTGTCGACGACGCCTTCGACGAGCGTTGCAAGCTTCGCCGGATAGCCCGTCTCGCCGACGGGACGGTCGATCTTGCCGTCGTCGCCGGCTTTCTTGTAGGCGTCGATCGCGTCGCGGATGCTCCACAGCGCGCGCCTGAACTCGTCCTCCCGGTTGCGCTGCGCGGCGATCTGCACGAGGGGCGCGGCGACCATCGCGAGCGCGGCGAGGATCGCGAGCGTGACCAGCAGTTCGATGATCGTGAAGCCCCTTTCCATCGTCGTCGGCCGGCTGCGCGGTTCAGGGTTGCTCGCGCGGCAGCCGCTGCGCTTCGCCGGTTGACTGAAGCGTCGGCGCGGGCGGCGGCAGGATCGCGATGGGCGGCGCGCTCGGCGGCTCGTTCGGCACGGATGGAGCCGATGGAGCCGACGGAGCGGGCAGCGGGGCTGCGGCGACCGCACCGGCCGCGACCGCCGGCGCGGCGGCGACCGGCGGCGGCAGACGCAAGCTCTCGTTGCCGGTCACGACATCGCGCTCGGTGCTGATGCGCGTTTCCGTGCCCGAATCGAACTGCATCGCGTTGCCGGTCGGCACGGCCTGATTGCGCACGATGCGCGGCGTGAGCAGCAAGACGAGTTCGGTTTCCTTCGAGTCGTCGGCGCGCGAGCCGAAGATGCGGTCGAAAATCGGCAGGCGGCTCAATCCCGGCAGGCCCGATCCCGAGCTGCGATCGTTGCGCTGGAGCAGGCCCGCGAGCATCTGCGTTTCGTTGTTGCGCACGCTCATCACGGTTTCGGCGGTGCGGGTGCCGATCTGGTACGCGACGAGCCCGGTCGACGTCGTGATCGTGTCGGTGACATTCGACACTTCCATGCGCAGCTTCACCTGCACTTCGTCGGGACTGGCGATCACCGGCGCGACTTCCAGCGTGAGGCCGACGTCCTGATAGTTGACGCTCTCGGAGCTGAAGTTGCTGGAGAGCGTCGTCGTGACGACGGGCAGCCGGTCGCCGATCAGCACCTTCGCCTTCTCGCGATTGCGCACGCGGATGCTCGGATTGGCGAGCGTGCGCGTCTTGCCGTGCGTCTGCAAAAAGTTGATGCCGACCGGCCCGATCCGCACCAGCACGTCGCTGCTGTTGAGGTTATGCAGTTGTTCGAGCGTGACGGTGTTGTCGGGCAGCGTGGTGCCGTCGTCGATCGTGCCGGACTTGAGCCCGAACGTGATGCGGTCCGGATACTGGATACCCATGTTCAGCAGATCGGACGACGACACTTCGAGCACCTGCGCGTCGATGACCACTTCGGCGGGCGTCACGTCGAGCGCGCGGATGATGCGCTCCGCCACTTTGATCGTGTCCGGCGCGTCGCGCATGATGATCGCGTTGGTGCGCTCGTCGAGCACGGCGTCGCGGGTCTTGACCATCTGCTTGAGCACGCCGAGCACCTGCGCCGCCGTCGAGTTCTGCAGATAGAACGTCCGCACGACGAGATCCTTGTACTCGGTTTCCTTGTCGGGCCGCTTCGGGTAGATGAGGATCGAATTGCCGCTCACGATCTTGCTCGAAAGCTGATTGGCCTGGAGCACCATCGACAGCACCTGCTTGACGGGCGTGTTGCTCGCGAAGATCGTGGTCGGCGCGGTCGCTTGCACTTCGCGGTCGAACGTGAAGTTCAGCCCTGTGATGTTCGACACCAGCTCGAAGATGCTGATGATCGGCTGATCGCGGAACTGCACCGTGATCGGTTGATCGAGGTCCTTGTTGAGCTTCGGCTCGATCGATTGTCCCTTCGGCGCGAGCAGTTCTTCGCGCAGCCGGATCGCGCGCGCGTTGTCGGGCTGCTTCGCGAGCACGTCGATAACGGCCGAGAGCGCCGCCTGCGGCTGATCCAGACGCACCGATTCGGCGTAGCGCACTTCCGCGTCGATCGGCGCCTGTCGCTCGATCCACTCGATCATCTCGCGCGGGTTGTCGTCGCCGGGCGCGGCCTGCTGCGCCTTGTGCGCCCAGCCGAGCGCCTGCGCCGCGTCGCCCGCGCGGTACGCGACGGTCGCGCGTTGCAGGTATTCCATCGACAGCCTGCGCCGCAACGCGAGATACCAGCTTCTGATTTCCAGATCGTCGGGATACTGCGCGCTTTGCTGCGCGAGCAGTTCGAGCTGGGCGTCGGGCGGCATGCCCGCGAGCCGGTTTTGCAGATCCTGCCGATGCAGATCCCCCGCGCATGCCGCGATGAGCGGAATCAACAGGCAGACCGTCACGTCTTTGAGCCGGCTCATTTGAGTTCTCCAAGCGACAGCGTCTGCCGGCGCTTCAGCGGCAGGTACGTGAACTGGACTTCGCGGCGGCTGATGTCGTCGATGCGATAAGCGTTCAGCATCACGTCGCCCTTGTGCAGGAAGCCCTTCTTCTGGCAGTTCATGCAGAGCGGGAACTCGCGGTTCGCGCCGGAAATGACCACATAGAAAACGCCTTGCTGATCGAGCCAGAGCGAGCGAACCGCGAACGGCAGCGGCGGCGGCTCGGGCGGCGGCGGCGGCTTCGACGGCTTGGGCGGTTCGGGCGGCGGCGGCGGCGGCGGTGGCTGCCAGTTCTGCGTCGGAAAGAGATCGATGGGCGCGGGTCCGGCCGCCGCGACGATATCGGCTGCGCTCGCCGCCGGCGGCGCGGAAGCGGGCGCGGCGGGCTTCGCCGTCGATGTCGCCGCTGACTGTTGCGGTTCGGGCGCCGTATCGTCGCCGCCGCGAAAATACGTGAATACGACGAGCGCGAGCGCCGCCAACATCAGCCCCAGCACCGGACGCGAGATCTTCAGGGTGCGCAGGTCGAGCCGGCTCATTTCGTTGCTTCCACGAGAAACGCGCATTGCAGGCGCACCTCCAGTTGCGTCACGCCGATATTCGGCCGCGACAGGGTGAGCCGTTCGCAGCGCAGGCCCGGCAGCGTCCGCAGTTCGTGCATGAAGCCGCGGAACTGCAGATAAGTGGCGCTGAACGTCGTCTCGACGACATAGCGCCGCAGCGACGGATCGTCCTTCTCCTGCGCGGCGAGCTGATACGTGATCTGCGGAATCGCGATGCCGTTCTTCGCCGCGATCGCATGCAGACTGTGCAGGAACACGAAATAACGCTCCTCGGGGCTGACCGGTGCGACGGCTTCGTCGGGCGAGGGTGGCGGCGGTTGCGTCAGATGGACGGCGCGCGCGTTCAGATCGGCCTCACGCTGCGCGATGTCGCGATGCAAGGGCAGGATGTCGGTCAGCGCGACGATCGCCGCGCCCGCGATGAGCAGTACCGCGAGCAGCCCGAAGGCGCCGAGCCGCCACTGCGCGCGCCGCAGTTCCCAGACGAGGCGGTTCATCGGCGCGCTCCGCTCGGATGGGCGGCGTGGCTCGCCTGGGGCCGCGCTTGCGATGCGGCCGGAGCGGCGGAAGCCGGCGATGCCGCCGATGCCGCCGATGCCGCCGAAGCCGCCGAAGCCGCCGTCGATGCCGCCGAAGCCGCCGTCGATGCCGCCGAAGCCGCCGCCGATGCCGCCGAAGCCGCCGCCGATGCCGCCGATGCCGAAACAGCGGCCGCAACCGCCGAAGCCGCCACCGGGCGCGCGACGAACGCCTTCCACGTGACCTGCAACGACGTCTCCACCGATGGCGCCGGCGGTCCCGGCTTCTGAATCTGCCGCTTGATCGCGACGCTTTCCGCGCCGGGCTGCGCCTGAAGCCAGTCGGCGTAAGAGATCGCTTCCTGGACCGAGCGCGTCTCGAACTGCATGTTGATCTGCCGCGACGCGGTGACGAAATCCAGCGACAGCAGCGCGATATTCGGATGCCATCCGCCTTCGATCAGATCGCGCGCCGGTTCCGTCGCGTAGCGCTGCTGCGCCATCAACTGCGCCATGCGCGCGTCGCCGGACTCGCGATGCGCGTTGCTGATCACATGAAACTTCGCTTCCTGCTTCGCGATCGTCGCCTCGCGTTCGTCGAGCGCCTCGCCTTGTTCCTTGAGCGCGTCGCGATACTGCATCGCCGCGATCAGCGCGACGATCCCGACGACGAGCGCGAGCAGCCCCACGGCCGCGCCGGGCCGGTTCGGACGATGCAGGTCGATGACGGGCGCTTTCATGTCGCGGCATCCCAGGGCGCGGGCAGCCATTCGACGAGCGCGGCGTCGGCCGACCAGCGCTCGCGCGCGTCCGGTCCGCCCGGTCCGCCCGGTCCAATCACGTAGCGGCGTTCGGGCGGCGTATCGGCGCAGAGCGCGAACGCGTCGCGCAGCACGCCATCGAGCGCGCCCTCGCGCGTGCGCGTCACCGGCAATGCGATGAAGGCCGTCCATCCGCCGCCGCGCCGCAGCCCGATATGCGCGATGGCCGCGTCACGCTCCGTTTCCTCCAGCGCGACGATCGCGATCGCGCCGTCGCGGATGCGCGCCGCATGCTTCTGCATCGCGAAGGTATACGCCGGCTCGATGCCGAGCAGTTGCAGCTTGCGCGTCTTGCACAGACGCTCGATGCCCGCGCACAGCGCCTCCGATATCGCGGCGGCGAGGCGTCCCTGTTCCCACGCGCCATCGGTGACGGCGTAGCGCCACGCCTCGGTGCCCGCGCCCATCTGCACGGCCTGCACGCGTGCGGCGGCGACCCAGTCCTGCGGTTTCGGCAGCGGCTGCCACGGCAGCGCGTGATAGCGCGCGAACGGTGCGCCGACCACCACGCGCAGCCCATGCAGACCGAGGTTCGCGGGCTTCGGCGCGAGCGTTTCGATGGCCTTGAGCGCCGCGGCGACATCGTTCGCCGATGACAGCGGCATCGGCGCGCCGCCGAACGTGCGGGCGTGCCGTCCGTCGATCCAGATCGTCGTGCGGCTCATGAATGCGGGCGTTTTGATCGACGGCGCATTCAGCTTCGGCCGCTTCTTCGCGACGCTGCGCAACGCTTCGAGATGGTCCGACCAACGCGACATGATTCGCCTCCGTCAGCCTTCGACCATCGTGACGCGATTGACTTCGGCGAGCGTCGTGCGTCCGTCGGCGACCGCGCGCAACGCGATGCCGCGCAGCGGCACGAAGCCGCTCTGATACGCGAGTTGCTTCAGCTCGACGATCGGCCGCCGCTCGACGAAGCATTGCTTGATCGCATCGTTCAGGCGCAGCACTTCCGCGATCGGCTGACGTCCGAGATAGCCCGTGCGCCTGCACGCCTCGCAGCCCGCGCCTTTGCGGAAACGCCAGCCGGCGATCTCTTCGCGCGTGAGCGCCGAAGCGCGCAGCAGCGCGTCGTCGGGCGGATCGTCGTCGCGCACGCAATGCGGGCAGTTCTTGCGCATCAGCCGTTGCGCGACCGCGCCGAGCAGCGCGTCGACGAAACTGTGCATGTCGACGCCCATGTGCAGGAAGCGGTCGAGCACGGAGAAGACGTTGTTCGCGTGGACGGACGTCAGCACGAGGTGGCCGGTCAGCGCTGCCTGCACGGCGATGCCCGCCGTTTCGCCATCGCGGATTTCGCCGACGAGAATCTTGTCCGGATCGTGCCGCAGGATCGAGCGCAGGCCGCGCGCGAACGTGAGCCCTTTCTTGTCGTTGATGGGAATTTGCAGCACGCCCGGCAACTCGTATTCCACCGGATCTTCGATCGTGATGATCTTCTCGTCGCCGGTATTGATTTCGGTGAGCGTCGCGTAGAGCGTCGTCGATTTGCCCGAGCCGGTTGGCCCGGTCACGAGCAGGAGACCGTACGGCTCGTGCGCGATCGTGCGGATCGCCTCGACGATCTCCGGCTCGTGGCCGATCGAATCGAGCCGCAGCGCGGTGGCGCCGGCCTCGCCGCGTTGCTTGTCGAGCACGCGCAGCACGGCGTCTTCGCCGTGGATCGACGGCATGATCGAGACGCGAAAATCGATCTCGCGCTGATTGATGATCGCCTTGAAGCGCCCGTCCTGCG
Organism: Caballeronia zhejiangensis; assembly: GCF_022879815.1. NCBI lineage: Bacteria > Pseudomonadati > Pseudomonadota > Betaproteobacteria > Burkholderiales > Burkholderiaceae > Caballeronia > Caballeronia zhejiangensis. The sequence goes on from NZ_CP084283.1 coordinate 670,272, forward strand.
GAATGCGCCGCTCGCCGATATCGAGATCGGCCATGACCTTCAGGCGCGACAGCACTTGCTCGGCCGTGTCGATGCCCGGCGCGCTCGCCGTTTCCTGCAGCACGCCGTCGATGCGGTATTTGATGACGAGTCCCGCCGCCGTGCTTTCGATATGGATATCCGATGCGCGGGCCCGCAGCGCGTCGTACAGCGACGAATTGACGAGCCGGATCACGGGATGCACATCGGCGGCGAGCGTGGCGAGCGTGATCTCGACGCCCGCATCGGCGCTCGCCGACGACTTGCCCTCGACGCTGATCTGCGTGAGCGCCTGATGCGCCGATTCATGCAGCGCGAGGTACGCCATCAGTTCGGCGGGCACGCAGAACGCGAACGCGAAGGGCTTCTTCACGCGGTTCATCGCCCAGGCGCGCATGTTGGCGTCGAAAGGGTCGGCGAGCACGAGCCACAAGTGCGCGCCGGGGTCGTCGGCGAGCAGGCACTTGCGCGACATCGCGTCGCCGAAAGAGAGCAGGTCGAAGCGCGGCGTGAGCGTTTCGAGCGCTTGCGCGTCGAAGCCGCGCAGGCCGAGCGTCGCCGTCACGTTATGCAGATAGTCGGCGGGATCGTGATCGGCATCGTCCCAGAATCGCTGCTGGCGCGTGCGCGTATCGGGCGCGATGTGCGCGGCTTGTTCCATGATTCACCCCACGGCTCCGGCCAGTTGGAAGATCGGCATGTAGAGCAGGAAGATGATCGTCCCGATGATGCTGCCCACCACCAGCATCAGGACGGGCTCGACCACGCGCATCAGCGTGTCGATCGCGCGGTCCAGCTCTTCGTCGCAAAACTCGGCCGAGCGCGTCACCATGCCGGCCAGCTCGCCGCTTTGCTCGCCCACGCGGATGAGCCGTTCGGCCACCGGCGTCGTCAGGTTCGCGGCGGGCAGCGCGCCGGAGAGCGGCTTGCCCGCGCGAATTTCGTCGAGCGCCTGCGCGAGTGCCGTCTGCAATTGCGCGGGCAAGACCTGCGCGGCGAGTTCCATCGACGTGACCATCGACATGCCGCCCGCGAGCAAGAGGCCGAGCGTGCGGTAGAAGCGCGTCAGCGCGAAGAGGCGCTGATAGTCCGCGAGCTTCGGCAGGCGCATGAACGCTTCGAAGAGCCGCGCGCGCACTTTCTCGCTGCGCAACGACAAGCCCGCGCCGACGATCGCGCCGACGACGCCCGCGAGCAGCAGCCCGCCGTGCGCCTCGACGAGATTTCCCCATGCGAGCATCACGCGGGCGGAGAACGGAATCTCCTTCATCGACGCGAACACCTGGCTGAACTTCGGGATCACGTAGAACGCGAGAAACAGGACGATGAGCGCGCCCGTCGCGATGACGATCGACGGATACACCATCGACGACACGACTTTCTTGCGCACCACGGAGAGCCGCGCGTCGTAGTGGTGATAGCGCTTGAGCGCCTCGGCGAGATGGCCGGTCTGTTCGGCGGAGGCCACGGTCGCGACGTAGAGCGGCGGAAAGTGCGCGGGCTGCCGCTCGAGCGCGCGCGACAGCGGCTCGCCTTCGTAGAGCGCGGAAACGATCTGCGCGAGCACTGTGCGATTGAGCCCGTCGCGGCTCTTGTCGCGCAATGTCTCGACGGTCTCGACGAGGCTCAGGCCCGCTTCGAGCAGCGCGATCAGCTCTTGCGTGAAGAGCGCGCGCTCGAACACGGGCTTGCGGAACGTGAAGCCCGCCTTGCGCTTTTCGAGCGGCGTCGCTTCGATGAGCGACAGACCCATGTCGGCGACGCTCTGGCGCAACTGGGCGTCATCGGCGGCGTCGAGTTCCAGCTCCTGCTGGCCGCCGTCGCTTTCGACCCGTACGCGATATCGCATGGCGCTCACCGCGCGGATCATTTGGCGACGATGTCCGCGTCCTCGCCCGATCCGCCCGGCTTGCCGTCGGCGCCGTAGGTCATCAGGTCGTAGTCCTTGCCGCCTTCGCCCGGCGATCGATAGATATACGGCTTGCCCCACGGATCGTTCGGAATCGCGCTGCTCATGTACGGACCTTCCCAGCCCGACGTGTTGCCGACGTTGGTCATCAGCGCGGCGAGGCCGGCGTCGGTGCCCGGATAGTGCCCGGTGTCCAGCCGATAACGGTCGAGCGCGCTTTCGATGCCCTTCATCTGCGATGCCGCCGTCTTGCTGCGCGCCTTGCCCACTTCGCCGAAGAGCTTCGGTCCGACATAGCCCGCCAATAGCGCGATGATGAGCAGCACCACCAGCAGTTCGAGCAAGGTGAAGCCGCGCCGGCGCAAGCCGATGCCGGTCTGCGTCAGCTTTCCCCTCAGTGCGGCAGCCTTCGTCAAATGGTTATACATGGCAGCCCCCGGCAGGTTCGGATCTCGGCGCCGCGCGCGTCTGCCCGGTCGGGCGATACGCGCGCGGCCCGTCGAGCATCACTTCAGTCCGTCGCTCATCACTTTCAGCAACTCGGCGTTGGGTCCGTCGCCGTCGAGTTCCCAGGCGAACGAGCCGCGCAGGTTCTGCGCTTTCACGTAGTCCATCTTGAGTTTCATGGTTCCGGGCGTGTCGTAGGACCACCAGGTGGTGCCGTCGAACTTGTACGCGGTTTTCGCGACCGGATGCTCGTACACCGTGCCGGCCGCGCTCTTCAGGAGGCGGTAGTCCTGGATGCCTTCCTCGTACTTGCCCGGCGCGGGCTTGGTGGCTTTCTGATACAGGCCGTCGCCTTGCGGACCCTTGGTGACGCCGGTCCAGCCGCGTCCGTAGAACGGCACGCCGACCACGATCTTCGATGTCGGCACGCCGCCTGCGAGCAGCGCCTTCACCGCTCCGTCGACGTTATAGGTCGGCGCATACTGGCCCGCCTTGTAGTTCGGGCTGTCGGGGTCGCCGTAGAGCGGCGCCTGGAAGTCGGTCGGCCCGTTGGTTTCCCATCCGCCGTGGAAGTCGTACGACATGATGTTGATCCAGTCGAGCGACTTGCTGTATTCGCCCGGCTCGGTCATCGCGATCTTGTCGCCGCCCGCGCCGATCGCGACCGTCAGCAGATAGCGCTTGCCGTTCTGGGCGCCGATGGCGTCGAGTTGCTTGCGGAACTCGGCGAGCAGCAGCGTGTAGTTCTTCTTGTCGTTCGGATCGACGGCGTTGTATGGCTGGCCGCCGCCGCCGGGGAATTCCCAGTCGATGTCGATGCCGTCGAACACGTCCGCGCCGATGCCGTCGCCGCCCGCGTTCGAGCCGGCGTCATAGGGCAGATTGCCCTTGATGTAGACGTCGATGCACGAGCTCACGAGCTGCTTGCGCAGCGCGTCGGTTGCCGCCGCTTTGCCGAACCATCGCGACCAGGTCCAGCCGCCAAGCGAAATGATCACCTTCAGGTTCGGATGCTTGGCGTTCAACTGCTTGAGCTGATTGAAGTTCCCTTTCAGCGGGCCGGCTCCGGCTTTGCCGTAGCGCGGATCGTTCGTCGGGAAGTCCCAGGTGTCGCCCTTGCCGCTGACGGCTTCGTTGGCGCCGAAGTTCTTTTGATAGTCGGCCCAGGCGTCGCCGCCGGTGCCTGCGTCCGCGGCGTTCGGATTGGTCGCGCCCGGCTCGGCCTTGTTGATGATGCCGCACTCGTAGCCGCCGTTCTTCTGGTAGAGGTTGCCGAACGCGTAGTTGATGAACGTGAGCATCGAGGCAGAGCCGGTCGTGTCGACGTCCTTGAGCTTGTAGTTGCGATCGTAGATGCCCCACTGCGCGAAGTAGCCGCCGATTTCACGCGCCCCTGAGGGGGAGGGTGCGGGTGTGGGTGTGGGTGTCGGCGTCGGTGTTGGGGCCGGCGTTGGCACCGGCGTTGGCGTCGGTGTTGGAACCGGCGTGGGCGTCGGCGTTGGTGTTGGAACCGGCGTCGGCGTCGGCGTGGGCGTGGGCGTCGGCGTCGGCGTGGGCGTGGGCGTGGGCGTCGGAACGGGTGTTGGCGTCGGTGTCGGAACCGGCGTCGGCGCAGGAGCAGGAGCAGGCGACGGCCCGCCCGAGCACGCGCCGAGATCTTCCCATACGCCGTATTGCCCGGATTGCGCCGGATTTTCGCCCTGCGTCCACCACTTGTTTCGATAATTGCGGCCGTTGTAGGTCACGCGCGTGCCCGCCGTCGCATAAGCCTGCGTCGACGACCACGCGTCATAACACGCGGCGCCCGACGGTGTCGGCGTGGGCGTGGGCGTCGGAGTCGGAGTCGGCGTTGGCGTTGGCGTGGGTGTTGGAGTCGGCGTTGGAGTCGGTGTCGGCGTGGGACTCGGCGTTGGAGTCGGTGTCGGCGTCGGCGTGCCGCCCGTTGCGCCGAGATCCTTCCACAACGTCGGCGTGGTGGAAGGCGTCCATCCCGCGCCGGGGTAGGCGGTATGCGATTGCAGCGCCTGATAGGTGTGGCCGTTGTAAGTGACGGTGGCGCCTGCCGAATATGTGGTCCCTTCCTGCCACTCGGCGCCATTGGCGCTGACTGAATAGGCAACCAGCAATGCCAGCGTCAATGCGCTAATTTTGGAATGCTTAACAAGGCGATTCATGAGAATGGCCTCCTTTGTTTCGATTATGGTTGGTTTCGATTCTCTACATTGTCAAGCTGTTTGCCTCAAACGCCGCGCATTTCAAGCGCCTATACGCGGATATTTTGATAATCCAAGCTTCTCCACTAAGCAAGTTGGAAATTGATGATTAGTTTTCCTTCTGGTTTTCTTATAGGCGTGCTTTTTACGCGACGCAAAGAATACTGCTTCGAAATATGGCACCGTCGATTTGAATATGCACGTCGTGAGTTCGACATCGGGCCGTTATTTTCAATCGGCATTCCGGCGATATGGATCGTTGATGCATGCAGCGATGCGAATGTGAAACGCGCCGCAGGTCCGTATGCGGGATCGCTTTAATCGCCTGCCGGTATATCGGCGTATCGGTGCGTCAGAACTGAACCGTGACGGCAACGATCGGTGGATAGTTTTCGCTGCCGGACACACTGGTCGATGCCGCCGCGCCCTTGACGTGAGATGCGTGCTCGATCGATTGCAACGATAGCGCCTCACCCGAAGCCGATCTCGCTTCGACGCCGACGCGATACGGCGTTTTGGTCCCGCCGCAATTCACCGCGACGCGGCTTGCCTGATCGATTTCGACAGGTGCGCCGGGCGTGACGATCGAGCAGGCATTTTCGATTGTCAGCGCGATGTCCATTTTAGCCGTGCCGCTTTTCGCGAAACCTTCGGGAGACACAGCAAGCGTTTCCGCCGCAATCAAGGCGGCGAATGCGGCATGGTAGAGCGAGTGACTTTTCATGAATGGACCCGAGGGGATATTGATTTTTCGCGCCATGCAACAGTGCGTATGCGCGGGTGCTTTCTAAAAAGCCCCGCGCCTTTGAAAAAAGGAAACCGAAATGCTTAGAAAACCAGCGTCGCGGTGATGGTCGACGAATACGTGCCCGCAGCCGGCGTGTCTTGCGACGGCACGCGGCCATAAACCGTGATGCTCTGGTTCGAGCCGTCGCCCGTGCCTGCGACCGTGTCGCTGTCCACCGTATTGCCCCAGACCTGCGTGCGCGCCGTATCCCGATACAGATTGAATTCGACCGATGCATCGCCGGCCGCGTTGCTCATCTTGCGGTCCGCGACAGTCGAGCCGTTCGCGGTGCCCGCGTCGAGCGCGACGCTGTAGGCCGTGCCCTTGGTGCATGTGACCGAGAGCGTCGTCGTCTGATCGAGGTTGTTGCTGATCACGCCGGTGCTGCCGAAATTCAGCGGGTTCGCGGCGATGGAGCAGTCGTCCTGCACGGTCAGCGTGACATCGAATGTCGCGCTCTTGCTGGCGGCCATTGCATTGGGCGAAGCGACGACGCCGAGCGTGGCGGCGCCGGCAACGATGGCGATGACGGCGGCTTTGCTGAACAGATTGCGCATGAGAATCTCCGGTATCAGATTGACGACGCCGATTGCGTTTGGCGTCGCGAGAACATGAGCAAATGATAGGGAGCGCGCGTCTAAGACTGAATGAGACGACTCTTATTTGAGATGGTGAAACGAGCGGTTTCGCCGGATGGCATTGTGCTGACGCGTTTATCGAGATGCCGACGCTACATGTGAAAACGGCCTCCCGAAGGAGGCCGCCTGGCTAACGGTGACGACGTGGATTCAGATCAGTCCTTCGGCCTTGAGCGCGGCCTGCACGCCCGGGCGCGCGCCGACACGCGCCTGATACGCGACGAGCGCGGGCCACTTGCCGAGGTCGAGATCGATATGCTTCGCCCAGCTCAAAACCGTGAACAGATACGCATCGCCGATGCTGAATTCGTTGCCGAGCAGGAACTGCTTGTCATCGACTTGCTGCGCGACGTAGGCGAGACGGCGTTCGAGATTGGCCATCGCCGCGGCCTTCCAGTCGCTGCTTGCGGCCGGGTTGAAGAACGGCGAGAAGTTCTTGTGCAGTTCCGTGCCGATGAACGTGAGCCAGCTTTGCAGACGGTACCGCGCCATCGCATCGTTGAGCGGCGCGAGATGCTTCGCCGGGACCTGATCGGCGATGTATTGCATGATCGCCGGGCCTTCGGTCAGCAGTTCCCCGTTGTCGAGCAGGAGCGCGGGCACGTAACCCTTCGCGTTGATCTTGGTGAAATCCGCGCCGCTCGCGGTGAGCTTGGTCTTGAGATCGACGGCTTCGGTTTCGTAGGCGAGCCCGGATTCTTCGAGCGCGATGTGCGACGCGAGGGAACAGGCGCCTGCCTTGTAGAACAGTTTCAAAACAATTCCTCCAGGATGAGTCGCACGATTATGAACGATGTCGTGCTTGCGCAGCATCCGCTATCGCGAAACGAATTGTGTCGTTTGATGAAAGATCGAACCGCGATCAATCGAGGATGAAATCGCGCGAGGATGCGACGGTCTTCGGCGGCATCGGGAAGTCGGGGTCGGCGGCCATGTCGTGCAGCGCGGCTTCGATCGCGTCGCAGATGGCGTTCAACGCGAGATCGTTTTCCTCGAGGCCGAACGGATCTTCGATCTGCGCGGCGATCGCCTCCAGCGCCATGAACGCATACGCGACGAGCAACGCGAAAAGCGGCGTGAGCAGGCCGGCGCCATCGACGAGGCCGAACGGCAGCATCACGCAGAAGAGGTAGATCGTGCGGTGAATCATCACCGAGTAGGAGAAGGGCAGCGGCGTGGAGGCGATGCGCTCGCATCCGCCGATCACATCCGAAAGCGCGTTCAGATTGTGCTGAATCGCGAGGACGGCATAGCCGTCGAGCGCGTCTTCCCGCTTGCGTTCGGCGACCCATTCGCCGAGCCAGAGCAGAATCAGCGCGGGCCGGAACTTCGCGGCGGCCACGCGTGCGTGCAGTTCAGGCGAGAGGCGGGGCGCGAGATCGGCGAGCGCGTCGGTGTTGCGCAGTTGATGTCTCAACGCGTGAGGCAGCGCGCCGAGCGCGGACAGAAAACGTCGCTCCTCAGCGCGGTCGCGATTGTCCGGCAGCGACAGCGCCTGCTGCGCCAGCGCGCGCGATGTGTTGAGCAGCGTGCCCCACAGCTTGCGGCCTTCCCACCATCGCTCGTAACTCGCGCTATTGCGGAAACCGAGAAACACCGCGAGCGCGATGCCGACGAGCGCGAACGGCGGCGTGCCGAGCCCGAGCGGATAGTGCCGCATGTGGTCGTGCATGAAGATCGCCGCGAGCGACAGCGCGAAGATCAGCCCGAGGCGCGGCAGCAGTTGCGGCAGCACGGAGCCGCGCCACACGAACAGCAGCCGGAACCAGTTGAGCTTGGGGCGAATGATCATGGACGAGCTTGCCGGTGAAACCGCAATGAATTTCCGATTATCTCGAAAATAAGGTGCATCGCGCGCGAGACATGGCGTCGCGTGCGGAAACGAAAAGGCCGTCCTTGCGAACGGCCTTCGAGATCAGCAACGCGACAATGCGATCAGAGCGCCGCGCGCGCCGCTTTCGCCGCCGCGCGCACCTGATCCGGCGCGGTGCCGCCCGGATGATTGCGGCTCGCGACCGAGCCTTCGAGCGTCAGATAGTCGAACACGTCTTCGCCGATCAGATGCGCGACGTTCGGCAGTTCGATACGCATCGCGTCGAGCGACAGGTCCGCGATATCGCAGCCGCGATCGTCGCAGATACGCACCGCGTGCGCGACGGCTTCGTGCGCGTCGCGAAACGGCAGGCCGCGCTTCACGAGATAGTCGGCGAGATCGGTGGCGGTCGAGAAGCCTTGCAGCGCGGCCGCGCGCATCGCCTGCGGCTTCACCGTGATGCCTGCGGCCATTTCCGCGAAGATGCGCAGCGTATCCGCGACCGTATCGACGGTATCGAACAGCGGCTCCTTGTCTTCCTGATTGTCCTTGTTGTACGCGAGCGGCTGGCCTTTCATCAGCGTGAGCAGCGCCATCAGATGGCCGTTCACGCGGCCCGTCTTGCCGCGCGCGAGTTCGGGCACGTCGGGATTCTTCTTCTGCGGCATGATCGACGAACCCGTGCAGAAACGGTCCGCCAGGTCGATGAAGCCGACGCGCGGGCTCATCCACAGCACGAGTTCTTCGGAGAAGCGCGACACGTGCGTCATGACGAGCGCGGCCGCCGCCGTGAATTCGATCGCGAAGTCGCGGTCGGACACGGCGTCGAGCGAATTCGCGCAGATGCCGTCGAAGCCGAGCGCCGCCGCGACCGCGTGACGGTCGATCGGATAGCTCGTGCCCGCGAGCGCCGCCGCGCCCAGCGGCAGACGGTTCACGCGACGGCGCAGATCGCGCATGCGCTCGGCATCGCGCGAGAACATTTCGACATAGGCCAAAAGGTGATGCCCGAACGTGACCGGCTGCGCGACCTGCAGGTGCGTGAAGCCCGGCATGATGGTGTCGGCATGCTTTTCGGCCATGTCGATGAGCGCGACGCGCAACTCCTTCAGCAGCTCGCCGATGCGGTCGATTTCGCCGCGCAGCCACAGGCGGATGTCGGTCGCGACCTGATCGTTGCGCGAGCGGCCGGTGTGCAGGCGCTTGCCCGCATCGCCGATCAGCGCCGTCAGGCGCGCCTCGATGTTCAGATGCACGTCTTCCAGATCCAGCTTCCACTCGAACTCGCCGCGCTCGATTTCGCCCTTGATCTGCGCCATGCCGCGCTCGATGGCGGCGAGGTCGTCGGCGCTGATGATCTTCTGCGCCGCAAGCATGGACGCGTGCGCGAGCGAGCCTTGAATGTCGACGAGCGCGAGCCGGTTGTCGAAGAACACCGACGACGTGTAGCGCTTGACGAGCTCCGACATCGGCTCGGAGAAGCGAGCCGACCAGGCTTCGCCTTTTTTGTGGAGTTGGGACGTCATGGTGATGTTTTCAGCGGTTCGGGCTTCGGGAAGTCGACAATCTTAACATTCGGCACTATTCCGATCCGACCAGAATCACGAGCTTCAAATCCTCGCGATGCGCGGGCTTGAACGTGATCTGATTGAACACGACGCGCCCGCGCGACGGATGATTGAACGCGCGCTCGCCGCCTTCGCGCTCGAACACGTCCTGCGACGCCCAGTAGCGCGCGAAGGCATCGCTCGCGGCGGAGAGATCGTCGATGAGCGCGCGCGTCGGCGCATCGTTCAGATGGCGGATCGAATCGGCGCGGAATTCGGCCGCGAGACGCCGCGCGCGCGTTTCCCAGTCGACGATCAGCGCGCGCGCCGCCGGCGACGTGAACGTGTACGTGAGCAGATTGCGGTCGTGCTCGCCGTCGAGCCAGCCGACGAACAGCGCCGACGCATGCTCGTTCCAGCGCAGCGCGTTCCACTGACGATCGAGCACGTAGGCGGGCGCGGCGATCAGCCCGACGGTCTGGAGCAGCGCGGCGGGCGCGTCCTGCGAAGCCGGATCGGGCTCGGCGGGATCGCGCTGGGCGGCGAGCTCGAAAAGATACGCACGTTCGGCGCGCGACAGTTGCAGCGCGACGGCGATGCGCGCGAGGGCATCGGCGGAAGCGGACACGGGCCGGCCTTGCTCGATCCAGGTGTACCAGGTCGGGCTCACGCCGCACAGTTGCGCGACTTCTTCGCGGCGCAAGCCGGGCGTGCGGCGGCGCGGGCCGGGCGCGAGTCCGACCGCTTGCGGCGACAGCCTTTCGCGATGCGCGCGGATGAACTCGCCGAGCGCGTGCGCGGACGTTTCGGCGAGGGTTTCGTTCTTGTCGATGTGATTCATGCGTGGCAGGTGGTGTACATACCAGAATAACTGCACAACTTGTACTGGTACAAAGCGGGTTCTATTGTAGCGACACAAGACCACGACGAAACCGGAGCCCACGATGAAACACCACGATCAGGTCGCAGACGCATTCGGCAGCACCGCTGCCGCGTATCTCACGAGCGCCGTCCATGCGAGCGGCGCGGATCTGCAGAATCTCTCCGCGACGTTCGCGGCCACTTGCGGCAACGCGCGCGTGCTGGACATGGGATGCGGCGCGGGCCACGCGAGCTTTGCGATCGCGCCGCACGTGCGCGAAGTGGTGGCGTACGACATCGCCCCGCAGATGCTCGCGACCGTGGAAGCCGCCGCGAAGGAACGCGGCCTGACGACGATTCGCACGCAGCAGGGCGCGGCCGAAACGCTGCCGTTCGCGGATGCGTCGTTCGACTGGGCCGTGAGCCGGATGAGCGCGCATCATTGGCGCGACGTTTCGTCAGCGCTTGCCGAAGTGCATCGCGTGTTGAAGCCTGGCGGGCGGCTGAAGTTCATCGATATCGCGGGCATCGACGATCCGCTCTACGACACGCACATTCAGGCGATCGAAATCCTGCGCGATGCGTCGCATATCCGTGACTATCGCGCCGACGAATGGATCGCGATGCTCGATGCCGCCGGTTTCGATGCGCAAATCGCCGAGCGCTGGCGCATCCCGCTGGAATTCGAGTCGTGGGTGACGCGGATGCGTACGCCGGCCGAGCGCGTGACGGCCATCAGATCGATGTGGGCGAGCGCGCCGGATGAGGTGCGGCAGTATTTCAACGTGAAGGATGATTGCTCGTTCGAGCTCGATGCGGTGATGGTGGAGGGGAAGCGGCGTGGTTGAAGATTGTTGGATGTCGCTCGATCCTCGGGTTCGTGTCGGTGACGGTTGTTGATTTCGCCGGATCCCTTATTCGCGTCGGTCTATTAGCGTTGCCCCTGTGCGGGGCGGCAGTCACTTTCTTTGCTGCTGCAAAGAAAGTGACCAAAGAAAGCAGCTTTTCAGGCCCGCGGTCACACGCAATTTGGGTAGTTCTCTCGTCCCAGGTGGCACTCGCCTAAGGAGTGCCCTCATCACAATCACCCGGCTTGGCTCGCGCACGGTCTGCCACATCGCACCACACAACGAACTGGTTCAGCACCAAACAGCTCCAGCCCGCTTCGCGGCCGACCGGTTAAGCGGGACTGCCAGTGCTTCGCTATTAACATCGCTATCGCACTGCGCACGCAAACCGATGGTTTCCCTTGCATGCCCTACGGCAGCGCGAAGCGCTGTGCCGAAGCTATTTCGTGCTGAACCAATGTTCTGAACACCTTCGGGCGGCAGACCGTGCGCGAGCCAAGCCCGATTGGTCCTTTGAGGGCACTCTTTAGGCGAGTGCCGCCCGGGACGAGAGAACTACCCAACGTGCGTGTGACCGTGGGCCTGAAAAGCTGCTTTCTTTGCCTACTTTCTTTGCAGCAGCAAAGAAAGTAGGTGCCGCCCCGCACAGGGGCAACGCCAATAGACCGACACGAAATCGGGATCCGCCGAAACCCACGCATACATCGAGGCAACGTTGCATCCCGAACCAAAACGCCCCGCCAAGGGAAGGCATCAGCCGGTATTACGCAACCCCGCGGCAATCCCGTTGATCGTCAAATGAATCCCGCGCCGCAGCCGCACGTTCTGATCGCCCGCGCGGTGACGCTTCAACAGCTCCACTTGCAAGTGATTGAGCGGATCGAGATAAGGGAAGCGGTTCTTGATCGAACGCGCGAGCAGCGGGTTATCCGAAAGACGATCGATCTTGCCGGTAATTTCGCCGAGCACGTCGCACGTGCGCTGATGCTCCGCGACGATCTTGTCGAACACGGTCTTGCGCAGCTTCTTGTCGGTGACGAGCTGCGCATAGCGCGACGCGACGGCGAGATCGGTCTTCGCGAGCACCATGTCCATGTTCGACAGCAGGTTCTTGAAGAACGGCCACGTCTTGTGCATCTTGCGCAGCGTCGCGAGACGTTTCGCGCGTTCATCGTCGGAACCGGCGCGGTCGAGATACGCCGTCACCGCGCTGCCGAAGCCGTACCAGCCCGTCAGCAAGAGACGGCACTGGCCCCACGAGAAGCCCCACGGAATCGCGCGCAGATCCTCGATCTTGCGCTGCTTCGGATCCTGCAGCTTGCGCGACGCCGGCCGGCTGCCGATGTTCAGCTCCGCGATCTCCGAAATCGGCGTCGACAGGAAGAAGTAGTCGGTGAAGCCCGGCGTCTCGTAGACGAGCGCGCGATACGCGGCCATCGCGGAATCGGAGAGCGTCTGCATCGCCGCTTCGAATTGCGGCAACTGCGCGGGCGCGTTCTCGTGCGGCAACAGCGATGCTTCCAGCGTCGCGGCGACGACCGTCTCCAGATTGCGCCGCCCGATTTCCGCGTTCGCGAACTTGCTCGCAATCACTTCGCCTTGCTCGGTCAGGCGGATTTGCCCGTCGACGGTGCCGGGCGGCTGCGACAGAATCGCCTGATACGTCGGGCCGCCGCCGCGTCCGACCGTGCCGCCGCGTCCGTGGAAGAGGCGCAGCGTCGTGCCACGCTCCTTGAACAGCGTGACGAGCGCCAGTTCCGCGCGATACAGCTCCCAGTTCGACGTGAGGAAACCGCCGTCCTTGTTGCTGTCCGAATAGCCGAGCATCACTTCCTGCTCGTTGCCCTGATTTTCGATGAGCTTGTCGATGCCCGGCAGCGCGAAGAATTCGCCCATGATGACCGGCGCGTTGCGCAAGTCGGCGATGGTCTCGAAGAGCGGAATGACCATCAGGCCGTCGCGCGGGGAATCGTCCTTCGCGCCGAGATAGCCTTGCAGCACGCCCGTTTCCTTCTGCAGCAACATCACTTCCAGCAAGTCGCTGACGGTCTCCGTATGCGAAATGATGTAGTTGCGCACCGCGCGCGCACCGAACTTCGCGCGCGTCTCGCGGGCCGCTTCGAGCACGCCGAGCTCGCTTTTCGCGAGATCGGAATAGTGCGCGTATGGAAGGCGCAGCGGGCGCGGCTGCGCGAGCTCCTTCAGCAGCACTTCGCGCTTCTGCTCTTCGGTGAGTGACGCGTAATCCTCGACGACGCCCGCACGCGCGAGCAGCTCGCTCACGACGGCCTCGTGAATGTCCGAGCTTTGCCGCAAGTCGATGCTCGCGAGATGGAAGCCGAACACTTCGGCGGCGCGCGCGAGCGGCGACAGACGCAGGCTCGACATCGACGCGCCGTGATGCTCCGCGAGCGAATCGATCAGCACGTGCAGGTCGCGCACGAATTCGGAGGCATCGGCGTAGGGCGTCGCGCGAATCTGCGGTGCGCCCGGACCCGCGCTACGCACGGTCACGACGCCTTCGCCGAGCCGCACGCGCGCGCTCGCCGCAAGCCGCGTGTAGATGCCGATGAGCGCGCGCCGATACGGCTCGTCCTTGCGATGCGGCGACTGGTCGGGCGAGGCATCGGCGAGTGCTTTCAGGGCATCGCTCGAACCGGCGAGCAGGTCCGACACGGACAATTCCGCGCCGAGCTTGTGCGTCTCTTCCAGATAGTGTTCGAAGATGACGATCGCCTGACGCGTGATCGCGTTTTCGAGCGTTTCGCCGGTGACGAACGGATTGCCGTCGCGGTCGCCGCCGATCCAGCTTCCCATCTGAAAGAACGGCGGCAGGCGCACGGGCAGGCCGTGTTCCGCGAGCGCGGCTTCGATATCGGCGTAGAGCGCGGGAATTTCGGCGAGAAAGGTCGCGCGATAGTAAGACAGCGCGTTGTCGATTTCATCGGCGACGGAAAGGCGCGCGTCGCGCAACATGCGCGTCTGCCACAGCGACGTCACGCGTGCGCGCAGCACCGCTTCGTTCTGTGCGCGTTCGCGCGCGGTCAGTTCCTGATCGCGCTCGGCGAGCAGACGCGCGATATCGTGTTGCGCGTCGAGAATGCTCTTGCGCGAGACTTCGGTCGGATGCGCCGTGAGGACGGGTACGATCAGCGCATCGCCGAAAAATCTCTCGAGCAGTTTGCGCGTCGCGCTGATGTTCTTGTGCTCGCGCATGCGCTCGATCGCATACGCGATGGTGCCCGGCTGCGAACCCGAGCCCGCGAGCGCGTGAATGCGCCGCCGGCGATTGTGATGGCGGTCTTCGGCGATGTTCGCGAGATGCGAGAAGTAGCTGAACGCACGCACGACCGACACCGTCTGTTCCGGCGACAGCGCGCGCAGCTTCTTTTCGAGCGTCTGCGAGGCTTCGACGTCGTCCTCGCGGCGGAACTTCACGGCCGTCTGACGAATGGCCTCGACGACCTCGAACACGGCGTCGCCTTCCTGCTCGCGCAGCACTTCGCCGAGCACACGCCCGAGAAAGCGGATGTCTTCGAAGAGCGGGCGGTCCTTGTCGTCGCGCGTGCGGCTCGCGGGCTTCGGGGGCTTCGCGGCTTTCGCGACGGCCACGCCGTTGGGGCGCGGCGTTTTGAGCTTCGTCGGCGCGGTCTTGGTCGCGATGGCTTTCTTCGCGAGCTTCGGCGCGATGGCGGCTTTCGAAGCCTTCGCGGCCGTCGCGGCCTTCGTCGTGACGATGGGCGACGACGCCGCGCGCGGCGCGTCGGAGGAGGAAGACTTGGGCAATGCGGCGTTGCGGCGCGCCGGGCGAGCCGATCCGGATGACGTCACGTTGGGTTCCTCTCGAAAGCTGCGAAGCCAGGGTACATCGACATGATCCGGCGACCTCGACGGGCGCCGCATCGGCAGAAAATCGCGGGCCGCGCGAACGGCCGTGCGTCAAACCGGCGACAGCATGCCGCGGCATTCTTCGCGCCCCGAAGCGTTCATCGCGCGCGACGCGGCCGGGGCCGTCGTTCACGCCGCTACGAACACACCACGGACGCCCCGAAAGGCGCATCGGACAAGGCTCTCGCGCGCTGCCCGGGTGTCGGTGGACCTTGGCGTGCGTGCTACCATTGTTCGCTAATGTCTATTCATCCATCCCGTCATTCGATCGAGCATCAATGAATTCCGAGACGCATTCAACGACACCGCCCGCGAGCATCATCATCGCTTCGCGGGAAAGCCGGCTTGCGATGTGGCAAGCCGAGCACGTGCGGTGTGCGCTGCACAAATTATATCCATCTTGCGACGTGAAAATCCTCGGAATGACGACGCGCGGCGATCAGATTCTGGATCGCACGTTGTCGAAGGTCGGCGGCAAGGGTTTGTTCGTGAAGGAGCTCGAAGCCGCGCTCGCCGAGGGCCGCGCCGATCTCGCCGTGCATTCGCTCAAGGACGTGCCGATGGAACTGCCCGAAGGCTTCACGCTCGGCGCCATCATGGAGCGCGAAGATCCGCGCGACGCTTTCGTGTCGCCGCATTACGCGTCGCTCGATGCGCTGCCTGCGGGGAGCATCGTCGGCACGTCGAGCCTGCGTCGCGAGTCGATGATTCGCGCGCGCTTTCCTCATCTCGAAGTGCGGCCGTTGCGCGGCAATCTCGATACGCGTCTCGCCAAGCTCGACCGCGGCGAGTACGCGGCGATCATCCTCGCGGCGGCGGGTTTGAAGCGTCTCGGTCTGGAAGCGCGCATCCGTGCGCTGCTCGATCCGTCCGAGAGCTTGCCGGCAGCGGGGCAGGGCGCGCTCGGTATCGAGATTCGCGCGGACCGCGCCGATCTCGCCGCGTGGCTCGCACCTTTGCACGATGAAAACACCGCGCTCGCGGTCGAGGCGGAACGCGCGGTGTCGCGCGCGCTCGGCGGCAGTTGCGAAGTGCCGCTCGCCGCGTACGCCGTATGGCGCGACGGCGCGCTGCATCTGCGCGGCGCGGTGTCGATGCCCGACGGCAAGCGCGTGCTGCGCGCGGAGGAAAGCGTGCAGGCGCCCGATCTCGCCGCCGCGCTCGCGCTCGGCCAGCGCGTGTCGTCGGATCTCGAAGCGCAAGGCGCGATGGATATCGTCGCCGCGCTCAGCACCATGTCGCGCGCCGACGGCCCGAACACCGCGCCCTCGGGGCCGAAGTCCTGATGGCGAGCGAGCGCCGCGCCACCGTCGTCGTCACGCGTCCCGCCGGACAGTCGTCCGCGCTGCTCGCGCTCCTTGCGAGCGCCGGCTTCGACGCGCTGGAATTTCCGCTCATCGATATCGCGCCCGTCGCCGACGATGCGCCGCTGCGCGCCGCGCTCGACGAGCTTTTTCTGCCGCCGGAAGCGCCGGGGCGCTATGCGCTCGTCGTGTTCGTGTCGCCGAATGCGATCGATCATGCGTTCTCGCGGCTCGCCGCGCCGTGGCCCGTCGATTTGCCCGTCGCGGTCGTCGGTCCGGGCTCGGTCGCGGCGCTCGCGCGTCAGGGCGTGCACGCGCCGTCGCATCGCGTGATCAGTCCGTCGGCGCAAGCGCTCGATCCGCGCTTCGATTCCGAGGCGCTCTTCACCGCGATCGAAGCGCATTTCGGCACGAACGGTCTCGAAGGCAAGCGCGTGCTGATCGTGCGCGGCGACGGCGGCCGCGAATGGCTCGCCGAGCGGCTCGCGCAAGCAGGCGCGCGGGTCGAAAAGGCCGCCGCCTATCGCCGCGTGTTGCCGGAACCGTCGATGCAAGAGTGGGAGCGCATCCACGAATTGCTGGCCGGAGAACCGCACGCGTGGCTGCTGACAAGCTCGGAAGGCGTGCGCAATCTCGACGAGCTCGCCCACGAACATCTCACCGCCGACGAAATCGTGCTGCTCAAGCGCGCGCCGCTCGTCTGCCCGCACCCGCGCATCGCCGAGGCCGCGCGGGGAGCGGGTTTTGATAGGATTACGGTGTCCGGCGCGGGCGATGAGCGCATCGCGCACGCGCTGGAAGCGCTGTTCCCGCTCCAACGGGATCCGGAGGCTCACGCGCACGCGAGCGCATCGGCTTCGATAAATTCCTCATCCGCGCCGACGGACGCCAATCCGGCCACCGCGCCGGCCCAACAAACGGCTCAATCACGCATGACTGATTCGAACGATTCCAAGAAAGCTTCACCTCAGCCGAACGTGACACCGCCCTTGCCGCCGAACACGCCTTTCACGCCTTATGAGCAGCAGAAGAAGAACGGCGGCGCGGGCATCGTGGTGTTGTGGTTCGTCGTCGTCATTCTGGCGGTGGCGGCGGGCGCGGGCGCCTTCGTCCTGAACCGCAAGTTCGAGCGCACCGACGCGCAACTGTCGCAGCGCCTCGCCCAGTCCGACGAGCAGAACGCCGATCTGCGCGCGAAAGCCGATCAGGCCGCGAGCGCGACCACCGCGTTGAACACGCAGATCATCCAGTTGCAGGGCAAGCTCGCCGATGCCGAAGCGCACAGTCAGGCGCTGCAGCAGCAATATCAGGATCTCGCGAGCAATCGCGACGACTGGACCGTCGCCGAAGTCGAGCAGATTCTGTCGAGCGCGAGCCAGCAGTTGCAACTCACCGGCAACGTTCAACTCGCGCTTTTCGCGCTGCAAAGCGCCGACACGCGTCTTGCCGCGACCACCGGTCCGCAGGTCGTCGCGATCCGCAAGGCGATCGCGCAGGACATCGACAAGCTGAAAGCCACGCCGACGACCGATCTCACCGGTCTCGCGATCAAGCTCGACACGGCCATCGACCAGATCGACCAGTTGCCGCTTTCGGGCGAGGCGCCGATCGCCCGCGCCCGCGCGCAGGCCGCCGAGCCGGCCAACAGCGCGTCGATCGCGGCGGCGACCGGCGAGCCGCGCTGGAAGGTGCTGTGGCATCAGATCACGAACGGCATCGGCCAGCAGTTGTCGAGCCTCGTCTCGGTGCGCCGCATCGATAACGCCGATGCGATGCTCACATCGCCCGATCAAGGTTATTTCGTGCGCGAAAACGTGAAGCTGCGGCTGCTGTCCGCGCGTCTTTCGCTGCTGTCGCGCAGCGAGCCGACGCTCAAGTCGGACCTGCGCGCCGCCGACGCCGCGCTCGGCCGCTACTTCGATGCCTCGTCGAAGCAAGTGCAGGCCGTGCGCGAGCTCGTGAAGCAGGTCGATCAGGCGTCGCTCGCCGTCGCCGTACCGAACCTGAACGCGAGCCTCGCCGCCGTCCATCAGTTCAAGCGAGGCGGATGATGACGATTCGTGGACTCATCTGGCTCGCGCTGCTGTTCGCCGTCGCGGTGATCGTCGCGACCGTCGGCGGCTTCAACAACGGACAAATCCTGCTCGTGATACCGCCGTATCGCGTGGACATGTCGCTCAATCTGTTCGCGGTCGCGCTCGTCGTGCTGTTCATCGTGCTGTACGCGATCATCCGCGCGGTGCGTGGCGTCTGGAAGATGCCGTCGCGCGTCGCCGCGTACCGCACGCGCAGCAAGATCGCGAAGGCGAATGCGTCGCTGCGCGATGCGGTCGGGCATCTGTACGCCGGACGTTTCTCGAAAGCCGAGAAGGCCGCGCGCGATGCGTTGTCCGTCGAAGACAACAAGGGTGCGGCCGGGCTGATCGGCGCGAACGCGGCGCATCGTCTGCACGAATATGCGCGCCGCGACGAGTGGCTCGCGCAGGTTTCCGGCGCCGACTGGCAGGACGCGCGCCTGATGGCCACCGCCGACATGCGCGCCGATGGCCGCGACGCCGACGGCGCGCTCGTCGCGCTCACCGAAATGCAGGCGCAGGGCGGCCGGCGCATCCACGCGCAGCAAATCGCGCTGCGCGCGCAGCAGCAATTGAAGAACTGGGGCGAAGTGCTGAAGCTCGTGCGGATGCTGGAGAAGCGCGAGGCGCTGCATCCGGCGGTCGCGGTGCGGCTGCGCCAGGTCGCGGCGGAAAATCTGCTGCGCGATCGCCGGCATAACCCGGACGCGCTGCTCGAACTGTGGCAATCGCTGTCGGCGACCGAGCGCCAGTCGCCGCGTCTCGCCGATCTCGCCGCGGAACTGCTGATCGCGCTCGATCGTCGCGCGGAGGCGAAGAAGATCGTCGAAGACGCGCTCGCGCACAACTGGGACGCGCGGCTGTTGCGGCGTTATCCGGACTGCATCGTCGGCGGCGACGCTTTCCCGCTGATCCAGCGCGCCGAAGCGTGGCAGAAGGAACGCACCGAAGACGCCGACCTGCTTTTCACGCTCGGACGTCTCTGCCTGCATCAGCAGTTGTGGGGCAAGGCGCAGGCGTTCCTCGAATCGGCGCTGAAGCTCGCCGACAACGAACCGCTGAAGATTCGCACGCATCGCGCGCTCGCCCGTCTGCACGAACAGCTCGGCGACGCGGACAAGGCCGCGGAACATTACCGCGCAAGCGCGCTGGCGATGAACGTCGTCTGATTGCGCTCGCCTGACGCGTTCAGGAACGGGCTGCACGGGCGCGATGCTCATGCAGCCCATTATTTTTTTTCGCACGCGCTTTCCGGACCGGCGTTTTCGCGTTGTCTGTACGCCACCGCACGGCCGATGCGCGGGCAAGATGGTCTAGTTTCCTTCCACCGATACGAGGATCGAAAGAAAAGGAGGCGGCGTGAAACGGGCGCTACACACGTTGATCGGGCTTGCGCTCGTCGTTTTTCTGTCCTGGCCCGATACGTCGCATTACTTCGCGCAGGGCGTTATCACGTCCGCGCCGTGGACCGGAACCTGGGCCGCCGCGCCCGATGTCACCGCCGACCGGGGCTTCAACAATCAGACGATTCGCCACGTCGTGCGGACGAGCATCGGCGGGACGGCGGCGCGCCTGACGTTCTCCAATCTGTTCGGCACGCAGCCCGTTACGCTCGGCGACGTGCATGTCGCCCGTCGCGCGAGCGGCGCGCGGACGATCGCCGGCAGCGACAAGGCCGCGACCTTCAACGGGCAGACTTATGTGACGATTCCCGTCGGCGGCACCGTCCAGACCGACCCCGTTCCGTTTCAGGTGCCGGCGCTCGCGGACATCTCCGTGAGCTTCCATATTCCGTCGCAGACGCCGCCGGGATCGACCGGGCACGTCGAGGGCTTGCAGGACAACTGGATCGCACCGGGCGACGTCAGCGCGGACCCGGCGTTCACGGGCGGCGTCGTGAACGCGGCGGGCGAGCAGTCGTACTATTTCCTCACCAATGTCGATGTGATGAACGCCGCGGCGACGGGCGCGGTGGTCACCTTCGGCGCGTCGATCACGGACGGAATCGCGTCGACGCCCAATACGAACCGGCGCTGGCCGAACCGCCTCGCGGAGCGGCTGATCCGCTCAGGCATGACGGTCGGCGTGCTGAATCAGGGCATCAGCGGCAACGATTTCTTCACGAACGGTTCGGGCCAAGCCGGGCTGACGCGCTTCGCCCGCGACGTGCTCGCGCAGTCCAACGTCAAATGGGTGATCGTCTCCGACGACGCGGTGAACAATCTAATCAGCGGCAATCCGCCGAGCGCGCAGCAGCTCATCGGCGCGTATCAGCAACTCGTTCACCAGGCGGCCGCGGCGAAAGTGGGCCTGATCTGCTCGACGCTTACGCCCTTCGAAGGCCTCGACGAATGGACGCCCGAGATCGAGAACACGCGCCAGACGGTGAACGCTTATCTGCGCAGCAAGAGCAG
Organism: Caballeronia zhejiangensis; assembly: GCF_022879815.1. Classification (NCBI taxonomy): domain Bacteria; kingdom Pseudomonadati; phylum Pseudomonadota; class Betaproteobacteria; order Burkholderiales; family Burkholderiaceae; genus Caballeronia; species Caballeronia zhejiangensis. The sequence goes on from NZ_CP084283.1 coordinate 691,034, forward strand.
CGGTTGCGATGCCGTGCTGGATCAGGCCGCGGCGCTGGGCCACCCGGCCGGCGCGCACGACTCGACGGCGTTCGCGCGCGCCTACAACAGCGGCGACGACCTTCATCCGGACGATGCCGGCATGCTGGCGATCGCCAATGCGGTCGATCTGGGCTGGTTAGCCGCGCTGCCGCCGATCAACGCGCCGACAGCGTGCGGGCGCATCGCGATGGGCGAAGGCCTTGCGGAAGGGCAATCGATCGCGGCGTGCAGTGGAAACGTGCAGGTGAACTTGCGCGGCGACGGCTATCTCGTCGCGGTGAAGGATGGCGCGACGATCTGGTCATCGCAGGTGAGCGGCACGCCGGGCGTCGAACTGCGCATGCAGGAGGACGGCAATCTGGCGATGTACGACAACAATGGCGCGACGGTCTGGCAGACGCACACGTCGGGGCATCCGGGCGCCTACGCGACTATCTTGCCGAACGGCTATCTCGTCATCTTTTCGGCGCGCGGCACCGCACTCTGGTCGAGCGAGGGATGAAGCGCCGCGCCGAGCGCTTTCAGTACGTCGGAACCGACGGATCGACCTGACGCGACCATGCGTCGATGCCGCCGTAGAGATTGAACGTCTTCGTGAAGCCGCGCGATTCGAGGAACATCGCGACCTGTGCGCTGCGCGCGCCGTGATGGCAGATGCAGACGATCTGCGCTTCGTCGTCGAGTTCTTCGCTGCGTGCTGGGATGTCGCGCATCGGAATCGACACGATGTTGTCCATCTTCGCCGTCTGGATTTCCCAGGGCTCGCGCACGTCGAGCAGAACGGGAGCGGGGCGCGACGAATCGGCGAGCCACGCGGCGAGTTCGGGTGCGGTCAGGTTTTGCATGGAGATTCCGGCAAGATGCGCGCTACCGGATAAGGCCGGCAGCGCGCTTTCGGCTTAGAACTTGAACTGCGACGGATGCACCGCGTTCTTCAGCGGCGCGACGAGCGTTTCGAAGACATCCGACACGCGGAACTGCTTTTCGTCCACGCGCGTGATGATCTGCGCCTTCATGACCGGCGCCGAGCCGACGAACGCCGCGATGCGCCCGCCGATCTTCAGCTGTTCCAGAAATTCCTGCGGCATGACCGGCAGCCCGCCCGACACGCAGATCACGTCGTAAGGCGCGCCCTGATTCCAGCCGAGCGCGCCGTCGCCGGTGATCACGTCGACGTTCGTCACGCCGTTCGCCGCGAGGTTCTGCTGCGCGAAAGCGGCGAGCTCCGGCGAGATTTCGACCGTCGTCACGCTGCGGCCGCGGTGCGCGAGCAGCGCCGCCATGTAGCCCGAGCCGGTGCCGATTTCCAGCACGGTTTCGCCCTTGTGGATCGCGAGTTCCTGCAGGACGCGCGCTTCGACCTTGGGCGACAACATGCGCTCGCCGCCAGGCAGCGGAATTTCGAGATCGGCGAAAGCGATGTTGCGGTACGCGGCGGGAACGAAGTTCTCGCGCTTGACGATCGCGAGCAGGTTCAGGACGTCCTGGTCCAGCACTTCCCACGGACGAATCTGTTGCTCGATCATGTTGAAACGCGCTTGCTCGATGTTCATGTTCTGTGTGCGTGATGGCGACCGGAGCGGCTTGCATCGCGGCCGGATGCGGGGCTAGAAAACTACGCGATTGTAGCAAATCGAAGGGTTTTCCCGCCTGCTTTGCGCCCGACCTGCGCCCGACGCGCTGGCCTCCCGTGCGGCTAATGCGGCAGGCGGATATCGAACTTGAAGGTGATGAGCCGCGCGATCAGGATGAACGCCGTCGAAAATAGCACGTTGTAGATCGTGTCGACGTCGAGCCGTTCGAGCCCGAGATACATCCAGCATCCGGCGAACGCGCAGACCGCGTACGGGCGCGAGTCGCGCAGGATCAGCGGAATCTCGTTGCAGAGCACGTCGCGCAGCACGCCGCCGAACACGCCGGTGATGACGCCCATCATCGTCGCGGTGAAGGCGGGCATCTGGGCGTCGAGTGCGATCGACGTGCCCGACACGCTGAAGAGCCCGAGCCCGATCGCATCGGTGACGAGCAGCGCGCGCTGGTCGAAGAGGCGTGACGTGACGCGCAAAAAAAGCGGCGCGAAGATCGCCATCGCGAAGATGAACAGCACGTAGTCCTGATGCTCGACCCAGTAGAAGGGCCGGCGCGAGAGCAGCACGTCGCGCACCGTGCCGCCGCCGAACGCGGTCACGAGCGCGACGAGAAACGCGCCTACCGCGTCGAGCCGGCGCTTGCGCGCCTCGATGAGTCCGGAGAAGGCGTACGCGAAAATCGCGAGCGCCTCCATGATGGTGATGGCGAGGGTGAGTCTAGGATGCACTGTCCGGCCCCGGATTGCTGTTCTTGCCGAGGCTCCGGTCCTGCGACTTGTCCTGCGGATGATTGTGATGACGCGGCGTGCCGCCCGGCTGCAGCAGCACGAGCACCGCGCCCGCGCCGCCGTCGTGCGGCCGCGCCTGACAGAACGCGATCACCTCCGACTTCTGCACGAGCCACGCGCGCACCTTGCCCTTCAGCACCGGCTCCTTGCCGATGGACCCGAGCCCTTTCCCGTGAATGACGCGCAGGCAGCGCAGCCCGCGCTTCACCGATTCGCGGATGAACTCCGCGAGCGCCTCGCGCGCTTCCTCGCGGCGCATGCCGTGCAGATCGAGCTGCGCCTGCACGATCCACGCCCCGCGCCGCAGCTTTCTGACGACTTCCTGGCTGACGCCCGGACGATAGAACGACAGCGTTTCGTCGATGTCGAGCAGGCTTTCGGGATCGTATTCGTCGGAGAGCGCTTCCTGCAGCACCGCTTCTTCGTCGCGGCGGCTCTGCAGCGGCACGGGCGGCGGCGGTACGCGCGTGACGGTCGTGCGCGGCGGCGTCTTGAGCGGCTCGATTTCGCCGATCGCGCGACGAAACTCGTCGGCATCCGCGACGGCTTCCCGCTCGGCGCGCGCCGCCGCGACGCGCTGGACTTCGCGCTTTTCGGCGTCGGCCTTCAGCGCGCCCTTCAGCGACGACAGACCCGACAGGCCTTCGCGTTTCACGGCGGCGGCGACATCGCGCGCATCCACCGGTTTTTGCGCGGGCGCGGCCGGGCGCGGCGCTTCCTTGCGACGGACTTTCGGTTCGTTCGGATGAGGGAGATTCTTCGGCATCGTTCGGCCAGCGGAATGGGTCGGGGATCGGACTCGGCGCGCCGCGCGCCGGCGTCGCCGCTGAAACGACGGCACGCGCGCGCCGAAACGAAAACGGGCCGGCGGAGTGAACCGTGGCCCGTCGTTGCTGCATTCTAGCGGCTCGCGCCGCCCGATCAGCGGTCGGCTTCGTGGCTCATCGAATGCGGCGTCGGCGTTTCGTCGATGGTTTCGAGATAACGCTGCGCATCGAGCGCGGCCATGCAGCCCGTGCCCGCGCTCGTGATCGCCTGGCGATAGACGTGATCCTGCACGTCGCCCGCCGCGAACACGCCGGGGATGCTCGTCGCGGTCGCGTCGCCGCTCGTGCCGCCCTTCGTGATGATGTAGCCGTTCTTCATCTCGAGCTGGTTGACGAAGAGATCGGTGTTCGGCTTGTGGCCGATCGCGACGAACACGCCTTGCAGCGCGATGTCGGTCGTCTTGCCCGATTGCGTGTCCTTGATGCGCAGGCCGGTGACGCCGGACTGATCGCCGGTGACTTCGTCGAGCACGTGATTCCACTTGATGTCGACGATGCCTTCCTTCTCCTTCGCGAGCAGGCGGTCGATGAGAATCGGCTCGGCGCGGAACTTGTCGCGGCGATGCACGACCGTGACCTTCTTCGCGATGCCCGCGAGATAGATCGCTTCCTCGACGGCCGTATTGCCGCCGCCGATCACCGCCACTTCACCGTTGCGATAGAAGAAGCCGTCGCACGTTGCGCAGGCCGACACGCCTTTGCCCATGAACGCTTCTTCCGACGGCACGCCGAGATATTGCGCCGATGCGCCCGTCGCGATGATGAGCGAATCGCAGGTGTACTCGCCGGAATCGCCGATCAGACGGAAAGGGCGCTCGTTGAGCTTCGCGGTGTGGATGTGATCGAAGACGATCTCGGTGTTGAAGCGGCGCGCGTGTTCCTCGAAACGCTGCATCAGTTCGGGGCCTTGCACGCCCGACGGATCCGCCGGCCAGTTCTCGACGTCCGTGGTGGTCATCAGCTGGCCGCCTTGCGCGAGGCCGGTGATGAGCAGCGGCGACAGGTTCGCGCGCGCGGCGTAGACGGCGGCGGAGTAGCCGGCGGGGCCGGAACCGAGAATCAGCACTTTGGCGTGTTTGGGCGAAGACATGATGATGGTCCGTTATTGATGGTTTCGGATGCGCGCCTCGAGGCGCGCGAGCGATTGCCTGCGACGCAGCAATCTCGACGCCCGGTACATCCGATGAACCGTATTTGAGTGCAAAACGACGATTATAAAGGCGTCGGAAAAAGCCTTCCGAATGAACCTTTCAATCGGATTGATAGCCGCGCCGGGCCGAAACCGCGACATGACGCGCGCGTGACGAGTGTTACAGGTTGCAAGAACGCGCCGGTTTTTGCGCCTTTCACCGCAATGCAGCGTTTACAATAGTTCACCGTTCCATGCCGCTCTTGCGCAACAGGCGCGAGCCGCAAAAAAGCGATACAAAGCGACACCGAATCAATGGCCAAAGCTACCTATTCCGCGAGCCCGCAGGCATTGCCGCACCGCATGTCGCGGCTCTTCACCGAGATTCGCTGGATTCTCCAGGTCGCACTCGGACTGTTTCTCGTCATGGCGCTCCTCTCGTACAGCCGCAAGGATCCGAGCTGGACCCACGCGGTGAGCGTCGATCACATCGCGAACTGGGCGGGGCGCGTCGGCGCGTACACGTCGGACATCCTCCTGCTCGTCTTCGGGCTATCGTCCTACTGGCTGATCGTGCTGCTCGCGCGGCGCATCATCGCGAATTATCGAAAGATCACGCATCCGCCGGTCGTCGACGAAGACGCGCCGAAAGACCGCACCTGGCTCGCCGAAGCGTTCGCGTTCGTGCTCGTGCTGCTTGCCTCCGACGGCATCGAGGCACTGCGCATGTGGTCGCTCAAGGTGCAGTTGCCGCGCGCGCCGGGCGGCGTCGTCGGCGATGTGGTCGCGCGCCATGTATCGCACGCGCTCGGCTTCACGGGCGCGACGCTGTTTCTGCTGATCGCGCTCGCGATCGGCCTCTCGCTGTATTTCCGCTTCTCGTGGCTGTCCGTGTGCGAGAAGGTCGGCGACGGCATTCTCGATGCGATCACCGGCGCGCAACTGCGCCGCGAAGCCGGACGCGATCGCAAGCTGGGCGAAGCGGCCGCGGTCAAGCGCGAAGGCAAGGTCGTGCGTTCGCGCGAGAAGAGCGAGGATCACGAGCCGGTGATGATCGTGCCCGCCGCGCCCGCGCCCGCGCGTTCCGAACGCGCCGAAAAGGAAAAGCAGGTGCCGCTCTTCAAGGACCTGCCGGGCGATTCCACCTTGCCGCCGCTCGCGCTGCTCGATCCGCCGCCGAAGACGCAGGAAACCATCGCCGCCGATACGCTCGAATACACGTCGCGTCTCATCGAGAAGAAGCTGAAGGACTTCGGCGTCGAAGTGAGCGTGGTCGCGGCGTATCCGGGGCCGGTCGTCACGCGCTATGAAATCGAGCCGGCGACGGGCGTGAAGGGCAGCCAGATCGTCGGTCTTGCGAAGGATCTCGCGCGCTCGCTGTCGCTCGTGTCGATTCGCGTCGTCGAGACGATTCCGGGCAAGAACTTCATGGCGCTCGAATTGCCGAATCAGCGCCGTCAAACGGTCAAGCTCTCCGAAATTCTCGGCTCCGAAGTCTATGCGAACGGCGCATCGCCGCTGACGATGGGCCTCGGCAAGGACATCGGCGGCAATCCGGTCTGCGCCGATCTCGCGAAGATGCCGCACTTGCTCGTCGCGGGCACGACGGGCTCGGGCAAGTCCGTCGGCATCAACGCGATGATTCTCTCGCTCTTGTACAAGGCGAGCGCGGATCAGGTCCGTCTCATCCTCATCGATCCGAAGATGCTCGAAATGAGCGTCTACGAAGGCATTCCGCATTTGCTGTGTCCGGTCGTCACCGACATGCGGCAGGCCGGCCACGCGCTCAACTGGGCGGTCGCCGAAATGGAACGCCGCTACAAGCTGATGAGCAAGATGGGCGTGCGCAATCTCGCGAGCTTCAACACGAAGATCGACGAAGCGAAGAAGCGCGGCGAAAACATTCCGAATCCGTTCAGCCTCACGCCCGACGAGCCGGAGCCGCTCACGCGTCTGCCGAACATCGTCGTCGTGATCGACGAACTCGCCGATCTGATGATGGTCGTCGGCAAGAAGGTCGAAGAGCTGATCGCGCGCATTGCGCAGAAGGCGCGCGCGGCGGGCATCCATCTGATTCTCGCGACGCAGCGTCCTTCGGTCGATGTGATCACCGGCCTCATCAAGGCGAACGTGCCGACGCGCATGGCGTTCCAGGTGTCGTCGAAGATCGATTCGCGCACGATTCTCGATCAGCAGGGCGCGGAGTCGCTGCTCGGCATGGGCGACATGCTCTATCTGCCGCCCGGTTCGGGCCTGCCTGTACGCGTGCACGGCGCGTTCGTGTCGGATGAAGAAGTGCATCGCGTCGTCGACAAGCTGAAGGAGCAGGGCGAGCCGAACTATATCGAGGGCATTCTGGAAGGCGGCCTCGCGGGCGATGGCGACGAAGGCTCGGCGGGCGCAAGCGGAACCGGCGGCGCCGATGGCGAGTCGGACCCTTTGTACGATCAGGCGGTCGAGGTCGTCATCAAGAACCGTCGCGCGTCGATATCGCTCGTGCAGCGGCATTTGCGCATCGGATACAACCGGGCGGCGCGTTTGCTCGAACAGATGGAGAACTCGGGGCTCGTGTCGGCGATGTCGTCGAACGGCAACCGCGAAATCCTCACGCCGGCGCGCGACGCGGAATGACCGCGCGTTATATGGAGAACATAAGCATGAAGCAGTTTACGGGGCGCAGTTTCGTCAAGGCATTCGGCACGGCGCTGGTTTCGGCGTCGATGCTGGTCGCATCGCACGCATTCGCGAGCGGCACGGAGCAATTGAAGGCGTTCGTGTCGCAAGTCCACGCGGCGCGCGGCGACTTCACGCAGCAGGAAATCAAGGCGCCCGGCAAGACCAACAACGGCGCGACGTCCACGCAAGTGCCGACCAAGGGCGCAGCCTCCAGCGGCACGTTCATGTTCGCGCGGCCGGGCAAGTTCATCTGGTCGTATCAGAAGCCGTATTCGCAAATTCTCCAGGCCGACGGCGACAAGCTCTACGTCTACGACAAGGATCTGAACCAGGTCACGGTACGCACGCTCGGCGGCGCGCTCGGTGCGAGCCCGGCGGCGATTCTCTTCGGCAGTAACGATCTGGAAAAGAACTTCAACCTGCGCGACGCGGGGGAGAAGGGCGGCATCGACTGGCTCGAACTCACGCCCAAGGCGAAGGACACGCAATTCGAGACGGTCGGCATCGGCTTCAAGGACGGCAACCTGCAGGCGATGGAACTGCACGACGTTTTCGGCAACGTGACGCTGCTGACGTTCTCGAACATCCAGAAGAACCCGCCCATCAAGAGCGATACGTTCAAATTCACCGTGCCGAAGGGCGCGGATGTCATCAACGGTTGACGTTTCAGGTCCGGCCGCGCGCGTCAGGCGTGCGCGGCTTGCATGTCCTCGACGAACGCTTCCACGATTTCCCGTTTCGCGCTGCCCGAGCGTTCAGCGCGCGTGACCATCTGAAACGCGACGCGATAGCGCATCGCTTTCGGGTTCAACGGCGCGAGCAACCCTTCCTTCACGTAGAGCGCGGCGAAATGCTCGGGCAGATAGCCGAGATGCCGGCCCGACAGCACGAGCATCGCGACGGCCTCCATGTTGTCCGCGACCGCCCCGATATTGCGCGGCGTCAGCTCGCCCGCTTCCGGCAGCGGATAGCTGCGCCACGCCCAGTCGTGCTCGAACGCTTCTGGTACGGCGACGCGTCCCGCGCGCGCGAACAGCGGATGCTCGCGTCCGCAATACGCGAGTTGATCCTCCGCGAAAATTTCGGTGTATTCGAGCGACGGCACGCGATGCCAGAAGTATCCGATCGCCATCTGGATGCGTTCGGCGAGCAGCATCTCTTCGAGTTCACCGGGCGAGCGCACGAGCACCGCGAAGCGCACGGATTCGTCGCGCTGCCGGAAACGCGCGATCGCCTCGCTGACGCGCGCGTTCGCGCTGACAGGCGTGTTGCCGATCATCCCGAGCGTCAGCGTGCCGACGAGCTTCTTGCCGACATTTCGCGCGGTCGAATCGAAGGTGTCGATGGCCGCGAGCAGCGTCCGGCACGCCTCGACGAACGGCTCGCCGCGCGAGGTCAGCGCGAAGCCGCCGCGTCCGCGCTCGCAAAGCCGGTAGCCGAGCCGCGTTTCCAGCGTCGCGAGCTGCGTGCTGATGGTCGACTGCCCGACGTTGAGCGTCGCTTGCGCGGACGAGACGCCGCCCGCATCGACGATGGCGAGAAACACGCGGATCAGGCGCAGATCCAGATCGGAAAGGTGAGTGAACATGGCCGCCGTCGATACATCGATAAATATCGATGTTAAGTTGATTTCTTCGCCATTTTATCTCCGCGGGAAAGCGGCTATTAATTGTCGGATCGACCACCCGCCGCCATTCGACGCCATGAATCCTTCCTCGCCTTCGTCGCTTTTCGCTCCAGCCGAACACTTCGATTCGCATTTCCTCGAACAGCGCGCCGAGCGTCCGCAGCCGCTTTCCGGCAATCAGATGCCGCGCTGCGGCGGCATCACGACGATGATGCGTCTGCCGCACGTTCAATCGGCGGAAGGGCTGGATGCCTGTTTCGTCGGCGTGCCGTTCGATCTCGGCACGTCGAATCGCACCGGCGCGCGCTTTGGCCCGCGTCAGGTGCGCAGCGAGTCGGTGCTGCTGCGTCCGTACAACATGGCGACGCGCGCCGCGCCGTTCGATTCGCTGCGCGTGGCTGATATCGGCGATGTCGCGATCAATCCGTACAACCTGCTCGATTCGATCGACCGCATCGAGCGCGCGTATCGCGAAATCCTGAAGCACGGCTGCAAGCCGCTGACGCTCGGCGGCGATCACACCATCGCGCTGCCGATCCTGCGCGCGATTCACGCGAAGCACGGCAAGGTCGGGCTGATTCATATCGACGCGCACGCGGACGTCAACGACACGATGTTCGGCGAGAAGATCGCGCACGGCACGCCGTTTCGCCGCGCGGTGGAAGAGGGCTTGCTCGATTGCTCGCGCGTCGTGCAGATCGGGCTGCGCGGCACGGGCTACGAAGCGGGCGATTTCGACTGGTGCCGCGAGCAGGGCTTTCGCGTCGTGCAGACGGAGGAATGCTGGAACAAGTCGCTCGTTCCGTTGATGGACGAAGTGCGCGCGCAGATGGGCGATGGGCCGGTGTACATCACCTTCGATATCGACGGCATCGATCCCGCGTTCGCGCCCGGCACCGGCACGCCGGAAATCGCCGGGCTGACGGTGCCGCAAGCGCTGGAGATCGTGCGCGGCGCGCGCGGGCTGAACATCGTCGGCGCGGATCTCGTCGAGGTCGCGCCGCCTTACGATCCGTTCGGCACGACCGCGCTGCTCGGCGCGAACCTCGCGTTCGAGTTGCTGTGCGTGCTGCCGGGCGTGGAGTATCGCGCGGCGAAATAACGCTTACGCGTAGGCGCGACGTCTGCCCGACACGAGCAGCAGATAGCACACCGCGCCGAGTGCGAGCGCGGGCAGCGTCGCGCCGAGATTCGGCAGCCATTGATTGATCGCGTGATACGCCGCGATCCCGATGCCCCATGCGATGAACGCGCTGACGTGCCATCCGCCGGAGAAGCCATAGCGGCCGTTGACATCGGCGAGCACGGCCGCTTCGATGCGGCGCTTGCGCACGATGAAGTGATCCGCCAGCACGACGCCGAAGAGCGGCGCGAACACCGAGCCGATCAGCAGCAGGAAGTTCTGATACTTGCCCATCTCGACGACGAGCGCGACGAGCGTGCACAGCGCGCCGAACGCGCACGAGAGCAGCGGCACGCTCGCGCGCGCCCAGAACGTGCCCGTCGATACGGCGGCGGAGTGGATATCGGCGAAGGCGTTGTCGGTTTCGTCGATCAGGATCAGGAAGAGCGCGAGCCCGCCGCCCGCCTGCGCGAACGCGGTCGTGAGAAGCGCATCGCCGCCGCCCGCCGCGAGCCCGTAGATCGCGCCGAGCGCATAGAACCACAGATTCGCGATGCCGTAGCCGAGAAGCGTGCCGCGGAACGCGCCGCCCGCGCTCTTGCCGAAACGCGTGTAATCGGCGATCAGCGGCAGCCACGACAGCGGCATCGCGACGACCAGATCGATGCCCGCGCCGAACGCCATTTCGCCGGTGCCGGGACGCGCCATCAGCGTGGCGAGATCGTGCTTCGCGAGCAGATTCCAGGTGAGCCAGCCCGCGCCGCCGAGCAGGAGCCAGATTCCCCACGTTCTCAGAAAGCGGCGCACGAAGGAGAGCGGGCCGCTCACCGCGAGCAAGGTAGCGAGCGCGCCGAAGACGAGCGTCCAGACGAGCGGCATCGAGAGATTGAAGGATTGCTTCGCGAGCGCGTCGGCGGAATCGCGCATCACGATGATCTCGAACGAACCCCAGCCGACGAGCTGGATTGCGTTGAGCACCGCCGGCACCGATGCGCCGCGCACGCCGAGCGTCGGGCGCAGCGAGGACATCGCCGCAAGCCCCGTATCCGTGCCGACGACGCCCGCGAGCGCGAGCAGCACGACGCCGATCACCGTGCCGATGACGATCGCCGCGAGGGCGTGCGGCAGCGACAATCCCGGCACCAGCAGCGCGCCCGCCTGCGCGACCAGCAGGCCGATGCCGAGCGAGAACCAGAGCGCGAAGGCGTCGCCCGTGCCGAATGCGCGCCGCTCCGGCGGCACCGGCGTGAGCGGCGCGTAAGTCGAAGTTTCGCCGTGCGCTGCGGCGTTCGTGGTGTGCTCTTGCCCCATCGGATTGCGTCCTTATATGGATTGTTCAGGCGTGGCCCGCGTTGGTCGCGGCCCTCAGGCTGTCATAATGACCCGATTCTGCGGCCGCGCCGCGCCTTTGCCGAAGCGCGAGATTATCGCCGCGATCCACCCAACTGCGTCAATCTGCATCGCACAGCACATGTTCGAAGAAAACCGTGGCACCGTTCCGCTCGCGGAGCGCCTGCGCCCCCGCACCATCGACGACGTGATCGGCCAGAAGCATCTGCTCGGGCCGAGCAAACCGCTGCGCGTCGCCTTCGAATCGGGCGAGGCGCATTCGATGATTCTCTGGGGCCCGCCCGGCGTCGGCAAGACCACGCTCGCGCGTCTCATGGCCGATGCGTTTCACGCGCAGTTCATCTCGCTGTCGGCGGTGCTGTCCGGTGTCAAGGACATTCGCGAGGCGGTGGAAACGGCGCAGATTCATCGCGCGAACGGGCATCAGACGCTCGTGTTCGTCGACGAGGTGCATCGCTTCAACAAGAGCCAGCAGGATGCGTTCTTGCCGCACGTCGAATCGGGATTGTTCGTGTTCGTCGGCGCGACGACGGAGAATCCGTCGTTCGAGGTGAACAGCGCATTGTTGTCGCGCGCGGCGGTGTACGTGCTGAAGAGTCTGGACGCCGATGAACTCAAGGAACTGCTGGAACGCGCAACGAAGGAACTCGGCGGCCTCACGTTCACCGACGAAGCCCGCGACGCGCTGATCGGTTCCGCCGATGGCGACGGCCGCAAGCTCCTGAACAATCTGGAAATCGTCGCGCGCGCGGCGGCGCAGCAAAAGCAGACGGAGGTCGACGGCGCACTGCTCGGCAGCGCGCTCGCCGAAAACCTGCGCCGCTTCGACAAGGGCGGCGACGCGTTCTATGACCAGATCAGCGCGCTGCACAAATCGGTTCGCGGCAGCAATCCGGACGCGGCGCTCTACTGGTTCTGCCGCATGCTCGACGGCGGCGCGGACCCGCGCTACATGGCGCGGCGCATTGTCCGGATGGCGTGGGAGGACATCGGCCTCGCCGATCCACGCGGCGCGCGCATCGCGCTCGACGCCGCCGAAACCTACGAGCGGCTCGGCTCGCCCGAAGGCGAACTGGCGCTCGCGCAGGCGCTCATCTATCTCGCCGTCGCGCCGAAATCGAACGCCGGCTACAACGCGTACAACGAAGCGCGGCGCTTCGTCGGCAAGGATCAGTCGCGCGGCGTGCCGGTGCATCTGCGCAACGCGCCGACCAAGCTGATGAAGGAACTCGGCTACGGCCACGAATATCGCTACGCGCACGACGAGCCCGACGCCTACGCGGCCGGCGAGACTTATCTGCCCGACGGCATGCGCGATCCGTACTGGTACAAGCCGACGCCGCGCGGACTCGAAGGGAAGATCGGCGAAAAGCTCTCGCGTCTCGCCGAACTCGACGATGCGTGGCGGCGCGAGCATCGCGACGAGAAGAAGCGCTGAAACCGGCGCGGTTCGTTTCGCGCGCGCGCTCGCCGCGTTTCGCCGATCCCGCCCGGCGCGCGATGACCGTGCGCTAAAATCGGCGTTTCCGATTACTTAACAAAGCAGCCCCGCCATGCTCGACATCCAAACCCTCCGCAAAGACCTGGACGGCGTCGCGAAGCGTCTCGCCACTCGAGGCTACACGCTCGACGTCGCCGCGTTCGCCGCGCTCGAAGCCGAGCGTCGCGAGATCCAGACCCGCACCGAAGAACTCCAGGCACGCCGCAACAGCCTGTCGAAGCAGATCGGCGCGATGAAAGGCCGCGGCGAGGACACGTCGGCGGTGATGGCGGAAGTGAGCGGCATCGGCGACACGATGAAGGAATCGGCGGCGAAGCTGGATGAGATCCAGAAGCGTCTGTCGGACCTGATGCTGACCGTGCCGAACCTGCCGCACGAAAGCGTGCCGGTCGGCAACGACGAGACGCAGAACGTCGAAGTGCGGCGCTGGGGCGCGCCGCGTTCGTTCGACTTCGAAGTCAAGGATCACGTCGATGTCGGCGCGCCGCTCGGTCTCGATTTCGAAACGGGCGCGAAGCTCTCCGGCGCGCGCTTCACGCTGTTGCGCGGGCCGATCGCCCGGCTGCATCGCGCGCTCGCGCAATTCATGATCGACACGCATACGGAGCAGCACGGCTACACCGAGGCATACACGCCGTACATCGTGAATCCGGAGATTCTCTACGGCACGGGCCAGCTGCCCAAGTTCGCCGACGACATGTTCCGCGTCGAGAAAGGCGGCGACGAGAACACGGTCACGCAGTACCTCATCTCGACGTCGGAGATCTCGCTCACCAACACGGTGCGCGACAGCATCCTCGAAGCCGACGCGCTGCCGGTGAAGCTGACCGCGCATTCGCCGTGCTTCCGCTCCGAAGCGGGCTCGTACGGGCGCGATACGCGCGGCCTGATCCGCCAGCATCAGTTCGACAAGGTCGAGATGGTGCAGATCGTGGCGCCCGAGCATTCGTACGCGGCGCTCGACGAGATGGTCGGCCAGGCGGAGACGATCTTGCAGAAGCTCGAACTGCCGTATCGCGTGATTACGCTGTGCACCGGCGACATGGGCTTTTCGGCGGCGAAGACGTTCGATCTGGAAGTGTGGCTGCCGGCGCAAAACACGCATCGCGAGATTTCGAGCTGCTCGAATACCGAGGCGTTCCAGGCGCGTCGCATGCAGGCGCGCTTCCGCAATGCGCAGGGCAAGCCGGAGTTCGTGCATACGTTGAACGGCTCGGGCCTGGCGGTCGGCCGCACGCTCGTCGCGGTGCTGGAGAACTTCCAGAATGCGGACGGCTCGGTGACGATTCCCACAGTGCTGCGTCCGTACATGCGCGGCGCGGAAAGAATCGAAGTTTCCGCGTCGGCCTGATGTTTATTTTCAAAAAGGGGCTTGGAAACCGCGAAAGGGTTCGATATACTTTCGTTCTTCGTTGAGCAACGACCAGTTCACGAAGACCCGCAAGGGTAGACGGAGAGGTGGCAGAGTGGTCGAATGTACCTGACTCGAAATCAGGCGTACGGTTTTCCCGTACCGTGGGTTCGAATCCCACCCTCTCCGCCAAGACACAAAAACCCCGCAAGTCGAAAGGCTTGCGGGGTTTTGCTTTTGCGGCTCCGCTTCGTCGAGGCGGAGCGCGTCTTCAGGTCGTGCACCTCGCGATATCGAAGCGCAATTCGGGTTCGGGCACGCCGCCATCGTCGCTCGATGACTGCTGCACCTTCACGATCGATCCATAAGCCGAAGGCGTGAGCGTCACGAGCCACGCATTCGAGCCGACCAGCAACTCCGTCGAGCCCTGATCGCGTCGCGTCTGCGCGGACGGAATCATGCGTTGCAGACAACTCGATATATCCGACGCAGGCCGCGCCGACGAAACATGAATCACGGGTTTCGACGCACGCAGTTCGGGATCGCTCGTCGAACTGCAGGCGGCGAGGGTGGCGACGCCCGACAGCACGGCGCAAAGAGAAGCAGATCGATGCAGGTTCATAACACTCCGGCAGGTCAGAAGTCGCGCCACTAAAACACAAACGGTCGCTCATCACAAGATCGAACGACGACGGCGACGCACGCACAAACAACGCGCCCGAAGGCTCGAAATGCAGCGCCGATGCGCCTCCGCGAGCGGAGAGGCTGCGCGGGAGTGCTATCATCGGGCCCATTGTCCTCGCGCGCCGCCTGCGTCGAACATCGGCGAAAAGGCGCGCGCGAGGCGGCACGAACCCATTCGCATTGCTCAATGGCCATCACGCTCAAGACACCCGCCGACATCGAAAAGTTGCGCATCTCCGGCCGCATGGCCGCCGAAGTCCTCGCGATGATCGGCGAATACGTCCGCCCGGGCGTCACCACCGACGAACTCGACGCCATCTGCAATCGCTTCATCGTCAACGAACTGAAGGCCGTGCCCGCGAACGTCGGCTACATGGGCTTTCCGAAAACGATCTGCACGTCGGTGAATCACGTCGTATGCCACGGCATTCCGGGGGCGAAGGAACTGAAGGAAGGCGACATCATCAACATCGATGTCGCGATCATCAAGGACGGCTACTACGGCGACACGAGCCGCATGTACTACGCCGGCACACCGAGCGAGCAGGCGCGCCGTCTCACCGAAACCACCTACGAAGCGATGGTCGCCGGCATGCGCGAAGTGCGTCCCGGCGCGACGCTCGGCGACGTCGGCGCGGCGATTCAAAGCGTCGCGCATCGGGAAGGCTTCTCGGTGGTGCGCGAGTATTGCGGACACGGCATCGGCCGCGTGTATCACGAAGATCCGCAAGTGTTGCATTACGGTCAGCGTGGCGCGGGCCTGCGTCTGAAGCCGGGCCTCGTCTTCACGATCGAGCCGATGATCAACGCGGGCCGCGCCGCCACGCAGCAGTCGCGCGACGGCTGGACCGTGACGACGAAGGACCGCTCGTTGTCCGCGCAGTGGGAGCACATGGTCGCCGTGACCGACGACGGCTTCGAAGTGCTCACGCCGTGGCCGGATGGCACGGGCAGCTATGCAGCGCCATGAGCGCGCGTTCGCCATGCCGTGTGCGTTGTAAAGCACTTTCCCGGATTTAGGAATTGACGGGTTCGCCCGTTCGGTTGAAGCTATGCCGATGGCCCGAGCGCCGGACCGGCCGACAGAGCCGCACGCGTATCCCGCCTGAAAGCCACAGAGAAATTGTCCGCATGAGCGCCCGCATGAGTCCCTCACTGACCGTCAGCCGCATCGCCGCGCAACAAGGTTCGGTCTTGCGCGAGCTTCGCACGGCATCGCTGCGCGAAGCGCCATACGCATTCGGCGAAACGCTGGAAGATGCGCTGCTCGTCGATCCGTCGTCGTTCGATGACACCGCGTCGCTGCATGCGAGTTCGCCCCGGCTCGCGACGTTTCTGCTCTACACCGAAGGCCATCCTTGCGGTCTCGTGCACGCGTACATCGAAGAGGCGCCGAACGAGCGCGCATTCGTGAGCGCGCTGTGGGTCGCGCCGGCCGTGCGGCATCTGCGTGGCGGCGAACTGCTCGTGAACGTCGCGTCGCGATGGCTCGCGCAGCAAGGCGTCGCAGAGGTGCATGCGTGGATATCCGAGGAGAACCGCACCGCGGTGCGCTTCTACGAGCGCCTCGGCTTTGGTCCCACCGGCGATCGTCGCGCGATGCCGTCTCACGAGCAAGAAGCCGAGTCGCTCTTCGTGCGCCACATGCATCCCGAAGAGGACGACTGAGGCGCCTCCGCTTCGGCTTCGTCTTCGCTTCACGCATGTTCGTCGTGCGCGTTCGTCGCACGCACTTCTCGTTTCCGATAGCTGAAATCGGTCCTAAAAATTATGGCCGTGTGCGACAACGCCTGTAAAATACGCAAAATTTTTGGCCGTTCTTATGTCGCTCAACAAAACGCCCTTCTTCGAACTGCGCAGCGGCTCCGTCGACACGCTTCTCTTCGTCGTCAAGACTCCCGACCTCGATGCCCTGCGCACTGAACTCACGCGGCGCTTCGAAGCGACTCCCGAATTTTTCGCAGGCGATGTCGTCGCCATCGACGTGCGCCGTCTCGCCGAAGGCGAACGTGTCGCGCTTGCCGATCTGGAAAAGGTGCTGAGAGACGTCCGCATGCGTCCGATCGGCATCGTCGCGCTGCCCGAGCAGACGTGGGCGATTCAATGGGCGAACGCGGGCGGCCTGCCTGTTCTCGAAGCACGTGACCGGCGCGGCGCGCCCAAGCCCTCCGTCGACGAAGCGAAGCCCAACACCGAAGCTGCCGCGGTGATCGAAGCCGCGGTCGCGAACACGCCGCCGCCGCCCGCGCTGCCGGCGCCGGTGACCATCATCGATCGTCCGCTGCGCTCGGGGCAGCAGGTCTATGCGAAGGGCGATCTCATCGTCCTCGGGCTCGTGTCGTACGGGGCCGAAGTGATCGCCGAAGGCAATATCCATATCTATGCGCCGTTGCGAGGCCGCGCGCTCGCGGGCGTGCACGGCAATCTCGACGCGCGCATCTTCTGCACCTGTCTCGAGCCGGAACTCATCTCCATCGCGGGCATCTATCGAACGACCGAGAACCCGCTGCCGGCCGACGTGCTCAGCAAGCCGGTGCAGATCTGGCTGAACGAAGAAAAACTGATGATCGAACCGCTGCGTCTGACCTGACGGGTTGCATCGATCCGCGCGCCCGATGCCCTTGGCGCGCGCTCGCAGGCAACGCAAGCGGACTTATTGACGAACACAAGGTACTTGTATGGCAAAAATCATTGTGGTGACCTCGGGAAAGGGCGGCGTCGGCAAGACGACCACCAGCGCGAGCTTCGCATCGGCGCTCGCATTGCGCGGCCACAAGACGGCCGTGATCGACTTCGACGTCGGTCTGCGCAATCTCGACCTCATCATGGGTTGCGAACGCCGCGTCGTGTACGACCTGATCAACGTCATCCAGGGCGAAGCGAATCTGCATCAGGCGCTCATCAAGGACAAGAAGTGCGAGAACCTCTACATCCTGCCGGCATCGCAAACGCGCGATAAAGACGCGCTGACTCTCGAAGGCGTCGAGAAGGTCATCAACGAGCTGATCAAGATGGACTTCGAGTACATCGTCTGCGATTCGCCGGCGGGCATCGAATCCGGCGCGCTGATGGCAATGCACTTCGCCGACGAAGCGCTCATCGTGACGAATCCGGAAGTGTCGTCAGTGCGCGATTCGGACCGCATTCTGGGCATTCTGTCGTCGAAGACCAAGCGCGCGATCGAAGGCAAGGAACCGGTCAAGGAACATCTGCTCATCACGCGCTACAACCCGAAGCGCGTAAGCGAGGGCGAAATGCTGTCGCTCTCCGACATCCAGGAAATCCTGCGCATCGATCTGATCGGCGTGATTCCGGAATCGGAAGCGGTGCTGCACGCATCGAACCAGGGTTTGCCGGCCGTGCATCTCGATGGCACGGATGTCGCGGAATCGTACAAGGACGTGGTGTCGCGATTCCTCGGCGAGGAAAAGGCGCTGCGCTTCACCGATTATCAGAAGCCCGGTTTGCTGCAACGCATCTTCGGCACCAAGTAAGGGGACGCAATGTCGATTCTTTCGTTTTTGCTGGGCGAGAAGAAGAAGTCCGCTACGGTCGCGAAGGAACGCTTGCAGTTGATCATTGCGCACGAGCGCGCGGGTGGCAAAGCCGCCGCCGATTATCTGCCGGCGTTGCAACGGGAACTGGTTGCCGTGATTTCGAAGTACGTGAAGATTTCCGATGATGATATTCGAGTCAGCCTCGAACGTCAGGACGATCTCGAAGTGCTGGAAGTGAAGATCGAAATTCCGCAGGCGTGATGCCGCGTGCGGCGCGTGCTTGCGCGCCGCGTTTATCGAAAGAGCCAGAGTCTCGGGATTCTGGCTCTTTTGCTTGGCGCGTTATCGTTTGCGCGTGTCATTTCGACGCCGCCGATGCGCGGTCGATCAGCGTTTTCCGGGGCCAGAAAAAAGAACAGGCGCGAGGCTTTCGCCGGGCGCCCAAGAAACGCTCCCGCCATAAGCAGGAGCGGAGAGGAGATGAGAGCCGTGCGTTAGGTTCGACGAGCGATCCGACGAACGGCATTACCTGCTCAGAGTGCCCGCGCGGGGGAAAGTTCAACCGATTTGAAATTTTTCTGTAGGTCCGGCGTCTGATGCCGGCGCGCGCGGCTCAGGCGGTCAGCACTTCGAAGGCGAGCACGGCCAGGATCGCGCCGACATTCGCGATGACGGCTTCGACGAGCACGCCTCGCCATGTCGCCGGTCGGAACTTGATCGCGAGCAGCAACGCGGTCGAAAGCGCGATGGCGATCATCGCGACGAGATGAGCGCTCTCAACATGAATACGCATGCCCGGCCTCCTTCTGGTTCGCGGCACAAGTTTTCCGCGCATCGTTTTTGTCGAACTTCTTTCGAGTATAGGCAGCGGCATATTTACTGGAAAGCGGACAAAAAAGTCATTTTGCCGCCAGCTTGCCGACTGGCACCGAGTGTTAATTTAAATACTCGTTGATTAAGGGAATTTTCCTTTCGGAGCAGGTACAAACCGCGTATGTGCGCCAGCCCGTCCGGCGGCGCGCCGAAACCGCAGGTCCGTGGAGCATTCGCCAGATGACTTCCCCGACGACACGTTCTCTCGAAGTCGATTTCTTTCGAGGAATCGTGCTGCTCATTATCGCGGTCGACCATATAACGGGAAGCGTGCTATCGCGCTTTACGCTGCACCAGTATGCGTTTTGCGATTCCGCCGAAGTTTTCGTGTTTCTCGGAGGTTATGCGTCGGCGGCGGCTTATACGGCGCTTGCGACTCGCCGTAGCGATTCAGCCGCCCGCCGACGCTTTTTCAAACGCAGTTGGGAAATTTATCGCGCGTATCTGTTCACGGCGTTTCTGATGCTGGTCGGCGGCGCGATCCTGATGGCGCTTCAAGTCGACACGCCGATGGTCCAGTACACCGAGTGGCCGAACTTTCTCATGCGGCCGTTCGGCCTTGCGGTCGATATCGTGCTGTTGCGTCAGCAGCCGTATCTGTCGGCGGTTTTGCCGATGTATTCGGTGTTCGCGCTCGCAGTCCCGGCGATCGTGCCGCTCGCGCAGAAGAAACCCGTCATCGCGATTTTCGGCAGCCTGCTTGTGTGGCTCGCGGCCATGCCGCTGCTGCGCTTCCTGCCGGGCACATACGGCGAAGCGTGGTCGTTCAATCCGTTCGCGTGGCAGTTGATGTTCATGACCGGCGTGCTCGCGCGCGTGCAGCCGATCAGCGACGAATTCCACGCCGGCCGATTCGCGCGCTGGCTGACCGCCGGGGCGATCGCGCTGGCGCTGACCTTCGCGTTCGCCAAGCTCTTCCTCGAAACGCAGGCGCCGCCGGGATACATGAAGCAGAATCTCGCGACGCTGCGCATCGTGAGCTTCGCCGCCATCGCGTGGATCGTCGCGCGCGGCGTGTATGCGGGCTGGGTCGGCAAGCTCGCACGCAGGCTGCCGGGCGTCGTCACGATCGGCCAGCAGGGGCTCGTGTGCTTCATCGCGGGCACATGCGTGTCGCTCGTGCTCGATTCGGCGCTGCGCGCGATGGGCGTGCTCGGGCTCGGGCGGTATCCGTCGCACTGGATTCTGGGGCTGATCGCCGATGGCATCGCCATCGTCGGCCTGCTTGCGCTCGCGCGCTTCTGGGCGGATCGGAAGGCGGCGAAAGCGGCGCGTGCGAAGAGCGTCGAGCGGCCGGCGCCGCGTATGCCCGTCATCGAGGGCAGGCCGGTCCCGGCGCACGCCACGAACCGGCGCGATCGCTGAGCGCGCCGGTTTCTCTCGTGCTTACTCCAGCGTGATGTGGCGCGTCTCGCGCATACACAGCACGGCGATCAAACTCACCGCCGCAGCCGCCGACACATATCCGCCGACCCACGCGAGCCCGCCGCGATTGGCGAGCAATTGCGCGATGTACGGCGCCACCGATGCGCCCAGAATCCCGCCGAGGTTGTACGCGACGCCCGCGCCCGTGTAACGCACGTTGGTCGGGAAGAGCTCGGGCAGGAGCGCGCCCATCGGTGCGAACGTGACGCCCATCAGGAAGAGCTCGATCGTCAGGAAGAGCGCGACCTGGATTGTGTCGCCGCTGCCGAGGAGCGGAGCCATCGCGAAGCCGGAGAGGATCGCCAGCAGACAGCCGACGATCAGCACCGGCTTGCGTCCGAAACGGTCGCTCGCGATCGCGGAGATCGGCGTGGCGAGCGCCATGAACACCACGGCGAGGCACAGAAGGCCGAGGAAGGTCTCGCGCGCGAAATGCAGTTTGGCCACGCCGTACGACAGCGAAAACACCGTCGAGATATAGAAGAGCGTGTAACAGACGACCATCGCGAACGCGCCGAGCAGCGTCGGCACGAGATGCCGCCCGAGCAGCGTCGCGACCGGCACCTTGACGCGTTCTTCGCGCTCGACGGCCGCGCGGAACGCCGGCGTTTCCGCGATCTTCAGGCGCACGTACAGGCCGAGCGCGACCAGCACCGCGCTCACGATGAACGGCACGCGCCAGCCCCAGCTGCGGAATTGCTCATCGGAGAGCGAGAGCGCGAGACCGAAGAACAGACCGTTCGACGCGAGAAAGCCGATCGACGGCCCGAGCTGCGGAAACATGCCGAAGAGACCGCGTTTGCCCTTCGGTGCGTATTCGGTCGCGAGCAGCGCCGCGCCGCCCCATTCGCCGCCCAGCCCAATGCCTTGGCCGAACCGCAGGATGCACAGGAGGATCGGGGCCGCGCTGCCGATCGAATCGTAGCCGGGCACGAAGCCGATGAGCGTCGTCGAGAGGCCCATCACGAGCAGCGAGGCGACGAGCGTCGATTTGCGGCCGATGCGATCGCCGAAGTGTCCGAAGATGAACGAGCCGATAGGCCGCGCGAAGAACGCGATGCCGAAGGTGACGAACGCCGAGAGCGCCTGCGCGGCGGGCGAGTCGTGCGGAAAGAACACCGGTCCGATGACGAGCGCGGCGGCGGTCGCGTAGACATAGAAGTCGTAGAACTCGATCGCGGTGCCGATGAAGCTCGCGAAAATTACGCGGGAAGCGCTTTGGGATCCGTCGCCGGGCTTTGCGGCGGAAAGCGAGGGTGAGGCCATGTTGTCTCCGTTGTCGTGTTGCCTTGGTGCGAAGCATTGTCGCGCGCATCGCCGGGCAAGAGCGATCGGAATGACGAACGATGTCGTCGTCCGGCGCGCGTCAGCTTTTTGTAGGGATTGCGATGAATGGCGGGAAAGCCAGGGTTGGACGGCGCGTGAGTGGCGCGCGGTGTCGCGGCGCAGTTCGGCGGCGCTCGGGCGCTGCGCCGGACGCGCGGGGTGAGCGCGAGGCGCAGGCCACGCCGGAAGCGGGTCCGGCCGGGGTGCAAAAAAATATAACGAGCGTGCCGGCCGAGCGCCAATCAATCAATGGTCGTGGCTTGCGGCGAATGCGACGTCTGTAGCTGGAACTGGCCGTTGTCGTTGAACATCCAGCCTTCGAAAAGCTCCAGTTGGCCGTTGCCGTTCAAAAGGCGCGCGGGCGGCGCGGGCAGCGGCGATGCGCGGCGCAGCGAGGCGAGCGCGGTGGCTTCGGCTTCATCATCGCCGTTGGTGCGATACACCGACGATTCGACGAGCCGCCCGCCGCGATCCACCGTAAACGACACGAGCACGAACGAGCGCAGCATCGCTTGCGGCGTGCCCTTCAGCACGAGCGACGGATTGCGCTCGAAGATGCGCTGCGCGATGCGCGCCTTGTACTCGTCGAGCGTTTGACCGGAGACGGCCGGCGCGGGCGCGCGCGCAGCCACGACGCTGGGGGGCGGGGTGATCGTGCAGGCGCTCATCGCCGACGCAAGGACGAGCGCGGCGGCGGTACGGCGAAAACGTGACGCGGACATCGCAACAATGGCGGGATGGCGTTACTTAAATGGTAGTCGCTGCAAAGGCCGTCAGCGAACCGAATTCGTGCGCCCGGACGCATTCAGGCGCGCAGTTTGCTGCCGATGCTTTCATTCGAAAGCACTTTAAGGAGGGCGCCATGAACAGCGAGACCAACCGTCCGGAAGACGGAAAGACGGCCGAGCACAGCGACAACGAGAAAAGCAAGCTGCCCGAGCGCGATGACGACAACCGCAAGCAAGGTCCGAACGACAGGCCGGGCAAGCAGTCGGGTGAGGGCGAGGCGCCGGTCGGCTGAGTCGTGCATGGCGTGTGCGGTATCGGCGGCGCGGTGCTAATGTGGAAAGGGGATGTCCCCGGATTTCGGGAGAATGCCATGACACGCAAGAACGATCCTGCACCGTCGGGCGCGCCCGCAAGGAAGCAGCAACCGGCTTCCGCGGCGCATTCGAAGAGCGAATCGCAACGCGCCGCGCCCAAACAGGACGCTGCGAAGGCGGAGCCGGTTCCGCACGTCCGGCCGCCCGTCAGATCCGATGACAATTGAGCGTTCGGTTTCGATTATTCGGTGTAGGGCTTGACGAGTTCGGCGCAGCGCATCGGCGCGGCAGATCTGACCGCGCCGGTTTCGGCCGCGCGCGTTTCCCCGCAGCGGTAGAGACTATTGTTTTTCTGAAGCACGTAGGTGTCTTCGGGAAGGCCGGAGTTGCGCGCGGCCACGCTCGTCACCGCGACGATCCCATATCCGTTTTGAATCAGGTCGAAGAGCGTTGTTTCGGTCGCGCGCCATTGCGCGTTTGGCTGAGGCTGGGCATGCGCCGACAGGCTCACGGCGGCGATGCAGCCGACGAGGATGGGCATGATGCGGCCTGACTTCATGGGCGACTCTCCGCGTTGTGATCGATGAGGCGGTTAGATGGCGTTATGGCCGTAGTGTTCACGTCGATTGTCTGTCGGGGCGTGGCATCGGACGAAAAAAAGCCTCGCGAGTGCGAGGCCCAAGTCCAACCTTTCCCATTGAAGACCTCCTTCGAATCGAGCATGGGGGGAACTCGGAAGGAGGCAGAAGGGAAGATACGTGGCTCCGGAGACGTCGGATAGGCGTTTTGTCTGAAATTGATGGTTCAGGATAGCGAAGCAACGGGCCAGCCTTGGCGCGTTCGAGCGCGTCGCGAAAACGCAGCGGCAAAAGACAAAGCCCCGTAAGCGTTTGAACTTACGAGGCTTGATTTGATCTGGCGGAGGCGGTGAGATTCGAACTCACGGAAGGATCGCTCCTTCGCCGGTTTTCAAGACCGGTGCCTTAAACCGCTCGGCCACACCTCCAGCAAGGCGCGTATTGTAGCGCAACTCGCAGCCGCGCAGGAACGCTCATCCTTCGAGCGATTTCGTCGCCTTGAGCGCGGGAAAAAGGCGCATCCACAACAGCGCGACGACAATCGTGCCGATTCCGCCGATCAGCACCGCCGGCACCGCGCCGAGCAGTCCCGCCGTCATCCCCGATTCGAACTCGCCGAGCTGATTCGACGTGCCGATGAACAGCGAATTGATCGCGCCGACGCGTCCGCGCATTTCGTCGGGCGTCTGCAACTGCACGAGCGACATCCGCACGACGACGCTGATCACATCCGACGCGCCCAGCGCCGCCAGCGCAATCAGCGACACGTAGATATTGCGCGACAGTCCGAAGACGATCGTCGCGATTCCGAACGCGATCACCCCGCCGAACAGCGCATTGCCCGCGCGCTGCCGCAGCGGAAAATGCGCGAGCCAGATCGATCCGGCCAGCGCGCCGGCCGCGGGCGCCGCGCGCAGAACGCCGAGTCCCCACGGTCCGGTATGCAGGATGTCGCGCGCGTAGACCGGCAGGAGCGCGGTCGCGCCGCCGAGCAACACGGCGAAAAGATCGAGCGACAGCGCGCCCAGAATCACCGGCTTGCTGCGAATGAAACCGATACCCGAAAAGAGCGCTTCGAACGAGAGCGGCGCGCGCATACGCACGGCTTCGTCGATTCTGATCGCGGCCACGGCGCACGCCGCGACGAGAAACGCGACGCTCACCGCGCCGTACACGGTCAGCGCGCCGAACCCGTAGAGCACGCCGCCCATCGCGGGACCCAGGATCTGCGCCGTCTGATTCGCCGACGTCGACCACGCGCTCGCATGCTGCAACTGATTGCGGGCGACGAGATTGGGCAAGAGCGCGGCCATCGACGGCGATTCGAACGCGCGCGCCGCACCCGTCACGGCGGCGATCGCGTAGATCGGCGCGACATCGTGCCAGCCGTGCCACGCGCCGAGACACAGCACGAGCGCGGCGATGCCCTCGATCGACTGGCACACGTACGCGATCACGCGTCTGTCGTAACGGTCCGCAACGTGCCCGACGACGAGCGTCAGCACGAACATCGGCAGGAATTGCGCGAGGCCGACGAGACCGAGCGCGTAGGCGCTATGCGTGATCGAATAAACCTGCCATCCGATCGCGACCGACATCATCTGAAACGCCACCGACGACATCACCCGAGCGCTCCAGAAAAGCGCGAACGGGCGATGCCGCATCACCGAGTTCGGCGCCATCGTCGGCGCGCTCAATTGTGCGGATCCTTCAAGAACAGTTCCTGGAGATCGTTGAGAAAGCGTTGGCCGAGTTCGGTCGGCGCAATGCGTTCGATGTCGCGCGTGATGAGCCCGCGTTTTTCCGCTTCGGCGAGCGCCGGCTCGATCGCGGACAGCGCCAGTCCCGTGCGCTCGACGAACGAATGCACCGGAAAGCCTTCGACGAGCCTAAGCGTGTTCAGCATGAACTCGAACGGCAGATCGCGCGGACCGACTTCGCGTTCTTCCTGGATCGCGGTTTCGGCCGGCGAAAGCGCGTGTTCCATATAGCTCGAAGGATGCTTGAAGCGCGCCTGACGCAGAATTTTGGACGGAAACGACAGCTTCGTATGCGCGCCCGCGCCGATGCCGAGGTAATCGCCGAAGCGCCAGTAGTTCAGGTTATGCCTGCTCTGACGATGCGGCTTCGCATACGCCGACACTTCGTAGCGCGCGTAACCGGCCTCGCGCGTGCGCTCGTGGATCCAGTCCTGCATGTCGGCGGAAGCGTCGTCGTCGGGGAGCGCGGGCGGGTATTTGGCGAAGACCGTGTTCGGCTCCATCGTCAGGTGATACAGCGACAGATGCGGCGGCGCGAACGAGATGGCCGTCTCGATATCGTGCTTGCACTCGTCGAGCGATTGCTGCGGCAGCGCGAACATCAGATCGAGATTGAAGTTGTCGAAGTGCTTCGCGGCGATCTCGACGGCATTTTTCGCCTGCATCGCATCGTGAATGCGGCCGAGCGCCTTCAAATGCGCCTCGTTGAAACTCTGAATGCCGATCGACAAACGATTCACGCCGCTCGCGCGAAACGACGCGAACTTGGCCGCCTCGAACGTGCCGGGATTGGCTTCGAGCGTGATTTCGGCGTCGGCATCGATGGGCAGCAGCGCGCGCGCATCGGAGAGAAGGCGGTCCAGCCCTTTCGCCGATAACAGCGATGGCGTGCCGCCGCCGATGAAAATCGTATGCACCTGCCGTCCCCACACGAGCGGCAGCGCGCTTTCGAGATCGGCGCGCAGGGCATCGAGATAACGTTCTTCGGGAAACGTGTCGTCCTTCCACTCGTGCGAGTTGAAGTCGCAGTACGGACACTTGCGCACGCACCACGGGAAATGCA
Source organism: Caballeronia zhejiangensis (assembly GCF_022879815.1). Lineage (NCBI taxonomy): Bacteria > Pseudomonadati > Pseudomonadota > Betaproteobacteria > Burkholderiales > Burkholderiaceae > Caballeronia > Caballeronia zhejiangensis. Next base: position 717,265 of record NZ_CP084283.1, read on the forward strand.
CGTACAGCGAAAGCGGCGGCAGCGACGTCAGCCGGATGCTTCCCGGCGACGTGAACGCCTGCACGATGTTGATCGTCTTCGGTCCGGCGCTCACGCAAGTTCCTTCAGTCGTTGCAGTAATTCGCGCAACGCGAGCGCGCGATGGCTGAGCGCGTTCTTGCGCGCGGGATCGAGTTCGGCGGCGGTCGCATCGAGCGTCGGCAGGAAGAAGTGCGGATCGTAGCCGAAGCCATTTGCGCCGCGCGGCGCATCGATCACTTCGCCATGCCAGCGGCCTTCCGCGATGAGCGGCTCGGGATCGTCCGCGTGACGCACGAGCACGAGCACGCAGAAGTAGTAAGCGCGGCGATCCGTGTGCTGAGCGAGGTCGGCGACGAGCTTCGCGTTGTTCGCGGCATCGCTTTTGGCGCCGCCGCTCATCGACGCATAGCGCGCCGAATACACGCCCGGCGCGCCGTTGAGCGCGCGCACGCAAAGGCCGGAATCGTCGGCGAGCGCGGGCAGGCCGGTGAACGTCGCGGCGTGCCGCGCCTTCGCCAGCGCGTTCTCGACGAAGGTCGGGTGCGGTTCGGGCGCTTCGGGCACGCCGAGTTCGCCCTGCGCGATCAGTTCGATGCCCGCCGCATCCAGCAGCGATGCGAATTCGCGCAGCTTGCCCGCATTGTTCGATGCGAGCACGACGCGCCCAAGACCATTGACGTCAGACACCGCGAATCCCCAGTGCTTCCTTCTGCTTCAGGATCAGCGCCTTGATGCCGCTGTCGGCGAGCGCGATCAGCTCGTTCATCTCGTCGCGCGTGAAGGGCGCGCCTTCCGCCGTGCCCTGCACTTCGACGAAGCCGCCCGCGCCCGTCATCACGACGTTCATGTCGGTATCGCATTGCGAGTCTTCGTCGTAGTCGAGATCGAGCACGGGCGAGCCTGCGAAGATGCCGACCGAAATCGCCGCGACGAAATCCTTCACCGGCGACTTCGCGATCCTGCCCGACGCGAGCAGTTTGCCGACCGCATCGTGCGCGGCGACGAACGCGCCCGTGATGCTCGCCGTGCGCGTGCCGCCATCGGCCTGAATGACGTCGCAATCGATATGCAGCGTGCGCGCGCCGAGCGCGTCGAGATCGAACACCGAGCGCAATGCGCGGCCGATCAGCCGCTGAATCTCCTGCGTGCGGCCCGTCTGCTTGCCGCGCGCGGCTTCGCGGTCGCTGCGCGTGTGCGTCGCGCGCGGCAGCATGCCGTATTCCGCGGTGAGCCAGCCTTGCTCCCGGCCGCGCAGAAACTCGGGCACGCGCTCGGCGATGCTCGCCGTGCAGATCACCTTGGTATCGCCGAATTCGACGAGCACCGAGCCTTCCGCGTGCTTCGTGTAATGCCGCGTGATGCGTACGTCGCGCAGCTGATTCGCGCGGCGGCCGCTCGGACGCGGGGGAGAAGGCTTGAGCAGGGGAGAGTCGGTCATGGATGTCGGAAGAAGAGTGTGGAACCAGCAAACCCAGCGATTTTATCGTCATTCACTTTCAGGCGTTGCGCGTGCGCCATGCGCGCCGGTCCGCCGTCCGGGCGGCTTTCGCGGTAAAAATGGGATAATGCGGGTTCCTCGCCCGGCGGCCCAACGCAGGCCACTCACAGGCACTTTCGACAGCGCCGGGCGTTTCGTATCGAATGGGTCTTCGCAACGAAGGCTCTCTATCGCGAGACGTACCATGATCTACAGCATGACAGGCTATGCCAGCGCGACGCGCGAAGTCGTCGCGGATGGCGCGGGACCCAATGGCGCGGGGGGTTCGGGCGTCGGTGTATCGGTGGAATTGCGCACGGTGAATTCGCGCTTTCTCGACCTGAACTTCCGCATGCCCGAAGACGTGCGCGCGACCGAGCCGCAATTGCGCGAAATGCTGATGACCAAGCTCTCGCGCGGCAAGGTCGATATCCGCATCAACCTGAATCGCGTCGAGCAGACGGCAAACGCGGGCGCGCTCAATCGCGACGCGCTCACGCAGCTCGCCGCGCTCGAACGCGCCGTGCTCGATATCTTCCCCGACGCCGAGCGCATGCGTACCGGCGAAATCCTGCGCTGGCCCGGCGTGCTCGCGGAAAGCTCGGTGTCGCAGGAAACGTTGCGTGAGGCCGTGCTCGCGTGCGGCAAGCAGGCGATCGCCGATCTCATCGAAGTGCGGGCGCGCGAAGGCGCGGCGCTCGGCAAAGTGCTGATCGACAACGTGACGGAGATGGAAACGATCGTCGCGCGCATCACGCCGCTCGTGCCGGAACTCATCGCGAAGCATCAGCAGAAAATTGTCGAGCGGCTGCAGGACGCGCTCGGCATCGCGACGACCGAAGGCGGCGCGGTCACGACGAGCGTGCCGCGCGAGGAAATCGCCGAGCGTATCCGCCAGGAAGTGACGATGTACGGCATTCGCATCGACATCGCGGAAGAATTGCAGCGTCTCACCGCGCATCTGAACGAAACGCGCCATGTGCTGCAAAAGGGCGGCAAGGTCGGCAAGCGTCTCGACTTCATGATGCAGGAGCTCAACCGCGAAGCGAACACGCTCGGCTCGAAGGCCGCCGCGAAAGAACTCGCCGACGCATCGATGACGCTGAAACTGCTCATCGAGCAGATGCGCGAGCAAGTACAGAATCTGGAGTAACGCAACATCATGCCGAATACCACGCATCGCTCGCACAGCCATTACACGGGCATCTATCCGGGCAACCTGTTCATGGTCGTAGCGCCCTCGGGCGCGGGCAAGTCCACGCTCGTGAACGCGCTGCTCGCCGAGGACAAGGACATTCTGCTGTCGGTTTCGTATACGACGCGCGAGGCGCGCTCGAAGGAAACCAATGGCGTGCAGTATCACTTCGTGTCCGTCGATGAATTCATGGAGCGGCGCGACAAGGGCGAGTTTCTCGAAAGCGCCGAAGTGCACGGCAACTACTACGCGACATCGAAGCTGTGGATCGCGGAGCAGATGAAGCAGGGCCATGACGTGCTGCTGGAAATCGACTGGCAGGGCGCGCAGCAGGTTAAGAAGCAGTTCCGCAATGCGGTGGAGATTTTCATTCTGCCGCCGTCGCTCGATGCGCTCGAAGACCGCCTCAAGAAACGTGGCCAGGATTCCGAAAAAGTGATCGTGCGGCGTCTGCTCGCGGCCGGCAGCGAGATGGCGCATGCATCGGAAGCGGAGTATGTCGTCATCAACGAGAACTTCGATCGCGCGCTTAACGAACTGCGCTGTCTCGTCGCCGCGACGCGCCTGCGCTTCACGTCGCAATACGCACGCAACACGCAGCTTTTCGTGGACCTCGGCATCCACTCCACGCCGCAAGCGTGACGCATTGCAGTGGCCGGGTCGATCGGTCACATAAGGTAGAATAAAACCCATATTCCGAAGGAAACAAACATGGCCCGCATCACTGTCGAAGACTGCCTGAAACAAATCCCGAATCGCTTCGAGCTCGCGCTTGCGGCAACGTATCGCGCGCGCCAGCTCGCACAAGGCCACACGCCGAAGATCGAAAGCCGCGACAAGCCGACCGTCGTCGCGCTGCGCGAGATCGCCGCGGGCCAGGTTGGCATCGAAATGTTGAAGAAGGTGCCCGTCTAAGGGCCGCAGTTCCACACGGTTTCATTTCTTGCAACCGACAACCCAGCGCGTCACATCACCACGGAGGGGAAGATGAGTCAGACACCGTTGCCCATCTCCACCGCCGTGGATCCCGATATCGAAGTCGACGCCGACTCGATGCTCGATGCCGAAAAGCCGCACGCGGCGCGCAAGTACATCGACGCGGTTCTCGAACAATCCTTCCGCCATCTGTTCGGGCCGACCGCCACGCCGGAGCAGCCGCGCAAGCACGACGTCGTTTCCATCGCGAAACTCACGAACGCGCTCGCGAGCTACATCACTCCGGAAGAGATCAAGGAAGTCAAGGCGGCTTTCCACTTCAGCGACGAAGCGCACCTCGGCCAGTATCGGCAGAGCGGCGAGCCGTACATCACGCATCCGGTCGCGGTCGCGGAAATTTGCGCGGGCTGGAAGCTCGATGCGCAATCGATCATGGCGGCGCTGCTGCATGACGTGATCGAAGACCAGGGCGTGACCAAGACCGAAATCGCGGAGCGCTTCGGCGCCAAGGTCGCGGAACTGGTCGACGGCTTGTCCAAGCTGGACAAGATGGAATTCCGCAATCGCGAGGAAGCGCAGGCGGAAAACTTCCGCAAGATGCTGCTCGCGATGGCGCGCGACGTGCGCGTCATTCTCGTCAAGCTCGCGGACCGGCTGCACAACATGCGCACGCTCGGCGCGGTGCCGCCGGAAAAGCGCAGGCGCGTCGCGCGCGAGACGCTGGATATCTATGCGCCGATCGCGCATCGGCTCGGTCTGAACAATACGTATCGCGAGTTGCAGGATTTGTCGTTCGCGAACTTCAATCCGAATCGTTACGCGACGCTCGAAAAAGCGGTGAAAGCGGCGCGCGGCAACCGGCGCGAAGTGGTCGGCAAGATTCTCGAAGCGGTGCAGCGCACCATCGCGGATGCGAAGATCAACGCGGAAGTCACCGGCCGCGAAAAAACGATCTACAGCATCTACAAGAAGATGCGCGACAAGCAGTTGTCGTTCTCGCAGGTGCTCGATGTGTACGGCTTTCGGGTCGTCGTCGAGGGCGCGCTCGAATGCTATACGTGCATCGGCGCGCTGCATGCGCTCTACAAGCCCGTGCCGGGCAAATTCAAGGACTACATCGCCATTCCGAAGGTGAACGGCTATCAATCCTTGCACACGACGCTGGTCGGCCCGTTCGGCGCGCCGATCGAGTTCCAGATCCGCACGCGCAAGATGCACGAGATCGCCGAGGCGGGCGTCGCGGCGCATTGGCTCTACAAGAACGGCGGCGCCGATCTGAACGACGTGCAGAAGCGCGCGCATCAATGGCTCAAGTCGCTGCTGGACATTCAGAGCGAGGCGGGCGACTCGAGCGAGTTCCTCGAACACGTCAAGATCGACCTGTTCCCGGACGCCGTCTACGTGTTCACGCCGAAGTCGAAGATCATGCCGCTGCCGCGCGGCGCGACGGCGCTCGACTTCGCGTATTCGATCCACAGCGACCTGGGCAACCAGTGCGTCGCGGTGAAGATCAACAACGAACTTCTGCCGCTGCGCACGGAGTTGAAGAGCGGTGACATCGTCGAGGTGATCACCGCACCGTACTCGAAGCCGAATCCCGCGTGGCTCGGCTTCGTGCGCACCGGCAAGGCGCGCTCGGCCATCCGTCACTATCTGAAGACGATGCGACTGAACGAGTCGGTCCAGTTGGGCGAGCGGCTCGTCGATCAAAGTCTCAAGGGTTACGGTCTCGCGCTATCCGACGTCACGCCGGAAGTATGGGAAAAGCTCGTGCTTTGGACCGGCAACAAGACGCGTCAGGAAATCTTCGCCGATATCGGTCTCGGCCGGCGCGTGGCGGCGGTCATGGCCAAGCGCATCGAGGTGCTGATGAACGGCATCGCCGATGACGAAGATCACCCGCATCGCGAGCATCACAACACGAATACCGCGCCGCCGGTCGTCATCACGGGTACGGAAGGCATGTCGGTGCAACTGTCACCGTGCTGCCGGCCGATTCCGGGCGACGACATCATGGGCTATATCGGCATCGGACTCGGCATGGCCATCCATACGACCGAATGCCGCGTGGCGCAGCGCATCCATCGGCGCGATCCGGGCCGCTGGATCGACGTCGCGTGGGCGCCGCAGCCGGGCCGTCTGTTCGACGTCGCCGTCAAGGTGCTCGTGAAGAACACGAAGGGCGTGTTCGCGCGCGTCGCGGCGGACATCACGTCGGCGGACGCGAACATCGTGCATATCGCGATGGACGAAGACGTGTCGCAGGAAGCGAAGCTGCTGCGCTTCGTGATCCAGGTGAGCGACCGCGTGCATCTGGCGAACGTCATGCGCCGCGTGCGCACCAATCCGGACGTGATGCGCATCGCGCGCGAGCGTCCGAGCGACGAACCGCATCACCGCAATCAGGACGGCGGCATGCGCATCGACCGCGAGCGCGCCGACTACTGACGCGGCGCGGGTATGCGGCGTGCATGCCTGTCGTCGTTCGACGAACAGGAGAGAGCGCCGTAATGAACACATCCGATCTCGAAGGCGCCACGCTCGACTATTGGGTCGCGCGCGGGCTGCACGAATTCATCCGGGAAATTCACTTCACCGATAGCGGCGAGACGCTGTCCATTCGCGGCAACGATCGCGGCAAACCCTGGGACGGGCGTTTCCTGCCGTCGACGTCATGGGATGCAGCGGCCGTGGTTCTGGAGCGCGCCTGCAAGCTCGAGATGCACGATCACGGGCGCGGGGAAGTGGTCTGCACCGTCACGTTCGGCAAGGACGGCAAACCCGTGGAAGGGCGCGGCGCGTCGCTACGCATCGCCTTGCTGCGGGCGTTCGTGCGGCATGCTTTCGGCGATGCCGTCGACGACGAATTCCCGCGCCGTTCTCAGACGCTGCTCGGCGCGCGGGCTGAGGCGATCGGGGAGTCGAGCGCGGTGGCTTCGGTGGAGGATGTGCCGAGGCCGGACCTGGGTATCGGCGATATCGGCTCGGTGCCGCGACAGTAGATTGCGCGCTACGGTCGGGACAAACAAAAAGGGCCTTCCGTCTGGAAGGCCCTTCGAAAGATGGCGCGGCTGGCAGGATTCGAACCCACGACCCCTTGGTTCGTAGCCAAGTACTCTATCCAACTGAGCTACAGCCGCACGCAAAACGGTACAACACTATGTTACTTCAACGCGCTAATGGTTAAGCGCTTGATGACCTCGTTAGAGCGAGAACATCCGAAAAGGTGGCGCGGCTGGCAGGATTCGAACCCACGACCCCTTGGTTCGTAGCCAAGTACTCTATCCAACTGAGCTACAGCCGCACGCAGAAGCGGAATTATAGCCAAGCCTATTCTGAAAAGGAAGGGGTTTTGGCCAGAATTTCGAATTTTCGGTCGATGCGCCTCCGACGAAAGATGGCCTCGACGTGGTAAGTTGATGTTTCGAAAGCAAGTACATTCCGGAATTCGACATCAATCGGCAACGAGCGGCATCATGAACAAGGCATTTGTCAAAGAGTCGGACGACACCGACGACGACCTCGAACTCGGCCAGCCCGACGTCCCGGCGGGCACGAAGAACTACATCACGCCTCAAGGCCATCAGCGGCTGCGTGACGAGTTGCTGCAGCTTCTCGATACGGAGCGCCCGGAAGTCGTCAGGCTCGTTTCGTGGGCCGCTTCGAACGGCGATCGCTCGGAAAACGGCGACTACATCTACGGCAAGCGGCGGCTGCGCGAGATCGACCGGCGCATCCGCTTCCTGGGCAAGCGCCTGGATCTCGCGGAAGTGGTGGACAGCAGCAAGCAGGAGAATGTCGATCAGGTGTTCTTCGGCGCGACGGTGGACTACGCGGGCGACGACGGCGACGTGAAGACGGTGACGATCGTCGGCGTCGACGAAGTCGATCTGGATCGCGGCTACGTGAGCTGGATCTCGCCGGTCGCGCGCGCGCTGCTAAAGGCGAAGATCGGCGATACGGTGCCGTTGCACACGCCTGCAGGCATTCAGCAGATCGACATCCTGGACGTCCGATATCCACGCTGAAGCGACGCGCAACGACGAAAAAAAAGCCGCTCCGAAGAGCGGCTTTTCTACAGCGGGACTGCTTGTGAAGCTTAGAAGCGGTGACGCATGCCGACCGTCGCCGAAACCTGGTTGCCGTTCGACGACATACCAACGCCGTTGATCACCGCGCCGACCGGCAGGCCGTCCTGGTCGGTCATGTGCTGGTATTCGCCTTGCAGGTAGACGTCGGTGCGCTTCGACAGCGCATACGCCGTTTGCAGGCTGAACTGGTGGAACTTCGGCTTTTCGCCTTCGATACGGCTATCCGTGTACGTGTACGCACCTGCGATCGACAGAGCCGGCGTCAGGTTGTAGCGGCCGTTCACTTCGTAGTTCGTGAAGCGCATGCTGTCGCCGTTCAGCGCGATGTTGCCAGCGCCTTGCGAGCCGACGTTCGTCAGCTGCGTCGCGTTGTCGAGCATCGTCTGCGTGAACACGAAGCCGACGGTTGCCGGGCCGAACGCGTAGTTGATGCCGCCGCCGAAGATGCGCTGACGCGAAGCGACGAAAGGCGTGTTGTCGGTCGTGACCGCACCGGCCGTGTTGTTCGTCGGCGAGCCGACGTTGTTCAGTTGCATGTACGCTGCAGCAACGTTCAACGGGCCGTAGTTGTACGACGCGCCGACGCTGTACGCACGGTTATCCGCGAAACCGCCGGCTTCGTTCGAGAAGCCGTACATCGCGCCCATCTTGAAGCCAGCGTAGTTCGCGCTCGTGTACTTGACCGAGTTGTTGACGCGGAACGTGTTGTCGAGGTTGTCGTTGTCGAACGGGTGAGCGAACTGCGTGCCGCCGTATTGCGTGCCCGTCAGAGCCAGAGGCCCGAGGAAGTCGACCACGGAGTCATATTGACGGCCGAGCGTGATCGAGCCGAACTGGTTGCTCGACAGACCGACGAACGCCTGACGGCCGAACTCACGACCGCCCTGGCCGTTCGTGCCGTTCATGATGTTGAAGCCGTTTTCCAACGTGAAGATCGCCTTCAAGCCGCCACCGAGGTCTTCCGAACCACGCAGGCCCCAACGGCTGCCGTTGACCGAACCGCTCGTCGCCTTCCAGTTGCTGTGGCCTTGCTGGTTGTTCGTGTAGGTGATGCCCGCATCGATTAGGCCGTACAGCGTGACGCTGCTTTGCGCATGGGCGGCGGTAGCAAAAACGCCCGACAGGGCGGCGACCATGAGAGTCTTTTTCATCTTTGTAACTCCGAGAGCAGATAGGGCCGGGGACCCAGGCTTTGAGGAAACCTCGCTCCGGCGCGCTGCGAGAGGCGCGGGCGGAGGAGCAATGGATCGGCGTCACCGACACATTTGTTTCCGGACCAGACGAAGTGTAAAGACGGTGTTACAGCGCAAGGCGTTCCAATTTCCACAATAAATCATTGTGGATGCGGCAATGATCGACCGAACGCGTATTTTTCTTTATATACAAGGGTTTATCCGCGAATAAAGTCGTAAGAGATGCGGTGTCAACCAAATGACGTTGCGCATGCGCGACACGATTGCCGCAAGAAAACAACGGGAAACTTCTGGAAATTCGATTGTTGAGATATTTGAAACAGAAGTTTGCTGCTTTTGCGGGTAATGAATGCGGGCCGCATCGTTATACTGTCGTCTCTGCTTTCCGAAGCAGACTTTTTCGTTGACGGAAAAAGATCTCCAAACTTTGTCAGCGCGACTTCCCGGTCGCGCTTTTTTTTGCCCGGAGCCTTGTGGGACTTGGGTTCGCGTCCGCGTCGCGAAAGCTTTTGAGCGGCGGCTGCGCGCAGTAAGGAAGCCGCGGCGAGCGTTTCGCATCATTGCTCGAATCGGTCGAGTGGAATAATCGCCGATCTTTTTCATTACATTTAAGTTGCGACTTAGTTTGCACGTCGGTTAATGTCGGAGAATCGGGCAAGACGAAAGGCGCTGACGATTAATATAATGCTCTGCGCAGCCCGGAGGCACTAAAGTCTTAATATCGTTCGGCATAGGAGAAGCCGCGTTGCGTCGCTGTTCTTTTTCGCCGATAAACCGTGCTTGCGCTATTTTCATTTGATGCGGACCGATTAACTAAGCGAGAAAACGGTCAGCGCGCTAAATGGACGCTGGCGGGCGGCAGCCACGGGCGAGCGCGGCGCAACGGCCCTCGCCCAAGCCTCGCAAGGTTCGCCTTCCTGCGGCTCAGCGAGCCGCGACGGCCGCAAACTCGTATCCTTGATAATCCGGAAATGCTTTTAAGGGTTATCCGCCATTGCGATGCGTTAAATTCAGCATCGGCTTAATGGGAAACTATCAAAATGGTGTGGTTTTAACTGAAGCAAAAACTAGCCAAAAAAGCCGACTCGTCCCGCCCACCGACTGTTCCGGTAAAAGTCCGCCGCTTCCGGCTGCGTTAGAATGGGCAATCCAGCATTCGCTCCATCCAAGGCGCATCCCGCCGTCTCTCGCCGTTCACGATGCATCCCGATCCGTCCGCAAGCTACGCTTATCCCTCCGAACCCATCGTCTTCGTCGATCTCGAAACGACCGGCGGCACATTCGGCGTGGACCGAATCACCGAGATCGGCGTTGTCGAAGTCGGGCCGGCGGGCGTGTCGCAGTGGACATCGCTCGTCAATCCGCAGCGGCCGATTCCTTCGTTCGTGCAACAGTTGACGGGCATCACCGATGCAATGGTGCGCGAGGCTCCGACGTTCGAGCAACTGGCGTCCGGCTTGCTCGAACGCATGAAGGGCCGCCTTTTCATCGCGCACAACGCACACTTCGACCACAGCTTTCTGAAGGACGAATTCCGGCGCGTGGACCTTCGCTTCGCGCCCGACGTGCTGTGCACGGTACAGCTTTCCCGCGCCGTTTATCCGGCGGAAAGCCGTCACGGTCTCGATGCGCTCGTCGCGCGCCACGCGCTCGTGCCGGCGGCGCGGCATCGTGCGCTCGCCGATGCCGATTTGCTGTGGCAATTCTGGCAGCACCTGCATCGCGCGCATGCGCCGGATGTGATGCGCACGCATCTCGAACGCGTGACGCGCCGGTTCCAGCTCGCCGCGCACATCGACGAGGACACGATCGAGCAGATCGTTTCGGGCTGCGGCGTCTACATGTTTTATGGCGACGACGACGCGCCGCTCTACGCTGGCCGCAGCGTGCGCTTGCGTCAGCGTGTGCGTTCGCATCTCGTCGGCCCGCGGCGCTCGGCGAAGGATCTGCGTCTCGCCGCGCTGGTGCGTCGTCTCGAATGGAAGGCGACGGGCGGCGAAATCGGGGCATTGCTGGCCGAGGCGCAATGGATCGCGAGCGCGCGTCCAGCGCACAACCGCGCGCCGAAGTCGCGTTCCGGCGACGTTCGCGGCGCGCCTTGGCCGTATGCGGGTGCTATCGCGATCGAAGAGTGCGATGCGGCATCGGGGCAACGCGCGTGGCATGTCATCGACAACTGGCGCTATCTCGGCACGGCCGGCACGCTCGAGGAAGCCGGCGCGCTGCGCGCAAGCGCGGATTCTCCCGCGTTCGAGCTGTCCACTTATCGAATTCTGAGCGAGCGTCTCGCGCGCGGTCTCGTCGCGACACCGCTTGTCGCCGCAACGCTCGCGTCCGCCATCTGACGCGCCGTCACCCGACCGCGCCCACGCCGCCCGACGCGCAGACGTGCGACAGCGCGCGCATGAGCGGCGCGTTCATCGACGAGTTGTAGCGCGTCAGATGCTTCCATCGCGCGACGCTTTCCGCGAGCCGCACGGGGCAGTCTTCGGCATGGCGGATCGGCTCGACATGCGCGAGCGCCGAGACGAGCGACTGCGTCAGCCGATCGAGCTTCGGACGCGTGTCCTTGGCGAGATCGGGCGGCGCTTCTTCCGGCGCAGCTTTCAGCGCGCGCCAGTTCGCGAAGAGCGCGTTCTGCACATCCTTGCTGGCTTCGATCTGATCGCGAAAGAACTGACGCGCGAATTCGGGATCGACCTGCGCGGCGCCGGCCTTTTCCTCGACGTGCTTGAGCAACGCTTCTTCGCGCGGCGCATCGGTGATCGGCTCGTGATGCGCCCACTTCCAGCGCGCGACCGGCTCCGCGAGTGCGAGCCGTTGGGAGACGAGGGCGATGAGGTTGGTGAACGGAGTGTCGTCGCCGTCTGCATGCACGGAAGAGGGCGCGGCGAACGCAAGCGCACAGGCGAACGCGGCGGAGGCGAGGAGAGAAGGGGGCGATCGGCGGCGCATCGGTATCCGGGCAAAAGCGCCAGAATAGCGCACCGCGGTCAAACGGGAACGACGGCAGCCAACTGGCGGAGGGGATTTCACGAGGCGAGCCGTAGCGCACGACCCGCCCCGATGCGGTCATGAACGAGAGGCGCGACGCGTCCTGGCGTGAGCCATGTGCGGACCGGATGGTCCGAGTGCGCCGCGCGCGGCGGGCGTCGTTCTCACGACGACGGCGTGATCCAGCGGGTCCGCCTACTTCGACTGCGCCGAGTCGCGCTGTTCGTCGAAGAACGCGCGCACATGCTCGGGCAGCTCCGTCGCGAGAAACTCGACGCCAACCGGTTCCGGATCCGGACAAAGCACCTTGTCGGGCGTCGGGATTTTCGTCGGTTTTGCGTCCATGATTTCTCTCCTGAATGACTACAACAATTGCGCTAACACGGTCGATGCGGCTATTGCGCCGCCGCATGCAGCCGAATTGCCGATTACGGTTCCTTCCATAGATGCGTTATCGGATCGCCACCGCTTCTGCTTGAGCCGAATCGGCGCGTTTCATCAACAACGCATGATCGTTCGTGTCGGGACCGGAATCGCTTCGGTAATTGATTGCCGGCCGCTGTATTCGTTGCTGCAAAAACTACGTTTTATCGCGTCGCGACTGCCGCCCCGCGAGCCGCATCCAGCTTGGGCTCTACCCCGAAAGGCATCAGCGCGTACTTAAACTGTAGCTTTTCCTCTATGGATATAACGATACCGGGAAACCAGCGTTGACGCTTCATGGTGCGCAGCGGAAAATGGCTCGTTGTTGTACGAAAGCGCACATATAAGACGAATCAGGCGCGCGGGTGCTGCCGAATGTGAAATCGCTGAAGCCGATTTTCGGTTCGAATCGCAAACCTGTGTGTCGCGATGGCGATCGTTGCGAAAGTGCTAAAGATTGCGGGCGTTTCGAGAAACGCGGCGCAAAAAGCAAAAACCCGCGACACATGCGTGATCGCGGGTTTTTAGAACTGCCTGAATTCTTGTGGTGCCGGAAAGAGGAATCGAACCCCCGACCTTCGCATTACGAATGCGCTGCTCTACCGTCTGAGCTATTCCGGCTCCGAATTTTTTCTTCGTTTTTTGCGTTCGTTTAGTTCGTCAGCAACGAAGAAGTGAGATTATGCAGAGCCTTTCTGGCTTTGGCAATACCTTAGATCAATTTTTCTTTTCGACGTGGTAGCGCGTCACGCGATCGACCTCGCTCTTCGAGCCGAGGAACACGGCGACGCGCTGATGCAGGCTCGTCGGAACGATATCGAGGATGCGCTGTTCGCCGTTGGTCGCGGCGCCGCCCGCCTGCTCGACGATGAACGACATCGGGTTAGCCTCGTACATCAGACGCAGCTTGCCGGGCTTCGACGGATCGCGCTTGTCGGCCGGATACATGAAGATGCCGCCGCGATTCAGAATGCGATGCACGTCCGCGACCATCGATGCGATCCAGCGCATGTTGAAGTCTTCCTTGCGCGGGCCGTCCTTGCCGTCGTTCAGCTCGCCGATGTAGCGCTGCACCGGCTCATACCAGTGACGGCTGTTCGACGCGTTGATCGCGTATTCGCGGGTCTCGACGGGGATTTTCATGTCGCGCTGCGTGAGCACCCAAGAGCCGAGCTCGCGATCGAGCGTGAAGCAGTTCACGCCGTGGCCGGTCGTCAACACGAGGACGGTTTGCGGACCGTACACCGCATAGCCCGCCGCGACCTGCTGCGAACCCGGCTGCATGAACGCCGCTTCGCTCGGATCGGCGCCGTCCGGGCAACGCAGCACCGAAAAGATCGTGCCGATCGACACGTTCACGTCGATGTTCGACGAGCCGTCGAGCGGATCGAACGTCAGCAGATAGTTGCCCTTCGGGTAGCGATTCGGAATCGGGAAGATCTTTTCCATTTCTTCCGATGCCATCGCGGCCAGATTGCCGCCCCATTCGTTGGCTTCGAGCAGGATTTCGTTCGAAAGCACGTCGAGCTTCTTCTGCACTTCGCCCTGGACGTTCTCGCTGCCTGCCGAGCCGAGCGCCTCGCCTAGGGCGCCCTTGCTGACGTGATAGCTGATCTGCTTGCAGGCACGCGCGACGACTTCGATCAACAGACGCAAGTCGGCAGGCAGGTTCTGATGTTCACGCTGCTGCTCGATCAGATACTTCGAGAGCGTGGTGCGGCTGGAAATGGAGGACATGCTTAGGCTCCGTGAGCGTTAGACGAATATTCACGATTCTAACCGCTCGACCCGGCCGCTCCATGTGACAGCGACCGCCTGCATCCGCCATAAGCGAGAACGGCCGCCGCGCGAGGTTCTCGCGCGGCGGCCGCTAAACACCAGAAACTCCCGACGAAACAGCGCTTAAGCAGCGAGCGCCTTTTCGACGACCTCGCGAACGTCGCGCGATTTCGCCTTCGCGGCGACGTCGCTCAACGCCGCGTGCATCTTCTCGCGCAACTGCGGCGTGAAGCGGCGCCACAGTTCGAGCCCGCGTGCGAGCCGCGCCGCGACCTGCGGATTGAGCGCGTCGAGCGCGATCACCTGTTCGGCCCAGAACGCGTAGCCGGAGCCGTCGGCGGCGTGGAATTGCGCGGGATTGCCGCTGCAGAAGCTGAAGATCAGCGAGCGCGCGCGATTCGGATTCTTGATGTTGAACGCCGGATGCTGCATCAGCTTGCGCACGATCTCGATTACCTTGCGATCCGGACCGCCGCGCTGCGTCGCCTGAAGCGCGAACCACTTGTCGATGACGAGCGCCTCGTTCTCGAAGCGGCGATAGAAGTCCGCGAGCGCCGCGTCCGCGACGGTCGCATCCGCGCCCTTGGTCGCGCTCGCAAGCAGCAGCGCGGAAAGCGCCGCCGAGCGGTCGGTCATGTTGTTGGCGGCGTCGTACTGCGCCCGCGCGAGCTTGACGGCGCCGCGCGGATCGTCGAGCTGGCTGAGATAGGCGAGCGCGAGGTTCTTCAGGCCGCGCTTGCCCGCGTCTTCCGGCGTCGGACGATATTCGCCCGGCGTGCGGTTCGCTTCGTACGTCGCGAGCCATTTGTCGCGCATTTGCGACGCGAGACGGCGGCTCATGAACACGCGCGCAGCGTGGACGGCGGCGGGATCGGACACGGTCATCTGCTCGGCCAGATAGCTCTCCGACGGCAGCATCAGCGCGAGCTCGCGGAAGGCGGGCGTGAGCGTGGTGTCGTCGAGCACGCGGGCGAACGCGGCGATCACCTGATCGTCGATGGCGAGCGCCTCGCCCTTGGCCGCGCGCTCGGCGAGCGCCAGCAACTCGCGCGTGGCGAGCCGCTGGCCGGCTTCCCAGCGGTTGAACGGATCGCTGTCGTGCGCGAGCAGGAACGCGAGTTCATCGTTCGTATAGTCGTATTCGACGATCACCGGCGCGGAGAAATTGCGCAGCAGCGACGGCAGCGGCGCCTCGTTCACGTCGACGAAAGTGAACGACTGCTCGCGCTCCGTGAATTCGAGCACGCGCGTCGTGCCGTTCGGTTCCTTCTCGCCTTCGAGGCGCAGCGGCAAGTCGGCGCCGTTCTGGCCGATCAGGCCGACCGAGAACGGAATCAGCAGCGGCCCCTTCTGCGTTTCGCGCGCAGCTTCCGACCCGTCGCCGTAACCCTGCGTGAGCGTCAGCGTGTAGCGCTTCGTCGCGGCGTCGTAATTTGCGCGCACCGACACGCGCGGCGTGCCCGCCTGGCTGTACCAGCGCTCGAATTGCGCGAGATCGCGATGATTCGCGTCGGCGAGCGCCTGGCGGAAGTCGTCGCAGGTCACGGCCTGGCCGTCGAACCGCTTGAAATACAGGTCCATGCCGCGGCGGAAGCCGTCGCGACCGAAAAGCGTCTGATACATCCGCACGACTTCCGAGCCTTTTTCGTAGACGGTCATCGTGTAGAAGTTGTTGATCTCGACGTAGCTTTCCGGGCGCACCGGATGCGCCATCGGGCCGGCGTCCTCGGCGAACTGCATTTGACGCAGCACGCGCACGTCCTCGATGCGCTTGGTCGCGCGCGCGGCGGCGCTCGCCGCGCCCTCGACATCGCCGGCGGCCATATCGGCGGAAAATTCCTGATCGCGAAACACGGTCAGGCCTTCCTTCAGGCTCAACTGGAACCAGTCGCGGCAGGTTACGCGATTGCCGGTCCAGTTATGGAAGTACTCGTGGCCGACCACGGCCTCGATGTTGGAGAAGTCGGTGTCCGTCGCGGTCTCCGGGTTTGCGAGCACATACTTCGTATTGAAGATGTTGAGGCCCTTGTTCTCCATCGCGCCCATGTTGAAGTCGCTCACCGCGACGATCATGAAGCGGTCCAGATCGAGTTCGAGGCCGAAGCGCTTCTCGTCCCAGCGGATCGAGTTGATGAGCGAATCCATCGCGTGACGGGTCTTGTCGAGATCGTGCGGCTCGACCCAGACTTGCAGCAGCTTTTCCTTGCCCGAGCCCGATTCGATGCGTTCCTCGATGCACACGAGCTTGCCCGCGACGAGCGCGAACAGATAACTCGGCTTCTTGAACGGATCTTCCCATTTGGCGAAGTGGCGGCCATCGGGCAGATCGCCTTCCTCGATCAGATTGCCGTTCGACAGCAGCACCGGACACGCAGTCTTGTCGGCGCGCAGCGTGACGGTGTAGGTAGCCATCACATCCGGGCGATCGAGGAAGTAGGTGATGCGCCGAAAGCCCTCGGCTTCGCACTGCGTGAAGAAGTTGCCACTGGAGACGTAAAGTCCGGAGAGCGTCGTGTTCTCGGCCGGATTGCAGATGCTCTCGATGCTAAGCTCGAAAGCATCCGCGGGAATGCTGCCGATGGACAGTCCGTTTTCATTGACGCGGACATCCTCGTGCGCGACGCCGTCGATCGCCGCGCTCACGAATTCGAGCTGCTCGCCCATCAGTTCGAGGCGCGATGCGTCGCCTTGGGCGTCGGGGTTGCGCCGCAGCTTCATCGTGTTCTTCACGACCGTGCGCGATGGCACGAGGTCGAATTCGAGCGCGACGGAATCGATCAGGAACGCGGGCGGCGTGTAGTCCTGGCGGCGAATCACAGCGGATGCGGTCGTGGTAGACATGGCAAGATCTTCATGTTTGGATTGAACGGCGCCGGCGTCTCGCGCGTGCGCTTTTAGCGCACCAACGCGTGCGCGCCTGGTCGAATCATTGTACAAGCCGCCCGGCGATCGTGAATCGGGCGGCGCCACGCGTCGTGGACCCCACAAAACAAGGACGCCGCCATGCGACGCAAGGCGGTGCTGTCTATAACGGAGAAGGGTGCTGAACGAAGTGAGGACGACCATGAAATTCCCGATCAGGACGCTCGTCACATGGCCGCTGATGCTGGCGGCGATGTGGCTCGCCGGCTGCACGACGTACGTGCAGACGCAGGTCACTGCATTCTCCGACTGGAGCGGCAGCGACGCGACCCGCACCTACGCGTTCACGCGCAAGAGCGAGCAGCAGAACAGCATCGAGCAGACGACCTACGAGACGCTCGTCGCCAACGAACTCGCGAAGTACAACTTCCGTCAGGCGCCCGAGGCGAGCGCGAACTATCAGATCGCGATCGCCTATTCGGTTCGCGGCGACATGGTGACCGTGCGTCAACCGGTCTACTACGATCCGTGGCCGATGTACGGTCCGTGGGGCGCCGGCCCATACTGGGGCGGACCGTGGGGCGGGTGGGGGCCGTACGGTTCGTGGGGCGCGACGGGTTACGTCGATCAGAGCTATCCGGTCTATACGCACGCGCTGCAGATCCGCATGAACGACCGCAAGACCGGCCGCGAGACGTACAAGGTGACGGCGGTGAACGCGACGGGCGATCCGTCGCTGTATCAGGCGATGCCGTATCTCGTGCGCAGCGCGCTGGCGGACTTTCCGCTCGGTAACGGCACGGTCAGAACGGTGACGCTGCCGGTGGACAAGAGCGGCGGCATGTCGAACGAAACGGCCGCGTCGGCCGGACCGAACGAGCGCAGCGTCGCACCCGCGCCCTCAGCGAAAACCGTCGATTGATCGGGCCGTCGCATCGACGCGAAAACGGCATCGGAATTTTTTGCCGTCATGCGCAGTGAGCATTGCCTTTTACGGCTTCGGGAAATGTTTCAAACACGCCCGCCGCCCTTGACTAAACAGGGAAATATCGCGGCGGCGCCGGGCCGCAATATATGCAGCTTCGGTCAATTAGCGATATATTCCCGGGATGACAAAATCGTGTCCGCCCAATCCTGAAGCCGTTCCCGAGCCCACCACATGGGATGCGCGGCTCGCACGCCGTCTCGTCACGCCGCTCGTCGGCACGCCGGTAACGCCCAACCATCTGACCACGCTGCGCCTCGCCATCGGCTTGGCCGGAGCGTGGTATCTGTCGCTCGGCCAGTTCTGGATGTGCACGCTCGGCGCGCTTCTCATCGCCCTGTCGAATTTCGTCGATCACACCGACGGCGAACTCGCGCGCATCAGCGGCCAGTCGAGCAAGATCGGCCATTTCTACGATCTCGCGTGCGATGCGCTCGTGACCGTGCTGCTGTTCCTCGGCATCGG
Organism: Caballeronia zhejiangensis; assembly: GCF_022879815.1. Classification (NCBI taxonomy): domain Bacteria; kingdom Pseudomonadati; phylum Pseudomonadota; class Betaproteobacteria; order Burkholderiales; family Burkholderiaceae; genus Caballeronia; species Caballeronia zhejiangensis. Next base: position 735,686 of record NZ_CP084283.1, read on the forward strand.
GTTTTACGTGGCCGTTCATCATCCGTCGATGATCGTGCCCGCGCAATGGCTCGGCGGCATGGCGGGCGTGGCGGTTGCGCTGATCTTTTTCCTGCGCATGCGTATCGAATCGATGATCGGCAAGTCGGGCACGAAACAGGCGTCGTTGGCCGGATTCGAAACGGAAGACGTGCTGTATCTGCTTCCGCTCGTGACCATTCTGAACGGCATGACGCCGTTTCTGATCGCCGCAGCGATCGGCGCGCCGCTCTTCGCCATTTATGTGGCGGTGGACTATCAGCGCGTCGTCGCGCAGACGAAACGCCGCGCGCAGGCCACACGTGCAAAAGACGACAAAGATTTCCAGGCGGTGAGATGAGCGATACGGCAACTCCGGAGAGCACGCTGACACAACCGGCGCAGACGGCGACGACCGCGCGCCCGTCGAAGCGCGATATCGATTCGACGATGAACGCGCGCCTCGCCGCGCTGCAGACGCCGAAGCTGCGCGACGAGTACGGTCAGCAAGGCTCGTTTCTCTATATCGAAGACTTCCTGCCGCGCGACTACACCGAGCGGCTGATCGCCGCCGTGCACGACTTGATGCCGTCCGTGAACCGCAACTATCTGCCGGGGCACAAGGCGGGCGGCAGCGTGAGCCGTCACACGCTCGACAAGCTCGCGCCGTTCATCGCCGACCTGTATCGATCGGAAGCGCTCATCAAGTGGCTGGAATCGATCACCGGCGACAAGCTGCAACTCTCGCCGGAGGACGATCCTCACGCCTACGCGCTTTACTTTTACACGAAGCCCGGCGACCACATCGGCTGGCATTACGACACGTCGTATTACGATGGCCGCCGCTACACGCTCCTGCTCGGCGTGATCGACGATTCGTCCTGCAAGCTCGATTACGAACTGCACACGAAGAATCCGGCGGTTCCCGATCAGCCGGGCTCCGTGCAATATCCGCCCGGCGCGTTCGTGTTTTTCGACGGCGACAAGCTGCGCCATCGCGTCACGCCGCTCGGCGAAAACGAGATGCGCGTGTCGCTCACGTTCGAGTACGTGACGAACCCGAATATGCGTCCGTTTCAGCGCTTCATCTCGAACATGAAAGACTCGATCGCGTATTTCGGATTCAGGCAGGTCTTTCGCCGCAAGGGCGGCAAGAACGGACAGGCATGAGCCGCGCGGGCACATTCCTGCTGTCGGTCGGCGTGGTGCTGTTCATCGCGCTGCTCGGCTGGCAAGGCTTCGGTTCGGTTGCATCGACGCTGGCCGCGGCGGGCTGGGGATTGATCGCGGTCGCGGCGTTTCACTTCGTGCCGCTCGTCGTCGATGCCGGCGCGATCAGCGTGCTCTTCTCCAGCAAGGAACGCGACGTGTCCCTGCGCGACGCCTTGCTCGCGCGCTGGGCCGGCGAATCGGTCAATAGCCTGATGCCCGCGGGCCAGATCGGCGGGCCGATGCTGATGGTCCGCTATCTCGCGCAGCGCGGCATGCGCGCGCGCGACGCGGCCGCCGTCATCACCGTCAGCACGACGATGCAGACCGTCGCGCAACTGATCTTCGCGCTGATCGGCGTTGTGCTGCTGACAGGCTACGCGGCGGGCGGCTCGTCATCGACGGTCGCGATCGCCGTGCTCGCGGTGATCGGCGTGATCGGTCTGATGATCTTCGGTTTCTATCTCGCGCAGCGGCGCGGTCTCTTCGGCCGCGCGATGCGCTTTGCGTCCGGCATCGCCGCGAAGTTCTCGGCGAAGCGCGACTGGTCGTCGCTCGTCACGCGCGCCGAAGCCGTCGACGCCGCCGTCCACGAGATGTATCGCGAGCGCGGCAAGGTCGCGGCGAGCTTCGGGCTGAGTCTCGTCGGCTGGATCGTCGGCACCGGCGAAGTGTGGCTTGCGCTGCATCTGCTCGGCCATCCGGTCGGCTGGGCGGAAGCGTTGCTGCTCGAAAGTCTCGGCCAGGCGATTCGCGGCGCGGCCTTCGCCATTCCCGGCTCGCTCGGCGTGCAGGAAGGCGGCTATCTGCTGCTTGCGCGTCTGGTCGGCTTGCCGCCGGAAGCGGCGCTCGCGCTGTCGCTTGCGAAGCGCGCGCGCGAACTGCTGCTCGGCGTGCCGGGCATCGTCTATCTGCATTTCGTTGAAAAAGGCTGGCAGCGCCGCCGTCTCGCGCGCGTGCCGGATATCGACTGACCCACCCACGAAGGGAACACAAGCATGCGCGCAATTATTCTTGCGGCCGGGATGGGCTTGCGCCTCGTTCAGCCCGAAGGCCAGCAAAAGCCGAAGTGTCTGCTGCGCTTTGGTGATGCATCGTTGCTCGAACGTCATCTGCACTTTTTGAAAGCCGCGAACGTCGATGAAGTCGTCTTCGTGACCGGCTTCAAGAGCGAGCAGATCGAGGCGGAGCTTGCGGCGATCGACTGGAAGCCGAAGACGGAAATCGTCGTCAACGACGAATTCACGCTCGGCAGCGTGCTGTCCGTGCACACCGCGCGCGACGCGATGACGCGCGGCGGCGACGTCCTCCTGATGGACGCCGACGTGCTCTACGACGAACGCATCTTCGAGCCGCTCGTCGCGGGCGGCTCGTTGAATCGTCTGCTGATCGATCGCGATTTCGAAGCCGGCGACGAGCCGGTGAAGCTGTGCGTCGAGAACGGCGTGCCGGTCGAACTGCGCAAGCAGGTCGCGGCGGGGCTGAAGTACGACACGATCGGCGAATCTGTCGGCTTCTTCCGCTTCGATCACGCGACGGCCACGCGCCTCGCCGAAATCTGCGCCGATTATGTCGCGACGGGCCGCGCGAAGATGCCGCACGAAGAAGCGGTGCGCGACCTGTTGCTGGAAAAGTCCCACGCGTTCGATATCGCCGATGTGACCGGCGCGCCGTGGATCGAAATCGATTTTCAGAACGACGTGAAGCGCGCCGCGGACGAAGTATTGCCGTCGCTCAACGCGCTGCGTCAGTTTGCAGGAGCCTCGCAACAATGAACGCACCCACGCAAATCCCGGTTGGCTACTCGCGCACGCTGCGCCTGCGCGAAATGCTGCAAAGCAACCGCCTCGAATTCCTGATGGAAGCGCACAACGGCATTTCGGCGCGCATCGCGAAGGAAGCCGGCTTCAAGGCGATCTGGGGCTCGGGCCTGTCGATCTCCGCGCAATTCGGCGTGCGCGACAACAACGAAGCGAGCTGGACGCAGGTCGTCGACAACCTCGAATTCATGGCCGACGCAAGCGATCTGCCGATCCTGCTCGACGGCGATACCGGCTACGGCAACTTCAACAACGTGCGGCGTCTCGTGCGCAAGCTCGAGCAACGCGGCATCGCGGGCGTGTGCATCGAGGACAAGCAGTTTCCGAAGACCAACAGCTTCATCAACGGCGAAGCGCAGCCGCTCGCGGATATCGACGAGTTCTGCGGCAAGATCAAGGCGGGCAAGGATTCGCAAAGCGATCCGAATTTTTCGATCGTCGCGCGCGTGGAAGCGCTGATCGCCGGCTGGGGCATGGAAGAGGCGTTGAAGCGCGCCGAAGCGTATCGCCAGGCGGGCGCGGATGCGATTCTCATCCACAGCAAGCTCTCCAAGCCCGACGAAATCCTCACGTTCGCGCGCGAATGGGCGGGGCGCGGTCCGCTCGTCATCGTGCCGACGAAGTACTACAGCACGCCCACCGATGCGTTCCGTCAGGCGGGCATCAGCTGCGTGATCTGGGCGAATCATCTGATTCGCGGCGCGGTTTCGGCGATGCAGGCGATCGCGAAGGAAATCCACGACAGCGAGACGCTCGTCAACGTCGAGGACCGCATCGCGTCGGTGAACGAGATTTTCCGTCTGCAGGACGCGGACGAATATTCCGCCGCCGAGAACATCTACCTGAGCGCGGCCAACGAGAAGCGCAGCGCGATCGTGCTCGCCGCGAGCCGCGGCGCGGGCCTCGAAGCGCTGACCGAAGCGCGTCCGAAGGTGATGCTGCCGGTCGCCGGCAAGCCGCTGCTGCGCCATCTCGTCGAGGCGTTCAAGAAGGAAAGCATCAACGACATCACCGTGGTCGGCGGATATCGCGCCGATGCGATCGAGAAGGGCGGCATCCGCCTCGTCGTCAACGAGAAGCACGAAAGCACGGGCGAACTTGCGTCGCTCGCGTGCGCCGTCCAGCACATGAACGGCGACACTGTGATTTCCTACGGCGACCTGCTGTTCCGCAGCTACATCCTGCGCGATCTGGTCGAGTCGGACAGCGACTTCTGCGTGGTCGTCGATTCGTCGCAGACGCTACAGGCGGGCGCGGCGGCAACCGATTTCGCGTACTGCTCGACCGCTGACGACCGCGCGCTCTTCGGCCAGAAAGTGTGGCTCGAAAGCGTGGTCGGCGCGGGCCAGACGATCGCCGATGGACGCGCGCCGCAAGGCCGCTGGATGGGCCTCGTCAAGGTGCGCGCCGCTGCGCGCGAACGCCTGCTCGCAACGCTCGGCACGCTGCAGCAACGCGCCGATTTCGACACGCTCGACACGGCCGCGCTTCTCAACGCGCTGATCGCCGATGGCCAGAAAATCGAAGTGCAATACGTGCACGGCCACTGGCGCGGCGTGAACGATCTCGACGATTTCCGTCGCGCGGGCGATTTCGCGCACGGTCAGACGCCGATCGGCTCGGAAAGCACGGAGAACGCGCGTGATTGAGGCCGCCCAGTTTGTCGAGGCGGCGCGCGAGCGAGGCTTCGACTGGTATGCAGGCGTGCCGTGCTCGTTTCTGACTCCGTTCATCAACTACGTGTTGCAGGACGAATCGCTGCATTACGTGTCGGCGGCGAACGAAGGCGACGCGGTCGCGCTGATCGCCGGCGTCGCGTTGGGCGGCGGGAAGAAGCGTCGCGGCATCGCGATGATGCAGAACTCCGGTCTCGGCAATGCCGTAAGCCCGCTGACGTCGCTCACGTGGACCTTCCGTCTGCCGCAATTGCTGATCGTCACGTGGCGCGGCCAGCCGGGCGTCCACGACGAGCCGCAGCACGCGCTGATGGGCCCCATCACGCCGCAGATGCTCGAGACGATGGAAATCCCGTGGGAGCTGTTCCCCACGGAAGCCGGCGAGATCGGCCCGGCGCTCGATCGCGCGACCGACTACATGGACCGCACGGGCCGTCCGTACGCGCTCGTGATGCAAAAGGGCAGCGTCGCGCCTTACGAGCTGAAGAAAACCGGCTTGTCCGGCGTGCGCGTCAATGCGAATCCGGCGAGCGTGCAGCGCTTCGAAGGCGAGCGCGTGACGCGCCACGACGCGCTGCAAAAGGTCATCGCGAAGACGCCGAAGGATGCGACGGTCGTGCTCGCATCGACCGGCTTTTGCGGACGTGAGCTGTACGCGATCGACGACCGCGAGAATCAGCTCTATCTCGTCGGCTCGATGGGTTGTGTCACGCCGATGGCGCTCGGCCTCGCGCTTTCGCGTCCGGATCTGACCGTCGTCGCCCTCGATGGCGACGGCGCCGCGCTCATGCGGATGGGCGCGTTCGCGACGCTCGGCGCATACGGCCCGTCGAATCTCGTTCACCTGCTGCTCGACAACGGCGCGCACGAATCGACCGGCGGCCAGGCGACGGTGTCGCGCGAAGTCGATTTCGCGTCGATCGCATCGGCGTGCGGCTATGCGCTCGCGCTCGACGGCGACGACATCGGCGTGATCGATCGTCTCTTCGAAGCGAAGGATGTCGGCGGCGTGCGTTTCGCGCGGCTGTCGATCAGAACCGGCACGCCCGCCGACTTGCCTCGTCCGAAAATCACGCCCGAGGATGTACGCGCGCGCCTGCAACAACACATAGGAGGCCGTTGATGCTGCTGCTCAATCCGGGCCCTGTCACGCTGAGCGAACGCGTGCGCAAGAGCCTGCTGCAAACCGACTTGTGCCATCGCGAGCCGGAGTTCTTCGATCTGCAGGACGAAGCGCGCGAGCGTCTCGTCGCCGCTTACGCGCTCGATCCGGCCGTGTGGAGCGCCGTGCTGATGACCGGTTCGGGCACGGCAGCGGTCGAAAGCATGATCGCCGGGCTCGTGCCGGAAGGCGGGCGGCTGCTCGTCGTGGAAAACGGCGTGTATGGCGATCGCATCGCGCAGATCGCGAAGCAGTACGGGATCGATCACGAGGTCGTCAAATACGAGTGGATGCAGGCGCCGGACATCGACGCGATCGTCGGCCTGCTCGACACGAAGAAGTTCAGCAATGTCGCGATCATTCATCACGAAACGACGACCGGCCGCCTGAACGCGATCGATCAGCTTTCGCGCGCGTGCAAGGAACGCGGCGTCGGTCTGTTGCTCGACGCGGTGAGCAGCTTCGGCGCCGAAGCGATCGATTTCGCGGGCGGCGGCATCGCCGCGATTGCCGCGACCGCGAACAAGTGCCTGCACGGCGTGCCGGGCGCGGCGTTCGTCATCGCGCGTCGCGATGCGCTGGCGCAGGCCGCGAGCCGCAACTATTACCTCGGCATCGCGCGCCTCGCGAAGCTGCAGGACGAGCGCAACACGCCGTTCACGCCGTCGGTGCATGCGTATTACGCGCTCGTCGAGGCGCTGCGCGAGTTCGAGGAAGAAGGCGGCTGGCGCGCGCGGCATCAGCGTTACGCGAAGCTCGCCGAACAGGTGCGCGCGGGGCTGGCTGCGCTCGGCATCGAGAGCGCGTTGCCGCCGGAAGAGTCGTCGGTGGTGTTGCGTGCGTATCGGCTGCCGAAGGGCGTCACGTATGAAACGCTGCACGACGCGCTCAAGGCGAAGGGCTTCGTGATTTATGCGGGGCAGGGCGGCCTGTCGAAGGAACTGTTCCGCATCTCGACGATGGGCGCGCTCGACGCGAACGACATGGATCGCCTGATTTCGTCGTTCGTGACGCTGCTGCGCTGATTACAGCTTGCAGAAAATCGCCGTGATGAAGGGCGCGACGTGGCGCACGACCGCGTCGCTGCCCGCCGCGCGCACTTTCTGCTCGACTTCGGCGTCGCCGCCCCAGACGACCGCGCCGTATGCCGCATCCCCGATCGGCTCGCCCTTGCCCTGCCTGAAGAGCGGATCGTCCTTCTGATACGCCACCAGCGCGTAGACCTTGAATCCATATGCCGTCAGCGTCGCGCCTTTCGCCGCGCGGAACGCGTTGATCGAGTTCGGCTCGACGCGCATCGGCTTCTTTTCCAGCAAATTGTTTTCTTGCAGCGGCGCGATGAAAGCGTGCGGCGTCGACTTGCAATCGAGTTGCGCATCGAGCGCTTCCGCGTGGGCGAGCGCGGCCAGCGACGCGAGCGTCATCGGCAGAACAAAGCGAACGAGTCGGGCAGCGATCATGGCGAAGCAGCGAACCTAACAGCCAGCACTTTAACGAGATTGCAACAAAAGTGCTCATTCCGTCGAGTGGATCGTCGCGGTTTGCGTGACGCTACATACAAAAACGCCCTTCGAAGGAAGGGCGTCGGTTGCGCGGATTCCTGAACGCGTCAGGCCGCCAGTTCCAGCTTCGCCGTGTTGCGCGTGTCGCGCGCGTGCACGCGCTTGCCGGCCGCGTAGGTCTCGAAGACCGCGCGATCGTCGCCGAGCAGCGCGAACGCGAACAGCAGTTCTTCCAGTGATTCGGTGCGCGACGTCCGGCGCGCGAGCAGCGGCGTCGAGTTCGGATCGAGCACGACGAAATCCGCCTCGCTGCCGGGCGCGAGCGTGCCGATCCTGTCGTCGAGTTCGAGCACTTGCGCGGCGCCTGTCGTCGCGAGCCAGAACATGCGCGTCGCGGTCAGATGATGGCCGGTGAGACGCGCGATCTTGTGCGCGGCGCCCATCGTCTGAAGCATGGAGAAGGACGTGCCGCCGCCGACATCCGTCGCGAGCGCGACCGGCATGTTTGACTCGCCAGCTTTCTCGAAATCGAACAAGCCGCTGCCGAGGAAGAGGTTCGAAGTCGGGCAGTGCGATGCAACCGAGCCCGTTTCCGCCATGCGCGCGCGGTCCTTGTCGTCGAGATGGATGCAGTGGCCGTACACCGCGCGGCGACGCAGCAAGCCGTAGTGATCGTAAATGTCGAGATAGCTGCGATGTCCCGGAAACAGGCTCTCGACCCATTTGATCTCGTCGGCGTTTTCCGCGACGTGCGTCTGGATGAACACGTCGTTGTGCTTCTGCGCGAGCACGCCGCATGCTTCGAGCTGCGCTTCTGTCGATGTCGGCGCGAAACGCGGCGTCAGCGCGTACTGCTGACGGCCGCGCCCGTGCCAGCGCGCGATGAGTTCGGCGCTGTCGTCGTAGCCGGATTGCGCCGTGTCGCGCAGAAACTCGGGGCAGTTGCGGTCCATCAGCACCTTGCCCGCGATCATGCGCGTGCCGCGCGCTTCGCTTTCAGTGAAGAACGCATCGGCGGATTGCTTGTGAACCGTGCAGTAGACGAGCGCGGTCGTCGTGCCGCACGCGAGCAGCTCGTCGATGAAAAAGCTCGCCGTCTCGCGCGCCACGGCGGGATTCTCGAAGCCGCGCTCGGTCGGAAACGTGTACGTGTTGAGCCACGGCAAAAGGCCCGGCGCGGGCGACGCGATCATGTCCGTCTGCGGATAGTGGATGTGCGAGTCGATGAAACCCGGCACGATCAGCTTGTCGCGCATCGTGTGGACGGTCGCGTCGGCGGCGAGCGTGTCGCGCAGCGACGCATACGCGCCTGCCGTGACCACATTGCCGTCATCGACGACGAGGAGGCCATCGGCCTCGTACACCGCGCCGTCGGCGGCATGCGCGGGGTCCTCGCGAAAGGTCAGCAATTGGGCGCGGTAGGCGGTCTGAGTCATGGTGCAACGTCTCCGTATCTGATGTTCAAAGCTGCGAAAGCAGGACTAACGAGAAAGCCGCGATGATCCACATCGCCGGCTTGATCTCACGCGCGCGCCCGGTCGCCGACTTCAGCACGACGAACGCGAGAAAGCCGTACGCGACGCCATCGGTGATCGAGTACGTCAGCGGGATCAGGATCATCGCGAGGAACGCGGGAATGGCTTCGTCGAAGCGATGCCATTCGATCTTCGTGATCGCTTCCATCATGAACACGCCGACGAGCACGAGCGCGGGCGCGGTCGCGATCGCCGGCACGAGCGACAGGAGCGGCGAAAGGAACAGGAACGGCAGGAAGCACAATCCGGCGACGACCGCGACGAGACCCGTGCGTCCGCCCGCCGAAATGCCCGCCGCCGATTCGATGTACGCGTTCGCCGGGCTCGTGCCGAGCGGCGCGGAAATGAGCGCGGAAAAGGAGTCGACCATCATCGACTGGCGGATGTTGCGGGGATTGCCGTCCTTGTCGTAGAGCTTGCCGGCTTCCGAAATCGCCATGAACGTGGACAGCGCGTCGAAGAACGACGTGAACAGCATCACGAAGATGAACGGCCAGTAGATGACCTTCAGCGAGCCCATCAGATCGAGCTGCCCGAGCGCCGAAAAGTCCGGCGCGGCGAAGAGGCCGTTCCAGTTGACGAGCGTTTTCGTGGCGATGGCGGCGGGCCAGTACGCGGTGCCGTCGCCGTAGAAGCGGCCGATCGGAATCGCGATGATCGTCGTGAACACGATGCCGAGCATCAGCGCGCCCGTGACCTTGCGCGCGACGAGAATCGTCGTGACGGCGAGGCCTATCAGAAACGTGACGACCACCGGATTGAGCGACGCCGAATGCACGATCGTCACCGGATCGCCGACGACGAACTTCGCGTTCACGAGCCCGATCAGGCTGATGAAGAGTCCGATGCCGCACGAGACCGCGTGCCGCAGATTCGCGGGAATCGCATCGACGACGAGCTTGCGCGCGTTGAACGCCGCGAGAATCGCGAAGATCACGCCGGACCAGAACACGCAGCCGAGCGCGGTCTGCCACGGCATCTTGCCGCCGTGAACCATGACGAATGCAAAAAGCGCGTTCATGCCCATGCCGGGCGCGACGAGCACCGGATTGCGCGCATACAGGCCCATCGCGCAGCTGCCGAGAAAGCTGACGATGACCGTGGCGGTGAGCGCCGCCGGAAACGGCACGCCCGCCGCCGACAAAATGCCCGGATTGACGACGATGATGTACATCGCCGTGAGGAACGTCGTGATGCCCGCGACGATTTCCGTCTTCGTGCGCGAGCCGGCCGCGCGAATGCCGAAGAATCGTTCGAGCGCGGTGCTGTCTTGTTGTGTTGTTGCGGTTGTTTCCATCGTGCTTGCTTACTGCTTCCAGTGCTGATCCAGGCGCGCGACCATCGCGTCGCGTTCTTCTTCGGTGACGAACGAGGCTTCGAGGCTGTTTTTCAGCAGCGTGTAGACCTCGTGATCGGTGAGCTTCAACGCATCGACGATCGCGAAGTAATTCGCGTTGACGTAGCCGCCGAAGTACGCCGGATCGTCGGAATTGATCATCACCGCGACGCCCTGATCGAGCAGATCCTTCAGCGTGTGCTTCGTCATGTCGTCGAACACGCAGAGCTTGATGTTCGAGAGCGGGCACACCGTCAATGCGATGCGCGCATCGGCGAGACGCGCGACGAGCGCCGCGTCCTCGATGCTGCGCACGCCGTGATCGACGCGATCCACTTTCAGCAGATCGAGCGCTTCGTAGACATACGACGGCGGTCCTTCTTCGCCCGCATGCGCGACGAGCTTCAGACCGCGTTCGCGCGCTTTCGCGAACACACGCTCGAATTTCGACGGCGGATGGCCGCGTTCCGACGAATCCAGCCCGACGCCGATCAGCCGATGCGCGTACTTGTCGAACAGCGGCAACGCGCTGTCGAAGGTGGCGAGCGCGTCGTCTTCGGACAGATGGCGCAGGAAGCAGAGAATCAGCTTGCTCGACAAGCCGCGCTTTTCGCCTTCCGCGAGCGCGGCGTCGATGCCCGCGACGACCGTTTCGATCGGCACGCCGCGTTCCGTGTGCGTTTGCGGATCGAAGAAGATTTCCGCATGCACGACGTGATCGGCGAGTGCGCGTTCGACGTAGGCCATCGTCATGTCGTAGAAATCCTGCTCCGTGAGCAGCACGCTCGCGCCCGCATAGTAGATGTCGAGAAACGACTGTAAGTCGGTGAACGCGTAAGCCGCGCGAAGCGCATCGATCGAGTCGTACGCGAGCTTCACGTTATTGCGCTTCGCGAGCGCGAAGATCAGTTCCGGCTCTAGCGACCCTTCGATATGGATATGCAACTCGGCTTTCGGCGCGTGCGCAATCTTGTCGGCGAGTGTGGGATTCATTTGGGCTTTTGAGTTTTGGGGCTACAAGTTCGCCTGTGGGTCAGGCGGTCTGTTGCGACGACGCATGGCTCGAAGCGTTGGCTTCGACCGCCTGCAGCAGTTGGGCTGCCGCTGCAACGGCGATCACTTCGGGCGCTTTGTCGACGATGCCGTCGATGCCGATCGGACACACCATCCGCGCGATGCGCGCCGGGTCGATGCCGCGCGCCGCGAGCCGATGCTCGAACTGCTTCTTCTTCGTGAACGAGCCGATCATGCCGAAGAACGCAAAGTCGCCGCGCCGCAGGATGCATTCGGCCAGCGCGAGATCCACCGTGTGGTTGTGCGTCATCACGATGAAGTACGCGTTGGGCGGCGCATTATCGACAGCTTCGTCGGGCGCGTCGGTCGGCTCGATCGTCACGTTATCGGGCACGAACTGCGGTGCGGGAAATGCCGCATCGCGCTCGTCCACCCAGGTCACGTGACACGGCAGCGTCGCGAGCACGCGCACGAGCGCTGCGCCGACATGGCCCGCGCCGAACAGCACGACCTGAAAGTCGTTCGGCGCGATGGTCTCGGTCAAAAGCGCGCCGCGCTCGTCGAAACCGGCGCCGTCCCACAGCAGGCAGTCGGCGTCGGTCGCGCCCGGTTCGGGATCGGAGAGCATCACCGCATCGCGAAGCTCGGGATCCGGCGCGAAGGAAACGCTGCGCACGGTCGATAAACCTTGCGCGGTGCGCTTGCCGAGCGTCGTCACCCAGTTCAGATCCGCGACGTCGAGCCGCTCGAATGCGAGCACGACGGCGCCGCCGCAGCACTGGCCGAGGCTCGGGCCGAGCGCGAAACGCTCGAGTCTGCGCATGCGCGGGCTGCGCATGCCGTCCTTCAGCACTTGCCGTGCGGTTTCGATGGCCTTCCATTCCAGATGGCCGCCGCCGATCGTGTAGCGCGCGTCCTCGCGGGTGACGATCATCTTCGTGCCCGGCTCGCGCGGCGCGGAGCCTTCGACACGCGCGACCGTCACGAGCACGACGGCGTCGCCGTGCGCGAGCAGGTGTTGCAGGTCGTTCAGCCAAACTTGCATCGAGTGAGCTCCGGAAGTGATCGGTTTTGTGCGGGGTTTGGGCGGATTTGCGTCGTCGCAGACGCTAGTTTACCGGGCGATGGACATCCCATCGGCCAGCGAGAGAAAAGCGGGAAAAGCGCGCACACGCAAACGCGTGCGAGCGCATAGGAATAGGGCGCAGAGCCGAAGGGAAGCGGATGGTTTGCGTTGTCATGATTCAGGAAGACATTGCGGACCGGGCGCGCGTTACGCGGTTTCCGTTCGTTTCATGCGTTACCGTGAAAAAAAACCGGTTGCCTTTGAGCGAAGCGGACTGCGCGCACGTAGATCGCCATCCAGACACGACCTTAACACCGCAATATCTCAAAAACATTGCGGCAGACGTATCAAGATTATGCGGATGCGCTGATGCGGGAAAGAGAAAGCGCGCAAAGCGCGATGAAGCGGGGAAGGACGGGCGGCGCGGACGGCCGCCCGGAACACATTACCGGACGGTCGAGCGCAGTTTGCGCTTGAATCGCAGGCTGGCCGCGACGAGCACGAAGATCAGCGCGAACGCGATCAGCGACCACTGCGGCAGCGAGAGTCCGAGGATCGGCGGATACGGCGTTTCGCACAGACCGGCGACCTTGAACACTTGCGGCAGCCAGCTTGCGGGCGGCAGGCCGTCGACGATCGGTTGCAGCGCGTCGAAGCCGCAACTGAAGCCGGGATGCGACTGCACATAGACGTGGCGAATCGCGGTGATGAGACCGCCGAGCGCCGAAATCGCGACCAGCGTCTCTAAAAGCGCAATGCCGCGCCAGTTGCGGAATGCCGCGCCGAGAAACGCGAAGATCGCGATCAGCACGAAGAAATAGCGCTGGATGATGCAAAGCGGGCAGGGATCTTCGTTATGGAAGAACTGCAGATACAGCGCACCGCCGACGAGACCGAGACTGACCAAACCGAGCAGCACGAGCAGGCGGCGCTCGCGGCGCATCACCCGGTCGTCCTGATGCATCGTGAAGTGATGTAAAGAGTTGTTCATTATTTCGCAACGATTCGAGAAGGAAGCACCTGAGTTGCGCGGGGATCGCGGGGAATTCTAGCGCGAACGCCCGGTGCGCAAAATCAGCCGCGACGATTGGCCGAGTTTCCCGGCCCGTTCAGCGCGTCGTTTCCAGCACCGCTTCGACCGCCCGTCCGATCGACAGCAACGTGTCGTCGGAGTTCGGCGCGCCCGCGAGCATCAGGCCGACGGGCGCCTCGCCGCGCGGATGGCAGGGGAGCGAGAGCGCGCAGGCATCGAGAAAATTGAACGCGGTCGGATTGCGCAGGATCAGCGCGTTGGTGCGCGTGAAGGCGTCGTCATCCGATTCGAGATCGGCGATGCGCGGCGGCAGCACCGGCACCGTCGGGCAGAGAATCGCGTCGAAACGTTGCCAGAGCGTCGTGCGCGCGGCTTCGATCATCGCGGCGCGCGCCTCGCACAAGTCGATGTAATCCGCCGCGCTCGCCGCTTCGGCGCGTTGCAGGCGCGCCAGCACGCGCGGATCGTAATCGGCGCCGCGCTCGGCCATCAGCTTGCGATGCCACGCATACGCTTCGATCGCGACGAGCGGATAGCGATTGATCTCCGGCAGACGATCGAGCGGCGCAAAGCGCACGTCTTCCACGAGCGCGCCGGCCGCCGCGAGATGATTGACGGCCGCGGCGACGGCGCTGGCGACGCTCGCCTCGACGCCATCGGTGACGTAGTTCGTCAGCACGCCGAGGCGCACGCCTTCGAGCGGGCGCGTCGCGGGCACGCCGGGATCGCGCCCCGCGAGAATCCGGTCGACGAGCGCGCAGCATGCGACCGACACGCCGATCGGACCGAACGAATCGAGCGTTTTCGACAGCGGCACGCCGCCTTGCTTCGGGATGCGGCTCGCGGTCGGCTTGAAGCCGGTGAGGCCGCACAGCGCGGCCGGAATGCGGATCGAGCCGCCGGTGTCGGTGCCGAGCGCGACGGCTGCCATGCCATCGGCGACCGATGCCGCCGCGCCCGACGACGAGCCGCCCGCGATGCGCGCGTCGTCCGGCACGTTCGCGCGCCACGGCGAGCGCGGCGTGCCGTAATGCGGATTGAGCCCGAGGCCCGAGAACGCGAACTCGCTCATGTTGGTGCGCCCGACGATCACCGCGCCCGCACGGCGCAGGCGCGCGACGGTCACGGCGTCGGCGCTGGCGGGCGCGTTGTCGGCGAGCGCCTTCGAGCCGGCGCGCGTCACCTGGCCTTCGACATCGAAGAGATCTTTGATCGACACAGGAATGCCCGCGAGCGGCGAGAGCACGGTCCCGGCGCGGCGCAGCGCGTCGTGCGCATCGGCGGCGGCGCGTGCGTGATCGGCATCGACATGCAGGAAAACGGTCGAGCCCTGGCCCGCCGGGTCGGCGATCCGTTCGAGCGCCGTCTCGACGAGCGCGCGGCTCGTCGTGCGGCCCCTTTTCAGATCGGCGGCGAGTTGGGCGAGAGGGGCGAACTGCGGCGAAGTGGTCGGCATGGCGTCGGGCAGTGGCGTCGCCGTCTGCGAGAAGCCGGCAATGCCCGGCGCTTCGCATCGGCAGTGAGTGGATGGACGCCGCAGCCGAAAGCCGGGGCGTCCAAGGTGGCTGTCATTCTAAGCCACCGACGCCGATCGAACACCGCTCAGATCGTGCGCGAGAAGCGCCGCAGACTCGATTGACCCAGATAGCGGTCGAATACCGATGCGACGTTGCGCACCAGCATGCGGCCAGCGGGCAGCACGCGGATCGCGTCGCGCGAGAGATCGATGAGGCCATCGCCGGCCATCGGCGCGAGGCGCGCGAGTTCGTCGGCGAAAACGGCGGGGAATTCGATGCCGTGCGCGCTCGCGACATCGTCGAAGCGCAGCTCGCCGCCGCACATGAGACGCATGATGACGTCGCGGCGCAGTGCATCGTCGGCGGACAGGCGCACGCCGCGCGCGATGGCGAGCCGCCCCGCGTCGATTGCCGCGGCATAGTCGGCGAGTTCGCGGGCGTTCTGCGCATAGACATCGCCGATCTTGCCGATCGACGACGCGCCGATGCCGATCAGATCGCAATCCGCATGCGTGCTGTAGCCCTGGAAGTTGCGCTGGAGCGTGCCGGCTTCGAAGGCGCGCGCGAGCTCGTCGCCGGGCAGTGCGAAATGATCCATGCCGATGTAAACGTAGCCCGCGTCGCTCATGCGCCCGATCACGCGCTCGAGAATCGCGAGACGCACGGCCGGTGAAGGCAGCGCGCTTTCGTCGATCTGCCGCTGCATCTTGAAGAGTGCCGGCATGTGCGCGTAGCCGAACACGGAGACGCGATCCGGTTTCAGATCGACGATCGCGTCGAGCGTGCGCGAAAAGCTTTCGACGCTCTGATGCGGCAGGCCATAGATCAGATCGACGCTCACCGACTTGAAACCGTTCGCGCGCGCGGCGTCGAGCACGGTTTCGGTCATTTCGCGCGGCTGAATGCGATTGACGGCGCGCTGCACGCGTTCGTCGAAGTCCTGCACGCCGAGGCTCAGGCGGTTGAAGCCGAGTTCGCGCAGCAACGCGACGGTTTGCGCCGACGCCTCGCGCGGATCGACTTCGATCGAATATTCCGCGCGCTCGTCGGAAACGAGATTGAAGTGCTCTCGCGTCGCGGACATCAGCTCGGCCATCTCGTCGTGCGAGAGGAAAGTCGGCGTGCCGCCGCCCCAGTGAAGCTGCGTCACCGGGCGCGACGTATCGAAAAGCGCTGCTTGCAGCGCCAGCTCGCGCTTCATGCGATCGAGGTACGGGCGAGCGTGCGCGCGATTCTTCGTCGCGACCTTGTTGCAGCCGCAGTAGAAGCAGACGGTGTCGCAGAACGGAATGTGGAAGTAGAGCGAGAGATCGGCGTTCGCGTTGGACTGGCTCGCGGCTTCGCGATAGTGCGCGGCGTCGAAGGAATCGGTGAACTGGACGGCGGTCGGATAGGACGTGTAGCGCGGACCGTGCGCGTCGTAGCGCGCGAGCAGGTCGGGGCGAAAGAGCGGGGCGGCGGGAGTCATGGCGGACCTCGGGGGGAACGTCCGAGTGTAGTCGGACGATGCGCGCGAACATTGCGTGATAAGGTCGCAGCCCAACGGCAGCATTTGACGAACCGCAAAGAAGAGGCATGAGAAAATGCCGGTTCTCTTTGCGCTGTTCAGTCACGCCATGTCGATCGATTCTTCGCCCCATGCCTGCCGCGAGGGCTGCGGCGCCTGTTGCATCGCGCCGTCCATCTCGAGTCCGATTCCGGGGATGCCGGATGGCAAGCGCGCGGGCGAACGCTGCGTTCAATTGGGCGACGATCTGCGCTGCAGGATTTTCGGCGATCCGCGCAGGCCGGCGTGCTGCGGCGGATTGCAGCCTTCGCACGAGATGTGCGGCGAGACGCGCGAATATGCGCTGACGTGGATCGAGCGGCTCGAAACAGCGACGCAGCCGACGCAACTGTCGTGACGATCGACAGTCCAATTCGCGGACCGCGCCGAAGACGGCGCAGATTCGAAGAAGAACACTGGAGGATCAAGCATGACGGAACCCGTCGCGCCGCTGCGGCGCCGGTTCGTGCGGGCAGGGCTGATGGCGCTGCCCGCGCTCGCACTCGCATCGAAGGCCCACGCGGCCTCGAACTCGGTATTCCCCTTCATTCCGGATCACTACACATTCTCGACGCAGCAGGTGCAAGCCGCCGTCGCGCGCAAGTTCCCGCTGCAACGCACGGCTTCGCAGATATTCGACGTCGTCCTGAGCAATCCCGTCGTCGGGATGGCGCCGGATCGCAATCGCGTGACCGTGCGCGTCGATGCGCGACTTTCGACGCCGTTCATGCCGAATCCCGTGATCGGCGCGTTCACGCTCTCGACGCAGCTTGGCTACGATGCGCCGAGCCGCTCGGTCATTCTCGTGTCGCCGTCCGTCGACGATGCGCAGTTCACGGGCGATGCCGCGCAATATAACCAGCAGATCGCGTCGGTCGGCGCGCAACTCGCGGCGCAATTGCTCGACCGCTATCCGATCCACACCTTCAAGCCCGAGGAGCTCCAGTTCGCCGGGGTGTCTTACGAACCCGGTACAATCACAGTCCTTACAAACGGCATACGTGTGCAGATTGTCGAGAAGTGAATCGAAATCGCTGCGCAATGTGCATCAAAACCTACGGCTACACCGCGAACAAGGGCTGACGGATGGACTGGATATTGATGGTGAAGGCGCTCATCCTGGGCGTCGTGGAGGGCTTGACCGAATTTCTGCCGGTCTCGAGCACGGGGCATCTGATCGTGGCGGGCAGCTTGCTGAATTTCACCGACGCGCAATCGAAAACCTTCGACGTCGTCATTCAGTTCGGCGCGATTCTCGCGATTTGCTGGGAATACCGCGCGAAGATCGGCTCCGTCGTCGCCGGCCTGCCCGCACGCTCCGACGCGCGGCGCTTCACGCTCAACGTCATCATCGCGACGATTCCGGCCATCGCGCTCGGTCTCCTGCTCGAGAAGCAAATCAAGGCGGTGCTGTTCTCGCCGGTGCCGGTGTCGGTCGCGCTGATCGTCGGCGGCATCGTCATTCTCTGGGCGGAGTCGCGCCAGCGCGAGCGGGGCGTCATCACGCGCGTGCATTCCGTCGACGATCTTTCCTATGGGGATGCCTTCAAGGTCGGCCTCGCGCAATGTTTCGCGCTGATTCCGGGCACCTCGCGTTCGGGTGCGACGATCATCGGCGGCATGTTGTTCGGGCTCGAACGGCGCGTGGCGACGGAGTTCTCGTTCTTCCTCGCCATTCCGATCATCTTCGGCGCGACGCTCTACGAAATGGCCAAGTACTGGCGCACGCTGACCGTGAACGATATCGGGCTGTTCGTCATCGGGCTCGTCGCGGCTTTCGTCAGCGCGTTCGTCTGCGTGCGCTGGCTGCTGCGCTACGTCGCGTCGCACGATTTCACGGCGTTCGCGTGGTATCGCATCGGCTTCGGCTTGCTGATCCTGATCGTCGGATACAGCGGCGGATTGAGCTGGGCCGACTGATCCCGCTCTCGCCACGCAAAGGAAAACGCCACGGCTTGCCGTGGCGTTTTCCTTTCTGGGCGATGCCGTTCAGCGGCGGCGGAACATCAGATCCCAGACGCCGTGGCCGAGCCGCAGGCCGCGCCGCTCGAACTTCGTGACCGGGCGGAAATCGGGGCGCGGCGCGTAGCCGTCGGCGGTGTTTTCGAGCGCCGGTTCCGCCGACAGCACTTCGAGCATCTGCTCGGCATAGTTCTGCCAGTCGGTCGCCAGATGGATATAGCCGCCCGGCTTCATGCGCGACACGAGCAGCGCGACGAACTTCGGCTGAATCAGGCGGCGCTTGTGATGGCGCGCCTTGTGCCACGGATCCGGAAAGTAGATGTGTACGCCGTCGAGACTGTCCGGCGCGATCATGTGTTCGAGCACTTCCACGGCGTCGTGCTGGAGGATGCGGATATTGCCGAGCCCTTGCTCGCCGATCAGCTTCAGCAGCGCGCCGACGCCCGGCTCGTGCACTTCGACGCCGATGAAGTCATCGCCCGGACGCGCGGCCGCGATTTCCGCCGTCGTCGCGCCCATGCCGAAACCGATCTCGAGCACGCGCGGCGCGTGGCGGCCGAAGTGCGCGTCCCAGTCGGCGAGCTGCGGCGTGTAGGGCACGACGTAGCGCGGGCCGAGATCGTCGATCGCGCGCTGCTGGCCCGGCGATACGCGCCCCGCGCGCGTGACGAAGCTGCGGATGCGCCGATGCCGCAGCGTGGCGTTTTCGTTGACGTCGGACGGGTGCGTGCCGTTGTCGTCGGCTTCGTCTTGGGGATCGTGGCTCATGAGGCGATGCTGGAACGGATGCGCGAAACTAAAAAGCCGCCCAAACGTGACTTGGGGCGGCTTTCGCTGGGATTCTGGAGCGGGCGATGGGAATCGAACCCACGTCTGTAGCTTGGGAAGCTACGGTAATAGCCATTATACGACGCCCGCATGAGCCGGCTATTGTAAGCGCAACGCGTCCCGAGGCGCAATTGCGCGCGGGTTTCAGATGCCGAAGAGCGTCATCGAGACGGCGACGCGCGTCACGACCATCAGCAGCACCTGCACGATCACGAAGAGCAGAATCGGCGAAAGATCGATGCCACCGAGTCGCGGCAGGATGCGCCGCAGCGGATCGAGAAACGGCGCGGTGATCTGATACAGCAGCGGCATCGCCGGCGACTGCGGATTGAGCCACGACAGGAGCGCCATCAGGATCGTCACCCAGATAATCAGGTTCAGCGCCCATTTGACGACGGTCAGCAACGCGACGAGCAGAAGGGTCGGCGCCATGAGCGTCGGATCGACGCCCGCGAGCACGACCATCAGCGTCACGTAGACAGCCGAGGCGATGAACGCCGCGACGATGCTCGCCCAGTCGATCTTCCCGCCGGGAAGAATCTTGCGCAGCGGCAGCACGAGCCAGTTGGTCGCCTGCATCACGGCGTTCGACACGGGGTTGTAGGGCGGCATCCGCACGACCTGGATCCATGCGCGCAGCAGGAGCGCCGCGCCGAACAGGGTGAAAAGGGTGTTGAGCAGAAAACGGGCGATATCGCCGAACATCTCGGGTCCTCTAGGATGCGTGCGCAGTGTTGCGACGTGCGCCGGGTCGGGTTAAGCGAAAGGTGAAGGGAGACGAAAGGCGCTAGCGGGCGCAGAGCCGCCCGCGAGTGATGTCTGGATGGCGGCCGTCCGCGCGGCGCGAATCTTGAATGCTGACCTTGATCATTGTTCGTTCTCTGGACTGAGTATCTCGTCGAAGTCATCGCGGCGCGCGGCGCATCATGCGCGTTTGCGCGCCCGTCGCACGCACGCCGTTAGACGAAGCTTCGCGTTTTTCTGTTCTCGGCGATTCGAACTCCCCGCCCAACAGGCTTGCCTGATGGGGCGCCGGACGTCACCTTAACATGGCTTTGCAGCCGCTTGGGGACGTTGTCGCACGCGCCGCGCGCGATTGGTCGGGCGATTGCGTGAAAGGTACGCGAAAGTTAATCGCAGGAGACTCATCCGCATGAAACGCCAGTGTCGGAAAACCCTAGTGTTGCCATTTTGAGACGATCGCGAAAAGCGTATTTCACGCAAAACTGGCAGGATATAAAGACGGAAAGCGAAAGGGCCGAGCGCTTCATTGGGCGGGATTGTTTCCCTTCGAATGAGTGGGCGAGAAATCGGACAGGACGAATTTTCCGGCCAAAAAGCATGCTTTTCGCTGAATGTGGTTTAACACACATCAATCGCATATCGACGTGAAGGCTTGGTTTCTTTGCGTACATTGAGGAACGAACAGGGCGCTCGATACTAAAGAGAAGACGATTTCAGCGGGAGCGCAGGCGCGGCGGGATGCGGCCGGCTCTCCCATCAAGGTTTCATTCGCTACGTTCGGAGGTTGCCGTGAGCATTTTCTCTTATAGAAAGCATCTGCGATTTTTGAGCCAAGCCCAACGGCGCCGCTGGTGGGATCAGAAAAAGCGCCTGACGCCCCGCGTCGTTATCGGCGCGGCTTATGTGCCGCCGAACGTCACGCGTGAATTCGCTTACGTCAAAGTGGGTTGAACGACGCTTCGAGCTTTTAAGAATCTCGCGCATTACATGAGAAGCCCCGGCGGACGCATTGTCCGTCGGGGCTTTTCCGTTCTTTTGTAAATAGACGTTACGCCGTTTTTTAACTTATGGCGTATATCGAGTCGAGCCACCGCGCGCAGGTCCGCCGAACGGTCGATCGGAGCCTGTTTGCGGCCATCGCCCGGCTTTCGGTCTCCTGGCAGCGTTAAGCATCTTGCAATTTGCAACAAATGACTCCGCCGACCGATCTGCTTTTTCGATAAATTCGACTCATACCGTCGCTCGTGAGCCGCCTGGACCGGCCATCATGCGTAGCGGCGAGGAGAACGAAAGTGAAAAAGCTCGGTGGTTTGTTGGTCGCTGGTGCGCTCGGCGTGGGATTCGTCGGTGCAGCGCAGGCGCATGTGTCGGTGGGCGTGGGTATCGGGGTGCCGGCTTACCCGGTGTACGCCGCGCCGCCGGCTCCTGTCTATGTCGCGCCGCCGCAGCCCGTTTATGTGGCGCCGCCGCCTGTCATGTATGCGCCGCCGCCCGCGGTGGTTTATGGCGGCTACGGCGGCTATGGCTACTACGGCCGTCCGTATTACCGGCATCACGGTTACTACCGTCACGGACCGGGCTACTGGCGCCGCTGATCGGCCCGAACGGCTTATTCCGAAGGCGATGCATGCATGCATCGCCTTCTGCGTTTACGGGCCGATTTCTGGATTTTTGCGACGGAACTGGGACAATGATGATCCTCCTCACCTCACGCTCTCACGCCGATGTCCACTCTTCCCGCCCCGACTTTCGATGACGTCGCCGACGCCGCCCGGCGCATCGAAGGATTCGCCCATCGCACGCCCGTCCTGACTTCCCGCACCGCCGACGCCATCGCGGGCGCGTCGCTCTTCTTCAAGTGCGAGAACTTCCAGCGCATGGGCGCGTTCAAGTTCCGCGGCGCCTACAACGCGCTCTCTCATTTCGACGACCGCCAGCGCGCAGCGGGCGTCATCACGTACTCGTCGGGGAATCATGCGCAGGCGATCGCGCTGTCCGCGAAGCTCGCCGGCATCCGCGCGACGATCGTCATGCCGGAAGACGCGCCCGCCGCGAAGATGGAGGCGACGCGCGGCTACGGCGGCGAAGTGATCACCTACGACCGCTACACGCAAAATCGCGAGGAAATCGGCCGCAAGCTCGCCGAGGAACGCGGCATGACGCTGATTCCGCCCTACGACCATCCGCATGTGATCGCGGGGCAGGGCACGGCGGCGAAGGAACTGATCGAGGAAACCGGTCCGCTCGATTATCTGTTCGTGTGTCTGGGCGGCGGCGGGCTCATCGGCGGATGCGCGCTCGCGGCGGCGGCGTTGTCGCCGGACTGCAAGGTGATCGGCGTCGAGCCGGAGGCGGGCAACGACGCGCAGCAATCGCTCGCTCGCGGCGAAATCGTGCATATCGACGTGCCGCGCACGATCGCCGATGGCGCCGCTTCGACGCACGTCGGCGAATACAACTTTCCGATCATCCAGCGTCACGTGGACCGGATCGTCACCGTGAGCGATGCGCAATTGATCGACACGCTGCGCTTCTTCGCGCAGCGCATGAAGATGGTCGTCGAGCCGACCGGCTGCCTCGCGGCGGCCGCCGTGCTGCAGAAGGTCGTGCCGGTCGAAGGCAAGCGCGTCGGCGTGATCGTGTCGGGCGGCAACGTCGATTTGCCGAAGCTGTCGCAGTATCTCGCGTGATGGCGGATCGTCACGACGCTGCGTTGACGATCAGATCGCGGTAGCCGTTCACGATCACGCTGTACGCGAAGTACGCGAACAGCACGGCGGACATCACGTGGCACGCGCGCAGGAGCTGCGTGCCGGCGCGCTTTCGGCCGTGGCTCGCGAGCGTGCAGATGAAGATCGTCCAGCCGAGCCCGCCGCAGAAGAAGCCGATCAGAAACACCGACGCGCTGACGGGACTCGTCGCGCCGGCCTTGGCGATGAGCGCGCCGCCGACCGCCGCAAACCACAATATCGCGCTCGGCGACGACACCGCGAGCAGGCATCCGCGCACGAAGCTTTGCCAATGCTTCGGGCGCGGCACGGTGAGATCCGCTTCGCCTTCGACGGGCGGCGCCGACGCCGGATTGAGCGCTTCACGCGCCATCTTCCAGGTGAGAAAGAGCAGCACGACGGCGCCGCCGATCCACACGACCCAGCGCACGGCGGAGAACTGCAAGAGCGCGGACATGCCCGCGAGCGCGAGCGCCGCGTAGAACAGATCGCCGAAGCACGTGCCGAGGCCGAGCACCATCCCCGGCTTGAATCCGTGCGACAGCGCGAGCGAAATGATCGCGACGTTGGCGATCCCGATATCCAGACACAGCGACAGCGACAGAAAGAACCCGTCCGACAGCAACGACCACGAATGCATGTTGTTATTGATGGTTGTGAAGCGTGAAGCTGACATCGAGACGGCCGGTCGGCACGTTCATCGTGTTGCGTGTGGGCGGATTACGGAAGGCGGCGAGGGCATCGCGCTGTGCTTGCGTGCCGATGCCGAGCGCATCGAGCAGATGGACGACGACCGCGTTCACCACGGCCGTATTGCCGTCCTCGACTTTCACCGCGATGCCGATCGGACCTGTCTCGCGGCGCACGCCGATCGCGTAACTCGCGTCCGCGCCGGTCTTGGCGACGAGCGCGCCGCCGAACGCCTGCATCAGTAGCGTGCAGAAGCGGGCTTCGCCCGCGACGAGTTCCGGATGCGACGTCATCGCGCGATGGACGCGTGCGAGCGGCGAGCCGTCCGGCGCGGCGGCGATGTTCATATAGAGCCGCGCGAGACGTTCGAGCGGGAAGGCGGGCGTCGGCAGATTGCAGCCGTCGATGGCCCATTGCACTTCGTCATCGGCGAGATCGACGGCGCGCGCCACCGTGCGCTTCACATGCGCCTGCAGCGGATGACCGGGCAAGTGGTAATCGGCGAGTGGCGCGTTCATCGCGCGCGCGCCCGCGAGCATGCCGGCGTGCTTGCCGGAGCAATTGCTGCAGACGGCGGTCGGCGTGAAATCGCGCCGGATCCAGTCCTTGTACACGGCGTCTGAAATCGGCGGATGGCCGCCGCAGCGCAGATCGCTTTCGCTCGCGTTCGACTTCGCGAGCATCGCGAGCGCGCGCTCGATATGACGCGGCTCGCTGCTGTGCGATCCGCACATCAGCGCGAGGTCCTCGTCGGTGAAGCCGAAGCGTTCGAGCGCGCCCGTTTCGATGACGGCGAGCGCCTGCGCGGGCTTCGCGGCCGAGCGCGGCAGCGTCACGCGGCGCGGATCGCCGAAAGAATGGATGAGGCGGCCATCGGCATCGACGACCGCGACATGCGCCGCGTGCGTGTTCTCGATGACATCGCCTCGATAGAGCGTGGCCGCGATCGTCATTTGTCGAGTCCGAGTTCGGTCCAGAGCGTATCGACGCGGCGCTTTACGGCTTCGTCCATGACGATCGGGCGGCCCCATTCGCGATTCGTTTCGCCGGGCCACTTGTTGGTCGCGTCGAGTCCCATCTTCGAGCCGAGACCCGCAACCGGCGACGCGAAATCGAGATAATCGATCGGCGTGCTGTCGACCATCACGGTGTCGCGCGTCGGATCGACCCGCGTCGTGATCGCCCAGATCACTTCCTTCCAGTCGCGCACGTTCACGTCTTCATCCACGACGACGATGAACTTCGTATACATGAATTGCCGCAGGAAGCTCCAGACGCCGAACATCACGCGCTTCGCGTGGCCGGGATAGCTCTTCTTCATCTGCACGATCGCCATGCGATAGCTGCAGCCCTCGGGCGGCAGATAGAAATCGGTGATCTCGGTGAACTGCTTCTGCAACAGCGGCACGAAGACTTCGTTCAGCGCGACGCCGAGCACGGCAGGCTCGTCCGGCGGTTTGCCTGTGTAGGTGGAATGGAACAGCGCGTCGCGGCGCATCGTGATCTTCTCGACGGTGAAGACCGGAAACCATTCCTGCTCGTTGTAATAGCCGGTGTGATCGCCGTACGGGCCTTCGAGCGCGTGCTCGTATTTCGCCGACGCCCCCGCCGACGGACGCGGCGGCGCGCCTGCGGGCGCGGGCGGCGGCGCGCCGTCTTGCGGATAGATGAAACCTTCGAGCACGATTTCCGCGCGTGCCGGCACCTGCAATGCATCGACGCCCGGCGTCAGGCATTTCGCGAGTTCGGTGCGCGATCCGCGCAGGAGACCGGCGAACTGATATTCGGACAACGAATCGGGCACGGGCGTCACTGCGCCGAGAATCGTCGCGGGATCGGCGCCGAGCACGACCGCCACGGGATACGGCTTGCCGGGATTCGCGAGCGCAAACTCACGGAAATCGAGCGCGCCGCCGCGATGCGCGAGCCAGCGCATGATGAGCTTGTTGCCCCCGATCAGCTGTTGCCGATAGATGCCGAGATTCTGACGCGGCTTGTTCGGCCCGCGCGTGACGGTGAGGCCCCAGGTGAGCAGCGGACCGGCGTCGCCGGGCCAGCATGTCTGGATCGGCAGCCGATTGAGATCGACGTCGTTGCCTTCCCACACGATTTCCTGACAGGGCGGCGCGCTGACCGACTTCGGCGCCATGTCCCACACGGCCTTCGCGAGCGAGAGCAGCTTGCCGGCATCCTTCAGGCCCTTCGGCGGCTCGGGCTCCTTGAGCGCGGAAAGCAGCCTGCCGACATCGCGCAACGAACTCAGCGCGGCGACGTCGCTGCCGAGACTCACATCGGAACCGCTTTGCGCGTCCGTCTCGATGCCCATGCCGAGCGCGACGCGCCGCGTCGTGCCGAACAGGTTCGCGAGCACGGGCATCGTGTAACCGGTGGGCGCTTCGAACAGCAGCGCCGGTCCGCCCGCGCGCAACACGCGATCGGAGACTTCGGTGATTTCGAGAACGGGAGAGACGGGCTGCCGAATGCGGCGGAGTTCACCGAGCGCTTCAAGGCGGGCGGTGAAGTCGCGCAGATCTTTGTATTTCATCGATGGTCGGAAGTGGACTCGAAGGCGCCCGGAGGCAGAACTCCCCGGGCGGGACGGCTGCGCGCTAAGCGATTGTCGATTTTACCTGCGTCGGCGTCCGTGCGTTGGGCGACATTCAGCGAAAACCGCTTGGAATCGCCCGGGAGACGTGGTTCTCGGCTGCTGAACACTGTTCAATATAACTATAAGTAATTGAAACCAAAATCTATAGCATTGACGGATCATTAAACCCTGTTAGAATCGCTTGGCATCCATTGCAGGTTTTGAAACTTTTTACCTTAGCCTCAGGTCTGTCAGACGCCAATGCGTCGCCTGCGCCGCTCCTGCCCGGCGATTCATGGCTGTTGGTTGTCATTGCCGGCGTTTCGCACGCCGGTTTTTCGCGTGGAAAGCCACGTGCGCGTTCAGGGCATGCAGTTCGTGCCGCGCAACCCGGCGGATTTTTGCCGGATCGGCTTTTCAGACGGCGCTTGCCGTATCCCCGATGCCGCTGACGCTTACCGAGAGTGAGCGGTGTCTGATTTGTCTCTCGAGTACGTGCTTCATTCGTATTCATCTGCGCAAATCATGCAACATTGGGAGTATCGATGAATGCTTCGGTTTGGTGGGGTTCCGACTCCCGCGCCGCGCAGGTTGTGCGCGTAGCGCTACGTCGCGGACGCCGTTTGAGTCACCATCTCTTCGCCGTGGTCGGTTGCGCGGCCGTTGTCAGTGCGCTCGCGCTCTGGCTGGCGCCTTCCTGGCGCACGACGTTCGCCGCAAAGATCATGCCGTTCGTGTCGGCCGCGGTCCAGGCCGGTCCGGCGCGTTTGCTCGCCGGCCAGCCGCTGCCGCCGTTCTCGGCGGTGCATCGCGCGCCCGGCGACGCCGCGCTGCCCGTGAACGTGGCCGCTAACACGGCGGCGCCCGAAATTGCCAAGGCGCCGGCCGCCGTGACCCCGTCGCTCGGCGCGGCGGCCAGCGACGACGCCAGCACCCGTCAGCTCACCGGCGGCATCAGCCTGGCCGTGTCGCCCAACGGGCTCGATCCGCGCACGATGCCGTCCGTCGGCATGCTGGCGAACCTGATTCCTGCGCAACGCGTCGTCGCGGATGCGCGCGATGACCGCGTGCTCGTCTCGGCGCGTGAGCAGAAGCTCGTCGCGAGTTTCATCGCGCGTCGCTATCGCGTGGCGCAAGAGCCGGTCACGGAACTCGTGCGCGCCGCGTTCGATACGGGTCGCGAAGTCGGCCTCGATCCGCTGCTGCTGCTTTCGGTGATGGCGATCGAATCGGGCTTCAATCCGTATGCGGAAAGCGGCGTCGGCGCGCAGGGCCTCATGCAGGTCATGTCGAAGGTGCATTCCGACAAATTCGAGTACTTCGGCGGCTCGCACGCGGCGCTCGATCCGCTCGCGAACATCAAGGTCGGCGCGCTCGTGCTGAAGGATTGCATCGCGCGCGGCGGCTCGGTGGCGGGCGGCTTGCGCTACTACGTCGGCTCGACGACGCAGGACGACGGCGGTTACGGCGCGAAGGTGCTGGCCGAGCGCTCGCGTCTGCGCGATGTCGCGCGCGGCCGCAATGTGCCGATCAACGCGCCGCAGGCGCCGGTCCAGGCCGCGCCGAAGCAGGTTCTCGCCTCGACGTCCGCGGACAAACGCGTTCACGCGACGATCGAATCGCCGAAGAAATCGCAGGACGATGGCGACGGGGAGACGAAGCACGTCGCATCGGCGGAGCTGGGCGCGTAAGGCTTTCGGCAGACGTAAAAAGGAAAGGGCACCCGCGGGTGCCCTTTTTGTTGCGTGTGCCGTCGCGATTATCGACGGAACAGCGTGCCCAGTCGCTGGACCGCTTCTTCCAGCTTCGCCTGCGACGTCGCATACGACAGCCGGATGTAGCGCTGCGGCGCGTGAAAACCGAAATCCGCGCCCGGCACGAGCACGACGCCCGCGTCGTGGAGCATCGAATGCGTGAGCGCATCGCTGTCGCCGGCGGCGGGGTGGTGAACCGTCGTCGTGTCGGCGTAGACGTAGAACGCGCCGTCCGGCACGACCGGCACGCCGAAACCGAGCGAGCGCAGCGCCGGCACGATGTAATCGCGACGCCGCTTGAACTCCAGTCGCCGTGCTTCGTAGATCCCGATCGTCTCCGGCTCGAAGCACGCGAGCGCCGCATGCTGCGCGAGCGCCGACGCGCAGATGAACAGATTCTGCGACAGCTTTTCTACCGCGCTGACCATCGCGTGCGGCACGACGAGCCAGCCGAGCCGCCAGCCGGTCATGTTGAAGTACTTCGAGAAGCTGTTCACGGTGACGACGTCGTCGCCGAAGGAGAGCGCGGACACGGGTTTCGCGTCGTAACTCAGGCCCTGGTAAATCTCGTCGACGATCGTGAAGCCGCCGCGCGCGCGCACCGTGTCGACGATGCGCCGCAGTTCGTCCGGCTCGATCGACGTGCCCGTCGGATTCGATGGCGACGCGAGCAGCACGCCGCGCGTCTTCTCGCTCCAGTTCTCCTCGACATGCTCGGCCGTCAACTGGAAGCGCTCGGCCGGGCCGCTCGCGATGAGCACCGGCTTGCCATCCGCCGCCGACACGAAATGCCGGTTGCACGGATAGCATGGATCGGGCATCAGGACTTCGTCGCCGTTATCGACGAGCGCCATGCACGCCAGCAGCAGCGCCGCCGACGCGCCCGCCGTCACGACGATCCGCTCGGGGTCGACGGCCAGGCCGAAGGTATCGCGATAATGCTGCGAAATCGCCTCGCGCAGCGCGTGGATGCCGAGCGCGTTGGTGTACTGCGTCACGCCGCGCTTCAGGGCATCGGCGGCGGCGTTCGTGACCGGCTCCGGCGCGGTGAAATCCGGCTCGCCGATGCTCATGTGGATGATGTCGCGGCCCGCGCGCTCGAGCGCCTGCGCCTCTTTCATCAGCTCCATCACGTAGAACGGCTCGATTGCGTCGACGCGCGACGCCAGCCGCACGAGCGGTTCGGCTGTCTGGTTCATTTATGCTCCGCGGCCGCGCGCCTGCGCTTCGGTGGGCCGCATCACGACGGCGAGCTTGTCCAGCACGCCATTGACGTACTTGTAGCCGTCCGAGCCGCCGAAAGTTTTCGTCAACTCGACTGCTTCGTTGATGACGACGCGATACGGCACGTCGATGTGATGCTTGAACTCGAAGGCGGCAACCAGCAGCACCGCGCGCTCGACCGGCGACAGCTGCTCGATCGGACGATCGAGGCACGGCTGCAACTCGGCCGACAGCGCGTCGGATTCCTTGATCACGCCGTGCAGGATCGCATCGAGATGATCCTTATCGGCCTTGTCGAAACCTTGAGAATTGCGCAACTGCGCGTCGATTTCGCCGGCGGGCGCGCCCGACAGCAACCACTGGTAAAGCCCTTGCGTCGCGAGTTCGCGCGAACGGCGTCGTGCGCTCTTCATGCGCGGTCCTCGTCTTCTTCGTCTTCGTCTTCATCGTCGCCGCCGAGCTGCTCGAGCGCGACGGACAGATTCGCCATTTCGACCGCCACGCGCGCGGCGTCGCGACCCTTTTCGGTCATGCGGGCGACGGCTTGCTCGTCGTTCTCGGTCGTCAGCACGGCGTTCGCAACCGGAATGCCGAAGTCGAGCGCGATGCGCGAGATGCCCGAGCCGCTTTCGTTCGACACGAGCTCGAAGTGATACGTCTCGCCGCGCACGACGGCGCCGAGCGCGATCAGCGCGTCGAACTGGCCGGATTCCGCGAGCTTTTGCAGCGCGAGCGGAATTTCGAGCGCGCCGGGCACCGTGACGAGCAGCACGTCCTGGCCGATCACGCCGAGGCGTTCCAGCTCCTCGATGCAGGCGTCGGCGAGGCCGTTGCACACCGGTTCGTTGAAGCGCGACTGCACGATGCCGATGCGCAGGCCGTCACCGTCGAGGTTCGGCTGGTATTGTCCGATTTCCATGAATGATTTCCGTTGGTTCAGATTGGGTTTGGCGTTCAGGCCGAGCGCAACTGCGTGATGCTCGTATCGGCGGGCGCGGCGGTGGCGGGGCAGCCGGGCATCGGCACGAAGCCTGTCACTTCCAAGCCGTAGCCCGACATGCTGCCGAGCTTGCGCGGATTCGCGAGCACTTCCATCTTGCCGACGCCGATATCGCGCAGAATTTGCGCGCCGATGCCGTAGGTCTTGAAGTCGATCGGGCGGCGCTTGAGTTCCGCCGCCTTGTCCTTCTGGTCGAACGCGCGGAACACGTCGACGAGATGTTCCTTCGTGTCGCCGCAATTGAGCATGACGATCGCGCCGAGATCGCGCGCGGCGATTTCCTTCATCGCGGCGTCGATGGTCCAAGAGTGCGTCGACGAGTCGATTTCGAGCAGATCCAGCACGGAGAGCGGTTCGTGCACGCGCACCGGCGTGTCGCGATCCGGACGCGGCGTGCCGCGCACGAGCGCGATGTGCGGCGAACCGGTGGGCTCGTCGCGATACAGCAGCGCGCGGAACGGACCGTGCGCGGTCTGCATCGTCCGCTCGCAGACTTTCTCGATGATCGATTCGGTGCGGCTGCGGTAGTGGATCAGATCGGCGATGGTGCCGATCATGATGCCGTGCTGCTGGCCGAACTCGATGAGGTCGGGCAGACGCGCCATTTCGCCGTCGTCCTTGATGATCTCGCAGATCACCGCGGCGGGCGTGAGACCCGCGAGCGCGGTCAGGTCGCAGCCGGCTTCCGTATGGCCCGCACGCACGAGCACGCCGCCCGGCTGCGCCATGATCGGGAAGACGTGGCCCGGCTGAACGATGTGCTCGGCGCGCGCATCGTGCGCGACGGCCGCGGCGATGGTTTTCGCGCGGTCGGCGGCCGAGATGCCGGTCGTCACGCCCTCGGCGGCTTCGATGCTCACCGTGAACGCCGTGCCGTACTGCGTGCCGTTGCGATGCGTCATGAGCGGCAGGTTCAACTGCTTGCAGCGTTCCTGCGTGAGCGTGAGGCAAATGAGGCCGCGGCCGTGCTTCGCCATGAAGTTGATCGCTTCGGGCGTGACGAATTCGGCGGCGACGACGAGATCGCCTTCATTCTCGCGGTCTTCTTCGTCGACGAGGATCACCATCCGGCCGGCTTTCAGTTCAGCGATGATCTCAGGAGTGGAGGCGAGCGACATGATGACGTCCCGAGCGGGCTCTGATTTGGGGAAAGCGCGTATTTTACGCCACGGCTGGTGGAGCGTCGGGGAAATCGACTCTCTTCGAGAGGTGGAGGTTTCCTAAGCCATTCGGACGAATGGCGCGACGGGCAAGCGTTTGGGAAACTGTCCTCACTGTAACTTTAAAGCGGATGGATTTTGTACAATGTTGTGTACATTAAACTTAATGGGGCCGAACATGGCTTATAGGGCAAGGGACATCATTCCGCTGTCTCAGGCGCGTGCAAATCTCTCTGAACTCGTCGACGAGGTTCGCGGCGGCAATGAAAAGATCATCACGAAGAACGGAGAAAGCTATGCCGCGTTGATCAGCGCGGAAAAGCTCGAAGCGTTCTACCGCATGGAGAGGTCCCGCATTCATCTGGTGCTGCTGAACGACGCGTTGACCGCTCTGAAGAGCCTCGACAAGCACGAAACGGAAGATGCCGACGAGTACTTCATCCGTCTGAAAGCGCGTCTGGGAGCGCCGCAAACCGATGACGGAGAGTCGGACCGTGAATGATGAACGCAAGCGCACGACCATCCGAATCTCGAGCGAATTCAATGCCCGACTCACGGATATCGAGCGCTACTGGAACCGCGTTGACCGGCCTGAAAGCTTCCTTCGGCTAGTCGAGGCGATCGAAAAGAAGGTCGTACCGGTGCTTCGGCGCTTTCCGGCTCTTGGACGACGCCTTCTCAATTCGAAGCCGGATACGGTCGATGCTTTGCTGACGATCGAGGAGATCGTGGACGTCACGAAGTCGGGCGCGCCTCATCAAGGCGAGCTACACGAACATCTGTTCGATGACTACGTGCTGCTCTATCTGTTGTCCGGTGACACGATCACTTTCTTGTCGCTCCGGCACATGAAAGAGACTTCCTCCGAATTCAGGGATCTGTGGGGTCCGGAGCGCTAGGTCAGGACAACGCGAGCATTCACCCCGCACTCATCATCCGCTCCACATACCGCGCGATCAGATCGATCTCCAGATTGACCTTCGCGCCTTTGGCAAGGGCCTTGAGCGTCGTCACTTCGACGGTATGCGGAATCAGATTGATGGAAAACTCGCAGCCGTCGGCGCTGTCGCTGACGGAATTCACCGTGAGGCTCACCCCGTTCACCGTCACCGAGCCCTTGTAAGCCAGGTACTTGCCGATATCCTTCGGCGCCACGATGCGCAATTCGTGCGATTCGCCCACCGGCTCGAACTTCGACACGACGCCCAGCCCATCGACGTGACCGGATACGAGGTGCCCGCCAAGCCGGTCGTGCGCGCGCAACGCCTTTTCCAGATTCACGCCGGCGCCCGCATCGCCGAGTCCGACGGTCTTGTTGAGACTCTCGCGCGACACTTCGACGTCGAACGTGCCGGCCGATTTCTCGACAACCGTCATGCACGCGCCCTGAATCGCGATGCTGTCGCCGAGCTCGACGTCGGCGAGATCGAGATCGCCCGCGGTGACCGTCAGACGCACGCCCGCTTCCGGCTCGGCACCGAGCGGCGTGACTTTTTCGATTCGGCCCACGGCCGCGACAATTCCTGTGAACATCGGTCGGATTCCTCGATTCGGTGCTGGGTCAGCTCGCCACGTTGGCTTCGGCAAAACGCGCAAGTATGCGCAGATCGTCGCCGAGCCGGTCGATGCGATGAAATTTCAGATGCGGCCGCGCATCCAGCGTGTCGGGCGGCGCGAAGTCGAACATGCCGGGCGCGCTGCCGAGCAGGCTCGGCGCGAGATAGATCAGCAGTTCGTCGACGCAGCCTTCGCGCAGCAGCGAGCCGTTCAGCTTGTGGCCCGCTTCGACATGCAATTCGTTGATGCCGCGATCGGCGAGCGCCGTGAGCATCGCGGGCAGATCGACCTTGCCGTACTCGTTCGACAGCTCGATCAGATCCGCGCCTTTCTCGCGCAACGCGTCGATGCGCGCCGGATCGGCGTCGGCGGAATGGAAAATCCAGGGCGGCGCGCCGTCGAGGATGCGCGCGTGCATCGGCACATCCAGCCGGCTGTCGATCAGCACGCGTTGCGGCTGGCGCGGCGTGTCGACCGCGCGCACGGTCAGTTGCGGATCGTCCTCGCGCACCGTGCCGATTCCCGTGAGAATCGCGCAGGCGCGGGCGCGCCACGCGTGGCCGTCGGCGCGCGCGTCTTCGCCCGTGATCCACTGACTCTCGCCCGTCGGCAAACCGGTACGGCCGTCCAGCGTGGCCGCAACCTTCATTCGCACCCACGGACGGCGGCGCGTCATACGCGACACGAAGCCGATGTTCATCTCGTGCGCCTCGTTCGCGAGCAGTCCGCAACGCACGTCGATGCCGGCGTCGCGCAGCATCGTCAAGCCGCGGCCGGACACCGACGGGTTCGGATCTTCCATCGCGGCGATTACTTTCTCGACGCGCGCATCGATGAGCGCATGCGCGCACGGCGGCGTGCGGCCGAAGTGACTGCACGGTTCCAGCGACACATACGCGGTCGCGCCGCGCGGATCCTTGCCGCGCGAACGGGCGTCCTTCAGCGCCTGCACTTCGGCGTGATCCTGGCCGGCCGGCTGCGTGTAGCCCATGCCGATCACTTCGCCGTTCTTGACGAGCACGCAGCCGACGCGCGGATTCGGCGTCGTCGTGTACATGCCCTTCGAGGCGAGCGCGAGCGCGCGCTCCATGTGCGTGAAGTCGGTTTGCGAGAACATCGGCGCGGCCCGGAAACGTCAGGCGGCGAGCGACGCGAACGCGCCGCGCGCCGCGTCGATCGTCGCGTCGATGATCGCGTCGTCGTGCGCGCTCGACACGAAGCCCGCTTCGAACGCGGACGGCGCGAAGTACACGCCGGCATCGAGCATCGCGTGAAAGAACGCATTGAAGCGCCTCGTGTCGCCTTGCTGGATCTGCGCGAAGCTGCCCGGCACGCTGTCCATGAAATACAGGCCGAACATGCCGCCGATCGAATCGGCGGAGAAGGGCACCTTCGCGTCGCGGGCGGCGCCGGTGAGGCCGTCGACGAGCTTGCGCGTCTGCTTGGCGAGATCGTCGTAGAAACCGGGACGCTGG
This sequence comes from Caballeronia zhejiangensis, assembly GCF_022879815.1. Lineage (NCBI taxonomy): Bacteria > Pseudomonadati > Pseudomonadota > Betaproteobacteria > Burkholderiales > Burkholderiaceae > Caballeronia > Caballeronia zhejiangensis. The sequence continues at coordinate 769,809 of NZ_CP084283.1, forward strand.
ATCAGTTGCAGCGTCTTCAGGCCCGCGGCCACCGCGATCGGATTGCCCGACAGCGTGCCCGCCTGATAGACGCCGCCGAGCGGCGCGAGATGAGCCATGATGTCGCGGCGTCCACCGAACGCGGCCGCCGGCATGCCGCCGCCGATGACCTTGCCGAGACAGGTGAGATCGGGCTTGATGCCGTAGACCTGCTGCGCGCCGCCGAGCGCCACGCGAAAGCCGCACATGACTTCGTCGAAGATCAGCACGGAGCCGTATTCGTTGCAGCGTTCGCGCAGCGCGTTGAGAAACTCGGGCGTCGCGCGCACGAGATTCATGTTGCCCGCGACCGGCTCGACGATCACCGACGCGATTTCCGGCCCGAATGCCTTGAACGCCTCGTTCAATTGCTCGACGTTGTTGTACTCGAGCACGGTCGTGTGCTTCGCGATGTCGGCGGGCACGCCGGCGGAAGTGGGATTCCCGAACGTGAGCAGACCGGAGCCGGCTTTGACGAGCAGGCTGTCCGCGTGCCCGTGATAGCAACCTTCGAACTTGACGATGCGGCTGCGGTTCGTGAAGCCGCGCGCGAGGCGCAATGCGCTCATCGTCGCTTCGGTGCCGGATGACACCATCCGCACCTGTTCGATCGACGGCACGAGCTTGCAGATTTCCTCGGCGATTTCGATTTCGGCTTCGGTCGGCGCGCCGAACGAGAAGCCGTTCGCGAGCACGCGTTGTACGGCGCCGAGCACTTCCGGATGGACATGGCCGAGAATCATCGGGCCCCACGAGCCGATGTAGTCGATATAGCGCTTGCCATCCGCATCCCAGAAATACGCGCCTTCTGCGCGCTCGATGAAGCGCGGCGTGCCGCCGACCGAGCGGAACGCCCGCACCGGCGAGTTCACGCCGCCGGGAATGGTTCGCTGCGCGCGTTCGAAGAGAGCTTGATTCTTGGACATGGATGGAAGCCTGCACTGAAAAGTGGATGCGGGAGTCGCGAGGACACGCGCCCGGCTGCCGCTGCAACGTCTGCACGGCGCGCGAAACGCGCCGTCCGGCGCGAAAAACGATGCTGAAATTGTACCGGAGTCGTTGCAATGCAACCGTGTCCGGCTAGGGTCGCATCGAGCGCCGTCCGGTGCGTGCGGTCCACAGTTTTTCCAGCGCGCCCTCGGCGATCGGCTTGATGAGCGTGCCGGACATCTGCGCGTCCCACGTCTGCACGGAGAACGGATGCGCGCGCAATTCGTCGCGCGTGACGACGACCTGCTCGCGCGCATCGACGAGCCAGTCATAAACGAAGTCGATGCGCAGCCGATAGCCGCGCTTGGCTCCGGCATCCGGCACTTCGTACGGCGCGCGCGTCACCCAGCCCGACGCGAACACGCCCCTGGGTTCCTGCGACACGCGATGCACGAAGACCCGATCGCCCGGCAAGAGTCCGCGCGCGGTGCCGCAGCCCCATACGTCGGCGACGGCATCGCCTGCGGCGACGCGCCGCGCGAACTCGGGCAAGTCGGGCCACGGCCATTTCTTTGGGCTCCAGATCAGCAGAAAGGCGGTCATGGGTTCGGTCGGACGAGAAGAGAGCGATGAGCTTAACGCAGCGTCGCGACCGGGGCCGGATCGCGGCAAGGGCTCGCGTACAATGTTTGCTCCTTGCGCGGTAAGGATACCGCGCGGCCTCAACGCTTCCCCGTCTCCCGAACTCCATGTCCGACACCACCCGGCGCCGGCCCGATGGCCGTTTGATCCTTCTGCTCGGCGCGCTCGCCGCGTGCGGCCCGCTGTCGATCGACATGTATCTGCCGAGCCTGCCGTCGCTCGCCGCCGCGTTCGGCACGAGCCCGGCCGCCGCGCAAAGCACGCTGACGAGCTTCATGTTCGGCTTCTCGTTCGGCATGCTGCTCTACGGTCCGATGTCCGACGCCTATGGCCGCCGCCCCGTCCTGCTCGGCGGCATCGCGCTGTACGCGCTCGCGAGCATCGGCTGCGCGGCGGCGTTTTCCATCGACGCGCTCGTCTTCGTGCGCTTCCTGCAGGCGCTCGGCGCGGGCGCGGCGTCGGTGCTCGCGCGCGCGATCGCCCGCGACGCCCACGCGCCGACCGACGCGGCACGCGTCCTGTCGATGCTGTCCATCGTCACGTCGATCGGACCGTTGCTCGCGCCGCTGATCGGCGGGCAATTGCTGCTGCTGGGCAGCTGGCGCGTCGTGTTCGTCGCGCTGACGCTCTTCGGCGTGACATGCGCGGTGACGGCGTATCTGCGCGTGCCGGAGACATGGCCTAAGGAAAGGCGCGCGAGCGCGGCGGTCGGCAAATCGTTCGCCGCTTACGGGCATCTGCTGACCGATCCCGTCACCTGGGGCCACATGATGTGCGGCGGCATGGCTTTCGCGTCGATGTTCGCGTACATCACCGCCACGCCGTTCGTCTATATCGATTACTTCCACGTCAGGCCGCAGTATTACGGGCTGCTGTTCGGCCTGAACATCGTCGGCATCATCGCGGGGAATGTGCTCAACACGAAGTTCGTCGGCCGCGTCGGCGCGATGAAGATGATTTCGGCTGCATCGTTCGTGAGCGTCGCGGCGGCGCTCGCGGTCGCGTTCGTGGCGCTGACGGGCTTGGGCGGCCTGTGGTCGATCGTCGTGACGCTGTTCTTCGTGGTCGGCGTGGTCGGACTGCTGTCGGCCAATTGCACGACCGAGCTGATGCATCGGTATCCGCACAACGCGGGCGCGGCCGCCGCGGTTTTCGGCGCGATGCAGCTCGCGCTCGGCGCGCTCGCGAGTCTCGCCGTCGGCTTGTTTCACGATGTTTCGCCGCATGGAATGGGCATCGTGATAGGCGTGTGCGGCGTGCTGACATTCGCCGGGCGCACGCTGGTGCTGCGCTCGCACGCGGCGCCCGTGAAGGTCTGAACGGCGCGCAGAAACAAAAAAGCCTCGCTATGTGGCGAGGCTCAACATTTGATGCTCGTTTTTGCGGTCTCGAATCAGATGTGCCTGGGTCAAAGGTGCTTCCTGGGTCGATCGCAGTTGTTTGTCGATTCGGTAACTTACTGGGTCAAAGTTGTTTACCGGCTCGCTTCGGTCGCAGGGGCAATAGGCATGTTCTCCAGATGAGCGATCAGTGGTGCCTGGGTCAAAGGTGCTTCCTGATCGGGTTCGTGTCGATTCGGTTATTCCTCGTTGCCGTTTCAGCCTTGTCGACGAAGCTCGACTGCATCAAGGAATGAGACGAGTGTAGGCCGTCGTCGAACGACGACATATCGAAGGAATTCGAATCGGTGGGCAAGGGCGCGTGACGGCCGAAACGCGCTGTTGCGCGCCGTGAAACCGATGTTCGCCTAAACTGCGCGCGCGAGCGTCGGCATGGGCGGCGCGAGACGAATGCCGCGCGCCGCGAGCGCGGACAGCGTGGCCTCGTTGACATCGGAGATCACGCAGAGCGCGACGATCTCATGCAGGTTCGACGTGACGAAGGCGCGTTCGCCGGCGGCGGCGAACGCATCGGGGTCGAGCGTGAAGCGTGTCGGCGGGATCGGTATCGGCATGACTCGGGAAGCGCATTCGAAGGGTCCAGATCCTGCAGAATGCGTTCGCGCTTCTCGATAGGCATCGACTGCGTCCCCGCGTGCTGCTATTCGAGCGGGCCGATCGTCGCCGCGAGAAACGTGAAGGCCGCGGCTTCCGCCTGCGCGACCGCTCCGGGTTCGACGCCCGCGCCGTGCCCGCCGTCGCCGGTCTCCTGATACCAGACGTCGGCGTGGCCTTGCGCCTGCATCTTCGCGGCCATCTTGCGCGCGTGGCCGGGATGCACGCGGTCGTCGCTCGTCGATGACGTGAACAGCGCCGGCGGATACGTCACGTCGGCCTTCACGTTCTGATACGGCGAATACGCCATCAGATGATGAAGATCGCCGGCGTCGTCGGGATCGCCGTATTCGTCGATCCACGATGCGCCTTGCAGCAGCAAGTGAAAGCGCGCCATATCGAGCAGCGGCACTTCGGACAGCACGGCGCCGAAAAGCTCGGGCCGTTGGACCATGCACGCGCCGGTGAGCAGGCCGCCGTTGCTGCCGCCCCGAATGGCGAGCTTCTTCGGCGTCGTGACGCCGCCATCGACGAGCGCTTGCGCCACCGCGGTGAAATCATCGAACGAAATTTGACGGTTCTCGCGCAATGCCGCCTGATGCCACGCCGGGCCGAACTCGCCGCCGCCACGGATATTCGCGACCGCGTACAGCCCGCCGCGTTCGAGCCACGCGATGCCCGTGGTTGCGTCGTAGCCGGGGTCGAGCGCGACTTCGAAGCCGCCGTAGCCGTAGAGCAGGCAAGGGCGCGGTTCGGCGGTGGTCTCGATGTCTCTTCCGATCAGCCAGTACGGAATGCGCTCGCCGTCCGGCGCGATCGCGTGGCGGCGCACGGCGGCGAGACCGGTTGCGTCGAATTGCGCGGGAAGGCGCGCGAGCAGTCGCCAGGGCGCGTCGCTGGCGAGATCGGCGTGATAGAGCGACGGCGGCAACAGAAAATGCTCGACGTGGATGAGCACGGTGTCGTCACGTTCGCTGTCAATCGAATCGACCCATGACTGGCTCGCTTCCGGCAGCGCGAATTCGCGCGCCTGCCATGCGTCATCGGGATTCGCGTCCGGGCGCAGCAGCGTGACGCGCGGCGTGCCGTCATCCATCTGCGAAACGATGAGGAACTGCTTCGTGAAGTCGATGCCCGCGAGGACGAGGCGTTCCGACGGCGTGAAAAGCGCCGTGAACCGGCGCGAGCCGGCGAGAAACGCGTCGCGGCGGATGACGGTCAGCGTGCCGGGCGCGTAGCGGCGCCCGCCCGCGTTCCAGAACTTGCGCGGCGTGACGAAGAGCCAGCCGTTCCAGTGCTCAATTTCCGCGTGCGACGGCAGATCGTACTGGCGCCATTCGTTGGCGGTTTCGTCGAGCCAGTAGTTGAGCGTGTCGTAGAACGTGACCGCGCGCGACGCGAGATGCAGCTTCTCGATCGGATCGTAGTCCACGCCCGCCGACACGTCGCGCCGATTGCCTTCGAACACGACGGGCGCATCCGCGAGCGGCGTGCCGCGCTTCCAGCGACGCGCCTGCCGTGGAAATCCGGATGTCGTCAGCGCGGGGCTCGGGTTCGTCTTGCTGTCGTCCCAGCCGACGTACACGGTGTCGCGATCGATCCACGAGATGTCGTGCTTGCCGACATCGGGCAATGCGAAGCCATCCGCGACGAACGTTTTCGACGCGATCTCGAACTCGCGCACCATGCACGCGTCCGAGCCGCCCGGCGACAGGCTCACGAGCGCGCGATCGTAGTCGGGATAGAGCATGTCGAAGTCGGCGAGGGCCCAGCGTGTGTCGCCCACCGCGTCGGTGTTCAGGTCGAGCGCGTCGACGTCGAGGATCGTTTCCCATGCGGGCTTGCCTTCGAGCCACGCAGACCACGGCGTGCGGCGTACGATGCCGAGCGGATGCGCGTCGTCCTGCCATGTGTTGTAGCCCCAGTCGCCGTAACGCGAACAGGCGACGATGCGGTCTTTCGACGTGTACGCCTTTTCGAGCCGGCCGGCGAGGGCGCGCGCGTCGGGCGTGTTGCCGAACGCGGCTTCGGTGCGGCGGTTCTGGGCGTCGATCCACGACTGCACGCGGGCGTCGTCGAGCGCTTCGAGGCCGATGAAGGGATCGGGGCCGTCGGAGGGCGGCCAGGCGAGTTCGGGATTCTGATCGAGGATGGTCATGCGGAATCGGAGCTTCGAAAGGCAAAACGCCGATTGTGCCTGTTATGGCGGCGCAATGAAAAAGCCGCGCATCAGCGCGGCTTTCAACTTCAACGACCAGGCAGACTCAAGCCAGCCGCTCTTCCGTCTGCGGATCGAACAGCACGGCCTTCGACACATCGAACAGCAGGGTCATGTTCGTCATCGGCTGCGGATTGCTCGCAGGGTGCACGCGCGACACGACGCGCTTGCCGTTCACCTGCGCGAACACGAGCGTGTCCGGGCCGGTCGGCTCGATCACGTCGACGCGCACGTCGACCGGCTGCAGGCTCGCATCCGACACATCGTGCGCGCTGCGCGAATCGGTGATGCGCTCCGGACGCAGGCCCAGAATCACATCCTGCCCGACCTTGCTGCGCAAACGACCCGCATCGAACGGCAGATTCAGCACCTTCTGCGTGACGCCCGTATCGAGTTGCAAACCGACGCCCGAACCCGACTCGACGAGCTTGCCCGTGATGAAGTTCATCGGCGGCGCGCCGATAAAGCCCGCGACGAACAGATTCGACGGCGAATCGTAAATCTCCTGCGGCGTGCCGAACTGCTGCACGATGCCGTCCTTCATCACCGCGATGCGATCGCCGAGCGTCATCGCTTCGATCTGATCGTGCGTCACGTAGACGATCGTCGTGCCGAGGCGCTGATGCAAGAGCTTGATCTCCGAACGCATCTCGATGCGCAGCTTCGCGTCGAGGTTCGAAAGCGGCTCGTCGAACAGGAACATCACCGGATCGCGTGCGAGGGCGCGGCCCATCGCGACGCGCTGACGCTGCCCGCCCGACAGTTGCCCCGGCTTGCGATCGAGCAGATGACCGATCTGCAGCGTCTCCGACACGCGATCGACGATCTTCTTCTGCTCGTCCTTCGGCACCTTGCGAATGTTGAGACCGAACGAGATGTTGTCGCGCACGCTCATCGAAGGGTAGAGCGCGTAGGACTGGAACACCATCGCGATATCGCGGTCCTTCGGCGAGAGGTCGTTGACCGTCTTGCCGTCGATCATGATGTCGCCACGGGTCACGGTCTCCAGACCCGCGATCATGTTCAGCAGGGTCGACTTGCCGCAGCCCGAGCCGCCGACGAGGATCAGGAACTGACCGTCCTCGATATCGATATTGACGCCCTTGAGAACCGGCACCCCGTTCGGGTAGGTCTTGTACACGTCACGGATGGAAAGGCTTGCCATGTGAATCCTCTATCTCTCGATACTGCTCGTTTAACCCTTCACCGCGCCGGCCGTCAGCCCGCGCACGAAATAACGTCCCGCGATCATGTAGACGAGGATCGTCGGCAATGCGGCGATGATCGCGCCGGCCATGTCGACGTTGTATTCCTTCACGCCCGTCGATGTGTTCACGAGGTTGTTCAGCGCCACCGTGATCGGCATGGAATCCACGCCCGAAAACACGATACCGAACAGGAAATCGTTCCAGATCTGCGTGAATTGCCAGATCAGGCACACCATGAAGATCGGCAGCGACACCGGCAGCAGAATCTTCGTGAAAATGGTGAAGAAACCTGCGCCGTCGATGCGCGCCGCCTTCACGAGCTCGGCCGGAATGCTCACGTAGAAGTTGCGGAAGAACATCGTCGTGAACGCGATGCCGTAGATCACATGCACGAGCACGAGGCCGGTCGTCGTGTTCGAAAGGCCGAGAAAGCCCTGCAGACGCGCCATCGGAAGAAGGATCGCCTGGAAGGGGATGAAGCAGCCGACGAGCAGCATCGTGAAGATGGCGTCCGCGCCGCGGAAGCGCCAGTGCGTGAGCACGTAGCCGTTGAACGCGCCGATGAACGACGAGATCAGCACGGCGGGGATCACCATGCGGACCGAGTTCATGAAGAACGGCTCCATGCCGTCGCAGCGCACGCCGGTACACGCTTCCTGCCACGCTTTGACCCACGGCGCGAACGTGAAGTGCGTCGGCGGCGTGAGCAGATTGCCCGTGCGAAGCTGGTCGAGATCCTTGAACGACGTCGACAGCATCACGTAGATCGGGAACAGGAAGTAGAGCGCGAAAAGTATGAGCACCGCGTAGATGACGGCGCGGCTCAGGGTCATCTTAGGCTGCATTGCGGGTGCTCCTCGATTCGAGATACATGAGCGGCACGAGCACGGCGACGACGGTGGCGAGCATCATCATCGACGATGCGGCGCCCACGCCCAGTTGCCCGCGATTGAACGAGAACGTGTACATGAAGATTGCCGGCAGCGACGACGACGTGCCCGGACCGCCCGCCGTCAACGCGACGACGAGGTCGAAGGTCTTGATCGTGATGTGGCAGAGGATCAGCAGCACGGAGAAGAACACCGGGCGCATGCTCGGAATCACGATCTTGCGGTAGATGGTCGGCAGCGTCGCGCCATCGACTTGCGCGGCCTTGAAAATTTCGCCGTCGACGCCGCGCAGACCGGCGAGGAAGAGCGCCATCACGAAGCCCGTCGATTGCCACACCGCGGCGATCACGACGCAGAAAATCGCCTTGTCCGGGTCGCCGAGCCAGTTGAACGAGAAACTCGTCCAGCCCCAGTCATGAAATACTTTCTCAAGACCGAGGCCGGGGTTCAGAATCCACTGCCACGCGGTGCCGGTCACGATGAACGAAAGCGCCATCGGATAGAGGAAGACCGCGCGCAATGCACCTTCGTTGCGGATCTTCTGGTCGAGAAGGATCGCAAGGAAAAGGCCGAGGAACACGCAAATCCCGATGAACGGAATGCCGAACCAGCCGAGGTTGGCGGCGGAAGTCCACCAGACGTCGTTGGCGAAAAGCTGTTTGTAGCGGTCGAAGCCCGCGAAATCGTAGCGCGGCATGAGCCGCGATTCGGAAAGCGACAGATACCCGGTAATGGCGATGAAGCCGTACACGAAAACGAGCGCGATCACGACGCTGGGAGCGAGCACCAGCTTCGGAATCATGCGATCGGCGAGCGCCGCCGTCGGTGACGCGCGACGGGGCGGGTTTTGCGGTTTCTTGTCCGCGGCGATGGAGGCAGTCACGACTCGACTCCTGGAAGATGCGCCGGCGCTTTTCGTGCGTTTAGGTGCACTGACTGGCGCTTCTGTGGCGAATGCCTGCTGGCGCTGAAATGTTGCGACGTTACAGATGCAGTCCTGCTCTGTCTTGCCCCGCCCGGCGCATGCCTTTCGCACACGCGCCGGGCGGATGCGGCCTTACTTCGTCTTGGCGGCGTTCGCGAGTGCGGCAACCGCGCTCTTCGAATCCTGCGACGAATTCATGAACTTCGTCACGACGTCGGTCATCGCGCCGGCGACGGCATCGCCCTGAGCCATGCCGTGCGCGAGCGACGGAACATAGCCGCCCGATTTGATCGCCGTCTGTTCATCAGCGTAGGACTTCTTCGCGCAGTCGTCGAACTTATCCATCGGGACGCCGAGACGCACCGGGATCGACCCCTTGTTCAGACTGAACTGCTCCTGGAATTCCGGCGTCATGATGGTCTTCGCGAGCGCGAGCTGGCCCGGCGTCGCAGCCTTCTGGCCCTTCTGCTGGAAGAACACGAACGAGTCGACGTTGAACGTGTAGGCCTTCTCCGTGCCCGGCACCGGCGCGCACACGTAGTCCGTGCCCGCCTTCTTGCCGGCGCCGGCGAATTCGCCCTTCGCCCAGTCGCCCATGAACTGCATGCCGGCCTTGCCGTTGATGACCATCGCGGTCGCGAGGTTCCAGTCGCGGCCCGTGCGGCCGCTATCGAAGTAGCCCTGGATCTTGCGGACCGTGTCGAACACCTGAACCATCTTGTCCGAGGTCAAGGTCTTCTGATCGAGATCGACGATCGCCTTCTTGTAGAAGTCCGCGCCCTGCGACAGCACGACGTCTTCCCACAGCGTCAGGTCCTGCCACGGCTGGCCGCCCATCGCGATCGGCATGATGCCCGCGGCCTTCATCTTGTCGGCGACCTGGAAGAACTCGTTCCAGTTGGTCGGGACCTTGCCGCCCGCCTTGTCGAGCGCGGCCTTGTTGATGTACAGCCAGTTCACGCGATGCACCGAGAAGGGCGCGGCGACGTAGTGGCCGTCGGCGTGGATGATCTTGTCGATTTCCGGCGGCAGGTTCTTTTTCCAGTCGCCCGCGACGGAATCGATCGGCACGAGGACGCCTTGCTCGGCCCATTCCTGGATCAGCGGACCCTTGATCTGCGCCGCCGACGGCGCGTTGCCCGAGATGACCTGCGTCTTCAGCGCGGTCATCGCGGCCGCGCCCGCACCGCCCGCGACAGCGAAGTCCTTCCAGGTGTAACCCTGCTTCGTCATGTCGTCCTTGAGCACGCCGACAGCCTTGGATTCGCCGCCGGACGTCCACCAGTGCAACACGGAAACGGCCTCGGCAGCCTGAACCGCCGACGCCGTCGCGCCGCACAGAAGACCTGCGGCGCACAGCGCGCCCATGAGCTTACGGACTTTCATTGTTTATCTCCTCCAGACACCTGACAAGAAACGATTGGCTCCCGATGCAGCCAGAAGCATGGCTAAGAAGCGGTGGTCGAAAAAACGGCAAAACTGGATGGCCGGGAATCGGCGGTGTCGGCGGGGATGCGGCAGGCGCGAGTCACGACGGACGCGACGTGCCGGGCCGGCAGACCGATAGTCGGCCGCACGGCGCTCAAGAGATGAGTGGGTTGAATCGCAACGGCTGTCTCCTCTTTTGATTTTTACCCGTTCGTTCGAGCGTTGCCCCGAAAGACGCACTCGACGGCGAGGCGCGAGGCCTGAACGATCGTGAGCCGCAAGGGGCGCTTTCCGTGGAAAGCGGCGCGCCGCGCGCTCCGTTAACATGCGCTCAGAACGATCATCTGTAAAAAAGCTCGTCACCAGACTTGTCTGATTGACTTTGGCAATTTTCTGTAGATGACATTTCCTCTTGATTTGGATTGTAGTTAAACTACAATTCAGTGTCAAAAAAAATTTTATCGGACTACGCTGTCATCCGTAGTCACCCGGGCGACTCGCCCCGATTCGACTCACATCCGCTCTCGAACCCACGTAGAGACTCATGCAAAGCGACTCGAACTTCACCTTCGTACTCTTCGGCGGCACCGGCGACCTCTCCATGCGCAAGATTCTTCCCGCGCTCTTCGAGGCGCATCGCGCGGGCATGCTCAATCCGGCGGGCAGAATCGTCTCGGTCGCGCGCGAGGCCAAGCAGCAAGAGGAATACCGCGCGTGGGTCGAGGATCACGTGAAGCCGCATGTAGCGAAGAACGGCATCGATGAAGCCGCGTGGCAGAGCTTCATCGAGCGCTTCGAGTACGTCGGGCTGGACCTGGGACGTCCGGAGGACTTCGTCGTCTTGCGCGACGCGCTCGCCCGGTTCGACGGCACGCGCGTCTTCTATCTGGCGACGGGGCCGTCGCTGTTCGTGCCGATCTGCCGGGCGCTGGCCGATGTCGGCCTGAACCAGAACGCGCGCATCGTGCTCGAAAAGCCGCTCGGCTACGACCTGAAGTCGTCGAACGCGATCAACGACGCCGTCGGCGAAATCTTCCAGGAAGAGCAGATCTATCGGATCGATCACTATCTCGGCAAGGAGCCGGTGCAGAACCTGCTCGCGCTGCGCTTCGGCAACGCGCTTTTCGAGCCGCTGTGGCGGCGGGAATGGGTCGAGAGCATCCAGATCACGATCGCCGAGGAACTGGGCGTGGAAGCGCGCGGCGACTTCTACGACAATACGGGCGCGCTGCGCGACATGGTGCAGAACCACTTGCTCCAGTTGCTTTCCATCGTGACGATGGAGCCGCCGCACTCGATGGACTCCGACTCCGTGCGCGACGAGAAACTGCGCGTGCTGCGCGCGCTCAAGCCCGTCGACGAGCGCGACATCAGCCGCGTCGCGGTGCGCGGGCAATATCATGCGGGTGTGATCCGCGGTACGGCGGTGCCCGCGTACGTGACCGAGCCGGGCGTGCGCCCCGACAGCACGACGGAAACTTTCGTCGCTCTGAAGGTGGAGATCGAGAATTGGCGTTGGGCGGGCGTGCCGTTTTTCCTGCGCACCGGCAAGCGGCTCGCGGATCGCGTCGCGGAGATCGTCGTGAATTTCCGCGCGGTGCCGCATTCGGCGCTCGGCGCGAACGCATTGCGCGCGGGCGCGAACCGTCTCGTGATCCGGTTGCAGCCGAACGAGTCGATTCGTCTCTACTGCCTGGCGAAGCAGCCGGGCGAGGGCATGAACCTCGCGAGCGTGCATCTGGATCTCGCGTTCGATCAGTTCTTCAAGGAAGGACAGATGGAGGCGTATCAGCGGCTTCTGCTCGATGTGATTCACGGCCGCCTCGCGCTTTTCGTGCGGCGCGACGAGCAGGAAGCGGCGTGGCGCTGGGTCGAGCCGATCCTGAACGCGTGGGCATCGGCGACCAGCAAGCCGAAGCCGTATGCGGCGGGCACGTGGGGACCGGCGGCATCGAGCGCGATGCTCGCGCAGGCGGGCACATGCTGGCTGGAAGAAGAGAATTGAGGGAGTGACGCCGACGCAGCCCGCAAGAGGCGCGCGGCGCGCACGAAGATTCAGGACACCGCTTCGCCCGTCATTGCGACGGCGCGAACAGAAAGCGGATCGATAAACCAGAACAAGCAGGAGGAGCAGTGATCGAGCTTCATACTTTCGACGATCCGCGCGCCCATTCGAACGCGCTGGCGAAAGCCGTGAGCGACGCGCTGAAAGCGTCCCTCGCGGCAAGAGGCGCGGCATCGGCCGATGCCGCCGGACAAACCGCTCACGCCACGCTGGCGGTCTCGGGCGGCACGAGTCCGAAACCGTTCTTGCAGTCGCTCTCGCGCGAGCCGCTCGACTGGGCGCACATCGACGTGACGCTCGTCGACGACCGCTGGGTGCCCGAAACCGATTCCGCGAGCAACGCGCAGCTCGTGCGCGACACGCTGCTGCAGAACGCGGCGGCGTCGGCGTATTTCCTGCCGCTCGTCGATACGGCCAAGCCGCTCGAGGCGCACATCGCCGAACTGAACGCCGATCCGCGCCGCCGTCTGCCGGACGTGGCCGTGCTCGGCATGGGCGAGGACGGCCACACGGCCTCGATTTTCGCCGACGCGCCCGAATGGGATTTCGCGATCTCCACGCCGGACCGGTTCATCGCCGTGCATCCGGGCGCGGCGCCGCATGCGCGCGTGAGCCTGTCGATGTCGGCGCTCAAGCAGATCGGGCAGTTGTATCTGTTCATCGCCGGGCAGAAGAAACTCGACGTCCTGAACGCGGCGCTCGCCGCGCCGCAAAAAAACGCCATCTCGACGCTGGCCCACGCTGAAGGAGTGAAGCTCGATGTCTACTGGTGTGCATAAGACAGCGGCTCAGCACGCCGACGGACCGCGGCTTCTGGCCGACATCGGCGGCACGAACGCGCGCTTCGCGCTGGAGACCGCAACCGGCGAGATCGGGCAGATCCGCGTGTATCCGGGGGCCGATTACCCCGGCATCGCGGAGGTGATGCAGCAGTATCTGAAGGACACGAAGGTCGGCCGCGTCAATCATGCGGCGATCGCGATCGCGAATCCGGTCGACGGCGATCACGTGAAGATGACCAATCACGACTGGAGCTTCTCGATCGAGGCGACGCGCCGCGCGCTCGGCTTCGACACGCTGCTCGTCGTGAACGACTTCACCGCGCTCGCGATGGCGCTGCCCGGCCTGACCGACGCCCAGCGCGAACAGGTCGGCGGCGGCTCGCGGCGGCAGAACAGCGTGATCGGTCTGCTCGGCCCCGGCACGGGTTTGGGCGTCTCCGGGCTGATTCCGGCGGACGATCGCTGGATCGCGCTCGGCAGCGAAGGCGGTCACGCGACGTTTTCGCCGTTCGACGAGAACGAAGACCTCGTCACCCGCTATGCGCGCCGCAAGTTTCCGCACGTCTCGTTCGAGCGCGTGTGCGCGGGGCAGGGGCTGGAGCTGATCTACCGGGCGTTCGCGGAGCGCGACAACGTCACGGTCGCCGACACCTTCACCGCCGCCGATGTCACGACGCGCGCGCTGCAAGGCGAGCCGCTCGCGCTCGAAACGGTGAACTGTTTCTGCGCGATCCTCGGCACGTTCGCGGGCAATATCGCGGTGACGCTGGGCGCGCTGGGCGGCATTTACATCGGCGGCGGCATCGTGCTGAAGCTCGGCGAGCTGTTCCACAAGTCGCCGTTTCGCGAGCGCTTCGAGTCGAAAGGGCGCTTCCAGCAGTATCTGTCGGGCATTCCGACGTACATCATCACGGCGGAATATCCGGCGTTTCTCGGCGTGTCGGCGATTTTGTCGGAACAGTTGTCGAATCGCGCGAACAGCGGTTCGTCGGCCGTGTTCGAACGCATCCGCCAGATGCGTGACGCGCTGACGCCCGCCGAGCGGCGCGTCGCCGATCTCGCGCTGAATCATCCGCGCTCGATCATCAACGATCCGATCATCGACATCGCGCGCAAGGCCGACGTCAGCCAGCCGACGGTAATCCGCTTTTGCCGCTCGCTCGGCTGCCAGGGCTTGTCCGACTTCAAGCTGAAGCTCGCGACCGGCTTGACCGGCACCATTCCGGTGAGCCACAGCCAGGTGCATCTCGGCGATACGGCCACGGACTTCGGCGCGAAGGTGCTCGACAACACCGTGTCGGCGATCCTGCAGTTGCGCGAGCATCTGAACTTCGAGAACGTCGAGCGCGCGATCGATATCCTCAACGGCGCGCGGCGCATCGAGTTCTACGGGCTCGGGAATTCGAATATCGTCGCGCAGGACGCGCACTACAAGTTCTTCCGCTTCGGCATTCCGACGATCGCGTACGGCGACCTGTACATGCAGGCGGCGTCCGCGGCGCTGCTCGGCAAGGGCGATGTGATCGTGGCGGTGTCGAAGTCGGGGCGCGCGCCGGAACTGCTGCGCGTGCTCGAAGTGGCGATGCAGCAAGGCGCGACGGTCATCGCTATTACGTCGAGCAACACGCCGCTCGCCAAGCGCGCGACGGTCGCGCTGGAGACGGATCACATCGAGATCCGCGAGTCGCAGCTTTCGATGATCTCGCGCATTCTGCACCTCGTCATCATCGACATTCTCGCGGTCGGCGTCGCGATTCGCCGTGCCGCGCCGAAGCCCGGCGCGAAGATCAGCGAGACGGTCGCGAAGGCGCGTCAGTCGAGCGACGATGACGCCGCCGCCGTGCTCGACTGGCTGAGCCACGGCGCATCGGGAATGGCGCGCGACTGAAGCGCTTTCGAAGCGCGATGAACGAAGGGCCGCCGATGCGAATCGGCGGCCCTTTGTCTTGCGGATCGAACCGGCGCGTCAGAACGAGTGCTGGATGCCCGCGTACACGCCCGACTGGCTGTGTCCGACGAGCGGGTTGTCCGTCGCCGCCGACGTGCCGTAGTTGTTGGCGTTCAGGCCGTAGTTCGCGGTGCTGCTGTTGCGCACCGTGGCGATCTGAATGTCGAACAGCGTGCGCTTCGAGATGTTGTACGAACCGCCGACCGAATAGATGGTCGCGTTGCCCGCGCCGTTGTTGCCGTTCACGTGATACACCGCGCCGATCAGCGCCGCTGCCGGCGTGGCTTGCCACGTCACGCCGCCCCATTCGTGATCGAGCGTGCTCGGCTGGCCGGGCAGCAGGTTCGTCATGCCGGACGTGCGGATCGCCTGATAGCCGCCCTGCAGCTTGAACTGGCCGAGGAACACGTTGAACATCGCCGTGTATTCGCGCGAGTAGGCGTAGGCACCGTTGCCCGTGCTGTAGTCACCGCCGAGCGTGCCGTTCGCCGGGTTGCGGATCTCGTCGTAGATGCCGCGCACCTGAAACAGCGGCGATGTGTAGGTGATCTGCGCACCGGCCTGACGGCCCTGCGGCGTGGTGCCGTTGCCGTTCCAGTTGGTCGCGTTGGACAGCGCGTACTGGCCGTAGAAATCGAAGCCCGCGAACTTCGGCGACTGATACGAAATGTTGTTGCTCGACTGCGGCCAGTTGCGGCCACGCACCAGCGATGCCGACGACCAGTTCGACTGACCGAACGGATCGAAGTCCCATATGCCGTTCGAGATGAAGAGCTCACGGCCGAGCAGAACCGTACCGAACTGATCGTTGGCGATACCGACCGTCGCCCAGCGATTGAAGAGGTTGCCTTGCGCCTGGCCGTTCATCGCGTTGAAGCCGTTTTCCAGCCGGAAAACGGCGCGGTTGCCGCCGCCCAGGTCCTCGGCGCCCTTGATGCCCCACAGGCTCGTGCCCCAATCGCCGCTTTCGGCGCGAAAACGATGCGTGCTGCCGCCGGCGCCGTCGGGCACGCCGCTCATGTATTCGAGTCCCGCGTCGATGCGGCCGTACAGCGTCACGCTGCTCTGTGCATGTGCCGCTGCGCTGAACGCCATGAGTGCTGCCGACGCGAGCAATACCTTCTTCATCATCCCCTCCAAAACGCTGTCAAAGAAAACATGTGCATGACGAGGCATCGCGATCACGCCGCGATCCGCGTCATTTCTCGAATTCGGAGGGATTGTGAAGTAGAACTACTTTGTCGGATGCCCGGTTTTGTAGTTTTAGTTGCCGAGTTGACAAATGTCGTGCGCGGGCAGGATACCGTCGGCATCGACGTTCGTTATGCCCAACTGCAAACGCCCGAAAGTCTCGCGATCCAATAAAAAACGGTGCGATACCCTTTCGGGCACCGCACCGATACGCGCCTCTCGCAGCAGCGTGAAAACCTTCTAAAAGACTTTTCTGTCAGACCCGTTGCTTAGAACGAGTGCTGGATACCTGCGTACACGCCCGTCTGGCTGTGGCCAGGGAACGGGTTGTCCGTCGAAGCAGCCGAGCCATAGTTGTTGGCGTTCAGACCGTAGTTCGCGGCCTTGCTGTTCTGCACCGTCGCAACCTGCAGGTCGAGCAGCGTGCGCTTGGACAGGTTGTACGAGCCGCCGACCGTGTAGATGGTCGCGTTACCCGCGCCGTTGTTGCCGTTGACGTGGTACACCGCCGCGATCAGCGCTGCTGCCGGCGTGGCTTGCCACGTCACGCCGCCCCATTCGTGATCGAGCGTGGTCGGCTGGCCGGGCAACTGGCCCGTCATGCCCGAGCTGCGGATTGCCTGATAAGCGCCCTGTACCTTGAACTGACCGAGGAACAGGTTGAACATCGCCGTGTACTCGCGCGAGTACGCATAGACGCCGTTGCCGCCCGAGCCGCCGTCGATCGGGTTGTACGCGCCGCCGAGCGTACCGTTTGCCGGGTTGCGGATTTCGTCGTACATACCGCGAATCTGGAAGAGGGGCGTCGTGTACGTGATGTACGCGCCCGCTTCGCGGCCTTGCGGCGTCGTGCCGTTACCGTTCCAGTTCGTCGCGTTCGAGAGCGAGTACTGACCGTAGAAGTCGAAACCCGCGAACTTCGGCGACTGGTACGAAATGTTGTTGCTCGACTGCGGCCAGTTGCGGCCACGCACCAGCGATGCGGACGACCAGTTCGACTGACCGAACGGATCGAAGTCCCATACGCCGTTGGCGATGAAGAGTTCACGACCCAGCAACAGCGTACCGAACTGATTGTTCGCGATACCGACCGTCGCCCAGCGATTGAAGAGGCCGCCGCCGCCCGGGCCTTGACCCGTCATGGTGTTGAAGCTGCCTTCCAACTGGAACACGGCGCGATAGCCGCCGCCCAGATCTTCGACGCCCTTCAAACCCCACAAGCTCGTGCCCCAATCGCCGCTTTCCGCCTTGAAGCGGTGCGAAGAGCCGGTGGCGGGCGCGCCGGCCGGACCGGTCGGCACACCGTTCATGTATTCGAGCCCCGCGTCCAGGCGGCCATACAGCGTCACGCTGCTCTGAGCGTGCGCCCCCGCGCTGAACGCCAGCAGTGCTGCCGACGCGAGCAAAGCTTTCTTCATCATCTCCTCCAACCCTGTCAAGAAATAGAACCCAAGTGCTGCTGTGTGGTTCGATGCGAGCGCACCCAACCGAAAATGTTTTCAGAGGAAGGACACGCGCGGGCTGTAGTGCTAGTGACGATTCGCACGTCGTGGGCGCGAATCTGACCCCGATCCGTCGATCGGTGCCGTTCCTCAGTTTCTTTTGGACTTTTGAAGTAAAACTACTTTTTGTGTACTTCGTTTTGGTACTTTCGTTACCAATTTAACAAATTACGTTATGGTCGCCAAAGAAAAATGACGATCGCCGACCGTTTGTGTCAAAAATGCAATGCCCATGTGCTAGGCAGTCGACCCACAGGATGGGAAATACGCCGCAAAGCCTTATTCCATCAGGGCTTCAGCGGCATGTAAGTTTCGGGGTCAGGTTTGTCGCCTATTGACGCGCGCTCGCCGCGGCGCTAGGTCGAGTCAGGGCGCGAAAGAGGTCTAAAGCCTTGCGGCCGGGCGTAAAAAAAGCGCCTCACGGACGCTTTTTTTGGAGTGGAAGGCTGCTTCCGGCAGCGATCGCTTACTTCAGGCTGCCCGACAGAAACTGCTTCAGGCGCTCGCTCTTCGTGTTGCCGAACACGGCATCCGGATGGCCTTCTTCCTCGATGCGCCCCTGATGCAGAAAGACCACATGGTTCGACACGTTGCGCGCGAACGCCATCTCGTGCGTGACGACTATCATCGTGCGGCCTTCCTCGGCGAGCGTCTGCATCACCTTCAGCACTTCGCCGACGAGCTCCGGATCGAGCGCGGAGGTCGGCTCGTCGAAGAGCATGACATCGGGATGCATCGCGAGCGCCCGCGCGATGGCCACGCGCTGCTGCTGCCCGCCCGACAGATGCGACGGGTACTGCTTCTCCACGCGCGGCGCGAGCCCGACTTTCTCCAGATAGGTACGCGCGCGCTCCTCCGCTTCTTTCCGCGAAAGTCCGAGCACGTTGACGGGCGCCTCGATCACGTTCTCCAGCACGTTCATGTGCGACCAGAGATTGAAGTGCTGGAAGACCATCGACAGTTTCGAGCGAACCTGCCGCAATTGCTGCGCGTCCGCCGCCTTCAGCGCGCCGGTCTTGTCCTTCATCGTGCGGACTTCTTTCCCGTCGACGAAGATGCGCCCCTGATTCGGCTGTTCGAGAAAGTTGATACAGCGCAGCATCGTGCTCTTGCCCGAGCCCGACGACCCGATGATGCTGATGACGTCGCCGGCCTTCGCCTTCAGCGACACGCCCTTGAGAACTTCGTTGCTGCCGTACTGCTTGTGAATGTCATCGACGAAAAGCTTGTGCTGCTGGGAAATCATGAACGGTCCTTGAGCGGCGGTGAACTTATTTGCCTTGCGGCCGCAAATAAGCGAGCCAGCGATGCTCGGCGCGGCGGAACAGCCACACGAGCGCGAACGAAATGCAGAGGTAGAGCAGGGCGGCGAGGCCGAACGCCTCGAACGACTGATACGTCGCCGAGTTGACATCGCGCGCGATCTTGAGGATGTCCGGCACGGTCGCCGTGAACGCGACGGTGGTCGCGTGCAGCATCAGAATGACTTCGTTGCTGTAGTAAGGCAGCGCGCGCCGCAACGCCGACGGAAGAATCACGCGCCGATACAGCGTGAAGCTCGACATGCCATACGCGCGCGCGGCTTCGATTTCGCCGTAGGGCGTCGCCTTGATCGCGCCGGCGAAAATCTCGGTGGTGTAGGCGCACGTATTCAGCGTGAACGCGAGCAGCGTGCAGTTCATCCCGCTTCTGAAGAACTCGGAAAGCAGCATGTGATCGCGCACGACCTGGAGGCTATACAGGCCCGTGTAGCAGAGCAGCAATTGCACATAGAGCGGCGTGCCGCGAAACACGTAGGTATAGAGCCACACCGAACGCGAGAGCAGCTTGTTCTTCGACACCCGCGCGACCGCGAGCGGCACCGAAAGACAAAAGCCGAGGCCGATGGAGATGACGAGCAGCCACATCGTGATCGCGAGACCGGTGATGCGGTAGCCGTCGGTGAAGAGGTAATTCTTCCAGTATTCCTGGATGATTTCGATCATGATCCCTGCCGCCCTGTAATGGACCGATTAGAGGTCGGCCTTGCGCACGCCGATGGAATAGCGCCGCTCCAGCCAGATCAGCACGAGATTCGAGATCGTGGTGATCGCGAGATAGATCGCGCCCGCGAGCAGCGTGAAGAAGAAGAAACGCAGCGTGCCCTTGCCCGCGTCCTGCGAGGCCTTGACGACGTCCGCGAGACCGATGATCGACACGAGCGCCGTCGCCTTGACCATCACCTGCCAGTTGTTGCCGATGCCCGGCAGCGCGAAACGCATCATCTGCGGAAACATGATGCGCGCGAAGGTCTGCCACGGCGTCATGCCGTAGGCCGCGCCCGCTTCGAGCTGGCCGCGCGGCACGGAAAGAAACGCGCCGCGGAAGGTTTCGGTGAAATACGCGCCGTAGATGAAGCCGAGCACCAGAATGCCGGCGAGGAATGGATCGATGTCGATCTGATCCCAGCCCATCGCGTCGGTGAAGAGATTCAGCCAGATCTGGATGCTGTAGAAGAGCAGCAGCATCAGCACGAGATCGGGCACGCCGCGGATGAGCGTCGTGTAGACGGTGCCGACGCCCGACGCGACGCGGTTCTTCGACAGCTTCGCCGCCGCGCCGATCAGGCCGATCACGAAGGCGAACACGAGCGACAGCACCGCCAGCTTGACGGTCTGCCAGGTGCCCGCGAGGATCAGCGGACCGTAGCCTTGCAACATGGTGATTCCTTGGTAAGGTGCCTGACGTGCATGGAGTGTGACGAGCGCGGCGGTCGGTATTCTAGATGGCCAAAATTGCGAGCAGCCGCTGCTGCTAACCCTGCCAACGTTTCCGATGCGTTTTTCCGGCGCATCGCGGCGCGTTCCCGGCGTCTCGCGGGCGTTCCCAACCCGTCGCCGCCCGGAAAAGCGCGGTATTTTACCCGAAGCCGGCCAGGGCGCGAGTTCGAAGCAGGATGTGTCCGATTACATGCATCAGCGGAACGATGTAGTGCCGTGGCGCGCGTTGTTTCGGAAGGGCGTCGCCCTTACATTCTCTCCATCGCAAAACAACGCCTTGGGCGGGAGCAAATACCATGATCGAGATTCGCCGCAGCAACGAACGGGGTCACGCCAACCACGGCTGGCTCGACTCGTATCACAGCTTCTCCTTCGCCGATTACTACGATCCCGAGCACATGCACTTCGGCGCGCTGCGCGTGATCAACGAGGACCGCGTCGCGGGCGGACAGGGCTTCGGCGCGCATGGCCATCGCGATATGGAAATCGTGAGCTACGTGCTCGAGGGCGCGCTCGCGCATCGCGACAGCATGGGCAACGGCTCGACGATCCGTCCCGGCGATGTCCAGCGCATGAGCGCCGGCACCGGCGTGCGCCACAGCGAATTCAACGGTTCGCCGACGGACACCGCGCACTTCCTGCAAATCTGGATCATTCCGGATGCGCCGGGCGGCGCGCCCGGGTATGAGGAAAAGCGCTTCGCCGACGATGAAAAGCGCGGCCGCCTGCGGGTGATCGCATCGCCGGAAGGCACCGACGGTTCGGTGAAGATCGGCGCGAACGCGCGCATCTTCGCGGGACTTTTCGACGGCGACGAGCGCGCGGACTTCGACGTGCCGGCGGGCCGCCGCGTGTATGTGCATGTGGCGCGCGGCGCGGTGACGGTCAACGGCGAAGCGCTCGGCGCGGGCGACGCCGTGAAGCTCGAAGACGTGTCGAAGGTGACGATCGAGAAGGGCGATAACGCGGAAGTGCTGCTGTTCGACCTCGCCTGATCGTTCCACTGATGTAAAGAAGGCCGCGGAGCGCATGCTCCGCGGCCTTCTTTCATGCGCCGAGACGGCTTACGGCTTGGCCGTGGCGGATGCGCCCGCCGCCGCGCCCGGTGCGCCGTCCGGGCCGCCGCGGTGCTTGCCCCAGCGCTCGTGCATCTTCTGCTCGTGCTCGCGCATCTTCGCGAAGTGCTTCTTCAGCGCCGTGCTGACCGTCGTCTTCTGCTGGTCGTTCAGCGCGTTATAGAAGTTCAACCACGCGGTCGCGGTCTGCTCGCGCAACTGCTCGTTCTGCTGCTCGGTCTTCTGATGCGCGGCGTGCATCGCGTTCAGGTCGAGGATCGGCTGGTTTTCCATCGACTTCATCTGATCGTGCATCTGCCTGAAGCTTTCGCGCATCGCCTGACGATTCTGCTTCATCGTCGTGAGCGCGGTCTGCCACAGCTTTTCCTGATCCGCGTTCAGCTTCAACTGGCCGTGCAGTTCGTCCAGCTGCTTCTGCATCCGCATTTCCATGCGGTGGCCGCCGTGACCGCCGGGGCCGCCCATCATGGCCGGACCGCCCGGAGGCGGCGGGGGCGGCGCGTCGTTCGTCGCGGCGTAGGCCGTGCCGAACGTCAGCGCGATTGCGGCAGCGGCGGCGGTGAGGATGCGATATTGCTTGGCCATCTTGATACTCCCTTGATTGTTTTCGAAGCCGAAGCCGCGAAACCTGCATCGACGTACGGGTTGATGCGTGGAGGTCTCGCGCTTGTCGGTGAGACACAGCGTAGGGGTTCGCCGTGCACGGCGTGTTACGGCATGGTTTAGGCTTGTTACGCAGGTTTACGCCTCGCTTTCGTCGTAACACCCCGTAACCCTTATGGCAGGCCTGTCATCAATCGAGGTCTGACGCACGCGCTAAACTCCATTCCATGACTACGCAAATACTTGTCGTCGACGACGACGCCGAACTGCGCGACCTTTTGCGCGACTATCTGGTCCGGCAGGGCATCGAGGTATCGGTGCTGCATGACGCCGGCGGTCTCGAACGCCGCATCGAACGCGAGCGGCCCGATCTCATCGTGCTCGACCTGATGATGCCGGGCGTCGACGGGCTGACCGCGCTCAAAGCATTGCGCGCATCCGGCGACGACATCCCCGTCATCATGCTGACCGCACGCGCGGACGACGTTGACCGCATCGTCGGCCTCGAACTCGGCGCGGACGATTACCTCGGCAAGCCGTTCAATCCGCGCGAACTGCTCGCGCGGGTGCAGGCCGTGCTGCGCCGCCGCCGCACGATTCCGTCCGCCGCGCCGGAGCAGCGCGAACCGTATTCGTTCGGCCGCTTCAGGCTCGACTTCCAGTCGCGCACGCTGCAACAGGACGACAGGCCGCTCACGCTGTCGGGCAGCGAATTCGCGCTTCTGAAAATTTTCGTGAACAACCCGATGCGCACGCTCACGCGCGAGCGCCTGCTCGAATTGCTCCACGGTCCGGAGTACGACGGCACCGATCGCGGCATCGACGTGCAGGTGTGGCGCCTGCGCCGCATCCTGGAAACCGATCCGTCGGCGCCGCGCTTCATCCAGACGGTGCGCGGACGCGGTTACGTGTTCGTGCCGGACGGCGAGCAAAATGCGCCGGGCAATTGACACGCTGTTCGGCCGGCTGGTCGTCATCGTCATCGGCATGTTGGTGTTGTCGCATGTGGCGTGGTTCGCGATCATCCGCTTCGAGCGCGATAACGTGCAGACGCGCTTCGCCGTCGAGGAGGCCGTGTTCCTGGTCGAGGCGGTGCGCCAGCACATCGCCAATACGCCGGATCAACCGCTGCCGCCGCGCGTGCGCCTCGTGGCGCTCGATAGCCCGGACGTGCCGAAGCAGCCCGACGAGGGCACGCCGCCGCCGCTGCAGCGCTTTGTCGAGGATCTGAAAGACCGTCTGCCCGACGGCACCGACGTGCGTCTCAACGAGCCCGGCGGCCCGCCGAGCGTCTGGGTGCACGGCGCGAAGGACGCAGGCTGGGTCGTCGTGCCGGTGCAGCCGCTGCGTCCGCCGCGCTCGCGCGACCGCATGCTCGTCTGGCTCGCGCTGATCTTTTCGACCGCCGTGCTCGCCGCGCTTTTCGGCGCGTGGCAGCTGCAGTCGCCACTGCGCGCGCTCGCGCAGGCGGTCGGGCGCTTCGGACGCGGCCAGCCGACGCCGCCCGTGCCGGAGCGCGGTCCGCGCGAATTGCGGCAGCTCACGCACGGCTTCAATCAGATGGTCCGCGAGGTCTCGCAGACGGAGAACGATCGCGCCGTCATGCTTGCAGGCGTCGCGCACGATCTGAAGACGCCGCTCGCGCGCCTGCGTCTGCGCGCCGAAATGATGGACGACGACAAAATGCGCGACGGCGTCGTGCGCGATGTCGATTCGATGGCGCATATCGTCGACCAGTTCCTCGTGTTCGCGCACGACCGCCCGGACGGCAGCGAGCCGGTTCCCGTCGACGAGCAGTGCGAGCGGATCGCGCGGGCGTATCGCGCGGTGTCGCCGGACGCGCAGCCGATCCGCTTGAAGCTCGAAGCGGGGCCCGCTTTCGCGCTGCCGGCGGCGTCGCTGGACCGGTTGCTGTCGAATCTGCTGGATAACGCCCATGCATACGGCGCGCCGCCGGTCGTCATCGAGACGCGGCGGGAAGCCAAGGGCTGGGTATTGTCGGTGTCCGATCACGGCAAGGGCATCGCGCCGGACGATCTCATCAAGGCGAGCCGGCCTTTCGTGCGGCTCGATCCGGCGCGCGGCGGCAGCGGCCACAGCGGGCTCGGACTCGCGATCGTGGAGCGGCTCGCGCGACGTGCGGGCGGCGAGTGCGAGATCGGCAATCGTGCCGACGGCGGATTGCAGGTCACGATGACCTTTCCGTTCGACAGCGCCACGCGGCCGGTGCAGGAGCGCCGCGCCGGGTCGCAGCACGAAGAGCGCGCGCTGTAACGGCGCGCTCGGTCAGAGAGGCGGAGCGGCGTCAGTCGAACAGGGTTTCGAGCGCGGACGCCGCTTCGCTGTCCACCGTGTTGTACGTCACCGTCGACGCCTCGAAGATGTAGTGCGTCGTGTACTTGCCGAGGCGCGAGAGAATCTCCTCCTGAATCACCTCGGGCGCGAGATCGATCTTCAGGAACCACGTCGTCGACGACAGCCGCGTCTGAAAAGAGCCGTACTCGGCGAGCAGGTGGTCGAACGTTTCTGCGTCCTGATCCCGGCACACGATGACCAGATTTCCCTTCATGCAATCCTCCCGATTCACGCCAGCGGCATTCGATTTCGAACATCGATGATACCTGCGCGATGCGTGCGCGTCGCGGCACGCGCATGACCGTGCGGTGACTCGACGCGCCGGTTCGGCCGGCTACTTGCCGGCCAGCGTGTCTTCGGGATGCCGGGTGGACGGGCCGGGATCGGCGGGGCGCACTTCGCTGCGGTCGCGCCCGCGCGATTTCGCCTCGTAAAGCGCGAGGTCGGCGCGCGAGAGAATCCATTCGAGCGCGTCGTCGGGCGCGAGCTCCGTGATGCCGATGGATACCGACAGCGCCGCGTCGTCCGGCAGATGCGCGCAGTGCTCGTGATGGAAGCGCTTCCGCAGGCGCTCAAGCACGGCGTGCGCGTCGGCGAGCGGGGTTTGCGGCAGCAGGATGCCGAATTCCTCGCCGCCGAGCCGCCCGATCGCATCGCTCGGACGAAGCTGCGCACGGCACACTTCGACGAAATGCTCCAGCGCGCGATCGCCCGACGCGTGCCCGAAGCGGTCGTTGATCTGCTTGAAGTGATCGAGATCCGCGATCGCCACCGACAGCGGGGTGCCGACCGAGCGCGCGAGCTCCACTTCGTGACGCAGCGTGTCGAGGAAATAGCGGCGCGAGAGGGCGCCGGTGAGCGCGTCGTGGCGCGCTTCGGCCGAAAGCAGCGTATTGGCCGACTGGAGCTGTTCAGCGAGATCGCGGGTCGCGCGGTGCAGGCGCCGCTCACGCGAATACGACGTCGCGATCACGATCGCGAGCGTCACGACGCCGAGCATCGTCAGGAACACGAGGAAGCGGTCGCGGCTGTGATTGCGGCTGATCTCCGGCCAGCTCGTGAGCGGATGCACGATATGCGCCGACAGTCCCGAATTGAGACCCGTGCGCTCGTCGTAGAGCGAAGGCACGTTGCTGCCGTTCGCGGCGTAGAAGGTTTGCGCGAGCGCGGGCGCGAGCCAGTGCTCCGAGGCGCGCATCTGCTCGCCAATGTGCGCGATGCGCAGCTCCGGAAACGACTCGCGCCGATAGTGCTCGACGCGTTCGCGCTCCGTCATGCGCGCGATGGGCGCATTGGGCATCGCCTGGTATTCGAGCCGGCCGTCGTGCGCCATCACGACGACGCCGTTTTCATCGGTCACGAAGGTGCCGGCGCGCGACACCCAGTGCCGCAGCCGGTCGATGCTCACTTTGGCGATCACCGCGCCGACCAGGATGCCGTCTTCGTAAGCGGGCGCCGCGATGAAGATGCCCGGCTCGCCGGACAGCCGCCCGACGCCGTACATCTCGACGAAGCCGCCGAGCAGCGCGCGGGCGACATAGCCCCGGGCGCTCATGTCGTAGCCGATGAAGCTGTCGTCGTCGGCGGCGTTGCTCGACGCAATGCAGAAGCCGCGCTCGTTGACGAGCCAGATCGAGTCGAGGCCGGAGAAGCCCTGCGCGTCGTGCAGGAAGTGATTGACCTTTTCGAGCGCGGGGCGCGCGGTCCAGTCCTTGCGGCGTTCGAGTTCCGTCCCGGCCGGGTTCGAGGCATAATTCCGCGACTCCGCGAGCGCGCGCTGCGTGAGGTCCATCTGCGCGAGCGTGGCGGGAATGGCGCGCGACATCGCCAGATCGCTCGCGATGATCTGCGCCATGTTGTCGACGATCGACCCCGCCATCTGACGCTCGGTACGCACCGTCGCCGTCATCTCCTGTTGTACCATTCGGTCCGACAACAAGCCGGCGGCCACCCAGCACGCGCACGCCAACGCGGCGATGCCGAGCGTCGCGATCACACGGTGCAGGATGAGTTTGTTCATCGGACGCGCGCGCATGGGAGGTTCACGCGAGACAAAGGTCGCATGCGCCATGCCGGCCATTCGGCGCGGTGTGCACATGGCGGTCGACGCGGGCGTGTGGATTGCAGCGCGTGATGTCTGCCGTATTCCGGCTTGTGCTCGCAACGGGGCGGCGGGCGCGGCTCAGGCGGTTATTCGGCTCGGATCTGGCGTCTCGCATCGCATCGGCGCTCAAATTATTGTTTGTGATAAGCCCAGATTGGACGATGTTTTTTGCCGCCTATCAAGCGCCATGTCACGGCGTGCGACGTCTGTCCAACACAACGGACGCGCGCCGGGCGCACGCGCTGGCGCTTCTTCGTCGAATAGCGGCGAGCCGCAGCCAAACTGAAAGGAAGCGAAAGCACGAGCGCCGGGCGCATTCGACGCGGGCTGCCCTTCATTTTGCCCGTGCCGTGCCGAAGAGCAACAGAAACATCGCATGATTCGCGTGCCGGACCGCATGAAGGTTGTGCCTGTCACGCGGGTTGGTGTAGTGTCGCGCGGTTCAGAACGGGGATCGTCTGACGCGGCGACTGCCTGGCGCCGCGCTGCGAACTGAACGTGTCGTCGTTTCGGCGGCTCCGTGCGTTGAGCATGGGGTCGTCCCGGGCAGAGGCTTCTTGCCCGCCTGACGGTTATCTGCCGTCAGAAGCAACATCCCGCGCCCGGCGCGGTCGGAACAAAGCCTTACGGGGAGGGCCTTGCATGGAATTTGGTTTCAATCTGAATCGCACGGCGAATGCGTCGGCGTGGCGGATCCTGCCCAACCGCTGGGATTTCGTCGCGTTCCCGATGATCATCTGCATCATCGCGCTCGCCGCAGTCGGTTTCCACGAGACCCTGGCGCCGATCTCGACCCTGCAGACCCAGGCGATCTCGCTCGACCCCGCGAATCTCCCCGAATACGCGTTGCGCACGACCTTGCGCATGCTGCTGGCGATGGTCGCGTCGCTCATTTTCACGCTGATCTACGGCACGCTCGCGGCGAAGAGCCGGCGCGCGTCGATCGTGCTCGTGCCGATTCTCGACATTCTCCAGTCGGTGCCGGTGCTGGGCTACATCTCGTTCACGGTGACGTTCTTCCTCGCCATGTTCCCGGGGCGCGTGATCGGCGCCGAATGCGCGGCGATCTTCGCGATCTTCACGAGCCAGGCGTGGAACATGACGTTCAGCTTCTATCAGTCGCTGCGCACGGTGCCGCGCGATCTGGACGAAGTCTCGCGCGGTTTTCATCTCACCAACTGGCAGCGCTTCTGGAAGCTCGAAGTGCCGTTCTCGATGCCGGGCCTCATCTGGAACATGATGATGTCGATGTCGGGCGGCTGGTTCTTCGTGGTCGCCTCCGAGGCGATCACGGTCGGCAACCGCACGATCGTACTGCCGGGCATCGGCGCGTATCTCGCGACCGCCATCGGCGAGCGCAATCTCTCCGCGATCGGCTGGGTGATTCTCGCGATGACCGTCGTCATCCTGGCCTACGACCAGTTGATGTTCCGCCCGCTCGTCGCGTGGGCGGACAAATTCCGCATGGAGAACACGAGTTCCGGCGACGAGCCGAAGTCGTGGCTGCTCGACCTGATCCGCCGCACGCGCCTGATTCATCGTCTGCTGGTTCCGGCCGGCTGGATTCTCGCGAAGGCGGCGCGCGTGCCGATCAAGCTGCCGTCGCTGCAGGGCGCGCTGGAAAACGTCGGCCTGCCGCTGCGCGCGAAGGTGCCGTCCACGCGCGCGGGCGATATCGCGTGGGGCACGGCCGTGCTGCTAGTCACGGTGTTCGTCGTGTGGAAGGTCGCGTCGTTCGTCGCGACGGGCGTCACGTGGAGCGAAGTCGGCCACGTGTTCGTGCTCGGCTTCATCACGCTCTTGCGCGTGGTCGTGCTGATCGCGATCGCTTCGGTGATCTGGGTGCCGCTCGGCGTGCTGATCGGCCTGCGCCCGGCGCTCGCCGAGAAGATCCAGCCGCTCGCGCAGTTCCTCGCCGCGTTCCCGGCGAACCTGCTGTTTCCGGTGTTCGTCGTCGTGATCGTGCGCTGGCATCTGAACCCGGATATCTGGCTCTCGCCGCTGATCGTGCTCGGCACGCAGTGGTATATCCTTTTCAACGTGGTGGCGGGCGCGTCTTCCTACCCGAACGATTATCGCGAGGCCGCGACCAACTTCCAGATTCGCGGCTGGCAGTGGTGGAAGAAGTGCATGCTCCCCGGCATCTTCCCTTACTACATCACCGGCGCGATCACCGCTTCGGGCGGCGCGTGGAACGCGAGCATCGTCGCGGAAGCGGTGTCGTGGGGCAAGACGGAGGTTGTCGCGCATGGTCTCGGCGCGTATATCGCCCAGACGACCGCCGCGGGCGACTATCCGAAAATCATTCTTGGCATCGCCGTGATGTCGCTGTTCGTCACGCTGTTCAACCGACTGTTGTGGCGCCCGCTATACGCCTACGCCGAAGCAAGACTCCGGCTGGATTGAGGACGAGTTCCGATGCAGAACCTGAAAACTACGCAGACGTCCGCTGCGCAAGACTCGCGGCGACCCCAGGGCACGCCGCCGCGTCTCGGCGCGGAAATCCTGCGCGTCGCGAACGTGAGCCGCGGCTTCAACAAGACGCAGGGCGAACTGCTCGTGCTCGACGATGCGAATCTCTCGCTGCGCGAAGGCGAGATCGTCGGATTGCTCGGACGTTCGGGCTCGGGCAAGTCGACACTTCTGCGCATCATCGCCGGGCTGATCGAGCCGACGGGCGGCGAAGTCACTTATCTGAACGAGCCGTTGCGCGGTCCCGCGAAGGGCGTCGCGATGGTGTTTCAGACCTTCGCGCTGTTTCCGTGGCTGACCGTGCTGCAGAACGTGGAAGCGGGTCTGGAAGCGCAAGGCGTGGCCGCGCGCGAGCGGCGCGAGCGCGCGCTGGCCGCGATCGACCTGATCGGTCTCGACGGCTTCGAGAACGCGTATCCGCGTGAATTGTCGGGCGGGATGCGTCAGCGCGTGGGTTTCGCGCGGGCGCTGGTCGTCGATCCGACCTTGCTGTTGATGGACGAGCCGTTCTCCGCGCTCGACGTGCTCACCGCCGAAAACCTGCGCACCGACCTGCTCGATTTGTGGACGCAAGGGCGCATGCCGATCAAGTCGGTGCTGATCGTCACGCACAACATCGAGGAAGCGGTGTTCATGTGCGACCGCATTCTCGTGCTGTCGTCGAATCCGGGCCGCGTGATGGCCGAGATCAAGGTGCCGTTCAAGCATCCGCGCAATCGCCTGGATCCGGCGTTCCGGCGTCTCGTCGACGATATCTACGCGAAGATGACCGCGCGGCAGATGGGCGAAGCGAAGAAGAAGGGGCTGGAGTTGGGAAGCTGGCTGCCCGAAGTCTCGACGAACCTGATGGCGGGTCTCATCGAAACGCTCGCGGCCGAGCCGTACCACGGCCGCGCGGACATGCCGGAAATCGCGCGGTCGCTGCATCTCGAAGTGGACGATCTCTTCCCGATCGCGGAAGTGCTGCAACATCTCGGTTTCGCGGACGTGCGCGAGGGCGACATCTATCTGACGCCGCAGGCGCGCGTGTTCGCGGAGTTCGGCACGCAGGAGCGCAAGATGATGTTCGCGGAGCATCTGCTGCGGCACGTGCCGCTGGCGGCGCGGATCAAGAAGGTGCTGAACGAGCGGCCTGGGCATCGCGCGCCGCGCTTGCGCTTCGAGCAGGAACTGGAGGACTTTCTCTCCGACAAGGCCGCGCAGGAAACGCTCGATGCGGTTATCGACTGGGGCCGCTACGGGGAAATTTTCTCGTACAACGATCAGACCGAGATGCTGAGCCTGGAGGACGTGGAGGCTTGAGTTTCCTGTGGATGCAAGCACGCGAAGCGCGGTTGCCGGCGACGGCGCCGCGCTTTTTCTTTGCGCGTTGGCCGTTTGGCTGAATGTTCGCGCGGTGCGTTGAATCGTACCGTTTTCGTCTTGAACAGTGTTGCTGCGTGTGTAAAGCTACACACGCAGCGTTCGGAGACGAGATGGATTCATCGCGCTTGATACGAATGCTGCTGGATGACGGGTGGCACTTGGACCGAATTGTCGGCAGTCACCATCATTTCAAACGTCGGGGAAATATGAGCTTGGTCACGGTGCCTCATCCCCGAAAAGATCTTTCCATTGGAACGGTAAGAAGCGTCCTCAAGACGGCCGGGTTGCTCAACCGGCTGTACTCTTCATAACGGAGATTCGAAAGTGGAATTCCCAGTCGCCATTCACAAAGACCCGGACAGTTGCTACGGCGTTACCGTGCCTGACATTCCCGGCGTTTTTTCTGCGGGAGAGACGGTCGACGAGGCAATTAAAAATACGAAGGAGGCAATCTACAGCCACGTCTCGATTCTTATAGAGGACGGTTTGGACGTTTCGCTGGTGCCTTCCCCGATTGAAGATCTGATGCCGAACCCCGACTTCGCCACGGCAATCTGGGCCTACGTCGAAGTCGATCTCTCGAAGCTCGACTCGCGTCCCGAGCGCATCAACATCAGCCTGCCGCGATTCGTGCTGCGCAAGATCGACAGCTACGTCGAGGCGCGCCACGAAACCCGCAGCGGCTTTCTGGCGCGGGTCGCGCTCGAAGCGATCGCGAACGGCTGAGACCGCAAAAAAGCGCGGCGCTCGTGACGAGCGCCGCGCGTTCGATATCCAGCCGCGGGAAACCTACTGCAGATTCCCCCAACGCTCGACGGCCGGTTCCGCCGACGCCCATTTCCATCCTTCGGATTGCTGGCAGGCCGTAGCGACGAACCACTCGGCGGGCGCTTTCGCATCGTCGCCATCGACGACCGAAAACGCGAATTCCTTGCAGCTCGCGAGCGCGCTATTGAACTCGCGCAGCACGCGCACCTCGCCGTGGCCGTTCTCGACCGGCAACGTATGCTTGACCTTCCATGGCCGCGTTTCGCCGACCTGCGACATGCCCGCCGTCACCGCGATCATGACCTGCTGATCCTGATGCAGCGATTTCATCGTGCGCGCGACGAGTTCGTCGGTGGCGGCCTGCACCGCGATGCCGACGCCCAGGCCCACAGCCGGGTTCGTCGTGAACGCGCCGGTCGCGACGCCCGCCACCGCACCCGTCGCGGCGCCGATCGATGCGCAGCCGCTCATCGTCAGGCACGCGGCCGCGCCGGCAGCGACGAGCCCAAGACGCAGCGCAAAAGATACGTCGAAAGACAGCGTCATTGCAGCGCGCCCCAGCGCGGCGTAGCCGGTTCGGCGGACGCCCACTTCCACTTGTTGCCGTCGCGGCATACCGATGCCACGTAGAACGCGCTGTCGGCGGGGCGGTCCTTGGTCGCGTCGCGATCGACGGAAAACACGATCTCCTTGCATTCGAGCACGCCGCTGCTGATGGTGCGGCTCACCGTCACGCGGCCTTTTTCGTCGTCCTCGATCGGCACTGAATGCACGGCCTTCCACGGCGCAACCGCGCCGACCGCGAGCGGACCGGCGACGGTCGCAATCTGATCCTGCGAGTAGGTATGCGCGACGCGCTGCGTGTACTGCACGCCCGCGCGCGCGGCGGCGACCGCGCCGAGGCCGATGCCCGTTGCGACGGCGGCGTTGCTGGTGACACTGTTTGCCACCGCGGCGCCCGCGATACCGGCGCCGGCCGTCGCGCCTTCGCTGTAGAGCGAATTGCATCCGCTGAGACTCACGCAAGCGATGGCGCCCGAAACGATCGCGGCGAGCGCGGCGGCACGCGACCCGCTCCGATGAACCCTGATCTGCATGTTGCTTTTCCTTCGTCTTCCGTTTCCCGACGCTTGCGATCGGGGTTCGAGGGCCTCGAATCTACTTGAGGTTCCGCCCTCAAGTCACCGCCCGGCAACGCGAAGCGACGAAACGCGCACGCGGGCTCCGCGCATTTTGAAGCATGCTTCTAATTACCGGTTTGAGAAAATTGCAAGAAATTGCAAGCGTGAAGAGCACGTTTCGATCCACGTACCGCACCGAGGGCGAAATAAAAGCGAGCGCGGATGTCTGCGCTCGCTTCCCGGTCATGCGGATATCGCCTCGGATACGCTTCAGCTTTCGCTATTCGACGACGCGTCGCTGCCCTCGGTGTCCTCGTTTTCGTACGCGCCCAAGCGGTTGTACAAAGTCTTCAGACTCACCCCGAGCGCTTTCGCGGCGCGCCGCTTGTCGCCGCCGCAGTGTTTGAGCGTGCCGAGGATGATCTGCTTCTGCGCATCGGCGAGCGGCGTACCGACCCAGACGTTCATGGCGTCGCCTTGCGTGACCGGCTTCTTCACGCGCGATGCGAGATGCGGATGCGCGATCTCCACCGTCTTCTCCGCCAGAATGAACGCGCGATAAACCGTGTTCTTCAGTTCGCGCACGTTGCCCGGCCACGAATACGTGCGCAGCACGTCGAGCGCGCGTTTGCTGAAGACCTTGTTCGTGCCCTCCTGCGCGTTCATTTCGGACAGGAAATGCTGTGCGAGCAGTTCGCGATCCGAGTCGCGCTCGCGCAACGGCGGCGCGCGCAGCGGGAATACGGCGAGCCGGTACATGAGATCCTCGCGCAGGCCGTTTTCCTTCACGGCCGCGACAGGATCGCGGTTCGTCGCCGCGATCACGCGCACATCGGAGCTGATGAGATCGTTGCCGCCGACGCGAAAGAACGTGCCTGTTTCCAGCGCGCGCAGCAGCTTGACCTGGCGCACGGGCGACATCTCGGTCACTTCGTCGAGGAAGAGCGTGCCGCCGTTCGCATGCTCGAAATAGCCGATGCGTCCCTGCACCGCGCCCGTGAAGCTGCCTTTCTCGTGGCCGAAGAGCTCGGCCTCGATGAGATTGTCGGGAATCGCACCGCAGTTCACCGCGATGAACGGCGCGTCCTTGCGCGCGCTGTGGTCGTGAATCGTACGGGCGACGAGCTCCTTGCCTGTGCCCGACTCGCCGATGATGAGCGCGGTCGCATCGGTCGCGGCCACGCGCTCGATTTGCGCGTACAACTCCTGCATCACGGGCGACGAGCCATAGAGCAGTCCATAAGACTTCAAGCCCGGCACTTCCCCCGTGTTGCGTTTTCTTTGCGCGGGTGTATCGCCGACCGCGGCGGGCGGCTGATCCAGATCGGTTGACGCCATGTGTCCTGATCGTTCCTGAGTGCTGCGTATGTAGTGGGCGGGCGGCGGACTCGCGCGGGCGCTTCCGGTCGCAATCGGCCTGGCGCGGCTCGGCGCGCGCGAGCGGCGCAACCGTGGATGACCGCGCGCATCGGCATATGACGCGCCCTTGCGCGCTGCCCTTGAGACTCACGCGATCCGTGAGCGTCGTTCCTGGTTGAGCGTCGGTCCAGGCGCGTCTGCATCGGCTGCTTGTTCAGAGCCGGTTCGTTGCAAACGCACCTATCTCATAAACGCTATTTAACCATTCGCAACGACATTGCGGCAATGCGCGGGCCGGCCGTTCAGCGCATTTTGTCTGCATCGCGCGGGCCCTCGCGGCGCTTCCGGAAAGGTTCTCCTTGCCGTACTGAAAATTTACAAGGCGACGGCGTAATTGTTACCCGATCGTCGGCGGGTTCGCCTCCCATCGGCAGTCCTGCGCGATGTCGCCGGATCTGGCACGAAAGCTGCAAGATAGGGCTCACATCGTGACTCATATTCGAGAAATTGCCGACGGGCGCGGTCTCGGAGGCGCACACACGAGGATGGGCGAGAGAGGCAACGCATCATGGAAGACATTTTCAACTTCGACGGGGGCGCACATCCGCGCTCGATTCCCACGCGGCCGGCCCGGACCCGGAAGGAACTCACGGCCGGCGAGCCGATCGACATCTATCACTGGGCCGCTGTCGCGCTCGTGACCGCGCTGATGTGCGCGGTGCTAGGCTATGCGGCGGGCACGCCAGCGCTCGCGCGTGCCGCGAACGTGACGAGCCTCGTGTTCGGCGCGATGGGCGGCGCGTTGATGGCGAGCGGCGTCGTGCGCAGCCTGCGCGCGCGCAGCGCGGCGGGCGAGCGCCTCCGCGTCGCGGGCGTGCCTGTCGCCGAAACGCGCTGACGCGCGCCGACGATCCCGACAAACCCACTTGGGCGAGGACTACATTCCATGAGTCAAACGACTGTCCAGCTTGCGTTGGGCAAGCAAAAGATCATCGAAGACATCAAGGTGCTGCTGAACGACGCCGAGGAATTGCTGCGCTTGTCGGCGACGCTGCCAGGCGAGGGCGTCGATGCGCTGCGCTCGCGTCTGCGCGATCACGTCGATTCGGCGCGCGGCGCGCTCGAAGATGCAC
This sequence comes from Caballeronia zhejiangensis, assembly GCF_022879815.1. Classification (NCBI taxonomy): domain Bacteria; kingdom Pseudomonadati; phylum Pseudomonadota; class Betaproteobacteria; order Burkholderiales; family Burkholderiaceae; genus Caballeronia; species Caballeronia zhejiangensis. The sequence goes on from NZ_CP084283.1 coordinate 804,665, forward strand.
AGGCGAGTGCGCAAAGCCGATACCGCGCAGGCGTCGATTGCACCGAGAAATACGTGAAGGACAATCCCTGGCAATCGCTCGGCATGGCGGCGGGCGTCGGTTTTCTGGTGGGACTTCTGGTTTCGCGGTGATTTACAGCTTTATCGCTCCGGCCGGCTTTCCTGACAGCGGCGATTTTCATTAGACGAAGGAGAGAACACAAATGGCACGGCCTTCAATCGGAATTTTCGGCGCGCTGTTCGCGCTAGGCGGCGTTCTCGCATGGAAGTGGGTGCAGTCTCAGGACGCCGGGCGGCGCACTGCACGCGATCTGAGCCGTTGGGAAGACGAGGGCGGCAAGGTGCTCACGCCCGCCACCGGCGCGAGCGGGCAGGCCGTAAATGGCCACGGTGCGGTCGGCGGCACCGCCGATGCATGGCATTTTCCGCGGAGTTGATTCACTTCAGACATTCGGCCGAATTAATGGTCCGATCAATCAAACGCACGCTGGACCAGCGTGCGTTTTCATCTTGATAAACGCTTATAATCAGTGAAACTTCGGCCATAAGTTGCCTAAATGGAAAAACTTACTTGGGCCGAATCAAGCGTGCAGAAATCGGAAATTATTTTATTTTTCGCGCATTCTGCGTGACGCCGATTATCTTTTTTCGGCCGTAACCGCGAATCGCACCGGCCCGTGCGGCAGCGCCGCCGCGCGGAGAAGACCACGCCGCCACCTGGCGTGTGACCCTGAAACGCTTAGGAAGAATTCGAAACGCAATGCCACACGTATTGATTGTCGATGACGATCCCAGTACCCGCGAGGCGCTAGCCGCGATCATCGGCGAAGACGGATTGACGACGGCCACCGCCAGCGATCTGCGCGAGGCGCGCATCCAGCTCGTGCGGCAAACGCCGGACGTCGTATTCACCGATCTCAAACTGCCCGATGGCACGGGCGTCGACCTGTTCGAGGATCTCGATCCGCGCTCGGGCGTCGAGTTCATCGTCATTACGGGACACGCGACGGTGGAATCCGCCGTCAGCGCGCTCAAGATGGGCGCCGCCGACTACCTCGTCAAGCCGATCAACATGCAGCGCGTGAAGGCCATCCTTTCGCGCCTGCCGCGCGCCGGCGACCTGAAAGCGGAAATCGGCACCTTGCGCGGCGAATTGCGCCGCATGGGCCGCTTCGGTCTGATGCTGGGCAATTCACCTGCCATGCAGACCGTCTACGACCAGGTCGGCCGCGTCGCGCCGACGGCGGCATCGGTGCTGCTCATCGGCGAGTCGGGCACCGGCAAGGAAGTCGCCGCGCAGACGCTGCACGAGCTCTCGCTGCGCCGCAAGCATTCGTTCATCGCGGTGAACTGCGGCGCGATCTCACCGAACCTGATCGAATCGGAGATGTTCGGCCACGAGCGCGGCTCGTTCACGGGCGCGGATCGGCAGCACAAGGGTTATTTCGAACGCGCGAACGGCGGCACGCTGTTCCTCGACGAAATCACGGAAATGCCGATCGAGCTTCAGGTGAAACTGCTGCGCGTGCTGGAGACGGGCATGTTCATGCGCGTCGGCACGACCAAGGAAATCGAGACGGACGTGCGCCTGATCGCCGCGACCAATCGCGATCCCGAGCAGGCCGTGCTCGAAGGCAAGCTGCGCCTCGACCTTTATCACCGTCTGAACGTGTTCCCGATCAACCTGCCGCCGCTGCGCGAGCGCGGCAAGGACGTCGAGCTGCTCGGCCAGGCGTTTCTCGACGAACTGAACGCCCGGTACAACACGAAAAAGGATTTCCCGCCCGCCGTCCGCGAGATGCTGGCGTCGTACAACTGGCCCGGCAACGTGCGCGAACTGAAGAACTACGTGCAGCGCGCGTACATCATGTCGGCGTCGGACTCGGACAGCACCGCGACCGTGCCGCTGCAGATTTCGCTTTCGAAGCCGTCGGCGGGCACGGCGGTGACGATTCCGTTCGGCACGTCGCTCGCGCAGGCCGACCGTCAGCTCATTCTGGCGACGCTCGATCAGTGCGGCGGCGTGAAGACGCGCGCGGCGGAAATCCTCGGCATCAGCCTGAAAACGCTCTATAACCGGCTCGTCGAGTACGGCGAGGATGCGAACAAGGCTGCCGTCGGCGAAGGCGGCGACATAAGCGATTCCGACAGCGAAAATTCCTGAACTTCGCGTATCTTTAGACAAATCGACGCCTGCGGCTTGTAAAACCGCAGGCGTTTTTCATTGGCAGGCGCGTTTTCTACGCCGATAATGTCTCAGAAGCGAACGTAGCCGATGTGTCTCAGGGGCATGGCCCTTGCTGCCGATCGAATGACATCCGCGCAGTCGCGCCAGTGCGTGTCGCGGATGGGAAAAGTACGATCACAAGACCGCAAGGAGCCCATCATGTCACTCAACATGTCGATCCGCGCTTCCGACGATGCCCGTTTCGAAGCTCAGACGCCGCAGCCGCCGGACCCGCCGGTGACGCCGCCGGACCAGCCGCCGCCCACGCCGATTCCGCCCGACACCAATCCGGACCCGACGCGCGAGCCGCCCGAACCGCCGTCGCAGCCGATCGGCGATCCGCCGCCTGGACCGGGCGATCAGCCGCATGTGCAATAGCGTGTCAGAACGATGTTGAACCGCAGACGTTGGACAATGCCCAGAATTCGTGCAAGGTTTGAATAAGTTTCCATCCCGGACGTAGGGATTACAACGGATGACGCAACGATGACCGGCGACACGTTCTGTCGCCGGTCGTTTTTTCTGAAGCCGCGCTCATCGCAGCGCATCGGTCCGACGCCGCCGACGTCACTATCGCGACGGCCTTCTTACCTGGAGGCATCATGAGGCATCCCGCACTTCGACGCTCCGCGCGTCATTCTTCCAAGCGCGAAGCGCGCGCCGAAGCCGCCAAGTCGGCCGGCACGCAGAGCGCGTCCGCACCTTCCGCCGAACACGATCCCGCCTCGCAGAACCGCCCCGCGCCTGGCGTACCGCCCGATGGCGAACACAATCAGGGCGGCGTGCGGCGCGAAGGAATCGACTATCAGCGCGATTTGGGCTCCGAGCAGGACTCGTGATTTCAGCCGGCGGCAGCATCCGGCAAAAGAACAAAAATTTCTACGCGGCGCGCCTTCGCCGCGTGTTTTCGTTCGTCCGTAACATCTTCATACAAACTTTCGTTTACAAAAACCAACAAAAAGGCACAGCTTTTGCATACCCTTGATCGCCAATTCGAGCATGCAACGACAACTGATGAGGTGATGCTGTAATGAGCAGATTGATCGTGGTATCGAATCGCGTCGCACCGATCCAGGAAGGCAAGCCCAGCGCGGGCGGCCTCGCGATCGGCGTTCTGGACGCGCTCAAGGAGACTGGGGGCGTGTGGTTCGGATGGAGCGGCGAGATCGTCGGCGAATCGGGCGCGCCTGTTCTGGAGAACAGCGGAAAAGTGACCTACGCGACCGTCGGCCTGACGCGCCGCGATTACGACCAGTATTACCGAGGTTTCTCGAACGCCACCCTGTGGCCGACTTTTCACTATCGCAACGACCTCTCGCGCTTCGATCGAGAGGAGTACGCGGGCTACATGCGCGTGAACGCGAGTCTTGCGGCCAAGCTGAAGACGCTGCTCAAGCCCGACGACATCATTTGGGTGCACGACTATCACATGCTCCCGTTCGCGCAGGAACTGCGCAAGCTCGGCGTCGCGAATCCGATCGGCTTCTTCCTGCATATTCCGTTTCCGGTGCCGGAGATGATGCGTACGGTTCCGCCGCATGAGGAACTGATCGCGGCGATGTGCCAGTACGACGTCGTCGGCTTTCAGACGGATGCCGACAAGCAGTCGTTCATCGATTACGTGGAACGCACGAGCCGCGGCCACTACAACGACGACGACGGCATGCTTCAGGCCTTCGGCCGCATGCTCAAGGTGGGCGCGTATCCAATCGGCATTTATCCGGACGCCATCGCCAAGGCCGCCGAGCAGTTCTCGAACCGCAAGCCGGTGAAAAGCCTGCGTGACAGCATGCGCGGCCGCAAGCTCATCATGAGCGTCGATCGTCTCGACTACTCGAAGGGTCTCGTCGAGCGCTTTCAGGCGTTCGAGCGCCTGCTGCTGAATGCGCCCGGCTGGCATGGGCGCGTGTCGCTCGTGCAGATCGCGCCGCCGACGCGCTCGGACGTGCAGACCTATCAGCGCATTCGACAGAATCTGGAAGGCGAGGCGGGGCGCATCAACGGACGTTTCGCGCAGCTCGACTGGACGCCGATCCAGTATCTCAACCGCAAATACGAGCGCAATCTGCTGATGGCGCTGTTCCGGCTCTCGCAAGTCGGCTACGTGACGCCGCTGCGCGACGGCATGAATCTCGTCGCGAAGGAATATGTCGCGTCGCAGGATCCGGCCGATCCGGGCGCGCTCGTCCTGTCGCAGTTCGCAGGCGCGGCGGACCAGTTGCCGGGCGCGCTCGTCGTCAATCCGTTCGATCTGTCGCAGATGTCCGAAGCGCTGGAGCGCGCATTGTCGATGCCGCTCGCCGAACGCCAGGCGCGTCACGCCGACATGATGGCGCCGCTGCGCGAGAATAATCTTTCGGTCTGGCGCGATTCGTTCCTGTCGGACTTGCGCAGCGTCGCGACGGCGACTTCCGTCACGGAGAAAACCGTCAAGACCGTGAAGCAGGGCGCGTCCGAAGCCAAGCGGCCGGCCGCCAAGGCCTGAACGCTCCGATTCGCCGATAGAGAAGAACCCGCGCTTCGAAAGAAGCGCGGGTTTTTTACGCGCGGAACGGGACTTGCGGATTCATCGTGGACACGAACGAAGGAGGTCATGATGAGCGGAAGCACATTGAACCCGCCCGAAGACGACGGCGCGGAATACGGCAAGGGACACGGCACCGGCGCGCTCGGCCCGAGCGACTCGTCGGATAGCGGCTCCGACGTGCAGGGCGAAAAGCGCTATCCCGGCGACATCGAGGACGAGCTCGACGCCCACGCGCTCGGGCAGTCCGAGGCGGAGCTGAACAGCGATACGGACCGCTTCGGCACGGGCGAGGCGGCATCGGCGGATGGCGACAACAATCTGGAAGCCGATGCCGACATCCTGCCCGACGAAATCGAGGACGAAACGCGCGATCTCCCCGACGAGGACGCCGACCCCGCAGCCGATCGATCCTGACACGCATCGGCTGAGGCACACTGCAAGCGGCGCGCTCCGGACGGAGCGCGCCGCTTTTTACACGCGCTTCGCATCGCGGGGCTAACATCGTCGGATTGCTCCCAGTCACGCTCACGATGGATCAGGACGTCTCCGCCACACAATCCGCGCCCGTCGCATCGGGCCGCACGTCGCGCTTCGGCTGGCTTTCGTGGATCGTCGATCCCGTCATGCAATGGTCGCAGGACCACTGCCTGATGTTCTCGGCGGCGATCGCGTTCTTCGCCGCGTTCTCGCTTGCGCCGACACTCGTCATCGTGATCGCGGTGGCGAGCGTCTTCTTCGGCGCCGATGCCGTGCAAGGCAGGCTCTTCGACGAAATCAGCGGCGTCGTCGGCGTCGATGCGGCGCACGCGCTGGAAGCGATCGTCGCGAACGCGTGGCACGCGGACATCGCGCGCAGCACGGCGATCCTGTCGCTCGCGGGCGTGCTGATCGGCGCATCGGCGACATTCTCGTCGCTGCACAGCGCGCTCAACGTCATCTGGCCGACGCCCGCCGTGAGCACGCGCGAAAGCATCGTCACGCTGCTGCGCGTGCGGCTGATGTCGTTCGGGCTCGTGGTCGGTTCGGGTTTGCTGGTCGCGGTGCTGCTCGTGCTCGACGCGCTCGTCGAGTTGCTCGGACATTGGGTGCTGGGCGATGGCAGTCCGTTCGTCGTGCTCTCGGGGCTGACGCGACGCGCGATATCGCTCGGCGTGCTGATGATCGCCTTCACCGTGCTGCTCAAATTCCTGCCGACGACGCGCATGCTCTGGCGCGATGCCGCGCTCGGCGCCGCCGCCGCCGCGATGCTTTTCGAAGCCGGCAAGCGCCTCTTCGCGTTCTATCTCGCGCACGCGGGCACGGCGAACATGTTCGGCGCGGCCGGTTCGCTCGCGATCATCCTCATGTGGCTGTACTACTCGGCGGCGGTGTTTCTGCTAGGCGCGGAGCTAGCGGCGACGGCGGCGAGGAAGCGCACGCATCGCGCATCGGGCTGGCGTTGAGCATCAATGAAAGAGGCCGTCCGCGAAGGGACGGCCTCTTCAGCAGTTACCCGCTGTGATGCGTGAAACGCCTTACGCCTGACGACGCAATTCCGCAGGCGGCACCTTCATCAGATGGCGATACTTCGCTACCGTCCGGCGCGCGACGATCACGCCCTGATCGGCGAGCATCTTCGCGAGACTCACGTCGGAGAGCGGATCGCGCGTGTTCTCCTTCGAAATCATTTCCTTGAGCAGCGCGCGCACGGCCGCGGCCGAACACGTGCCGCCGCTTTCCGTCGACAGCTCGCGCGGGAAGAAGTGCTTGAACTCGAAGATGCCGCGTGGCGTCGCCATGTACTTGTTGCCCGTCGCGCGCGAGATGGTCGATTCGTGCAGGCCGAGTTCATCGGCGACATCGCGCAGCACGAGCGGCTTCAGCGCAATTTCGCCGTAATCGAAGAACGCCTTCTGATGCGACACGATGCATTCGGCCACGCGCTGAATCGTCGTGAAGCGCTGCTGCGCGTTGCGAATCAGCCAGCGCGCTTCCTGCAACTGCTGCGCGAGCGGCGAACGGCTCGCGCCGGCCGACTGCGCGAACAGTTCCGCGTACATCCGATGGATGCGCGCACGCGGCAACACCGCCGGATTGATCGTCACGACCCACTGCTTTTTCACCTGACGCACGATGACGTCGGGCACGACGTAGTTGTCCTCGCTCGACCCGTAGTTCTCGCCCGGTTTCGGATCGAGGCGGCGTACGAGCGCGCACGCGATGCGCAGTTCATCCGCGCTGCAGCCGATCTTCTTCTGCAGTTCCGCCTGCTCGCGGCGCGCGAGGCGCTCCAGATGATGCGCGACGATTTCCATCGCAACGGCGCGGCCCGGCGTGTCCTCGTCGAGCGCCTGGAGTTGGAGCGTCAGGCATTCCGAGAGATTGCGCGCGCCGACGCCCGGCTTGTCGAGCGATTGCACGAGCTTCAGCGCGATGTTGAGTTCGTCCTCGTGAAGCGCGGGTTCGATCTCCACGACATTCGCGAGGTCGCTCAAGTCCTGCCGCAGATAGCCGTCGTCATCGAGCGCTTCGATGATGAGCTGCGCGATGGCGCGATCGCGTTCGTTCAATTGATAAAGGCGCAGCGCGTCGTGGAGCGTTTCGTGCAACGAAGGTTCGATGCGAACCCAGTCGGCGGGATCGGAGCCTTCGCCGTCGCCGTTGTTGCGCGACGCGCCGCGGCCGAACGGATCGGACGAGAATTCGCTGACGGAATCGTCGCGCGAGCCGGAATCCACGTTCGATTCGGCTTCCATGCTCGCTTCGGGCGCGAGCGGCGTCTCGGTGGCGTTGTCGGATGTGGTCGACAGGGTCGAGTCGGACATCGAGCTGCCGTTGTCGGCGCCGAGCGCGTTGTCCTCGGTCTGGGACTCGTCGTATTCGAGAAAGGGGTTGGTATCCAGTGCGTTTCGCAGTTCCTGCTGGAACTCGAGCGACGAGAGTTGCAGAAGGCGAACCGACTGTTGAAGGCGCGGCGTGAGTGCGAGCGTTTGCTTCGCGCGTAGTTCGAGTGTAGGCGGCATTGCTTGCTAATCCTCGATTGTTCCAGACGTGATGGGCAGGTTTGCGACTAATAAAGCAACAGCCATGCCATCGAACGTTAAGGTCGTGCAGGGACTACGTTTTTCCTCACCGGCACCCTTCTTTTGAAGCCTTTCCAAGGCCGCTTTCACGCAGTTTTTACACGCGCTCAGACAAAACCGCTGCGGGATTCAGGCGCGTCGCGTTGCGCGCGGGCAAGCCTTCCGATGAACGGCGAAGATTTGTTCGCCTACGCACTCAGGCCTTGCCGCGCGGGGCATTCAGGACACTTCGGCGTCGGTCGGCTCGCGCGGCCGCCGGATCTGGCACGCAAGTTGCGGATCGAAGTTCACGATCCGCGTGCTACGGCGCGGACGTCATCGAAGAGCCGCGTCTAGCACGGAATGCGTGAACGCGGCGTCAGACCAAAATCGAAAAAAGGGAGTATCGACATGAAGACGACTCAAATCCTGAAGGCAGCCGGCGGTATCGCGTGCGTGGTGTTCGCGCTCAACGTCGGCGCACAGACCAACGCAGCGTCGTCGACGAGCGGTTCCGGCACGTCGATGGGCCAGAAGGTCGACGACAGCGCGATCACCACCAAAGTGAAGGCCGAACTGCTCGGCGCGAAGAACGTCAAGTCCACGCATATCCACGTCAAGACGCACGCGGGCGTCGTCTCCCTGACGGGCACGGTGCCGTCGGCGGAAGACAAGACCGCCGCCGAAGAAGTCGTCTCGAACGTCTCGGGTGTTGCTTCCGTGAAGAACCATCTTAAAATTGCCGCCAAGTAATGGCATAGTTCGTATGCCCGGCTTCGCCTCGGCGGGCCGCGGTTGAGTGCCAGCAGTACCGGAACCCGCGCGGGTTCGACGATTCGCCGCAAAAGGCGATGACTCGGACGAAGCGCGGGTTCTCGCTTGGAGGCATCGGTTCACGTTTTCGTCGTCCGGTGCTTCAGTCGCAAGTTCTCGCAAGACGCTTCACCAGTGCGCAGCACCTCGCAGCACTTCGAAACTCAAAAACGAGACGGCCGTTCAGGTCGACACTCAAACAGGCGGCTCACGAATGCGCAGTAGCCCGGCGTTCAGAGGCCCCGGCAAAAAGGAGCTCTTCATGAAGACGAAAAAGATGGCATTGATCGGCGCGCTCGCGCTGGCATTCTCGACGACGGCATTCGCCCAGGCAGCCTCCGATGCGGCAGCCTCGGCGCCGGTGGCGAAGAAGCAGAAGGGCACCAATCTGCATCAGCAGAACAAGGCGCACAAGCTGCACGGCGCATCCGCAGCGGCAGCGGCTTCGGCGCTCGGCACCAATGACAAGGGTCAGCCGCAGTAACCCGCGTCGTACTGTCGCTTGACGAACAAACGGCCGCTTCGTGCGGCCGTTTGCTTTCGAAGCGGCCCGGAAAGCCGGGCCGCGTGCTTCACCGCGTCAGCATCAGGACTTCGCGGCTGCGTATTGATCGCGCAGATCGCGGATGCGGTCGTGGTTCTCCAGCACGCCCTGATACTGGCGCTCCACCACGGCGCGGACATCGGCGGGCAGGTCCTTGTCGAGCGCCTCGCGATAATTCTTCTTCGCTGCATCCTCGCCGCGCTCGCATTCGGCGAGGATCGCGTGATCGCTATGGCCGGTTACGGCCGACTTCACGTCGACCCAGCCGCGATGCAGCGCGCCCGACACCGATCCGCCGGTTTCGGGCTTGCCGCCCAGGCGTGCAACGATGTCCTGCAATTCGCGCGCGCCCTCGGCGCACTTTTGCGCGCGATTCTGAAACAGCAGCTTGAGGCTTGGATCACGCGTATCCTCGGCGGCCTTGAGAAAACCCTTTTCGCCGTCCTTCGAGGTTTCGACCAGATCGTTGAGTACCGATACGACATTCGTGCTCATATGAGACCTCCTTTTCGTTAGGACATTGCCACTGCGCAACCCCTGCGGGATGCGGCTCGCGGATTCATGACGCACGCGGCGTGCCCGATCGCGGGCCGCGCGGCATACGCCTTGCTGCCGTCACCGCACTACAGCGCGCGACCGGTTCGGGACGTGCGCGCGACAAGGCAACAGGAGAACGCAGTGAAATTTTTCAACCGGCTCGCGCATCGCGAGTTTCTGGTGCTGGCGGCTGTCGCCGCATCGGCGCTGACCTTGCATGTCCGACAAGAAAGCATCGACGCGCACGCGCGCTCGACACACGTTTCGCGCGCGGAATACGGACGCATCTGCGAGCCGCCCGTCGCACATGCGGAGAAGGGGCGCGTGCTGCCGGCCGACTGCGCCATTCCCGCCAACGTGCAGCCGAATCGGCCGAACGCGCCCTGGGTCTAGCACAGACGAAAACGCCCGCGCGAAGCGGGCGTTTCATCGATACGGCGCGAAACTACGATCACACGCGCGATTGCGCGAACTCGCCAGCCGGTTGCGGCGGCTTCAGCGGATCGAAGTCGCTCCAGCGGCCTTGTTGCCAGCGGCCCGACGCGCGTTCGATGTCCATTCCGCCTGCTTCACGCAATACCGCCGCGGCCTGATCGTGCGTTTCCGGCGAAACGTGCACGGCCACCAGCACGCCCGCATGACGCGCGGGCTCTTCCGCTTGCGCCGCGCCGTGCGGCTTCTTCTTCGTATGCGACATCGCGCCGACGAGCGATCCGACGTACGCGCCGACGCCCGCCGCGATCACCGAAACCAGCAGCGGCGCCTTGAAGACGGCGAAGATGGCGGCGCCGATGACCGCGCCGACCACCGCGCCGATCGTCACGCCCTTGCCGGCGCCCTTGGGCGCGCCGCTCGCACCCGCATCGGTGCCGACATCGCCGCCGATCGGATGGCGTGCGTGCTGGCCGCTCGGATTGACGAAGAAAAGCGTCACGTCTTCTTCCAGGAAGCCGCGCGCAAAGAGCTTCTGCGCTGCCGTTTCGGCCGCGCGAAAAGTCTGAAATCGGCCCGCAATGATCAGGGACATGTTCCCTCCTTGTTGGCTTGGGTTTTGGGAATGCGTCGTTCAGACGGCAAGGCCGCTCACTCCGGCTCCAGGCCGGCGACGCGGAACAATCCGCTCCTCAGCACGGCGGGCTGGCCGCCGTTGTCGTCGAGCACTTCGGCGCACACCGCGCGGATGCGCGACGCGCCTTGTTCGAACGCGGCGAGCAGATCGTCCTCGCGCGGCGATTTCGCGCCGAAGTGATCTTCGAGGGCTTCGGCGGTGATCGAGCAGACGACCGGCTCGCCGTCGATGAGCGCGGCGAAGTGAATCGCGAGATCGTCGCCGTCGTAGACAGGCGGTTCGTCGGCAAACGTGATGTGCATGGTCGAGTCCTCATAAGCGGGACGGGAAACGGAACGCAAGGCGGCGCGACCGGCGACGTGCGCGATCCTCATGACGCCGCCTTCGCTTTTGCGAGCTGCTGCGCCATCTCGTAGTGATGGCTGATGATCGGCAACGCCTTGGTCGCCGCGGCTTTCAGCGCGGTGTCGTTGCCGGTTTCGCTCTCTTTTCTGAACAGTTCGACGGCCTTTTGATGCCCGCCCACGGCCACCTTTTCAATATAGGCCTTGTCGAACTCGGCACCCTGGAGATTTTGCAGGCTGCCGATCACGGCGGTATCGGCGGCGGGCGGCGCGGTGATGCCGTGACGCTTCGCGAGCACGTCGAGATTGCGCGCGAGCTTCGTGTGATCGACGATCATTCGCTGTGCGAACTCCCGCACCTGCCGGTCGCTCGCATGCGTGAGCGCGAGCTTGCTCGCCGTGAGTTCGGTTGCGCCCGCCTGACCCGCGTCCTGCAGGAATTGCTGATCGATGGGCGAGAGCTTCTCGCTTGGCGTCTGTGCCTGCGCGAGCGGCGCGAAAGCAGCGGCGAGCGACAGCACGATCGCGCGCGTCACGGATGGAAAGTATCTCGGCATCGGCGAGCCTCCGATAAACATGCGCTCAGGCGCGCGCCTTGCCGAGCGCGTCGATCAGCGCCTTGTTGAACGCCGGAATATCGTCGGGCTTGCGGCTCGTGATGAGATTGCCGTCGATCTGCACTTCCTGATCGACCCACGTTCCGCCCGCGTTGCGCACGTCGTCCTGCAGGCTCGGCCAGCTCGTCATCGTGCGGCCCGCGACGATGCCAGCCGAGATCGGCAGCCAGCCGCCGTGGCAGATCACTGCGATCGGCTTCTTCGCGCGGTCGGCGTCCTTGACGAAGGCTTGCGCTTTCGCGTCGAGACGGATCGCGTCGCCGTTGACGACGCCGCCCGGCAGGACGATAGCGTCGTAGTCGGCGGGATTGGCGGCGTCGAAGGTCACGTCGACATCGACCTTGTCGCCCTTGTCGACATGCTTGAAGCCCTGAATCTGACCGGCTTTCTGCGATATGACGTCCACCTGCGCGCCCGCTTCCTTGAGCGCGCGTTGCGGTTCCACGAGTTCGGCCTGCTCGAAGCCGTCGACGGCGAGAATCGCGACCTTGCAACCGTTGAGGGAATTGGCCATGAACACACTCCTTATTGCTGATTTCGACTCTTCCGCGCGTGCGGAATCCATGGTCGAAGTTCAGCAAAGGCTGTGCCCAGCGGAACGGCCGGGCGGCCTTGAGCGGGAAGGGCGGATCAGGCGGGCTCGACGCTGCGTTTGCCCGTCAGACGCAGCACGCTGACGACCGCTGCGGCAGCCGCGAACACGGCTGCGACGCCGAGCGCGATCACCGGGCCTTGCTTGGGCGCGACGCCGAAGATCAGCGCGACGAGCGCGGCACCGAGCGTCTGACCGGTGAGGCGCGCGGTGCCGAGCATGCCGCTCGCGCCGCCGCTGCGATGACGCGGCGCGGAGGCGAGCATCTGACGATTGTTCGGCGACTGGAACAGCCCGAAGCCGAGCCCGCACACGGCCATGCGCCATGCGACGTCGAGGGCCGTCGGATGCGCGCCGACGCTCGCGAGCAGCACGAGTCCGACGGTCAGTATCGCGAGACCGATGCCGCCGAGCAGGCCGGCCGAATACCGGTCCGCGAGCACGCCCGCGAGCGGCGCGACGAACACGATCACGAGCGGCCACGGCGTCATCAGAAACCCGGTCTCGACCTGGCCCATGCCGAAATTGTTCTGCAAAAGGAACGGCAGCGAAACGAACGCGAGCATCTGCGCGCAGAACGAACACACCGACGCGCCGACCGACAGCGCGAACACCGGAATGCGCAGCAGATCGACGGGCAGAAGCGGCGCGCTTTGCGTCAGTTGCCGCTTGACGAAGAAATAGCCGATGACCGCCGTCGCGATGAATTCGGCGACGAGATACGGCCGATGCTCGCCGTGCCCGATGCCGTCGACGGCAACGATCGCGAGGCCGAAAAAGAGCGCGTTCATGATCGCGCTGATGTAGTCGTACGGCTGCCGATGCCCCGGCGTGCGCGGCATCGCGTTCCAGCCGATGGCGAACGCCGCGACGCCGATCGGCACGTTGATCGCGAAGAGCCACGGCCACGTCGCGACCGAAAGCACGCCGGACGCGACGGTCGGCCCGATCACCGACGAGATCGCCACGACCGTCGCGTTGATCGACACGCCGCGACCGAGCTGATCCTGCGGATAGATGATGCGCACCAGCGCCGTGTTCACGCTCATGATGCCTGCCGCGCCGAAGCCCTGGACGACGCGCGCGATGGTGAGCGCAGCGAGCGACCCCGACAGCGCGCACGCGAGCGACGACAGCGTGAAGAGCGCGAGCCCCGTCATGTACACGCGCCGGTAGCCGATGCGGTCGCCGAGCGAGGCGAGCGGCAGCAGCGATATGGTGATCGTGAGCTGATACGCATTGACGATCCAGACGGAGTCGGCGGGAGACGCGTTCAGATTGCGCGCGATGGTCGGCAGCGCGACGTTGGCGATGGCGCCGTCGAGCACCGCGAGCGTGATGCCGAGCGCGACGACGGCAATGGCCCAGTATCGCTGGGGCAGCGGCAGACCTTTATCGGAGTCCATCGATGGGCGGGAAGTGGCGGGCGGCGCATCGTGTGTCGCGCCGTTTTTTCGAATGGCCAGGACGAAGACGCCGCCACGCGGGGCCGCGTCTTCGCCCGCGTGCTTACTTCAGTTCGTAGAGGCCGGTGTAAGTTGCCGAATCGATCTCGTTGAGATGCGTCATGAAGCGCGCGACGGCATTGGTCACGTTGCCATCGAGCGGCAGGCTTTCCGCCGAGAGCGCGTGGATGCGAAAGATGTAGCGATGCGGCTTGTCGCCACGCGGCGGCGCCGCGCCGCCGAAGCCGACCGTGCCGTAGTCGTTGCGCAACTGCAGCGCGCCTGGCGGCAGCAGGCTGCCGTCGGCCTTGCCGGCGTTGCGCGGCAGCGAGCGCACGTCGGGCGGAATGTTGACGACGATCCAGTGCCAGAAGCCGCTGCCGGTCGGCGCGTCGGGATCGTAGACGGTGAGCGCGAGACTGCGCGTTTCGGCGGGCGGATCTTCCCATTGCAGCGCCGGCGATACGTTCTCGCCCGAGCCGCCGAAGGCCTGCTGGTCGAATTCCTGCGCGCGCGTCATGAAGCCGTTCGCCGGAAATTCGTCGGACCAGATGCGGAAATCAGCCATGAGAGTCGAGCCTCCTTCTTATAGCGATGTGGATGGATGCGGCACGGCGCATCGGACTGCGTGGCGCCGCGAGCCTCGCGTGAGCCGGTGCAGCAAACGTGCCCGAGGCGGCAAGGACGAAGCCAGTCGAGTGTAGCATCCGCCCCCGATATCCCGCATGAGCGCGAATGCCGCTGGACGGAATGCGCGAAGACGGCCGGAAGCGGGCGATCGAGCCCTCGAAATATGACGCGCGTTACAATAATGAGATGAATTCAGCCGGCGCGAGCCGAAAGGACGACCATGCCAAACGACCCGCGCCGCGCTGCCGGTCAATTCGTGCCGGCGAGCATGCCGGCGGACGACGCCGACATGTTCGAGCTCGCGCCCGTTTCGCTCTGGCTCGAAGATTTCAGCGCCGTGCGCGAGCAGTTCGAACGCTGGCGCGCGGCGGGCGTCGCCGATCTGCGGTCGTTTCTCGCGGAGAATCCCGGGCGTATCGCGGAGTGCTCGTCGCGCATTCGGGTCGTGAAGGTCAACCGGCGCACGCTGTCGCTCTTTCACGCGAAGGATGTCGATCATCTCGTGCAGAACCTCGATCGCGTGTTCCGCGACGACATGCTCACCACGCACGTCGACGAACTCGAGCAACTCTGGGCGGGTCAATCGCGCTTCGTCAGTCAGACGGTCAACTACACGCTCGACGGCAAGCGTCTCGACGTGCTGCTCAACGCGGTCGTGCTGCCGGGACACGAGGACACATGGAGCCGCGTGCTCGTCACGATCGAAGACATCACCGAGCTCGAAGCGATGCGCCGCAGCGCCGCCGCAAGCGAGCTCTATGCACGCGGGCTCTTCGAGCATTCGCCGGTGTCGCTGTGGGTCGAGGATTTCAGTTCCGTCAAGTCGTTGCTGGACGATGTGCGCGAGCGCGGCATCGTCGACTTTCGCACTTTCACGAACGTGCACCCGGAGTTCGTCGAGCGCTGCATGCAGGAGATTCACGTTCTCGACGTCAATCAGCACACGCTGCGGATGTTCGCCGCGCCCGACAAGGCGACGCTGCTCGCGCGCCTGTCCGATGTGTTCCGCGACGACATGCAACAGTACTTTCAGGAACAGCTCATCGATTTGTGGGACGGCAAGCTCTTCCAGCAGCGCGAAGTGCTGAACTATTCGCTCGAAGGCCACGAGGTGCACGTGCATCTGCAGTTCTCGGTGTTTCCGGGGCACGAGGCGCGCTGGGATCTCGTGCTCGTCGCGCTGACGGATATCACCGCGCGCAAGAAGGCCGAGGCGTATCTGGAGTTTCTCGGCAAGCACGACGTGCTCACGAAGCTCAAGAATCGCTCGTTCTATATCGATGAGATCAATCGTCTCGAACGCAAAGGCCCGTTCCCGGTGACGGCGATCGCCATCGACGTGAATGGCCTTAAGGCCGTCAACGATCAACTCGGCCACGCCGCCGGCGATGCGCTTCTGCGGCGCGCCGGCGAAGTGCTCGCCAAGGCGGTGGAGAAGCCGTTCCAGGCGGCGCGCATCGGCGGCGACGAGTTCATGGTGCTCTTGCCGGGCACCGACGAACGCGGCGGCGAGACGGTCATCGAGAGCATTCGCCAGTTGCTCGAAGTGAACAATCAGTTCTATTCGGGCAATCCGCTTTCCTTCGCGACGGGCGCGGCCACCGCGCACGAAGGCGAGCGTCTCGAACCGATGCTGCAACGCGCCGATGCCGCGATGTACGCGGAAAAACGCGCGCATTACGACGGCGCGAGCGAGTGATCACTGCGACTGTGCGACTTCGTCGATGCCGCGGCTGAGTGCCGGACACGCTTCGCCGATCTGCTTCTTGTACTCGGCGGGATTGCTCGTCTTCAGCTTGTCGAAGCGATCGACGGTCGGTTGCGCCTGCGCAAGGCCGAGCTTCCATTCGCCATCGAAATCGGGTGCGTCGGGATAGCTTGTCCGCACGACGTTCTTGAAGCGCGCGACCTTGGCGGCGTCGATATGACAGACATCCGCCGCGCCCCGAGCGATGTTCGCGCTCGTCATCACGCCTTCCGCAGCCGCCAGTTCCTTCGATGACGGATGGCCCGGCGGCATCGCGGTCTGCGCCATCGCACACAGGCACCATGTGGTCAGAACGGCGGGAACGAGTAGGGTCGAGCGCTTCGTCGGCATGTGATTTTTCGCTTTGTTCGTGGGGTCAAAAAATTATAGGTGAAGCCCTCCGTGCGCAACGTCTGTTATGGCGAGGATGCGTCAATATCGCGTGCTAGAATCGATTTTCAACGCCGTTCTCAGACAGAAAAATGAAAAAAGGAAGCAAGGCCGCTAGCGCCGCGCCCTCGTCGACCACGGAGCAGGGGCGGCGCAAGTACGATCCTGAGGAGACCAAGCGGAACATTCTCGACATCGCCACGCAGGAGTTCTCGGCGATGGGACTCGCGGGCGCGCGCGTCGATGCCATCGCGGAGCGCACCAACACCACGAAGCGCATGCTGTATTACTACTTCGGCAGCAAGGAAGGGCTGTACGAAGCGGTATTGGAGCAGGTCTATGGCGATATCCGCGCGCTCGAACAGGAATTGCAGCTCGCGGAAATGGAGCCGGAGGAAGCGCTGCGCGAATTCGTCGGCTTCACGTTCGACTATCACGACAAGCATCGCGATTTCGTGCGGCTCGTGACAATCGAAAACATCCACGGCGCGAAGTACATCGAACAATCGAAGACCTTCAAGGCGCGCAATTCGACGGTCGTGAAGACGATCGAAGATCTCATCGCGCGTGGCGTCGCTGCCGGCAAGTTTCGCGAAGACGTCGATCCGATCGACCTGCATCTGATGATCAGCTCGTTCTGCTTTCATCGCGTGGCGAACCGTCATACCTGGGGCGCGGCGTTCGGGCGCGATCCGTCGGGCGCGCGCTCGCGTGCGCGTCATCGCGAGATGATCGTCGATGCGGTGCTGCGGTTCATGCGGCGCGACGGCTGATTTCCCCGCGCGCAAAGCAAAACGGCGACGCTCTCGCGAGGTCGCCGTTTTTTCATTGCTGCCGATGCATCAGCGTTCCAGCAGGCTCTGGAAGTGCGCGAACATGCGCTCGGCATCCGGCTCCAGCCCGGTGAAGATGCGCAACGCATCGACCGCCTGACACACCGCCATCCCGCCGCCGCTCACCGTGCGGCAGCCGAGCGCCTTCGCCACTTTCAGCAGCTCGGTTTCGAGCGGGAAGTACACGATTTCCGCGACCCACAGTTCCTTGTGCAGATACTCGGCCGGCAACGGCAGGCCGGGCAGTTTCGCCATGCCGGTCGGCGTCGCGTGGATGAGGCCGCTCGCGCCGGCGAGCGTGTCGCGCAAGTCGCCGCCGCTTTTCACGACGCGATCCGGAAAGCGCGCCGCGAGCTCGGCGGCGAGCGAAGCCGCGCGGGCGTCGTCGGAATCGAAGAGCGTGAGTTCGCGCGCGCCCATCGTGAGCGCCGCGTGCGCGACGGCCGCGCCCGCGCCGCCCGCGCCCAGTTGCACGACGCGTTCGAGCGGCGCGTCCGGCAGACCGCGCTGAAACGCGCGCGCGAAGCCCGACCAGTCCGTGTTGTAGCCGATGCGCTTGCCGTCCTTCAGCACGACGGTGTTGACCGCGCCGAGCGCGCGCGCGTCGGGATCGAGGTCATCGAGCAACGGGATCACGCTTTGCTTGCACGGATACGTGATGTTCAGGCCGTCGTAACCCATGCGCTCGGCGGCATCGAGCAGATCGGGCAGGGCGGACGGCTCCAGTTCCAGCGCTTGCAGGTCGATGCGCCGGTAGACGTAATTGAGTCCGAGGTTGCTGCCTTCCTTTTCGTGCATGGCGGGGGTGAGCGAGCCGCCGATGCCCGATCCGATCAGGCCGATGAGATACGAAGTCTTGTTGGTCATGCGAGCGCTCCGGCATGGATGAGCACTGCATGCTGCAGTGCGAGATGAATACGTCGCAGTGTGAACGCCCGCGCGAGGCTTGTCGGTTCGTGTTTCCACTGATTTGTACGGTCTAGTTAGTTTGTTATTATCTCGCAGAATGACATGGATTGCGCGCGTTCGCCATGCGGACGTCCTACACTGGAAGGCACCGCTCGATCCATCCCGCATTCACTGAATTGCAACGAGGAGGCAGCGATGCTGCGTTCGATCCGCACTTCCATCGCGACGGTTTCCATCAGCGGCACGCTTCCCGAGAAGCTGCACGCTATCAAGGCCGCCGGGTTTGACGGCGTCGAGATCTTCGAGAACGACCTGCTGTATTTCGACGGCACGCCCGCCGACGTGCGCCGCATGTGCGCGGATCTCGGCCTCGAGATCTATCTGTTTCAGCCGTTCCGCGATTTCGACGGCGTGAGCGCCGAGCGTCTCGCGCGCAACGTCGAGCGCGCGAAGCGCAAGTTCGAGCTGATGCACGAGCTCGGCACAGACCGCATTCTCGTCTGCAGCAACGTGTCGCCGGATACGATTCGCGACGACGCGCTCATCGTCGACCAGCTCGGCGTGCTCGCCAAAATCGCGGAAGAAGCGGGGGTGATCGTCGCGTACGAAGCGCTCGCGTGGGGCCGCTACGTCAACTCGTACAAGCACGCGTGGAAACTCGTCGATGCCGTGAATCATCCGAGTCTCGGCCTCGCGCTCGATACGTTCCACACGCTGTCGATCCGCGATTCCGTCGACGAGATCGCGTCGATTCCGGGCGAGCGCATCGCGTTCGTGCAAATCGCCGATGCGCCCATTCTCGCGATGGACGTGCTCGAATGGAGCCGTCACTATCGGTGCTTTCCGGGGCAAGGCGCGTTCGATGTCGCACGCTTCACCGCGCGCGTGCTGGAAGCGGGCTACAAGGGGCCGCTGTCGCTCGAAATCTTCAACGACGGCTTTCGCGCCGCGCCGACCGCGATCACGGCGGCGGACGGCTATCGCTCGCTGCGCTTTCTGGAAGAGCAGACGCGCGAGCTGCTGGTTTCCGAAGGCAAGGCCGTGCCGCCGGAGCTGTTCAATCCGCCCGCGCCGCCCGAGCACATCGGCTTTCAGTTCCTCGAATTCGCCGTCGACGATTCGACGCGCGAGCATCTGTCGCAATGGCTCGGACGGCTCGGCTTCAGGCTCGCGGGCAAGCATCGCTCGAAGGATGTCGCGCTGTATCGGCATGGCGCGGGTTCGATCGTGCTGAACGCCGAGGCCGATTCCTTCGCGAGCGCGTTCTTCCAGAAGCACGGCTTGTCGCTGTGCGCGTCGGCGTTTCACGTCGATGACGCGAAGCAGGCGTTCGAGCGCGCCGCCGCGTATGGCTCGCAGCCGTTCTCGGGGCGCGTCGGTCCGAACGAGCGCGTGGTGCCGGGCGTGCAGTCGCCCGACGGCAGCCTCGACTATTTCGTCGACGAAGCGAAAGGCGGCCCGACGTTGTGGGAATCGGATTTCATCCTGACGGACATCGACGGGCCGTACGAAGTCGGGCCGCTGTCGCGCATCGATCACGTGTGCCTGTCGCTTCCCGCCGATGCGCTCGATACCTGGGTGCTTTTCTTTCGCAGCGCGTTCGGTTTCGAGACCGAGCCCGCCGTGCTCGTGCCCGATCCGTACGGGCTCGTGCGCAGCCGCGCGGTGCGAAGCCGCGATGGTTCGGTGCGAATCGCGCTGAATGCGTCGATGGATCGCTATACGGCGGTGTCGGAGTCGCTGTCGACGTATCGGGGCTCGGGTCTGAATCACGTCGCGTTCAGCACGCCCGATATCTTCGACGCGATTCCGCGCCTCGAAGCCGATGGCGTCAAATTCCTGCGAATCCCGCGCAACTACTACGAGGACCTTGTCGCGCGTTTCGGCCTGCCCGACGAGCAGATCGATCAGATGCGCGAGCACAATATCCTCTACGACCGCGACGAGCGCGGTGGCGAGTTCTTCCATGCGTACACGGAGCAGCTCGATCAGCGCTTCTTCCTCGAAGTGATCGAGCGGCGCGGCGGCTACGACGGCTACGGCGCGGCCAACGCGGCGGTGCGGCTCGCCGCGCACGCGCAACAGCGCGCGCGTCAGTCGGCCTGAAGACGCTCAGGCGCTTGCGGTTTTTCCGCTGCCCGCGGCGAGTTCGCGCTCGCGCCTGAGTTCTTCTTCGCGGGCGCGGACGGCGGCCTCGAACGCGTCGATGTGCAGAAACAGCCGATGCACGGTCTGGATCTGCGTATGAGAGAGATGTGACCGACGCGTGATCGATGCGAGCCGCTCGCGCCAGTACGAAGGCGGCAGCAGCGGGCCGCCGAGATCGCACGACAATGAACGACGCAGCACCAGTTCGAGGTGCGTCAGGTCTTGGTCTGCCAGCAACGCCGAAAACGCGCCCTGCGGCTTTGTATCGGGAAATGGGTCCATTACTCCGATGGCGGCGCGATCAGGCGGAACTTGATAGGTGCAAACCCTGGTTTTCGCCGATTTTTCGGATACGCGGCGAACGAAAGCGTTTGCTATACTCTGCGCTCGCTTCGCCGACGCTGTCGGCCCTGCGCGGTCCGCTCCCCGTAGTTCAATGGATAGAACGAGTGCCTCCTAAGCGCTAGATGCAGGTTCGATTCCTGCCGGGGGGACCACGATTCCCGCACGCCGTTTTTCCCCCCTTCTTTTTCTTCGCCGTATCCGGTCCGCATTGGACCGCGCGCGCTTTCCCGTCGATAATGCGTCCACTCCGGTCACGCCATCACGGCTCGCGCGCTCATGACGGAAATTCAATCCGCGGTGCTCGTCTTCGTTCTCCTTCTGGCCAGCACGGGCATCGGCGCGATCGTGCGGCCGCTTCTGCCCGAGGAACACAAGGCGCAGGAGACGGTGCAACTGGTCCAGTTGCTCGTCGGCATGCTGGTCACGTTCGCGGCGCTCGTGCTCGGCCTTCTGACCGCATCGGCGAAAACGGTTTTCGACACGACCAACAACGACATGCGCAGCTACGCGTCCTCGATCATCGAACTCGATCGCACGATGCGCGACTACGGCGCCGAACTCGGTCACGCGCGGCAACTCCTGCGCAAATACACGGCGGCGGCGGTGGCGAGCACGTGGCCGAGCGAGCCGCGGCCGCCCGGCGAATATCCGGCGGTCGAGGCACCGAACAAGAACGACAGTCTCGCGAGCAGCACGCTCGGCGCCATGCTGAGCGAGGCGCAGCGCGAAGTGCGCTTGCTGGTTCCGCGCGATGACTATCATCGCCAGCTCGCGGTCGAAGCCGCCGCGCGCTTCGAGCAGCTGATCGCGCTGCGCTGGAAGCTGATCGAGGAGGCGCACGGATCGATTTCGTATCCGTTCGACCGGATTCTCGTCGGCTGGCTGCTCATCATCTTTCTGTGCTTCGGGCTGATCGCGCCGCGCAACGCGCTCTCGCTCGTGACGATCATGCTCGGCGCGCTGTCGATCGCGTCGGCGGTGCTCGTGATCCTCGATCTCGATACGCCGTTCACCGGGCCGATCATGGTCGGCAGCCAGCCGATGCGCGACGCGCTCTCCTACGAATCCCGCTGATGCTCTACGACGATCCGCGCCTCGTCGCGCTCTACGACGTCCTCAATCCGTTCGCCGCCGACACGGCGTTTTATCTCGCGCTGGCGCAATCGGCGCGGCACGTCGTCGATCTGGGTTGCGGCACGGGGTTGCTGGCTTGCGAGCTGGCCAAGCGCGGCCATCGCGTGACGGGCATCGATCCGTCGCCGCAGATGCTGCACGTCGCGCGCTCGCGTCCCGACGGCGACGAGGTGACGTGGATCGAAGGCGACGCGAGCGCGCTGCCGTTCGTCGGCGCGGCCGATCTGCTCGTGATGACGGGCCACGTCGCGCAAGTCTTTCTCGACGATGACGCGTTTCTCGCGACGCTCAAAGCCGCGCGCCGGGCGATCCGGCCGGGCGGCGCGATCGCGTTCGAGAGCCGCCATCCGGCGGCGCGCGCGTGGGACAACTGGACGCGCGAGCGTTCGTCGAGATGCGTGAGCGCGCCCGATGGACGCGCGGTGGAAGTGTGGCAGGAGCGGCACGCCGAGCCCGATCCGCTTTCGACGGGACGCGTCGCGTTCACGACGCATTACCGCTTCATGCCGACGCCCGATGCGCCGGAGGAAACGCTGAGCGCCGTGAGCGAGCTGCGCTTTCGCACGCGTGACGAACTTGCGCGCTTGCTGACCGATGCGGGTTTCGCAAAAATCGACTGGTTCGGAGACTGGAACCGCGCGCCGGTTGATGAAGTGAGCCGCGAGTTGATCGCGGTGGCGCGCTGACTGGATCAAGTTCAATCCCCTGACTTAACGCGTTGGCATTCTGTCCAGGGGATCAATGTTCTTCGCATTGTTTGAACCTCGGCGCGCGCGGTGTCATGCGCGAACCCTATGCCTTTCGCCGGGATCGATAAGTTGACGCGCCGAAAACCTCGAACGTTTGCAATCTAATTCGCGATATTATCCTGATAATAGGCTTTATACAAATAGCAGTTGCGCATCTAAACCTGTACATCGGAAAACAATTTATCACAGAATAAACGCCGAAATTTCCTAAATCATCGTTGTATTCAGCGCATCATGATCGACCTGTGAGCATCGGCGATTACACTTATAGTGTTCAGGCCTTAGCGGAAGATGCGAAGGTTAATTCCGAAGGTCGGCTGAAGGGCAAGCGTCCGTTGATTTTCGGCAATTATCGCGCATGGCTCGGATCGTCAATTTGAGACCCAGTTAGACATCCGGCTGGTTCGGGCCTTAAGGCGCATAAAAGCAAATGGTTCGCACTTTATGAATTCAACCCGTCCCATCTCGGCATCGGATTTCTCGATGTCGCGAAACCTCTACAAGTCAGCGGTCAAGGAATCGTCATGATCGGGATTGTGATGCGTACGAAGGACCGGCCAGTCCTTCTGCGTAGAGCGCTGAAAAGCGTCATGCGGCAATCGTGGAAAAAATGGCACGTCGTCATTGCTAATACCGGTGATCCGCGAGTCGTTCAACGCGTGTTGGAAAGCTTGGGAGCCACCGACGGTCTAGCTATCGAGATAGTGCATCTGGACAAGGAGCTCAGCGCGGAAGATGCAACGAACGCGGCGCTGGAGCGTCTGAGCGGCGCAGAGCATATCGCATTTCACGACGATGACGATAGCTGGGCCCCGGATTTTCTGGGAATCTGCGTTAGGCAATTAGAAACATTATCGGAAATATATCCGGCAACGGTGGCCGTGATAGCTTTGGGAAAACGCGTCGATGAGGAAATCGACGGTAACGTGGTGCGTGTCAAAAGCACGGAGCTGATGCGGCCGCATATGAGCGCGGGATTTATTTCGCTTAATGCGATGGTGGTCGAAAATCAGTTCAAGAACATTCAGCTACTCGTAAAGAAAAGTGCGGTTGCCAAAATTCGCTTCAATTCGCTATTCGGCGGAATGTCAGACTGGGATTTTCACCTTCGTCTGCTCATGGCAGGAGATATCTATGTTATTCCGCAGGTGCTAGTGTTTTCTCACGTCCGAAGCTCGGTACGCGGCCCCTATGCAAACCGTTCGGCCGCCGCTCGTGCATTTGCCGGGACCGTCGCAGAAGCAACGATTTTGGGAAATGCCTGGCTTAGAGCCGACATTTCATCGGGAACAGTCGGCCTTGGGTTTCTGAACAGCATTCGACCGGTTCTTGAGCACTTGTCGTGGTACGCGACGCAAAGCAGCAACTCGTCCCGAGCGATGCTCGAACGATTACACGGCGACATAGGGGCCTTGGGGGCGGAGCTGTCGAACGTGTCCGGCAGAGTCTCACGTCGTCCAGTGCGAAACGTGTTCAAGCTCGGCTATTTGTGGCTGCGCTCTGGCCGCGCACTTCATTACTTGCTTCAGTTCTTGCGGACGGCGAATTCGGTCGGCTTGCGGCAAGCCGTGGACCGAACAAAAACCTGGTTACTCCTGCAGCGATAGATATGTGGCGCATAAACAAGAATTGCAGTTTTGAGGACGCAAAACGTCTGATCGACGAAGCAGGAATCGTGTCGTTCGACGTGTTCGATACGCTCATTCATCGTCTGGTTGCAAGACCTGCTGACGTTTTCGACTTGGTGGCGGCTCAATTGCGGCACGATGAGTACACTGAATTGGATTACGGGATGGTCGACTCGTTTCCGGCGAATCGACTTCTCGCAGAAATTCAGACGCGCGAGAAGTACTACAGGCTCCGCAACTCCTACGAAGTGACTTACGACGAGATCTATGAAGAGTTGGCATCGCAACTGGGAGCGGATCGCCTGGTTGACCGGTTCAAGGTGGTAGAACTCCAGGTGGAGCGGGCAATCGTCTATTGCAACCCAGTCATGCGGGAGCTAGTGCAATACGCGCAAGCCATTGGCAAGCCCGTGGTGCTTTGCTCCGACATGTATCTCCCGTCGACGGTCATTCTCGAACTCATTCAGGCATGCGGATACGGAAAGATAGAACTGGTGGTGTCCTGCGAGGAGGGAGCCAGCAAGCACGAAGGCTCTCTTTTCGCGATCGCTGCAAAAAGGGCAGGCGGCACGACGCGGGGCATGCTGCACTTCGGTGACAACCTCCACGCGGATGTAGAAATGGCGAAGCGCGCTGGCGTGAAGGGCGTGCATTTCGATTATCTCGCCCGCATCGAGTCCGATTTCTTACGGAATCCGATAGTGTCGTCAGTGGACATGCCGCACACCGCCAGTCTCATCGCCGGCGGGACGCGGGCAGTACTTATGCAGAGAAAGCGCGAGGTGGCGGAGCCATGGTTCGACATCGGCGCACAGGTGTTTGGACCGTTGTTCCTCGGCTACTTCATCTGGATGATGCATCAGTTGAAGCTGGACAACGTTGACAAGGTTCTGTTCTTCGCGCGTGACAGTTACCTGTTCCATAAGCTGTATGAGCAGTACGCGGAGCAAATGGGTGTCAAAATTCCGAGCGAGTACGTTTACATTTCGCGCGCCGCCACGCTCCTGCCGAGCTTCGTCGATTTTCCGCCCGATCGTGTGTGGCATCTTTTCGGTGGAAAAACGGAGAGAACGGTCAAGCAGCATTTCAAACGTCTGGGGCTCGACGTTTCGCGTAATCGTGCCGCGATAAAGGCGGTCGGCTTCGCAAGCGAAGACGAGCGAGTAGTAGGCGGCGACATGCGAATGCACCGGCTGATCAGTATTCTTCTTTCGCAACTCATGGACGTCGCAGCCGAGCAGCGTGCGCTGGTATCTGCGTACTTGTCGAAGACAGTTATCGGATGCAAGAGAATCGCCGTGTCTGACATTGGCTGGGGAGGAAACATGCAAGGGGGCCTCTCACGTATCCTCCAGACGTCTCGAAGCGACTTCCGTACGTTTGGCTATTATTTCGGGACTTTCGAATCGGTGAGAATCAATCAGCTACCGAGTGACGCCTACTTCGGTTTCATGGTTCAGAACAGCGATCCCCGTCACGAAACGGAGCTTTTGCAAGCGGGGGGCGTCGAAATTCTGGAGTTTGCGACGGTAGCACCGCACGGCACGACATTGGGATACCGTCGTGAAGGAGAGGAGATCGTTCCCATACTCGAGGAGAACAACGAAGACATCGCCGTGCAAAAGCTTGCGGCGGAGGTTCAAGCTGGCGCGCTCGAATATGTGCATACGGTCTTGCCGACGATCCTGGCTTTCGGCTACGAGAAATTCATCTCGCCGGCATGGGCGCAGCCGTTCAGCCGACTGGTCGAGCGTCCGAGCAAGAGCGAGGCGGCGTTATTCGGCGCGCTCACGCACTCGGATTCTGCAGGCGACACCAGCGCACGAACGAGCCTCGCCGAACGGCTTGACGTCAAAAATGGCCGGCCGAGCAACGAGGAAATCGCGCTCAGCAGAGCTCGCTCTTTCTGGAAGGCTGGTTTTGATGTATTGAATGCGCTAACTTAAAACAAGTAGCTGGATTGCTGAGAGGAAGAAGCGCCGCAAATGGCTCGCGCACGACGCGAGGACGCATTGCACGCTTCGTTCAAGTCCCATCGAAAATAACGAAGCATCAGACCGGCAAATCGTATGACGCATTTCGTCCTGTTCGTTCCACTCGTCGCTCCGGTGGAAGGAACTGCTCATTACTATTGGGTAATCCTGAAATGGCTTCACGCGTTCAGAGCAAAGCAGTCGACCATTCTTTTACCGCGGTACTACTTGAATATCGAATCCGACCTTTCTCGTTGGGAACTGTCGGACTGGTCAAAGCAGTTTCACGAGTATAACGTGGGGAATTTGGATTCTGAAAGGGTCCGGCTGGTTTGCTATGAAGACGGTTTGACGGACTGGTCACTTGACAAAGCACCGCTTGACCGGTTCATCTCTTACGTGACACGAGACTCTTCGGAATTGCATCGATATTTCGCAGACGCCTTTTCGCGCTTGAAAGCGCTGCATCAAGAAGTTGTCGCGGTCACATGGCTCAATTGTCCGTCAATGCGACGCGCGGCCCAAGAGTCCGGTTGCGCGCTTGTTTTCAATGAGATCGGACCACTGCGAAAACCGTATTACGCACAATGCGCCTACTGGGACACGAGCGGAGTCAACGGAGATACTGAAGTCGGCATCCGGTGGCAGCGCGAGAAAGCCGCATTTCGCGATTGGGTCGGCGATCGAGGTGACGCCGCGATTTCCGAGACTCTCGAATCGGTACTGATCTCGGATGCAGCGCGCGAGATGTATCGTTCTTCGGAAGGCTCGCATACGATCGGCGTCGCGCTGCAGGTGGAAACGGACTCTAACGCGCTCGCCTTCAGCAAAGGATGGAACAATCTCTCGCTGCTCGAATTCGCGTCAAGATCAACCTCCGAACACACTCCGCTTGTCCGATATCATCCGAACGGAAAGGCGCTTTATCCCGGCAAGGTTGACCTGGGAAGCTCGCCATTGAAATTCCTTGGCGCGATTCAGGAATTATGGACCATCAATTCGAGCCTCGGGATCGAGGCGGTACTGTGGCGCAAAAAGGTTCGATTCTTCGGTAGCACCCCTATTCAGACTTTTTTCGACGAGTCCGGCGAGTCGTCACGGTTATTTCGGATATGGTTCTTCCTGAATTATTTGATACCGTATTCGCTGTTGTTTTCGTCTGAATACTACTTATGGCGGTTATCGAACCCTTCAGTTGCGGACATCGCAGAAAAGCACTTCGTTTCGTTTCAGAATCAACGGCGCGGTGAACGGCTCGTGGACAAAAAGCCAGTTCCGGAAACTAGCGGCCGAACGCTGGAGGTTGATGCTCCAAATAAACTCCTTGATGAGCTCTTCAATCTGAGACGTCAGTGCGCTGAGCAAAATACCCGTATCTCACAACTGCAAACGTTCATTCTCGACCGTGATCGCTGGATAAGCGATAGGGACGGCTGGATAAAAGAGCGTGATCAGTGGATCGCGGAGCGAGACGCCAGAATTCGGGTGCTGGAAACCTGCGGCATCGAGCACAACGCAAGTTCGGAAAGACCGGATGGCCGAAGCGCTGCCGAGGAACTCGCGCTGAATGACCGCAACGTTGCGCTTGATCGGCTGTCGGCAGAAGCCGAAGTGTTACGGCTGGAGTTGGCGGAGTCGAAGGAAGCGCGGGAAAATGAAAAGCAAGAACACGAGCGTTTAAGGGAATGAAATGAGCGCCTCCCGCCCTGCGCCGACGCTATAACTACAACAGCGGCGGATTCTCGATTTCGTTTGGGAGGATCATGGGTCTTCCCAAACCGGTTCGGAGAACACCCATGAAGCTCACGCCCGTCGGAATCGACATTGCAAAGAACATTATGCAAGTGCATTACGTTGATGCGAATACAGGTGAGATCGTAAATCGGTCCGTGAAGCGCGCGAAGTTCTTAGAACACTTCGCAAACCGTGCGCCGTGTTTAATCGGAATGGAAGCGTGCGGTGGCGCGCATCATTGGGCCCGGCAACTCACCAAGATGGGACACCAGGTCAAACTGATGCCGGCGGAGTTCGTGAAGGCTTTCAACATCAGGAACAAAAACGACAGTGCGGATGCGCGCGCAATTTGGCTTGCGGTACAGCAGCCGAGCAAACCAGTTGCAGTCAAGACTGAAAGTCAACAGGCGATGCTTGCGCTTCATCGTGCGCGAGAACAACTGGTAGCTTTCCGCACGATGCAGATAAACGGTCTTCGTGGGATGTTGACCGAATACGGCGAAGTGATGAACAAAGGCCGTGCTGCTCTGATTGAAGCTATACCGCAAGTTCTCGCCCGCGTTGCAGCGCGATTGCCAGCAGTTCTGATCGATACCTTACGCGAACAATGGAGCCGGATTGCCGAACTCGATGAGCAAATCGCCCGAATCGAACGACGCATGCGGGACTGGCGGAAGGATGATCCTGCGGTCAAAGCGATATGCGAGATTCCGGGCGTTGGCCTGCTCACAGGAACGGCGGCGGTCGCGATGATGGGTGATGTCAAGGCATTTAAGTCCGGCCGCGAGTTTGCTGCTTGGATCGGGCTTGTCCCGAAACAAACGGGTTCAGGCGGGAGGGTGCAACTTCACGGTATCAGTAAACGCGGAAACGGATATCTCCGAATGCTGCTCGTGCAT
Organism: Caballeronia zhejiangensis; assembly: GCF_022879815.1. NCBI lineage: Bacteria > Pseudomonadati > Pseudomonadota > Betaproteobacteria > Burkholderiales > Burkholderiaceae > Caballeronia > Caballeronia zhejiangensis. The sequence goes on from NZ_CP084283.1 coordinate 833,539, forward strand.
GGTGCACGTAGTGTACTGAACAACGCAAAAGACCCCGGTCTTTGGGTCGAACAACTGAAAAAGCGGCGGCCAACGAATGTCGTTGTCGTTGCACTGGCAAACAAGTTGGCCAGAACTATCTGGGCGGTTCTCGCACACGGCCATCCGTATGAGAAGGGATATGTGAGCGAGAAGCCGATCGTGAAGGTCGTATAGCGCAGGAACGAAGAAGGAATGGTTTAGAACAAAGGTTGCGCGGGCAGCGTATGTGATGACATGACAGGTCGGACCGGGATTCGCTAAACCTGAAAATTCCATGGAGCTTCGAGCTCGATGTGGGAGTGAGGTGCGAGTCAGCGGATTTCATAGGGGGCCGCAGCAGGTTGAATCGCTGCCACAAGCCCGGATATAGAGCAGCAACCCATCCTGTCACGGAGTGAGCATATCGATGCTTGTGCAAAGGGAGGCGCTCATATAGAGGAATTTGCAAACATCAACGCGCAGAAAGCAACGGAAGTCGCGTTGCGCGAGCAAGCAGAAAGCGATGCGGTGATGTTGAGTAGCAGGCTGGCGGCGCTAGAATTGCGCCATGACCGACTGCTTCATGCCGCGCGCACCGTAGCGTCATATCTGCAAAGTAGATTGGTCACAACCAGATGGCGCACCCGCCACCTTGTCGCGATGCTAAAACTTTGCGATTGACAGGGCCTGCGCCGCGCCGCCAATTAGGCGCGGCGCCAGCATCAAAACTCGACGACGACGAAATCGGCCTTGCCCACGTCGCACAGCGGGCAGCGCCAGTCGGCGGGGATGTCGTCGAAACGGGTTCCGGCAGCGATGCCATCGTCCGGCAGACCTTCTTCCTCGTTGTAGATCCAGCCGCAAATCAGGCAGACCCAGCTTTTGAATTCGATGACTTCGCTCACGACAGACTCTTGATTCGAAAGAAATAAACGGACCGCGTGCGTTCGAAGACGATGCGCGGCGCAGCGAGCCGGCATCTTACCGTAATCGGCGCGATCGTTCCCCGATCGCCGTAGGCAGGATGGTCCCGATTCCGGCGTGCCGAAAGCCCGGTGTATGCTTTTCGAGGCTCCGGCGCCGACTCGCGCCATCGACCGGTTTCACAACGTGGAGAAAACGATGAAGAAAAAGCTCTTGGGCGCGATGCTGACGGGCGCGGTCCTGCTCACCCAGTACGCCGGCGCGGCGCATGCGCAGGCGCGCGTCTATTTCGTCGAACCGAAGGATGGCGCGACCGTCACGAGCCCCGTGCACGTCAGATTCGGCGTCGACGGCATGTCGGTCGCTCCGGCGGGCACGATGACCGATGGAACCGGCCATCACCACCTGCTGATCGATAGCAAGCCGCTGCCCAAAGGCACCGTGATCCCGGCGAACGACACGTCGCTGCACTTCGGCAAGGGCCAGACCGAAGCCGACGTGAAGCTGCCGCCCGGCGATCACACGCTGACAATGCAGTTCGGCGACGGCGCGCACCGCTCGTACGGCCCCGAAATGAGCCAGACGATCAAGGTGCACGTGCAGTAAGTTGTTTCGGCACGACGCGAGGAAAGGCGGCCACGGAGCGCATCCGGGCGGCCTTTCGCGCTTGCTGGCGCCGCGCGCCTCGTCCGTTCGGCCAATGGCGGATGCAGCGTGCGTGATCGCGCGCCGCGCCCGGTACAATGGCCGCTTCCATCGGTTGCTCGGGTGTTCGGCGCCGATTCTTCGCCATTCATCCGGTTTTCCCATGTCGCTTTATTCCATCTCGGACGCGCAGCTCGCGTTCGGCCACGTCGCATTGCTCGACCACGCCGACTTCTCGCTCGAAGCGGGCGAGCGTGTCGGGCTGATCGGCCGCAACGGCGCGGGCAAGTCGTCGCTTCTCAAGATCGTCGCGGGGCTCGCCGCGCCCGACGACGGGCTCGTCACGCGTCAGAGCGAGCTCACGACCGTCTACGTGCCGCAGGAGCCCGAGTTCGATCTCGACGCATCCGTGTTCGATGTCGTCGCGTCCGGCCTCACCGAAGCGCGCGCGTTGCTCGACGAGTACGACGCCGTCGCGCACGCGCTCGCCGATACGCCCGAAGGCGCGAAGCACGACGAGCTGCTCGCGCGCATGAACGCGCTGCAGTCGGCGCTCGATACCCGCGACGCGTGGAACTGGCGCACGCGCGTCGCGACGACACTCGCGCAGATCGGTCTCGATGGCGATGCCCGCGCAGGCGATCTGTCCGGCGGCATGAAAAAGCGCGTGGCGCTGGCGCGCGCGCTCGTCGTTCAGCCCGACGTGCTGCTGCTCGACGAGCCGACCAACCACCTCGACTTCGACGGCATCCACTGGCTGGAGGATCTGCTCGTCACGTTGCGCACGGGCCTGCTCTTCATCACGCACGATCGCGCGTTTCTGGATCGCGTGGCGACGCGCATCGTCGAACTGGATCGCGGTCGGTTGCTGTCGTATCCCGGCAATTTCAGCGCGTATCAGACGAGGAAGGCGCAACAGCTCGAAGTCGAGCAGATCGAACAGGCGAAGTTCGACAAGCTGCTCGCGCAGGAAGAAGTGTGGATCCGCAAAGGCGTCGAGGCGCGGCGCACGCGCAGCGTCGGACGCATCGCGCGGCTCGTCGAAATGCGCAAGGAACGCGCCGAGCGCCGCAACGTGCAGGGCAATGTCAGGCTCGATGTCGGGCAGGGCGAGAAGTCCGGCAAGATCGTCGCCGAACTGACCGATGTGACCAAGCGCTACGGCGAACGCACGATCGTCGACCGGTTCACGGCAACTGTCATGCGCGGCGACAAGATCGGTCTCGTCGGCCCGAACGGCGCGGGCAAGACCACGCTGCTCAAGCTCATCCTCGGCGAACTGCAGCCCGACGAAGGCCGCGTGCGGACCGGCACCAACATTCAGGTCGCGTATTTCGATCAGATGCGCGCGCAACTCGATCTCGACAAATCGCTTGCCGACACCATCAGTCCCGGCAGCGAATGGGTCGAAGTGAACGGCGTGAAGAAGCATGTCATGAGCTATCTCGGCGACTTCCTGTTCGCGCCCGAACGCGCGCGCTCGCCGGTGCAGTCGCTGTCCGGCGGCGAGCGCAATCGCCTGCTGCTCGCGCGCCTTTTCGCGCGGCCGGCGAACGTGCTGGTGCTCGACGAGCCGACCAACGATCTCGACATCCCGACGCTCGAACTGCTCGAAGAACTGCTGGCGGATTACGACGGCACCGTGTTGCTCGTGAGCCACGACCGCGCGTTCCTCGACAACGTCGTGACGTCGGTGTTCGCCGCGGAAGGCGGCGGCAAGTGGCGCGAATATGTCGGCGGTTTCTCCGACTGGCAGGTTCAGCGCGAACGTTCGGAGCGCATTGCTGAAGAAGCGGCGCGTCAGACCGCGAAGGACACGCCGAAAGACGATGCGCCGAAAGACAGCGCCGCCGGCCGCAATGCGCAGCGCACGGTGAAGCTGTCGTTCAAGGAACAGCGCGAACTCGAAGCGCTGCCGGGGCGCATCGCCGAACTCGAAGACGAGCAGAAGGTTATCGGCGCGCAACTCGAAGACGGCTCGATCTTCGCGAAGGACGCGAAGGAAGGCGCGCGTCTTTCCGAGCGACACGCGGCGATCGAAGAGGAGTTGCTCGTCGCCCTCGAGCGCTGGGAAGAGCTCGAAGCGAAGCGCAAATAGCGGCTCGCGCCCGCTGTGCGTGTGCTGAACGCATGTACGCGAACGAAGCGCGTTTTATCGCGCCGAGGTGGGCGCGGCGGGCGAAAACCGCTATTCTCCTAGCGCGGCTCGGATCGGCGGGCGTTTTTTTGCCTCGCTTTCAACGCATCCGGCCAGGCACAACATCAAGCATTTGCCGGCAGATCGGGCGTCATGTCGTGACATTCCGTCAGGCGTTCGAGAGCCGGATCAACGTTCAACTATGTCCACGAAAAAATCCAGCGCAATGGCGACAGGCACTGAACGAGGCAAGCGCCAGGTCATGAACGCCAAGGCAGCCGGCTACAGCGAAGCATCGATCAAGGTGCTCAAGGGCCTGGAGCCGGTCAAGCAGCGGCCCGGCATGTACACGCGGACCGAGAATCCGCTGCACATCATTCAGGAGGTGATCGACAACGCCTCCGACGAAGCGCTCGGCGGCTTCGGCAAGCAAATCACCGTCACCGTGCATCAGGACAACTCCGTGACCGTCGAGGACGACGGCCGCGGCATTCCTTTCGGGCTGCATCCGGAAGAAGGCGTGCCGGTCGTCGAGATCGTCTATACGCGGCTGCATGCGGGCGGCAAGTTCGATAAGGCCGCGGGCGGCGCCTATACGTTCTCGGGCGGTCTGCACGGCGTCGGCGTCTCGGTGACGAACGCGCTCGCAACCCGTCTCGAAGTCACCGTCTGGCGCGACAACAAGGTCGCGCAGCTTGCGTTTTCCAATGGCGACGTCATCGAAGAGCTGACGACGCGCCCGGCCGAACGCGGCGCGAAGAAGAGCGGCACGCGCGTGCGTGCATGGCCGAATCCGAAGTATTTCGACTCGCCGAATCTGCCGCTCGGCGAATTGCAGCGCCTCCTGCGTTCGAAAGCCGTGCTGTTGCCGGGTGTCGAAGTGGTGCTCGTCATCGAGAAAACGGGCGAGCGTCAGACGTGGAAATACGAAGACGGTCTACGCGGTTATCTGCTCGAAGGCATGGGCGGCAGCGAACTGCTGATTCCGTTGTTCGAAGGCGAACGCTACGCGGAAAGCTCGAAGAACACCGAGGAAACGTTCGCGGAAGGCGAGGGCGCGTCGTGGGTCGTCGCGTGGACCGAGGAAGGCCCGCTGCTGCGCGAATCGTATGTCAACCTCATTCCGACGCCCGCGGGCGGCACGCATGAATCCGGTTTGCGCGACGGTCTCTTTCAGGCGGTGAAGAACTTCGTCGAGATTCACAATCTCCAGCCGAAGGGCGTCAAGCTGCTCGCGGAAGACGTGTTCGCGCGCGTGTCGTTCGTGCTGTCGGCGAAGGTGCTCGATCCGCAGTTCCAGGGGCAGATCAAGGAACGCCTCAATAGCCGCGATGCCGTGAAGCTCGTGTCGTCGTTCTCGCGGCCGGCGCTGGAGTTGTGGCTGAATCAGCACGTCGAATACGGCAAGAAGCTCGCGGAGCTCGTGATTCGCCAGGCGCAGGCGCGCACGCGCGCGGGCCAGAAGATCGAGAAGAAGAAGAGTTCGGGCGTCGCCGTGTTGCCGGGCAAGCTCACCGATTGCGAATCGACGGATATCTCCCGCAACGAACTCTTTCTCGTCGAGGGCGATTCGGCGGGCGGCTCCGCGAAAATGGGCCGCGACAAGGAGTTCCAGGCGATTCTCCCGTTGCGCGGCAAGGTGCTAAATACGTGGGAAACGGAACGCGACCGGCTCTTCGCGAACAACGAAGTGCATGACATCGCGGTGGCGATCGGCGTCGATCCGCACGGTCCCGACGATCAGATCGATCTGTCGAATCTGCGCTACGGCAAGATCTGCATTCTCTCCGATGCGGACGTCGACGGCGCGCACATTCAGGTTCTGCTGCTCACGCTCTTCTTCAAGCATTTCCCGCAACTGATCGAGCGCGGCCATGTGTGCGTCGCGCGTCCGCCGTTGTTCCGAGTCGATGCGCCCGCGCGCGGCAAGAAGCCCGCGCAGAAGCTCTACGCGCTCGACGAAGGCGAACTCGAAGCGATCCTCGACAAGCTGCGCAAGGACGGCGTGCGCGAAACGGCGTGGACCATCAGCCGCTTCAAGGGCCTCGGCGAAATGAGCGCCGAACAGCTCTGGGACACGACGATGAACCCGGACACGCGCCGTCTTCTGCCGGTCGCGCTCGGCGATCTCGGCTTCGATCTCACCGTTTCGCGCATGACGATGCTGATGGGCAAGGGCGAAGCGGCCTCGCGCCGAAGCTGGCTCGAAGAAAAGGGCAACGAAGTCGAAGCGGACATCTGACGCGAACGCATTAACACGGACATTCGATGGGAATCACAGACGATCTCTTCGCCGAACAGACTGCACCGGACGGCGAACAACTGACGCTCGGCGATTACGCCGAACGTGCTTATCTCGACTACGCGGTGAGCGTGGTGAAGGGCCGCGCGCTGCCCGACGTGTGCGATGGACAGAAGCCCGTGCAGCGCCGCATTCTCTACGCGATGAGCGAGATGGGCCTCGCGGCCAACGCCAAGCCGGTGAAGTCGGCGCGCGTGGTCGGCGACGTGCTGGGTAAATATCACCCGCACGGCGATCAATCGGCGTACGACGCGCTCGTGCGTCTCGCGCAGGACTTTTCGATGCGCTATCCGCTCATCGACGGCCAGGGCAATTTCGGCTCGCGCGACGGCGACGGCGCAGCGGCCATGCGATACACCGAAGCGCGTCTGACGCCGATCGCGCGTTTGCTGCTCGATGAAATCGATCAGGGCACGGTCGATTTCATGCCGAACTACGACGGCTCGTTCGAAGAGCCGAAGCTATTGCCCGCGCGCTTGCCGTTCCTGTTGCTGAACGGCGCATCGGGCATCGCGGTCGGGCTGGCGACGGAAATTCCGTCGCACAATCTGCGCGAAGTCGCGCAAGCCGCTGTCGCGATGATCCGCGATCCGAAGATCGGCCACGCGGGCTTGATGGAGAAACTGCCCGGACCGGATTTCCCCGGCGGCGGGCAAATCATTTCATCGCCGACGGAAATCTCGACGGCCTACGAAACCGGACGCGGCAGCCTGAAGGTGCGTGCGCGCTGGAAGATCGAGGATCTCGCGCGCGGCCAGTGGCAGGTCGTCATCACGGAATTGCCGCCGGGCGTGTCGAGCCAGAAAGTGCTCGAGGAAATCGAGGAACTCACGAATCCGAAGATCAAGCTCGGCAAGAAGACGCTCACGCCCGAGCAGGTGCAGACCAAGCAGTCGATGCTCGCGCTGCTCGACGCCGTGCGCGACGAGTCGGGCAAGGACGCGCCCGTGCGGCTCGTGTTCGAGCCGAAGTCGAGCCGTATCGATCAGACCGAGTTCGTCAACACGCTGCTCGCGTACACGAGCCTCGAATCGAACGCGTCGATCAACCTCGTGATGATCGGCTCGGATGGCCGGCCGCGTCAGAAGGGCATCGTCGAGATCCTGCACGAGTGGATCGGCTTTCGCTTCGTCACGGTGACGCGGCGCACGCAGCATCGTTTGGGCAAGGTCAACGACCGCATCCATATTCTCGAAGGACGAATGATCGTCTTCCTGAATATCGATGAAGTCATCCGCATCATCCGCGAATCGGAGGAACCGAAGCAGGCGCTGATCGCGCGCTTCAATCTCTCCGACCGGCAGGCCGAAGACATTCTCGAAATCCGCCTGCGTCAGTTGGCGCGGCTGGAGGCGATCAAGATCGAACAAGAGTTGTCCGACTTGCGCGACGAAAAGACGAAGCTCGAAGAACTGCTCAACAGCGACGCCGCGATGAAGCGCGTGCTGATCAAGGAAATCGAAGCGGACGCGAAGCAGTACGGCGACGATCGCCGCACGCTGATTCAGCAGGAGAAGCGCGCGACGTTCGAGGCGCGTGTCGTCGACGAACCGGTGACGGTGGTCGTGTCGCAGAAGGGCTGGGTGCGCGCGCTGAAGGGCCACGGGCTCGATCCGGCGGGCTTCACGTTCAAGCAGGGCGACGGGCTGTACGCCGCGTTCCAGGCGCGCACGCCGGATTCGCTCGTCGCGTGGGGCAGCAAGGGTCGCGTGTATTCGGTGCCGGTTTCGGCGTTGCCGGGCGGACGCGGCGATGGCGTGCCGGTGACGTCGCTGATCGAGCTCGAATCGGGCACGCATCTGCTGCATTACTTCGCGGCGAATGCTGAACAACAACTGCTGCTGGCATCGAGCAACGGCTTCGGCTTCATCGCGAAGCTCGGCGACATGGTGAGCCGCCAGAAGGCCGGCAAGGCGTTCATGACGATCGATGAAGGCGCGGCACCGCTCGCGCCGATGCCCGTCATTCCGGGCGCGATCTATGTCGCGTGCTTGTCGAGCGCGGGCAAACTGCTCGTCTTCGGCATGGACGAGATGAAGACGTTGTCGGGCGGGGGGCGCGGCGTCATTCTGATGGGCCTCGATCCGAAGGAAACGCTGCGCCAGGCGCTCGCCATCGATGCGCGCGGCGTGATGATGATCGGCACCGGGCGCGGCGGGAAGGCGAGGGACGAGAAGCTCAGCGGATCGCAGTTGCAACTGCATCTCGGCAAGCGATCGAGAAAGGGAAGGGCGCCGGATTCGTCGTTGAAGGTGACGGAGCTGCGGCCGGTGTTCGAGGGGTGATGTTTCAGTGGGGCGCCGCGCGCGCTCCATGACGGCATGAAGCCCGCTCAGTGCGGGCTTTTTATCGTCTGTCGTTCGCGAGATTCAGACATTAATCATTTCAACGCTTCTTGGCATCAGTCAGCCCAAGCTCTCGCAGCTGATGCGTGGCCAGTTTCGCGGGCTCGGCGAGGCGAAGATGCTCGAACTGCTCGCGCGCCTTGGTCGCAATGTGCAGATCGTCGTCGGTCCACCGCGGCGCTCGGCGAAGCCGGGGCGGGAAAGCTGCCCGGCGGCCGATATCCGTCACTAAGGCAAGCCTCGGACTGGCATGGGGCATCGGCAAAACATATCCCATTCGCGCGATCCTTAGGGTCACGAATAATCCGGTTCTTTCGCGTGCCACGCTGTCATCGTCGAACAAAATCGGCCGGGCGGGGAACTCCACACTCCGCGCGTATTCCTATGCCTTGTGCCTGCACGTACTCAACAACTCAAATCAGCCCCGGAATTCACAATGAACAAAGCCATCGAAGCGGCGCTCTTTCTGCATTTGCTCGGCGTCGCCGTTTGGATAGGCGGAATGATCTTCGCGCATTTCTGCCTGCGTCCCGCGCTCGGAGATCTCACGCCGCAACTGCGTCTTCCGCTTTGGGAGTCGGTATTCGCGCGCTTCTTCAACTGGGTGGGCGCCTCGGTGATCGTCATCCTGCTCACCGGCGGTTTCCTGCTCATGCAATTCGGCGGCGGTCATGCGGCGTGGCCGCTGCACGCGATGGCCGGTCTCGGCATCGTGATGATGCTGATCTTCGGTCACATCCGCTTCGCCGTTTTTCCGCGCATCCGCCGCGCGGTGCAGGCGCAGAACTGGCCCGATGGCGCGAGGGCGGTCGGCACCGTGAGAAGGCTCGTCGTGATCAATCTCGTGCTGGGCGTCGTGACGATCGGCACGGCGGTTCTTTCGCGCGGCTTCTGATTCGACCCGTCGCTTAAACGCCGCGCTCGTCGCTGAGCGCGGTGCTCGATTCGTGGCCGGCGTCCTTGCGCGATCGCGGGGCGTGTCCGCGCGGCCATCCGCATACGCCGAAACGGTCGAGCAGCGCCTGCACGCCATCCGCCGGCACCGGGCGAGAGAACAGGAAGCCTTGCGCTTCCACCGGCCCGAGCGCGGCGAGCCACGCAATCTGCTCCTCGCGCTCCGTGCCTTCGACAATCACCGTCAACCCGAGCGAGCGCGCCAGATTGACGATCGCCGACACCATCACGCAGACGCTGCGATCTTCCGGAATCGCCTGGATGAACGAGCGATCCACCTTCAGCGTATCGACCGAAAAGCGGTTCAGATACGACAGCGACGAATATCCCGTGCCGAAGTCGTCGAGCGCGATACGCACGCCCAGCCGCTTCAGCGCGACGATCTTCTCCTGCACGAGCTCCGGATACTCGACCATCACGGTCTCGGTGATTTCGAGCTCCAGCTTGTCGGGCGGAATGCCGCTCGCCTCGATCGCGCGCGCGACCGTCTCCAGCAAATCGCCGCGCCAGAACTGCACGGCCGAAATGTTCACGGCGAGCGACAGTCCCGTATACCCGTCGCGCTGCCATTGCGCGAGCTCCATGCACGCGGTGTGAATCACGAAATCGCCGACCGCGACGATCAGTCCTGTCGATTCCGCCACCGGAATGAACTCGTTCGCCGGAATGAGCCCGTGCTGCGGATGATTCCAGCGCACGAGCGCCTCGAAACCGGTGATGCAGCGGCGCGTCAGATCGATCTTCGGCTGATAGACGAGGAAAAGCTGCTGCTCCGTCAACGCGACGCGCAGTTGCTGCTCCCACTTCATCAAATGGTCCGCGCGATGCGACAACTGCGGCGAATAGAACTGATAGCAGTTCCGGCCCGCGTCCTTCGCGCTGTACATCGCGAGATCGGCCTTCTTCAGCAGATCGATTTCGCTCTCGTTCGACACGGAAAAGAGCGCGATGCCGATGCTCGCATGCAGCACGAACGCGCTGCCGCGCACGTCGAAGGGCGTGGCGAACATCGTCGAGATGTCGTCGGCGAGCGTGACGGCGCGTTGCTCGACGTCGTCGCCCTTCACGACGACCACGAACTCGTCGCCGCCGATGCGCGACAGCGTGCCGCTTTGCCCGACCGTTTCGGCGAGCCGCGACGCGGTCATCTGCAGGACGATGTCGCCGGCGTTGTGGCCGAGCGTGTCGTTGACGGTCTTGAAGTTGTCGAGATCGATGAAGAGCAGCGCCAGGCGCCCGATGTTTTCCGGCTGCGCCACGTCGAGCCTGAGCGCGCGCAGCGTCGAATACCGGTTGCGCAGGCCGGTGAGCAGGTCGTATTCGACGAGATGCGTCATCTCGCGCTCGCGCCCGAGCAGCTTGCCGATGAGGCCCGTGGCGACCGCGAAGAAGCCGAGCATCGCGAGCGAAATGAAGCTCGCCATCAGCAGATAGACATTGCGCGTGTGGTTGTAGTCGACCATCTCCTCGCGCTCGGACAGGCCGACGAGCACGCCGAGCGGATAGCCGTCGATATGCCGGTACGACACGATGCGCTTCACGTGATCGATCGGATCGACGTAGATGCCCGACGCGTGATCGGTCGTCGGATACACGCCGGTCGCGCTGAACGCGGCGTGCGAGCGATCGGCCGGGCCGCTGCGCGCGCTGCCTTTCGCCGGGGCGCTCGCGGCGGCATTCGCGGCGGCGCTCTCGGCCAGGCTGCCGCCCGTGCTGCGCGCGAGCACGGAGCCGTTGTCCGACACGACCGCGATCACGCCTTCGTGCCCGATCGACGCGACGTTGTAGAAGTCGTTCGTGAAATACGCCGGGTCTTCCGACACGACCACGACGCCCGCGAACGAGCCGTCCGGATGATTGAGCCGCCGCGTGATCTGCAGCGTCCAGAGCCCGGATACCCGCCCGCGCACCGGGCGGCTGATGTAGAGCAGATCGTCGTTCGAATGCGCGTGGACCTTGAAGTGTTCGCGGTCGGAGAGATCGATCGGTTTCGGATGCGGATCGGATGTATTGGCGATCAGCGTCCCGTATTCGTCGATCAGCGAAACCTGCACGAGCGTGTCGCTTTGCACGACGCCTTTTTCGACGGTGGCGATCAGATCGAAGTTGTCGGGCGACTTCTCGTACTCGTATTTGACGAAGCGCGTGATCTGGTCGACCTGGTGAATCGCCTTGATGGTGTGCTGTTCGAGCGCCGACGAAAGAATGGCGGCGGACGACATCGACTCATGCGTGGTCGCTTCGCGCTCGACCGACAGCCGGGCGAAGATCACCGCCCACAGCAGCACGAGCACGAAGGTGCCGAGCACGGGAATCGCGAGAAGCGCGCGCCGACGCCGCGCCGACGGCGCGCCGAGGACGGTGTCGGAAAAGGCGTGGGAGCGCGTGCGCTTCATGGGGTGTCCGTCGGCGCTCTGTCGCGTGGCGCCTTGCGTGCTGCGGACTGCGCGAGGTGGATGAAGCGATGCATGTTCTGAGGCGTTCGACCGAAACGAGTGAATATACCGCGCGCGGCGCACAGCGGATGATCGGCGGATATTTTCTCCGAGACCCGATCCACATCTCGATCCACCTCAGGTCCGCGCGCGACGGCCGTTCGGCGAGCCGTTTGCCGCTGCAGCGCCCGAAGCCCGGCATGAGCGAGACGGCGAGCATCCGGTGTCGTCGAGTGCATACGTTTGCGCTGCGGCGCGAGCGGCTCACCCTCACGACGCCTGTCGCCCGCCGATGTGAACCGCCATTGCGTTCCGATCCCCGATTGTTCAGATATTAACGAAGCCGCCGGGATTAAGAAAGGGGCCGCGCTTGGGGGTATACGCGCGGCGTCGGGCAGCGCGTAGGTCATTGTTTCAGATGCGGAATGTGCCGTCGATCACAGTTACCGAGGCGCCGCCGATCCAGATCGGTGCGCCGTCCGCCCCATCGTCAAATTCGATGCTGACGCGGCCATCGCGGCCGAGCGCCGTGCCTTGTCTCACCGTGAAGCGCTGGCCGGGCCGCTGGTCCCGCGCGCGCAGCAGCGTCGCGAGCGCCGCGTTCGCGCTGCCCGTCACCGGATCTTCGATGTTCTCCGCGCCGAGCAGAATCACGCGCAATTCGAACGTCGCGGGTCCGCCGGCTTCGTGCGGCCCATACATGGCGATGCCGTGTGTGCCGACCTCGGCGACGAGCGCCGCGAGCGATTCGCGCGCCGCGCCTTGCAGCGACGTCGCGAAACACTGCGCCGCGTCCTTCACGCGCACGACGAGCCACGGCACGCCGTTGTCCAAGGCGGCGGGCGGCGAACTGAAATCGATTACGGCGGGTGCGAGTGCGGCGGCGAGGCGCTCGCACTGCGCATCTGAAAGCGGCGCGATGGTGGCGGGCGGCGCGACGAACGCCCACTCGCCGCCATCGGCATCGCCATTGGCATCGCCGCGTTGCGCGAGCTCCACGAGTCCGACGCCGCATTCCTGCACGAGCCGGCCGGGCGTCTTCGGCGTGTAACCGGCATCGATGAGCGCGTGAGCGCTGCCGAGCGTCGGATGTCCGGCGAACGGCAGTTCGACTGCCGTCGTGAAGATGCGTACGCGGTAGTCGGCGCGCGGATCGGTCGGCGGCAGGAGAAACGCCGTCTCCGACAAATTCGTCCAGCGGGCGATTTCCTGCATGCGCTCGGCCGTGAGGCCTTCCGCGTCGAAGATCACCGCGAGCGGATTGCCCTTGAATGGAACGGCTGTGAAGACATCGACCTGCTTGAACTGGACGGTGCGTGAGGACATGGTTTTGGAATGAGTTCGATGGAAGGGCCATTCTGCCCCCAATACACTCCGGCGCGGTCTGTGAAAGGCCGCGGTCCGCGCTTCACGTTGCGGTCTGGCGCCGGGCGCGAGCGACCAATGCGGCGGCAAGCCGCTTCGTCGGCGTTTCACCTTCGACGGTCGACAATGCGAAGTACGCGATCTCGCTGGCGATCGACTATCACCGATCTGAAGGGCGTCTCCGCCGCGGCATACGATTCGCTGACCTTCCGCGTCGCCGTGGTGCGCCCGATGGGGCTGGACCTCGAGTTCCAGAGCTTCGGCCGTCCGGCAAAGTAAGACTCACATGAAGTGACGTGACGCACGCCCCGTTCTCGCGGTCCGGAGACGGGGCGTTGTCATTGGAGCAGGCGTTTGGTTCGCCTCCATGCAGAAGCGAAAGCGCGCCTTACGCGACTTCCGCGATCAGCTCGATCTCGACGCACGCGCCGAGCGGAATCTGCGCGACGCCGAACGCCGAGCGCGCGTGCTTGCCGGCATCGCCGAAGATTTCCGCGATCAGCTCGGACGCGCCGTTCGTGACGATGTGCTGCTCGGTGAAATCGAAGGTCGAGTTGACGAGGCTCATCACCTTGACGATGCGCTTGACCTTGTTCAGATCGCCGACGTGCGCGTGCAGCGTCGCGATCAGGTCGATGGCGACGCTGCGCGCCGCCGCCTTGCCTTCTTCCGTCGTGATGTTGTCGCCGAGCTTGCCGACGTGGACCTTGCCGTCCTTCTTCGCGATGTGTCCGGAGAGATACACCGTGTTGCCGCTCTGCGCGCTCATCACGTAAGCGGCGGCGGGCGCGCCCGCGACGGGCAGGTCGATGCCGAGTTCCTTCAGCTTGTCGTACACGTTCGATGCCATCGGTTGCTCCTCTAAACGTTGAAATCAGATGCTCGCGCGGATCAGCGCGCCGAGCTTCGCGACGCCTTCGTCGATCGTGGCGGGCGGCACCGTCACGAACGACAGACGCATGGTGTTGTGTTCGGCTTCGTTGGCGAAGAACGGGCCGCCCGGCACGAAGGCCACATTCTGCGCGATCGCCTGTTCGAGCAGCTTCATCGAATCGATGTGTTGCGGCAGCTTCACCCACACGAACATGCCGCCTTCCGGCCGGTTCCATTCGACGCCCGCGGGCATGTGGCGTTCCAGTGCGTCGAGCATCGCGTTGCATTGATCGCGATAGAGCGCGCGGATCTTGGGAACGTGCGTGTCGAGGAAGCCGTCTTTCACCACCTCATAAACGATGCGCTGCGTGAGGCTCGGCGTGTGCAGGTCGGTCGCCTGCTTGGCCTGCACGAGTTTGAAGTGCAACTCCTCGGGCGCGATGATGTAGCCCACGCGCAGGCCCGGCGCCAGCACTTTCGAGAACGAGCCGAGATGCACGATGTGATCGGGCGCCATCGACAGCATCGTGGGCAGCGGCGCGCCCGCGTAGTCCAGCGCGCCGTAGGGATCGTCCTCGATCACCGGGAACGACGCTTTTTGAGCCAGCGCGGCGAGCGCGCGGCGGCGTTCGAGCGGCAGGCGGCGGCCGGTCGGGTTCTGGAAATTCGGCTGCGCGTAGAGCAGGCGCGCGTTCGCGGTGAGCGTGGCGTCGAGCGCTTCGGGGATCAGGCCCGATTCATCGGTCGGCACCTGCACGTAGTGCGGCTCGAATAGCGAGAACGACTGCAGCGCGCCGAGATACGTCGGCGTTTCGACGAGCACGCGGCTGCCCGGATCGACGAGCGTCTTGCCGAGCAGGTCGAGCGCCTGCTGCGAGCCCGTCGTGATGAGCACCTGCGTCGGACGGATATGCGCGCCGTTCACCGAATACCGCTTCGCGATCCACTCGCGCAGCGGCATGTAGCCTTCGGTCGCGCTGTACTGGAGCGCGGCGGCGGGCTGGTCGCGCAGGATGCGTTCGGAGGCGTGGCGCATTTCCTCGACGGGGAACGTCGCCGGCGAGGGCAGACCGCCCGCGAACGAAATGACTTCCGGCCGCTCCGTGACCTTCAGGATTTCGCGAATCGCCGAACTGGTGAGCTTGCGAGCACGTTCGGAGAGTTGCCACGGCGTGGCGCGGAGATCGGCTTGATTCATGAAATGCCTCGATTGTCTCTGGGGTGATTTCTTATCGCGGAACGTACCGCAAACGTCGATTATCGCGCGAAGGCGTCATCTTGCGTGCGTCGTGCCGGCAGCGACCACGGCCGGCTGCGGCGCGGCGCGCACGGCGGACTTGCGTCCGAGCACGACCGTCACGATGACGGCGGCCGCGTACAGCCACGTCGACCCGCTTACGTGCTCGCCGAAGAAGAGCGCGGAAAACGCCATCGTGAAGAAGATCTGCAGCAGTTGCACTTGCCCGACGCGCGCGATGCCGCCCATCGCGAGTCCGGCGTACCACGCGAAGAAGCCGATGAACTGCGAGAACAGCGTCACGTAGCCGAACGCGAGCCAGGTCTTGAGAGCGAGCGGTTCGGGATGCGTCGCGTGGCTGCCGAACAGTTGCGCCCACGCGAGCCAGCCGACCGGCAGCAGCAGGAACGGCGCCGAGAGCACGAGCGCCCAGCAGATGACCTGCCAGCCGCCCATCTGACGCGCGAGCCGCGCGCCTTCCGCATAACCGAGCGCGCCGATGCCGACCGCGACGAGCATCAGCAGGTCGCCGGCCTGCAGCCCGCCGCCGCCCGCCTGCAACGCGAACGCGACGACGATCCCGCTGCCCGCGATCGCGCTCGCCCAGAACGCCTTCGACGGCCGCTCGTGCGAGAGCCACGCGGCATAGATGGCGACGCACAGCGGCTGCAGGCCGTTCACGACCGCGCCGTGCGACGCGGGCACGGTTTTCATCGCCCACGCGGAAAACACCGGAAACGCGATGATGACGCCCAGCGCGACCACCGCGAGGCTCTTGACCTGCGGCCACGTCGGCAGCTTTTCGCGACGCCACAAAAGCAGCGCGGCGGCGGGAATGGCCGCCACGAGCGCGCGTCCGAGGCCGTTCAGGATCGGATTGACTTCCGCGACGACGATGCGCGTCATCGGCAGCGTCAGGCTGAAAATGACGACGCCGATCAGGCCGAGCAGCATGCCTTCGGTTTCGCGGGTCTTCATTGTGCGGTGTCTCCGTGGTCGGTCATGTCGGGTGAATCCGTTTTCTTCGGGCGACGTGGCTTCGATGCCGCCCGCGCCTCGGCCTGTTCCGCCGATTCGCCGAGCGTGAGCGTCGTGCCATCGGGCAGATCGAACTGCGCGACGAGCACCGGCGCGCCCGCCGTCTCCTCGACGCGCATCAGATGCGCCGCGCCGAGCCACGCGAGCTGCTCCGCCACGGCCCGCGCGCGCGGATGAAACCCCGTCAGCGAACGCAGCGCGATGCCGGTTTCCGGCAGCGCGCCGCTCGGATGACGCGGCGTGTCCCACTGAATCAGCGACGGCAGCACGCCATCGCCGGCGCCCTGCCAGGCGGGGAACGCGCCGTCGTCGGGTACGGTCAGGCCCCAGGTATTGCCTGCGCGCGACATTGCCGCGACGGGCGCGATGCGCTCCGGATACTGCTCGCGCCAGCGCGCGAGCGACTTCGGCCGGTCCACGCGCGCGACCCAGTGCACGAGCTGCGGTCCGTGCTCGTCGAGGCGGCGCTGCATCGACGGATCGTCGAGTGCGAAAAGGCGTGGCCGCGCTGCTTCGGCATTCGCCGCCGGATCGATCGCGATCACTTCGAGATACGCGCCGCCCCACAGATTCAGCAGCCGGTTATGCGTGCCCATCAGCGGATGCGCGCCGCCGGGCGCGGTTTCCACGCCGAATTTCGCGGCGACGAACTGCGCGCCTTCTTCCAGCGTGCGTGCGGCGATCACGAGGTGATCGAGTTTCAGTCGATGGTCGGTCATGACGGGCGAGCGATAAAAAGGGCCGATAGCATAGCGCTTCGTTCGCACGCGCCGCGCAGCCCGAAAGCAAAATGTAGCCGCTTGCACCGGAACAGTAACGGTACAATCGGCCCCATACTATTCGGTACACTTTTTGACGGCCCAGTCACGCTGCGCGCCGCAGACCGGAGGCCCGCATGTCCGTTCCGCTCGATCAGATTCCCGCCCCGCACGACGCCGCGCAGCTCACGCTCGTCGATCAACTGGTGCAATGGGGGCGCAGGCGCATCGACGAGCGCGTGTTTCGTCCGGGCATGCGGATGCCGTCGATCCGCAAACTCGCGCTGGATAAAGGCGTGTCGCGCTTTACCGTGGTCGAGGCGTACGAGCGGCTCGTCGCGCACGGCTATCTCGATTCGCGGCGCGGCTCCGGTTTTTACGTGCGCGAGCGCATCGCGCCGACGCTCGTCGCGAAGGGCGAGACGCCCGCCGTCGCGGCGGATCGCGAGCCGGTGCAGAACACCATCGACGTGGTCTGGCTGCTGCGCAACATGCTGCATACGTCCAGTCCCGAAAAAGGGCCGGGGCTCGGCTATCTGCCGGGCCGCTGGCTCGACGGCGAATTGATCACCAACGCGCTGCGCTCGCTGTCGCGCCAGAGCGGGGCGCAGATGCTGGGCTTCGGCACGCCGCAAGGCTTTTTGCCGCTGCGCCAGCAGTTGCAGACGCGGCTCGAGGAACTGGAGATCGGCGCGTCGGCGGCGCGGCAGATCGTGCTCGTGTCGGGCATCACGCAGGCGATCGATCTCATTTCTCGCCTTTATGTGAAGCCGGGCGATGCCGTGATCGTCGGCGATCCGGCGTGGTTTCAGATGTTCGGCCGCTTCGCTTCGCAGGGCGCGCGGCTCGTCGGCATGCCGTACACGCCCGACGGCCCCGATCTCGATGCGCTGGAGACGCTCGTCGCGACCTGGCGGCCGAAGATGCTCATCATCAATTCGGTGCTGCAGAATCCGACCGGCACGTCGCTGACGGCGGCGCAGGCGTACCGCATCCTGCAACTCGCGCAGGAATACGACTTCATCGTCGTCGAGGACGATGTCTACGGCGATCTGTGTCCCGCTGGCTTTCCCGCGACGCGCCTCGCATCGCTCGATCAGTTGAAGCGCGTGATCTTCCTCGGCAGCTTTTCGAAGACGCTCGCGGCGAATCTGCGCGTCGGGTATATCGCGGCGGCGCCGGAAGTCGCGAAAGCGCTCGCGGATCAGAAGATGCTCGTCGGCATGACGAGTCCCGAGCTCAACGAGCGCGTCGTCTACAAGGTGTTGACGGAAGGGCATTACCGGCGTCACGTCGAGCGGCTGCGGGCCCGGCTCGACGGCGTGCGCGACAAGACCGCGCGCATGCTGGAAAAAACCGGCCTCAGACTTTTCGCGCCGCCCGCTGCGGCGGGCATGTTCCTGTGGGCGGACGCGGGCATCGATTCCGATGGACTCGCGGCAGCCGGACACGAAGCCGGCTTTCTGCTGACGCCCGGCAGCCTGTTTTCGCCGCATCAGTCTCCGACGACGTGGATGCGCTTCAACATCGCCAATTGCGGCGATCCGGCCTTGCCCGCCTTGCTGTCGAACTATCTGGAAAAGGCCGCGCGGCGCAGCGCCTAGCGGCGCCGTCCGGCAAGCCTTGGCAGATTGCGGCGCGCGGCGGGCACGCGGATGAACTCCGCGAGCACGGTCTCATAGAGCGCGAGCGCGCCGGGCGTATGCCGGTAGCGATGCTCGTAAAGGCGGTTTTGCCCGTCGCAGAACTTGAGCGCGAAATAATCCGCGAGCAGGTTGCCTTGCGCTTCCATGTTGTAATTGCAGAGGCGCTTGTCATCGGCGAGCGTGTACGCATACCGCAGGCCGATGCGAATCGCGCCGCGCAGCCGCACCGGATAGCCGAGCTGGAATTGCCAGACATGCGTCATCTCGTGGATGAACCACATGCGGTCGGCGATGTCGCAGGCGGAGAAGTCGTCCTGAAAACATCCGCGCGGAAAATGGAGGTTGCCGTTCGGCGCCATCGCCGTGCGGCGCGGCTGCAGGCCGAACGGCAGATAGGCGCGCGCGTGCACGCGCACCCGCGAATAGTCGATGGCGTCGCGGAAGATCGAACGGGCGATGTCGATCTCGCCGGATGTGAGTGCGCGGGCGGTGCGGTGCATGCAGGCATCATAACGGCGTGCACGTCGCTCTTGAAATCGAGCGGCGCGCCCTTATATCGGACGAATTCGGCCAACACGGCCAACGCATCCGCATCAACGAAATCAAAGAGGAACCGACATGGCGCAAGAAACCATGAGCTTTCAGGCAGAAGTGAAGCAGCTTCTGCATCTGATGATCCATTCGCTCTACAGCAACAAGGAAATTTTCCTGCGCGAGCTGATTTCCAACGCATCCGATGCCGCGGACAAGCTGCGCTTCGAAGCCATCGAGAACAGCGCGCTCTACGAGAACGATCCGGATCTGCGCATCCGCGTGTCGTTCGATAAAGCCGCGCGCACGGTCACCATCGACGACAACGGCATCGGCATGAGCCGCGACGAAGCGATTTCGCATCTCGGCACGATCGCACGTTCGGGCACCAAGGAATTCTTCTCGAAGCTCTCCGGCGACCAGCAGAAGGACGCGGCGCTCATCGGGCAGTTCGGCGTCGGCTTCTATTCGGGTTTCATCGTCGCGGACAAGATCACGGTCGAGACGCGCCGCGCCGGTCTCGCGGCGAACGAGGGCGTGCGCTGGACGAGCGCGGGCGAGGGCGATTTCGAAGTCGAGGACATCGAGCGCGCGCAACGCGGCACGACCATCACGCTGCATCTGCGCGCGGACGAGGACGAGTTCCTGTCGACGCATCGTCTGAAGTCGATCATCCAGAAGTATTCGGATCACGTCGCGCTGCCCATCCTGATGAAGAAGGAAGAGTGGGACGCCGAAAAGAGCGAGATGGTCACGAAGGACGAGGACGAGACCGTCAACCAGGCGAGCGCGCTCTGGACGCGTCCGAAGAACGACATCACGGACGAGCAGTACAAGCAGTTTTATCAGCACGTTTCGCACGATCACGACGAGCCGCTCGCGTGGACGCATAACCGCGTCGAAGGCCGCAGCGAGTACACGCAACTGCTGTACGTACCGAAGCACGCGCCGTTCGATCTGTGGAACCGCGAGCATCGCGGCGGACTGAAGCTCTACGTGAAGCGCGTGTTCATCATGGATGACGCCGAGCAACTGCTGCCCGCGTATCTGCGTTTCGTGAAGGGCGTCGTCGATTCCGCCGATCTGCCGCTCAACGTATCGCGCGAAATCCTGCAGGAAAGCCGCGACGTGAGGGCGATTCGCGAAGGCGTGACCAAGCGCGTGCTGTCGATGCTCGAAGAGCTCGCGACGTCTTCGGCCGAAGCCACCGAAGGCGCCGACAAGCAGAAGTACGCCACGTTCTGGAACGAGTTCGGGCAAGTGCTGAAGGAAGGCATCGGCGAGGACTTCAGCAATCGCGAGCGCATCGCGAAGCTGGTGCGTTTCGCATCGACGCACAACGACAGCAACGAGCAGAACGTGTCGCTCGCGGACTACGTTGCGCGCATGAAGCCCGAGCAGACGAAGATCTATTACGTCACCGCCGATAGCTGGCAGGCCGCGAAGAACAGCCCGCATCTCGAAGTGTTCCGCAAGAAGGGCGTCGAAGTGCTGCTGCTGACGGACCGCGTCGACGAGTGGATGCTGTCGTTCCTCAATGAGTTCGATGGCAAGCCGCTGCAGAGCGTCGCGCGCGGCGACCTCGATCTCGGCGCGCTCGACGACGAGGAAAAGCAGCAGCAAGAGAAGGTCGGCGAGGAAATGAAGCCGCTCGTCGAGAAGATGAAGGAAGCGCTCGAAGGCAAGGCGAAGGACGTGCGCCTCACGTTCCGTCTCACCGATTCGCCGAGCTGTCTCGTCGCGGATGAAGGCGACATGAGCGGTTATCTGCAACGCATGCTGAAGGCAGCGGGGCAGAACGCGCCGCAAGCGGAACCGATTCTCGAAGTGAATCCTGAGCATCCGCTGGTGAAGTCGTTGAATGCGGATAACGCCAATTTCGTCGACTGGTGTCATCTGCTGTTCGATCAGGCGTTGCTGGCCGAAGGCGGCGCGCTGGAGGACCCGGCGAGCTTCGTGAAGCGCACGAACGCGTTGTTGCTTGCGCGGTAAGTCTTTGCAGGTGATTTGAATGAACGCGCCGCCGGGGAACCGGCGGCGCGTTTTTTACTTGCTCTTGCGTTCCTTGTTCGACTGAGCGATGAGCGATGCCGCCATCCTTCGGGTCTCTTCCGAATACTTCGGGCTTCTCAATGCTTCCGATGCCTTGTGTTCCATTGCCGCGCCGGTCTGTTTGTTCGTGTGGCGCTGCGCGAGAACCGATCCCGCGAAGCTCTTCGCAATCTTCGATGCGTGCGGATCATGCAATGTCTTTTCGGCGATCTCGGTGACTGCTTTCGACGACTGTTTCTTGTTGATTGTCATAGTCTTGTTTCATTGATTCTTCGTCTGGACGCCGCGCCTCGGTGATGCAGTGTTCGCGGCCAATCCCCTTATATCCGTGGATGGCGAGCAATTCCAGCCGAAACGTCCGAATAGCGGGTGCCTCTATAATCCGCCGCATGCTCACGCCCAACGATCCCATCGACGCACACTGGCGCGTCGTCCCGCTTGCCTCGCTCACCGACGCTCAAAAGGACTGGCTCACGCGCGGCGGCTCGCTGACCGCGCATCTGCGCACGCTCGGCGCGGTGACGGTCGAAGTGACGCGCGAAGCCGTCGATATGCCGTGGCGCGACGAATGGCGCGCGCTCGATGTCACGCCGCGCACGCCCGTCTGGACGCGCGAAGTCACGCTCAAGGTCGATGGCGAGCCGTTCGTCGTCGCGCATAGCGTCGTGCCGCTTTCGCACAGCACGGGTATCTGGCAATCGATGCGCCGTCTGCGCACGCGTCCGCTTGCCGAACTGCTTTATAGCGATGGCAGCGTGTCGCGCTCGGCGCTCGTCAGCAGAAGGATCACCGCGCGGCATCCGCTGCATCGCCTGGCATCGGCGCATAGGGAAAGCGCGCATGCGCTCGTCGCGAGACGATCCGTGTTCAAGCGTCACGGCGCGCCGCTGATGGTCACCGAATGCATGCTCGATGCGCTCTGGACGCGCCTCGACGTATCAGCCGCGAAAAAGCACCATTGGGAACACGCGCGTTCGCTCGAACATCTGAGCTCGCATGCGAAGCGCGTCGCGCACGGCGAGGCGAAATGAAGCTCGCGGGATTCGAACCGGTCGGCGATGACGCCACGCACACCCTCATCCTCGGCAGCTTTCCGGGCGTCGCATCGCTGGCGGCGACGCAGTATTACGCGCATCCGCGCAATCAGTTCTGGCGGCTCGTCGGCGCGGCGATCGGGGAATCGCTGCACGAACTGAGCTACGACGAACGTCTGGCGCGCCTGAAGCAGCACGGCATCGGCTTATGGGACGTACTCGCCGCGTGCGAACGCGAAGGCAGTCTCGATGCCGCGATCCGCAACGCATCGCCCAACGACTTCGCCGTGTTCCGCACGCGCTTCCCGAACTTGCGCAAGGTCTGCTTCAACGGCAAGACCTCGGGCAAGTTCGCGCCCGTCCTTGCAGCGGCGGGCTACGCGACGCTCGTGCTGCCGTCGTCGAGCGCGGCCAATGCTATCCTCTCGTTCGATCGAAAATTGCGCATCTGGCGCGACATCCTCACCACACAATGACGAATCTCATCAAGCGCGCGTCGGCCGAAGCCCGCGCGTTCGGCCGCAAGAAAGACAACGCCAAATCGAAGCGCAATCGCGACGATGACGACCTCGCCAACGCCCCGCGCATCAAGGCGCCGCGCAAGCCGCGCTTCGCGCCCGTGACGTTCTCGGAAGAGGGCGGCGTGCGCTATCTGCATTTCGGCACCGAATGGGTGCAAGGCGCGATGCGTTTGAAGAAGCCCGATCACATCGAGCTCGAATACGCGCAGCAGATGATGGCGTGGCTGCTCTTCATCGAAACGCCCGAGCGCATTGTGCAGCTCGGGCTCGGCGCGGCCGCGCTCACGAAGTTCTGTTACCGCTTTCTCAAGCGCGCGAAGGTCGAAGCGGTCGAACTGAACCCCGCGGTCGTGATCGCCGCGCGCGCGATGTTCGAACTGCCCTATGACGACGCGCGCCTCACCGTCACCGAGCGCGACGCGTGGGAGTTCGTCAACGATCGCGCGAACCACGGCACGATCGGCGCATTGCAGATCGATCTCTACGACGCCACCGCGCGCGGCCCCGTCCTCGACAGCGTGTCGTTCTATCGTGCGTGCCGCGCGTGTCTCACGCCCGAGGCGGGCGTCGTCACGATCAATCTGTTCGGCGATCATCCGAGCTTCGTGCGCAACATGCGGCATCTGAACGAAGCGTTCGATCATCGCGTGATCGCGCTGCCCGAAGTGCACGACGGCAATCGCGTCGCGCTCGCCTTCGCCGGTCCCGCGCTCGACGTGCCATTCGCCGCGCTCGAAACGCGCGCGAAGCTCATCGAAGCCCAACTCGGCCTGCCCGCGCGCAAGTGGGTGAAGGGTCTCGCCGAAAGCGCGGGCATCCCGACGACGGGTTCGTTCTCCATCTGACCGAACATGCATCGGGCCGGAACGTGCGTTCTGGCCCTTTCGCGGCCATCACAGAAGCAAGCAGAGAAATCAGCGGAATCTGAATAGTCGGGATTCTCCCTGATTTGAGCGCTATTTATCGGTCCATATACTCCCTCTGTTATTTCGGGGCGCTTCAAGCGGCATGTCTACCCGACGACCGGCATCCCGCCGGGCTCGCAATAACGACAAAACAAGAGGAGACCGTTCATGGCTCACGAAGCTACGACCGGCACCGGACAACCGCGCAACAAGCATTGGCTGTGGCTTCTGATCCTTCCGTGGATCGGTGTGGTCTGGGTGCCTTTCTACAACAAGATCGAGCCCGTTCTGTGGGGCTTTCCGTACTTCTACTGGTATCAGCTGCTGTGGGTGCTGATCAGCGCCGTCATCACCGCCGTCGTCTATAAGAAGACGAAGGCGCTGCCCTCGGGACGAAAGAACGGAGGCGCGCGATGATGAACACCACCGCAACCTTCGTCTTCGTCCTCTTCTTCGTCGGCGTCACGATTCTCGGCTTCATCGCCGCGCACTGGCGCAAGGGCGATCTCGCCCAGCTCGACGAATGGGGCCTCGGCGGACGCCGCTTCGGGACCATTGTCACGTGGTTCCTGCTCGGCGGCGATCTCTATACCGCCTACACGTTCGTCGCGGTGCCGGCGCTCGTGTTCGGCGCGGGCGCGACGGGCTTCTTCGCGCTGCCGTACACGATCCTCATTTATCCATTCGCGTTCGTCGTGTTTCCGAAGCTCTGGAGCATCGCGAAGCGTCACGGCTATGTGACCGCCGCCGACTTCGTGCACGCGCGCTACAACAGCCGCATGCTCGCGCTCGCCGTCGCGCTGACGGGCATCGTCGCGACCATGCCGTACATCGCGCTGCAACTCGTCGGCATCGAAGTGGTGATCGGCGCGCTCGGCTTCTCGACGCAGGGCTTCGTCGGCGATCTGCCGCTCATCATCGCGTTCGCGATTCTCGCCGCGTACACGTACACGTCGGGCCTGCGCGCACCCGCGATGATCGCCGTGGTGAAGGACGTGCTGATCTACGTCACCATCATCGCCGCGATGATCGTGATTCCAGCGCAGCTCGGCGGCTTCGGCCATATTTTCAGCACCGTGCCGCCTGAAAAGCTGCTGCTGAAAGCGCCCGATGCCGCGAGCCTGAACGGCTACAGCGCGTACGCGACGCTCGCGGTCGGTTCGGCGCTCGCGCTCTTCCTGTACCCGCACTCGGTGACGGCGATTCTGTCGTCGAATTCGGGCAACACGATCCGCCGCAACATGTCGCTTCTGCCGGCGTACTCGCTCGTGCTCGGCCTGCTCGCGCTGCTCGGCTACATGGCGCTCGCCTCGGGCGTGAAGGACATGCCGGAATACGCGCAGTACTTCAAGGCCTACGGCGCGAACTTCGCCGTGCCGGCGCTGTTCCTGCACTACTTCCCGTCGTGGTTCGTGGGCGTGGCGTTCGCGGCGATCGGCATCGGCGCGCTGGTGCCGGCGGCGATCATGTCGATCGCGGCGGCGAACCTGTACACACGCAACGTGCATCGCGAGTTCGTCAACACGAACATGACGCCGGAGCAGGAGACCAACGTCGCCAAGCTCGTGTCGCTGATCGTGAAGGTCGGCGCGGTGGTGTTCATTCTCGCGCTGCCGCTCACGTACGCGATCCAGCTGCAACTGCTCGGCGGCATCTGGATCATCCAGACGCTGCCCGCGCTCGTGCTCGGCCTCTATACGCGCGTGCTCGATCATCGCGGCTTGCTGATCGGCTGGGCGACGGGCATCGGCGTCGGTACGTGGATGGCCGTGTCGCTGCAACTGAAGGGCTCGATCTATCCGCTGCATCTGTTCGGCTACGTCGTGCCGGGCTACGCGGCGGTGTGGGCGCTGATCGCGAACCTCATCGTTTCGATCGTCGTGAGCGTGCTCGTGCGCGTTCTCGGCCTCAAGCGCTCCGACGACCGCACGCGTCCGGAAGATTATCTGGACATCGTGGAAGGCTGATTCCGGCCGTCGCGCACCTGCCCGGCGCGGCGCGCGAAAAGCTGGTAAAACGCCCGTAACAGGCTTCTCGCCTTTGCGGGCGTTTTTTTGGACAGCCTTCGTGTGAGCGAACCATGCTTTCTCCGACATCGACGTCAATCAGGCGCGGCCGTCTCTCACGCCTCGTTCACTGGGTCACGTCGCCGTACTTCCGATACCGGCACGCGAACCTGATCCACGGGCTGCGCGTCGGCCTTGCCGTGGCGATGTCGATCGCCGTCACGACGGGCGTCGACGTGCCGCACGGCATCTGGGCGACGGTGTCGGTGCTCGTCGTGATCGGCGGGCTGCAGCACTACGGCAACATCCGCAAGAAGGCCGCCGAACGCGCCATCGGCACGACGCTCGGCGCGGGCTTCGGCCTCGTGCTGATTCTCGCGGAGACGCTGACCGGCTCGCAGATGGTGTTCTTCGTGCTGATGTGCCTGGTCGCGGGCGGCTGCGCGTATTACGCCATCGGCAAGCCGGGCTATGTCGCGCTGCTCACGGCGATCACGATGGTCATCGTTTCCGGGCACGGCGACTTGCCGCTTTCCACGGGTTTGTGGCGCACGGCCAATGTGATGATCGGCGTCGTGATCGCGCTCGCGTTCTCGTTCGTGCTGCCGCAATACGCGACGTATTCGTGGCGCTACCGTCTCGCGGACAATCTGCGCGAATGCGCGAGGATCTACGGCGCTTTATTGGATGGCACGCCGCTCGTCGCCGAGGACACGGCGCGCCGCATGTATGCGATGAGCCAGCGGCTCGTGCAGGCGCGCGCGCTGATGGAGTCGGTCGCGAAGGAAACCGATGTGCCGATGGCGCGGCTGGAAGAGATCCAGCGCCTGCATCGCTCGATTCTCGCGGCGCTGGAAATGCTCGTGACGTCGATGCCGGAAGTCTCGGGCGCAACGCCCAGCCGTTTTGCGATTGCGTGCTCGCCGGGCGAACACGCGGTGCGCGGACAGCTCCTGCAGATGGCGCGCGCGCTGCGCTTCGGGCGCGTCGGTTTGCTGTATCGCGCGATGGATGCGTCGGGCGCGCCGCAATCGAACGCCGCCGCCGACGAGAACGCGACGACGCAGGGCATGCACTGGCTCGCGATGCGTTTCGTCGAGCAGGTGGATCGCTTGCGGATGCGGCTGTCGGAAATCGAGCGGCAGTGGAATATCGAAGGGGCGCGGCCGCTCAATCCATGAAGCAGTGAATGCTCAGGCTGCCTGCACTTCGGCTTCGTGCACCACGTTGATGAGCCAGGGCACGCCGAAACGATCCGTCAGCATGCCGAAGCCTTGTGTCCAGAACGTGGATTGCCACGGCGTGAGCACGTTGCCGCCTTCGGCAAGCATGTTGAAGATGCGCTCGCCGGATTGCGCGTCGTCCGCGGCGATCGACAGCGTGAAGCCCGAATAGTCCTTGCGCGGCTGACCATAGCGGCCGTCGGACACCAGAATCGCGTTCGGGCCGACGCAGAATACCGCATGCATGATCTTGTCTGCCCAGTCGGGCGGGGCGTTGCCGCCGTCCGGCGCATCGCGGAAGCGCACCAGCGCGGCGATCTGCGCCCCGAACGCGGCCTGATAGAGTTCGAGCGCCTCGGCGCAGTCGCCGTTGTAGAAGATATAGGTATCCAGTTGCATGACCGAATGACTCCGTGCATATAAAGCGGACATGCCGCCAGAGCCCGAAAGTCTATTGCAACGGCGTCCTACGTCGACTCGGAAACGGTCAAATTACGTCAAGAAGCAGCGAAATGGAAAAAACCGCAAATCGCACCAGTGATCCGGCGCGATTCGCGGTTCTGTTTTCAGCGCGCTTATTGCAGCGCGGTGATCAGCTTTTCGAGCTTGATCGCATCGGCGGCGAAAGCGCGGATGCCTTCCGCGAGCTTTTCGGTCGCCATGGCGTCGTCGTTGACGAGGAAGCGGAACGTCGGCTCGTCGACGGCGATCTTCTCCACGTTCTCGTTCTTCACGCTCTCCGGCGAGAGCTTGCGCTCGACCTTTTCGTTGCTGTCGGCGAGTTTCTTCAGCAGATCGGGGCTGATCGTGAGCAGGTCGCAGCCCGCCAGTTCGGTGATCTGACTCACCGTGCGGAAGCTCGCGCCCATGACTTCCGTCTTGTAGCCGAACTTCTTGTAGTACGAGTAGATGCGGCGCACCGACTGCACGCCCGGATCGTTCGCGCCGCCGTTTTTCACTTCGTCCCATTCCGCGCCGGCCGACTTCTTGTACCAGTCGTAGATGCGGCCGACGAACGGCGAAATAAGCTGCGCGCCCGCTTCGGCGCACGCGACCGCTTGCGCGAGCGAGAAGAGCAGCGTCATGTTGCAGTGAATGCCTTCCTTCTGCAGCACTTCGGCCGCGCGGATGCCTTCCCACGTCGACGCCAGCTTGATCAGCACGCGATCGCGACTGATGCCCGCGTTCTCGTACAGCTTGATGATGTCGTGCGCCTTGTCGATGGACGCTTTCGTGTCGAACGACAAGCGCGCGTCGACTTCGGTGGACACGCGGCCCGGAATGATCTTGAGAATCTCGGTGCCGAACGCGACGAGCAGATTGTCGATGATCTGCGGCATCGGCTTCTTCGCGTGCTCCTTGACGGTCTTTTCGAGCAGCGGCTTGTAGTCGTCCTTCTGGACGGCCTTCAGGATCAGCGACGGATTGGTCGTCGCGTCCTGCGGCTTGAATGCGATGAATTGCTGGAAGTCGCCCGTGTCGGCGACGACGGTCGTGTATTGCTTGAGCTGGTCGAGAGCGGATGTCATGTCGAGTCTCAGACGCGTGGCGTCTTGTCAAATTGCGGAAAACAACCCGCGGATTGCCCATGATTGCGACGCCGCGCGGCGACTTCGTTCGCGCGGCGCGCCCCTGAATTCATTTTCCCATTCTAGTCCCGAGCGCGGCGAACGCGCTGATACCGTGCGCGCACGCACGCGGCGTGCCGGAATTCGACCGGCGCGCCGCCTCGCGCGTTCAATCGCGTTCAAGCGCGTTCAGTCGCGTTCAATCGGCCGCGTAAGCGAGCTCGTGCCAGCGCCGCACCGTGCCCGAGCCCAACTGGCCGCGCGCGAAGCGCATTTTGCGCACTTCGTCGAGCGCGTGCGCGTCTTTCGCCGGATCGCCGCAGTTCATCTTCGGGACGACGTCCTGGACGTGCCCGGCGTCGTCGAGCAGCACGCGCACGATCGTCTTGCGCTTCGGTGCGGTGCCAGGCGGCGTGGAGCGCGCCAGCAGTCTGTCGATCAAAGCCATGACGGAAATGCCAAAAACGATTGCGGAAGCATCGGCCGGAAATCGGGGCCGATTCCGCCATTGTAGGCTGCGTCAGGCGCGTCTGGCATTGAGCACGACATGCGTCACAACGCCCGCGATCAAGCCCCAGAACGCGGAGCCGATCGACAGCAGCGTGAGGCCCGACGCCGTCACCATGAACGTGACGAGCGCGGGCTCGCGTTGACGCGCGTCCTGCATCGCGTTGGCGAGGCCGCTCATGATCGAGCCGAAGAGGGCGAGCGCCGCCACCGACACGACGAGCTCCTTCGGAAACGCCGCGAACAGCGCCGCGATGGTCGCGCCGAACGTGCCCGCGAGCAGATAGAACACGCCGCACCAGACGGCCGCCGTGTAGCGCTTGTCGCGATTCTCGTGCGCCTCGCGGCCGGTGCAGATCGCGGCGGTGATGGCGGCGAGATTCACGCCGTGCGAGCCGAACGGCGCGAGCACGAGCGACGCGAGGCCGGTCGTCGAGATGAGCGGGGCGGAAGGCGTCGTGTAGCCATCGGCGCGCAACACGGCGATGCCTGGCACGTTTTGCGAGGCCATCGCGACGACGAAAAGCGGAATGCCGATGCTGATCGCCGAGGCGATCGAGAACGCGGGCATCGTGAAGACGGGATGCGCGAGCGCCACATGAAAGCGCGAAAAGTCGAGCAGCCCGAGCGCGCCCGCGACCGCGATGCCGACGACGAGCGTCGCCGGGATCGCGTAGCGCGGCAGGAAGCGCTTGCCGGCGAGATATGTGAAAAACATCACGATGACGAGCGAGGTGCGATGCTCGGCGGCGCGAAAAATCTCGATGCCGATCTCGAACAGGATGCCCGCGAGCAGCGCGGCGGCGATGCCCGACGGAATGCGCTTCATCAGCGTGTCGAACCAGCCGGTCAGGCCGACGGCGGTCAAGAGCACCGCGCAGACGATGAACGCGCCGATCGCATCGGCGTAGGCGACGTTCGGCAGCGACGAGACGAGCAGCGCCGCGCCCGGCGTCGACCATGCGACGACGATCGGCGCGCGATAGCGCAGCGACAGGCCGATCGTGCAGACCGCCATGCCCATCGAGAGCGCCCAGATCCACGAGGAAATCTGCGCATCGGACAAATGCGCGGCCTGGCCCGCCTGGAACATCAGGACGAGCGAACTGGTGTAGCCGGTCATCATCGCGACGAAACCGGCGACGATCGTGGAGAGCGACGTATCAAAGAGGAAACGCGGCGCGGCGGGCGCCGGAGCGGAAGCTTTCATTCGGGTGTCTCGATTACTTCGACAGGGCGCGCATGGCGGTTTCGAGGCCGGCCATCGTCAGCGGATACATGCGATTGCCGAGCACGTTGCGGATCGCGGAGATCGACTGGCGATATTCCCATAGCCGCTCGGGCTCGGGATTGAGCCATGCGTGATGCGGGAATTGATCCGCGAGACGGCGCAACCACACCGCGCCGGCCTCGGCATTGTTGTATTCGACGGAGCCGCCCGGCTGCAGCACTTCGTAGGGACTCATGGTGGCGTCGCCGACGAAGATCAGCTTGTAGTCCGGCGTGAACCTGTGCAGCACGTCGAAGGTCGGCGTGCGCTCGGTGTGACGGCGGCGGTTGTTCTTCCACAGATAGTCGTACACGCAGTTGTGGAAGTAGTAGAACTCGAGATGCTTGAACTCGGCCTTCGCCGCCGAGAACAACTCTTCGACGCGCTTGATGTGATCGTCCATCGAGCCGCCGACGTCGAGCAGCATCAGCACTTTCACGTTGTTGTGGCGCTCGGGCACCATCTTGAGATCGAGCCAGCCGGCGTTGGCGGCGGTGCTGCGGATCGTGCCGGGCAGATCGAGCTCTTCGTTCGCGCCTTCGCGCGCGAAGCGCCGCAAGCGCCGCAGCGCGACCTTGATGTTGCGCGTGCCGATTTCGACCTGATCGTCGTAATCCTTGTACGCGCGCTCGTCCCACACTTTCACGGCGGTGCGGTTCCCCGCCGATTCCCCGCCGATGCGAATGCCTTCCGGGTTGTAGCCGCCATGCCCGAAGGGCGACGTGCCGCCCGTGCCGATCCATTTGTTGCCGCCTTCGTGACGCTCCTTCTGCTCGTCCATCAGTTCCTTCAGGCGTTCCATGAGTTTGTCGAGGCCGCCGAGCGCCTCGATGCGCTTCTTCTCTTCCGCCGTGAATTCGCGTTCGAGCCGCTTCCTGAGCCAATCGAGCGGAATGTCGAAGACTTCGTCGGGAAGCTGCGTCAGCCCGTGGAAATACGCGCCGAACGCGCGATCGAACTTGTCGAAGTACTTCTCGTCCTTCACGAGCGTCATGCGGGCGAGGAAATAGAACTCGTCGAGCGACGGCGAAATGACCTGCGCCTTCAGCCCTTCGAGCAAGGTCAGATATTCCTTCACCGAAACGGGCAGCTTCGCGTCGCGCAGCGAGTAGAAGAAGTCGATCAGCATGGCGCGCGCTCCATCGTGCTTAACGTTCGAGCCGGAAATTCAGATTGGCGCGCACCGCCGGCCATTCCGAGCGGATGATCGAAAACACGACGGTGTCGCGCAACACGCCGTCCTTGCCGACCTGATGATTGCGCAGAATGCCGTCCTGCTTCGCGCCGAGCCGCGCGATCGCCGTGCGCGACGCGTGGTTCATGAAATGCGTCCGGAATTCGACGGCGATGGCATCGAGCCTGTCGAAGGCGTGCGTGAGCAGCAGCAGTTTGGCTTCGGTGTTGAGCGCGGTCTTCTGCACGCGCTTCGCATACCACGTATGCCCGATCTCCAGCCGACGATTCGCTTCGTCGACGTTGAAGTAACGCGTCGATCCGACGATGTCGCCGCTCTTCGCATCGATCACCGCGAACGGATGCGCGCCCGAGCGGTCGCGCATGTCGAGCGCGGTGTCGATATAGGCGCGCGTCTTGTCGGGCGGCGGCACGAAGGTGTACCAGAGCTTCCACAATTGGCCATCGCTCGCAGCGGCCGTGAGGGCCTGCTCGTGCTCGGGCGTGAGCGGCACGAGCCTGACGTGTTCGCCTTGCAGCGTGACGGGTTCGATCCAGCGGCTCATGTCGTTATCAGCGATGGTTGCGGTTCATGAACAGCAGCCGCTCGAAGAGCGCGACGTCCTGTTCGTTCTTGAGCAACGCGCCGTGCAGCGGCGGCACGATCTGTTTCTGATCCGACGAGCGCAGCGCCTCGGGCGGAATGTCTTCGGCCAGGAGCAGCTTGAGCCAGTCGAGCAGTTCGGACGTCGACGGCTTCTTCTTCAGGCCCGAGACCTGGCGCAGCTCGAAGAAGCTCTGCATCGCCGCGGCGAGCAGATCCTGCTTGATGTTCGGAAAATGCACCTCGACGATGGCCTTCATCGTCTCCGCGTCCGGGAACTTGATGTAGTGGAAGAAGCAGCGGCGCAGGAACGCGTCAGGCAACTCCTTCTCGTTATTCGACGTGATGATGACGAGCGGCCGGTGCTTCGCTTTCACGAGCTCGCGCGTCTCGTAGACGTAGAACTCCATGCGATCGAGTTCGCGCAGCAAGTCGTTCGGAAATTCGATGTCCGCCTTGTCGATCTCGTCGATGAGCAGCACGCTCTGCTGGTCCGACTCGAACGCCTGCCACAGCACGCCCTTGACGATGTAATTGCGGATGTCCTTCACGCGCTCGTCGCCGAGCTGCGAATCGCGCAGGCGCGAGACGGCGTCGTATTCGTACAGGCCTTGCTGGGCTTTCGTCGTCGATTTGATGTGCCACTGCAGAAGCGGCATGCCGAGTGCTCCCGCAACTTCCTCAGCGAGCATGGTCTTGCCGGTTCCCGGTTCGCCCTTGATGAGCAGCGGCCGTTGCAGCGCCATCGCGGCGTTCACCGCGAGCTTGAGATCGTCGGTTGCGACGTATTGCGATGAGCCTTCGAAACGCATGACGAAGATCCGGTTGGCAAAAAAATCCCAGTATAAGTCAGAAGACCTTTCCGCATTGAGGCGCGCCCGGTATCGTTTGAGCCGCTTTATCGGCAGGTCGACGCTGCATGCCCGAGCGCGGGTGAAGCGTGCGCGCAAGCGGGTTCATCGCGTGTACAGGGACGAATTGTCGCAGGGCAAACGGCTGCTTTTCAGCCGATTCCCCTTGTCAGCAGGGCTTCGGCGCGGTTCGCGTGTGGACGGAGGGTAGGTCGCGCGGTACAATTAGCGCGATTTTTTTGGCCTGCGTGGCGACAGACCCTGCAACAGCAAACAGTCCCGAGAAGGTTGTATTGCGCTCGGCGCGGGCCGCGGCCTTGTGAGCGCCGGATTTCCCCTCAAGCCAGGTTAGAAGAGCTATGAACAATTTCGTCGGCAAATGTGCCGTGATTGCAGCGCTGTCCGGTCTCGCCGGCTTCGCGAGTGAGGCGTCGGCCGACGTCGTCGGCAACGCGAAGGCCGCAGAGGGCAAGGTTGCGATGTGCATCGGCTGCCACGGCATCCCCGGCTATCGCACCGCGTACCCCGAGGTGTACGAAGTGCCGATGCTGGGTGGCCAGAACGCGCAGTACATCGCCAATGCGCTGCATGCCTACAAGAAGGGCGACCGTCATTTCGACACGATGCGCGCCATCGCGACGACGCTGTCGGATCAGGATATCGCCGATATCGCCGCGTACTACGCTGCGCAGACTCCCCAATCGAAGAACAATCCCGACAAGTGATCCGCGCGTGAACGCAAAGCGACAACGGGAAGGAGAATTCATGAAGCCGTCCAAGGCACTTCACTCAAGCTTCAAGGCAGCGAGCGCCGCAGCGGCGCTCATCGGCATGACGGCGTTCGGCAGCGCGCACGCAGCCGATGTCGCAAACGGCAAGGCGCTTTCCGACAGCCACAACTGCGCGGCCTGTCACGGTCCCGGTCTGAACAAGCCGGTGAGCGGCGAGTATCCGCGTCTCGCGGGTCAGCACGCGACGTACATCTACTGGGCGCTGCGGCAGTATCAGATCGGCGGCAACAACCCGAACTTCGGACGCAACAACGCCATCATGGCGGCGCAGGTGCAGAACCTGTCGCAGAGCGATCTGAAGGATCTCGCGGCATACATCGAATCGCTCGATGGCAGTCTCGTGCTGAAGAAGTAAGCGCGATTTCTCACGCAATCCGCACAACGAAACACCCCGCTCGAAGCGGGGTGTTTTGCTTGATGCGTCCGGTTTCGATGCTTAGTCGCGCGAAGCACGGCGCTCGATCAGCGCGAGATAGGCGTCGGTGTCGGGCGGGGTGCCGGAGCGCTGCGCTTCCCAGATGATCTGGCCGAGGCAATCCATGATCGCGTGCTGCGCGTCGTGCGGCGAGCCGAGGCGTGCGACGAGCCTGTCGTGCGCGCGGCGGATGCCCGGCGGCTGATCGATCGAAAGCTGCTCGCTGATCGCGAGATGCATCGACAGATGCAGAAACGGGTTCGTCTGACCGCGATCGGGCGAGTAATCGGCTTCGCGCGATTCGGGGTTCACGAGCGCGTCGTGATATTCCGGATGCTCGCCGATCCAGTCGGCGGCCATGCTTTCGAGCGGCGTCAGAATCTCGCCGGCGCGCTCCTTGCGCCACGTTTCGGTGAAGAACTGGCGAACTTCGTCGCGGCTGGGGTTGAACATAACGTATTGATTCGATTGCGGGTTTCTGAATCCGCTATTGTAGACCGCGATGCGCAGGTTCTGCCCAAACCCTCTTCATTCGACGGGCGCGGGCGTCTTCGGCCGATATTCGCAGAGCGGCTCGATCGCGCAATGCCAGCATTCCGGCACGCGCGCCTTGCAGACATAGCGTCCATGCAGGATCAGCCAGTGATGCGCGTCGTGCAGAAATTCCTTCGGCGTGAATTTCTCGAGCGCGGTTTCGACGGCGCGCACGTCCTTGCCCGGCGCGAGCCCGGTGCGATTCGCGACGCGAAAGATGTGCGTATCGACGGCGATAGACGGCTGCCCGAACGCGATGTTCAGCACGACGTTCGCGGTCTTGCGGCCGACGCCCGGCAGCGCTTCCAGCGCCTCGCGATTGTCCGGCACCTCGCCGCCGTGCTGCTCGACGAGCATGCGGCACGTCGCGATCACGTTCTTCGCCTTCGTGCGATACAGCCCGATCGTGCGGATGTATTCCGCTACGCCTTCCTCGCCGAGCGCGAGCACCGTTGCCGGCGTGTTGGCGACGGGAAACATCTTGCGCATCGCCTTGTTCACGGAGACGTCGGTGGCCTGCGCGGAGAGCATTACGGCGATCAGCAGTTCGAACGGCGTCGTGTATTCGAGCTCGGTCACCGGGTGCGGATTCAGGCTCTGCAAGGTCTCGTAGATCGCGCGGCGCTTCGTGGCGTTCATGATTCGATGTCCGTTCTTACGCGGGTTTATCGCCTTTATCGGGATGGGACGCGTTTGCGTCGTCCGTAATGCCAAGACGGCGGCGGCGCGCTTCCGCTTCGTCGATCTGCGCCTGCACGGCCGCGCTCACGTGAGCCGTGTTCTTGGGACCGGCGCCGAGCTTCGCCATCTCTTCTTTCTTCTTGCGCGCGCGCTCCAGCGCGGCCTGGATGATCGCGCGTTTCTTCGCTTCCGGATCGTCGCTCGCGGGCTGCGCTTCGTGCGTGGCCTGCGTCGCTTGCGCTGTTTGCGCTGTTTGCGCCGCCCGCGCGGCCTGACGCGCGCTCGCGCGTGCCTGCGCCTCGGCGCGCTCGCGCTCCAGACGTGCCACGCGACGGTCGTGCCGGGCGCGCGCAGCATCGGCTTGTTCCTGACTCCACGCGTCCCAGCCGGTGCGATCGCCGGTCACGGGCACCATCGCGATGCAATCGACGGGGCAGGGCGGCACGCACAGATCGCAACCCGTGCACAGTTCGGCGATGACCGTGTGCATCTGCTTCGCGGCGCCGACGATCGCATCGACCGGACACGCCTGCATGCACAGCGTGCAGCCGATGCACACGTTCTCGTCGATCACCGCGACGGGCCGTGCGCGCTCGACGCCATGCGTCGTATCGAGCGGTATATCGGGCGCGCCCAGCAGCGCGGCGAGACGCGCGACACCTTCGGCGCCACCCGGCGGGCACCGGTTATAGCTCGCCTCGCCCGCGGCGATGGCGTCGGCGTAGGGCCGGCAGGCCGGGTAGCCGCACTTGGTGCATTGCGTCTGCGGCAGCAGGTCTTCGATGCGCTCGGCGAGCGTCTTGGAAAAGGTTGCGGTCACGAGGAATTGCGATGATGCCTTGGGGACTGGCGCAGCGTGGGCGAAGATCGCGTTTGGAATCGCGCGGTGCGCTTCGGATGCGAAGAGAACGCTTCGGCGTCCACGACGACGGGCACGCTGCCTGTTCGGCGCGCGTCCCGTTTCGCGGGCGCACGCTCGGCTTTGATCGACATTATCGCCGAAGTCGTCAACAGTCGTGCCGAATGGCTTCTACTCCCAATTGCCAACGTCCTTTCGATGTGCGCATAATCGAAGCGCTTTTCCGTTTGACCGCAGGACGGTGTTTCCCAATAACCCTGGGCAGCGCCCGTTCACGTCATGTACCCAATGCGGGCCGCGTGACGCTAATCCGGCAACGCGGCTCCCGAGTCATGCCACCATGAATCAGCCGAAAATCAAAAGAGATCCTGAAGGCACCCGGCGCCGTATTTTGCTTGCCGCCGCAGAAGAGTTCGCGGCCGGTGGCTTGTTCGGCGCCCGTGTCGATCAGATTGCGCGTCGGGCGGAGACCAATGAGCGCATGCTCTATTACTACTTCGGTAGCAAAGAGCAGTTATTCACCGCCGTGCTCGAACATGCGCTATCGGCGCTCGTCGAAGCGGAACGCACGCTCGAACTCGACGGCATTGCGCCTATCGAAGCGATGACGCGTCTCGCGCATTTCGTCTGGGATTACTACCGGGATCATCCGGAGTTGCTGCGCCTCATCAACAACGAGAATTTGCACGAGGCGAGATATATCAAAGGATCGAATCGAATACGCGAGCTCATTTCGCCGATCGTCGCGACGCTCACGGCCATTCTCGATCGCGGTCAGAAAGCCGGACTGTTTCGCACCGACGTCGATCCGCTCAAGTTCTACATCATCCTGTCGGGACTCGGTTATTACATCGTTTCGAATCGCTTCACGCTGGAAGCGACTTTCGGGCTCGATTTCAGCGAGCAGGCGCAGCGCGAGCAGATCGTGCGGATGAATACCGAGTTGCTGCTGGCCTTTTTGACGCGCCGCTGAATCGACGCGGTCGGAAGAAAAAACGTCGCGCCCTTTGCAAGGCGCGACGTTTTTGTTTGCCGCGATGGAATCGGTACCGGCGCGTTCGTGCGTTCGT
Source organism: Caballeronia zhejiangensis (assembly GCF_022879815.1). Classification (NCBI taxonomy): domain Bacteria; kingdom Pseudomonadati; phylum Pseudomonadota; class Betaproteobacteria; order Burkholderiales; family Burkholderiaceae; genus Caballeronia; species Caballeronia zhejiangensis. Next base: position 870,793 of record NZ_CP084283.1, read on the forward strand.
ACCGCTCGTACCTTAGGCCGGAACGGCTTCGGTCTTCGGCGTCTTGTCGTGCTCGAGAATGAACTCGCGCAATTGCGGATACACCATCGTGCGCCAGCGGCGGCCCGAAAAAATGCCGTAGTGGCCGGCCTTTTCCGCCGTGAAATGGCGCTTGTGCTTCTCCGGAATGCCGGTGCACAGATCGTGGGCGGCGCGGGTCTGGCCGCTGCCGGAGATGTCGTCGAGTTCGCCTTCGATCGTGAAAAGCGCCGTGTGCTTGATGTCCTGCGGACGCACGAGCTCGTCGTTGACTTCCCATGTGCCTTCGGCGAGCCGGAATTCCTGGAACACGATGCGGATCGTTTCGAGGTAGTACTCGGCGGCCATGTCGAGCACGGCGTTGTATTCGTCGTAGAAACGGCGATGTTGCTCGGCGTCCTCATCGTCGCCGCGCAGCAGATTTTGATAGAAGTCCCAATGGGCCGTGAGATGGCGCTCGGGATTCATCGCGACGAAGCCCGCGTGCTGCAGGAAGCCCGGATAGACCTTGCGCCCGACGCCGGGATAGTTCGCCGGCACCGTGTAGATGACGTTGTTCTCGAACCACTCATACGAGTGCTCGTTCGCGAGCGAATTGACGGAGGTCGGGCTGCGGCGCGCGTCGATCGGGCCGCCCATCATCGTCATCGTGCGCGGCGTGTCTTCGCCGCGGCTCGCCATCAGCGAAATGGCGGCGAGCACCGGCACGGTCGGCTGGCACACCGAAATGACGTGCAGGTCCTTCGCGCCGATATGACGGATGAACTCCTGGATGTACTCGACATAATCGTCCAGATGGAACGGGCCGTTCTCGGTCGGGACCATGCGCGCGTCGATCCAGTCGGTGATGTACACCTTGTGGTCCTGCAAGAGCGTTTTGACCGTATCGCGCAAAAGCGTCGAATGGTGGCCCGAGAGCGGCGCGCACACGAGCACGATCGGCTCGTTCTTCAGCTTGGTGACGGTTGCGCTGTCGTCCGCGAAGCGCTTGAAGCGCAGGAGGCGGCAGAACGGCTTCTCGATCACCGTCTGCTCGACGATCGGAATGTTGTGACCGTCCTTGACGATCTGATGAAGATTGAACTCCGGCTTCTCATAGTCCTTGCCCAGCCGGTAGAGCAGTTCGTAGCCTGCGGCGAGACGGCTCGAACCCGGCACATAGGCGAGCGGACTGGCCGGGTTGACGAAGGATTTCGATGCTGCCTGGGCCCATGCTGTGAGGGGAGACAGCATGGCGCGTTGGAATTCGTGAATTTGATAGAGCATGGTTGCCCCAGTAACTCCGGTGGAAACCGGTACGCCCGTTGATCCCGGCAATGCTTCCGGCGACGAACTTCAACGGCTTTCGAAGATCCCCGGCGGCGCGGCGGGCTGTCGCCTTGCTGCCGGGGCACTGACTTCCTGCGATGCTTCGCGTGCCCTTTCGCGTTGCCACCTGCGCGTTATCGACGCGGGAAGAATGCAACTTGAGTCGAGGCAATATTTTCCGCGCATTAAACGTTCAATTCAACCGATCGGTTGAAATTGCTCGCCTGGAAACAACACATCCTGCAATCATACTTTTTGTGCATTGCACAAATATTACCGTCAAAACACTGATTTCGCCAATAAAACAGAGATTTATGACTCTCCCGCCGCAGCGTCGATTTCGGCCTGCGCTTCAGATTCGGCGTGATGTTCCGAGCCGGACGGCTGACCGGTCGCCTTCGCCATTTCTTCCTCGTGACGCATCAGGTTCATCCCGGTGTGCACGAGAGCCACGTGGGTAAAGGCTTGCGGGAAATTCCCGACCATGCGCTTCGCCACCGTGTCGTACTCCTCGGCCAACAACCCGACATCGTTCGCGAGACCGACGAGGCGCTCGAACATTTGATGCGCTTCGTCGATCCGGCCCTGCAGCGCCAGATTGTCGACCAGCCAGAAGCTACAAGCCAGAAACGTGCCTTCCCCGGGCGGCAGCCCGTCCGCGACTTCCGCGGTGTGGTAGCGCTTGACGAGCCCATCGTGCGTCAAATCGGTCTCGATCGCATGTACGGTTCCGGTCACTCGCGGATCTTTTGGCGGCAAAAATCCGAGCAACGGAATGAGTAGCAGGCTGGCATCGAGCGCGTCGCTGCCATAAGCCTGCGTAAAGGAGTTGAGCTTCGGATTCCAGCTCTTCTTCAGCACCTCGGCGCGGATGCGCGCACGCATCTCCCGCCAGTGATCGATCGGGCCGGGCAGGTCGAAGCTTTCCGCCGACTTGATCGCCCGGTCGTACGCGACCCACGCCATCACCTTCGAGAACGTGAAGTGTTGCTTGCCGCCACGCACTTCCCAGATGCCTTCGTCGGGTTCTTCCCAGATCGTGTCGAGGTGTTGCAGCATGGCGCACTGGATCGACCACGCGGTTTCATCGCTCTGCAGCCCGCCGACGCGCGCGAGATGGAGCGCGTTCATCACTTCCCCGTAGACGTCGAGCTGCAACTGGTCGACCGCGCCGTTGCCGATCCGCACCGGCGCCGCGCCTTCGTATCCCGGCAGCCACGGGATCTCCCATTCGGGCAGGCGGCGCTCGCCCGCGATGCCGTACATGATCTGAATCTGCGCGGGCGAGCCCGCCATCACGCGGCCCAGCCACGCGCGCCATGCGCGGGCTTCGTCGTAGTAGCCGCCGCGCATCATCGCGAGCAGGGTGATGGTCGCATCGCGCAGCCAGCAGTATCGGTAGTCCCAGTTGCGCGTGCCGCCGAGCTGTTCCGGCAGCGATGTCGTCGGCGCGGCGACGATGCCGCCCGTCGGCTCGTACGCGAGCGCCTTCAGCGTGATGAGCGAGCGGCGGATCGCGCTCGCCCAGCGGCCGTTGAGCTCGCTTTGCCCGGACCACTCGCGCCAGTGATTTTCGGTGCGCGCGAGTTGCGTATTCGGATCGGATGCGTGCGGCAAGCGCAGATGCGACTGCGAATAGCACAGCGAGAACGGCACGCGCTCGCCCTCGCTCACATCGAAGCAGGCGGTCGTGTGCATGTTCTCGCCGACGAGATCGACGGGCGTGCGCAGCACCGCGAGATCCGGCCCGGCGATCGCGCGGATGCCACTGTCGTCGGGCAGGCGGCTGACCCACGGCACCGCGGAGCCGTAATCGAAGCGCAGCACGAGTTCCATCTTCATCCGTACCGTGCCGCGGCGTCCGATCACGATACGCACCAGCTCCGAATGGCCGTTGCGAAGCGGCATGAAATCGACGATCGTCACCGCGCCTTGCGGTGTCTCGAAATCGGTTTCGAGGACCAGCGTGTCATCTCGATAGCGGCGGCTGACGACAGGCGACTCGCCGTCGGGCATGTCGGGCGCGAGGAGCCATCGGCCGTGCTCGGGCGTGCCGAGCAGCGCGGCGAAGCACGCGCCCGAATCGAAGCGCGGCCAACAGAGCCAGTCGACGGAGCCGTCGCGGGAAACGAGGGCGGCGGTGTGGCCGTCGCCGACCATTGCATAGTCTTCGATCAGTGCGGGCATAAGCGAACATCTTCCTGCAGGCGGCGCGGGCCGAATCGAAACGCGCCGCGGGTTGAGCAAACGATTCGGGAGACGAGCGCCCGAGCGAAACGCGGCGTCGTCGGCGGTCGGGGCGACGGACGTCATGCATGCTTTCTGGCCGCATTCTGCCGCAATCGTTCACGGCGAGCAGGAAACCGGGCCGGGCGTCATCGGGACGTGTCGCACGGTTGGCGGAAAATGACTAGCGAAGCGCCGAACGCACCGTTGCTTCTGCTTTCGACTGATGTTTAGAATGAAGCTCCGTGAAAGGCATCTGCGCCGCGGCCTTTTCGAGCAGGGCGCGGAAACTTTCCGTGCCTTTCATTTGTCTTTCAGCATGTTCCCGGTCGTCTCGCGCGCGGGTCATGCAGTCGCTTCGCGCAACGTCTCTTCCGGTTTTCAACGTAGCGTTTTCGAGGAACAGAATCCCATGCTCTATCCGTCGAAAGCTGACTGCATCGCCATTCTTTCCGCCGCGAGCCGCGTATCGGACGCCGACATGCTCCTCGCGCTCGATCACAAGAACCTCGGCCTGTCGCGCAACGCGATGGACGCCGCCGCCGCGTTCCTTACGGAGCGCGGCTGTTTCAACCGCTATACGTTCGGCGTGACCGGCGTGTCGGTCGGTGCGCTGTCGCTGCAGGGACGCCTGCGTCTCGATCAGCTCGCCAACGGCTGACACGGCCGATCCGCGCGGCAGGCCCGCGCGTCCTTCTTTCGTGACACTTTGCGCACGCGCACGGACATTCCGTACGCGTGCGTTCGCGCGTTCGTGCGCGTCCGCGGAACCGCCGACGGGAATCGGCGTCACAACGACAGTCGCGCGCCCGTCAGAAATGAGCCGATCCCATGCCGAACAGGCCGATGAGCCCGATCACGATCAGATAGATCGCGACGATGAAGTTCAGCAGCCGCGGCATGATGAGAATGAGGATCCCTGCGATCAGCGAGACGAGCGGGGCGAGGCTTAGGTGGATGGTCATCGCGGCAACTCCTGTTGTTGGTTCGAATCGTGTCGGTTGGCCGGTCGTGCAAAGGTGTATCGTCGTTTTCATCGTTTGGAGCGGAACTTGCTCCCGCACGTCCTTGGGCCTTGCGATGTCGGCGGTTTCGCGCGCCGCTCCCGATAACAAGCATCAAAGAGACGAAGAGGAGGTTTCATGCACCCGAGCCAACCCTGCGGCGCGAATCCGCTGATGCACGTCTTGCAAGACGCGCGCCCGAAGCGCGCCAGGCGCGTCGCGTGGGCGAAAGGCGTCGCGCTGATGCTCTCGTTTGCAGCGGCGCAGGCCTTCGCGCAAACGGGCGCGACGCCCGCCGCGCCGGGCACCGCGAGCGACGTCGCCGCGTCGAAACCGGCCAGCGGCGACGTCTACGATCTGGTCATCGGCACCTATACGGGCGGTGGCAAGAGCGAAGGCATCTATGTCTATCGTTTCGACACGGGCAGCGGCGAGCTGTCCCGCATCGCGTCGGCGCAGACGGTGAATCCGTCGTATCTCGTCGTGAGCCGCGACCGCCATTACGTGTACGCAGTGAACGAATTGCCCGGCGACAACGGCCCGGCAACGCAACGCGGCGGCGTCAGCGCCTTTCGCTTCGATCGCGCGAGCGGCCAGTTGAGCTTTCTCAATCGCGTGTCATCCGACGGCAACGATCCGTGCTATCTCGCGATATCGCCCGACGGCAAATATCTGCTGACAGCCAACTATTCGGTCGCGTCCAATCCGGGCGGCAGCTTCGCGGTGTTTCCGCTGGCTTCCGATGGCCACGTCGGCAATTCGGTGCTGACGGTGCATCACGAAGGCGCCGGTCCGGTGAAAGGACGGCAGGACAATTCGCATGTCCACTCGACCGTGTTCTCGCCCGACGGCAAGTATCTCTTCGCGCAGGATCTCGGCGTCGACAAGGTGTTCGCCTATCGGTACACGGCCGATCCGTCCGCATCGAGCCGCGGTCTGCTGGGTCCGACCGAATCGCGCTACACACCGATCAAGGCGGGTTCCGGGCCGCGCCATCTGGTCTTCGACGCAAGCGGCAAGCACGCTTATCTGACGACCGAGCTGAACGCATCGGTGCTCGCGTTCGATTACCGCGACGGCAAGCTCACGCAAATCCAGACTGCCTCGCTGATCGCGCCGGGTTTCAGAGGGAAGATCGGCGGCGGCGCGATTCATCTGTCGCCCGACGGGCGCTTCCTGTACGCGACCAATCGCGGCGACGCCAACGAACTCGTGCAGTTCTCGATCGATCCGGCGAACGGCCATCTGAAGCTCGTCAAGCGCTATCCGACGCTCGGCAAGACGCCGCGCGAATTCGCAATCGATCCGACCGGACGCTGGCTCATCGTCGGCAATCAGGAGAGCGACAGCGCGTATTTCTTCCGCCGCGATCCGCAGACGGGCGAGCTTGCGTCGGACCCGAAGCGGCTGTCGATCGGCTCGCCGGTCGATTTCAAGTTCGTATCGCCTTCGTGACGCGTCGATCGCGGCGATTGAAACGACCGGGCGCGGACGATGAAAACAACACTGGTCAAGGCAGTCACGATTTCGATGCTGTGCGTGTCGTGCGCGGCCCACGCGGACGACAAGGAATGCGATTACAAGCGCGACTGGATGTCGTCGGCGTGCCAGCGCGTGATGCGCGTCGCGCATGAAGGCACCTGGGATCTTTACGTGACGGGCTACGGCTGGCACATCAACGGCTTCGACAATCGCAGCGAACTCAATCCGTGGTCGTGGGGCGGCGGCGCGGGCAAGCACTGGACCGACGCGAACGGTAACGAAGACATCCTGTTCGCATTCGCCTTTTCCGATTCGCATCACAATTTCGAGCCGATCGGCGGCTACGCGCGCCAGTGGTATACGAAGCCGGTGCTCGGCGGATTGCAGGCGGGCGGCGGATTCTTCGTCGGCTTCACGGCGCGCAGCGACATCGCGCATTACCTGCCGTTGCCGCTCGCGCTGCCGATCGGCTCGATCCGCTACCGGAGCACGTCGGTGATGGCGACGATCATCCCGCACATTCCCGGTCTCAACGACGGGAACGTCGCCTTCTTCTGGGGCCGCTACGAGTTCTAGTACGATGCCTTTTTGATACGCCTGTCTTTCGCATCGACTGAAAGGTGTACTGAGGAAATCGAAAGGCAATAGCAGGGAAAGCAACTTGAACACGACTCATACATTCGACGCCCGCGAGCGCCCGGCGAAGCGCAACGAACCGGCGCCGCCGGGATTCATCAGCGCATTCAGCTTCGCGGGCGGCGAGGCGTTGCGGCTGACGTGGGACGAAGCGCGCGCAGCCGTCGCCGGAGATGGCCCGACGTGGCTGCATCTGTCCGCAAACGACGACGCCGTCGAAGGCTGGCTCGAAGGCGTCACGTCGATGCCGGACGTCGCGCGCGAATTCCTGAACGGCGAGGACAAGCGTCCGCGCGTGCATATCGGATCGAACTTCATGTATGGCGTCGTCGCGGACCTGGAGCTCGTCGCGAAGACGCCGGACGCCACCGCGCCCGATGCTCGCGAGGCGAACCGCGCGACCGGCGCGCTGCGCTTTTACGTCGACCGGCATCGCATGATCACGGTGCGCGCGCGGCCGCTGCAATCGACCGACCGGCTGCGTCACGCCGTGCTCGAAGGCGCGATGTTCCGCGATACCGTCGATCTTTTCGCGGGCCTGATCCGCGCGCTGAACGACACTTTCGCGGATCGCATCGACGAAATCGGCGACTGTCTCGACGATGTCGAGGAAAGCGTGCTCGAAGGCGGCCACGCCAGGTGCCGCTCCGTGCTCGGCGACGTGCGTCGGCGGCTCGTGGAAGTGCGGCGCTTCATCGATCCCGAGCGCAATGCGCTCACGCAGCTCGTCTTGCGCAAGCTCGAATGGGCCGAGCCGCGTTCGATGGAAGCGCTCGTGCAGGCGATCCAGGTGCTGAACGGCCTGGGCGGCGGTCTGGAAGGGCTGTACGAACGCGCGAAGCTGTTGCAGGACGAGATCGCCGCGGCGCTTTCGGAGGACATCAACCGCAAGCTGCTGTGGCTCGCGATCATGTCCGCCTTGCTCTTGCCCGCGACGCTCGTGACCGGCATTTTCGGCATGAACGTGGCCGGTTTGCCCGGCACGAAAGATCCGGCGTCGTTCTGGATCGTGGTGGGCGTGATGGCGTGCTGCGCCGCCATCACGATCTTTCTGTTGCGCCGCTTGCGGCTCTGGTAACGCTTCAGGCGCGCCGCTTATTCGGCGGGGCCGGGCGGCGCGAGCACTTCGCGGTTGCCGTTGCTGCCCATCGGCGAGACGAGGCCTGCTGCTTCCATCTGCTCGACGAGCCGCGCCGCGCGGTTATAGCCGATGCGCAATTGCCGCTGCACCGACGAAATCGACGCGCGCCGCGTACGCACGACGAATGCGACAGCTTCGTCGTAGAGCGGATCGGCTTCGGCATCGGACGAATCGCCGAAAAGATCCTGCGTGCCGCCGCCTTCGGGCGTCGGTCCGGACAGAATGCCTTCCTCGTACTCCGGTTCGCCGAACTGCTTCAGATGTTCGACCACGCGATGCACTTCCTCGTCCGCGACGAACGCGCCGTGCACGCGCTGCGGATAGCCGGTGCCGGGCGGCAGGAACAGCATGTCGCCCGCGCCGAGCAGCGATTCCGCGCCCATCTGGTCGAGAATCGTGCGCGAATCGATCTTGGATGACACCTGAAACGCCACGCGCGTCGGAATATTCGCCTTGATGAGGCCGGTGATGACGTCCACCGATGGCCGCTGCGTCGCGAGAATCAGATGGATGCCGGCCGCGCGCGCCTTTTGCGCGAGACGCGCGATCAGTTGCTCGATCTGCTTGCCCGCGACCATCATCAGATCGGCGAGTTCGTCGATGACCACGACGATGAGCGGCAGCGTCGAGAGCGGCTCGGGCGCATCGGGCGTGAGCGAGAACGGGTTCGTGAGCTTCTTGCCGGCGGCTTCGGTGTTGCGGATTTTCTGGTTGAAGCCCTGCAAATTGCGCACGCCGACCGCCGACATCAGCCGGTAACGCTTTTCCATTTCGCCGACGCACCAGTTGAGCGCGTTCGACGCGAGCTTCATGTCGGTGACGACGGGCGCGAGCAGATGCGGAATGCCTTCGTAGACGGAAAGCTCCAGCATCTTCGGGTCGATCATGATGAGGCGCACGTCCTCGGGCTTCGCCTTGTAGAGCAGCGAGAGGATCATCGCGTTGATCGCGACCGACTTGCCCGAGCCCGTCGTGCCCGCGACCAGCATGTGCGGCGCCTTCGCGAGATCCGTCACGACCGGATTGCCGATGATGTCCTTGCCCATCGCGATCGTCAGATTCGACTTCGAGTTGCGGTACACGTCGTCTTCGAGGATCTCCGAAAGGCGGATCATCTGGCGTTTCGGATTAGGCAGTTCGAGGCCCATGCAGGTCTTGCCGGGAATCGTCTCGACGACGCGAATCGACGTAAGGCCGAGGCCGCGCGACAAATCCTTCATCAAGCCGACGATCTGGCTGCCGCGCACGCCGAGCGCGGGTTCGACCTCGAAGCGCGTGATGACCGGACCCGCCGACGCGCCGACGACCGTGACCGGCACCTTGAATTCCTGAAGGCGCTGCTCGATGAGCAGGCCGGTTTCGTTCAGACGCTCCTCGGAGACTGGCTCGACTTCATCGGATGCGGGTTCAAGCAGATCGAGCGTCGGCAATTCCACCGCCGATGCGTGCGGCGCGTGGAATTCGAATTCCGTCGGCGCGGAACCGCGTACCGGCGGGCGCGGTTCGGGCGCCGGGCTCGGCTGATTCACGACGGGCGCAGCGGCGGGCGCGGCGACCGCTGGCAGCGGCGCGACGGGCGCGGCGGCGATCACCGGAAAGCGCACGATGTTCGACGGCGTCGCGAACTCGTCGCCCGATGCCTGCTGTTCGGCGACCGGTTGTTCATCTTCGGCGGGCATTTCGTCCGGTTCATCGACCACTCGAAGCAGCGATGGGGGAGGGGGCTCGCCTTGCTCGTCGGCGGGCTCGGGCGCGTCCAGCCAAGGCGGCGTTTGCGCAAGATCGCGCAGGTCCGGCTCGGGCTCGGGTTCGGGTTCTCGCTCCCGGACCACAGGCGCGGGTTCTGCCGTCGTTGCGTCCGGGCGAGGCAGCGGCGGTTCGGACGGCAAATCGATGCGCGCCGGCTCCGGCATCGCAGTTTCTTCCGCTTCCTCTTCGACGGCTTCGATCGCGGGCGGCGTGTCGGGCTCGGAGGCCGCGAATTCGGGAATCGACGGCTCGGGCAGACGCATGTCGAAAAGCGGGGGCGGTTCGACGAGCGCGGGCGCGATGACGTGCGCGTCGATCGACGGCGGATCGATGCGTTCATCGATTTCCTGCACGTCCACGAGCGGCGTCACTTCCGGCGCCGTTTCGACGATGCTTTTCACGGGCGCCGCCAGCTCCGGTACGTCGGTGGCCGGCTGGACTTCGGGCTGCGCGGCGCGCGCCATCGCCACATGCCCGCGCGCGAGACTCGCGCCCGCGAGTGACGTCCACATCGCGGTCTTCTCTTCGATCGAGCGCAGCGCCGCCTGGATGGCTTCGGGCGCGGGCGGCGGCGTCGGCGGTCCGAGCGGCGCGGCAGGACGCGAGAACGCGGGCGCGGCGAGCGGCGAGGGCGCGAACTCGCGCGTCGAAACGGCTGCGGCGGCTGCGGCCGGACGCGCCGGGGGACGCCTGAAGCCCTGCGGGGCTTGCGTCACAGGCGACCGGCGTGACGCGCCGGGATTCGTGGCGACGGATGTCGACATGCTCGCCACGCCCGTCGATCGCTGCGCGGGCATCGATGTCGCCGGACTGCGCGGGCGATCCACGCGCGGCGCTAGAGGCGGCGTCTGGACGCGCGGCTTGTCGACGGCGACGGATGCGCGCAGGCCCGATCCGGAAGGCTCGAACGCCGACGCCTGACGCGGCGCAAACGGCGCGCGGGCCTCGCGATTCGCCGCCGATGGCGACGAATTCAACCAGCCCGAAGGCGCCATCGGCTCGGTCTGCGTCACGGGAGGAGCGACGCCTGCGGCCTCGAAGGCGGGGCGTTTCGCGTACGCCTCGGCCGTGGCGACGGCGCTCGCGGCGGCCGCCACCGTGCGGCTCGCGCCGCTCTTGCCGGTCGCGGGCGGGCGCCATGCCGTCGGCCGCTGATAACGTGTGCTGCGATGACCGGTCGGCAGACCGAGCGTCGGCTCGTCGGGCAAGGTGCGCGGCGTCGGCGAATCGAAACGCTCGGCGCGATGGGCGCGTTCCTGCGAATCGCGTGCGGTCTTCGCGCGGGCGCGCCGTTCGAACCAGTTCGCCGTCTTGTCACGCGTTTTGTCGCGCGCCTTGTCACGGGTCGTCGACTGTTGCCGCGACTCGCTTTCGCGTTCGTGGGGCGTGAGCCAGCTTTGCGGCAGGCCGAAGCCGAACGCTTCGTCGGCCCATGCGAGCACCGAGCGCCAGCTGAATTCGATCAGCCAGGGCAGAAAGATGGCGAGCACGAGCGCCGCGATCGCGCCCGCGCCGGCCAGATGCGCCGGGCCGCTCAGCGCCGCGGCGAGCGCGAGTCCGATGCGATTGATGTTCGCCTGCGTTTCGAGCGAGTTTGCGAGCGCGCCTTCGAGCGTGCTGCTCGCGATCAGCACGGCGACAAACCCGATCCAGAGGCGGATCGTGCCGGGGCCGCGCACGCCTGCGCCGCCGGGCAGCGCCTGTTTGACGATGCGCCAGAAGAGCGGAAGGAACCAGACGACCGATGCACCGAACCAGCCGAGAACTACCATGTGCATGCTTGAGATTGAATCAATGTTGGGTGAAACAAATGAGACTGCTGCCCGGGCGCAACGAGATCGCCGGTCGGCCGGGCTGTTCGATCGAGCAGTTTAACGGCTGGCGCACGCGCACGACGTTCCTGCCGCGAGTACGCAACACATCATTTCCCACGTGGCGCGAAGGTGAGCACCTGACCGTCGTCGAGCGTCAGTTGCAGCGCTTGCGGCGGATTCATCTGCACGCCGCTCTTCGCGACGTGTGCGAGCGCGTCGAGATACGGTCGCTCGAGCGCCGCGCCCGCGCCGGACACGCACGCCATGCGCGTGCCGGCGAGCGGACCGAACGTGAGCTTGCCGTTCTTCAGCTCGTAGGCGCCCGTAAAGCGGTTGCAGCCCGAGAAGCCGCTCGCCTGACGGCGTCCGTTCGCGGTCGAGAAATCGAGCGTGAGCGGCTGCGCGTTGTTCTCGCCCGCGTGCGGGACGGCGCGCGGCTGGCCGCTGGCATCGGTCCAGCTCGTGAGCGCCCAATGCGTATCGTCGAGCAGTTGCGTGGCGGCAGGATTATAGGGATCGGTGGGCGGGGCGCTTGCATCGGTGTGCTTCGGCATCGCGCAGCCGGCGACGACGCTCGCCGCGACCACGAGCGCGCACGTGCGGGAGACCAGCGCGAGCGCCTTCTTGCGGCGCCACAGCGGATTTGACGATGAGCGCGGCGAGGTAAGCGCGGACGCGCGAGGGAAGTGCGTGGGCATCGATGATCCTGAAGCTGGCGAAAGCGTAAGGGTATCGCACGCGTCCTGTGATTTGTCCAGCGCCGCGATGCAACAAAATGCCTGGCTGCGCTTTCGGGAGCTTGCCATCGATCGGAAACGCGCCGGGAATTCCGACGCGCATTCGCCTGTCAATAGGCCGAACGGCAAAGTGTCGCCGCTGGTGCTGCGTGTTAACATCGCGCCCAATTCAGCCGCTTTGCGCCTCGTTGACCTCACCACCCGATTCTGGAGCACTCATGCAGACCGATCCACGCCGCACCGGCGCCACGCGCCTCGGCACGCCGCTTTCTCCCAATGCCACGCGCGTGATGCTGCTCGGCGCGGGCGAACTCGGCAAGGAAGTGATCATCGCATTGCAGCGGCTGGGCGTCGAAGTGATCGCGGTGGACCGGTACGCGAACGCGCCGGGGCATCAGGTCGCGCATCGCGCGCACGTGATCGACATGACCGACGCCGCCGCGCTGCGCGCGCTCGTCGAGAAGGAGCAGCCGCATCTGATCGTGCCGGAGATCGAGGCGATCGCGACCGAAGCGCTCGCCGATATCGAATCGGCCGGGCTCGCAACCGTCATCCCGACGGCGCGCGCCACGCAGCTCACGATGAATCGCGAAGGCATCCGGCGGCTCGCGGCCGAAGAACTGGGCTTGCCGACTTCGCCGTACGCGTTCGCGCAATCGCTCGACGAGATGAAGGCGGCGATCGCGAAGATCGGCTTTCCGTGCGTCGTGAAGCCGGTGATGTCGTCGTCGGGGAAAGGCCAGTCGGTGCTCAAAAGCGACGCCGACGTCGAACCCGCGTGGAACTACGCGATGGCGGGCGGGCGCGTGAATCACGGGCGCGTGATCGTCGAGGGCTTCATCGACTTCGAATACGAGATCACGCAGCTCACCGTGCGCGCGGCGGACCCCGCGAGCGGCGAGACGCAAACTTACTTCTGCGATCCGATCGGTCACGTTCAGGTCGCGGGCGATTACGTCGAGTCGTGGCAGCCGCAGGCGATGAGTCCGGCCGCGCTCGCCAAATCGCGCGATGTCGCCGCGAAGGTCGTGACCGCGCTCGGCGGGCGCGGACTCTTCGGCGTCGAACTCTTCGTGCGCGGCGACGACGTCTGGTTCTCGGAAGTGAGCCCGCGCCCGCACGACACCGGCCTCGTCACGCTCGCGACGCAACGTTTCTCCGAGTTCGAACTGCACGCGCGCGCGATCCTCGGCTTGCCCGTCGATACCGCTTTGCGCGCGCCCGGCGCGTCGGCGGTGATCTACGGCGGGCTGGACGAAGCGGGCATCGCGTTCGAGGGCGTCGCCGAAGCGCTCGCCGTGCCCGGTGCGGATCTGCGGCTTTTCGGCAAGCCGGAAAGTTTCGTGAAGCGCCGCATGGGCGTCGCGCTTGCAACGGGCGCCGACACCGGCGAAGCGCGCGAACGCGCGAAACTCGCAGCGTCGAAGGTGAGGCCGGTTTCGGCCAGATGACCGGCGCGCGCGCCGGCGGGAGCGAGCAAGTGAAATGGAAACCGATGTCCGCGCTCGTCGTGGTCTGCGTGGCGCTTTCGGGCTGCGGACTTGCGGCGGCGCCGTGCCGGATCGCGTCGGCGGGACTGAAAATCGTGCCGGTGGTCGGGCATGTCGCTGCCGCGCCGACCGACGCATGCGCGGAAGTCATCGACCCTTGAGCGCTGCCTCGCGCACCAAACACAAGTGAATCGAACGATGAAAAAACCGATTGCGATCATGCTCGCGTTGCTCGGCGCCCAGGCGGCGCTCGCCATGCCGCTCACCGTGCCGCAGATCCAGACCGCGTCGACGCAGACCACGCGCTACGACTGCAAGGACGGCAAAAGCGTGTCCGTTCAATACACGAACACGCGCAACCATCAGAGCTTCGCGGCGTTGACCGTCGACGGACGTAAGCTCCTGTTCGTCAACGTGATCGCGGGATCGGGCGCGAAATACGTCGCCGATCAATATACGTGGTGGACCAAGGGCCCGGAGGCGAATCTCTACGATGAGATGGCCGCGAAAGATTCGCCGCCGCTGCTCGCCGATTGCGGGGCGCGCAAGAAATAGGCGCGCCGCTTGCTGTACGCTCCGGGTGCGCTCTCGCGCCGCCGGAGCGCTTCGGCGCGCGGTGCTACAATGTGCGGCTTTCCGGCTGTAAAAATCGCGGCCGGATCGGGTCCAGAATTTCCGGCATCGCCGTTCGATGCCGCTTGAGCGGGCACTGGGCGTCGAGCGCCCGGCCGCTTTGGAAGACAGATCGCGCGATGCCGCGTGCCTTGAAGGCGTCATCGAAGCCGTGTTCCATCGGAACGCCGGCACGCGGATCGAAACAGAGCAATGAGCGGGGCGTGATGCTCGATTGACCGGCCGCCCCGTCCAGCGCGCGCACCTTGCGCTTGACCGACGCGCCGCGTGCACCAACGAAACCATCCGCGTAAGCAACCGATCGCGACGATCGACCGAAACAACCGACCGAGTTTTTTACGCGCGCCGCATCGTGCGGCATTTTAGCGAAAGCCAATATAGTCACCATGTCCGATTCCGTCGCCACGAACACGTCCACCGCACCGGCCGCAGCGCCGACGTTCGACCAGTTCGGTTTGTCCGCCGACATCCTGAAAGCGGTGCGCGAGTCCGGCTACACGACGCCCACGCCGATTCAGGCGCAGGCCATTCCCGTCGTCCTCGCGGGCCGCGACGTCATGGGCGCCGCGCAGACCGGCACCGGCAAGACCGCGAGTTTCTCGCTGCCCATCATCCAGCGGCTCTTGCCGAGCGCGAACACGAGCGCCTCGCCCGCGCGTCATCCGGTGCGCGCGCTGATGCTCACGCCGACGCGCGAGCTCGCTGACCAGGTCGCCGCCAACGTGCAGACGTACTCGAAGCACACGCCGCTGCGCAGCACGGTCGTGTTCGGCGGCGTCGACATGAATCCGCAGTCCGACGCGTTGCGCCGTGGCGTCGAGATCCTGATCGCGACGCCGGGCCGTCTGCTCGATCACGTTCAGCAGAAGACGGTGAATCTCGGTCAGGTTCAGATGCTCGTGCTCGACGAAGCCGATCGCATGCTGGACATGGGCTTTCTGCCCGATCTCCAGCGCATCCTGAATCTGCTGCCGAAGGAACGTCAGACGCTGCTGTTCTCGGCGACGTTCTCGCCGGAAATCAAGAAGCTCGCGTCCACGTATCTGCGCAATCCGCAGACGATCGAAGTCGCGCGCAGCAATTCGACGAATGCGAACGTGCGCCAGATCGTCTACGAAGTGCACGAGAGCGACAAATCCGGCGCGGTCGCGCAGCTCATCCGCGAGCGCGAACTGAAGCAGGTGATCGTTTTCTGCAATAGCAAGATCGGCGCGAGCCGCCTCGCGCGCGTGCTGGAGAAGGACGGCATCGTCGCGACGGCGATCCACGGCGACCGCTCGCAAAGCGAACGCATGCAGGCGCTCGATGCGTTCAAGCGCGGCGAGATCGAGGCGCTCGTCGCCACCGACGTCGCCGCGCGCGGTCTCGATATCGCCGAATTGCCGGCGGTCATCAACTTCGATCTGCCGTTCAACGCGGAAGATTACGTGCACCGCATCGGCCGGACCGGGCGCGCGGGCGCATCGGGCGATGCGCTGTCGCTGTGCAGCGCGAACGAGCGCAAGCAGCTCGCCGACATCGAGAAGCTGATCAAGCGTCCGCTCCAGGTCGAGCCGCTCGAAGTGACGATTCGCGCGCGCCGCGACGCATCGGCGCCGCGTCGTGACGAGCGATTCGGTCGACCGGAGCGCACGGAGCATCGGCATTCGCCGCGCGACGAGTCGGGTCCGCGCCGCCGCACGACGGGCACGCACGATCGCCCGCGCGGCCGTCAGCAGCCCATCGACGAATTTTTCCTAAAGCCGTACGAGCCGTCGCCCTCGGCGATGAAGCGTCAGGAAGAAACGGTCGAGCCCGAGCGCAAGAGCGCGCCGAAGCAGCCGCTCGCGGCGTTGCTCGGCGGTCTGGGCATGCCGCGCAAGTCGTGATTTTCGTTGCGCTTCGAATCGAAAAAGGCGGCCCGCGCGGCTGCCTTTTTTGCGTCTACCGCGCGAAACGCTTCGCCCATTCCGCCGTTGCGGCGCTGTAGAACGTTTCCAGCGATGCGGCCGGCGCTTCGATGCCCAGATGCCGCGCCGCTTCGACGAGCGCATCGAGCGGCGCGTTGCGATCGAGCGGCGCCGCGCCCGTCTGCTTGCTCAGCTTTTCGCCGATGCCGTTGTTGACCACAGGCACATGCAGGTATTCCGGCGTCGGCACGCCAAGGCACTGCTGCAAGTAGATTTGCCGCGCGGTCGAATCGAGCAGGTCGGCGCCGCGCACGACGTGGGTGATGCCGGCATCGGCATCGTCGACGACGACCGCGAGCTGATAGGCCCACAGTCCATCGGCGCGTTTCAGCGCGAAATCGCCGACTTCGGTCGCGAGATCCTGCGTCTGCGCGCCTTGCCAGCGGTCGACGAACCTGACGACTGCCGCGTCGCCGTCCGGCACGCGCAGCCGCCACGCGCGCGCGGGCTTGCCGTGCAGGCCGGTGCGGCACGTTCCCGGATAGGCGAGCGTCGCATGGCGCGCGTGGGCGTTCACCAGCGAGTCGGCGATTTCGCGGCGCGTGCAACCACACGGATAGATGAGACCCGTCGCCTGAAGACGCTCGAACGCGGCGCGATACGCGTCGCCGCGCGCGCTCTGCCAGACGGGCGGCTCGTCCGAGTGCATGCCGAAGTGTTCGAGCGTCGCGAGGATTTCATCGGCGGCGCCGGGAACCGTGCGCGGTGCGTCGACATCTTCGACGCGCACGATCCAGCGTCCGCCGTGCGCGCGCGCATCGAGAAAACTCGCGAGCGCGCTGACGAGCGAGCCCGCATGCAGCGGGCCGGTGGGTGAGGGCGCAAATCGTCCTCGATAAGTCATTACGCGGCGGCGCCGACCTTCGCGTCGGGATGGCAAGCCGGGCACGCCTCGCCCGGCTTGTAGAACGGCGACTGCTGATCTTCGACCGACACCACCGCGCGGCAGCCGAAACATTGTGCGGTTGCGGTCGGCTGCAGGTTCGGATCGAGCGCCGTGCGGTAATCGAACACGAAGCACTCGCCGTTGTAGTGCGCGCCGCCGACTTCCTCGAAATACTTCAGAATGCCGCCTTCAAGCTGATAAACATGCTCGATGCCCACTTCCTTCATGTGAATCGCGGCTTTCTCGCAGCGAATCCCGCCGGTGCAGAACGACACGACCGTCTTGCCGTCCAGATCCGCCCGATTCTGCTCGATCACTTCAGGAAACTCGCTGAACTTCGTGATGCGGTAGTCGAGCGCGTTGTCGAACGTGCCGACATCGACCTCGAATGCGTTGCGCGTGTCGAGCATCACGACAGGACGGCCTTCGTCGTCGTGGCCGCGGTCGAGCCAGGCTTTGAGCGTGGGCGCGTCGACGGACGGCGCGCGGCCGAGTTCCGGCCTGATCGCGGGCTTCTTCATCGTGATGATTTCGCGCTTGAGCTTCACCAGCATGCGGCGAAACGGCTGCTTCGCGGAAAGGCTTTCCTTGAATTGCAGATCGGCGAAGCGGCCGCCGAAGAGCGCGTCCGTGCGGATGTAGTCGATGAACTCGCGGACCTCGGCGACCGGCCCAGCGATGAACAGATTGATGCCCTCCGGCGCCAGCAGAATCGTGCCCTTCAGACCGAGCGCGTTGCAGCGTTCGGTGACGAG
This sequence comes from Caballeronia zhejiangensis, assembly GCF_022879815.1. Lineage (NCBI taxonomy): Bacteria > Pseudomonadati > Pseudomonadota > Betaproteobacteria > Burkholderiales > Burkholderiaceae > Caballeronia > Caballeronia zhejiangensis. The sequence continues at coordinate 888,621 of NZ_CP084283.1, forward strand.
CGGCCGCCACGCGGGGCCGTCTTCGATGGTGACGAATTTATAGGCGGAGAGATTCAGGATGCTCATGATCGGATGACGCGCAAAACGGCTGTGACGGGTAAAAAGTGCGGGCGAAAATCGCGCGCAAAACACGTATTATCCCGCAAACGGCCCGCATCTTTGCCGGATTCCCGCTGACGCGTCGCGAAGCCTTGCGCACGCGCAATTCCGGGCGCGGCGCGGGCCTTATCCGTTCGGCTAACGCGCCCTTCGGCGCCGGTTCAGCCGATGGCCCGCATGTACAATACCGCCATGTCAGATCCCCGCTTCGTTCATCTCCGCGTCCACTCCGAATTCTCGATCGCCGACGGCATCGTGCGGCTGGACGACGTCGTCAAGGCTGCCGCAAAAGACGGGCAAGGCGCGCTCGCGCTGACCGATCTCGGCAACGCATTCGGTCTCGTGCGCTTCTATAAGGAAGCGCGCGGCATGGGCGTGAAGCCCATCGCCGGTTGCGACGTCTGGATTACCAATCCCGCCGATCGCGACAAGCCTTCGCGCCTCCTGTTACTCGTTCGCGACAAACAGGGCTACCTCAACCTGTGCGAGCTGTTGAGCCGCGCGTGGCTCACGAACCAGTATCGCGGCCGCGCCGAGGTGATGGTCGAATGGCTCGAAGAAGGGCTCGCAACGGGACTGCTCGCGCTTTCGGGCGCGCAGGGCGGAGATATCGGCATGGCGCTCGCGGCGGGCAACGTGCAATCCGCGCAACGCAACGCCGAGCGCTGGACGAAGCTCTTTCCGAACGCGTTCTACATCGAACTGCAGCGCGCCGGTCAGCCGGGCGAGCAGGCTTACGTGCAGGAAGCGGTCAAGCTCGCGGCGAAGCTGAAGCTGCCGGTCGTCGCGACGCATCCGATGCAGTTCATGACGCCCGACGACTTCACCGCGCACGAAGCGCGCGTGTGCATTTCCGAAGGCGATATCCTCGCGAATCCGCGTCGGCAGAAGCGCTTCACGCAGGACCAGTATTTCCGCACGCAGGACGAGATGTGCGCGCTTTTCGCGGACATTCCGTCGGCGCTCGCGAACACTGTCGAGATCGCGAAGCGCTGCAATCTGACGCTCGAACTCGGCAAGCCGAAGCTGCCGCTGTTCCCGACGCCCGACGGCATGTCGCTCGACGACTACCTCGTGCAGTTGTCGAAGGAAGGCCTCGAAGTCCGTCTGCAACAGCTTTATCCCGATGAAGCCGAACGCAGCGCGCAGCGCGAAACGTACTACGCGCGCCTCGATTTCGAATGCGGCACGATCATCAAGATGGGCTTTCCGGGCTACTTCCTGATCGTCGCCGACTTCATCATGTGGGCGAAGAACAATGGCGTGCCGGTCGGTCCGGGGCGGGGCTCGGGCGCGGGTTCGCTCGTCGCGTACGCGCTCGGCATCACCGATCTCGATCCGCTGCGCTACAACCTGCTGTTCGAGCGCTTCCTGAACCCGGAACGCGTGTCGATGCCCGACTTCGACATCGACTTCTGTCAGGAAGGGCGCGACCGCGTCATTCAGTACGTGAAGGGCAAGTACGGCGCGGATGCCGTGTCGCAGATCGCGACCTTCGGCACGATGGCGGCGAAGGCGGCGGTGCGCGACATCGGCCGCGTGCTCGATCTCGGCTACATGTTCACCGACGGCGTCGCGAAGCTGATTCCGTTCAAGCCGGGCAAGCACGTGACCATCGCGGACGCGATGAAGGAAGAGCCCACGCTTCAGGAACGCTTCGATTCCGAAGACGAAGTGCATCAACTGCTCGAACTCGCGCAGCGCGTTGAAGGGTTGACGCGTAACGTCGGCATGCACGCGGGCGGCGTGCTGATCGCGCCGGGCAAGCTCACGGACTTCTGCCCGCTCTACACGCAAGGCGAAGACGGCGGCGTCGTCAGTCAGTACGACAAGGACGACGTCGAAGCCGTCGGCCTCGTGAAGTTCGACTTTTTGGGCCTCACCACGCTGACGATTCTGGACTGGGCGGAGCGCTATATTCGCCGCCTCGATCCGTCGAAGAAGGACTGGAGCCTCGCGCAGGTTCCGCTCGACGATCCGGCCTCGTTCCAGATATTGAAGAAAGCGAACACCGTCGCCGTGTTCCAGCTGGAAAGCCGCGGCATGCAGGGCATGCTGAAGGACGCGCAGCCGGACCGCTTCGAGGACATCATCGCGTTGGTGGCGTTGTATCGGCCGGGCCCGATGGACCTGATCCCGAGCTTCTGCGCGCGCAAGCACGGGCGCGAGATCGTCGAATATCCGGATCCGCGCGTCGAACCTGTTCTGAAAGAGACCTACGGCATCATGGTCTATCAGGAGCAGGTGATGCAGATGGCGCAGATCATCGGCGGCTACTCGCTCGGCGGCGCGGACTTGCTGCGTCGCGCGATGGGCAAGAAAAAGCCCGAGGAAATGGCCAAGCATCGCGAGATTTTCGCGGAAGGCGCGGCGAAGAACGGCCTCACGCGCGAGAAGGCGGACGAGACCTTCGACCTGATGGAGAAGTTCGCCGGCTACGGCTTCAACAAGTCGCACGCGGCGGCGTATGCGTTGCTCGCGTATCACACGGCGTGGCTGAAGGCGCATCATCCGGCGGAATTCATGGCCGCCAACATGTCGCTCGCCATGGACGACACGGACAAGGTCAAGATCCTGTTCGAAGACTGCCTGGCGAACGGCATGGCGGTTTTGCCGCCCGATATCAACCAGTCGGCGTATCGCTTCGAACCGGTCGCGGAAGCCGATGGCAAGCGCTCGAAAACCATTCGCTACGGCCTGGGTGCGGTGAAAGGCAGCGGCCAGAACGCAATCGAAGAGATTCTGCGTGCGCGCGAAGACGGCCCGTTCGTCGATCTGTTCGACTTCTGCGAGCGCATCGACCGTCGTGTCGTGAATCGGCGCACGGTGGAAGCGCTGATCCGCGCGGGCGCGTTCGATTCGATTCACGCGAATCGCGCGCAGTTGCTCGCCTCCGTCCCGATGGCGATGGAAGCCGCCGATCAGGCCGCCGCCAACGCAATGCAAGCCGGCCTCTTCGACATGGGCGACGCGCCGCTCGCGAAGCACGAGTATGTCGACGAAGCCGAGTGGTCCGACAAGAAGCGTCTGCAGGAAGAAAAGACCGCGCTCGGCTTCTATCTGTCGGGCCATCTGTTCGATGCCTACAAGGGTGAAGTGCGCCGCTTCGTGCGCCAGAAGATCGGCGAGCTAAAGGAAGGGCGCGACAAGCTCATCGCGGGCGTGATCTCCGCCATGCGCACGCAGATGACCCAGCGCGGCAAGATGCTGATCGTGAATCTCGACGATGGCAGCGGCCAATGCGAAGTCACCGTCTTCAACGAGCAGTTCGAAGCGAACAAGGCGCTCTTCAAGGAAGACGAGCTGCTCGTCGTGCAGGGCATGGCGCGCAACGACGCGTTCACGGGCGGCATCCGTTTCACCGTCGATACGGCGATGGACCTCGAACGCGCGCGCAGCCGCTACGCGCAGTCGGTCAAGGTCGAGATGAACGGCAACGCCGATGCCTTGCGCCTGCGCCGCGTGCTCGAAGCGCATGCGGCGGGCGCGCAGGAAGCGCCGCCGCCCATGCCCGTGAAGGAGAACGGCCGCCAGCGTCAAAGCGCGCCGATTCCGAACGGCCTGAACGTGAGCATCGTCTATCGCAGCGAGCATGCCGAAGGCGAAGTGCGCCTCGGCGACGCGTGGCGCGTGAAGCCGACCGACGATCTCATCACGGCGCTGCGCGGCGAATTCGCGGGCAGCGCGATCGAAATCGTCTACTGATGCGGATCGGCATTTCGGCGAATGCGCTCAAGCATTCCGGCGGACTCGAACGCTACGCGATGGATCTCGTGCGCGGCCTCGCCGCCGCGGGCTTCGAAGGCAAGCGCAAGCCCGCGTTTTTCGCCCGCAAGATCGACACGTCGCTGCCCGAAAGCCGATTGATCGAGCCGCATCGCATCAAGGTGTCGTTTCTGCCGGGCAAGCTGCGCGACGCGTATTTCTCGTGGGCGCTCAAGCGTGCGCGCAAGAAGGCGAAGGTCGACGTGCTCATCGGCTGCAATCGCGTGGAAGGTTCCGAGATCGCCATTTGCGGCGGCACCCATATCGGCTTCCTGCGCGCGACCGGGCGGCGCGAGAAACCCTCGGACACGCGGCAGATCGCACTGGAGCGGCGTCAATACGCGCACGCGAACGTGGTCGTCGCGCATTCGGACATGATGAGCGACGAGTTGCGCGCGTTGTATGGCGTGGATATCCGCAAGATTCGCGTGCTTTATCCGCCCGTCGACGGCGCGCGATTCTCGCCCGTCGGTGCCGCTGCGCGTGCGCGTCTGCGCGAGCAGTTCGGCTTCGAACCGGATGAAACCGTGCTGCTGTTTCCGTCGAGCAGCCACGAGCGCAAGGGCTTGCCGCTGATCGAGAAGGCGCTCGCCGGGATGAACGTCGTGATCGCCGTCGCGGGCCGCGCGCCCGAGAAGCCGGCAGCGAACGTGCGCTATGTCGGCTACGCGAAGAACATCGAAGATGCGTATCGCGCGGCGGATTTCACCATTCTTGCGTCGAGCTACGAGCCATTCGGACTCGTCGGCATCGAATCGGTGATGTCCGGGACGCCGGTGATCTTCCCGGCGTGCATCGGCTGTTGCGACGCCATTGCAGATCACGCGAAGCACGTCTTCAAACCTGGCGACGCCGACGATCTGCGCCGCACGGTGCAGGAGGCGATCGAAGCGCGGCGCGACGCCCCGCGCGCGCTAGCCGGCGCAGTGCGCTATGACGCGAGCGTCGAGTCGCATGTGCGCGCTTTGCTCGATCTCGCGCGTGACATCGATGCGAAGCGCTGAGCCAATCAGCGCGCTTCGTTGAGATGCGCCAGCTTCAGGAACCGGTAGTAGACCGTCTGCGCGTTGAATAGCGCGATCATGAAGCCGGTTTTGCCGTCCAGAAAGCCGCGGCGCAGCACGTAAGTCCGCACGAACGCCCACGCGCCGCGCGACACCGCGATGCCGAAGCTGCCGCGCTTTCCGGCCGCGTGGCGTTGTTGCGCACCCGCCGTCGAGTAGGCGTCGAGCTTGCGCAATACCGCTTCGAAATCCTCGTAGGAGTAGTGCATCAGCTTGCCGGAAAGGCGCACGACGGGCTTGCCGGTCGACAGCACGAGCCGCTCGTGCACGAGATCGGGCGAGAAGCGCGCCGTGCCGCGCCGGAACAGGCGCGGAATCCAGTCGGGATACCAGCCGCTGTGCTTCACCCATGTGCCGCAGAAGCTCGACAGGCGGTCGACCGCGTAGACGTCGGCTTGCGGATCGGTGATCGCGGCGCGGATCGAAGCGGCCAGTTCGGGCGACACGATCTCGTCGGCGTCGATGGACAGCACCCAGTCGGTCGAGAGCGCGTCGAGCGCGCGGTTCTTCTGCGGGCCGAAGCCTGGCCAGTCGCGCGCCACGATCACGCGCGCGCGATGCGCCTCGGCGATGCCCACGGTCGCATCGCTGCTGCCGCCGTCGACGACGACGATTTCATCGGCGAAGGAAACGGCCTGCAGGCATTGCGCGAGCCGCGCGGCCGCGTTGTGGGTGATGATGGCGATGCCGAGGGTTGGAAATGTCATGGTGCCTTTCGAGTGGCGCTAGCGCCTTGTTGTTCTGCCGGGCGCGACGCTCGCGCGCTCATCCGCGCACATGCCACTTCACGAAGAAGAACGGGGAAAGCAGCCACGGACACGTCGCATAGACGAACATTTTGACGCGAAAGCCGAAGTCCACGTCTTTCGACGCCATGACGAGCGCGAGCTTGCGCGCGAGCGAGCGCTCGCCGAACATCGCGCTGACATAGCTTTCGCGCGCGGACTTCTTCGCGAGCAGCGCGCGCATCGGGCCGCCGACGCCCACTTTCTCGGCATCGCTCACGAGCTGGCTCGTTTCGCCCGTACCGTTGACGTTCGCCAGCTTGATGCGCGCGACGAAATCCGCGGGCGTGCGCCATTTGCGCTTTCTCGACAGTCCGCCGCGCCGGTACTGCACGAGCGGTTCATGCAGCGTATGAGCGCCGTGACTCATGATCGCGCGAAACGTCATGATCTGGTCCTCACCGTAGATGCCGGGCGCGATCGGCCCGAATTCGTTGAAGAGACGCCGCGCCCAGGCATGCGCCGCGCCGACGACGTGCGGCCGGTTCCGCGACCAGTCTTCGAAGCTGCGGTAGCCGTCGAGGTCGGTCACGCGCAGCACGCCGTGCGCATTGCCGTCGGCGTCGATATCCTGCAGGTCCGTCGCGACGAGGTCGTAGCGCCTGTCGCTCGCGAGCCAGTCGCGCATCACGCGCTCGACGCGCTCGGGGCGGGAGATATCGTCTCCCGCCGCGATGAAGAGCATTTCCCCCGATGCGCGTGCCGCGAGCGCGCTCAGATGCGCGCTGATGCCGAGATTCTTCTCGTTGCGATAGAGGCGCACGGTGTGCGGGCCGCGATAATCGCGCACGCAGCGTTCGGCGACAGAGAAGGTGCCGTCGGCGGAGGCGTCGTCGGAAATGAGGATTTCGAGCGGCGTCCAGGTTTGGGCCAGCGCGCCGCGGATGGCGTCGGCGACGGTTTCTTCCTGATTGAACGTGATGAGCAGGAGGCTGGCGAGCGGTGCGTCCGGCTCTGTTTTAGGTGTCGCTGGCATTTCGGATTCACAACGCATGGAATGACCGGCATGCCTTCCCGGCGCGAGTCAGGCGTTCCGTGAGCGAAGAGCGTGCCAGGCGGCAACGGCTATAATATCGCGGGTTTTCGGGGCGCGCGACCGGAACGGCCGGTCGAACCCATGTCAGGTTCATCGATTTGGAAAAAATTCTGCGTTATGTCATCGCCGGCATGGTTTTGCTGGCGCCCGCGACCACACTGATCGTGCGCGGTGGAACCGGTTACTGCTTTTTCCTGTTGCTCGCTATTGCGCTCTTTGCCGGTTTCAGCAAGCCGTTTCGGCTGAAGGGCGGTCTGCTCGTCACCGCTTATCCGTGGTACACCGCAGCCATGCTGTGCTTCATGGTTTATCTGCCGCTGCAACAGGCGATCGAAGGCTACTATCTGCCGCGTGAATTCGACGGCCTTTCTCGTCTGGCGCTGAGCCTGCCTATTTTTCTGCTGCTCGTGAATCTCCCGGTCCGCTACCTGAAGGCGCTCGGCTGGGGTTGCGCGCTGGGCGCGATCGGCGCGGGCCTCTGGGCCGTCGACAGCAACCTGCACATGACGATCAACGATCTCAATCGTCTCGGCAACGACTATACGAATCCGATTCCCTACGGCAATACGGCGCTCCTGCTCGGCTTTCTCTCAGTGATGACGATGCGCTGGGACGACTACCCCAACGTGCTCGTAAAACGCGTCGGTATTGCGATCAAGCTTCTGGGGCTCGCGGGCGGCGTGTATGCATCCTACTTGTCCGGCACGCGCGGCGGATGGCTCGCGATCCCGCTGTTCCTCGTGCTGTGCTCGCTCAATTTCGGCTGGATCAGGCGGAGGCGACATTGGCTCGCCGCGTTGCTGGTCGCGATCGTGGCGATGTCCGCCTTGCTCGCGTCGCCGCTCGGCCGCGAACGCGTGATGGCGACGCGCTCGGATCTCGTGATGCTTTCGGAAGGCTCGGGCGCCTACAGTTCCATCGGTGCACGTTTGCAGCTCTGGCGCGCGTCGATCCATCTGTTCGAGGCGCATCCGCTGCTGGGCGTCGGTAAGGGGCATCTGGAGGCGTCGCTGAAAGAGATGGCGAACAAGGGCGAAGTTCCGGGTTTCATCGTCAATCAGCGCGCGCATAGCGAGTTCTTTTCGACGATATCCGAACTCGGCGCGGTGGGCGTCGTCTGTCTGGCCTTGCTCTACTTCGGGCCGCTTCTGTATTTCGTGCGCTATCGGAAATCGCCGCAACGGGACGTTTCGACGGCCGCCTATTGCGGGATCGCGGTGTCGGGGTCGGTTATCATCTTCGGTTTGAGCATCGACGTGTTCACGGTGGTGATGAGCACGGCGCTCATCGCGCTTTTCTGGGCCGTGCTGCTCGCGGTCATCACACACGACACGCGCCAGCCGCAAGGCAACCCGGGCCGCGGTCCGATCGGCTGATCGGCGAGCCGTCCTGGCTGATGACGAAACCAACAAACCTTGCGCGACAAGCGATTCCGGCGCCGTGCGAAGTGGAGATACGCTCTTGAACAACCAGGCAAGTTTGCGCAAACCGATCGGCGGCGAGGAAAGCAGCTCGCCCATGGCCGTCATGAAACGGCTATGGCCGTATATCCGTCCGCTGCTCGGCATGGTGATGCTAGGCCTGCTGACGATGGGCATCGTCGCCGCGACCGAGGCCGGCATTCCGATGTTGCTCAAGCCGCTGCTCGACCATGGTTTCGGCTCGAAGAGCAGCGATCATGCGAAATGGCTCGTGCCCGCAGCGGTCATCGGCCTTGCGCTGGTGCGCGGCGGGGCACAATACGCATCGGGCTATTTTCTCTCCTACGTGACGAACAAGATCCTGCTGCAACTGCGGCTCGAAATGTTCCAGCGCATGATCCATACGAGCGCGGGCTTCTTTCAGCGCGAAACCGCGAGCACGGTCATCAACGCGATCGTCTTCGAGGTCAATCAGATTCTGAGCGTGCTGCAGAGCGTGGTCGTGACGCTCGTGCGCGATTCGCTCACGGTCGTGTTCCTGCTCGGCTATCTGTTCATCCTCAACTGGCGGCTCACGCTGATCGTCGCGGTGATCCTGCCGGCGATCGGCTGGCTCGTCAGCAAGATCAACCGCCGGCTGCGGCGCCTGAATCGCGAGCATCAGTCGTTGACGAACGATCTGTCGTATATCGTCGAGGAGACGGTCGGCGGCTACAAAGTCGTCAAGGTGCACAACGGCGAGCCGTACGAAATCGACCGCTTCACGGAGATGAGCCAGCGGTTGCGCGGCTACTCGATGCGCATGCAAGTCTCGGGTGGTCTCGCGCAGCCGCTTACGCAGTTTCTCGCATCGATCGCGCTCGCCATCGTCATCACGATCGCGGTCGTACAATCGGCCAACGATCAGACGACGGTCGGCGGCTTCGTCGCGTTCGTCACGTCGATGCTGCTCGTGATCTCGCCGCTCAAGCATCTGATCGACATCAATCAGCCCTTGCAGCGCGGCATGACGGCGGCCGAGCTGATCTTCGGCCTGATCGACGAGCCGGCCGAGCCCGCTGGCGGCGGCCGGCGTCTCGAACGCGCGCGCGGCGAAGTCGAATTCCGCGACGTGTCGTTCAGCTATGGCTCGGTCGACCGGCCGACGCTCGATCGCGTGTCGTTCAAGGTCGCGCCGGGCGAGATGGTCGCGCTCGCGGGCCCCTCTGGTAGCGGCAAGACGACGCTCGTGAATCTACTGCCGCGCTTCTTCGATCCGCGCGCCGGCCAGTTGCTCGTCGATGGCGTGCCCATCAGCGAGTACAACCTGCACGACCTGCGCGGCCAGCTCGCGATGGTCAGCCAGGACGTCGTGCTCTTCAACGATACGATCGCCGCGAATGTCGCGTACGGGCAGACGCCGGACCCCGAACGCGTGATGTCGGCGCTGACGGCGGCGAATCTCGCGGATGTCGTCGCGTCCTTGCCGGACGGGATCAACACGCTCGTCGGCGGCAACGGCATGCGTCTGTCGGGCGGGCAGCGCCAGCGTCTCGCGATCGCGCGCGCGATCTACAAGGACGCGCCGATCCTGATTCTCGACGAGGCGACCTCGGCGCTGGACTCGGAATCGGAGCGGCACGTGCAGTCGGCGCTCGAGACGCTGATGAAAGGACGCACGACGCTCGTCATCGCGCACCGGCTCTCGACGATCGAGCGCGCCGACCGCATCCTCGTGATGGAAGCGGGGAAGATCGCGGAGCAGGGCAGTCATGCGGAGTTGCTGCGCAAGGACGGCTTGTACGCGCATCTGCATCGGATTCAGTATCAGCAGCAGGCGGCGTGAGGCAGTCGGCCTCGCTCGAATGACTTTGGGCGAGGCTACATCAACACGATGTCGTATTGCTCTTGCGATAAATTACTCTCCACCTGCAGCGAAACCGGCTTCCCGATGAAGTCCATCAGCATCGCCAGATGCTGCGATTCCTCTTCCAGAAACAGATCGATCACCTGCTGCGAAGCCACCACGCGAAACTCGCGCGGATTGAATTGCCGCGACTCGCGCATGATTTCGCGCAGCACGTCGTAGCAGACGGTGCGCGGCGTCTTCACCTGACCTTTGCCCTGACACACCGGACACGGCTCGCACAGCACGTGAGCCAGTGACTCGCGCGTGCGCTTTCGCGTCATCTCGACGAGCCCGAGCTGCGAAAAGCCATTCACGGTCACGCGCGTTCTGTCGCGCGAGAGCGCCTTCTTCAGCTCGCCCAGCACCTGATCGCGATGCTCGACATTCTCCATGTCGATGAAATCGATGATGATGATCCCGCCGAGATTCCTCAAACGAAGTTGCCGCGCGATCGTATGCGCAGCTTCGAGATTGGTCTTGAAGATCGTGTCGTCGAAGTTGCGCGCGCCGACATACCCGCCCGTATTCACGTCGATGGTCGTCATCGCTTCGGTCTGGTCGATCATCAGATAGCCGCCCGACTTCAGATCGACGCGCCGCGACAGCGCCCGCTGAATCTCCGCCTCGATGTTGTACAGATCGAAGAGCGGCCGCTCGCCGGTGTAATGATGCAGACGCGACGCCACCGCCGGCGTGAACTCCGCGGCGAAATCCGCGAGCATTTGAAACGTCTCGCGCGAATCGACCTGAATACGCGTGGTTTCGTCGTTGACGAAATCGCGCAGCACGCGTTGCGCGAGGTTCAGATCCTGATAGAGCAGCGTGGTGGGTGGCACGCGCTGCGCTTGCGCGACGATCGTCGCCCAGGTCTTGCGCAAGTAGGCCACGTCGGCCGCGAGTTCTTCGCTCGTCGCGTCTTCGGCGATGGTCCGCACGATGTAGCCGCCTTTCTCGTCGGCGGGCAGGACGGCGGTCAGTCGCGCGCGCACGGCCTCGCGCTCCGCTTCGCTCTCGATCTTCTGGGAGATGCCGATATGCGGCTCCTGCGGCAGATACACCAGCGTGCGTCCCGCGATGCTCACCTGCGTCGACAGGCGCGCGCCCTTGGTGCCGATCGGGTCTTTCACGACCTGCACCATCAGCGACTGACCTTCGAAGACGATCTTTTCGATCGGCGTGTGCGGCTGTGAGTTATGCGGCTCGCCCGCGATGCGCGGATGCCAGATATCCGCCACATGAAGAAACGCGGCGCGCTCGAGACCGATGTCGATGAACGCGGACTGCATGCCCGGCAGCACGCGCACGACCTTGCCGAGATAGACGTTGCCGACGCGCCCGCGCGAAAGCGTGCGCTCGACGTGAAGCTCCTGAACGGCGCCTTGCTGAACCAGTGCGACGCGGCTTTCCTGGGGTGTGACGTTGATCAGGATTTCTTCGTTCATGGCCTGTTTAGAATGCGACGCGCGCCAGGCGCAAGAGAGCAGCGGTTTCGAAAAGGGGCAGACCCATGATACCCGAATAGGACCCGTCGATTCGCTCGATGAACTCGGCCGCGCGGCCCTGAATGCCGTACGCGCCCGCCTTGCCGAGCGGCTCGCCCGATGCCGCGTAGCGTTGCAGCGCAGCACGGTCGACGTTCGAAAAACGCACTTGCGAGCGCGAGAGCGCGGGTTCCAGCAACGCGCCATCGGCATCGACGACGGCGAGCGCCGTCAGCACTTCATGCTCGCGGCCTGCGAGGCGTTCGAGCATCGCGACGGCGTCTTCTTCGTGAAGCGGCTTGCCGAGAATCAGCCCGTCGATGGTGACGGTCGTATCGGCGACGAGAATCGGCGCGGACGCGAAGCCGCCGGCGAGCAATCGCGCGCGCGCGGCCTTTGCCTTTAACGCGCACACGCGCACGACGTACGCATCGGCGGCTTCGCCGGGCAACTCGGCTTCGAGCGCTTCGGCGTTTTCATCGGCACGGGGAAGAAGGAGTTCGAACTGCACGCCCAGTTGAAGAAGCAACTCCTGACGGCGTGGGCTTTGCGAGGCGAGATAAACGTAGGGATGAGTCGGCATCGTGATGTGGATTCGAATGACGCGCGGGGCATTCGATCCAGCGTCGAAGCACCCTCAAGCGCGATGATAGGGATGATTCTGCGTGATGCTCCACGCGCGGTAAAGCTGTTCGGCGAGCAGCACGCGCACCATGCCATGCGGCAACGTCAGGCTCGAAATGCGCAGCATCAGTTCCGCGCGCGATTTCACCTCCGGATGCAGCCCGTCCGCGCCGCCGATCACGAACGCGACGTCGCGCCCGTCCTGCTGCCAGCCGGGCAGGGCGTTCGCGAGTTGCATCGTGGTCCAGTCGCGGCCGCGTTCGTCGAGTGCGACCACGCGCGCGTTCTTCGGCAAGGCGGCTTCGATGCGCTGCTTTTCGGCCGCCATCACGCTCTCGGCATTGCGTCCCGACGAGCGCTGTTCCGGCTTGATCTCTTTGAGCTCGATGCGCAGTTCGGGCGGCATGCGCTTCGCGTATTCGTCGAAGCCATTCGTGATCCAGTCGGGCATCTTGTGTCCGACGGCGAGGATGACCAGCTTCATGAAACGAAGCGGTGTCAGTGCTTGCGCACGGTCTTCCGCGCGGGACGTTTGACGGCGGGCGCGTCGTCTTCGTCGTCCTCGTCTTCATCGGCGGTGACGCTCGCGCCGCCGAACATGTTCGGCCTTTGGAGCTTCACGCGCACGGGCTTGTCGCCCCAGACTTCCTCGAGGTTGTAGTACTGACGCAGAGCGGGTTGCAGGATGTGCACGACCGCGTCGCCGCAGTCGACCAGCACCCATTCGCCGATCTCTTCGCCTTCCGTGCTGACGATGTCGCCGCCCGCTTCCTTGACCTTCTCGCGCACGCTGTTGGCGAGCGCCTTGGTCTGGCGGTTGGACGTGCCGCTCGCCACGACCACGCGGTCGAACAGCGACGTCAGATGGGTCGTGTTGAACACTTTGATGTCTTGCGCCTTGACGTCTTCGAGACCGTCGATGATCGCGCGTTGCAGCTTCTGAAGTTCCATAGTTACGATGTCTGGTACAGGTGATGTTGAACAATATAGTCCCATACGGCGGATGGGACCTGCGCGCGGGCGTCGGTCGCACCGTTCATCGAACGCGCTTCTTCGCGGATCGCCGTGGCGGATACGTCGAGTAGCAGCATTTCGTCGATGTGCATGTGACCGTGCGGACTCCCGCGCAAAACGTCGGGCGATGCGCGGCGCGCTTCGAATTCGGCCGCGACCGGGGCGGGCAGCGTCGCGACGTCGAAGCCGGCGCGCGTTTCCACGCAAATGTGCGCGTAGTCGAAGAGCCGCTTCCACTGATGCCACGAATCGAGCTTGACCAACTGGTCCGCGCCCATCAACAGCGTGATCGACGCGTCCGCGCCTTCGCGCTCGCGCCAGTGCGCGAGCGTGTCGACGGTGTACGTGTCGCCGTGGCGGTCGATCTCATCGGTGGCGACGACGATCTGCACGCCATCGAGCGAAAGCGATGCCGCCGCCGCACGCGTCATCGCCAGCCGATGTTCCGGCGCCGATACGCCCGCCTTCTGCCACGGCTGTCCGGCGGGCAGCAGTACGAGCTCGGTCAGTTGCAGCAACTCGACGAAGCGCCGCGCGAGCGCGAGATGCCCGTTGTGGATCGGATCGAATGTGCCGCCGAGCAGGCCGACGCGCTTGGCGCAGGGCGTCACAGCCATTCCCGGCGCACCAGAAAGTCTTCGTACAGCCGCGCTTCCGGCGTGCCGGGCGCGGGCTTCCAGTCATAGCGCCAGTTCGCGACGGGCGGCATCGACATCAGAATCGATTCGGTGCGTCCGCCGCTTTGCAGGCCGAAGTGCGTGCCGCGGTCGAACACGAGATTGAACTCGACATAACGCCCGCGCCGATACGCCTGAAACTCGCGCTCGCGCTCCGTGTATGGCGTGTCGCGGCGTCGTTCGATGACCGGCAGATACGCCTTCAGGAACGCATCGCCGACGCTTCGCATCATCGCGAACGAGCGCTCGAAACCCGGCTCCGAGAAATCGTCGAAGAAAATTCCGCCGATGCCGCGCTGCTCGTTGCGATGCTTCAAATAGAAGTACTCGTCGCACCAGGTCTTGAAACGCGGATACAACTCCGCGCCGAACGGATCGAGCGAATCGCGGCAAACCTGATGGAAATGGCGCGCGTCTTCCTCGTAGCCGTAGATCGGCGTGAGATCCATGCCGCCGCCGAACCAGAAGATCGGCGCTTCGCCGTCTTTGGTCGCCGTGAGCATACGCACGTTCATGTGCACGGTCGGGCAGTGCGGATTGCGCGGATGCATGACGAGCGAGACGCCGAGCGCCTCGAAACCGCGTCCGGCGAGTTGCGGACGCGCCGCGCTCGCCGAGGGCGGCAGCGCGTCGCCTTGCACATCCGAAAAGCCGATGCCGCCGCGCTCGAAGAATCCGCCGCCTTCGAGGATGCGCGTCACGCCGCCGCCGCGCAGATGCGCGCCGGGCTCGCGGGTCCAGGCGTCGGTAGCGAAGGCGGTGCCGTCGAAGGCGCCGAGCGCATCGGCGATGCGCGTCTGCAGGCCCCTCAGATAATCGCGAACGGCGGCGATATCGTGGGCTGCGTCGGATTGTGTGCGTTGTTCCGCGCTGCGGTTCGGTTCACTCATCGATTGCTGCGTGCGCCCCTGTGGGCGGCCTTGAATGGCAGGGGTTAACCCTTCGTATCGAAACTCTCAAAAGCACGCTGCCGGACACGAGGTCCGGCAGCGCGGGTGCTTGGGCGGCGTGCGCCGCGCCGTGTCAGTGCTTGTCGCCGGGTTTTTCCGCCGTCTGCTTGCGATTCAGCGCGCGATAGCCGATGTCGCGCCGATACTGCATGCCGTCGAACGAGATCTGGTTGACTGTATCGTAGACCACGGATTGCGCGCCGCGCACGGAATCCGCCAGGCCGACGACGCACAGCACGCGCCCGCCCGAGGTCGTGAGCTTGCCGTCGGTGAGCGTCGTGCCGGCATGGAAAGTGACCGAATTCTCGGTTTCCGCGGGAATGCCGCTGATGCGGTCGTCCTTGCGCGGCGTATCCGGATAGTTATGGGCCGCGAGCACCACGCCGAGCGCGGTGCGGCGGTCCCAGTCCAGATCGACGGTGTCGAGCTTGCCGTCGATCGCCATTTCCACGACCTTCGAGAAATCGCCCTTCAGGCGCGCCATGATCGGCTGCGTCTCGGGGTCGCCCATGCGGCAGTTGAATTCCAGCGTTTTCGGATTGCCGTTCGCGTCGATCATCAGGCCGGCGTACAGGAAACCGGTAAAGCGGATGCCTTCGCTTTCCATGCCGCGCACCGTCGGCTGGATGATTTCGCGCATCACGCGCGCGTGCAGTTGCGGCGTGACGATCGGCGCGGGCGAGTACGCGCCCATGCCGCCGGTGTTCGGGCCCTTGTCGCCGTCGAGCAGGCGCTTGTGGTCCTGGCTCGACGCGAGCGGCAGGACGTGCTTGCCGTCGACCATCACGATGAAGCTCGCTTCCTCGCCCGCCAGAAACTCCTCGATCACCACGCGCGCGCCGGCGTCGCCGAGCTTGTTGTCGGCGAGCATCGAATCGACGGCGGCGTGCGCTTCTTCCAGCGTCATCGCGACGACGACGCCCTTGCCGGCGGCGAGGCCGTCCGCCTTGATGACGATCGGCGCGCCTTTGGCGTCGATGTAGGCGTGCGCGGCGGCGAGCTCGGAAAACGTCTCGTA
Organism: Caballeronia zhejiangensis; assembly: GCF_022879815.1. Lineage (NCBI taxonomy): Bacteria > Pseudomonadati > Pseudomonadota > Betaproteobacteria > Burkholderiales > Burkholderiaceae > Caballeronia > Caballeronia zhejiangensis. The sequence goes on from NZ_CP084283.1 coordinate 904,443, forward strand.
TTCGGCGGTCGGAATGTTGTGGCGCTTCATGAACGCCTTCGCGAAGTCCTTCGAGCTTTCGAGCTGCGCGGCTTCCTTGCTCGGGCCGAAGATTTTCAGCCCGCGCGAGCGGAACAGATTGACGATGCCCGCGGCGAGCGGCTGTTCCGGCCCTACGAGCGTGAACGCGACATGTTCCTTCTCGACGAAATCGGCGAGTTCCGCCGGATCCGTGATGTCGACGTTGCGCAGGCGCTCGTCCTGCGCGGTGCCGCCGTTGCCCGGCGCGACATAGACGATCTGCACGCGCGGCGATTGCGCGAGCTTCCAGGCCAGCGCATGTTCGCGGCCGCCGGAACCGACGACGAGTAACTTCATGTGAATCCCCGAAATCCTGACAAAAAGCGGCTTGAGAAAAAGCGGCGGGCGCATCGACCGTAAAGCGCGCGTATGACACTCGTCATGGCGTCGCGAAGGCGGCTCGCGCTGACATCGGCTGCGTCACGCGCCTTCCTCGGGCGATGCCGCGCCGCGAAGGCCGTGCGGCGCTGCTCCGGCATGGCAGCCGAAGCGAAAGATGTTCCATGCGAGGCCGCGGCGGATTTCGATGCCGCCGCGCCCCTGCGCTACGAAGCTCGGAAAGCTCAGTCTTCGTTGATCGCGGCGTTTGTATAGACTTCCTGCACGTCGTCGAGATTTTCGAGCGCGTCGAGCAGTTTTTGCATTTTCACTGCGTCGTCGCCGCTGAATTCGACTTCCGTCTGCGGTTTCATCGTCACTTCGGCGAGTTCCGCCTTGAAGCCCGCGGCTTCGAGCGCGTCCTTCACCTTCTGGAAATCGTTCGGCGGGCAGACCACTTCGATGCTGCCGTCCTCGTTCGTCACGACGTCGTCCGCGCCGGCTTCGAGCGCGGCGTCCATCAGCTTGTCTTCCGGCGTGCCGGGCGCGAACAGGAACTGGCCGACGTGATCGAACATGAACGACACCGACCCGTCCGTGCCCATGTTGCCGCCGAACTTCGAGAACGCGTGGCGCACTTCCGCGACGGTGCGGGTGCGGTTGTCCGTCATCGTGTCGACGATGATCGCCGCGCCGCCGATACCGTAGCCTTCGTAGCGGATTTCCTCGTAGTTCGCGCCATCGACGCCGCCGGTGCCGCGCTGGATCGCGCGGTTGATGTTGTCCTTCGGCATGTTGGCGTCGTAGGCCTTGTCGACGGCGAGGCGCAGCCGCGGGTTTGAATCGATCTCGCCGCCGCCCATGCGCGCCGCGACCTGGATTTCCTTGATGAGGCGCGTCCAGACCTTGCCTTTCTTCGCGTCGGCCGCGGCTTTCTTATGCTTGATGTTGGCCCATTTCGAATGACCCGCCATTACCTTTCTCCATCGCGCGCGGACCTGCCGGGCGCCTAGTGTGCTGTCGTGCTGAATGTGTCTGTCTGCCGCGCGCTGCTCGGCCGCGGTCGGGTTCGCTCGGGGATCGTTTCGATCCGTCCTGACCCGAATAGGAACAGACCGAAATTTTAGCATGGCGTCGTGCGCTCTCAATGCCGTGTGGCACGGGCCGGAACGCGAAAATCGGCGCAAACCGTGCGAAATTCCGTCGAATCGCGTGGAATTCGCGCGAACGAAGCCGTAAACGCAAACCGCCGCGCAGAATCGCGCGGCGGCTGGAATGGTTCCGGCGAACGCTTAATTCCTCGTGCCGAAGAGACGGTCGCCCGCGTCGCCGAGACCCGGAACGATATACGCATGCTCGTTCAGATGCGAATCGAGCGACGCGACATACAGCTTCACATCCGGATGCGCGTCCTGGAACACCTTCACGCCCTCGGGCGCGGCGACCAGTGCGACGAAAATGATGTTTTCGGCTTGCACGTTGCGGCGCTTCATCACGTCGACGGCGTGCACCGCCGAGTAGCCCGTCGCGACCATCGGATCGCACAGAATGAAGACGCGCTCTTCGAGATCGGGTGGCAGACGCACGAGATACTCGACCGGACGATGATCGTCCGCGCGATACACGCCGATATGCCCGACACGCGCCGAGGGCACGAGATCCAGCAGGCCGTCCGACATGCCGATGCCCGCGCGCAGCACCGGCACGATCGCGAGCTTCTTGCCGGCGATCACCGGCGCGTCGATCCCGACGAGCGGCGTTTCCACGCGCTTGGTCGTAAGCGGCAGATTGCGCGTGATTTCGTAGCCCATCAGCAGCGTGATTTCGCGCAGCAGTTCGCGGAACGTGCGCGTCGACGTGTCCTTGTCGCGCATGTGAGTGAGCTTGTGCTGGATCAGCGGATGATCGGTGATGAAGAGATTGGGAAAGCGGCTGTCTTGTTTCATGGGTCTCGCGCGCGGCGCGTCCTGCTCGTGTGATGTTCTGCCTCTGACGCTCGGGGAGCGGACAGTGGCGACAGTTTACCCAAAAGCCCGCGCACGCCTAAGAAGATTCGCGCGGGCCTTGGCGTTTCCGCCGCCGACGTTGCTGCCCCGATTCTTCTAGAATTGCGCGAAGACGTCACGATCTGTGACGAAAGACAACTGGAGGAAAGACGATGGATATGGGAATCGCGGGCCGCACCGCGTTGGTATGCGCGGCGAGCAAGGGCCTGGGACGCGGCTGCGCCGAAGCGCTCGCCGCCGAAGGCGTGAATCTCGTCATCACCGCGCGCACGGCGGAAACGCTCGAAGCGACGGCAGCGCACATCCGCTCGACTTACGGCGTCACCGTGACGACCGTCGCGGGCGACATCACGACGCCCGAAGGCCACGCCGCCGCGCTCGCCGCCTGTCCCGCGCCGGACATTCTCGTCAACAACGCGGGCGGGCCGCCGCCGGGCGACTTCCGCACCTTCACGCACGAGATGTGGATCAAGGCGCTCGAAGGCAACATGCTGACGCCGATCGAGCTCATCAAGGCGACCATCGACGGGATGATCGAGCGCGGCTTCGGGCGCGTCGTGAACATCACGAGTTCGTCGGTGAAGGCGCCGATCGACGTGTTGGGTCTCTCGAACGGCGCGCGCTCGGGCCTGACCGGTTTCGTCGCCGGCGTCGCGCGCAAGGTCGCATCGACGGGCGTCACGATCAACAATCTCCTGCCGGGCACGTTCGACACCGACCGTATCGCCGTGACGATGGAAGCGCAGGCGAAGGCGCAGAACATTTCGATCGACGAAATGCGGGCGCGCCGTGCGCAAAGCCTGCCCGCGGGCCGCTTCGGCACATCGGAGGAATTCGGCAAGGCATGCGCGTTCCTCTGCAGCGTGCATGCGGGCTACATCACCGGTCAGAATCTGCTGATCGACGGCGGCGCTTATCCCGGCACCTACTGAGACGGAGCCTCCGATGACCACACGCGTCGCGCTCATCGCGCACGACATGAAGAAGGACGACATCGTCACGCTGGCGGGCGAGTTCGTCGACACGCTCGCGCAATGCAATCTCGTCGCGACCGGCACGACCGGCGGACGCATCGCGGCGGCGCACGGGCTGGAGATCGAGCGCAAGCTGTCCGGCCCGCACGGCGGCGACCTGCAGATCGGCGCGGAACTGGCGGAAGGGCGCGTGAACATCGTGATCTTCCTGCGCGACCCGATGACGCCGCAGCCGCACGAGCCCGACATCAACGCGCTCGTGCGCGCCTGCGACGTGCACAACGTGCCGTGCGCGACCAACATCGCGACGGCGCGCATGATTCTCGACGACTTGCGTCTGCGCTTCGCGCGGGCGTCCTGAAGATCAAAGGAGACGAACGAGCGATGACCAAGGCAATCCGATTCGACAAGGCAGGCGGCCCCGAAGTCATGAAGTGGGTCGACGTGGACGTGGGCGCGCCGGGCAAGGGCGAAATCCGCGTGAAGCATCATGCGGTGGGCCTCAATTTCATCGACGTGTACTTTCGCACCGGCCTGTATCCGATGCCGCTGCCGGGCGGCCTCGGCATGGAAGCGGCCGGCGAGGTGACGGCGGTGGGCGAGGGCATCACGCAGTTCAAGCCGGGCGATCGCGTCGCCTATGCGTCGCGCCCGCCGGGCGCCTATGCGGAAGAGCGCGTGATGTCGGCGGATTACGTCGTCAAGCTGCCCGATTCGATCGGCTACGAAGATGCCGCGTCGATCATGCTGCAGGGTTTGACCGCGCAATATCTGCTGCGCCGGACGTATCGCGTGAAGGCGGGCGACACGGTGCTGATCCACGCGGCGGCGGGCGGCGTCGGCATGCTCGCGTGTCAGTGGGCGAAGGCGCTCGGCGCGACGGTGATCGGCACGGTCGGCTCCGACGAGAAAGCCGAGCTCGCGAAGGCGCACGGCTGCGATCATCCGATCGTCTACACGCGCGAGAATTTCACGCAGCGCGTGCGCGAGATCACGAACGGTGCGGGCGTGCCTGTCGTCTACGATTCGATCGGCAAGGACACGTATATCGCGTCGCTAGATTGCCTGTCGCCGCTTGGGCTTTTCGTGAGCTTCGGCAATTCGTCGGGCCCGTTGCCGCCGCTCGATTCGTCGGAGCTGGCCGGTCGCGGCTCGCTGTATTTCACGCGGCCGACGCTTTTCAGCTACATCGCCAAACGCAGCGATCTCGACACGATGGCGGCGGAACTGTTCGATGTCGTGTCGTCGGGGAAAGTGAAGACGAACGTGCGCCAGCGTTATCCGCTGTCGGAAGCGGCGCGCGCGCACGAAGACCTCGAAGCGCGCAGGACGACCGGCTCGACGATTCTTCTGCCGTGAAGCGACGCGAAACCGCGCGGACGGCTATCCGATGAGCGAGCCGTCCTTTACCGTCGTCCTGATCGAGGATGAGAAGCAGATTCGGCGCTTCGTGCGCGTGTCGCTCGAAGCGCAGGGCATGACGGTCCACGAAGCGGACACCGGTCAGAAAGGTCTCGTCGAAGCCGCGACGCGCAAGCCCGATCTCGTGATCGTCGATCTCGGCCTGCCGGACACCGACGGCATCGACGTGATCCGCGAACTGCGCGGCTGGACCGAGCTGCCGATCATCGTGCTGTCGGCGCGCACGCAGGAGGAGGAGAAAGTCGCCGCGCTCGATGCCGGCGCCGACGATTACCTCACGAAGCCCTTCGGCGTTTCCGAGCTGATGGCGCGGATTCGCGCGCATTTGCGGCGGCGCAATCAGGCGTCCGCGAGCGAGACGCCGGTCGTGACTTTCGGCGATGTGACCGTCGATCTCGCGCTGCGCCGCGTCACGAAGCACGCCGAAAACGTGCATCTGACGCCGATCGAATACCGGCTGCTATCGACGCTCGTGCGTCACGCGGGGCGAGTGCTGACGCATCGGCAATTGCTGGTGGAAGTGTGGGGGCCGTCGCATGTCGAAAGCCCGCATTATCTGCGCATTTACATGGCGCATCTGCGGCAGAAGCTGGAGCGCGATCCCGCGCAGCCGGAACATATCGTGACCGAGACGGGCGTGGGTTACAGGCTCGTCGGCGTGGCGTGACGGACCGCGCTGAGCGAAGCGAGCGCGGTATCGATCGGCACGTCGCCGCCGACGAACGCGATCAATCGGTCGCGGATGCCGAGCGTCACACATCGCACGGCGATGCGCGCGACGTCGGCGCGTGCGACTTCGGGCGTGTGTTCAGTGAGTTCGTCGGCGAGCGCGATGGTCCCGCGCGGCGGCGCGTCCGATAAAGGCCCTGGCCGAAGAACCGCGAACGGCACACCGCGATGCGCGACGTATTCGTCGGCTTCGCGCTTCATCCGCGAGTAATGGCGCAATGCAAAACTGCTTCGCGCCGGATGAAGTGCGGATAGCGCGCTCACGACGACGAGCTGCTGCACGCGGCGGCGCCTGGCGTAATCGGCGGTGCGCATGACGGCATCGCGATCGATCGCGCGTTCCTCGTTGACGCCTTCGTTGTCCGCCGATCCGGCTGCGTAGATCACATGCGTGATGTCATCGAAGGCGTGAGAAAAGTCGTTGGTGAGATCGCCTAGCAGGATTTCGGCGCCCATCGCCGCGAACTCGCTCTTGTGCGCGGATTTGCGCAGCATTGCGCGGAATGGCATGGCTTGCCGATGCAATCGCTCGGCGATGAGGCGGCCCGTGCGGCCGTGGGCGCCGATCAGCAGAACCTTCAGCGAGTTCATGTGCGGAAGTCTCCTTTGCTTGCGGTTCTTTTTTTTGGTCGGTGGCTTCGGCTTTCGCCGGATCCCGGTTTCGTGTCGGTCTATTAACGTTGCCCCTGTGCGGGGCGGCACCTACTTTCTTTGCTGCTGCAAAGAAAGTAGGCAAAGAAAGCAGCTTTTCAGGCCCGCGGTCACACGCAATTTGGGTAGTTCTCTCGTTCTCGATGGCACTCGCCTAAAGAGTGCCCTCATCACAATCACCGGGCTTGGCTCGCGCACGGTCTGCCTTCACTCGCCACACACCAAACTGGTTCAGCACCAAATAGCTCCGGCCCGCTTCGCGGCCGATGGGTCAATCGGGTCCGCGCGTGCTTCTCTACTAACGTCTCCATCTCACTGCAATCGCCGCACGTTGGTTTCCCTTGCATAGCCGGCGGCAGCGCGTAGCGCTGTGCCGAAGCTCTTTCGTGCTGAACCAGTGTCCTTGGAAAACTAGCTCGTCAGACCGTGCGCGATCCAAGCCCGATGGGGCCTATGAGGGCACTCTTTAGGCAGCCCACGATGGACGAGAGGACTACCCAAATTGCGTGTGACCGCGGGCGTATCGGAAGCTGCTTTCTTTGGTTACTTGTATCTTGAATCTGGCGTCCGGAAGCTGATCTCTCCCGTTCGCTCGAAGCGGTAGCCCGTTTGTGTTACATGGGCTCACAGCCCGAAAGAAAGCTGGTGGCGCCGCTTCTCCTTACCGCTTTGAACCCGGACAGTTGACTGAGCCTCGAGCTCGTATCTTTGCAAGTATGGGTGCTGTGGTGAACCAAATCCAATCCTCTTCCGTCTCGCCTTTGTTCGTTGGCATCGATGTCAGCGGCTCCTTTCTCGACATCGCCTTCCACGAATCCTCCGAACTCTTTCGCCTGGCCAATTCTCCCGATGGCTTCGCGCAGCTGATCCACCGACTGCTGCCGCTCAACCCACAACTCATCGTGCTCGAAGCCACCGGCAAGCTCGAACGCGCCGTCCTCGAAGCCCTCTGCCAGGCCGGCTTGCCCGCCGTCGCGGTCAATCCCAAGCGGGTGCGCGACTTCGCCAGGTCCGCCGGCGTACGGGCCAAGACCGATCGCATCGATGCGCGCCTCATCGCCCGCTATGGCGCGACCATCAAACCCGAAGTCAGACCCCTGAACGACGAGCAAACCCAGCAGTTGCAGGCCCTCATCCTGCGCCGCGCACAGCTCATCGAGATGCTCACCGCCGAGCAAAATCGCCGCAAACGCGCCCATAAATCCGCTTTGCCAAGCATCGATGAGTTCATTCGCTTCATCTCACAGCGCATCAAGGACGCCGATCGCGACATCGACGCCTTCCTGCACGCCAACGATCTCTGGCGCAAGACCGAGGCCGTGCTGCGCTCGGTGCCCGGCATCGGCAAAGGCGCCGCGGCCGTGCTCATTGCCTTTCTGCCCGAACTCGGAACCCTCAACGCCCGCGAAATCGCCTCGCTCGCCGGGCTCGCCCCGTTCAATTCCGATAGCGGCGCTCACTGCGGCCAGCGACACGTCTCGGGCGGCCGCCCCATCGTGCGGCGCGCCCTCTACATGGCCTGCGTCGCCGCCCAGCGATCCAACGCGCACATCAAGGCGTTTTGCGACCGCCTGCGCGCCAGAGGCAAAAAGACCAAAGTCGCATTCGTCGCAGCAATGCGCAAGATGCTCACCCAGCTCAACGCCATGATGCGCGACGGCACAACTTGGAATCCCCCAAAACCATGATCCTTACCAACTCAACCCTTGATGCTCAATACAGTTGCTTTCTTTGCAGCAGCAAAGAAAGTGACTGCCGCCCCGCACAGGGGCAGTGCTAATAGACCGAGAGCAAAACGGGATCCGGCGAAGGACCAAGAACAAATGCCCACTTCGGGATCCGGCGACGGACCAAGAACAAACGCCCACTCCGGGATCCGGCGAAGGACCAACAACAAACGCCCACTCCGCGATCCGGAGAAAACAAAGAGCAAAACCTCACTCCGCCGCGCCAGCCGGCCCCGCCCCGCGCTGCCGCCGAGCGCGCCGTTCTTCCGCGCGAATCCGAAACCGATCCATATAAAGATAGACCACAGGCGTCGTATAGAGCGTGAGCATTTGACTCACGATCAACCCGCCAACGATCGCGATCCCGAGCGGCGCACGCATCTCCGAACCTTCGCCGCTGCCGAACGCCAGCGGCAGCGCACCGAGCAGGGCGGCGGCGGTCGTCATCATGATCGGGCGAAAGCGCAACAGACACGCCTCGCGAATCGCGTCCTGCGGCGTCTGCGCGCCGTGGCGCGTCGCCTCGATCGCGAAATCGACCATCATGATCGCGTTCTTCTTCACGATGCCGATCAGCAAAATAACCGCGATCAGCGCGATGATGCTGAACTCCGTCTTGAACAACAGCAACGCGAGCAGCGCACCGATGCCCGCCGACGGCAAAGTAGAGAGAATCGTGATCGGATGGATGTAGCTCTCGTACAGAATCCCGAGCACGATGTAAACCGCTGCGAGCGCCGCCAGAATAAGGAGCGGCTGGTCGTTGAGCGATTGCTGGAACGCCTGCGCCGTGCCCTGGAAGCTGCCGTGAATGGTCTGCGGCACGCCGATCGTGGCCATGGTCTCGTAGATCGCCGCGGTCGCGTCGGAGAGCGACTTGCCCGGCGGCAAATTGAACGAGATCGTCGATGCGACGAACTGGCTCTGGTGATTCACCGAAAGCGGCGTGTTGCCCGGCCCGAACTTCGCAATCGCGGAAAGCGGCACCATCGTTTCCTTCGATGTCGACACCGCCGCGCCCGACGACGACCCGTTCTTGCCCGTCGCGGCGATCGCGTTGGTCGCCGAGTTCTTCACGGCGGCCAGCGCAAGGGCAGCGGTTGTGTCGGACGTGCTCGTCGAGGAACCGCCCGCGCCCGTCGATCCCGTCGCCGAAGTGGACGCGGTCGTCGTCGTGCCGGACGTGGTCGTCGATTGCGTCGATGCCGAACCGCTCGCCGTGCCGCCCGACGTGCTGATGTAAATCTGCTTGAGCATCTCCGGGTCCTGCCAGTATTTCGGCGCGAGCTCCATCACGACGTGATACTGCGACAGCGGGTTGTAGATGGTCGATACCTGCCGCTGGCCGAATGCGTCGTAGAGCGTGTTGTCGATCTGCGCGGGCTTGATGCCGAGGCGCGCGGCCGTCGCGCGGTCGAACGTGACCATCGCTTCGAGGCCGCCTTGCTGCTGGTCGGAGTTGACATCGGCGAGTTCGGGGCGCTTTTGCAGCGCCTCGGTGAGAAGCGGCCCCCACTTGTACAAGTCCGCCGTGGAGTCGGACAGCAGCGTGAACTGATATTGCGCGTTCGATTGCCGCCCGCCCACGCGAATGTCCTGCACCGCCTGAAGGAAGGTGCGCGCGCCGGCGACATCCGCGAGCGGCTTGCGCAGGCGGTTGATGACCTGATCGGCGGACACCTTGCGCACGCTCTTCGGTTTGAGCGAGATGAACATGAAGCCCGAATTGGTCGAGCGCCCGCCCGTGAAGCCCGCGACGCTGTCGACGGCCGGGTCCGCTTCGACGATCTTCATCATCTCGGCGAACTTGAGTTTCATCGCCTGGAACGACGTGCTCTGGTCCGCCTGAATGCCGCCGATGATGCGGCCCGTGTCCTGCTGCGGGAAAAAGCCCTTCGGCACGATGACGTACAGATAAACGTTCAGCCCGATGGTCGCCAGCAGGATCAGGAGAATCGTGCGCGGATGCGTGAGCGCCCAGCCGAGCGTGCGCGCATAGCCGCGCTGCATGCGATCGAACTGGCGCTCCAGCCAGCGCGCGACGCGGCCTTCCTGCTTGCGCTCGTGCGGCTCTTCGAGCAGGCGCGAGCACATCATCGGCGTGACGGTCAGCGAGACGACGAGCGACACCGCGATCGCGAGCGACAGCGTGAGCGCGAACTCGCGGAACAGCCGCCCGACGATGCCGCCCATCAGCAAAATGGGCAGGAACACGGCGACGAGCGACACGCTGATCGACAGCACCGTGAAGCCGACTTCACGCGCGCCGAGTATGGCGGCCTGCATCCGCGGCACGCCTTTTTCCACATGCCGCGTGATGTTCTCGAGCACGACGATCGCGTCGTCGACGACGAAGCCCGTCGCGATGGTCAGCGCCATAAGCGAGAGATTGTCGAGCGAGAAGCCGAGCAGATACATCGCCGCGAACGTGCCGATGATCGAGATCGGCACGGCGACGCTCGGTATCAGCGTCGCGCGCCAGTTGCGCAGGAACAGGAACACGACCATCACGACGAGCGCCACGGCGATCACGAGCGTGAGCTCGGTATCGTGCAGCGATGCGCGGATGGTCGTGGAGCGGTCGGCGGTCGGCGTGATCTGCACGTCGGCGGGAAGCGCGGCCTGCAACTGCGGCAGCATCGACTTCACGCGGTCGATCGTCTCGATGATGTTCGCGCCCGGCTGGCGATACAGGATCACGAGCACCGCGCGCTTGTTGTTGATGAGGCCGAGATTGCGCAAGTCTTCGACGGAATCGACCACTTCGCCGACATCCGAAAGCTTCACCGCCGCGCCGTTGCGGTACGCGACCACGAGGTCCTTGTACTGCGCGGCCTTGCTCGCCTGATCGTTGGTGTAGAGCTGGACGCGCGTGCCCTTGAACTCGATCGCGCCCTTCGGACTGTTCGCGTTCGCCGACGCCAGCGCGGCGCGCACGTCCTCCAGCCCGATGCCGTAGTGAAAGAGCGCACCCGGCTCGAGCTCGACGCGCACGGCCGGATTCGCCGAGCCGCTCACGTCCACTTCGCCGACGCCCGGCACGGTCGAGAGCGTCTGCTGCAGCACGGTCGCCGCGGAATCGTAGAGCGAGCCCGCCGTGCGCGTGGGCGAGGAGAGCGCGAGCACGAGAATCGGCGCGTCGGCGGGGTTGACCTTGTGGTACGTCGGATTCTGGCGCAGCGCGGTCGGCAGGTCGGCGCGCGCGGCGTTGATCGCGGCCTGCACGTCGCGCGCGGCGCCGTCGATATCGCGATTCAGGCCGAATTGCAGCGTGATGCGCGTCGTGCCGACAGAGCTCATCGAGGTCATTTCGCTGACATCGGCGATGGTGCCCAGATGTCGCTCCAGCGGACTCGCGACGCTCGTCGCCACCGTCTCCGGACTCGCGCCGGGCAAGGACGCCTGCACGGAGATGGTCGGAAAATCGACTTGCGGCAACGGCGCCACCGGCAAGCGCACGAACGCGAACATGCCCGCGAGCGCGATGCCGACCGCGAGCAGCGTCGTGGCGACGGGCCGGGCGATGAAGATGCGCGACAGGTTCATGACTCAGCGGCCCTCGCTGGCCGGGGCCGGCGGCGCGTCGCGATGAAAGCGCGCGCGCAGCTTGCGGGCGAGCGAATCGAAGCCGAGATAGATGACGGGCGTCGTGAACAGCGTGAGCAACTGCGACACGATCAGGCCGCCGACGATCGCCACGCCGAGCGGACGCCGCAGCTCCGAGCCCGCGCCCCAACCGAGCATCAGCGGCAGTGCGCCGAGGAGCGCGGCCATCGTGGTCATCAGAATCGGGCGGAAGCGCAGCAGACACGCCTGGAAGATCGCTTCGCGCGGGGGCTTGCCCTGATCGCGCTCCGCTTCGAGCGCGAAGTCGATCATCATGATCGCGTTTTTCTTCACGATGCCGATCAGAAGCACGATGCCGATGATGCCGATGATGTCCAGATCGTGCCCGGTGATCATCAGCGAGAGCAGGGCGCCGACGCCTGCGGACGGCAGCGTCGAGAGAATCGTGATCGGATGGATGAAGCTCTCGTACAGCACGCCGAGCACGATATACATTGTGACGATGGCCGCGAGAATCAGGAACAGCTCGTTCGACAGCGACGCCTGGAACGCGAGCGCGGCGCCCTGATAGCGGATCTGGAACGACGCGGGCAAGCCGATTTCCTCCTTGGCCTGCTCGATTGCTTTCACGGCCTCGCCGAGCGACGCGCCCTTCGCGAGATTGAAGGAAACGGTCGTCGCCGGGAACTGGCCGAGGTGCGTGACGAGCAAGGGCGCCGCGCGTTCGTGGAACTTGGCGATGGCCGAGAGCGGCACCTGACCGTTGGTCGCGGTGGAAGAGGGCAGATAGATGCCGTTCAGCGTTTCGCTGTAATGCGCGTCGGACGGTTCGGCTTCGAGAATCACGCGGTACTGGTTCGATTGCGTGAAAATCGTCGAGATGATGCGCTGGCCGAATGCATCGTAGAGCGCATTGTCGACGGTCGCGGGCGTGATGCCGAAGCGCGCGGCTGTCTCGCGGTCGATCTCGATATAAACCGACTGGCCGTTCTGCTGCAGATCGGTAGCGACGTCCGTCAGCACGGACGTGTGTTGCAGCCGCTCGACGAGCTTTGGCACCCATTCCGCGAACTCCGACGCGTTCGGGTCCGTCAGCATGAACTGATACTGCGTCGGGCTGACGGTCGAATCGATCGTCAAATCCTGCACCGGCTGCATGTACAGCTTGATGCCGGGAATATCGGCGACTTCGCTCTGAATTTCGCGGATGACATCGCTCGACGTATTGCTGCGGTCGTCGCGCGGCTTCAGGTTGATGAGCATGCGCCCGCTGTTCAGCGTGATGTTCGAGCCGTCCACGCCGACGAACGAGGTGAGGCTTTCGACGTCCGGGTTCTGCAGAATCTTTTTCGCGAGCGCCTGCTGCTGGTCCGCGACAGCCTGGTACGACGCGGCCTGCGGCGCTTGCGTAATCGCCTGGATCACGCCGGTGTCCTGCGTCGGGAAAAAGCCCTTCGGAATGTACACGTACAGCACGGCGGTCAGAATGAGCGTGAGCACGAAGACGAACAGCGTCGCGCGTTGGCGCGCGAGCACCCATTCCAGCGCGACCGCGTAACGCCCGATCACGTAATCGATGAACTGATGCGCGCGCGCCTCGAAGCGCTTGCTTTCCTTCGGCGGCGTGTGGCGCAGGAGTTTTGCGCACATCATCGGCACGAGCGTGAGCGAGACGATTGCCGAAATGACGATGGTCACCGCGAGCGTGATCGCGAACTCGTGAAAGAGGCGGCCGACGACATCGCCCATGAAGAGCAGCGGAATCAGCACGGCGATGAGCGAGACCGTCAGCGAGATGATGGTGAAGCCGATCTGCTTCGAACCCTTCAGCGCCGCTTCGAGCGGCGGATCGCCTTCCTCGACGTAACGCGCGATGTTCTCGATCATCACGATGGCGTCGTCGACCACGAAGCCGGTCGCGATGGTCAGCGCCATCAGCGAGAGATTGTCGAGCGAGAAGCCGCACAGGTACATGATCGCGAGCGTGCCGACGAGCGACAGCGGCACCGACAAGCTCGGAATGATGGTCGCGTAGACGTTCGCGAGGAACAGATAGATGACGAGCACGACCAGCACGACGGACAGCGCGAGTTCGAACTGCACGTCGCGCACCGAAGCGCGGATGGTCGTCGTGCGATCCGTGACGACGCGCACGTCGAGCGCGGCCGGCAGCGATTGCTGCAATTGCGGCAGGATTTTCTTGATGCCGTCGACCACCGCAATCACGTTCGCGCCCGGCTGACGCTGCACGTTCAGGATGATCGCGGGCGTCGAATCGACCCATGCGCCGAGCTTCGTGTTCTCCGGCCCCTCGACGATGCTCGCGACGTCCGTCAGCATCACCGGACGGCCGTTGCGATACGCGACGACCGCGCTCTTGTACGCGTTCGCGTCGGTGAGCTGGTCGTTCGCGTTGATGGTGTAGGCGCGCGTCGGGCCGTCGAAGTTGCCCTTCGGCGTGTTGACGTTGAGGTTCGAGATCGTCGTGCGCAGATCGTCGATGTTCAGGCCATACGACGCCAGCGCGCGCGTGTTCGCGCGAATCCGCACGGCAGGGCGATTGCCGCCGCTCACCGATACGAGGCCGACGCCCGCGACCTGCGAGATCTTCTGCGCGAGACGCGTGTCGGCGAGGTCTTGCACTTGTGTCAGCGGCAAGGTTTTGGAGCTGACCGCGAGCGTCATGATCGGCGCGTCGGCGGGGTTCACCTTTGCGTAGATCGGGGGCGCGGGCAGGTCGGACGGCAGCAGGTTGCCCGCTGCGTTGATCGCCGCCTGCACTTCCTGTTCGGCGATATCGAGCGGCAAATCAAGGCTGAACTGCAGCGTGATGACCGATGCGCCCGCCGAACTTTGCGACGACATCTGGTTCAGGCTCGCCATCTGCCCGAACTGCTTTTCGAGCGGCGCCGTGACGCTCGACGTCATCACGTCGGGCGACGCGCCCGGATAGAACGTCTGGACCTGGATCGTCGGATAGTCGACGGCGGGCAGCGCCGAGAGCGGCAAAAAGCGCAACGCGACGAGGCCGACCAGCATGATCGCCGCCATCAGGAGCGCCGTGCCGACCGGACGCAGAATAAAAATGCGGGATGGATTCATGCTTTCGAATGGCGCTTACTGCTGCGATTGCTGACGCCGATGACCGCCGTGGCGCGCACCCGACGCCGCCGAAGCCGGCGCCGCAGCCGACGCGCCCGATGCACCCGACGCGCCCGATGCCGCTTTCGCCTTTTCAGCCGGAATCGTGATTTTCGCGCCTTCCTTCAGGCGGTCCGAGCCGTCGATGACCACGCGCTCGCCGACTTGCAGTCCGGATTTGATGCTGGTGCGCTCGCCGTCGACCGGGCCGGTTTTCACGTTGCGCACGGTGACGGTGTTGTCCGGCTTCACGACGTACACGAACGCGCCCGACGAACCGTTGAGCACCGCCGGCGTCGGCACGATGGTCGCGTTCTTGATGACATCGACGAGCAGCTTCGTGTTCACGAACTGATTCGGGAAAAGCATGCCTTCCTTGTTGTCGAAGGTAGCGCGCAGCTTGACGGTGCCGGTCGTCGTGTCGATCTGGTTGTCGACGGTCTCGAGATAGCCCGCTTCGAGCGACGTGGTATTCGCACGGTCATACGCCGTGACCGACATCTTCGTGCCCGCGTGCAGCGGCTTGAGAATCGCGGCGAGATTGTCTTCGGACGTGGTGAAGATCACGCTGATCGGCTGCAACTGCGTGATGACGACGACGCCGTTCGTGTCGCCCGTCGTCACGTAGTTGCCCGGATCGACCTGACGCAAGCCGACGCGCCCCGACACCGGCGCCGTGATGCGCGCGTAGGTCAGATCGAGCTTGTAGGTATCGACGTTGGCCTGATCCGACTTCACCGCGCCTTCGTACTGCTTGACGAGCGACGCCTGCGTGTCGACCTGCTGTTTCGCGATGGAATCCTGCGAGAGCAGCGTCTGATAGCGCTGCAGGTCGAGGCGCGCGGTCTGCAGCAGCGCCTGGTCTTTCGCGAGCGTGCCCTCGGCGTTGCGCAGCGAGATTTCATACGGACGCGGATCGATCTGCGCGAGCACGTCGCCCTTCTTGACCATCTGGCCTTCCTTGAACGCGACATCGACGAGCGTGCCGTTCAACTGCGTCTTGACCGTGACGTTCGCGAGCGGCGTCACGGTGCCGAGCGAACTGATGACCACAGGCATTTCGCCTTGGGTGACGGTCGCGACATGCACCGGCTGCGGCTGATTCATCGGATTCGGCATGCCGCGCCTTCCGCCTTGACGGGCTTCCGGCGCGCCGCTCGTGCCGCCGCTCTCGCCGCGATTCCACGGATGCCACCACGCAACTGCGCCGGCGACGATCAGGATCGCGACGATGAGCGGCACGACCCGGCGCCGCCGCGGCGCGGGTTCGATGGCGGCAGGCGTCGGAGGCGTCGGGCGCGAGTGCCCTGGGGGATTCTTTTGGTCGTCCATCGGTTCGGAGGCTGGTCTTTCAAATCTGTTCGGAGCGCGGACGGGCGGCGGTCACGGTTCAAGCGCCAGACGATGCGCCGCGCGCATGAACCGAGACCGAAGCGGAGGCCGTGAATGACGCGGGGCCGTTGAAAGCGGCTGGAAAGGCTGCCTGTCGAGCCAGGCGAGCAATCCGGCGCGACCCCGGTGCGCGCGAAGCATGATGCTACGTCCCGCACCCGAGGGCGTCCACCGGCCTTTCTTTCTGTTGATTACGAGTGTTACACGCGCAACCGGCCGCGCTCTCGAAGGCGTTCGGCCGCGCGGCGGCCGTCGCGTAGTCTAACTGGCGGCGCGCAATAGGTTCGGGGCGTGCGTTCCGCCGATCTCGCGTGTGATCTGCTCGACGCAATCGAGCAGGGCGGGCGCGACCTCGTCGATCAATATGTCGCGCGGACACTGATGCGCGGCGCCGCCGCAATTGACCGAATAGCGTTCTTCGGACGGCCCGACGAAGCCCGCAGCGACCGCATTCAATCCGTGATGCCATTCGCCGATGGAGATCGCGAAGCCGAGGCGCAACGCATCGTCGAGGCCGCGTTGCAAGCCGCCCGCGATGGCCGGCCAGTCGTCGCCGGATGCGATCTGCAAGCTGCCGATCAGCGCACGCCGATCCGCGTCGGACAACACCGCGAGATACGCGCGTCCGACAGCGGTGCGGCTCAGGTCCATCCTGCCGCCGACTTCCAGCCGCGACACCAGAACGGCGGACCGCGGCCGAATGGCATCGATTACAACCATCTCCAAACGATCGCGCACGGCGAGGTGCACCGAGAGACCAGTGCGCTCGGCGAGACGGATAAGAAACGGGCGCGCTCGAGCGCGAATATCGAAATTACGTAAGAATCCGTTGCTCAGTTCGAGAACGGACGCCGTCAGCACGAAGCGCTCGCTGTCGGGCAAGCGGTGCAGCAATCCGGCGCCGACGAGCGTCGCGGTGATCCGGGATATCGTGGGCTTCGGAATTCCCGTCCAGTCGGTCAGTTCGCGATTGCTCACCGGCGCGTCCGCGGCGGCGATCCGGCGCAGCACATCGAGCCCGCGGGCGAGCGCGGTCACTTCCTCGCCGTCCTTCTCCCGGGCGCGTTCGCGGCCCACCGACGGTTCGTTTTGCATAGGCATTCGTTAAGTGAAACATCGTTTTGTTTGATGACCTGGCGCAATTCTACAAGGCCAGCACGAGAAACTTGCAAACGATGCAAACCTTCAGAATAAGCTGTACTCGCAACGAAACTTTTATGTGTTTCGGTGCATGTTGAACGAAACTTGGGCAGTTGCCCGGACCGCGAGATTTTGCTTGACTTGAGCAGCGATCCCGGAAAAAATGGAACCGAATTTCGAAACCCGGGGTGACGTGCGCTTCAGCGCTTACCGCCCGAGCTTCGGAGACAGGCTCTCAGGTTCTAGCACGGCCCTCGGAATGGCTAGAACTTTTAAGGCGCTACGGAAACGTAGCGCCTTTTTTTTCGTCCGTGCGTTCGTCGAAAGTCTTGGCGCGAATATACCGGAAAGCGCGGGGGAGCCGGGTCTCGTCGTTCGGACGTCGAAAGGAAATGATGGGGAGAGAAGCGGCAGTCATCTTCGCTGCCGAAAGCAAAACGCGGCGCAATGTGCGCCGCGCTGGGAGATCAATACATGTTCGCAAACACGCGTGGCTGCCGAAGCAAGCGTTTGCCGCGCCCGATCCAGTAGACCGCTGCGCACACCAGCAATAGCGCGACCGAGTACACGACGAGCGGCGAAATTCGTTCGGGCGCGGGCGGGCTCGTCGCGATGAGCAGAGCCGCGAAGAATGCAGCGCCCGCCTGACAGAAAGCGCGGTGAGCGAGACTGCGACGCATGCGTGGAGTGGTGAAGCGGGAGACAGGGGCGCGAGTGAACGGCTCGAAGAGCATCAACCCTGCGACAAGGGCGACGGCGACATTCATGAAGAGCATGGTGCGAGACTTCGTGGGAGGCGGGACGGCGGCAAATATATGCCAACCGTATAGGGTGCCAAAACCAGAAGTCTCCGAAATGTAGAGGGAAAATTCTATTCGCCGCTCACCGCGGGTAAATCGTTTGCGCCAGCTATATGTAAGGCTGGCGCACCCCGTTGACCAGAGGCGAGGTTCCCCTGCGATGCAAGGTTTCAAAGTTCGATTCGAGTGCCGAGCAGCGCCAGGAATTGCCCGATCCACGCCGGATGCGCGGGCCATGCGGGCGCGGTGACGAAATTCGCATCGGTGATGGCCTCATCGACGGCGATATCGGCGTAAGTCGCGCCCGCGAGCCGCACTTCGGGCGCGCACGCCGGGTACGCGGAAATGCGCCGCCCTTCGATCACGCCCGCCACCGCGAGCAATTGCGCGCCGTGGCAGACCGCGGCGATCGGCTTGTTCGCCTGCGCGAAGTGCCGCACGAGTTCGAGCACGCGATCGTTCAGGCGCAGATATTCCGGCGCGCGGCCGCCTGCGATCGCGAGCGCGTCGTAACGGGCCGGATCGATGTCGTCGAAGCTCGCATTCAGCGTGAAGCGATGTCCCGGCTTCTCCGTATAAGTCTGATCGCCTTCGAAATCGTGGATCGCCGTCTTCACGGTGTCGCCGCGCTTTTTACCGGGGCACACCGCATCCACCGTATGGCCGACGGCCTGCAACGCCTGAAACGGAACCATCGTTTCATAGTCCTCGGCGAAATCGCCGGTGAGAAACAGAATCTTCTTGGCAGCCATCGCTAACCTCGTCAGGGAATGGGTTGTCGGATGCTCGATGCCGCGCGCCGCTCCATCGCGCTCGCGCCGCGCGGATCAGTCTACTATTCGCGCCGCGCTTCGCATGTGACAGCGCGAAGCGACGCGCACCGACAGCGTATGATGTGCGCGAGTTTCGAGACGAAGGAAGGTATCACCATGCAGATGACTCCCATGACCCGCATCGCCGTGACGCTCGCCGCGCTGGGCGTGCTGGCCGCGTGCGAGAAGCACGACGCAACCGCGGGGCAGGCCGCGAGCGCTCTCAACAATCTGGCGAGCCAGACGAGCCAGAAGTTCGACCAGGCGGCGAGCTACGTCGGCCAGAAGGTCGATGCCGCGAAACAATCGGCGCAGCAGAACATCGACAGCGCCGGATCGATGCCCGATGTCTCCGCGAGCAGCGTCGCCGCGACGGCGCGATCGAACTTCGACAGCGCGGCGAGCGCGACGAACGCCGCGATCAACAATGCCGCGAGCGCGACGGGCGCGGGCTTGCAATCGGCGGGGCGCAAGCTGCAGGAATGGTCCGCGCAGTCGGGCGGCGCGTCGAATCCGCAAGCGAGCGCGCAAGGCTCGGTCGCCGGCCCCACGTCCGAGTCCAGCGGCGCGCGCACCGAGATGGATAAATAGAGCTGTTTCGTCTGAAAAATCAACGCAGAAGCGCTTAACATTCGGTTACGTCCGCTTTGGGCGGCCTCCCTGTTATAGCCGCTAAACTGGCGGACTTTCAGAAATCGAGACCGTTATGAAGTCACGCAAGCTCGCGCCGCGAAGCGCGGCGGAGTCTGGCGCGATCTCCTGGATGGCGGCGAGCGTGCTGTTGCGCGCCGCACTCGCGCGCCACGCTGCGCGCGCGTTTTCGCTTGCAATGTCGTCGATGCTCGCCGCGCTGGCCGCGTCGATCGTGTTCGCCTCGCCTGCCGTCCAGGCCGCACAGGCCCTCACGCTGCCCACGTTCCAGGAACTGATCACGCCGGCCGCGCCCGCATCCGCACCGGATGCCGCGTCGGCGCCCGCGATGTCCGACGCCGAGATGCTGCGCTCGCTCGACAACATCATCGCCACCCTCGATAGCGACAAGCAGCGCACGGCGCTCGTCGCGCAGCTCAAGCATCTGCGCGATGCGAAGCGCGCCGCCGATTCCACCGCTCCGGCATCCGGTGCCGCGGCGGCCTCCGCGACGGCGGACACCGCCGCGAGCGGCACGGCAGCGGGCGCACAGCCGACTTCGGGAACGACGGCATCGTCGGTCGTGGCGACCATCGCGCAGAACGCGGGCTTGCTGGGCGCGATCGCGTCGGCGCTCACGAACATCGAGGCCGACGTGAAGCGCGGCAAGACGCCTATCGCCTATTGGGTCGGACGCTTCAACGCCGCCGGCAACGAGCTTTTCACGATCGTCACGAGCCAGAGCCGCGAATCGTTCGGCCGCACGCTCTTCAACTATTTCGCGACGCTCGCGGGCTGGGGCGCATGCGCGATGGCGCTCGTCTATCTGCAGCGGCGCGTGCGGGCGCGATTCGGCATCGACAGCGGCCTGCATTCGAACCCGACGACGCGCGAACTGCTGCTCTTCACGCTGCGCCGCGTCGCGCCGTACCTGTTCGCGTTCCTCGCGGCGCTCACGTTCACGCACTACATGCCGCTGTCGCTCGGCCGCACGCTCGCGATGGTCACCGCTTACGCGATCGTCGCGGGCGCGGTGTTCTCCGCAATCTGTCTCATCATGTTCTCGCTGTTCGGCTCGGCGCACCGGCGCGTCGCGGTGAACCTGCTCATCGGCCGCGCGCGGCGGCTTCTCTTTCTGATCGGCACGCTCGGCGCGCTCGGCGACGCCGCCGCGAATTACGACGTCGCGCAGCAGCTCGGCACCAATCTCTCCGCGCTGATCTCGACGTGCGCGAACATGGGCGCCGCGGCGCTCACCGCGTATTTCGCGCTCGCGTTCCAGCGGCCCGTCGCGCATCTGATCCGCAGCCGCACGTACGAGCAGCGCAACACGCGCAAGGCCGCGACCGAGACGTTCGAAGTGGTCGCGTCGCTTTGGCAGTTGCCGCTGCTGCTGCTCGCGTCGGCGTCGGTCGTGGCGACGCTCATGGGCATCGGTACGTCGGAAAACGTGCTGCAGATGGCGATCGCCACCGCGGGCCTGCTCGTCGTCGCGTTCTTTCTCTCGGCGATCGTCGTGCGTATCACGCGGCCCAAGTCGAGAAAACCGCGCCGCCAGTCGGCGTATGTGCGCAGGCTCGTCAAGTTCGTCGGCACGATGATCGTGGTCGGCGTCTGGCTCGTGTTCCTCGAATTGTCGTCGCGTTTCTGGGGATTCTCGCTCGCGCACATGGCCGAGGAGAGCGTCGCCGCGCGCGGCATCACGCACGCGGTCGGGATGATCGTGCTGACGTTCTTCGTCGTCTGGCTGATCTGGATTCTGATCGACACGGGCATTCAGGAAGCGCTCAGGCCCGACGCGGCGCGGCGCGGCGGACGCGGCCCGAGCATGCGCGCCCGCACGATGCTGCCGCTCGTGCGCAACGTGGTGTTCGTGTTCCTGCTGACGGTCGCCGCGATCGTCACCGCCGCGAATCTCGGCCTGAATGTGACGCCGCTGCTCGCGGGCGCGGGCGTGATCGGCCTCGCGGTGGGTTTCGGCGCGCAATCGCTCGTGGCGGATCTGATCACCGGGCTTTTCATCATCATCGAGGACACGATTTCGGTCGGCGATTCGATCGAGGTCGAAGGCGGTCACGCGGGCATCGTCGAAAGCCTGACGATCCGCACCGTGCGCCTGCGCGACGGCCAGGGCGCGATCCACGCGATTCCGTTCTCGCAGATCAAGACGGTGAAGAATCTGTCGCGCGATTTCGCGTACGCGGTGTTCGAGGTGCGCGTGCCGTTTTCGGCGGACGTCGACCAGGTCACGCAGATGATTCGCGAAGTCGGCGCGGATCTGCTGGACGATTTCCGCTATCGGCTCGAAATGCTCGGGCCGGTCGAAGTGTGGGGACTCGACCGCTTCGATCCGAACTGGATGGTCGTGAAAGGGCAGATCAAGACGCGCCCGTTGCAGCAATGGAGCGTCGCGCGGGCGTTCAATCTGCGTATCAAGCGCAAGATGGACGAAGCCGGCATCGAGATTCCGGTTCCGCAGATGCACGTGCAAATGACGCGCGACGCGATGTCGGGCGCCGACGCCGAAGGACGCGAGCGCGCGCGGCGCATCTGGACGGGCGAGGCGCCGGCGCCGGTGGAAGAGGAAGAAGAACTCGCGGCCGGGCCGGCCTTTGTGCGCGAGACGAAGATCGCCGCAGCCGCGGCCCGCGACGTTTCGCACGAACCCCAGCCGGCGCCGCCGCCGACCGATCAATCCGTGCAGATTCCGCCGCAGATTCCGACCGCGTCCGAGCCGGGGAAGGGCTGAGCTTTTTTCAGGCGGCGAGCAGATCGTTGACGTGTGTGGCGATCTGCTCGCCCGCGACGCCGTAGACATGCAGCGATACGGCGCGCGCGGCGGCATCGGCGGGATTGCCGAGCTGATGAATCGCGCCGCGTCCCGCATCCACATAGGACACCGCGCCCGGCGCGCGCGGATGACGCCGCGTCTCGATCGCGCGATGGGCGACTGCATCCCAGCGATAAAGCGTTTCTTCGAGCGCGCCATCGATCACCGCATAGCCGCACCATGTCCGATGACCATGCACCGGGCTCGCTTGCCCCGGCTCCCAGACGAGCGCGGCGATCGCGTAACGGTTGAGCGGGTCGGCGGCGAGCAGATGACGGCAATAGTTCCGCGGATCGCTCACGCGCTGATCGGGGCGCAGCAGACCCGTATCGGCGATCGCGCGTTGCAGCGCGAGGCGCACGCGCTCGCCGAACGACGCGCGCGAATCCGCTTCGGCGGCGGCGAATGCGGCGTCGATTTCGCGGCACAGTCGTTCGAGCGCGGGGCTTCGTAACGCGGCACAATCGGCGGCCGGGGAAGCCGCCAAAGCCGATGAAGAGGGCCGCGCCAGGCGGCTGACATGTTCGAGTCGCATAGTGGATGAGCCGTCGCGTCGTTGTTGTTCGATCCGCTCATTTATACCGGCTTGCCTCCAGAATTAGTTTCCATATAATTCCGCTCGACCATCAAGAAATAGAATAATTTCCTATAAGGGGTGCAGCATGGGAATGGACCTCATCGACCGCAAGCTGCTCGAATTGCTTCAGCAGGATGTGACGATGCCCATCGCGGAACTCGCGCAGCGCGTGAACCTTTCGCAGACGCCGTGCTGGAAACGCGTGCAGCGTCTGAAAGAGACGGGCGTGATCCGCGCGCAGGTTGCGTTGTGCGATCCGAAGAAGCTGGGCGTCGGGACGACGGTGTTCGTCGCGGTACGCACCAACCAGCACACCCAGACCTGGGCCGACGATTTCACGCGCGCCGTGCGCGATATTCCGGAAGTGGTCGAGGTGTACCGGATGAGCGGCGAGACCGATTATCTGTTGCGCGTCGTGGTGTCGGATATCGACGACTACGATCGCGTCTACAAGCAACTCATTCGCGCCGTGCCGCTGTATGACGTGAGCTCGAGTTTCGC
The DNA here is from genome assembly GCF_022879815.1 of Caballeronia zhejiangensis. Classification (NCBI taxonomy): domain Bacteria; kingdom Pseudomonadati; phylum Pseudomonadota; class Betaproteobacteria; order Burkholderiales; family Burkholderiaceae; genus Caballeronia; species Caballeronia zhejiangensis. The sequence goes on from NZ_CP084283.1 coordinate 927,720, forward strand.
GATGGAGCAGATCAAGTATTCGACGGCGTTGCCGGTGCGCCCCACGCTCGAACCCTGAACCGCCGACACATAAGAAAAGCCGCCCGGGCGGGCGGCTCAACACGTCCGGTCACTAGGTATCCCGGGATTGCCCCTTTAGCCCTTCCCGGGATCGGACGCGCATGGAATCGTGACTAGTATCGTCAATCGGACGGGCCGCGTTCAAGCGCGCGCGTGCAGCAGAGAATTTCGCGATGGCGGCGCGGGTTGCGAAACGACGATGGGCGCCCCGCAATCCAACTGAAACCCAACCCGAGTACCATAGCGGGTCCTTCCCGACACGCCGCCACGAATCCATTCATGAGCCACGACCCCCGCGATCCGCGCCGCCCGGACGGTACGCCGAAAAAGAATCCGACCCGCGCCGTCAGCGTGTTCATCGTGGTCGTGGTGCTGATCGTGATCGGCACGATCCTGTTCAACGCGATCCGCGAGAAGCGCGAGTTCGACGAGGAAAACGCGCAGCCATCCGCGGCGAGCGACGTGCGCCCCGCCGTGCCGGCGGTCGGCGCGTCGCATTAGGCACGCGTCAAACCGGCAGGCGAATCTGCGCGGCGTCCTTCTCGATCAGCGATGACGCGGTCAGCATCTGCTTGCATTGATGCGCGAGCAGCTTGAGATCGTGAAGCGCATCGGCGGGCAGCGACTGCGCGCGCTCTGCATCGACGACCATCTTGTCCAGATCGCGCCGCAGTTGCTTGAGCGCGTCCGCGTGAGCGGGCGGCGCATCGGGCTTGGCGGCGGCGGGCAGTTCGCCCTCGGCCTCGGCGAGATTGTCGCGCACGATCCCGAAGGTGCGCTGCACCGGCTCGAACGGCTGACCGCCCACCTCGTTGAGCGATTGAAGCAGCGGCGCGGCGGCGGTGATCTGCGAGGCGAGCACATGGCTCTGCACGAGCAGATCGTTCAATTCGGCGGCATACCTTTGCTGCGCCTTGGGCTCCAGCATCATGCGCTGGAACGCCTGCGCGAGATTGGCGAACGCGATATGCACGTTCTTGCGCGCGAGCCGGTAGCGGAAGTCGCGGTCGAGCGCCGTGGCGGTCACCGTCGCCGCGGCGGATGCGCCCTTGCTCGCCGTGGCCGCCGTGCTCTCGCCGATGCTCACCGACGATAAACGCTGCGCCGTCGCGGTCGCGGCTTTCATCGCGGAATCGGCGGCGGGCGGCGGCGTGGCGGCCATCGGCTCGACCGGTTCGCTGACCGCTTCCGCCGTGATCGTCACCGTTTGCGCGGGCGTCGCCACGGCCGACGACGTCGCCGCCACCGCACCCGCATTCGCATCGGCGAACACGGCGCGATCGACCGGCGTTTCGGCCGCCGGCGCGTGAACCGCAGCCGCGCGCGCCTTGTCGGTCTGCGTCCCGCGCCACCACCAGCTCGCTTCGAGATAATTGCGCGTCGCGGCGAGCAGGTCCTTCACGGGCTTGCCCATCAGCCGATATTCCCAGTACGGAAACAGATGACTCGCCGCGATCGCGATCGCGCAGCCGACGACGGTGTCGATCGCGCGCTCGCCGATGATCCGCATGTTGCCCGGCGCGAGCAGATGGAACATCAGCAGCACATACGACGACGTGAACACGACGCTCGCCGCGTAGTTGAAAAGCAGGAGGCTGTAGCTCATCACCATCGACGCGAACATCACGACGAGCAGGATATGCGGCTCCTTGAAGAACAGGATCAGCGCGATGGTCACCGCGCAGCCGATCGCCGTGCCGATGATCCGCTGCGTGTTGCGCTGCTTGGTGAGCGAGTAGCCGGGCTTCAAAATGATGACGGTCGTCATCACGATCCAGTACGCGTTCGTGAGCGGCAAGAGACGCCCGAGCCAGAAGCCGATACCCACGGCGATCGTCACGCGCAGCGCATGCCGGAAACTCGGCGACGACATCGTGAGGTTCGAGAATATCTGCATGAACGGCACGCGCCGGCTCGATATGAAGCGCGACAGCGCGTGGTCGATCTGCACTTCGGTTTCGGTGACGCTCGGTTCGTCGCGCGTGCGGCGGCGCATCTTGTCGATGAGACGCGTCGCGCTCCACAGACGCCTGAACACGGCGGCCGCCGCCGCGTACGCTTCGGGATTCTTCTCCGGCAGCCCGTGCTTGCGCATCAGTTCCAGTTCGTATTCGATCGCGCGCAGTTCGGCCTTCATGCTGATCTGCCGGCCGGCCGCCTTGTTCTGCAGCACCGCGAGCCCGATTTCCTCGAGATCCGCGCTCGCCTTGCGCATCAGGTCGCGATAGAAGATCAGCACGTCGGAGCCGGCGAACGTCTTTCTCACGAGCGGATAGTCCGTATGCGCGCCGACGAAGAACTCGTGCAGATCGACCACGTTGATGAACAGATTGAAGAGCCGCGCGCGCCGCGCGTTGAGCTTGCCGCTCTTCACCTTCGGCAAGTTGCGCAGCACGATGTCGCGCGCCGCTTCCTGCCGCTCGACGGCCGCAATCTGCTTTTCGATGAGCACGCGATAACACTCGTCGAGATCGGCGTCGCTGTCGTAGAACTCGGCGCGCGCGAGCAGATACTCCGCGCAACTGAAGATGCTTTCGGCCAGCGCCTGCTGCTCGATGCGATAGACGAGCAGCCGTGAGACCAGCGTCGCCCAATACGTGTACCAGAGGCCGCCCAGCAAAATCCACGATGCGTTGATGAGCGCCTGCATCGGCGTGAAATGCTCTTCCAGCGTGACGACCATCATGAAGAGCGTCGCGAAGCTGATCTGCGGCCAGCGATTGCCGTACACGACGATCAGCGACAGCACGAACGTCAGCGGCACGATGGTCAGCCAGAGCGTGATCGGATTCGCGGTCGCGATGCCCGTTGCGAGCGCCGCAAGAAAGCCGATCACCGTGCACGCGAGCATCTCGTTGTGCTTGTGCCTGAGCGGGCCGGGCATGTCGACGACGCACGCACCGAGCGCGCCGGTCGCGATCGTGAAACCAAGCTCGCGATTGTGAAAGACGGTGAGCATCAGGACGGCGGGCAGCGATACGCCGAGCGCGATGCGCAACCCGCCAAAGAAATACTGGCTGTAAATGAACTTCCTGATTTCGAACGAATAGCGCATCGACTTCCTGTTTTACGCTCGTTGACGTCATGGGGACGAAGCGAGAATCGAGTCTAACCCAACTCACCCGGGCTTCGACCCTCGGCCATTCGGCCAGGTTCTCGGCGGCACGTCCGCTTTGTTATGCTGGCGCATTAGCTGACAAAGCTTTTCAAATCGCGCGCCGGTGAAGCTTTCACAGACCGCATAGCAAGCCGCTTTCCATGCTCGAACTCTTCTATTCGAATCGTCACGAGACGCTCGCCGCAGCGCTCTTCGAAGACCTCGACGCGTTTGCGATGCGCGAGGGCGATCCCTTCGCGCGCGAGTCCGTCATCGTGCCGAGCGCGGCGTTGCGGCGCCGGCTCGAACTCGATATGGCGGAGCGCTTCGGCATCTGCGCGAACGTCGACTTCTGTTATCTCGCGCAATGGCTGTGGGCGCAGATCGGGCGCGTGCTGCCGGTGCCCGCGCATTCGCCGTTTTCGCCGGACCGGCTCGCGTGGCGTTGCTATCGGCTCTTCGAAGATCCATCGTTCGGCGATTCGGCGCGGCTATCGACGTATCTGAACGCCGCCGACGATTCCATGCGCTACGAACTCGCGCGGCGCATCGCGACAGTCTTCGATCACTATCTGACGTATCGGCCCGAGTGGCTCACGCATTGGCAGGCGGGCGGCTCGATTCTCACGGGAAGCAATGCCGAAATCGACGCGCGCGGCCCGCGTCTTTCTGGCGCGAACGACATCCAGCGCGAGGACGAGCGCTGGCAACGAGCGCTCTGGCGCGCACTGCTCGAAGACCTGTGCCGCGATGAGAACGGCGACGAGAAAGACCCGACGCCGCCCGCATACCGCTTCCTCGCCGGTTCCCCCGGCTTCGATCTCGATACGGTGATGCGCGCGCAATGGCCGAGCCGCATCAGCGTGTTCGCCTTGCCGACGATGCCGCCGCTGCACATCGCGCTCTTGCGCGAGCTGTCGCGCTGGATCGACGTGCGCGTCTACGCGCAGAATCCTTGCCGCGAGTTCTGGTTCGACATCGTGAGCGAGGCGCGCGTCGAACAACTCGAATTGAAGGGCGAGGCGGACTATCAGGAAGTCGGCCATCCGCTGCTCGCGGAGTGGGGCCGGCAGACGCAGGCGCAACTGCACATGCTGCACGAATTGACCGAGAGCGCGGCGTCGAGCGAGCGGCAACTGTTCGAGAACAATCCCGCGCCTACGTGGCTCGCGCGTCTGCAAAACGGCATCCTCGCGCTCGATGAAGACAGCGCCGAGCCGCAGCTCGAGGACATCGTCGAGAACGGCATCGAAGTGCATGTTTGTCACAGCCTGTCGCGCCAGCTCGAAGTGCTGCACGACCGCTTGCTCGACTGGTTCGACGATATCGAAGGGCTGGAGCCTTCGGACGTGCTCGTCGCGTTTCCGGATCTCGCAGTCGCTGGGCCGCTCATCGACGGCATCTTCGGCACCGCGCCCGCGGGCGCGAGCAACGAGCGCCGGCGCATTCCGTATCGGATTACCGGCCTGCCGCCGTCGCAGGCGAATCCCGTCGCGCGCGCGCTCATCGACTGGCTCGCGCTCACCGAACGCAGCGTCGGCGCGCCCGAGCTCGTCGAATGGCTGCGCGTGGATGCGATCGCGGCGCGCTACGGCATCGACGCCGCCGCGCTCGAAACGGCGCAGGCGTGGCTCGCGGCGGCAGGCGCGCGGCGCGGCCTGCGTCCCGACGACGTGACGGCGGACGACGTGCCCGCCGCGCGTCACACATTCGCCGATGCGCTCACGCGGCTCTATCTCGGCTATGCGCTGCCGGGCGGCGGCGCGCCGGTCGCGGATTGGCTGCCGATCGAAGGGGCGAACGGGTCGGAGGCCGAATTGCTTGGCCGTCTCACGCGCTTCGTCGACGATATCGACGCGTTCGCCGAACGCATCGCGAGAGCGCGCACCGCGCGCGCCTGGGGCGATCTGCTGCTCGACGCGCTGGAGCGTTTTTTCGATGCGGGCGTCGCGTTCGCCGACGCCGTCGGCGACGTGCGCCGCGCGATCGATTCGCTGATCGCCGCAATGGACGAGGGCGCGGGCGAGACCGAAGTATCGGCCGCCGTGATCCGCACCGCGCTCACCGATACGCTCGACGATCCAGCGCGCGGCGGCGTGCCCTGGGGCGGCGTCACGTTCTCGTCGCTGACGAGCTTGCGCGGGCTGCCGTATCGCGTCGTGTGTCTGCTCGGCATGGACGACGGCATGCTGCCGAGCCTCGCGCGCGCCGACGAGTTCGATCTGATGGCGCGCTTCGGCAAGCTCGGCGACCGTCAGCGCCGCGACGACGAGCGCAATCTGTTTCTCGATCTCACGCTCGCGGCGCGCGACCGGCTGATGATCGCGTACACGGGCCGCAGCATCCGCGACAACGCCGTGCTGCCGCCCGCCGCGCTCATCGACGAACTGCTCGACTACCTCGCGCAGTCCGTCGCGGGCAAGCACGCGGCGCCGGACGAACTCGCGAACGCGCGCGCGCGCTTCGTGTTCGAGCATCCGCTGCAGCCGTATGCGCCCGAGTATTTTCGCGACGATGGCAGGCTCTTCACTTACGAACCCGAGCGCGCCGAACTCGCTCGCGCTTTGGAGTCGGGCAAGTCGCAGCCCGTCGCGCGATTCTTCAGCGCGCCGTTGCCGCCGGAAGACGACGCGCAGACCGTCGCGTTCGACGACTTCGTGCGCTTCTGGCGGCATCCGGCGCGCTCGCTGTTGCGCGACCGCCTGGGCATTGCGCTCGTCGATGCCGAGTCCGAACTCGACGACACCGAGCCGTTCGAGCTCGGCTTCGCGGGCCGCGATGCGCTCGCCGCGCGCGTGCTGCCCGCGCTGCTTGACGCCGCCGACGATGGCGAGCGCGCCGCGCGGGAACTCGCAAGACGCGTCGCGCGCGCGAGTCCCGAAATGCCGGGTGGCGCGACGGGCGGCGTGTGGCAGGCGCGCGAACTGCACGCGCTCGGGCAACTGGCGGAGCGCGTGCGGGCATCGACGTCGGCGGGCGTCGAACGTCTGCCGTTCTCGCTGGACGTGAGGCCACGCTGGCCCGACACCGCGGGCATCGCGCTATTCGGCGCGCACGACGATTCGCTCGTCGACGTCCGTCCGATGGCGCTCGTCGGCACGTTGAACGCGCTGACGCCGCAAGGCCAGGTGATCTATCGCTACGACGCGCCGCGCGCGCGCGATTATCTGTCCGCGTGGCTCGCGCATCTCGCGTACTGCGCGGCGCTGCCCGACGGACCGCGCCGCACGATCTGGCACGGGCGCGGCGCACAATCGGCGGATTTCGAACTGATGCCCGTCGCCGATCCGCTCGCGCATCTCGCCGCGCTCGCGTCGCTCTATCGCGCGGGACGCCGCATGCCGCTGCGCTTCTTTCCGAAGAGCGCGTGGCTCAAGGTGAAGGAGGGCGATTCGAAAGCGCAGGCCGCGTGGGAATCGGAGCGCACGCACGCCGAATCCGACGATCCGGTGTTTCGCATCGCCTTTCGCGGCGCGGACCTCGCACTCGACGACGCCTTCGCCGCGCTCGCGCGCATCGTGTTCGAACCGCTCGTGCAACATCTGCGGAGCGGCGCATGACCAACCTGACTTCATCTCTGGACAACATCGGCGTGCAGGAACTCGACGTCTTCTCTTGCGCGCTCGACGGCGTCAATCAGATCGAGGCTTCCGCCGGCACCGGCAAGACCTGGAACATCTGCGCGCTCTACGTGCGGCTGCTGCTCGAAAAGCGCCTGTCCGTCGAGCAGATTCTCGTCGTCACGTTCACGAAGGCGGCGACCGCCGAGCTGCACGAGCGCATCCGCTCGCGGCTCGCGGGCGTTGCCCATGCGATCGAAAACGGCGATGCGGCGGGCGATCCGTTCATCGAGCAACTGTTCGACACGACGCTCGCCGGCATCGACGCAGACGAAGCCGCGAAGCGCCTGCGCATCGCGGTGTCGACCTTCGATCAGGCCGCGATCCACACGATTCACGCGTTCTGCCAGCGCGCGCTGCAGGAAGCGCCGTTCGCCGCGGCGATGCCGTTCGCGTTCGAAATGGAAGCCGACGACAGCGCGTTGCGCTTCGAGCTCGCCGCCGACTTCTGGCGCGAGCGCGTCGAGCCGGTGGCGGCGCGCGTGCCGTCGTTCGCGTCGTGGCTCGTCGCGAAGGGCGCGGGTCCGGCATCGCTCGATGCGCAACTCGCGCGGCGTCTGAAGAAGCCGCTCGCGGCGCTGCGTTTCGGTGACTTCGGCGCCGCGCAAACCGCCGACATGCAGGCGCTCTTCGACCAAGCCTGCGCGTTGTGGCACGCCGAGCGCGACGGCATCGTGAAGCTGCTCTCCGACGCGAAGGATGCGCTGAAAGCGAACAGCTACAGCACGAAGATCGTCGGCGAGGCCATCGAGGCATGGAGCGCCTACTTCGCGGAAGGCGATTGCCACGCGCCGCCGCCCGAGCGGGCGCTCAAGCTCACGGCGACCGCGCTCGCCAAGGGCACCAAGGTCAAGAACACGCCGCCCGCGCACGCCTTCTTCGATCAGGCCGATGCGCTCGCCGCGTCCGCCGCCGCCGCCGAGGCATCGCAGCGCGCGATGTGGCTCGACATCGTGCGTGAATGGCTCGATCACGCGCCTTCCGAACTCGCCGCGCGCAAGCGCGCGCGCCGCGTCGTGTCGTTCGACGATCTGCTGTCGAACCTGCATCACGCGCTCGTGAAGCACGCGTGGCTCGCCGAGGCGTTGCGCGCGCGTTATCCAGCCGCGCTCATCGACGAATTTCAGGACACGGACCCGCTGCAGTTCGCGATCTTCGATCGCGTATTCGCGCCGCACGGGCCGCTCTTTCTCGTCGGCGACCCGAAGCAGGCGATCTACAGCTTCCGCGCCGCCGACCTGCACACGTATCTCGCCGCGCGCGACGGCGCGAGCGCGCGCTACACGCTCGCGGTCAACCAGCGCTCCACGCCGCCGATCATCGAGGCGTGCAACCGTTTGTTCGAGGCGAATCCGTCGGCGTTCATCCTAGATGGGCTCGACTATCAGCCGGTGCGCGCGGGCACGCGTCAGCGCGGACCGTTCGTCGACAACACGCCGGCCGCCGCGTATTCGGACATCGCGGATTTCTGCGTGTGGATGCTGCCGCACGGCGAATCGGTGCTTGTGAAAGCGAATGCGCAGCGCGATGCCGCAGAGGCCTGCGCCGCCGAGATCGCGCGGCTGTTGCGCGGTGCGCAGCGCGGCGAAGTGACCATCGGGAAAGCGCCGCTGTCGGCGGGCGATATCGCCGTGCTCGTGCGGACGCATCGGCAGGGCAGTCTCGTGAAGCGCGTGCTCGCGGCATGGGGCATCGGCAGCGTGGAGCTCGCGCAGGCGTCCGTGTTCGGCTCGCTCGATGCCGAGCAGATCGAGCGCGTGCTCGCCGCCATCGACACGCCAGGCGATCTGCGCCGCCTGCGCGCCGCGCTCGCCACCGACTGGTTCGGGCTCGACGCCGCCGCGCTCTGGCGGCTCGAACACGCGGACGCCGCCGATCCACACGGCGAGCCGATCGATTCGACGAGCTGGGTCGAGCGCTTCTCGCGCTATCGCACGATCTGGCACGAGCGCGGCTTCGCGGTGATGTGGCGCACGCTCGCGCGCGAGCTGTCGATCGCGACGCGTCTCGTCGCACGGCCCGACGGCGAGCGCCGGCTCACGAACGTGAATCATCTGGCGGAGCTGCTGCAGGCGCGCTCGGCCGAACAGCCCGGCATCGCGCCGACGCTGCGCTGGCTCGCGGCGCAACGCGAGCAGCAGGGCGGCGGCGAGGAAGCGCAACTGCGTCTCGAATCGGACCGCAATCTCGTGCAGATCGTGACCGTGCACAAGTCGAAAGGGCTTGAGTATGCGGTCGTGTTCTGTCCGTTCCTGAACGACGGCGCGTCGCGCGAGGCGTCGAAATCCGGTTTGCCCGATGCGCGCGAGTATCACGACGACGCGGGCGTGGCGGTGCTGCATTACGGCATGGAAGGCGACGAAGACGATCTCGCGAGTGCGGCCATTGCGCGCGAGCAGGCGGCCGAGAGCGCGCGTCTCGTGTATGTCGCGCTGACGCGCGCGGTGTTCCGCTGCTATGTCGTCGCGGGTTCTTATCTGTCGAGCCGGTCGACGAAGGAGTCGCGCCGAAGCGTCCTCAACTGGCTCGTCGCGGGTGGCGGAAAAGACTTCGATGCGTTCTGCGATGCGCCGCCCGAGGAAGCGGAAATCGTCGCGGCGTGGCATGCGGTTGCGGCGCGGTCGCAGGGCGCGATCGGCGTCGCGCCGCTGCCGGTGATCGACACGCGCGAGCCGCTCGAAGCCGACGCGTCCCACGAACACGAGATCGCCGCGCGCACGAACCGGCGCATCCTGCGCGATCGCTGGCGCATGGCGAGCTTCAGTTCGCTGATCGCGGCGGGCGCGCGCGACGAGGCGAATCAGGCGCAGCCGGTGGAAGCGCGTCCGGATCACGACGAACTCGCCGCGCTCGATGACACCGCGCGCACGGACGCCGCTTCAAGTGACGAATCGCCGCTCGATCCCGACGACATTCTCGCGTTTCCGCGCGGCGCGGCGGCGGGCGAATGCCTGCATCGCATGTTCGAGCTGGCGGATTTCACCGATGAGTCGAGCTGGCCGGCCGCCGTCGAGCGCGCGCTGCACGAGCATCCGACGCCCGCGCCGGAAGCGCTCGCGCCGCGTCTGCGTCCGATGATGCTGCGTCTCATCGGCGATACCGTGAGGAGCGAAATCGCGCCCGGCATGCGGCTCGCGACCATCGCGACGACGCGCCGCATGAACGAACTGGAGTTCCTGTTCCCGGCGGATTCGCTCGATTTCAGCGCGTTGCGGCGTCTGCTCGCGGCGCACGGTTTTCCCGACGTCGCGCTGGAGGCGGGCGCGTTGCGCGGATTCATCAAGGGTTTCATCGACATGATCGTCGAGCACGAAGGCCGTTTCTGGATCATCGACTGGAAGTCGAATCATCTGGGCGATGCCGCTTCCGACTACGCCGCCGCGCCGCTCGCCACGGCAATGGCGGAGCACGCGTATCACCTTCAGGCGCTCATTTACGTGGTCGCGCTGCATCGATATTTGCGCGCGCGGCTCGCGGGCTATGCGTACGACACGCATGTCGGCGGCTATCTGTATCTGTTCGTGCGCGGCGTGCGCCCGGACTGGCGCGACGGTGAAGAAGCGTGCGGCGTGCATCGCGGACGGCCGTCGCTGGAACTGGTCGAGGCGCTCGATCGTTTGATGTCGGGAGGCGCGGCATGAGCACGCTCGATGCAATGCAGGCGACGCGCCCCGTGCCCGCGCCCGCCGATGAAAGCGCGGCGCTCGCCGAAGGTTTCGCGCGGCGCATGAGCGCGCTCGCGGCGTGCCTGAACGCAGACGAACGCAGCGTGCTGTGGGCCGAACGCGCCGCGCTCGCGATGAGCCGCGCAACCGCGCAAGGCCACGTGTGCCTGCCGCTCGCCGCGCTCGCGCGCCGTCACGACGCGCGTTTCGACGAGGCGCGCGACGCGCTGCTTGCAAGCGGTGTCGCGTGCCTCGTGCGCGGCGGCGCGCGCGCGGACGCGGCCGACCTGCTGCCGCTCGTCATCGACGAGGACGGGCGGCTTTATCTCGCGCGCTACTTCGACTACGAGCGCAGGCTCGCGTGCTCGCTCGTCGAACGTTCGCGCGATACGCGCATGACCGCTTCGCGAGAGGACATCGCGCGACAGGCCGAACGCATCGCGCGCTATTTCGGCCCGCGCGCGGATGACGACATCGACTGGCAGCGGGTCGCGGCGTTCGTCGCGCTGGCGGGACGGCTGACGATCGTGAGCGGCGGGCCGGGCACCGGCAAGACGACGACCGTCGTCGGCGTGCTCGCGTGTCTGCTCGACGCCGATCCGGACTTGCGGATCGCGCTCGCCGCGCCGACCGGCAAGGCGGCGCAGCGCATGCAGGAGGCGCTCATCGAACGCGCGGACAAGCTGCCGCCCGAACTCGCCGAACGCCTGCCGCGCACGTCGTTCACGTTGCAGCGATTGCTCGGCGTGCAGTCGGACGGGCGCTTCCGGCATCATCGCGACAATCCGTTGCCGTATGACGTGATCGTCGTCGACGAAGCCTCGATGATCGACGTCGCGCTCGCCGCCCATCTGCTCGAAGCCGTCGCGCCGGCGAGCCGTCTCGTGATGCTCGGCGACAAGGATCAACTGTCGGCGGTGGAAGCGGGCGCGGTGTTCGCGGAACTGAGCGCGGAGCCGTCGTTCAGCCATGCGGGCGTGGCGCGCATCGCGGCGGCGCTTTCGGTCGATGCGAAGCGCCTCGAAGCCGCATTGCCGAACGCCGCGCCCATCGACGATTCCGAGGGCTACGGCGATCTCTTCGACGCGAAGGCCGAGCCCGCGCTCACCGATTGCGTCGTGTGGCTGCAGAAGAACTATCGCTTCGGGCTCGATTCGGACATCGGGCGTCTGTCGATCGCAATCCGCAATGGCGACGAACGGGCCGCGCTCGATGCGCTCGATCCATCGGGCGAGCGCGCGGCCGTGCTCTTCGACGATGGCGACGCGACGCTGTCCGAGCGCACCCTCGCGCGTCTCGCGAAAGGCTTCGCGCCGTACGCGGACGCGCTCTCGGCCGTGCTCGACGGCGAGCAAGCGGATCACGCCCGACTCTTCGATGCGCTGAATCGCTTCCGCGTGCTGTGCGCGACGCGCAAGGGGCCGCGCGGCGTCGACGAAGTGAACGCGCGCATCGCGGCGAAAGTGCGCGAGCAAGCGGGCATTGCGCTTGCACTCGGTGCACAGTGGTTCGCCGGACGGCCGGTGATCGTCACGCGCAACGACTATGCGCTCGGGCTTTTCAACGGCGATATCGGCATCGCGCTGCCGGGCGCCGACGGCCTGTTGCGCGTCGCGTTCCGCCTGGCCGATGGCGCGCTGCGCTACGTGTCGCCCGCTGCGCTGCCGCCGCACGACACCGCGTTCGCGCTCACCGTGCACAAGTCGCAAGGCTCGGAGTTCGAGCACGCGGCGCTCGTGTTGCCCGGCGCGTTCGTGCGCGTGTTGTCGCGCGAGCTGGTGTACACGGCGATCACGCGGGCGAAGCGCAGAGTCGAAGTGATCGGCTCGGCGGCGATCTTCGCGCAAGCCGTCCGGGAGCCGACGCGCCGCGACTCCGGGCTGGCCGCGAGAATGCGGCGCCTATCCAGGGAATTCGACCGATGACCATCACCGACAGCCTCGCCGTGCCGCCCAACGAAATCGAGCTGACGGCCGTGCGCGCGCAAGGCGCGGGCGGTCAGAACGTCAACAAGGTGTCGAGCGCGATCCATCTGCGCTTCGACATCCGCGGGTCTTCGTTGCCGGAGCACATCAAGGCGCGTCTGCTCGCGCTTTCCGACAGCCGCGTCACGCGCGAGGGCGTGATCGTCATCAAGGCGCAGGAGCATCGCACGCAGGACATGAATCGCGCGGCGGCGCTCGCGCGTCTCGACGAACTCATCCGCAGCGTGTCGGTCACGCGCCGCAAGCGAATCGCGACGAAGCCGACGCGCGCATCGCAGTTGCGGCGCGTCGAAGGCAAGGTGAAACGCGGCGCGATCAAGGCGGGACGCGGGCCGGTGCGTGGCGAATGACTCAGCTTTGCCACTTCGGCGGCATGTCGACGCGCGGCCCGAAGAACCACGACTTGAGCACGTCGCGTCCGATCACGCGGCCCAGTTCGGCGAACGCACAGTAGTTGCCGATCATCAGCACGAGAAGGATCTGGACGGCCCAGAACTGCGGCCAGTTGATATGCGCGATGAGCGCCTGATTCGCGGCAGCAAGGCCGTGGGTCTCCTTCCAGAAGTCCAGCAGCCGCTCGAGATAGTGCAGGATGCCAGCGATGGCCGTGTAGATCAGCGTTTTCCAGGCGGCGTTCCAGACCAGCGGACGGTCCGGATAGCGGTTGATGAACGGCAGCATGTTGGCGATCAGCACGGACTTGCCGAGAATCAGCGAAGCGACGAGCACTGACATCGACGAGGTCAGCGAAATGCCGGTGCCCATTACCATCAACGCGCGCACGATGGCGACGGCATGCAGGAGGATGAAAAAGAAAACGGTCGGCGGGACCATTTTCATCATTTCATGTTTGAGCTTGGCGAACAAATCGTGCATGACGGCTCCCGGCAAAAGCGCGAAGGATGACGCGGCGCCGCACGGCGTGCAACGGCATCCAAACAATTTCACCCTTGCGGACGATGCCGCCCGCACACCGCCGCTTTTCCCGAAAGCAGTATAGTCAGCGCGCGAATTTTCGCCGTCCGACGAACGGCACGCGTTTCACGACGCCCGTCGCGAGCGCGGTGCCCGCGAGCACGATCGCGCAGCCCGCCATCATGACGAGCGAGACGTGCTCGCCGAGAAAGAGCGCGCCCCACAGAATGCCGAACAGCGGAATCACGAACGTGACGGTCATCGCGCGCGCCGGGCCCGCGACCGCGACCAGATGGAAGTAGATGAAATACGCGATCCCCGTGCAGCCGATGCCGAGCGCGAGCACCGCGCCCCATGCGTGCGCGGAAACCGGCGCGGCGGGCCACGTAAAGAGCGCGATCGGCGCGAGCGTGAGCGTTGCGCCGATCATGCTGCCGGCCGCGTTGGTCATCGCGTCGACGTCCATCAGATACTTTTTCGCGAAGTTGCCCGCGACGCCGTAAAGCGCCGACGCCGCCAGCGCCGCCGCCGCCGCGAGCATGCCTTGCACCGGCAGCGCGGCGGCTTGCCCGGCGTGCTCCGGCGCGATCTGGTTCCACACCAGCACGAGCACGCCCGCGAAGCCGATCGCCATGCCGATCGTGCGCGCGGTCGTCAGGCGATCCTTGAGCCACAGGAAAGCGACGAGCGCGCCGAACAGCGGCGTCGTCGCGTTGATGACGGACGTGGCCCCGGCCGAAAGCGTCAATTCGGCATACGCGAAGAGACAAAACGGCGCGGCCGAGTTGAGAATGCCGACGGCGAGCAACTGAAGCCAGCGTTTCTTCAGCGTCGCGGCGGTTTGGGCGAGCGGCCGCCGCGAAAGCAGCATCGCGATCAGGAACACGGCGCCGATGCCCACGCGCACGGCCATCAGCGGCGCGACGCCGAACTCGGCGACGCCCACGCGGATGAAGAGAAACGACGCGCCCCACAGGGCGGCGAGGACGATCAGTTGCAGCAGATTGGCGGGTGACATGGCGGGCGGACTTCGCAAGGCTCATCGAAAGTCCGCGCATGTTAGCACCGCGTTCGTCTCAGAAATGGTCCGCCGGACGAAAGCGCAAGAAGCGGGAGAAACAGGGGAAGCGCGAAAGCTCAATGCGGCGGGATCATCCACGTCAGCACGTTTTGCTGCAGCCACACGAGCACGCCGAGCAGGATCGTCAGCAAGATCGAATGCTTGAACGTGCGCGCGAACACGAGGCCTTCCTTGCCCTTGAGCTCGGTGGTCGCGACGCCGGTCGAGATGTTTTGCGGCGAGATCATCTTGCCCATCACGCCGCCCGACGAATTGGTCGCCGCCATCAGCACCGGATTGAGGTTGAGCTGGTTCGCCGCGACGACCTGCAGATTGCCGAAGAGCGCGTTGCCCGACGTGTCGCTGCCGGAGAGGAACACCGCGACCCACCCGAGGAACGCGGACACGAGCGGGAAGAACGGCCCGACCGACGCCACGCCCAGACCGAGCGTGTAGTTCATGCCCGAGTAGTTCATCAGATACGCGAGGCCGACGATCGTCGCGACCGTCAGAATGGCGATGCGCGTCTGCACCCACGTATCGCCGATCGCCGCGACGTATTCGCGCGCGGGCAGCTTCACCATCAACGCGGTGATGATCGACGCGACCAGGATCGCCGTGCCCGTCGCGAGTGGCTGGAAGTCCCAGATCGCGCCGTAAGGCTGCTTGTAGAGCGTGATGTAGACCGCCTTGTCGAGGCCCGGCCACGCGATTTTCACGTCGCCGATCATGAAGATCTTGAGCACCGTCCACACGATCACGACCACCGAGACCACGATCCACGGCACCCAGCCCTGGCCGCCCGGAATCGCCGAACGCGTCGCGCCGGCGCGCTCGACGTTCACCGCGAAGCGCTCGTCCGCGACCGGCTTCCACACGCGCAGGAACGCGATCGTCACGATCAGCGAGACGAGCGACGAAAGCACGTCGGTGAGCGCATAGCTGATGTAGTTCGACGTCACGAACTGCGTCAATGCGAACACGCCGCCCGAGACGAGCAGCACGGGCCAGATACGCATCATGTTGCGAAAGCCCGCGTAGATACCGATCACATAGAAGGGCAGAAAGAGCGCGAAGAACGGCAACTGGCGACCGACCATTTTGGCGAGCGCATCGGTGGGCAGGTGCGTGACTGCGCCGAGCACGGTGATCGGCACGCCGAGCGCGCCGAACGCGACCGGCGCCGTGTTGAAGATCAACGTGAAGGTGAGCGCTTCGAGCGTCGGGAAGCCGAGCAGGATCAAGAGCGAACTCGTGATCGCGATCGGCGTGCCGAAGCCCGAAATCCCTTCGAGCAGCGCGCCGAACGAGAAGCCGATCACGACGAGCACGATGCGCCGGTCGTTCGGCAGGTTATCGACCATCCACATGCGAAATGCTTCGAAGCGCCCCGAGCGTTGCGCGACGTTGTAGAGCAGGATCGCGGCGAAGACGATCCACATGACCGGCCACAGCGCGAACACGGCGCCGGCCGCGACCGAATCGAGCGCGAGCCCGACCGGAAAATGCCAGCCCGCGATGGCGATGACGAGCGCAAGGACCAGCCCCGCGAGCGACGCCTGCCACGCGGGACGGCGCGCCCAGCCGAGCAGCACGAGCACGAGGATGATCGGCAGCGCGGCGACGATGAAGGATGCGAACAGGGAATTGGCGATCGGGGTGAGTAGCTGGTGGAACATCGGGTCTCCTTCGTTCTGTCATGAACCGAAGCGGCGCCAACGCGAAGCCGCGATGCGCGTGGAGTTCGATGTCCGGTCGCCGGCTTAAGCAACCGCATAACGCGCACACTAAGAATAGGGCGCGAAGGGCATGCGTCAAGGCGTGAATGCCCGTCCATTCCGGCCACGGCGTGGCGCGCAGAGGTGAATGGACGTGAAGGGACGCGCCGCTTGCGGGCGCGTCATCGATGCGGACGGAGAAGCACGGACGAGCGCGATCAGCCCTCGGCGACGGCGCTCGGCGCGCTCTCGTCGCGACCGGCCGATGGCGTCTGGCGGAAGACCCACACGGTCAGAAGGCCGAGCGAGGCGAAAATCCACAGCAGGAAAAACACGAAGGCCATCATGTCCGATCCCCCGATACGGAAACGTGCGCGGAACAACGGTTATCGCCGTTGCGACTCGATGCAGGGAAGCTATGTAGCCAAAACCGTGCCAATCATCTGGCGAATAGTGGCGAAGCCTTGTCGGATAAGGAAAGTGCGCCGGCGCACGATGAAGCGCGTCGTGCGCGCGAGCCCGTGTCGAAAGGAAAATGTTGCAGCAGTGTTACGCGGCAAGGCGACAAACGGCTTTTTGTCTCATCTGGCGTATCGCGGCGCGGCGATCAGTGTCCGCGGCCGCCGCCTCCGCCGCCATGCCAACTGCCGCCGCCGCCGTGCCAGCCGCCGCCCCCATGCCACCCGCCGCCGTGCCATCCGCCACCGTGGTAGCCGCCGCGATAGCCATGTCCCCAGCAGCATCCGCTGCCGCCCCAGTAGCCGAAGCTGAACGAAACCGCCGGATAACCGTAGCCGTAGCCGTAGTACGCCGGATAGCCGTAGTACGGGTAAGCCGCATACGGCGGGTAATACGGATAGGGATACGTCCGGTAGTAGTCGGAGTACGACGAGCCGACGGCGTATTCGTACTGTGGCGGCAAGGTCGCGGATGACGTCGGCGTGGCCGCCGTGCCGGACGCGGGCAACGCAAATTCCCGCTGCGTGTAGGTCGCGCCGACGACAGGCGCGGGCGGATAAGCTGGATAAGCCGGATAACCGTAAGGGTAATAACATCCGCCGAGAAGAAGCCCGGCGGCGAGCGCTGCGGCGGCCGTCCCCGGTCCGGACATGCTGCGGGCGGAAATCATGGCACTGCTCCTTGCGTTACGGCTTGCGGGACGTGGGATCGAATGAAATTGGCCCCTTAAGAAGCAGCTTAGTCGAACGACAACCGGGAGGCGCG
Source organism: Caballeronia zhejiangensis (assembly GCF_022879815.1). Classification (NCBI taxonomy): domain Bacteria; kingdom Pseudomonadati; phylum Pseudomonadota; class Betaproteobacteria; order Burkholderiales; family Burkholderiaceae; genus Caballeronia; species Caballeronia zhejiangensis. The sequence continues at coordinate 945,064 of NZ_CP084283.1, forward strand.
CCGCGTGATGTGAAAAAGCATTGCGGCGCGCCTTTATGTAACAGAAATGAAACAGCGGGTCGTTGATGGCGGCGAAACGCGTCCGTTGCGTCGTAGACGATGTTCGCGCTACTTCCCGACCTGATTGCCGATAATCCCGCCGACCGCCGCGCCGCCGAGCGTCGAAAGCGCGCTGCCGCCGATCACCGCGCCGCCCGCCGCACCGACGCCGGCGCCGATAGCCGTATCCCGTTGACGCGTGGTCATGTCGCCGCAAGCGGTCAGTCCTCCCAGAAACCCAACGATCATTGCAGCGGCGCCGATCTGTTTGATGATTTTCATGTCGACTCTCCAATTCGAAGATGAGATGAATCGGCTGCGGCTCGGCCGCATTTGCGCCGGTTCACGCACTCAACCAGCAGAAAAGATGCCCGAATCGTCGGATGAACCGCTCATTCAGGCCCGACAAGGCTTTGCGCCCGGCGCACACATAAAAAACGGCCTGCCGCACGCGCTGTGCGACAGGCCGTTGTCAGCGAGTCAGAAGCTTCAGGTCGGCTGATAGATTTCCGAGCCCTTTTTCACGAACTCGATCGCCTTCGTCTCCATGCCCTTGGCGAGCGCCTCGCTTTCGCTGACACCTTGCTTCGCCGCGAAATCGCGCACGTCCTGCGTGATCTTCATCGAGCAGAAGTGCGGGCCGCACATCGAGCAGAAATGCGCGACCTTCGCGGAATCCTTCGGCAGCGTTTCGTCGTGGAATTCGCGCGCCTTGTCCGGATCGAGACCGAGATTGAACTGGTCTTCCCAGCGGAATTCGAAGCGTGCCTTCGACAGCGCGTTGTCCCGCACCTGCGCGCCCGGATGACCCTTCGCGAGATCGGCCGCGTGCGCCGCGAGCTTGTACGTGATGATGCCTTCCTTCACGTCGTCCTTGTTCGGCAGCCCCAGGTGTTCCTTGGGCGTGACGTAGCAGAGCATCGCGGTGCCGAACCAGCCGATCATCGCAGCGCCGATGCCCGACGTGATGTGGTCGTAACCCGGCGCGATGTCGGTCGTCAGCGGCCCGAGCGTGTAGAAGGGCGCTTCGTCGCACCATTCCAGTTGCAGGTCCATGTTTTCCTTGATGAGCTGCATCGGAACGTGGCCGGGGCCTTCGATCATCACCTGCACGTCGTGCTTCCACGCGATCTGCGTCAGTTCGCCGAGCGTCTTCAGTTCGCCGAGCTGGGCTTCGTCATTGGCGTCGTAGATCGAGCCGGGGCGCAGGCCGTCGCCGAGGGAGAACGAGACATCGTATTGCTTCATGATTTCGCAGATGTCTTCGAAGTGCTCGTAAATGAAGCTTTCCTTGTGATGCGCGAGGCACCACTTCGCCATGATCGAGCCGCCGCGCGACACGATGCCCGTCATGCGGTTCGCGGTCAGCGGCACGTATTGCAGGCGCACGCCGGCGTGAATCGTGAAGTAATCGACGCCTTGCTCCGCCTGCTCGATGAGCGTGTCGCGGAAGATTTCCCACGTCAGGTCTTCGGCCTTGCCGTTCACCTTTTCGAGCGCCTGATAGATTGGCACCGTGCCGATCGGCACCGGCGAATTGCGGATGATCCACTCGCGCGTTTCGTGGATGTGCTTGCCGGTCGACAGATCCATGACCGTGTCGCCGCCCCAGCGAATCGCCCACGTCATCTTGTCGACTTCCTCGCCGATCGACGACGTGACCGCCGAATTGCCGATGTTCGCGTTGATCTTCACGAGGAAGTTGCGGCCGATAATCATCGGCTCGCTTTCCGGGTGATTGATGTTCGCGGGGATGATCGCGCGGCCGCGCGCCACTTCCTCGCGCACGAATTCAGGCGTGATTTCCTTCGCCGCGTCCTTGCCGAACGCCGCCGCGCCGAAGGCTTGTCCGGCGTGCTGGCGGCCCATCATCTTCGCGAGCTTTTCGCCGTTGGGGCCGCTCGTGCGCAGGCTTTCGAGATACTCCGCGCGACGCTGGTTCTCGCGAATCGCGATGTACTCCATCTCCGGCGTGATGATGCCTTGCCGCGCGTAGTGCATCTGCGAGACGTTCTTGCCGGCGAGCGCGCGGCGCGGATGACGGTGCAAACCCGGAAAGCGCAGTTCGGCCGTTTTGGGATCGGCAGCGCGCTCGCGGCCGAACTCGCTCGACAGGCCGCTCAGTTCCTCGGTGTCGCCGCGCTTTTCGATCCACGCGCCGCGCAGCGCGGGCAGACCGCTGCGAATGTCGATCTGCGCGTCGGGGTCGGTGTACGGGCCCGACGTGTCGTACACGTAGACGGGCGGATTCTTCTCGCCGCCGAAGCCGTCGGGCGTGTCGGATTGCGTGATCTCGCGCATCGGCACGCGGATGTCGGGCGTCGAACCTTCGACATAGACCTTGCGCGAGTTCGGCAGCGGCGCGATGGCGGCGGCATCGACGACGGCGTTTTCCGAGAGGAACTTCGGGTTGGCATTCATGTGCTTGATCTCCTAAGGGACGATTTTTTTCAGCACGAGCGATGTCGTAGCTCGTGGTGACTCAGGAGCTAAACAGGGAGGAACGAGATGGAAAGGTACGGGTTCGGTTGAAGTGGCGTGGACTGCGGCCTATGGAACCCGAACGCTTCCCTGCGCTGGCATTATCCAGATCAGGTTCAAAGGGTATTTCTCACCCACGCCACACGAAGCGCTTCGCCGATGAAACCGCACGAAACCGCGATGTGCAACGCAGGACCCCCGCGTTAGCAGCCGACACGTTACACCGCGGCGTGGCGTCTTGGCAACCATCCCGAAAATGAGCCGATGGATGCGAGCGCTTACTGCATAATGTCGGGCGCCGCGGATTTCCGGGTTTTCCCGAAGGTCGCGCGGTCCTTCCTCGCGCCATTCCCCTTTGCTTTACGCCATGTCGTTCTGTCTGGTTTTGCCCGTTTTTCTCCGGCGCGCAGCCGTCGCCGCGGAGTGATGCATGTCCGCTCTGCCTCCGCCGCGCCTGCCGTTCAGCTTCCCTGACCGTTTTCCGTTTCGCGCGCCGCGCTCTTTCAAGGGGCAGGTCGCGCTTGCGCTGACGGTCGTCTATCTCGTTTGGGGATCGACGTATCTCGGCATCCATCTCGCGCTCGAATCTTTTCCGCCGTTGATGCTCGGCGGGCTGCGCAATCTGTTCGCGGGCATCGGGCTATTCTTGATCGCGGTGCATCGCAAGTCGGTGTGGCCCAGCGCGCGCGAAGTGCGCAACGCGGCGATCGTCGGCACGTTGCTGGAAGGTCTGTCGAGCGGGATGATGGCTTACGGCATGCGGACCGTGGGGACCGGCACGGCCGCCGTGATGGTCGCGACGGTGCCGCTTTTCGCGACGATCTTCACCGCGCTCAGCGGACGCGGCGTCGCGAAAGGCGAGTGGTTCGCGGTGGCGCTGGGTCTGCTCGGGATCGTGCTGCTGAATCACGGCGATCCCTCGCCGAGTTCGACGGTCGGCACGCTGGCGATTCTGTGCGCCGCGATCTTCTGGGCGGGCGGCGCGCATCTGGCGACGCGCCTGCCGCAGCCTTCCGATCTGCTGATGTCGACGGCGCTGCAGATCGGTTTGGGCGGATTGATCGCGACGGCGATCGCGTTCGCATCGGGCGAGCGGTTGGCGAGCGTCGGCGTCGGCGCGGGGTTCTCGTTTTTGTATCTCGTCGTGATCGGTTCGATGGCCGCTTATGTCGCGTATAACTTTCTGATACGCAATACGAGCACGATCGTCGCGACGAGTTGTCTTTATGTGAATCCGGTGGTGGCGGTTGGTTTGGGCGCGCTGCTGCTCGGGGAAATCGTCACGCAATGGACCGTGATTGCGACGGTTGTAATTCTGCTTTCCGTTGGGCTTTCGTTCTGGTTTGATCAGCGGCGGCGGGGGCTTCTCTGAACGCACCATCCTTGTAAAAACCGCTTCTCGTCACGCGGCGACGCTGCATTGATCGATGCAGCACCGCGCGGGGTCTTCGCGCATCCCGAGCAATTCCTCTAACGAATTCGAAACCCTTTCCGGACGGGCCTCAGCGGCCGATACACGCCATCGTCGCACCGTCTCGGGGCATGCTCATTGCTCAACGCATGCGCCACTTCGACGGCAAATCTGATCGATCGAAATGGCAAGAGGGAAACCCGAATCGGGCCCGGCGAGCGAGCGCGCAAAGTCCTGCGGATGCCTAATCGTCCGGACCCGGATGACGATGTGGCCGATCAAATCAAATCAAAACAAAGGAAGGTGAAACCATGAAGCTCATCCGCACCGCTGCCGCGCTTGCCGCCGTCGCCGCTTTGCTCTCCGCTTGCGGCGGAAGCTCCGATGACGTCGGCAAGGAAATCGGCGTCACTCAGCCGCAAGTCCATTTCATCCACGCGATCCCGAGCGGCCCGAACGTCGACTTCTACGACAACAGCAAGATCCTGCAGCCGAATCTCGCCTATAAGGCGGTGACGAACTTCGCGAACATCGACACGGGCCAGCACAACTTTTCCTACGCCGCCGTCAACACGACGACGCAACTCGCCACCGACACGACCATCTCGAACGCGGCGAAAGGGCACGAATACACGGTGATCGCGCTGCCGGACGCGGGCTTCGTGCCGTCGATCGCGGTGATCGACGATCCGTTCGACAAGGGCCTGCTATCGAGCAGCGCACGCGTGCGCGCGTTCAACGCATCGACGAACGCGCCGAACCTCGACATCTATCTCGTCGCGCCGGGCACGAACATCTCGACCGTCAGCCCGACGATGGCGGGCGTGGCCTACAAGAACGCCGTACCGGCGACGACGCAAGACTCGATCTACGTCTCCGGCGGCACGTATCAACTGATCGCGACGCTGCCGGGCTCGAAGACGCCGGTCTATAAATCGGCGTCGTTCGATCTCGTCAACAACGCGGACTGGCTCGTGACGACGCTGCCTTCGGGAAATGCAGCCACGCAACTCGTGCCCGAGAAGATTCGCGTGCTCGTCGCGCAGGGTGGCAACACGCAGCAGCCGGCGCTCGAACTGCCCGACACGCAATAAGGCACGAACCGCACAGCCCGGCCGGAAGAATCGGCCGGGCTTTTTCGTATCGCGCGCAGCTACTTCGCAAGGACGATGTGCGTGGCCCGCTCCGTCGGAACGTGCTCGACCGTCCGATATCCCAAAGCGCGCAAATCCAGACCGTCGAAGAGCGATTCCCCTTGCCCGAGCGCCACCGGCGCGAAAGCGAGGTGGATTTCATCCACATGGCCGGCCTGAATGTATTGCTTGACCGTGGCCGCTCCGCCGCCGATCTTGATGTCCTTCGCGCCGGCCGCTTCGCGTGCCTTTTGCAGCGCGACCTCGATGCCGTCCGAGACGAAGTGAAACGTCGTCCCGCCTTGCATCCGAATCGGCGGACGCGGGTAATGGGTCAGCACGAAAGTCGGCGCATGATAGGGCGGATCCTCACCCCACCATCCTTTCCATTGTTCATCCGGCCATTCGCCGCGAATCGGCCCGAACATGTTGCGCCCGAGGATGAACGCGCCGAATCCGTCCATCGCGCGCCGGGCGAAGTCGTCATCGACACCGGTTTCGCCGTCGTCTTTTCCCTGCATCCGCCGAAACGTCTGCGTCGGGAAAAACCACTGAAAGAGCTCCGGGCCCCGCACCCCGAGCGGATGTTCCAGACTCTGACCGGTTCCCGCGGCGAAGCCATCGAGCGAAACGCCGAACCCGGCTACTTTTACTTTGGCCATTCGTGTCTCCGTTTGCGCTGTGAATCCCGATGTCTGAAGCCAGGCATCATCGCTCAGGAAGGCATCGAGATGAGCGAACTCTATCGCAGCGAAGGGGATCTGGGTCATCGGCGTCATTGTGCAGAGAATGACGCGTGACCCGTGGGACGCCGCGAGCGGCCTGGACGACACACGAACGGCTCCAAAGACAAAAAAAATCCCGCCACGCGAAGGTGGCGGGAAGAGAGAGAACTACGTCAACGCTATGGAACGCCTGAGCGGGAACGCCGCAGCGAAGCGGCGCGCCTCGTGAATTACTTGTGCTGCTCCGCGGAGTTCGAGATGGCCTGGCCGCCCTTCGAGATGTCCTGACCGGCTCCCGAAACGGTGTTGCAGCCTGCGAGAGCCGCGCTGCCGGCGATGAGGAGTAGAGCGATGAGTCGAGTCATGTGTATTCCCCTTGGAGTTGAAATGCGTGACAGGAAAAACGGTTCGCGCATCGTGTGTGGTCGACGGGCGCCTGGCTGACGTCCTGTCTTACCGGTGTGATCAATCATAAAAAAGCGCATCGTTCGCGGATGTAGGCACGCATGCGATTCTGGTGTCGGCGTCGTCCGCATTTCGTGTCGGCGCCGTCCTACGTGGATGCCGCGACGACCGGCGCATCGGCGCTGCGCTCGCGCGGCATCGACACGCTGATCGCCGTGCCGCGCGGCGTCGCGCGCTCGATCTCGAAGCGTCCGCCGCGCGCCGACACGCGCTGCCGCATGCCGACGAGCCCATGCGTCTGCGTGCGCTTCAAATCCTGCGGCCGAATGCCGATGCCGTCGTCGGTGATCGAGAGCGACACGTTCGCTTCATCGACCGTCAGCGCCACGCGGATACGGCTCGCGTGCGCGTACTTCGCCGCGTTCGTGAGCGTCTCCTGCGCGACGCGGAAAAGCGCGATTTCGATCGCCTCGCCGAGCTTCACGTCCTCGCCCGGCAGATCGAATTCGACGTTCCAGCCGTTGCGCTGCGCGGCTTCATCGGCGAGCGAGCGCAGCGCCGTGACGAGACCGAAGTTGGCGAGCACCGTCGGGCGCATGTCCTCGATGATGCGGCGCTTCAACGCGATGCCCTGATCCAGATTGCCGAGCGCGCGCGCGAGTTTTTCGGCCATCGCGGGCTCGCTGTCCTTCAGCTTGCCGCGCACCCACGCGACATCCATCTTGCTCGCGGTGAGGATCGAGCCGAGTTCGTCGTGCAGTTCGCGCGCGAGCTCCGTCTTCTCGTTTTCGCTGACGGACTGCAAGTGCCACGCGAGCGCCTCGAGCTGACGCGTGCGCGCGAACACGAGCTGATCGAGCTCTTCCTGCTGCGTGATGAGCGCCTTCTGCACGCGCGCCTGCTTGTCGAGCTGAATGCCGAGATTACGAAACAGCAGGATGAATAGCACGATGTTGAGGGCGCACAACGCGCCCACGCACAGCGTCGAGATGCGCTGGTCGGCGCGGCTCGCGTCGAGCGCGTGTTGCGCGCGCTGCTCTTCGTTCAGGCGCAACAGCGACAGCGCCGCATCGAGCGTGGCGCTCGCGTCAGGTGGCGGCAGCGCACGCGTGGCATCGGGCGAATCGGCGATGCGCGCGGTGCCTTGCGCGATTTCATCGTCGGCGGCGGAGCGGATCTGCGCGAAGCTCGCGAGCGCGGTGTCGTCACCGATGCGCCGGTAATACGCATCGAGCCACGCCAGCGTGCGCCGCACGCGTCCGGCCGCGTCGCGGAAATGCGCCTGATACGCGTCGTCGGCCTGTAGCGCGAAGCCGCGTTCGTCGGCGGTGAGCGCGGCGATATCGGCGGCGAGCATCGAAAGCTGCGCGGTCGCGCCTTTCGCTTCGAGCGCGGTCTCGTATTCCGACGCGATCCGCATGCGCCCCGATTCCAGAATGATCAGCCCGCCGACCGTGATGACGATCGCCACCGTCATCGCGACCGCCCAGCTATAGCGGCGCATCCAGTCGTTGAAGCGCGTGGCGCGGCGCGCGATGCCTTCCGGCGCGGGCGGCGGCGTGTCCTCGGGCAAGATCGTCGTCGGTATCGCGGTGGGCGGTACGTGGCTCATGGCGTGGGTCGTCCGGCGTTTCACTTAGAGCAGCCGATTTGAAAGCAAGTGTCGGTGGATTCCCACAGCAAAAAAGGAGCCTGCCCGAATGCGCGGCGCGCATCGCGTGGCTACGATAGTTCCGTCATCCACTCCTACGGGGAACGATCATGCTGAAGTGGGCCTTGTTTTTCGCGATCGTAGCCGTGATCGCCGGCGTGCTGGGGTTCACCGGCGTCGCTGCCGGAGCGGCCGCCATCGCCAAGTTCCTGTTCGTGCTGTTCCTGATCCTGTGCGTCGTGTTTCTCGTGCTCGGCTTCGTCGTCACGAAAAAAGCGATCGATTAGCGGCGTTACGGACGTATCGACAAAACGTAATCAACAACTCAGGAAGGAGGTCACATGCTTCATTACGCTGCAGTCTTCTTCGTCATCGCCCTCATCGCGGCCGTGTTCGGTTTCACGGGCATCGCGGCCGGCGCGGCGGAAATCGCGAAGATCCTTTTCTTCATTTTTCTCGTCGTGTTCGTGGTCACTTTGCTGCTCGGCGTGTTCCGAACGTGACGCCCGCTTAGCTAAAAGCCACGAGCCATCAAGCCGCGCGCGGGTTTCATCACCGTCGCGCGGTTTCTTCGACAGATCAGGCATGGTGTGTGCATCGGAGTATCGGATTGGATAGCAGGGCGCTATGGAAACCCTGGCGCCGAAGCCTGCTCCAGCGAACAACGTCAACTCACCTGTCAAAGAGGAGCGAACCAAATGTCCAAATCGTCTGCTGTAAACGCCGAGCCGAGCCAAACCACCGACGCCTTCGTTCTCGATGTCGAGAAGATCCGCGCCGATGCCCGGCAGCACATGGACGAAGGCGCGGTGACGACCGGCTACGGCGCCGATCGCGAGACCGTGCTGAAGCTGCTCAACGATTCGCTCGCCACGGAAATCGTCTGCACGCTGCGCTACAAGCGCCACTATTTCATGGCGAAGGGCATCCACTCGGAAGCCGTCGCACAGGAGTTTCTCGAGCACGCGAACGAGGAACAGCAGCACGCCGACACGCTCGCCGAGCGCATCGTGCAACTCGGCGGCGCGCCGAATTTCGCGCCCGACGGCCTCTCGTCGCGCTCGCATTCGCAGTACAGCGAAGGTAAGGATCTGATCGACATGATCCGCGAGAATCTGATCGCGGAGCGCATCGCGATCGACACGTATCGCGAGATCATCCGCTATCTCGGCGACAAGGACGTCACGACGCGTCGCATCTTCGAGGACATTCTCGCCGTCGAGGAAGAGCACGCCGACGACATGGCCGATCTGCTGGAAGGCCGCAACGGATGAGGACGAGGGCGCCGGGCACGCGTCGCGCGCCCGGCGCCCGCATGACATGGCCGATCCACTGGTAGCAGACCGTCCGGCAGCACGGACCACGCGAATGATTCGAGTCTTGATAGCCGACGACCACGCCATCGTGCGCAGCGGGTTCAGGCAGTTCGTCGCCGACGAACCCGACATGGAAGTCGGCGCGGAAGCCGCCACCGGCGACGAGGCCATCGCGCTCGTGCGCGCGCAGGCGTTCGATGTCGTGCTGCTCGACATCGCGATGCCCGACAAGAACGGCGTCGATACCTTGCGCGTCATCAAGCAGATCCGTCCGGAGCAGGGCGTGCTGATGCTTTCGGGCTTCCCCGAAAGCCAGTACGCAATCAACCTGCTGAAGGCGGGCGCGAACGGCTATCTGAACAAGGATGCCGCGCCCGACGAAATCGTGCGCGCGATCCGCACGGTGGCACGCGGGCATCGTTATCTGTCGGAGTTCATCGCGGATGCGCTCGCCGACAAGCTCGACAAGCCCGCCGCCGAGCGCCCGCACGAACTGCTGTCGGAACGCGAGTTTCAGATTTTCTGCAAGCTCGCGGGCGGCCAGTTGCCGACGGAAATCGCGCAGGAACTGCATCTGTCGGTGAAGACGGTGAGCACGTATCGCGCGCGCGTGCTCGAAAAAATGCGGCTTTCCAATAACGCCGACCTCACGTATTACGCGATCAAGAACGGCCTGATCGAATAGCGGCGCATCGTTCGAACATCCGCGAGAGCACTGCCGGAGGACGCCCGCCGTGGGCAATCACATCGACACTGACGACCGAATGGAGCAGCCGGGCGCGCGGCGGCCGCCGCTCGCGGCGTTGCTGATCGAGGATTCGCCGCTTATCCGCCGCAGCCTGACCGAGGCGATCGACGCGCTCGGGCCGTGGCGCGTGACCGCGTTCGCCGATGCGCCCGACGAGGCCATCGCGCTGCTGTCGTCGCGGACTTTCGATGCGATCATCGTCGATCTGCAACTGAAGCGCGGCTCGGGCATCGACGTGCTCGCCTGGCTCAAGGAGGGCGGCGCGCCGCGCTCGGAAACCGCGTTCATCGCGGTGCTCACGAATCACGCGCTGCCGACGTATCGCGAGCGTTGCCTGCAATACGGCGTGCGTCACTTCTTCGACAAATCGCTCGAGTTCGATCGCGTGCTCGACGCGCTCGACGACTACGCGCGCGAGCGCACCTGAAGGCCCGGCTCAGAAAGGCTGCGGCCCGCCACCTTGTTCGACGCTCATGCAATGCGTGACGAGGCCGACGCCGGCGCGCCACAGATGCAGCCCGAATGCGGGCGGCTCCATCACGAAGGCTTCTGGACCATCGGATTTCAATTGCAGCGCGACCTGATGCGCCGTCGACGGGGCGCACCACACGATCGTGCCGCCGAAGCGCGCGCTGATCGCGCGGTGCACGTGGCCGCATACGATGCGCTCGACGTTCGGATGACGCCGCACGAGTGCGTCGAGCGCGCGGCTGTCGTCGGGCGCGAGGCGGATGTCGTCCATGAAGCCGATGCCGCATTCGATCGGCGGATGATGCATGCTGATCAGCACCGGCCGGTCGCGCGAGGCGTCGAGCTGCGCTTCGAGCCAGGCAAGGCGCGTGGCGCACAGGCGTCCCGCGCCGGAGCCGGGATCGAGGGTGTCGAGCGCGATCACGCGGACTTCGCCGACGTCGAACGCGTACTGCAGGAAACCGTCGTGACCCGCGAGCTCGGGGAGATCGCCGAAGACGGCGCGCAGATTCGCGCGGTCGTCGTGATTGCCGGCGATGACGCGCCACGGAATGGCGAGCCGGTCGAGGAGCGTGCGCAGATGCCGGTATTCGTCGATGCCGCCCGCATCGACGAGATCGCCGGTAACAAGCACGGCGTCGGCGCGCGGATCGAGCGCGTTGAGGACGTCGATCGCGCGGGCGAGATACGCGGCAGTATCGACGCGGCCGTAGGCGAGCGTGCCCGGCGGCGTGATGTGCAGATCGCTGATCTGGGCGAGCAGCATGCGCGAATCTCCTCGTCGCGGACGGTTTCGGGCTGGGTCGTCGGATTCAGCCGTCGGATTCAGTCGTCGGATTCGGCGACCGGCGGCTTGGGCGCGAGCTTCGCGGGGACGAGCCACTGGAAGCCGGTCATCGACGTTTCGCTGAACGTGCATTCGGCCGCTGCGGGCACCGATGAAGACTTCGTGGCCGGCGGCTTCGGCGGATTCTGGATCGTGCCGTGCACGACGACCCGCGAGCCATGATAACTCGCGCCGGAACCGGTGATTTTGAGCGGCGCGCTCGCGGCGTCGGGATAGTCGGCCCGCACCTTCTCCTTGCAGGTCTCGACGTTCTTGTAATAGGACGTGCAGCCGCCGAGACAGGCGAGCGAAGTCGTGAGCAGGACGGGCAGCAGGTGACGGATGCGATGGTTCATCGATGAATTCGGTCGGTGCCCGATGCGGCGAGACGCGCCGGGGCGTGATGAGTGTCGGGCGGAGCTTTATAACATGCGTGCCGCAGTGCATCACTGTAGTGCATCGCGGCGCGTGACCGCTTGTTTTGTGCAGCGATGCGGTAGCACAATCGGCACTGACGTTCGACGAGCGCGTTCCTCACCGATGGAGACGACCGCCATGCAGAAGGACATCGAAGTAGGCGATTACCTGCTCGCCATGCAGGCCGTGCCGAAGCCGCTCGCGGCCGATGGCGACGAGGATGCGGCGCCGTCCGAAGGTTACGCGATCCGCGTGCGCGTGACGCGCCTCGACCAGAAGCCGCTGCACGGTTCGAAACTCGCCGACGACTCCGGCGAAATGACCGGCGACCGCGGCCCGTTCGAGACCGTCGCCGAGGCGATCGCGCACGGCGAGGCGTGGGGACGGCACTACGTCGCGCGTGTGCTGGGGCATGCGGTGTAGGCAGCGAAGGCAGCGAAAGAGGGGATCGGTTTCCCCGCGTGCGGCGGGTTCAGCGAGATGGTGCGTGCGGCTAGACTCGGGTTCATCGACCGGACCATCGCGGAGCCCGCCATGACGCCCGTTGCGCTCTACATCACCCCGAACTACATCGCTTCCGTGAAGAGCGGCAAGGCGCGCGACTGCTTCGGCGGTACGGTGCGCTTCGTCGGCGTGGATGCGTTGCCGTTCGATATCGAGCATGTGTGCCTGCTCGAACGCGATACGGCGATCGAAGCGCTGCTCGATGCAGTGAGGGATGCGGAGCGGTTGTTGAACGCGGTGTGAGGGTGCGGCGCGCTGCCCTTCATACTGCTTGGTGCCGGGGACCGGACTCGAACCGGCAAGCCGTGAGGCGGCGGATTTTAAGTCCGCTATGTTTACCAATTTCATCACCCCGGCAGGGCGGACGCGATTCTACCATTGCATGCGACCGCGCCAAAGCCGCGCCGCTCGTCGTATACGAGCCGTTCGACAAGGTTTCGGCCGTCCCGCATAATCGCCGGCACCGATTCAGTCGCGAGGACACGATGATGGTGCCGGAACCGAACGTGGCGCACGGCGAGGACTTCGGCGTGCGCGCGAACGAAGAAGCGTGACGCCTCATGCGTATTGCCCTTATCTCCGATACCCATAACCTCGTGCGCCCCGAAGCGCTCGACGCCTTGCGCGGCTCCGCGCACATCATCCACGCGGGCGATATCTGCAGACGCGACGTGCTCGATGCGCTCGCGTCGCTCGCGCCGCTCACCGTCGTGCGCGGCAACAACGATATCGCCGATGACCTCGCGCGACTGCCCGAACACGCGCGCATCGAACTGGGCGGCGCGACGATTCACGTCGTCCACGATATCGCCGATGTGCCGAAGCAGCTCGACGGCATCGATGTCGTCGTGACCGGTCATTCGCACAAGCCGCTCATCGAGCGGCGCGGCGACGTGCTCTTCGTGAATCCCGGCAGCGCGGGGCCGCGTCGCTTCAGATTGCCGGTCACGCTCGCGCTGCTCGATATCGACGACGGCAAAGCGGAAGCGCGCATCGTTTCGCTGATCGAATGAAAAAAGGGCCGGCGCTTCACGCACCGGCCCTTCCATTCGATCACGCCAGAACGCTTAAGCGCGCACCGTGCCTTCCGGGAACGCATCGTCCATTTCGGCGGCTTCGCGATGGCCGCGCAGAATCGCATGCGCTTCCGACTTCGACGCGACCGCCGGCGGCGAGCCCTTCAGCGGCTTCTTCGCCGTCTCGGAGAGCGCGAGCACCGACACGATGCCGATGATCGACGCGCCCATCAGATAGTACGCGGGCATCATCAGGTTGCCGGTCGTGTCGACGAGCCATGCGGTGACGAGCGGCGTCGTGCCGCCGAAGAGCGACACCGACACGTTGAAGCCGATCGCGAGCGCACCGTAGCGGATCTTCGTCGGGAAGAGCGCCGGCAGCGACGACGGCATCACGCCCGTGAACGTCGACAGCAGCGCGCCGAGAATCATCATGCCGGCGAAGATCGACGGAACGGTGCCCATGCGGATCAGCGAAAGCGAAGGAATCGACAGCACCAGCAGACCGATACAGCCGGCGAGCATCACCGGCTTGCGGCCGATCGTGTCCGACAGACGGCCGGCGAGGAGCGTGAGCGGCATCATCAGCACCATCACGACGAGCACGATGAAGAGGCCGTGCGTCTCGTTGAACTTGAGCGTCGCCGACAGATAGCTCGGCAGATACGACAGCGCCATGTAGTCGGTCACGTTGAAGATCAGCACGAGGCCCACGCATTGCAAGAGCGGCTTCCATTGCTGGATAAGCGTCTCGCGGAACTGCTCCTTGGTCGTCTCGTGCGACACGGCTTCGGCCTTTTCGGCTTCACGCTGGAACGCAGGCGTTTCTTCGAGCTTCATCCGGATGTAGAGACCGATCAGGCCGAGCGGACCCGCGATCATGAACGGAATGCGCCAGCCCCACGACAGCAGGTCTTTTTCCGACATCACCGCCGTCAGCACCGCGACCACGCCCGCGCCGAGCACGTAGCCGACGAGCGTGCCGAATTCGAGAAAGCTCGACATGAAGCCGCGCTTCTTGTCCGGCGAAAATTCGGCGATGAAGGTCGCCGCGCCGCCGTACTCGCCGCCCGTGGAGAAGCCCTGCACGAGACGCGCGATGAGCAGCAGCACCGGCGCCATCACGCCGATCGATTCGTAGCTCGGAATGATGCCGATACAGAAGGTGCCGACGGCCATCATGATCATCGTCATCGCGAGCACGCGCTTGCGGCCGATGCGGTCGCCGAGCGGGCCGAACACCATGCCGCCGATCGGGCGCACGAGGAAAGCGGCGGCGAACGTGCCGAAGGTCGCGAGCAACTGCGCGGTGGGGCTGCTCGACGGGAAGAACACACGGCCGAGCGTCACGGCGATGTAGCTGTACACGCCGAAATCGAACCACTCCATCGCGTTACCGATGGCCATGGCGCCGACGGCGCGCTTCAACAGGGATTGATCGACGATGGTGATGTCGTCGAGGGTGAGGTCGGACTTCTGACTGGATGAATCGCGTTTGCGCCAAAGGCCCTCGTTAAGAGAAGACATAGTTCGAAAAACTCCGTATTCGATCCCGACGCTCAAAGAACGTCGGGTGCGTCGCCGCGGAGGACGGACGCAAATTGCCGGGATAGTGCAGTTTCGAGACGGCGCCGCGAACGCTTGAAGACGAAAGCAAAGGCTTTCCGCGACCTCGGGCCGAGCGGCTCGAAGTCGATGAGCGAAAAGAAACACGGTGCCGGTGCCTCGCGCGGGTGTAGTCGCGAAATTGCACTCGGGTGAAACACACGAATTTGACGTGCGGACGGCGAACGCAGCGCTGAATGACTGAGTTGCCGCGGGTGAGCCGCGACGTCGGCGAAAAAACAACTTGAGACGAAAAAGGCCGGCGTTACTGCTTGGAAAACCGACGCGCCTCTTTGTATAAGAAACTGTCACTACCGCGCAACGCCCGAACTTGAAGTCGGAAACATTTGCACGTGAATGATGGTGAATTGCTGTTGATAACGAGCAAGATGATAACACGATGACAGACGATCTGCAAACCGGTCTGCCACCGCGCTCGAGCCCGGCGGCCGCAAAGCCTTGTCGGACTTAGGATTGCGCCGATTGTCATCTCGTGGTCCGATGTACTAAGCGGAACAATTTTCCGCCGCGCGGACAACAAAAAACCGGCCGCTCGGGCCGGTTTTTGCGATGCGATGAACGCGCGATTTCAGCTTTGCGGCGGCACGTAGCCGGACGCCGTATCGGCGCCTTCGCCGAAGAAATACTTCTCCGTCTGCTTGATCAGATACTGGCGTGCGCGCGGATCGGCCATGTTCAGCCGATTCTCGTTGATGAGCATGGTCTGCTGCTTGAGCCAGCCTTGCCAGGCTTCCTTCGAGATCGTTTCGTAGATGCGCTTGCCGAGCTCGCCCGGCAGCGGCGGGAAATCGAGTCCTTCGGCTTCCTTGCCGAGCTTCGCGCATTGAACCATTCGGGCCATTGTGAGTTTCTCCTCTGTATCGGGGGCAAAGCGCCGTTCGACGCTTCTTGGATCATGTTCAAAGCTGTTTCATCAGGACAAGCGACTTGCGCTGCCAGTTATAGAGCCGCCGGCGATCTTCGGGCAGATCGTCCACGGTCACTTTCACGAAACCGCGTTTCAGGAACCAGTGTTCGGTGCGCGTCGTCAGCACGAAAATGCGCGTCAAGCCGCGTGCGCGGGCGCGCTGTTCAATGCGCTTCAACAGGCGTTCGCCGTCGCCCGAACCTTGCGCTTCCGGCGCGACCGTCAGGCAGGCCATTTCGCCGATGCGCTCCTGTGTGTACGGATAGAGCGCCGCGCAGCCGAACAGCACGCCATCGTGCTCGATGACCGAGAAATGGTCGATGTCGCGCTCGATCTGGTGCCGTCCGCGCCGTACGAGCGTGCCGTCGGATTCGAGCGGCTCGATCAGTGTGAGAATGCCGCCGACGTCGTCGGGCGTCGCTTCGCGCAGGCTTTCGAGATTCTCGTACGAGATCATCGTGCCGACGCCGTCGTGCAGGAACAGTTCGAGCAGCACGCTGCCGTCGAGCGAATACGGAATGATGTGGCCGCGCGCAACGCCGCCGCGGCACGCGCGCACCGTATGCTTCAGATAGAACGCCGTGTCGCCCTGCAATTCGCCGCTTTCCTGCAAGCGATAGGCGTCGTCGAGCGACATTTCGCGGATCAGCTCGTTTTCCGAGTCGCCGAGACCCGGAATTTCGGTCACGAAAATGATCTTGTCGGCGCGCAGCGCAATGGCCGCGGCGGACGCGACATCTTCCATCGACAGGTTGAAGGCTTCGCCCGTCGGCGAAAAACCGAGCGACGACAGCAGCACGAGCTTGTTCGACGCGAGCGACTGGCGGATGGAATCGCCGTCGATCTTGCGCACGACGCCGGTGTGCTGGAAATCGACGCCATCGAGAATGCCGACCGGCCGCGCCGTCACGAAGTTGCCCGACACCACGCTGATGTGCGCGTGCGCCATCGGCGTGTTCGGCAAGCCCTGGCTGATCGCGGCCTCGATGTCGAGACGCACTTCGCCGGCGGCTTCTTTTGCGGATTCGAGCGCGCGGGCATCGGTTATGCGCAAGCCGTGAGAGAACGACGACTCGACGCCGTGCAGGCTCAGTTGCTCGTCGAGCTGCGGACGCGAGCCGTGCACGAGCACGACGTGGATGCCCATTGCGTGCAACAGGCCGACGTCCTGCACGAGCGCGTTGAGGCGACCTTCCTGCACGAGTTCCCCGCCGAACGCGACAACGAAAGTCTTGTTTCGAAACGCGTGAATGTAGGGCGCGACGGATCGCATCCAGTCGACGAACTGGGCGTGGGGATTCGGCGCTTCGGGCTCGACTGCCGGCTGCGTCGCGGTCATCGTGAGGTCGGTTTGGGAATTCATCCCGGGATTATAATGCGACGCTATGCCGAATGTTTCTCGTCCCTCACGCCCCGATCAGGCGGGCAAGTCTCAGTCCGCCGACAAATCCCTCGATACTCAGGAGCAGTTGCGACAACTGCGTGACAATCTGCTGCGCGAGACGCGGGAGGGCGCGGGCACGTCCGATTCCGGCGAAGCGGCGGGTTTGAGCAAGAAGGAACGCGCCGCGCAGCGGTTCGCGGGCGGGAAAGCGGCGGCGGAGGCTCCTTCGCAACCGAAGAAGGCGGCGCAATCGAAAGAGCGGCCCGCGAAAGCGGAGGTCACGGCGCAACGTCCGCCGAAGCCGCGCGACACGGCGCAAGCTGCCACGCAAGCGCCCCCGAAACGCGAAGACGCGAGGCGTGAACAAGGTGCGCGGCCGCAGCGTCCGGCGCGCGTTCAGCAGCCGAAGCCCGTCGAAGCGCGCCAGCCGCAGCCGCAACCTGCGCCGCGTGTCGAACCTTCGGCCGAAACGCGCCCGCCGCGCAAACAACGCCCGGTTGATGCACGTCCGCCGCGCGAACAACGCCCGGTTGAAGCACGTCCGTCGCACGTCGAACGCCCGGCCGAAACGCGTCCGCCTCGCGAGCAACGTCCGCCGCGCGCGCCGCGCGTCGTCACGCCGAATCCCATTCCGCCGATCACGTTTCCCGAAGCGCTGCCCGTTTCCGGCCGACGCGAGGAAATCGCGCGCGCGATCGCTGCGAATCAGGTCGTGATCGTCAGCGGCGAAACCGGCTCGGGCAAGACGACGCAATTGCCGAAGATCTGCCTCGCGCTCGGACGCGGTCTCGGCGCGGGCGGCAGCGGGCTGATCGGGCATACGCAGCCGCGCCGCATCGCCGCTTCGGCGACCGGCCGGCGCATCGCGGAGGAACTCGGCACGCCGTTCGGCGAAGTCGTCGGCTACAAAGTGCGCTTCACGGACAATCTGGCGCCCGGCGCGTCCGTCAAGCTGATGACCGACGGCATTCTGCTCGCGGAAACGCAGACCGATCCGCTGCTGACCGCCTACGACACGATCATCATCGACGAAGCGCACGAACGCAGCCTCAACATCGACTTTCTGCTCGGCTATCTGAAGGAAATCCTGCCGAAACGCCCGGATCTGAAGCTGATCGTCACGTCCGCGACCATCGACGCAGAACGCTTCGCGCGCCATTTCGGCAGCGAGGACAAGCCCGCGCCGGTGATCGAGGTGAGCGGACGGCTGTATCCGGTGGAAGTACGCTATCGGCCGATCGAAGAGGAAAGCGAGGCGATCAGGAACGCGCAGGGCACGGCGCCCAAACGCAACGATCGCAAAGCCGATCGCGATCTGATGGAAGGCATCGTCGATGCCGTCGATGAACTGTGCCGCGTCGGTCCCGGCGACGTGCTCGTGTTCCTGCCCGGCGAGCGCGAAATCCGCGATGCCGCAGAAGCGTTGCGCAAGCATCATCCGCCGCATACGGAGATCCTGCCGCTCTTCGCGCGTCTTTCCGCGCAGGAGCAGGAGCGCGTGTTCAAGCCGTCGAACGCGCGGCGCATCGTGCTCGCGACGAACGTCGCGGAGACGTCGCTGACGGTGCCGGGCATCCGCTACGTGGTCGATACCGGCATGGCGCGCGTGAAGCGTTATTCGTATCGCAACAAGGTCGAGCAACTGCAGATCGAGCCGGTGTCGCAGGCGGCGGCGAATCAGCGCGCGGGCCGATGCGGGCGCGTCGCGGACGGCGTGTGCATCCGTCTGTACGACGAAGCCGATTTCGCCGCGCGGCCGCGCTTCACCGATCCCGAAATCCTGCGCTCGTCGCTCGCGGCCGTGATTCTGCGGATGAAGTCGCTGCATCTGACGGCGATCGAAACGTTTCCGTTCATCGAACCGCCGCCGGGCCGCGCGATCGCGGACGGCTATCAACTGCTGAACGAACTCGGCGCCGTCGATGACGACAACGCGCTGACGAGTCTCGGCCGCGAACTCGCGCGCCTGCCGCTCGATCCGCGCGTCGGCCGCATGATTCTCGCCGCGCGCGATCATCATGCGCTCGCGGAAGTGCTGATCATCGCGTCGGCGCTGTCGGTGCAGGACCCGCGCGACCGTCCGATCGAGGCGCAGGAGCAGGCGGATCAGGCGCATCGGCAGTTCGTCGACGAGCGCTCCGAATTTCTGCAGTGGACGCGCATCTGGAAGTGGTTCGAGGAAGCGGTCGCGCACAAGAAATCGAACAAGCAGCTCGCGGATGCGTGTCGCGCGAATTTCCTGTCGCATCTGCGTTTGCGCGAGTGGCGCGACGTGCATTCGCAACTGCTGACGGTCGTGCGCGAGCACGGCTGGCGTCTGAACGAATCGGATGCGACCTTCGAGCAGGTGCATCTGTCGCTCTTGACGGGCCTGCTCGGCAACGTCGGTCTCAAGGCCGACGACGAGCCGCATTATCTCGGCGCGCGCGGCATCAAGTTCTTTCTTTGGCCGGGCTCGGCGCTCTTGAAGAAAGCGGGGCGCTGGGTGATGGCGGGCGAACTCGTCGAGACGAGCCGCCTCTACGCGCGCACGATCGCGAAGATCGAGCCGGAATGGCTCGAAACGGTCGGCGCGCATCTGCTGAAGAAATCGCTATCGGACGCGCATTGGGAGAAGAAGGCCGCGCAGGTCGTCGCCTACGAACGCGCGACGCTGTACGGGCTGACGGTGTATGCGCGTCGGCGCGTGAGCTTCGGCAAGCAGGACGCGAAATACGCGCGCGAACTGTTCATTCGCGGGGCGCTCGTCGAAGGCGAATTCGATACGCGTCTGCCGTTCTTCGCGCACAACCGCAAGCTCGTCGCGGACATCGAGCAACTGGAACACAAGTCGCGCCGTCAGGACGTGCTCGTCGACGATGAACTCATCTACGGCTTCTACGATTCGCTGATCCCCGAAAACATCTGGACGGGCGCGGCGTTCGAGCGCTGGTATCGCGACGAGCAGAAGAAAGAGGGCAACGACAAGCTGCTGTTCCTGTCGCGCGACGACCTCATGCGTCACGAAGCTGCCGGCGTCACGACGGATCTGTTTCCGAAGCGCATGACGATGTCGGGCATCGAAATGGCGCTGACGTATCACTTCGAGCCGGGTTCGCCGCGCGACGGCGTCACGCTGCAAGTGCCGCTTTACGGGCTGAATCAGGTCGATGCGCGCCGCGTCGAATGGCTCGTGCCCGGCATGATCAAGGAGAAGGTGCAACTGCTGCTGAAGTCGCTGCCGCAGAAGCTGCGCCGTCACGTCGTGCCGTTGCCGGAATACGCCGCGGCTTTCGCCGGGCGTCATGCCGGGCCGAAGTTCGGCGCGGGCGCGCTCGTCGATTCGCTCATCGCCGATATTCGCGAGCAGACGCAAATCGCCGTGAAAAGCGCCGATTTCAAGCTGGAAACGCTGCCCGCGCACCTGTTCATGAACTTCAAGGTGATCGACGAACACGGCCGCCAGCTCGCGATGGGCCGCAATCTCGCGCAGTTGCGCGCGGAACTCGGCGGGCAGGCGCAGCAGCAGTTCCAGAAACTGACGTCGGCGGCGGCGTTCGATGCGCTTTCCGGGGACTCCGATACGCCGCCCGCACAGCAACCGGCAAGCGAAGGCACCGCGCTCTACGAGAACCTCACGACGTGGAACTTCGGCAAGCTGCCCGAGCTGCTGGAAATCCGCCGGCGCGGGCAGACGCTCTTCGGCTATCCGGCGCTCGTCGATCGCGGCACGCATTGCGACGTCGAAGTGTTCGATTCGCCCGAGGAAGCGGTGCGTATTCATCGCGCGGGGTTGCGCCGGCTTTTCGCGCTGCAGTTGCGCGAGCCGATTCGCTATCTCGAGAAAAATCTGCCGGGCCTGCGGGAGATGTCGATGCAATACATGGCGCTCGGCACGGCGGACGAACTGCGCGATCAGATCGTGGAAACGGCGCTCGATCGCGCGTGCCTGCAAGACCCGCTGCCCGACGACGACGCCAGCTTCCACGCGCGCCGCGACGCCGCGAAAGGGCGTCTGACGCTGCTCGCGAACGAAATCGCGCGGCTCGTCGGCACGATCCTCAACGAATATGCGGCGCTCGCCAAAAAGCTGGCGTCGGTGAAATCGTTCGCGTCGGCCTATGCGGACATGCAGGCGCAATTGAGCGCGCTCATCGGCAAGCGTTTCGTCATCGATACGCCGTATGCGCAGCTTGCGCATTTTCCGCGCTATCTGAAGGCGATCGCGCAGCGCGTCGACAAGCTCAAGGCCGATCCGGCCCGCGACGCGCGTCTCGCCGCCGATCTGCAGCCGCTCGCGCAGAACTATCAGCGCGCGTTATCGCAGCGCGGCGGCGTCGCGGATGCGCGGCTTGCCGAATATCGCTGGCTGCTGGAGGAATTGCGCGTATCGCTGTTCGCGCAGGAACTGCGCACGCCGATGCCGGTCTCGGTAAAACGCCTCCACAAGGTGTGGGAATCGATGCAGCGTTAGGTTTCCGCTGGAAAGACGCAAAGAATCAACGTATTGCGCAAAAAGACCTCGCTCGTCAACCCGCCGCGCGAGGCAAACGTTCTACAATGACGCCTGCCCTCCGAAGCCTACTTTTCATGCGCAATATTTTCCGTTCCGGCCGTGTGCGTGCCTTCGCCGCACGCGCAGCCATCGCAACCGGCGCCGCCTTGGTCGCCTCCGCAGCACTCGCCAACAATGTCATCGTGCTCAACTCGGCGGAAGCCACGCTGAGTCTCATCGACGAAAACACGCATCAGGTCGTCGGCACCGTGCCGACGGGCAAAGAGCCGCATCACCTGATGCCCACGCCCGACAGCTCATCGCTGATCGTTGCGAATTCGGTGTCGAACAACCTGATGTTCGTCGATCCGAAAACCGGCGCGTTCCAGCGCTGGGTGCAGGACATCGAAGATCCGTATCAGCTCGGTTTTTCGCCGGACAAGAAATGGTTCGTCTCGACGGGTCTGCGCCTCGACCGCCTCGATATCTATCATTTCGACGGCAAGAATTTGAGCGTCGCGAAGCGCCTGCCGCTCGCCACGATGCCGAGCCACATCGCGTTCACGAACGACAGCTCGACCGCGTTCATCTCGCTGCAGGTGTCCGGCGAAATCGCGGCGATCGACCTGCCGACGCAGACCGTCAAATGGAAGATGAAGGTCGGCAAGGTGCCCGCGGGCGTCTGGCTCACGCCGGGCGACAAATATCTGCTCGTCGGCATGACCGGCGCGGATTACGTGGCCGTGGTCGACTGGCGCAACCAGAAGGTCGTCAAGACCATCACGACCGGCAAGGGCGCGCACAACTTCCGCTCGATGGTCGACGGCAAGCACGTACTCGTTTCGAATCGCGTGGCGAACACGATCAGCATCATCGACGAGGACACGCTCACGAACGTCGGCGACATCACCGGTCTCTTGCCCGGCCCCGACGACATGGAACTTTCCGCCGACAAGAAGTATCTGTGGGTTACGTTCCGCTTCGCGAAGCACGTCGGCGTGATCGACCTGGCGAATCGTAAGCTGATCGAAACCATCAAGGTCGGCCGCTCGCCGCACGGCATCTACTTCTACAATCGCGCGCCGGTGACGGCGCCGAACGGGGCGTAAGCAAACAGGGCGCGCATTCGCGCCCTGTACTACGATTGAGGGATGGCCGGTCCCGGACGGCCGCACGCACCACGGAGCACCATGTTTCATTCCATTCTTTCGTCGCTGGACGGTCTCGTTTCCTGGCTTCAGACGCAGCTCTACGTCGATGTCGTGCAGCCGGTCCTGTTCAAGATCGGCATGATGGACTACGACGAAGACACCTACGACGCGCTGTACTGGGTGATCGTCGGCGTGCTCGAAGTGCTCGCGATGTACGCGATCCTGCGGCCGCTCGAAGCTTTCCGCCCGGCGGAGGAGTGGAAAGACCGCAAAGGCGTGCGCGTGGACGTGCTCTACACGTGGATCGTCAAGCTCGGCATCCTCAATCTGTTTTTCTTCTTCACGTTCCAGCCGCTCTTCGATTCGATGCAGAGCTGGCTGCGCCTCCATAACGTGCCGAATCTCGAGATCGACAACCTGTGGCCCGGCGTGACGACGCAGCCGCTCGTCACGTTCGTCATCTATCTGCTCATTCTCGATCTGGCGGGATACTGGTATCACCGGCTGGAGCATCGTTTCGGCATCTGGTGGGAATTGCACGCGGTGCATCACAGCCAGCAGAAGATGTCGCTCTGGACCGACGACCGCAACCATCTGCTCGACGACGTTCTTCAGGCGAGCTTTTTCGCGTGCGTTGCGCTCGTGATCGGCGTGGAGCCGTCGCAGTTCGTCGTGCTCGTCGCCATCACCAACTTCATGCAGAGCGTGCAGCACGCGAACATCCGCATGCACTTCGGCTGGCTCGGGGAGCGCATTGTCGTAAGTCCGGCGTTTCATCGCCGCCATCACGCGATCGGCTTCGGTCACGAAGGCACGACTTACGGTTGCAACTTC
Organism: Caballeronia zhejiangensis; assembly: GCF_022879815.1. Classification (NCBI taxonomy): domain Bacteria; kingdom Pseudomonadati; phylum Pseudomonadota; class Betaproteobacteria; order Burkholderiales; family Burkholderiaceae; genus Caballeronia; species Caballeronia zhejiangensis. The sequence goes on from NZ_CP084283.1 coordinate 968,583, forward strand.
GGCGTGCTGTTCTCGTTCTGGGACATCATCTTCCGCTCGGCGTCGTTCGACCGCACCGTCGAGCCGACGGGCATCCGCGACCAGCTCGGTGCGCCGGGCGTTGCGCCCGTCCATTACGGCGACGGCTTCGTCGAACAGCACTGGCTCGCGTTCAAACGCATCGCCGCGCGCCTTTCCGCTCGCCGTGCGGGTGCGTCCGCTTCCGACAACTCGGCGGCCGTCTGAACGTCTCCGGTTCGACCAGCGCCCGTGCGCGGCGCTGGTTTATCCTGTCGGTTCCTTCTTCTTTTAAGAAACACGCATGAGTGACTTGCTGCGTTCGTTCGTGCGCGCGCTTGCGAACGTCTTTCATCCGCGCATGCTCTGGCTGACGCTGATGCCCTTCGGCGTCGCCACCGTGGTCTGGGGCGCGGTGCTCTGGTTCTTCTGGCAGACGCTTACCGGCGCCGCCAACGACTGGCTCAGCGCGTGGGCGCTGACCTCGTGGATGTACCGTCTCTTCGATGCCGTCGGCTTTTCGTCGCTGCACGCGGTGATCGCGCCGTTTCTCGTCGTCATCATGACGGTGCCGCTGATCGTCGTGACGGTGCTGCTGCTCATCGCCACGTTGTCGATGCCGGGCGTCGTCAAGCTCCTCACACGTCGCCCGAAAGGTCATTACTCATCGCTCGAAGAGCGGCGCGGCGGCTCGTGGTACGGCAGTCTCGGACACTCGGTCGTGACCACGGTCGTCTGTCTCGTGCTGCTCGTCGTCACGCTGCCGCTGTGGCTCATTCCGCCGTTCTTCGCCTTGATTCCGCCGCTGTTGTGGGGCTGGCTCACGTATCGCGTGATGACTTACGACGCGCTCGCGCTTCACGCGAGCGCCGACGAGCGCCGCGCGATCGTGCGCGATGCACGCTGGCCCTTGCTTGCGATCGGCATCGTGAGCGGCCTGCTCAGTTCTGTCCCGACGATGCTCTGGGCATGGTCCGTCTGGCTCTTGCCGCTCTTTCCGGTCGTCGCCGCCGTGACGATCTGGGCGTATGCGTTCATCCTCGTGTTTTCGGCGCTCTGGTTCGCGCATTACTGCCTGCACGCGCTGGAGCGCTTGCGCGCGAGCGAGCCGCAATTCCCGGCGATCACGGTCGAATCCCGCGACGTTTCACTGTAAGCACGAAAAAAGCAAAGGGGCATTCATGGGCATTGGCGTCATCATCATCGGCGACGAAATCTTGTCCGGCCGCCGCACCGACAAGCATCTGCCGAAAATCATCGAACTGCTGGGCGCGCGCGGCCTGTCGCTCGACTGGGCCGAATACGTCGGCGACGATCCCGCGCGCATCACCGCGACGCTCGCGCGCACGTTCGCATCGGGCGATATCGTGTTTTCGACGGGCGGCATCGGCGCGACGCCCGACGACCACACGCGCCAGTGCGCCGCCAAGGCGCTCGGCGTGCCGCTGGAGCTGCATCCCGAAGCGGCGGAACTGATCCGCGCGCGCATCCGCGACACGGCGGCGCAGGCAGGCAAGCCGGTCGAGCTGGAGTCGCCGGAGAACTTGCATCGGCTGAACATGGGCACGTTTCCGCGCGGCGCAGAGATCATCCCGAACAGCTACAACAAGATTCCGGGCTTTTCGGTCGGCGAACATCATTTCGTGCCGGGCTTTCCGGTCATGGCCTGGCCGATGATCGAATGGGTGCTCGACACGAAGTACGCGCATCTGCATCACGCGACGCCGCATGTCGAGCGGTCGCTCCTCGTCTTCGGCCTGCCCGAGTCGCGCATCACGCCGCTGATGGTTTCGATAGAGCGCGACTTCGAGGGCGTGCGTGCGTTCAGCCTGCCGAGCGTCGGCGATGCTACGCGCGGGGCGCTTTACGAGCGCGCGCATATCGATCTGGGCGTGAAGGGCGATCCCGAGCAGGCGAACGCGGCGTTCGACGTGCTGCGCGAGGGCGTGATCGCGCTCGGCGGTGAAGTCGTGGAAGTGCCGCCGGAGGAAGCGAAGTGACGCTGCTGGAAGTGATCGCCACGACCGTCGCCGACGCGCGGGCAGCCGAGCGCGGCGGTGCGGACCGTCTCGAACTCATCACCGCGATGGGCGAGGGCGGACTGACGCCGAGCATCGGCCTGATCGAATCGGTGATCGAGGCGGTCGGGATTCCGGTGAACGTGATCGTGCGGCCGCACAGCCGCTCGTTCGTCTACGATGCCGACGACTACGCGGTCATGCTGCGCGATGTTCGCGCGATCGCGAAGACGTGCGCGAACGCGATCGTCGTGGGGATGCTGCGCGCCGATGGCTCCGTCGACACCGACGGCCTCGCGCGCGTGATCGAAGCAGCGGATGGCCTGCAGCTCACGTTTCACCGCGCATTCGACGAAACACGCGATCTGCTCGCTGCGTTCGATACGCTGCTGCAGTTCGGTGCCGTCACGAATGTGCTGACGTCGGGCGGCAAGCCTTCCGTGCTGGACGCTCAGGAAACGATTTCGAAGCTCGTCGAAAACGCGGTGGGAACGCGCTGCGCGATTCTGGCGGGCGCCGGATTGACCGTCGATGCGGTCGCGCCGTTCGTCGCATCGACGCGCGTGAAAGCGGTGCACTTTGGCTCGGGCGTGCGCGTCGATGGGAAGTCTCTGGCGCCCGTCGATGAAGCGAGGGTCAGGCGCGTGCGGACCTTGCTCGACGCGCGTGCTTGAGCAAAACCTTCAAGCCCCGATCCAGGGCAGCTTGCGGAAACACCATCCCGATACCGTTTTCCGATGCCCCTGTCCGTCCTTATCGCCTTCGAAGCCTTCGAGCAGGTCGTACGCCTGGGCGTAGCCTTCCTTCTGCGCCGCGACCGCAGCGAGCTTCGAGCGCGCGGCGCTGCGACACAAAAACACGACAGGCGTATCCGGGGTGGCGACCTGTCGCAATTGTTCGATAAACTCGGCGTTTGGCACGGAACCGGGGTAGCGAATCCATTCGATGTGCGCGTACTGAGCGCCATCGATGGCCGGGCGGCCGACCCAATCGAGTTCGGCGCGGGTGCGAACGTCGACGAGGCGTACGCGCGGGTCGAGTTGCAGTAATTCAAACGCTTCGGCGGGTGAGAACGCGCCCGCGTAGGTCAGATTGTTTTCGGCGGCGCGTTTGCCGGCCTGGGCATACAGCTGTTCGAGCGTGCTCATGACGTATGGGTCTCCGTAGGCGCAAAGAATCATTCTAGCGTGGCGCGCAGTTTCGGCGCCGCGCGCGAAATTGGTGCAAGAAGACTCGGATGCACTATAAAAGTGCTGAAGAAATATCAGGCAAACCGTGCTGCACTGATTTGGTGCTCGACGCGGAGACGGCGACACGAACGCCGCCATCGAAAGCGAAGTGGTTTCACCCAAAACGCGCGCTGCTTCAAGCGCTTAGCGCGAAGATGGTGCGCTTGGCACGGAAGCTGCTTTTCCATCCTCGATTGAATCGATGTACAGGATTGGTCGGGGCGGCGAAGCGATTCGCCGACATTTGTTAATCAGGAGATAGGTAATGAGTAAATCCGTGGCCGACGTCATGCAACTCGTCAAGGACGAGGACGTCAAGTTCGTCGACTTCCGCTTCACCGACACGCGCGGCAAAGAACAACACGTTTCCGTGCCGGTCTCGGCATTCGACGAAGACAAATTTGAAAGCGGCCACGCTTTCGACGGTTCGTCCATCGCAGGCTGGAAGGGCATCGAAGCGTCGGACATGCTGCTCGTGCCGGACGCGAACACCGCCTTCATCGACCCGTTCTTCGAAGAATCGACGCTGGTTCTGTCCTGCGACGTGGTCGAGCCGGCCGACGGCAAGGGCTACGAGCGCGACCCGCGTTCCCTCGCGAAGCGCGCGGAAGCCTATCTCAAGAGCTCGGGCCTCGGCGACACCGCCTACTTCGGTCCGGAGCCGGAATTCTTCATTTTCGACTCGGTGCAGTGGAACACGGACCAGTCGGGCACGTTCGTGAAGATCGGCTCGGAAGAAGCACCGTGGTCGTCGGCGAAGGAATTCGAAGGCGGCAACACCGGCCACCGTCCGGGCACGAAGGGCGGCTACTTCCCGGTCGCTCCCGTCGACACGTTCCAGGACATCCGCTCGGAAATGTGTCTGCTGCTCGAGCAGATCGGCATTCCGGTCGAAGTGCATCACCACGAAGTGGCGGGCCAGGGCCAAAACGAAATCGGCACCAAGTTCTCGACGCTGGTTCAGCGCGCGGACTGGCTGCAGCAGATGAAGTACATCATCCATAACGTGGCGCACACGTACGGCAAGACGGCGACGTTCATGCCGAAGCCGGTCGTCGGCGACAACGGTTCGGGCATGCACGTTCACCAGTCGATCTGGAAGGACGGTCAGAACCTGTTCGCGGGCAACGGCTACGCGGGTCTGTCGGAATTCGCGCTGTTCTACATCGGCGGCATTATCAAGCATGCGCGCGCGCTGAACGCGATCACGAACCCGGGCACGAACTCGTACAAGCGCCTCGTGCCGCACTTCGAAGCGCCGGTGAAGCTGGCTTACTCGGCTCGCAACCGTTCGGCATCGATCCGTATTCCGCACGTCTCGAACCCGAAGGGCCGCCGTATCGAAACGCGCTTCCCGGATCCGCTCGCGAACCCGTACCTGTGCTTCTCCGCGCTGATGATGGCGGGTCTCGACGGCGTGCAGAACAAGATTCACCCGGGCGAAGCCGCGGACAAGAATCTGTACGACCTGCCGCCAGAAGAAGACAAGAAGATCCCGACCGTTTGCGCGGGCCTCGACCAGGCGCTCGACGCACTCGACGCGGACCGCGAGTTCCTGACGCGCGGCGGCGTGTTCACGGATTCGATGCTCGACGCATACATCGAACTGAAGACGAACGAGCTGCAGCGTTATCGTCAGGCGGTGCATCCGATCGAGTTCGAGATGTACTACTCGCTGTAAAGCAGCATGATCGAAGCGCGTTTTGTCGTGAGCAGTCCGATGAGGCGCGCGACGTGTGCTGAACAGTGATCCAAAGGGACGGCGCGCCGTCCCTTTTTTAATCGCTGCTCAGTGTCATGAAACGATAAGAAGATCGGTGTCACGAACGACCTCATCGACTGCACGATGGTGCTCAAGAATCTGATCAAGGCGCGCAAAGGCCACGCCGATGCGCTCTCCGACAATACGCAGCTCGCGGCAAGCGGACTGTTGCCCGGCTTCGAGGCGCTGCCCACGAACGTGCTCGTTCTGGACGTGCGCAATCTGCGGATCGCGTATGCGAATCCATCGGCCGAAGCGATGCTGGAAATGTCGCGCAAGCAGTTGACGCAGACGAACTGGCCCGACCTCTTCGCGAACGCGGACGAGCTCGCGACCACGATCGCGTCGATCGCCGAGAACCGCTTCAATGCGACGCGGCTCGACGCGGTGCTCGAGAGGCAGAATCGCGAGCCGGTGCATGTGCATGCGATCGTCGGCTATCTCGAAGCCGCGCCGGAATACGTGCTGCTCGAACTCTTCGAGAACGAGCGACATCTGCGCACGGACCGCGAAGAGCGTATCCACGATCTCACCGCGGTCAACAAGCAGCTCATCCGCAATCTCGCGCATGAGATCAAGAATCCGCTCGGCGGCATTCGCGGTGCGGCGCAGTTGCTCGAATTCGAACTCGGCGCGCGCGAACGCGACGAACTGCGCGAATACACGCAGGTCATCATCAAGGAATCGGATCGGCTGCAGACGCTCGTCGATCGCTTGCTGGAGCCGCACCGGCATCCGCATATCGTGGGCGACGTGAACATCCACGAAGTCTGCGAGCGGGTGCGCGCCGTGATCCTCGCGGAGTTTCCGCGCGGCCTCACGATCGAGCGCGACTACGACGTGAGCGTGCCCGATCTGCGCGGCGACAAGGAACAGTTGATTCAGGCGCTGCTGAACATCGTGCGCAACGCGGCCGAAGCGCTGAAGGAACGCATCTCACAAGGCGATGCGAAGATCGAGCTGCGCACGCGCATCGCGCGCAAGGTGACCATCGGCAAGAAGCTGCACAAACTGGCACTGGACTTGCATATCACTGACAACGGTCCCGGCATCCCCAGCGAAATCCGCGACCGGATCTTCTTTCCGCTCGTATCGGGCAGGGAAGACGGCAGCGGTCTCGGCCTCACGCTCGCGCAGTCGTTCGTGCATCAGCACGATGGGCTGATCGAAGTGGAAAGCCGGCCGGGCTGTACCGAGTTCGCCATCCTGTTGCCGTTCGAGAATTGACCAGCGACTTCACGCCAAGGAACGTAGTGCCGCATGCTTTGACGCCTGACCGTTTCGACGGGCTCACACCGAACCACACGAAGACTTCTCGCCGAACGATATGAAGCCGATCTGGATAGTAGACGACGACCAATCCATCCGCTGGGTGCTGGAAAAGGCGCTCGCACGAGAAAACTTCACGACGCGCAGCTTCTCCGGCGTGCGCGACGCGCTTGCCGCGCTCGAAGGAGAAAGCCCGCAAGTGCTCGTCTCGGACATCCGCATGCCGGGCGGGTCCGGGCTGGAACTGCTGCAGACCGTGCGCGACCGCTTGCCGGGCTTGCCTGTCATCATCATGACGGCGTTCTCGGATCTCGACAGCGCAGTGGCCGCGTTTCAGGGCGGCGCCTTCGAATATCTCGCCAAGCCATTCGATGTCGACAAGGCCGTCGAGCTGATCCGCCGCGCCGTGGATGAAAGCATGCGCGGCGAAGCGTCGGTCGACGAGCGCGTGACCGAGACGCCCGAGATGCTCGGTCAGGCGCCCGCGATGCAGGACATGTTCCGCGCGATCGGCCGTCTGTCGCATTCGGCGGCGACCGTGCTCATCACGGGCGAATCAGGCACCGGAAAGGAGCTTGTCGCGCGCGCCTTGCACCGACATAGCCCACGCGCAAACGGACCGTTCATCGCGCTGAACACGGCGGCGATTCCGAAGGATCTGCTGGAGTCCGAACTGTTCGGGCACGAGCGCGGCGCGTTCACCGGCGCGCAGGCGATGCGTCAGGGCCGCTTCGAACAAGCCGAGAACGGCACGCTCTTTCTCGATGAAATCGGCGACATGCCGTTCGACCTCCAGACGCGCCTGCTGCGCGTGCTGTCGGACGGGCAGTTCTATCGCGTGGGCGGGCACAATCCGCTGAAGGCGAACGTGCGCGTGATCGCGGCGACGCATCAGAATCTCGAATCGCGCGTGCGGCAGGGCTTGTTTCGCGAGGACTTGTATCACCGATTGAATGTGATTCGGCTGCGTCTGCCGGCGTTGCGCGAACGCAGCGAGGATATCCCGCTGCTCACGCGACACTTCCTGCAGAAGAGCGCGCGCGATCTTGGTGTCGAGCCCAAGCGCGTGTCGGACGATGCACTCGCGTATCTCGCGTCGCTGCCGTTTCCCGGCAACGTGCGTCAACTGGAGAACCTGTGCAACTGGCTCACGGTGATGGCGCCCGCGCAGGTGATCGAGCAGAAGGATCTGCCGCCCGATCTCACGTCGCGTCAGGAGGTGAGCGCCGAGAGTCTCGCCGTATCGACGGATGGCGCGGTCGCGCCGGTTCCCAATGCCGTGAACGGCGCCGGATCCGCGCCGATCGCGGCGGCGCCGGCGGGCGTCGCGGCGAGCGTGTGGGAGAACGGCTTGCGCACGGAAGTCGCGCGACTGTTGCGCGAGAATTCCGCCGATGTCATGGACGAACTCGCGCGCCGTTTCGAAGCGGCGGTGATCCGCGAGGCGCTCGACTTCACGCGCGGGCGCAAGGTGGAGGCGGCGGAGCGTCTGGGCATCGGCCGCAATACGATCACGCGCAAGATTCAGGAGTTGCATCTCGACGCGTGAACGTCGTTACGACGGGATCAGCCGATCGTCGCGATCACGGGCGCGTGGTCCGACGGCTGGTCCCACTTGCGCGGCACCTTGTCGACTTCGCATGACGTGCAGCGCGCGGCCAGTTCCGCCGACAGCAGGATGTGGTCGATGCGCAGCCCCGCGTTGCGGCGAAACGCCATCATCCGATAATCCCACCACGTAAAGAGCTTCTCGGCCTGCTCGAACTTGCGGAAGGCATCGGTCAGGCCGAGCCCGACGAGTTGCGCGAAGTGCGCGCGCTCTTCGGGCGACACGAGGTTCTGGCCTTCCCATGCTTTCGGATCGTGCACGTCGCGGTCTTCCGGCGCGATGTTGTAATCGCCCAGCAACGCGAGCTGCGGATGACGCGCCATGTCTTCGCGCAACCATTCGCGCAGTGCGTCCAGCCAGCGCATCTTGTAGGCGAATTTCTCGGAGCCGGGCGCCTGTCCGTTCGGGAAATACGCGGAGATGATGCGCACGCCGTCGATCGTCGCGGCGATCACGCGTTGCTGCAGATCTTCGAATCCGGGAATGTTGCGCACGACGCTGATTTCATCGACTTCGAAGCCCGCATCGGCGCGCACCAGAATGCCGACGCCGTTGTACGTCTTCTGCCCGGCGAACCAGCTTTTGTAGCCGGCGGCTTCGAGTTCGGCGCGGGGAAATTTCTCGTCGGGGAGCTTCAGTTCCTGAAGGCACAGCACGTCGACGCCTGAGAGCGCGAGCCAGTCGATGACATGCTGCTGGCGGACTTTGAGGGAATTGACGTTCCAGGTGGCGATTTTCATGAGTGCCCGTTTTCTTCGTAGAGCGCGGCCGTTGCGCTGAAGGCTCGATTCTAGCGGAGCGGTGGGGCGGGGCGGGCTCGCAGACGTCACACATAAACGAATCTGACCAGATGAAAAAACACAGGCGCGGCGAAGCAGATCGAATCGACACGATCGAGCATGCCGCCGTGTCCGGCGAGCATCGAGCCCCAGTCCTTCGCGCCGAGCGAACGCTTCACCGCTGAAAGAACCAGCCCGCCGATGAACCCCGCCAGAACGATGGCGAACGACATGCCGAGCGCCGCGCCGAAGCCGAATGGCGTGATCCGGCAAAGCGCCGCGCCGCAAAGGGTCGCCAGCGCGCCACCGCCGACGAAGCCTTCGACCGTTTTAGAAGGCGAAAGCACGGGTGCGATCTTGCGCTTGCCGAACAGTTTCCCCACGACGTACTGCAAGACATCGCTGATCTGCACGACGAGCAGGAAGTAGAAGAGCAATAACGCGTTCTGCCCGCGATAGCCGGGAATGTCGAGCGTCAGGAGCGCGGCGGCGTGGCTCAGGCCGTAGACGCAGACCATCAGCGCCCAGTTAATGCGTGCATTGCGACTTAGAAAGTCGCGCGTATCCTGCGTCAGCGCCGATACCAGTGACATCGCGAAGAAGAGATGCACCGGTACGAAGATGGAATACATGCCGTACCAGTTGATGCCAAGCAGAATGTACTGAACGGGAACCGCGACAAAGAACGCGAGGAACAGCGTCGAGTGATCGCTCGGCGTGGTCGGGGTGAGTGTTATGAACTCGCGCAACGTGAGGAATGACAGTAGCGCGAAGACCACATAAGTTGCAGTCTCGCCGAGTCCAATGGCGATCGCCATGACGGCGACCATGCCCCACCACGCGCGGATGCGTTCATTGAGGTTGACGATGGTCGCGCTCTTGCCATTCGGCCGGGCGGCGAGGATGGCGCCTGTCACGGTCGCGACGGCGAGAAAGCCCGCCACGCCCGCGATCAATTTCCAAAACAGTTCTGGCATGTTCGAGAATCGGAGATGTTGTTGCAGCAAGCTCAGTCTGAGCAAGCCGATGGCGCCAGCGCGACGATCGCATCGCGCATGCGTGTGAGAAAAGCAGATTTGTCATCGGTCGCCCGAAGCGCTTCGCCCGCGCCGAAATGGACTTTGCAGATCAACGGAATCGGCCAGATCGCGCCCTTGGGCATGATCCGCTGAAGATTCTCGAGATAGACCGGCGTGAGGGCGATGCCGGGAAACTCGCTTGCCAGATGAAAGAGTCCGCTCTTGAAGCCTTGCGGCAAAGCATCCGTGCCACGTGTGCCTTCGGGAAAGATAATCACCGAATGCCCCTTCGTGAGCGCATCGCGAACCGGATCGAGCGGATCGCCATCTCCTTCGCGTCGACGATCGATCAGCACGACGTTCAGCAGTTTCTGCGCGATATGTCGCTTGAGCGCGTTGGCGTTCCAGTAGTCGCGCGCAGCAACGGGCCGCACGGAATCGCGCAAACTGCGCGGCAACGCAGCGAGGATAGCGAGTGTGTCGATATGGCTCGTGTGATTCGAGAAGTAGATCTGTTGAGTTTCGCCTGCACGAGGGACATGACAGACTGGGTAGGCTCCAGCGACCAACCGAACGAGAGATAACAGTAAATCGCGTTGCCAGGCATATATCCGTTTCATGAGTCGGTAGTGGTGTGGATTGCTTATTTATATTCCGTTCACATGCGCATCGACGGAGCAAGTGGTCTTGACAAGATGTGTCAGATGTTTAGCAAGTGATAACAGAACTGCATAACAAAGAGGCTCTGCAATCCTAACGGTTGACGGGATGCAAAAGTGCCCTGATAGTAGCGGCTTTTTCGATCCATCGGGACGTCAGGCATGGTCGACGAACCGGCGAAAACATCGCAATGAGCCTCTACGCACTCAAGCCGCGCTTTCAAATTCTGCTTCGTCCATTCACAAATTGGCTCGCGCGGCGAGGCGTGACCGCAAACCAGGTCACGGTAGCCGCGATGCTTGGATCGATGGCAGTCGGTGCATCGGCGTGGCTCGGTTATCCCGAGCGCGGTCTGTTTCTGCTCATTCCGCTGTGGCTTTTCATCCGCATGGCGCTGAATGCCATCGACGGCATGCTTGCGCGCGAACACGGCCATAAGAGCGCATTGGGCGCTTACCTGAACGAACTAGGCGATGTGATCTCGGACACGGCGCTCGTGCTGCCGTTTCTGGCCGTGCCGGCTTTCGCGCCATCGGACGTGTGGCTCTTCGCCTGGACGGCGTGCGTAGTCGAGTGCGCGGGACTGATCGGACCACTGGCCGGCGCGGATCGTCGCTACGACGGGCCATTCGGCAAGAGCGACCGCGCGCTGGCGCTCGGGGCATTTGCGCTCTGGTTCGGAATGGGGCTGCCGGTCGGTTCGACGTTCGTCTGGCTGTGGCGTGCACTGATCGCACTCGCGGTATTGACTGCGATCAGACGCGTCGCGATGGGCGTTCGCTTATCGCGTGAAACGGGCCGTTAAGCGTTACCTGCAACATCGAAACAACGAAGGCAAAAATCACATGACTCAAGCGACTATTCGACGCGCACAAGAGGCGCGCTTCACGACTCACGACGGTGAAGCGCTTTTCTATCGGCACTGGCCCGCGGCGGGCGCGACACGCAGCGGCGCTGTGGTGCTGCTGCATCGGGGGCACGAGCATTCGGCGCGTGTCGCGCATCTGGTCGATGAACTCGACATGCCTGGCTACGATTTCTTTGCGTGGGACGCGCGTGGGCACGGACGTTCGCCCGGCGCGCGCGGATACAGTCCGAACGCAGCGGCTTGCGTGCGCGACCTCCAGTGCTTCGTCGAACACATCCGCGACGTTCATGGCGTCGCCATCGAAGACATGGCGGTCGTCGGTCAGAGCGTCGGCGCCGTGCTGGCCGCGGCCTGGGCGCACGATTATGCGCCGCCCGTGCGCTGTCTCGCGCTCGCATCGCCGGCGTTTCATATCAAGCTGTACGTGCCATTTGCACGTCCGGGATTGCGTCTGATGCACAAGCTTCGCGGTCTGTTCTATGTGAACAGCTATGTGAAGCCAAAATTTTTGACGCACGATCCGGAGCGCATCGCGAGCTATGCCGCGGATCCGCTGATCGCGCGGCCGATCGCGGTCAATATGCTGCTGGACCTGCACGACACGGCGAGGCGCATCGTCGACGATGCGGCCGCCATCACCGTGCCGACGCAACTGCTGATCTCGGGTGCGGATTGGGTCGTGCATCGCGGACCGCAGGAACGCTTCTTCGAGCGGCTCGGGTCGGCGCGCAAGGAGCGCATCGTGTTGCCCGGTTTCTATCACGATACGCTCGGTGAACGCGACCGCGCGCAGGCGCTCGCGCCGCTGCGGGCGTTTCTGCTGCGTGAGTTCGAGGCGCCTTGCGCGCGAGTCTCGCTCGTGGATGCCGACACGCGCGGACCTTTTCATGCGGAATACGAAGCGTTGAAACAAGCTCCCGCCAGTCCGCTCGCGCGTTTGTACTGGATGGCTGCGCGCGCGGGGTTGCGGGTGGGCGGCGCATTCTCGGAAGGCATTGCACTTGGGCATCGGCTCGGGTTCGATTCCGGCTCGACGCTCGACTACGTGTACCGCAACGAAGCGAGGGGACGCGGATGTGTGGGGCGGCACATCGATCGCAACTACCTCGACTCTCCTGGCTGGGTGGGCATCCGTCAGCGCAAGATCAATATCGAGGCGTTGATCGCCGAGGCGATGACGCGAATCACGCGCTCGGGCGAGACGGTCCGGATCGTCGATATCGCGGCGGGACATGGCCGTTATGTCCTTGACGCCATCGCCGCGGTGACCCGTCGCGATGGCGTGTCGCCCGAGCACATTCTGTTGCGCGATTACAGCGCGCCGAACGTCGATGCTGGACGCGCTCTGATTGCGCAACGTGGTCTCGAAAGCGTTGCGCGTTTCGAGCAAGGCGATGCCTTCGACGAGGCCTCGCTCGCCGCGCTCGATCCCCGTCCGACGCTTGCGATCGTGTCAGGGCTGTATGAGCTTTTTGGCGACAACGCTTCGATAGAACAGTCGCTCCGTGGCCTCGCGCGCGCCGTGCAACCTGGCGGCTACCTCGTCTATACCGGACAGCCGTGGCATCCGCAGCTCGAATTCATTGCGCGCGTGCTTGGGAATCATCGTGGCGAGACAGCGTGGGTCATGCGTCGCCGTTCGCAGGCGGAAATGGACGAACTCGTCGCGCGCGCCGGCTTTCGCAAGATCACGCAGCGCATCGATGAAAAGGGGATCTTCACGGTGACGCTTGCCGAGCGCGTCGCGTCCTGATGAATAGCGCTGCCTTGTCCGTCGCCGGTGCGCGAAGCGAACGGGACGCCTCCTTGATGTTGCGATCCGGATGGCTCGCGATCATGGGCGCGTTGTTCTTTTCGACATACGCCTTCGCGAACTGGCTGGCGTCGACGCGCGCCTCGGTGCCCACCTTCGCATTCGCATGGGAACGGGCCATTCCGTTCATGCCGTGGAGCATCGTGCCGTATTGGTCCATCGATGTGTTCTACGCGCTCTCGTTCCTGTTGTGCGTCAGGCGCGCGGCGCTCCACGCGCACGTCCGCAGGCTTTTCACAATGCAAATGATCTCCGTGGCATGTTTCATCGCGTGGCCGTTGAGCTTCGGCGCCGAGCGGCCAGTCTCGAGCGGTGTGACCGGCGTGCTATTCGACCTCCTGACGGGCATCGATAAGCCGTATAACCAGGCTCCATCGCTGCACATCGGATTGCTGATCGTGCTTTGGACGTTCTACGCGGGCGTTCTGCGGAACAAAGCTGCTCGTGCGGTCTTGCATCTCTGGTTCATGGCGATCGGTGTTTCCGTTCTGACCACATGGCAGCACCATGTGATCGACGTGCCGACCGGCGCGGCGGTGGGTGCCTTTGCGCTATTTCTCTTTCCTCTCGCAGACGATGTGACCGGCGCCGCGCTCCCTTGCGCGCGAAGCCGGCGGATAGCTGGCGTCTATGCGACCGTCGCGGTCGCGCTGACCGCGTTCGCGTTGATCCTTGTGCGGCATGCCGTTGGTGCCGCGCTTGTCACGGGATGGGTTTCGCTGGCATTCGCTTGCGTTGCGTGGATTTATTGGCAAGGCTCGCCTGCCGCGTTTCAGAAGGACGAGCGGGGCCGCATTCCGTTGGCCGTCCGTCTGCTGCTCGCTCCGGCTATCGCTGGCGCATTCATCAACTCACGGTTATGGACGCGCAAGAGGCCATCGCCTGTTCGCGTTGCGACCGGCGTTTCCATCGGTCGCACGCCGACGCCTCGCGAATGGCGGCAGCATGGTTTCGATGCATTGCTCGATCTGACGGCCGAGATGCCGCGCTGGATCGCGCTCGATCAATCGAATGTGTACCTATGCGTGCCGCATCTGGATCTCGTGCCGCCGACTCTGCTGCGTCTGAACGCGGCTGTCGAGGCGCTCGGTGAGTTGCATCGCGACGGGCGCGATGTGCTGGTTTGCTGTGCGCTCGGTTATGGGCGCAGCGTGCTGTGCGCGGCGGCATGGATCGCGAAGACGCAAGGTTTGCACGATGCACGCGCGGCACTTCTGGCTGTGCGGTCGGCGCAGCGTCGCGCGGTCTGGTCGAAGGACACCGTCGCGTTGCTGCAGGACTGGATCGATCATTGCACGGTTCATGGAAGACAAGGATGAACGCCTATTTCATCGCCGCGGCGCGTGGTGCGCTCGATGCTGGCTGCTGTGCGTGCGCGGTCGCCTTGGCAGCGGCAGGCGTGGGGTGGGGTGTCGCCATTCATTGCGAGCATTTGCATTACGTGCGAACGCTGATCGCGCTCATCAGCACATGTTCGGGCATAGGCGCTTCGTGGCTAATGGTGCGAATCGTCATCGACCGACGGTTGTTCGCCACGCTTGCCGCAATGGAATCTTCGACGCTCGATGATCTCGACCGCGTGCTGATCGAGCTCGGATGGACCCGTGCATCGCGTGCCGGCCGGCCGCTCGATGCACGGGTGCGCGGCGTGACTCGGCTGCTCAGGGCGAGCGTGATGCTTGCGGTCGTGCAGTGGGTGTGCGTGGGTGTGGCGGTGATGGTTGAGGGCGGGTGACATCGTTGCTTCAAACGCTTGCAGCAAAGCCACTCCCATCCCCGACACACCGTCAGCCGAAGAGGGCAATGCCCAGAACCACGATCATCAGAAGCGCGAGCATCCATGCCGCCGCGGCGTTCGTGCCGCCTTTGCGGCACAGCTCGTATTCCAGCGCGCTGCCGGATGAACCCTGGTTGCGAAGTTTGCCGATGCTCCTTAGCACATGTTCCCGGTAGAGAAGATTGCCGGAGAGTCCCAGCGCGAACGAAATCGCGTACGACACAAAGCCGCCAGCCCCATCTCCCAGCGAACCGACGGCGAGCCGAAGCAGGACAGCAGCCGCGAACAACGCTCCAGCTTGCCAGTACATCTTTCGATAGACAAGCCAAATTGGACCGATCACGAACGCGGCTCCGTTCCATGTACATCTTGGCTGCCCGCGTTTGTTCAGAAAGGACCATTTGTACGCGTAGTACTTCGCGTTCTTTCCGACGAAGAGAGCGACGTCCGGTTCGAGCGTGGGCGACTGTATCTCGGTGTTGATTTGAGGCACGTCTAGTTGATGTTCGGTTGGTTCCATGATGCTTGCCTCGAGTGTGCGGTCCTTTCGTATGTCCGGTCGCGAGCATTGCAGCATGCTGCGCTGTTGTCCACGGTGCCGTATGGCTTTTGCGGAAATTTGAAGAAATTGCGCATCGGCTGCTAGATCGAGCGAATCGGCGATTGCTATGCTTTCATGGTTCGGTATCCGAATAAATAGCGATGCGATGAATCGCTTCATCAATCAACCGTCTACTCCTCACAATATGTTTCGTTCCATCTGTAAGTTATCGATGATGCTCGCGCTGTTCTGCGCTGCAGGCGCTCAGGCGGCGACTGCGCCTATTCAGGTGCTCAGCGCTACGGTAAAGGACCGAAAGATATCCGGCGCGACTGTCATTCTTCAAAAGGACGGCGCCCAGTCGGTTCGTATCCAGAGTGATGCACAAGGCGCTGCGCAGATTCCAGCCGATATGGCGAATGACAGCAAGGTGCTTCTGATCATCAAGAAGGCTGGTTATTCCGATCTGGTCGCCAAGTGCCCATGCGCTGGACTGTCCTATGCGCTGAGTCCGGTGATGAAGAATCTGGATGGCATGCGCGTCGTGCTTACATGGGGACAGCGCCCGCGCGATCTCGATCTGCACGTGTCCTATCCGCAGAATCACGTCTACTTTCAACACTAAGCCGGGGACGACGCCAATCTGGATGTCGACCACACGGATAGCTACGGTCCGGAAACCATCACGCTCGATCACAAGCGTTCCGGCCAGACCTACGTCTTCGCCGTGCACGATTTCAGCAACGAGAGCAACCCCGCGTCGTCGGACCTTGCGAACAGCGAGGCAAGGGTGTTCGTGTATGTCGGCCAGTCGCTGGTTCGAACGTTCAGCGTGCCGCGTCAGGCGGGCAATCTGTGGACCGTGTTCCGCGTCAACGGCGAGGGCGAGATTCAGGACATCAACACCATGCGCGGCGTGACGGTCAGAGCGAGCGAGGTGCTCGGCACCATCGACAACTACAACGACGAGCAGTTGAGAATCGTGCCGGCCAATCAGGACTATGTCGACGCGGCCCGCGCGAGCCTGATCAACAAGGACGGCGAGCGTGCCTATCACGCAGGCAACTTCGACGACGCTATCTGGCTGTACCGCGAGGCGATCAGCTTCAATCCGGAATTCGGCCAGGCGTACAGCAATCTCGGGCTCGCCTTCCAGAAGGCCGGACGTGCTGCCGAAGCCATCTGGGCCAATCGCAAGGCGATCGCGCTCGCGAATGGAGCGACGGCCGCGACGGTCCGCGCCAGTTCGTACTACAACATCGGCCGCATCTATGAGGACGCCGGCCAGTTCACCGACGCATCGAGCCACTACCGCGCAGCGCGACGCGAAAAGTCGAATCCGGTCTACGACGCCGCCATTACGCGCGTCAGCAATCGCTAAATCCGTTCAATCCAGGCCCCGGCATCGCGCCGGGGCCCGCATCGCTCATCACATGTACAAGAAAACTCTCGCGGCGATGCTCATGGCATTCGCCGCGATGTCGTCGCACGCGGCAGGTCCGGTTTCGGTCGCCATCGGCGATCGCGGGACGTGGCCGATATCCATCGATAGTACCGAGAACTTCGATCTCGCTTCGCGCGCCGAACTTCTCGCATTCGGCAAAGCGCTGGCCGATAGCGAACGACTGTCAGACGCCGAGTTGCAGAGCCGGCTGAAGGTGAAATCGTTCGATCGGGCATCGGTCGATCGTATCCGGGGCCGTTATTGGAAGCGTCTGACCGGAAACTATCTGACCGCTTCGGCGAATTGCACGCCGAGTGCTCCGTTTTGCGTAAAGGTGCATGGCGAGGCTGACTTCGTGAACGCGGCCAAAGCCTTCGCAGTCCCGGCGGATAGTCCATATCGCGCGTGGTCATCGCAGGCGCGGACGTTTCACAACACGTATCTCGACGAACTGCTGAGACTGGCCGCGCTCTTTCCGAAGGTCAGCAGTGAGATCGACACGTATTCGTCGCGCGAGATCGACGGCAACGAGTTCGCCGACCGCACCTTCCTGCTCACCTTCGACGATGGCCCGACCACCGCCGGCGGCACAACCGACTCGTTGCTGCGGACGTTGCGAGACGCTCGCTTGAATGGCGTGTTCTTCACGCTCGGGACGCGGTTGCAAGCGCGCTTGCAGCAGGCGGGTGCGTCGTCGATGGCGTATGCCTATCGCGGCATGTGCGTCGGCGCGCATGGCTGGGAGCATCGTTCGCACGCAACCTGGCCGTCGTGGGAAGAGTCGGTGGCGCGGAGCATCGGGCTGGCGCAGGCGAATCTGCCGGACAGTTTCGTTCCGCTCTTCAGGCCGCCCTATGGTCAACGCCGAGCGGACAGCGGCGACTTCTTCGCATCGCAAGGCCTGCGTGTGGCGCTCTGGAATATCGATTCGCAAGACTGGAACGAGAAGGTGAGCGCGGATGAACTCAAACAGCGCGTGCTCACGCTCATGCTGCTGTGGCGACGCGGGATCATTCTCTTCCACGATATTCATCCGAAGGCGCAGGTTGCGGTGCCCTGGTTGCATGACCGGTTGACGGCATCGGGTGTGCAGTGGATGGATTGCAAGAGGTTGGTCGCGACGAACGCCGATTGATCGCGCTGATTGTTTGAACCAACGACAGGCGGCGATGCGGTCAAAGGACGTCAAATGAAAAGAAGAAAGTTTATTGCCCTCACGGTATCGATGCCTTTCGCTCTCAGCGGGTGCCTGACATCCGGATTGAACGAGGAAGCAAAGTCGCCCGATTACTACAGGTACGCGGAAACGATAAGCAGTGTGCTTATCTCGGCTGAACAGAAGACGCAAGTGTTTCTTGGTAAGAATTATCACTATATTTTCGATGCGCCGGATCACTTCGTGGATGTCCTTCAGTCACCCTTTCACGCCGGAATGACCGCAGATGTCAATCAGTTCTACGTAGACGGAGACAGCAATGTCAGCGGTTCCTTCGTCTTGAACCTCGACAAGGCGGCGAGCTTCAGCGAAGAGCAGAAGGAGGAACTGGGAAATCTTGGAATCGATCCGCAACGCCGGTCTCTCTCGTTCAGGCTTAGCGGGCGGCGATATGACGCGAAAGGTTTCGACCGGTCGAAGGTCAATCCCATGCTGCTGAACCAGTCTTATGAAGTCTCCGTCAGGGAGCAGCATTACTCCAATGCGAAGAAAGTCATCCTGCTGGCGACGCCCTTGACCGTGGCGGCAGATGGCGCGCTGATGATCCTCGCCATTCCATTGTTGCCTGTGCTCTATGTGGTCTTTATGCGGAACTTTCGTGTGATGTGACGCCCGGTTGATCAGATCGACTCGGGCTCACTCACGCAAGGCACGAAGCATTAGCGCCCGCCTATCCAAGGCGGGCGTTTTTTACACCATTTTTACACCCCGCCTCCCACTCTTTTCCCGCCCTTTACGTCCATTTTCTTAATCTCCACCTTGTCCTGAACCGCACAAGGGGAGAACACCAAAATGGACCTGATTTACCTCGCCGGCATCGTCCTGTTCTGGGGACTTTGCGTGGCGCTCACGCGCGGCTGCGAGCGACTCGGCCGCCGCGCGACGGGAGGGCGTCCATGAGCGCCTGGATGCTGTGGCTCGCGGCGGCTTCCACGCTGCTGCTCTTCGTGTATCTCGTGTACGCGCTTCTGCGTGCGGAGGATCTCGAATGAACGCCAACACCTTCATGCAGACGGCGCTCTTCATCGTCGTGCTGATTGCGCTGGCCATTCCGCTCGGCCGCTATATCTCGAACGTGCTCGACGGATCGTCCGTTATCGTGCGCAAGATCGGACGCCCGATCGAATCGATGCTCTATCGCATCGCCGGCGTCGATCCCGAATCCGAGATGTCATGGAAGCATTACGCGCTCGCCGTGATGCTCTTCAACGTGCTCGGCGCGCTCGTGCTGTATGCGCTGCTGCGTCTGCAGGGCACGCTGCCCGCCAATCCGCAAGGCATGGCCGGCATGACGCCCGATGCCGCATTCAACACCGCCATCAGCTTCGTGACCAACACGAACTGGCAGGACTACGGCGGCGAAAGCACGCTCGGCTATCTCGCGCAGATGCTCGGCCTGACCGTGCAGAACTTTCTCTCGGCGGCGACGGGCATCGCGGTCGTCATCGCGCTGATTCGCGGCTTCAAGCGGCATAGCGCGCAGACCATCGGCAACTTCTGGGTCGACCTCACGCGCACGACGCTCTACATCCTTGCGCCGCTTGCCGTCGTGTTCGCGCTCGTCTTCGTGAGCCAGGGCGCGATCCAGAACTTCAGGGCGTATCAGGACGTATCGACGCTGCAGGTCACCACATATCAGACGCAATCCACCGACGCACAAGGCAAGCCCGTCACGCAGACGCTCAAGGCCGAGAAACAGACGCTGCCGATGGGGCCCGTCGCCTCGCAGGAAGCGATCAAGATGCTCGGCACGAATGGCGGCGGTTTCTTCAACGCGAACTCCGCGCATCCGTACGAGAACCCGACGCCGTTCTCGAACTTCATGCAGATGCTCGCGATGCTGATCATCCCGGCTGCGCTGTGCGTCGTGTTCGGGCGCACGGTCGGCGACAGGCGTCAGGGCTATGCCGTGCTCGCGGCGATGACCATCGCGTTCGCCGTCGCGTGCTGGGGCGAAATTGCATCGGAGCAGGCCGGCAATCCGCTTTATGCGTCGCTCAAGGTCGATACGCAAGCGTCCACGCTACAGGCCGGCGGCAACATGGAAGGCAAGGAAACGCGCCTTGGCATCGCGCAATCGGGCATCTTCACGGTCGCGACGACCGCCGCATCGTGCGGCGCGGTCTCCAGCATGCACGATTCGCTGACGCCGCTCGGCGGCCTCGTGCCGATGCTGCTGATCCAGCTCGGCGAAGTGATCTTCGGCGGCGTCGGTTCCGGTCTCTACGGCATGCTCGCGTTCGCGTTGCTCGCGGTGTTCGTCGCGGGTCTGATGATCGGCCGCACGCCCGAATATGTCGGCAAGAAGATCGAATCGTTCGAGATGAAGATGGTCTCCATCGTCATTCTGCTTACGCCGCTATTGGTGCTGCTGGGCACGTCGATCGCCGTGCTGAGCGCGGCGGGCACGGCGGGCATCGCGAATCCGGGCGCGCACGGCTTCTCCGAAGTGCTTTACGCGTTCAGCTCCGCCGCCAACAACAACGGCAGCGCGTTCGCGGGCCTTTCGGTGAACACGCCGTTCTATAACTCGATGCTCGCCATCGCGATGTGGTTCGGCCGCTTCGGTTCGCTCATTCCGATCCTCGCCATCGCGGGCTCGCTCGCCGCGAAGAAGCGTCTCGCCGTGACAGCGGGCACCTTGCCGACCCACGGACCGCTCTTCGTCGTGCTCCTGCTCGGCACGCTCCTTCTGGTCGGCGCGCTCACGTATGTGCCGGCGCTCGCGCTCGGGCCCATCGTCGAGCACGTCACGATGATCGCAAGCCATTGATTTCCGAGGACAGCATGAATCAAGAGAATCAAACGCCGCTGCATCGCCCGGAGAATCTCGGGCAGGCGCGCACAGCGGCACGTTCGATGTTCGATCCGGCGCTCGTGAAGCCGGCGATCGTCGATTCGTTCAGGAAGCTCGCGCCGCGCACGCAGTTGCGCAATCCGGTGATGTTCTGCGTCTACGTCGGCAGCATTCTGACGACGGTGCTCTGGCTCGCCGCGCTCGCCGGCCAGGCGGAAGCGCCCGCGGGCTTCATCCTCGCGATCGCGCTGTGGCTGTGGTTCACGGTGCTCTTCGCGAACTTCGCCGAAGCGCTCGCGGAAGGGCGCTCGAAGGCGCAGGCGGCATCGCTGCGCCAGGCGAAGCACAACGTCATGGCGAAGAAGCTCAACGAGCCGCATCCGAAATCGCCGATCCGCATCACGACGTCCACGGAATTGCGTCGCGACGATGTCGTGCTCGTCGAAGCGGGCGACGTGATTCCCGCCGACGGCGACGTGATCGAAGGCGTCGCGTCGGTCGACGAATCCGCGATCACGGGCGAATCCGCGCCGGTGATCCGCGAGTCGGGCGGCGATTTCTCGTCGGTGACGGGCGGCACGCGCGTGCTCTCCGACTGGATCGTCGTGCGCGTATCGGTGAATCCGGGCGAGGCGTTTCTCGACCGCATGATCGCGATGGTCGAAGGCGCGAAGCGTCAGAAGACGCCGAACGAAATTGCGCTGACGATCTTGCTCGTCGCGCTGACGCTCGTGCTGCTCTTCGCGACCGCGACGCTGCTGCCGTTCTCGATGTTCTCCGTCGAGGCGGCGAAGCAGGGCCACGTCGTCACGATCACCGCGCTCGTCGCGCTGCTCGTGTGCCTGATTCCGACGACGATCGGCGGGCTGCTGTCCGCGATCGGCGTCGCGGGCATGAGCCGCATGATGCAGGCGAACGTGATCGCGACGTCGGGTCGCGCGGTCGAAGCGGCCGGCGACGTCGACGTGCTGCTGCTCGACAAGACCGGCACGATCACGCTCGGCAATCGCCAGGCGTCGACGTTCGTGGCGGCGCCCGGCGTGGCCGAGCGCGATCTCGCGGACGCGGCGCAACTCGCATCGCTCGCCGATGAAACGCCGGAAGGCCGCAGCATCGTCGTGCTGGCGAAGCAGCGCTTCAATATCCGCGAGCGCGACATGGCGACGTTGCACGCGACCTTTCTCGCGTTCAGCGCGCAGACGCGCATGAGCGGCGTGGATCTGCCGAATCGCGAGATCCGCAAGGGTTCCGCCGATGCGTTGAAGCGTTACGTCGAAGAACGCGGCGGACGGTTTCCGCAGGAAGTGCAGCATGCCGTCGATGAAGTCGCGCGGCGCGGCAGCACGCCGCTCGTGGTGGCCGAGCGCGTGAACGATACGACGCGCGCGCTGGGCGTGATCGAGCTGAAGGACATCGTGAAGGGCGGCATCAAGGAGCGCTTCGCGGAGCTGCGCAAGATGGGCATCAAGACGGTGATGGTGACGGGCGACAACCGGCTGACGGCTGCTGCCATCGCGGCGGAAGCGGGCGTCGACGACTTTCTCGCCGAAGCGACGCCGGAAGCGAAGCTGGCGACGATCCGCGCGCATCAGTCCGAGGGGCGTCTCGTCGCGATGACGGGTGACGGCACCAACGATGCGCCCGCGCTCGCGCAGGCCGACGTCGCGGTGGCGATGAACACGGGCACGCAGGCCGCGAAGGAAGCGGGCAACATGGTCGATCTCGATTCGAACCCGACGAAGCTCATCGAGATCGTGGAGATTGGCAAGCAGATGCTGATGACGCGCGGCTCGCTGACGACGTTTTCCATCGCCAACGACGTCGCCAAGTACTTCGCGATCATCCCGGCCGCGTTTGCGACGACGTATCCGCAGTTGCGCGTGCTGGACGTGATGCATCTGGCGTCGCCATCGTCGGCGATTCTGTCGGCGGTGATCTTCAATGCGCTCATCATCGTGTTTCTGATTCCGCTCGCGTTGAAGGGCGTGAAGTATCGCGCTTTGGGCGCCGCGTCGTTGTTGCGACGGAACCTGCTGATTTACGGGCTGGGCGGCATCGTGTTGCCGTTTCCGTTCATCAAGCTCATCGATATGGTCATTACCGCTCTTGGCTGGAGTTGAACATCATGAAGAATCTGTTGCGTCCCATGCTGGTGTTGTTCGTCGCGTTGACTGTCGTGACGGGCGTGGTGTATCCGGCGGTCGTCACCGCGATCGGACAGGCGGCGTTTTCGCATCAGGCGAATGGGAGTTTGATCGAGCGCGATGGGCGTCTCGTGGGCTCGCAGATCATCGGGCAGCAGTTCGATGCGCCTCGGTATTTCTGGGGGCGTTTGTCGGCTACTGCGCCGAATCCTTATAACGCGGGGAGTTCTAGTGGCTCCAATTTCGGGCCGACCAATCCGGCGCTCGCCGATGAGATCAAAGCGCGCATTGCCGCCTTGCACGATGCCGATCCGGGGAATGAGGCGGCTGTTCCCGTCGATCTGGTGACTTCGTCCGGGAGCGGGCTCGATCCGGAAATCAGTCCGGCGGCTGCGGCGTATCAGGTTTCGCGGGTCGCGAAGGCGCGGGGGATGTCGGTGGCTCGCGTCGAAGCGCTTGTCGCTCAAGCTACTAGCGGGAGGCAGTTTGGAGTGCTCGGAGAGTCTCGGGTGAATGTGCTTAAATTGAATCTTGCGTTGGATGGGGAGTAGTTGGGGGCGCTTGGCTTGGTTTCGCCGGATCCCGTTTTGCTCTCGGTCTATTAGCACTGCCCCTGTGCGGGGCGGCAGTCACTTTCTTTGCTGCTGCAAAGAAAGTAACCAAAGAAAGCAGCTTTTCAGGCCCGCGGTCACACGCAATTTGGGTAGTTCTCTCGTCCAAGGTGGCACTCGCCTAAAGAGTGCCCTCATCACAATAACGGGGCTTGGATCGCGCACGGTCTGACGAGCTAGTTTTCCAAGGACACTGGTTCAGCACGAAAGAGCTTCGGCACAGCGCTACGCGCTGCCGCCGGGTATGCAAGGGAAACCAACGTGCGGCACTTGCGGAGAGATGGAGACGTTAGTAGAGAAGCACGCGCAGACCCGATTGACCGGTCGGCCGCGAAGCGGGCTGGAGCTATTTGGTGCTGAACCAGTTTGTTGTGTGGTGCGATGTGGCAGACCGTGCGCGAGCCAAGCCCGATTAGGTGTTTGAGGGCACTCTTTAGGCAGCCCACGATGGACGAGAGGACTACCCAAATTGCGTGTGACCGCGGGCGTATCGGGAGCTGCTTTCTTTGCTTACTTTCTTTGCAGCAGCAAAGAAAGTGAGTGCCGCCCCGCACAGGGGCAGTGCTAACAGACCGACACGAAAACGGGATCCAGCGAAATCGCAAGCGAACCACCACAACAAGCGCCAGCAAGAACCCCAAAAAATACCATGCCCCGCCCAACCCCAGAAGAACTCCTCGACAAACTCCACCGCGAGGAAGAAAAACGCGAGCGCGGCAGACTGAAGATTTTCTTCGGCGCATCGGCGGGCGTAGGCAAGACCTTCGCGATGTTGCAGGCCGCACGCCGCCGCCGCGATGAAGGCGTGGAAGTAGTCGTCGGCCTGGTCGAAACGCATGGCCGCAAGGAAACCCTTGCACTGGTCGAAGGCCTCGAAACGCTCCCGCCCGCGCGCATCGAACACCGCGGCCGTCTGCTCGCCGAATTCGACCTCGACGCCGCGCTCGCCCGAAAACCGCACCTCATCCTCGTCGACGAACTCGCGCACTCGAACGTGCACGGCTCTCGCCACATGAAGCGCTGGCAAGACGTGCAAGAACTGCTCGACGCGGGCATCGACGTCTATACGACCGTCAACGTCCAGCACCTCGAAAGCCTCAACGACATCGTCGGGCGCATCACCGGCATTCGCGTCTGGGAGACCGTGCCCGATCGCATCTTCGACCTCGCCGATGAAGTCACGCTCGTCGACCTGCCGCCCGAAGAACTGCTCGACCGTCTGCGCGAAGGCAAGGTCTACCTGCCGGCGCAGGCCGAGCACGCCGTGCGCAACTTTTTTCGCAAGGGCAATCTGATCGCGCTGCGCGAACTCGCCTTGCGCCGCACGGCCGATCGCGTCGACGCGCAAATGCGCGAATACCGCGCCGATCAGTCGATCGAACGCATCTGGCGCGCGCGCGAACGGCTCATCGCGTGCATCGGCCCGGGACCGGAAAGCGCGACGCTCGTGCGCGCGGCCGCGCGGCTCGCCACGGCGCTCAAGGCCGACTGGCTCGCGGTGTACGTCGAGACGCCGAAGCTGCAGCGCCTCTCCGACGATCAGCGCCGCCGCACGCTCGACGCGCTCAAGCTCGCCTCCGAACTCGGCGCGGAAACCGTCACGCTCGATGGCGCCGATGCCGCCGCGACGCTCATCGACTACGCGCACATGCGCAACGTGTCGAAGCTCGTGGCGGGCGCGTCGGCGAGCGCGGGATGGCGGCGTCTCATCGCTCGGCCGGTGAGCGAGCGCATCATCCGGCAAGGATCCGATATCGACGTGACGCTCGTGTCGACCGGCACACGCGACGAGCCACGCCGCACGATCACGCAAGCGTTCGGCACTTGGCGCGACGGCGCGCACTCGCCACCGCGCGCCTATCTTCATGCGCTCGCGATCGGCGGGGGCATCACGCTCGTCGCCGACATGCTCGCCGCCCGTCAGTTCGCAATCACGAATCTCGTGATGCTGTATCTGCTCGGCGTGATCTTCGCGGCCGTGCGGCTCGGGCGCGGTCCCGGCGTGATGCTGTCGTTTCTGTCGGTCGCCGCGTTCGACTTCTTCTTCGTGCCGCCCGAGCTGTCTTTCTCCGTGACGGACACGCAGTATCTGCTCACGTTCCTCGTCATGCTGCTGACCTCGCTCACGATCAGTCATCTGACGTCGAGCCTGCGGCGCGAGGCGCGCATCGCATCGCAACGCGAGCGGCGCACGGGCGCGATGTACGCGATGACCAAGGAACTCGGCGCCGCGTTGATGACCGAGCAGATCATCGAGATCGGCACGCGCCACGTCGCGGAAGTGTTTCAGGCGAAGGTCGCGATGCTCCTGCCCGACGCCGCCGAGAAAGTGCGGCAGAAAGTGGACGAACCGAATCCCGATGTGACGCTCGATGCCGCGCGTCTCGATCTCGACATCGCGCAATGGGTCTATGACCAGCAGAAACCGGCCGGACGCGGCACCGAGACCTTGCCCGCGAGCCAGGCGCTTTATCTCCCGCTCAAGGCGCCGATGCGCACGCGCGGCGTGCTTGCGCTCGTGACCGGGCGCGAAGCCGAACTCGCGGTGCCCGAGCAGCGCCGCATGATCGAAACGTTCGCGTCGCAGATCGCGCTTGCGCTGGAACGCGTGCATTACGTCGAAATCGCGCAGGACGCGCTCGTCAACATGGAATCGGAGCGCCTGCGCAACTCGCTTTTATCCGCGATATCGCACGATCTGCGCACGCCGCTCACGTCGATCGTCGGCTTCGCTTCGGTGCTGGAGGAAGAGGCGCGGGAAGCAGGCGGCCAGAGCGAGGCATCGCAGGAACTCGTGCACGCGATCCACGAAGAAGCGCTGCGCATGAGCGGCCTCGTGATCAATCTGCTCGACATGGCGCGTCTGCAGGCGGGCGCGATCCGGCTGAATCGTCAATGGTCGATGCTCGAAGAAACCGTGGGCGCCGCGCTCGCGAGTTCGCGCCGCGTGCTCGCCGGGCGTCCCGTACAGACGCGCGTGCCGGCGAACTTGCCGTTGCTGCAACTCGACGCCGTGCTGATGGAGCGTCTCTTCGCCAACCTGCTGGAAAACGCCGCGAAGTACACGCCGCCCGCGACGCCGATCCGCATCGGCGCCGCGCTCGCGCACGACGGCGATGCGCGCTTCGTGCGCGTGTGCATCGACGATGAAGGGCCGGGCGTGCCGGCCGGCATGCAGAACCGTCTCTTCGACAAGTTCACGCGCGGCGAGAAGGAATCGGCGCAACCGGGCATCGGGCTCGGTCTCGCCATCTGCCGCGCGATCGTCGAGGCGCATGGCGGGCACATCGGCGTCGAGAATCGCGCGGACGCGAACGGGCGCATTCTGGGCGCACGATTCTGGTTCACGCTGCCGGCCAACGATGCGCCGCCCGAAGAATTGCCGCCCGACGAGGATGTCGACTCGAAGGCGGCCGCGCCGGGAACGGACGATGTCTGACGCGGCGAATTATGATGTCGGCTCACGAGCAAACTGAAAACCAACGATGAGCCAACCGACTTTGAACGGCGAGCGCGTGCAGCTTCGTCCGCTGCAACGCGAGGATCGCGCCGCCTTGCTCGATGCAGCCGCCGACGGCGAACTCTGGAATCTGAGCGTGACGGTCGTGCCGAACGAAGACACCATCGATCGTTATATCGACACCGCACTCGCGGGCCGCGATGCCGGCACCGTGATGCCGTTCGTGATCGTGCGCGCCAGCGATGCGCGCGTCGTCGGCAGCACGCGTTACTGGAAGATCGACCGCGTGAACCGCAAGCTCGAAATCGGACATACGTGGCTCGCGGCATCGACGCAGCGCACGGGCATCAACACGGAAGCGAAGTTTCTGCTGCTCGCGCACGCGTTCGAAGCAATGCGTTGCGTGCGCGTGCAGTTCACCACCGACGAGCTCAATGCGAAATCGCGCGCGGCGATACTCGGCGTCGGCGCGAAACAGGAAGGCATCGTGCGGCACGAGCGCATCATGCCCGATGGCCGCAAGCGCAATTCGGTGCGCTTTTCGATCATCGACGACGAATGGCCCGACGTCAAAGCGATGCTGCTCGCTAAGCTCACGCGTCGAGCGTAGCGCGCGCCTTCAGCGCTTTCACGCGCGCCTTCATGAACGCGACGAAGCGGCGCGTGACGGTGTCGTCGCGTTCGTCTTGCCATGCAAGTCCGACGCGCCAGCGCGCCGCTCGATCGCGCAATGTCAGCACGCGCGCATCGCGCAGCAAGTACTGCGCGCGCGATGGCAGGAACGCCGCGCCCACGCCGCCCGCCACCGATGCGAGCACGGACTGGATATCGTCCGCTTCCTGAATCACGCGCGGCGCGAAATCGTGCTTCGCGCACCAGCGATCGATCTGCGCAGCAAGCCCCGGCCCGCGCCCACGCGACAGCGCGATGAATCCCGGTTCGTTCAGTTCGTTCAGATTCGCGGGCAGACGCTTGTAGCGCGTGTGCTCGGGCACGGCGAGCGCGAGCGTTTCATCGAGCACGGTGAAGCCGGAAAGCCCGGCGCTCGCGGGCATCCGCATGAATCCGACATCGAGCTTGTTCGCGAGGATGCGGCGCGTCTGTTCGTGCGACGAGAGATCGTGCAGCGTGATGCTCACGTCCGGATTCAGCGCGCCGAATTCGGCGATCAGCTTCGGCACATGCGTGAGCGTCGACAGGCACAAGCCGACGCGCAGAAATCCGCGCGCGCCGCTCGCGGCTTCGCGTGCGCGGGCCAGCACGGCGTCGGCGTCGCGCACGAGCGCTTGCGCATCGCCGATGAAGCCCGCGCCGAACGTCGTCAGATCCGCGCCGTGGCGTCCGCGTTCGAAGAGGCGCGCGCCGAGGCTTTCTTCGAGCGACGCAATCTGCTTGCTGAGCGCAGGCTGGCTCAAGTGCAGCGCTTCGGCGGCACGGCCGAAATGACGCAATTCGGCGATGGTGAGAAAGGAGCGCAGGAGTTTTAATTCCATTTGGCGATCGAACACGTCGAAACATTCATTTTACTTATCGATTGCCGAGCGCTTCAATGAGGATACTCACTCGTCACATCGGGAGTTCCACTTGGATGCCGCATCGTTTCGTGTCGCCGTCATCGCGCTCGAATCGCGGAAGGGCGATGCCGCGCTCGACTGTCGATTCATCGCCGCAAAGCTCGCCTATGCCGCGCGCCAAGGCGTGTGGCTCGCGCTGTTTTCCCCTTCGGGTATCGACGATTCGCGCGCCGATCCGTTCGACGATCCGTCGATTCACGCGATCGCCGCCGCCGTCGATGAAAGCGGCGTCGCGGCGGGCGTCGGCTGGATCGAGCGCACCGAAGACGGCGGGCGCTTCGACAGCTACGCGATATGTTTTCCCGGCGGCGCGCGCGTGCGTCATCGCATGCCGAGTGCGGCGCGGCGCGGTTCGCACAGCGGCAATCGCCTCGGCGTATTCGACGCGCATCCGCTTGCGCACGAGACGGAGCGCACGACGGAACGCACGATGCCGCGCGGTTCGCTGCCGCTCAGTTTCGCGATCGTCGGCCGTCATCGATTGACGGGTTGAATCGCGCCTCCGCACGGCTTTTATGTCCCGATACAATCGGACGAACAGCCCGGCACGGAGGTTTCGCACATGGATTTGATCATTCGCCGCGCGGCGCTCGCTCACTCGCGCGAACTCGTCGACATCGGCATGGAGGCGGGGCGCATCGCCGCGATCGAGCGGCATCTTGCGGCCACCGCGCGCGAGGAAATCGATGCGAACGGCTCGCTCGTCACCGCGCCTTTCGTCGACGCGCACTTCCATATGGACGCGACGCTTTCCTACGGCCTGCCGCGCGTGAATGCGTCCGGCACGCTGCTCGAAGGCATCGCGCTATGGGGTGAATTGAAGCCGGATCTCACGCAGGAAGCGCTCGTCGAGCGCGCGCTGCAGTACTGCGACTGGGCCGTCGCGCGCGGATTGCTCGCGATCCGTTCTCATGTCGATGTGTGCGATCCGCGGCTTCTGGCCGTCGAAGCGCTCGTCGAAGTGAAACGGCGCGTGAAGCCGTATCTCGATCTGCAACTTGTCGCGTTTCCGCAGGACGGCGTGTTGCGCAGCCCGGGCGCGTTCGACAATCTGAAGCGCGCGATCGCGATGGGCGTCGATGTCGTCGGCGGCATTCCGCACTTCGAGCGCACGATGGCGGACGGCGCGGCATCGGTGAAACTGCTGTGCGAATACGCGGCGGAGCAGGGCTTGCGCGTGGACATGCACTGCGACGAGTCCGACGATCCGATGTCGCGCCACATCGAAACGCTCGCTGCGGAGACGCATCGGCTCGGCTTGCATGGACGCGTCACCGGCTCGCATCTCACGTCGATGCATTCGATGGACAACTACTACGTCAGCAAGCTTATTCCGCTAATGCGCGAGGCGGGCGTGAATGCAATCGCGAATCCTCTCATCAACATCACGTTGCAGGGGCGCTCCGATACTTACCCGAAGCGGCGCGGCATGACGCGCGTGCCGGAACTGATGGCGGCGGGCATCACGGTCGCGTTCGGGCACGACTGCGTGATGGATCCGTGGTACAGCTTGGGTTCGGGCGACATGCTCGACGTCGCGCACATGGGCTTGCACGTCGCGCAGATGACGGGCGTCGACGCGATGCGCGCGTGCTTCGATGCGGTCACGAAAAATCCTGCGCGGATTCTCGGGCTCGAAGGGTATGGCATCGAAGTGGGCTGCAACGCGGATTGCGTGGTGCTGGATGCGCGCGATCCTGTCGAAGCTATTCGGCTGCGGGCGGCGCGAACGGTTGTTGTCAGGCGCGGGAAGGTGGTGAGCCGGAGTCCGGCCGTGCGTGCGACGCTGGCGCTGGAAGGAAGGCCGGGGGAGGTGAATTTCAGGATTGAGAGGCGATAAAAAAAACCCGGTCCTCGCGGACCGGGTTTTCGCATCAATCGGCAGGAGGCGTCAATGCACCGTCGCGCCCGACATCCCGTTATGCCTCAACAACGCGTCGATATCCGGCTCGCGCCCACGGAACGCCTTGAACGATTCCATCGCCGGACGGCTGCCGCCGACTTCCAGAATCTCGCGACGATAACGCGTACCCGTGGTCGCATCGAGCACCGAACCGCTTCCGGCCTTCGCGGCTTCCTCGAACGCGGCGTACGCATCGGCGGATAAAACTTCCGCCCACTTATAGCTGTAATACCCCGCCGCATACCCGCCCGCGAAAATATGGCTGAACGTATTCGGCCAGCGCGAGAAGGGCGCCTGCGGGATCACATGGAACTTCTCGTTGATCGCGCGTGCGAGATCGTTGACGTTCTGCGTCGCGTTGGCCGGATCGTAGGACGTGTGCAGCACCATATCGAACATCGAAAAGACGATCTGGCGCAGCGTGCCCAAACCGCTCTGGAAGTTCTTCGCGGCGAGCATCTTGTCGAACAGTTCGCGCGGCAGCGGCGCGCCGGTTTCGACGTGCGCGGACATGTCGGTCAACACGTCCCATTCCCAGCAGAAATTCTCCATGAACTGCGACGGCAGTTCGACCGCATCCCACTCCACGCCGTTGATGCCCGACACGCCCAGTTCGTCGATGCGCGTCAGCATGTGATGCAGTCCATGCCCGAATTCGTGGAACAGCGTGATGACTTCATCGTGCGTGAAGCATGCGGGTTTGCCGCCCACCGGCGCCGAAAAGTTGCAGGTGAGATAAGCAACCGGCGTCTGCACGCCGCCTTCGCCGCGCTTGTGACGCGAGCGCGCGTCGTCCATCCATGCGCCGCCGCGCTTGCCTTCGCGCGCGTAGAGGTCGAGATAGAACTGCGCGACGAGCGTGCCGTCCTTGTTCTCGACGCGGAAAAAGCGCACGTCCGGATTCCACACGGCGGCTTCGTCGCGGCGGATCGACACGTTGAAGAGCGTCTCCGTCACCTTGAAGAGGCCCTTCAACACGGCTTCTTGAGGGAAGTACTGCTTCACTTCGTTTTCCGAGAACGAATAGCGCTTCTGACGCAGCTTCTCCGCCGCGTACGCGATGTCCCACGGCTGCAACTCGGGCATGCCGAGCTCGGTCGCGGCGAACGCGCGCAGTTCCATCCAGTCGTTTTCGGCGTAGGGGCGGGCGCGCTTCGCCAAGTCTTCGAGGAACGCGATGACCTGCGCGGGCGATTCCGCCATCTTCGGCGCGAGCGACACTTCCGCGAAGTTCTGATAACCGAGCGTCTTCGCTTCTTCCTCGCGCAGCTTCAGATGCTCGACGACGTTCGCCGTGTTGTCCCATTCGGCCTTGCCGTTGCCATAGGTCGCGCCGAGTTCGGACGCGCGCGTGACGTACGCGCGATACATCGCCTCGCGCATCGGACGATGCTCCGAATACTGCAGCACCGGGAAATACGACGGGAAATGCAGCGTGAACTTCCAGCCGTCCTTGCCGTCGCGTTGCGCGGCTTCGTGGGCGGCTTCGATCACGTCGTCGGGCAGACCGGCGAGATCGCTCTTCTGCGTGACGATGTACGCATAGGCGTTGGTCGAATCGAGGACGTGATCCGAAAACGCCTTCGACAGCGCCGCCTGTTCTTCCTGCAACTGCGCGAAACGCGGCTTGCGGTCTTCGGGTAATTCGGCGCCCGAGAGACGGAAATCGCGCAGCGAGTTTTCGAGGATTTTTTTGCGCTCGGCCGACAAGCCCGCGAATTCGGTACCGGCGGCGATCGCCTTGTACTTTTCGTAGAGCGCGAGATTCTGTCCGACGCTCGCCGAGAATTCGGTCACGCGCGGCAGGTTTTCAGCGTGGGCGGCGCGCAGTTCGGGCGTATCGGCGACGGCGTTCAGATGGCCGACGATGCCCCACGCGCGCGACAATTTTTCCGATTCCTGCTCGACGGCCTCGACGACGTCTTTCCACGTCGCAGGCGTCTCGGGCGCGCTTGCACGGTCGACGGCGGCCTTGGCATTGGCAAGGAGCACATCGAGCGCGGGCGTGACGTGCGCCGGCTGAATCTCGCCGAAACGCGGAAGATCGGAGAAGTCGAGCAGCGGATTGGCCGCTGCCGCTTCGGACGTGATGGCTGACGTGGTATCGCTCATGGCTCTCCCGTGCTGATGTTGGATGACGCCGCACGGGTGTCGCGCCCCGCGCCGGCTCGTTCGGAGATTATTGGGGCGGGCGCGGCAAATTCCAATCGTTTGTTTTTAAGGGGCCGATTAAGGCAATGCCCGGCATTCCCCTACAACCCGCGGCCGCCCCGCGCCGCTCAAGCCTGCGCCGCGCGCTCGGCCGCTTCGATCGTGTTGACGAGCAGCATCGTGATGGTCATCGGGCCGACGCCGCCGGGCACCGGCGTGATATAGCCCGCCACTTCCTTCACGCCCGCGAAATCGACGTCGCCGCACAGCTTGCCTTCGTCGTTGCGGTTCATGCCGACGTCGATGACCGTCGCGCCCGGCTTCACCATGTCGGCGGTGAGGATGTCGCGGCGGCCGACCGCGGCGACGATCACATCGGCGTCGCGCGTATGTTTGGCGAGGTCGCGCGTCTTGCTGTGGCAGATCGTGACGGTCGCGCCCGCTTCGAGCAGGAGCAGCGCCATCGGCTTGCCGACGATGTTCGAGCGCCCGATCACGACGGCGTTCGCGCCTTTCAGGTCGATGCCGTGCGCTTCGAACATCTTCATCACGCCGTAGGGCGTGCACGGGCGAAAGAGCGGCTTGCCGGTCAGAAGCGCGCCGGCATTGGCGACGTGAAAACCGTCGACGTCCTTTTCCGGCGCGATCGCCTCGATGACCTTGTGGCTGTCGATGTGGGCGGGCAGCGGCAGTTGCACGAGGATGCCGTGGATCGACGCATCGGCGTTGAGCTTTTCGATGTGCGCGAGCAGTTCGTGTTCGGCGAGCGTCGCGGGGAAACGGTCCATCACCGAGTGCAGGCCGTTGTCCTGGCAGGCCTTCACCTTGTTGCGCACGTAGACTTCGCTCGCCGGGTTGTCGCCGACGAGCACGACGGCCAGGCCCGGCTTATGTCCACGGGCGGAGAGGGCGGCGGCGCGCCGGGCGACATCGGCGCGAAGGGTCTTGGATAGGGCGTTGCCGTCGATGAGTTGGGCGGTCATGGCGAATCGGATCGAGGATGGGCGAGGGCGCGCGAGGGCGTGAAGCCGACGCCGTGCCCGCCGCTCTGATCGGCGACGGTGCGCGGCGCTCGCGCAAGGTGCTGGGCGCTTGCTTGGCCGCTGTGCGGCAAATGCGCCCTTGGGAAGGGCGAAATTATACCGCCGGGCGCGCTCGGGAGTCTCGGCGGGTCACCGACGTGAAACCAGAATCTCGGATCCGCTGCGTGCTGATGAGTCTTCGCCCAGCGCTTGTCAAATTACTTGCCGCTTACCAGTAAACCACCGTTCTTCCGGGATACTCCCTGCCGCGTTATTTACCGATGCTTGCAGGAGAAAATCAAGAATGTCTTTCGGAAAATGTGCAGTCATATCATTGACGTTTAGCAGTGTCGTTTTGCTTTCCGCGTGCGGTGGCGGAGGCTCCGGCGGCGCGGATGAGAACCGTCAGCCCGCCAGCGCGCCCGCCGCGGCCGCACCGGCCAGCGCGGCGTCGTCGACGGTCCCTTCGACAGATTTGCCGACCAGCGCCAGCGCGCCTGCTGCGGCGTCTTCGCCGGCAACGGTGGGGGAAGCACTGCCGAGCCTCGCGAATCCGCAAGCAGGATCGACGGCGCAAACAGGAACGAACGCCGAAGGAATCTGGACGACGAATTCGCTGACGAACCGCACCATCGCGCTAGTCGATCCGGACGGCAATATCTCGTCGCTCAATGCGATTGGGTCGATCGTGACCAGCGCACTCTATGGCGTCATCTCATACTCGCCGCAGGCCTGGACGCTGACGTCCGGTCTGTCTTTCAACAACATGCTGTTCGCGTATCCGACGAGCTCGGGAAGCGGAACCTACTCGCCGCGAAACACTTTCAGCGGGAGCTACGTCGCGAATGGAGCGACCACGGAGTTCTCGTCGAACTACGATGCAGCGAACGCATTGAGTGTCACGCAGCAGAGCGTCGCGGGCACCTGGACGCAATCGTCGACGTCGCTGACGATCGCCGACGACGGCTCTTTCACAGGCAAGCTAAGCGGTTGCGACGTCAGCGGAAAAATGTTGCTGGCGACGCCCGGCAGCAATCGCAACATGTACGCCGTGACGATGAGCGTGGCGCCCGCCACTTCCTGCTCGGTGCCCGCCGGCACGACCTATACCGGCAACGCGGCCATTCTGTTCGTGCCGATCACCGGCAGCAATGGTTATCGCCGAACGGTTCTGTACAACGTGCATAACCTGAACGAACTTCGTTATGCCTACGGCCAGTTGACGAAACAATAGTCCTCTCGCCCTGAGCCGCGCGCCACCCCGCGCCCGCTCAGGGCGTCACCACCTTCCACGACGAATCCGGGTTGAACGACTTGATCGCCGCCGCCTTGCTTGCGGAATCCGGGCCCAGATCCTTCTCGTAGATCTGTCCGTCCTGATTGACCATGAACGTCATCACGCCCGTCTGGCCGTAGCGCGCGGGTGTCGCGATGACGCCGAAACCCTGCGTCAGCCGTCCGTCCTGAAGATAGTTCTTCGCGCCGCCCGGTGCGTTCGAGCCTTGCGACGTCAGAATGCGGTAGTGATAGCCGTAGTAGCCGTCCTTGTCGGTCGGCTTGTTCGGCATCGTCTCGGCGAGCGGACCGAGCGGGCTTTCCGGCTCGCCCGGCGCCGTGTCCCAGTAAAGGCCGTCGTGCTTGCCGGGCGTGCTCACGAAGCGGTCGGCGTAGCGCCCCGCCGTCTTGCGATAGTCGCCCTGCGCGGCGACGACCGCGAGCGCGACCTGCATCGCCGATCGCTCGTTGCGCCCGATGCGCCTCGTCAGCAGCTCGTCGCGCGCGGCGCGCATGTCGAAGCGCCAGCCGTTCGCGACCTTGACGAGCGGAATCGGCAGCGTCCAGCCGTCCGTGCCCGCTTCGATGCGCGCGGAAGGATGTCCGTCGACCCTTTGCGCATCCTCGACGATGCGATGCTGCTGCGCCCACGCGCCGAGGTACGCGTAGATATCCTCCCGGCCGATGCTGCCTTCGGGCACATATCGGCGATGGTCCTTGCCGAGCACTTTGGCGAGCGCGGCTTCGTCGTTGGTGGCGATGGCGTCGGTGAACGCTTGCGCCGCCGCTTCGGGCGTCGGATAAACGGCCTGCGCGTGCGCGAGCGACGCGCCGAGCACGAGCGACGCGACCGCGAACGCGCGCAGGACGAGCTTCTTCGATGAGGCGAATGGTTTCATGTCGGGCTCCTGGATCTGGCGTTCGCCGCATTCGCGGCGTTTGACGATGGAATCGATCATCAACGGCGGAAGCCTCCGCCGCCGCCTCGATGGAACCCGCCGCCGCCTCCGCCACCGCCGTGGAATCCGCCACCGCCGCCGCCTTGAAATCCGCCGCCGCCACGTTGCACGCCGCCTCCGCCCGCGCCCAAACCACCGCCACCGCCACCGCCGCCGCCCGCCTGACGCTGAACACCGCCGCCACCCGCGCCGGCGCGCTCATGCGACTGATTGAACGACTGCCGGCTCGCCTGTCCGCGCTGCATGTCCTGGCGCGCGCCGTTGCCATCGCCCGCGCCGCGCAGCGCGTTGTCGCGATTTACGTCCTGCGAGCGCTGACGAAGATCGCTCGTCGTGCGCGCGTTCGGTCCGCCGCCCTCGCGGATGCTCTGCGCGCGCTGGCTCGCCGATTCGTTGAGGTTCTGGCCGGTGCGCTGCTGCAAGGTCTGCGCGGCTTGCGCGCGCGCATCCTCGCGGCCCCGGAACTGGTTGCCGTTCGCGCCGAGATTGGCGTTGTTCAGGTTCTGGCGGTTCGCGGCGACGTTCGTCCGGTTGAACTGCGGATCGTTGCGGTTCCAGCGCACGTTATTGCTGTTCGCATTGATGCGGTTGGCCGTGTTGATGTTGTTATAGCGATTCACGTTGACGTTGACATCGCCGTGACCCCAGTTGCAGTTGCCCCACAGCGAATTCACGACCGCGACGCCTGTTGCGAACGCCATGCCGGTCATGAACGCCGACCCGATCGCATATCCGGGCGGCGGCGGCACATAGACCGGCGGATACGCGGGATATGGCCACGTCCCGTACACGACCGTCGGGTTGTAGGTCGGAACGTAGACGACTTGCGGATTGGCGGGCTCGATCTGGATCACCGTAGTGCTGGTGGTCGTACTGCCCGCCGGCGCGGGCGCGCTCGTGACTTTCTGCTGCTCGTTCGTCTTCAGATTGCCCGCGCTTTGCGCCGCGCGCCGCAGACGCTGAACGGAGTCCATCACGTCGCTCGGCTGCGCGATGAACGCGTTGCCGAGCTGCGTCACCCAGTCGATCTTGGAGGCCATCGTCGCGAGCGCCTGCGGGAAAGCGACGAGCGACTGCACGCTCGGGTCCCACGGCTGCGTCTGCACGGCTTTCACGGCGTCGTCGCCCTTGACGTTCGGATTCGCCTTCGACCAGTCGGCCGCTTCGGTAATCTGCGACGGATACGTCGACGCCATCAGCACTTGCGCGAGCAGCGCATCCGGATAGAGCGCGACCGGCGCGGTCAGCGCGTCGAGTTGCTGGTTCGTGAGTTTCTGGCCGGCCGGCGCGGCGTTCTGCGCTTGCGCGTCGAGCGGATGCGCGGCGAAAAGCGGCATCGCGGCGAGCGTGACGGCGAACGCGATCGCTCTTGCCGTGCCGATTTGCGAACCAATGACACCCATTCGTTTCGACATCGAATCCCCCCGTGCGAGACGTTGCGAGATCGTTGCGCGTAGCCGGGATTGAAGCGAGGAAATCGGGTAGTGATCCGGCGTGATTCAGCCAATATCACTTTTCAGTTCGGCGTTCAACGAACTTTGGCGGGAAGGAGATTCGGGCGCATTCGCTCACGAGCGCGCCGATAAACGCGCGGCCGGCATGACGATGCCGGCCGCGAAGGGGAGAGCCGAAGCGCTTATTGCTGCGGCTTGTTCGACAGCGCGAGACGCAGCAGATCGGCCACCGTGTTCACGGAAAGCTTCTCCATGATGTTCGCGCGATGCGCTTCGACCGTCTTGATGCTGATGCCGAGATCGTCGGCGATCTGCTTGTTCAGCCGCCCGGCGATGATGCGTTCTAGCACCTGATGCTCGCGCGCCGTCAGCTTGCCCAAGCGCTCTGCGGCCGCGCGCTGCTGCTGCACGCTGGTGCTCTCGCTGCGCGCCTTTTCGAGCATGCGCTCGACGAGCTTGCGCAGTTCGGCTTCGTCGAACGGCTTCTCGATGAAGTCCATCGCGCCCTTCTTCATGGTCGAGACGGCCATCGGGACGTCGCCGTGCCCCGTCACGAAGATGATCGGCAAGAGCGAGTTCTCGGCGATGAGCTTCTCCTGCAGTTCGAGCCCCGTCATGCCGGCCATGCGCACGTCGAGGATCAGGCAGGAAATCGCGCCGGAATGGGCGATCGGCAGGTAGACGTCGAGGAACGATTCCGCGCTGGAGAAACACTGAACGCGATAGCCGTTTGCTTCGAGCAGCCAGCGCAAGGAATCACGTACGGCTTCGTCATCGTCGACGACGAAGACGGTTTCCTGAGTGGTGACTGTGCTCATAGTTCTCCCGTAACTGTTTGTTGTCTCGTATGTTCGTCCTGCGCATCCGTGCCGCCCGTGCCCGAGCCGCCTTCCACTTCGCCGATCGGCAGGCTGCAGTGGAAAGTCGCGCCGGTCACGTGGCCGTCCGCTTCGACGTTGTTGACCACCCAAAGGCGCCCGCGATGCGACTCGATGATCGAACGGCAGATGTTCAACCCCATGCCCATGCCGTCGGACTTGGTGCTGTAGAACGGCTCGAAGAGACGCTCGGCGGTTGCTTCGTCCACGCCCGGACCCTGGTCGACCACGCTGATGCACACGAAGCCGCCGTCCATGCGCTGCACGACTACGCGTATCACCGGATCGACGGCGTGTGGTTTCGCATCATGCATCGCCTCGGCCGCGTTTTTCAACAGGTTGACCAACACTTGTTCGATCAAAACCGGGTCGACGTAAATGACGGGCATCCGCGAACGGATTTCGGTGACGATGCGGATCTTGCGTTTGCGCGCCTCGATCTCGGCGAGACCGACCGCGTCCGCGACGATATCCGCGACGCGCGCCGCCTGGCGCTTCGGTTCGCTGCGCTTCACGAACTCGCGGATGCGCTTGATGATCATGCCCGCGCGCACGGCCTGCTGCGCGGTTTTTTCGAGCACCGGAAGCAGCGTTTCCTGCGTCATGCGGCCGGATTTCACGAGCGCGACGCAGCCCGAGCAATAGTTGTTGATCGCGGCGAGCGGCTGATTCAGCTCGTGCGCGAGCGACGACGCCATTTCGCCCATCGTCATCAGGCGGCTCGTGAACTGGAGCTTTTCTTCCTGCTGATGCGCGAGTTCCTGCGCCTGCTTCCTCTGCGTGATGTCGGTGGCGATCTGCATCTGCGCGAGATGGCCGTCGACCCACTGAATGTACTGGCGGCGCACCTCGAACCACTTCTGAATGCCTTCGACGTAGACCTCCTGCGCGTCCGCCGAGCTTTCCGTGAGGGCGGTGGCGGGCAGGCCCGCGTAGGTGTCGACCATGTCGATGGTGTCGGACGAGCTCTGCGAACCGCCGTCGAACGCCGCGCCCGCGAGTTCTAGATGGCCGTCCGGACGAATGCCGAACAGATGCCGGTAATAGCGGTTCGCGAACAGCAGTTCGGCTTCGTCGGCGGCGAGCACGGAGACGGCGGCGTCGAGACTTTCGAGGACGGTGGTGAAGCGCTCGTGCGCGGCGGCGA
Organism: Caballeronia zhejiangensis; assembly: GCF_022879815.1. Lineage (NCBI taxonomy): Bacteria > Pseudomonadati > Pseudomonadota > Betaproteobacteria > Burkholderiales > Burkholderiaceae > Caballeronia > Caballeronia zhejiangensis. The sequence goes on from NZ_CP084283.1 coordinate 1,007,959, forward strand.
GTTCCTCACGCGCGCGTTTCGGTTCGGTGATGTCCGTCATCGACGACATCCAGCCCGTCTGACGGCCGGAACTGTCGATGAGCGGCGAGACATAGAGTCGCGCGTGGAAAAATGACCCGTCTTTTCGGCGCACACGCAGTTCGAAACCGGAAGAGGGCGCTTTGCCGCGCAGCGTCATGTCGAGCTGGCGCTGCATCTCCGGATACGCGTCGCGCGGCCAGTACGGGAACGGCGCGTTCTTGCCGACGAGATCGCTTTCGTCCCAGCCCGTCATCCGGCAGAACGCCGGATTCACGTGCGTGATGCGGCCGTGCATGTCGAGCACGCGCATGCCGATCAGCACGGAGTTTTCCATCGCGCGACGGAAGAACGCCTCGGCGTAGAGCGCCTGCTGCGCCTCGAAGCGCTGGCGCGTGTGCTTCCACAGACTCCAGAGACTCCACAGCACGAAGCACGACAAACCGGCGACGAGCCAGACGAGCGTGTTGTTGGTGAAGTTCGTGAGCTGCGGATACGAGTACACGCGCACCGACAGGCCTTGTCCGGGCGGGTCGAGCGGCAGGTCGTAGAACATGTCGCGCGGCAGGCGCGGGCGGCTCGATGTGGTCGCGAGCTCGCGGTTGTTCAGATCGGTGATGGAAATCTTGTATTTCGCCGACAATTCGCTCGGAATGTCGTGCTTCAGTATGCCTTCGATCGAAAACACGGCCGCGATCGAGCCGAGGAATTCGCGGTCGCGGAAAACCGGCGTCTGCAGCGTGATGTAGCCGTTGCCGAGATCGTCGTACAGCAACGGCGAGTAGACTTGGCGGCGGGTGGTGCGCGCTTCGTCGAAGGCGGCCTGCACGGCCTCGTCCATCTGCGTGTCGTTCGGTTTGGCGAGGCGCGATCCGAGCACGGGCAGCGGCGTATTCGGCCAGCGCGGCTTATGCTCGCTCGTGTACCAGTTCATGTAGAGGATCTCGGGATGCCCCTGCATGATGTCGGTGGACGATGTCTGGAAGGTTTGCGGATCGCCGTGCCCTGTCGCGATGTCGCGCGCGAGCGCCTGGATCTGCTCCTGCGCACCGGTCATCGACAGGCGAATTTGTTGCTGAGCCCACGCGACGTTGCGATAAAGCGTGTCTTCCTGCTGCTGTTGCTCGCGCCGGTTCAGGCTCCAGAGAATCAGACTCATCACGATCAGAAACACCAGGATCGAAATGAGCGGCGTGAGTAAATAGGAGTTCGACCACCACGGTCCGTGGTGCCAGCGGGAGGGCGAGGCGTCGGTCGGCTTGCGCGCGGACCTCGCCGAGCGTTTGATCAGCCGTTCGGTCAACATGGAGCGATTGTAACGCACCACCTGATTGTTAAATGGCGTAAAAAGACGGTAAAGCGTGCTCAGTTGCAGGAAAAGGAGGAGAAACATCTGAACAAAAAAGTCTTATCGGACGGTGCGTTGCAGCAATTTTTCGCATGGTGAGATTAGCTCTCATGATTTGAAAAATTCCTTGCGTCATGGTCTGGACCCTCTTTAGAATTGCCGGCACGCGGCCAGTGCCCGCTTTTCCGCGTGTGTTCGCGGGCGTGCGCCGGCGGTTCTCATCGAGTGTTCCTCACATCAGGAGACGAGCATGTCCGCTGTACCCGACGAAGTTCTCAAATATGTCGCCAACGCCAAGGACGACGATCCTCAGGAAACCGCCGAGTGGCTCGATGCGCTCGACGGCGTGATTTCCGCGGTCGGTCCTGATCGCGCGCACTACCTGATCGAGAAACAGATCGAATTCGCTCGCGTGCATGGCGAGCACCTGCCGTTTTCGGCGAACACGCCGTACATCAACACGATCCCCGTCGCTTCGCAGGCGAAGATTCCGGGCGATCAGGACATCGAACACCGCATCCGCTCGTACACCCGCTGGAACGCCATCGCGATGGTGCTGCGCGCGGGCAAGGACACGAACGTCGGCGGTCACATCGCTTCGTTCGCATCGGCCGCGACGCTCTACGACGTCGGCTTCAATCACTTCTGGCACGCGCCTTCGAAAGATCACGGCGGCGACCTCGTCTTCGTGCAGGGCCACTCGTCGCCGGGCGTCTATTCGCGCGCGTTCCTGCTCGGCCGCCTGACCGAAAAGCAACTGAACAACTTCCGCCAGGAAGTGGGCGGCGAGGGCATCTCGTCGTATCCGCATCCGTGGCTGATGCCGGATTTCTGGCAATTCCCGACCGTGTCGATGGGCCTCGGCCCGATCATGGCGATCTATCAGGCGCGCTTCATGAAGTACATGGCCGCGCGCGGCATGGCGAAGACCGAAGGCCGCAAGGTCTGGGCCTTCCTCGGCGACGGCGAAACGGACGAGCCGGAATCGCTCGGCGCGATCGGCATGGCCGGCCGCGAGCGTCTGGACAACCTCGTGTTCGTCATCAACTGCAATCTGCAGCGACTGGACGGCCCGGTGCGCGGCAACGGCAAGATCATTCAGGAACTCGAGAGCGAATTCCGCGGCGCGGGCTGGAACGTCATCAAGGTCATCTGGGGCAGCCGCTGGGACGCGCTCTTCGCACGCGACAAGACCGGCGCGCTGATGCGCCGCATGATGGAAGTCGTCGACGGCGAATATCAGACGTACAAGTCGGAGTCGGGCGCGTTCGTGCGCGAGCACTTCTTCAACACGCCGGAACTTAAGGCGCTCGTCGCCGACTGGTCCGATGACGACATCTGGAACCTGAACCGCGGCGGCCACGATCCGCACAAGATCTACGCGGCCTTCGACGCAGCGACCAAGACGAAGGGCGCGCCGACCGTCATCCTCGCCAAGACCATCAAGGGCTATGGCATGGGCGAGCATGGTCAGGCGATGAACATCACGCACCAGCAGAAGAAGCTGCCGATCGACACGCTGAAGAAATTCCGCGACCAATTCCGTCTGCCGCTTACCGACGAGCAGATCGCCGACGTGCCGTATCTCACGTTCGAGGAAGGCTCGAAGGAACTCGAATACATGCGCCAGAAGCGCATGGACCTGGGCGGCTATCTGCCGACGCGCCGCGAGAAGGCCGAATCGCTGCCGGTGCCGGCGCTGTCCGCGTTCGAGCCGCTCTTGAAGGGCACGGGCGAAGGCCGTGAAATCTCCACGACGATGGCGTTCGTGCGGATCCTCAACATCCTGCTGAAGGACAAGGCGCTCGGCAAGCGCATCGTGCCGATCGTCCCGGACGAGTCGCGCACGTTCGGCATGGAAGGCCTCTTCCGCCAGATCGGCATCTGGAATCAGGACGGCCAGAAGTACATCCCGGAAGACTCCGACCAGCTGATGTTCTACAAGGAATCGGAGACGGGGCAGATCCTGCAGGAAGGCATCAACGAAGCCGGTGGCATGTGTGACTGGATCGCGGCCGCGACGTCGTACTCGACGCACGGCGAGATCATGATCCCGTTCTACATCTTCTACTCGATGTTCGGCTTCCAGCGCATCGGCGATCTGGCGTGGGCCGCGGGCGACATGCGTTCGCGCGGATTCCTGCTGGGCGGCACCGCTGGCCGCACGACGCTGAACGGCGAAGGGCTGCAGCACGAAGACGGCCACTCGCTGCTGTGGGCGGCATCGATTCCGAACTGCGTGAGCTATGACCCGACGTTCGGTTACGAACTCGCCGTCATCATGCAGGACGGCCTGCGCCGCATGGTCGCGGACCAGGAAGACGTGTACTACTACATCACCGTGATGAACGAGAACTACGAGCATCCGGCGATCCCACAAGGCGATGCCGTGGCTTCGGACATCATCAAGGGCATGTACGCCTTCAAGAAGGCCGATGCGCCGGCCAAGGCGCACGTTCAGTTGATGGGCGCGGGCACGATCTTCAACGAAGTCATCGCCGCGGCTCAACTGTTGAAGGACGACTGGGGCGTCAGCGCCGATCTGTGGAGCGTGCCGAGCTTCACCGAACTGGCCCGCGACGGTCAGGCGTGCGAGCGCTGGAACCTGCTGCATCCGACCGAAGAGAAGAAGCTGCCGCACGTCACGGCGCTGCTGAAGGACGCGAAGGGCCCGGTGATCGCATCGACGGATTACATCCGCGCGCTCGTCGACCAGATTCGCGGCTATGTCCCGCAGAAGTTCGTGGTGCTCGGCACCGACGGCTATGGCCGCTCGGATACGCGCGAAGCGCTGCGCCACTTCTTCGAAGTCGACCGCTACTGGGTGACGCTGGCTGCGCTCAACGCGCTGGCCGACGAAGGCACGATCGAGCGCAAGGTCGTCGCCGAGGCGATCAAGAAGTACAACCTCGACCCGTCCAAACCCAACCCGATGACCGTCTAAAGGCATCGCCCCCGTGCGTTGTGACGCGGCCTCTTTCCGAAGCGGAAGGAGGCCCGCGTGCGACCCAGGAGACACTAATAATGAGTCAAGCGATCGAAGTCAAAGTGCCGGACATCGGCGATTTCAAGGACATCCCCGTGATCGAGGTGCTGGTCAAGGTGGGTGATACGGTCGAACCCGAGCAGTCGCTCGTCACGCTCGAATCCGACAAGGCCACGATGGACGTGCCGAGCTCGGCAGCGGGCGTCGTGAAGGAAGTGAAGGTCAAGGTCGGCGATAACGTGTCGGAAGGCTCGCTCATCGTCGTGCTGGAAGGCGGCGGTGCGGCCGCTGCGCCGACTCCGGCGCCGGCTGCGGCGGCTGCGCCCGCGCCGGCTGCCGCGCCCGCTGCAAGCGGCGGCGGTTCCGTCGAAGTGAAAGTGCCGGACATCGGCGACTTCAAGGACATCCCGGTCATCGAGATCGCGGTGAAAGTCGGCGACAAGGTCGAGAAGGAGCAGTCGCTCGTCACGCTCGAATCCGACAAGGCCACGATGGACGTGCCGAGCCCGGCGTCGGGCACGGTCAAGGAACTGAAGGTCAAGATCGGCGATACGGTCTCCGAAGGCACGCTGATCCTCGTGCTGGAAGGCGGCGCAGGCGGCGCGGCCGCACCGGCGCCCACGCCCGCGCCGGCGGCACCGAAGGAAGTGCCCTCGGATGCGCCCGCGAAGCCCGCGCCCGCGCCGAAGGAAGCGCCGTCCGCGCTCGCGCAGGCGCCTGTCATTCCCGCCGGCGACGGCTCGCGCACGTCGAGCCACGCGTCGCCGTCGGTGCGCAAGTTCGCGCGGGAACTGGGCGTCGATGTGTCGCGCGTGCGCGGCACCGGGCCGAAGAACCGCATCACGCAGCAGGACATCACCGCGTTCGTGAAGGGCGTGATGTCGGGACAGGGCGCGGCGCCTGCGGCTGCGGCGCCGGCTGGCGGTGGCGGCGGCGAACTCGGCCTCTTGCCGTGGCCGAAGATCGACTTCACGAAGTTCGGTCCGGTCGAGCCGAAGCCGCTCTCGCGCATCAAGAAGATCTCGGGCGCGAACCTGCATCGCAACTGGGTGATGATCCCGCACGTCACGAACAACGACGAAGCCGACATCACCGAGCTCGAAGAATTGCGCGTGAAGCTCAACAAGGAGCACGAGAAAGCGGGCGTGAAGTTCACGATGCTCGCGTTCGTCATCAAGGCCGTGGTCTCGGCGCTGAAGAAGTTCCCGGACTTCAACGCGAGCCTCGACGGCGACAACCTCGTCTTCAAGCAGTACTACCACATCGGTTTCGCGGCCGATACGCCGAACGGCCTCGTCGTTCCGGTGATCCGCGACGCGGACAAGAAGGGCCTCGTCGATATCGCCAAGGAAATGGCGGAACTGTCGAAGCTCGCGCGCGACGGCAAGCTGAAGCCCGATCAGATGCAGGGCGGCTGCTTCTCGATCTCGTCGCTGGGCGGCATCGGCGGGACGCACTTCACGCCGATCATCAACGCGCCCGAAGTCGCGATCCTCGGCCTGTCGCGCGGTTATCAGAAGCCCGTGTGGGACGGCAAGCAGTTCGTGCCGCGCCTCACGCTGCCGATGTCGCTGTCGTATGACCATCGCGTCATCGACGGCGCGGCCGCGGCGCGCTTCAACGCTTATCTGTCGGCGATTCTGGGCGATTTCCGTCGCGTCATTCTCTGATCTGCTGATCTGGCCGACGGCGGAACCTCGGACGTTCGTCCGAGGTTCCATCCGCATATCTCTTAGGGGACAACATGAGTCTCGTCGAACTAAAAGTACCCGACATCGGCGACTTCTCCGATGTCGATGTCATCGAAGTCAATATCAAAGCCGGCGACGTCATCGAAAAGGAACAGGGCGTCATCACGCTCGAAACCGACAAGGCCACGATGGAAGTGCCCGCGGATGTCGCGGGGACCATCAAGGAAGTGAAGGTCAAGCAGGGCGACAAGGTGAGCCAGGGCTCGGTCATCGCGATGATCGAAACCGCCGGCGCTGCGGCCGCGCCATCGCCGGCTCCGGCTCCCGCCGCTGCGCCCGCACCGGCTGCGGCTTCGGGCGGCGGCGTGCAGGACGTGAAGGTGCCGGATATCGGCGACTTCAAGGACATTCCCGTCATCGAAGTGCATGTGAAGCCGGGCGATACGGTCGAAAAGGAGCAGTCGCTCATCACGCTCGAATCCGACAAGGCGACGATGGACGTGCCGTCGCCTGCCGCCGGCACGGTCAAGGAAGTGAAGGTGAAGGTCGGCGACAACGTGTCGGAAGGCACGCTGGTTCTGACGCTCGAAGGCGGCGCGTCCGCTGCGGCGCCTGCTCCCGCGCCCCAGAAAGCGGCGCCGGCAGCCGCGCCGACGCCCGCGCCGCAAGCAGGCAGCTACGCCGGCGCGGCCGATGTCGAATGCGACATGCTCGTGCTCGGCGCCGGTCCCGGCGGTTATTCGGCGGCATTCCGTTCCGCCGATCTCGGCATGAAGACCGTGCTCGTCGAGCGTTATTCGACGCTTGGCGGCGTGTGTCTGAACGTCGGCTGCATTCCGTCGAAGGCGTTGCTGCACACGGCGCTCGTCATCGACGAAGCGGCCGAGCTCGCGGCGCACGGCATCAGTTTCGGCGAGCCGAAGGTCGATCTCGACAAACTTCGCGGCTTCAAGGAAGGCGTCGTCAAGAAGCTGACCGGCGGTCTCGCGGGCATGGCGAAGGCGCGCAAGGTCCAGGTCGTGACGGGCGTCGGCGCGTTCGTCGATCCGAATCACATGGAAGTGAACGGCGCGGACGGCAAGAAGGTCGTCAAGTTCAAGCAGGCGATCATCGCGGCGGGTTCGCAGGCGGTGAAGCTGCCGTTCTTCCCGGACGATCCGCGTGTCGTCGATTCGACCGGCGCGCTCGAACTGCGCCAGCTTCCGAAGCGCATGCTGGTGGTGGGCGGCGGCATCATCGGGCTGGAAATGGCGACGGTGTATTCGACGCTCGGCGCGGACATCGACGTCGTCGAAATGCTCGACGGCCTGATGCTCGGCGCGGACCGCGATCTCGTGAAAGTCTGGGAGAAGTTCAATTCCAAGCGCTTCACGAACGTCATGCTCAAGACCAAGACGACCAAGGCGGAAGCCAAGGAAGACGGCATCTATGTGACGTTCGAAGGCGAGAAGGCGCCGGCCGAGCCGCAGCGCTACGACCTCGTGCTGCTCGCGGTCGGCCGCAGCCCGAACGGCGGCAAGATCGGCGCGGACAAGGCGGGCGTCGCGGTGACGGATCGCGGCTTCATCAACGTCGACAAGCAGATGCGTACCAACGTGCCGCACATCTTCGCGATCGGCGATCTCGTCGGCCAGCCGATGCTCGCGCACAAGGCCGTGCACGAAGGCCACGTCGCGGCGGAAGCGGCGCACGGCGAGAAGGCGTATTTCGACGCGCTGCAGATTCCGTCCGTCGCTTATACGGATCCGGAAGTGGCGTGGGCCGGCAAGACGGAAGAGCAGTGCAAGGCCGAAGGCATCAAGTTCGGCAAGGCGGTGTTCCCGTGGGCCGCGTCGGGCCGCGCGATCGCCAACGGCCGCGACGAAGGTTTCACCAAGCTCATCTTCGATGAAGAGACGCATCGGGTGATCGGCGGCGGCATCGTCGGTCTGAATGCGGGCGATCTCATCAGCGAAGTGTGTCTCGCGATCGAGATGGGCGCGGATGCGACCGACATCGGCAAGACGATCCACCCGCACCCGACGCTCGGCGAATCGGTCGGCATGGCCGCCGAGTTGTACGAAGGCGTGTGCACGGACTTGCCGCCGCAGCGCAAGAAGTAAGCGTCCGCGGTTACAGAAGAAAGGCGCGCTCCTTGACCGGAGCGCGCCTTTTTGTTTGTGGGATTCACGAGCAATAGACGACAAAAAACCCGGCGCGATGGCCGGGTTCTTCGTGATTCTTGCTGCATCGGCCGGGCAGGGGCCCGGCGGCAAACTTACGCAACCGACTTCTTGGTGGCGCGGGCAGCTTGCTCGGTCGCTTGCGTAGCGGCCTTCGTCGCAGCCGTAGCGGCAGCGTTGAAGTTGCTTTCCGCAATTTCGACAGCTTGCTTCGTTGCCTTGTGAACCGTTTCGTACGTCGTGTTGGCGGCGGTGATGGCCGACTTCATGACGGCGACGGCGGTTTCCGAACCGGCCGGTGCGTTCTTCGCGACGTTGTCGACGAGCGTTTGGACCTTGCGGTTCTGTTCTTCGTACTGCGCTTCCGCGACGCGGGCGAATTCGGCTTGCGTGGCCGACGCGATTTCATACAGGTGACGGCCGTACGACAGCACCTTTTCCGCGACCGGCTGGGTCAGGCTGGCTTGCAGGGCGAGCAGTTCCTGCGCGTCCTTCACCGACAGCGCGCGCTGTGCGTTTTCCTGGCTTTCGGCCAGCGTGGACTTCACAACTTGCAGGTTCAGTTCGACGAGCTTCTCAACGCCTTCGAACGCCTTGTTCGTGAGGCCGAACAGCGTGTCGAAGTTGGCTTTCTGTGCAGCGGCGATTTGCTCGGGGGTCAACAGCGTCATCTCAGGCTCCTGATGGCAGACCCATCAACGCGGGTCGTGGTTTGGGTAGATCCGGCGCGATATACCTGCCGGCTAGGTGCAACTGCGATTGGTGCGTCGCAACATGAGACCCATTTTAGAGATATTCCGATGGATGTCAAGCACTTTTTGTGCGCCGCACAATAGGCAGAAACCGTATGTTAAACAACAACTTACATGCCGATTGCGTGGTCGAAATAAGCGTCCGTGGAAACCCTATGCACTCAAGCTGGGCATGGCTTCCGACACGCATCGGGCCGCATGTTCGACACGATCAAAGCACGGCTCGATGAAACTTTGATGTTCCTGCGACGCGGACAGCGCGGGTTCTGCGGCGATGCGGAAGCGAGATATTTCTGAAGCTCGTCTTATTTTTAGGATGTCGCCGTACACCAAATTGTTGAAGAAACGTTAACATTTCGGCTGTCCGAGCTGTCTCGTGATCGTCTGTGCCCTCCGTTGGTGCTGACTCCCGTTCGTATCTCTGCGTTTTGTCTGATCCGATCCTCACGTTTCACTAAAGTCGTGGAAAGTTTTGCCGATAGTGCGTTTGTCGCGGTGTAGCAAAGCGCATTTTGGGCAGCACTATTTCGCCGGGCCGATCGTTTTTTCCGATCGAGGCGGTTTTTTGTTCAGCAATACGCAATCACGGCTTACAACTCGGTTTAACGAGTGCCGATAAGTGCTTAATATTGCTTAAATTTCGTAGCTTCACTACACTTGGCGGTACCCTCCAGCCGCCCAACAGAACACTAATGAAAACCGAAATGTTTTCGTCGTTGAAGGTGGTGCATGGCGTGGCAGTGCGCTCGGCATTGTCCATCGCCGTCTCCATCGCAGTAGCGACGTCCTTCGCAGCGGCTCCGGCTGAAGCCCTCGCGAAGACCGCCACCCAAACCAAAACCGCAAAGAAATCCACCGCCAAGGCTGAAAAGCCCGCACGCGTCGCCAAGACCACGCTGAAAGCGCCGAAGCCCGCGAAAGCGGCGAAAGTCGCCGCGGCCGATGACGACGATGACGCGCCGCGCGCATCGCGCAAGCGTCGCGCGTCGTATCGCATGGAAGCGCATTCGCGACGCGCCGCGGTGCACGCGGTTGCGTTCCAGCCGCGCGCGACGTCGGTTGGTCAGGCGTTCGGGCTGCACGATACCCCCGACAGCCTCGCGCTGCGTTCGAGCGTGGCTTACGTCGTCGACCAGAACACGTCCGAGACGCTCTTCGACAAGAACTCGCGCGCCGTCGTGCCGATCGCATCGATCACGAAGCTGATGACCGCGATGGTCGTGCTCGATTCGCACATGCCGCTGACCGATGAAATCACCGTCACCGACGAAGACCGCGACTACGAGAAGTTCACGGGTTCGCGCCTCGCGGTCGGATCTCAACTGAATCGCGAAGACATGCTGCACATCGCGCTGATGGCGTCGGAAAATCGCGCGGCGGCGGCACTGTCGCGCTATTACCCGGGCGGCCGTCCGGCGTTCATCGCCGCGATGAACGCGAAGGCCAAGTCGCTCGGCATGGTCGACACGCACTTCGAGAATTCCACGGGGCTCACGAGCCAGAACGTGTCGAGCGCGCGCGACCTCGTGAAGATGGTCAACGCGGCGTATCAATATCCGCTGATCCGCAAGTTCTCGACCGACCGCAGCTACGACGTCTTCACCGGCAAGCGCAATCTCGCCTACAACAGCACGAACGCGCTGATCCGCAATGCTTCGTGGGACATCGGCTTGCAGAAGACGGGTTTCATCAACGAAGCGGGCGAGTGCCTCGTGATGCAGGCAACCGTCAACGGCCGTCCGGTCGTCATCGTGCTGCTCGATTCGTACGGCAAGTATTCGCGCTTCGCCGACGCGGGCCGTCTGCGTTCGTATCTCGACACGCTCGGCGAGCCGCATATCATGAGCGCGGATATGGGCAGCGGCGCAAATCCTTGAGCGCCTGATCTTCGCTGATGCAAAAGCAAACGGGATTCGTCGAAAGACGAATCCCGTTTTGACATGCGGCGAAGAAATCAGCGATGCGCGTGTTGTTGCGCGTCGGAAGCTGCCTCTTCCGGGTGATATCCCAGCGATTGCGAGATCTCGAGCGCCGTGTGGCTCAATTGTTTCAGCCAGGCGTCCTGCAGACGATCGGCGGGCGCGGACAGCGACAAGCCGGCGACGAGGCGTCCCGTATCGTCGTAAATGCCCGCCGCGATACAGCGCACGCCGAGTTCGAGTTCCTCGTTGTCGCGCGCGCACGCCTGCTGGCGCACCAGCGACAGTTCGCGCTCGAGTTTCGAGAGATCGGTGATGCTGTTCTGCGTGTGGCCGGAGAGACCGGTTCGCATCGCATACGCGCGTACGCGCGCGGCTTCGTCGGCGGCGAGAAACAGCTTTCCGACCGACGTCAGATGCAACGGCGCGCGGCCGCCGATCGCACGCACGACCTGCATGCCCGAGCGCTCCGAGTACGCGCGCTCGATATAGACGATCTCGTCGCCTTGCCGCACGGAAAGATTGACGGTCTGCCCGGTCTGCCGATGCAACTCGCGCATCGGCGGCATCGCGGCTTCACGCACCGAAAGACGCGCCTTGACGAGATTGCCGAGCTCCAGCAAGCGCATGCCGAGGCGATACGTGCCGGGGTCCGACCGGTCCACGAGCCGGCATAGCACCATGTCGTTCAGAATGCGATGCGCCGTGGATGGGTGCAGATCGGTGCTCTGGGCGAGTTCTTTCAGGCTGACGGGGTCAGTGTGATCGGCGAGGGCGTCGAGAAGACGCATCATGCGCTCGATCACCTGAATGGAGGTTTTGGATTCCGGGTTCGTATCGCTCATCGTGACAAATCGGTTGATGCGTCAAACAGCGGAATGGGGATTGTATCTCATAATGTGAAAAAAGCGAACGCTTCGCCAAAACAATGCGCTCGTCGATGACATCGATGGCCAGCGAGAAGCCCGTCGCGCGGGACTTATCAAGGATAATCGGCGCTGCGTTCACATCACTCCACAAACAGGAAACGCCCCAATGCGAGTCGGATTATTCGTGACATGTCTCATCGACATGATGCGCCCGGAAATCGGCTTCTCGGTCATCAAGCTGATCGAGCAGGCGGGTTTCGAAGTCGTCGTGCCGCCGTCGCAGACCTGTTGCGGCCAGCCTGCCTACAACTCGGGCGATCGGCCGCTCGCCCGCGATCTCGCCGAAAAAACGCTGCGCGAATTCGAGCAGTTCGACTATGTCGTGGTGCCGTCCGGTTCGTGCGGCGGCATGATCCGCGCGCACTACGGCGATCTCTTTCGCGACGATCCGCAATTGATGAGCCGCTTCGCGCGCCTTCAGCCGCGCGTGTTCGAACTGACCGATTTTCTCGTGAACATCGCGAAGGCGCGCATGGAGCCGGGCGTGTTCGACGGCATGGTGACGTATCACGATTCCTGCTCGGGTCTGCGCGAACTCGGCGTGAAATCGCAGCCACGCGAGCTGCTCGCCCAGGCAGGCGTGCCCGTGACCGAGATGGCCGGATGCGAGCATTGCTGCGGCTTCGGCGGCACCTTCGCGGTGAAGTACGGCGACATTTCGACGGCGATCGTCGATGAGAAATGCGCGAACATCAAGGCGAGCGGCGCGGATACCGTCGTGCTCGGCGACCTCGGCTGCATGCTGAACATCGAAGGGCGCCTGCGCCGCACCGGCGATACGTCGACGCGCGTGCTGCATATCGCGCAAGTGCTCGCGGGCGACGCGGCGCGTCGCGCCTGAAGGAGACAAACGGATGCAAGTCCAGACGATGCACTTTAAGGCGCGCGCGGGAAGCAAGCTCGCCGACGAGCGCCTGCAGCAGAATCTCACCAAGCTCTCGACCAAGTTCGTCAGCGCGCGTGCGAGCGCGGTGCGCGACATCGACTTCGAGGCAACGCGCGCCGCGTTGAAGGAGCGCCGCAATCGCGCGCTCGAGAATCTCGACGTGTGGCTCGAAACCTTCGAGCGCGAGGCGACGCGTCGCGGCGCGACCGTGCTTTACGCCGAAACGACGCAGGACGCGGCGAAGCTCGTCGCGGACATCGCGCGCAAACACGATGTGAAGAAGGTCATCAAGACCAAGTCGATGGTCTCGGAAGAGATGCAACTGAATCGCGTGCTCGGCGAGATGGGCGTGCAGTCGATCGAGACCGATCTCGGCGAATACATCCTGCAGATCAACGACAACGAGCCGCCGAGCCATATCATCGCGCCGGTCGTGCATAAGGATAAGGAGCAGATCGCGGATCTCTTCGCGAAGACGCACAACAAGCCACGCCTCACCGACATCCCGGAGATGACGCGCGAGGCGCGGGAAGTGTTGCGGCCGCATTTCATGTCGGCGGACATGGGCGTGACGGGCGGCAATTTCCTGATCGCGGAGACGGGGTCGGTGGCGGTCGTCACGAACGAGGGCAACGAAGGCATGTGCACCGTGATGCCCCGCGTGCATGTCGCGGTGACGGGCATCGAAAAAGTGCTGCCGACGCTCGAAGATCTCGCGACCGCGATGCGCCTCCTGCCGCGCTCGGCGACCGGCCAGACGATCTCGAATTACTTTTCGCTCTTGACCGGACCGCGCGCGGCCGACGAGACGGACGGGCCCGATCATATGTACTTCGTGCTCGTCGATGGCGGCCGCACCGGGCTTATCGGCGGCGAGTTTCAGGAGATGCTGCGCTGTATCCGCTGCGGCGCGTGCATGAATCATTGCCCGGTCTATCAGAAGATCGGCGGACATGCGTATGGATGGGTGTATCCGGGACCGATGGGCTCGGTGCTGACGCCGGCTTATGTCGGCATCGACAAGGCGCTCGATCTGCCGCAAGCCGCAACGCTTTGCGGCGAGTGCAACAGTGTTTGTCCGGTCGGCATTCCGTTGTCGGATCTGCTGCGCAAGCTACGCGAGAAGCAGATGGAGCGTCGGCTGCGTCCGTGGAACGAGCGCGCCGCGCTCGCGGCGTGGGGCTATCTCGCGAAGCGGCCGCTCGCCTATGCCCTTTTCACGAAGCTCGCGGTGCGCGTGCTCGAACGCATCGGCGGCAACAAGAAGACGATTTCACGACTTCCGTTCGGCGCCGGATGGACCGACACGCGCGACATGCCCGCGCCAGTCGGGCGCACATTCCGAGAGCTGTACAAGGCGCAGCATTCGCATCTCGGATAAAACAAGGCCGCGCCGGATCTTTCGATCGGGCGCGGCCTTCGTCGTCGAAGCGCTTTTATCCGCCGTACCGTCCCAGGAAGCCGCGCGAATTGCCGCCCTGCGAATTGCCCCCACCGCCATTCGCGGATGGTGGCGGGGCGCGATTCGGTCCCGGCGGCCGACCGCCCACGGACTGCGGCGCCGGCGAGTTGCCTGCTTGCGGGGGCTGCGCTGCCGGAGGACGGCCGCCGCCTGCTTGCGGTGGCGGACCGTTCGGATGTCCGCCGCCCGCCTGCGGAGGCGGGCCGCCCGGACCCCGGTCGCGCGGCGGATGCCCGCCGCGCCATCCGCCCGGCGGCGGACGACGCCAGCCGGGACCATCGTCCCAATATCGGTTAGGCGGACCGTAGTAAATCGGGCCCGGCCCGGAGTAGTAACCGCCGCCTACGACGACGCCCGGCGGCGGGCCACCGTAGTATCCGTAGCCCGGGTCGTCGTAGACAGCAGGGTAGCCGCCGCCATAGGCCGACGCATCGGGATACGCCGCGCAACCACCGAGAAGTGCGGCAGACGAAGCAAGCAAGACACCAGCGACTGCGGATTTCATGATCGTGGGAAATTCTGTAGAACCATTACTGAATAAGACATCATCGACGCGTGGATGTCGCGAACAACTTTGTAAGCCTTTATGACGGCAAGCTGTCATAAAGGCGCGAGCGGTCGCGACGTTCATCAAAACGGCTTGTTGTCCCGGGCGCAACAATCCTTTGCTTTTCAACGGCTTTTTAAGGTCGGGACAAGTCCGTAAAATTCGAAATGTCCATCAGTGGGTTCCCTTGATCCGATGCCCACTGCGACACATCGACCAAAGGCAGTCCCATGAGAAAGACAATATCGACCTACTGGCCCGTCGCCATCCTGCTTCCGATCGCGCTCGCGTTCTGCATGCACGCCGGCGAGGGCAGCGACGCGGCAATGCGCCATGAAGAAACCAGCGTCGCGGGCGTGAGCGCAGAACTGGCGCGCGCGATTTCGCTCGGCTTCGTCGACGACGAAGACGCACAACCCGCTGCCGTCTCGGCGGAAAAGACGCTCTGATCCGCCGGTTTTCGACGCACACAAACAATGGCGCCCGCAAAGGGCGCCATTTTCATTTGGACGCGGCCGAACTGCTCACTTGAGCACGGCGGCGACCGCGTTCGCGACGGCGTCGAGGTTGCGCGTGTTCAGCGCGGCCACGCAGATGCGGCCCGTGCTCACGGCATAGATGCCGAATTCTTCACGCAGACGATCGACTTGCGCAGCCGTCAGACCCGAGTACGAGAACATGCCGCGCTGCTTGTTGACGAACGAGAAGTCCCGATCGACGCCGCTCGCCTTCAGTCGCTCGACGAGACCGTTGCGCATTGCGCGGATACGATCGCGCATTTCGCCCAGCTCCTGCTCCCAGGTCGCGCGCAGTTCCGGCGACGCCAGCACGGCCGCGACGATCGAGCCGCCGTGCGTCGGCGGGTTCGAATAGTTCGTGCGGATCACGCGCTTCAGTTGCGAGAGCACGCGTGCCGATTCTTCCTTGCTCGTCGTGATGATCGACAGTGCGCCGACGCGCTCGCCGTACAGCGAGAACGACTTCGAGAACGACGACGACACAAACACGTTCAGTTCCGATGCCGCGAAGAGACGCACGGCGGCGGAGTCCGCGTCGATGTTCTCCGCGAAGCCTTGATACGCCATATCGAGGAACGGCACGAGGTTCTTCGCCTTCACGACTTCGACGATCTGCTTCCACTGCTCGTCCGACAGATCGACGCCCGTCGGGTTATGGCAGCACGCGTGCAGCACGACGACGGTGCCCGCCGCGTAGCTGTTCAGCGCGGCGAGCATGCCGTGGAAGTTCACGCCGTGCGTGGAGGCTTCGTAGTACGGGTAGTGGACCACTTCGAAACCGGCGCCTTCGAAGAGCGCGCGATGGTTTTCCCAGCTCGGATCGCTGATCGCGACGACTGCGTTCGGGTTCAGGCGCTTCAAAAAGTCCGCGCCGATCTTGAGCGCGCCCGTGCCGCCAAGCGCCTGCGCCGTCACGACGCGGCCCGCGGCGATCAGCGGCGAATCGTTGCCGAGGAGCAGCTTCTGCACGGCGGCGTCGTAGGCGGCGATGCCGTCGATCGGCAGATAACCGCGCGGCAGCGCGGCATCGACGCGCGCTTTCTCGGCTTCGCGCACGGCGCGCAGGAGCGGAATCTTGCCTTCTTCGTTCGTGTACACACCGACGCCCAGATTGACTTTGGTCGTGCGCGTATCGGCGTTGAAGGCTTCGTTGAGGCCCAGGATCGGGTCGCGGGGAGCGAGTTCGACGGCAGAGAAAAGAGACATGATCTATCGGCAGTGGAGGAAAGACGTGCGGCGGGGAAGCGTGGCGACGACGGCATCATGCCGTCGAGCCCAGTCGCACATTGTAGCGAATCCGGCGCGGCTTTTCGGCCGAATATGGCGCGAATGCGCGTGCTTTTTGGCCCTTAATTCCGCGAACACGCCAAAAGCGCGCGATAAAAAAGGGCGTGAGCCGGTGCGCTTGAGATCGGCGAACCATGCCCAATCTGATGGAGACTACGCTTCCACATCCCGGTCACGTCCAGGCGAGCGCGCGCATCGCGTACGACGCTAGAATGATTGTTTGCCTCAGGCGCTGACTTTCTCGATTTCTCATGTCCGACACTCTCATCGCATCCCCGGAAGAACTGGACGAATCGAAGTTCGTCACGTTCGAAGGCTCGCCGTTTCAGTTGTATCAGCCGTATCCGCCCGCGGGCGATCAGCCCGATGCCATCGCGAAGCTCGTCGAAGGCGTCGAGGACGGTCTCTCGTTTCAGACGCTGCTCGGCGTGACCGGCTCGGGCAAGACCTTCACGATGGCGAACGTCATCGCGCGGCTCGGCCGTCCGGCGATCGTCTTCGCGCCGAACAAGACGCTCGCCGCGCAGCTCTACGCGGAATTCCGCGAGTTCTTTCCGCGCAACGCCGTCGAGTATTTCGTCTCGTACTACGACTATTACCAGCCGGAAGCGTACGTGCCGCAGCGCGATCTCTTCATCGAGAAGGACTCGTCGATCAACGAGCACATCGAGCAGATGCGGCTTTCGGCCACGAAAAGCCTGCTCGAGCGGCGCGACGTGGTGATCGTCGCGACGGTGTCCGCGATTTACGGTATCGGCAATCCGTCCGAATATCACAAGATGATTCTCACGCTGCGCACGGGCGACAAGCTCGGCCAGCGCGACGTCATCGCGCGCCTGATCGCGATGCAGTACACGCGCAACGAAGCCGATTTTCAGCGCGGTTCGTTTCGCGTGCGCGGCGACACCATCGATATCTTTCCGGCCGAGCACGCGGAAATGGCGGTGCGCGTCGAGCTCTTCGACGACGAAATCGAATCGATGATGCTCTTCGATCCGCTCACCGGACGCGTGCGCAACAAGATTCCGCGCTTCACCGTGTACCCGTCGTCGCATTACGTGACGCCGCGCGACACCGTCATGCGCGCGATCGAAACCATCAAGCTCGAATTGCGCGAGCGGCTCGAATTCTTCCACAGCGAGGGCAAGCTCGTCGAAGCACAGCGGCTGGAGCAGCGCACGCGCTTCGATCTGGAAATGCTGCAGGAGCTCGGTTTCTGCAAGGGCATCGAGAACTACTCGCGGCACTTCTCGGGCGCGGCGCCTGGCGAGCCGCCGCCGACGCTCGTCGACTATCTGCCGCCCGATGCGCTGATGTTGCTCGACGAGTCGCACGTATTGATCGGCCAGTTGAACGGCATGTACAACGGCGACCGCGCGCGCAAGGAAAATCTCGTCGACTACGGTTTCCGGATGCCGTCCGCGCTCGATAACCGGCCGCTCAAGTTCAACGAGTTCGAGCGCAAGATGCGCCAGGCGATCTTCGTTTCCGCGACGCCCGCCGACTACGAGCAGCAGAAGGCAGGGCAGGTGGCCGAGCAGCTCGTGCGGCCGACGGGTCTCGTCGATCCGGAAATCGAAGTGCGTCCGGCGCGCTCGCAGGTCGACGACGTGCTCTCGGAAATCAACGCGCGCGTGGCGGTGCAGGAGCGCGTGCTCGTCACGACGCTGACCAAGCGCATGGCCGAGCAGCTGACCGAGTTTCTCGCCGATCACGGCGTGAAGGTGCGCTATCTGCACAGCGATATCGACACGGTCGAGCGCGTGGAAATCATCCGCGATCTGCGGCTCGGCACGTTCGACGTGCTCGTCGGCATCAACTTGCTGCGCGAGGGTCTCGATATTCCCGAAGTCTCGCTCGTCGCGATTCTCGACGCCGACAAGGAAGGCTTCCTGCGCGCCGAGCGCTCGCTGATCCAGACCATCGGGCGCGCGGCGCGTAATGTGAACGGCAAGGCGATTCTCTACGCCGACAACATGACCGACTCGATGAAGCGCGCCATCGGCGAAACCGAGCGGCGCCGCGCCAAGCAGATGGCGCACAACGAGAAGATGGGCATCACGCCGCGCGGGGTGGAGAAGCGCATCAAGGACATCATCGATGGCGTCTACAACGCCGACGACGCCCGCGCCGAGCTGAAGGAAGCGCAGGCGCGCGCGAAGTTCGAAGACATGTCCGAGAAGCAGATCGCGAAGGAAATCAAGCGCCTCGAGAAGCAGATGATGGATCACGCCAAGAATCTCGAATTCGAAAAAGCGGCGCAGACCCGCGACCAATTGGCGCTCCTGCGGCAGCGCGTGTTCGGGGCGAACGTGGGCGATCACGTGAGCGGAATCGGCGGTAAGTAAGCAATATGTAAGTGATTTTCAAGGCTTAATTCGAAAGGCGCGGCGAATCGGACGGTTCGCCGCGCCTTTTTTATGCCCGCCGCGATCGTGCGAGTCGGCGAAAAGCCTTACTGCGCCTAGGTCTGTAAGCTCGCTCAAATTGTTGCGGGAATCGAACGATGCTAAACTGACGAACATTGAGAATGGTTCGTATTAACGTTCACAGAGTTGTGCTAACGCCGCCGACCGAGCGGCGCTCCGGTATCTCAGTGGCAAGGCTCGCGTGGCACGCGTGCCAATCGATAACAACAAGGAGTTTTCTGATGGGTTCAACGTTGATGCGCGGCCTTGTCGCCGCCGCAGGTCTCACGGCGATGATGGCAGCGTCGGCAGCCGAATATCCGATCGGCAAGCAGCACATCGAGGCGGGCATGGAAACGGGCGCCGTGTATCTGCAGCCGATCACGATGTCGCCGGAAGGCATGATGCGCAAGGCGTCGGATTCGGATATCCACCTGGAGGCGGATATCCACGCGGTCAAGAACAACCCGACCGGTTTCGCCGAAGGCGACTGGATGCCGTATCTGCAAGTCACGTATGAACTCACGAAGGTCGGCACGACGCAGACCATCAAGGGCGACCTGATGCCGATGGTCGCGAGCGACGGCCCGCACTACGGCGACAACGTCAAGCTCTTCGGGCCGGGCAAGTATCACCTGAAGCTGCATATTTCGCCGCCGTCGCAGGAAGGCCACATGGCGTTCGGCCGTCACACCGACAAGGAAACGGGCGTCGGTCCGTGGTTCAAGCCGTTCACGATCGAGTACGACTTCCCGTTCGCGGGCATCGGAAAGAAGGGCGGTTACTGATCGTCCGTGGCGCCCGGCATCCCGGACCGGGCGCATTCACTCTCAGGAAGTACGCATGAAGCTGAAAAATCAGGTGGCCGCGCTCGCGATGTCCGCGTTTGCCTTTGCCGGGATGAACTTGGCGCACGCCGCCGACCTGCCGACGTTCAAGCTCGAAATGAACGACGGCAAGCTCAATCCGGCGCGCATCGAAGTGCCGGCGGGGCAGCGCATCAAGATCGAAGTGCATAACGTCGGCAAGGGCGCCGCCGAGTTCGAAAGCGTGCAGTTGCGCAAGGAAAAAGTGCTCGCGCCGGGGGCGGATTCGTTCGTGGTGATCGCACCGCTGGATCCGGGTGAATACAAGTTCTTCGACGATTTTCATCAGTCCGCGCAAGGCGTGATCGTCGCGAAGTAACGGAATGTGCCGCGCGATGTTCGCACCGCGCGCGGCCGCTTGAAGTGGAATTGCTGGAGGTCGGGTATGGGGCAGGTACTTTTCATCGTGTGGCGGGAGAGCGTCGAGGCGTTGCTCGTCGTCGGCATTCTCTACGCGTGGCTGAAGAACGGCGATCATCAGGCGCGCCGGGGCCTGCCTTATCTGTGGGCCGGCGTCGTCATCGGCCTGCTTGCGGCGGTGGCGCTGGGCGCCGCGCTCATCGGCTTCACGGAAGTGCTGTCGGGCGATGCACAGGATTACTTCCAGACCGCGATGGTGCTGATCGCCTGCGTGCTGATCGTGCAGATGGTCCTGTGGATGAAGCGCCACGGACGCACGCTCAAGCGCGACATGGAAACATCGCTGCAAAAGAGCACGCAGGACGGACACTGGTGGGGCATCGCGGTGCTCGTCGCGCTGGCGATCGCGCGCGAAGGCAGCGAGACGGCCGTGTTTCTCTACGGCGTCGGCTTCGGTCAGTCGGGGCACGTCGACGCGTCGCAGTACATCGCGATCATTCTCGGCTTCGGTCTCGCGCTGCTGACGTTCTATATCCTGCAGCTCGGCGGCAAGATCTTCTCGTGGCGCTCGTTCTTTCGCGTCACCGAAATCATGCTGCTGTTCCTGGCGGCCGGCCTCTTCGAAACGGGCGTCGACAAGCTGATCGACATGGAAGTGCTGCCGGTCATCGTCAATCAGGTGTGGAACACGTCGTGGCTGCTCGATGATTCGAGTACGTTCGGATCGCTCGTTGCTACGCTCACCGGTTATCGCGCGCATCCCGCGGGCATGAATCTCGTCGCGTATGCGGTGTACTGGGTCGTCATCTATCTTCTGCTGCGCCGTTCGAACACCCAGATGGCGCAAAAACAAAAGGCGGCAAGCCGTCCAGCATGAGTTCCGTAATGCGTAGACCGGGCCGGCTTCAACAAGCCGGCCACTGGATGCAACGTCACGGCAGCACGATCCGCATGATTCAGTGGGTCGTCGTTGCCGTGTATGCATTTCTGATCATCGTTCCCGCCGTGATGCCGCTGCCGGACGGCGCCGCGCATCTGTGGAACAATCTCACGCTCGCCGCGCAGTTCGTGTTCTGGGGCATCTGGTGGCCATTCGTGCTGCTGTCGATGGTCATGCTCGGGCGCGTCTGGTGCGGCGTGTTGTGTCCCGAAGGCGCGCTGTCGGAGTTCGCGAGCAAGTTCGGCCGCGGCTGGGCGATTCCGCGCTGGATGCGCTGGGGCGGCTGGCCGTTCGTCGCATTCGGGCTCACGACGATCTACGGGCAGATGGTCAGCGTCTATCAGTATCCGAAGGCGGTGCTGCTCGTGCTCGGCGGCTCGACCGTCGGCGCGATGATCATCGGCGTGCTGTATGGCCGCGAGAAGCGCGTGTGGTGCAAGTATCTGTGCCCGGTCAACGGCGTGTTCTCGCTGCTCGCGCGCCTCGCGCCGTTTCACTACAAGGTCGACGAAGAAGCGTGGCGCCGTTCGTACACGAAGGGCGAGCACGGCCATCGCGTGATTCCGATCAACTGCGCGCCGCTCGTCCCGCTGCGCAACATGAAGGGCGCACAGGACTGCCACATGTGTGGCCGATGCAGCGGCCATCGCGACGCCATCGCGCTCACGTGGCGCTCGCCGTCCGAGGAAGTCGTGAAGCTCGGCGACAAGGCCGCGAATCCGTGGGACACCGCGCTCATTCTGTACGGCCTGCTCGGCATCGCGATCGGCGCGTTCCACTGGACCGTGAGCACCTGGTTCGTCGATCTGAAGCAATTTCTCGCCGCCTGGCTGATCGATCACGACATCCTCTGGCCGCTCGACACCAACGCGCCGTGGTTCCTGTTCACGCATTACCCGGAACAGAACGACGTCTTCTCGTGGCTCGACGGCACCATGGTCATCGGCTATATCGTCGCGACTGGGCTCGTGTACGGCACGGCGCTGCTCGGCCTGCTCGCCATCGGCACGCGCATGCTCGGCAAGATGAACGCGACGCGCCTGCATCACCTGACGCTCGCCCTGATCCCGATTGCGGGCGTCGGCGTGTTCCTGGGCCTGTCCGCGACGACGGTATCGCTGCTGCGCGCCGAGCATCTGCCGTTGTGGTGGGTGCCGGGTCTGCGGCTCGGCTTGCTCGCGGCCGCGAATCTCTGGAGCGCGTGGCTTGCCTGGCGCGTGACGGGGCGCCATGCATCGTCACTTGTTCCGCGCCTTCTTGCGATGGTATGGTTTGTCGCTGCGCTGGCCGTTGCGGACAGCGCGTGGTACCTGATGTTCTGGGGCTTCAGCCGATAAACCGTCGACGCCGTCAAGCGCGGCAACGAGAGCGAGAAGTGAGAACCAAACCCGTACTGACCGACGAAGACGTCAAGGCGATGGCCGCGGCCGCCGAGACGCATGCGAGAGAACACAACTGGAACGTGACGATTGCGATCGTCGACGATGGCGGACATCTGCTGCATCTGCATCGTCTCGACGGCGCAGGCGCGAGCACCGCCGAAATGGCGACGGGCAAGGCGCGCACCGCCGTGCTCGGCCGTCGCGAAACCAAGGTCTACGAAGACACCATCAAGCAGGGCCGCACGGCGTTCCTCTCCGCGCCGATGACCGCAATGCTCGAAGGCGGCGTGCCGATCTTCGTGGGCACGGACATCGTCGGTGCCGTCGGCGTGTCGGGCGTGAAATCGGATCAGGATGCGCAGATCGCGAAGGCGGGCATCGCGGCGCTCGGCATCGAGAACGTCTGAAGCATTCGCGCAATAAAAATGGCACGTCCTCGTAACGAAGACGTGCCATTCTGTTTTCGGATGCAGCGCTCGTCGGCGCGCATCGTGACCCAAGCAGGAACCAAAAAAAGCGGCTTCGCTTGCTATCGACGACTGGCTGGTGTTTGCACGAAGGGGTCTAATTTCTCGCGTGCAAGTCGTCCTCGCTGGCTAAGGCCAAACACCTCTTGGCGAGGTGGTCCCCACAATACCCGGTACTACGGCTGTTCTTGCCTGCGCGTCATTTCGTCAGGATCAGTTTGCCCAAACGCGTCGCACGCAACTGGTACGTCTCTCCGTTATGCACGATGCTCACGTGACTGCGTCCCTGCAGCAGCGCGTCGCTTTTCAGCGATCGCTCGCCGGTGCTGTCCCCCGCGTGCGCGACATGAACCGTTGTCACGGTCGTCGCCTTCGGGCGGGTGATCGCGGCGTCGCGGACAGCCGGGCGGCGCAGCCTGAGCGTGGAGGATCGCGGCGTATCGGTCATGTCGGAAAATGTGCGTTCGTTGATTCGATGGGTCTATAGTAAATGATAACTATTCCTATTTGCGACTAGACTTTCCGATTGAAGCGCCTCTTTCGATAGCCAGTCTCGATGCGGCCGCGAAACATTCGCCACCGCATCCGTCAGAGGCTCAATGCAGCGGACTCTCGTCCCTGCGGCCGTGCGCGAACTGGCGAATGAGCCGCACGGTGTCGATGTCCGACTCGCGATACGCCGACTTCACGATTTCCTGCGTCTGACGCTCATCGGGCGTGGCGTTTTCGTTCTCGGGCAGCGTCGTGGCGTAAGTGAAGCGCAGGAAGAGCTGGACCGCATCGGGCTGCTCGATCGCCATCGTGAGCGAGCCGCCGACGTAATCGGCGGTCGGCAGAATGTCGTAGCGCACGCTGGTGCCGGGCGTGAGCGTCACGCGGTCGCGCACGGTCGCCTGGCCGTAGTGGAGTTCGCGTTCCATCGTGTCGCCATCGCGCGCGAGGATGTCGCAGCTATCCAGGCCGATCACGAATAGTTGCGGCTGCTCGGCGCGCAGGACGAGGCCTTCCCAGAGCTGCTCGCGCGTCAGCGATTCGAGAAGCGGATTGTGCGGATCGTTGATCTGGATCAGGTGTTCGAAATTCAAGACGACGTTTCCCTTGGACGTTCGTGGTGCCCGCGATGCGTCACTGCGGCGCGAGTCCGGATTCGATGTGAATCGCGCCGGACAGGACCTTGTGCATCGGGCACGCATTGGCAATTTGCAAGAGCCGTTCCCGCTGGTCATCGGACAGCGCGCCCGTGAGCGCGATGCGCCGGTCGATGTTCGTGCCGTCGGCGGTGCTTGTCATCGACAACTCGACGTGTACGCCTTCGAGCGGCCACTCCTTGCGCTTCGCGTACATCTTCAACGTGATCGACGTGCATGCGCCGAGGCTCGCGAGCAGCAGCGACGCGGGTTCCGGTCCGGTATCGCCGCCGCCGATGGCCGCCGGCTCGTCCGCGACCCACGAATGCGTCCCGTCGCCGAGACGGACCTGATAGTCGATGTTGCCGATGCTGGCGGTCACGGAAGGTCCGGCCATGCGTGCTCCTGGTTGAAGTTGAGACTGCAAGATTGACGACAAAGCCGAAACGGCGCGGCAAGAACGGTCATTGTGACGCAATGTGTCCGTTAGTGCCGCACCGTTTCGCGGTTTTCGCTGTGACCAGATCAATGCGCGATGGCGCCCATCCGGCCCGCCTGATAGTCGATCACGGCCTGGCGGATCTCGTCCTCGGTGTTCATCACGAACGGGCCGTAGCGCACGACCGGCTCCTTCAGCGGCACGCCGCCGATCAGCAGCAGCTCGACGGGCTCATCGCCGGCGGCGAGCGCGATCGTATCGCTGTCGTCGCGGAAAATCACCATCTGCTGCGCGCGCACCGGCTGGCTTTGCGGACCGTACAGCGCGGTGCCCGACAGCGGATAGGCGAACACGCGGTAATCGCGCGGCACGGCGAGTTCGATCTTCGCGCCCGGCTTGAGCGAAAAGTGCTGATACAGAATCGGCGTGCGCGTCTCGATCGCGGCCTTCACGCCGAGCGCCTCGCCCGCGATGACCTTCACGCTGACCTTGCCGTCCTCGCTCGTCGCGACGGGAATCTGCACGGACGGAATCTCCTGATAGTGCGGCGCGATCATCTTGTAGCGCTGCGGCAGGTTGACCCAAAGCTGCAGGCCGTGCACGCGGCCGCCGCGTTGCGTGAATTCCTCGGCGGGCATCTCGCTATGCACGACGCCCGCGCCCGCGGTCATCCATTGCACGTCGCCGGGACGCAGCGTGCCGGAATGCCCGGCCGAATCCTTGTGACCGAACTCGCCTTCGAGCATGTACGTGACGGTTTCGAAGCCGCGATGCGGATGGTCCGGCGCGCCTTTAGCCTCGCCGGGTGCGTAGTCGGCTGGGCCCATCTCGTCGAGGAGGAGGAACGGATCGAAATCCATCAGAAGACGGGTCGGGAAAGGGCGATGCACGACGAATCCGCCGCCTTCGACAGTGCGGGTCGCCGGAATGATGCGTTCGATGCTGCGGCTGGTGGACATTATTGCCTCGCGTCGGGAATACGGAAAAGAGGGGAATAGCGATAAATTTGAAACACAGAGCTATTATATGGGCCGCATTTCGCGGTAAAAGCCGTCGCGGCGCAATGGATTGTCCCGCTGGGGATAACGAACCGCGTCGATGTTCATCTCTTCCAGTCCCACCGGGCGACTCATGAAAGCCGACTCGCATGACCTGAACGATCTGATGTACTTCTCGCACGTCGTCGAGCACGGCGGGTTTTCCGCCGCCGAGCGCGTGCTCGGCATCTCGAAGTCGCGGCTGTCGCGGCGCGTGTCGGAGCTGGAAGCGTCGCTCGGCGTGCGTCTGTTGCAGCGCTCGACGCGCAAGCTCGCGCTGACCGAGGCCGGGCAGCTTTTCTATCAGCATTGTCAGGCGATGCTCGCCGAGGCACAGGCGGCCGTCAACGTCGTGCAAAGCCTGCGCGATTCGCCGCGCGGCACGGTGCGCGTGAGCGTTCCGGTCACGATCGCGCAGACGTTCCTGTCCGCCGTGATGCCGGATTTCATGCACCGCTATCCGGAAGTGCGCGTCGTCATGCGCGTGACGAACCGTGTCGTCGATCTGTTCGAGGATGCCGTCGATGTCGCGCTGCGCGTGCGCTCGGAGCCGCCCGCGAGCTCGAACGTCGTCGCGCGGCCGCTGTGGCGCACGGAGCAGATGCTGGTCGCGGCGCCATCGCTGCTGAAGTCGAATGCGCCGCCGATGACACCCGCCGAACTCGCCCAGTACGACACGATCGACACGCCGTCGGCGGACGGCCGCCACGTCTACCGCCTGATCGCGCCGGACGGCACGCGCCATGAGTTCGAGCACGAGCCGCGCCTCGTCACAGCCGATCTGTCGATGATCCGCGAGGCCGTCATGCGCGGCGTCGGCATCGCGGCGCTGCCCGAGATGATGTACGGCGCGCCGCTGCGCTCCGGGCAGCTATCGCCGGTGATGCCCGGCTGGACGTTTCCGTCGCCGCAACTCTACGCGGTGTTTTTGTCGCGTCAGGGCATGGTCCCGGCCGTCCGCGCATTCGTCGATTTTCTCGTCGAGTCGATCGGTAGCGGCCAGCGCTTTCCGGGAGAATGTCCTGTTCACGAACAGCCGGAACGGGAAACAGTTTGACCGCATCGGCGTTTGTCATTGGTTTATGGCATTGAAGCGCGCGCTTGCGATGGACAGATTCAATTGATCGTCACAATTTGTGGCGGTATATTGAAGCCTCCTTCGCTAAGGAGCTCCTTATGCGAAAACTGACGGCTGCTCTGATAGTTAGCCTGATAGGGTTGATTGCACTGTCCGTGTCGACCACGGCTGCTGCATGCGACGGAACTTCCGGTTCTGGCTATTCGAACCCAAAGTGACCGCCTCACCCGAATGCGCCGAGCGCGCACGAAAAAAGGCCTTCATCCGACGATGAAGGCCTTTTACTTTGTGCGCCCGGAAGAGGGCGCGTCGGGCTGTTACTTGCCGCTCTTCGGCTCGGTGACGAAACCGATCTTCGTCAATCCGCCTGCCTGCGCCGCCGACATCAGATCGGCGACCTTTTCGTACGCCACCTGACGATCGGCGCGCAGATGAATCTCCGGCTGCGGGTTCTGCTGCGCCGCCTGCGCGATGCGCGCGTTGAGCGCCGCTTCGTCGATCGGCTGATCGTCCCAGAGCGTGGTGCCGTCAGCCTTGATCGCGATGTTCACGTGCGCGGGCTTTTCGTCCTGCGGCTGGCTGCTCGCGTGCGGCAGGTCGATCTTGACCGCGTGATGCATGGCCGGAATCGTGACGAGGAAGATGATCAGCAGAACCAGCATGACGTCGACGAGCGGCGTCATGTTGATCTCGCTCATCATGCCGTCGTCTTCGTCTCCGGCGAAAGGGCTCATGGCCATGATGCGGACCTCCCCGGCTTACGACGCGCGCGTCGCGAGACGCAGGTTGTCCGACGCGGCGTTCGTCGCGCGCTTGGTCGACGAAAGCTTCGAGCCCGTGACGAAGAACGCGTGCAGGCCGTGCGCGAAGCGGTTCAGCTTCGTGACGATGCCCTTGTTCGCGCGGGTCAGCGCGTTATAGCCGAGCACGGCGGGAATCGCGACGAACAGGCCGAACGCCGTCATGATGAGCGATTCGCCGACCGGACCGGCGACCTGATCGATCGACGTCTGTCCCGTCGCGCCGATGGTCAAGAGCGCGTGATAGATGCCCCAGACCGTACCGAAGAGGCCGACGAACGGCGACGTGGAACCGATCGACGCGAGGATCGCGAGGCCCGCCTGCATGCGGCCGACGCCTTCGTCCATGACGTCTTTCAGGCAGCGCGTGATCCAGTCGGACACGTCCATGCGGTCGTGCAGATGCGGCTGCGTCTGATGATGATGGTCGGCGGCTTCCTGGCCGGCGAGCGCGAGCGCGAGAAACGGGTTGTCCGCCGGGCTCGACGACTGGCTGCCGAGCTTCTTGATGCCGTCGTTGAAGTCGTCGGAGTGCCAGAACGCCTGTTCGGCGTTCTTGGTGAGGCGCTTCAGGCGCACGACGTTCCACGCCTTCACGACGATCACCGTCCACGAAAGCACCGACATGATGACGAGCGCGAGCGCGATGCCCCGCGTCACGAAGTCGCCTTGCGCCCAGACGTGCGCAATCCCGTAGTTTTCCATTTCTGTTTCCTTCCTTGTATCTAAATAAACGATCAGTCGTTCAGACTGAAAACGAATGGCACCGTGGCGCTAGCACGAATCGCTTCGCCATTTTCCTTGTAAGGGCTGCACGCGCTGCCGCGCACCGCGTCGAGCGCCGCGTCATCGAGGCGCGACGAGCCGCTGCTCTTTTGCAGCGTGACATTTTCGATCTTGCCCGACAGGCCTACCGTCAGACGGATGACGGCCGTGCCCGTTTCGCCGCGGCGCTTGGACATCGCCGGATAGTCGGGCTGCGCGATGTTGCAACTCAGGTGCGCGACGTTCTTCGGCGCGGCGAGATCCATGCTCGGCTTGCCGATCGCGGGCGCGGCCGGCGGCGGCGCAGGCTGAGCCGGAGCGGGCGGCGTGGGTTCCGGCGCGGGCGCGGCGATCTGCGAAGGCGCTTCCGTGACCGGCATCGGCGTCGGCTTCGGCTCGACTTTCGGTTTCACCTTCGGCTTGGGCTGCGGCTTCGGAACGGGCTGCGGCACGGGCTTGGGCGGCGGCGGCGTTTCGACGGCGACCGGCTGCGGCGCGGGCTGCGGTGTCTCGCTGATCAGTTGCGCGGTGATGGATTTGGCTTCGATCGGGCGGGGCGGCGGCTCGTTCTTCATCGTCAGCGCGACGCCCAGCAACGCAGCGTGAATGGCGACGACGGCGACGCACGCCGCGATCACGCGCGGATTCGCATTTGCTGTCGGCGCGGTCTGGAATGCGGCGGGAGAAGTGGTCGGGGACTGCATCGTTATTGGCTGCTTGTGATGCTGCGTGAATGCTTGCTGATAACGCTGCCTTCGAGTTCGCTGTCCAACGAGCGCACAGGCACGGTGCGGAAGAAACCAGACGACGTCATTTTCGGAAAATCAGCAGGGAGATAAACAGGGTAGTCACAAAACCAATCAGCAATTCCATCTTTCCCTCCAGGGGTAAGGGTTGCGCGGCTGGCTGAAAGTGACCGGAAATACGAAGGTAACCTGGCTTGCTGGAGGCGATAAAACGACTGGGCGGCGCATCCGGAGCATCGGCGTCGCCGGTTGAGCGCGGCGACGCCGCGCGAATTGCTTCAGGCAGCCTGGCGCTCGTAGAACGTCAGCGGCGCAACGTGCTCGCGCTGCTGAACGCCGCATCGCGACGCGCAGACGCCGCTTTGTGCCATTACGTCGCGAACGCTTTCTTCACACTTGCCGCAGCACAGCGCGACGCCGAGTTCGAACTGCAGTTCATCAAAGGAGTCCACCCCTTCGGCGATGGCGCTTCGAATCTTTCGGTCGGACACTGATTTGCAGACGCAGACAATCATGATCGTTCGCAATAGTTAGCGTTAATGCGAATTATTATCATTCGGTATTGGCGCCTTTGCAAGCGCAGGACCGTGTTTTTTGTAACAGAGGGCGAAAGTTAGCGGGTTTATTGCTAGGCGCCTTGTCTGACGGGGCAAAGCGCGCGATGGAACTGCCAACGCGCGTGAGAAACCCTCAGACGATGTCGGGTTCGGCGAGGCGCGTTCGGCGCGAGGGGATGTCGACGTGCTCGACTTTGGCATCGAGCTGAAGGAGCGCGGCGGCGAGTTGACGCTGCGATTCGCCGTCGGCGGTGGAGCAGAAGCGCGGCATATCGTCGGACGGCGCGCCGAGATTTTTGAGCGCGTGCGCGTCGAGCAGACGATCGAGTTGCCGCGCGATGGCGACGCTCGTGTCGACGATCTGCAGCCGCTCGCCCGCGATGTCGCGGATCGCGCGATCGAGAAAAGGGTAGTGCGTGCAGCCGAGCACGAGCGTGTCGGCGCCGGCATCGAGCATCGGCGCGATATAGCTTTCGAGCAGCGCCATCAGCGCGGGCGACGAGGTGTCGCAGCGCTCGACAGCCTGCGCCAGCCCATGTCCCGCCTGACAAATGAAGCGGCAGTCGCCGGCGTAGCGGTCGAGCAGCGACTGAAAGCGCGCGGAGCGCAGCGTGACGGCGGTCGCCAGCACCCCGACCACGCGCGACTTCGAGACCGCCGCCGCCGGCTTCACGCCCGGTTCCACGCCGACGAGCGGAATCGGCAGACGCTCGCGCACGAGCGCGATCGACTGCGCGGTGGCCGTGTTGCACGCGACGACGAGCGCCTTCGCGCCCTGACTGACGAGCCACTCGCCGATTGCCATCGTGCGGTCGACGATGAAATCGTCGTCGCGTTCGCCGTAGGGCGCATGCAGTGAATCGGCGACGTAGATCAGACGCTCGTGCGGCAGAATCGCGCGCACGGCGCGCAGCACCGACAATCCGCCGAGGCCGGAATCGAAAATGCCGACCGGCGCGCTCGCGTCAGACGCGGCACGCTCGTTCGGCATCGGGAAGGGCGCTACGCGGGACATCCGATTATTCGTGATCGCCCATCATGGTCTGCTGGTAATTCTGGATGCCGACCTTGTCGATCAGATCCAGCTGCGTTTCCAGCCAGTCGATGTGCTCTTCGGTGTCGTGCAGGATCTTTTCGAAGATTTCGCGCGAGACGAAATCACGCACCGACTCGCAATACGCGATGGCTTCCTTGCAGGTCGACTGGGAAATCTGCTCGAGCTTCAGGTCACATTCGAGGATTTCCTTGGTCTCTTCGCCGATCAGCAGCTTGTGCAGGTCTTGCAGGTTCGGCAGGCCGTCGAGCATGAACACGCGCTGAATGAGCCAGTCGGCGTGCTTCATCTCACCGATGGATTCGTCGTATTCGTGCTTGTTGAGCTTTTCGAGGCCCCAGTGCTGGTACATCCGCGCGTGCAGGAAGTATTGGTTGATCGCGGTCAGTTCGTTTTTCAACTGCGCGTTCAGATATTCGATGACTTTCGCGTCGCCTTGCATGATTTTGTTTCCTGTTCGTAACGTGGGGCTGTTGGAAAGATAAACCTTGAGTGTGCCGATGCCAAGGTTAGGTAGAATTTTTTTGTTTCAGACGAAACTGAGAATGAAAACGCTTCTCGACTGGCGGCGGTTCAAAGAAAAGAGCCGGGCGCATCGCCCGGCTCTCGTCGTTCAGTCACGGTGATAAACCGCCATTAAGCGGCGATCAAGCCGTCGCGACCGGAATCTTGCCGATTTTCGCCTGCCATTCGGCCGGGCCCGTCTTGTGAACCGACGTGCCGCTCGAATCGACTGCCACCGTCACGGGCATGTCCTGCACGTCGAACTCGTAGATCGCTTCCATGCCGAGGTCTTCGAACGCGAGCACCTTCGCCTCGCGGATCGCCTTCGACACGAGATACGCCGCGCCGCCGACCGCCATCAGATACGCCGCCTTGTGGTTCTTGATCGCCTCGATCGCGACCGGGCCGCGCTCGGCCTTGCCGATCATCGAGATGAGGCCGGTTTGCGCGAGCATCATCTCGGTGAACTTGTCCATGCGCGTGGCCGTGGTCGGGCCAGCCGGACCGACCGCTTCGTCGCGAACCGGATCGACCGGGCCGACGTAATAGATCACGCGATTGGTGAAATCGACCGGCAGCTTCTCGCCCTTCGCCAGCATGTCGGCAATGCGCTTGTGCGCGGCGTCGCGGCCCGTCAGCATCTTGCCCGACAAGAGCAGCGTCTGGCCCGGCTTCCACGATGCGACTTCTTCCGGCGTCAACGTGTTCAGATCGACGCGCTTGCTCGTCTCCGTGTTCGGCTGCCATGTGACCTTCGGCCATGCGTCGAGCGGCGGGGCTTCGAGCTTCGCCGCGCCCGAGCCGTCGAGCGTGAAGTGCGCGTGGCGCGTCGCCGCGCAATTCGGGATGATCGCGACCGGCTTCGATGCCGCGTGCGTCGGCGCGGCCATGATTTTCACGTCGAGCACGGTCGAAAGACCGCCGAGACCTTGCGCGCCGATGCCGAGCGCGTTCACCTTCTCGTGCAGTTCCACGCGCAGTTCTTCGATCCAGTCCTGCGGGCCGCGCGCGATGACATCCTGAATGTCGATCGGGTCCATCAGCGATTCCTTCGCCATGACCATCGCCTTTTCGGCCGTGCCCCCGATGCCGATGCCGAGCATGCCCGGCGGACACCAGCCCGCGCCCATCGTCGGGACGGTCTTGAGAATCCAGTCGACGATCGAATCGGACGGATTCAGCATCGCGAACTTCGACTTGTTTTCCGAGCCGCCGCCCTTGGCCGCGACCTGAACGTCGACCTTGTCGCCCGGCACGATCTCGTAGTGGATCACGGCCGGCGTGTTGTCCTTCGTGTTCTTGCGGCCGCCTTCGGGCGGGCTCACGATCGATGCGCGCAATACGTTGTCCGGGTTCAGATAACCGCGGCGCACGCCTTCGTTGATCATGTCGGTGACCGACATCGTCGCGCCGTCCCAGCGCACGTCCATGCCGACCTTCACGAACACCGTGACGATGCCCGTGTCCTGGCAGATCGGACGCTTGCCTTCCGCGCACATGCGGCTGTTGGTCAGGATCTGCGCGATCGCGTCCTTCGCGGCCGGGCTTTCTTCCAGCTCGTAGGCGCGGCCGAGCGCCTGGATATAGTCGAGCGGATGGTAGTAGCTGATGTACTGCAGCGAATCAGCGATGCTCTGAATCAGGTCTTCCTGCTTGATGACTGTCATGGCTTTGGGCTCTGGGGGACTGAATTTTTTCCTGCGGGCGTTCTGAAGGACGCTTCACTCGACGGCGTTTTTCGGCGGCGCAAAGGACTCGTCGTGGAAATGGCGCGGATGCGTATGCGTGGTCAGCCGGTCGACATACGCCATGATGAGCGCGGAAACGAGGAACGCGACGTGGATGATCACCTGCCACAACACGGTGTGAAACGTGTGCTGGTCGGGGTTGATGAAGGTTTTCAGCAGATGGATCGACGAGATGCTGATGAGCGCCATCGACAGCTTCACCTTCAGCACGCCCGCGTTGACGTGATCGAGCCACTCGGGCTCGTCGGGATGGCCTTCCACGCCGAGCTTCGACACGAACGTCTCGTATCCGCCGACGATCACCATGATGAGCAGATTCGAGATCATCACCACGTCGATCAGGCCGAGCACGACGAGCATGATATTGGTTTCGTCGAGCGTCATCGCGTGCGTGACGAGATGCCAGACTTCCTTCAGAAACAGGACGACGTACACGGCTTGCGCGACGATCAGGCCCAGATAGAGCGGCACCTGGAGCCAGCGGCTCATGAAGATGACTTTCGGCAGCAGTTTCATCGAGCCGGGCTGCTTGGGCGAGGCGGGAGAATGCTTGGGAGCGGACATGGGCGGCTTTTCAGTCGGGGCGGGTCGAACCGGAATGATGACTGGCGAATATGACGAACCGGAACGTGCAAAGTGCGTGCGGAGCGTTGGCAATCCGCCGGCGAGCGGCGGGTATTGGCGCATTCGCGGTGTCGGGAAGCCCGCTATTGTAGCGTGTCGTCGCGCGGACTTCCCAAATGCTTTCAGAATCCGCTGAACCCGTTCTAGGCGCCGGTTTCGCCCGAAACGGAAGCCCGGGCGCGCGCCTTCAAGCTTGCGAGCGCGATGCCCGTCACGACGCACGCGAGCGCGATGCCGTGCGCGAGCGTCGGACGTTCGTCGAGAAAGGCGATGCCGTAGAGCGCCGCCGCGACCGGCAGCACGGCGCAGAAGACGCCGGCGAGACTGCCGTCGACGTGACGGATGCCCTTCATCCACAGCCAGAACGAGAAGATGCTCGCCGAAAGCCCGTACCACAGGACGAGCGCCCACGTGTTCCAGGCGACGCTCGTCCAGTCGAAGTGCGCGAGCGATGTTGCGCCGAGCGGGAGCATGAGCAACAGGCCGATCGCGTGCGTGTACGCGCAGATGTCGATGGCGGGCAGCGTCTGCGTGAGACGGCGCGAGAGGATCACATAGAGCGATTCGCAGCACACGGCGCCGAGCACCATCAGATTGCCGGGCAGGGAGCTCGCGCCCGCATCCCCGGCCTGCGCGACGTTGATGACGAGCACGCCCGCGATCGCCAGTCCGATCGACGCGAGCGCGCGCGGACCCGGCTTCTCCTTGAGGAAGATCCACGCGAAGAGCGCGACCACGGCCGGAATCGTGCTCGTGATGACGCCCGCCGCGACGGCGCTCGTGCGCGCGACGCCGTTCAACATCAGCAAGGTGAAGCCGAACGTGCCGAAGAATGCCTGCAGGAAAAGGTTGAGCCATTCGCCGCGCGCGACGCGCTTCATCTTCGACCAGCGCAAGAGCGGCCAGAGCACCGCGAGCGCGATCACGAAGCGCAGCAGCGCGAAGAGCGGAACGGGAACGAATGCGACGATCGATTTGCCGATGCCGACGTTGCTTCCGACGAGCAGCATCGCTGCAATCAAAAGAAGGGCGTAGCGATTCAAGCTGGATACCGCGCTGGGAGTTCAGTTACGATTGTGGGGACGCATTGTAGAAGCCGCGCGGACTCCGTGTATACCCCGTGCCTGTTGGCCCGGCCACGTAAGAAGCGGGTAAGTTGAGCGGCTTATCTTGAATTCAATGCAGGATGTCGCCGGTATGCGAATGTGCCGTGACATTTTTCCGTGCCGCTCCGGTACGGTAGAAAGGAGACAAGGTCGAAGCCGGGAACGCCGCGCGTTCGCCGCTTTCGAACCTCATAAACATGCGGCGCGCGCAACCCATTCAGCGATGCGCGCGCCGCCGGATTTCGGAAACACCATCAGGAGAGGTTGTCGATGTCTGCGATCGAATCGGTTCTTCAGGAAAAACGTGTGTTCCCGCCGTCAGCCAAGGCAAGCGCGGGTGCGGCAATCTCCGGCATGGACGCCTACAAGGCGCTTGTAGCGGAAGCGGAACGTGACTACGAAGGCTTCTGGGCGCGCATCGCGCGCGAGACGCTCACGTGGCACAAGCCCTTCACGCAGGTGCTGGACGAATCGAAGGCGCCTTTCTACAAGTGGTTCGAGGACGGCGAGCTCAACGCGTCGTACAACTGTCTCGACCGTCATGTGGAAGCGGGCCGCGGCAACGACAACGCGATCATCTTCGAAGCCGACGACGGCACCGTCACCAACGTCACCTA
This sequence comes from Caballeronia zhejiangensis, assembly GCF_022879815.1. Lineage (NCBI taxonomy): Bacteria > Pseudomonadati > Pseudomonadota > Betaproteobacteria > Burkholderiales > Burkholderiaceae > Caballeronia > Caballeronia zhejiangensis. The sequence continues at coordinate 1,043,089 of NZ_CP084283.1, forward strand.
TCAGGATCTGCTGGACCGCGTCTCGCGTCTCGCCAATGCGCTCAAGAAGCGCGGCGTGAAAAAGGGCGACCGCGTCGTGATCTATCTGCCGATGTCGGTGGAAGGCGTCGTCGCGATGCAGGCGTGCGTGCGTATCGGCGCGACGCATTCGGTCGTGTTCGGCGGCTTCTCGTCGAAGTCGCTCAACGAACGTCTCGTCGATGTCGGCGCGGTCGCGCTCATCACCGCCGACGAACAGATGCGCGGCGGCAAGGCGCTGCCGCTGAAAAGCATCGCCGATGAAGCGCTCGCCGCGGGCGGCTGCGAGAAGGTGAAGGACGTCATCGTGTATCGGCGCACGGGCGGCAAGGTCGCATGGACCGAAGGCCGCGACGCGTGGCTGCATGAAATCGTCGAGAACGAATCGGCGAAGTGCGAGCCGGAATGGGTGAGCGCGGAGCATCCGCTTTTCATCCTTTACACGTCCGGCTCGACGGGCAAGCCGAAGGGCGTGCAGCACAGCACGGCCGGCACGCTGCTGTGGGCCGCGCAGACCATGAAGTGGACCTTCGACATGAAGCCGGGCGACATCTTCTGGTGCACGGCGGATATCGGCTGGATCACGGGGCATAGCTATATCGCGTACGGGCCGCTCGCCATCGGCGCGACGCAGGTCATGTTCGAAGGCGTGCCGACGTATCCGCACGCGGGCCGCTTCTGGGAGATGATCGCGCGCCACAAGGTCACGATCTTCTACACGGCGCCCACGGCGATCCGCTCGCTCATCAAGGCATCGGAAGCGGACGCGAAGGTTCATCCGAAGAGTTTCGATCTGTCGACGCTGCGCATCCTCGGCACGGTCGGCGAACCGATCAATCCGGAAGCGTGGATGTGGTATCACGAGAACGTCGGCCGTGGGCAATGTCCGATCGTCGATACGTGGTGGCAGACCGAAACCGGCGGCCACATGATCACGCCGCTGCCGGGCGCGACGCCGCTCGTGCCGGGTTCCTGCACGCTGCCGCTGCCGGGCATCATGGCCGCGATCGTCGATGAAACCGGCCAGGACGTGCCGAACGGGCAAGGCGGCATTCTGGTCGTGAAGCGCCCGTGGCCGTCGATGCTGCGCAACGTCTGGGGCGACCCCAAGCGCTATCAGACGAGCTATTTCCCGGAAGAACTCGGCGGCAAGCTGTATCTCGCCGGCGACGGCGCGGTGCGCGACAAGGAAACCGGCTACTTCACGATCATGGGCCGCATCGACGACGTGCTGAATGTCTCCGGCCACCGCCTCGGCACGATGGAAATCGAGTCGGCGCTGGTCGCGAATCCGATCGTCGCGGAAGCCGCGGTCGTCGGCCGTCCGGACGATACGACGGGTGAAGCCGTGGTCGCGTTCGTCGTGCTGAAGCGCGCGCGCCCGGAAGGCGACGAAGCGAAGCAGATCGCCACCGAACTGCGCAACTGGGTCGGCAAGGAGATCGGTCCGATCGCGAAGCCGAAGGACATCCGTTTCGGCGAGAACCTGCCGAAGACGCGCTCCGGCAAGATCATGCGGCGGCTCTTGCGCTCGCTCGCGAAGGGCGAGGAGATCACGCAGGACGTCTCCACGCTGGAAAATCCCGCGATTCTGGATCAGCTCGGCGAAGCGCGCTGATCGTCCGCGACCGCTGCCTCGCGCGGCAGCGGTCGATCCTTATTGCCGATGACATGCGGTTTTGTTAAAAAACCGCATGTCCGATTCTTCCAACCCGACGCCTGCCTCGCCGCCGCCCGTATCGGCGGCGATGGCGCGCGCGCATCGGCGCTACTGGCGCTTCAATATCGCGCTGATCGGCGTGCTGATGACCATCGGCTTCGTCGTCTCCTTCGGCCTGCCGCTCTTCGCGCAACGCTTCCAGCATGCCCGCGTCGCCGGCTTTCCGCTGCCGTTCTACTTCGGCGCGCAGGGCGCGATTCTCGTCTACATCGCGCTGATCCTCATCTATATCGTGCTGATGCAGATGGCCGATGCGCGTCTTGCCCGCGCCGCCCGCGCCGAACAGGGCGACGCCGCATGAAGCTCACGAACCGGCTGATCCTCTCCTACGCGCTCTATACGGTCGGCTTCCTGCTGTTCATCTTTCTGATGGAGCGCATCGAGCGCACGACGGGGCCGGGAACGTGGATCGGCTATGTGTTCCTGTTCGTGCCCATTGCGGTGTACGCGGTGATCGGTCTTTTGTCGCGCACGTCGGATCTCGTCGAATACTACGTGGCAGGACGGCGCGTGCCGTCCGCGTTCAACGGCATGGCGACGGCCGCCGACTGGCTTTCGGCGGCATCGTTCATCGGGCTTGCCGGGTCGATCTACGCAAGTGGTTACGACGGCCTCGCGTACGTGATGGGTTGGACCGGCGGCTATTGCCTCGTCGCGTTCCTGCTCGCGCCGTACGTGCGCAAACTCGCGCGCTACACGATTCCGGATTTTCTCGGCACGCGCTTCTCCAGCAACCTCGTGCGCGGGCTCGCGGCGTTCGCGGCGATTCTCTGTTCGTTCGTCTATCTCGTCGCGCAGATCCAGGGCATCGGGCTGATCGCGTCGAGGTTCATCGGCATCGAGTTTTCGATCGGCATCTTCTGCGGTCTCGCGGGCATTCTCGTGTGCTCGTTTCTCGGCGGCATGCGCGCGGTGACGTGGACGCAGGTCGCGCAATACATCATCCTCATCAGCGCGATGCTGATTCCCGTGTCGATGATCGCGCATCGCGAAGGGCTCGGGTGGTTCCCGCAATTCAACTACGGGCGCGTGATGGAGCGCGTCGAATCGCTCGAACGCGCGGTCGCCGTGTCGCCCGACGAAGCGCGCGTGCGCGCCGATTATCAGCGGCAGGCCGCGCTGATTCAGCAACGCATCGACGCGCTGCCGCAGTCGTTCCATGCCGAGCACGCGCGCCTCGCCGCGGAGATCGCGGAACTGCGCCGGCGCAACGGGCCGCTGCGCGAGATCAACGAGCGCGAGCGCGAACTCGCGGCTTTTCCACGCGATGCCGCCGATGCGCACGCCAAATGGTCGCGCGAACGCGATGCGTTGATCGAGCGCGTCGCCGCGCCCGTGCCGATGGCCGAGGCGTTCGCGCCCGGCTCGGCCGGTGACGAGAGCCCGCGCGTGCATCAGATCAACTTTCTGTCGCTGCTCCTGTGCCTGTCGATCGGCACGGCGAGCCTGCCGCACATCCTCACGCGCTACAACACGACGACGTCGGTGTCGTCGGCGCGGCGCTCGGTCGGCTGGACGCTGTTCTTCGTCGCGTTGTTCTATTTGACGGTGCCGGTGCTCGCGGTGCTCATCAAGCATGAAATATTGACGGGGCTCGTCGGGCATCGCTTTGCCGATCTGCCGCAGTGGGTCACGCAATGGCGGCGCGTGGAGCCGTATCTGATCCGCATCGGCGATGTGAACGGCGACGGCATCGTGCGCTGGGCCGGCATTCAGATGCAGCCGGACATGGTCGTGCTGGCGGCGCCTGAAATCGCGGGATTGCCGTATGTGATTTCCGGGCTGATTGCCGCCGGCGCGCTCGCGGCGGCTTTGTCGACGGCGGACGGGCTCCTGCTGACGATCGCGAATGCGCTCTCGCACGACGTGTATTACTGCATGGTCGATCGCCGCGCGACGAGCCAGCGGCGCGTGACGATCTCGAAGATTCTGTTGCTCGGCGTGGCGCTGCTCGCGTCGTATGTGGCGTCGCTGAATGCGGGCAACATTCTGTTTCTGGTCGGCGCGGCGTTTTCGCTTGCAGCGTCGAGTCTCTTTCCGGCGCTCGTACTCGGCGTGTTCTGGAAGCGCACGACGCAGCGGGGTGTCGTCGCGGGCATGATCGCGGGGCTCGTCGTCTGCGTGTATTACATCGTGTCGACGTATCCGTTCTTCGTGCAGTTGACGGGTTTCGCCGGGCCGCGCTGGTTCGGCATCGAGCCGATCAGCTCGGGCGTGTTCGGGGTGCCGGCCGGATTCGCGGTGGCGATCGTTGTGAGTCTGTTCGATCGGAAGCCGGATGCGTACACGCGCGCGCTCGTCGATTACATTCGCCATCCGTAGGGGCTGGCGCAGGCGCGGGAACTTGGTATAATCGCGGTCTTCCGGAGAGATGGATGAGTGGTTTAAGTCGCACGCCTGGAAAGCGTGTATAGGGTAAAACCTATCGGGGGTTCGAATCCCCCTCTCTCCGCCAGATTAACCTAAAAAATCAAACACTTAGAAATTCCCCGCTGCGATTTATTTAGCTATTTTTGGCTATTTTCGTCTCCGAATCGCACGCTAATCGCAGCACCTCTGCCGCGAATTTCTCCACTGCTTTACCGCCTGCATTCGGGTCCGCGCTCGGCATCCAACGAGCGTAAATACGCACGGTAGTATTCTGGTTTGCGTGGCCCATCTGCCTTGCTACCCACATAGGGTGTTCGCCTGCCGAGAGCATCATAGACGCGTACGTGTGCCGAGTTTGATACGGCTTGCGGTACCGCACCTGCGCGTTGCGCAAACCCCGAGTCCATACGATCCGCACAGGAGAGTCTCCAGTCCAACGAGCTAGGTTACGCGGGTCTTGGAACACCTCGGCATTCGCTAGGAACGTGTGCGCCTTCTGAGCCTGGAGCGCGGCGAGGGCCGGGGGCAGGAGCTTTACTACCCGGCGGCTCGTCTTAGTCTTGGTGTCCTCGGCCTCGTCTGCGGTCTGCGTCAGCGCACGCCGCACGATGACCTCTTGCTTGGTCCAATCCACGTCCGACCAATCCAACGCCACAAGCTCCGAGGTACGCAGGCCCGACCAAAACGCGAACTGGATCATATTAGCGGCCTGAGCGGGGAGGGCGGCGATAATGGCACGCTGCTCGTTAGCGTCGAACGGGTCTATGTCGTCCTGCTCCTTGGGCGGTTCCTTCTTTCGGTACGTCCACCCGTACAGCGGGTTGCTTGCAATGAGGCCATCCTGTACGGCATCGTCCAACGCTTTGCGGGCTACGCTCTGAATGTTAGACAGGCGTTTGTTCGTGCAATCCATCCTGTCAAGCCAGTCCCGAAACCCTGCGCGTGTGAGGTCTGCCAAGGTGCTCTTACCAAAGCAGGGGACGAGGAGGTATTCAATAATCTTGCGGTACCCGTCTACGGTGCTGGACTTGAGGTGCTTCTTTTGTCGCTCAAGCCACGCCTCTAGGTAGTCGGAGACCGTCTTTAGCTCGCCTTTGAATTCCGCGAACGTGGCGGCCCGGGACGAACCCGGGAACGCCTTGGCGTAGTTGAATACGCCGCGCTCGATGTTGAGCAGAATCTCCGCCCGGATGCGCTCAGCCTGCTTGAGGCCTGACGTGGTTGGTTTGATCTGCAACCGCTCGCGACAAACTACGCCCTTGTATGTGAAGGAGATTTGTATACTGCTGTCTGAAACCTTCCTAACTCCCCGCCCGTCTCTACCCATTTTTCATACCCCTTAACGTCAATTAGTTGTCGCCCGCCCGCCCAGCGCCAAACGGTGCCTTCTGCCCAAACGCCTCGTGCGATCTTCGTGCGTATGGCGCTCTCCGAAAATCCCGACTTTTCCGAGAATTTGGAGATAGTGAGGTAACGCAGGCCCACTCACAGGCCTCTCGCGGTGGTCTGGTGCTTTGCTCGCATACTGAACTCCCTTGGATGTTTGGTGTATTGAGACGGGCCTTGCGCCGATCTGCGGCACGTCTCGGTGTGATACCCTAAATGTCCAACAATAAAATGAGGCAGTCATGTTCGGGGATGACAAAGCAAGGCGTGCTGTTGAAGCACAAGCGCAGGTGAATGCCGCGCTGGAGGCGAAACTCGCCAAACAGATTGATTTCATCAACGGGTTGAACGAGCGTGTAATTACGTTAGAGAAAGAGCACATCGGATTGAAATATGCTCTGGCTGCGCTCGCATCAGCAGTTAGGTTCTCGTCCAACGAGAGCAGAGACGCCCTCGCAGCGGTGCTAAACGCTGCGATTTCCGACCTGCCTCAAGGTTTGCAGGAGGACACAGAGTTCTGCGCGGGTATCAACGCGCTGCGGGACGAAAAGACGTTTTCCCGGATGGAGACTCAGCGGGATTGATGACGTTGTGCCACATCGAGCGCGACTGTCTTTAACAGCAACGTCAATTGCGGCCTGTTCGGTCACGTTATCTGTTGTTTGCGTTAAAAATTGGTTTGGCGGGGGAGGGGTGAGCAGTGTAGGCCCTCCTAGCACCGCACCTCCGAACCTCAAAGTAACCGCTGTCAGTAAAGCTACAAGCACAATGGCCAAACCTCGCATTTTTCTCAGTTCGACTTATTACGACCTGTACCAGTCCAGGGAAGACATCGAGCGGTTCGTTCGGTCTCTCGGATATGATTGCATCCGACACGAGACTGGAGCCATTCCGTACACGCGAGACGCTCGATTAGAGGCGTCTGCGTACCGGGAGATCGAGCTATGCGACATGCTGGTGACTATTATCGGCGGCAAGTTCGGCACCGAGTCCAAAGACGTAGCAGGGGCCTCGATTACTCAGAATGAAATAATGCGTGCCCTTGAGAAGGGGATACAGGTCTATATTTTTGTCGAGCAAAACACCCTGACGGAATACCATATCTGGAAAATAAACAAAGACAACGCGTCAATGAAATACAGATATGCGGACGACCCGCGCATATACGTGTTCTTGGACCAACTGCACGCTCTCCCGCAAAACAATCCGATTACCGGTTTCAAGACGGTTGCGGACGTTACATCGTTTTTGCAAGATCAGTGGGCAGGATTGTTTCAACGGTACCTAAGCCAGCAGCAGCGCGCGACCGAGCTTTCTCTTATCCAGGATATGAAGGGAGTCGCGGCAACGCTAAAAGAAATGGTGGACTATCTTTCTGCCTCCCATCAAGATAAAGACGAGGCGCTCAAGTCGATAATCTCTTTCAACAATCCCGTATTCCACCGCCTTGCGCAGATAACCAAAACACCTTACAGAGTTTTCTTCACAAACCACGACGAAATGTCCGCTTGGTTAGCTGTGCGCGGTTACGCCGCTCAAGATTCTACTTTTCACTCAGAGGACAGCGTAGAGGAATGGTTTAGAGAGAAAGCTGGATGGATTGAGTTCAAGAGGGCAATTTTCGATGACCGCGGCGATTTGCTACGGTTTTCTCCCTCGGGCTGGAGCGATGACTGGATTCAGTTCAGGCCTGCTGAGACCCAAAAGGCCGCGTTTGCTGATGACGACGATATACCGTTCTAACGGCCGACCTTTGGCCGTAGTAGCTAATAAGTCCCGCGATACACAGCGTGCTCCTAAGTATTCAAGTATTCAATCTCGGCAAAGTTCTTAGCCCGCATGATCCGTTCTTGCAGCACGTTACGTGAACGTTTGGGGCTAATCACCTCGCCCTTTTCGTTCTTGCGCTCCTCGAACTCCCCCGGGATATGGATGCTGTCCCACATGCCCTTATTGGCGAGGCTCCACACGAACGCCCTAAGCTCCGTGATAGCGGGCGCGACGTCCAGCGTCACAACGGAGCCGTCGATAGGGTTCTGCACCGTGGTCCCCTTGACGTTATAGCCGCCCGGTCCTTTGAGGGTTGCGTATAACTTCGTTCCATCCTTGCTCTTGCGGTGGAACACCTCAACCGTAAAGGGCTTGCCGAGGAGTTGGACCATGTGCGTCGCCGTACCACCGTGCGCCGCGTTCATAGCCGCAAACAGGCCAAGAAACCGCGAGTCGGGAGCTAGCGATAGCGTTTCCTGAATCGTAATGCGGTGCGGCACCAACGTACCGTCATCCAACTTACGCGGCTCATAGTTCGGGCCGGAAAGCTCAAACACGAAATCTACCTTTTCGCGGTCACGCTTGCGGCCCTCAAACTCCTCCTCGTGCTTGCCGAGTTCAAAGTAACCAACGAGGCGTGCTCCAGCGAAACCCCGGGGCGGCGGCACATAGGCGTTTGAGACCATAGGAAAACGCATATCCGGGCCGGTATTAGCGGCTTCTGCGATTAGCGCGGCGAGGTCGTACGGGCGTTGGGTGTCGGTCATGGGTGCTCCTGGTAGGGCCCGATACGCTACACGCGAAGCGCGATAACTGCCAGTTTTATTTCGAGGTACTAATAGGGTGTCAGTAGCTATTCAAATGGATGGACAGCAAGTGCGTACCCGAGATCTACGAAAGACTTGCAAGCGGGCAGCGACCGAGTAACGCCAATTCCCCGTCCCGCGCGAGCTTATCCGTAATATCATAAGCAGACGAGCAACCAAACTCGGGTTCCCTCACAAAATAACTACACGCAAACTCATGACCGAAGCAAAAGAAAACCCGGGAATTCCATTCGAGAAAGACCTCTTGGGACGGAAGGCCGCCGCCGAGTTCCTCACTCGCTACCTTGTTGGGCGTCATCGCGTCGCGGGCAGCGTTCCCGGCAATGAGAGCTTTGTACTCAACGTGAACGCGGAGTGGGGCTTAGGAAAGACCTATTTTCTCACCGAGTGGGCCAAAATGCTTCGAAATGACGGGCACCCTGTCGTCTATTTTGACGCGTGGTCTAACGACTTCTCTTCAAATCCATTTGTGAGCTTCTTAGGTGAGGTTGAGTCGCAACTTACGCTCGGCCTCCCGCCAAAATTAAATCTCGCGAAAACAGCTAAGTCGGTTGTATCCGCCGGGGGGCGAATAATACGCGCCGCCGCTCCTTCTATAGCAATAGCGGTTGTTAAGAACTTCACTGGACTCGATGGACAGAAAATCGCCGAAATTGCAACCGACGCGGGTCTTGATGCGCTCAAGGACATAAGACGCGACTTGGAGGAAGAACACAAGGACATACGGGCCGCGATCACTGCATTCAAATCGGTGTTTGCTGACTTCGCGAGCGCGGTGGATACGGACGGGGATGCCAATCTTCCAATCTTTCTATTTGTTGATGAATTGGATCGGTGTAGACCGACTTACGCAATCGAGCTGTTGGAAAATATTAAACACGTGTTTCGTATTCCAAACGTTTATACGGTAGTCGCCACCGATTCGGAACAGCTGGCAAATTCGATCAAGGCGATTTATGGAAGCGAGTTCGACGCTCGAAAATACTTAAGGCGATTTTTCGACCACGAATCGCGACTAGACGAGCCAGAATTCAAGCGTCTCGTCGCCGCTCTACTGGAGGTGCGCAGGATGAACGAGGACCCGCGCTTTATCAACCCTCTCAAGGATTTATACGGACCGGACGGCACCGGCGAGGTTATCGCGCTGATGGCCCGGGCGCTGAAGGTGACTACTCGGGACTTGGAGCGCTGTATTGATATAATCGATTCGATTCGCATAACATCAACGCGTGGTCAGATTGAAATAATCTTCCTCACCTTCATCACAATGTTGTACGTTTCTCATCCAAGAGCATTCGAGCTATACGTAGGAAATCGAACGCGAAATGTACTGATGAAAGCGCTTGAGGGTAAGGTAGACGTCGGAATCTCGTTCAATGAGAGAGAAGAAACTGACCCGCACTATCGGGGAAGTCGCCCCATCCAGGCAGGTGTAATAGAATGGCTGTGCCGATACGTTGACGGTATTTGGTCTAGTAAACCCCATGATAACAGAGAAAACTGGATCGGCCTTCGACTCGCTATAATCGATAGCATGAGAACCGAATCTCGGTTTGCGCCTCTTCGTGAGTACCATAAGGCCGTAGCATTAGCAGGGCACTACAGTGCCTGAACACGGACCGGCGATCCAATTTGGCCTTTGACGGCTTTCTTAGATGCCAACACATTGCCGACAACTAGGAGTCATACATCGGGTCACGTACGCTGTCCGAGGCCGGGATAGCGCAGCTTGGCTAGTTCGGCCTGTCCTACCCGTGGCCCCGAGGGTGGAGGCCACGAGCAGGTACACCATCCACGCATTACCAGGTCTCGCAAAGTGAAAAATTCAATTCTGTTAGCGGCGCTCCTTTTCCCTTGCTACACCGCGCATGCAGAGACGATAAAATTAGCCTGCAACTACCGTCAGGTGACGCCGGAGAGCCGCGAAACAAAGCAAACGGGCAGGATTATCCTACAGATTGCTGTTGACGGACAGGCAACATCCATAAGCGGGACGTCAAGCGATCTGGATTTGTTTATAACCAACCAACGATTGCCCGGAATTAGCAGCGTACTGGATACTAGCGATGCCGGGAAATGGGACATGGTCAATTCCGTTGATCGAAAAGGCGTTATAACCCAACAGCAGATAATGCTAGATAGGAACACCGGAGACATGGTCTACATCTTGAACACGACGAACGGACCCGTCACAACAATAAGCGGAAATTGTGACAAGATCGATCAAACACGGCGTAAATTTTAATTTGATGCGCCGTCTGTCAAACCGCAGCCCGGCTTTGCCTTGGGTTTAAGCACCTCGTAAACCCGGGCCGACTCCTCGATTATCTCCTGCTTGGTCGGATTGCCCAGCACCTGTAGGTCACTAGCCAAGGTCTGACTATTAACCATAATCCTCCGTTTCTCAAGAATTGCGGCTAACCGCCTTCGGACCCGGGACTTGTTCGTTGCATTGCTGGCCGGTTGTGTATGGGAGATCCAAAGCGAGATAACCTTATCAAGATCAACCACTAGACCCCCTCTACGGTTACGCATCTTGAGCACATAAGCAACGAACTCTTGCTCACTAGGAGCACATTGCTTAACCCGGCCAATTGTATCCAGCATCCGGTCCGATATGGATTTAGATAGAGAGATACGGATACCGTCCTTACGGGCAGACGCCTTCGTAATCAACTCCCCTGTAGTTGTATCTAGCCATGTATCAGGCTCTAGGTAAGTGACGGCGGAGCGCCCGACCTGCTTATTTAGAATCCAACCGGCCTGTTTAAGTCTAGACCGAGGAACGACCTTGTATTTACCCGACCAAGGAATATACCTAGTCTCCTCCAGCTTAATGTACTTAGGTCTCGTTCTAGCTAGATTGCCGAGATATTGATAGGGATGCTCTACTCTGGCTGTTTTCTCCTTATAAGCGGCTTGATGCTTGTCTATCTCGTCTTGCGTGAATCGGTATTCTTTGAACAGGTGAGGATATTTTATTCTATCCGGGTCGATTGCATTCGCCGCCGCCTCTGCAATTACTTGGTCTAAGTTGTGCGTCATGTGGTCCCGTGATTACCTCCGTGAAGAACGCTTTCTATATATTAGGCAGAATCGCTGAGAGCCTTATCGTATAAGGGTTTGAGCTTTTCAAAAGTGACGAATTTCGTCATATTTTCCGAATCACCAACTCCCATCAAGCGGGATTCCGTCCACCCCAACATGCCGCTTTACCCGGTACCCCATATCTCTATTCGTCTTATCAGCGTGGCAGGTAGAGCAAAGCAATTGACAATTACTGTCATCCTCTGTCCCGCCATCCTTGAGCGGGATTATATGGTCCACCTCGCCGCGCCTAACCGCAACGTTGCAGTGCTTGCATTTGAAGCCGTCTCGCTCCCTAATCCGGTCGTTACGCTTAAGGCGTGCAGAACCGCTAAGGCGCTTATCTGGACTGCCATAATCGGGCTTACGCCTGTATGTACTCTTGGATTTATTTTCAATCTTACTCTCGGCGGCGCAGTGTGGACAACGCCACTCCATACCTACGGGTTGCCACTGCGGATGCTTGTTGCAATCACTCATGATTATCCTTAATTAATAACAAGTCGGCCCGTAACTTTAAATACTCGGCCAAAGCATGAGAAGGGGTTCTAGATTGGCCAACGATTCTCCTGCCAGTATCTATTGACAACGAGTAAGGCTTGTAGCTAAGGGGGGGTATCTCGAACTGTGGAGGCTTTCGGCCTCGAATCCGACCGGTCAGTCGAAAACTATCGCTAAGTCCAAAGAAACGTTGCGAATCGCGCGGAACCAAGGGACTGGTGCAAAATATATACTATTATTATTTAAGAGATATTAACCACTGCGTGAAAAGGTCTCCGTACGCGTTGACAATCGTCCCGATTAAACCCACGACAAAGATACGCCACTCTAAAGCCCTATAAGTCGGTGATAATAGGCTGATTGGCCCACCATGCATGGCCTCGCTCAGATTCTTGTCTAGCTTTTTCTGCCTACGCGATAACAACATAAATTGTGCGACCGCAACCATAAACACAGCCAAGGCACCTGATCGATGAAAAAGCTGTGCGCTTCCTCGCCATAAATCGACAAATAGAAAGATAAGGAGAACCGCGCACGCAGCGTAGACAATTTCGAAGCATGGACGGTAGATGCTTGGATCCGCTATGGTTTCCCTAAAGTCGTTTTGCATACCAGCCTCCTTAATCCATCGCAGGCGATGCCGTGGGGCGCAGACAACGATAGCCGACTTCTCTTGTGCGCGCGCGTAACGCGCACGAGGCTAGGACGGGCCGGCATTGCTTCCGGCTACACGCTCATTACTTCGGCATCGGGAGCGGCTCCTTGATGCAAATGGAGCGGCATTCCGAACCCTTTGGTAATCCATAGTCCCCGTCGATTCTTCTGCATTCCATCGGCTTCCATTTCGGCAACCGTCTTGCATCGGCGTTGCGAGGGTAGATAGGTACCTCTCGGGCCTACGGAACCATACGGCCCGGTTCGGTGTGCGTCGAACGCCCGCGAGGAGCGGAACCGCTCCCCACAGGTTGGACACACGTTGTTATCCCCGGTTTGCTGCACGGCGTGCCTCCTCATGCTTCTCTTGATACTCCCGGGCCGCCGCATAGAACTCACTCGCGGCCTTGAATCGAGCCATGCGGTGCGCGTGCGTCATAGGTCGGAAAACCGTTCGGCCCTTGCTGTCTCGGAGGATCGCCATATCCGCCCGCGCCATACGGGCCTCGTGCTTGCCCGCTCGGATACATGCCTGAGCCACGGCCAACTCGTAACCGTTCTGCATGTGTGCCGTGTCAACCGTGCGGCCAAGGTAAAGGTCCATCTGTGCAGCATTCTGGCCGTCCGTTACGTCATCCCAATTCGGCCCGAGACAGGCGTCGTGGATCGATACGCGTAGCTCGTCGTTACCGAGCGGTACCCGGCGCTTTCCGTTGTGACGGGATAGCGGGAGGTCAAGCGCACGCGCTAAGCGGCTAAGGTGTCGGCGCTGTGCGTTGTAGTCCGACAGGTAACTCATGCGGACAGCTTCGGCTCAAACGTGGCGCACGCCACAAGCTCCCCCGACGCTTCCTCAGGTACGCCCAGGTCTCGGCACATCTGGTGCAGGCCGTTGAGGACCTTGTAATGCAAGCCAACGTCCACGCGGCAATTAAGCTCGCCCCCGGAGAGGTCGAACGCAGGATTAGCAATGCGCGTAAGTTGGCCCGCAATGATACGAAAGTAGCGCGGGACCGGAATACCGGCCCGCTTTGCGTTATCTCGGAGTCGTGCGACAGCGGCGGTACTCAAACGGAATGCCGTGTCCTGATACAGCGCGCTCACTCTACTTCTGCCTCTGCGATTTGGCGGCCCAAGAGCTTGAGCTTTGCCATGTCGCGGATTTGTTCCAATTGCGCCACCGCCTTACGATAGTCGATGATTTGCGCCTCGGCGGCGGAGACCATCGCGTTAAGGTTCTCGTTGGAGGCGTTCGGGTCGATGATGAATTTCATTATAAGGATTCGTTATTAGTTAAGGGCGGCCTGCGCCGCCCGTGTCGGGGTCTGTGGCTTATTCCGCGCTAACGACAGACCACGCCGCGCCCGGATGCGGGGCACAACTAAAGCCGGGAGAAACGCTGACAATCGCTACAACGGTGTCACTATCCACAGCGGAGGCCGGAGCCGACTCAATGCGGACAGTTTCGGTACTACCGTTCGGAAGTGTGACCGTGAAGTCCACGCCGTCCACAAACTGCTCGCGCGTGATTGCGAGGGTCTTGTCCAAAACAACGGCGTTAGGGCCGTACGCCTCGCGGAGGACGCCGGATTGTGCTGCGACAGGGGCTGCGAGTTTGGTCATGTCGATTTCTTTGTTTCGTTAGGTAAGTGGCCGCTCGGGTCTGTAGGGTAGGTCTCGGTTGGGAGCGTAACGCCCGCTCTCGCTGCGTTACGCCGAGACCGTAGCAGCCGTCTCGAATGCCGCGCCGTCCACAAACGACCAATCGGCGTACTGGACGCCTTTGATTGCTTGCTCGTTCGTCTGAAACATGCCCGTTTGCATAGTCGTAACCGTGCCCGTACCGTCATCGACCGGGAACATACCGGCGGTTGCTACGTCGAGTTCTACGGTACCGAGGAACGCCAGGACCCGCGAAGCATCAACAACGAACAACTTTCCAACCGGGACGCTGTACGAACAGATAGCAGGCATACCACCGTAAATACCGCCCCTCGCCGTGATCTGCGTTTCGCTTGCGCTACGGAGGCGCACCGCCGTAAGCGGGTTGACGAGGACGGTAGCCGTGGTCAGGTCGCCCGTGAAAGCCTCCAAGCCTTCCCCGAGCGAATTAGCCTGCGAGGCCACCGCGCCAAGGCCGGCAGGGGTAACCTCGTCGCGTGCTTGGCTACCGAGGAATGCGTTATCGAGACCGCGACTCAACGCACGCTGAAGCTGCGCCGCAATGAACGCCTCCGCTGCGTCCCCACTCATGCGGATAAGCTCTGCGGAGAGGACCGTGATAAGACCCACCTTACGCTTGTCGGTCAGCGTGACGCCGAACGCGCCTTGATACGCCCTCGTCGGCATGTGTTCGCCCACAAAGCTCGCGGAAATCGGCGCGGTTTCGACGTTCACACGGGCCAAAGCGGGGACGCGGGTAAGGCCCTGCAACTGACCGAGGATTGAATTGCTAAATACCGCCTGGACGAACCGGTCACGGTCCAACGTCTCGGAGGCGAGCGCGGCAGCCGCGTTATCTGTTCCCAACGGGTTCATTACCGCCTTCAGGACCTTGTTAATCCCTGCCGCTGCGCCCCAACGCTTTTCGGCGTACGACGCTGCTGCCGCCTCGTTGCCATCGGTCATCGCACGGAGAATCAGGCGGCGGATGAAAATGTTGTGGTTCGTGTTCTGCATTTCGGTAACTTCCTTATTGGTGTGGTTGATTTGAACTGCTGCGCGGGCCGGTTGATGGACAACGGCCTTGGTCTCGGCGGGTGATGGGACGGATTTCGGTAGTGCGGGCTCGACGGCTCGCGGTTCAATGCCGAGGCTCTTGAATGCGCTAATGAACGCCTCGGGATTCGCCGGGATCGCTACGAGGGAAAGCTCGTGTACCTCTGCGGATTTGAAGTTAATACCACCGTCCGCGTTTGGTTCCGACTTGATAGGCCGAAATCCGAGACTCACGCCCTTGATTAGCCCCGACTTAACGCTGTGCCACGCCTCGTTTGTCCTCGTCTGAACGGTTCCCGGCTCGTCCACTTTGGCGATAGTCGCTTTGAACGGGAGGCCCTTAGCCGTGGGCTTACCGAACGTGACCGTTCCTACGGGGCTTGCGTGGTCGTGATTCAGCAGGAGCGGAACTTCCTTTGCGAACTGGAGGCCCATAGGGTCCACCTGGTCCTTAACCCGGTCTAACGCCGGGGTACTTGCCATGCCCTCAATCTCGCGCCGTTCCTCGCGGACGGTCTTGATTGTGATGGCGGAGAATGCTTTTGTTTCCATGTACTCCTAAGAGATTAGGGTTGAGACCCGGAGGAGGTAGCGGCTAGGCCATTGGGTCAATCGGCGGCCCGCCTATATTTGTAGGACCAGACGGCCCTAGATGCTTAGCTGGCTACTACCTCGCCGCCTGCGAACACGTAGCGATTGCCGACTGCCGACGTGTCGTCCGGTGCGGCTTGGACTAGCTGCGATTCGGCCCACAAGAGCGGGTCCTGGTCCGGAGGCGGGAGAACACCGTCTAAGCGGACCTCCTGCATATAGAGCGGGAACAGACCTTCGCTAAATGCCTCTTGCGAGAGGTACGAGGCGAGGAGGGCCGTAGTGCGCGTACCCGCCGCGTAGTCCAACGTTAGGCGCTGAATAACGTGCGCGTCCGCTTCTGCGCCGGTGTTTGGCGCGATGAATGGTGCAAGGATCATCAATAGGCCCCGTAGAAAAGAATCCCGGTCTGGTACTCGTCATACTGCGCGCTGTTCTTAGCCGAGTACGTCCAGGTGAGCGTGCCGTTATTGAAAGAGAACTGCGGATGTATCAGTCCACCCGACAACCACCCGATATAGCGGTCCGACTGGAAACTAACGAACCCGCCGCTAACCATGCTCGGATCGGAGCGGCTACCGTTAGAACCATCCAGCACGACAGAATCGATAATGCGGAGGGTGCGGTGACTCGCATCGAGCACGATATTTCCGCTCGCATCCCATATGGTTAAGCCCGCAGCCATCAGATACGCCCGTATTTAAGATCGTAAGCCAGGCCTCCCTGCCCGCGCCAACGTTTAGTGATCTGCTTATCTACAAGGTTCTGGATAGCCGGAGCGAGTGCCACGAGGTCCTCTTGCGTGAGCCCGCCGCCGTTACCCGCCAAGCTCAACTGCACATGGTTGGTTACGAAGGTGCCGCCGCCGCCCGAGACCGAACCAACGGCCCCACCCGTGGCGAAGTGCTGCGCCTGCCCCGAGTTGATACTCTCCAGCAACGAGCGGTATTTCTTGGTGCTCGCGGCATTAACTACAAACTCCCCGTTAGAGAGCATGGCCGGGATTGAGTCGCTAGTACCCGTACCCGCGCCCACGATATGGCCGCCGTCCGCGTAATGGCCGACCGGGCCGCCCGTGCTAAACGTCGAGAGAACCGAGTTAAAGATTTGGGTCTCTGCGGCCTTGAGAGCAATCTTAGCCATATCCGCCATAACGCTAGAGGCGAACGACGAGAACGAGAACTTGCCCGTTGTAACGAACTGCTCCAGAGCCGTATTCAAGTCCTCGAACGACGTTGTAAATGCGGTAGCAGCAAGCTCGGCGTTGGTCTGCGCGTTCCCGGCAAGGCTCACCATAGCGACGCGCATTTGGTCGGCGTAAGACTGCCGCACGGCCATTTGTTTGGCTTGGTCCACCTGGAGTTGGGCCAATGACGCATCGTAGTACGTTTGTGCTATGGCTAGTTTCGCCGCGTACTCCGTTTGGTCCGCCGTTGGCGAGTCGTATTGCTTACGCAGGGCGTCCTTTTCCGCTTCGAAGTTGGCGAGGAGTTGGTAGGCCGCGTCCGCGTCCGCCTTGGCCTGCGGGCCGAGGAACATCGTGGCGTACGCCTCTTGCTGCGCCGCCTGCGTCCTGCGGAGCGCGCTAGATTGCTGATCGGCAAACTTCGCAATATCGCTGCTGCGCTGCGCCGCGAGTCCTCGGAGGCTATCCGTTAGCGATCGGTCAATCTGCTTACGCTGCACCGTGAGGTTTTGCAGGGTCTTGAGTGCCTCTTGATATGCCGAGGACTCCGGCTTGGCTTTGGCAATATCGACCCGCTTTTGAGCGTTTGCAATTTCTTCGTCCGTGGCCTTAGCTTGCAGGTCATGGAGTTTCTGGAAATAGCTTTCCCTGTCGATAAGCCCGGCGTCATACTGAGCTTTAAGGGCAGTCTGCGAACGTTTATCCTCGGCCTCGATAAGTTGATTAGCCGCAACCATTGCCGTTAGCGCGCCGTGGAACGCCTCAGCGTTACCCCGCGATTTCTTCTGAGATTTAGCGTAGTCGTCGTTAATTTTGGCTACGTTATCGTAGTGTCGCTTAAGGGCCGCCTGATAATCCGCACTGCCTTTATCGATACCCGCCGTAGCCTTAGCAAACGCCTTATTCTCCTCGTCAAGCTCAAGGCTATGTTTCTGGCCCGGAGAGGCGTATTTATCGGAGCGGAGATAACTATCCACAGCAACCTTAGCGTCCCCGCCTTTAGCTGCCGCCTCTCGTGCTCGTTGCTGCGTATTGATAACTCCCTGTTGCGCGCGGAGAACGTCTAAGCGGGCGTTTTCCTTATCAAGCAACTCTTGAGCGGAGGCAAGGTTCCCCATTGCACCCATTGATTTAGCTTGAGCAAGGTTACGCTCTGCCGCCTCAACTTTTGCATATTGGTCTCCCACCTGTTTATCAATGCTATCCGGAACGCCAATTCCCATAATGGCATTCTTGGCCCGAGTTACCGAGTAAGCAAGTTGATTCCACCAATCAACGACTACGCCCATATGCTTATTTGCATCGGCCTCTACCGCAGCGTGAGATTTAGCCAAGTCCTGCATAATGGCCTTAACCGCACTGGCGTTGTCTCCGAGCTTGACAAAGTTATCAATCTCCTCAACTTGACCCGAGCTAAAAGTATGGTGTGCCCGTTGATACTCGGCAAGCCACTTAAGCACATCATCTTGAATCGTAGCCAAACTCTCGGCGGCTTTATCCGTACCTACGCCAATGTCCGACGACATAGCAATAGCGGCCTGCGTGGCGAGTTGGAGATTATCGGCGGTGAAAGCTCCAGTAGCGGCTACCTGCGCCATTGCTTCACGGACGGCTTTAAGGTTAGTCGAACCCGTTTGCAATCCGTTAGACATTTCCGCCATTTGCGCAGCGGACCCGCCGAAACGGGACCAACTACCTTGCGACGCTTCGTGGGCGAGCACCATAAGCTCTCGGCGGGACGCGGTGGTATTGAGATTGAACTCGTGCGTATGCTCGCTAGCCTTTTGGATTTGCGCAATATAGCCGGATACCGAATCGGTTACGCCTAACTGCGCGGCTTTCATTTGCAGCATTTGGGCCTGTGTTTGACCCGCCGCCGCCGCTGTGCGCTGCAACTGACTAACAAAGGAGTTTATCGCACGGGCCGAGGCGCTAGAGCCATTAGTGGCCGCTTCTGCGATTGCCTCCTGTGCAACTTTAATGCGTTGTGCTGCTTGGTCTTGCGTTTGTTGGAAGGCTTGCGCGGACTTCCTGGCGCGGTCTAACTCGGCCGTATAACCTGATGCGTCAGCCGAAATTTTGACGGTTGTACGATTATCGGCCAACTTGCGCGCCGGCCATATAGTTAAAAACGGCGGTTTTGATGATTACGGATACGCTCGTGTCCTTATCAAGCGCAACCTGCTTGAGTCGCTTAACGAACTCGGGGGAGACTTTGGCGGAGATAGTGCGATCCTCCGCGTACGGCTTTGTGGGAATAACGCCTTTAGGCATGTAGAACCTCGTAAAAGAGAAGGTAAACCAAACGACAAAAGAAAACCCGCCTGGGCGCATCCCGGGAGGGAAACGCCGTGGGCGGGCAGGGTACCGAGCTTGCGCTCGGATTCGGGCAGAGGCCAGCTAGCTACGCTTTCTAACCTCTCTGCGAAATTGGATTATCTACCGATCTAATTCGGCAAGTTCGGCGGGCGTGTCGTCGGAGAGGTCCGCCACGCGCAGCACGTAGGCGTCCGGCAGATAAAGCGCGTATTGTTTGTCCTAGCAACGCCTGCGTAGTCCCTTTGCATGCGATCTTTCAGAACACAGCGGCGGGCTGCACGATTGCATAGGGTATCTCGAAAACAAAACCGCTAGAAAGATTCTTGCTGGCAAGGCTCGGCGCGGGCGGGCTCGGATGCAGCTAATAGAATCCGTTACTGCGCCTCAACGTTTTTGGAAGGTGGGGCGGCGCTCGTCCAATCTCGGGCATCGAGAATAACGGCGACATTTTTTCGGCTGCTGCCCCATATGTCTAATTTAAGGCCCCAATAGAAGAAATGGGCAGTAGCGCCAGTTTTTAGTTGTTTCCTGCTCGATTTCCCCGCTTTCGTATAAACCACAATGAGGTCACCGCTCTTGACGGTTCTGTCGGGCAGCCAGTACGCGTTTTTTGTCCCGGATATGGGGGATACGCCGTCGTCCGCAGATTGCGAGCGGAGGACGATAAAACTGCCTATGTCGCCGTCTGCCGTCGCTCGCAAGACTAAACGCTCTTTTTCGAGGTCTCCAGAATCCGCGAAAGATTTGATTTCTAGCTTCATTGGTCTATCACCTTCGCGCCGATTCCGCCGATAGTCAAGACAACTCCAAATCCTAAAATCATGTAACCGGTCGGCTGTGAGCTCCAAGCGTTAGGCGCGTAACCAATCATAGCCGCCCCCACTGCTAGACCGGTGCCCGACAATATCTCGAAAGCCCGATTCCGCTGAAGCTTGTGCTCGGCCACAGCCAACCCTTTATCAGCCTCTGCAAACTTGTCCCGATACGCCTTCAGTTCTTGGACTAGCTCTTGAGAGTCCTCATATTTGTCGATCAAAAGCTTTTGTACACCGGAGCTTTGAAGTTCGTCGTCTGTAAGGTCTCGCCGGATCCGCGAGAGCGCCTTCAATTTGGGCTTGACGGTCGTGTCGTCAACAAGGGGGACTGCACTTTCCTCGTCGGGAACTGCGTCTAGATCGGCCATGCCGCGTACCTAATTCTCGGTGTCGAAAGCGTATATCGTACCCGGTTAGGGTGTTCGGAGAAACCCACGTCAGTGCATCACGTACAGAGAGGCAGACGTAGACGCGAGGGCCTCATGGGCACGCGGTTCCTCGCCACCGTCCGGATGGTACGCGTCCGCGATGATGGTCATTACGCCGTCCGTGATACCCGCGTGATAGCGGTGGAGTTCTAAACCTTGGCGGTTCAAGGCAACGCGCATGGCGTTCCAGTGGGCGCGGGAGGTGTCGGCGGTGCGGATGATAAGGCGCGTGCTCATGGTCTGTCCTCGGTATGCGGCGGTTCTGTTCGTGTTGGTTACATCGGCAAATGAGTTACGCGGCGGGGCTTCACGTACACGGCGGTTGCGCTGTTGCGGCAGTCCACTTTCTCCGGGCCGCCGTAGGTGCGCTTTCCGTCCGCGCCGAACATCATGCCTTGGCGCATTTCTTGGTGTTTCTCAACGCGGGCCAGGAAAGCCGCGTAACGTGCTGCGTGTTTCGCTTTGTTAGCCATTCGTGGCCTCCGTTGGGTTAGTAGCCGAAGGCTCCACTTTGGTAGGGCCTTTGGGTACTTCGGCTTTTGGCTACGCCCCGCTCGCCGGTCGGGGATTCATCGCGTGTCAACCTGTATCGCTCGGTCGTCTCGTCGCTGGCTTTCTGTACTGCTTCACTACCAACTTGAGGCAGAGTATGACATGCATGCTTCACTACCAGCAAGCGAAATCTGTAAATTTCTTTTGCTTCCATCCTCTGTTGCTTAGGTGCTACACTACCAGAATGCTGAAAAAGGAGGCCCTATGAGAGGAACAATTAATCGGAACGCGACGCCGGAAACGCAGGGTGCCGAGGCACAGCGCATACGGAACGGCGTGAAGACCGAGCGGGACACACAACCGGTCCAAATTCGAATGCTCAAGGCACAGGTGAAGGTGCTCAAGCAGATTGCAGAGCAAGAAGACCGTAGTTCCAGCGACGTTATCCGGGACTTGGTGGACGCTTATATAGCTCATGCTCTGACGAAGTGGCCCAAGGGGCACAAGCTAGATATCCTGCGGAGCACCGTACAGGCTAACGGGTACGTTGCGGAGAACCACCCCAGTGCGGAGCGCACCCTAGCTTGGTTGCGCGGTGAGAAGTACCTCAAGCCTACGGGCCTTAAGGAGAAACCCGATTGGTACACGGACGACGAATGGGCGGCGGAACAAGCGGAGCACGACAAGCCGCGAGACACTCGGACTCAGCGATCCGATGGGAAACAGAACAAATAGGGCGGCTATGCAACGTAACAACCAGTTTGGGTTAGGTCGCCCCATCCCTGAATCAGTTAAACGCGAGGTCCGCCAGCGATGCGGTTTTGGTTGCGTCGTTTGCGGCAGCCCGTTCATCCAGTATCACCACGCGGACGTTGCCTTTGCAGACGCACGGTTCCATGACCCCGCTAAGATCACGATTCTTTGCGCGACTTGTCACGACAGGGCGACGCGGGGAACATATTCGGACGAGAAGATACGCGAACACATGCAACGCCCCTATTGCTTGGAGCACGGCCCGGCATTCACTGATGTGGACTATGGAGCTACCGCGCCGAGGGTTCGCTTCGCGGGGTCCGAATTCGAAGAGTGCGCCATACCCGTTCGAGTGGCAGACTACGCCATCGTTATGATGGAACGCCCGCCAGAAGCGGAGGCACCTGTGTTGATTTCCGCGTTCTTCAGTAATACGCGTGGCGAAGTAAGCTTGGTAATTCAGAGAAACAACGTCCTTCTACGGCCAACGAATTGGGACATCACCACTGAGGGGACGCGAATAAGAATTTGGGATGCGGCGCGACAGCCGTCTTTGGTCCTCATCCTAATTCCACGCCAGCATATTGAAGTCGAACGAATCGAGTCCAAGTTTCTAGGATGGGCATTCTCCGGAGACGCAAGTGAGTTGCGTTTCACGCCTCCAGGTGCCCCCGGGCCGACGACGGTCAGCGGTATGCTTATGTTCGGCGGGCGGGTCGGATTTCAGTTTGACCAACCTAGACTCAACTAATCGCACGAACATCGCAGCATCGGACCGCAAAGCCTTACGCGGCAAGGGGAGGCGGGGGTTCGAATCCCCCTCTCTCCGCCAGAACCTCAAGCCCTTGATCTTCAAGGGCTTTTCTTTTTTGTTCTCAGAATTGACGCGGGCGCTGTAAAAGGCCCGTATGCCGAAAAAATCCGAAACGCGGCCCGTCGTTGTTTCGAATCTCAAGTGGTTCAAATCGAAAATGAGGAAGCTTCGTCCTTTTCCTCGCGCTTCGACATCATAGATTCGGATAACTGATTGAACATGGCGGCGCGCAGTCGATCGAGCGTCGAGCATGCGGACAACAAGTGGAGGGGAGCGAGAAGAGTTGTCGTAAGAGTCATGAGCGCTGGTACGGTTGCGCCTCTAATAATGCTCGATGAACTCTCGCACATGGCAGGGCGCAGCGGCCCATGCAGCCCATCTCTTACGACATTCAGAAGGATAGACGATGCGGCCAGGAAAGAAATCGGATTAATCGCGTTATGTAAGCGGCAATCGTTCAACGATGCACCGGCTTGCCGGCAAACGCTGCAATTCGATCCGTTTCCGTCGTGGTGACTGCGGATCGTGCCGCCGCTTCGCGGGTCGCCTTCTTGCTTTGCGGCGGTGCAACGGACTTTAAACGGTTGCGCGCGGCGGCCGACCCACCGAGAAAGAAACGCCCCGCGTAAGACACGGGGCATCGCATTGCAAGCTCAGTGCGTGAGAATCATCTGAGCGGCGTGATTCTCGGCGTCGTAGTGCAGCGCCGAGTTCGCCGCCTGCTGTTCCTGAATGAGCACTTCGCGCGCCGCCTGAGCACCTCGCTCATAACCGGCCTTCGTCGCGTGCTCCTCGAGTGCGGCGATAAGCGGCAATTGCTCCTCTGCCACCGAGCGCAGCAAATTCAGGATGTCGCGCCGCATCGCTTCGGGATAAGCGCAGAAGTGCTCGAAGCCACCCGGCGCAGCGACGATGTTCACGAGCGACGTAAGCAGTCGCGCGCGATTGTTGCAATGTTCGCTGATCTGCACCGACTGCGAGAGCGTCGCGTGGCCGTTCGGATCGACGGAAATATGCAGGTCATTCATCTTGAAAAGCCTCTTGTAATAACGGAAGGCCTGCATTTAAGCCGCTCCGGCGCTTGGAAACGCTCGGACGAATCCTATTACCTCGGGTGCGCGACGATCCTTTACTTTCGGATGTTTCCGCTCACGCGAAGCATCGTGCGAGCCAGCGCCAGAACGCGCGGCAACGGCCGGCCGTGACGACGCGCGATGCATCCATGTCGCGCTGCCAGTTCGCGTTTTCCTGATCGTCGCGCGACCGAGCGACGAGTGTCCCGAAGTACATGGCAGCCCCCTTTGCGGATATCGATGGCGAACGGCGTCACGTGAGCGACTCCGATGCGTTCAGGATGCCGATGCTTCCGCGAGCGCAAAACCCGCATGACGCGGGGAGCGCGCTTTGCATGCGGACATGGGCGAAAGGAGGGGTACGCGCGTCAGCATGCGCGCAGCGAAAGTTTTACATGAACTGTTGACACAAAGGGTTCACAGTCGGAAAGGTCGACGGACCGTATCCTTTGCTCCGCTACGGTGAACGCGAGGCAACCATGCCGGACATCGCATTTCCTCAGCAGGGCGGCGTGAGCGAACGCACGCGCCGGACCGGTCTCATCGTTTTCGGTCTCATACTTCTCGGCGGTATCGGTTATGTCGGATTGCATCTGGCTAACGATCTCGAATCCGTCCGGCTGAGTTCCGCACTGCCTTATTTCCTGCTCGCCGTCGCGCTGCTGATCGCACTCGGATTCGAGTTCGTCAACGGCTTCCACGACACCGCCAACGCGGTCGCGACCGTCATCTACACGCACTCGCTGACGCCGAACCTCGCGGTGGTCTGGTCCGGGACGTGGAATTTCATCGGCGTGCTGGTTTCGAGCGGCGCGGTCGCGTTCGGCATCCTGCAACTGCTGCCCGTCGAGCTGATACTTCAGGTCGGCAGCAGCGCAGGCTTCGCGATGGTCTTCGCGTTGCTCATCGCCGCGATCATCTGGAACCTCGCGACATGGTATTTCGGCCTGCCGTCGTCGAGCTCGCATACGCTGATCGGCTCGATCATCGGCGTCGGTCTCATGAATCAGCTTTGCGCGGGCCGAACGGCACGAGCGGCGTCGACTGGTCGCAGGCGGCGGGCGTCGGCAAGTCGCTGCTGTTCTCGCCGATCGTCGGCTTCATCTGCGCGGGACTCCTCTTGCTTTTGCTGAACGCGCTCGTGCGCGTGCCGGCGCTCTATAAGGAACCGAAGAAAAATCATCCGCCGCCATTTTGGATTCGCGCACTGCTGATTCTGACGTGCACCGGCGTATCTTTCGCGCACGGCTCGAACGACGGGCAGAAAGGCATGGGTCTCATCATGCTGATTCTGATCGGCACGGTGCCGACTGCCTACGCGCTCAACAAGGCGGTGAGCCCCGCCGAAACGCAGAACTTCGTAGCCGTGGCGCACGAGGCATCGGCGAGCTTCGCGAAATATCTGAACGATGCGCCACCATCCGCCGATGCACGCGAAGACGTTCAATCCTACGTGCGTACGCGCCAGCTTTCGCCCGCGACGCTGCCCGCGCTGAAGCAACTGACCGACATCATCGCGAACCAGGTCGGCGCGTCGGGATCGCTCGCGGCGGTGCCGCAGAACCTCGTCGATAACGTGCGCAACAACATGTATCTCGCGTCCGAAGCGATCCGCCTGATGGAGAAGGCGAACGCGCCCGCGTTCGCGCCCGCGGACCGCGCCGTGATCGACAACTACAGGAAGCAGCTCGACCACGCGACGAAGTTTATCCCGACGTGGGTGAAGGTCGCGGTGGCGATCGCGCTCGGGCTCGGCACGATGGTCGGCTGGAAGCGCATCGTCGTGACCGTGGGCGAGAAGATCGGCAAGAAGCATCTGACGTACGGGCAGGGCGCGTCGGCGGAGCTGATCGCGATGCTGACCATCGGTGCGGCGGATGCCTACGGCCTGCCGGTCTCGACGACGCACGTGCTGTCTTCGGGCGTCGCCGGAACGATGGCCGCCAACGGCTCGGGGCTGCAATGGAACACCGTGCGCAGCCTCGTGCTCGCGTGGGTGCTGACGTTGCCGGCGTCGATCGCGCTCGCCGCCGGTCTCTACTGGGCGTTCAGAAATCTCTTCTGAGTGCGTGACGTTCAGGCGTTCGCCGGGCGGCCGGTCTTGACCCTTTCGAGCGCCTTGATCGCTTCGACGAGGCGTTTCTCGGGCGCGGCGTCGAGCATCGCGAGCGCGGCCCGCAGCAGTTCGCTCTTCTTCACGCGCACGCCGTTCTTCTGGCACTTCTCCTTGAGCGCGGCGATCTTCGCGTAGTCGGACTTGGGCATCGTGAAGCTGTCGCGCACGACTTTTTCCTTCTTCACGCGGCGGGCTTTCGCGTCGGCGTTCGGCTGGCTCGCGACGGTCTTCTCCGTTTTCTTCGCGGCAGCGGCTTCGACTGTCGGCGTCTTCCCGGCTTTCTTTGCGACGGGCGCTTTCGCGGCCGGCTTCTTCGCGGTCTTCGGCGTCGTGGCCGCGGCCTTGGTCTGCTCTGCGGGTTTAGCCGTCTTCTTGCTGGCCTTGGCCCCGCGCTTCGTGGGAGCGGGCGCGGCTTCCGTTGCGCCCTTGGGGAAATGAAACGCCTTCTTCGTCGGCGCCTTGACTTGCGGTGTGCTCATCCCGTTCTCTCCCGTCGTATGTGGAGAAAACAGTATATACGGTTTAAGGAGGCGCGCGTTCGCCGGACGCATCCGCGAAACGCGTGTCGCATCAACGGGATAGACGCGCGGCCCTCGACTTATCTACACGCTTGTCCACCGAAACTGTGGATAAGCGCGCGAAGGGGCCGCGTCAATCGTCATGACCGCGATGGCCGTGATCGTCGTCGTGGCGGGAGCGGCAAGCCTTGTCGTCGAGACGTTGCGCGACATAGCCCGGCAGATCGGCATCGTCGATCGCGAAGACGAAGAACTGGTTCGGATTATCGATGCCGTCCGGATGGTTCGTGTCCGTCACGGTGCCGACGAAGTCGTTGTCGTTCGCGATGAACAAGGTGTGCTTGAGCGCGCCGCCGACGCGCACGTCCGGCCCGAACGCGAGGCTTTCGAGCTTCGCCGGAATGTCGGTCGACGCGATGCCGTGCGCGTTCAGCGCCTTGACGACATCGAGGAACAGCGTCTTCTGCAGCGCGAAAGGCGCGAGGCCGCTCGCGCCGCTCGTCTGGCTCACGTCCTGCGCGCCCGAAATATCGACGTGATACACGCGCTTGACGGCCGCGCTCGAATCGTCGCCGAGGCCCTTGCCGTCGCGCTCGTCAAGCAGAAGCTCGTGGTCGTTCACGGCGACGATATCGCTGATCGTCGGATAGTTCGGTTTGTCGGCCGTGCCCATGTTGGTGAGTGGATAGGCGAACTGCGTCGACTTGCCGGTGCGCAGATCGATGCGCAGGATGCGCGTGTACGCGCCATTGGTGCCGCCGTCCTGCAGCAGCGGACTTTGCATCGCGCCGAAGAGCGCGTCGCCGTCCGGCGAGATCGCGAGGCCTTCCATGCCTTTGTTCGCGACGCGGCCCGACGCGTTCGCGCCGATCTCGTCGCTGCCGACGGGCGAGAGCGCCGTCACCGCGAACGACGCCGGCACCGCGTACGCCGCGATGCGCTCGCCGCTCTGCCGGTCGAAGCGATAGATGTACGGGCCGTATTCGTCGGAGATGAAGACGCTCGCGCCGTCGCGCGCCACGCGGATGCTTTCCGGATCGAAGCGCGCGTCGCGCGGATACGTCGACGGCCGCGTCGGCGCGAAGTTGTCGGAGCGGCCGGTGAAGTAGTGCGTGTGCTTCTTCGCGTTGAACGCGGGCGCGCCGTTGCCGACGTTCGCCGCGGCGCCGTCGCCGTACACGAGCGGCTCGCGCGCATGGAGGAGCGTCGTGTCGACGAGTGTCGGATCGAGCGTGTAGGGCAACGTGCCGCCTTTCGCGCCGGCTTGGAGGCGCAGGATCAGCGTCTGGAAACGGTTGATGTACGACGCGGTGTCGTCGATGGCCTTGTTGTACGAGATCGCGTTCGGGCCGCGATCGGGCACGGCGAGAAACGTGTCGCAGCCGGCATACGCGAGTCCGGAGCCGAGCCCGCCGAGCAGATTGCCCGGCGCGCCGTTTTCGAGCGGCGCGGCCGTCGCCTTCGAGCGATCGACGGCATTGCCGCTCAACTGACCGATCGCGATGAGATCGACGCTCGCCCAAGCGGACGAACCCGCGATGGTCAACGCTAAAAAACCGAACGACAAGGCACATGCACGCGCTAGAACCATGAACGTCTCCTTTCTATGGAATTGCCCGCGCATTATTGCGAGCGGCAAGTGACGTTCGTATGACTAAGGAAGCGATCCTTTACTTCGAGCCATATCCGACCGATGCGAGCGCGCGATTCCGAAACGACAACGCCGGCGCAAGGCCGGCGTCGTGGACGAAAGTGCGCGGCTACTGCTTGATCGTCCCGGTCGATTTGGAGTCACCCGGCTGAGCCGGCGACATCCCTTGCTCGCGCTGCTGCATCAGCGTGCCGCCGCCGGAGGTGCCGGACTGCACGCCGCCTTGCGACGAGTCGCCCGTGCGCGGGGCGGGCATCGGTTCATTCTTGCCCGGCTGCATCTGCTGCTGACGCTGCATCAACTGATCGCGCGACATTTCCTGCGAAAGCGCGCTGCTGCTGGCCAGCGCGAGGAGCGCGCCAGCGATCGCGGTAGTGGTTTTCATATCTGTCTCCTTGAGCCGGCGCCAGGCGCGCCGCTTACAGAACCGTCAGCATCGAACGTGCCGCGTGCGCCGCGATTAGGACTGTCCTTATTTATGTCTTAAGCGACGCTAAATGGCCGATAAACGGATAGGATATTTGACAGGCGATCCAGGGCGCGGGTCTATTACAATTCGCGATCCAAACAATATCGAATTGCCTGTTTCCCGTTCGAAAGTCTGCACGCCACGGAGTACTTCATGTCGATCATCGCACTGAGCGAATTATTGAAATGGCGCGATCAATTGCCCGAGGAGTCGGGCGAGGAAGCGCACATGCTGAACGCATTGATTGCGCGTCGCGAAGCGGAAATGCGCGCGCGTATCGCGGATTCGATCGCGGCAGTCAGTCAGCGCGAAAACTGGAAACTGCAACGCTGCGCGGCAATTGCACGGCGTGTCGAAGAAACGCCGGTTCGTTATTTGGAATCGATTGACGAATTTTTTCAGAATCGAAACGAAGGCGCGCCTCATGTCGAAACGCCAGAGGTTCTGTCAGATTTCTTCGCGGACGATCGGCGCGAAGCCGCACTGACGCACGCGCCGCTGCACAGGCCCGCGACGCAGATCGGCATGCCCGGATTGCCGACGCCTGTCGTCAATCTGCATGGCGTCATGGGTTCGCTCGAGTCGCGCGTCGCTGAGACGCCGGGCATTGCGTGCGGTCTTCAGGGCATCAGGATCATGCGTATGGTCGCCTTGATGTCGAAAGCGCGCTCCGCTCAAATCGCCAGGATGAGGATGAACGGGACGCAAGCGTTTTATCGCCACTCTTGATTTTCGATCGTTGCATTCGGCGCATTCCGATTTTTTCATCGCGTTACATTTTTATCCTCTTTCTCACGGAATCCGCGCACTGCGTCGGCGGCATTTTCTGCATCGTTTGAATCGCCGGACGTCTCGCCTATACTTGATCCGATAGCTTATTCGAGCGAAAGAAAGCAGATTCCGTTCGTCATGCAGAATGGTTGCGCCGGTATTCATTCGAATCGAATAACGCCTGTCGCGGTACCGAATTTAAACCAACCTCAATGCATGACGGCCAGTGCTGGAAAAGACTGGCCAGGGAGCCATCGTGAAAAGCCTGCTGAGCAGAAGAGGGAGCTTGCTCGACAACGCACCATCGTTTCTCGTGCGTCAAAAAGCCAACATTCCACGCGGCTTCACCGCGCCGGAGATCCACGCCGAAGTCCTGTCCGGGGAGGAGTCCGTCCCGGTTCAGCTTTCGACGCGCGTCACGCCGCTGCGGCCCGGGGTCGTTCCCGCCACCCAGCAATCCGGCAAGGAAGCCGTGCAGGCCGCGCATCTCGCGGAAGTCGAATGGCTCGTTCAGCAAGGTGCGCTTTCGACGTTTCGCACGTTTCAGAGCTTCGCCTATTCCGCGAGCCTGCTGTTTTATCCGCGCGATCTGATCTATTACGCCGTGCTCCATCACGAGGATGCGGTCTGGCGCGTGCTCAAGGCCGGCGACCTCGGCGCGGCGGAATCGGCGTTCCGTCATTTCGTCGAACAGGCGATGCGGCTTGCCGACGCCGAAATGCGGCGCGCGCATCTCGAAGCGCAGAACGAGCAGATCGAACGTCTCACCGCGGAATCGGACGCGCAGATCGAGCGCGTGCGCGTCGATTTGCAGCGAGGCGGGCGGCACGATCAGGAGGTTGCGCTCAAGCAGCAGGAAATTCGCAAGGAGCTGGCGCAACTCGAAGGACGGCGCGCCGCGGCGCAGGCGCAACTCAACAAACTGCAGCGCCAGCTTCACCAACTCAACACGGCGGTCAACGAGAACGTGCCGAATCTGCCTGTCGTTCGATGACGCCACATTCAATCGTCCGAAGAAAACTTCCCGATCTCGCGTAGAATCGCCCCTTCGGGCAGCTAGTCGATTCTTTCGGCATACTCCCCACCGAACTTCGCAATGTATGTGCTGAGCCCGCGTCCGGCGCGGGCCAGTTGCTTCATTTCCTCGACGCGCGCGCGACCGGGCACGCGATAGTCATACAGGTATGTCCCGCCGTTGACGAAGCGCACTTTGATGCCGTCGTGCAGGATGTCGAATGCTTCGACGCCCGAATTGCCGGCAATATTTCGATAAGGCTGCATGGTGTCTTCAAACTCGAACGTACGCAAACGATTGCGCGCTCGTAGCAGGCCTAAAGTTTCGTCGGCGGGGACCGTTAAGGATGTCATGGATAAAGACCAATTCCCGTTCCTCGACTCGGACGATCCGCACTTTCAGCACGCTCGCGCGCTGAGCCTCTCGGTCGGTGCGATTCGCCGTGCACAAGGCAAGTGCAGCCCCAACGACTTCCCGGTCGGCTCGCTCGAATGGCACTTCGCCATCGAGGATTTCGCAGGCGATGTCCTGCGCGCGCTGATGGGCGAAACCGAAGGCGTCAATATTCAGGTCGGAGAGCGGCCGCTCGACTGACCGCGCGCCGCGCGTCTTAAACGCCGCCCATCGGCGGCGATTCCCCTTTGCTATAGCTTCACGCCGCCCGCTTCGGGCGCATCCACGCCGCCGGGCGGGATCGCGCCGCCCGGGCCGACGTCGCTCGTCCGGTCGCTCGACCAGTACGGCTCGCGTCCGTAGTGCTGATGCACCGTGCTCGCCCAGACGCGATCCGCCATCGAAGGCCAGGAATCCTTGTCGAAGCCCGGCGAGTTGCGCACCTGCTCGGCCGTCGCGTCGATCCGGAAGCAGTGGTTGTCCGTATCGAGCGTGAGTGCGCTCCACGGCACAGCGAGCAGTTTGTCGCCGATGCCCAGAAAGCCGCCGCTCGACAGCACCGCATAAGCGATCCGTCCGCTCGTCACGTCGAGCATGATTTCCTTCAGCGATCCGACATCCTGGCCGTCGCTGCTTCTGACCGAATTGCCGTCGAGCGTGCTCGCCGCCATGACATCGGGTCCGGGGCCGGCGGCCGTCGCCGCGCCCTTGCCGACGATCTTCGCGCCCGCGGAAGCCGGTTCCATCGATTGACTCATGATCCGCTCCTTTGACCATCGTGAGACACGTTATGGTGAGCAACGGCCGTACCCATGGCGTGTCATCGCGCTCTGCTAAGCTCGGAATTCGTTCATTCCGTCCGCTGCCCATGATCGCTTTCGAGGAATTGCTGGCCGTCGCCTACAAGAAGGAGCGCATGCAGAGCCGCCGTCTCGCCAAAGGCGCGGCGCTCACCGAGCACGCGGCGCTCGTCAGGACGTTGCAGAAGGCGGCGGGCGAGCAATCCTTGCGAGATTTCGTCGATGCGCGCCGCGCCGAGCAAATCCGAAACGCCGATGCGCTGCGCTCACGCGACGCCCGGCGAGCCGAACGGAGCAGGCCGCGTAGGACCGAGCCCGAAGCGACAGGATGGCGCGGCTGGTTCGACGGCTCCGCGCTGCCGAATCCCGGGCGGCTGGGAATGGGAGGGGTGCTCGTCGGTCCGCTCGGGGAGACGGTCGAGATCAGCATCGCCGCGGGCATCGGCGACAGCAGCGCGGCGGAATATCTCGCGCTGATCGCGGTTCTCGAAGCGGCGCTGCGCGAAGGTGCAGCGGAAGTGGTGATCTACGGCGACAGCCGCGTCGTCATCGACGACGTCAGCGCATCGGAGAACGCCGGCATCCGCTCGCTCGCGCATCACGCCGCGCGCGTGCGCTCGCTCATCGCGCAGATCGGCGATGTGCGTCTGCAGTGGATTCCGCGTGCGCGCAACGCCCGCGCCGATGCGCTGTCGCGTCAGGCGCTCGACGCGGCGCGCGCGTCGGTCGAAGCGGCCTGACTTGCGGAATCATTACAAATCGCGGACGTCCGCCGTCGGGGTGTCGCCGAATGCGTCGCTCAGGAGATAATCGACGACCTTGCGCGCCGACGCCTCGGGCGTTGCGAGCTGACCGTCGCGCTTGAGCGCGTCGAAGCGCTCGCGCATCGGGAAGCGTTCGAGCGCGGTGCCGCGGATTTCGGCCTGCATGTCGGTGTCGACGACGCCCGGCGCGACGCTGCAGATGCGCAGCGCGCGATTGCCGTCGAGCGCGACCGCGCGCGCGTGATGATCGAGCGCCGCCTTGGTCGCGCAGTAGATGCTCCAGCCGGGGTAAGCGTTGCGCGCCGCGCCGCTCGAAATATGCACGATGCGCGTGTCGATCGACGGCCCGGCCGCCTGCGCCACCGCCGACGCAAGCATCAGCGGTGCGGCGACGTTCACACTGACCGCGCGCGCGACGTCGGCCGGCTTCTGATCCGCGAGACTGCCGACCGGCGCGAGCAGGCCCGCGTTGTTGACGAGCACCACGCGTTGCGCGCCGGACACGAAGCGGGACAGGGCGTCGCCCGACAGCCATTCGGTGAGCTTCGGGAGATCGGCGAGATCGAGCTCGACTTCGTGCAACTGACCGGGATGGCGCGCGGCGAGTTCGTCGTTGCGCTTTCGGGAAATCGCGAGCACTTGCGCGCCTTGCTCGAGCAGCAGCGAAGCGAGCGCGGCGCCGAGTCCGCGGGTGTGGCCGGTGAGGATGACGCGAATCGGTTCGGACATGAGCGTGGTCGGGTTGGCTGAAGTCGTCCGATTCTATCGACAAGCGCGGCGGGGCGCCGGCTACGCCAAAACGCGTCATTCCCGCAACAGGAGCGAGCGGGGAATACGGTCGTTCGTTGGTTCCTGGACACAGATGCGATCGGGCATCTTCTTTTGACTGACAAGCTTCTTCACAAAATTGACAATCGATCTCAAACAAGAATCATCGGAGCCTGCCATGCCGAATCGCCGCAAAGCATCCCGAGCTGCGTCGTCGATCTCCGAGTCCGATCACCTTGCCGCGCGCAACAATCGCTCGCTGACTTGCTGCATCGCGGCTTGCGCGGCCTTCATCGGCTTGCCTGCGGCGTCGTGGGCTCAGAGCTCGGTGCAGCTCTACGGTGAACTCGACGCGGGCATCGCTTATACGAACAACGTCGGCGGCCACTCGCAATATCGCCTGACGAGCGGCACCATCGACGGAAGTTACTGGGGACTGCAAGGCACCGAGGATCTCGGTGGCGGCGCGCGCGCGATCTTCCGGCTCGAGCGCGGCTTGTCCGTCGCGACGGGCGAGGGGCTGAACGATCATCCGATGTATGTCGGCATCGGCACCGATACGCTCGGCACGCTCACCTTCGGCCATCAATACGACTCGATCCACGATTACTTCCAGACCTTCACGCTGACCGGCAACACGGGCGGCACGGCGTTCGCGCATCTGCTCGACAACGACAACGCGAACAACTCGTTCCTCGCGGCGAACTCCGTCAAATACACCAGTGGAAACTATGGCGGCCTGAGTTTCGGCGGTCTCTACGCGTTCTCGAATCAAGCGGGCGGATTTTCGGACAATCGCGCGTACAGCGTCGGGGCCAACTATTCGGCGGGCTCCTTCAACGCGGGCGCCGCCTATCTGCACAACAACGGGCGCGGCAACACGACGAGCGGCGCATACGATTCGCTCGCGCTGCCCGGCCCGGGCAACACGATATTCAACGCCAACGTGCAGCGGCAGAACACGTTCGGCGTCGGCATGAGCTACGAGATCGGCGAATTCACGTTGGGCGGCGCATTTTCCCGCGCGATCAATTCCGGCGTCACCGATGCCGACACCGGCGAGCTGATGCCATCGCTCGCGCTCAACAATTACGAGATCAACGGCATCTACAAGCTGACGCCGGCGATTCAGATCTCCGGAATGTACGTGTACACCAACGGCGGCGGCGCGCACTGGCACGAGGGCGCGCTGCAGGTGGACTATCTGCTCTCCAAGCGCACGGACGTGTATCTGGAGTCGATCTATCAGCGCGCTTCGTCGGGCGCGCCGGCGGTGATCAACACCAACGATCCGTCGAGCGGCCGCAATCAGCTGATGTTGAGCACGGGCATCCGTCATCGTTTCTGACCATTCTGCAGGCGTCGCGCGCGTGCTAATTTTGCGGTTTGTTTTGCGCCGATCCGCAGGTGTCCCATGTCGCTCCAGACTTTCTCGCTGTTCCTGCCCGCGTGCTTCGCCATCAACATGGCCTTCGGGCCGAACAACGTGCTGTCGCTGTCGAACGGCGCGCGCGATGGCGTTCGCGCGTCGGTGCTGGCGTCGTTCGGGCGGATCGTCGCTTTCGCGATCATGATCGCCATCGCCGGGCTCGGGCTCGGCGCGCTTTTGCTCGCATCGCAGACGCTCTTCACGGCGATCAAGTTCGCCGGCGCGGCGTACCTCGTGTGGATCGGCGTGAAGCTGATCCGCTCCGGACCGTCGCTCGTCGTCAAGGAAGAGGGCGCGGCGCGCGGTCCGATGAATCTCGCGCGGCTCATCAAACAGGAATTCTGGGTCGCGGCGGGCAATCCGAAGGCGATCCTCGTCTTCACGGCCTTCTTCCCGCAATTCGTCGATCGCAGCGCGTACGCGACGAGCTTCGCCATTCTCGGCGCGACGTTCCTGCTGCTCGAACTGGTGGCGATCTTTATTTACGCCGCGCTGGGCGCGCGCCTTGGCTCGCTTTCGCGCGGCGCGCGCGGTTTCACATGGTTCAATCGCGTGAGCGGGGCGCTGATGATCGGCTTCGGCGTGATGCTCGCGTTCGTGCGGCGGCCCGCGACCTGATTCAGCGACTTTCGGGATCGAATTAATCGCGCGAATTATTACATTGAGTCATAGTCGATAACTGCGCATTAATTCTCGCGACAAATTACGCCAATCGCAGAATCCGAGAACTTTGCGTTTCGCTTGATTTACCCGCCATGCGAGAAAGCGGCGACGAAACGTCGCGCGCCGGATTTTGCCGATTACCCGATACTTCCTTGCCTCGCGCGTCGAGGAAAGCGAACGCCGCGCGTGCGCCGCTGATTCAGGATTCGATAGCAATCGAATGTCTCCGATTTGCGATAATCGCGTGTTTGCCGCGGATAATCGCCCAGCTATTCATCTGACCATTTCGCGGACTATTCGCTCGTTTCGTCATTACGTGCAATCGGTATCTCGAAATGCGCCGATTCGCTCACGCCGTTTGAAGGATTTTTTCCGATGCTAACTCACTCGTCCCGCGCCTCGCAGACGCGCTCGTTCACGACCGTCTTTCTGATCGAAATGTGGGAGCGCTTCGGCTATTACGGCATGGCTGCGCTGCTCGTGCTGTTCATGGTCGACAAGATCGGTTTCGCCGATGAGCAGGCCAATCTCACTTGGGGCGCGTTCACCGCGCTCGTGTTTTCGGCGCCGTCGATCGGCGGCTGGATCGGCGACAAGATACTGGGCGCGCGCCGCACCATGACCGCGGGCGCTTTCGTGCTGGCGCTCGGCTATCTGATGCTCGCGCTTCCGGTCGACACGCTCGGCTTCATGTATGCGTCCCTCGGCGTGATCGTCGTCGGCAACGGGCTCTTCAAGTCCAACGCGGCGAATCTCGTGCGCCGCATCTACGAGGGCGATGACGCGCGCATCGATAGCGCGTTCACGATCTATTACATGGCCGTCAATATCGGCTCGACGTTTTCGATGCTCGCGACGCCGTGGATCAAGGATCACTGGGGCTGGCACGCGGCGTTCGCCGTGTGCTGCGGCGGCATGGTGCTCGGCCTGCTGAATTTCGCGGTGATGCGCCGCACGCTCGCGCACATCGGTTCCGCTCCGGACGACCAGCCGATTCGCTGGAAGCACGCGTTCGCGGTTGCGGCGGGGAGCATCGCGCTGGCGGCATCGACCGTATTCATCCTGCAGCACAAGACCGTGGCGGTCGCGTGTGTCTACGCGGCGGGCGTGGCCATTCTGGCGATCTTCGGCTACATGTTGATCAAGTGCGACCGCAGCGAGCGCGCGGGCCTCGTCGCCGCGCTGATCCTCACGCTGCAGGTCATTCTCTTCTTCGTGTTCTACCAGCAGATGTCGACATCGCTCACGCTGTTCGCGCTGCGCAACGTCGATCCGTCGTTCTCGATCGGCAACGCAGAGCTGTTCACGTGGAGCGCGGCGCAGTTTCAGGCGCTCAACCCGATCTGGATCATGCTCCTGAGCCCGATTCTCGCGTTCCTTTACACGCGACAGGCACAGCGCGGCCGCGGCATGTCGGTGGCCTTGAAGTACGCGCTCGGCTTCGTCGTCGTGGCGATCGGATTCTTCGTGTTCGGTCTGAGCGGGCGTTACGCGGTGGATGGGCGTGTGTCGTCGTGGTTCATGGTGGCGGGCTACGGTCTCTATTCGCTCGGCGAACTGCTCGTGTCGGGCCTCGGCCTCGCGATGATCGCGCGCTACGTCCCGGCGCGCATGAGCGGCTTCATGATGGGCGCGTATTTCGTCGCGACGGGCGTGTCGCAGTATCTCGGCAGCGTCGTCGCCAATTTTGCGCGCATGCCGTCCGGCAACCTCGAACCGGTGCAATCGCTGCCGCTTTATACGCATCTCTTTTTCGGGCTCGGCTGGCTGGCCGCGGGCGGCGCGGCGGTCGCCATGGCGCTCCTGCCGGTGCTCGGCAGACTGTCGCGGGCGCATCAGCAGGCGGTGGAGCAGGCCGTCAACGCCGCCGCGAACGAACGCGCGACGCCGGCAGCAACGTTGAGTACAAACAACGTTTGACTTCGGGGAATGCTTCGGTCTATAATTTAATTCTTCAGACGCGGGGTGGAGCAGTCTGGCAGCTCGTCGGGCTCATAACCCGAAGGTCGTAGGTTCAAATCCTACCCCCGCAACCAGTTTCAAAAAGCGAAGAGCCCGGTTCAGCCGGGCTCTTCGCTTTTGTGCGTTCGTTTCTTCTTCGTTCTCAATGGCGCAGGGTCCGGCAGCGAAAAAGCGCGACCGCTCATCCGACCGAAAATTTCCTTCCCAAGCACGAAAAGCCTGCATGAGCTTTGTGCTCATGCAGGCCTTGTGCGATCTTGCCAGCTTTAATCGATTGGGGCGCTACGATAGTGCGCGAATCCGCGAGCTTTCACGCGACCTGCGCGTGAAACCGCGACCCGATCGATCTCAGGTTGCGATGCCGATCTTGCCTAAGCAGACGAGGGCGCGATGCCCTGCGTCGATCAATAGAACTTTTTCGGCAGTTGCGCGCGACGGATCTGCTTGCGCAGACGAGCGACAGCAGCAGCTTTCTTGCGCTTGCGCTCGGTGGTGGGCTTTTCATAAGCCATGCGCGACTTGAGCTCTTGGATCAGGCCCGTGCGTTCGACGGTACGGCGAAAACGACGCATGGCGACGTCGAAAGGCTCGTTCTCTTTCAACAGTACTTTAGTCATTGAAATCTCGGTTGATCTGGCCCTGCCAGAATTTAGGGCAAAACGCAATTGTACACTTTTTGAGCGTGACCCTGCACGCACTTTGTACGAAAGCATGCATATGCGGACGTTGGAATCACATCGTAGGTCGTTGAATCGAGACGACAATCCCGGAATACCCGCGCTCAGAATCCGCGCGAGCGAGGAGGCCTTCGATCGGGCTCGGCTTGGCGCGCGTCCGGCTGCTCGATCGTCACGTCGGACAGGGCGAGCGCGACGCACGGCAGAATCCAGCGTTCGGCTTTTTCCTCCGCGGTGAGTCCCGGCCATTCCACGCGATACGCGATCTCGCCTTCGACGATCCGGCAGATGCACGCACGGCAGGTGCCGTTGCGGCACGATCGCGGCAGCGACAGATTCGCCCGCAGCGCGGCTTCGAGCAGCGTCTCGCCGCCTTTCACCGCGACGAAGTGTCCGGCAGGCTCGATGACCATCGCGAAGGCGCGCGGCTCGTCGTCATTCACGCCTGTACCTCGACGTTCGCGCGGCCGTTGGTGAGATCGCGCAATTCGGCGGCGGCCGGCTCGCGCGCGATCGCGGCCATCCGCACGACGAGGCGCACGGTCATCCCATATTCGCTTTGCACGAGTTCGGCGTCGTGCTGCTCGATCCATCGGCGCACGCGCGCTTCGTCGGCATAGTCGATGTCGATGCCGATCAGCCCTCGCTCGATGCGCTCGACGCGCTCGGCCGACTGCATCGCGCTTGCGATCGCATCGGTGTAGGCGCGCACGAGGCCGCCCGCGCCGAGCTTGATGCCGCCGTAATAGCGCACGACCGCGGCCAGCACGCCATCGACTTCGTGATGCCGCAGCACTTCGAGAATCGGCCGTCCGGCGGTGCCGGAAGGCTCGCCGTCGTCGGACATGCCCGACTGGCCGCCCGCGAGCAGCGCCCAGCAGACATGCGTCGCGCCCGGATGCTCGGCGCGCAGACGCTCGAGCTCGCGCATGGCTTCGTCGCGATCCGCGACGGGTATCGCGAGCGCGATGAAGCGGCTCTTGCGGATGTCGATTTCAGCGCTGACGGAAGCGGCGAGAGTGTACGTTGGCAAAGCGGAAAACGCGCGGGAGGCAAATATCGAATCATAGCCGCTCGACGCGGCCGGTCATGCCGCCACGTCCGAGCCGTCTTTCAGCGCGCGCTGCATGAGCACTGTATCGACCCATCGTCCGTGCTTGAAGCCGACGTCGCGCAGCACGCCGACATGTTCGAACCCGAGCCGCGCATGCAGCGCGATCGAGCCGGCGTTGCCGCTGTTGCCGATCACCGCGATCATCTGCCGCCACGGTCCGCGCTCGCATCGTTCGATGAGCGCCGTGAGCAGCGCGAGGCCGACGCCGCGGCGACCGAAACCATCGGCGACGTAGACCGAATCTTCGATCGTATGCCGGTAAGCCGAGCGCGGCCGGTATGCCGACGCATACGCATAGCCCGCCAGCCGTCCGTCCAGCTCCGCGACGAGATACGGCAAGCCCGCCGCCGCGATGGCCGCGTGACGCGCGCGCATGTCGTCGACCGACGGCGCGATCTCTTCGAAAGTCGCGAGCGCGTTTTCGACGTAGTGCGAGTAAATGCGCGCGATGGCGTCGAAGTCGCCTTGCGCGGCGTCGCGCACGAGCGGTCGGGAGGAAACGTCGGAGGCCATGTCTGTCGTTCGATGCAAGGAAAACGCGGTTTCTGGTCTGGCCATTTTCGCACGGTGCATCGGCGGCAAAAAAAGCTTGCGCGGGCCGTGCGGAAGACCACCAAAAGGCAGCGTTTTCGGGCAAAGAAAACGTTGAATCGAGCGATGCGCGACCCCTACACTAAGTCGTTTGTCCGAGACTCGGGCGCGGCGCAACGCACGCCGGCCACGTCGGGCAGGAAATACACAACGCGCGCGCGACAGTCTTTGCGCCGCGGTCCATAAGACGCAATGAACAAAATTCAACGTGGGGCGCTGGCGGCGCTTCTGATCGTCATCGTGGGAATCGCGGCGCTGGCGCCGGCGGGGATCGGCTTTTTGTTCGCGCAGCGCAGTCAGCGGCATGACGAGACCGCGCGCCTGAACACGGTCGCGGCCGCCGCGCTCTTTCGCGCCGAAGATGTCACGCGGCGGCTGTCGGGCGCGCTCGGGGAAATCGGCAAAGTGGCGGCCGTGCCGTGTTCGACGCCGTATCTGCAGGAGTTGCGACGCATCGCGCTCACGCACGAGCAGGTGCGCGACGCCGGCGCTTACGATCGCGACGGCCGCTGGCAATGTTCGTCGCTCCTGGGCGCGGTGTCGGCGGGCGTGCTCGACGGCCTCACGCTGCCGCCGCCCGACTGGCGCTCCCGCGACGGCGTGATGGCGTGGTACGGGCTGTCGCGTCTGCCGGGCGGCAAGTCTTCGCTCGTGATGGGGCGCAACGGCTTCTACGTCGCCGCCGATCCATCGCTTTACGTCGACACGCTCGACGCGAACGACGAGGTCGCGAGCGGCGTCGCCGTCATCAACACGGAAGTGAGCCGCGTGATCGCGACCACGCCCGCCACCGACGCCAACGCGATCCTCGCCGTCTATCGCACCGAGCCGCCCGTGCGCGACGACTCGCCGTACGTCGTGCGCCGTTCCGTGTCGATGCCGCTCGCGGTCGTCGTGAGCGCGCCGCATCAGACGCTGCGCCAGCGCCTGCGCACGCTGCCGTGGGGCTGGCTGCTCGGCGGCGTCGTGGTCGGGCTCGCGCTCGCGAGCTGGGCGGCGTTCTTCTTCGTGCGACGGCTCTCGCCGCGCGGCCAGTTGAGCGATGCGGTGCGGCGGCACCAGTTCATCGTCGCGTATCAGCCGATCGTCGATCTCGCCACGCGGCGCTGCGTCGGCGCGGAGGCGCTCGTGCGCTGGAAGTATCACGATCGCATCGTGCGGCCCGATCATTTCATCCCGCTCGCGGAGCATCAGGGGCTGATCCAGGCGATCACCGATCAGGTGCTCGACACGATCCTGCTCGAACTCGGCGACTTTCTTAAGCGCTACCCGGAGTACTACGTGTCGGTGAATCTGTCCGCGCCGGATCTCACCACGCATCGCTTTCTCGACGTGCTCGGCCCCGCGATCGCGCAGCAGGGCGTGCGGCCGGAGCAGATTCACATCGAGGCCACCGAGCGCAGCTTTCTCGACGCCGATGCCGCCAAGGAAGTCATCGGCGCGTTTCGCGAAGCGGGCCATGCCGTCTATCTCGACGATTTCGGCACCGGTTATTCGAGCCTCTCGCACTTGCAAAACTTTCGCATCGACGGCCTGAAGATCGACAAGTCGTTCGTCGATACCGTCGGGCAGGACGCGGCGTCGAGCAGCGTCGCGTCGCACATCATCGACATGGCCGCGACGCTCGACGTGCAGGTGATCGCCGAAGGCATCGAGCGTGAGGAACAGGCTGCGTATCTGCTCGCGCGCGGCGCGCGGTTCGGGCAGGGCTGGCTGTTTTCGGCGCCGCTCACGGCCGCGGAATTCATCCGCTACGCGGGCAAGACGCGCGCCGCTTGATCGGCCTCGATTCGTCCTTATCTACGATGTTTCCTGACGAGGCCCGATCATGACCACTCCGATGAACGACCCGACCGCCACCGCTTTCCTGCGCGACGTGCGGCATCCGCTGCTCGTGCTTCATCGCAGCGTGCTTGCGCATTTGCGCGCGCGCCACGAGGCCGAGTTCGGGCCGACGTCGCCGGGCGAATTCCTGCAGATCGTGATCAACGGATCGGCGTATCGCTGGCTTACGCCGTTCTCGACGCTCATCGCCGCCATCGACGACGTCCTCGACGACGAGGAAGCCACCGCCGACGCGCGCATCGCGCACGCGCAAGCCGTCGTCGACATGTTCAGCGCCGGCACGCGCGACCCGGCATTCGCCGAACAATTCCTGCCTTTGCTGCAGGACAGCCCGGAGATCGCCGTGGCGAACGGGCAGGTCGCGCAACGCGTGCGGGACGTCGCGCGCGCGTAAATGGCGTGATCGACGGGCGCGCGGTCTATCGAAAATGCGACCTGAAAACCGCAATTTCCGGATTCCGCGCGCATCGGGGTTTTCCTGTCTGTCGCGTGCGAACAGCGTTGCGCGGCGGGCCCGTGGCCGCGTGACGGCTCACCGCGTCGTCGTGCTGCATCGCAGCAAAGACGTTTCATCACAATTGAGCGATTAATTTTCGCTTGCGAGTATCGCCGCCAATCGCCGGAGCGCTCGTAGTCGCGCTCCGCTTCTTTCAACGAAGACGATGGAGGCGACTCTTGATCCTGTACGGCTTCGGCCCGCTCCTCTGGGCGGGCGCCAAAGAGACGCTCGCGCTCGCGGTGCTGTCTCTCGCGGTATCGGTGCTGCTCGGCTTGGCCGGCGCATCCGCGAAACTTTCGCGTCACGCGCCTTTGCGCGCCGTCGCGACCGCATACACGACGCTCATCCGCTCGGTTCCCGACCTCGTGTTGATGCTGCTGCTCTTCTACAGCATTCAGATCGCGATCAACAATGTCACCGATGCCTTCGGCTGGAGTCAGTTCGACATCGATCCGTTCACGGCCGGCGTGCTCACGCTCGGCTTCATCTACGGCGCGTATTTCACCGAGACGTTTCGCGGCGCGTTTCTGGCGGTGCCGCGCGGGCAACTCGAAGCGGGCAGTGCGTACGGCATGAGCGGCATGCGCGTGTTCGGCCGCATTCTCTTTCCGCAGATGATGCGTTTCGCGCTGCCGGGCATCGGCAACAACTGGCAGGTGCTCGTGAAGGCGACGGCGCTCGTGTCGATCATCGGTCTCGCGGATGTCGTCAAGGCGGCGCAGGACGCGGGCAAGAGCACGTTCAACATGTTCTTCTTCATCCTGATCGCGGCGCTGATCTATCTCGCGATCACGAGCGCATCGAACCTCGTGTTGATGGCGCTCGAGCGCCGCTATTCGATCGGCGTGCGGCACGCCGAACTCTGACTCCTGCCAGCGAGCAAAAAGCCATGATCCAGATCTTCGCCGAATGGTGGCGTCCGTTCCTGTATTCCGACGGCATGCGCGCG
Source organism: Caballeronia zhejiangensis (assembly GCF_022879815.1). NCBI lineage: Bacteria > Pseudomonadati > Pseudomonadota > Betaproteobacteria > Burkholderiales > Burkholderiaceae > Caballeronia > Caballeronia zhejiangensis. The sequence goes on from NZ_CP084283.1 coordinate 1,085,605, forward strand.
TCGGGCCTCGTCGTCACGTTGTGGCTGCTCGCGGCGTCGATCGCGCTCGGCTTCTGCGCGGCGGTGCCGCTCGCCTGCGCGCGCGTATCGCGCAACCGCTGGCTTTCGACGCCCGTGCGCCTCTACACGTACGTGTTTCGCGGCACGCCGCTTTACGTGCAACTGCTGCTGCTCTACACCGGCATGTACAGCCTGGAATTCGTGCGCACGCAGTCCCTGCTCGAAGCGTTTTTCAAAAGCGGCTTCAATTGCGCGATCCTCGCGTTCGCGCTCAACACCTGCGCCTATACCACCGAAATCTTCGCCGGCGCGATTCGCGGCATCGCGCACGGCGAAGTGGAAGCGGCGCGCGCATACGGCATGAGCACCTTCACGATGTATCGCCGCATCATCCTGCCGTCCGCGCTGCGGCGCGCCTTGCCTTTGTACAGCAACGAAGTGATCCTGATGCTGCACGCGACGACCGTCGCCTTCACCGCGACCGTGCCGGACATCCTGAAGGTCGCGCGCGATGCGAATTCGGCGACCTATCAGTCGTTCGAATCGTTCGGCATCGCGGCGCTGCTGTATGTCGCGATCTCGTTCGCGCTGGTCGCGGCATTCCGGCGCGCCGAGCGGCGCTGGCTCGCGTATCTGCGGCCGGCGGGCGCGGTGCGCGCTGTGCGTCATTAACGAGCGGTAAAATTCGAAGCCATGCGTCACACCCTGTCATCACCCGAGGAGAAAGCGTTGCAGCCAACCGCCAAAGACGTCGCGACCAAGCTCGTCGCCGAGGACATTCACAAGCGCTACGGCGACAACGAAGTGCTGAAGGGCGTCTCGCTCGCGGCCAAAGCGGGCGATGTGATCAGCATCATCGGCGCGAGCGGCTCGGGCAAGAGCACGTTTCTGCGCTGCATCAACTTCCTGGAGCGGCCGAACGCGGGGCAGATCATCGTCGATGGCGAAGCCGTTCGCACCAAGACCGATAAATCCGGCAATCTCGAAGTCGCGGATCACAAGCAGTTGCAGCGCGTACGCACGAAGCTCGCGATGGTCTTCCAGCACTTCAACCTGTGGTCGCACATGACGGCCATCGAGAACGTGATGGAAGCGCCGCTGCATGTGCTCGGCATATCGAAGAAGGAAGCCGAGGATCGTGCGCGCGAATATCTCGAGAAAGTGGGCCTGCCGCCGCGCGTCGAGAAGCAGTATCCGTCGCATCTGTCGGGCGGTCAGCAGCAGCGCGTCGCGATTGCGCGCGCGCTCGCGATGCATCCGGATGTCATGCTCTTCGACGAACCCACGTCCGCGCTCGATCCCGAGCTCGTCGGCGAAGTGCTGAAGGTGATGCAGCGTCTCGCCGAAGAAGGCCGCACGATGATCGTCGTCACGCATGAAATGGGCTTCGCGCGCAACGTGTCGAATCACGTCATGTTCCTGCATCAGGGACGCACGGAAGAAGAGGGCGCGCCGTCCGAAGTGCTGAGCGCGCCGAAGAGCGAGCGTCTGCGCCAGTTCCTGTCGGGCAGCCTCAAGTAACGTGACGCTGCAAGTTGCGATCGTCGCGCTGCCGCCGGTGTCGATGAGCGGCATTGGGCCGATCATCGACAGTCTTTCGCTCGCCAATGAAATCGACGGGCATCGTCTCTACGAATGGCGCATCTGTTCGTGGGACGGCCGTCCGGTGCCGCTTTCGGGCGGCGCACAGCTTCCCGCCGATTGCGCGTTCAACGACGCCGTGCGTTGCGACTGGCTCATCGTCGTGTCGGAGCGCTATCAGCAGTTCGCCGATTACCGGCTCTTTCTCGCGAGCCTCGCGCGCGTCGCGCCGCGTACGCCGCTCGTTTCCGGCATTCATCACGGCGTATGGTGGCTCGCGATGGCCGGGCAGCTTTCGCAATATCGCGTCGCGGTGAACTGGGAAACGTATCAGCAGTTCACCGAGCAGTTCGAGCGCGCGATCGTCAGCCAGCAGATTTTCGAAATCGACCGCGATCGCGCTACTTGTTCCGGCGGGCAAGCGGCCATCGATTTCATGCTCGCGATGATCGCGCGCGATCACGGCCCGGACCTCGCCGAACGCATCGCGGATTCGCTCGGCATCGGCACCTTGCGCGCGGGCACGGAGCGTCAGCGCATTCCGTTCGTCACGGCGCCGGGCGAGCGGCATCCGCGCCTGAACGACGCGCTTCAACTGATGGAAGCGAATATCGAAGACCCGCTCGCCACCGATGAAATCGCGAATCTCGTCGGCATTTCGCGCCGGCAGCTGGAGCGGCTTTTTCGTCAGTATCTCGGCGCGATGCCGTCGAAGTATTACCTCAATCTGCGTCTCACGAAGGCGCGCACGCAACTGCAGCGCACGAGCAAATCGGTGGTGCAGATCAGTCTCGCGTGCGGGTTTTCATCGGCGGCGCATTTTTCCAATGCGTATCGCGACCGTTTCGGCGTGACGCCGCGCGAGGAGCGCCGTAACTGGATCGAAAAGCAGCGCGGCGGCGCGATCGACGAACCGCGCGGCGGCGCGCTGATCGAGCCGCCCGGCGCGGCATAGAAGCTGCACGGTATCTGCGGAAAAGCTCATCGAAGCATGTCGCGAACGCGCAAGACGGAACGCGGGCGATTGCCTAATATCGACGTAATGCTCAAACCGAGGAGTGGCTCATGACCGACATCAATGTGAATCGCGGTACGTTCGACGAAGTAATGGTTCCGGTGTTCGCGCCGGCCAATTTCGTGCCCGACCGGGGCCGCGGCTCGCGCGTCTGGGACACCGAAGGCCGCGATTATGTCGATTTCGCCGGCGGTATCGCGGTGACGGCGCTGGGCCACGGTCATCCGGAACTGCTGAAAGTGCTGCACGAGCAGGGCGAGAAGCTCTGGCACATCGGCAACGGTTACACGAACGCGCCGGTGTTGCGCCTCGCGAAACGCCTGACCGATCTCACCTTCGCCGACCGCGCGTTCTTCGCGAATTCGGGCGCGGAAGCCAACGAAGCGGCGCTGAAGCTCGCGCGCCGTTACGCAATCGACAATCACGGCGACGACAAGATCGAAATCATCTCGTTCACCCAGTCGTTCCACGGGCGCACGTTCTTCACGGTGAGCGTCGGCGGACAGCCGAAGTATGCGGAAGGCTTCGGTCCGCAGCCGGCGGGCATCCGTCATCTGCCGTACAACGATTTGCCGAAGGCGCTGGAAGCCATCGGGCCGAAGACGTGCGCGGTCATCGTCGAGCCGGTGCAAGGCGAAGGCGGCGTGCTGCCCGCCGATCCCGCGTTTTTGAAGGGCTTGCGCGAAGCCTGCGACAAGCACGGCGCGCTGCTGATTTTCGATGAAGTGCAGACCGGCGTCGGCCGCACCGGCACCTTTTACGCGTACATGCAGTACGGCGTGACGCCGGACATCCTGACGAGCGCGAAGGCGCTGGGCAACGGCTTTCCGATCGGCGTGATGCTGACCACGAACGACATCGCCGCGCACTTCAAGGTCGGCGTGCACGGCACGACTTACGGCGGCAATCCGCTCGGCGCGTCGATCGCGGAGAAAGTCGTCGAACTCATCAGCGATCCGAAGCTGCTCGAAGGTGTCGCCGAACGCAGCAAAGCGATCAAGGCGCATCTGGAGCGCATCAACGAGCGCTTCGGCATGTTCAGGGAGATACGCGGACGCGGCCTGCTGATCGGCGCGGAACTGAACGACAGCTACAAAGACCGCGCGAAGGACGTGCTCAACGCGGCGGCCGCGAACGGCGTCATCATGCTGATCGCGGGGCCGAACGTGCTGCGCTTCGCGCCGTCGCTCATCATGCCGATGGCCGATCTCGACGAAGGCTTCGCGCGCATCGAAAAGGCGATCGAGCAGGTCGTCGGCACGGTTGCGGTCAAGTGACCAACGGAATCCGATGATGCTCTTCGTCCGCCCCGCAAGACTCTCCGATCTCGACGAGCTCGAACGCATGGCGCGCGCCGCGCTGCCCGTGCTGCACTCGTTGCCGCGCGACCGGCGCGCGCTCGAAACGCGCGTCGCGCTCTCGGAAGACTCGTTTCGCGCCGAAGTGGAATTTCCCGGCGAGGAGTTCTATCTCTTCGTGCTCGAAGACTCGCAGACAGGCAAGTTGCTCGGCACGTCGAGCATCGTCGCGTCGGCGGGGTATTCCGAGCCGTTCTACGCGTTTCGCAACGATGCGCTGATTCACGCCTCGCGCGAACTCAAGGTAAACCGAAAAATCCACGCGCTCACGATGTCGCACGAACTGACGGGCAAGAGCCGTCTGACGGGCTTTTATATCGATCCGTCGTTGCGCGACGAAGCGAACGAAGCGGCCGCGCATCTCTTGTCGCGCGCACGCATGATCTACATCGCGGCGAATCGCAAGCGCTTCTCCAGCGAAGTCTTCTCGCTGATGCTGGGCGTCACCGACGAATCAGGCGCGTCGCCGTTCTGGGACGCGGTCGGACGCAAGTTCTTCGGCCGCGACTTCGAACAGGTCGAATCGGAATCGGGCGGACGCAGCCGCACGTTCATCGCGGAAGTGATGCCGAGCTATCCGCTCTATGTGCCGCTGCTGCCCGGCGATGCGCAGCGCGTGCTCGGCGAGCCGAACGAAAGCACGCTGCTCGCCTACGAGATTCATCTCGAGGAAGGCTTCGAGCCGGATCGTTACGTCGATATTTTCGATGCCGGTCCGGTGCTGACGATCGCCGTCGACAAAAGCGCGTCGGCGAGTTCGGGCGAATTGCGCGCCGTGCGCGATGCCGCCGTCGAAAGCGGCGCGCCGTATCTCGTCGCGGCGGGCGGCGCGCATGCGTTCCGTTGCATCGTCGCGGGACTCGCGGGCACGCGCGCGGACGGCGCCGAATTGACCGCACAGGCGCGCGATGCGCTCGGCGTCGAAGACAAGGACACGGTGCGTTGCGTGCCGTTGCATCAGGCATCGGGAGAATTGCAATGATCGTCGTGCGATGCACGCAGCCGGGCGATGTCGACGCGCTCGTCGCGCTCGCCCAGGAAACGGGCCCGGGCCTCACCACGTTCAAGCCGGATCGCGGCGCGCTCGCGGCACGCGTCGAACGCGCGCGCCGCACGCTGACCGGTGAAGCGCAAGCCTTCGAAGCAGGCTATTTCTTCGTGATGGAAGACACCGCGACCGGCGATGTCGCGGGCGTGTGCGGCATCGAAACGGAAGTCGGGCTGGAGCAGCCGTTCTACAACTATCGCGTATCGACGGTCGTGCACGCGAGCCAGGACATGCGCGTGTGGACACGCATGTCGCTGCTCAATATCTCGCACGATCTGACGGGTTATGCGGAAGTCTGTTCGCTCTTTCTCAGCCCGCGCTATCGCACGGCGGGCGTGGGCGGCCTGTTGTCGCGCTCGCGCTTCATGTTCATCGCGCAGTTCGCGGATCGCTTTCCGCAGCGTTTGTGCGCGGAATTGCGCGGCCACTTCGACGAAAACGGCGAGTCGCCGTTCTGGAACGCGGTCGGCTCGCATTTCTATCAGATCGATTTCAACGAAGCGGATTACCTGAGCTCGCACGGCAAGAAGTCGTTCGTCGCCGAACTGATGCCGCGCTATCCGGTGTATCTGGACTTGCTGCCGGAGACCGCGCAACAGGCGGTCGGCGTCACGCACAGGGACACCGCGCCCGCACGCAAGATGCTCGAGGCGGAAGGGCTGCGTTACGAGAATCACGTCGATATCTTCGATGCCGGTCCGGTGCTCGAATGCCACATCGCGGACTTGCGCACGGTGCGCGAGAGCGTGATCGCGAGCGTGCGTATCGGCGATCGAAGCGACACGGGCAGCGATGCCAGAAGCCTCGTATCGAACACCTTGCTCGAAGATTTCCGCTGCGGCGCGACGACGGGCGCGGTCGAGGACGGCGCGTTCCTGCTGACGGCGGAAGAAGCCGCGGCGTTGCGCGTGAAGGAAGGCGATCAGGTGCGCGTGCTGACTTCTCATCCGCGCGCCAAGTAAATGAGACACGACATGGATATTTCGAACCAGTTGTATATCGGCGGTGAGTGGCAGGACGGCAAGGGCGCGGCGTTTGCATCGCGCAATCCCGGCACCGATGAAACCGTGTGGCAGGGCAAGAGCGCATCCGCGCAAGACGTGGATCGCGCGGTGTCGTCGGCGCGGCGCGCGTTCGCGTCGTGGTCGGCGCTGTCGTTCGACGAGCGCGTCGCGGTCGCCAAACGCTTCGCCGCCTTGCTCAACGAGAACAAGGAAGCGCTCGCAAACGCGATCGGCCGCGAAACCGGCAAGCCGCTGTGGGAAGCGCGCACGGAAGTGGCGTCGATGGCCGCGAAGGTCGATATCTCCGTGCAGGCGTATCACGAGCGCACCGGCGAAAAGCGCGCGCCGATGGCCGATGGCGTCGCGGTGCTGCGGCATCGTCCGCATGGCGTCGTCGCCGTGTTCGGGCCGTACAACTTTCCGGGGCATCTGCCGAACGGACATATCGTGCCGGCGCTCATCGCGGGCAATACGGTCGTGTTCAAGCCGTCCGAACTCGCGCCCGGCGTCGCGGCCGCAACCGTCGCGCTGTGGATTCAGGCTGGCTTGCCCGAAGGCGTGCTCAATCTCGTGCAAGGCGAAAAGGACACGGGCGTCGCGCTTGCGAATCATCGGCAGATCGACGGGCTTTTCTTCACCGGCAGCTCGGATACCGGCACGCTCTTGCACAAGCAGTTCGGCGGACGTCCCGAAATCGTGCTCGCACTGGAGATGGGCGGCAACAATCCGCTCGTCGTCGCGAACGTCGAGGATGTCGATGCCGCCGTGCATCACGCGATTCAATCGGCGTTTCTGTCGGCGGGCCAGCGCTGCACCTGCGCACGCCGTCTCTTCGTCCCCGACGATGCCGTCGGCGAGCGCTTCATGCAGCGCTTCATCGAAGTGAGCGCGAACATTCGCGTCGGGAAATACGACGATGAGCCGCAGCCGTACATGGGCGCCGTGATCTCGGCGCGCGCGGCGGCGCGTCTCGTCGATGCGCAGACGCGTCTGATCGAAGCCGGCGCGAAGCCCGCGCTCGAAATGAAGCAGCGCGCGGCGCATCTCGGCTTTGTCTCGCCCGCGATCCTGGACGTGACGAACGCGCGCGACGTCCCCGACGAAGAGCACTTCGGCCCGATGGTGCAGGTCACGCGCTACAAGACGTTCGACGAAGCCATCGAGCGCGCGAACGACACCGCTTACGGCTTGTCCGCGGGCCTGCTCGCCGACGACGAATCCGCGTGGAAGCATTTCCAGCGCACGATCCGCGCGGGCATCGTCAACTGGAACCGGCCGACCAACGGCGCATCGTCGGCGGCGCCGTTCGGCGGCATCGGACGTTCGGGCAATCAGCGGCCGAGCGCGTACTACGCGGCGGACTATTGCTCGTATCCGATGGCCTCGGTGGAAAGCGCGCAATTGCAGATGCCGGCGAGCGTATCGCCGGGACTTACGTTCTAAGCGGCGGAAATGAACATGCTTGCAACCGAAGCGAACTTCGACGGGCTCGTCGGCCCGACGCACAACTACGCGGGACTCTCGTTCGGCAACGTCGCGTCGCGCAACAACGAGAAGTCGGTGGCCAATCCGAAGGCCGCCGCGAAGCAGGGCTTGCGCAAGATGAAGCGGCTCGCCGATCTCGGCTTTCGGCAGGGCGTGTTGCCGCCGCTCGAACGCCCGTCGATCAGGCTGTTGCGCGCCGTCGGCTTTTCCGGCGACGACGCCAGCGTGATCGCCCGCGCCGCGCGTGAAGCGCCGGAACTGCTGGCGGCGGCGAGCTCCGCATCGGCGATGTGGACCGCGAATGCGGCGACCGTGAGTCCGTCCGCGGATACGAAAGACGGGCGCGTCCACTTCACGCCGGCGAATCTCGCGGCCAAGCTGCATCGCGCGATCGAGCATGGCGAAACGCGCCGCTCGCTTGGCGCGATCTTCGCCGACGAAGCGCGCTTTCGCATTCATCACGCGCTGCCCGGCACGCCCGCGCTCGGCGACGAAGGCGCGGCGAACCATACGCGTTTTGCGCGCGAGTACGGCGAGAAGGGCGTCGAGTTCTTCGTGTACGGGCGCAGCGAGTACGGCCAGGGTTCGCAGCCGCAGCGCTATCCCGCGCGTCAGACGCTCGAAGCGAGCCGCGCGGTCGCGCGCCTGCACGGTTTATCCGCCGATGCGACCGTGTTCGCGCAGCAATCGCCCGATGTGATCGATGCGGGCGTGTTCCACAACGACGTCATCGCGGTCGGCAATCGCACGACGCTCTTTTGCCATGAGCGCGCGTTCGTCGATCAGCACAAGGTCTACGACGAGCTACGCGAGAAGCTCGGCGCGCAAGGCACGCCGTTTCACGCGCTCGAAGTGCCGGACAGCGAAGTGAGCGTCGAGGATGCGGTTTCGTCGTATCTCTTCAATAGCCAGTTGTTGTCGCGCGAGGACGGCAGGCAAGTGCTCGTCGTGCCGCAGGAATGCCGCGAGAACGCGCGCGTGGCGGCGTATCTCGATTCCCTCGGCGGCCGCAAGACGCCGATCGACGAAGTGCTCGTCTTCGATCTGCGCGAAAGCATGAAGAACGGCGGCGGGCCGGCTTGTTTGCGTCTGCGCGTCGTGCTGAATGACGCCGAGCGCGCCGCGGTGAACCCGCGCGTGTGGATGAACGACGCGCTTTTCACGCAACTCGACGCGTGGATCGACAGGCATTACCGCGATCGCCTCGCGCCCGCCGATCTCGCCGATCCGAAACTGCTCGCCGAATCGCGCGGCGCGCTCGACGAACTGACGACCATCCTCGGACTCGGTGCCGTCTATGACTTTCAGCGCTGATTCGTCCTTGCTCGAAGACTTCCTCGCCTTCACGCTCAACGGCGGGCGCCCTTCCGTCGCACAGGGCGTCGCGCCTTCGGGCGTGCGCTGGACCTGGCAGGGCGAGGGCGTGTTGCTGCTGGAACCCGCGACAGAACCGACGCATAGCGTGCTCGCGTCGGCGGGCATTCACGGCGACGAAACCGCGCCGATCGAAATGCTGTGCTCGCTTGTCGCGGATATCGCGAACGGCCGCGCGCCGCTCGTCGCGCGCATGCTCGTGATCCTCGGCAACATCGACGCGATGCGTGCCGCCGACCGCTATCTCGACGACGACCTGAATCGCCTGTTCAGCAGCCGTCATGCGGATTTGCGCGACAGCCGCGAAGCACCGCGCGCCGCTGAACTGGAAGACGCCGCGTTGAAGTTCTTCGATGGCGTCACGCATCGGAAATGGCACATCGACATGCATACGGCGATTCGCGCGTCGGTGTTCGAGCAGTTCGCGTTACTGCCGCACACCGGCGCGCCGCTCGCCCGCGCGATGTTCGACTGGCTGCGCGATGCGCGTCTGCAGGCGGTGCTCCTGCATCGCGAGAAGGGCAACACGTTCACGCACTTCACTGCGCAGCACGCGGGGGCGCTCGCCTGCACGCTCGAACTCGGCAAGGTGCGCCCGTTCGGTCAGAACGATCTCGCGCGTTTTGCCGCATCGGATGCGGCGTTGCGTCGCCTGATTGCGGGCGAGGCGGCGAAGGAAAGCGCGCCGCTGCGCGTGTTCACGGTCGTCGCGCAAATCGACAAGCAGAGCGAGCAATTCGTGCTGAACGTGGCGAGCGACGTGCCCAACTTCACCGCGTTCGCCGCCGGCACCGAGCTCGCGCGCGACGGCGATTATCGTTATCGCGTGTCGCACGACGAAGAGCGCATCGTGTTTCCGAATCCGAAGGTCAAGCCGGGCCTGCGCGCCGGCTTGATGGTCGTCGATACGACCGATTCGACGCTCGCCTCTCTCGATTGACCGGCAACGGTTCATCGATTCACTTCCCGATGTTTATCCGACGCACCGCGGGTGCGCGCTACAATCGCGCCCCGGTGTCGGATCATCACACCTGTATCGAACCGCAATGGAAGGAGATGGAAGTTGAAGAAATCGCATCTGATCGGTCGCAAGCTCGCCGCGCTGGCGGTGCTGGGCGCCGCCGTCGTCACGTCGAACGCGCAAGCGGCCGATGACATGAAGCAACTGCGCTTCGGCGTCGAAGCGTCTTACGCCCCGTTCGAATCGAAGTCGCCGAGCGGCGAGCTGCAGGGCTTCGATATCGACATCGGCAACGCGGTGTGCGCGAAGCTGAAGATGAAGTGCGTGTGGGTCGAGAATTCGTTCGACGGTCTCATTCCCGCGTTGCAGGCGCGCAAGTTCGACGGCATCAACTCGGACATGACGATCACCGACAAGCGCAAGCTCGCCATCGACTTCACCGATCCGATCTACACGATCCCGAATCAGCTGATCGCGAAGAAGGGCAGCGCGATTCAGCCCACGGTCGACGGTTTGAAGGGCAAACGCGTCGGCGTGCTGCAGGGCTCGATCCAGGAAACCTACGCGAAGGCGAAGTGGGCGACGGCGGGCATCGATGTCGAGTCGTATCAGGCGCAGGACCAGATTTATGCCGATCTGGCGTCGGGCCGTCTCGATGCGGCGTTCCAGGATGCCGAAGCGGCGTCGAAGGGCTTTCTGAAGCAGCCGCAGGGCGCGGGCTTCGCGTTCGCTGGCCCGGCCGTGGCGGATGACAAGCTGCTGGGTTCGGGCGTCGGCTTCGGTGTGCGCAAGAACGACAAGGCGCTCAAAGATGCGCTCAATCGCGCGCTGAAGGAGCTGAAGGACGACGGGACGATCGATCGCTTCGCGCAGAAGTATTTCGATGTGAAGGTGGTGTTGAAGTAAGGCTTCGGTTTGCCGGATGTGACAAGCCCGCTTCGGGAGTGGTCCCGGGAGCGGGCTTTTTTTAGGTCACATCGACGGCGTGACGATCACCGTCGCCGTCGTCCCCGCACTCAGCAGCACCCCATCCGGCACTTCATCGATATGCACGCGCACCGGCACGCGCTGCGCGAGCCGCACCCAGTTGAACGTCGGGTTCACGTCGGCGAGCAGCTCGCGGCTTTGCGGATTGTCGCGATCATAGATGCCGCGCGAAATGCTCTCGACGTGCCCCTTCAGCTCGCCGCCGCTCATCAGGCGAATCGATGCCTTGTCGCCGACACGCACATGCGGCAGCTTCGTTTCCTCGAAGTATCCATAGACCCAGAATGAATGACTGTCGACGATCGCGAGCTTGGCGGCGCCCGCCGTCGCGTAGTCGCCGCGAAACACGTTCAGGTTGGTGACGTAGCCGTCGACCGGCGAGAACACTTTGGTGCGTTCGAGATTGAGCTTCGCGGCATCGAGCGCGGCCTGCGCCTGCTGCAACTGCGCTTCGGCGGTCGATGCGGTCTGCATCGCGTTTTCGCGCGCTTCCTTCGATACGACGAGGCTGTCCATGTCGGCGCGGCGCGCGGCGTCCGCACGGCGCATGCGCAATTCGGCCGCGCGCGCGGTGACGTTCGCCTGCGCCTGCTCGACCGCGATCCGGTAATGCGACGGATCGATCTCCATCAGCAGATCGCCCTTCTTCACGAACTGATTGTCACGAACCGGCAACTGCACGACCGCGCCCGACACGTCCGGCGCCACGTTGACGACATCCGCGCGCACGCGGCCATCGCGCGTCCACGGCTCGTCCATGTAATGCACCCACAGCACGCGCCCGATGACGAGCGCGACCGCGAAAATGGCGATCGTCAAAACCAGCCCGATGATTTTCCTGAGAATCATGATGCGAACTCTTTTTCAGCTTGTATGAAGGTGATGTCGATTCAGCGATACGCGATGAGCCCGAGCGTCCCGCAAATGCAGACGAGCAGACTCGCGCGAAACAGCGCCGGATGCCAGACCACGCGATAAAGGCCCGTCAGCGCGAGCGCGCGGTCGACGACCCATGTGATCATCGCGCCGGCGATGAAGAGCAGCAGGATCGTCGGCACATAGGCTTCGAGGATCGCGACGTTACGCGGGAACATGGTCCGCTCCTTCTGGCGTGTGTTTCCGAACCGGCGCACCGTGCACGAAGGGCGCGAACGGCGATTCGTGATCGAGCAGCGCGGTCCGGACAAAATGAAGATGACTGGCGATGCGCTGCAGCCGATGCTTTTCCTCGCGCGGCAGATCGAACCGCGCGAGCACATTCCGCGTATCGTCGATCGCGCGTTCGGTCGCGGCGAGCGTGGCGTCGAAGCGCTGCGCATTCGGGCGATCGAAAAGGCGCGCGATGGCGTCGAGCGTCGCGTCGATCGAGCGGCGCCACGGCATCGACGCCGCGTACTGCGGCGCGTTCGACAGCCCTGCGATCTCGCGTCGCAGATCGATCACCGCGTTGCCGAATTCGAGCACGGCGAAGAGCCATTGCAACGCATCGCGCTGCAAGTCGGGACGTCCGGTCGCGAGCGCGTTGATTTGCGCGAGCAGATCGCGCGTGCGGCTTTCGAAGTGCGTCGTGAGACGCGTGAGACGTCCATGGCGCGCGCTCACGACTTCGCGCCGCAGATCGCCGAGCAGGAGACGCCGCAGCCACGGCGCATCGGTCGGCAGCAGGACGGCGAAGGCGACCGCCGCGACGATCATCGACAGCACGAGCGCGAGGGCATCGTTCATATAGCCGGTCGGATCGTAGTGCACGAGATTGTCCGGCCCCGCGAGAAAGCAGAAGAAGATGCAATAGCCGATGCCCACGCCGGCGAGCGCGCGCCGCGTGCTCAGATACGCGCCGAGCAAAAGCGCGGGCGCGAGCGCGGCGCACATCATCGCGAAGCCCTCGATATGCGGAAACACGCCGAACACGACGATCATCCCGGCGACGGCCGCGAGCATCGTGCCGAGCGCCATTTGCGCGGACATGAGCGTCGGACGCGGCGACGACGACGCGAGCGCGCACACGGCCGCCGCGTTGAGCACCATCGTGCCGCCGCTCGGCCACGCCGTCGCGATCCAGAACGCGGACAGGACGAACATCACGATCGCGCCGCGCAGGCCCGAAATCGCCGCGGCGAGCAGGTTCGTCTTCGGCACGTAGCGCGCGATCCAGCGCTCGCGTTCGTGCGACGGCGAGCTCAGCGACGCATACGTTTCGGCATAGGCGAGCATGTCGTCGACGAAGCGATACAGCAGTTCCGTCGCGGTATCGAACTCCAGTTGCGCGAAGTCCGGATCCGCTTCGAGCGCGGCACGCGTCGCGCGCACGCGCCGGGGCAATGCGGCCTTGTAGTCGCGCAGTTGCGCGGCGGCGTGCGCGGCATCGGCGGCATTCTTCACCGGTTCGCCCGATACCGAGAAGAGCGGCGGCACTTCGCGAAAGAACGGCTCCAGCGCGGCGATCGTCGTCGCCGATGCGTTCTCGCGCAGCCGGTTCATCAACTGATGCAGCGCGTGAAAGCGCGTCGACGCGCTCATGAACTCGCTGTTGAGACGTGCGAGCCGCCCGCCGCGCATCCGCGATTCGGGATTCTCGAACACGGCGACGCTGCGCGCGGCCTCGAAGCCGACGATATCCGACACGAACGCGAGATTGGTTCGCTCGATCTGCGCGCGTTCCATGTTGCCCGACAGCGCGCGGCACACGTAATCGACGAACTGCGCGAAGCGGCGGCGCACCGTCGTGCGAACCTGCTCGCCCGCGTGCTGCGGAAAGACGAGCGCGCTCACCGCGCCGGAACACACGATGCCGAGCGTCACTTCGCCGACGCGCGTGAGCGCCGACAGATACGCGGCCTCCGGATGCTGCGCCGCCGGAATGCCGATCAGCGCGGCCGTGTAACCGGCGAGCACGAAGCCGTACGAGCGGAAGTTGCGATTGCGCGCCGCGCCCGCCGTGCAGACGCCGACCCACAGCGCCGTCGCCGAGAGGAACAGCACCGGCTGCTGAGAGAACAGGCTGATGAAGATCATCATCACGACGAGACCGACCATCGTTCCGCAGAAACGATAGAAGCTCTTTGCGAGCACCATGCCGCTTTGAGGCTGCATCACGACGAACACGGTGGTCATCGCGGTGCGCGGCTGCGCCATGTCGAGGCGCATCGCGATCCACAGCGACAGCAGCGCCGCGAGCACCGCCTTGAAGATGTAGATCCACGCGAGGCCGTCGGTGCGCGCCCAGTCGAGCACGACCTCCTTGAGCGGCTGTCGTCCGATGAGAGAAGCGGGCGTCGACATGCTCAATCCCGTGCCTTGCTGGACGGCCCGATATGCTTCGACGGCGCGAGCGCGGTCTGCTGCGGCCCGTTCGACGGATCGTCGATGCCGCCGCCGAGCGCCGACGTCAACGTCGCGTAGGACGCGAGGCGTTGCGCGCGCACGCGCGCCTCGCCGTCCTGCGCCTTGAGCAATTGCGTCTGCGCGATCAGCACGTTCAGATAATCGGTGAGGCCGCGCTTGTAGCCTTCGTTCGCGAGAACGTAGTTCTTGCGCGCGGCGGCGACGGAGCGGCCCGACGCTTCGAGCTGCGTATCGAGCGAATGCACGCGCACGACCTGATCGGCGATGTCCTTGAGCGCGGCGACGAGCGTCGCGTTGTAATGATCGACGGCCTGATCGTATTGCGCCGATGCCGCGCCGAGCTGCGCGCGCAGGCGTCCGCCTTCGAAGATCGGCAGCGAGATCGCGGGGCCGAAGCTGTAGCCCGATGCGTCGCGCGTCAGGAACGAGAGCAGCGCGCCGCCCGCGAACGCCTGCGTCAGCGACGCAGCGAGATTGATGTTCGGATAGAACCCGGCCTTCGCGACATCGATGCCACGCGCTTGCGCGGCCACCATCCAGCGCGCCGCGACGATATCCGGCCGATGTCCGACGAGTTCCGCCGGCAGCGCGGAGGGCAGGGGGAGCGGCGTGGCGAGCGACAGGTCGGGACGCGTGAGCGCTTCGCCCGCGCCGGGGCCGTCGCCGGCGAGCGCCGCCAACTGGTTGCGCGCCAGTTGGATCTCTTCCTTGTAGACATCGACCTGACGTTCGTACTCGGGCAAGGGCGCTTCGGCCTGGCTGACTTCGAGCTGCGTGCCGAGCCCGCCTTTCAAACGTCGCCGCGCGAGATCCGCGATGCGCTCCTGCTGCGCGAGCGTCTGCTCCGCGATATCGAGCAGCGCGAACGACTGCGAAAAGCCGATATACGCGCGCACGACGTTCGTTTCTAGTTCGAGTTGCGCGGCGCGGGCATCGGCGGCCCGAACGTGTGCGACGTCCAGTGCGCGCTCGGCGTTGTTGTCGTCGCGATGCCAGAGATCGAGGTTGTACGACAGCGACAGGCCCGCGGTGTTGTCCCAGGTGGTCGTGTCGGCGTACGTGCCCGGGCCGTAGAAATCGTTGTTGGGCCAGTTCTTGCGAGCGATGCTCATCGAGCCGTCGACGTGCGGCAGCAACTCGGAGTGCGCGACGCCCGCCTGTTGCTGCGCTTCGCGCACGCGCGCCGCGGCCATCGCGAGCGTGGGGCTGCCGGCGGTCGCGCGTGCGATCCACGCGTCGAGTTGCGGGTCGCGATAGGCGCGCCACCATTGCTCGGCGGGCCATTGGGCGTCTGCGTTGGCGGCGCGAATGGCGCTGCCGGCATCGAGCGTCGCCGCGTCCGTGAGGGAATCCTGCGGCGCGATTTTGCCCGTGCTTGCGCATCCACCGATTGTTAATAGTGCTGCAAGAACGGCCGCGCCTGCAGCGCTTCTGGACAGTCGTCCCCGCACGATTCACTCCTAAAATGAATTAGATGCCGAGAAGCGATTATATTTTTGCGCAGATTGTCGAATAACCCGTAAGGATGCAAAGCATTTTTACGAGGGATGTGATAATCGTTGTTGTTACGCGTGTAACAATCCGAGTCACGAACGATTTTTAAGACGGAATTAGCGGCATGGACACGCTTCAGAACATGCGCGTATTTGTGCGGGTCGTGGAAGCGGGCAGCTTCACCGCGGCCGCGCAGCATCTGAATACGACGACGGCTTACGCATCGCGCGCCGTATCCGACCTCGAGGCGCACTTGCGCGCGCGCTTGCTGAACCGGACGACGCGGCGCATCGCGCTCACCGAAGCGGGCGAGCGCTATCTGCAACGCTGCGAGCAAATCCTCGCCTATGTCGATCAGGCGGAAGCCGAGGCCGGCGATGCGCACGCGCGTCCGTCCGGCAAGCTCAAGGTCCATTCGATGACGAGCTTCGGCCAGCACTACGTCGTGCCGATGATTTCGCGCTATCAGCAGCGGCATCCTTCGGTGCAGGTCGATCTGACGCTCGCGCAGCGCGTGCCCGATCTGCTCGACGAAGGCTACGACGTGTCGATCGTGCTCGCTTCCGATCTGCCGGATTCGGGTCTGGTGTCGGCGCGTCTCGGCTCGGTGTACAGCATCGCGTGCGCGTCGCCGGCGTACATCGAGAAGAACGGCGCGCCGCACGTGCTCTCCGATCTCGTGCGCCATACCTGCCTGCATCTGATGACGCCGGTGTTTCCGGCCGACCGCTGGGTTTTCGACGGCCCGAACGGTCAGGAGACGGTGAGTCTCGGGCCGTCCTCGTTCACGGTCAACGTCGCCGAGGCGATGGTCGCCGCGATCCGCGAAAGCATGGGCATTGGCGTGCTGCCGACGTCGTCCGCGCTGCCGGGCTTGCGCGCGGGCACGCTCGTGCGCGTGCTGCCGCAATACACGATGCAGGAGTTGAACGTGTACGCGCTCTATCCGTCGCGGCAGTATCTCGATGCCAAGATCCGCACGTGGGTCGAGTTCCTGCGCGAGGCGCTGCCCGACACGCTCGCGGCCGACGCGGAATCGCTCAAGGAATTCGTCGTCGCCTGAACACGGATGAAGCTGCGTTCAGTTACGAAAAAAGCCGCGGCGCAACACTTGCTTACTCACGATTTGTCCGCAGCTTGATACTTTCTGCACTGGTTCTCACGCATCTTTGACCGGGATAAGTCACATGAGTACGCCTCTTTTGCTCGCACTCGCCGCGCTTCTCGTCCTGATCGCCGTTCCGGCGTCGCGCGATCTGTTCAACGCCATGCGCGCGCAGTCGGAGCGCGAGGCGAAGCGGCGCCTGGTGCCGATCCGTATCGACGACGATCGGCCGCGGCGCTAAACGAACTTCACACAGCCTTCACAGCGAGGCTTCGAGCGGCTCGATGAGTCGCGGCTCATCATTGGTCGCGCGATTCACATCGGCCGATACGCGGTGCCAGACGAAGTGCGACGCCGGCACGCCGTCCGACTTGACGAGCGCCGCGAGATCGTCGGGCGACGCGTCCGGATCGAGCCAGCGGCGCGCGTTTGCCGCCGCGAACACGAGCGGACGCCGGTCATGCACGTCGACGAGTCCTTCGTCCGCCGCCGCCGTCACGATGACGAAGCCCGCGCCGGGCGCGGCAGCGTCGTCGTCGCGCATGATGCTCGTCAGCGCGGCGAGGTACATCGGCTCGCCGTCCGCGCGCTGAATGAAGTAGGGCTGCTTGAAAGGCTTCGCGGCGGGGTCTCCCGGGCGTGGCTCGATACGCCATTCGAACCAGCCATCGGCCGGCACGAGAATGCGCGCCTTCTTCCATAAATGCTTGAAATACGCGCTCGTCGCCGCCGTCTCGACGCGCGCGTTGATGGTCTGCGGCAGCTTCTTCTGAATCGCCCACGGCGGGCAATAGCCCCAATGCACCGCGCGGATGGTTTCGTCGGGATAGACGGCGAGCGGATGCGTGCCGGGCGACAGGTTATAGCCGGGACGCCTGTCGGCGGCATCGACCAGCACGAACGGATTTCTCAGATGCAGACGCTGCGCGTAATGCATCGGCAGTCGGTACTGGCTGATTCGGCCGCACATGGCGTTCCTCCGCAAAGTCCGCGACGTTTCAAATTTCGACGACCTTGTCCCACGCGAAATCCGGATTCTCCCACCGTTGCTCGCGGCGGCTGAAGTAGCCGCGCGGATTGCACACGACGCGCGTGCCGTCCACTTCGTAATCGAACGACGTATGCGTGTGGCCGTGAATCCACAACGACGCGGGCGCGCGCGCGAGCGACGGCAGATGATTCACGAAGCCCGCGGACACGAGATCTTCCGCGTAACGCGGCGCGAGGCTCTGGCGCATCGGCGCGTGGTGCGTGACGACGATCGTTTGCCCTGCGAACGGCTTCGCGAGTTCGCTCTCGAGCCATGCGCGCGACTGTTCGTGCAGCGCGAGGGAATCGTCCGGTGCGAATTCGCGCGGTTCGCCGTCCGGCTCGGGCCACGCGAGTTGAATGAGGCCCTTATAGTCGAGCATCACTTTCGTGCACGCGGCCTTGGCGTTTTCGATTTGCGCATCGCCGGAGCCGAACAGCGCGAAGTCGGTCCACAGCGTCGTGCCAAGCACGCGCCACGCGCCGCGCCGATCCACCAGCGACGCGTTGTTCAGATAGTGCACGTTGTCGACGCTGCGCGCGGCGTCCTGCATTGCCGCTTCCATCGCGCCGAACTCGGCGTCGTAGTATTCGTGATTGCCGGGCACGTAGACGACGGGCACGTCGGAATCGAAATTTTCCGCGGCCCAGCGCAAACCTTCGGCGTGGTTGTGAATGTCGCCAGCCAGCACGACGAGATCGGCCTGTGCATACGGAATCGCCAGCGGCTCGTCGCATTCGAGATGCAGGTCGGACAGCACGCGAATCTTCATGCGATGTTCTCCTTGGCGAGCGTCGCGTTCCAGCGCACGACCTTGCCGGGATTCATCAGGTTGTCCGGATCGAGCGCGGCCTTGATCGTCTGCATGAGACGGACTTCGACCGGCGACTTGTAGTGCATCGCTTCATCCACCTTCAACTGGCCGATGCCGTGCTCCGCGCTGATGCTGCCGCGGTGCCGGTGCACCTGGTCATACACGAGCGCGTTGATCGGCGTCTGGAATTCGCCGAGGAAGCGCTTTGGGTCGACGCCTTCGGGCGCCTGCACGTTGTAGTGCAGGTTGCCGTCGCCGAGATGGCCGAACGTCACCATGCGCACGCCGGGCACTGTCTTCGCGATGATCGCATCGGTTTCCTCGATGAACCGCCCGATGCTCGAAATGGGCACGGCGATGTCATGTTTGATGTTCAGACCTTCCTCGGCCTGCGCGAGCGGAATATGCTCGCGCAGATCCCAGAAAGCCTGCGACTGCGCGAGGTTTTCCGCGACGACGGCATCTTCCACGATGCCCTTCTCGAGCGCTTCTTCCATCAGCCGCTCGAAGAGGGCGCGGGCGTGCTCGTCGCTTTCGCTGTCGGAAAGTTCGAGCAGCACGGTTTGCGCGTGCGGTTCGCCGAACGGATAGCGCAGTTGCGGGAAATGCTTGCCGACGAGGCGCATCGAGAAATCGGACATCAGCTCGAAGCCGGTCAGAAGCGCGCCCGCGTGATGCTGCGCCAGCGAGAGAAAGTCGAGCGCGGCATGCGGCGAAGCGAGCCCGGCCAGCGCCGTGACCTTCGCGACCGGCGCGGGATGCAGCTTCATGACCGCCGCCGTGATGATGCCTAGCGTGCCTTCCGCCCCGATGAAGAGATCGCGCAGATCGTAGCCGGTGTTGTCCTTGCGCAGCCCGCGAAGGCCGTCCCAGATTTCGCCCTGCGGCGTCACGACTTCGAGGCCGAGACACAGCTCGCGCGTGTTGCCATAGCGCAGCACGCCGGTGCCGCCCGCGTTCGTCGAGAGATTGCCGCCGATGGTGCAGCTGCCTTCGGCGGCGAGACTCAACGGGAACAGCCGTTGCGCTTCTTCGGCGCGCGCCTGGATTTCGGCGAGCACGACGCCCGCTTCGACAGTGATCGTGTTGTTATGCGGATCGACGCCGCGCACGCGATTGAGCCGCTTCAGGCTGATGACGGCTTGCGCCCCGCTCGAATCTGGCGTTGCGCCGCCTGCGAGACCGGTGTTGCCGCCCTGCGGCACGATCGCGACGCGATGCTCGCGAGCGAGCCGGACCACGGCCGCGACCTGCGCGGTATCGGCGGGCAGCAGCACGGCGCACGCAGTGCCGCGATAGCGCTTGCGCCAGTCGACGAGGTACGGCTCGGTATCGAAGGCGTCGGTCAGGACATGCGATGCACCGAGAGCGTCGGCGCACGCGGCGATGAAAGCTTGAGTGGCGGTCATGGGCAGATGGGCAAAGGATCCGGTAGAGCGTAGTGCACAGTATCGCGCAGGCGAGCGGCGCGCGACCCTCGTCCGAATGGCATAGGCACGCGCGCACGGTGAGGTTTCATGCTACAAAGCATCACGTCCGGGCAGAACGCGGGCGAAAAAAGCGAACGTTTCAGATTTTTTCCGCACGAGCGTTCAACCGGGCCGCGCGTTTGAAGGGCGCGACGTACGCGAGCGCGCAGACGAAGAACGCGAGGGCGAGCGCTGCTTCCAGCCAGGCGAGCGACGCGGGGAGGCGCGCATCGGTCATGCCGCGCACGATGCCTTCGGCGAAATACAGCAGCACGAGCATCGACGCCCATTGCAGCGTGTAGAGATTTTTGCGCGCGACGCCCGGCAGCGCGCACGCGAGCGGCAGCGCCTTCAGCGCGAGCGCCCATGCGCCCGGACGCAGCGGCGCGAGCCAGAGCTCCCAGACGAGCGCGAGCACGACGAGCGCCACGAGGCTCGCAAGCGCGCCCGATGCGAGCGCGCCGTTGGGACGTGCTGTGGAGATCGGCGTGGTCATGCGGAACGGGCGCCGCGCACGAGATTGAGCGCGGTGCGTGCGAGCCGTGCGCCGAGCGCGATTGCGAGCGCCTTCTCGTCGGCGGAAATGCCGTGCCGCTGATTTTCGTCGCCGCCCGCGCGGGCGTGATGAGACGCGCCGTAGGGCGTGCCGCCGCTTTGCGTCGTGGTGAGCCGCGATTCGGTGTACGGGATGCCGACGATCATCATGCCGTGGTGCAGCAGCGGCAGCATCATCGAAAGAAGCGTGCTTTCCTGGCCGCCGTGCAGGCTGCCGGTGGACGTGAACACGCTGGCAGGCTTGCCCGAAAGCGCGCCGGACAGCCATTGCGGCGTGGTGCCGTCGAGGAAGTACTTGAGCGGCGCGGCCATGTTGCCGAAGCGCGTAGGCGAGCCGAGCGCGAGGCCGGCGCATTCTTCGAGATCGCGCAATTCGGCGTAGGGCGGTCCGTCGGCGGGAATGTCGGGCTGGGTCGCTTCGCAGACCGTGGAAACCGGCGGCACGGTTCGCACACGCGCCTGCATGCCGGCCACGCTATCGACGCCCTGGGCGATTGCGAGTGCGAGCTCGCGCGTCGCGCCGTGGCGGCTGTAGTAAAGCACGAGGATGTCGTTCATAAGGCTTTTTTAGTGAACGGCTATTATAGGTATTGGGTGATTTTCGTGGCGAGAAGCGGCTTTGCACGCGGGGCGCCATGACGGGAGAACGCGTTTGCAGCACGTTTTTATCGATCTCGCGGCGGTCAGGCGTCTCGCCAGTTTTGTCGCGCGGCGCATCGGCGAAGACCGCGTCGCGCAAGTGGCGGGCAGCCTCACGTTCACGAGCGTGTTGTCGCTCGTGCCACTCGCCACGGTCGCGTTCGCGCTCTTCACCGCGTTCCCGATCTTTGGCTCCTTCCAGGCGTCGCTTCAGGACTTCCTCGCGGTGCACCTGATGCCGCCGCAGATCAACGATCAGATCTTCAAGTATCTGAACCAGTTCGCGTCGAAGGCGAAGGGGCTGACGACCGTCGGCATGATCATTCTGTTCGTGACCTCCGTCATGACGATGATGACGGTCGAGTCCGCGTTCAACGTGATCTGGCGCGTGAAGAAGGCGCGCCCGATCGCGCAGCGCGTGCTCGTCTACTGGTCGATCATCACGCTCGGGCCGATTCTCTTCGGCTGCAGCCTGTCGATCTCCTCGTACGTGTTCGCGCATTCGGTCGCGTTCGCGGGCTCGCACAACCTGATGCCGCCGATTGTCGAATGGGCGCTCACAGGCGTCTCGCTGCCGCTGACGGCGCTCGCCTTCACGTTCATCTACGTCTATATGCCGAACTGCAAGGTCGAATGGCGCGATGCGATCGTCGGCGGGCTGATCGCGGCCGTCGCGTTCGAACTCGGCAAGCGCGGCTTCGGCTATTACGTACGGCGCATTCCGACCTACACCGCCGTCTACGGCGCGTTCGCGGCGCTGCCGGTCTTTCTGCTGTGGGTGTATCTGTGCTGGATGTTCGCGCTCATCGGCGCGATGGTCACATCCGCGCTGCCTGCGATTCGCACGGGGCAATATCATCGGCGCGATTTTCCGGGCAGCGATCTGCTCGATGCACTCGAGATCCTCGCGCGGCTCGTCGATGCGCGGGACGAGGGCAAGCCCGGCTACACGTCCTTGCAGCTTTCGACCCTGGCGCGCTGCGATCTCGATACGTCGACGAGGCTGATCGCGCGGCTCGACGCGCTCGGCTGGATCGGCAGGCTGGAGGATTCGCGCATGCCGCGTTATGTGCTGATCGCCAATCCGAATCAGATCACGGTGACGATGCTCTTCGAGCAGTTCGTGATCGATCGCGCGGAACTCGAATATCAACTGAAGCTGGATGCGGCGCAGGTCGACTGCGGCGCGTTGATGAACGCGCTGGATAACGAGAAGCTGGAAATCACGCTCGGCTCGCTGATCGCGGCACGCGCGTCTGCGCTGACGAGCGCGCGTCTGCGCGAGGTGCCGCGCTCGTCGATGCCGGAGCAGCCGGCCTGAGCCTTCGTTCGACGCATATCAAAGCGAGATTCTGCCGACGCAGATGTCCTTGAACATCACCCAGTCGCCCATCAGGCTGTAGATCGGGTGGCGAAACGTCGCGGGGCGGTTCTTCTCGAAAAAGAAATGGCCGATCCACGCGAAGCCGTAACCGCAGACGACGGCCGCGGGCAGCCAGAGCCAGTCGCCGGTTGCGATCGCCATCGCGAGGCAGCCGATCACGCCCAGCGATCCGATGAAGTGCAGCCTGCGCGACACCGGGTTGCGATGCTCTTCGAGGTAATAGGGATAAAACTCGGCGAAATTCGCGAAATGTTCACCATGTGCGGTGTGCGCCATGACGGCCTCCCTGATGATGCGTGCCGGTGTCTGAAGATTAGCCAGCAAGAATCATTCTGCGACTGCCAGTCGCGCCATGCAAGCAGCCACGGCGGGCTTGCGCGGCCCGCCGCACGCGCGTTTTCAGGCCGACGGCGCTTTCGCGCTGGCGCACGCGAGCGCGAAAGCGAACAGCGCATCGAGCGTCGCGTCGGGCTGCTCGGTCATGATCGCGTGGCCCGCATCGAGTTCCACGGTCTTCAAGGACGCGCCGGCTTTCCTGAAGGCATCGACGAGCGGACGGGCAGCGCGCGGCGGCGTCATCAGGTCGCGCTTGCCGCTCACGATGCACACCGGGCAACGCACGGCGGCCGCGCGTTCGAGCGCGTCGGCGTAGGTGTTGCAGGCGCTGAAATCGGTGTGAAAAAGCAGCGCTTCGCCGCGCAGGCTCACGCGTTCCATGAGCCGCTGATTCACGCCTTGCAGCCAGAAGCCCGGCGCGGGACTCGACGGCTTCGCGGCGATCGTCGAATGCGACCATTGGTTGACCATCGCGATGGCTTCGGGCTCGTGCTCGCGTGCGGCGTCGAGCAGCGTATCGGAGACGGCCATCGGCGCGGCCGTCGCGAGCAGGGCGAGACCCGCCGCGCGGTCGGGATAGCGGCCAGCGGCATCGAGTGCGATCAGCGAGCCCATGCTGTGGCCGACGAAGAGCGCTTGCTGCACGCCGGCCGCGTCGAGCACGGCGATGACCCAGTCGGCGAACTCGCCGATGGTCGAAAGCGCGGGACCGGCGCTTCTTCCGTGACTCGGCAGATCGAGCGCCAGCACGCCGAAACCGTGATGCGCGAAATAGCGCGTCTGCAAGGCCCAGACGCTGTGATCGTGTTCCGCGCCGTGAATGAACACGACGGCGGGGCGCGTCGCGTCGAGAGGCTTGCCGCCGGTGTAGGCATAGGCCGCGCGGCCGTGGACGTCGAGGATCATGCGCGGCTCCCGAGCAGCGCGGCGGCGCTCGCGTCCGGAGCGCTTTCTGCCGCTTTCTGCGCGGCTTTCAGCGCGCGCTTGAGATCGTCGATGAGATCGTCGGGATCTTCCAGTCCGATCGACAGACGGATGCGCCCCGGCCCGATGCCCGCAGCTTCGAGCGCGGCGGCATCCATGCGGAAGTGCGTCGTCGATGCTGGATGAATCACGAGCGAGCGCGCATCGCCGACGTTCGCGAGATGTGAAAACAGCGTGAGCGTTTCGATGAACTTGCGCGCCGCCGGCACGCCGCCCTTCAGATCGAAGCTGAAGACCGCGCCGGCGCCGCGCGGCAAGAGACGTCCGGCGAGCGCGTGATCGCGATGCGTCGGCAGTTCGGGATAGGCCACGCCTTCCACTGCCGGCGAACTCAGCAGGAACTCGATCACCTTGCGCGTGTTCGCGACATGCCGATCCATGCGTAGCGGCAAGGTTTCGATGCCTTGCAGCAGTTGCCACGCCGCCTGCGGATGCAGACACGCGCCGAAATCGCGCAAGCCTTCGCGCCGCGCGCGCAACAGGAACGGCGCGACGGTGCTCTCTTCGGCGAACACCATGCCGTGTAAGCCGTCGTAAGGCTCGGTGAACTCGGGGAAGCGTCCGCTCGCGGTGAAATCGAACGTGCCGCCGTCGACGAGCACGCCGCCGATCGTCGTCCCATGTCCGCCGAGAAACTTGGTCGCGGAGTGATAGACGAGATCCGCGCCGTGCTCGAACGGACGCAGCAGATACGGCGTCGTGAACGTGGAATCGACGAGCAGCGGCACGGCGTGCTCGTGCGCGATTTCCGCGACGCCCGCAATGTCGAGCACGTCGAGCCCCGGATTGCCGAGCGTTTCGCCGAAGAAAAGCCGCGTGTTCGGCCGTGCCGCCGCGCGCCATGCATCGAGATCGTGCGGCTTCACGAATGTCGTCTCGATGCCGAAGCGCCGCAGCGTGTAATGCAGCAGATTGTGCGAGCCGCCGTAGAGCGCGCTGGACGCGACGATGTGCGAGCCCGCGCCCATCAGCGTCGCGATCGTGAGATGCAGCGCGGCCTGGCCGCTCGCCGTGCCGATGGCGCCGACGCCGCCTTCGAGCGCCGCGACGCGCTCCTCGAACACCGCGACGGTCGGATTCGAGATGCGCGAGTACACGTGCCCCGAGCGCTCCATGTTGAAGAGCGCGGCGGCGTGATCGCTGTCGCGAAAGGTGAACGACGTCGTCTGATAAATCGGCGTCGCGCGCGCGCCGGTGACGGGATCGGGCGCGGCGCCCGCGTGCAGCGCGAGCGTGTCGAAACGGTTGGCTGGCATCATAGGCGGCCGGCGCGCGAGACGGCCGGCGTGCGGCGAAAATGAGGGTCAATCATCCTAACATCGGATGCGCGCGCCCAAACCTAGGGCGAACGCGCGGCCTTCGATCGCGCAAAGCCTTGTCCGTTCGGCCAATGCGGGCGAACCGTCGTCCCGTTCGCTTTCCTTTTGCGGGCCTTTCCGATAGCATCGGCCTATGGTTTCATCATCGTTCGGCCAATCGAACAGGCATTTCGCTAGGAGACAGTCATGCGAGTCAGCGACATTCTGAAAGTTAAGGGCAACACGCTGTTCACCGTGACACCGGACACGCCGCTCTCCGACGCAATCGACACGATGGCCGCGCACGATATCGGCTCGCTCGTCGTCATGGAGTACGGCGATCTGGTCGGCATGCTGACTTTCCGCGAAATCATCCTGACGTTGCACAACAATGGCGGCTCGGTCGGCGCGACGACCATCCGCAAGGTCATGGACGACCATCCGCTCACCTGCACGCCCGAAACGGACGTAAACGAAGTGCGCCGCATGATGCTCGAACATCACGTGCGCTATCTGCCGGTCATGGAAAAGCGTCAGTTGATGGGCGTCATCTCGTTTTATGACGTCGCCAAGGCGGTCGTCGAAGAGCAGGGCTTCGAAAATCGCATGCTGAAGGCGTATATCCGCGACTGGCCGGAGCAGCAGGAAGAAGCACGCTGAGCATGTCGATGTCGCGAGGCGTCGCGCTTCGCGTGCATCGGACCCACCGAAGCGCGCCCTCATGGCGCGCTTTTTTACGTCTGGCCCAAGTGGGAGGGTTAGCATTTCGCCCGGTTTCCCTTCCATTCGGATTCGACCGCGGACATTGCGCGATCAACGCCGAACTCAACTATTGCGCAAGACATGAGTGACAAACCGCTGCGCGCCTCGCCGCGCGCTTCCCGACGTTCCCAAGCCGAAGGCGACGGCCAGTTTCGCCTGTTGCGCGAGCGCCGTTTCGCGCCGTTCTTCTGGACGCAGTTCCTCGGCGCAATGAACGACAACGTCTTCAAGGTCGGCTTCACGTCGCTCGTGACGTTTCAGGCCGCGCGCTTCTCCGGCGTCGATCCGAAGACCGCCGCGTTTCTCATTTCCGCGATTTTCATCGTGCCGTTCTTGCTGTTCTCCGCGACGTCCGGCCAGATCGCCGACAAGTACGACAAGGCCGTGCTCGCGCGGCTCGTGAAGAGCTTCGAGATCGTCGTGATGCTGATCGGCGGCGCGGGTTTTCTGCTGCACAGCGCGCCGCTGCTTTACGTGTGCACGTTTTTGATGGGCGTGCATTCGACCGTCTTCGGCCCCGTGAAATACGCGTATCTGCCGCAGCATCTCGATTCGCATGAACTCGTCGGCGGCAACGGACTCGTCGAGATGGGCACCTTCGTCGCGATCCTGATCGGCACGATCATCGGCGGGGCGGCGGCGGGCGCGTCGGAACACGGCGCGATGCTCCTCGCGATCGCGTGCATCGCGTTCGCTGTCATCGGGCGCGTAGCGTCGGCGTTCGTGCCGAAGTCGGATGCATCGCAGCCGGACTTGCGCATCAACTGGAATCCGGTCTCGGAGACATGGCGCAATCTGAAGCTCGCGAAGCAGGACCGCACGGTGTTTCTGAGCCTGCTCGGCATTTCGTGGCTGTGGTTCGTCGGCGCAACCTTTCTCACATCGTTCTTCAATTTCGCGAAGGACGTGCTTTCCGCCGATCCCGACGTCGTGACCATCCTTCTCGCGACGTTTTCCATCGGCATCGGCACGGGATCGCTACTGTGCGAGCGGCTTTCGAAGCGGCGCGTCGAGATCGGGCTCGTGCCGCTCGGCTCGATCGGCATCAGCGTGTTCGCGATCGATTTGTTCTTCGCGAGCCATCGCATCGCGCCGGCCGGGCATCTGCTCAACGTCGGCGAATTCCTGATGACGCTGCCGCACTGGCGCATTCTCGCGGACCTCTTTCTGCTCGCCATGTTCGGCGGCTTCTACAGCGTGCCGCTCTACGCGCTGATCCAGGCGCGCAGTCAGCCGACTCATCGCGCGCGCATCATCGCGGCGAACAACATCCTCAATTCGTTTTTCATGATCGTGTCGGCGCTGATGGCGCTCGCGCTTACGTCGTTGGGCGTCGGCATTCCGGGACTCTTTCTGACGACCGCGCTGCTCAACGTCGTCGTCGCGGTCTATATTTATTCGCTGGTGCCGGAGTTCTTGCTGCGCTTCATCGCGTGGATTCTGGTGCACACGTTCTATCGGATCCGTCTCGTCGACGCCGAGCGCATCCCGGCGCATGGCGCGGCCGTGCTCGTGTGCAATCACGTGAGCTTCGTCGATGCGGTCGTCATCATGGCCGAAAGTCCGCGGCCGATTCGCTTCGTGATGGATCACCGCATCTTTCGCACGCCGTTCGTCGGCTGGATGTTCCGGCATGTGAAGGCGATTCCGATCGCGCCCGCACACGAAGACGCCGACATGCTCGAACGCGCGTACGCCGCCTGCGCGCGGGCTTTGGATGACGGCGATCTCGTCTGCATCTTTCCCGAAGGCAAGCTGACGCGCACGGGGGATATCAATCCCTTCCGGCACGGCATCTCGGAGATTCTGCGGCGCCATCCGGCGCCCGTCGTGCCGATGGCGCTGCGCGGTCTGTGGGGCAGCGTGTTCTCGCGCCACGAAGATGCGCAATGGCCGCGTCCGATCCAGCGTGGGGCGATGACGCGGCTGACGCTCGCGGTCGGCGAACCGATCGCGCCAGAGGACGCGACGCCCGCGCATCTGCAGGAAGCCGTGTCGGTCTTGCGCGGCGCGCGGCGGTAGACGGCGCTGGCATAATAGCGGTTTCCCCGACACTTTTTTCAGGTCGACGCTCATGTCCGGCAATACCCTTGGCACGCTCTTCACCGTCACGAATTTCGGCGAGTCGCACGGTCCGGCGATCGGCTGCGTGATCGATGGTTGCCCGCCGGGCATGGCGCTCAGCGAAGCCGATATTCAGATCGAACTCGACCGGCGCCGCCCCGGCACGTCGCGTCACGTCACGCAGCGGCAGGAAGCGGATCAGGTCGAGATTCTTTCCGGCGTGTTCGAGGGCGTGACGACCGGCACGCCGATCGCGCTCCTGATCCGCAATACCGATCAGCGCAGCAAGGACTACGGCAACATCGCGCAGACCTTCCGTCCTGGTCACGCGGACTACACCTATTGGCAGAAGTACGGCGTGCGCGACTATCGCGGCGGTGGCCGGTCATCGGCGCGTCTGACCGCGCCGACCGTCGCCGCCGGCGCGGTTGCGAAGAAGTGGTTGCGTGAGAAGTTCGGTCTCGAAACGCACGGCCGCATGAGCGCGCTCGGGGAAATCGACATTCCGTTCGTCGACTGGCGCCACGTGCCCGAGAATCCGTTTTTCTCGGCGAACGAAGCAATCGTGCCGCAGCTCGAGGAATACATGGACAACCTGCGTCGCGACGGCGATTCGGTCGGTGCGCGCATCGAAGTCGTCGCGACGGGCGTGCCGGTCGGTCTCGGCGAGCCGCTTTACGATCGCCTGGACGCCGATATCGCCCACGCGATGATGGGCCTGAACGCCGTGAAGGCCGTCGAGATCGGCGCGGGCTTCGCGAGCGTCGCGCAACGCGGCTCGCAGCACGGCGACGAAATGACCCCCGAAGGCTTCGCGACGAACAATGCGGGCGGCATCCTCGGCGGCATTTCGAGCGGGCAGGACATCACGGTGTCGATCGCCATCAAGCCGACGTCGAGCATCCGCACGCCGCGTCAGTCGATCGACAAGGACGGCGCCAGTGCGACGGTCGAGACCTTCGGCCGTCACGATCCGTGCGTCGGCATCCGCGCGACGCCGATCGCCGAAGCGCTGCTCGCGCTGGTGCTGATGGATCACGCGCTGCGGCATCGTGCGCAATGCGGCGATGTGGTCGTCGGAACGCCGAAGATCGCGGCTCAAGCGCCGTCGAAATAAAAGAAAAGGGCGCCGATTTGGCGCCCTTTGTCGTTTCAGACCTCACATGTTCGGATAGTTCGGCCCGCCGCCGCCTTCCGGCGTAACCCAGACGATGTTCTGCGTCGGATCCTTGATGTCGCAGGTCTTGCAATGCACGCAGTTCTGCGCGTTGATCTGCAGGCGCTCGTTGCCGTCGTCCGATTTGACGAACTCGTACACGGCGGCGGGGCAGTAGCGGCTTTCAGGACCGGCATACGTGCGCAGGTTCACGTTGACCGGCACGCTCGGATCCTTGAGCGTCAGATGCGGGGGCTGATTCTCTTCGTGGTTCGTGTTCGAGATGAACACCGACGAGAGACGGTCGAACGTGAGCTCGCCGTCCGGCTTCGGATAGACGATCGGCTTGCATTGCGACGCCGGCTTCAGCATCTCGTGATCCCAGTGCTGATGATGCAGCGTCCACGGCACGTTGCCGCCCATCACCTTTTGCTCCAGACCGACCATGAACGTGCCGAGGTACAGACCCTTGCTCATCCACTGCTTGAAGTTGCGCGCGCGGTAGAGTTCGGTCTTGAGCCACGAACTGTCGAACGCTTCGGGATAGGCCGTGAGTTCGTCGTTCTGGCGGCCCGCCTGAACGGCTTCGAACGCGGCTTCGGCGGCCATCTTGCCGGACTTGATCGCCGCGTGGCTGCCCTTGATGCGCGATACGTTGAGGAAACCCGCGTCGTCGCCGGCAAGCGCGCCGCCCGGGAACGCGAGCTTCGGCAGCGACATCAGGCCGCCGGCGGTGATCGCGCGCGCGCCGTAGGAAATGCGCTTGCCGCCTTCGAGGAACGCGCGGATCGACGGATGCGTTTTGTAGCGCTGGAATTCCTCGAATGGCGACAGATACGGATTCGAATACCCGAGCCCGACGACGAAGCCGACCACCACCTGATTGTTGTCCATGTGGTAGAGGAACGAACCGCCGTAGGTGTCGGGTTCCAGCGGCCAGCCGGCCGTGTGGATCACGAGACCGGGCTTGTGCTTGACCGGGTCGATTTCCCACAATTCCTTGATGCCGATGCCGTACACCTGCGGATCGGCATTCTTGTTGAGCTTGAATTTCTCGATGAGCTGACGGCCCAGATGCCCGCGCGCGCCTTCGCAGAAAAGCGTGTATTTCGCGTGCAGTTCCATGCCGAGCTGAAAATTCTCCGTCGGCTCGCCGTCCTTGCCGACACCCATGTTGCCGGTGACGACGCCGCGCACCGAACCGTCGTCCGCATACAAGACTTCGGCGGCCGGGAAGCCCGGGAAGATCTCGACGCCCACCGCCTCGGCCTGCTGGCCGAGCCAGCGCGTGACATTGGCGAGCGATATGACGTAATTGCCGTGATTCTTGAAATTGTCGGGGAGAAGCCAGTTCGGCACCTGCTTCGCGTCGTTTTGCGACAGGAACAGGAACCGGTCTTCGGTCACTTCGACGTCGAGCGGCGCGCCTTTTTCCTTCCAGTCGGGAATGAGCTCGGACAGGCCGCGCGGATCCATGACCGCGCCGGACAGGATGTGCGCGCCGATTTCGGAGCCTTTCTCCAGGACGCACACGCCGATTTCGACGCCTTTTTCTTCCGCCAGTTGCTTCAACCGGATGGCCGCCGACAAACCGGCTGGTCCGCCGCCGACGATCACGACGTCGTATTCCATCGATTCGCGGGGACCGTATTGCTCGCTGAGGCTCGCCGGGGTCATCAATGCTCCTATGTGCCGTTAGAATGCCCTTTCGGGATCGCGTATTTTCAGGGAAGGTGAAGCGGGCCGCAACCAAAGCTCGCTAATTTAGCACGATCGTACTATTATTCACGACACCCGCGCTATCGGTGTTGACGCTTATTGCCCGCATCGGCGCGCCGCGTGCCTGCCCGGGCTGAGCCAACCATAAAAAGGGAAGCACAATGGGCCGTTCGATCAACCTGGAAGGCAAGGTCGCGCTGATTACCGGCGCGTCCAGCGGTTTGGGCAAGCGTTTCGCGCAAGTGCTGTCGCAGGCGGGCGCCAAAGTGGTGCTCGCCAGCCGGCGCACGGAGCGCCTGAAGGAGCTGCGCGCCGAAATCGAGGCGTCGGGCGGCGCCGCGCACGTCGTTTCGCTCGACGTCACCGATTACCAGAGCATCAAAGCGGCGATCGCGCATGCGGAGACCGAAGCGGGTACCATCGACATCCTCGTGAATAACTCGGGCGTGTCGACCACGCAAAAGCTGACGGAGGTCACGCCCGCGGACTACGAATTCGTGTTCGGCACGAACGTGCGCGGCGCGTTTTTCGTCGCGCAAGAGGTCGCCAAGCGCATGATCATGCGCGGCAACAGCAACAGCGCGGCCAAGCCGGCCTATCGCATCATCAACGTGGCGTCGGTGGCAGGCTTGCGGGTGTTTCCGCAGATCGGCCTCTACTCGATGAGCAAGGCCGCCGTCGTGCAGATGACAAAGGCGATGGCGCTCGAATGGGGCCGACACGGCATCAACGTCAACGCGATCTGCCCGGGTTATATCGATACCGAGATCAACCACCACCACTGGAAGACCGAGCAGGGGCAAAAGCTCATTTCGTTGCTGCCGCGCCGCCGCGTGGGCTCGCCAAACGATCTCGACGGTCTTTTGCTGCTGCTCGCCGCCGACGAATCGCAGTTCATGAACGGCTCGGTCATCTCGGCGGACGACGGTTTTTCGCTTTGAACTTTTTAGCGCACGCAATGACCACGCATAACGATTTCCACACCGTCTTCGAACTTTCCATGCCGATCCGCTGGGGCGACATGGACGCCTTCGGGCATGTCAATAACACCGTCTATTTCCGCTACATGGAGCAGGTGCGTATCTCGTGGTTCGAAGAGATCGGTCTCGTCGGCGGCAATGGCGACGGGCAAGGGCCGGTGATCGTAAACGCGTCGATGGAGTTTCTGAAGCAGCTTCAGTATCCCGGCGACGTGATCGGGCGCATGTCCGTCGGCAAGCCGGGGCGCAGCAGTCTCGATACGCGCTTCGAGCTGTATCGCGCCGATGAACCCGCCGCACTGTATGCGCGCGGCGCAGCGAAAATCGTCTGGATCGACTACGCGGCGGGCAAGTCCGTGCCGCTGCCGGACATGTTGCGGCAGATCATCGAGACCGCCGCGCCCGTCGCGCCGTAAAGCGCGCAGGTCAGGTGCCGAGCAGCCGTTGCAGCAGTTCGGTCGCATTGCCCGTGTCGTACTTTCTCATGAGCCGCGCGCGGTAGATATCAACCGTCCGAGGGCTGATATCGAGCACGCGGCCGATCTGCTTGCTCGTCTTGCCCGTCACGAGCTGCGCGGCGATCTCGCGCTCGCGCGGCGTCAATTCGATCGCGACCCGCCGCGTCGCGCTCAAGTCCTCGAATGTCCAGACGCCCGCCGCGTGAGGCGCGGTCCGGTCGAGCGCGCGGCCGGTGACGTGACACCAGAACAGTTCGCCGTTCTTGCGCTTCATGATGCGGTCGTCGCTGTACGTGCCTTCCTTGCTGATATGCGCGGCGATGCGCTCGCCGATGCGCGCGAACTCGTCCGGCGAGGGATACAGCACCTCGAACGACTTGCCGATGAGCGCCTCGCGCATGGAACCGAAGATCGCGCAAAGCTGCTCGTTGCAGTCTTCGATCGTGCGCTCGCGCGAAAGCACGAGCCCGACGGGCGCAAGTTGAAACGCGGTTTGATAATCCAGTGCACGCATGTGAGATCGGGCGCGCGGCGCCTTGCGTATCGCGGCGAAAAGCGCCGGGAACCAACGCGCGCGGGCAAAGACTTATGTATTTTTGCGTATTGTGCCGGATCATCGGCACAAAGTACGCTTGTGCCACGTCAAAAGGCCGCGCGATGCGCTCGAACAGTGCATCGGCGGCATCAAAAAACCGATTTTCAGTTGGTTTCAACATGGAAGGGACACACAGATGAACAAGGTCTATCCCAGCGCGAAAGCCGCGCTCGAGGACATCGTCAAGGACGGGCAGACGTTCGCCGTCGGCGGTTTCGGGCTGTGCGGCATTCCCGAAGCGCTCATCGCCGCGCTGCGCGATACGGGCGTCAAGGGCATCACCTGCATCAGCAATAACGCGGGCGTCGACGGCTTTGGCCTCGGTCTCTTGCTCGAGACGCGCCAGATCAAGAAGATGATTTCGTCGTACGTCGGCGAAAACAAGGAGTTCGAGCGCCAATACCTCGCCGGCGAACTCGAGCTCGAATTCACGCCGCAGGGCACGCTCGCCGAGAAGCTGCGCGCGGGCGGCGCGGGCATTCCGGCGTTCTTCACGAACACCGGTTTCGGCACGGTGATCGCGGAAGGCAAGGAAACGCGCCAGTTCGGCGAGAACCATTACGTGCTCGAGCATTCGCTCACGGCAGACGTCGGTCTCGTCAAGGCATGGAAGGCCGATAAATCCGGCAACCTGATCTTCCGGCGCACCGCGCGCAACTTCAACCCGATGTGCGCGATGGCCGGCAAGATCACCGTGGCCGAAGTGGAAGAAATCGTCGAGACGGGCGAACTCGATCCGGACGCGATCCATCTGCCCGGCATCTACGTGCAGCGCCTCGTGCTGAATGCGCAGCCGGAAAAGCGCATCGAACAACGCATCGTCCGCGCGAAAGGAGAGTAATCATGGCTTGGACTCGTGACCAGATGGCCGCGCGCGCGGCGCAGGAACTGCAGGACGGCTTCTACGTGAACCTGGGTATCGGCTTGCCGACGCTCGTCGCCAATCACGTTCCGGACGGCATGGAAGTGTGGCTGCAGTCGGAAAACGGTCTGCTCGGCATCGGGCCGTCGCCGTATGAAGACGAAGTCGACGCCGATCTCATCAACGCCGGCAAGCAGACCGTGACGACGCTGCCGGGCTCGTCGATCTTTTCGTCGGCGGATTCGTTCGCGATGATCCGCGGCGGCCACATCAACCTGGCGATCCTCGGCGCAATGCAGATCAGCAAGAAGGGCGATCTGGCCAACTGGATGATCCCCGGCAAGATGATCAAGGGCATGGGCGGCGCGATGGACCTCGTCGCCGGCGTGAAGAAAGTCGTCGTGCTGATGGAACACGTCGCGAAGGGCGACCAGCACAAGATCCTCGAAGAGTGCTCGCTGCCGCTGACGGGCGTGGGCGTCGTGGATCGCATCATCACCGATCTCGGCGTGATCGACGTCACCGACAATGGCCTCAAGCTCGTCGAGCTGGCCGACGGCGTGACGGTCGAGGAAATTCAGAAGAAGACGGGCGCGCCGCTCGATGTCACGAGCGTGAAGTGATAGCGGCGTGACACGAACGCCGGTTCTCTCGGCGTGAGCGCGAACACGGGCGGGCGAAGCTTTCGGAGCTTCGCCCGCTTTGCTTTTGCGGGTTTCGCCCGCATCTGTGCACGCGGGAAGGGGTCGTCCGTTCGGCATAGGCCCGCTCGATCCGGTGAGATGCGCTTTACAATCGTTTCGACACTTCCACGAGGACCTCTCCATGACCGCATCCATCGTCGCCGAAGCCGTGCATTCCGATCTGAGCGAGCCGCGCCAGCGCTTCGTGCAATGCGCGAGCCCGGCGGGTCTGCATCGCATCGCCTATACGGAGTGGGGCGATCCGGCCAATCCGCGCGTGCTGCTGTGCGTGCACGGCCTGACGCGCTCGGGACGCGACTTCGACAAGCTCGCGCAAGCGTTCGCGCGGGACTATCGCGTGGTGTGTCCGGACGTGGTCGGGCGAGGACTGTCCGACTGGCTCGCGGATCCGCGTTACTACGGCGTGCCGCAGTATGTCGCGGACATGGTAACGCTGATCGCGCGGTTGAACGTCGAGACGGTGGACTGGTTCGGCACGTCGATGGGCGGTCTCATCGGCATGGCGCTCGGCGGCTTGCCGAACACGCCGATCCGAAAGATGCTGCTCAACGATGTCGGGCCGCATATCGAACCGGTCGCGCTGCAGCGTATCGGCGAGTATCTCGGCAAGCCGGCGCGTTTCGCATCGCTCGACGAAGGCGTGCGGCACGCGGCGGCGCTCGCGGCGTCGTTCGGGCCGCTGACCGACGAGGAGTGGGCGAGCATCAACACGCCGCTCCTGCACGAGCGCGACGGTGCGTGGGGCTTTCGCTACGACCCGGGCATCGCGACGCCGTTCACGTCGGCCACCGATGAGCAGAATGCGGCCGGCGAGGCGTTTCTTTGGCGCTCGCTCGCGTCGATCAGGACGCCGGTGCTCGTCGTGCGCGGCGAGAGCTCGGATTTGCTGTCGCGCGAGACGGTCGCGCAAATGGTCGAGAAAGGTCAGGCCGTGACGAGCGCCGAGATCCCGGGCGCGGGTCACGCGCCGGCCTTTCTTGTCGAAGATCAAATCGCCATCGCCAGGGGGTTCTTTCTCGGCGATGACGCGAGCGGGGCATAATATTGGGCTGAACATAAGGTGCTTGCGCGCCGCTTGCGCTTCCTTTCTCACCATAACCGATCAGGAACAAACAATGGCAGTCATTCGTCATCACGTCGGGCCGCGCCTTTCCGAAACCGCGATCCACAACGGCACGGTGTATCTCGCCGGCCAGATCGCCGAGGACACGGACCAGGACATCACCGGTCAGACGCGCGAAGTGCTCGGTCACATCGACCGCCTGCTCGAAGAGGCGAACAGCGACAAGTCGCACTTGCTGTCGGTGCAGATCTATATCTCGGACATGATCCATTTCCCCGGCATGAACGCCGTGTGGGACTCGTGGGTCGCGGAAGGCAACACGCCGCCCCGCGCCACCGTCGAAGCGAAGCTCGCCAATCCGGCGTGCCTCGTGGAAATCGTCGTGATCGCCGCACAGCGCAACTGAATCGAGTCGTCTGAAGTATTGGCATCGCCCGAATGACCGAGACCGCCGTCCCCACCGAAACGTTGCCCGAGCCGTCCATCGACGACGCGCTCGCGTTCGTGCGCGAGCACGCGAAGGACGCGCGCGTCTCGACGGGCGAACTGCTCGCGGACCACGCTGCCGGCACCGCGCGCATCATGCAGACGCTCAACGTCGATTCGCACGCGGTCGCCGCCGCGGCGCTCTTCGTGCTGGCGCCGCATCTTGACGATCCGGAGAAGGTGATCGCGGAGCGCTTCGGCCCGGAAGTGCAGCGGCTCGTCGGCGATGTACGCAAGCTGTTGCGGCTTGGTTCGGTCAGCTCGCGCGCGACGCTCGCGGAACTGCCTGAAAACACGCGCGACGCGCAGGCCGCGCGCCGTGCGCAGGTCGAAGCGTTGCGCAAGATGTTGCTTGCGTTCGCGCAGGACATTCGCGTGGTGCTGATCCGGCTCGCCTCGCGCGTGCAGACGCTGCGCTACTACGCCGCGCACAAGATCGAACCGTCGCCCGACGTGCCGCGCGAGACGCTGGAGATTTACGCGCCGCTCGCCAACCGGCTCGGCATCTGGCAACTGAAGTGGGAACTCGAAGACCTGTCGTTTCGCTTCGAAGATCCGGTCACGTACAAACGCATCGCGAAGCTGCTCGACGAGAAGCGCGTCGAGCGCGAGACCTATGTGACCGAGGCCATCGCTCGTCTGCAGAAGGAACTGGAAACCGCGCACATCAAGGCGGACGTCAGCGGACGGCCGAAGCACATCTACAGCATTTGGAAGAAGATGCGCGGCAAGCAGCTGGATTTCGCCGAACTGAACGACGTGCGCGCATTTCGCGTGATCGTCGGCGACATCAAGGATTGCTACACCGTGCTCGGCATCGTGCACAACCTGTGGCAGCCGGTGCCGCGTGAGTTCGACGATTACATCTCGCGTCCCAAGCCCAACGGCTACAAGTCGCTGCATACGGTCGTGATCGGCGACGACGGGCGCGCATTCGAAGTCCAGATTCGCACGTACGAGATGCATCAGTTCGCCGAGTACGGCGTGGCCGCGCACTGGCGGTACAAGGAAGCGGGCGCGCGTGGCTATGCGGGGCAGGTGACCGCGAGCGAGAAATACGACGAGAAGATCGCATGGTTGCGTCAGCTTCTCGCGTGGAAGGACGACGTCGAAGGCGAGCATCCCGGCTGGCAGCATCTGCGCGACGCGACGCTCGACGACGACCATATCTACGTGCTGACGCCGCAGGCGCGCGTGATCGCGTTGCCGCAAGGCGCGACAGCCGTCGATTTCGCATATCACCTGCACAGCGAGCTCGGACATCGTTGTCGGGGCGCTCGCGTCGATGGCGCGATGGTGCCGCTCAACACGCCGCTGCAAAACGGACAGACGGTCGAGATCGTCGCGGTGAAGGAGGGCGGTCCGTCGCGCGACTGGCTCAATCCGCAGCTCGGCTATCTGCATAGCGCCCGCGCGCGGCAGAAAGTGCGCTCGTGGTTCCTCGCGGCGGATGCGGCGGAGAACATCGCGGCCGGACGGAGCATCGTCGAGAAGACCTTGCAGCGCGAGGGAAAGACATCGGTCAGTCTCGAACAGCTCGCGGCGAAACTCGGCTTCAAGGCGCCCGAGGAGCTTTACGCACTCGTCGCGAAGGACGAGTTCAGTCTGCGCAACATCGAGCAGGCGCTTTCCGATGCGCCGCCGCCCGAGCCCGAACCCGAAGCGCCCGAGCAGTTCGAGAAGCGCAGCAGCGGGCAAAGCGTGGCGCACGGAGCGTCGACGGGCGTGCTCGTCGTCGGTGTCGATGCGCTGCTCACGCAACTCGCGCGTTGCTGCCGCCCGGCGCCACCCGATCCGATCGCGGGATTCGTCACGCGCGGCAAAGGCATGTCGGTGCACCGGACCGATTGCGAGACGTTCAAGCGCATGGCCGAGCGCTCGCCCGAACGCGTGCTGCACACGACTTGGTCCGCCGAGGTGATGAACGGGCGTGGCTCGTCCGTTTATCCGGTGGACCTTTCGGTTGAATCGGCGGATCGCCAGGGCTTGCTGCGCGACATCTCCGAAGTGTTCGCGCGCGAGAAGATCAACGTGATCGGCGTGAAGAGCCAGAGCCGCAGGAATGTCGCGTATATGCAGTTCACCGTGGAAGTGTCGAGTGCAGCGCAGATTCAACGCGCATGCACGCTGCTCGGCGAAGTGCAGGGCGTGATTCGCGCTTCGCGTCGCGCGTAGCATCTAGAAGGGATTGAACGGATTGGCGAATATTTTCGATTTTTCTGAAGATAAGCGCTTGCCAACATCTGAAACACTCCATATAATCTCACTTCTTTCAGGCTCGTAGCTCAGCTGGTTAGAGCACCACCTTGACATGGTGGGGGTCGTTGGTTCGAGTCCAATCGAGCCTACCAACGAAAACGAAATCCAGCGGACTTCGGTTCGCGGGGTTTCAAACCGCAAGAAGCGCGCAGCGCAAAAGGCGAAAAAACATGGCACGTCGAACGTTGACCGAAACAACTTCGGAGCGACGCTAGTCGAGGACCATATTCGCCTTCTGCCAAATTGTTTCGCGGTATGTGTGAAAAGTGAATGCGGCCCCTCGATAGCGGGGCCGCATTTTTTTTGTCTTGCGATTTCAAACGAAATCGCGTGGCAATGCTTAATCGAATCGCCCGGCATGTGCCGGCGTCTTGGAGAACGATATGGTTTCGGTACGTTTGCCTGATGGGTCGGTCCGACAATACGACCACCCGGTGACCGTCGCGGAAGTTGCGGCATCGATCGGCGCGGGCCTCGCCAAGGCGGCGCTCGCCGGCAAGCTCAACGGCGAACTCGTCGACACCTCGTTTCTGATCGACAAGGATTCGTCGCTCGCGATCGTCACCGACAAAGACCCGGAAGGCGTCGATGTCGTGCGTCACTCGACCGCGCACTTGCTGGCCTATGCCGTGAAGGATCTGTTCCCCGAGGCGCAAGTAACCATCGGGCCGGTCATCGACAACGGCTTCTACTACGATTTCTCGTACAGCCGTCCGTTCACGCCCGAAGATCTCGAAAAGATCGAGAAGCGCATGCAGGAGCTCGCGAAGAAGGACGAGCCGGTGTCGCGCCGCGTCGTCTCGCGCAACGAGGCCGTCGAGTACTTCAAGAGCATCGGCGAGGCGTACAAGGCCGAGATCATCGAATCGATTCCGGAAAGCGACGAGATCCGGCTTTACGCGCACGGCAATTTCATCGACCTGTGCCGAGGCCCGCACGTGCCGTCCACCGGCAAGCTCAAGGTTTTCAAGCTGATGAAAGTCGCGGGCGCGTACTGGCGCGGCGATTCGAAGAACGAGCAACTGCAGCGCATCTACGGCACCGCGTGGACCAAGAAGGAAGACCAGGAGCAGTACCTCCACATGCTGGAAGAAGCCGAGAAGCGCGATCACCGAAAGCTCGGCAAGCAGCTCGACCTGTTCCATCTGCAGGACGAAGCGCCGGGCATGGTGTTCTGGCATCCGAAGGGCTGGTCGCTATGGCAGCAGGTCGAGCAGTACATGCGTCGCCGCGTGAACGAAGCCGGCTATCTCGAAATCAAGACTCCCATGGTGATGGACCGTTCGCTGTGGGAAGCATCGGGGCACTGGCAGAACTATCGTGAAAACATGTTCACGACCGAGTCGGAAAAGCGCGACTACGCGATCAAGCCGATGAACTGCCCGGGCCACGTCCAGGTGTTCAATCACGGCTTGCGCTCGTACCGCGACTTGCCGCTGCGTTACGCGGAGTTCGGTTCGTGCCATCGCAACGAGCCGTCGGGCGCGCTGCACGGTCTGATGCGCGTGCGGGGCTTCGTTCAGGACGATGCACATATCTTCTGTACCGAAGATCAGTTCATCGCGGAATCGATCGCGTTCAACACGCTCGCGATGAGCGTGTATAAGGATTTCGGCTTCGATCACATCGACATCAAGCTGTCGCTGCGTCCGGAACAGCGCGCCGGCACCGATGAAACCTGGGATCGCGCGGAGCAGGGCCTGCGCGAAGCGCTGACCGCCTGCGGCCTGCAGTGGGAAGAGCTCGCGGGCGAGGGCGCGTTTTACGGTCCGAAGATCGAGTATCACATCAAGGATGCGCTCGGCCGCTCGTGGCAATGCGGCACGCTGCAGCTCGACATGGTGCTGCCGGAGCGTCTCGGCGCGGAGTACGTGGCGGAAGACAACAGCCGCCGCCGTCCGGTGATGCTTCATCGCGCAATCGTCGGATCAATGGAGCGTTTCCTCGGCATTCTGATCGAGCATCACGCCGGCGCAATGCCGCCGTGGCTCGCGCCGATCCAGGCCGTTGTGCTGAATATTGCTGAAAGTCAGGCCGAATATGCCGGAAATCTGGCTCAATCGTTGCAAAAACAAGGGCTTAGAGTAGAGTCCGATTTGCGCAATGAGAAGATTAGCTATAAAATACGCGAGCACACGCTGCAAAAGGTGCCGTATTTGCTGGTCGTCGGCGACAAGGAGCGTGATGCACAAACCGTAGCCGTGCGTGCTCGTGGCGGTGTCGATCTGGGCGTGATGCCGGTCGACGCATTCCTCGAACGTCTGCAGCAGGAAGTGCGGACGTTCAAGTAAGTCACTCGCAGCGCGGCTTGTTTTTTCATTTTTAGAGGAAACGTAACATCGCTACTGATAAGTCGTCACATCGCATCAACGGTGAGATTACCGCGCCGGAAGTGCGTTTGGTCGGAGTGGACAACGAGCCGCTCGGAATCGTGAAACTGGCCGAGGCGTTCCGTCAATCGGAGCAACTCGACGTGGATCTCGTCGAAATCGCGCCGCAGGCTTCGCCGCCTGTCTGCCGTTTGATGGATTACGGCAAGTTCAAGTATTCGGAAGCGAAGAAGCAGCACGAAGCGAAGTTGAAGCAGAAGATCGTGCAGGTGAAGGAAGTCAAATTCCGCCCCGGCACGGATGACGGTGACTACAACGTCAAGCTGCGCAACCTCACGCGCTTCCTCGAAGACGGCGACAAGACGAAAATCACGTTGCGTTTCCGCGGTCGCGAAATGGCGCACCAGGAAATCGGCATGCGTATGCTCGAGCGCCTGAAGTCCGATCTGGACGAATATGGCCAGGTCGAGCAGATGCCGAAGATGGAAGGGCGTCAGATGATCATGGTGCTTGCCCCGAAGAAGAAGGGCAAGTAACCGAACAGCAGTAGGGCGATGGATCGCGCGCCGTCGAAAGGCGGTCGGCGCGGCATTGCCGGCGGTTTCAGGCCGGCGTCATTTCGGTGACGCCGGTCATGAAAAGCGGCGGTTCTTCACCGAACCGTTCGCACACAAGTGGAGCGTGGGTTTCGAAGGGCGGGAAGGGGTTCGCGGGCAGTATCGGCGGATCATCCGCACACCCATGACCATCTAATAAACTGGAGTTGTTTCATGCCGAAGATGAAGACCAAGAAGAGTGCTGCAAAGCGCTTCGTGGTGCGTCCGGGCGGTACCGTCAAGCGCGGTCAGGCCTTCAAGCGCCACATTCTTACCAAGAAAACCACCAAGAACAAACGCCATCTGCGTGGCGCCACGGCCGTTCATGATTCCGATCTGAACTCCGTCCGCGCAATGCTGCCGTTCGCCTAACCTCATCTAACTTAAGGAGAGCAACATGCCTCGAGTAAAACGTGGGGTTACCGCACGGGCCCGTCACAAGAAGATCATCCGTCTGGCCAAGGGTTACCGCGGCCGTCGCAATAACGTCTATCGCATCGCCAAGCAGGCGGTCATGCGCGCAGGCCAGTACGCCTACCGCGATCGCCGCAACAAGAAGCGTGTGTTCCGCGCACTGTGGATCACGCGTATCAACGCGGCGGTGCGTCAGCACGACATGACCTACAGCGTGTTCATCAACGGCCTGAAGAAGGCTTCGATCGAACTCGACCGCAAGGTTCTGGCTGACATGGCTGTGTTCGACAAGGCTGCTTTTGCTGCGATCGTGAAGCAGGTGAAAGCCGCCGTTGCAGCCTAATTGCGAAATTAGTACTGCGTGGTTCGCCTCCTCGTCGCCGCATCGTAGAAATACGTTGACGGCGGCGCGAAGGCAGAAAACGGGGCTCTCACCGAGCCCCGTTTTTGTTGGTCGGACGGTTTTGCGCATCTCATGCCCATCGTGGAGCGTGGATGAGCAAAACCGAACCTCAGATTGAATTTCGACGCTAAAAGATGGGATCAATGGATCTGGACCAGATTGTCGCCGACGCGAAAAGCGCCTTTGAACACGCCGCCGATACCACCACGCTCGAAAACGAGAAGGCACGGTTCCTCGGCAAGTCCGGCGCGCTGACCGAATTGCTGAAGGGATTGGGCAAGCTCGATCCGGAAGCGAAGAAGACAGAAGGCGCGCGCATCAATCAGGCAAAGCAGCAGGTTGAAGCCGCGCTGAACGCGCGCCGTCAGGCGCTGGCCGACGCGCTGCTGAATCAGCGTCTCGCGTCGGAAGCCATCGACGTCACGCTACCGGGACGCGGCGCGGGTGCGGGCACGCTGCATCCGGTGATGCGTACGTGGGAGCGCGTCGAACAAATCTTCCGCACGATCGGTTTCGATGTCGCCGACGGTCCGGAAATCGAGACCGACTGGTACAACTTCACGGCGCTGAACAGCCCGGAGAACCATCCGGCGCGCTCGATGCAGGACACGTTCTACGTCGACGGCAAGGACGCGGATGGCCGTCCGCTTTTGCTTCGCACGCATACGAGCCCGATGCAGGTGCGCTACGCGCGCATGAACAAGCCGCCGATCAAGGTGATCGTGCCGGGCCGCACGTATCGCGTGGACAGCGACGCCACTCATTCGCCGATGTTCAACCAGGTCGAAGGCCTGTGGATCGAAGAGAACATCAGCTTTGCGGATCTGAAGGGCGTCTACACCGATTTTCTGAAGAAGTTCTTCGAGCGCGACGACATTCTCGTGCGCTTCCGCCCGTCGTATTTTCCGTTCACGGAGCCGTCCGCCGAGATCGACATGATGTTCGAACACGGCAAGAACGCGGGCAAATGGCTGGAAATCTCAGGCTCGGGGCAGGTGCATCCGACCGTCATCCGCAACATGGGCCTCGATCCGGAGCGCTATATCGGCTTCGCGTTCGGCAGCGGCCTCGAGCGCCTGACGATGCTGCGCTACGGCGTGCAGGATCTGCGTCTGTTCTTCGAGAACGATCTGCGTTTCCTGCGTCAGTTCGCGTAAAGCACTTAGCGCCCGCGACGATCGCTCCTCGATAAGCGGCGATCGTGAGACTCCAAACATTTCGAACGTAGACACACATGCAATTCCCAGAATCCTGGCTCCGCAGTTTCGTCGATCCCAAGCTCTCCACCGACGAACTCGCGCACGCGCTGACGATGGCCGGCCTCGAAGTCGAAGACCTGCGCCCGGTCGCGCCGCCGACCACGAAGATCGTCGTGGGCCAAGTGCTCGAAGTCGCCAAGCATCCGAACGCCGACAAGCTCAACGTCTGTCAGGTCGATGCGGGCACGGGTGAGACGCTCAATATCGTGTGCGGCGCGCCGAACGTGTCGCCGGGCATCAAGGTGCCGGTCGCGCTGATCGGCGCCGTGCTGCCGCCGGCCGAAGCGGGCGGCGAGCCCTTCGCGATCAAGCCGACGAAGCTGCGCGGCGTCGACAGTCAAGGCATGCTGTGCTCCGCACGTGAGCTCAAGCTGTCGGAAGATCACAGCGGTCTCTTGATCCTGCCGACCGATGCCAAGGTCGGCCAGGACATTCGCGAGGCGCTCAACCTCGACGACACCGTCTTCGAAATCAAGCTCACGCCGAACAAGGCAGACTGCCTGTCGGTGTTCGGCGTTGCGCGCGAGACGGCCGCGATCACCGGCGCGCCGCTCAAGCAACCGGACATGCCGGCCGTCGAAACGAAGCTCGACGAAAAGCTGCCGGTCAAGGTGCTCGCGCCCGATCTGTGCGGGCGCTTCTCGGGCCGCGTGATTCGCGGCGTGAACGCCCGCGCGAAGACGCCGCAATGGATGGTCGAGC
The DNA here is from genome assembly GCF_022879815.1 of Caballeronia zhejiangensis. Taxonomy (NCBI): domain Bacteria; kingdom Pseudomonadati; phylum Pseudomonadota; class Betaproteobacteria; order Burkholderiales; family Burkholderiaceae; genus Caballeronia; species Caballeronia zhejiangensis. Next base: position 1,129,683 of record NZ_CP084283.1, read on the forward strand.
GTCTGGAACGTGCGGGCCAGCGCAGCATCTCCGCGCTCGTCGACATCTCCAATTACGTGATGCTCGAACTCGGCCGTCCGACGCACGTGTTCGATCTCGATAAGATTCACGGCGGGATCGAAGTGCGCTGGGGCAAGAAGGGCGAGTCGCTGAAGCTCCTGAACGGCAACACCGTCGAGCTCGATGAAACCGTCGGCGTGATCGCCGACGATCGTCACGTCGAAAGTCTCGCGGGCATCATGGGCGGCGACAGCACGGCCGTCTCGCTCGACACCACCAACATCTATCTCGAAGCCGCGTTCTGGTGGCCGGACGCGATCCGCGGCCGCGCGCGCAAGTACAACTTCTCGACCGATGCGGCGCATCGCTTCGAGCGCGGCGTCGATTATTCGACGACCGTCGAGCATATCGAACGCATCTCGCGCCTGATCCTCGACATCTGCGGCGGCGAAGCGGGTCCGGTCGACGATCAGATCGTCAACGTGCCGGATCGCAATCCGGTGTCGATGCGCGTGTCGCGCGCGCATCGGATCATCGGCGTAGAGATCGGCGCGGAAGAGATCGCACAGATCTTCACGCGTCTGAACCTCGCGTTCGAGCGCGACGGCGACACCTTCAAGGTCACGCCGCCGCCGTATCGCTTCGATATCGAGATCGAGGAAGACCTGATCGAGGAAGTCGCGCGCATCTACGGTTTCGAGAAGATTCCGGCGCGCCCGCCGGTCGCGCGCAGCGAGATGCGCATCACGAACGAAACGAAGCGCTCGATCCATACGCTGCGCCACGAAGTCGCCGCGCGCGACTACTCGGAGACGGTGAACTTCAGCTTCGTCGATGCCGAGTGGGAGAAGGACTTCGCCGGCAACGATAATCCGATCAAGCTGCTGAACCCGATCGCGAGCCAGCTCTCGGTCATGCGTTCGACCATGTTCGGCAGCCTCATCGAAGTGCTGCGTCATAACCTGAATCGCCGCGCAGACCGCGTGCGCGTGTTCGAAGCGGGGCGCGTGTTCCATCGCGACGCAACGGTTAAAGCGGGCGAACTGACGGTCGAAGGCTTCGCGCAACCGAAGATGATCGGCGGGCTCGCGTATGGTCCGGTGGTCGAGGAACAGTGGGGCGTGGCCACGCGCAACGTCGACTTCTTCGACGTGAAGGGCGATGTCGAAGCGCTCTTCGCGCCCGTCGTGCCGCGCTTCGTTAAGGCGGAGCATCCGGCGTTGCATCCGGGACGCAGCGCGCGCATCGAGGTGGCGGGGCGCGCGGTCGGCTGGATCGGCGAACTGCATCCGCGCTGGCTGCAAAAGTACGACCTGCCGAACGCGCCGATCCTCTTCGAAATCGACGCCGACGCGTTGATGGATCGCGCATTGCCGGCGCCGTCCGAAGTGTCGAAATTTCCGCCGGTGCGTCGCGATATCGCGATTGTCGTGGATCAAAACGTGGCGGTTCAGGCGCTGCTCGACGAGCTCGAAAGCGCGCGCGCGGAAGCGGCGTGCAGGTACGTCACGAAGGTTGCCCTTTTCGATGAATTTCGTCCAAAATCAAATACTTCCGGTGGCTTGGGAGCGCATGAGAAAAGTCTTGCCTTCCGTGTAACGTTGCAAGATACTGGCGGCACGCTTCAGGACGAAACGGTCGATACGGCTATCAAAACGCTGGTGGATCGCCTGGCTCGAGTACACGGCGCGCGGTTGCGCGGATAGCCTTCAGTTGGCCCTTTCCGTCTTAATCGCCAAGTCTTAAATATGGCAAGCGCCGTTTTACCGATATGAACCAAATGAACTCGAGTGATTTCGAAGCCCTTCTTTCGGCGCAGCGTAGCGCCATGACCCGAGATATTCCGACCTCGAGCGCGCCCGGCGATACGCCGACGCTCACCAAAGCCGAGTTGGCGGAGATGCTGTTCGACCATGTCGGTCTGAACAAGCGCGAAGCCAAGGACATGGTCGAAGCCTTCTTCGAAGTCATCCGCGATGCGCTGGAGAGCGGCGAGAGCGTCAAGCTTTCCGGCTTCGGCAATTTCCAGTTGCGCGACAAGCCTCAGCGTCCCGGCCGCAATCCGAAGACGGGCGAGGCCATTCCTATCGCCGCGCGGCGGGTCGTCACGTTTCATGCAAGTCAGAAGCTGAAGGCGCTGGTCGAAACGGGAGCGGAGACCGATCTCACTCGCTGATTTCCCGGTGGCGCGCGAATGACTCGCGCGTCGCGTTGCTTGGCCACCGTGCTTCAATCGACATCACTTATAACGATGGTTGATCGACGATGGAAAAAGTCGTCTTGCCTCCGATCCCCGCCAAGCGATACTTCACGATTGGCGAAGTCAGCGAGTTGTGCGGCGTCAAGCCTCACGTGCTGCGCTATTGGGAGCAGGAGTTCACGCAGCTGAGGCCGGTGAAGCGGCGTGGCAATCGCCGCTACTATCAGCATCACGAAGTCTTGTTGATCCGGCGCATCCGCGAGTTGCTGTACGAGCAGGGCTTCACGATCAACGGTGCGCGTAACCGGCTCGATTCGCAGGGACGTGCAATCGACGACGATGCGGACATGGCCGAGACGCAAGTGTCGGCGCAGGCTCAACCGGGCGTCGATGTCGAGCAGTTGCGCAAGGATATTCTTCAGGTGATCGATCTTCTCGGCGGATGAACGCCGTCCGATTCAAAGTCCCGATGCCGCGAGTTCTCGCGGCATTTTTTTTGTCCGTCCCACGCTGTAATTACCGGATGCGTCGCAAGGCATCGTGGCCGCCGATGTAGCGAAGGTGTACCAGCCGCCGTCGAGGAGTCGATGACCGGACAGGCCCTGCCCGCGGTTAAGGCTTGACGCCTACGCGGAAGCGTTTTTTCGGACCGGCTGCTTGCGTGGCCGGCAACTTGGTCTTGACCGACCAATAGACGATGCTCGGTCCGACGCCCCATGGCGGATAGATGCGCCAGTCATCGACGCCATGGTGGAAGAAGTAAAGCGCGAAGCATCGGCCTGGTCTCGACGCGCGAACGGAGACATAGCGGCTGCCGCCGGGATAGATGCGCCCGAAGCGCGTGACGCGCGCGCCGCTTCCCGGACCGAACCATCTCGCGACTTCCGCGCGCAGGGCGGAGCAGGTTTGGCCGCATCGGCTGCGCCGCGCTCTGGCGGACGCTGGGACAGACAAAGGCATGGGGCGCCGTTCCTTATGTGTCACCTTAAGATTAGGGCTTAAATTACTGACACACAAGTGTTTTTTGGGCTTTTACGTCTGAATATTGGCGGACGGCGCCGCGTTTTTGCGCGCGTGTCGTCCATGACGAATGGCTTCAGACGGTCATGCCCATCGTCGCGGCCGTTTTGGTCAGCGCTTCTTCATCGGCGCCGACTTTAAGCATTGCATCGGCGAGGTGGTAGTCGAGCTGCGCACGCCCTTGGAGAAACGCGGGCGATGCGTCATCGATGACCCGCGAGGGGCCAAGAAAAAAGGCTCTCCGGCAGAAGCCGGAGAGCCTTCAATTTCTGGTCGGGGCGAGAGGATTTGAACCTCCGACCACCTGCACCCCATGCAGCAAAGTTAAGACTATTTATCGCTTTACGCTCAATCGGTTGCAAACCAGCTTTCTAAGGGATTGCCCAACAAATGAGCAAGCTCTGGCGCGGCTCTGCGGCTAGTCAGCCACAAAATATTAGAAAGATTTCAGGCGGATTTTGCAGCGGGAAGGGCTAGGCGGATAGTCGAAACAGGCACTTCGCGTTGCTTGATGTAACCCTCGGTCGTCGATCGATCTGTGTGCGCGGCGGCGGTCTGAAGGGCGTCGATGTCATACCCGGCTTTCTTCGCGTCGGTGATCGCTTTCGCGCGGATGTCCTTGATCGTGTACGGCGCTTTCGCGAGCCCGACGCGCTCCATTGCCCCTTCCCATGCATCGCGCACGGATTGGTCTGTCTTCGCGTTGCCGCGCTTGTCTCGAATCACATACGTCTGCCCAAACGTGGGTTCGAGCAGCTTCGCGCGCTGGAGCACGGCGTCGATTTCGGGCGTGATCGGCCAATCGACCATCTCACCGCTGGAATCCTCTGTCTTCGACGGCACGAAGTGGATGACGCCGTTCGCCCGGTCAACGTAGCTGCAGCCAAACGGATTGCCTTCGTCGACGGACCACCGCAGATTTCGGATCTCGGTTGAACGTTGCGCGGTGAGATAGCAGAGGTCGATGAAGCACTGCATCATCGGGCCGGTCGGGACGGTCGCACGCTTGCCGGTGTTCGGGTGAGGCTTAGAGAGCATGAGCGCATCGCGGATCGCGAGAAATGCGGCGTCCGGGATATAGACCTTCCGGGTCTTCGGCTTCTTCACTTCGACTTCGCGGCAGGGATTCACCGCGATCTCGCGCTTGCGCACAGCCCAGCCGCAAAACTTCGAGAGCCATGCTTTCATCGCGCGCTGCGTCGGCAGCTTGTTCGGCCAGTTCGTCGTCAAAAATTCTTCCACGGCGGCCGCGTCGAGCTGCTGCACATCCCAGTCGCGGAAGTAGCTGCGCACGCCTTCGCCGCGGCGCTTCCACTCGTCGCGGAACGACTCGGCGTACTTGCCCTCGGTCTTGTCCATGTACTCGTTGACGAGGCGCGGCATGTTGCCCGAACCGATAGACGGCTCGAACTTGCGCTTCTCTTCGATGAGTCGCTCGAGCATGCGCCGCTCGCCCTCGTCGACGCGACAGAGCTTCAGCCACTTGTTGTCCTTCCGCACCCAGTAGAACGAGCCTGACTTTTCGTAGACACGATTCGGCAGGCCGTCGATGCGGTCGCGGCGGCGCGCGTTCATGCTGCGGCCTTGCGAAGGGGATAGACGCGCGGTTTTGCTGCAGCGGCCGCTAAATCGCCGCCGACGCCGGCGCGCTTCGCGCTGAGCGCCTCGAACGTCTGCCAAGTCATCACGATGGCACCGTTTCCGTCGCGCGGCACGTCGACGCCGAACGTCTGCTTGAACCACTCCGCCTGCTTCGAATAGCGCGTCTTTCCGGTGACTCGCTTCAGATCGGCCAATTCCATTAATCGGCTATGCATTCTGGCTCTCCAGATACGCGCGGCTCACGCGCATGAATTCTTCGATTTGATGCTGCATTTCACTGCCTAAAGTTCTGTTTGTGGCTGCCGATAACGCGGGCATGACTAAAGACGAAGCCGACACCATCCTCGAAGCCGCCGATAAAGACGCCGAACGCATCATCGAACTGAAGTTTGGCTACTACGACGACTACAACCCCGCGCATACGGCTGCGCACCAATTTGCATTCGAGACTCTGATCGAGATGCGCTCGCCGCTGCCCTTGTACGAGCTTCTCGCGATCGTCGAACCGCCATTCGCGGTGCTCACAAAGGCGCGCTTGCACTAACTTCCTCGCCGCTCTGAGCGTCTATCAGGGCGCGGATTTCAAAAGCCGCTTCGGCCGGGTCGATGTTCTCGTCGCAAAGCTGCGCGGCGCGCTCCAGCGCAGCTCGCTCAACGGCGCGGCCGATGATCAGCGCCTCTCTGCGCCACCGCTCGACACCTGCTCGGTCGAAGTCGCAGACGGCCGCAATCACCGTCAACATTTCTTCGTCAGTCACGGCCGCTCTCCTTGTCTTGCATTGCTCGGTCGATGGCGGCGTCCCAGTCTTCCTCCTGCCACAACCTGTTCGATAGCTTCGTCCCGTAGCAACTGGCACCGGCCATCTTGTCGAACTCGTCTTTCTGACCCTTCAGCCATCGATACCGCGCAGCGTCCTTTGCCATGCGCTGCAACTGTTCCAGAAGCGTGACGCTTCCGCCGTCTGGCTGGTCCATGTAATACGGTCCGGGAAGCAACTTTGAAAGTTCGGATTCTGAGATTGCATCATCCGGCGTGGGGTGGGCGACGTGCCGCAGGAACAGATTGAGCATCACTTCTTGCGCATGGTCGCTCATCGCGAAGCCCATCTCTCGCGTGAAATCGCTCACGAAGCGGCGCGCCTGATCTTTCGCGCTCGGCTTCCTCTCCGCCAATACGCGGGATTCGAGGGCGCGGGAGTTCCACGCGGTGACTGCTGTCGCTTCCTTCTCCGGTGAAAACGCGACGCACAGCCCTGCCTTGTTGCATGCGGAATCCGGCGGGCACGAAATTCCAACAATTCCATCGCCGTATTTGAGGAACGGCTTTCCGCCGCAAAACGGGCACGGCTTCAGTTCTTGCATCTGAGTTCTCCGATTGCGCTGCATAAGCGCTTTTCCGCACATAAAGTTTTTGAAGCGAATGCCGAAAATGCATTCATGAAAAAGGAACAAGAACAACGACTGATTGAGGACGATCTGCTACGAGCGGAGGCTCGGTCACTGGCTGCCAGCATCGAAGCCATAAGGCGCGCACGCGGGAAGAAGAATCCGCGCGACGTGGATTTCGGGACGCCTGAGTGGAAGAACACCTGCATCGAATTCGCTCGCGACTTGCGTTGGGCTTTAGGCATGGGCGATGACGATCTCACTGAAGTTCGTCGGCCGGACCGTCCGTGACCTCGAAGCGGACGCGACTCGGTCATCTGCAAGCGCTGCGCGCCGGGCGCGACCATGTCTGTTTGAAGGTGCGCGCTCATTTGGCGGCGAAGGCTTCGGCCTGACGCAGCTGGGCGGCGATGCGCAGCATCTCGTCGTGGTCCCGTTTCGCCTCTTTGCAGTCGTCCCACCGGCCGAAGGTGCCGTGCGCGGCGCGGATTCCCTCTGCTTCGCGCTCAATGATTTCCGCAGCGCGGTCGAGCAGTGCGCGCGGCTTCATTTGATCTGGTGCCGGCGAATGCCCGTGATACCGTTCGGCAGTTGCGCCTGCTTTTCCTCGTCGTCGGGCTGCATGAAGTCGGAGCCGGTCGCGCCAGACGCCTTGATGAATTCGACTTCGACCTTCGCGCTGTCGACGAGGACGCGCGCGACGTCGGCTACCGCGCGGGCGCGCTCGACTTCCATCGGGTTTTCGCGATTGCGCAGATCCGCGAGGGTGTCCAGCAAATGCTGGCGAACGGTGCTGATGTTGTTGCTCACGACTGTTTCTCCTTCGCCTCGCGGGCGATTCGGTTGATCTGGCGCGTGATCGCGCCTTTCAGTTGAACCAGCTTCGCCAGTTCGGGATCGCGGCTCACCGGGTGATTGCGTCGCGCGAGCTCGGTGCGGCTGACGAGTTCGATCGCGTCGAGCGTGATGTGCGCGGCGTCGGCAGTGCGCCTGCCGGGCAAAAAGCAGACGACGTGACCTGGTGGGATCGGGCCGTGCGCTGCTTCCCAGACAAGCCGGTGAACGCCGATCCAACGCCGCGCCGGCACGGGATGATCGTCGTTGACCTTGCGCTCGAGGTAGCCGTCCTTGCTGATTCGTTCGGATCCGATCGGCACATAGTTGTGCTGGGCGGCGCCGCGCATTGCGCCTTTTTTGAACTGCGTACGGCGGCTGTTGGGATGCGTGCCGCATATGCCCTTGACGCCTTTATTCCACGACGTCTGTCCCTTCTTGAAGCGTGTCGCTACCATGCGCGGGTCTTGCCTGCCGCGTTGCACTCGTCCACTCCGATCGGAATCCATAAAGGCTTCAGACTTGTGCAATCCGAGTTCCGCAGCCTTCGCATAGACTCGTGCGATCGAGCAACCGAATGCGCGCGCGAGATCGGCCGTCTGCCGGTCTGGGTATTCGCGCTTTAGCTGCGCGACTTCTTCGTCTGTCCAAAAGCGTCGTTGCACGACGACCTCCCAATAGGTATCTCGCCAATCCAGACCGTGACGCGCTGTCCGGTGATTCCCTCGACCATCTCCACGAATCGCTCACAGAGCCTTTGGATTTGCTGTGTCGTCGGCTTCCGAGCGAGCCCGACCGATTCGAGGGCGTCGAGCAGCGCCTGGAAGGTGGGGAGTAGGCGGGTCATTAGGGTGTCCAAGCGATTTAACGACGGGAATCTCATATAGCGCGTATAGTGGTCTGGCATGCCGCTCCTGGTGTGTAGGAGCAAGCATGGAAAACCTATCGTGTGTGCCATATCGCGGGTACACCATCGACGTTCGCGTCGTCACAAGCAAATCACCGTCACTGGATGGCCAACAGGTTCGATACGCTGTCTCCTGGTCGATCCTTTCCTCTGACCCTCGTGCTACGCCCGTCGTAAGCCTTCCCGAGCAACTTAATTTCCTTACGCCCGACGCTGGATTCAGATATGCCGAGCGGCAAGCGAAGAGGTTCATCGATGGTTGCGTCAACGATGGAAGTGCTGATGCAGCACCAGCCTGAATCATCTTTTCGGAGTTGAGCATGTCGCGACTGTTGAGAATTGGAACAGTGGAGTTCCACGTGTTGGTTGAACCGCTTGTGGGCGGCGGATTCACATACGCTTGCGTTGAAATCGATCGAACGAGGCCGAAGGTTGATCGGATCCATTTCGAAAGTTCGCTTCGATATGAAAGTGAAAATGACGCATACGCTGGCGGCTCGGCCTATGCTCGGAAGCAAGGGCGACGAGTGCTGAAATAGAAGGCCGCCCATTCCGTCTCTCCCGTTTCCTTCGCAAATTTGAGGTACTCCGCATAGTCCGGCCAGTAGCGCTTGAGATTCGACGCGTGCTGCTTCGGCGTGCTTCCCCTTCGACAACGGCGGCAGTGAAGGTCGGACAGTGATCAGCATTGCGGCCGTCAGCGGCGGACTGCGCGCGCTGCTTCGCGAGATACGCGTCCCAGTAGCCATTGAACGCAGCGGCGGCTGCGTCTGCATCTTCCCGGGACGGTGCGGCGACAATGTCATCCGGGCCCTCAATGTTGAGCATCCACAAGTTTTTTTCGCTCACGCTTGCCTCTTTTTCGGTCTTCGACTCCTAAATACCCGTCGGCTCTTCAATCTCTCGGCTTACGCCTCCGGAAAAGCGCACAATCAGTTTCCGTGTATTTACCTACTGCTGGAATCGCCATGGCACGCTTGATCAAGGTCGGAAATCATGAGTACCACGTCGTGGTACATCCGCTGCTGGCGGGCGGCTTCGCCTTTACAGTCGTTGACATCGACTTGACCGGTCCTAAAGTCACCGAGGCTCGTCACGACAGTGAGATCAGATTTCCTACCGAAAAGGATGCTTATGATCGGGGTTCCGTCTACGCTCGTCGGCGCGCTAGATTGTTCAGACGGTAACCGGCACAAGGCGATTTCCTGTTCTGCGCCATCGAATCCGCCGATCTCTCCGATTAGCAAGGCTTGAAGATTGATTGAACGTTTTGCGTAAGTTTCTTGCAAAGTCTGCATAACTAACCTCGGACGTTCCTTTCATGAACGAAAAACCGCAGCTACCCGTGTTGCGCTTGGATGGGGATCTCTTCTTCAATCAACGACTTGCCAACAAGACATATCGAATTCAAGTTACAAGCGAATGCCTCGCTGATATCTTCGGTTCTGACGGCTCGTTCGAAGCCGACGTCCAAGCTCTGCAAGTCAACATTCAGTTGATCGTTACAATCGCGACTCGCAAAATTATGACCGGCACGAATTCGCCGATTCGGGTTCGGTGCGCCGACTTTAGGCGTTTCGCCTCGCTAAGCGCCGATGCTGATGGTCGCGTTCCGTAAAAATCACCAGGCGGTCTCACCGCCACTAAGCCGGGCAGCCGGATTATGCGCCGGCACGCGGGCTTGTAAGGGGGTTACTCGGGCGTGCCGAGCAGAATCTTGGTGGAGGTTTGTTCTTCGATCTGCGTCCAGATGGCGCGGAACGCGACCTCAAGAACCTTGTGCGGGCGGATCAGCTCGTACCAGATCTTCAGCATGCCATCCTTGATGCGATATTTGATGCGTGCGTCGATCGAATAGGGCGCGCCGTTCTCAAATACCGGAATGCTCAGCGTGATCTGCGACGGCATCGCGATCTTGTTGCCGGTCGCGTTCACGTCTTCCTTCCAGACGAAGTTCGTGCTGCCGTCCTGCAGACGAGCGGCCGACACGAAGTTGCCTTCCTTGCTGGCTTCGAAGTTCAGCGCGACGCTGAGCATCGTCGAGCCGTCCGGGCTCACGATGTCCGGCAAGTTGTCTTCGATCAATTCGGCGAGTTCCAACTGCGACATCGCCTGACGATCCTTGCCAGTCCACGTTTTCCACTCGCGCGAGGCCGGAACCGGAAACTCGACGCGATACGCGCGCCAGTTGGCGCCGTCGTGCTCGTCTTGGAGTGAACCGTAGGCGCGGTGATCGTCGATTACGCCGAGGATGCGGGCCGGGTCGAGCGAAGCGTAAATCAGGCTCTCCGGTCGCTTCTGGCGATTGAAGTACTCGATGAAGCTGGCGGCGTCGCGCAACTTCACGGTGCCGGCCGCGCGCGCGGGGCTTTCGAACACCTGGTCGATCGTCTGCGTCTTGAAGCCCTCCGGCACGATCACGTACGGCTTGCCATCGGGCAGCGGGCTGTTCTTGGGATCAGCGAGGGCGGCGCCGGCGGCGAGCAGGGCGGCGACGTCTTTCTCACCGGTGAAGTTGTCGAGCATGACTTTTCCTTGTTGGTCGTAAAGGTGAGGTGAATTGAGCAGCGATTAGCCGAACGAGACCGATCGGCCGCTGGAAGTGCTGTCGGCGAGCGAGATACCCGGCAGTTCGGTCTGACGTTCGCTATGGCGCGACAGGTTGTTTTCGACGGTCGGGAAAAAGACTTCGGCGCTTTCCTTCTCGCGCGGCAGAGTCGCGACTACCTTGCCGGTAACTTCGAGCGCGTCCTGTACCTTTGCGAACGGCTTGACCTCGACGGTGATCGTGATCTTTCCGGCCTTGCCGGTGTCGCGCACCATCGCGACGAGCGTGTTCAATTCGTTCGTCGCCTCTTCGACGACCGCACCGCCGCGCAACTCCATCAGCGTCTGCGTGAAAGCCTTCTTCATCCGATCCTCCGATCGTGTTGTTGATCAAGTAAGCCGCCTAACGGGCGGCATCCCCGTTTCACTATTGGCCCGAAGGCCTGCGGAATGCCCGTTTATCCGCCGGGCAAGGAATTCAGTGGGCGGCCGGCCAGCGGATGCGCTTCTTCTGTTGCTCAAGCTCGGCGAGGCGACGTTTAGCGCTGGCATCTGCGCCGCGCACCAGCGCGATAGCCGCGACCATCGTCACGACAAACAGAAGGACTACTATCTGATAGATGTTCATGGTGAGCCTTTACGGGATCGCTTTAGGCGCAGTGGACGACCGTGCAGCGTTCGAGACGAGCGGCGCGATAATCGATCTCCGCGCAAATCGCGAGATACGCCGCTGCGACCAGAAACGTGATGCCCCAGATTTGCCAGAGCTTCACGCCAACACCCCGGCGCGGAAGGCTACGCACAGGAACCACACTGCGCCGATCGCGACACCGTAAAGACCGGCAACGCCGATCGCCTTGTAGATCCTTTCAACGTCCTGCAGCCGCGTAATGTCGCGAAGCAGGGCGTTGTCTTCAAGAACGCGTTCCATCTTCCTGTCCTTATCCGCCGGCCCGAACGTCGGCGACGCCCGGGGCGATGATGTTGATTGCGTATTCCCGCAGGAGATGTTCGATGAGCGCGCCGGCGCCACCTTGCGCAAGGCGCTTCAGCTCGAGTAGATCGCTTGCCAGCCAACTCATTTGCTATCTCCTGTCCACTTGCCGGACAGGAAGCCCTGAGTACAAGGCACTGATCGCTTCCCAGTGCCCTGAGATCAGGGCTCCCGGTTTATCCCCGGAGCGCTTCGTTCAGCGCATGGATGCATTAAACATCATGTTTAAACAAGTGTCAAACATTTTGTTTAATAAAGTTTGCTTGGGTCCGCGGTTGGAGCCAAGGCGAGCTGGAAAGCAAAAAGCCCGCAGAAGCGGGCTTGGAGTCTGGAAGGGAGGCGGGTCAGTCGAGCGTCGCAGCGTCGACGGTAGTGAACTGAGATTTGTGCCAGAAAACTGGCTTGCCGTACCCGGCGAATGTGGTGCGCACGCCATCGGAAGTAATCTCGACGGCGCAAGTCATGTCTTTCTTGCGGCCCCGCTTGTCTAGGAGGATTGCGACGGGCGCCCCTTTGCAGCTGACGGCCTGTTCAACGATCTCTAACGTCATCGCGCCCGGCAGCCGCGCGACCGCCGCGCCAGCAGCTGCAGCAGTGCTACTCGCCAGCGCCAGACCGACCGTTGCCACAAACAAAGTTAGCCTCAATCCGGCCTCCAAGAAGAAGGGCGGCAGATCGCGCGGACGAAATGCATTTTCTCGATTTCGTCGCTCGAAAAGCTGATTGGCTTGTGCGCATCGTTGGCTGAGCGGAGATGCACTCTGCCGGCCCGACGGTACAAAAATTCCTTGACCATGACCTGCCCAGCTTTCGACTTGACGAGCACCTCGTCTCCGGCCTCGATAGCTTGGTTGGGCTCGATAACGACGAACTCACCGTCTTTGATTCTGGGCCGCATTGAGTCGCCGACGCACTTCAAGGCGTATGCGTTCGGATCCCTGGAAGGGAAGTCGACGTAGCCGTCACCGGCTCCGACGGGATATTCAAGGTCGGCCCAGTACCCGTTATCCCCAAGTTGCGCATGACCTACCACGGGGACAGCTCTCCAGTTCGTAATGGGGATAGGCTCATACTCGTCGACGTATCGAACAGCGACGCCCGGCTCGCCTTTCCCTTTCGTAAGCCAAACAACGTTCACGCCGTAGGCTGTTTGCAGCGCGGCACCCTGCGCCAGTGTGATGTCCGGGCCTTCGCCGTCCAGCCACTGGCCGGCGACGGATTCGCTAACCCCCGCAACAGACGCAATTTCTGCGGTAGTTAAGCCCTTATCGAAAAGCGCTGCTCTCAGTCTACGTGGCGACCTCGCTGACGCCAAGTCGTCTGAAGAAATAACAATATCAGACTCCGCTCGATCAGATTTTTCGATCTCGGGGCGTGATCGGTCTCTTTTCGACGAATCATTCGACGGAGGAACCGGTGCCGCGCCGAGCATCGTGCCTTCGCCAGTCATGAGCCAAACGGCACTGCACCCAAGCTTTTCTTGGGCGTCGAGCATCGCCGCTTTCGACATGCCGCGACGCTCCCAGTTGTTTACGTTCTGGGGCGCGACATTTAGAAGGCGTGCGATTTCGGTAGGCGTGGTGAGCCCGCGCAACAGCCGGGCTGCCTCGTAGAGGCGGGCGGTGGTTTCATGCATACCCCGGATGTTCTCAAAATTAAACACTTTGTTGTTCAACATAGTGTTTGCTTTTTGATTAAACGTGGTGTTTAATAACGCATGGACCGGAAAAACGACATCACTGCTGACCGACTGCTCATCGAGGAACTCGGTGGGGCTTCCAAGCTCGCCCGTCGGCTGGGTTTCGACCAGCGCGGTGGAGTTCAACGCGTCCACAACTGGAAGGAGAGAGGGATCCCGGCTGCCGTCAAGCTCGAATTCCCCGACATCTTTCTTGGTAGGCCCCGTCAGCGACTCGCAAAGTAGGTCTCTCGCGCGTTCGTTGTCTTTTGTGTTCATCAACCGTTTTTCTTTTTTGGAGGAAGCAATGTCTCGTCGCGCTGAATTTCGCAACGAAGTAAAGACCCGCCTCGAAGACCCCGTCTACGAGGGAATGCAAGCATTCAAGGCTCTCTACGGCATCGACAGCGATTCCGCTGCTCTTGCCCGTATCGCCAAGCTGTTTTTGTTTGGCACGGTTGGCACTTTGCCAGCGAACCTGTTGGGCGTCAGTGTCGCGTCGTCCCAAGTTGGGAGCGCAGTAAGCGCATGAAAGAAGGAAAAACCGGCCTTCTCGTTGAACTTCCGATTCCTGAGGCTGGGGAGTTGGCTGCTTTGGCGGCGAGTCTGGGCGTTTCAACTCAGAAATACCTCGGGTATCACGTCCTGCGCTCTGCATATGGACCGTTGCACCCGGAAGTAGCCGCGTTTGAAGTGGCCCACGTTGGGCGGCGCGGGGAATAAAACGTCAGACAACTGACGGAGAAAGTCGGTTACGAGGCCGACATCTGCATGGATGAGTCGATACACAAGCAGCTTGGACGCCAGGCTTCTTCTGTTCCGATTTAGTACTACTGACCGGCATTCCGGCGGGAGATCCCATGCAAAACAACTCGAATCCGGTTCTCTTCGTGCCGGAGCTGCCGCCGGAACTGCCGGCTGCGCAGCAGAAGCAGATCCGCGACGCCCTGTGTGCGGTTGCGGCGCGCGGCGAGCGCTTTCCGGGCGAACTCGCCGCGGTTCGCGTCGGCCTTTCGCGCGAATTCGCAACCTTCAACGCCGACTGTTCGCGGGCGGCCAAGGCTTCGAAGGTGAAGGCATGAGCGCGCGCGACCTTCAGCCGTCCCTCGGCGGCGCGGATCTTCTTCACGTTGGCCGCTTCTTCCTCGGTCCGATGACGACCGAACAATCCATCACTCCGGACGTCGCGCCGAAGATCTGCATCGGCTGCGGTGCCAAGCAACGCGCGGACGGTTCGCTGCCATGCGGCCACGACAACGACCTGTGAGGTCATCCATGAACGACATTGCAAAGATCAGTGGCCCCACGATGTCTAGCCGCGAAATCGCGGAGCTGACCGGCAAGGAGCACCGCAATGTACTCGCTGACATCCGCAAGATGCTGGCCGAGCTCGGGAAAGCTGCTGCTGACTTTTCAGCAGTAGCAAAAATTGCGGGCCCCAATGGATCAGTTCGCGAAGTCGAAATCTTCGAGCTTCCGAAACGCGAGACGTTGATCCTCGTTTCTGGCTACAGCATCCAGATGCGCGCACGAATTATCGATCGGTGGACCGAATTGGAGGCGCGCGTTGGTCAGCCGGCTCTGTCGCAATCGAAACTTGCTGGCGAGCTCGCGATTGCTGAATGCTTCACGCGCCTACTGAAGCCATCTCCGTCGAGCCAAGTCGCGATGCTTGCGCACATCGCGAAGAACAACGGCATCGAGCCGACGTTTCTCCCGGCGTACGTCGTCGATGCGGCGTCAGATTCGACGTCTGGCAGCTCGATGGAAACGAAACCGCTGACTGATCTTTTGATTGCGCACGGCATCTCGATCTCCGCGCGCACGTATAACCGCCTGCTGGCCGACGCGGGAATGCAAGCAGAGCGGACGCGGCGCAGCACCTCGTCGCGCGCAGTGAATGGCACGAAGCGCTTCTGGGCGATCACGGAGGCCGGTCTGCTCTACGGGAAGAACATCACCAACCCGAACAGCCCGCGCGAGACGCAGCCGCACTGGTATGTCGAGCGCTTTGCGGATCTGCATGCGCTTGTCTCGTCGCGCGTCGTAGGAGTTGCGGCGTGAGCGGATACGCACATCAATGGGCCAAGCGTCAGCGCGTGGGCGATTCGTCCGCCAAGACGCTGCTGAAGACCTATGCAAACTGGGCAGCCGAAGACTATTCGACGTGGGTCACGAATGACGAGCTCGAACTGGACACCGAGTTGAATATCCAGACGATCCGCCGTGCTCGAAGCAAGTTGATCGAATTGGGCTACCTGCTGGAAACGGATAAGCGTCTGGGCCGCACGCAGAGCATCATCATTTATCAGATGCTCGCTCCTGCCGGCGCAACGATCGTGCAAAGCGTCGATCCCCGCAACGGCAAAACGATCTCGCTGAGCCCGCCGACGCTTGAAGAATACATGGCGAAGAGGGGTGAAAAATCAAGCCACTCGAAAGCGCGCCGCACCAAGGGGGATGAAAATTCAAGCCCCTCCAATATTCAAGGGGCTACAAATCCCACTTCAAGCCCCTCCAAATCCCACGTTGAAGGGGGTGAAATTTCACCTGGAGCCCCTCCAAATTTCGACACCAAGATTGCTTTAGTAGAGCAAGAGAAGAACGTAGATCAGCAATTGGCGCGACGTTCGTCGCGAGTTGCGTTGCATGACGAGCTTCGCCAACTTGCACTTCCTGAAGGCATCCCTGCTGACGTCTGGGAAATGTGGTGCGAGCACCGCGAGGCGAAGCACAAAGACGCGCCTTGGACGCGCGGTGCAGCGCGGGTGTCGATCAAGAAGCTTCTGAAGCTCGCCGCAGCTGGCCAATCGCCTGAAGTCACGGTTGAGGAAGCAGTGCTGCGCGGCTGGACCGGTCTGTTCGCTGTGAAGCCCGACGGCGTCGCATCGGCGGTCGGCGGCGCGCAGGCGATCACGGCCGACTGGTGGAAGACGTCGAGCGGCATCGAGGCCATGGCAGCGCAGCGCGGCGTTACGAAGGGCGCAGAAGAGACCTTCATGCATTTCAAGGTCCGCGTGTTCAAGGCGGCAGGCCCGGGCGAATGGATGGAAGACATGCTGCGCACCGTCGGGCGCGAGAGCGAAGAGCGGTACGAGCAGCTCTACGCCTACTTCAACGACATCCCGCGCGACAAGAACGGGAACACGGAGGCGGCGTGAGCAAGCGAACCGCAGCCCTCCATTACCCGGAAGGAACGACGCAAGTTGGCACCGCGCGCGTGCGCGAGAACCGCGCGGTAGGGCCCGACTTCGCGCGCCGCGAACTTATGCGCCGCACTGGCAACCAGCCAACGAGCGAGTTCGACGACATCGCCTCCGGATACGACCCGTTCGCGGTTGCGCCGAAGGTTCCGGCCGCGAAGAGGAAGCCGGCGAAGTATCGCAACGAGAAATGCGAGAGCGGCGGCATCAAGTTCGACAGCAAGCGCGAGATGAAGCGCTGGCACGAGCTGGTGCAGATGCAGGTGCGCGGCGAGATCAGCGAATTGGAATTGCAGGTTCCGTTCGTCCTTGCTGAGCCGGTGGTGATCGCCGGCCGAAAGCGTCCGGCGCTGCGGTACGTGGCGGATTTTGTGTACGAGAAGGGCGGCGAGACGGTCATTGAAGACGTGAAAGGCCGCGTAACCGAGGGATACCGCATCAAGCGCCATTTGATGGCGGTGCGCGGGCTGACGATCGTGGAGGTGAAGTGATGCGATGCAACGAGAACTACGCGCGGCAGGACCTGCTCGTGCGCGCGCCGATGAAGAAGACGCACAAGGTGATGCCGCTGAATCAGCGGCTGGTGCTCGAGGCACTCAAGCGACGCCGGCATTCGACGCTGCGCGCCGTCGTCGAGGACCTGCAAATCTCGCGCGACATCCTGAAGAACGTCTTCGTAACGCTCGAAGCGCAGGGATACATCGAGCGGGTCGGCAAGGGCTACCACGTTCACGGCGGCCATCCGCCGGTCATGTACCGATGGACTGGGAAAGCCTTCCCGTCTTCGGCTGAGTTCGAGCAACGCCGCACGGCGATCGCCGTTCCGACTTCGCCTCACGTCGCCGCGCTGATCGCCGGCATACACGCCATGTGCAGCCTGGGAGGCGTCGTCGCATGAAGCTCTATATCGCAGGGCCTATGTCCAATCTTCCCGAACTGAACTTCCCGGCGTTTCACGCGGAGGCTGCCCGTCTCCGAGCTCTGGGCTTCGAGATCGTCAATCCCGCAGAAGTGGACGTCGGCCCGAATCCGACGTGGCTCGCGTGTATGCGCGCGGACATCAAGGTTCTAGTCGATTGCGACGGCATCGCGCTGCTGCCGGGCTGGGAGAAGTCGCCGGGCGCGACGCTCGAGCACAGCATCGCCCGCGGTCTCGGTCTGCGCGTCATGCAGGGGCATCACATCATCGGTCTGGCTGGCGAAATCCCTGTGATCGCACAGGAAGCCATCGTCGAGATCATCGACGAGATCGAAAGCGGTGCGAGCGAACAGATTGCGGAGGCGCAATGAAGCGTTCGAAGCCGCTCGTGAGCAAGACGCCGATGAAGCGCTCGGCATGGCCGCTCGCCGATCGCCCGACAGCGCTGCGCCGCTCGAAGCTGAAGTCCCGCGTGAAGAAGCCGACGGTCGCCGAGGGCTCGAAGTATCTGGCGGCGTGCCGCGGCGAGCCCTGCTACCTGAACGTCAAATGCCCGTGGACGGACTGGGCTGATCCGACCGTCGTCGACTGCCATTCGAACCAGTCGATCCACGGCAAGGGCGGAGCGCTGAAGGCGAAGCACTGGTTCACGGTGCCGGGCTGCGCTGCCTGCCACGAATGGCTGGATCGCGGCGGCGCGCCGTGGGAACAGAAGTGCGCGGCATTCGACGATGCGCTCGCTCGTTGGCAACCAGTGCGCGCTCGAAAGATGGGTTTGAAGGAGGAAGAAAGTGCGGTGCCTGATTCGAATACCGACGGACACACGCTGGCGCACGCCGCGCGGCCGCAACGGGAAGCGTTACGCCTTGGAGCCGTTTCAAATCACGGCGGCGCTGGAGACGCGGGTGTACAGGCTGGCGCGCCCGGCGGTGCAAAACACGACCCGGCCGTTTGTATGGGTTGATGCATGGATTCCAGAGGATCGGCGGAGCGGCATTCCGCTCCTCGACGAAGCGTGGGTGAGGGCGGGCGTGTATCGCACTAGAGCCTTCATCGACGACAACAAGAAGACTTTGGCCCCGTTCCTTGAGAGCGGATTAAACGAGATGGAAGTGGGAGATTGAGCATGAACACGACGATTCCGGACAACTTCGATGCGCTCTGGGTGGCGCTCGGCATTAAGCGCAAGAGCTGGACTGCTCCGATCCAACCGCAAAAGGTGACGAAATGATCGCCGCCGTCTCTTTCGCATCGCCGAGCACGACCGCCGCCGGCATCGTTTTCGTGTTTATGTGGACCGCTCTGTCTGTTATCGCTGTCGCCGCTTATTCGCGCACGGAGGTGCAGCAGTGAGCGCACACGCCTACATCCAGTACGCGGACGTCCCGCAGAGCCTGATCGACACGAGTAGGCAGCACATCGATGGAGTGACGGGCGCCAAGGTCATCGCCTTCGATGGTTGCCCGTTCGCCGGCCAGATCGAGAGCGATGGCGATTCGCTCGAAGTCGAGTTCCCGTTCCCGCGCAATGCCGAGCTGCGAGACAGCTTCGTCGCGTGGCTCATGAACTGGGGCATCAGCTTCATGGTGGCGATGTGAGGCGCGGCGACTTCCGAGATCCGGCAATCGTGCTCGAAGAGCGTCAGTCGAGCACGTGCCTCGGATGCGCTGAGTTGATCCGCTCGCGCTGGGGCGGCACGACGAAGTTCATATGCAACAAGGCATTCCAGAAAGCAGCGCTGAGCGTCTACGAGATGCGTCGCTGCAGAAAATACAACGAGGGAGTTTTCATGACGCGCGAACAGAGCGAACAGATCGAGGAAATGCTGCTGGAGTGGTACCGCTGGCAGATCCGCCAGTCGCATCGCGAGACGCTCGCGCATTTCTACCGCCCGGAGGATCGCACGTGCCGCGGCTATGAGACGCCGGCGAATGCGGAAGAGGACGCAGAGGACGCGTATCAGTGGGCGGACGACCAGCAGTCCGAGCAGGTACAGCTGTGCGTCGATGCGCTGCCGCCGGAGCAGCGCGCGGCGATCAGCACCAGCATGCGCAACAAGGAATGCGGCTATCAACTGTGGAGCAGCGGCCGGGCGGGCGACCAGCACGCGACTTACCAGGCGGCAAAGGAGCGTCTGCTCCCGATGTTCGTCGCTCGGCATCTGATTCGCGTCGAGGTGTCGGCATGACAGATGGAGAACTGCTTGAGTCCGCCGCGCGTGCCGCGGGATACGAATGGCGAGCCGACATCGCCGCACATAGAAACGAGATCGGCGTCGTCGGGCTGTGGATTCCTGGTGTCTCGACCCTATGGAACCCGCTGGAGGACGACGGCGATGCGCTGCGCTTGGCCGTGCGAATGCAACTGACCGTATGCAATGAGCATGTTTCATGCGGGCAGGCATATTGCACGCACGGAGCGGACGCCGACATGATGCCCACGGTTGCATCTGGAAGCAACGAGAGCGAAGTTATACCTGCCGACTACGCTGCGACGAGACGGGCGATTGTCCTGGCGGCCGTAAAAGTCTTGATTGGCAACGAAGAGATATGATCTGTTGCCAGATCAGATGATGGAGGCGGATAGTGGTGGACTTGTCGAGCGCGGCGACGAACGTCGTGACGGGTGGGGTGGGCGCGTATATCGCCCTTGTGGCAAAGGACTATTTCGAGCGCGGTGCCCAAGCGAGAGCCGCAGACATCGAGGAATATAAGAAGGTGCGCGCAACGCTGACTGACTCGATGATCGTCACGCTTCAGTCTGCCGATTTCCTGGCCGGGATGGTTCTAACGCGCTTTCGAGATCCGCTTAGAGATCTGCTGTACGCGTATGAGGGCGGCCGCCAGTTGATTTTTCACGATAAGCGTCTCAACGATCGATTTCACGTGCTACTGAAAGCGACAAATGAGCTTTTGGATAGATGCGCGGAGTTGACAGTGCCTGAAGGGGAGCCGCCACGGTTGTCCACCCGAACGAGAGCTGATCGGCTTTACGGAAACGATGAAACCCTTCGGCAAAACGCTGCTGAAGCCGCCATACTCGACGGGCAATCTCACGCGCTTGCCGAAGTCTGCAAAAAGTTTGTCGATGATGCGAAGCGCCGTTTGCGAACTTGACCGTAACCTCATTAGGGAGGTGTTTGCATGAAGGTGACGGAGCTGATCGGCCCGCTGCTCGATTATTGGGTGGCGCGTGCAACGCGCATTGAGGACGTCGTCTCGATTCAGAAAAGCGTGTTGGGCGTCGAAGCTTGCTACCTCCTCGACACTGAGGACAACACGTGGAGACTGTTCTGCCCGTCTGTGAGATGGGCTGACGGTGGTCCGATCATCGCGCGGTTCGCAATCGCGATATGGCGAGGTGAGGGCCGTTGGCTTGCGATCCTTCCTGGTTCGAACGGCGGGGCATACAGTGGCGGAGATGATTACATCGACGCGCGTGGATATGACTGTTACGCCGGCGCAACACCGCTTATAGCCGCGATGCGCGCATACGTTGCTTCGAAGTTCGGAGAGTCTGTCGACGATAGTGAGACTCAACGTTAAAAAGCACTTGTAAACCCGTTCGAAACGTTGTCTAATAAGCGCCGGAAAGATGCGTCCAGAGCCCGCTAGTCGAAAGACAGCGGGTTTTTTGTTTTGGCGCATCGCTCGAACACGTTCCTGCGTGTCTCCTCGGCGGGGCAACTGCCCTGATTTGACGCCTCGGCTTATGCCGGGGCGTTTTCTTTTCGGAGGTTGCTATGCTGAAGTTCAATCCCGACACCAAAGTCATCTTCGACAATGACGAAGCGGCTGTCGCGCCGATCCGCGAGATCACGCGCGACGAGATTCCTGATCTGATTGCGAACGGAGCGGGCCTTGACCCGAGCGCCAACGTGGGGGAGCAAATCTCGTCGCCAGCCCAGACGGATGGCGATGCCCAGGCTGCTCAGGATCCGGCTGTGTCTGTGACCGGATCGGATACGGAGGCTGACGTGGGAAAGCCCGTCGACGAGTCCTCGACCTCGCTCGGAGCATCCAGCGACGAATCCGCCGTCGTTAATGACGCGATCGCTGATCCGGGCGGCGCGGGATCGTCGGAGCTCTACCCGACGCCCGCCGCGCCGAACCTCGATGCGCAAGCGCCTGCAAGCGTGTCGTCGGATGCCGTCCCTTTGGACGCTGGTGGCGCCGCTGATGCGGAGGCTGGCGGTGCTGAAGCGGGGGAGTCCGATGCGGCGCTTTCTGCTGCCCAGACTGGCTCTGGCTCGGATGAGCACCCGCTGACCATCATCGGCGAGATCGAAGCGTTGGTGTGCATGGTCGGCAACGCCGCTGTGCACGAGTATCAGCGCCTGATCCAACGTCTGGCAGATCTCAAGAATCACCCGACCATCAAGGACGGCGAGTAATGCAGAGCCCGATCCGCATCAGCGTTCAGTCGGATCTCGACGCGCTGACGCGGAGGCTCAACGATTTCGAACGCAAGCAACTGCCGTTCGCGTCTGCACAGGCGCTGACGGCAGTCGCTAAACGCGTTCAGGCCGCCGAGAAAGCGGCCCTCCCTCAAGTGTTCGATCGCCCCACGCCTTTCACGGTCAACTCGATCGGCGTGAAGGCCGCGAAAAAGAACACGCAGGAAGCGCTCGTGTTCGTGAAGGACATCGCGGCGGCGTATCTCGCGCCGTACGAGTTTGGCGGCACGCATAAGCTCATTGGCTCGGGCAAGACGTGGCTAAATCCGAAGGATATGGCGCTGCTCAACCAGTACGGCAACTTCAGTCGCACCGCGCTGAAGCGTCTGGAGGGGCGGCCGGACATTTTCGTCGGCACGATCAAAACGGCGAGCGGCGAATCGATCGGTGGCGTGTGGCAGCGCCCGACCGACGTGAAGGCGATCAAGCGCAGCGGCAAGCGCGGCGTCGCGATGCGCGGCGCGAACAAGACGAGTCATCTGCGATTGCTGATCCGCTTCGGCGACGCGCAGCCGGTCAAGCAGCATCTCGACTTTGGAAAGCGCGGCCGCGAGGTGGTGGCATCGACATATCGCGCCGAGTTTGCTGCGGCGTTTGCAAAGGCGCTTGCGACCGCAAAACCGTAGGAAATCTATGGCACTGATAAAACTGTCTGGCAGGCACGCTGTCGGACGGCATGAGTTCGCCCTCGTTGACGACGACATGTTCGATTTCCTGTCGCAATGGAAGTGGAAGGCGAAGCCGAACGGTTCGGGCAATCACGTGTACGCCGTGCGCAACGTCGTCGAGAACGGCAAGAATCGCACCATCAGGATGCATCGTCTCGTGCTCGGTATGGACGCGAGCGACGCGCGCGACGCTGCTTCACATTAATCGGGATGCACTCGATAATCGCCGCGCCAATCTGCGTGCCCTCGACCGTCGCGCAAACGCGCTGAATACCGTCACGATCGAACGCAGTACAACATGTCAGCACTGCGCGGTCTCGTTTAAGCGTTTCGTGACGCTGTCGCACGCCAAGACGGCAATGTCATGCGACGACTGCGTTCGCGACCATGCTGGCGGAATGCCGGCTTCGACCGTTCGTTTTCCGATCTGCAGAGAATGCGGGGAACTCTTTGTCGCAAGGCGCGCGGGGGCTCTCTTTTGTACCGAGGCGTGTCGATGTCGTGCCCGCTATAGACGTCGTGGGTCCTGTACCGCCCTATCGACACCGGGGGCACTGCGCGCGCGCGATCTTTCTCTAGCCACAAACTTTTCAATTTTGGGTAACAGGTAACAGTTCACCGATGAAGCAGAGCGAGTTTGCGGTTCTCCACGGCGTCAGTCGAAAGACGGTCACGAAGTGGAAGGAGCGCGGCTGGCTTGTGTTTGCGGGCGATGAAGTCGATGTCGACGCGTCGAACGCGCTACTTAAAAAGTACCGTCGCGATGGCGCACCGGCTGTTACCCAAAGTGTTACCCAAGCGACGCAGGGTAACAAACGCAAGACTGTTACCCAGGCAGCGAGCGAGGTAACGCTCGGCGCGCGCGAGGACGCCGCCGACGTCGCGGACCGGATTCTCGCGGGCAACGTCGAGCTGCTCGACTTCGACGCGGCGCGCTGTTTCAAAGAGAACTATCTCGGGCTGAAGGCTCAGCTCGAATACGACCGCGACTCCGGTCTGGTTATCGACGTTGCCGAAGTGGCGAAAGCAGTCGGCACCGAATACGCCAAGGTCCGAACCCGCCTGCTGTCAATTCCCGCGGAACAGGCTCCGCGTCTCCATCGGTGCAAGACGCCTGCCGAGCTGCAGGACATGTTGCAGGAGGTCATCACAGAAGCACTCGAAGAACTCACTCGCGATGGAGCAGGCAACCCTGAATAGCACCAGGCGGTACGCGCGCGGCTATGACGCGTTGCGGGCGGGCCTCGCGGCTGCGCTTCGCCAGAACCTGACGCCGCCGCCGAAGCTGACGTTGAGCGAATGGGCCGAGCGTTATGCGGTCCTGTCGCGCGAGACGAGTGCGCAGACCGGCCGCTTCCGGGCGTTCGGTTATCAGAGGGGCATGCTGGATGCAGTAACCGACCCCAGCGTTGAGAAGATCAGCGTCATGAAGTCGGCCCGAGTCGGCTATACGAAGCTGATGGATCACGCGGTCGGCTTCTTTATCCACCAGGATCCTTCGCCGATTCTCGTCGTGCAGCCCCGCGTCGAGGATGCGGAGAGCTATTCGAAGACGGAAATCGCGCCGATGCTGCGCGACACGCCGGTCCTCGCGGCGATCGCGGGCGATCAGAAGGCGAAGAACAGCGATCAGACTATCCTTGCGAAGACGTTCCGCAATGGTTCGAGCCTGACGCTCGTCGGCGCGAATAGCCCGGCGGGCTTTCGGCGGATCACGTCGCGCGTCGTGATGTTCGATGAGGTCGACGCCTATCCGGTCGACGGCGCGGGCAACGAAGGCGATCAGATCGCGCTCGGCACGAAGCGATCGGAGACGTTCTGGAATCGCAAGATCGTGCTCGGCTCGACGCCGACGGTGAAGGGCTATAGCCGGATCGAGAAGAGCTTCAGCGAGAGCGATCAGCGCTACTTCTTCGTCGCGTGTCCGCACTGCGGCGAGCGGCAAGTGCTCGAATGGGGCAGTCCCGAAACGCCGTACGGCATGAAGTGGGACAAGGACGAGCACGGTAACGGTATCCCGGAAAGCGTCTATTACGTCTGCCGGCACAACGGCTGCATCATTCACGAGGCCGACAAGGCCGACATGGTGACGAACGGCGAGTGGCGCGCGACGAAGCCATTCAAGGGGCATGCTGGGTTTCATATCTGGGCCGGCTACAGCCTTTTCCCGAACGCGTGCTGGTCGAACCTCGTTGCTGAATGGCTCCGAGTGAAGGACGACCCGCTCGCGCGGCAGACGTTCATCAACCTCGTGCTCGGCGAGCCGTACGAGGATCGCGGCGATCGCGCACTGAGCGAGACCAGGCTGGCCGCTCGGACCGAGGTCTGGGATGCGGAGGTGCCCGACGGCGTCGGCCTGATCACTGTCGGCGGTGACGTTCAGGACGATCGCGTCGAGTTGGAGACGATCGGCTGGGGACACAACGAGGAAAGCTGGTCCATAGATCACGCGGTCTTCGAGGGCGACCCCGAGAGCGCGGAGCTATGGAAACGCGTCGACGAGTATCTGAAGCGGATCTGGCGGCGCGCGGACGGTCGCGGTTTCGCAGTATCCGCCGCGTGTATCGACTCCGGTGGTCACCATACGCAGAAGGTGTACGAGTTCGCGAAGGCGCGACTCGGGCGCCGCATCTGGGCGATCAAGGGCGAGTCGGCACGCGGCGGCGCGCGGTCACCTGTGTGGCCGACGAAGCGACCGTCATCGCGAACCAAATCGACGTTCCGTCCGGTCATCATCGGCGTGAACGCAGCGAAAGACGTGATCCGCGAGCGGCTGCGGCGTGATCCCGAAGACAACGATGGCGTACTGACGTACCCGGCCGGATACATGCACTTCCCGACGGACCGCGACATCAACTACTTCGCGCAGCTCATTTCGGAGCGCTCGGTGACGAAGTTCGCCAACGGGCAGAAGTTCCGTGTGTGGGAACTGCCGCCTGGCCGCGCGAACGAAGCGCTCGACATTCGGGTGTATGGATACGCGGCGCTGTGCGGCCTCATGCACATGGGTCTGAAGTTGAACCGGCGCGTCGAGGCGGTGCAGGCGGATCCGACTGATGTCTTGCCGCCTGCTCCGGAGACGCGGCAGGAGGTCGAGCTGGATGTCGTGAGCGCGGCGCGGCCGGTGCGCCCGGATGGACCGATCATTAAACAGGCGCAGCCTGAAAAACGCTCTCGGATTCGGCGGCTCGCCGGCTGAAGCATAGGAGAACCACTTTGCGATGCTTCGACCCGAGCCGCAGCTTGCTTGCTGGCATGGATCAGACGGCGCTGCGGCAATCACTCGCCAATGCGCAGCAGATCTACCTCCAGTTGTCCACTGGTGCGCAAGGCGAGTCTTACTCGTACACGCAGGGCGACGGCACTAGGTCAGTGACGTACACCCGCGCGAATCTCGCGGAACTCGCTGCGGCGATCCAGTTGATGCAGGCGCAGCTCGGCATCGTCGCCTCGCCTCGCAGAGCAAACCGAATGACCTTCACACGGCGATAACGCATGGAATCGAACGTACAGCTACTTGGTCCGGACGGCAAGCCGCTGCCGGAGCGCAAGAGCCGTGCGCTCGCGCTGAACGGCAGTTATAGCGGGTACGGCAGCACCAGCGCATTCGACGCGGCGGACATGTCCAGTCAGCACATGCGGGACTGGAACCCGGTGCTCTGGTCTCCCGATGGCGAGCTCAACCCGTATCGCGACCGCATCGTTTCCCGCGTGCGCGACCTGGTGCGCAACGACGGGTGGGCGTCGGCGGCTGTCACGCGCACCCTCGACAACGTCATCGGAGCGGACTTCCGGCCGATCTCGAAGCCGGATTACCGCGCGCTCGCAGCGATAACCGGCAATAAGAAGTTCGATCACGTCTGGGCAGATGAGTTTGGGCGCGCGCTCGAAGCGGGTTGGCGCACATGGTCGGAAGATCCTGCGCACTTCTGCGACGCGCAGCGCAAGCTGACGATTCCGCAGATGATGCGCCTGGCGTTCCGCCACAAGATCGTCGACGGAGACGCGCTCGCCATCCTCCAGTGGATGCCCGAGCGCCTGCCGCGCGGCGCGCGCTACGCGACCGTGCTGCAACTGATCGACCCTGACCGTCTGTCGAACCCGCAACAAAATTTCGACCGCCAGACGATGCGCGGCGGCGTTGAGGTGGACGAATACGGAGCGCCGGTTGCGTACCACATCCGTAAGGCGCATCAAGGCGACTGGTTCAGCGGCGGAAAGCAGGTGACGTGGGAGCGGATCGCAGCCGAAACAGATTGGGGACGGCCGATCGTTGTCCACGACTACGACTTCGACCGCGCGTCGCAGCATCGCGGCGGCGCGGGCATCCTGACGCCTGTGCTGCAGAGGTTGAAGATGTTGATCAAGTACGACGGCACCGAACTCGACGCGGCGATCATCAATGCGATCTTTGGCGCTTACGTCACGAGCCCGTTCGATAAGCAGCTCGTGACGGAGGCGCTTGGCGACGGCGAAGACGCCGAGGCATACAACGGGTATCAGGACGCGCGCGCGGATTTTCACGACAAGACGGATCTACGTCTCGGCGGCGCGCGGTTGCCGATCCTGTTTCCCGGCGAACAGATCAACACCGTGTCAGCTACACGGCCGGCGGGCAACTTCGCCGAGTTCGAGAACGCCATGCTGCGCAACGTCGCGGCGGGCACCGGCATGTCTGCGCAGCAAATCACGCAGAACTGGGCGGACGTCAACTACTCGTCGTATCGCGCTGCGGCGCTTGAAGCGTGGAAGACGTTCGATCGCCGTCGCAGCGACTTCGGTCGCGGATTCGGCCAGCCCATTCTGTGTGCGATGGTCGAGGAAATGATGGACATCGGCGAGCTTCCGCTTCCGGCGGAAGCACCCGAGTTCGCGATGGCGCGCGCGGCCTATACGCGTGCGTGGTGGATCGGTCCGGGACGCGGATATGTTGATCCGCTGAAAGAACGTCAGGGGGCGGCGCTCGGCATCGAGTCGGGTCTATCGACGCTCGAAGACGAATCGGCGCAACTGTCGGGCAACGATTGGCGCGACAACATCGATCAGCGCGCGATCGAGATCCAGTATTTCAAGGATCGCGGCATTCCTCTTCCTTCGACGCTGAAAGACGACGCGACGGCGGACGAGGCCACACAGGAACCCAAGGCTCAATGAACAACCTTCTCCCACGACTGGCGACGCGGATGTTCAACACGCCCGTCGCCATTCATCCGCGCAAGGCGGAGATCGTGGTGGCGGCGCTCGCGGATCGGCTTGGCATTGGCGGCATGGTGAGGCTGGACGGGACCGGCATCGTTCCGATGGCGATGGAAGATGACGAGTATGGCTTCGCGGAACCGGGGCGCACGCCGCGCGCCGGCTACGACAACGTCGGCGGCGTTGCGGTCATCGAGGTTCAGGGCACGCTGGTTCAGAAGCTCGGTTCCTTGCGTCCGTACAGCGGCATGTCGGGATACGACGGGATTCGCCAAAACTTGCTGATGGCGCTCGACGATCCCGACGTCAGTGCGATTGCGCTCGACATCGACTCACCCGGCGGAGAGGTGGCCGGATGCTTCGATTTGGTCGACATGATTCACGGCGCGCGCGGCGTTAAACCGATCTGGTCGATTCTCAACGAGTCGGCCTATAGCGCTGCGTATGCAATCGCGAGCGCCGCGGATCGCATCATTGTGCCGCGCACGGGCGGCGTCGGAAGCATCGGCGTCATCTGCGCGCATGTGGATCTGTCTGAAGCGCTGTCGAAGGCTGGCATGAAGGTGACATTCATCACCTACGGGGATTACAAAGCCGACGGCCATTCCGAGATCCCGCTTGCGCCCGATGCGCTGGCGCGCTTTCAGGCGGACATCAACACGATGGGCGAACTGTTCGTTGAGACAGTTGCCCGCAACCGGAATATCGCGGCCGCCACGGTGCGCGATACGCAAGCCGCCACATTCATGGGTGACAAGGGTGTCGCCCTTGGATTGGCGGATGAAGTGGCGGCTCCTGATGCCGCGTTTCGAGCCCTGATCCAGTCGATCCGGTCTTAAATTTCTTACTGAAGGGAAGCTATATGAAGCTCTCGAAGATCGCGAGCGCGATGCCGTTCGCCCATTTCCTCGGGCTGCCGAGCGCGTCCGCGGCGTCGCCGAGCGCGGCCGCCCGCGCGGAAGAAGACGAGGATCGCAAGCAGCGCGAGGACGAGTCGGATGACGAGTACGCCAAGCGCATGGAAGAGCAGGACAAAAAGGACGAAGAGGCGCGCAAGGCCGAGCAAGAAGAGAAGGACAAGGAAGCGAAGCGCGCTGAAGAAACGGACGACGACGCTGAAGCCGACGACAAGGAAGACAAGGAAGAAGGCAAGCGCGCCGGTCGTGCAAAGGGCGCCCGCCAACGCGAGCGCGTGCGCTGTGCAGCCATCGTGGCCGAAGGCATGAAGCGAGGCATGGTCAAGCAAGCATGCGCGTTTGCGTTCGACACCAACATGTCGGCGAGCGAGGCGATCAACGCGCTGTCGTTTGGCCAAGCTGAGCAAGCAGCTGCGTCTCCGTCGGCGCGCAAGCCCTCCCTCGACGAGCGTATGGCACACGCCCGTCCGCGCAACCCCGGCGATTCGGCACCTGCAGCGGCAGAGCCGACGATGGCCGAACGCATCATCGCGGCGGGCAAACTCCGTCGCGGCGAGCTTTAAATCCTCCCCACACCCGGAGAAACCCAGATGGCATTGACTCTTACCACGGTCGGGGAGAACCCCCAAGTCCCGTCGGCATCCGCACAGACGTTCGTTCCCGATCAACTGATCGCCGGTCCGAAGCAGCTGGTCACCCGCAACGTCACGATCACCGGCGGCCCGTTCGTGCGCGGCACGGTGCTAGGCAAGATCACGGCGAGCGGCAAGTTCACCGTCGCGCTGTCGGCGTCGTCCGATGGTAGCCAGACGCCGACGGCGATTCTCGCTGATTACGCCGATGGCAGCGCCGGTGACGTCGTTGCGGGCGTGTATCTCGAAGGCGAGTTCAACGTCAACGCGGTGACGCTCGGCACCGGCATCACGTCGACGGCAGCACAAGACGCGCTGCGCCCGCTCGGCATCCACCTCAAGTCCTCGGTCACGGCTGCTGACCCGAGCTAAACCCTCAATCGAACTGATGTGAAGGCCCCGCCACAGCGCGGGGCTTTTTCATTTGGGCCACACACTCGGAGAGAGCAATGCCCGGAAACTTGTTTTACGACACCAACACCCTGGTCGGGGTTGTGCAGAACCTGAAGATGGCGCAGAGCTGGCTGCTTGACCGCTTCTTCCCGAACATGATCCCGGCAGACAGCGAGTTCGTGTCGATCGATGTCGACGTTGGCAAGCGTCGCATGTCGCCGTTCTGCTCGCCGCTGGTCGAAGGCAAGCTCGTAGAGAGCCGTCGCTACCAGACGAACACGTTCAAACCGCCCTACATCAAGGACAAGCGCGCGCTGGATCTGCGCAAGCCGGTCCGTCGGATGATTGGCGAGCGCATCGGCGGCGAGCTTTCCCCCGAGGTCCGCGAGCAGATGAACCTCGAGTTCGAACTCAACGACCAGATCGATATGCTCACACGCCGCATGGAATGGATGGCGGCGCAGGTGCTGGTCACGGGTACGCTCACGGTATCCGGTGAAGGCTTCCCGACGACCGTCATCGACTTCGGTCGCGATGGTTCGCTGACGATCGCGCTCACTGGCGGCGCGCAGTGGACGGCCGCGAACATCACCGCCGGTACGGCAAATCCGACCGGCAACATCGAGACGTGGCAGCAGCAGATCCTGAAGTCGTCGGGCGCAGTCGCAACCGACATCGTCTTCACCCCGAAAGCGTGGAATGGTTTCAAGCTCGACCCGACGCTGAAGGGCGCGATCTACTATCCGGCGTTGGGGCAGAACGGCAACGTCGTGAACGTAGGCGCACAGATTCAACGCGGTGCCGTTTCGAAGGGCGTGTGGGGGCAGTACAACCTCTGGCTGTACAACGACTGGTACGTCGATGACAACAACGTCGAGCAACCGATGCTTCCGGACGGCTCCCTCATCATGACGGGCCCGGATCTCGACGGCACCCGCGCGTTCGGTCAGATCATCGACCCGGCGTTCAACTATGCTTCGCTGCCGTTCGCGCCGAAAACGTGGTTGAAGGACGATCCGGCCCAGCGGTTCCTGATGATGCAATCGGCCCCGATCATCATCCCGAGCCGCGTCAACGCCGCGCTGGCCGCGACCGTCGCGTGAGGTGACTGATGGCTACCAACGAAAAGATGGTTGAAGCCGTCGTCGCGCGCAATCGCACGATCCGCGACCAGCTGAAGCCGGACGAAGAGCCGGTCATCAAGACGGCCGGTCAGAAAGTTCGACTGCCGGAGTCGGAGGTGAAGCGCTTGCGTGATCTCGGCTTTCTCGTTCCCGAAAAGGTCGAGGAAGTGAAGCTCGAAGGCGCGCAGATCACCGGCGGCCAGGTGTCGATCAACGAGTCGGAGTGACCGATGGACTGGGATGGCATCGTCGACGGCAAGATCCTCGGTCCTCTGATGGCGCAGTTCGGGACGGCGATCACCTATATGCCGGTCGATGGGGGGTCGTTCCAGATCACTGGCGCTTACGACAAGGCGTTCTTCGGAGTCGATCCGGTCACCGGGTCGACCGTCGTCACGCAGCAGCCTACGGTGGGGATTCAGGTCTCGCAGTTCCCCGTTGAGCCGCAGCAGTACGACACGCTGATGATCAACAAGACGGGCGAGCAGTGGCAGGTACGCGAGGTTCATCTCGACGGCCACGGCGGCGGACGCCTCATGCTCAACGGACCAGGACAGACCGATGCCTGATCAAACCGGCCGCGCGCAATTGCGCGGCGTTCTGCTCTCGATCTTGCAGACGATTCAGGGCGTGACTGTGTATTCGCCTGGTGACTGGAATGTCGCGACGCCCAAGCTGCCCGCCATCAAGTTGCGGCCGGCGAAGGAGCGGAAGCAGTCGAACGGCCGAAATGGCCCGACGGCGTTCACGACGGTCGCGGCATTCGAGATCAAGGCAGAGGTGTCGGCCGCGTCCGGTCCTGCAGCGCTCATCGAGCTCGAGACGCTCGGCGCGGAGATCGAAGAGGCGGTCTTCAAGAGCATTCCGTTGCGTCGCCTCGCGCAGGACTTCCCTTTCTGCGACACGGAAACGGAAGTGACCGCTGATGGCTCGACGCACGTGGGCGGCCTTTCGATCCTTCTGGGCATCGAGTTCGTCGAGACGTTCTATCCAGACATCAACACGCAGTTGCTCGAGATTGACCTGACGGCCGACCTCACGAACGTCGCCGATCCGAACGGCACCTATCCTGACCCACCATTCCCCGACGCTGTCACGCCAGCCCCGCGCACGCAGGGTCCTGACGGGCGCGCGGAAGGTGAGGTCAACGTTCAATTTCCTCAATAGGAGCGACGAATGATCGTCAAACCTGCACCGGGCCTCAAAGTGCGGCATCCGGTTACGAAGCAGTTGCTGCCGGACGAAGGCATCGAAGTGCCGGACGGCGACATCTTCTGGACCCGCGTGCTCAATGACGGCGACGTCGTTCTCGCGGACAACGCGGCCCTGCCCGCACCGAAGCAGTCGGGGAGTGACGCAGAATGACCATTCCGTTCAAGCAGATCCCGCAGAACATCCGCACGCCGCTGTTCTTCGCCGAGATCGACAACTCGCACGCGAACTCCGCAGTTGCGAACCAGCGCGCGCTGCTCATCGGCCCGATGACGTCGGCCGGCATCGCGACGCCGAACGTGCCCCTCATCTCGTCGGGCACGGGCGACGCGAACGTCCAGGCTGGCGCGAACAGCGTGCTCGCACTGATGACGGCCGCCTATCGCCAGAACGATCAGTTCGGCGAGCTCTGGTACCTGCCTGTGCAGGACGCGGCCGGCGCAGTGGCGGCGTCCGGTACGATCGCGTTCACTTCGGCGCCGACGGCTAACGGCACGATCTCGCTGTATATCGCCGGTCAGCTTGTCACTGTATCGGTGACGGCAGGCCAGACGACCGCTCAGATTGCGACCGCTGTCGCTGCGGCGATCAATCTGATTCCGTCGATGCCCGTCACGGCGGCGGCGTCGACGAGCACCGTAACGCTGACGGCCGACAACAAGGGCCTCGTCGGTAACGACATCGACGTCCGCTTCAATTACATCGGCACGACGGCTGGCGAGGCGCTCCCGACCGGTCTCGCTGCGACGATCACGGCGATGGCGGGCGGTACGACGAACCCGACTCTCACGACCGCGCTCGGCAATCTTCAGGATATGCCGTTCGACTTCATCGCGTGCGCGTTCACCGATACGACGTCGCTCGACGCGCTCAAGGCGTTCCTGAACGACTCGACCGGGCGCTGGAGCTGGCAACAGCAGGTGTACGGCCACGTGTTTGTCGCGTATCGCAGCACGTGGGCGGGTCTCACCACTTTCGGCACGGCGCGCAATAACCAGCACGAGTCGATCATGGGCTTCAACGACTCGCCGACGCCAGCATGGCAATGGGCGGCGGCAATCGCGGCGGTGACAGCGGTGAGCGTGCGCGCTGATCCGGGCGTCCCGATGCAGACCGTCGCGCTGACCGGCGTGCTGGCGCCGCCCCTGCAGTCGCGGTTCAACCTCAGCCAACGCAATACGCTGCTCTATGACGGCATCGCCACCTTCACGGTTGGTGACGACGGCACGGTCGCGATCGAGAACCTGATCACGAGCTACCAGACGAACGCGTTCGGGCAGCCGGACAACAGCTATCTCGAAGTCGAGACGATGTTCCTGCTCGCGTACGTGCTGCGTCGCCTGCGCACCCTGGTGACGTCGAAGTATGCGCGTGTGAAGCTCGCGGCGAACGGCACGCGATTCGGCCCGGGCGCCGGCATCGTTACGCCGAACATCATCAAGGCCGATCAGATCGCTGAATATCAGGCGATGGAGTACGAGGGATACGTGCAGGGAAGCGATAAGTTTGCTCAGTCGATTATCGTCGAGCAGAACGCGCAGAACCCGAATCGTGTCGACGTACTCTGGCCGGGCACGCTGATCAACCAGTTGCGGATCTTCGCACTGCTCGCGCAGTTCCGACTGTCCACCAGCCAGACGTAAGCAGTTCGCCAACGCTGTAAGCCGCCCATGACCGGGCGGCTTTTTCTTTTGTGGAGAAGCCAACTATGGCGAACAACACGAATTTCATCGCCGGCACCGCGTACATCACGATCGACGGCGTCAATTACCAGCTCGAAGGCGAGCTTCGGTATGACGTCGGCACTGTGACGCGCGAGTCGCTGTCCGGCCAAGACACGGTGCATGGCTTCAGCGAGAAGCCGAAACCGCCGTCGATTTCCGCATCGATTCGTGATTCGGGCGGCGTCAGTCTTGCTGCGATCAACGCGATGCGCAGCAATACGGTCGTCCTCGAGCTTGCGAACGGCAAGACGATCATCGGCCGGAACATGTGGACTGTCGAAGCGCAGGAAGTCGACACGACCGAAGCGAAGTTCACGGTCAAGTGGGAAGGCCTGCAAGGTTCGGTCACGGAGCAGTAATCGATGAGCGACACAAAAACCATCCAGTTGCGCAAGGCGCTGAGCTACGGCAAGGGCGATCAGGCCAAGACAGTCGACTCCATCACGCTGCACGAGCCGACCGCAGGCGAATACGAGAAGGCGGAAAACGCGGCCGGCGTGTACGGGCTCCAGATCGCTTTGATCGCGCTGCTCAGCGGCGTACCGGTCGACGTGATCGACCAGATGTACACGAGCCAGATCGACGAGGCGGCCGACTTCATCGGTTCTTTCGGCAAGGAAGCGATCAGCGGCATGAAGGCGAGCTCCGACGAATTCGAGCTCGTCCTCCAATCGCCGGTGAAGCTAACGGCCGACGACAGCCCGCTGAATGTCGCTTCGCTCGAACTGTGCGAGCCGACGAACCAGCAGAAGCGCAAGGCGTCCGCAGCCGGCGGCACGTTTGCGTCGAGTATCGCGCTGATCAGCATCGTGTCGAAGGTACCGAAAAACGCGGTGCGCGCGCTGACCGCGCGCGACTTCATGGCCGCGTGCGCGTACTTCAACGGTTTTCAGCTTCGGCGGACAGCGGACTCGGACGACTGATTGCCGCCGTGACGGCTGTGCCGGAAGGCTGGGATGACGTCCTCGCGGAATTGACGCATTTCATGCGGTGGGGGCCGAGGGACGTCGAAAGCATGACGGTTTCCGAGACTTTGCGCTGGCTCGACCAGGCTAAGCGAATGAAACAACAGATTGGAGCAAAGGCATGAACATTGGAGGCGGCGCAGGCGCAGTGCTCGGCACCACCTCGGGCATCTCCAATCTGGCGAGTTCGCTGGCAGCGCGACTTGGGGGCTCGGCGGGCTCGTACTTCGACCAGTTGCGGCCCGCCTCATTCCGCGGCGTGCCGTTCGTATCGCTCGGCGGTGAAGGGGGCTTCGGTCGCCGGAACGAACTGCATGAATACCCTCTGCGCGACACGCCGTGGGTCGAAGATCTTGGGCGTGGCACGCGTCGCTTCCGGGTCTTCGGTTTCGTCGTTGGCGACGACGTCATCGCGCAACGCGACCTGCTGATCGCAGCCTGTGAGAAGGAAGGGGCAGGCTCGCTCGTGCATCCGACGTATGGTCGGCGGGACGTCAGCCTGATGGATAGCCGATGGATCGAGCGGTGGGAGAAGGGCCGGTATTTCGAGTTCGAGTTTGAATTTATCGAGGGCGGCCCTCGTGTCTTCCCAGCGACCTCAGTGGCTGGCGGCAGTCTTGTCGAGAGTGCGGCGAGTGGCCTGAATGTCGCGGCCGCTCTCAATTTCGCACGGACGGCGCTGACCGCCATCGCGTACGGCGCGGCGGTGCTTGGGTCGGCGGTGAGCACGGCCGTCGGCTGGTACACGGCTGCGAAGAATTTCGTTGGGGACGCGCGGAACCTGTTCCGGCTTCTGACAAACCTGCCGGGTGACTTTGGCCGATTTGCCGGCAGCGCCACGGTGCCGACGTTCAGCAAGTTTCCGAGCTCGTCCGTCGATACGAGTGGCGCGACCGTCGAAAGCCTCACACAAGCGGCAACTCTTGCACGCGCGAATCTCGACACAGCGTCCGCGGTGCTCGACTCGGCGGCGAGAAATCTGGACGCGTCGACGATCGACGACTTCACCGCTGCGGTGCAGGGCGTTACGAGTGCGATGCTGGCGGCGACGCCGGATCCGGCTGATTCGATGCGCTTGCTCACGTCGTTGGCGGGCTACGAGCCGAGCGGCGCGACAACGGCATCGACAATCGGCACTGCAATGGCGACGATGCAATCAGCGTGCTCCGATCTCTTCCGGCGCTCGACCATCGCTTCGATTGCAGTGGCAGCATCGAATTACGAGCCAACGTCGAGTGACGATGCGGCACGCGTGCGCAGTCAAGTGCTCGATCTAATCGACGCTGAGATGACTGTATCGGGCGATCAAGGCGACGATGAGACGTATGAGGCTCTCCGTTCCCTGCGCCAAGCTGTTGTGTCTGATCTGAATCAGCGCGGCGCGAGTCTGCCGGCGATGCGGACCTTCGCGTTCGCGACGCCGTTGCCGTCTCTGACGCTCGCGAATCGCATCTATCGCGACGCGTCGCGAGCGGATGATCTGGTCGCGCAAGCAGATCCGGTGCATCCCGCGTTCTTTCCTACGAGCTTCAAGGCACTGGCTACCTGATCCATGGCAAACAACCTGACGATCGTCATCTCCGCGCTCGACAGGACGGGGGCGGGTTTCGCTTCGGCGAACCGGAACCTTCGTGCCATCGATCAGGCGATGATGCGCACGACGCGCTCTTCGCAGCGCATGACGGCAGTGCAAAGCTTCGTGACCGGAGCGACGCGCGCAAGCGCGCTCAGCGGCGCATTGCTCGCTGGCGTTGTAGGCGCAGCCGCGCTCGTCACGTCGAAGATCCTTTCGATCGAATCGGCATGGGCAAACACCGTGCGCAGCGTCAGCAACAAGTCGCTGACCCTCGGTATCGATGCCAAGCAGATGTTCGGCATCCAGAATGCGGCAAAGTCGGTCGGCCTGAGTGCCGAGCAGACGACGTCTTCGGTCGAGGGTGTGACGCGCGGGTACTACGAGTCGACGCAAGGTCGCGATCCGCAGAAGCGGATGATCTATCAGGCGTACGGCATCAACGGGCTTGACGAGCGCGGCCAGTTCAGTTCCGAGCGTCTGCTCGAGCAGATCGCTGCGGCCGGCGAAAGCGTGAACAGCCGGAACGGACCGCTCGCGCGGCACCGTTTGTTCGAAGCGCTTGATGCTGGCGGCTTGGAAGATCTACTGAACAAGGGCGCCGGCGGTGTGCGTGACCGCTACGCGCGCGGCGTTGCGCTCGCACCCAGCGAGGACGATATTCGTCACGCGAACGACTACGCAGAGGCTATGGCGAGGCTCGACGCGCAGTTCGACAAGACGAAGCAGACGATACTCGGCGGCCTTGCTCCGGCGCTGACGACCTTTCTGGAAGGCGTCGAGCGCGTCATCGCGCGCGTGAATGGACAGGACTATGTGCCGACGCGCTGGAACGGCAGCAGCTACGTTCCCGCTTCGTCGCCGGATGCGCCGCCCGCAGCAAACCTCGGCGACCGGGCGATCGATGGACTTGAGAAGTTCGGTAACTATCTGCGCGGGAACGGCGCGCGCACGAACGCCCAAGTCGGCGCTGAGCCGAACGCCAACGTTCCGGCCGCCGTCTCGTTCTTCGAGTCGCGCGGGTGGACGCGTGCGCAGGCAATCGGGATCGTCTCGAATCTGCAGCACGAGAGCGGCATCGACCCGGCGGCAAGCGGCGACAACGGCAAGGCGTACGGGATCGCGCAGTGGCATTCCGATCGCCAAGCCGCGTTTCAGCAATGGGCCGGAAATTGGATCGGTAATTCGACGCTCGAGCAGCAGCTCGGATTCGTCGATTACGAGCTACGGCAGGGCGGTGAGCAGCGCGCTGGTGCCGAGTTAGAAATGGCTCGTACGCCAGGCCAAGCTGCCGATGTTGTTTCGCGGCTGTACGAGCGGCCCGCGGCCGCAGCAGCGGAAGCTGCGGCACGCGCTGCGACCGCGAATCGTATCGCTGGGCTCTATTCCGGGGAACAAGGGACGGATGCGGCGCAGCAAGACGCGGCGCCGGCGCGTTCGGACGGCGAGCTTCGCGTGAAGGTAGAACTTGGCAACCTGCCGAAGGGCTCTCGCGCTGAAGTCTCGGGCACGCCGAACGTGAAATCGACGGTGGAGCGCGGCTCGACCGGCTCAACTAGTCAATTCGCACTCGGGGCGACGTACTGATGAATTCACTCGTTGTGACGCTGCCAGAGTCGAAAATCTCGATCACCGGATGGACGGCCGCGCGCGTGACGCGCTCGATTGAAAGTTGCACGGGATCATTCGTGCTGGAAATGACGGAGCGGTTTCCGGCTGAGGTCGACGAAACATCGCTGATCGGTGGTGCGCCAATTCAGATCGCGATCGATGCTGACAATCTGTTGTTGACGGGGTATGTCGATACAGTCGAATACATCATCACGCCGCACGAGCATATGGTTCGCGCGACGGGGCGTGGACGGTGTCAGGATTTGATCGACTGCAGCGCTCCGGTCTACAGCATTTTGGCGAACAGCCGTATTGATGCCGTCTGTCGCGACCTTGTCAAGAAATTTGAGCTTGAGGTCGTGGTCACGGCGAGTCTCCAGGCGGTGATCGACGACCTGCCGACGATTCCATTTCAGCTTATATCCATCACAGAGACGCCGTGGGAAGTGATCGAACGATGCTGCCGGTATAGCGGCGTTCTCGCGTTCGAGCTTGAAGACGGATCGCTGTGCCTTGCGATGGCAGGCGATGACTTAGGCTCGACGGGAGTTGAGCTCGGCAAAAACGTCGAATCTGCTGTGTCTGTGAAGAGTTCGCTCGGCAGATTTTCAAGCGTCTCCGGCGTCTTGACAAACTACAACAACGCGACGGACATCGGCGTGAATCTGTTGCCGGAATACACAGCGTTCGATCGCGGCGTGAAGCGGTGGCGCACGAAGTACATCGTGTCAGAGCAGCCTGCGTCAGACCGAACATATCTTCAGCGTCGTGTGGATTGGCAAGTCGCACGCGCTTACGGTATGTCCCGTCAGGTTCGAGTGCTGGTCGACAGTTGGCTCGATGCAAGCGGATCACCGTGGTACTTGAATTACCAGGTGCCGGTGACGATGCCACTGCTGAAGATTCCAGAGAAGACTCTGCTGCTTATAACAGAGACGACGTTCATTCTTGACGAGCACGGAACACATACCGAGTTGTTGCTTGCTCCGCGGCAGGCATTTCTACCCGAGCCGCTCGTACTGCAACGCATTGATCCGGATATCGCTCCGGAATAGGGATTTCGATGCATGACGCACTGAACTCGCTGGCGCGGCGGATTCGTCTGTTCGTGAGCCGCGCGGTGATCTCGTTCGTCGACGACACGCGTACGGTCCAGTACCTGCAGGCGAAGATCAACGCGCTGGAGACGGTCGGCGACATTCCGCGCTACGTAGAGTACGGGCTGTCATCGAATCCGCCGCTCGGCTCCGAGGCGCTGATCGTTTTCGGAAATGGTGAGCGCACGAACGGCATCGTCATCGCCACGTCGAACGCGAAGTATCGCGTGACGGCGCTCGCGAGCGGGGAGGTCGTGGTGCACGACAACACGGGACAGAAGGTCTATCTATCGCAGGCGGGCATGGTGCTCGACGGTGGCGGAAAGCCTATGACGATCACGAACACGCCGGACATTTTGGCGGATACGCCGATGTTCAAGTGTACCGGCGACATCCTCGATAACTGCAACACAAACACGCGCACGATGGCGGGCATGCGGACTGTAGCGAACGGTCACACGCATCCGATCACGAACGTGCAGACGGGCGGCAGCACGATCAACACGCAGCCGCCGACACAGCCGGAGTAACAGATGCCTGACATCAGCATCGTTTGGGACGCCGCGAACAGCCGGGGCGATTGGCAGCGGCTTGGCCCCGACCTGCTCACCGGCAACGATCTGCAAACCGCTGTGCTGCTTAGCCTGTTCACAGACCGTGCGGCGAATGCCGACGACGTCATCCCAGATGGCACCGGTGACCCGCGCGGCTGGTGGGGCGACCTCGACGAGGACAGCCCGATCGGTTCGCGGCTCTGGCTTCTCGATCGGTCGAAGCAGACTCAAGAGGTGCTCAACAACGCGCGCGACTACATCGTCGAGGCGCTGCAATGGCTCGTCGATGACGGCGTCGTTGCGAGCATGGATGTTCAGACGGAATGGACGCGCGACACGTTTCTCGGCGCGCAGATAACGCTCTATCAACCGGCCGGGCCCAGCGTCTCTCTGACGTACGCATGGGCATGGCAACAGCTCACCTGATATGCCATTCCAACGTAAAACGCTCTCCACCTTGATCAGCGAGGTGGCGGCGGACATTAACTCGGCCTTGCAGGGTGCTGATGCAACGCTGCGCCGTACCGTCTTGAAGGTGGTCGGAAAGGTGCAGGCGGGAATGTCTAACCTGCAGATGGGGTATCTCGACTGGATTGCCAAGCAGGCGGTTCCGTTCACCGCAGAAGACGAATATCTGGAAGGTTGGGCGGCGCTCAAAAAGGTCTATCGCAAGGCCGCGACGCCAGCGCAGTTGACTGCTTCGTTCGCTGGCGTCACCGGAACCGTTCTGAATGCCGGAACGCAGGTCGTGCGCAGTGATGGCGCGACATACACGACGGGCGCAACCGCGACGGTCGACGGGACTGGTTCTCTGGCCGTGACGATCGTCGCAACATCGGCTGGCTCAGCAGGCAACGCCGATCCGGGAACGGCCGTCGCTCTCGGCGTTGCGGTGTCGGGATTGCAGTCGTCGGGAACGATCACGGGCACGGTTGCATCTGGCTCAGACATCGAAGATAACGACGATCTGCGCACGCGAATGCTCGCCGCGTACCAGAACACACCGCAAGGCGGCGACCTCAACGACTATGTCGGATGGGCGCTCGCCGTGCCCGGCGTCTCGCGTGCATGGTGCG
This sequence comes from Caballeronia zhejiangensis, assembly GCF_022879815.1. Taxonomy (NCBI): domain Bacteria; kingdom Pseudomonadati; phylum Pseudomonadota; class Betaproteobacteria; order Burkholderiales; family Burkholderiaceae; genus Caballeronia; species Caballeronia zhejiangensis. The sequence continues at coordinate 1,170,171 of NZ_CP084283.1, forward strand.
CGCCGAATGGCTTCGGTGCCGGGACGGTCGTGATCTATACGATGTGGGACTCGGCCGAAGCTTCTCACAGCGGCTTTCCGCAGGGAACGAATGGCTGCTCGCAGTACGACAAGGGCCCAGGCGGCACGCCGCGCGGCACAGTGGCAACCGGTGATCAACTTGTTGTCGCCGACACCATCGTCAACGAACAGCCGGTCACCGCGCTCGTTTATTCGTGCGCGCCCGTCGCGAACAACCTGACGTTCACTCTGTCGGGGCTGACGGGCACGTCGACTGCGACGCGCGCGGCGATTTCCGCAGCAATCTCCGACGTCCTGTTTCGGAATGGAGATCCTCGTGCGGGCACGATCAATCGATCGGACATCGAATCCGCGATCGCCTCTGTGTCCGGTACGAGCGGCTTCGTCATCACGCTTGTACAGGGCGTCGTTGGTGTGACGACAACGACGTATCCGGGAAACATCACAAGCGGCTTCGGTCAGCTGCCGGTGCTCGCCGGCGTGAACTACGTTTGAGGCGTCCATGCTTGCACCGAACTTCAAGGCGGCGGATTTTCTCGTCGCGATGCAGGCGTTGTTGCCCCGTGGCCGCGTATGGCCGCGTGATCCGGATACTGTCCAAGCGAAGGTCCTTTCGGGGCTCGCGCCGTCGTACGAGCGCCAGACCGCCCGCGCAAACTATCTCTTGGTCGACTCGTTCCCCGCGACGACCTATGAGCTCCTGCCGGAGTGGGAGGCGACGCTTGGTCTTCCGGATCCATGCGCGGGTGTCGCGCCAACGGTACCGGCGCGGCGTGCACAGGTTGTCGCGCGGCTCACCAACTTCGGCGGCGCGTCAATTCCATATCTGATCGGTTTCGCGGCGAGCCTCGGCTACACCGTGACGATCACACAGTACACGCAGGCCCGGGCAGGGATGCTCCGCGCTGGTCAGCCGTGCTGCGGATACGACTGGAATTTCGCCTGGAAGATCACTGCGCCGTTGAACACCGTCGCGCGCGCACTCGCTGGCTCGATGGCCGCCGGCGATCCGCTCGCATCATGGGGCAACAAAGTTCTGGAGTGCGAGTTCCGTGCAGTGATGCCGGCGCACACCATCCCGATTTTCGCTTACGCATAGACGAGGCACCATGTATCGAATCGATGACGCAACCGCCGCGACCTCCCTCCCGACGCCCGAAACCGCCGGCACGGAAGGGTACTTCACAGAAGGCAATCCGACGGCCGGAACGCCCGCGACGAACGTGCGGGGATCGTGGCTCAACATGATTCAGGAGGAGCTGTGCGCGATTCTAGCCGCGGCGGGCATCACGCGCTCGAAGACCACGTATACCCAGGTCAACAGCGCGCTGCAGAAGATGTATGGCTCTGTCGTCGGCACTGCTCGCAATCTGGCGATGAGTGTGACTGCTGCCTCGGCGACGGCAACGCTCAGCGCAGACCTTATCGTCGTGTCCACAACGCTTGGCGCTCAGACGTATGTGCTTCCGAGCTTTAGCAAGACGATTAATCTCGCAACGACGGGTGCCGGCGGCATGGACACCGGTGCAGCTCCCGTGAGCGGATTCGTCGCACTGTACGCGATCTACAACCCGGCGACCGGAGCAAGCGCTCTGCTCGCAAAGAACGCAACGTCGGCGGTGCAGCCGAACGTCTATGGCGGCGCAAGCATGCCGGCCGGTTACACTGCGTCCGCACTGGTATCCGTTTGGCCGACAAATGGCAGTGGGCAGTTTGTAATCGGACTGCAGTGCGATCGAGAGGTATGCCTTGCAAACAACACGGTTCTGTCGACTTCGTCCGCTCAAGCATCTCTAACGTCATTCTCGGCTTCTGCAGCGCTGCCGCCAAATGCACGAACCTGTCGCGGCGATTTTACGATTGGGTCTTCAAGTGCATCGGCAGGCGCAAACGGCGTGGTCAGCGGTTCGCCTGGCGAAGTGGGGCGCGTGGCTCTGGGCGCGACCAGCGCGACAGCCGGAGCGACGACAGTTGTGTCTTTCCCGCACGTTGCTATTCAAACGCCGCAGACGCTTTACTATCGGGCCTCGGTGTCCGCGGGAACGTTGAATTTTCTCGTCAATATCACTGCCTACACGTTCTAGGGAAACTTAAATGGAATTCTTCGTTGCTTTCGAAGACTCTACCGAAACGGTGGTCATAGCGTCGTTTGGCTGCGCGCAAGATCCGGCCGTATGGCCGTATCAAGGCACCGTGTCGAATATTGACGAGCGGTGGACGTCATACGCTTCCAGCTTTCCGAAGGAGACATTCGATTTAGTTGGCGCCTGACTGCTCGGAGGTATTGACGATCTCGGGCGCTGTGGACGTTTTTGCGCGAACAGTGTTTCGATAAGGATCGACGATTTTTCGGTTCAAGTACTCAAATATTGCCGATAGTCCTAGGACCAATGGGAGCGAGAGCCAGAATAGGATCCAGCCGGTCGCCTTTGTGGATAGCAGAAGCTGGGTTGCGAAGGCGACTTGATAGTGCAGCAGGTATATAGGGTAGGACAGCCCTCCCACGTTACGATCTATCCATCGAAAACTGCGGCATTCTGTGGAGCTTGCGATGAAGAAGAAAGCAGCAGCGAATCCCGCCAAGTTCAGGTAGTAAGGTACTCCGGCTGCCTCGAGCGGAAGATAGTGCAGTGAACAGATGAGTGAACCATAGGCCCCGGCGGCAAGAAGTGAGCCGACACTGTTGACCAGCATCTTGCATTTCCGGACTGCGAAATAGAGGCATATGCCAATTCCATAAGGCAAGGTCGCTGCGGGTACTGCATAGATTCGCTCATTCACATCGCGGAACATGATGAGATGGAACAGGGCACCCGCGAGCAGGCAAATGATGCCGGTCTTTATGTTTCTCGCGGCACCCAATGCCAGCACGATATACATGGCGAATTCGACTGCCAGTGCCCATGCCGGGGGTACTACATGCGAGACGCTCTGCGTTCCCGCCACGGGAAAGTCGGGCCGCCAATACCAATTCGCACCCAAGCCGATCCACGAATACCACGAATCAGGAAGGGTGAAGTTTCGGTGGAACGCCTCGGCAAGCGCGGGCGCGATGCAGATCAGCAACACCGACATTCCCGCCGCTACCCAGTACATCGGGTATAGCCTCAGAAACCGATTCATGAAGAACCGAATGAACCCCTCGACGCCAAAGCCATAATTGCGATGAAGCGTTGCGGTCATCAGGTAGCCGCTGATTACGAAGAACGTCGATACGGCATACGTCGCCGAAAGGTCGGTCCATCGTCCCAGGTGGGCTGCCATGACAATTAAAGCTAAGAAAGTGCGTAGTGCTCCAAGCATTTTGATTTGTCGATTCGAGAAGGTGCAATCTTATATGGTTGATCGCGCCCATTTTCTCATATCGATGATCACGGTCCGTTCGTGCCTATTAAGCTGGCAACGATCGGGCGTAGAACGGCCTCTGTATTCGCCGCCTTGTATGCATACCCGGCATCGGTAGGGTGAGTCAGATCATCGCTCAGCCATGACAGCCAATTTGGAAGTCCCTGAAACGCGTCGAACTGGGCGACCAGCGGCGCATTGATTTGTGCGGACATCTGCCTCAAGACATACACGTAGCCAAAAATGGGCGCGCTCGGGTCAGTCTGCACGCCATTCACTGGGTTTGGCTCTTGGAAAACGCAGGTTTTGCCATAACTGCGAGCAATCTGGCAGAGTTGAGACATGTCTGCCCAATATTCATCGATGGACTCGCTTGGAACACCAGCCTTCGGCTTGGCAGCGTAGTAGCTATCGTTGAGCGCGAAATTGAAGACGACAATCTTTGCAGGGCTCGCCGCCATAACCTGTGAGAACGGTGGGTGAACCCCATCCGTTCCGTTGAGCAACTGCGCTGCTTCGGTCCCGCCGACGCCCTGATTGTTTACTTTTACGCCAGCGCCAAAACGCATTTGAAGCATGTTTTGGACGATGGTCGGCTCGTTGTCTACGGTTTCGCCGAGGATCCCACCGATTGTCTGGGCGCCCTTGGTCGTTGAGTCACCGTAGAAGTCGATCTGGACCTGCTGGACGGTAGATGCTTTGGCCGGTGCGATGATCCCAGCGCCATCCCCTCCACCGCCGCCGCTGCAGGCCGTCAAAGCGGCGGCAGTGCAGCCCATGGACATCGCTATGGATGCTGATCTCCAGCGAGATCCTCCTCGACGAGTGCGCCGAACTCCGCCATCTTCGCGAGGACATGAGCGAAGTCTTCCGGTGTTAGTGCGAGCTTCGCCGCCGCCACGAACGCCATGTGCGGGCTCAGTTCCCTCGGTGATTGACCGCCCGTGTACTTGCGCCACTGATGATCGCCGGCCAGCCAGAACAGATCCGCCATCTGTTTTCCGGTCATGTTCAGATCGTGCTTCAGGTTCGCAAGATCGCGCGTTGACGGCGGTGTGTATTTGATGGGCATGGGTGCGTGCGCGCGTCACGCGCGGGCGAAAAGTAAGTCTCATGGTCGTTTCCTTTCGGGATGTCGGGCCGCGCTGGGATGCGCTACCGCTGGACTACATAGTAGACCCTTTGGGTCTGAAATTCAAGCGATCATTGATCGCCTTTTGGTATCTGCTTGTTGTAGAAGACGGCCGTTGAGAATGGATCGTGTAATGGCTTCGCTGCAAATACCTCATGCGCGCCCGCGTCGATCATCGCCTTCTCGAAAGAATCCACGAACGGGTATTGCGCGAAGAAGATCAGCGCTTGATTCGGTAGTTTGGTCTTCCCGGGTACGAACGGTTTCGCGTCAATGCCTCCACCGCTCAGTCTTTCGATGTAGAACCGCGACGTAAGCGCTCTCCATTTGTTGAACTCGCTGTTCGTAACGTAATAAACGCTCGATTCGCCTTTGTGATCGACTATGAACTGAGCAGCACCTTTCCAGTCGGCGACAGGTGCCCGTTTGGCGCGGACAGCTTGCAAAGAATGGAACACGTCGAAAATTGCGAGTGCGGCGAAAATAACCATCAAGGGAAACCTGAGGGCCGGCTTATACACATGCAGCAAGTACACCAGTTGAGCGGACAATATGGAGCACATCGGTACGAGTGCGATGTAATTTCGCTGCGTGGACATCGGTGTGAAGTGATCGATCAGGGCTACCGACAAGACGTAAGCAATGATTGCGACGGTCAGCATAAACGCACTCGATGCAACCGATTGCTTCGAGCGGCCGGGTGCCCGAGCCACAGGTTCATCGACACCGACGCGGCGTGCAAGCCATGTGCCGAAAGCAACCGCAACAAGCCCAAGGAAGAACGAGATTCCGCACGAATGACCAGGAACCGGAAAAACAGAGAACGCTGCAATAGAAAGCGTATCGACAACGCCATTTACATGGATCCAGAAGTTGCCTCCCGCTTTCGCAGACACCGTTCCTATCGCTACGTGAACGCATGGCCAGATCAGGGTGGCGAACAAGGCCAGTCCTATCGTCAATAGCCGTCGAATGTCCCTTCGAAATTCCAATGCGGCGATGCCCATCAAGATCCAAGCCAGCACTAGGCCAAAATAGTGAACCAGCGACATCGCAACGCAACTCGCCAAGAAAGAGTAGTTGCGAGAGTGCCGGCTCATGCGCATGAATCGCTCAACACTTATGGCAGATGCCAGCATTAGAATCGCGTATGAGCGCGCTTCGTTCGCGTAGAACGCAAAGAGCGGAGCCGTGCATAGAAGCGCCACTGCAACTAGAGCGAATGGACGGCCCATGTTACGACAGCTACGGTAAACGGGCACTGCAGTGCAGATCGCTGCTATCCAGCTAAGTGATCGAGTGGCGACCTCGCCTGCGCCGAACAGTCCGATCCAGCCGCGGAGTATCACTTGATATAACGGCGGGTGGACGTCTGTCAGTATGAGGCTGAACATTGATCCGAAGCTTTCTCTACTAGCAGTAACCGAAAAGAGCTCGTCGAGCCAATACGAGTAGCTCACGGGAAGGATTGAAAGCGAGACCGCAATCCCGCAGAAAATCAAGGATGCCGCAACGATCCCCAAAATTGAGGCGGTGCCCGCCAACGGATGTTCTTGAGTTGCTCTTTCAGACATAGCGTGACGATGGGGAAGACAGACCGCGATTGTAGTCGAAGTCCTAGTGAGCGTATCCGCCCTTTCAAGTGAGCAGATGCAGCCTAGCAGCGCCGTCTTCGGGCGGCTTTTTTACGACCGGACAACCGGCGAAGCACGAGGACAGACCAGATGTCGGAATTCTGGAACGAGGGCGTTAAATCAATCGTCACGGCTCTCGGAAGCGTAGGCACGTTCTGGGTTGGTGGCCGCATGTGGCGGCAGATCGATCGCAGGCGACAAGCCGAGAGCGAGGGCGAGGCCAACATCGTCAAGGCCGACTCTGCCGCACAGGTCGAGGCGATCGCGCGGTTTGAACGCCTGGCAACGTTAGCCGAAGAGCGGGCCGGTCGCGCGGAGGCTCGCGAGCTGCTCGCCGTGCAACGCGCGGACCGTGCCGAAGAATTGATGCGCTCTGCGGAACAGCGAGCAGATGCTGCTGACCGACGCGCGCAGCGCGCGGAGGCCGAGGTGCTCGAGTTGAAAACCAGAATCGAACGCCTCGAGAAGGCGATCGAAAACCGGAGGGAGTCAGATGTCTCGCGTTCGTGACTGGCGGTGGTGGGTGATGGGCGCATGTCTCCTCGGCGGCTTGGCGGGCGTCGCCGCGGTCGGCTTCTTCATCGGGCAATGGGGCATGTCGGTGGAGCGTGCGAATTGGACCAAGGAGCGCACGGCTTACATCAAACGGTTCCCCGAGGTGCGAGCCGAAACGAGGAACGCATGCGTTGCCGAATACGAGAGCAAGGTGCAGCAGCTGCAGCAGCAGAACCAGCAAAACATCCAGGCTATGTCCGACCTTCGATCGTTGATCACCGATACGCATGATGTCGCGCAATACACGCTGCGCTTTCTCGGCGACCGCGCGAAGCTGACCGACGCGCGCCAGGCTGCCCTCATCAAGCAAACACGGCAGGCCGCCGCAGCGGCGACAGTGGCCGCCCAAAAGACGGAGGCCGTCGAGCAGAAAGTCGCCGTTGCCGCGACGAAGGCCGACGAGGCCGCAAACACCGCGAAGGCAGTCGACAAGAAGCTCGAGACGGCGACGCATCCGTCATTGCCCGCGCAGCCTTGGGCGGGCATCCGGCGATAAGCCAACACACGCTTTCAATCCGAACCCGGCCGAGCGCCGGGTTTTTCTTTTTAGGGGCCCTATGAACCTCAAGCTTCGCCTGGTCGATGACGCGGCCAAGGTGCACACGTATTCGTCGACCATCATCGCTGCGACGCTCGGCGCCGTCTCAGCCGCATCGCCCTTCATCGAGGCGGCATGGACGGGCATGCCCGACGAAGTGAAGTCGCTGCTTCCGGATAGCTGGCGGCTCGCAATCGCGATCGCGGTCGGCTGTCTTGCAATCATCGCCGCGCGCTACACAACGACGGCTCCAAAAACGACCACGAGCGGGGCAGCGGATGGCGACGCAAGCGCAACAGCCGAGTAAGCGGCCGAGCAAGAAGACACTCGCCGCGACGCTCGGGGCAGCAGCAGCGGCCGCGCTCGTCACGCTGACCGCGTCGCAGGAGGGCGTCTCGCTTAAACCCTACAACGATCGTCTCGCGAACAACATCCAGACCGTTTGCTTCGGTGAGACGAATGTGGAGATGCGCGCGTACACGCTGCCGGAGTGCAAGTCCATGCTCGGCGACAGTCTCGCGGGCTATGCGTCGGCCGTGCGCGACATCACGCCGGGCTTCGACTCGTTGACCGACGGTCAGAAGGTTGCGGTTGTGGATCTCGCCTACAACATCGGCGTACCGAACTACAAAGGCTCGACGCTACGACGTCGCTACATCGCGCGCGACTTCCCCGGCGCGTGCAGCGAGTTCATCAAATGGCGCTTCGTTGCTGGCAAAGACTGTGCAATAGCCTCGAACCGATGCGCCGGCATCGTGACGCGTCGCCAGCTCGAGGCGCAGGCCTGCCGAGGAAACTGACATGTCTCCATACCTCATCACAGGAATCATCGCGGGCGCGCTCGGCATCGCAATCGGCGGCATCGCGGTGCACACCGTCGACGCCACGAAGCTCGCGAGCGAGCAGACCGCGCGCGCACGTGACAACGAGATCAACGCGCAGAAGCTTCAGGCCGTGTCCGACGCCGCAGCAAGCGCGGCGCGCGCGGCGATCGCAAAACAGAACGACGCGGCGACGCAGATCGCGGCGCTCGATACGCAACTCAATCAGGAGAAGGCCTCCCATGATGCCGACAATGCGAAGAATCGCGCTGCTATCGCTGATGGCGCTCGCCGCCTGCGCGTCGCAGTCACCGCCTACACCCCCGCAAGCCGTGACGACGCCGCAAATTCAAGCGCAAGCGCCGGCGGCGTGGGCGATGGCTCCGGTGGCACAGCCGAGCTATCACCTGCGTTTGGATCGGCTCTTTTCGGGATCGTCGACGACGCCGACAGTGACGCCCGCGCAAAAGCCGAATACCTACAGCACTACGTCTGCATCCTCCAGCAGCAAGGAGTGATCGCGGGCATCTGCAGCGCAACGACCGCCGGCAGGGATTAACGACAAGAAATAAGTAACGGGCGAGCGCTGGTCCGAACGGAGGAAATACCATTGCTGCTTGACCGATTTCGGCAGCGCGCTCGTTGAGCGCCCGCCGGCACCTGGTGACTTGCAACCGCATCCTCGACGGAGACCGGCAACGCTCGATAATCGATGGTCGCATTCAATGGGTAATCGCTTTTCCTATGGCATTTATAATCACTTCCCAGACGGCCTCTGCGGCTTGCTCGGCCGCTACAATGCTGAGCGCTTTGGTGCCCAGCACGAAATCTTGCAGGTTTCGAATTTGCAACTGGTGAAGATTTTCTCGCTGTTTATCGTTGAGCCCGTTGTCGGGATCTTTTATGATTAACGCATTTTCAGTAAGAAGCCGAAGCTGAAGGGGTGCAGTTTTTGCAATCAATTCAAACTTACCCTGCAAGACTTCTTCCAGCTTCTTTAGCGCCTCTTTTATTACTGCCGTTTTGTCTATCGACATGATATCGGCTCCTATTCAAGAATCACTTTGCGTCCTGCTTTTCGACGTCAACTTTCTTCGCTCCTTGCTTCAAACCCAACTCGTACATGAGAAGCCATTGAAGATCTATAGTCATTCCGTTGCGATAGGAAACTATAAGTGGATCAGCTAATCGGTTGTCCTCTTCGTGAAGTTTTTCCTCGGCATCTAGATTTGTTCTAAGGTTGTCGATGACTCCGCTAATGTGCTGCGTTGATTTGTCAGGCTGCGCCAGCATCCTCATCTCGATTGCAGACACATCTACTTTTGCCTTGTCGTAAAATTTTGTGTTCGATGAGTAGTCTCCAGCCTTTTTCTCATCTGTTGTTGATGTTGTCTTGTTGGATCGCAAAAGTTTCACTGCTTGAGCGTTGATGTCGCCTTGCAGTGTCGAAATTTTCTGATCGGCAACTTGATCATATTGGGGAGCGCCGCACGCGCTCAAAAACACTAGTGACGTGATTACGGTGACGAATAATTTCTTATTATTCATGGCAGTCCCCACTAGATTTTATGGAAGCCAGCTGATTGAAATACCCTTCCTGCGGCGTGAAAGCGTCGCAGTGAATGGTTTAATGCGGTTTGTTATGGATAGCTGGAAGGTTAGAATTTTTTTAAACGAAAGGAAGGAGATCGTAAAGAGCAATGTTCGCTAGCGCACACAGTGCGTTTTCATTGCTATCGTATAGAGGACGCGACCGGTCAAAATTTGCGACAGCGGCTCGCGCGATTCCGAGACGATCGTTCTCCGACACGTCATGAGACAAGGGTCGTCGCAAGCCGATCGTGGAAATTGAAGGACCGTAGCGAAGTGCTATATTTCGCTAAGGCTGCATTGCGCGCACTGCGCTCCGTCGTTATTCAGTGCGCATTACCGTGACTTCGTCTCGGCTGCGCTGCATTTCCGCTGCCAGTAGGTCGGCCGTTCGTCATTGAGTTGAATCTTAGGCGGATCGAAATGGACGAGAATCCCGTGGATGCGGCGGCGCTTCTAGGCGCAGCGCTTGCAGTGGTGCTTGCCGTTTTGATCGCCGAAGGTCCATTCGATTACATGAACGGTGTTGTATCGATAACCGTCTTAGCAATCATCTACGCGTATCAATGGGAGCGCCCACGGCCGCAAAGAAAGCTTAGCTTGGCGCTGAGCTGCACTATCGCAATCGTCGCGACCCTTCTCGTTGGAGTTGCAGGGGAGATTGTCACGAGCGGCCTCAGCCTGAAAGGGCACCTTGAGTGCACCACAACTGCTGACACTCCGCCGCTGTCCAAGTGCGTGCAGGCATCTAACCTGCCTTTCTGGATTCCGCCGACGTCGTGGGTAGTAATCACGCTCGTGGTTTACGCGATCGACCGACACAAGCAGCGGCGAAAATCGAGTCCGACCGGCTAAGTATGACCCGAGATGCGAGCGCTCACGTGGTACCGTCGCGCGCTTCAAAGCGCGGCGACCTCGCCGAGGATAACGCTTCCGTTCCTACCCATCGCACGCGGGGGGCGGTCGTTCGGCCGCCGAGAGCCATTCAGGGCGCTCGTACTCGTCGTCGTACTCGTTGTCGATGCAGTCGCAATCTCCCCACATCCATCTATCCGGTATGTCGCCGAGCGCCGGCTGACACTCGTCGCGCGCGAGCCTGCGCGCGCAGACGGGACACCACATCGCCCCCACTTCCGACTCCATTCCGCTTAGGGCGAATACTGTATGAATGCACAGTATATAACTCGAATCTTATCGATCCCAGCCGTCGTTCTCCAAGCCGTCGATTATTGACGTATAGAAAGCAAGCCCAAGCTCGGCGAACGCCACCATGGTGTGTTCTGCGATAGGGTGGCCGTTGTGGGAGTCGGGAACCGGCGTCGTTTGACCGCGGGTGACCGCAGGCAATGCAAAGATTTCCGCCGGTGCGAAGCGCACAGAGGTGAACCCCTCGACTCTTATTGGTATCGTTTCAGGCTTCCCGTCGGCGCGTGTCAATTTGACGTCGCGCAATGAAATCCACGATCCATTTGGGCCGTCTACACGATACTCAGGACCCGCGGGAATCTCTTCCGTGATCGGGTCGATCGTGTGCTCGTCCGCATCACGGGCTCGGGCAAGGTACTTGATGAGCGGGTCCCGTTTCTGCGCCTCTTTGGCGCGCTTCGTGTGAACTGAGTTGAAAAATTTCGGGTCGCCCTTGAGCGACGCTTCCGTTTTGTTCCAAATCCGGGTCGTTCGACTGAGAAACTCTTTCCAGTGAACGTCAAGTTCGGCGATGGTCCTCGCCGCCTTCATCGCCTCGATCGCTTCCCGCGCAAACCGCAGTTCCGTCCGCGCTGCATTGAGCCGCTTCCCCACTTCGCCTCCTGTACAACCATCGGTTGCGCCGGCCGGATGAGAATATTAGAAGTCTTCTAATACCCTGCATAGCCTGCACAAAAAATAGGCACGAGAAAAAACCCGCGTCAGCCAATGCTGACGCGGGTTCTTGTCTGGTCGGGGCGAGAGGATTTGAACCTCCGACCACCTGCACCCCATGCAGGTACGCTACCAGGCTGCGCTACGCCCCGAAAGAGCGAAAGTATATCAGAGAGAAACGAATAGTAGAACTGCTTCCAACAATTTCGCTGTTGCACTCACAAAATTCACTCGCAATGCGTCAGAGCGTCAGTTCCGACTGCGTGTACGGCGACGTCTGGATCTTCACCGAATCCTCGCGCTCGGCCGACGCCCGCTCAGGCGAGACTTCCAGCGCGAAGCGCTGACGCCTGCGGAACCTCAAAGCCAGAAGCAACGAAATCGCGCATGGAATCAGATAGGTGGCGATGCGCTCCGTCCACGCGATGCGCGATCCGAAAGTGTCGTACGCCGTGCGCTCATCGAAGCCGGCGGACGCAAAAATCATCGTCAACGTGAAGTCCAGCACCATGGCCGCGCCGCACAGACACAGAAAGATCAAGGCGCCGTTCCACTTCAGAGCGCGTTCGCTCGCATTCAACGTGCGGCAGACGAAGAGCGTCACGCCCAGCAAACTCAGGATAAAAATCAAGGGAAGCCACGGAAAATGCATGTCGCGCGCCTCGCGTATGGGTAGAAGGGACGATCCCGGCGGCGCGCAAGATGGATTTATGTTGCGTCTGGAGCGCCCGCTTCCGGAAGCGAGCGCGATGATTACACGCAAGTCTCGACGCAAAAATAAGAGTAATCCTAATCAGATTGGCCGATCGGCCAGCGACTCCGACAGGAAATCGATGAACGTCCGCACCTTCGTCGTCATGAATTTGCGGCTCGTGTACACCGCATACACGGACGGCGCGAACGCCGAATAGCTCGGCAGCACGCGCACGAGCGAGCCCGACGCCAATTCCGGCTCGACGATCCACGCCGGAAAGTATGCGAGCCCGAGTCCGGCGCGCACGAGCTGTAGCGCCATCGACGTATCGTTGGTCTTGAGCACCGCCTGGTTCTTCACGGTAAACGCGCCGTCCGGGCCCGTCAACGTGACGGAATCGATATTCGTGTAGGTCGGCAACACGAAGCGATGACGCGCGACATCATCCGGATGACGCAGCTTGCCGTGCTGTTCGAGATACGCGCGCGAACCCGCGAGCACGAACGGCATCTTGCACAGCGGCCTGACGATCAGCGAGGGCGAAGGCTCCGACGTGGCGCGAATCGCCATGTCGTAGCCTTCCTCGACGAGATCGACGAAGCGATTCTCCAGCCGCAGATCGACGAGCACGCCCGGATAGCGCGCCTGATACGCGACAAGCAGATCCGCGAAGGTGCGATTGGCGAACCAGCCTGGCGCCGTGACCTTGAGCACGCCTTGCGGCTCCGCCGTCTGCACGCCGACGGCAGCTTGCGCGGCCTGCAGGATGTCGAGCGCCTCGCTGCATTGCTCGTAGTAGACGTTGCCGGCTTCCGTGAGACTCAGGTGACGCGTCGTGCGGTTCAGGAGACGCACGCCGAGCTGGCGCTCCAGATTGGCGACGTGCTTGCTCGTCATCGCGGTCGAAATGTCGAGCCGTTCAGCAGCCTTCACGAAGCTGCCGGCCTCGACGACTTCGCGGAACACGCGCAAGCTGGTGAGAGCATCCATCGATCATTTCCTGCCGGGAAACAAAACGCTAATGTTAGCCGGATTTATCGACCGACGATGTCTGCCTAAACTGCAGGCAACCTACCTTCACTGGAGTTTTGCGATGTCTGCGACACACACTCGACCATCCGCGGCCAACGCGTCGGCGCTCGCCGTCTACGCTCACGCGCTGCTGCGCATCGTCGCTTCGTATCTGCTGCTCACGCATGCGAGCGCGAAGCTGTTCCATGTTCCGCACATCGCGATGTTCGACGGTCTGCCGCTCGTCTCGCTGCTCGGCGTGGCGGGCGTCATCGAATTGATCGGCGGCGTGCTCGTGCTGATCGGCCTGTTCACGCGGGCGGCGGCGTTCGTGTTGTCGGGCGAACTGGCGTTCGCGTACTTCATCGGGCACGCGCCGAAAGGAAACTTCCTGCTGCCGCTATTGAATCAGGGCGAGCCGGCCGTGCTGCTGTCGTTCATCTATTTGTTCATCGCGGCGGCGGGGCCGGGCGCGTGGAGCATCGACGGGCGACGTCGAGCATTACTTCGGCCACTCGTCTAGCTCGTCGTTGAAGAGCGAAGCGACGATGCCGCGCAGCCACATCGTGCGCGCATCGTTGTGAAACTTGCGATGCCAGTGCTGCTTCAGATCGAAGCGGGGCAACGCGAGCGGCGGCTCGGCGAGCGTGATCGACGCATGTTCGGCGACATACGCGAAGCCGATCGCATGCGGCACCGTCGCGATCAGATCGGTGCGCGACAGGATGAACGGCAGGCTCATGAAGTGCGGCGTTTCGAGCACCGCGCGCCGGCGCACGCGTTCCTTGTCGAGATAATTCTCCAGCACTTCCTGGCTGCGGCCTTCCGCGCGCACGACCGCGTGGCCGCATTCCATGAAGCGTTCGAGCGTGAGCGGCTGGTTCGCGAACGGATGATCGCGCCGCATCAGACAGATGAACCGGTGCGAGAAAAGCCGCTGCTGAAAGAAGTTGTTGCCGCGCAAGTCCGGAAAGTAGCCGACCGCCAGATCGATATCGCCGGCTTCGAGCCCGCGCTCCACATCGCCATGCGACGCCGACACCGAGCGCAGATTCGCGTTCGGCGCTTCCTTCGCGAAGGCCTGCAAGAGGCGCGGCAGAAAGACGATCTCGCCGACATCGGAAAGCGCGATCGAAAACGTCTCCGCGCTCGTCGAAGGATCGAAGTGCTGCCGGTCGAGCAGGCCGCGTTCGATGCGCGCCAGCGCCTCGCGCGCCGCGGGCACGAGCGCGATGGTGCGCGGCGTCGGCTCCATGCCGCGCGAGGTGCGCACGAAGAGCGGATCGTTGAAGTACTCGCGTAGACGTGCGAGCGCGGTCGACACGCGCGGCTGACTCACCCCGAGCCGCTCGGCGGCGCGGCTCACGTTGCGCGTCTCCTCGATGGCGACGAGGTACGGAATCAGGTTGAGATCGAGATCGTTCATTTCGGAACCGCCGTCTCCTCGCGTCGATACGGCGTCATCCGCGCCGCGCGACCATGTCCGACACGCGCTGCGCCGCTTCCTGCAGCGGTTCGAGAAACGCCTTCACCATCTGCTTTGCGTTCTTGCGCTGCGCGTTGCCGCTGATGTTCAGCGCCGCGATCACGCGGCCTTGCCGGTCGCGGATCGGCGCGGACATCGAAATCAGTCCTTCCTCCAGTTCCTGATCGACGATTGCCCAGCCCTGGCGGCGCACCGCGGCGATGGCTTCCTTGAGCGCGCCCTTGTCGACGATCGTGCGCGGCGTGCGCGCGACGAGCGAACTCGCATCGAGCGCTTCGTCGAGGCGCGCTTCGTCGAGCGCGGCGAGCAGGACGCGGCCCATCGACGTGCAGAACGCAGGCAGACGGCTGCCGATCGACAAATTCTGCGTGATGATCTTGTGCGTCGGCACGCGCAGCACATAGACGATTTCCGCGCCGTTCAGCACGGCCGCCGAGCAGCTTTCGTGCACTTGCTCGACGAGATCTTCCATTACCGGTTCGGCCAGATTCCAGAAGGGCATCGACGTCAGATAGGCGAAGCCGAGGTCGAGAATCTTCGGCGTCAACTGAAAGAGACGCCCGTCGGCCTCGACATACCCGAGCGCCTGCAGCGTCAGAAGGATGCGGCGCGCGCCGGCGCGCGTGAGGCCGGTGGCCGCCGCGACATCCGTCAGCGTCTGCGCGGGGCGGTTCGCATCGAACGAGCGGATGACAGCGAGCCCGCGCGCGAACGACTGCACGTAGGCATCGCCGGGGCGCGCCTGCGCGTCTTGCGGCTCGGCATCCGGATTGAGCGTGGCTGAATTCTTCATAAGGCCTGTGATGAAAGCGCGAACGGGCGGTCGAGGCGAAGTTCGAGCTCGGTGAAAACCCCCACTTCGCGCATGCTTCGTTGACACGACAACGAATGCGGGACTAACATGCCGATGTTCGCTAAACGAATCCATGTTCGCATGACGAACATTTCAGCGCAAGTGTGCTGACGAGCAGGTAAACCCCAGTTCGAGACAGACAGGAACGGCAATGATCAACAAGATTTTCGATTCGCTCGCCTCGGCCGTCGCCGACGTCCACGACGGCGCGACCATCATGATCGGCGGTTTCGGCACGGCGGGCATGCCGTCCGAGCTGATCGACGCGCTCATCGAGCAGGGCGCGCGCGGGCTCACGATCGTCAACAACAACGCCGGCAACGGCGACACGGGACTGGCCGCGCTGCTGAAGGCGAAGCGCGTGCGCAAGATCATCTGCTCGTTCCCGCGTCAGACGGACTCGCATGTGTTCGACGCGCTCTATCGCGCGGGCGAAATCGAGCTGGAACTCGTGCCGCAGGGCAATCTGGCGGAACGCATCCGCGCGGCGGGCGCGGGCATCGGCGGATTTTTCACGCCGACGGGCTACGGCACGAAGCTCGCCGAAGGCAAGGAAACGCGCGTGATCGACGGCCGGCACTACGTGCTCGAAGCGCCGCTGCACGCGGATTTCGCGCTCGTGAAGGCATATAAGGGCGATCGCTGGGGCAATCTGGTCTATCGTAAAACTGCGCGCAACTTCGGTCCGATCATGGCGAGCGCCGCGAAAACGGCCATCGTGCAGGTCTCGAAGGTCGTCGCGCTCGGCGAGCTGGACCCCGAAAACATCGTGACGCCGGGCATTTTCGTGCAGCGCGTCGTCGAAGTACCGCAAGCCGTGCATCAAGCCGAACTCGCCGCTTAAGGAAGGACGAAAAGCCATGAAGAAACTCACTCGTGACGAAATGGCCAAGCGCGTGGCCGCGGACATTCCCGAAGGCGCGTACGTGAACCTGGGCATCGGCGTGCCGACGCTCGTCGCCAATCATCTCGCGGCGGACCGCGAGATCTTCCTGCACAGCGAAAACGGCCTGCTCGGCATGGGACCGGCGCCCGCCAAAGGCGAGGAAGACGACGAACTCATCAACGCAGGCAAGCAGCACGTCACGTTGCTGACCGGCGGCGCGTTTTTCCATCACGCCGATTCGTTCGCGATGATGCGCGGCGGCCATCTCGACTTCTGCGTGCTCGGCGCCTTCCAGGTTTCCGCGACGGGCGATCTCGCGAACTGGCACACCGGCGCGCCCGACGCGATTCCGGCTGTCGGCGGCGCGATGGATCTCGCGATCGGCGCGAAGCAGGTCTACGTGATGATGGAACTGCTCACCAAGCAGGGCGAGAGCAAGCTGGTCGACGCCTGCACGTATCCGGTGACGGGCGTCGCGTGCGTGAATCGCGTGTACACGGATCTCGCCGTGTTCGACGTGACGCCGGAAGGCTTCGTCGTGCGCGAAATCGTCGACGGCCTGTCGTTCGAAGAGTTGCGGAAGCTGGCCCAGGTGCCGCTGCAATTCGCGCCGCTGACCGAAGCAGCCTGAGAGAATTCTGGAGACATTGAAGATGAAACAAGCTTTCGTATGTGATGCCATCCGCACGCCGATCGGCCGTTACGGCGGTTCGCTGTCCTCCGTGCGCGCCGACGATCTCGGCGCCGTGCCGCTGCGCGCGCTGGTCGAGCGCAACAAGGAAGTGGACTGGGAAGCCATCGACGAAGTGATCTACGGCTGCGCGAATCAGGCGGGCGAAGACAACCGCAACGTCGCGCGCATGTCGGCGCTGCTGGCCGGTTTGCCGGTCGGCACGCCGGGCTCGACGGTCAATCGTCTGTGCGGCTCCGGCATGGATGCGATCGGCGTGGCCGCGCGCGCCATCAAGTCGGGCGAGACGAGCCTGATGATCGCGGGCGGCGTCGAAAGCATGAGCCGCGCGCCGTTCGTGATGGGCAAGGCGACGAGCGCGTTCTCGCGTTCCGCAGAAATCCACGATACGACCATCGGCTGGCGCTTCATCAATCCGCTGATGAAGAAGCAGTACGGCGTCGATTCGATGCCGGAAACCGCCGAAAACGTCGCGGACGACTACAAGATCAGCCGCGCCGATCAGGACGCGTTCGCGCTGCGCTCGCAGCAGAAGGCGGCGCGCGCGCAAAAGGACGGCACGCTGGCGCAGGAAATCGTCGCGGTGACGATTCCGCAGAAAAAGGGCGATGCACTCGTCGTCGACAAGGACGAGCATCCGCGCGAAACGAGCCTCGAAGCGCTCGCGAAACTGAAGGGCGTCGTGCGTCCGGACGGCTCGGTGACGGCGGGCAACGCGTCGGGCGTGAACGACGGCGCGGTCGCGATGCTGATAGCCGACGAGGAAAGCGCGAAGCGCAACGGCCTCACGCCGCGCGCGCGCATTCTGGGCTTGGCCACGGCCGGCGTGCCGCCGCGCGTGATGGGCATCGGTCCGGGTCCGGCCTCGCAGAAGCTGCTTGCGCGTCTCGGCATGACCATCGACCAGATGGACGTGATCGAGCTGAACGAAGCGTTCGCGTCCCAAGGTTTGGCGACGCTGCGCATGCTCGGCGTCGCCGATGACGATCCCCGCGTCAATCCGAACGGCGGTGCGATCGCGCTCGGCCATCCGCTGGGCGCGTCCGGCGCGCGGCTCGTCACGACCGCGAGCTACCAGTTGCATCGCACGGGCGGACGTTACGCGCTTTGCACGATGTGCATTGGCGTCGGCCAAGGCATCGCGATGATCATCGAGCGCGTCTGATCACATGTTTTCATCGACCGGACGTTTGACCGATCTCATTTGCGGCAACGCCGCCGCGAACGAGATCTGGTCGCCGCGCGCGACCGTGCAGGCCATGCTCGATGTCGAAGCCGCGCTCGCGCGCGCATCCGCGCTGCATGGCGTGATTCCGTCGGGCGCGGTGGATGCGATCGTCGCCGCCTGCGATGCCGATAACATCGACGCCGATGCGCTGATGACCGGCGCCGCGGCGGGCGGCAATCTCGCGATTCCGCTCGTCAAGCAACTGACGGCCGTCGTAAAGGCGCGCGACGCCGAAGCAGCCAAGTACGTGCATTGGGGCGCGACGAGTCAGGACATCATCGATACGGGCGTCGTGCTGCAATTGCGCGCGTTTCTCGATCTGATCGATGCGGATCTGCGCTCGCTCTCCGATGCGCTCGCCACGCAGGCGCAAGCCCACAAAAACACGCCGATGATCGGCCGCACCTGGCTTCAGCAGGCGCTGCCGATCACGCTCGGCCTGAAGTTCGCGCAATGGCTCGATGCAGTGACGCGTCATCGCGAGCGCCTCGGCGAACTGAGGTCGCGCGCGCTCGTGCTGCAATTCGGCGGCGCGGCGGGCACGCTCGCGAGTCTGCGCGACAAGGCCTTGCCGGTCGCGGCATCGCTTGCGCAGGACCTGAAGCTGGCGCTTCCCGCGTTGCCGTGGCACACGCAGCGCGATCGCATCGCGGAAACCGCGTCGTTTCTCGGCATGCTGACGGGCACGCTGGGCAAGATCGCGCGCGATGTCTCGCTGATGATGCAGACCGAGCTCGGAGAAGTCGCCGAACCGGCGGCCGCAGGCAAGGGCGGATCGTCGACGATGCCGCACAAGCGCAATCCAGTCGGCTGCGCGGCCGTTCTGACCGCCGCGACGCGCGCGCCGAATCTCGTCGCGACGATCTTCGCGGGCATGGTCCAGGAGCACGAGCGCGCGCTTGGCGGCTGGCAGGCCGAATGGGAAGCGCTGCCCGATCTCGCGCGTCTGACGGCGGGCGCGTTGTCGAACATCGTGGGCATCGTTCCGTCGATGGAAGTCAATGTCGAACGGCTCGCACGCAATCTCGACGTGACCAACGGACTGATTCTCGGCGAAGCGGTGATGCTCGCGCTCGGCGACGCAATCGGCAGGCTCGACGCGCACAAGCTCGTCGAAGGCGCGTCGAAGGCGTCGGTGGCGAACGGCACGTCGCTCTTCGACGAACTCTTCTCGAACGAAACCGTCACGCGTCATGTTTCGCAGGATCAACTGAAATCGCTGCTCGATCCGGCGAATTACGTCGGACAGGCGCAGGCGTTCGTCGATGCCGCCATCGCGAACGCTCACTCGAAATAAGCAGGAACACACAGGAGCGGTAAAAACATGCCTCTTGCCGAAGTCAACGGAACACGGATTCACTATCGCATCGACGCGACGGCGGGCGACAACGCGCCGTGGCTCGTGCTGTCGAATTCGCTCGGCGCCGATGTCTCGATGTGGACGCCGAACATCGAGGCGTTCGCCGCGCGCTATCGCGTCGTGCGCTACGACACGCGCGGCCACGGTCATTCGGACGTGCCGCCGGGCCCGTACACGATCGATCAGCTGATCGGCGACGTGATCGGCCTGATGGATCATCTGAAAATCGAGCGCGCGAACTACTGCGGCCTGTCGATGGGCGGGCTGACCGGCATCGGGCTGGCGGCGCGTCATCCGGAGCGCTTCTCGCGCGTGGTGTTGTCGAACACCGCCGCGCTGATCGGCTCGGACGCCGTGTGGACGCCGCGCGCCGCGAAAGCGCGCGAGCCGGGCGGCATGCCCGCGCTGACCGACGCCGTGATCGCGCGCTGGTTTACCGCGCCCTTCATCGAGCGTGAGCAGCTCGAACTCGCGAATATCCGCGACGTGTTCCGCCACACCAACGGCGACGGCTACGCGTCGAACTGCGAGGCGATCCGCGACGCCGACCTGCGCGACGAAGCGAAGACCATCGCATTGCCCGTGCTTGTGATTGCGGGCACGCACGATCTGTCGACGACGGCCGAGCAGGGCCGCGAGCTCGCGGGTTATATCGGCGGCTCGCGCTACGTCGAACTGGACGCGGCGCATCTGTCGAACATCGAAAAGCGCGACGACTACACGCGCGCCGTCCTCGACTTCCTCGGAGAATAAAGATGACCGACGACGAACGTTACGAAGCCGGGATGAAAGTGCGCCGCGCGGTGCTGTCCGACGCGCACGTCGACCGCTCGCTTGCAAACCGCACCGAGCTGACGACCGAATTCCAGAACTTCATCACGCGCTATGCGTGGGGCGAAATCTGGACGCGCGACGGCCTGCCGCGTCACACGCGCAGCCTCATCACGATCGCGATGATGGTCGCGCTCAACCGCAGCGAAGAACTCGCACTGCACTTGCGCGCCGCGAAGAACAACGGCGTCACGCAAGACGAGATCAAGGAAGTGCTGTTGCAAACGGCGGTCTACTGCGGCGTGCCGGCGGCGAATTCGGCGTTCCACCTCGCGCAGAAAATCTTCGACGAAGAGAGCAAGGCGTAGTCGCGACGCGGAACCGATAAAAACCGTCTCCGGGAAACCGGAGACGGTTTTTTCGTTTGCGGACTCAGAACGCGTAGAACGGTCCCGGTCCTGCGGGCGTCGGGCGTCCTGCGAGCGCCGTGAACACGCGCCGTCCGTAGAAGAAAGGCAAGCCCCAGTCGAAGAAGCCGCTCGCGGAGCCGGCGAGATTGTCGAAGGCGAAGTGGCCGGTGCCGAACAAGGTCGTCGATTGCGCGATGGTGAAGCTCACCGCGCTCTGCGCGCCGCTCGACGAACGGATCGTCGCGGCGATCGTCGTCGGCGTCGACGGGCAATACCACGCGCCGCACTTCGCGAGCGTCGCCGACGGGAAGAAGACGCCGTTTGATCCGCTATCGATGAAGCTCGAACCGTACTGGCTGCCGCCGAAATCCGTCGTGACGTAGCCGGACAGCGAACTCGCCTTGAGCACCGTGGCCGAGCCGAGCAGATTGTTCGACTGCGAGCCGATGCCGAAGGTCATCGTCCCCGTGACCGCCGATGCGCCGCTATCCGGCACGTCGGGCAGCTCGATCAGCACGCCGTTGTTGTCCGACGCGAAGTTCGCGACCGGATTGGTCACCTGCTGCGCGACCGCCAGCTTGCTCGCGGTGCAGTTGCCCGAGATGCAGCTGTAGTACCAGCGCGGCATCGCCGAGGTCGCGCATCCCGCGCCGCAGTCGGCGGTGAATGGTCCGACGCCGAGGATGCCGTTGCCGCGCAGGCTCGACGCGGAGAGCATCGGCAGGCCGGACTGGCTGCAGTCCTGCGCCGCGTTGCCTGCGGCGGAGTCGGCGATCAGTTGCACGGAAGTCGAGCGCGCGACCTGGCTCGCGAGCCGGATATCGGCCGTGCGGACCGCGCCCCACGTATAGCCTGAGCCGAACACGGCGCATTCCGCGATGATCGCGCTCTGGCTGCCGCCCGCAACGAGCGGCAACGCGATCGACGGACTGAGTGCGGACGCCAGCACTCTCAAGCCGTGCGAGCCGGTATCGACCTGAATGTCGTCGATGGTCTGGCATGTGTCCGTGCCCGGCACGCAGATCGTCACGCTGGTTTGCAGCATGTTGCGCGTGTTGGTCGGCGTGCTGGAAACATGGATGATCTGGACGTTGGGCGTCGTCGATTGCGCGACGGTCGTGCCGGTGGATGGGGACGACGCCGCGCTCGCGGGCGTCGCGGCGCTGGCCGTCTGGGGCGCGCTGGCCTGGTGAGGCGACGCGGCGGCGCTGCCGTTCGAGCCGCCGTCCGAACCTCCGCCGCCGCCGCAGGCGTGAAGCAGAACGCAAGTGCCGAGTGCGGCGATCGAGAGAAGGGCGCGTGGGTTCATGGCGGGCCTCTTACTGAATGTCCGTTGCGCTGACGCCCGGCGGCAGGGCGCTCGCAAGCCATGCGCGGCCGATGAATTCGCGCAGCCGCATGCGATTTTCGACGACGAGATCGCCCGCGGCGACGTGCGCCGCATGCAGGCCCGCATCGCCGACCGACGCGCTCGCGCCTTGCCTGAACGTCTCGAAATGGCTGCCGAGCAGCGTGCGGACGTCCGGCATCGCCGGGCCGCGCCAGGACACCGCGTACACCGTGCCGCTCGAATCGACATACTCACGCACGACGATGCCGTCGGCATCGGTCGTTTCGTGGAATTTCACGAGGCCGCTCTGCGCCTGATGCACGACATCGCCCTGCGATGCGCTCGACGCGCGCCCGGCGGCACCGAGCTGCGCGTGGGCATTAGCCGACGCGCCGATCGCCAGAATGGTCAGGCACGCGGTCGCGTAGTGAGGAATTCTGATTTTTCTCATGACGTTCTCTCCGTTAATTAGGACTCTTCTTATTTTCGAGATGCGATTTTAGGAGGAAGTCAGAAAAAACTGATACACGTCGATGTTTCCGCGCGAAACGGGCGGATGCGCGTCGGAGAAAAAGAAGTCTCTATGAATCAAAAGGTTACGCAGATCGAAAAGCCGAATTGCCGCTTTTCGCGATTGTCATAAATTGTCAATTCGATGCGGAGCGGCTTAAATGGAAATTTGAGGCGCGCCTTTTGGCTGCGCGTAGTCTGCTTTCGTCATTGAAAGGCAACGTTTAATGGGCGCGCTGCGCAGCCTTGCCGGAAGCCGTCGTGACCTCTTTTTTGTCACGGCGCACGGCGGACCGGTAAAATAACGGGTTGATCCACGGAAGAACGCCCGTGGCGTAGCGGAAGGACTTCTCCAAATGACAGATTTTCGTGTAACGAAGCGGATGGCTGCGCTCTTCGCGGTGGCCGGAATCGTGGCGGGATGTGGCTCGTCCAATCCCAACGCGTTCAACTACAAGAGCGATCAGCGTTCGAAACAGGTGTCTCTCGCCGTGCCGCCGAACCTGCTCGACGAAGCGGCCGATCAGCGTTCATTGCCGCCGCAGGGCGGGCAGGCATCGCTGTCCGATCTGCAGCAGATTCAGAAAGTCGCACCGAACGCGCCCACGGTGGTTCCGCCGGTGTCGGGCATGCGCGTTCAGCGCGACGGCACCGAGCGCTGGCTCGTCGTCGATGGCAAGACGCCCGATCAGGTGTGGCCGCAGGTCCGCCGTTTCTGGCAGGAGCAGGGCTTTCTGCTCGTCGTCGATCAGCGCGACAAGGGCGTGATGGAAACGGACTGGAACGAAACCCATCCGCAGATTTCCGACGGCCTAATCCGCGACACGCTCGCCAAGGCAACCGGCAACTCGTATGTCACGGCCGAGCGCAACAAGTACCGCACGCGTCTCGAAGCGGCGCCGAACGGCGGCACGTATGTGTTCATCAGCCAGAAGGGCATGCGCGAGGCGCTGACCGGCGTGAACAATGACACGAGCCAGTGGCAGGCCCGCCCGAACGATCCCGCGCTCGAGAACGAATACCTCAAGCGCCTGATGTCCTCGCTGTCGCTGGCCGACCAGCGGGCGGCTTCCGGCGGCGCAACGCCGCTCGACGCCCCGGCCGCCGGTGCTGCGGGCGCGCAAGCCGCGAAGGGCGGCGATGCGAAGGCGGCGTCGGTCGCGGCGCAGAACGCCGCGTACGCGGGCAATTCGCCGATCCGCAACGAAGTCGTGCCCGAGGCCGCATCGTCGCAACTGACCTTGCCGGAAGCGTACGACCGCGCGTGGTTGCGCGTGGGCATCGCGCTCGATCGCGCCAACTTCACGGTGGACGACCGCGACCGCAGCAAGGGCGTCTATTACGTGCGCTACGTCGATCCGACGGACAAGTCGTCGGCGGAACAAGGCTTCTGGAGCCAGGTATTCCACGGCCGCAAGGAAATGAAGGCGAAGCAGTATCAGGTCAACGTGCGCGCCGTCACCGAGCAGCAAACGCGCGTGGCGATCGTCGACGACAAGGGCGAAGTCGATTCGTCGCCGCAAGCTCGCCAGATCATGGCGCTGCTCGCCGACCAGATCAGCTGATCGTTTTCCGCGCCGATCCCCAGAAACCGCCTCCTTCGCGAGGCGGTTTTTTTACGCTGCCGATGTCGCCGCCGGGCGCGCAAACGATTTTTTCAGCGCGCACGGAAATGCGAGCGACGCGTAAATATTGCGCAGACAATTCTTTCTATCGGGAAATGTGCGCAAAAGCTTATAGAAATGAACGCCCGGACAGTACATTGCATCAGTGGCGTAAATCACCCGCCGGAAGTTCCACGAAGCGCGGGTATCACGCACGTTGTACCTGACAAACAGACGATTGGTTCGCGCTGCGCGAACCCCGATGGCCCCGTCGCCTATCCTCGTAGGGCGACGGTTTTTGCCCGCGTTTCTCTTGGAACGCGGGCTTTTTCTTTGGCTTGCAGATCGGGCGTTTTCGGCGACATGCGCGATGCGCGGTTATGCTCGTGCTTCCATCGTTCAAGTAAGAAAGGAGAAGCTCATGTCGGAAGTTGCCGTCGTCGCGATCTTTGTTGCCAAACCGGGCAAGGAAGAGGAACTGAGGGAAGTGCTGGAAGCGAACGTCGAGCCGACGCGCAAGGAGGCGGGTGCGCTGCAATACGACTTGCACCGCGACCTGAAGGAGCCGCGGCGCTTTATCTTCGTCGAGCGCTGGGAGAGCGAGGCCGCGCTCGCGAAGCACGGCGAAACGGCGCACATCCAGACGTTCCGCGCCAAATCGCCGGACTTGTGCGAGCACGGCGAAGTCCGTGTCGCGAGCAAGATTCTCTGACGGACCGGACAGCGCTTTTAATGCGTTTCTTGCGGGACGTCGAGGATCAGGATGATGGTCCAGTCGGCGTCGCCGTCGTGATGATACTGGCGCTCCGCGACGATGAACGGCTGCTGCTTGCCGGACGGTCCGAGGAACAGCACGTCGCCTTCCATCGGCAGGCATTCGACGGGCGGCAGCGCCAGATACGAGTCCTTGTTCGCGTTGCGCGGCATCAGTTTTTCGATCTTGCGCGATGCCGCTTCGGTCCATTCGATATCGAGCTGGATATTGCTCATGCTGTCGTTCGCACGATGAGTGCGCTCCACGGTTGAATCGTTGAAAAGACGATGCGCAATGTAGCACACGCCGTGCGCGATCCATGCGGCGTGCCAGACGAAAAAACGGCCCGAAGGCCGTTTTCCGTTCGTGCGCGAGACGACGCGAAACGCTCAAATTTCCTCGTACAGCGGCAGCGTCAGAAACTCGGTGAAGTGCGCCGAAGTCGACATTTCCTCGAAGATTTTCGCCGCGCGTTCGTAGGGCTTCGTGTCCGCGCCCGACGCGCTGACCGCCTGCTTCACCTTCTCCAGTTCGTCGATGGTGATCTCGCGCACCATCGATGCCGTGACCTTGCGGCCGTCGTCGAGCTTGCCCTTCGGCGAGCGGATCCATTGCCACACCTGCAAGCGCGAGATTTCGGCGGTCGCGGCGTCTTCCATCAGATTGTGGATCGGCACGCAGCCATTGCCCGCGAGCCACGAACCGAGATAGTGGACGCCGACGTTCACGTTGTTGCGCAAGCCCGCTTCGGTGATCGGCTCTTCCGGACGGAAGTCGAGCAGATCGTGCGCCGTCACCTGCACGTCGGTGCGCTGCTTGTCGATCTGGTTGGGTTTGTCGCCGAGCACCTTCACGAACTCTTCCATCGCGACCGGCACGAGGCCCGGATGCGCGACCCAGCCACCGTCGTAGCCGTCGGAGGCGTCGCGCGCCTTGTCGGAGCGCACGCCGCCCATCGCTTTGTCGTTCGCGGCCGGATCGTTCTTGATCGGAATCAGCGCCGACATGCCGCCGATCGCCGGCGCATTGCGTTTGTGGCATGTCTTCAAAAGTTCGAGCGCATAGGCGCGCATGAAGGGCGACGTCATCGTGATCTTCGCGCGGTCGGCGAGGCAGAAGTCCGTGTCGTTCTTGAACTTCTTGATCGCCGAGAAGATGTAATCCCAGCGGCCCGCGTTGAGACCCGAGCTATGCTCGCGCAGCTCGTACAGGATTTCGTCCATCTCGAACGCGGCGAGAATCGTTTCGACGAGCACCGTCGCGCGAATCGTGCCGCGCGGGATGCCGATGGCATCCTGCGCCGCGACGAAAATGTCGTTCCACAGACGCGCTTCGAGATGGCTTTCCATCTTCGGCAGATAGAAGTACGGACCGCTGCCGCGCGCGATCAACTCCTTCGCGTTGTGAAACAGGAAGAGCGCGAAATCGAAGATGCCGCCCGACACGCGCTCGCCATCAACGGTGACGTGCTTTTCGTCGAGATGCCAGCCGCGCGGACGCACGATCAGCGTCGCGATCTTGTCGTTGAGCTTGTACGACTTGCCGTTCTGTTCGAGCGAAATCGTGCGGCGCACGGCTTCCTTCAGATTGACCTGGCCGACGATCTGGTTGTCCCAGTTCGGCGCATTTGAATCCTCGAAGTCGGTCATGTAGGAATCCGCGCCGGAGTTGAGCGCGTTGATGATCATCTTGCGCTCGACCGGACCGGTGATCTCGACGCGACGGCATTGAAGATCTGCCGGCAGCGGCGCGACCTTCCAGTCGCCTTCGCGGATCGATTTCGTTTCTTCGAGGAAGCTCGGGCGCTCGCCCGCATCGAGACGCTTCGTGCGCTCGACGCGCGCCGCGAGCAATTGCTGGCGGCGCGGCTCGAACTGGCGATGCAGCGACGCGACGAACGCGAGCGCTTCGGGCGTCAGGATGGTCTCGTAGCCGGGCTTGATATCGGCTGAGATGGCCATGCCTTTCGGAAGCGAAAGCGGATTCGATGGATGCGTCATGGTTTTCTCCTTGGTCGGTCAGACGGTTTTGCTAGTGGTTGTGCGTGAAGCGTTGCGCTGCCTGCTTTTCGGCTGCGTGATCCGGCGAGAGTTGGCGACGGCGCGCGTCGCGCCGCCTTCGATGAAAGCGATGAGATCGGCCATGCCGCAGCCGCTGCCGTGCGGCGCGACGCCCAGTTCCTCGGGCGGCAGCGCGGCGCGGTTGATCCAGAAAGTCGTGTAGCCGAACCATGTTGCGCCGGCGACATTCCAGCCGTTGCTCGACGCGAATACGATGTCGCGCGCGCTGGCATCGAAGGCTCGGGTGCCGAGCGCGTAGGCGGCGGGCGCGGGCTGGTAGGCGCGCGCTGCATCGACCGACAGAACGTAATCGAAGAGGCCGCTCATGCCGGCGCTTTTCACGGCGATGTCGAGCATCGGCGGATTGCCGTTCGACAAAATCGCGAGCGGAATGGCGAGGCCGTCGCGCAACGATCTGAGCGCGGGCAGCGTGTCGGGGAACGCGGAAAGGCACGCGTATTCGTCCATCAGGCGCTTTTCGGCGGCGCTCGTGAGCGCATCGGCGAGGTTCAGGCGTGCAGCCGCGTGGCGCAGCGCATCGATCGTGACTGTCCAGAACGGCTCGTAGTGCGCGCCCGACGGATCGGCGAGCGTGCGCAGTTGCGTGTACTCGATCTGCTTGCGGCGCCAGAGCTTCGAGAGTGCGTCGCCGAGGCCGGGAAAGAGCTGCTCGGCCGCCGCGACGACCGAGTGGACGTCGAAAAGCGTGCCGTAAGCGTCGAAGATGACTGCGCGGGGGAGCTTGGACAACTCGCGGGAAATTTCGCTGGACGATGCGTGTGTCGTTATGGCCGACATAGCCTTGCGCTCCGTTTAGAGGTCGGAATCGATTGTATTCGTGATCTAAGTGATGGAAAAAGCACCGCAGCATCACTTGATCTTTTACTTTTACTTACCTAATCTGTGGTTCAACACCGATATTGACGACGAACGCGCATGGATCGATTCAAGCAGATAGAAACCTTCGCTTCGGTCGCGGCGAAGGGCAGCCTGTCGGCGGCGGCACAGGCGGAGGGCATCGCGCCGGCCGTCATCGGACGCAGGCTGGATGCGCTCGAAGAGCGGCTCGGCGTGAAGCTGCTCGTGCGTACGACGCGCCGAATCACGCTGACCTTCGAAGGCTCCGCGTTTCTCGAGGACTGCCAGCGCATCATCAACGACATGCAGAACGCGGAGGCGAGCGTGTCGGCGGGCGGCGTGAAGGCGAGCGGGCATTTGCGCGTCTCGGCGCCGGCGGGCTTCGGACGGCGTCACGTCGCGCCGCTCGTGCCGAAGTTCACGACCTTGCATCCGGACGTTTCCGTGAGTCTCGATCTGACCGACCGCATGGTCGATCTCGTCAACGAAGGCTTCGATTGCGCCGTGCGTCTCGGCGAGTTGCCGGATTCGTCGCTGGTCTCCTTGAAGCTCGGGGAGAACCGACGCGTGTGTGTCGCGTCGCCGGAGTATCTGGAAAAACGTGGCGAGCCCGCCGATCTCGCCGCGCTCGCGCATCACAATTGCCTGGCACTCGGCGCGTCGGCGAATCAGCAGCGTGGCTGGGTGTTCGAGCAGGACGGCAAGGTTGTCACGATCAAGGTTTCCGGCACGATGGAATGCTCCGACGGCGCCGTGCTGCACGAATGGTGTCTCGAAGGCCGCGGTCTCGCGTGGCGCTCGTGGTGGGAAGTCGGCGATGACATCGACGCTGGCCGCCTCGTCAGCGTGCTCGATGCGTACGCCGCGCCGCCGATCGGCATTCACGCGGTGTTTCCGCAAAGGCGGCATCTGCCGTTGCGCGTGCGATTGTTTCTCGATTTGCTCAAACATACCTATAACGCGACGGGATATTGGGGTTGACTGCGAGCCGGTGAAAGCTTCGGAATCCTATGCGCGGCGTCGCATCGCCGCGCGGGTACATCGAAATTGCTCTGCGCCGGCGCCCGTTACTACAATGGAATCACGCACCATCAACTGACGGGGGAGGACGCCATGTTCAAACACATCCTCGTGCCGACCGACGGCTCGGAGCTATCGCAAAAGGCCATCGACGGCGCGATCGATCTTGCGCAATCCGTCGGTGCGCGCATCACGGCTTACGCGTGCCTGCCTCAGTATCCGTATTCGCCATTCGCCGATGTCGCCGTCGAGCCGCCCGACGATTTTCACGCCCGCGCCGAGAACGAAGCCCGCGAACATCTGCGCGCGGTCGAGCGCGCCGCGGAAAGCGCCGGCGTGCCCTGCACGAGCGTGACGAGCATCGATGCCGCGCCGTATATCGGCATCATCGAGGCGGCGGAGCAAAACGGTTGCGACGTGATCCTGATGGCGTCGCACGGACGGCGCGGTCTCGGCAGTCTGCTGATCGGCAGCGAAACGCAGCGCGTCCTGACCCATACGAAGATTCCGGTGATCGTGTATCGCTAGCGAGCGGCGTTCCCCGGCGCGTGGCTGCGCGCGCCGGGACGCCGCTTCTTTTCACCACTCTCCCTGATTCGCCTGCTGAAGCCGTATTACGCGACCTTCTTGTCGAAGAACTGCTCGTCTTCGGTCGAGCCGTGCAGGGCGGTCGTCGATGCTTCCTTCTCGACCGTCTGCGTGACCGCGTCGAAGTAGCCGGTGCCCACTTCGCGCTGGTGCTTGACGGCCGTGAAGCCCTTGTCGGCGGCGGCGAATTCGGCCTGCTGCAATTCGACGAACGCGCTCATCTGCGAACGGGCGTAGCCGTGCGCGAGGTTGAACATCGAGTAGTTCAGCGCGTGGAAGCCGGCCAGCGTGATGAACTGGAACTTGTAGCCCATCGCGCCCAGTTCGCGCTGAAACTTGGCGATGGTCGCGTCGTCCAGATTCTTCTTCCAGTTGAACGACGGCGAGCAGTTGTACGACAGCATCTTGCCGGGGAATGCCTTGTGGATCGCCTCGGCGAACTTCTTCGCGTATTCGAGATCCGGCTTGCCCGTTTCGCACCAGACGAGATCGGCGTAGGGCGCGTAGGCGAGGCCGCGCGAAACTGCCTGCGCGAGACCCGGCTTCGTGCGGAAGAAGCCTTCCACCGTGCGCTCGCCGGTGAGGAACGGCTTGTCGTTGTCGTCGATGTCGGACGTGACGAGATCGGCGGCTTCGGCGTCCGTGCGGGCGATGAGCAACGTCGGCACGCCGCACACGTCCGCGGCCAGCCGCGCGGCCGACAGCTTCGCCACATTCTCGCGCGTCGGCACGAGCACCTTGCCGCCCATGTGACCGCATTTCTTGACCGACGCCAGTTGGTCCTCGAAGTGCACGCCCGCGGCGCCGGCTTCGATCATCGCCTTCATGAGTTCGAACGCGTTCAGCACGCCGCCGAAACCCGCTTCCGCATCGGCGACGATCGGCGCGAAGTAATCGATATAGCCTTCATCGCCTGGATTCTTGCCTTCCGACCATTGAATCTGATCGGCGCGGGTGAGCGTGTTGTTGATGCGCTTCACGACGAGCGGCACCGAATTCGCCGGATACAGCGACTGGTCGGGATACATTTCACCCGCGACGTTGGCATCTCCCGCCACTTGCCAGCCCGACAGATAGATCGCCTTGAGGCCGGCCTTGACCTGCTGCATCGCCTGATTGCCGGTCAGCGCGCCGAGCGCGTTGACGAACGGCTCGTCGTTGATCGATGCCCACAGCCGTTCGGCGCCGCGTCGCGCGAGCGTGTGCTCCGGCTGCACCGAGCCGCGCAGACGGACGACGTCATCCGCCGAGTAGCCGCGCTTGATGCCCTTCCAGCGCGGATCGGTTTCCCATTGCTGCTGGAGTTGCTGGGCTTGTTGTTGACGTGAGGTCATGGCGAATCTCCCTGAGACTGGACTGATGTTCCTGAATCGCATGAGCGGCGCCGAATCGGCGTCTGCGTTTGCTCAACTCTTATATAAGAGTCTAGGCTAATGCGATTTTCCGAAACACCTCTCTGACAGAGAATTCTGGTTTATTTTCCTTGTTAAAAATCAACGAGATACGATCCGAATATCGTATTGCGGAACGGCGTTTTCTATCTTGCAACCGCCGGTTTTGTGCCGCGCAGCACCGCTTTTGCGACGCAAAAGAGCATTGCGCATGGTGAAATATGGCGACGGGGCGAAAAAAAACCGATGCACGAGGCATCGGTTTTTCTTTTCGCAACGGGGAAGCGGTATCAGGAACCGCTTCCCGCAAGCAGCTTAGTTGCCGCGGCGCGGGGCGCGCGGGCCGTCGTTACGGCGTGCGCTGTAGCCGTCGCGCGAGCCGTAGCCGCCTTCGCGATTGCCACCGCGATAGCCGCCATCGCTGTTGCCGCCACGGTAGCCGCCATCGCTGTTGCCGCCGCGATAACCGCCGCCATCGCGATAACCGCCTTCGCGAGAACCTGCATTCGACTTGTTGCCATAACCGCCGGCGTTGCCCGGACCGTAACCACGGCCACTGCTGCTGCCGCCGCCATTGCCACCGAAGCGACGGCCACCGCCGTTACCGCCCGGACGGCCACGGCCGCCGCCGAAACCACCCTTCGGCGGCGCCTTGCGCGGTTCGAAGCCTGCGACGACGTTCACCGGCAGCGGCGCGCGCACGAAACGCTCGATGCGCTTCAACGCGCCCATTTCGGCGTAGTGCACGAGGCTCACCGCCGTGCCGCTGCGGCCAGCACGGCCGGTACGGCCGATACGGTGCACGTAGTCTTCCGCGAACTTCGGCAGGTCATAGTTGAAGACGTGCGTGATACCCGGAATGTCGATGCCGCGCGCGGCGACGTCGGTCGCTACCAGCACGCGCACGCGGCGCTCGCGCAGCGCGCGGATCGTCCGGTTGCGCGCGCCTTGCGGCAGATCGCCGTGCAGCGCGGCGGACTCGAAGCCCGCGTCGGCGAGACGGTTGGCGATGAGATCCGCGTCGCTCTTCGTCGCCGTGAATACGATCGCCTGATCCAGGCCTTCGCCGCGCAGCAGATGATCGAGCAAGCGGTCCTTGTGATCGCGGTCATCGACGTAATGCACGGTCTGCGCGATGTTGCTCTTCGCTTCGAGCTTCTGGACGATCTCGATGCGCTCCGGATCCTTCAGCAGGCGGCCGGTCAGCGACGTGATCTTGCTATCGATGGTCGCGGAGAAGAGCAGCGTCTGGCGCGAGGCGGGCGTCGCGTCGACGATCGTTTCGATGTCTTCGATGAAGCCCATGTCGAGCATGCGATCGGCTTCGTCGAGCACGAGCATGTTGAGTTCCGACAGGTCGATGCGGCCGCGTTCCAGATGGTCGATCAGGCGGCCCGGCGTCGCGACGAGAATCTCAGGGTTCTTCGCGAGGAGCATGAGCTGCTGGCCGTACGCGACACCGCCCAGAATGCTGACGGTGCGCAGGCGGCGCAGATGCTTGCCGTACGTGGTCGCGGCGGTGGAAACCTGCATCGCGAGTTCGCGCGTCGGCGTGAGCACGAGCAGCTTCGGGCGCGCGATCGGCTGCGGACGGCGGCCACGCGCTGCGTTCGGGTCGCGCGGCGCGCGCGGCTGTTGCGCTTCCAGCTTTTGCAGTTGCGCGAATTTTTCGATGGCGGGCAGCATGAACGCGGCCGTCTTGCCCGAACCGGTCGGGCTGGAGACGAGCAGATCGCGGCCGGCGAGCGCGGCGGGAATCGCGCGCTGCTGCACGGGCGTCGGGGATTCGTAGCCCGCAGCGGTCAGCGCGGACACGATGTCGGCGGAAAGGCCGAGCGATTCGAAAGTGGGGCCGGCGGGCTTGTCGGCGGGTGCGTCGGTGGCCGGGGTATCGGCCGAGGGGGTGATGCCAATGTTTGCTGCGAGATTGTCCAACGGGCTAGCGGTGAAGCTCGAAGTCATGTCGATCCTTGAAACGAGGAATAAGGCGTCGGCGCCAATCGGCATACCCAGGTCGTTGGATTCAGCGAGCGAAGAAACAGCGAGCAAATCGAAAAACGTAGGCTACTCGCGCGAACGTGCGGCGAGTATCTTTGTTAGAAGCTGTATCGGATACGGCAGGCTCGATCGTTCCGAAGAGAACGACGGGCGCTGACGTCAGCCTGATGCATGACGGGCCGAGAAACGTGCTGCGCGCAAATGCGACGCAAAGGCCTGGCAGGAAGGGGACAGTTTCTAAACTGGATTGGAGCGAAACGCTACGAAGCGCCTTGCTGCGTGGGACTTGCCGGAAGGCTCGCCACCCGCAATCGAGCGCTGACCGCTAGTATATCGGAATTTGCTGCACTGCGCCACATTTTGACGCATCGCCGCGCCATCTTCGGGCATCGGACGGCGCGGCCGGTCCGCTGGAACTGGCCGACGCCGGCCCGAACCTCAGGCCGCCTCGCCCCGCTTGAGCGATTCGACGAGTTCGACGTAGCGTGCCTTGGCGTCGTCGGCGGGCGTGCCTTGCAGCGCGGCCCACGCTTCGTATTTGTATTTGCCGGCGATATCCGTGAAGCCCGGCTTTTCGCCTTGCACGTCGCCGATGCTCGCCTGCTTGAAAAGCGCATAAAGCCGCAACAGCGTGAGATTGCCGGGACGCTCGGGCAGTTGAGTGACGTCAGACTGGGCTTGGGCGAATTGCTGATCGATGTCGGTCATGCGTTCTCCGTTGTTATCGAGATGGACCGGACGATCTTAGCAAGCGAGACGCGCGAGCCCGGTCGAGGCTTTCCTCCAACCGAGGACGCCTTCCAGACGCCTTGCGGACGCGAATTGGGTCGACCGCGTATCGCCGATCACGCGAATCCGGCGCATGTCCCGCATTACAATACCGGCTATGACACGCACCGTTTTGCTCGCCCTCGACACCTCGACGGAATTTTGCTCCGTCGCGCTCCTGCTCGCCGACAGCGCTTTCGCCGCCACTCCGAACTCCGCCGCGCCTCAATACGTGAACGGCGACACGCGCGTGTGGTTTCGCCACGAGGCGACCGGCGCCGTGTCGAGCACGCGCCTTTTGCCGGCCGTGCGCGAGCTTTTCGCCGACGCCGGGCTCGCGCTCGCCGACTGCGCGGCGATCGCATTCGGCGCGGGCCCGGGCTCCTTCACCGGCTTGCGCACGGCGACAGGCGTGGCGCAAGGCCTGGCGTTCGGTTTGAACGTGCCGGTCGTGCCGGTGGGCACGCTGCTCGCCTGCGCGGAGCACGCGCGCCTGAACGATCCGTCGATCCCGGCGCGCGTGCTAGCGGCGCTGGACGCCCGCATGGATGAAGCGTACTGGGCCGATTTCGAATTCGATGCCGCCGCCGGCGACTGGCGCACGCTGCATCCGGCCGCGCTCGATGCGCCCGGCGCGCTGCCTCTGCCCGACGTGCCGTTCGCGCTCGCGGGCAACGCCGCGTCCGCATTCGGCGATCGTCTGCCGGCGCTCGCCGCCGCCGCGCGTGTCGATCGCGAAGCGCTGCCGCACGCGTTGCCGGTCGCGCTCATCGGCTTGCGGGACTGGCGGGCTGGGCGCGCGGTCGCACCCGAACACGCCGCGCCCGAATATGTGCGCGACAAGGTCGCCCAGACGACGGCCGAACGCATGCAGGCTCGCGAGGAGGCGCTTCGGTGAGCGGCGTGCTGCTGGCCGATCGGTATCTCACACCGATGACGGAAGCGGACCTCGACGAAGTCGCCGCGGTCGAAAAGCTCGCCTACGAGTTTCCGTGGAGCCGCGGCAATTTTCAGGATTCGCTGCGCAATGGCTATTTCGGCGTGTGTCTGCGCCATGTGACCGGCACGCTGATCGGCTATTGCGTGCTGATGCCCGTCGTCGACGAGATGCATCTGCTCAATCTGTGCGTCGCACCGTCTGCGCAGCGGGCGGGGGCGGGTCTGACGCTTCTGCGCGAAGCGGTCCGCATCACGCGCGCGGAGAAGCTCGAAGGCGTGCTGCTCGAAGTGCGGCCGTCCAATCCGCGCGCGATCCAGCTCTACGAGCGTTTTGGCTTCGCGGCCATCGGACGCCGCAAGAACTATTACCCCGCGCGGCATCGCTCGCGCGAGGACGCAATCGTCATGCGTCTGTCGTTTACGGAGGAGACTGCGCATGGCGCTCGATGAAATGCTGATCGAAGAGTTGGGAATCGGGCCGGTCTGGGTACGGCGTGGGCTTGCGCCCGCGCCGAAGGTCGAGGAAGAGCGCACGCCTGAAGCGGTCGCGACGATCACGGAAGCACCCGCGCCCGTCGTCGTCGACATGCGGCCGGAGCCGAAGCCCCTCCAGTCCGCACAGCCCGAATCCGACGCGCCGCCGCTCGACGCCTACGACGATCTCCCCTGGACCGACGAAACGCCGCTCCATGTCGAGCCCGCCACCGCGGAAGCCCCGAGCGACATCCACACGCTCGGGTGGGATGCGCTCGCCGAACGCGTCGCGAACTGCGAGCGCTGCCGTTTGTGCGAGCGCCGCACGAACACGGTCTTCGGCGTCGGCGATCGCGAAGCCGACTGGATGCTGATCGGCGAAGCGCCGGGCGAGAACGAGGACAAGCAAGGCGAGCCGTTCGTCGGCCAGGCGGGCAAGCTGCTCGACAACATGCTGCGCGCGCTCACGCTGTCGCGGCAGACGAACGTCTATATCGCGAATGTCATCAAGTGCCGGCCGCCCGGCAACCGCAATCCCGAGCTCGACGAAGTCGCGCGCTGCGAGCCGTATCTGCAACGGCAGGTCGAACTCGTGAAGCCGAAGGTCATCGTCGCGATGGGACGCTTTGCCGCGCAGAGTCTGCTGAAGAACGAGGCGAGCATCGCATCGATGCGCGGACGCGTGCACGAGTATCGTGGCGTGCCGGTGGTCGTCACGTATCACCCGGCTTATCTGCTGCGCAGCCTGCAGGACAAGTCGAAGGCGTGGGCCGATCTCTGCCTCGCGCGCAATACGTATCGCGAGGCGCTCGCCGCGCTCGGCGTCGAGCAAGGAGCAGAGAAGGGCGGCGTCTGATGACGGCCCGGGCGAGCGATCTCACGCGTCTCGTCGATCGTTTCGGCGACGTCACGGTTCGCGATCTCGCCTGGCTTCTGTTCGCTCCCGATCTGCTGCGCGAAGGCGACGCCGCGCTCGCGCATCCGTTCGCGTCGACAGCGGAGCGCGACGCGACGCTCGTGTGGCTGAAGGCGCTCGATGCCGCGCCGCAGCCGCTGCACGATCACGCGCGCGATCCGAAGTTCACGCGCCTCGGCATCTACGCCGAGAGCCTCATCCGCTTTTTTCTCGCGCACGGTCCGGCGGCGCGCCTCATCGCGGCGAACGTGCCGTTGCGGCAACAGCGGCGCACCATCGGCGAATGCGATTTCCTGCTCGAATCGGCGGATGGCGCGCGGCTGCACTGGGAGCTGGCGGTGAAGTTCTACCTGCATATCGACGATAGCGACGGCGATGCGGCGCGCGCGGCGCGTCTGTCGAACTACGTCGGGCCGAATCTGCAGGATCGCTTCGATATCAAGCACGAGCGGCTTCTCACGCATCAACTGGCGCTGACGCGGCGCGCCGAGTTCGCGTTGCTCGGCTTCGACGGTCCGTGGCAGGCGCAGTTGTTCATCAAAGGCCGGCTTTTCTATCACGGGCTCGGCGGCGACGAGGTCGTGCCCGCGCGCGAAATAGGGGAGCACCATCTGCGCGGATGGTGGCTGACGGCGTCGGAATGGCGCGACGCGCGCTCGAATGCGTCGGACGATGAGCGCGCGTGGGTCGTGCAGCCGCGCATGGCGTGGCTCGCGTCGCGGCGGCTCGATGCGGATTCCGCCGAAACGCTGATCGCGGAATCGGATGCGATTCGCGCGCGTCTCGAAGGCACGATCGCGCCGACGATGGTTGCCGCCTACGCGCGCGACGAAGCGGGAAATTTCGTGGAGGAATCGCGAGGCTTCATCGTGCCGGACGACTGGCCGGAGCGCGCGCGGGCGTTCGCCGCGTCGGCGGAGTGATCACCGGCTGATCACCACCAGCGGAAAAAATGATGCACCGGACCCACGCCATGACCGACGTCGAGCCGCACGCTCGCTTCGATCGCGCCGGTCAGATAGCGCTTCGCCTCGGCGGTCGCGCTCGCAAGATCGTCGGTTTGCGCAATCAGCGCCGCGATCGCCGACGACAGCGTGCAGCCCGTGCCGTGCGTGTTCTTGAGCGGCACGCGCGCGCCGCCGAGCCTCAGTGCGCCCGCCGCCTCGATCAGCCAGTCGGGACTGTCGTTCGATGCAAGGTGGCCGCCTTTCATCAGCACGGCCCGCGCGCCGAGCGCGCGCAAGGCTTCGCCCTGACGGACCATCGCGTCTTCGTCGGCGGCGCTTTCGTCGCCTAACAGCGCCGCCGCTTCCGGCAGATTCGGCGTGACGAGCGTCGCGAGCGGCAGCAATTCGTCGCGCAACGCGGCAACGGCTTCCGGCGCGAGCAGCGCGTGATTGCTCTTCGAGATCATCACGGTGTCGAGCACAACATGTTTCGGCCGATGGCGCTTGAGCGCCTCGGCGACCGCGCGCACGATGCCCGCGTTCGCCAGCATGCCGATCTTCACGGCATCGATGCGGATGTCGTCGAACACGGCGTCGAGCTGCGCCGCGATGAACGCGGGCTCCGGCGCGTGAACGGCTGTCACGCCGCGCGTGTTTTGCGCGGTGAGCGCCGTGATGACGCTCGCGCCGTACGCGCCGAGCGCGGAGAACGCCTTCAGATCGGCCTGAATGCCCGCGCCGCCGCCCGAGTCGGAGCCGGCGATCGTGAGGACGTTCGGAATGGTTTTCGTGATTGCCATGAGCTTAGATGCGTGACTGTGCGATGGTCGCGGCAAGCGCCGAGGCCGCCGTGCGCGGATCGGCCGCCTTGCAGATCGCCGACACCACCGCGAGACCGGCCGGCTTCGCGCGCATGACGTCTGCGGCGTTATGCGCCTGAATGCCGCCGATCGCGACGGTCGGCACATGCGCGGCCGCGCAGATTTCAGCGAGACCCTCGATGCCGCAGGGCGTGGAGGCGTCGGTCTTGGTCGGCGTCGCGTACACCGGACCCGCGCCGAGATAATCGACGACGCCCGCGCGTTTCGCCGCGTCGGCGGTTTCATCGAGATTCGATACCGACAGTCCGATCAGCGCGTCCGGCCCGAGCAGTCGGCGCGCGACATCGGCGGGCAGATCGCGCTGGCCGATATGCACGCCATCCGCGCCGACAGCCAGCGCGACATCGACATGATCGTTGACGACAAACGGCACGCCGTGCGCGCGCGTGATCGGCAGCAAATCGCGCGCGAGTTCGAACCACGCGCGCTTGTGCCACTCGGGCGCGCGCAGTTGCACGATGGTCGCGCCGCCTTCGAGCGCGGCGCGCGCGACACGAACCGCCGCGTCATGACCGCCGCACTGCACGGGATCGAGCACGAGATAGAGCGAGAGATCGAACGAAGCGCGCATGTCAGCCGGCAACGATGTCGCGCTGCACGAGCGTCTTGCCGAACGCGGCTTCATCGAGCGATGCGAGCCGGTCCAGATACGCGACGGCGAAGCTGCCGGGCAGCGCGGCGTCGCGCGCGGCGAGTTCCCCCGCGATGGTCGAATAGGCGATGGCGGCGACGGTCGCGGACCAGAGCGCGTCGCGATCCGGCGCCACGCCGACGAACGCGGCCACCGTCGCGGACAACGCGCAGCCGACGCCCGTCACGCGCGTCATCAAGGGCGAGCCGTTCGACATCGCGATGACGCGGCGGCCATCGGTCACGTAATCGGTCTCGCCCGTGACCGCGACGACGGCCTGCGTCTTCAGCGCGAGCACCTGCGCGGCGTCGAGCGCGGCATCGGTGGCGGCGGTGCTGTCGACGCCGCGTCCGCTTGATGCGCCCCCCGACAAGCTGATGATCTCCGACGCGTTGCCGCGGATCACCGCGGGCTTCGCATCGAGCAGATCGAACGCAAATTCCGTGCAAAACGCGAGCGGCCCGACCGCGACCGGATCGAGCACCCACGGCGTGCCCGCGCTGTTGGCGGCCTCGACGGCGGCGCGGATCGCGCGGCTCTGCGGCACGTCGAGCGTGCCGAGATTGACCGACAGCGCATTGGCGACGGCCGCGAATTCGCCGACTTCCTCGCGCGCGACGACCATCGCGGGCGCGGCGCCGATCGCGAGCAGCACGTTCGCGGTGAAGTTGGTGACGACGAGATTCGTGAGGCAATGCACGAGCGGCGCGCGTTCGCGCACGCGGGTGACGAAGGAAAAGAGATCGGCGGCAAGCATGATGCGAAGAGGGTCAGTGCCGCGCTTCGCCGATCAGCGCGACCGAATCGAACGCGCGCTGATTGGCCTGATGCCGTCGCATCACGAAGTACATCATGAGACACACGAACGAGCCGAATAGCACGATGACGAACTGGATCGGCACGTCGAGCCACACGAGCACGGCGTAGAGGCACAGCATGACGAGCACCGACAGGTTCTCGTTGAAATTCTGCACGGCGATGGAATGCCCGGCGGAAAGCAGAACGTGCCCGCGATGCTGGAGCAGCGCGTTCATCGGCACGACGAAGAAGCCCGACAGTCCGCCGACGATCATCAGGAACACATATGCGATCAGCAGATAGCCGGGGAAGTGCATCTTGCCGAAGTAGATGCCCCAGTGCGCGGGAAAGAGATGGCGCGTGTAGAAGGCCATCAGCATGACGGCGAGTCCCATGACGATGCCTACCGGCAGCACGCTGAGCGAGCGCTTGAGCGGCACGCGCGCGGCCGCGAGCACCGCGCCCGCCGCGACGCCGACCGCGATCACCGCCTGCAGGATCGCTGCCTGCGAGAGCGTCATGCCGAGCGACACTTCGGCCCATTTCAGCACGATGAACTGCAGCGTCGCGCCTGCGCCCCAGAAGAGCGTCGTGACGGCGAGCGAGATCTGGCCGAGCTTGTCGCGCCAGAGCACGAGAAAGCAGTCGGCGAAATCGGTGATGAGCTTGAGCGGCCGCGTCTCCTGCTTCGGATAGCGCGCGCCGGTGTCGGGAATGCGCAGATTGAAGATCGCGGCGATCACGTACATCAGCATGATGACGAGCATTGCGGCTTCGGCGGGCGTGTTGATGCGCGGAATGTGCAGCGACAGCAGATGACTGGCGATATGCGGACTGATGAGCGCGCCGCCCATGACCGTGCCGAGGATGATCGAGCCGACCGTCGTGCCTTCGATCCAGCCGTTCGCGGCGACGAGCCGATCGGCTGGCAAGAGCTCGGTCAGAATGCCGTATTTCGCGGGCGAATAGGCCGCCGCGCCGAACCCGACGATGCCATACGCGAGCAACGGATGCGCGCCGAAGAGCATCGTCACGCAGCCCACGACCTTGATCGAATTGGTCACGAACATGACGTGGCCCTTGGGCCGGGAATCCGCGAAAGCGCCGACGAAAGCCGCGAGAATCACATACGACAGGACGAAGAACAGCTTGAGCAGCGGCGTCATCCAGTTCGGGGCGTGAAGGTCTTTCAGCAGTGCAATGGCAGCGATCAGTAGAGCGTTATCGGCCAGCGATGAGAAAAACTGCGCGGCCATGATGGTGTAAAAACCTTTTTTCATCTGATCCGAAGCTTTCCTCACTGCGGGTGATCCGCCCCGGGCACCGGTCGTGCACTCGGGCTTATGCCTTTCGAAATGGGTTGTGTGCACGGCTTTATAACACGAAAATAGGCGCATTCTGACTAGCAGTAATCTCGATCGCGCCAGAAATGACGCGCCTGTGTTCGTGATTCCTCATAACATACTGATTCGCAAGGCGTCCCGGTCGGCGCAGCAGGACGCGTCCCGCTCGCGTATGCTGGCCTTTTAGACCGCACTCGTTGCAATTCCACCAAACGCTCATGCCGCGCCCCCTTTCAGCAACAATTCACACCGCCGCGCTCGCCAACAACCTGGCCGTTGCACGCAAGTACGCCCCGAAATCCAAGATCTGGGCCGTCGTCAAGGCCAATGCATATGGCCACG
The DNA here is from genome assembly GCF_022879815.1 of Caballeronia zhejiangensis. Taxonomy (NCBI): domain Bacteria; kingdom Pseudomonadati; phylum Pseudomonadota; class Betaproteobacteria; order Burkholderiales; family Burkholderiaceae; genus Caballeronia; species Caballeronia zhejiangensis. Next base: position 1,211,208 of record NZ_CP084283.1, read on the forward strand.
GTCTCGCCCGGGCGTTCCCCGGTTTGCGCGCAACGGACGGCTTTGGCCTTCTCGACCTCGAAGAAGCTGCGAAGTTGCGTGAATTGGGGTGGGCCGGGCCAATTCTTTTGCTCGAGGGCTTTTTCCGGCCGACCGACATCGACGTGATCGACCGCTATAGCCTCACCACGGCCGTGCACTGCGACGAGCAGTTGCGGATGCTGGAAATGGCGCGGCTGTCGAAACCGGTCAACATTCAGTTGAAGATGAACAGCGGCATGAACCGGCTCGGCTATACGCCCGAGAAGTTCCGCGCCGCGTGGGAGCGCGCGCGCGCCGTGCAGGGCGTCGGCCAGATCACGCTCATGACCCATTTTTCCGATGCCGATGGCCCGCGCGGCGTCGCGCATCAACTGGAAGCGTTCGAACGCGGCGCGGAAGGCATCGCGGGCGCGCGCAGTCTCGCAAACTCGGCGGCGCTCTTGTGGCACCCGGGCGCGCACTTCGACTGGGTGCGGCCCGGCATCATGCTGTACGGCGCATCGCCGTCGGGCGTGACCGCGGATATCGCCGATACCGGCCTCAAGCCCGCGATGACGCTCCAGTCCGAGCTGATCGCCGTGCAGACGGTCGACGCGGGGAGCAGCATCGGTTATGGCTCGACGTATACAGCGGGAACGCCGATGCGCATCGGCGTGGTCGCGTGCGGCTACGCGGACGGCTATCCGCGCGTGGCGCCCGAAGGCACGCCCGTGATCGTCGACGGCGCGAGAACGCGGCTCGTCGGCCGCGTGTCGATGGACATGCTGACCGTCGATCTGACGCCGTGCCCGAACGCCGGCATCGGTTCGCGCGTGGAACTGTGGGGCGCGAATCTGCCGATCGACGATGTCGCGAGCTCGGCCGGCACGATCGGCTACGAACTCATGTGCGCGATCGCGCAACGCGTGCCGGTGCGCGCGGAATAACAACACGAAATCAACAACAAGAAATCAGGCAAGGCTTCGAGTGGCAAAAGTAGCGAAGGCAAAAACGCTGTATGTGTGCAGCGAATGCGGCGGGGAATCGCCGAAGTGGACCGGCCAGTGCGCCGCATGCAACGCGTGGAACACGCTGACCGAATCGGTGGCGCAGACGGCGTCGAACCATCGCTTCCAGGCGCTCGCGAAGAGTTCGCCGGTGCGCAAGCTCGCGGAAATCGAGGCGTCGGACGTGCCGCGCTTCACGACGGGCGTCGGCGAATTCGATCGCGTGCTGGGCGGCGGGCTCGTGCCGGGCGGCGTCGTGCTGATCGGCGGCGATCCGGGCATCGGCAAATCGACATTGCTACTGCAATCGCTCGCCGAAATCGCGCGCGAGCGGCCGGCGCTCTACGTGAGCGGTGAGGAATCCGGCGCGCAGATCGCGCTGCGCGCGCAGCGGCTCGGACTGATCGGCGGCGCGAGCGCCGCGGGCGATCTCGCGCTGCTTGCGGAAATTCAGCTCGAAAAGATCCAGGCGACCATCGATGAGCAACGGCCTGAAGTCGCCGTCATCGACTCGATTCAGACGATCTACTCGGAAGCGCTGACGTCCGCGCCCGGCTCCGTCGCGCAAGTGCGAGAGTGCGCGGCGCAACTCACGCGCATCGCGAAGCAGACGGGCACGTCGATCATCATGGTCGGCCACGTGACAAAAGAGGGCAGCCTCGCGGGACCGCGCGTGCTGGAGCACATCGTCGATACCGTGCTGTATTTCGAAGGCGACACGCACTCGTCGTTCAGGCTCGTGCGCGCGTTCAAGAATCGCTTCGGCGCCGTCAACGAGCTCGGCGTCTTCGCCATGACGGAAAAGGGCTTGCGCGGCGTCGCCAATCCGTCGGCGCTATTTTTGTCGCAGCACGAGCAGAGCGTCGCGGGTTCGTGCGTGCTCGTGACGCAGGAAGGTTCGCGGCCGCTGCTCGTCGAAGTGCAGGCGCTCGTCGATACCGCGCACGTGCCCAATCCGCGCCGGCTCGCGGTCGGGCTGGAACAAAACCGGCTGGCGCTGTTGCTGGCGGTGCTGCATCGGCACGCGGGAATTGCGTGTTTCGATCAGGACGTGTTCCTGAACGCGGTCGGCGGCGTGAAGATCACCGAGCCCGCCGCCGATCTCGCCGTGCTGCTCGCGATCCACTCGTCGATGCGCAACAAGCCGCTGCCGAAGGGTCTCATTACGTTCGGCGAGGTGGGCTTGGCGGGCGAGATCCGGCCGTCGCCGCGCGGGCAGGATCGCCTGAAGGAAGCGGCGAAGCTAGGCTTTTCCGTCGCGCTCATTCCGAAGGCGAACGCGCCCAAGCAGGCCATCGACGGTCTGAAGGTGATCGCCGTGGACCGCATCGAGGAAGCGATCGACCGCGTTCGCGACCTCGAATGATTTCGCGATCGGACCCTTCGTAACGGCGTGTAAAAATCCCGTTGCGCAATGTAACCCAACGGACGCGCGGTTTTCCTATCCTTACAGGGCTACGGACCCGGCCAACTTCGCCAAGGGCATTTCAACACGCGAAGTGACCGGAAGGATCGAGAGGACCACGCATTGAAACACGCTAATTCAGCCCGGCCGAAGCCCGCTTTCCACCTGCGCGGATGCCGCGTCTCCGCGCCGCTTCAGCAGCCTTGGGGCAGCGGCTGCCGGATCGTCGAATGGATCGACGAGCAAGGCCAGATCTCGCGTCGCGTCGTCGCGGCCGATGTCACCGAGGATCAAGTCGTCGCGACCATTCGCGAGCATGTGACGGGCCGCAAGCATGTGCTCGTCGACGACGAACGTCAGCCGCGTCAGGTCTTGCCGCGGCGTTAGGCGCTTCTGAAAAGCGGGTGTGCCGCCGCTTCGGCAGGCGTCAGCACGGGCGCGACGCAGCAATCGAGCGGCTCCAGCAACGTCATCCATTCGTCGCGCGTGCGTTCGCGGAAAATCGCGGCAAGCTGCGCGGACAAGTCTGCCGCGTCCGCACCGCCAATCGCCTGTCCGAGGCTCCAGTGCCGCGTCGCCCAATCGGGACGGCCGAGCGCTTCGCACAAGGTCTGCCAGAACTTCAGCTCCAGCGCGCCGACCGCGACGAAACGGTCATCGCGCGTGCGATACACGTCATAGCAGGGCGCGCCGCCGTTCAGCAGGCCAGCGCCCGCGCGCGTCGTGGCTTCGTCGGCATTGGCGAGCGCGATATGCGCCATCACGTTGTGCGCGTGCGCCGCGTGCGTCATCGACACATTCAGGCAACGTCCTTCGCCGCCGCGCGCGACGTGCCACGCCGCCGCCAGTATTTCCATGACCGCCGAAAGCGCGCCGCCGAGCAGATCCGCCAACTGGAAATTCGGCGCGATGGGGGTGCCGTCGCGCGCCGCGAGCTGATCCAGCACGCCCGCATACGCGATGTAGTTCAGATCGTGTCCGGCCTTCTGCGCGAACGGTCCCTCGCTGCCGAAACCGGTGATCGCGCAATAGACGAGCTTCGGATTTGCCTCGCGCAGCACGTCGTAGCCGACGCCCAGCCGCGCCATCACCGAAGGTCGAAAGCTCTCGACGAGCACGTCTGCGTCGCGCGCAAGTTCGATCAATTTCGCGCGGCCTTCGTCCGTTTTGAGATCGAGCGTGAGCTGCCGCTTTCCGCGATTGACGATGCGATAAAACGCGCTCGGCGTGCCGCTTTGCCGATCGGCTTCGCTTTGCAGCATCGTGCGCGTGTAGTCGCCTTCGCCCGGCGGCTCGATCTTGAGCACATCGGCGCCGAGTTCCGCGAGCCGTAGCGTGGCGATGGGGCCGGGTAGAAGCCGCGTCAGATCCAGCACGCGCAGGCCGGTGAGGGAAGGCGTCGTCAAGTTGTCGATCTCCGGTTATGAGCCGATCTGCTCCAGTTCCTCGTGCGCTTCGAGCCACTCCATTTCGAGCGTTTCGAGGCGCGCATTCACTTCGCCCTGGCGTCGGATCGTCTCAGTGAGTTTCGCTTTCATCGGCGCTTCGTAGCTCGCCGGATCGGCGACGAACGCATCGAGTGCCGATTTTTCCGCGTTGAGCTTTTCCATCTCTTTCTCGATCTTGGCGATGCGCGACTTGAGCGGCTTCGTCAGATGCGCAAGCTTTTGCCGTTCCTGAGCTTCCTGCCGGCGCTGTTCCTTGCGATTGAGCGCGCTGTCGGACGCCTCGCCCGAGGCCGCGGCGCTCGCTTCCTTCGCCGCCGCGCGCGTTTCGGCGGCGTGCTGCAGAAGCCAGTCGCGGTAGTCGTCGAGATCGCCGTCGAACGGACTCAGGCGATGCTTCGCGACGAGCATGAACGTGTCGGTCGTCGCGCGCAGCAAGTGCCGGTCGTGCGACACGAGTATGAGCGTGCCTTCGAACTGCGCGAGCGCCATGGTCAGCGCGTGGCGCGTTTCGAGGTCGAGGTGGTTGGTCGGCTCGTCGAGCAGCAGCAGATTCGGCTTCTGCCAGATGATGAGCGCCAGCGCGAGCCGCGCCTTCTCCCCGCCGGAAAAGGGCGCGATCTTCGCGGTCGCCATGTCGCCGGAGAAATTGAAGCTGCCGAGGAAATCGCGCAGTTCCTGCTCGCGCGTGTCCGGTGCGAGGCGCGCGAGATGCTGGAGCGGGGAATCGTCCGGGCGCAGCGTTTCCAGTTGGTGCTGCGCGAAATAGCCGATCTGCAAGCCTTTGCCCTGCCGGACGTCGCCGGAAAGCGGTTCGAGCGTCTGCGCGAGCGTCTTGATGAGCGTCGATTTCCCCTGACCGTTCGCGCCGAGCAAGCCGATGCGCTGGCCGTTCTGGATCGACAGCGTCACGCCTTCGACGATTGGAATCTCGCCGCCCGCGTCGTTGTGATAGCCGCAACGCACGCTCTCCATGACCATCATCGGATTCGGCGCGGCGTCGGGCTCGCGGAATTCGAACGTGAAGGGCGAGGTTGCGTGCGCGGGCGCGATCAGCTCCATCTTCTCCAGCGCCTTCACGCGGCTTTGCGCCTGCTTGGCTTTGGTCGCCTTGGCCTTGAATCGGTCGATGAAACTCTGCAGATGCGCGACTGTCCTTTGCTGCTTCTCGTACGCGCTTTGTTGCAGCGCGATCTGCTGCGCGCGCAGCACTTCGAACTGGCTGTAGTTGCCGCCGTAGCGCTTCACCTGACGATTTTCCAGATGCAGCGTGACGTTGCAGACCGAATCGAGGAACTCACGGTCGTGCGAGATCACGACGAGCGTGCCCGCATAGCGCCCGAGCCAGTCTTCCAGCCAGACGATGGCGTCGAGGTCCAGGTGGTTGGTCGGTTCGTCGAGCAGCAGCAGATCGGACGGACACATCAGCGCCTGCGCGAGATTCAGGCGCATGCGCCAGCCGCCCGAGAAGCTCGACACCGGCTCGCGCGTCTGCTCGAGCGTGAAGCCGAGACCGAGCAGCAGCGTTTCGGCGCGCGCGGGCGCCGTGTAGCCGTCGGCATCGGCGAAGGCGGCGTGGGCTTCCGCTTCGGCCGCGCCGTCATGCGCGGCGGACGCGGCCACGATGCGCGCCTCGATCGCACGCAGATGCGTGTCGCCGTCGAGCGTGTAGTCGAGTGCGCTGCGATCCACGGCGGGCGTTTCCTGCGCGACGTGCGCGATGCGCCACGACGGCGGCATCGAGAAATCGCCGCCGTCCGCGTGCAATTCGCCGCGCAGCACGGAAAAGAGCGTCGACTTGCCCGCGCCGTTTGCGCCGACGAGACCGGCCTTCTCGCCCGGATTGAGCGTGAAGCTCGTGTCTTCGAAAAGCGGCTTGGTGCCGCGGGACAGGCTGAACTGGTTGAAGCGGATCACGTCGGAATGGCGGCGAAAAGGGCGCGGCTTTGAGGGAAAGCGCTATTTTAGACCGGACCGATTGCGCGGCAGGGGTCGGCCGTTCGGCTAATGGCGGGCGAACGCGCGACGGGTTAGCATCGCGTGACTTTCATCGAATTTTTCCGGAGCACGCCATGAGCACAGCCAGCGAAGGCATCTACGGCTTCTCGGCCGAAACACTCGACGGCGCGACCGTCAGCCTCGACAAGTACCGCGGCAAGGTTCTGCTCATCGTGAATACGGCGAGCGAATGCGGATTCACACCGCAGTACAAGGGTTTGCAGGAGGTTTATCGACAGTACGCGGCGCGCGGTTTCGAGGTGCTCGGCTTTCCGTGCAACCAGTTCGGCAAGCAGGAACCGGGCGATGCCGGGCAAATCGGCGCTTTCTGCGAGCAAAACTACGGCGTCACGTTTCCGATGTTCGCGAAGATCGAGGTGAACGGCTCCAACGCGCATCCGCTCTACAAGTATCTGAAGGACAAGGAACCGGGCCTGCTCGGCATCGAAGCGATCAAGTGGAATTTCACGAAGTTTCTCGTCGATCGCAGTGGCAAGGTCATCAAGCGCTATGCGCCGCAGACCAAGCCGGAATCGATCACCGACGACATCGAAAAGCTGCTCTGACGCCGCTCAGAGAATCGGCGAGAAAAGCCGCGCGACGTGCATCGCCATGCGCCGCCAGAAGGCCTTGCCGCGATAGTCATTGGCGTCGATCTCGAACGAATGCGCGAAGTCGGCGAGCAGCATGGTTTCCACTTCGCTAGCGAACGCGCGATCGACGGTCAGCACCGTGATCTCGAAGTTCAGGCGAAACGAGCGATTGTCGAGATTCGCGCTGCCGATCGACGCGGCGATGCCGTCGACGAGCACGACCTTCTGATGCAGAAATCCCGGCTTGTAGCGGAAGATGCGAACGCCCGCCTGCACGAGGTCGTACGCATAAAGCCGTGACGCCGCGAACACCACGCGATGATCGCGCCGGCTTGGAATCAGGATGCGTACGTCGACGCCACGCATCACGGCGAGCCGCAGCGCCGAGAACACGGCTTCGTCGGGAATCAGATAGGGCGATGTGATCCAGATGCGCTCGCGCGCCGCGTTGATCGCCTCGACAAAGAAAAGCGAACAGGTTTCCTGTTTGTCCGCCGGGCCGCTCGACAGCACCATGCAGTGCATGTTCTCGCCGGAATGCGGCGCGGGGCCGAGTTCCGGCAGGCGTTGCGTCGCCCAGTACCAGTCTTCGGTGAACACGAACTGAATGCTCGCGACCGCCGGGCCGCGCACTTCGATATGCGTGTCGCGCCACGGCGAAAGCCGCGGATTGCCGCCGAGATATTCGACGCCCACGTTGTGCCCGCCGACGAACGCGCATTTGCCGTCCACCACGACGATCTTCCGATGATTGCGGAAGTTGATCTGGAAACGGTGCACGAACTTGCGGGTGGCCGCGAACGGATGCGCCTCGACGCCGCCCGCCCGCAGCGCATTGACGTAGCGATGCGGCAGGTCGAAGCTGCCGATGCTGTCATAGAGGAAGTACACGCGCACGCCGGCCTGAGCTTTTTTGATGAGCGCGTCCTTGAGCATTTCGCCGAGCGCATCGGCGCGCACGATGAAGAACTGCACGACCACATAGCGTTCGGCGCCGGCGATCGCTTCGAGAATCGCGGCGAACGTCGCGTCGCCGTTGATGAGCACGCGGGCCGAGTTGCCGCGCAAGAACGGCATGCCGGACAGGCGCTGCAGCGTGCGGATCGTCGGATTGCCGAGATAAGCGGCAGGCCCCGGCGCGATTTCGCCGCGCGCGCCGGTGGAATCGACGAGCGGAGCGGCTTCGGGCGCATCGCTGCGGGCGCCGGAATCCCATTCGGCAGGCTTCGAACGGCTGCGCAGGATCTCTATTTCCAGCCGCCGTTCGTCGATATAGCCGGCGAACTTGCTGCGGCCGAGGAAGAGATACGGGATCAGCGTGAAGTAGGGCATCGCGACGAGCGACACGGCCCACGCGACCGCGCCTTGCGACGTGCGTGTGTTGATGACGGCATGGATCGCGGCGATCACGCCGAGCACATGCGCGGCCATCACGAGCGTGCCGAGGTGAAGCCAGTCGGATGCTTGCATAGACGCGGGAAGGAGCTAAGGGCTTGGCTAATGGCGATTTGCCATATTACCCAACCCTTCCACGCGAAGTGTCAGCGATCGTTGCAGCGCTTGCGCCGCCGCAACGACCGCTCACGGAGAAGCGGACGCTCAGGCCGGAAGGTCGGCGGCCTGGATGAGGAACACGTTGTCATCGCCGGCGCTCGTCGAGAGCCAGACGAGATCGAGGCCGCCGAGCGCGGCTTCCACATTCGGGCGCTCATTGCCGATCTCGACGACGAGCACGCCGTCCTCGGTCAGCCACTTGCCCGCGTCGCGCACGATGCGCCGTACCACGTCCATGCCGTCTGCGCCGCCCGCGAGCGCGAGCTCGGGTTCGTGGCGGTACTCTGCCGGCAGCGCCTGCATCGCGTCCGCGTTGACGTACGGCGGATTCGTGATGATGACCTCGTAGCGCGCCTCGGGAAGCGGCGCGTACAGGTCGCCTTCGTAGAGGCTCACGCGCTCTTCCAGACCGTAATCGTCGACGTTGCGGCGCGCGACCGCGAGCGCATCGGCGGAAATGTCGACGGCATCGACATCGGCGTTTTCGAAGGCCTGCGCCGCGAGAATCGCGAGGCAGCCCGAGCCGGTGCACAGTTCGAGCACGCGCGTGACCTGATCCGGATCGGCCACATACGGCTGCAAGCCGTCCTGCAGCAACTCGCCGATGAACGAGCGCGGCACGATCACGCGTTCATCGACGTAAAAGCGGCGGCCGTGCATCCACGCTTCCTGCGTGATGTACGCGGCGGGAATGCGTTCCTTCGCGCGGCGCTCGATGACTTTCATGACCGCGTCGATCTCGTGGTCGAGCAGGCGCGCGTCGAGGAACGGATCGAGCGTGTCGAGCGGCAGATGCAGCGTATGCAGGATCAGATACGCGGCTTCGTCGTAGGCATTGGACGAGCCGTGGCCGAAGGACAAGCCCGCTTCGGTGAAACGCGAGACGCCGAAGCGCAGCAGGTCGCGCACGGTGGTGAAGGGCAGCGCCATCGAAGGCTCCTTTTTATTGTCGGATTTGAATTAGGCGATCAGTGCTTCGAGCACGCGGCGGTACACGTTCTTCAACGGTTCGATGAAGCGCACTTCGACATGCTCGTCGATCTTGTGGATCGTGCCGTTCGGCGGGCCGAATTCGACGACCTGATCGCAGATTTGCGCGATGAAGCGTCCGTCGGACGTGCCGCCCGTAGTAGACAGCTCGGTGCGCACGCCGGTTTCATCGGCGATGGCTTTTTCGAGCGCGTCGGACAGCGCACCGCGCGGGGTGAGAAACGGCAGGCCGCTCACGATCCACTGCAGGTCGTATTCGAGGCCGTGCTTGTCAAGGATCGCGTGGACGCGGCTTTGCAGGCTCTCGACCGTGCTCGCGGTCGAGAAGCGGAAGTTGAACATCAGGTCGGCATGACCGGGAATGATGTTGGTCGCGCCGGTGCCCGAATGCAGGTTCGACACTTGCCAGGTTGTCGGCGGGAAATATTCGTTGCCGTCGTCCCATTTTTCGGCGACGAGCTCGGCGAGCGCGGGCGCGAGCAGATGCACCGGATTCTTCGCGAGATGCGGATACGCGATATGCCCCTGCACGCCCTTGACGACGAGCTTGCCCGTCATCGAGCCGCGCCGGCCGTTCTTGACCATGTCGCCGAGCGTGGCGTTCGAAGTCGGCTCGCCGACGATGCAGTAATCGAGCCGCGTGCCGCGCGCCTTCAGCGCTTCAACGACCTTGATCGTGCCGTCGGTCGCGGGGCCTTCTTCATCGCTCGTGATGAGAAACGCGAGCGTGCCGCGATGTTCCGGATGCTGCGCGACGAATTCCTCGCTCGACACGACGAACGCCGCGAGCGACGCCTTCATGTCCGCCGCGCCGCGACCGTACAGCTTGCCGTCGCGATGCGTCGGGGTGAAGGGCGGCGAGCTCCACTGTTCGAGCGGGCCGGTCGGCACGACGTCGGTATGGCCGGCGAAGGCGAGCAGCTTGCCGCTTGCGTCCGTGCCGCGCCTGACGGCCCACAGGTTCGTGACGCCGCCCGATTCGATCGTTTCGCATTCGAAGCCGATCGCCGCGAGCCGCTCGATCATGAGCGCCTGGCAAGCCTTGTCGTCGGGCGTGACGGATGCGCGTTCGATCAGCGCTTCGGTAAGGGAAAGGGTGCCGGACATGGTTCTTTTTCCACAGCGATAAAAAATGCCGGCGCGCGGGCCGGCACTCGTAGCAAGCTCGCGATGACCGTCGGATTCACAGTCATCGCATCGGCTCAGGCAAAGAGCGTTTCGTACTGCTCGGCGGAAAATCCGAGCGTCTTCACGCGTCCGTTCACCACCACGACCGGCCGCTTGATGATCGACGGCTTGTGGATCATCAGCGCGATCGCGCCGTTGGTCGTGTCGGCTTCGGCCTTGTGCACGTCCGACAGGCCGCGCCACGTCGTGCCGCGCTTGTTGATGAGCTGATCGAGCGATACGTCCTTCAGCCAGTCCTGAACCAGCTTCTCGTTCACGCCGGCTTTCTTGAAGTCGTGAAACTCGAACGGCACGCCGTGCTCTTCCAGCCACACGCGCGCCTTCTTCACCGTATCGCAGTTCGGAATGCCGTAGACGACAGTCGTCGGGGTGGATCCGCGTGCCAAAATCAGTCGCCTCGCAGCAGTTCGTTCAGGCCGACTTTCGCGCGCGTCTTGGCGTCGACCTTCTTCACGATGACCGCGCAGTACAGGCTGTGCGAGCCGTCCTTCGACGGCAGGTTGCCCGCGACGACGACCGAGCCCGCCGGAATGCGGCCGTACGTGACTTCGCCGGTTTCGCGATCGTAGATCTTCGTCGACTGGCCGAGATACACGCCCATCGAGATGACGGAATTCTCTTCGACGATCACGCCTTCCACGACTTCCGAACGCGCGCCGATGAAGCAGTTGTCCTCGATGATGACCGGGTTCGCCTGCAGCGGCTCCAGCACGCCGCCGATGCCCACGCCGCCCGACAGGTGCACGTTCTTGCCGATCTGCGCGCACGAGCCGACGGTCGCCCACGTATCGACCATCGTGCCTTCGTCGACATATGCGCCGATGTTGGTGTAAGACGGCATCAGCACGACGTTCTTCGCGATGAACGAGCCGCGGCGCGCGATGGCCGGCGGCACGACGCGGAAACCGCCCGCCGCGAAGTCTTCGGCCGTGTAGTTCGCGAACTTCGAGGGCACCTTGTCGTAGAACTGCGTGTAGTTGTAAGACCCGCCACCGGCAGGCATCGGCGCGTTGTCTTCCAGTCGGAACGACAGCAGCACGGCCTTCTTGAGCCACTGATTCACGGCCCAGTCGCCATCGCGCTTTTCGGCGACGCGCATCTGGCCTTTGTCGAGCTGCTCGATCGCATGCGCGACGGCTTCGCGGACTTCGGCGGGCGCGGCCTTGGGCGACAGCTCGGCGCGGTTTTCCCAGGCGGTATCGATGATGCTCTGAAGTTGTTGCGACATAGTTGGTATCAAGGATGGGTAGTTGGGCCGGCTACGTTTCAGAACCGTTTGTCAGGAACTTAGCGTGCGGCAGAATTCGACGATGCGGCGAGCGCCTTCGACACATTCCCCGGTTTCAGCGACGAGCGCGATGCGCACGAAACCTTCGCCGGGATTCGTGCCGTGCGCCGTGCGAGCGAGAAAGGAGCCCGGCAGAACCGTCACATTATAGTCGGCGTAAAGGCGTGCAGCGAACTGGGTATCGGTGAGCCCGGTGCCCGAAACGTTCGCCCAGAGGTAGAACGCGGCGTCGGGCAAACGCACGTCGAGGACGTCCGCGAGCATCGGCGTGACCGTCTGGAATTTTTTCAGATACTGCGCGCGGTTGTCGCGCACGTGCGTTTCATCCTGCCACGCGACGATGCTCGCGCGCTGAAACACCGTCGACAGCGCCGCGCCGTGATACGTGCGATAGAGCAGGAAGTCCTTCAGGATCGACGCATCGCCCGCGACGAAGCCCGAACGCATGCCCGGCACGTTCGAGCGCTTGGACAGGCTCGACAGCATCACGAGACGGTCGAAGTTGCGATCGAGCAGCCGCGCGGCTTCGAGGCCGCCGAGCGGCGGATTGCTTTCGTCGAAATAGATCTCCGAATAACACTCGTCCGATGCGATCACGAAGCCGTGCCTGTCCGACAGCGCGAAGAGTTCGCGCCAGTTTTCGAGCGTGAGCACGGCGCCCGTCGGGTTGCCCGGCGAGCAGACGTAGAGCAGTTGCGTGCGCGCCCAGATCTCTTCGGGCACCGCCGAGTAATCGCACGCGAAGTTGCGCGCCGGATCGCTGTTGACGAAGTACGGCTCGGCGCCCGCGAGCAGGGCCGCGCCTTCGTAGATTTGATAGAACGGGTTCGGACAGAGTACGATGGGCGGTTCTGCGGCCTTGTTCGTGCGGCTGTCGATCACGGTCTGCGCGAGCGCGAAAAGCGCCTCGCGCGAGCCGGAGACAGGCAGCACTTCGGTTGCCGGATCGATCGATTCGAGGCCGTAACGCTGCATCACCCATGCCGCGATCGCGCGGCGCAACGGCTCGCTGCCGAGCGTCGCCGGGTAGCTCGCGAGGCCGTCGAGCGAATCGATCACCGCATCGCGGATCAGCGCGGGCGTCGGATGCTTCGGCTCGCCGATGCCGAAGCTGATCGGCGTGAATCCCGCGCGCGGCTCGATGCCCTTGAAGAGCAGACGAAGCTTTTCGAATGGATAAGACTGAAGTTTCTCGAGAAGTGGATTCACGGCGTGACCGGTAAGCAGTGAGCGATGCGCGCGAGGCGAGAAGCGCCTGCGAGCGCGGCAATCGGAAGAATCGAACGGACGTGAAACGAACTCACGATTATAGCGCGTGGCGTCGCGCCGGAAACGGCGGGCGGCGCGCGCCACGAAGGACGAAAACACGAGTGATGCCGGACGCAATGCAAGGACCATCTCGATGACGAGCAGCGTGCGCAACGCATGGCCGACGCTCGCAATCATGCTCGGCGCGTCGGTGTGGGGCCTCGTCTGGTATCCAATGCGGATGCTTGCCGCCATGGGCCTCTCCGGCACGGCCGCGAGCGCGACGACGAGCGCCGCCGCGTGCGTCTTCGTGCTCGTCGCGAAACGCCGCTCGATCAGTACGCTGTCGTGGCACTGGCTGCTCGTCGGGCTCGGCGTGTCCGCGGGCGTGACTAATATCGGTTTCGTGTGGGGCGCGATCCACGGGCAGGTGATGCGCGTGCTGCTGCTCTTCTATCTGACGCCCGCGTGGACCGCGATCTTCGCGCACTTCATCCTGAAAGAGCGTCTCACGCGCGCCGACGCCGCGCTCTCGCTCCTCTCGCTCGCGGGCGCGGTCACCATGCTCTGGTCGCCCGAACTCGGCATGCCGCTGCCGGCCGATCTCGCCGAATGGTCGGGTCTGATGGGCGGCATGGGCTTCGCGATGAGCAACGTGCTCGTCGTGAAAGTCACCCGTACGCTGCCCGCGATGAAGCCCGAGATGCGCACGGCGGTGATCTTCGGCGGCGCGGCGCTCATCGCGTCCATCGTCACGCTGTTCGAGCCGATGCCCGCGCCGCCCGCAGCCGCTCTCTTGCCGACCGTGAGCCTGATCGTGATCGGGCTGGGCGTCGTGCTCGCCGGCAACAACATGATCGTGCAACTCGGCCTCGCGCGCGTGCCGGCCAATCGTGCGTCGATCATCATGCTGTTCGAACTCGTCGTCACGGCGCTGTCGGCGTGGCTCTTCGCAGGCGAAGTCCCCGGCGCGCGAGAATGGGCGGGCGGCGCGTGCATCGTCGTTGCATGCGTGCTGTCGGCGTGGGTGCATCGGCCGCGGGCAGCGCGCTCGCCTTCGTCCGCAGCGTCCGACATCGCGATAGAAGTGCCGGAAAGCAAAAAGAAATCGACTCGCGCGATGGTATGATGGAGTCCGCTTTCGCCGGGCCAGTTGATGGTGCTTCACTGCCGCGCGGCCGGGAAACGACGGGCCGTGCTGCGGCCTGTCCGCCATATATCCTCCGTCACTCATTCAAAACAGCGATATCGCCGTGCGTCTGACCTCGATAAAACTCGCTGGCTTCAAGTCCTTCGTCGATCCCACGCATTTCCAGGTCCCCGGCCAACTGGTCGGCGTCGTCGGGCCGAACGGCTGTGGCAAGTCCAATATCATCGATGCCGTGCGCTGGGTGCTCGGCGAATCGCGCGCCTCCGAGTTGCGCGGCGAATCGATGCAGGACGTGATCTTCAACGGATCGACGGCGCGCAAACCCGGCAGCCGGGCTAGCGTCGAACTCATTTTCGATAACGGCGACGGCCGCGCCGCCGGTCAATGGAGCGCCTACGGCGAAATCGCCGTGAAGCGCGTGCTCACGCGCGACGGCACTTCCAGCTACTACATCAACAATCTGCCCGCGCGCCGTCGCGACATACAGGACATCTTCCTCGGCACGGGTCTCGGCCCGCGCGCCTACGCGATCATCGGGCAGGGCATGATCGCGCGCATCATCGAGGCGAAGCCCGAAGAGCTGCGCGTGTTCCTCGAAGAAGCCGCGGGCGTGTCGAAGTACAAGGAGCGCCGCCGCGAGACGGAGAACCGTCTGCATGACACGCGCGAGAACCTGACGCGCGTCGAAGACATCATCCGCGAGCTGTCGACGAACCTCGAAAAGCTCGAAGCGCAGGCGGTCGTCGCGACGAAGTACAAGGAACTGCAGGCCGAAGGCGAAGAGAAGCAACGCCTTCTGTGGCTCTTGCGCAAGAAGGAAGCGGGCAACGAAGCCGAGCGTCAGCAGCGCGCGATTCGCGAGGCCCAGGTCGAGCTCGAAGCGCAGACGGCGCGTCTGCGTGAAGTCGAAGCGCAACTGGAAACGCTGCGCGTCGCGCACTACAGCGCGAGCGACGCGATGCAAGGCGCGCAAGGCTCGCTCTACGAAGCCAATGCCGAAGTGAGCAGGCTCGAAGCGGAGATCCGCTTTATCGTCGAGTCGCGCAATCGCGTGCAGGCGCAGATCGCCGCGCTCACCGCGCAGCGCGAGCAATGGCAGGTGCAGGCGCAAAAGGCGCGCGACGAAATCGATACCGCGACCGAAGCGCTCGCCGAAGGCGAAGAAAAGGCCGCGATCGCGCAGGCAAATGCCGCCGCGAAACACGACGCGCTCCCCGCGCTCGAAGCGCGCTGGCGCGACGCGCAAGCGCAATTGAACGAAGAACGCGCGGGCATCGCGCGCGCGGAACAGGCGCTCAAGCTCGAAGCGGCGCATCAGCGCAACGCGGATCAGCAGCTTCAGCAATTGCAGCAGCGTCAGGAGCGTCTGAAGAGCGAGGCGAGCGGTCTGGATGCGCCCGACGAAGCGCATCTCGAAGAGTTGCGCATGCAGCTCGCGGAAAACGAAGAGATTCTCGCCGAAGCACAAGCGCGTCTCGCCGATGCGCAGGAAACCGTGCCGCGTCTGGACGCCGAGCGCCGCGCCGCGCAGGAACGCGTGCAGAAGGAAAGCGCGCAGATCCATCAGCTCGAAGCGCGCCTCGCCGCGTTGAAGCAGCTTCAGGAAAGCGTGCAGACGGAAGGCAAGATCCAGCCGTGGCTCGACAAGCACGAGCTCGGCGCGCTGCCGCGTCTGTGGAAGAAGCTGCACGTCGAGACCGGCTGGGAAGCGGCGCTCGAATCCGTGCTGCGGGAGCGTCTCGCCGCGCTGGAAGTATCGAATCTGGATTGGGTCAAGGCGTTCGCCACGGATGCGCCGCCCGCCAAGCTCGCGTTCTACTCGCCGCCCGTCGCGGGCAAGCCGGTCGACGCGCCGCAAGGCTTGCGCTCGCTGCTGTCGCTCGTGCGCATCGACGATCCGGGCCTGCGCGCCGTGCTCAACGAATGGCTCGCCACGACTTTCGTCGCCGACGATCTCGCGCAGGCGCTCGCTTCGCGCAATCAGTTGCCGGATGGCGCCGCGTTCGTCGTGAAGGCGGGGCATATCGTGACGCGCGTGGGCGTGCAGCTTTACGCGTCGGATTCCGAGCAGTCGGGCATGCTCGCGCGTGCGCAGGAAATCGAGAATCTGACGAAGCAGGTGCGCGCGCAGGCTTTGCTGTCCGATGAAGCCAAGGCCAACGCCGTGCGTGCCGATGCCGCCCACACGCAAGGCTCGCAGACGCTCGCGGAAGCGCGCGCCGCCGCTGAACGCGCGACGCAGCGCGTGCACGCGTTGCAGATGGACGTGCTCAAGCTCACGCAGGCGCACGAACGCTATACGCAGCGCAACACGCAGATCGGCGACGAGCTCGAAGAGATCGCCGCGCAGGTCGACGAGCAGCGTGCCTTGCGCGCCGAATCGGAAGCCGCGTTCGAACGTCACGATGGCGAAATCGCGCAATTGCAGGCGCGTTTCGAAGACAACCAGCTTGCGTTCGAGTCGCTCGACGAGGAACTCACGAACGCGCGCCACGAACTTCGCGAACTGGAACGCGCCGCGAGCGATGCCAGCTTCGCCGTGCGCGGCCTCGCCGCGAAGATCGACGAATACAAGCGCAATATCGAGACGGCGCACGATCAGAGCGAGCGCATCGCGGGCACGCTGGAAGACGCGCGCGCCGAACTCGAAACCATCAACGAACAGACCGCGCAGACCGGCCTGCAGGACGCGCTCGAAGTGCGCGCGGCGCGCGAGGAAGCGCTGCATGCGGCGCGCGTCGAACTGGACGATCTGACCGCGCGTCTGCGTCAGGCCGACGAGCAGCGCCTCATGGCCGAACGTTCGCTGCAGCCGCTGCGCGACAAGATCAACGAGTTGCAACTGAAGGAGCAGGCGGCGCGCATCAGCGGCGAGCAGTTCGTCGAGCAGTTGCAGGCAGCCGGGGTCGATGAAGCCGAGCTCGCCGAAAAGCTCACGCCGGACATGAAGCCGTCGTATCTGCAGGGCGAAGTCACGCGGCTGAACAACGCGATCAACGCGCTCGGCCCGGTCAACATGGCCGCGCTCGAGGAACTCGCAGCAGCGACCGAGCGCAAGCATTTCCTCGACGCGCAGTCCGCGGATCTGAACGACGCCATCGGCACGCTGGAAGACGCGATCCAGAAGATCGATCAGGAAACGCGCGCGCTGCTGCAAGGCACCTTCGACGAAGTGAACCGTCACTTCGGCGAACTGTTCCCGCGCCTTTTCGGCGGCGGTCAGGCGAAGCTCATCATGACCGGCGATGAAATCCTCGACGCCGGCGTGCAGGTCATGGCGCAGCCGCCCGGCAAGAAGAATTCGACGATTCACCTGCTTTCGGGCGGCGAAAAGGCGCTGACCGCGACCGCGCTCGTGTTCGCGATGTTCCAGTTGAACCCTGCGCCGTTCTGTCTGCTCGACGAAGTCGACGCGCCGCTCGACGACGCCAACACCGAGCGCTTCGCGAACCTCGTGCGCGCGATGTCGGCCAAGACGCAGTTCCTGTTCATCTCGCACAACAAGATCGCGATGGAAATGGCGCAGCAACTGATCGGCGTGACGATGCAGGAGCAGGGCGTGTCGCGCATCGTCGCGGTGGACATGGAAGCGGCGGCGGGCTTCGCGCAGAACGGCTGAAGCATCGCGCTCGCGAGAGTTTGATTGAGTGAAAGGGCCGGACGAGGTTTCCGGCAGCGTGCGTCAAGGCGCGGAGTGGCGCGCATCGGCCAGGCGGCGGCGAGAAGCCGGAACGCGGCGATGCGCGCGACAGATCGCGCGGCGCTTCGTAACTTAAAAGAATGATGGAGCCTGCATGGACGAGTTGACACTCGGTTTGATTGGAGCCGGAGCCGTGGTGGTGGGCGGCGTGGTGGTGTACAACGCGTGGCAGAGCGCGAAGGTGCGTCGCAAGATGCCGCGTCCGATGCCGGACGAAGCGGCGGATGCGCTCGCGCGCCAGGAAGCGGACGACGAGCAGCCGTTCATCGAGCCCGTGCGTCAGTCGCGGCGCGAGCCCGTAGCGGGCGGCGCCGATGGCGCCGATGCCGAACCGCGCGATACGCGTGTCGAGCCGAGCTTCGGCACGGCGAACGAGTCGACGGCGGCGGCTCCCGTCGCGCCTGCCGATACCGCCGTCGATCTCCAGGCCGAGGCGACGTCCGCCAATGGCGCGTCCGAGGAAGCGCCAAGTGCCACCGAAGACGAGCGCACCGAACCGGTGATGCCCGCCGCGACGACGATTTCGCAGGCGCCGCCGGCGGTCGTCGATCGCCGCATCGATTGTGTCGTGCCGATTCGCCTCGCCGCGCCGGTTGCGGGCGATCGCGTGATTCCGCTTGCGCAGCGCCTGCGCCGCGCGGGCACGAAGCCCGTGACGATCGAAGGCAAGGCCGAAGGCGACAGCGCGTGGGAGTTGCCGCGAAACGGCGTGCGCTACGAGGAGTTGCGCGCGGCCGCGCAACTCGCGAACCGCAGCGGCCCGCTCAACGAACTCGAATTCTCGGAGTTCGTGACCGGCGTGCAGCGGCTTGCCGACGCCATCGACGGCGCGCCCGAATTCCCCGACATGATGGAAACCGTCGGCA
Source organism: Caballeronia zhejiangensis (assembly GCF_022879815.1). Lineage (NCBI taxonomy): Bacteria > Pseudomonadati > Pseudomonadota > Betaproteobacteria > Burkholderiales > Burkholderiaceae > Caballeronia > Caballeronia zhejiangensis. The sequence goes on from NZ_CP084283.1 coordinate 1,229,640, forward strand.
TGGCGCGCGAGCTGGACGCGTTTGCCGCGCAATGCGACGCGCAGCTCTCGATCAACATCCTCTCCGACGGCGCGCCGTGGTCCGCGAACTACGTGCAGGCGGTGGCGTCGCAAGACGGCCTTTTGCTCTCGCGCGACGGCACACGCTTCGTCAAACTCGACGCGAAGCAGAATCCGGTCTTCATGCTCCAGTTCGGCGACACGAACTTCCTGCGCGACGACCTCACCTACAAGGGCGGCCAGATGATCACGCTGGTGCTCGACGTGCCCGTCGCCGACGAAGACATCCTGCCGTTCCGCCTGATGTGCGATTACGCGAAGTCGCTGTCGGAGCGTATCGGCGCGCGTGTCGTCGACGACCAGCGCCGGCCCTTGCCGGAGTCCGCGCTGCTCGCCATCGAGAAGCAGTTGATGACGCTCTACGCGAAGCTGGAGCAGGCGGGCATTCCGGCCGGCTCGCCCGCGACGCGGCGTCTTTTCAGCCAGTAACTTTTTGCTGCGCGCAGTCGGCAAGGCGCTCGCTTGCCAGGAGAATCGCGCCCCAGCCGGGGCGCTTTTCTTTGCGTGCGCGCCGCCGCACCGACGCCCGCACTTAGGCCGTTTGGCCGAGGACACGATTTACCGATCTTCTGAGACAATCGAACGGTCGGTTGACTGACTTACCTACTTTCTCGAAGCCGCATGTCCGCAAAATCAAAAGCCGAATCCGCCGCGACCGCGAAGTCGGGCGCCGCCGTGCCCAGCGCCGCTCGTCCGGCCGAGCGCGCGGCGTGGCTGCGTTCGGAACTGGAACGCGCGAACTACGCGTATTACGTACTGGATCAGCCGGATCTGCCCGACGCCGAGTACGACACGCTCTTCAAGGAACTTCAGGGCATCGAGACCGAGCATCCGGATCTGATCACGCCGGATTCGCCGACGCAGCGCGTGGGCGGCGAAGTCGCCGAAGGATTCACGCCGGTCGTCCATGACGTGCCGATGCTTTCGCTCAACAACGGCTTCGCGGACGAGGACATCGCCGCATTCGACAAGCGCGTGTCCGACGCGCTGGGCCACGCGAGCGTCGAATATGCGTGCGAGCTCAAGTTCGATGGCCTCGCCATTTCCCTGCGTTACGAGGACGGCCATTTCGTGCAGGCCGCGACGCGCGGCGACGGCGCGACGGGCGAGGACGTGACGGCGAACGTACGCACCATCCGCTCGATTCCGCTCACGCTGAAGGGCAAGAACGTGCCGAAACGGCTCGACGTGCGCGGCGAAGTGCTGATGTTCAAGCGCGATTTCGAGCGCCTGAATGCGCGTCAGCGCGAAGCGGGCCAGCGCGAGTTCGCGAATCCGCGCAACGCGGCGGCGGGCGGCTTGCGTCAGCTCGATCCGAAAATGACCGCGCAGCGTTCGCTGTCGTTCTTCGCTTATGGCATTGGCGTGCTCGAAGGCGCGGAGATGCCCGCGACGCACGCCGCGTTGCTCGACTGGTACAAGGAAATGGGCTTGCCGGTGAATGCGGAGCGCGCCGTGGTCGAAGGCGCCGACGGTTTGCTCGCTTTCTTCCACCGGATCGGCGAGAAGCGCGAGAAGCTGCCGTACGACATCGACGGCGTCGTCTACAAGGTCGACCGCCGCGACGAGCAGGATAAGCTCGGCTTCGTGTCGCGCGCGCCGCGTTTCGCGCTCGCGCACAAATTCCCGGCGCAGGAAGCGCTGACGCAACTGCTCGCCATCGACGTGCAGGTCGGTCGAACGGGCGCGATCACGCCGGTCGCGCGTCTCGCGCCGGTGTTCGTCGGCGGTGCGACGGTCACGAACGCGACGTTGCACAACGAGGACGAAGTGCGGCGCAAGGACATCCGCATCGGCGATACCGTCACGGTGCGCCGCGCGGGCGACGTGATCCCCGAAGTCGTCGGCGCCATTCTTGAGCGCCGTCCCGCCGACGCGCGCGAATTCGTCATGCCGACGGAGTGCCCCGTCTGCGGCTCGAAGATCGAGCGCCTGCCGGACGAGGCGATCGCGCGCTGCACGGGCGGGTTGTTCTGTCCCGCTCAGCGCAAGCAGGCACTGTGGCACTTCGCGCAGCGCCGCGCGCTCGATATCGACGGGCTAGGTGAGAAGATCATTGATCAACTCGTCGAGCAGAATCTCGTGCGTACGCCCGCGGATCTGTTTAATCTCGGCTTTTCGACGCTCGCGGCGCTCGACCGTTTCGCCGACAAATCCGCGCAGAACCTGATCGATTCGCTCGAAAAAGCGAGGAAGACGACGCTCGCGCGCTTCATCTATGCGCTCGGCATCCGGCACGTGGGCGAATCGACGGCGAAGGATCTCGCGAAGCATTTCGGCTCGCTCGATCCGATCATGGCTGCTTCGGTCGAAGAGCTGCTCGAAGTCAACGATGTCGGGCCGATCGTCGCCGAGGCCATCCACAATTTCTTCAGCGAAGAACACAACAAGCATGTGATCGAGCAGTTGCGCGTCAAGGTGTCGTGGCCGGAAGGGCCGCCCGCGCCGAAAGCGCCGCAGGGCGTGCTGGCCGGCAAGACCGTCGTGCTGACGGGCACGCTGCCCACGCTATCGCGCGAGGAAGCGAAGGAAATGCTGGAGTCGGCGGGTGCGAAGGTTGCCGGTTCCGTATCGAAAAAGACCGACTACGTCGTGGCGGGCGCGGAAGCGGGCAGCAAGCTCGCCAAGGCGGAGGAACTCGGGGTTCCTGTTCTCGACGAAGAGGCCATGCGTAAGCTTTTGGAAGGAGTCACTCCATGATTCGCGAAATCCTGAAGATGGGCGATCCGCGGCTTTTGCGTATCGCGCAGCCGGTCGAGCATTTCGACACGCCCGAACTGCACGCGCTCGTGCAGGATATGTTCGATACGATGCGCGACGCCAACGGCGCGGGGCTCGCCGCGCCGCAGATCGGCGTCGATCTGCAGGTGGTGATCTTCGGCTTCGGGCAGAACGAGCGTTATCCGGACGCGCCGTCGGTGCCGGAGACGGTGCTCATCAATCCGATCATCACGCCGAACGGACACGACATGGAGGAGGGTTGGGAAGGCTGTCTGTCCGTGCCGGGTTTGCGCGGCGCGGTGCAGCGTTTCTCGATGATCCGCTATCAGGGTTTCGATCAGTACGGCAAAGCCATCGAACGGCTCGCGGAGGGCTTTCACGCGCGCGTCGTGCAGCACGAGTGCGACCATCTGATCGGCAAGCTCTATCCGATGCGTATCACCGACTTTTCGAAGTTCGGCTTCACCGAAGTGCTGTTTCCGGGTCTCGATCCCGCGCGCGACGACTGACGCCGCGCGGTTGGAATCGCAACGAATCAGCCTGAATACGGAGAGCCGCTTTCGCGAGAAGCGGCTTTTTCTTTACGCCAACGTTTTCGGATTGCCGCTGACGTCGGGTTGACGAAACAGCGCGACATGCTCCGGATTCGCGGATGCCTGCAGGCGTCCGTCGGGCAGACGGGCGATCACCATTTCACCCACGCCGGGGCTCGTCACGACGACTTCGTCGCGCAGGGCGAGGAGGGCTTCGAGCCGTCGCCGGCCACTCACGATCTCCAGACCGGTTCCCGTCTCACGAACGATGATCTCAACTGACATGGCGATTCTCCATCAATGCCGTTCAATGCTGCTGATCCTGCTGTCTGGTTTATCGGATCGATGACTTATTTTCTTTAGCCAAAAAGCCGCCAAAAATGAAACGGCACGACCGGAATTGCGTCGTGCCGTTTTTCTGCTGGAACGTCGCATTTTTGCGACGCAATACGACGCCGCGCGAACGTTCGATCGACGTGCGCGCGAACTGCTCGGTTTGCTCAGAAGGTCTCGTTCGGGCCGAGATAGCGCCACTGGCCGGGGGGCAGCGCGCCGAGCGTCACGTGGCCCATGCGAATGCGCTTCAGACCGACCACTTCCAGTCCGACGAGCTCGCACATGCGGCGGATCTGCCGCTTCTTGCCTTCGCGGAGCACGAAGCGCAGTTGTTCGCCGTTTTGCCAGCTCACCTGCGCGGTCTTGAGCGGCACGCCGTCGAGTTCGAGGCCGTGACGCAGGAGCGCGAGTTTTTCGGCGGGGAAATGCTGATCGACATCGACCGTATGCTCGCCGAAGCGCACGCGCACGAGGTATTCCTTGTCGACTTCCGAGTGGCCGCCGATCAGTTGTTTCGCGATGCGGCCGTCCTGCGTGAGCACGAGAAGTCCCGTCGAGTCGATGTCCAGGCGGCCCGCCGGCGCGAGCGTGCGCAGATGGCTCGGCGCGAAGCGCACACCCGAGTGGTCCTCGTTCCAGTGATTGGCCGGGTTGATGAGCGTGACCGCGGGCTCGTAGCCGTCTTCCGCCTGACCCGAGACGTAGCCGACCGGCTTGTGCAGCAGGATCGTGACGAGGCGCGCTTGCGCGGAATGCGCCGCGGGCAGGATTTCGATGTTCTGCGTCGGACGGATGCGCGTGCCGAGCGTGTCGATGACTTCGCCGTCGACGAGCACCCAGCCTTTCTCGATCCATTCGTCGGCTTCACGGCGCGAGCAGAGGCCGAGCTCCGACATCACTTTCGACAGGCGCACGAGGCCGTCGTGGTGATCGCGATGCTTCGGCGCGGACTCCGCGACGGGCGCGGCGGGCTTCGTCGCAGGTTTCGCCGCTGGCTTGCGCGTATCGCCGCGATCGTCGCGTCTGGCGTACGGACGGTCGTTCTCATCGCGGCGTGCGGGACGCGCTCCGGGCGCGCGATCGTCGCGTGACTTGCGCGGATCGCGTTCGTTGAAAGCGGGACGCGAATCGTCGCCGCGCGGTTTGAAGGGACGACGTTCATCGGCGCCCGATGCGCGTTCGCCACGCGCAGGCGGACGTCCCTCGAACGACTTGCGCGGACTGCGCTCGCCAAACGCCGGACGCGAATCGTCACCACGCGGTTTGAACGGACGGCGTTCATCGCCGCCCGATGCGCGTTCGCGACGCGGCGGCCTGTCGTCGAACGACTTGCGCGGACCGCGTTCACCGAAAGCGGGGCGCGAATCGTCACCACGCGGTTTGAACGGGCGACGTTCATCGCTACCCGATGTGCGTTCGCCACGCGGCGGCCTGTCGTCGAACGATTTGCGCGGACCACGCTCGCCAAACGCCGGACGCGAATCATCGCCACGCGGTTTGAACGGACGACGTTCATCGCCGCCCGACGCGCGTTCGCCACGCGGCGGCCTGTCGTCGAACGACTTGCGCGGACCACGTTCACCGAAGGCGGGACGCGAATCGTCACCACGCGGTTTGAACGGACGACGTTCATCGCCACCCGACGTGCGTTCGCCACGCGGCGGCCTGTCGTCGAACGACTTGCGCGGACCACGTTCACCGAACGCGGGACGCGAATCATCGCCACGCGGTTTGAACGGACGACGTTCATCGCCACCCGACGGACGCTCGCCACGCGCAGGCGGACGACCCTCGAACGACTTGCGCGGACCGCGTTCACCGAACGCCGGACGCGAATCGTCACCACGCGGCTTGAAAGCACGCGGCTCACGCGGCGCGTCGCTGCGCTTGTCGGCCGGCTGGCCCGAGCGCTTCGGACGCGCCTCGTCCGGCGACGGTGCGCGAACGGGCTTGCGCCCGGTGGTCGTGCCGGCTCGAACCGGCGAACGCGTTGCCGAGGTCGGACGCGGATGTTTGGCTGTCAGTTTGACGCGCATAAAGTCTCAGGCTGCGATCGCGCGCAGCAGTTCGGTTTCCACCTGGATCTGGGTGCGGTTGTTCGACAGGCTCTTGCCGTCGAGCAGAAACACGTCTTCGACGCGTTCGCCGAGCGTGTTGATCCGTGCCGCCTGCACGCCGATCCGGTGTTGCGCCAGAACGCGCGCGATCGAATAAAGAAGGCCCTGCCGGTCGTTCGCCGACACGGACAGGATGTAGTACTGGCCGCGATCGTCGGGACGCAGGTCCACGCGCGGCGTGATCGGAAACGTACGCACGAGCCGCGACACGCGGCCCTTCGACGGTTCCGGGAGAATACGCTCGTCCGTGAGCAGCGCGGCCAGTTGCTGCTCGACGAGATTGGCGATGTCGCGATAACTCCCGTCGTGGTCCGGATGGGCCACGAGGAAGTTGTCGAGCGCATAGCCGTGGCGGGTCGTCGTCACGCGCGCATCGAGCACGGAAAGCCCGTTCTTGTCGAAATACGCGCAGATGCCGGCGAAAAGATCCGGCCGATCCTTCAGATAGACGAGCACCTGCAGCGCGGCGCCGATGGGCGAGGGCCGCGCCCGCACGATCGGCTCCTCGCTCGCGACGTGCCGATAGAGCACGCGCGTCTGCCACGCGATGTCGGCCGGATCGTGACGCAGGAAATAGCCGACGTCGAGCTGATCCCAAAGCCGCTTCTGCGCGCCTTCGGGAACCGTTTCGAGCCGCAGCAGCGCGAGCGCCGCTTCCTGCCGCGATTTGAGTTCCGAATGCGCGTCGGTCTGCGCGCCGCCGAGCACGGCTTGCGTCGCGCGGAAGAGATCTTCCAGCAGCTTGCCCTTCCAGTTGTTCCAGACTTTCGGACTCGTGCCGCGGATATCGGCGACGGTCAGCAGATACAGCGCCGTGAGCCGGCGTTCTGTCTTCACGACGGAGGCGAACTGCTTGATGACGTCCGGATCGCTCGTGTCCTGCTTCTGCGCGACCTGACTCATCGTCAGATGCTGCTGCACGAGCCACACGACGAGCTCGGTGTCTTCCTCGCCGATGTCGTGTTCGCGGCAGAAGCGCCGGGCATCGGCCATGCCGAGCGTCGAATGATCGCCGCCGCGGCCTTTCGCGATATCGTGAAAGAGCGCCGCGACGTACAGCACCCACGGGCGCTCGAAATTGCCCATCAGCTGGCTGCAGAACGGATATTCGTGCGCGTGCTCGGCGATCGCGAAGCGCCGCAGATTGCGCAGCACCATCAGGATGTGCTGATCGACCGTGTAGACGTGATAGAGATCGTGCTGCATCTGTCCGACGATGCGCCGGAAGTTCAGCAGATAGCGCCCGAGCACGCTCGTCTGGTTCATCAGGCGAAACGCGTGCGTGATGCCTTCGGGCTGCTTGAGAATCCCCATGAACAGCCGGCGGTTTTCCGGGTCGCGCCGCCAGTCGCGGTTCATCAGATCGCGCGCGTTGTAGATCGCCCGCAGTGTCCGCGCCGAAAATCCCTTGATGCCGCGCGTTTGTTCGTACAGCAGAAACGCTTCGAGAATGGCGTGCGGCTCGCGCTCGAAGACATCGTCGCGGGCGATTTCCAGCATGCCTTGCTTCTCGACGAAACGCCCGTTGACGACGCGCGTGATGCCGCTCGTCGACGGAAAAAGCTGCGCTTCGACGTTCTGGATCAGGATGGTCGCGAGCTGCGTGACGGCTTTCGCCGCCCAGTAATAACGGCGCATCAACTGCTCGCTCGCGCGCTTGGCGGCGGTCGCCTTGAAGCCGAAGCTTTCCGCGAGCGGCGTCTGCAGGTCGAAGACGAGAATGTCCTGACGGCGCTTCGCGATGACGTGCAGCCGCGCGCGCAGCGCCTTCAGGAAGCCTTCGTTGCGGCGCAGTTCGCGCGCTTCGCGTTCGGTGATGAGCCCGCGCGTGTCGAGTTCGCGCCAGCTGCTGCCGAAACCCGCTCCGCGCGCAATCCAGAGAATCAGTTGCAGATCGCGCAGGCCGCCGGGACTTTCCTTGATGTTCGGCTCGAGGCTGTAGGGCGTGTCCTGAAACTTCGCGTGCCGCTGGCGCAATTCCAGCACCTTCGCCTGGAAGAACGCGCGCGGATCGAGCGTCTCGTGGTAGCGCGCCGAGAAGCGCTGAAAAAGTTGCGTATCGCCGCAGATGCGCCGCGCTTCGAGCAGCGACGTCTGCACGGTGATGTCGTTGCCCGCCTCGGCGATGCATTGCTCCACCGAGCGCACGCTGCTGCCGATATCGAGCCCGAGGTCCCACGCCATGCCGATGAAGCGCTCGACGCGGCCGTTGAGCTCCGCGTCGCTGCCGTGCGGCGATGCGTCGGGCAGCAGGACGAGAATGTCGACGTCGGAGTAGGGCGCGAGCTCGCCGCGTCCGTAGCCGCCGACCGCAACGAGCGCCGCGCTGTCCGGCATGTCGCAGGCGGACCACGCGCCTTTGAGGGCGTCGTCGGTGGCGCGGGCGAGCGCGCGCATCAGCGGTTCGACGTTCGAGCCGGACTGAAAGCGTTCGATGAGCGCCGCCTTCGCCACCTTGTAGGCGGCGCGCAACGATTCACAGGGCGTGGCGACAGCGGCGGTGACGCTCATGGATCGACCAAAAAGGAGGTGGGGGCGCGCCGGCGGGAAAGCGGGCGCGCGGGGAGACGGAGAATCAGGCCGTTGCCGCGATCAGCTGCGACGGCGCCTGCGTGCCCGCCGAGACGGTCAGCACTTCGTAGCCCGTCGGCGTGACGAGCACCGTGTGCTCCCATTGCGCCGAGAGGCTGCGGTCGCGCGTCTTGACGGTCCACTGATCCGGCATGGTGCGGATTTCGCGGCGGCCGGCGTTGATCATCGGTTCGACGGTGAAGATCATGCCCGCCTGCAGTTCGATGCCCGTGCCCGCGCGGCCGTAGTGCAGCACCTGCGGCTCCTCGTGGAACACCTGGCCGATGCCGTGGCCGCAATATTCGCGCACGACGCTGTAGCCTTGCGACTCCGCGTGCTTCTGGATCGCCGCGCCGATATCGCCGAGATGCGCGCCAGGGCGCACCTGATCGATGCCGAGCCACATGCAGTCGAACGTGGTCTGCACGAGGCGCTTCGCCAGAATCGAGCCCTCGCCGACGATGAACATGCGGCTCGTGTCGCCGAAATATCCGTTCTTGATGACGGTGATGTCGATATTGAGCGCGTCGCCGTTCTTCAGCACTTTCTCGCCGGGGATGCCGTGACAGATCACGTCGTTCACGGAAATGCACGTGGCCTTCGGGTACGGCGGATAGCCGGGCGGCTGATAATTGAGCGGTGCGGGAACGGTGCCTTGTTCCTTCACCATATATTCGTGGCAAAGGCGATCGAGTTCTTCGGTGGTCACGCCGGGAACGATATGCGGCGTGATGAAATCGAGCACTTCGCTGGCGAGCCGGCAGGCGACGCGCATCTGTGCGATATCGTGTTCGTTTTTCAGCGTAATGGACATGACTTGGCCCGGAATGCGTCAATGCGGCAGTGAGCCGCGAAAGCGGCATTATCGCACCTTAGGAAATGCGCCGCACCCGGATAGTTCGAGGCGGGCGGCCGCGAAACACGAAACGCGCGCGCAATTCGGATCGGTCGTGCTGCTTGAGCCGACCAATCCTCACATGCTATACTCGCAGGCTAAGTCGTAATCCATATTGTCGTCACGATTTCATAAGACAATCGTGTCTGCAGGTGTGAAACGCGACTTAGTGTTAGTTGTTCCAGTCTGTTCAAGTCGATACGCAAGCCGGCGCACCCAGGGTGTCCGGCGTCCGGAAAGCAAAGATAACCGGGCGCGGGATGCGGCAGCCGGCTTAAGACCCAACCCTCGCGGAGAATTTTCATGGCAGTCACGATGCGTCAAATGCTGGAAGCCGGTGTCCACTTCGGTCACCAAACCCGCTTCTGGAATCCGAAGATGGCCCCGTACATCTTCGGTCATCGCAACAAGATTCACATCATCAACCTCGAAAAGACCCTGCCGCTCTACAACGACGCGCTGAAGTACGTGCGCCAGTTGGCAGCGAATCGCGGCACGATCCTTTTCGTCGGCACGAAGCGTCAGTCGCGCGACACGATCGCGCAGGAAGCAGCGCGCGCCGGCATGCCTTTCGTCAACGCCCGCTGGCTCGGCGGCATGATGACCAACTTCAAGACGCTGAAGGTTTCGATCAAGCGCCTGAAGGACATGGAAGCAGCGCTGGAATCGGGTGAAACCGAGCGGATGAGCAAGAAGGAAGCGCTTCTGTTCGAGCGCGAAATGGTCAAGCTGCAGAAGTCGATCGGCGGCGTCAAGGACATGGGCGGCATTCCGGACGCGATGTTCGTCATCGACGTCGGCTACCACAAGATTGCTGTCACCGAAGCGAAGAAGCTCGGCATTCCGGTCATCGCCGTGGTCGACACGAACCACTCGCCGGAAGGCATCGACTACGTGATCCCGGGTAACGACGACGCATCCAAGGCCGTCGCGCTGTACGCTCAGGGCGTCGCTGACGCGATCCTCGAAGGCCGCGCGAACGCGGTGAACGACGTTGTGCAAGCTGTCCGTAACGGCGAAGGCGACGAGTTCGTCGAGGTCAACGCAGAGGCGTAATCGAGCCCTGTGGCCGACAAAAAAGGGGGCTTTGCGAAAGGCCCCTTTTTTTTAGTCGGCGCGATAGAAATGCCAATTTTCCTGCCGTGGGCGGGCTGTAAAGCCGGCGGCACGTATCAAACAGACTCAAGGAGCGAATGATGGCGGCAATTACCGCAAGCATGGTGGCAGAACTGCGCGCGAAGACCGATGCGCCGATGATGGAATGCAAGAAGGCGCTGACGGAAGCCGACGGCGACATGGCGCGCGCGGAAGAGTTGCTGCGCGTGAAGCTCGGCAACAAGGCGAGCAAGGCGGCATCGCGCGTGACGGCTGAAGGCATCGTGACGGCGCACGTCGAAGGCGGCGTGGGCGCGCTCGTCGAGCTGAACTGCGAAACCGACTTTGTCGCGAAGAACGACGACTTCCTGGCTTTCGGCAAGACGATTGCTGAACTGGTCGCGAAGAACAACCCGGCCGACGTGGCCGCGCTGTCGGCGCTGCCGCTCGAAAGCTCGACGGTCGACGCAGTGCGTCTGGCGCTCGTCGGGAAGATCGGCGAGAACCTGTCGATCCGCCGCTTCGTGCGCTTCGACTCCGCGAACAAGGTTGCGTCGTACCTGCACGGCACGCGCATCGGCGTTCTGGTCGAATTCACGGGCGCTGACGAGCAAGTCGGCAAGGACGTCGCGATGCACGTCGCCGCGATGAAGCCGGTTTCGCTGTCGTCGGACGAAGTGCCGGCCGATCTGATCGCCAAGGAGCGCAGCATCGCCGAGCAGAAGGCTGCCGAGTCGGGCAAGCCGGCCGAGATCGTCGCGAAGATGGTCGACGGCTCGATCCAGAAGTACCTGAAGGAAGTGTCGCTGCTGAACCAGCCGTTCGTGAAGAACGACAAGCAGACGATCGAGCAGTACCTGAAGGCGGCCGGCGCGTCGGTGCAGAAGTTCGCGCTGTTCGTGGTTGGCGAGGGCATCGAGAAGCGTCAGGACGACTTCGCGGCCGAAGTGGCGGCGCAAGTCGCGGCGGCCAAGCAGTCCTAAGGCACGCTAAGGCTCGTTTAAGACGCGTGTGCTGTCATGGGGCGGCCGCGCGTCGGGCCCGCAGTACCGCGGCGGATCGTCCCGCCGCAAGAATTCAGCGATCCGGTTCGCACGAAGAGCGGGCGCGGCAGATCAGGGAAAACCCTGACCTGCCGCGCCCGCCGCCCGATCCGGCCCGCTTGCGGTAAGTAATGTTTCACCCCTACAGTTCTACGTTGTTGCAACCCTCCTCGGCGCGATCGGAACCTCATATGCCCACAGCCTACAAACGCGTACTCCTCAAGCTCTCCGGCGAAGCCCTGATGGGCGACGATGCTTTCGGCATCAATCGCGCAACAATCGAAAGGATGGTGGCGGATGTCGCGGAGGTGGTGCGGATCGGGACGCAACTGGCCGTCGTGATCGGCGGCGGCAACATCTTCCGCGGTGTCGCGGGCGGCGCGGCCGGCATGGACCGGGCGACGGCCGACTACATGGGGATGCTCGCCACGATGATGAACGCGCTCGCGCTGCAAGACGCGATGCGCCACGCGGGCATCGAAGCGCGCGTGCAATCCGCGTTGCGCATGGATCAGGTGGTCGAGCCGTACATCCGCCCCCGCGCGATCCGTCAACTGGAAGAGGGCAAGGTCGTGATCTTCGCGGCCGGCACGGGCAACCCGTTCTTCACGACGGATACGGCCGCCGCGCTGCGCGGCTCGGAAATCGGCGCCGAAGTGGTGTTGAAGGCGACGAAGGTCGATGGCGTATACTCCGCCGACCCGAAGAAGGACCCGCATGCGACGCGTTACAGCACGATCAGCTTCGACGAGGCGATCGGCAAGAATCTTCAGGTGATGGACGCCACCGCGTTCGCACTGTGCCGCGACCAGAAGCTGCCGATTCGCGTGTTCTCGATCACGAAGCCGGGCGCATTGAAGCGCATCGTGCAGGGCGACGACGAAGGGACGCTCGTCCACGTGTAAACTCTCGCGGTATCAGGCGCCGCGCAGCGGGGCGGCAAGCCTCGCGCGACAGAGCGCCGCTATCGCCGGTAAAACTTAGGTTTGGAGGTTCAAAATGAGTGTGGCTGACATCAAGAAGAGCGTCGACCAGAAGATGCAGCGGTCGATCGAAGCGTTCAAGGCCGATCTCGCCAAGATCCGTACGGGCCGCGCCCACACCGGGCTGCTCGACCACATCCAGGTCGACTACTACGGTTCGAACGTGCCCATCTCGCAAGTCGCGAACATGACGCTCGTCGATGCCCGTACGATCGGCGTGCAGCCGTGGGAAAAGAAGATGGTCGCCGTGATCGAGAAGGCGATCCGCGAATCGGATCTCGGCCTGAACCCTGCCACGCAGGGCGACCTGATCCGCGTGCCGATGCCCGCGCTGACCGAAGAGCGCCGTCGCGAACTCACGAAGGTCGTGAAGAGCGAAGGCGAGACCGCCAAGGTCGCCGTGCGCAATCTGCGCCGCGATGCGAACGATCAACTGAAGAAACTCGTGAAGGACAAGGAGATCTCGGAAGACGACGAGCGCCGTGCGAGCGACGAAGTGCAGAAGTTCACCGACAAGTTCGTCGCCGAAATCGACAAGCTCGTTCAGACCAAAGAATCCGAAATCATGACGGTGTGAGGCCGTAGAGACGGTCCTGCCAAGCCCGGACGTGCAAGCTCCGGGCTGGCTCTCACTTCTTCAGATTCCCAGATTCAGCGGCCATGACCTATACCAGCTCCACCGTTGCCGTGCCCGATGTCGCGGCTGTCCCGCGTCACGTCGCGATCATCATGGACGGCAATGGCCGATGGGCGACCGAGCGGCGTCTGCCGCGCGTCGCCGGTCATACGCGCGGCGTCGATGCGGTCCGCGCGACCGTCGAAAGCTGCGCGCGGCGCGGCGTCGAATTCGTCACGCTCTTCGCGTTCAGTTCCGAGAACTGGCGCCGTCCGACCGACGAAGTGTCCTTCCTGATGCGCCTGTTCGTGACCGCGCTCGAACGCGAGATCGGCAAGCTGCATGCGAACGGCATTCGTCTGCGCGTCGTCGGCGACATTTCCATGTTCGACGACCGCATCCGCGCGCTCATCCAACGCGCCGAAACCAAGACAGCCCGCAATACGCGACTCACGCTGACCATCGCTGCCAATTACGGCGGGCGCTGGGACATCATGCAGGCGACGAAGAAGCTCATCGCGGAGTCTCTCGAGTCGGGCGTGCCCGCGCGCGTGGACGACGAATCGTTCGCCGAACATCTCGCGATGGCCTACGCGCCGGAGCCGGATCTGTTCATCCGCACGGGCGGCGAGCAGCGCATCAGCAACTTCCTGCTGTGGCAGCTCGCTTACACCGAGTTCTACTTCACCGACACCTACTGGCCCGACTTCGACGCCGACGCCCTGGACCGCGCGATCGCGTCCTACGGCGACCGCGAACGCCGCTTCGGGCGCACCAGCGCGCAACTCGCTTCCCAATCGCAGAAGGCCGACACCCTTTCATGCTAAGAACCCGTGTCATCACGGCAATCGTCCTGCTCGCCGTACTCGTGCCGATCACGCTGTTTGCGCCGATCGGCGCATTCGGAGCGTTGATCGGGTTTGTCGTCGTGTTCGCGGCGTGGGAATGGGGACGGCTCCTCAAGCTGAACGGGGCGGGGCCGGTCGCCTACGCGCTCGTCGCGGGCATCGCGCTCGTTCTGAGCACGTTTCTCGGGATCAAAGCCACGCCGCTCTACCAGATGGCCGGTATTTTCTGGGTGCTGGCGGGGCCTTACGCATTGCTTCGCAAGCCCACGCTGGCCGCGCACGCCTGGCGCGCGTTCCTGCTTTTCGCCGGAATCGTCGTGTTTCTGGCCTGCTGGCACGCGGTCGTCGACGCGCGCACGCGAGGCGTATCCTTCGTGCTATCGCTTCTGCTAGTAGTCTGGCTGGCTGATATAGGCGCATACTTCGCCGGAAAAGCGCTCGGCCGCCATAAGCTCGCCCCGTCGATCAGCCCGGGCAAGACCTGGGAGGGCGCCATCGGCGGGTGGCTCGCCGTTATCGTCATCGGCGCGCTCGCCGCCGCCACCGGCTTTTATGCGCCCACCGTATTCACCGCCTTCGTCGGACAGCTCGGCTGGGATCGCGCGTTCGTCGCGCTTTCCGTGCTGGTCGCGTTCAGCGTCGTCGGCGATCTGTTCGAGTCGCTGCTCAAGCGCCAGGCGGGTGTCAAGGACTCGAGCGGCCTTCTGCCGGGTCACGGCGGCGTCCTCGACCGCATCGACGCATTGTTGCCTGTATTGCCGATCGCATTGCTCATGCTTGGCTGATCGGCTAGAGAAGAATTTATGCAAACACGTCTCACACTGCTCGGCTCCACGGGCTCGATCGGCGATAGCACGCTCGACGTCGTGGCGCGGCATGCGGACCGTTTCTCGGTCTACGCGCTCACCGCTCACCGCAACGGCGACAAACTCGTCGCGCAATGTCTGAAGTTTCAGCCCGAAGTGGCGGTCGTCGGCGACGCCGAAACCGCCGTACGCGTCGCGGCTGCGTTGCGCGCGCAGGGTTGCAAGACCGAAGTGACGCACGGGCCGGAGGCGCTCGTCGAAGTCGCGCGCGCGGCGCAGTGCGATACGGTCGTCGCGGCCATCGTCGGCGCGGCGGGCCTGGCGCCCACGCTCGCCGCCGCACGCGCCGGCAAGCGCATCCTTCTCGCGAACAAGGAAGCGCTCGTGATGTCCGGCCAGATTTTCATGGATGCGGTGCGCGACAACGGCGCGATCCTGCTGCCGGTCGACAGCGAGCACAACGCGGTGTTCCAGTGCCTGCCGCCTTGCGCAGACAAGGAAGCGAAGCTGCACGGCGGCGTCTCGAAGATCATCCTGACGGCGTCCGGCGGTCCTTTCCGCACGCGCGAGCCCGCGACGCTCGTGAACGTCACGCCCGAAGAGGCCGTGAAGCATCCGAACTGGGCGATGGGCCGCAAGATCTCGGTCGATTCCGCGACGATGATGAACAAGGGCCTCGAAGTCATCGAGGCGCACTGGCTCTTCAATCTGCCCGGCTCGCGCATCGAGGTGCTGATCCATCCGCAGAGCGTGATTCATTCGATGGTGTCCTATGCCGACGGCTCGGTGCTCGCGCAACTCGGCAATCCGGACATGCGTACGCCGATCGCGCATGCACTGGCGTATCCTGAGCGTGTCGATTCGGGCGTCGCGCCGCTCGATCTCGCGCAGATCGCGACGCTCACATTCGAAAAACCCGACTTCGCGCGCTTCCCGTGTCTCGCGCTGGCGATTGCCGCGCTGGAAGCAGGCGGCATCGCGAGCGCGGCGTTGAACGCGGCCAATGAAATCGCCGTCGAGGCGTTCCTCGATCGCCGCATCGGCTTCATGGCGATCGGCGACGTGGTGGATCGCGTGCTGAACGCGCTGCCGAATACGAGCGCCGCGACCTTGGCCGACGTTCTCGCCGCGGATGCCGACGCGCGCCGTCTGGCGTTCCGTTTCGTCGCAGAGCTCACCGCGAGCGCGCCGGGCGCCGAACCCATCGCCCATTGAGGCCGTCATGAACTTTCTGACCGAAATCGTCGCCTTCGTTGTCGCGATAGGCGTACTCGTCGTCGTCCACGAATTCGGTCACTACAGCGTCGCGCGACTGTGCGGCGTGAAAGTGCTGCGGTTCTCGGTCGGCTTCGGCAAGCCGCTCGTGCGATGGGTCAGCAAGAAGACGGGCGTCGAATGGACGATCGCCGCGCTGCCGCTCGGCGGCTACGTGAAGATGCTCGACGAACGCGAGGTCGATCCCGAGAGCGGCACGACCATTCCCGCTGAAGACCTGCCGCGCGCGTTCAACCGTCAGAACGTGGGCAAGCGCATCGCGATCGTCGCGGCGGGGCCGATCGCCAATTTCCTGCTCGCAATCGTGCTGTTTTCCGCCGTGTTCGCGGGCGGCGTGACCGAGCCGGCGGCGATCGTTTCGCAGCCCGCTTCCGATACGGCGGCGGCGCAAGCGGGCTTCGAAGGCGGCGAAACGATTCTCTCGATGCGTGACGCGGAAGGCGGCGAGACGCATCCGATCCGCTCATGGTCCGACCTGCGCTGGAAGATGCTCGACGCATCGTTCGATCATCGGCGCATCGTGCTGACGGCGAAGACGCACGACGGCACCTTCGACTTTCCGGTGACGGTCACGGGCATCACCGATTCCGAAGCCGATCAGGATTTCATGGACAAGCTCGGCTTCACGCCGGGCGGCGGCACGCTGACGGTCGCGGGCGTCGAGGCGGGCAGCGCGGCGCAGAAGAGCGGGCTGAAGGCGGGCGACATGCTGCGCGCGATCGACGGCCGCAGCGTCGACAACGCGACGAGCTTCATCGACTACGTGAAGGCGCACGGCGGCAAGCCGGTGACGCTCGTGGTCGAGCGCAACGGCCAGCGCGATTCCGTGCAGATCGTGCCGGACGTGAAGCGCGATGCGTCGACGGGCAAGGACATCGGGCGTATCGGCGCCGCGCTCGCGAATCAACTGCCGACCGTAGATGTGCGCTACGGGCCGCTCGAAAGTCTGCGCCTCGGCGTGAACCGCACGTGGGATATCAGCGTGTACTCGCTGCGCATGTTCGGGCGGATGATCACCGGCGAGGCGTCGCTCAAGAATCTGTCAGGGCCGGTCACGATTGCCGACTACGCGGGCAAGAGCGCAAGGCTCGGCGCGACGGCCTTCATTTCGTTTCTGGCACTCGTGAGCATCAGCCTCGGAGTGTTGAACTTGTTACCGATTCCGGTATTGGACGGTGGGCATCTGTTATATTATTTGGTTGAGGCTGTTACCGGCAAGGCAGTATCCGATCGCTGGCAGCTTGTTCTGCAAAGGGCGGGCCTGGTCTGCATCGTCGCTCTGTCGATGATCGCGCTGTTCAATGACCTCGCGCGTCTGATTCGTTTTTGATCCACTTTGACAATTTCTGGCGGCGTCTTTCGAGCGACCGCCGGAACGAATGCAGCTTTAAATACTGGGGAAGCACGTTGTTCAAACCTCATCGCTTTGTTCCTAAGACGGCTGTGGCCGCGGCGCTCGCCGCAACGGGCATGGCGGCGCACGCCACCACGCCGTTCGTCGTGCAGGATATTCGGATCGACGGTCTCCAACGCATCGAGCCTGGCTCCGTGTTCGCTTATCTGCCGATCAAGCAAGGCGACACCTTCACCGACGACAAGGCCTCCGAAGCGATTCGCGCACTCTACGCAACGGGTTTCTTCAACGACGTTCAGATTGCCACCGAAGGCAACGTGGTGATCGTTCAGGTGCAGGAACGCCCGGCGATTTCGGCCATCGATTTCGCGGGCCTGCACGAGTTCGACAAGGACAACCTCACGAAGGCGCTGCGTTCCGTCGGCCTGTCGCAAGGTCGCTCGTACGACAAGGCGCTCGTCGACAAGGCGGAGCAGGAGCTCAAGCGCCAATACCTGACGCGCGGCTACTACGCCGCGGAAGTCACGACCACCGTGACGCCGGTCGACCGCAATCGCGTGCAGATTCTGTTCTCCGTCGCGGAAGGTCCGAGCGCGAAGATTCGCCAGATCAACTTCGTCGGCAACAAGGCGTTCAGTTCCAGTACGCTGCTCGGCGAAATGCAGCTTTCCACGCCGAACTGGTTCTCGTGGTACACGAAGAGCGATCTCTACGCGAAGGAAAAGCTCACGGGCGACCTCGAGAACGTGCGCTCGTACTATCTGAACCGCGGCTACCTCGAGTTCGCGATCGACTCCACGCAGGTGTCGATCTCGCCGGACAAGAAGGACATGTATCTGACGATCGCCGTGCACGAAGGCGAGCCGTACAAGATCAGCAGCATCACGCTTTCGGGCAATCTGCTCGACCGTCAGGCCGAGCTCAACAAGCTCATCAAGATCAAACCGGGCGAGCGCTTCTCGGCCGAAAAGCTGCAGTCGACCACCAAGGCGATCGTCGACAAGCTCGGCGAATACGGCTACGCGTTCGCGCAGGTCAACGCGCAGCCGCAGATCGATCAGGCGAACCACACCGTGGCGCTCACGCTGCAAGTCGATCCGAGCCGTCGCGTGTATGTGCGGCGCGTGAACATCGTCGGCAATACGCGTACGCGAGACGAAGTGGTGCGCCGCGAAATGCGCCAGCTCGAAAGCTCGTGGTTCGATTCGAGCCGCCTGGCGCTGTCGAAGGACCGTATCAACCGTCTCGGCTACTTCACCGACGTGGACGTCACTACGACGCCCGTGGAAGGCACGAACGACCAGGTCGACGTCGACGTGAAGGTGGCCGAAAAGCCGACCGGCGCGATCACGCTGGGCGCGGGCTTCTCGTCGACGGACAAGGTGGTGCTCTCGGCGGGCGTGTCGCAGGACAACGTGTTCGGCTCGGGCACGAGTCTCGCGGTCAACGTGAACACCGCGAAAACCTATCGCACGCTGACCGTGACGCAGGTCGATCCGTACTTCACGATCGACGGCATCAAGCGCATCACCGACGCTTACTACCGCACGTATCAGCCGCTGTATTACTCGACGGATTCGAGCTTCAAGATCATCACGATGGGCGCGGACACGAAGTTCGGCATCCCGTTCTCGGAGCAGGACACGGTGTTCTTCGGCGTCGGAGCCGAACAGAACACGATGGACGTGGACAGCAACACGCCGCAGTCCTACAAGAACTACGTGAACGAGTTCGGCCGTGTCGTGAACAACTACCCGCTGACCGCGGGCTGGTCGCGAGACAATCGCGACAGCGCGCTCGTCCCGAGCCGCGGCTACTACATCCAGTCGAACGCAGAATACGGCACGCCGCTCGGCAACACGACGTACGCGAAGTTCGACGCGCAGTTCCAGTATTACTACTCGTTCGCGCGCGGTTTCGTGCTCGGCTTCAATCTGCAGGGCGGCTACGGCAAGGGCCTGCAAGGGCAGACGTACCCGATCTTCAAGAACTACTACGCGGGTGGTATCGGTTCGGTGCGCGGTTACTCGCCGAGCTCGCTGGGTCCGCGCGACGCGAAGACCAACGACCCGATCGGCGGCTCGCGCATGGCGGTCGGCAATATCGAGCTGACGTTCCCGCTGCCGGGAACGGGCTACGATCGTACGCTGCGCGTGTTCACCTTCCTCGATGCCGGTAACGTCTGGGGCGATCCGGGTCAAGGCGGTACGAGCGGCGGTGCAAACGGCTTGCGCTACGGTTACGGTCTGGGTCTCGCGTGGATCTCGCCGATCGGCCCGCTCAAGCTGAGCCTCGGCTTCCCGCTGCAGAAGCATGAGGGCGACCAGTATCAGAAGTTCCAGTTCCAGATCGGTACGGCGTTCTAAGCAGCCCGCCGATGAACGCGAACTTCATTTTTTTCGACGTAACGTGAGGAACACTTTGGGAACCGGTAAGCATTCGAAACATAGGGCGCTGGCGCTTGCGTTGTCGATGGTTCTCGGCCTGGGCACGGCGATGTCCGCCAGTGCTCAGGAAGCGCGCATCGCGGCGGTCAATTCGGACCGCATCTTGCGCGAATCGTCCGCGGCGAAGGCCGCCCAGTCGAAGCTCGAGCAGGAATTCTCCAAACGCGACAAGGCGCTGCAGGACATGGCGCAGCGCCTGAAGGCGATGTCGGACAACATCGACAAGAACGGTGCCTCGATGTCGCCGACCGACCGCGCGGCCCGTCAGCGCGATCTGGCGCAGCTCGACGCGGACTTCCAGCGCAAGCAGCGCGAGTTCCGCGAGGACCTGAACCAGCGCCGTAACGAGGAACTCGCGGCGGTGCTGGACCGCGCGAACAAGGTGATCAAGCAGATCGCCGAGCAGCAGCACTACGACCTGATCGTGCAGGAAGCGGTGTACGTGAGCCCGCGCATCGACATTACGGATCAGGTGCTGAAGGCGCTGGCGGCGGGCGCGACCGGCACGGGTTCGCTCACGAACCCGAACTGACGAGGACTGAGACGAGATGGCATCAGGCATGACGATCACCCTCGGCGAGCTGGTGAAACGCTTCGGCGGCGAGGTGGTCGGCGACGGCGCGCACGCGGTCGGCAGTCTCGCGCCGCTCGACAAGGCGGGCCCCGCGCAGCTCGCGTTTCTCGCGAATCAGAAGTATCTGCCCCAAGTCGAGACGACGCGCGCCGGCGCCGTGCTGATTTCCCCGGCCGACCTCGACAAGGTGACGAATCGCGCGGGCAGTAATTTCATCGTCACGCCGAATCCTTACGCTTATTTCGCTCGCGTGGCTCAGGCGTTCATCGACTTGGCGACGCCCAAGGCCGAGCCTGGCGTGCATCCGAGCGCCTACATCGATCCGGACGCGAAGGTTGCGGCGAGCGCCGTGATCGGCCCTCACGTGACGGTTGAGGCGGGCGCGGTCGTCGGCGAGCGCGTGAAGCTGGATGCGGGCGTAGTCGTCGGGCGCGGCGTTACGCTAGGCGACGACGTTCATCTGTATCCGAACGTCACCGTTTATCACGGCTGCAAGCTCGGCGCGCGCGTGATCGTGCACGCGGGCGCGGTGATCGGTGCGGACGGTTTCGGCTTCGCTCCGGATTTCGTCGGCGAGGGCGATGCGCGCACCGGAAGCTGGGTGAAGATTCCGCAGGTTGGCGCGGTGGATATCGCCGACGACGTGGAAATCGGCGCCAACACGACGATCGATCGCGGCGCGATGGCGGACACCGTCATCGAGGAATGCGTGAAGATCGATAATCTCGTGCAGATCGGCCACAACTGCCGCATCGGCGCGTATACGGTCATCGCCGGCTGCGCGGGCATCGCGGGCAGCACGAGCATCGGCAAGCATTGCATGATCGGCGGCGCGGTGGGCATCGCGGGGCACGTGACGCTCGCGGACTACGTGATCGTCACCGCGCAATCCGGCGTGTCGAAGTCGCTCCTGAAGCCCGGCATGTACACGAGCGCGTTTCCGGCCGTGCCGCATGCAGACTGGAACAAGAGCGCGGCGATCATGCGCAATCTGGACAAGATGCGCGAGCGCATCAAGGCGCTCGAGACCGCGCTCGCCGATTCAGGCAAGCGCGACGAGACGAGCGGCGGCGCATAAGCGCCGGGCTCGTTCGAACGAAGAACGAACCACAAGCAAGAGCGGGCCGGTTCAAGCCGCCGAAGCGAGCTGGCAATCCCGGGCGGGCGTCCGATACGGCCCGCCATCCAAATTTCCGCGCCCGACGCGCGCGTGAGCAGAACGACCATGAGCACAGAAAAAATCAATCTCGACATCCACAAGATTCTCACGCTGCTGCCGCATCGCTATCCGATCCTGCTCGTGGACCGCGTGCTCGAACTCGAGCCGCACAAGAGCATCAAAGCGATCAAGAACGTGACGATCAACGAGCCGTATTTCCAGGGCCACTTCCCGACGCGCCCGGTGATGCCCGGCGTGCTGATTCTCGAAGCGCTCGCGCAGACGGCCGCGCTTCTGACGTTCGCGGAAGAGCCGCACGATCCGTCCAACACGCTCTATTACTTCGTGGGTATCGACGGCGCGCGCTTCAAGCGCGTGGTGGAGCCGGGCGATCAGCTCGTTCTCAACGTCACGTTCGAGCGGTACATGCGGGGCATCTGGAAGTTCAAGGCGCGCGCCGAAGTGGACGGCGTGACCGCCGCCGAAGCCGAGCTCATGTGTACCGTCAAGAGCACGGACGCCTGAGCGCCTTCGCGTTCACACCGCGTTCAACGTAACAAGCAGCACGAACAGCATAGGCGAAAAGCGCATGAGCAAGATTCACCCAACCGCGATCATCGAGCCGGGCGCTCAGCTCGACGAGTCCGTCGAAGTCGGGCCGTACGCGATCGTCGGTTCGCACGTCGTGATCGGCGCGGGCACGACCATTGGCTCGCACAGCGTGATCGAGGGCCACACAACGATCGGCCGCGATAACCGCATCGGCCATTACGCGTCGATCGGCGGCCGTCCGCAGGACATGAAGTACAAGGGCGAGCCGACGCGCCTCGAAATCGGCGACCGCAACACCATCCGCGAATTCACGACGCTGCACACGGGCACGGCGCAGGATCAGGGCCTCACGTCGATCGGCAGCGACTGCTGGATCATGGCGTACGTGCACGTCGGTCACGACTGCCGGCTCGGCGACAACGTCATCATGTCGAGCAACGCGCAACTGGCGGGACATGTCATCGTCGGAGACCACGCGATCGTCGGCGGCATGTCGGGCGTGCATCAGTTCGTGCGCATCGGCGCGCATTCCATGCTGGGCGGCGCATCGGCGCTCGTGCAGGACGTGCCGCCGTTCGTCATCGCGGCAGGCAACAAGGCGGAGCCGCACGGCATCAACGTCGAGGGTCTCCGCCGCCGCGGCTTCACGCCCGACGCCATTTCGGCGCTGCGCTCCGCGTATCGCATCGTCTACAAGAGCGGCCTGTCGCTCGAAGAGGCGAAAGCGCAGCTGAAGGAGCTGAGCACGGCAGGCGGCGAGGGCGATGCGCCCGTCAAGGCATTCTCCGATTTCATCGCGGCGTCGCAGCGCGGCATCATCCGCTGACACGCTGTCCGATGACCCTGATCACCAACCCGCCACGCATCGCGATGGTCGCGGGCGAGCCGTCCGGCGACCTGCTCGCGGCATCGCTGCTCAAAGGCCTGCGGCGCACGCTGCCCGAAGGCACGCGCTATAGCGGCATCGGCGGTCCGCGCATGACGGCCGAGGGCTTCGAAGCGCATTGGCCGATGGACAAGCTGACCGTGCGCGGCTATGTCGAAGCGCTGAAGCACATTCCCGAGATTCTCGGCATCCGCAACGAGATCAAGCGTCAGTTGCTTGCCGAGCCGCCGTCGGTTTTCATCGGTGTGGACGCGCCCGATTTCAACTTCGGCCTCGAGCAGCCGCTGCGCGAAGCGGGCATTCCGACCGTGCATTTCGTCTGTCCGTCGATCTGGGCGTGGCGCGGCGGCCGCATCAAGAAGATCGTGAAAGCGGTCGATCACATGCTGTGCGTGTTTCCGTTCGAAACGGCGCTGATGGAAAAGGCGGGCGTCGCCGCGAGCTACGTCGGCCATCCGCTCGCCGATGACATTCCGCTCGAGCCGGACGTCGCGGGCGCGCGCCGCGAACTCGGCATCGCGGAAGGCGGTCCGGTGATCGCGGTCCTGCCGGGCAGCCGTCGCTCGGAGATTTCGCTGATCGGCCCGACCTTCTTCGACGCGATGGAACTGATGCAGCTTCGCGAGCCCGACGTGCGCTTCCTGATGCCCGCGGCGAATCCGGCGTTGCGCGAACTGCTGCGGCCGCTCGTGGACGCGCATCCGCATCTGTCGCTGACGATCACGGACGGCAACGCCCAGCGCGCGATGACCGCCGCCGATGCGATCCTCGTGAAAAGCGGCACGGTGACGCTCGAAGCGGCGCTGCTCAAGAAGCCGATGGTCATCTCGTACAAGGTGCCTTGGCTGACGGGTCAGATCATGAAGCGTCAGGGTTATCTGCCGTATGTCGGCTTGCCGAACATTCTGGCGGGCCGCTTCGTCGTGCCGGAAATCCTGCAGCACTTCGCGACGCCCGAAGCGCTCGCCGACGCCACGCTGAAACAGTTGAACGACGACGCCAACCGCCGTACCCTGACGGAAATATTCACCGACATGCACATCGCGCTGCGCCAGAATACGTCGCAGAAAGCGGCCGAGGCCGTCGCGCGGGTGCTCGACACGCGGAGGCCGCGGTAATGGCCGCTAGACGATCGGCGCAAGCCGGACTCGATTTCAGCTCACCGTTCGACGTCGTTTGTGGCGTCGACGAGGCCGGGCGCGGTCCGCTGGCCGGTCCGGTCGTGGCGGCGGCGGTCATCTTCGATCCGGCGAAGCCTCGCATCAACGGCCTCGACGATTCGAAGGCGCTCTCTGCCAAAAGGCGCGAAGAGCTGTACGAGAAGATCGTCGATCGCGCGCTCGCGTACTGCATCGCGTCGGCGAGCGTCGAGGAAATCGACACCATCAACATCCTGCACGCGAGCATGCTGGCGATGAAGCGCGCGGTGGAAGGCCTCTCGGTCGCGCCGACGCTCGTGAAAGTCGATGGCAATCGCTGCCCGACCTTGTCCATCCGCAGCGAAGCCGTGATCGGCGGCGATGCGCTCGTCAAGCAGATCTCGGCGGCGTCGATTCTCGCAAAGGTCACGCGTGATCGCATGCTGGTCGATCTGCACGAGCTTTTCCCGATGTACGGCTTCGCCACGCATTCCGGCTATGGCACGCCGCAGCATCTGAAGGCGCTGCGCGAACATGGGCCGTGCGAGCATCATCGGCGGTCGTTCGCGCCGGTGCGCGAGGCGCACGCGCTCGTGTTCGGTTCGGTGTTGCCCGAGATCGCTCCCGAAGTGCTTCAGGTCGCATCGACGATCGAAGACGATCCCGACGCGCTCGCCTTCTGAGCGTCAACCGAATCAACGTGAAATCCATCACTTCGCGGGACAACCCGCTCTACAAGCGCATGAAGGCGCTCGCCGGGTCGACGGCGCAGCAGCGCAGAAGCGGCCACGCGCTGCTCGAAGGCCTGCATCTGGCGTCAGCGTATCTCGACGCGGCGGGCCAGCCGCAAACGTGCGTCGTCACTGAAGGCGCGCTCACGCACGAGGAAGCGCGCGAGATCGTCGCGCGCATCGAAGAGAAGCGCGTCGTCGTGTTGCCGGATGCGCTTTTCGGGCAGTTGTCGAGCGTCGTTCACGGCGTGGGCATGCTGTTGCTCGTCGAAAAGATCGATGCAGAATTGCCCGCGCGCGTCGCACAAACCTGCGTGATTCTCGATGGCGTTCAGGACGCCGGCAATGTCGGCTCGATTCTGCGCAGCGCGGCGGCGGCGGGCATCACGCGCGTATTCTGCGCGCCGGGCACGGCATACGCGTGGTCATCGAAAGTGCTGCGCTCGGGCATGGGCGCGCATTTTCTGCTGGATATTTTCGAGGACGTCGAACCGGCCGATCTCATCGCGCGACTCGACGCACCCGTGACGATCACCGATTCGCACGGTGCCGTCGCGCTCTACGATTGCGACCTGTCGGGCGCGCTCGCCTGGGTGTTCGGCAACGAAGGCGCGGGCGTGTCGCAAATCTGGCGCGATGCGGTGACGCATCGCGTGACGATTCCGCAGCCGGGCGGCATGGAATCGCTGAACGTGGCGGCCGCGGCGGCGATCTGTCTCTTCGAGCAGTGCCGCCAGCAGCGCTGACAGCCGTCAATAGTAGGAAGGACGCTCCGGCTTGACCTCCTGCAGGATCGTCGTGGCGATTTCCTCGATCGACTTGTGCGTCGACGAAAGCCACTTGATGCCTTCGCGCTTCATCATCATTTCCGCCTCGTTGATCTCGTAGCGGCAGTTTTCGAGTGCGGCGTACTTGCTGCCCGGACGGCGTTCGTTACGGATCTCGGCCAGCCGCTGCGGATCGATCGACAAACCGAACATCTTCGTCCGATGCTCGAGCAGCGGCGTCGGCAGCTTGCCGCGCTCGAAATCTTCGGGAATCAGCGGATAGTTCGCCGCCTTCACGCCGTACTGCATCGCGAGATAAAGGCTCGTCGGCGTTTTGCCGCTGCGCGATACGCCGACGAGAATGACGTCCGCGTCGGCGAGATTGCGGTTCGACTGGCCGTCGTCGTGGGCGAGCGAGAAATTGATCGCCTCGATGCGATTCTTGTATTCCTCCGTGTCGGCGTTCTGGTGCACGCGGCCCATCGCGTGCGTCGATTTCATTTCCAGTTCGTGCTCGAGCGGCTCGATGAAGGTCTGGAACATGTCGAGCACGAGCGCATTGCAGCCCTTGACCACTTCATTCGATGCGCTGTCGACGAGCGTCGTGAACACGATCGGCCGGCGGCCATCGAGCGCGACGACTTCGTTGATCTTCTCGACGGTCGCGTAGGCCTTGTCGATCGAGTCGACAAACGGCACGCGCACGAGCCGGAATTTTTGATCGAACTGGGCGAGGATCGAATGCGCGAAGGTTTCGGCAGTGATCCCGGTCCCGTCGGAAACGATGAATACGGAAGGCGGCATCGGCGAAAGAGGGAACGAGTTGGGGCGACGATGCTCAAACGCTGAACCGTGGCTAGCGCGAAAGCACGGACGCCGTAAAAACCTGTGTTAAGGTAGCTGACCGCTGGCAGGCAGTGAACCGGGCGTGAGCGCCGGGGTGTGGGTGAGCCCACGATCAGGCGTTAAAGACCTCGATTTTGCCGTGGAACGACTGCCCGGCCGAAACAATTTTGAAATACGGCAAGGTAGAATAGCGGCAACCTGTTCGATAAGCAATTGCGGAGAAATTGAATCGGATTTTCGTCAAATCGCGGTCGTTTCGTGGCATTTCGTTACGTCAGTCCACGTTTTCGAGCAGATTTCAGACGTACCCCGCTTCTTTTTGACGTGCCCCGGTTCTCGCGGGCGCGTGTCCCCGAAGGTTTATCAAACAGGTTGTACGAGATGCGTGCGCGCTTCCAATGAGCGCGCTCGCATATGAGCCCACTCGTGCGATCGTGAATTCCATCCACCTTAGGGGCTTGTATGACTAACGCAGTCAATGTTGCGAAAGATGTCGCAAAGGATCAGGCGTATGTAGTTCCATTCGAGCAGTTGCGAATGACCGACGTGGAAATCGTCGGCGGCAAGAATGCGTCGCTCGGCGAAATGATCAGCCAGCTTTCCGAAGCCGGCGTTCGCGTGCCGACGGGCTTCGCCACGACTGCGCTCGCATTCCGCGACTTCCTCCATCACAACAATCTGACGGACCGCATCGCCAAACGTCTCGAGACGCTCGATGTCGACGACGTCAAGGCGCTCGCCGAAGCCGGCAAGGAAATCCGTCAGTGGATCGTCGACGCGCCGATGCAGCCGCGCCTCGAAGACGAAATCCGCCGCGGTTTCGAAGTCCTTCAAGCCAGCTCGCCCGAAGAGCTTTCGTTTGCCGTGCGCTCGTCGGCGACGGCCGAGGACTTGCCGGACGCATCCTTCGCGGGCCAGCAGGAAAGCTATCTGAACGTGGTCGGCATCGAGGACGTGCTCGATCGCATGAAGCACGTGTTTGCGTCGCTTTATAACGACCGCGCCATTTCCTATCGCGTCCACAAGGGCTTCACGCATGCGGAAGTCGCGTTGTCGGCGGGCGTGCAGCGCATGGTGCGCTCCGACGTCGGCGCGGCCGGCGTGATGTTCACCATCGACACCGAATCGGGCTTCAAGGAAACCGTCTTCATCACGTCGAGCTACGGCCTGGGCGAAACCGTCGTGCAAGGCGCGGTGAATCCGGACGAGTTCCACGTCTTCAAAACGACGCTCGAACAGGGCAAATACCCGATCATCCGCCGCTCGATCGGCTCGAAGCTCATCAAGATGGAATTCACGAAGCCAGGCGAGCCGGGCCGCGTGAAGACCGTCGACGTGCCGCACGAACAGCGCAACCGCTTCTCGATCACCGACGAAGACGTGATCGAGCTCGCGAAGTACGCGGTCATCATCGAGAAGCACTATCAGCGTCCGATGGACATCGAGTGGGGCAAGGACGGCCGCGACGGCAAGCTGTTCATCCTCCAGGCGCGCCCGGAGACGGTGAAGAGCCAGGCGTCGGGCAAGGCCGAAATGCGCTTCAAGCTGAAGGGGCAGTCGAACGTGCTGGCGACCGGCCGCGCGATCGGCCAGAAGATCGGCGCGGGCCCCGTGCGCGTGATTCACGATCCGTCGGAAATGGAACGCGTGCAGCCGGGCGACGTGCTCGTCGCCGACATGACGGACCCTAACTGGGAACCGGTGATGAAGCGCGCATCGGCCATCGTGACCAATCGCGGCGGCCGTACGTGCCACGCGGCGATCATCGCGCGTGAGCTGGGCGTGCCGGCGGTCGTCGGCTGCGGCGACGCAACGGACATCCTGAAGGACGGCGCACTCGTCACGGTGTCGTGCGCGGAAGGCGACGAAGGCAAGATCTACGACGGCCTGCTCGAAACCGAAGTGACCGAAGTGCAGCGCGGCGAACTGCCGAAGATTCCGGTCAAGATCATGATGAACGTCGGCAATCCGCAACTCGCGTTCGACTTCGCGCAGTTGCCCAACGCGGGCGTCGGCCTGGCGCGACTCGAGTTCATCATCAACAACAACATCGGCGTGCATCCGAAGGCGATTCTGGAGTACCCGAACGTCGATGCCGATCTGAAGAAGGCGGTTGAAAGCGTCGCGCGCGGCCATGCATCGCCGAAAGCGTTCTACGTCGACAAGCTGACCGAAGGCATCGCCACGATTGCAGCGGCGTTCTATCCGAAGCCCGTCATCGTGCGTCTGTCGGACTTCAAGTCGAACGAGTACAAGAAGCTGATCGGCGGTTCGCGCTACGAGCCGGATGAAGAAAATCCGATGCTCGGTTTCCGTGGCGCGTCGCGCTATATCGCGGAAGACTTCGCCGAGGCGTTCCACATGGAATGCATCGCGCTGAAGAAGGTCCGCGAGGAAATGGGCCTGGACAACGTGCAGATCATGGTGCCGTTCGTGCGTACGCTGAAGCAGGCCGATCGCGTGGTCGAGCTGCTGAAGAAGTTCGGTCTCGAACGCGGCAAGAACGACCTGAAGCTCGTGATGATGTGCGAAGTGCCGTCCAACGCGATTCTCGCCGAGCAGTTCCTGGAGCGCTTCGACGGCTTCTCGATCGGTTCGAACGACCTGACGCAGTTGACGCTGGGCCTCGATCGCGACTCGGGCATGGAGTTGCTCGCGGCGGACTTCGACGAGCGCGACGAAGCGGTGCAGTTCATGCTGAAGCGCGCGATCGAGACGTGCCTGAAGCTGAACAAGTACGTCGGCATTTGCGGTCAGGGCCCGTCGGACCACCCTGATCTCGCCGAGTGGCTCGCGAAGCAGGGCATCGAGTCGATGTCGCTTAATCCGGACACGATCATCGATACGTGGCAGCAGCTCGCGAAGACCTTGTCAAAATAAGTCGATGTCACACCTTTCCACTTGCTTTCGGATTGGTGCAGCGTGATATAAAAAACACCCCGGACTTTTCCGGGGTGTTTTCGTTTGGAGACCGATGATGGAAACGGGCGGGTTGATCTGGTGGGTCGCTGCGGGCGCGCTGATCGTCGCGGAATTGTTTACCGGAACGTTCTATCTGCTCATGATCGCGCTCGGGATGATCGCGGGCGGCGTCGCTCATGTGCTCGGCGCGTTGCCGCACGTACAGATGGGCGCGGCCGCGGTCATCGCGCTGATCGCGGTGGCGGTGCTGCGGCGCTCGCGCTTCGTCAGCTGGAAGCGGCGTGACGACGCCTCGCGCGATGCGGCCGTGAATCTCGATATCGGCGCGACCCTGGAAGTCGATCAATGGCATCACGGCCACGCGCGCGCAATGTATCGCGGCGCGCAGTGGGATGTCGAGCTCGCACCGGGCGAAACGGAGGGCGCACGGCTTTATCGCATCACGGCGCTCGACGGCAATCGCCTGATCGTCGCGGCCAAACGGTAGTCCTATAAGGAGAAAAATAATGTCAATGTACTTTGCGCTCATCGTGCTCGTCATCGCGATCGTCATCGTGTCGAAAACGGTCAAGATCGTCCCTCAGCAACACGCATGGATCATGGAACGCCTCGGCCGCTATCACGCGACGCTTACGCCGGGCCTCAACATCGTGCTGCCGTTCATCGATCGCATCGCCTACAAGCACATGCTGAAGGAGATTCCGCTCGAAGTGCCGAGCCAAGTCTGTATCACGCGCGACAACACGCAGCTTCAAGTCGATGGCGTGCTGTACTTCCAGGTCACGGATGCGATGAAGGCTTCGTACGGATCGAGCAACTTCGTGTTCGCGATCACGCAACTGTCGCAGACGACGTTGCGTTCGGTCATCGGCAAGCTGGAGCTCGACAAGACGTTCGAGGAGCGCGACTTCATCAACCAGAGCATCGTGAATGCGCTCGACGAAGCCGCGTCGAACTGGGGCGTGAAAGTGCTGCGCTATGAAATCAAGGATCTCACGCCGCCGAAGGAAATCCTTCACGCGATGCAGGCGCAGATCACCGCCGAGCGCGAGAAGCGCGCGCTGATCGCCGCGTCCGAAGGGCGCAAGCAGGAGCAGATCAATCTGGCATCGGGCGCGCGCGAGGCCGCGATCCAGAAGTCGGAAGGCGAACGGCAGGCGGCGATCAATCAGGCGCAGGGCGAAGCCGCCGCGATTCTCGCGGTGGCGGAAGCGAACGCGCAAGCCATCGAGAAGATCGGCACTGCAATTCAGACAGCGGGCGGCATGGAAGCGGTGAATCTGAAGGTTGCGGAGCAGTATGTCGGCGCGTTCGGCAATCTCGCGAAGCAGGGCAACACGCTGATCGTGCCGGGCAACATGTCCGACATGAGCACGATGATCGCGTCCGCGTTGTCGATCGTGAAAGGCGAGGGCAGCGGCATAATCAGGAAGAGCTGAAGCAATCGGGGGCGCTAAAAAGCGCCCCCGATTCGTTTCACGGTTTAACGCGAGGCGGTTCGCATCAGACGCCCGCGTTCGCGTTCCCAGTCGCGCTTCTTTTCGGTCTCGCGTTTGTCGTGCAACTTCTTGCCCTTCGCGAGGCCGATTTCACATTTCACGCGGCCATCCTTGTAGTGGAAGTTGAGCGGCACGAGCGTGTGCCCGCGCTGCTCGACCTTGCCGATGAGCTTGTCGATCTGTTCGCGGTGGAGAAGCAGCTTGCGCGTGCGCACCGGATCGAGGTTAGCGAATTTCGATGCTTCGGGCAGCGGGCTGATATGCGTGCCGATCAGAAAGAGCTCGCCGTTCTTGATCACGACGTAGCCTTCCTTGATCTGCGCGCGCCCGGCGCGAAGCGCCTTGACTTCCCAGCCCTCGAGCACGAGACCGGCCTCGTAGCGCTCTTCGACGAAGTAATCGAAGAAGGCTTTTCTGTTGTCGATGATGCTCATGAATGGAAAGTGCCCAACTCGTTTAAAATCCTGATTTTAGCAGCGCGCCGGCATGCGTTCGATCCGATGCCTCGTTCTCTTGCGCGTTGCCGCCCAATTCAGCCACCGCTGCGCCCTATATGGCAGACGTCCAGAAAACCGTATTGATCCGCCATTCAGCGGAAGAAATGTTCGACCTCGTCACCGATGTCGCCGACTACCCCAATTTCCTGCCTTGGTGCGGCGGCGTCGAAATCGGCCGCCACGACGAGAACGGCATGGAAGCGAAGATCGACATCAGCTTCAAGGGCATCAAGCAGCATTTCGCGACGCGCAATGTGCAAAAGCGTCCGACCAATATCGATATGGAGTTCCTGAGCGGCCCTTTCAAGAAATTCACCGGATATTGGCACTTTACGCCGCTGCGCGCGGACGCCTGCAAGATCGAATTCGCGCTGCATTACGAATTCTCGAACGTGATTCTGGAGAAGATCATCGGGCCGGTTTTCAGCCATATCGCCAACACGTTCGTCGATTCCTTCGTGAAGCGCGCGGACCAGCGCTACGGCAAGCCATGATGCATATCGATGTCTGCTACGGCCTGCCCGATGGCGCGTTCCTGAAGCGCGTCGACCTGCCCGAGGGCGCGACGGTGCGCGATGCGATCGACGCAAGCGGCGTGCTGCTCGCGCATCGCGACATCGATCTGACGACGCAGAAGGTCGGCGTGTTCGGCAAGCCGAAGCCGCTCGACGCGGCGCTCGCCGATTTCGACCGCGTCGAGATTTATCGGCCGCTGAAGGTGGATCCGAAGGCCGCGCGCCAGCGCCGCGTGGACAAGGCGCGCAAGGCGGGTTCGATCGAAGGGCGCAAGTGGCAGTCGAAGGATTCGCGCTGAGCGAATTCAATGCGCGGGCGCTTCTTTCGCCGCGGCGGGCGCCGGCTCCAGCGTGTGCTGCCTGACCGACCAGATTACGCCGGCGAGCAGCAGCACGATCGCGAGCACTTCGGGCGAGCGCGGCCAGCGGCCGTCGTAGACGAAGGCGTAGAGCAGGGCGAAGAGCGTCTCGAACACGATCATCTGCCCTGACAGCGTGAGCGGCAGGCGCTTCGCTGCCGCGTTCCACAGCATGTTGCCGAGCCACGAGCCGCCGGTGGCCAGCGCAAAAGAAACGATCCAGAACAGATGCCAGCGCGACGCGGGGACGCTCGCCTGCACCGTGCCCGCGGGCAGCATCCAGACGATCGCGCCGAGCGCGACGCCGAGCAGACCCGTCACGATGCCCCACAGGATGGACCACTCGTTGCCGTCGAAATGGCGATTCGATTGCAGATACCGCGCGTTGACGACCGCGTACCACGTCCAAGAAGCGAGCGCCCCGAGCGCGCATCCGAGTCCGGCGAGGCGCGTGAGCACGCTCGTCGCGTGATCGGCGTCGCTGAATACATCGAGATTGATGCACGCGATGCCCGCCAGCACGAGCAGGAGCGGCCCGATGAGCCTTTTCAGGTCGACCGCGCCGCGATCCCGCCGTCCGGCGAGCGTGACGGTCACGGGGAGAATGCCGACGATCAGCGACGAAGGCGCGACGCCCACGAGCTGCACCGCGCTCGCGAGCAGCATGTAGTACAGCAGGTTGCCGACCAGCGCGAGCTTCGCGAGCGCGATGAAATCGGCGCGCGTGAGCTTGGCCGCGAGGCGCCGGGCGAACGGCAGCGCCACGACGAGCGAAACCGCGCCGTACATCAGATAGCGCCCGACGGAGAGCGTCAGCGGCGAAAAATCCGGCAAGAGCCGTGGCGCGAGAAAGATGAAACCCCAGATCGCTCCCGCCGCCATTCCGTACATCACACCGCGCTGCATCGTCCGACTCCTGCCGAAATTTCAACTGACGGCGCGAAGCGTAGCATGTGGCCCCGGGCGGCCGTCTTGTCTAAAACTGCAACAACGCGGACGCCCGGCAGACGGGCGAAAGCGGTCCGGAATTTGCGTCCGAATGGGCTAAGCTGCTGTTCGGGCAGTGAAAATGCAGGGAACTATCGGTATAATCTGCTTTTGCGCCCATAGGATTTGCCATGCGTCTGATCCAGAAAGCACTCACGTTCGATGACGTGCTCCTCGTGCCCGCCTTCTCCAGCGTTCTCCCGCGCGACACCAGCCTGAAATCCCAGCTGACTCGCAATATTTCCCTGAACATGCCTCTCGTGTCCGCCGCCATGGACACGGTCACCGAAGGCCGGCTCGCCATCGCGATGGCGCAGATGGGCGGCATCGGCATCGTCCACAAGAATCTCACCGCCAAGGAACAGGCCCGCGAAGTCGCGAAAGTGAAGCGCTTCGAATCGGGCGTCGTGCGCGATCCGATCACGATTCCGCCGCAAATGCGCGTGCGCGACGTCATCGCGCTGACGCAGCAGCACGGCATTTCGGGTTTCCCGGTGGTCGAAGGCGCGCAACTGATCGGCATCGTCACCAATCGCGACCTGCGCTTCGAAGAACGGCTCGATGAGCCGGTGCGCAACATCATGACGCCGCGCGAACGCCTCGTGACGGTCAAGGAAGGCACGTCGCTCGCCGAGGCGAAGGCGCTGATGCACAGCCATCGCCTGGAGCGCGTGCTCGTGGTGAACGACGCGTTCGAGCTGCGCGGCCTGATGACGGTGAAGGACATCACCAAGCAGACCGAAAACCCGGACGCCTGCAAGGACGAAGACGGCAAGCTGCGTGTGGGCGCGGCCGTGGGCGTCGGTCCGGACAATGAAGAGCGCGTCGAGCTGCTCGCGCAGGCGGGCGTCGACGTGATCGTCGTCGATACCGCGCACGGCCATAGCCAGGGCGTGCTGGAGCGCGTGCGCTGGGTCAAGCAGAATTATCCGCACGTGCAGGTCATCGGCGGCAATATCGCGACGGCGGCGGCAGCCAAGTCGCTCGTCGAGTACGGCGCGGACGCGGTGAAGGTCGGTATCGGCCCGGGCTCGATCTGCACGACGCGGATCGTGGCGGGCGTCGGCGTGCCGCAGATCACGGCGATCGCGAATGTTTCCGAAGCACTGCGCGGCACCGGCGTGCCGGTCATCGCGGACGGCGGCGTGCGCTTCTCGGGCGACGTGTCGAAGGCGCTCGCGGCGGGCGCGAACGTCGTCATGATGGGCAGCATGCTCGCGGGCACCGAAGAATCGCCGGGCGACGTGTTCCTGTATCAGGGCCGCCAGTACAAGTCGTACCGCGGCATGGGTTCGGTCGGCGCGATGAAGGACGGCGCGGCGGACCGCTACTTCCAGGACAACTCGGCGAACATCGACAAGCTCGTGCCGGAAGGTATCGAAGGCCGTGTGGCCTACAAGGGCTCGGTCAACGCGATCCTGTTCCAGATCGTCGGCGGCGTGCGCGCGAGCATGGGCTACTGCGGTTGCCGCACGATTTCCGAACTGCACGAGAAGGCGGAATTCGTTCAGATCACGGCGGCCGGCATGCGCGAATCGCATGTGCACGACGTGCAGATCACGAAGGAAGCGCCCAACTATCACGTCGACTAATCGAGCGGACTGATCATGAAACCGTTGCTGCGGGTCGTGCTCGTCATCAATGCCCTGATTTTTCTGGCGTTCGGCCTGTTGTTTCTGCTGACGCCGTGGGCGGGCCTGTACGGCGCGCTGCAACTGGATTCGATCCGCGTTCAGCCGGCCTTCGCCGGGCAGTTGCTCGGTATCGCGCTCATCGGGCTGTCGTGGCTTGCGTTTCACGCAGCCGTCGATGGCGCGTTGACGGCTCGCGCCGCGCGCGTGTCGGGACACGTGCAGTGGCTGTCGGGGGTGGTGGTGCTGGTCTGGCTGCTCGGACTGCATACGCCTCAGATCGATGGCTTCGGGCAGATCAGCGCGGCCGTCGTGGGCGCCGTGCTGCTGGTGCTCGGTCTGGGCAGCGTGAGACTGTCGTCGGCGGTGCGTCGGCGCGAGCGCGCGGCGGCGGCCGGCGCGGTATCGGCGCAGCGCGCGGAAAAGAAGGCGGCGCAAAAGCGTGACGAGTTTTCCGCGAGCAACGCGGCATCGTCGGCGCGCGCCGAGTCGGTCGATCTCGCGGCGCGTCCCGCAGCGCGCGCACCGGGCGCGACGGCCATCGATCCGGTATCGGGCCGCACGCTCGATTCCGTCTCGCCGGCCGGCGCGGTTCGCGCGCACCCGGACGGCGCGGTCGATCCCGTTACCGGCGGCACGCTCGATCCGCTGACGGGCCGCGCGGTCGATCCGGTCACCGGCAAGCGCATCGAGCCCGTCATCAGCGGCGAGATCGATCCGGCGACGGGTCGAAGAGCCGATCCGCTCGCGCCCGACGCGGGCCGCGCGCCTCGCTGAAGGCGTGAAGCGCATGCTACGAGCCACGCACGCGCAGCAACGGAAACACGCAGGACAAGCACGGTCGGCCTTTGCGCCGGCCGTCGATTTATTTGCAGACCGGGGCGCGAGGCCGCGCTCCGGCAGCACCGACATCATTCGTTCACTTAGCCTTTGGCCGCAGCCATGCACGACAAAATCCTGATTCTCGATTTCGGCTCCCAAGTCACCCAGCTGATCGCGCGGCGCATCCGCGAGTCGCACGTCTACTCGGAAATCCATCCGTACGACGTCGACGAGACGTTCATCCGCGAATTCGCGCCGAAGGGCATCATCCTGTCCGGCGGCCCGAACTCCGTCACCGAGGCGAAGTCGCCGCGCGCCCCGCAGATCGTCTTCGATCTCGGCGTGCCGGTGCTCGGCATCTGCTACGGCATGCAGACGATGGCCGATCAGCTCGGCGGCAAGGTCGAACTCGGCAACGTGCGCGAATTCGGCTATGCGGAAGTGCAGGCGCTGAATCACACGGGCTTTCTGGAAGGCATTCAGGATTTCGCCAGCGACAAGGGCGAGTCGATGCTCAAGGTTTGGATGAGCCACGGCGACAAGGTCGTCGATCTGCCGGCGGGTTTCAAGCTGATGGCCTCGACGCCGTCGTGCCCGATCGCCGCGATGGCCGACGACGACCGGCGCTTCTACGGCCTGCAATGGCATCCGGAAGTCACGCATACGGTGCAGGGCCGCGCGATGCTCGACCGTTTCGTGCTGGAGCTGTGCGGCGCGAAGGCCGATTGGGAGATGGGCCATTACATCGACGAGGCGGTCGAGAATATCCGCGCGCAGGTCGGCAATGAGCATGTGATTCTCGGCTTGTCGGGCGGCGTGGATTCGTCGGTGGCGGCGGCGCTTTTGCATCGCGCGATCGGCGACCAGCTGACGTGCGTGTTCGTCGATCACGGCTTGCTGCGTCAGAACGAGGCGGAGCAGGTCATGTCGACGTTCGCGGATCACCTGGGCGTGAAGGTGATTCACGTCGATGCCAGCGAGGAATTCCTGCAGAAGCTTGCGGGCGTGACCGATCCGGAGGCGAAGCGCAAGATCATCGGCGCGGAGTTCGTCGAAGTGTTTCACAACGAATCGGACAAGCTCACCGATGCCAAGTGGCTCGCGCAGGGCACGATTTATCCGGACGTGATCGAATCGGCGGGCAAGGGCAAGAAGGGCGCGCATACGATCAAGAGCCATCACAACGTCGGCGGTTTGCCGGAGACGCTGAATTTGAAGCTGCTCGAACCGCTGCGCGAGCTTTTCAAGGACGAAGTGCGCGAACTCGGCGTGAAGCTCGGTCTGCCGCCCGCGATGGTGTATCGCCATCCGTTCCCCGGTCCGGGTCTCGGCGTGCGGATTCTTGGCGAAGTGAAGCGCGAATTCGCGGACCTGCTGCGTCGCGCCGATGCCATTTTTATCGAGACGCTGCGCAACACCATCGACAAGGAAACGGGCAAGTCGTGGTACGACCTGACGAGCCAGGCGTTCGCGGTGTTCCTGCCGGTCAAGAGCGTCGGCGTGATGGGCGACGGGCGCACCTATGAATACGTCGTCGCGCTGCGCGCCGTGCAGACGCTCGACTTCATGACCGCGCATTGGGCGCATCTGCCGCATGATCTGCTCGGGCATGTTTCCAATCGCATCATCAACGAAGTGCGCGGGATCAATCGGGTGGTGTATGACATCTCTGGCAAGCCGCCTGCGACAATCGAGTGGGAGTGAGCCGCGTCTGATTGCGAGGGGGCATGACTGATTCCGCGTCCGATCGCCCCACCGACTCGCTCTTCTTCGCGATCTATCCGGACGCAGTCGCCGCCGCGCGCATCGCCGAACTGGCGGCGCGGCTGCGTATCGAGCACACGCTGAAGGCGAGGGCGATTCCCGCCGATCGCCTTCACGTCACCCTGCATTATCTCGGCGCCTTCGCAGGCGTTCCCGCCGATGTGGCCGCGCACGCTTGCGCCGCAGCATCCCGAATCGCGTTGCCGCCCGTCGATGTGACGCTCGACCGTATCGAAAGCTTTTCCGGCCGTCGCGCGAGACGCCCGCTCGTCGTTTCCGGCGATGTCACCGAGCCGCTCGACGCGCTCGAGCGAACGCTCGGCGCGGCGCTGGAGGCGGCAGGCATCGCACTGAAGCGGCATCCCCATTTCACGCCTCATGTGACCTTGCTCTACGACGAACACCGCGTCGCGCGTGAGCGCATCGAACCCATCGCATGGACCGTGCGTGAGTTCGCGCTCGTGCGCAGCCGGCTCGGCAAATCGCAACACGAAGTCCTCGCGCGCTGGCCGCTCGTGCCGTGAATCGGCGGAACCACGCGCAATAAAAGGTTTCGCGGATTTTTCTAACGCGTTAAGGTGCGTGTATCGGAATGAATCGAGACGAAGCGCTTACATGACCCGATCCCGCCTGCTGCACATCACGCCCGACACCCACCACGTCCAGATCGATCTCGTCTACGCGACCGATCGCAATTTCACCGGCAAGCCCATCTACAAGGCGCAGCACTGCCTGCTGCTCGAGCCCGCCGAAGCGGCATTGCGTAAAGCCGTCGATATCGCGACGAGCATCGGCATGACGCTCAGGATCTTCGACGCCTATCGTCCGCCGCAAGCGCAGAAAGTGCTGTGGGATTTCCTGCCCGATCCGACCTTCATCGCCGAACTCGGACGCGGCTCGAACCATAGCCGCGGCACGGCGGTGGACCTGACGCTCGTCGATCGTGACGGCAACGAGCTCGACATGGGCACCGGTTTCGATGCGATGGTCGCCGAATCCGAGCACTTTCACTTCGGCTTGCCGGAGCATGTGCAGCGCAATCGCACGCTGCTGCTGGGCGTCATGCACGGCGCGGGCTTCACGCACATCAAAAGCGAGTGGTGGCATTACGAATTGCCCGGCTCGCGCGAACTTGCTCTGATCGACAACGAAGAATGCGGCCCGCTGCGGCTCATGTAATCGGGGATTCGACATGAAACTGACTGCACTGATCACGGCGCTGATGCTCACGTTGATGAGCGCGCCGCCGGCAAGCGCCGCGACGCCGAAAGACATGTTCGTCATGGCCACGTTGCTCGATGAATTCACGTCGCTCGATCCCGGCGAAATCTACGAACTGGTGCCGGAGGAATACGTCGCGAACACGTATGACCGTCTGGTGCGCGTCGATCTGAAGGATCCGTCGAAATTCAATGGCGATGTCGCCGAATCGTGGACGGTGAGTCAGGACGGCCTCACGTTCACGTTCAAGATCCGGCCGGGACTCAAGTTCCATTCCGGCAATACGCTCACCGCCGATGACGTCGCGTGGTCGATCCAGCGCACCGCGCTGCTCGACAAGGGCGCGGCGGCGGTGCTTGCGGGCATCGGGCTGACGAAGGCGAACGCGTTGCAGAACGTGAAGAAGATCGACGATACGACCGTCTCGATCACGACGGATCAGCGCTATGCGCCGACCTTCGTGCTCAACGTGCTCGGTTCGTGGCCGGCGTCGGTGGTGGATCGCAAGCTCGTCGAATCGCACGCGAAGGGCAACGACTACGGCAACGAGTGGCTGAAGACCAACGAAGCCGGTTCGGGCGCGTACAAGCTCGTGAAATGGACCGCGAATGACAGCATCGTGCTGCAACGCTTCGACGGCTATCGCATTCCGCTCGCGATGAAGCGCATCGTGCTGCGTCACGTCACGGAAGCGGCGAGCCAGCGTCTGATGATCCAGAACGGCGACATCGACGTCGCGCGCGACCTCTCGCCCGACGATCTCGACACGCTCTCGAAGAACGGCGTCATCAAGGCGACGGCCGTGCCGCAAGCGACACTCATGTATCTCGGCCTCAACAACAAGAATCCGAATCTCGCGAAGCCGGAAGTCTGGGAAGCGATGAAGTGGCTCATCGACTATCAGGGCATTCAGAAGAACGTGATCCGCACGACCTACAAGGTTCACGAAGCGTTTCTCCCCGAAGGCTTTCTCGGCGCGCTGAACGAAAACCCGTATCACCAGGATGTCGCGAAGGCGAAGGCGCTGCTCGCGAAAGCGGGCTTGTCCAACGGCTTCACGGTGAAGATGGACGTGCGCAACGATTATCCGTACAGCGAGATCGCGCAAGCCGTGCAGGCGAATCTCGCGCTCGCCAACATCAAGGTGCAACTCGTGCCGAGCGACAACAAGCAGACGCTCGGACGATATCGCGCGCGGGCCCACGATATCTACATCGGCGAGTGGTCGGCGGATTACATCGATCCGCACAGTAACGCGCAGGGCTTCGTGTGGAATCCGGACAACTCGGATGCATCGAGCTACAAGATGCTCGCGTGGCGCAACGCGTGGGACATTCCACAACTGACGAAGGAAACCAACGCGGCGCTCGCCGAAAGCGATACGAAAAAGCGCGCGCAGCTGTACGAGAAGATGCAGCGTGAAGTGCTCGCGAAATCGCCGTTCGTCATCATGTTCCAAAAGGTGTCGCAGGTGGCGGCGCGGCCCGGCGTGACCGGTCTCGAAGTCGGGCCGATCAACGATCTCGTGTCGTATCGCAACATCAAGAAGCAGTGAACACGGTCACGCTCATCGGCTCGCGGCGCGGCGGCGCGCGCATCGCGTTGGCGCTCGCGCGCTGGATCGCGATGCTCGCCATCACGTTCACGGGCTTGCTCGCGATCACGTTTTTCATCGGCCGCAAGATTCCGATCGATCCGGTGCTCGCGATTCTCGGCGATCGCGCGTCCGCGACGGCTTATGCCGCCGCGCGTCTGCGGCTCGGTCTCGACAAGCCGCTCATCGAACAATTCCTGATCTACGCGCGCGACGTGCTGCACGGCAATCTCGGCATTTCGCTGTTGACGGCAAATCCGGTCATCGACGACATCAAGCGCGTCTTTCCCGCGACGCTCGAACTCGCGACGCTCTCGACCTTCATCGGCATCGCGATCGGCGTGCCGCTCGGCGTCGCGGCGGCGGTGAAGCACAATCGCATCGTCGATCACATCGCGCGCGTGATCGGGCTCGCCGGAAGCTCCGTGCCGGTGTTCTGGCTCGCGCTGATGGGCCTGCTGCTCTTTTACGCGCGGCTGCATTGGGTGTCCGGGCCGGGACGCATCGATCCGCTTTACGACGGCATGGTCGATACCCGCACGGGCAGTTTGCTCATCGATTCGCTCATCGCCGGCGAATGGGATGTCTTCGAGAACGCGTTCTCGCATATCGCGCTGCCGGCGAGCGTGCTCGCGTTCTATTCGATCGCGTATCTGTCGCGGATGACGCGCTCGTTCATGCTCGAACAACTGAGCCAGGAATACGTGACGACCGCGCGCGCGAAAGGGCTGCCCGAGCGCCGCGTGATCTGGCGGCACGCGTTCGGCAATATCGCGGTGCCGCTGCTGACGGTGATCGCGCTCGCATACAGCTATCTGCTCGAAGGCTCGGTGCTGACGGAGATCGTGTTCGCGTGGCCGGGCATCGGCTCGTATCTGACGGGCGCGCTGTTGAACGCCGACATGAACGCCGTGCTCGGCAGCACGCTCGTGATCGGCGCGACGTTCATCGCGCTCAATCTGTTGACCGACGCGCTGTATCGCGTGTTCGATCCGCGTGCGCGCTGACATGGAGGATCTTGCGCAGATGAAACAGCCGCGAACGGGCTTGCGCGCGTGGCTCCTGACCGATACGCCCGCGTCGCCGCGTCAAGCCGCGCTCGGGCGCGCGTATCGGCGCTGGCGGCGGTTCTCGTCGAATCCGTTGAGCATGCTCGGACTCGCGATCCTGCTGCTGCTGATCGTAGTCGCGGCGTTCGGGCCGATGCTCGTCACGCAGGATCCGTTGCAGCAGGTGCTCGCCGAACGTCTGACGCCGCCCGGCGCGGCGCACTGGTTCGGCACCGATCAACTCGGCCGCGACATCCTTTCGCGGCTCGTGCACGGCTCGCGCCTGACGCTCGCGATCGCGATGCTCGTCGTCGTGCTCGTGGTGCCGGTCGGGCTTTTGATGGGCACGGTGGCGGGTTATTGCGGCGGCATCGTCGATACGGTGCTGATGCGCTTGACCGACGTCGCGCTCGCATTTCCGAAGATCGTGCTCGCGCTCGCGTTCGCCGCCGCGCTCGGGCCGGGCGTGCTCAATGCGGTGATCGCGCTGTCGATCACCGCGTGGCCGCCGTATGCGCGTCTCGCGCGCGCGGAGTCGCTGCGGCTCGCGCAGGCCGATTACATCCATGTGGCGCGTCTGCAAGGCGCTTCGCATCTGCGCATTCTGCTGCGGTATATCGTGCCGCTGTGCTCGTCGTCGGTGATCGTGCGCGCGACGCTCGACATGGCCGGCATCATTCTCGCCGTCGCCGGTCTCGGCTTTCTCGGACTGGGCGCGCAGCCGCCGAGCCCGGAATGGGGTTACATGGTCGCGGCGGGCCGCAACGTGCTGCTCGACGCGTGGTGGGTCGCGACGATTCCCGGCCTCGCGATCCTCGCGGTGAGCCTCGCCTTCAACCTGCTCGGCGACGGTCTGCGCGACGTCTTCGATCCGCGTCACGGAGGCTGACATGCCCGATGCGCTGGCTGAAATCGACGGACTGGACGTGGCCTTCGCGAGCCATGACGGCGTGCTCATGCCCGCCGTGCGCGGCGTATCGCTGACGGTGCGGCGCGGCGAGCGGCTCGGCATCGTCGGCGAATCGGGATCGGGAAAATCGCTGACGGGGCGCGCGCTGCTCGGACTGCTGCCGCCCGAGGCAAAATGGTCGGCTAAGGCGCTGCGTTTCGAAGGGCAGGACCTGCTCGCGATGCGCCCGAAAGCGCGCCGCCGCCTGTGCGGCACGCGCATGAGCATGATCCTGCAGGATCCGAAGTTCTCGCTGAACCCGGTGATGACCGTCGCGCAGCAGATGCGCGAAACCTTTGTGCGGCAGGGTGTGAAAGAAGGCCGGCGCGCGTTGCGCGAGCGCATCGTCGCAGCGCTGGAAGCGGTGCATATCCGCGATCCGCAGCGTGTCGCGGATGCGTATCCGCACGAACTGTCCGGCGGCATGGGCCAGCGCGTCATGATCGCGATGATGGTCTCGGCCGGCCCGCGCCTTCTGATCGCCGACGAACCCACGAGCGCGCTCGATGTCCTCGTATCGATGCAGGTGCTTGCCGTGCTCGACGAGATGATCGCGCGCCACGATACCGGCCTCGTGTTCATCAGTCACGATTTGCCGCTCGTGATGTCGTTCTGCGACC
Organism: Caballeronia zhejiangensis; assembly: GCF_022879815.1. NCBI lineage: Bacteria > Pseudomonadati > Pseudomonadota > Betaproteobacteria > Burkholderiales > Burkholderiaceae > Caballeronia > Caballeronia zhejiangensis. Next base: position 1,272,422 of record NZ_CP084283.1, read on the forward strand.
GCGTCGCGGTGATGTACGGCGGTCGCGTCGTCGAGACGTGCGCGGCGCGCGATCTCGTTCACGCGACGCATCCGTACACGCGCGGGCTGCTCGAAGCGAATCCGCCGCTCGAGAATCCGCCCGACGAGTTGCCGACGCTGCGCCGCGACCCCGCGTGGCTCGATGAAGGCATCGCGCGATGATCGAAATCGAGCGCGCGCTCATCCGCTTCAAGACGAAGAGCGGTCACGTCGACGCCGTGCGCGACGTTTCGCTGCGCGTGGAAGAGGGCGAGGTTTTCGGACTCGTCGGCGAATCGGGCAGCGGCAAGTCGACGTTGTTGCGCGGGCTCGCCGGGCTGACGCCGCTGTCGGGCGGCAGGATAAGCATCGGATCGCGCCCTGGAAGCCGCGACGTGCAGATGGTGTTCCAGGACCCGTACGGCGCGCTGCATCCGCGCTTCACCGTCGACAAGACCTTGCGCGAGCCGCTCGCGATCAACGGCATCGGCGACGAAGACACGCGCATTCTCGCCGCGCTCGCCGAAGTCGGGCTCGGTCCGGCGTATCGATTTCGCTATCCGCATCAGTTATCGGGCGGGCAGCGCCAGCGCGTGTCGATCGCGCGCGCGTTGATCGTCGAGCCGCGCGTGCTGCTGCTCGACGAGCCGACCTCCGCGCTCGATGTCTCCGTCCAGGCGGAAATCCTGAACCTGCTGCGCCGCCTGCATCGCGAACGCAAGCTGACGATGATCCTCGTGAGCCACAATCTCGCCGTGATCGGCTTTCTTTGCCAGCGCGTCGCGGTCATGCGCAACGGCGAAATCGTCGAGCAACTGGGCGGCGATGCCGTGCGTTCGCGCGACGTTACGCACGAGTACACGCGCCGGCTTCTGCTCGCGACAGAAGGCTACACGCGACAGAACGCGTAGTCGTCGTACAAGCACAATCGTCATGACGCGGTCAATGGATGTTGCGCGAACGACGCATAAGCACGGCGATAAGCCCGGTATACGACGACGCGCGGCGGGCCGGCTTGTCTTCGACGAAACCGGTGCCGCCGCCGCTGATAGAATGTGCGCTGGATTGTCGAGACGTGCCGAACAACGCGCGAGCGTGGTTTTCCGGCTGCCTTCCGACTTCGAGCTAACCAACGGAAATCGTGACAGACCGCGCCCGTTCGCGGGTGAAAACCGGTCGTAATCCCCGATGAAATTGCTAGATGCTTTGGTCGAACAGCGGATCAACGAAGCCGCTGCGCGTGGCGAGTTCAACAACCTGCCGGGCGCGGGCGCACCGCTTCACTTCGACGACGACACCCTCGTGCCCGAGGAAGTGCGCGTCGCCAATCGAATCCTCAAGAATGCGGGCTTCGTCCCGCCGGCAGTCGAACAGCTTCGCGCGCTGCGCGGGCTTCAGGAAGAGTTCGACAAGGTGACGGACCCCGCGGCCCGTTGCCAGCTGCAAGCCAAGATGCTCGCGCTCGACATGGCGCTCGAGTCGCTGCGCGGCGGCGGCTGCGTGCCGCATGAATATCGCCGGCGCATCGCGGAGCGTTTGTCCGAGCGCGCGCAGTCGCGCGTGGCGGTGGACGTCAAGTGACCGGCCTGCCGGATGCGGCCGATCCCGCGCCCAGCGCTCAAATCGCCGATCCTGCCAGCGAACGCGATCGCCGCTTCATGGCGCTCGCGCAACGCGCCGCCGACGAAGCCCGTCGCGCGGGCGAAGTGCCCGTCGGCGCGGTCATCGTGCTCGGCGACGATGTCATCGCCACCGGCTTCAATCATCCGATTCGCGGACACGATCCGTCCGCGCATGCCGAGATGGCCGCGCTGCGCGCCGCCGCCCAATCGCTCCAGAACTACCGCTTGCCGGGCTGCGAGCTCTACGTGACGCTCGAGCCTTGCCTGATGTGCGCGGGCGCGATCATGCACGCGCGCATCTCGCGCGTCGTCTACGGCGCCACGGACCCGAAAACGGGCGCGTGCGGCAGTGTCGTCGACATGTTCGCGAATGCGCAGCTCAATCACCACACCACCGTGACGGGCGGCGTGCTCGCGGATGAATGCGGGCATGCGCTCATGAATTTCTTCGCCGAGCGCCGCCGCCTCGCGCGCGACGAACGCGATGCGCGCCGCGCGCGCGAAGCCGGGCAACCCGCCGCCGATTCATCTGATCGACTAACAACATCGTGAAATCACGCACCATCGACCTCGTTGCGCCCTCTGGCTATCCACACGATCCGGCGGCCGTCGAGCGCGGCATCGGACGGTTGCGCAGGGAAGGGCATCGCCTCGAAAACGTCGACGTGACGCGCCGACGCTTCCAGCGCTTCGGCGGCACCGATGCGGAACGCGCCGCCGATCTCAATCGTCTTGCGGATGCATCGCGCCCGTTACCTGACATCGTACTTGCCGTGCGGGGCGGATACGGCGCGTCGCGCATCCTGCACGGCCTCGACTACACCGGGCTGCGCAGGCTCGCGGATCAGCCGGTGGCGATCGTCGGCCACAGCGATTTCACCGCGATTCAGTGCGCGCTGTTCGCGCACGCCGGTGTGAAAAGCTTCGGCGGACCGATGTTCGCGGGCGATTTCGGCGCCGAGCAGGTCAGTTCGTTCACGATGCAGCACTTCTGGAACGCGATCTCGCGACCGAGTTTCACCGTCACGAGCCATACGCCGCAGCAACAGACCGTCGACGCGACCGGCATGCTGTGGGGCGGCAATCTCGCGATTCTGGCGTCGCTCGTCGGCACGCCGTATCTGCCGCCGGTCGAGGGCGGAATCCTGTACATCGAGGATGTCAACGAGCATCCGTTTCGCATCGAGCGGATGATTTATCAGCTGTATCAGGCGGGCGTGCTCGGTCGGCAGCAGGCGATCGTGATGGGGGAGTTCTCCGGCGGCCGTCTGTCGGACTACGACAACGGCTATTCGCTCGACGCGATGATCGAGCAAGTGAGGTCGGTGACGGGCATTCCGGTGGTGACAGGATTGCAGTTCGGACACGTCGAAAATCTGCTGACGCTGCCTTTCGGTGCGGCGGCGCACCTTATCGCGAGCGAGCGGGGCTTCACGCTGAAACTTTCCGATTACCCGCATCTGGCTTGAGTCCGCGTGGCAAGGCGCTCAAGCGAGCGCCTTATTTTTAGCTCGTCCCTGCAACTAACTGTCGGTTCATGCACCGTCCGCGACAACTGCGTGCACCACGTCGGCGCTAGAATTGTCGACAAAAAAGAGGCGACAATGCTGACAAAAACTTGTGGAATCTGCTGCGATGCCCGCCGATATTGGGCCTCAGCAAAACGCGGTACTCGAAAAACGCGCGGTAACCGATAATTTTAAAAATGAATTGTTGACAATCTTTATGTCGATTCTAAGATGCTTAACATGCAAGCGAGCACATCATGTCCGACACCAAGCGTAGTGCTGCACCGAACGCTGCAGATTCCGCTCCCAACGGGGCGAACGCCGAGTCGATCGCCGAGAACATCCGCGCCGCGATCCTCGAGCATCGGCTGGCGCCGGGCGCGAAGCTGACCGAAGCGCAGTTATGCGAGGTGTTCGCCGTGAAGCGCGGCACCGTCCGCCAGGCGCTCGCGCAACTGTCGAACGAACGGCTCGTCGATCTGGAGCCGAATCGCGGGGCGTTCGTCGCGAGTCCATCGTTGCAGGAAGTGCATGAAGTGTTCGAAATGCGCCGCATCATCGAATTGGCCGTGGTGGACCGAATTGCGCAAGGGCACGGCCTGCGTCGGCTGAAGTCGATCAGCGCGACGATCGGAAAAGAGCGCCGCGCTTTCGAAAGCCACGATTTTTCGTCGTGGATCCGGCTCTCCGGCGAGTTTCACACCGAACTCGCGGCGCTTACCGGCAACACGGTGCTGTGCGAATGCCTGTCGGGACTCGTCGCGCGTTCGACGCTGATCTCGGCGCTGTATGAATCGCTCGGCAAGAGTTCGTGCTCGTTCGAAGATCACGAAGCGATTCTCGCCGCGCTCGATGCAGGCGATGCAGCGAAAGCCGGCGTGTTGATGGCGCAACATCTGCGCGACGTCGAACTGAAGATGCTGGAGCGGCCGGCACGCGGCGCGGTCGATCTGAAGGAAGTGTTCATGAAGCCCGCCGAGCGCGAACGAGCGCTCGATATGTAAGGCAGACAGACGGCAGATCGGACTATCTGCCATCGGCTGAATCAAGCAGGACTAAATAACTGGAGACCGTGCCTCGCGCTTCGCGCGAAGGCGCGTGGAGAGTCGCACGCTTTGAAAATCCGTAGCGTGTATCGCACCGAACAGGACGCTCGTGTGAGCGTGAAATGAAAGCCGCCGCAGGGCGGGCGTGCCGGGCCGATGCCTCGCGCGCTCTCGGCCTCATGCCCGAAGGCGAAAACGCAAATCCGAAGAATGCCGCGCGGGATGGAGACATCCGACACGTCAGCGAAGGCATCCGATCGAAGCTTGAACCCCGAGCATTTGCAGTTTTCTCATCACGCAAGCAGCCAATGAAGGAGACGTCATGGCCCAGTTCAGTGCATCCGGCAGCTCAACCCTGCCGCCGCTCGACAACGAGTACGAAGAGCAACATCTGCCCGCCGGTTACAGCGACCGGCTTTACAACGAGGACCTCGCCCCGCTCAAGAATCAGACCTGGGGCGCGTACAACATCTTCGCGTTCTGGATGTCGGACGTGCACAGCGTCGGCGGTTATGTGTTCGCCGGAAGTCTCTTCGCGCTCGGCCTGACGAGCTGGCAGGTGCTGGTGTCGCTGCTGATCGGCATTGGGCTCGTGAACGTGCTGTGCAATCTGATCGCCAAACCGAGCCAGGTGGCGGGCGTGCCGTATCCCGTCGCGTGCCGCGCCACGTTCGGCGTGCTCGGCGCGAACATTCCGGCCGTGATCCGCGGGCTCATTGCGGTGGCGTGGTACGGCATTCAGACATATCTGGCGTCGAGCGCGCTCGTCATCGTCGTGCTGAAGTTCGTGCCGTCGCTGATGCCTTATGCCGACGTCCACAAGTACGGCTTCGTCGGGCTTTCGGCGCTCGGCTGGGCGGGCTTCATGCTGCTTTGGGTGCTGCAGGCCGTCGTGTTCTGGCGCGGCATGGAGATGATCAAGAAGTTCATCGACTTCGCCGGTCCCGCCGTCTACGTCGTGATGTTCATTCTCGCCGGCTATATGGTGTGGCGCGCGGGCATCGACAATATCGGCCTGAACCTCGGCGGGGTGAAGTATCACGGCACGGAAGTGATTCCCGTGATGATCACCGCGATCGCGCTCGTCGTTTCGTACTTCTCCGGCCCGATGCTCAACTTCGGCGACTTCTCGCGCTACGGGAAGAGCTTTCGCAGCGTGAAGCGCGGCAATTTCTGGGGCCTGCCGGTCAACTTCCTGGCGTTCTCGGTCGTGACCGTCATCACGACTGCGGCGACGCTGCCGGTCTTCGGCCAGCTCATCACGGATCCGGTGGAAACCGTCGGCCGCATCGACCATCCGTCTGCTGTGATTCTCGGCGCGCTGACCTTCACGATCGCGACCATCGGCATCAACATCGTCGCGAACTTCGTGTCGCCGGCCTTCGACTTCTCGAACGTCGCGCCGAAGCTCATCAGCTGGCGCATGGGCGGCATGATGGCGGCGGTCGCGTCGATCTTCATCACGCCGTGGAACCTGTTCAACAACCCGGCCGTGATCCACTACACGCTGGATATTCTCGGCAGCTTCATCGGACCGCTGTATGGCGTGCTGATCCTCGACTTCTATCTCGTGAAACGCGGCAAGCTGGTGGTCGACGATCTCTACACGGTGTCGGAACAGGGCAAGTACTGGTACACGAAGGGCGTGAACCGCCGCGCGGTGATGGCGCTCGTGCCGGCCGCCGTGCTCGCGACGCTCTGCGTGACGGTGCCGTCGCTCGAAGCTGCTGCGAACTTCTCGTGGTTCATCGGTGCGGGACTCGGCGCGGTGTTCTATTACTTCCTCGCGGATCGCAAGCGCGGAGTCTAAAACGATAGCTGGAACCTGAGAGAATTTCCAAAGGCAGTGTGGAGACAGCAATGCGCATCAAACTGATCAACCCCAACACGACGCAGCGCATGACCGACTCGATGGGCCGCTGCGCCCGCGAGGTCGCCGCGCCCGGCACGGAGATCGTCGCCGTCAGCCCGACGATGGGCCCGCCGTCCATCGAAGGCTATTACGACGAGGCGGTCGCGTCGCTCGGTCTGCTCGCCGAAGTGGAAGCGGGCGAAAAGCAGGGCTTCGACGGCTATGTGATCGCGTGCTTCGGCGATCCGGCCCTTTACGCCGCGCGCGAACTGGCGCGCGGCCCGGTGATCGGCATCGCGGAGGCGGCGATGCATGCGGCGAGCGTCATCGCGCCGGGATTTTCCGTCGTCACGACGTTGCAGCGTACCGTCGGCATGGCTTGGCATCTGGCGGAGCGCTACGGCATGGAGCGCTTCTGCAAGAACGTCCGCGCGACAGACGTCCCCGTGCTCGAACTGGATGTGCCGGGGTCGCCGGCGCGTCGGACGATCATCGACGAATGCCGGCGCGCGCTCGACGAAGACGGCTCGGACGCCATCGTGCTCGGCTGCGCGGGCATGGCGGAGTTCTGCCGCGAAGTGGAGGACGCGATCGGCGCGCCGGTGGTTGAGGGCGTGACGGCCGCGGTGAAATGGGCGGAGGCGCTCATCGCGCTGAAGCTGCACACGGCGAAACGCGGCGACTACGCGCGCCCGCTCGCGAAACGGTACGACGGCGTGCTGTCGGATTTCAGCCCGCGCCGATAGCCTTTTCGCCGGACACATACCGATGACGTGACCCGGATTATGCGCCCTGATGTATGGGCGCATCCGGGTCTTTTAGCTACACTGAATCGTCGACAATCCCGTTTTTTCAACGCTTGAGCAGAACGCCAGCCATGTCACTCGATCCGAACTACCCACGCGATTTGATCGGCTACGGCCGCCACCCGGTGCAGGCGAACTGGCCGGGACGGGCGCGCGTCGCCGTGCAATTCGTGCTCAATTACGAAGAAGGCGGCGAGAATTGCGTGCTGCACGGCGATCCGGGCTCCGAGCAGTTCCTGTCGGAGATCGTGGGCGCGGCGGCGTATCCGTCGCGTCACATGAGCATGGAGTCGATCTACGAATACGGTTCGCGCGCGGGCGTGTGGCGCATCCTGCGCGAGTTCGAGAAGCGCGGCATGCCGCTGACGATCTTCGGCGTCGGCATGGCGATCGAGCGGCATCCCGAAGTGGCGAAGGCGTTCGTCGAACTGGGGCATGAAATCGCGTGTCACGGCTATCGGTGGATTCACTATCAGGACATGTCGCCGGAGAAGGAAGCCGAACACATGCGCCTCGGCATGGAAGCGATCGAGCGCGTGACGGGCGTGCGGCCGCTCGGCTGGTATACCGGGCGCGATAGCCCGAATACGCATCGGCTGGTCGCGGAATACGGCGGTTTCCTCTACGACTCGGACTACTACGGCGACGACCTGCCGTTCTGGACCGAAGTCGAAGTGACGGGCGGCGAGAAGAAGCCGCATCTGATCGTGCCGTACACGCTCGACACCAACGACATGCGCTTCGCGACGCCGCAAGGCTTCAACACGGGCGATCACTTCTTCACGTACCTGAAAGACGCGTTCGACGTGCTCTACGAAGAAGGCGACGACGCGCCGAAGATGCTGTCCATCGGCATGCACTGCCGCTTGCTCGGCCGGCCGGGGCGCTTCCGTGGCCTGCAGAAATTCCTCGATCACATCGAGAAGCATGATCGGGTGTGGGTCACGCGGCGTGTCGACATCGCGCGTCACTGGCGCGAGCAACATCCTTTCGAAAAAGCTAACAACGGGACGGCGGCATGAAGGCGATGCACTACACACTCGACCAACTCAACACCATGCCCGCCGACACGTTCGTGACGGTGCTCGCGGGCATTTTCGAGCACTCGCCGTGGGTGCCGGAAAGAGCGGCGCAACAGCGCCCGTTCAAGGACATCGACGCGCTGCATCGCGCGATGTCGCAGATCGTCGAAGAGGCCGGCGAAGACAGGCAGCTCGCGCTCATCAACGCGCACCCGGAGCTCGCGGGCAAAGCGGCGGTGCGCGGCGAGCTGACCGCCGAATCGACGCGCGAACAAAGCGGCGCGGGCCTGAATCTGTGCACGCAGGAAGAGTTCGACAGGCTTCAGTCGCTGAACGCGCAGTATCGCGAGAAATTCGGGTTTCCGTTCATTCTCGCGGTGCGCGGCTATGACCGTCACGGCATCATCGCGAACTTCGAAGCGCGCGTGAATCACGACCGCGCCGAAGAATTGCGCACGAGTCTCGACCAGATTTACCGGATCGCGGGCTTCAGGTTGAACGACCTGATTCAAGCGGCGTAATCCGCAAACAACCGTAAACGAACGAAAAGAAGGACAGAAACAAATGGCAATCCCGACACTCGATCCCAATGCGCCCGACTTCACGCGCCGCTATGTGAACCTGGCGGACCCGCGTCTGGGCGCGCAGGCACTCGAGGCGAGCGACGATTTCTTCGCGCCGAAGGAACGCATGCTGAATCCCGAGCCGGCGGTGTTCATTCCCGGCAAGTACGACGATCACGGCAAGTGGATGGACGGCTGGGAAACGCGCCGCAAGCGCACGACGGGCTATGACTGGTGCATCGTCAAGCTCGCGCGTCCGGGCGTCATCAAGGGCATCGATGTCGACACGAGCCACTTCACCGGCAACTTCCCGCCGGCGGCGTCGATCGAAGGGGCGCATGTCGCCGACGGCGCACCGAATCAGTCGACGCAATGGACGGAAATCGTCCCGTCGACGACGCTGCAGGGCAACAGCCATCACTATCTCGAAGTCGAGGTCCCGCAGCCGTTCACGCATCTGCGCGTGAACATCTATCCGGATGGCGGCATCGCGCGTCTGCGGGTCTATGGCCAGCCGCAACTCGACTGGAGCAACGCGGACAAGCATGCGCTCGTCGATCTCGCCGCGATGGAAAACGGCGCGTACATGGTCGGCACGAACAATCAGCACTTCGGTCTCGCATCGACCTTGCTGATGCCGGGCCGCGGCGTGAACATGGGAGACGGCTGGGAAACGCGCCGGCGTCGCGAGCCGGGCAACGACTGGTGTATCGTCGCGCTGGCGCAGCCGGGCATCATCAAGAAGGTCGAAGTGGATACCGCGCACTTCAAGGGCAATTTCCCCGACCGCTGCTCGCTTCAGGCGGCATACGTGAAGGGCGGCACGGACAGCTCGCTCGTCACGCAGGCGATGTTCTGGCCGGTGCTGCTCGGCGAACAGAAACTGCAGATGGACAAGCAGCATTTTTTCGAGTCCGAACTCGCCGCGCTCGGCCCGGTGACGCACGTGCGCTTCAATATTTATCCTGACGGCGGCGTGTCGCGTCTTCGTCTCCTCGGAACCCTTGCATGATGAAGAAACTCGCTATCGAACCGTTGACGCGCGCAGCGTTCAAGCCTTATGGCGATGTCATCGAACTCGATGGCGCCAAGCAGATTCCAATCAACCTCGGCACCACGATCCGCTTCCACGATCTGTGCAACGTCGACGTGACGGACGGCGGCGGCCACGCGATCGTCAATCTGTTTCGCGGCCAGCCGCGCACGCTGCCGTTCGAATGCAAGATGATGGAGCGCCATCCGCTCGGCAGCCAGGCGTTCATTCCGCTCGATGACCGGCCGTATCTCGTCGTCGTCGCGCCCGCAGGCGATCTCGACGAATCGAAGATCCGCGCCTTCGTCACGCGCGGCTGGCAGGGTGTGAACTATGCGAAAGGCGTGTGGCATCACCCGCTGCTCGCGCTGGGGAAGGTGAGCGATTACATCGTCGTCGATCGCGGCGGCGGCGAAGGGCACAACCTCAACGAGCAGGATCTGAAGGAATCGCTCTGGCTGACCGAAGACGCGCTGCGATAGGCGCATCGAAAGCAGCACCCGCGCAGTGACGAAAGACCGGAACGCACCTCCGGTCTTTTTTTTCGTCACAGCGCCACCCACACCACCCGATATCGCCGCCTTCCCACCCGAAATCTCCGTTGAACGGGACAGACCCGCCCCTTACCCTTGACGGACGGCTTGCATCCGGCCAGCGTCCGCCTCGGGACCGTCCGGTGCCGCACTAATAAATACGGAGACAGCATGAGCGATTCGGCCAGGAGGCGCGCGAGCGTAAGCGGTAACGATCAGTATGACTACATAGTGGTCGGGGCAGGATCGGCGGGATGCGCGGTCGCGAGCCGCCTTGCCGACCAGCAAGGGGTCACGGTCGCATTGCTGGAGACCGGCCCGGACGATCATCACTACACGGTGTGGGCGCCCGTCGGCGTGGCGAAGCTGGCGGTGAAGGAAAATGTGCGCAACTACGGTTATCACACGCTGCCGCAACCGTCGCTGAACAACCGGGTGTCGTTTCAGCCGCGCGGCCGCGGACTCGGCGGCAGCTCGTCGATCAACGGCATGCTGTATGTCCGCGGTCATCGCAACGATTACGATCGATGGGCGCAACTCGGATGCCGCGGCTGGAGCTACGAAGAAGTCCTTCCGTACTTCCGCAAGGCCGAGTCGAACGGCCGGATCCGCAATGGTCTCGACGACGCCTTCCACGGCGCGCAAGGCCCGCTGCACGTCTGCGATCAGCGCACGCTCAATCCGTTCAGCCAGCGCTTCATCGACGCCGCGTTGCAGGCGGGCATGCGGCTCAATCACGATTTCAACGGACAGCATCAGGAAGGCGTCGGGCTATATCAGGTCACGCAGTACAACGGCGAGCGCTGGAACACGGCGCGCGCGTATCTGCATCGCGGCGACGCAGCCGATGCATCGCTCTGCGGCGGCCGCGACTCGCTCTCGGTGATGACCGGCACGATCGCGCTGCGCATTGAGTTCGACGGCAAGCGGGCGACCGGCGTGCGCGTCGTGCGCGATGGCGTCGAGCGCAGCCTGCGTGCGCGTCGCGAGGTCATCGTGTGCGCGGGCGCGTTCAATTCGCCGCAACTGCTTCTGGCATCGGGAATCGGCCCGGCCGCGCATCTGCGCGAGATGGGTATCGATGTCGTGCACGATCTGCCGGGCGTCGGCGAGAACCTGCAGGATCACATCGACATCACGATCAAGAAGGCCGTGCCGACCGCCGATCTCTACGGCTACTCGTGGCGCAACATCGCGCGCATGATTCCGGAGCTGATGCGCTACAGGCGCGACCGCACAGGCATGTTCGCATCCAACATCATCGAGGCGGGCGGCTTCACGCGCAGCCGCGAAGGGCTCGCGGAACCCGATCTGCAGTTCGCGTTCATTCTCGCGCTCGTGGGCAGCCGTGGCGACGGCGCGGGCAGGAAAGCGCCGCCGGGATACAGCTGTCACGCGACCAACCTGCGTCCGAAAAGCCGTGGCGTGCTTCGCCTCAAGTCGCGCGACATGCGCGATGCGCCGCTCATCGATCCGCGCTATCTGAGCGTGGAATCCGACATGGACAACCTCGTGACCGGCGTGCGGCTCATTCGCCGGATTTTCTCGCAGCCCGCGCTTGCGCAAGCGGGCGGGCGCGAGCTCATGACCGACGATTTCGGCCCCGGCGAGGGCGATGAGCGCGCCATTCGCGCTTACATCCGCCAGCATGCGGACACGCTCTTTCATCCGGTCGGGACATGCAAGATGGGCGTCGATGAACTCGCGGTCGTCGACCCCGACCTGCGCGTGCGCGGCATCGATGGTCTGCGCGTGGCCGACGCCTCGGTCATGCCGACGATCATCGGCGGCAACACGAACGCGCCGACCATCATGATCGCGGAGAAGGCCGCGGATCTCATTCGTGCCGCCGTCTCCACCGAGACGCGCGTCGAGGCAATCTAATTCAGCGGGGAACATCGCATGCAAAACGGTGACACACAGGCGCTGCCGAAACCTTATCCGCCGTCGCTGCCGGCGACCGCGGCGACGCGCGCGGCGCACGAGCGCGCGCTGCACGAACTGCCTCCCGACGATCCCGAGGAGGAAGCGGACGCGCGGCGCGGATTCATCGGCACGGTGCCGGACGCCGAAGTGCGCGGCGCATATGGCCAGCTCGTCTGGAGCCTCGCGGACTACGCCTTTCTGAACGAGCCCGAGGCGCCCGACACCGCGCATCCGTCGCTGTGGCGTCACGCCCGCATCAATTCGCTGCACGGCCTTTTCAAGGTGACGGAGCGCATTTATCAGGTGCGGGGTTTCGACGTCTCGAACGTCACGTTCATCGAGGGCGACAGCGGGCTCATCGTCATCGATCCGCTGACATGCAAGGAAACCGCCGAGGCCGCGCTCGCGCTCTATTGCGCGCATCGGCCGAAGCGTCCGGTCGTGGCCGTCATCTACAGCCATAGCCACGCGGATCATTTCGGCGGCGTGCGCGGCGTCACGAATGACGCGGATGTGCAGGCCGGGCGCACGGCGATCATCGCGCCGGCCGGGTTCATGGAAGAGGCGGTGTCGGAAAACGTGATGGCCGGCCCGGCGATGGCGCGTCGCGCGCAGTTCCAGTTCGGCCACACGCTCGCGCGCAACGCGTGCTGCCAGATCGATGCCGGCATGGGCAAGACCATGCCGCGCGGCACGATCACGCTGATTCCGCCGACGCAGCTCATTCGCGAGCCGCTGGAGACGCATGTCATCGACGGCGTCGAGATCGTTTTCCAGCTGACGCCGGAAAGCGAAGCGCCCGCCGAAATGCATTTTTACTTCCCGCAGGAGCGCGCGCTCAATCTCGCGGAGAACGGCACGCGCTCGCTGCACAATCTGTGTCCGCTGCGCGGCGCGAACGTGCGCAATGCGCAACGCTGGGCGCGCTATCTGGGCGAATCGCTGGAGCGCTTCGGACGCCACGCGGATGTCGTGTTCGCGCAGCACAACTGGCCGACTTGGGGCCGCGAGCGTATCGCCGGATATCTCGAAGCACAGCGCGATCTATACAAGTATCTGCACGATCAGACCGTACGCATGATGAATCGCGGCATGAACGCGGCCGAGATCGCGGAGGTCATGCGCCTTCCCGATTCGCTTCACGCGCTGTGGCACGCGCGCGGCTATTACGGCACGGTGTCGCACAACGTGAAGGCCATCTATCAGCAGTATCTGAGCTGGTACGACGGCAATCCGTCGAATCTGCACGCGCTGCCGCCGGAACTGGCGGCGCCGCGCTACGTCGAGTACATGGGCGGCGCGGATGCCGTGCTCGAACGCGCGCGCCGGGATTTCGGCAAGGGCGAATATCGCTGGGTCGCTCAGGTGATGAATCATCTCGTGTTCGCGCAGCCGCAGTTGCTCGAAGCGCGCGCACTGGGCGCGGCGGCGCTGGAGCAGATGGGCTATCAGGCCGAATCGGCGACGTGGCGCAATGCGTTCCTTCTGGGTGCGCGCGAGTTGCGGGAAGGGCATCGCGCGGCGACGCAGTTCGCGAGCCGCAGCCGCGACATGGTGTGCGCGATCACCGAAGACATGTTCTTCGACTATCTGGCGGTGCGTATCGACGGGCTGAAGGCACAGAATCTGACTGCGCGCTTCGACTGGCGTTTCAGCGATGTCGACAAGCGCTTCTCCGTGAATCTGCAGCACGGCGCGCTGACGTGGTCTGCGCTGCCGTCTGCGTTGCCGCCGCACGCGCAGATCGACATGACGCGCGAGACGCTGAATCTGATCCTCTGCGGCGAAACCGGCTTCGCGGGCGCACTGCGCGAAGGTCAGATCCGCGTCACGGGCGATCTCGACGCGTTCAAGTCGCTGCTCGGCGCGCTCGAACAGGTCGACAACGACTTCAACGTCGTGGAACCGTAAGCGGCGCGTCGTTATCGCGTATCGAAAGGCCGGTGCGGGCGCGCCGGCCTTTCGCGTTTCGGGGCGCGCTCTTTATCGAACGGCTAAGATAGTCGGCCCAGACGAGCCTGAAACAAGGAACCACGCATGATCGATCTTCGCAGCGACACCGTCACCCGTCCCAGTCAGCCGATGCTCGCCGCGATGACCGCGGCCAAAGTCGGCGACGATGTCTGGGGCGACGATCCGACCGTCATCGAATTGCAAGGCAGGCTCGCGGAGCGCACGGGCAAGGAAGCGGGCCTGTTCTTTCCGAGCGGCACGCAGAGCAACCTCGCGGCGTTGATGGCGCATTGCGCGCGCGGCGACGAATACATCGTCGGCCAGCAGGCGCACACGTACAAGTACGAAGGCGGCGGCGCGGCGGTGCTCGGCAGCATCCAGCCGCAGCCGATCGAAAACGCGCCCGACGGCGCCTTGCCGCTCGACAAGATCGCGGCGGCGATCAAGCCGATCGACAATCACTTCGCGCGCACGCGTCTGCTCGCGCTCGAAAACACCATCGGCGGGAAGGTGCTGCCGGCGTCTTATGTCGCGGAGGCGACGCAACTCGCGCGCAGTCGCGGTCTGTCGACGCATCTCGACGGCGCGCGCATATTCAATGCGGCGGTGGCATCGGACAAACCAGTCGGCGAACTGTGCGCGCCGTTCGACTCGGTTTCCGTCTGCTTCTCGAAGGGGCTGGGCGCGCCGGTCGGTTCGGTGCTGGTCGGATCGAAGGCATTGATCGATGTCGCGAGCCGCTGGCGAAAGGTGCTCGGCGGCGGCATGCGCCAGTCGGGCGTGCTGGCGGCGGCGTGTCTGTATGCGCTCGATCATCACGTCGATGGCCTCGTGCAAGACCACGACAACGCCGCGCATCTCGCCGCCGGCCTCGCACAGATCGATGGCATCAAGATTCAGTCGCACGCGACGAACATGGTCTTCGCGCAGATTCCCGAGGCGCATTGCGCGCGGCTCGAAGCCTTTCTGAAGGAGCGCGGCATCCTCACGCAGATGCTCTATGCGTCGCGCTTCGTCACGCATCGCGATGTGTCGCGCGCCGATATCGACACGGTCGTTCGCGCGGTGAAGGATTACTTCGCACGTTGAAGGTCGAATCAAAAATGCCCCGCTTCCGAACGAAGCGGGGCATTTCATTGCGCGCAGCGGCAAGCTTATTCGACAGCGCCGCCTGCAAACCACGCCGCCACCTTCTGACGCTCCGCATCCGTCATTTGCGTGACGTTGCCGAGCGGCATCGCCTTCAGCGTCACGGCCTGCTGATGCACGCGCTGCGCATTCTGCTTGATTTCCGCGGGCGTATCGAGCAGGACGCCGGCGGGTGCGCTGCCCATCATCGTCGGATGCGCGGAGTGGCACGTCGCGCAACGCTGCTGGATGATCGGCTGAATGTCGGAGACCTTGATCGTCGGCGCGCCTGCGGCCTGGGCGACGGGCACCGAAGGTGCGGGCATAGTCCATGCGAACGCGCCGAGCACCAGCACGAGACCCGCGACCGGCATGTACCACAGCACCTGGCCGCGATGGCGCATCACGAAGAACTGGCGAATCAGCGCGCCCGCCAGCATGATGAGCACGAGGATCAGCCAGTTGTACTTGTGCGTGTAGGTCATCGCGTAGTGGTTCGACAGCATCGCGAACACCACCGGCAACGTGAAGTACGTGTTGTGCACGGAGCGCTGCTTGCCGCGCTTGCCGTAGATCGCGTTCGGCGTTTCGCCCTTGAGCATCGCGGCGACCATCTTGCGCTGGCCCGGAATGATGACGAAGAACACGTTCGCCGACATGATCGTCGCGATCATCGCGCCGGTGATCAGATACGCCGCGCGGCCCGCGAACACATGGCACGCGATGAACGCAGCGATCAGCACATAGATGCCGACGCAGATGCCGAGCAGCTTGTCGTTGGTGCCGAGCACGCGGCACAGCGTGTCGTACACGATCCAGCCGGCCATCAGAAAGCCGAGCGCGGCCGATACGGCGACCACCGGACCCATGTCGAGCACGCTCTTGTCGATGAGATACGTGCTCGGCGCCATCAGATACAGCACGAAGAAGAGGCCGAAGCCCGACATCCACGTCGTGTACGACGGCCAGAACGACCAGTGCAGGTTTTCCGGCATGTCCTGCGGCGCGACGGAATACTTCTGCATGTGATAGAAACCGCCGCCGTGAACGTGCCAGAAATCGCCGAACACGCCGCGCCGGCGCGCGTTCGGGTCGGTTGGCGGTTTCAAACTGTTGTCCAGCGCGACGAAATAGAACGATTCGCCGATCCACGCGATCGCGACGATGACGTGCAGACAGCGCAATACGAGATTGAGCCAGTCGGTGACAAAGCCTTCCATGTACTCCTCCACTACCGATTCGTTATGTGCTTGTGGGGTTCAAGCGATGTTTTGGCTGCCGCTCAGCTTCCGCGATAGGTGCTGTACGCCCACGGCGACACGAGCAGCGGAACGTGATAGTGCGACGAAGCATCCGCGATGCCGAAGCGCAGCACGACGCGATCGACGAAGCGCGGCTCGGGCACTTTCACGCCGAGCGCGGCGAAGTAGTCGCCTGCGTGGAACACGAGTTCGTATTCGCCGGTTTCGAAGTCGGCGCCTTCGAGCAGCGGCGCATCGGCGCGGCCGTCGTCGTTCGTGTGGATGGTCTTGATCGCGCGGCGGGCGTCGCCGTTGAGCGCGAACAGCTCGACTTTGAGGTTCGCGCCCGGGCGGCCGTGCGCGGTGTCGAGGACGTGGGTAGTGAGCTTGCCCATTCGCAGTTTCCTTGAGTTGTGCGAGATCCGGCTTTGCGCATCGATCCGAAATTCGGCACCTGATTACTCGAGGTGCGTCTGCGGCGGATCGAGGCTCCACGTCAGTGGCTACATACCCGTCGGCGTTTCAGATGCGCGCCGTGTACAGCATTGTAGGAATTCGAGACGCGCTGTGCGGCCGCGATAGGAAAGATAATGCCTGACGCATGACAGCGTCGCGTAAGCAAGACGCACGCGCTCGGAATCGCTTTTCGCCGATGCTACCCGCGCCAATAATCGGGAATATATTGCCGCCGTGAAGATGACTATGACTGCCGCTTGATTGCGTCCGATTTTTTGGCTGCGGACAGTAGCGGTGCGCGCAATATCCATGGATATTTGCCGCGTCCCGAAGACGGCGGCAGACGCTGGGTAACCGGGGCTTTTCACTGGTTTCCCAACTGTCTCTGGAGAGAGTTAGCTTATGCCACGCAGTCTTCTGGTCAAGAACGCCCACATGCTCGTCACGATGGACGAAGCGCGCCGCGAAATCGCCGATGGCGGCATGTATATCGAGGGCAATCGCATCGTGCAGGTCGGGCCGACGAGCGAACTTCCGCAATCCGCCGACGACGTACTCGACATGCGCGGTCATCTCGTGATTCCGGGCCTCGTCAACACGCACCATCACATGTATCAGAGCCTCACGCGCGCGATTCCCGCCGCGCAGAACGCCGAGCTTTTCGGCTGGCTCACGAATCTCTACAGGATCTGGGCGCATCTGACGCCCGAAATGATCCATGTCTCGACCCAGACCGCGATGGCCGAACTGCTGCTGTCCGGTTGCACGACGTCGAGCGATCACTTGTATATCTATCCGAACGGCAGCCGGCTCGACGACAGCATCGCGGCGGCGCGCGAGATCGGCATGCGGTTTCACGCGGCGCGCGGGAGCATGAGCGTCGGACAAAAGGATGGCGGCTTGCCGCCCGATTCGGTCGTCGAAAAGGAGGATGCGATTCTGAAGGATTCGCAACGCCTGATCGAGACGTATCACGGCGAAGGCCGTTACGCGATGCTGCGCGTGGTCGTCGCGCCTTGTTCGCCGTTTTCGGTGAGCCGCGAATTGATGCGCGATGCGGCGCTGCTCGCGCGCGAATACGGCGTGTCGCTGCACACGCATCTGGCCGAGAACGTGAACGATGTCGCGTATAGCCGCGAGAAATTCGGCATGACGCCGGCGGAATATGCGGAGGATCTCGGCTGGGTCGGGCATGACGTGTGGCACGCGCACTGCGTGCAGCTCGACAAGGCGGGCATCGAGCTTTTTGCGCGCACAGGGACGGGTGTCGCGCATTGCCCGTGCTCGAACATGCGGCTCGCGTCCGGGATCGCGCCGATTCGCGCGATGCGCGATGCGGGCGTGCCGGTGGGTATCGGCGTGGATGGGTCGGCGTCGAACGATGGCGCGCAGATGGTCGCGGAAGTGCGGCAGGCTTTGCTCTTGCAACGCGTTGGGTTCGGGCCGGATGCGATGACTGCGCGTGAGGCGCTGGAAATTGCGACGCTCGGGGGCGCGAGGGTGCTCAATCGCGATGATATCGGGGCGCTTGCGCCGGGCATGGCGGCGGATTTTGTGTCCTTCGACCTCTCGCAGGTCGCGTTTGCCGGGGGGCTTTCTGATCCTGTCGCTGCGTTGGTGTTCTGTGCTCCGTCGCAGGTGTCGACCAGTGTTATCGACGGGAAGATCGTGGTGAAGGATGGGGTGCTTGCGACGGTGGATCTAGGCGCGGTCGTGGAGCGCCACAATCGTCTGGCGCGGGACTTGGTTCAGGCTGCTTCTTCGGGCTCTTGATCTTTCTTGGGGGCGTTGCGTGAAACCTGTGTTCGCGTCGGTCTTTTCGCACCGGGGCAACGCTAATAGACCGACGCGAACACAGGTTTCACGAACGAGCAAGGAAAGCGTTAAGGCTGATCGATCAACGACCGCGTCGCCTCGGCGACGAGCCCCCGCAACCATCGCACTTCATCCGAATAATGACACCGCTCATGCCACAACTGGTAATACTGCATCGGCGGAAAATCGAGCGGCGCGGGCACGACTGCCAGCGGCAAGAACCGCGCGTAATGGTCCGCGAACAGCCGCGTCGTCGTAAACACGAGATCCGACTTGATCAACACGTAAGGCGCGAGATTGAAGTACGGCAACGTAACGACGACATGACGCTTCAACCGTTCCCGCGCGAGATGCACGTCGATCGCGCCGCGCTGCCCGACGGAATAGGGCGTCGGCGCGAGATGCGGCGCGTTCAGGTACTGATCGAGCGTAAGCCCGCCGCGCTTCGCGAAAGGATGCGTATTGCTGACGAGACACACGATCTTGTCGACGAACAGATTCGAAAGATGCAACTGCTCGGGCGGCTCCGGCCAGTTGCCGACGACGATATCGAGTTTGCCGTCCTCCAGCGCGAGTTCGTAATCGAACGCCGGACCGAGCGAATGAAATTCGAGCGTGGCGTTGGGCGCGGCCTGCCTGAAGCGCTCGACGACAGTCGGCACGAACAGCACGTTCAGATAATCCGGACAGCCGATCCGATAGCACCGCACCGAAGTGGACGGGTCGAAATTATGCTGCTGAACCTTGATGCGCTCGATTTCACGCAGCGCGTTCTGCGTCGGTTCGAGCAGGCGCAGGCCATATTCGGTCGGCACCATGCCGGACTTGCCGCGCACGAGAAGCGGGTCGCCGGTGATGTCGCGCAAGCGCCGCAAGGCAGCGCTGATGGCGGGTTGCGACTGATTGAGCTTGACGGCCGCACGCGTCACGCTGCGTTCCATCAGGAGGGTATGCAAGACGCGCAATAAGTAAGTATCGATCGCCTCGCGTTGCTGACTCATGTTATCTCCACTATATGTTCTGGCTGATCGACGCAGGGGTGCGACATATCGTTTTTAATATGTTGCAAAAAATTCGTCAAGATGTGAGTTACCCGCGATGCCTGGGTTTGCGGGGCGCAACACATAATTTTGAGTTATCGACTTAGCGTCTCGAATTCTGTAAATTCTGCCCGCGATATGAGTTCGTGCGACATCACGCTGTCTTGCGCTCTCGAGCGGTAACTTTTTCCAGCCCGGCCTGCTCGGTGGCCGGGCGCATCTCTGGATCTCAATGGGCGACGCCATCTCCACGTCGACGACGCCACCGCGCCTGGCGTTGTCCGGTATCAGCAAGCAGTATCCGTCGGTCAAGGCGAACGACGGCGTGAATCTCGTCGTCATGCCGGGCGAAATCCACGCCGTGCTCGGCGAGAACGGCGCGGGCAAATCCACGCTGATGAAAATCATCTACGGCGCGGTGCGCCCGGATGAAGGCGAGATCCGCTGGCAGGGCGAGGCGGTCGAGATCGGCAGCCCGGCCGCCGCGCGCAAGCTCGGCATCGGCATGGTCTTTCAGCACTTTTCGCTGTTCGAGACGCTGACCGTCGCCGAAAACATCGCGCTCGCGCTCGACGAAAAGTTCGACATGAAGGCGCTCGGCAAGCGCATCCGCGATGTGTCGAAGGACTATGGCCTCGATGTCGATCCGCAGCGCCACGTCCACAGCCTGACCGTCGGCGAACGGCAGCGCGTCGAGATCGTGCGATGCCTCCTGCAGAATCCGCGGCTGCTCATCATGGACGAGCCGACGTCCGTCCTTACGCCGCAAGCCGTGCAGAAGCTTTTCAAGGTGCTGCGCCGCCTCGCGTCCGAGGGCTGCAGCATTCTCTATATCAGTCACAAGCTCGACGAAATACAGTCGCTGTGCGAAAACGCCACCGTGATGCGCGGCGGTCGCGTGACCGGCAACGTCGATCCGCGCAAGGAGACGCATGCGTCGCTCGCGCAACTGATGGTGGGCCATTCGCTGCCCGACTACACGCGCCGCGAACACAATCCCGGCGACGTGCGCCTTGCGGTGAAAAATCTGTCGGTCGCGAGTCCGGACCCGTTCGGCACGTCGCTCGACAACGTCTCGTTCGGGGTGCACGCGGGCGAGATTTTCGGGATCGCGGGCGTGTCGGGGAACGGACAGGCGGAGTTGCTCGCGGCGCTGTCGGGCGAAATCCGCGATAAACACGTCGCCGCCGATGCCGTGTCGATCTGCGGCAAGCCCGCCGCGCGTCTCACCGCGGGCGGCCGCCGGCGGCTCGGCTTCGCGTTCGTGCCGGAGGAGCGGCTCGGCCGCGGCGCGGTCCCGGCGATGTCGCTCGCCGATAACGGCCTGCTCACCGCGCATCGCGAAAACATGGTGCGCGGCGGCTGGATCAAGGCGGGCACGGTCAAGGCATTCGCGGAACGCTGCATCAAGTCGTTCGACGTGCGTTGCGGCGGCAGCGATGCGCTCGCGCAAAGTCTCTCCGGCGGCAACTTGCAGAAATTCATCGTCGGACGCGAGATTCTTCAGGAGCCGAAAGTGCTCGTGGTCGCGCAGCCGACTTGGGGCGTCGATGTCGGCGCGGCGGGTTTCATCCGCCAGCAACTGCTCGATCTGTCCGCGCGCGGCGTCGCGATTCTCGTGATTTCGGAAGAACTGGAAGAACTCTTCGATATCTGCGACCGGCTCGCCGTCATCGCGCGCGGCAAGCTCTCGCCGGTGCGCAAGACGAGCGAAACCAATGCGGAGGAGATCGGCCTCTTCATGGCCGGCCTCTTCGAAGGCAAGCCCGCGTCCGCCGTCGAATCCGACTCTCTTCAGAAGCACTAAAAGAACGATGATCTTCCCTTATCGACTCGAAGCGCGTCCGGCGCCCTCGCGCGTCATGCAGCTCGCGGTGCCGGTGGTCGCCGCCGTGGCGACGCTCGTCATCGGCTTTCTGATTTTCAGCCTCGTCGGACAGGATCCGCTGCGCGCGATGCATGCGTTCTTCATCGAGCCGCTCTCCAGCATCAACGGCTGGTCGGAGCTCGTGCTCAAGGCGTCGCCGCTGTGCCTGATCGGGCTCGGACTCGCGGTCGGCTATCGCGCGAACGTGTGGAACATCGGCGCGGAAGGGCAGATGCTGCTCGGCGGCATCGTCGCGGGCGGCATCGCCGTCCATGTCGGCGATGCTTCCGGCTGGTGGACGCTGCCGCTGATGATGGTGGGCGGCATCGTCGGCGGAATGGTGTGGGCGGGCATTCCCGCGCTGCTCAAGAGCCGCTTCAACACGAACGAAATCCTGACGAGCCTGATGCTCACCTACGTCGCGACGCAGTTGCTCATCTATCTCGTGAGCGGTCCGTGGCGCGATCCGGAAGGCATGAACTTCCCGATCTCGGCGATGTTCGGCGACGACGCGCTCTTCCCGCGTCTCTACGGCGACTGGCACTGGACATGGCTGAAGGGCACGCGCATCAACGCGTCGGTGTTTCTGACGGCGATCGCGATTCCCTGCGTGTGGCTCTTCATGCGCAAGAGCTTCGCGGGCTTCCGGATGAACGTAGGCGGTCTCGCGCCGCTCGCCGCGCGCTACGCCGGGTTCTCCGACAAGAAGACGATCTGGACCTCGCTCCTGCTTTCCGGCGGCCTCGCGGGTCTCGCGGGCATGGGCGAAGTGGCCGGTCCGATCGGCCAGCTTCAGGCGGGCTGGTCGCCGGGCTACGGCTTCACGGCGATCATCGTCGTGTTCGTGGGGCGTCTGCATCCGGTCGGCATCGTGCTCGCCAGTCTGCTGATGGCGCTGCTTTATCTCGGCGGCGAAGCGGTGCAGACGTCGCTGCAATTGCCGCAGGCGCTCGCGGGCGTGTTTCAGGGCTTGCTGCTGTTCTGCCTGCTCGGTTGCGATCTGTTCGTGAATTTCCGCATCAAGCGCAGGACGCCTGCACATCACGCCGCTTAACGAGGTCGAGAGAAACATGGACATCAATCAAGCCAGCAATCTCGCTTCGAGCGCCGTGATCGCCGCCATCCCGCTGATGTACGCGGGCGCGGGCGAACTCGTCGCGGAAAAATCCGGCGTACTGAATCTCGGCGTCGAAGGCATGATGCTGATGGGCGCCGTCACCGGCTACGCCGTCACCGCGATCACGGGCAGCCCGTGGCTCGGCATCGTCGCGTCGGTGTTCGCCGGGCTCGCGATGGCGCTGCTCTTCGGCTTTCTCACCATCACGATGCTCGCGAATCAGGTCGCGACGGGCCTCTCGCTGACCATCTTCGGCATCGGCTTTTCGGCGTATGTCGGCAAGCCCTATACGTCGGCGGCGGTGCGCTCGACCATCGACGTGATGCCGATTCCCGGGCTGTCGAGCATTCCGGTGCTCGGCCCGGCGATCTTCTCGCTCACGCCGCTCGGCTATCTCGCGTTCATCATGTTCGCGGTGATCGGCTGGTTCCTCTACAAGACGCGGGCGGGGCTCGTGCTGCGCTCGGTC
Organism: Caballeronia zhejiangensis; assembly: GCF_022879815.1. Lineage (NCBI taxonomy): Bacteria > Pseudomonadati > Pseudomonadota > Betaproteobacteria > Burkholderiales > Burkholderiaceae > Caballeronia > Caballeronia zhejiangensis. Next base: position 1,295,418 of record NZ_CP084283.1, read on the forward strand.
GGCGAATCGCCGGCGGTCGCGCATTCGGTCGGCTTTCCGGTCGTCGGCGTGCGCTACGGCGCGACGCTCTTCGGCGGCGCGATGGCCGGCATCGCGGGCGGCTATTACTCGATCGTCTATCTGCACGTCTGGCAGGAGCAACTGACGTCGGGGCGCGGCTGGATCGCGCTCGCGCTCGTCGTGTTCGCGACGTGGCGCCCGGGCCGGCTGCTCATCGGCGCGTTGCTGTTCGGCGCGGTGATGGCGCTGCAGTTCTACGCGCAGGCGATCGGCGTCCCGGTACCGACGCAATTTCTCGCGATGCTGCCGTATATCGCGACGATCGTCGTGCTCGTGCTCATCTCGCGTAACCCGAACACGATCAGGCTCAACGCGCCCGCATCGCTCGGCAAGCCGTTCTTCGCGGCGAGTTGATGCCGCTGTTGTTCGCGCGCAGCATCGCGGTTCCGTTCTCATTTTTGACCGACCACACTGATGCGGGCCAAAGCAATTCGTTTGACACACAACATCGACCAGGAGAATCACAATGAATAAACCATGGCTGAAGGCGATCACCGCTACGGTCGCACTGTCCGCCACCGTCGCGGCCTTGAGCGCGCAGGCGGCGGATGCGCCGGGCGTCGCGTTCGTCTATCTCGGCAATCCGGGCGATGCAGGCTGGACCTTCGCGCACGACGCCGGCAGCAAGGAGGCCGAAGCGAAGTACGGCAGCAAGATCAAGATCACGCGCGTCGAGAACGTGCCGGAATCGGCGGACTCGGAACGCGTGTTCCGCGATCTCGCGAACAAGGGCAACAAGGTCATCTTCGCGACGAGCTTCGGCTATCAGGATTTCGCGCTGAAGGTCGCGAAGGATTTTCCGGACACCATTTTCCTGACGGCCACCGGCTTCAAGAAGGCGAAGAACTTCGGCACGTATGACGTGCGCATGTATCAGGGCGCGTATCTCGCGGGCGTCGCCGCGGGCTACGTGACGAAGACGAACACGCTCGGCTTCGTCGCGTCGGTGCCGATCCCGGAAGTGGTGCGCAACATCAACGCGTACACAATGGGCGCGCGCTCCGTGAACCCGAAGGTCCACACGAAGGTCATCTGGATCAATAGCTGGTTCGATCCGGGCAAGGAAAAGCAGGCAGCCGAAACGCTGATCGGCCAGGGTGCCGACGTCCTGCTGCAGAACACCGATTCGAACGCGACGCTCAACACCGCCGCCGAGAAGAAGGTCTTCGCGTTCGGCTGGGATTCGAACATGAAGAAGTTCGGCCCGAGCGCGCATTTGGGCTCGGTCGTCGCGCATTGGGGCGTGTATTACAACGACGTGATCCAGAAGGTGATCGACGGCAAGTGGAAGAACGATCCGGTATGGCTCGGCATTCCGCAGAAGGCCGTGGATCTCGAAGACCTGAATACCGGCGCGATTCCCGCGAAGGCAGTGCAGGCGATCTCCGCGAAGCGTGACGAGTTGCACGCAGGCAAGTGGGATGTGTTCAGCGGTCCGATCAAGGATCAGTCGGGCGCGGAGAAGGTGCCGGCCGGCAAGACGCTGACCGACCCGGAACTGCAGCGCATCAACTGGTACGTCGAAGGCGTGGACGGCTCGCTGCCGAAGTAAGCGCGCATCGTTCGCTCGCCGCAATGTAAAACCGCGCTTCGTTGCAAAACGAAGCGCGGTTTTTTCATGCGATGAGCCACGCGCATCAATCGATACGCAGTCCCACCTTGATCGTCACCTGCCAGTGCAGGATCTTGCCGTCCTCGATGTGCCCGCGCGTTTCCACCACTTCGAACCAGTGCATGTTGCGCAGCGTTTTCGACGCCTTCTCGAGCGCGACGCGCACGGCGTCATCGCTCGATTGCGGCGACGAGCCGGTCAGTTCGATCTGCTTGTAGACGTGTTCCGACATGGTGTTCTCCTTGTAGTGTGGTGGATCGGTCAGAGCGATGCGACGCGTGGCGTCGCAAGATGCTTCGAATACCGATGCAGCAAGGCACGCGCCATCACGCTTTCGCGCGTGGCTTCCATTAAAGGACAGGAACGCGTGCGGGAGTAGTCGGGGTTTGCGCGAAGCGCGCTCGGCGCACGAGCCTCGTCAGCGAGGCCCGCGTGCATCGGCAGAAACCAGGGAGGTCCGCGCAGGATCAGCGCAGCGGTCGCGAAGCGGCGTCGCCTGCGTCCTGACGGCGCGTGCCGCGACGCCTGCGCGCCGAAGCCGTCGCGCCGAATTCGCTCAGGATCTGGGCGCGGGCGCGGCTCGCGAATACAAGGAAACCGAAACCGTTTCCCTCGTACCAGTAACCGCCGTTCTCGAGTCCGTCGAGCGGCTGTTCGAGCGCGTTGGTGATGGATTCGACACAACGCCTGTGCAGCTCGTCGATCGCCGGGTAGGGCGGCTGGGCGCCTCGCACGCTGCACAGAAGGACATCGAGTCCCGGCAACACATGTGCGTACAGCACCGGTTCATCCTGGGCGCGAGCCCTGGCGATCTTGGTGTCTAGCTGACCAAATGGCTTGAAATGCCGAAGCACGGCGAGAAAAGACTCGTCGCCATCAGCCTTCACGCGCTTACGCTTTTTCGGGAAGGACATAAAAACTCGCCTGAAAAAGAATTGCAAGAAACGCAGCGTCCTCATGCGGCCACTCCCGTCTTGCGCGCCGCACGTCGATCTTTTATAGCGCATCGATGTGATTAGGTCACGGTGAATCGGGCCATTCGTTTTTAGCAACGGCAAGAGCCGCTGCTCCTTCCTGGCGCACGATTCGTGCCGACGACCGTTTGGCGGCCCGCTTGGCTTCCCTCAGAGCATCTATCTCAATAATAGTCCTGCTGCACCCCACGCGAACAGCTTTCATGAAGAAAAAAGCGGGTGGGCGCACCAAGGGGTAGGGTGGCCAATCAGGCAGACCCGCCCGCGCCGTGCGGGTTCCGCTGCGATGCGAGCGGGTTTGCCCGGCTAGACGCGCGGTGCGTTCTTGAGTTCGTCGCGAATCTCGCGCAGCAGCAGCACGTCTTCGGGCGTCGCGGGCGGCGGCGCGGCTTCGGCCGGCTTGCGCAGATTGTTGATGAACTTGACCATCAGAAAGATGATGAACGCGAGAATGATGAAGTTGATCAGCGTGGTGATGAACGAGCCATAGCCGAATACGGCGACGCCCGCGGTCTGCAAGTCCTTGTACGAATCGGGATTGCCTTTGAACGTTGGCGGTATCGGCCCGAGCCGGACGAACAGGTTCGAAAAGTCCAGGCCGCCGGTGGCGAGGCCGACCACCGGCATGATCAGATCTTTGACGACGGAATTGACGATCGTCGAGAATGCGCCGCCGATGATGACGCCGACCGCGAGGTCCATGACGTTGCCCTTCAGGGCGAAGTTCTTGAATTCTTCGATCATGCTCATGCGCGGCTTCCTCCAGTGTGCGTTAGACGGTTGTGCGGGCCAAGGCGGCAGCAAGGGCTATGCCGTTGGAACCCGCGCGAAACGCCGGGCGCGGCGCGTTTCGTTGCGGGCACCGACAATGATAGTCAATTCGATTGCGGCTCGCGCGGGGCGCCGGAATTCGCTCAGGCCGACGGCACGCGCCCCACGCTGATCGCCGCGCAAAAAGCCGCGTGATCCGCGACCGTCTGCGCGCCATAGCGCTCGGCCCACATCGCGTAGGCGGCGTCGAGCCGGTCGGAGTTGCCGCAATACCCGGCGATGAGCGCGGCATCGCCGGTGCGCGCGTGGGCGCGGGCGAGCAGGAGGCCGAGGCACCACGCGTAAAAGTCGAAGGTCGCGCCGTGCAGCCAGTCGACGGGAATCGAGCCGCGGATCTGCTTCATCTGGCGCACGTAGAAGTCGCGGCCGGAAATGGTCGTCCAGCCGAGCAGCGCATCCGATGAACTCTGCATCAGACGCTGACCGTGCACGACCCGCCGTCCCTGATGGCGATACGGCTCCGGGAGCGGCGGCACGAACGGCGCGGCGGCCGGCACGATGCCTTCCTTCACCTGAATGAAGAGCGGATCGCCGAGCGCGCGGCCGAGCATCAGCACGAGATACGCGCGCGTGCCGACGCTGCCCACGCCGACGACGCGATGCGCGACATCCACGACGTCGTAGCGTTCGAGCATCATGCGCCATTCGCCGGCGAGCGTTTCCAGATAAGCCTTCAGGCCATCGATCACATGATTTTTCTCGGCGGCGTCGAGCGCGGTCAGGATCGGCGGATCGGCCTTGAAGCGATAGCTTTTGCCGACGGGCTCCGCGACTTTCGCGAGCATCGTCGCGTGCGAGCGCTTCATCGCGCGTTCAACGGTTTTCTCTATGGTCGCCTTCTCGTCGGAATCGAGCTTCGTGGGCGCGTCCATGTGCAGCGCGCTCGCGTAGGAGCGCATCTGCCAGAGATCGTAGGGGCTTACTTGCCAGAGTCCGGCCATCGTCGTGCGATACGCGGCGCATGCCGAACGCACGGCGCTTTCGCGCCCGGCGGCATCGACGCCATTTTCGCGCGCCGCGACGTTGATGCTCGCGGTCAGACGCTTCAAGTCCCATTCCCACGGGCCGACGAGCGTTTCGTCGAAATCGTTCAGATCGAACACGACGTCCTGGCGCGGCGTGCGAAAAAGGCCGAAATTATTGACGTGCGCGTCGCCGTCGATGATGACGTTGTGGCCGATCGAAGGCGACTTCGCCAGATCCCACGCCATCACCGTCGCGGAGCCGCGCAGGAACGCGAACGGCGACTCGGCCATGCGTTGCATCCGCAGCGGAATGAGCCGCTCCTGCCGGCCCGCGTTGCCCGCGAGCACGCGTTCGACGGGATCGGGCCGGTCCGGCTCGGGCGACCAGGCGCCGTGCGCGTCGAACGGAACCGCGTCGCGCAGTGAACGGCCCATGGCGCGGCTTTGCTCGGCCGCGCCGTTGATGGGTGTATTCGTCGAAGCGGAACCAGGGCGGGTGGACAAGGCGCGTTCTCCTTCGGCGATAAAAGGGCGTGTCGAGCGTTCGTCGAACGCAGAGCATTCGGCGCTCCCGGCGGGAAGGTTTTACACGCGCAGCGCATGACGCGGGTGCGTCTCGATGGCGCGAACCGCATGAAGCAAGCTGCACGCCGGGCCGGGCCACGGGCACGGGATATGCTCTTTACGATCGGCTTGAAGCCGCGCAATGCCAACGCACGATCCCGACGCACTTCGCGTCAATCTTTCGAACACATCATCTCATGCCCAACGAAATCCGCATTGCCGAAGGCTCCCCGTTTCCGCTCGGCGCAACCTGGGACGGACAGGGCGTGAATTTCGCGCTGTTTTCCGCGAACGCGACCAAAGTCGAGCTGTGTCTCTTCGATGAGAAGGGCGAAAAGGAAACGCAGCGCATCGAACTGCCCGAATACACCGATGAAGTCTGGCACGTCTACGTTCACGGCCTGCAACCCGGCGCGGTCTATGGCTATCGCGTGCATGGACCGTACGAGCCCGAAGCCGGACATCGCTTCAATCCCAACAAGCTGCTGCTCGATCCGTACGCGAAGGCGCACGTCGGCGAACTGAAGTGGGACCCGGCCGTGTTCGGCTATACGCTCAACGCCGAAGGCGACGATCTCACCTTCGACGAACGCGACAGCGCGCCCTTCATGCAGAAGTGCCAGGTCGTCGATCAGGACTTCTCGTGGACGCATGCGACGCGCGTGCGCGTGCCGTGGGAGCACACGATCTTCTACGAGACGCACGTGCGCGGCTACACGAAGCTGCATCCGGCGATTCCGGAGCACATGCGCGGCACTTTCGAGGGGCTCGGACAGAAGGAAGTGGTCGATTACATCAAGAGCCTGGGCGTGACGTCGGTCGAGCTTTTGCCGATCCACGCGTTCGTCAATGACAGTTATCTGCTCGACAAGGGCCTCACGAATTACTGGGGTTACAACACGATCGGCTTCTTCGCCGCCGATCCGCGCTACTTCGCGCGCGGGCCGGGCGTCGTCGCCGAGTTCAAGGAAATGGTCGACCGGCTGCACGAGGCCGGCCTCGAAGTGATCCTCGACGTCGTGTACAACCACACCGCCGAAGGCAACGAACGCGGGCCGACGCTGTCGTTTCGCGGCATCGACAATGCGTCGTACTACCGGCTGATGCCCGAGGAATCGCGCTATTACATCAACGATACCGGCACCGGCAATACGCTCAACCTGTCGCATCCGCGCGTCCTGCAGATGGTCACCGACAGCCTGCGCTACTGGGTGACGGAGATGAACGTCGATGGCTTTCGCTTCGATCTCGCGACGATTCTCGGCCGCGAGCCCTACGGCTTCGACGAGGGCGGCGGCTTCCTCGACAGTTGCCGGCAAGACCCGATTCTCTCGAGCGTGAAGCTCATCGCGGAACCGTGGGATTGCGGTCCGGGCGGCTATCAGGTGGGCGGCTTTCCGCCGGGCTGGGCGGAATGGAACGATCGTTACCGGGACACCGTGCGCGAATTCTGGAAGGGCGACGAAGGCGTGTCGCCTGAGCTCGGCAAGCGCATCACCGCATCGGGCGACAAGTTCAACAAGCGCGGGCGCCGTCCGTGGGCGAGCGTGAACTTCATCACCGCGCACGACGGCTTCACGCTGAACGATCTCGTCTCGTACAACGAGAAGCACAACGAGGCGAACGGCGAGGACAACAAGGACGGCCATTCGGACAACAAATCGTGGAACTGCGGCGTCGAAGGTCCGACCGACGACCCCGAGATCCGCGCGCTGCGCGAGCGCCAGAAGCGCAACATGCTCGCGACGCTGCTGTTTTCGCAAGGCACGCCGATGCTGCTCGCCGGCGACGAATTCGGCCGCACGCAGAAGGGCAACAACAACGCGTATTGCCAGGACAACGACATCAGCTGGGTGAACTGGGACATCGACGACGATGGCCGCGCGCTCACCGAATTCGTGCGCAAGCTGACGACGCTGCGTCACACGCTGCCGGTGCTCAGGCGCCAGCGCTTTCTGACCGGCGAATACAACGAGGACCTGCAGGTCGCCGACGTCCGGTGGCTCGGCACGACCGGCGACGAACTCACGCAGGAGCAATGGGACGATCCGAACATGCGCTGCTTCGGCGTGGTGATGGACGGGCGCGCGCAGGCGACGGGCATCCGCAAGCCGGCATCGGATGCGACGCTGCTGCTCATCGTCAACGCGTATCACGACGTGGTCGATTTCACGCTGCCCGACATTCCGGGCCCCGACGAGTGGATTTGTCTCATCGACACCAACGCGCCGATTCGCGAGGAATTGCCGGAGTTCGGCGCGGACGATGTGTATCAGGTGACGGGCCGCTCGCTGCTCTTGTTTGCGCTTCAGCCGCGCGGCGCGACCAAGCGCATTTTCAAGCGGCTGGAAGAAGCGCTGACGGACGAAGTCCCGCCTGAAGGCGAGCCGAGTTGAGGCTCGTGTCGGCGGGGTCCGGCGCGCGAGCGGTTATCATCTGGTTTTTGCGATAGCGACAGAAGGCGGCGGGAGCCGCCTTCTTTTTTCCACGATGGCCGTATCTTTCACGCATGAACGCGCGCCTCTTCAAGGCCGCGTGGCGCCGACGGCATGATCCTGCATGCCATCCTGCGCGTCGCGAGCTGGGATCAGCTCGAGCGCATCTGGGAATTCATCGTCGGCTTCTTCAAGTTTCTCTGGGGCCTGCTGCGCTTTCTCGGCGGCGGTTGATGCGCTGATCTTCACGACGAAACCAAAAGGGCTCCGCGAAACGGAGCCCTTGTTTTTCGTACGCGAGCAGATCAGGAATCGCGCCAGCTGTCGTCGTTGCTGCCGAGGTCGAGGTTTCCGCCCCCGCCGCCATCGTTCCAGTCGTTGGAGCCGTTGCCGAAATCGAGGCCGCCGCCGTTGTCGTTGCCGAAGTCGAGACCGCCGTTATCGTTCTGCGGCGGACGATCGACGGGGACTTCGCGCTCGATCACGCGATCGCGCCCATGCGAGAGCGCCTCGCCCAGCAGCACGCCGGTAAGCAATCCGCCCATGCCGCCGCCGAACCCACCGCCGCCTTGCTGGATGATGACGGGCGGCTGCTGCCCTTGCTGCGGCGGATACGGCCCTTGCTGCGGATACTGCGGCTGGCCGCGTCCGAAACGCTCGGCTTCCTGCGCATATGGCGAGCCGTTCGGTGCGCCGGCTTGCGCATAGTTGTTCGCGTTCGGATCGGGCCGGCCTTCGGCGCGCGCCTTCAGGCTTGCAACCTGATTCTCCAGATCTTCGATCGCATACGGCGGTACCGGATTCTTCGAGTTCGACAGCGATTCGACCATCTCGCGCAACTGCGTTTCCGCGCCTTCGACGTCCTTCAGCAGCGCTTCATGGCCCGGCGCGGTGGAGAGCCGCACGTCTAGTTTGAGCGTGCGCACTTCGTTGAGCAGTTCGGTTGCGCGCTTGATCTGCGAACGGCGATCGTTCTCGGCCTGACCGTCGTCGCGTGAGCGCGCACGGCGCAAGCCCCAGCGCAGCACGAGCGCGATCGCCGCGATCAGGATCGCCAAACCGATCCACGCGCCCATGCCGATGCCGTGCGTCTGCGGCGCGGGCGCGGCTTGTTGCTGATTGAAGGGATTCTGTGCGCTCGACGTAGTCGCGCCGTTGTCCGATCGCGGCGAGATGCTCGCGCGCGTCGCGTCGGCCTGAATGCGGGCCTGCGTGGCCGCGAAGCGCGACGGATCGGTGAAGCTCAATGCGGGATCGAGCGATTTCGCTTGTTGCAGATGCGAAAGGGCGTCGCTGTAACGGCCTTCGCGGTCGAGAACCTGCGCGTAGAGATAATGCGCGTGCGCGTTCTTCGGATGCGCCTCAAGCACTTCGCTCAGTTGCGAGTCGGCCTTTTGCCAGTTGCCCTGCGTCATCGACTGCTCGACCTGCTGCGCGGTCGGCAACGCGAACGCGAGCGGGGATGCGAGCGACAGCGACAACGCCAGAGCCGTCAAGAACTTTTTCATGATGCGGGCCGGACGCGATGAACGTCCGTCTCCTGTCGATGCAATCGTGTACTGCTCAAGGTAACGCATATTCGTGCGACGCGTGGCTTGCCCGGCGGCTCGCCACGCATGCACTCGCCAGCACTTATTGCGCCGGCGGATTCAACTGCTTCTTCAGCGCTTCGAGACGGTCTTCGACGGAAGGCCCGCGATTGAGCGCGGCGAGCTTGTCATCGAGCGCCTTGCCGGACTTCTGGTCCGCCGAATTCAGGCGCGCATCCGAGCGGGCGTTGGCGAGCTGAACCTTGTCTTCGAGCTTCTGAAAGTCCTCCGAAAGATTCTTTCCGCCAATGCCGCCCAGCGCCGTCGCCGCGGTGTCCTTCGCCTGCGCGATCTGCTGCTTCGCCTGAAGGATGTTCGAGCGCGCGTTCAGATCGTTGCGGCGCTGACGCATGTCCGTGATCTGCTGCTTCAGATGATCGACCGAAGGCACCAGCGTCTGCAGTTCCGCGGCGAGCGCGTCGCGTTCGGTTTCGGCGTTCGCCTGCGCCGCGAGGGCTTCGCGCGCGAGGCTTTCATCGCCGGACTGCAGCGCGCGCTTCGCGCCGTCTTCGTACTTCTTCGCCTTGTCGGCGGCGGCGTCGCGCTTGCTTTGCTGCGTCGCGACCTGCGCTTCGATCTCGATGAGCGAGTTTTCCGCCTTCGCGATGCTGTCGTCGAGTTCGCGCACGATCTGGCGAGCGTCGCGCGAAGGGTCCTGCATGGTGTCGGCGGCGTCGTTCAAGAGGCCTTTGACCGTGCGCGTGATGGAATCGAAAAGCGACATGTATTTCTCCTGGAGGAAGACGGCGGCGTTCACTCGATCCACGCGCCGCGCGGCTCGAATGTGAGGCGCAATGCGCGGGATTGCAAGCGCACGCGAGCTTCGCGTGCACGCCGGGTTTACCCGCTCATTAGATCATGCCGCGGCTTAACCGGGACTTAACGGAAGGTTAAGGAGTGTAACGGCGCGCCTTGCCGGAAAAGGCAGGCAGGGCGCCGGTGGCTAGCGCTCGGTGTGCGTGTCGTCGGTCAGCGAGGCGTCGTCGCCCTCATCGGCGTCATGCTCGAGTGCGTCTTCGGATGCGGGGGGCTCGGGATGCGCCTGCGCAAGCGTGCGCGCCTGCGCTGCGCGTTTGGTCGCGCTTGCGGCGGCATCGCGGGCTTCGCGTGCGGCGGCTTTCGCAGCGACGCTCTTCAGCGCGGCGTTGAGCGCATCGGGCGCTTTGGGCGCGCGCAGCCGATCGACGATGCCCGCGACCTTGATCTGCTCGCTCGTCGCGTTGAAGTTCAGCACGGCGCGCCGCATGAGCTCGCTCACGCTGATGCCGAGGGAGTCCGCTGTATTGCTGATGGCCAGCTTCTGCGCGGGAGTCACGAAAACAACGATGCGTTCGCTGGGTTTGGTCGTCATGGGCGGCTCACAAACAGTAAGGCGATCGTAACCGGACTAAGGGGACGACCGCGGCTTCGGTTCATCAAACTGCACGACATCGTTATTGCAGGCTCGCGAGAGCCGTTTCGGGAACCCGCGATCCATTCATCCATCATATCGGTTTGCGCGCGGCCGTGCGTGTGAATGGCCTCGCATCACACGCGATGAGCGTTGCGCAAAAACGGCGCGCGATCAACGACTTGTGCATTTTCTCATACGGTTGTCCACAAGGCTCTCAACACTTTCTGTGGGTAACACAACATTGGCGCGCATCTGGCGGGCTCGCGGCAATTTACTTACAAAAAAATCCTGCGCATTTTGTGGTGGCCCGCGCGAATTCTTTAAAATGCGCTGTTACCTCCGGCCGGATCCGGCCTGCACATTCGCTCGTCCCGTCTTGGCAGTCGCGTCGTTTTTCGGCGCATCGCAGCGCGGCAGCGGGCGCGCTTCATGGCGCGCCGAACGAACCCAGTCATGCCTATCATCAAACGACCCGACTCATCGAATTCCTCGCGCTACGATCGCGAACCCCGCTGGAACGACTCACGCAACGACTCACGCAATGACTCGGGCGGCCGCGACGGCGGCGGGCGCAACGGCGGTGGCGGCCGCAATGACCGCAACGATCGCAATGACCGCGGCGGCCGGGGCCGCTCTCCGCTCGCACGCATCGCGCTCTGGTTCGCGGGACTCGCGGCCATCGGCGTGGTGATCGGCGCGCTCATCGTCGGTTATGCGCTCGTCGTCATGGGGCCGAATCTGCCGTCGCTCAATGCGCTCATCGACTATCGTCCGAAGGTGCCGCTGCGCGTCTATACGGCCGATCACGTGCTGATCGGCGAGTTCGGCGAGGAGCGCCGCAGCCTCGTGCGCTTTCAGGACATTCCCGATCAGATGAAGAAGGCGGTGCTCGCAATCGAGGATTACCGCTTCTACGATCACGGCGGCGTCGACTTCGTCGGCATCCTGCGCGCGGGCGTGACCGATCTGATGCACGGCGGCGCATCGCAAGGCGCGAGCACGATCACGATGCAGGTCGCGCGCAACTTCTTCCTGTCGAGCGAGAAAACCTATACGCGCAAGATCTACGAGATGCTGCTCGCGTACAAGATCGAGAGCGCGCTCACGAAGGATCAGATTCTCGAGCTGTACATGAACCAGATCTATCTGGGCGAGCGCGCGTACGGTTTTTCGGCTGCTGCGCGCGTGTATTTCGGCAAGGACCTGAAGGACATCACGCTTGCCGAAGCGGCGATGCTCGCGGGCCTGCCGAAAGCGCCGTCGGCGTATAACCCGGTCGTCAATCCGAAGCGCGCGAAGGTGCGTCAGCAGTACATCCTGAAGCGCATGCTCGATCTGAACTTCATCACGCGCGAACAGTTCGCTCAGGCGAGCGCCGAGGAAATTCACACGAAGTCCTCGGGCACCGAATACGGCGTGCATGCGGAATACGTCGCGGAAATGGTCCGGCAGATGATGTACGCCCAATACAAGGAAGAGACCTACACGCGCGGCCTCACGGTGACGACGACCATCGATTCCGCCGATCAGGACGCCGCGTATAAAGCCGTGCGCAAGGGCGTGATGGACTATGAGCGCCGGCATGGCTATCGCGGGCCGGAGGGCAATGTCAATCTGCCGTCGAACGCGGATGACCGCGCCGAGGCGATCGAAGACGCGCTCGTCGATCATCCGGACAACGGCGAGCTCGTCGCGGCGGTGGTCACGGCCGCGAGCCCGAAGCAGGTGAGCGCACAGTTCGTCGGCGGCGATACTGCGACGATCGCGGGCGACGGCCTGCGCTTCGTGGCGGCGGCGCTGCGCAACAACGCATCGAAGGCGCTCGCGATCAAGCCGGGCTCGATCGTGCGTCTCACGAAGGACGGCAAGGGCAACTGGCAGATCACGCAGTTGCCGCAGGTCGAAGGCGCACTGGTTTCGATGACGCCGCAGGACGGCGCGATCCGCGCGCTCGTCGGCGGCTTCGACTTCAACAAGAACAAGTTCAATCACGTTACGCAGGCATGGCGTCAGCCGGGTTCAAGCTTCAAGCCGTTCATCTATTCGGCGGCGCTCGACAAGGGTCTCGGACCGGCGACCATCATCAACGACGCGCCGCTGTATTTTCCCGCGGCGGGCGGCGGCGATGCGTGGGAGCCGAAGGACGATGACCAGCCCGACGGCCCGATGTCGATGCGCGTCGGCCTGCAGAAGTCGAAGAACCTCGTGTCGATCCGCATCCTCTCGTATATCGGCACGGGCTACGCGCAGGACTTCGTCACGCAGAAGTTCGGCTTCGACAAGGACAAGACGCCGCCTTATCTGCCGCTCGCGCTCGGCGCGGGTCTCGTCACGCCGTTGCAGTTGAGCGGTGCGTACTCGGTGTTCGCGAACGGCGGCTATCGCATTAATCCGTATCTGATCGCCGAGGTCGCCGATGCGCGCGGCACCGTGATCTCGCGCGCCAATCCGCTGATCGCGGGGAGCAACGCGCCGCAGACGCTCGAGCCGCGCAACGCGTACATCATGAACAGCCTGCTGCATACCGTCGCGACGCAGGGCACGGGCTCGGGCACCAACGTGTTGAAGCGCAACGATCTGCAAGGCAAGACCGGCACGACCAACGACGCAAAGGATGGCTGGTTCGCGGGCTATCAGAAGCAGCTCGTCGCGGTCGCGTGGATGGGCTACGACCAGCCGAAGACGCTCGGCAGCCGCGAGTTCGGCGCGCAGCTCGCATTGCCGATCTGGGTCGAGTACATGGGACGCGCGCTGCGTGGCATTCCGCAGGAGCAGATGGAGCGGCCGGACGGCATCACCACGGTCGATGGCGAACTCTTTTACGCCGACCGGACGCCGGGCGCGGGATTCGTCGCGAGCATCGGGCTGGATAACGCCAATCCGATGGCGGGCGATGCCACCACGATGGGCGGCGTGGGTCCGGCGGGCATGCAGGCGCCGCCCGCGCCGCAGGTTACGACCGACGAGCGCAAGCAGATCATGGATCTGTTCAGCAAGCACTAGCGATAAAAAAACGCGCCGGACTTCACAATCCGGCGCGCTTTTCTTTGGGGGGCGCGAAACTCAGTGGCCGACCGTCGCTGCCGACTTCACGTCACAGTTCACCTTGAGCGTCGACTTGTCCGCGAACGATAGCGTGAGCGGAATCGTCGAGCCGACCTTGAGCGGCTTGCCGGGCTCTTCGAGCATCAGGTGATAGCCCTTCGGCGCGAAGTTCAAGGTGCCGTGCGCGGGGACATCGACGGAATCGACGGCCGACATCGTCGCCGTGCCGTTCTTGCTTTCCGACTTGTGCATCATCGTCATGCCGAACGCGGGCGTTTCCGCGGCCGTGAGGGTCGCGGGTTTGTCGCCGTTGTTGGCGACGGTGAAGTAGCCCGATGACGGCAGGTTCGGCGGCATCGCACGAACCCAGCAATCGCGGGCCTCGAGCGTCGCGGCCTGAGCGAACGATGCGCAGACGAGCGCGCTCGCGAGTACAGCGATTTTTTTCATTGTGTCCTCACTTGACGGTGAAGTTGTAGTGGCCTTGCGTGCGATGCCCGTCGGCCGCGAACGCGCTCCATTGGACCTTGTAGACGCCCGGCGCGAGATCGGGGAGCGCGACGCTCATGTGCTTTTTGTCGCGTGCATCGACTGTGGATTTCTCGGTGTTGACTTGCGTGCCCTGCGCATTGGTGACGATGAGCTTGCTGAAGGTCGGTTCGAGCGCTTCGCCGAAGTCGATCGCAACTTCGTGCGGGGCGCTGACGGTCGCGCCGGGGCCGGGTTGTTGCAGCTTCGGCAATGCATGCGCGAATGCGAGTTGCGCGGAGCCGATGAACGCGAGCGCGAGTGCGCTGCGCATCAACGATGATGAAAGCATGATGTGTCCTTGCGTGCCCGAAACCGATGGGGGTTCAGGCGATGAACGAAGTCTGTGTTTGCCGATGCGAATCAGGCGAAGGCGGGCGGGGCGCGCGGTTGTGCGGCGGTGAGCGATGCTCGGCGAGGCGCGTCGGTGCGATGATTTGCGACGAAGGTTTCGCGCGGCGGGAGAAGGGCGGCCGCGCGATGCGGCGATACGGTCGGCGTGGGCGCGTGCGCGATGAGATCGCAATAAGCGCAGGCCTGCAGATGATCGACGGTGTCATGCTTTTGCGGATGCGTGTCGCGCGATGACTGGGCATCGGTTGCGCACACGGACGCGAGCAACGATTCGATGCGCGCATGTTCGAGCGTTTGCGATGCGACGGGCGCGAGCGAGAGCAGCAGGATCGCGCATATCGCAGCGAACCCGCCGATCTTCCCGATGATGCCCCGACGCAAGTGATGCATGCCGATACATGGACGATGATGAACGAGCGATTATGCCATGCGCGTTTGTAGGCGCTTCGCGAGGGATGGGACGCATCGATTGATTGTTTTAGAAAATAGGGTGTTGCGGCAAAGTAAGCGATGACATATAATCTTTTCTTCGACGGACGCGGGGTGGAGCAGTCTGGCAGCTCGTCGGGCTCATAACCCGAAGGTCGTAGGTTCAAATCCTACCCCCGCAACCAATATCGGCAAGCCGTCACACCATCAAACCCGCCTTTGAGCGGGTTTTTTGTTGTCTGTCTTTTCAATGCAAATATGCCTTGTCAATCGCGCGGCCAGAACCGCGCTCGTGCGCGCCCGAGTCGCATCAAGGATCAGCGAAAGGCCTGCGGCTTCTACCACCCGTTCGCCAACTAAAGGCCTGATGCGTGCAGCGCTCGGACGCGCGATCAGAAATGAATCGCTCCTTGCGGAAGCCACGACATCGATTCGAGGGGAACCTCAGTCGAACGCTCACTCATCGAGGGCCTGCTGAAGCATCCTCAACCGCGTCCTGCCATCCGGCATGAAGTCCGTGCCGAAGCGCACAAGCCCCTCGCGTCGTAGGTGACACGCCATCGTGAAGCTCAATAGCATGCCCGGCTCGGGCTTGTTGATCTCGATGTCGATCGCCCTCAGGCGTGGCTCGTACTCGAGCAACGTCGACTCGATCTCGGTTTTCAACTTATGCGCGGAAGCCGGCAAGTGCCGGTATATCTCGGACAGATCGTCGAGCCCATACCCGGGCAAATGCGCGAGCGCCTTGCGACGGCTGTTGAGAATCCGCTGGATGTTGTCCCGCACCGAATAGAAAGTCTGCTCTTCGGGCGAGTGATCGATGATCGCCGTTCCGTCCGCGAAGTGTCCGGTGATCCGCTCGAAGAGGCCGGGTCCCGCGCGCATCATCGTTTGACCTCGTGTTTCATGCCTGCGCTCCTTTCATTGCGTCATGCGGGCAACGGACGCATCCAGCCACGCATTGATTCCAAACCAGATCAGCCCGACCACTACGCAAGCGACTGCGATGCCGGCGAGCGGAGAGATTCGCTGCGTCCACGCACGCATAATTGGCGCTTTGACGATGACGGAGCCATCATCCTTCTGCTGCCTCTGCTCGACACGAAGCTGAGCATCGATGGCCCGTCGGAGGCGAATTTTCGCGTCGTCGCCTTCGAGGGCGAGTCTCCCCGTGAAACCGAGATCCAGCACCGCGCCGAAGATCGCGAGCAGCGCAAGCACCGGCCTGGGGTCTCGCAGCCGCTCTCGGATTCGCCGCACGAGTTCTTCGCCGGCATCGTTGGTCTCGAACTTCTCCAACTGCAACGGTCGGCGTTCCCAGTCCTCGCGTTCATCGCCTCTTAGACTGTTCAAGGCCGCTTCGTCGAGCAGCGCGCACTGGGCGTATCGGGCGTCCTCGATCACGTCTTGCGGATACCCTCGTGCTTTGAGTTCGGCAGTCAGGGCATCGATTTGAGCTTTGCACGTCGTTTTCAAATCGTCCGCAGACTTCTCTATGCTTTCGTCGGCAAAATCCGCGACCGTGAGCGCCGTGTCGCGCAGCGCCACCGGCAGCAGATCGATGTCGACATTCAATGTCATGCTGTTCACGTCGGTAGCACCGCATAAAGTTCGAGCGAAACATCGGGAATTGAGGCAGGCACGTAGAACCGACACGCGCGCGCATCGATCATGCGTTTGAAAGCCGGGTGCGATGCATCGAGCGCGAAGTACTGGTTCTCGATGCGTACCGGAATCGCCGCGGGCAGACGCGCCATCGGTTTGATCGGAATGCCGGAGAGCGCCGAATTGACGATCTGTTCGACTTCATCGGGCGCGCCCGCCTTGCAGAGTCTCGGGAACTGCTCGATGAGTGCATGAGCGGGCAGCGCGGCCTGCACCGAGAGGTAGTAATCCGCATCCTCGACGAGCCGCTCGTCTTCGATCTGGCCGGTCCAGACCGTGCCGCGCACGCGCTCTAGTGCGATCGGCACCACGCGCGATGGGATGACCGTATCGAGCAAATTGCGAATGAGCGACTCCAGCTCCGCGAACACGGGCTCCGGTGCGCGATGGTCGTAGGCGGGGAGCGCCTGCAACGTCTCCGTCGTGGAGAAAGTCAGAAGCGAACCCGCCAGCCGCGAAAGCAGCGCATAGAGCCGCTCCGGATGCTGATTCGGTGCCTGCACCAGCCGCGCGAGTTCCGGCCAGGACGAGTTCACGCTGTGCAGCAGCCAGAAGAGCGAGACGTCGGCGACCGCGTAGTCGGCGATCTGGTCCGAACGTTCGCGCCGGCGCACCGCCAGGCTCGCGCTCTTCGCGCTGAGGATTTCCGACAGGCGCTTCATGCGTGTCGTCAACATCGTATGGGCCGACAAGAACAGGCACGGCGGCACGAAGGCCGCATCGAGTTCGAAGCGTCCCTGCGCATTGCGGATAAAGCGCGCAACCGGGCACGTCACGTAATCGCCGCCCGCCTCGAAATCGAACAGCAAAGAGACGGCGTGGCGTTCGACGCTGATTTCTTCCTTACCTTCGCCGTACAAATCAGCGACGTGCAGATACTCCCGCACGAACCGGCGTGGCCGGGCGGGTTTCGCCCCAGGCTCGATGCAGTTGCCGCCTTGCGCATCGACGAGCGCCACACCCGCGAGCACCGTTATCGCATCGTATTGCGAGCCGACTTCATCGAGACTGCGCGCGGCCGGGAGCCAGTCGGACGTGTCGCTGTCGATGAGCGTCCCATCGGGCAAGCGCAGTACCAGCTTGGTGAACTGCACACGATCGATGCCCAGCGCCTGTTTGTCGACTGCCACGTCGATCACGCCCCAAGGATCGGGGCTCGCCATCTCGGCGATGCGCGCGTTCGCGAACTGCTCCCACAACGCTTGTTGCTGGAAGTGCTGCGGCGTCATAAAGACGCCTTGTGCCCATAGGGGTCTCGTTATTTTCATAAGGTTGAAGGTCTTGATGTCGCCGGGAGCGCGTTTCGACACGCTTCCGCCGGATTGAACGGGTTCAATTCTTCGCCCTGGGCATCTGCGAAGTGAGCGAGAGACCGATGTCCATGCCCTCGATCTGGAAATGCGGCACGATAAAGAGCTTCATGCGAAAGAACCCCGGGTTGTCCTCGATGTCTTCCACCTCCACGCGCGCCTCGCGCAGCGGGTGCGAGGCCTGCAAGTCGTCGCCAGGCGCGGTCATTTCGGTGACGAGCGTCTTGACCCAGGTGTTGAGCTCGAGCTCCAGCAGCCGCCGGTCCTTGGTCGTACCGATGTTCTCGCGCTGGATCATCTTCAGATGATGCGCGATTCGCGAGAGCAGAAAGATGTAAGGCAAGCGGGCATTGACGCGGCTGTTGGCGCTCGCTTCCTTGGTGTCGAAGTCCTCGGGCTTCTGAACGGAGTGCGCGGAGTAGAAGCACGCGTCATCGTGATTTTGGAAATGCGACAGCGCGATCAGACCGATATGAGCGAACTCGAACTCACGCGTCTCGGGCACGAGTGCATCGGTGCGAATCTTGGCGAGATTGCCGGCGCCGAGCGCGTACAGTTGCGTGGGCAGGTTCTCGACGATCCCGCCCGCGCGCGGCCCGCGGATCTGGATGCACCAGCCGTTGCGCACGAAGCTTCGCACGAGATTGGTGGCGAAAGCGAACGACGCGTTCGCCCAGAGATATCCGGCGCGATTCGAATGGTTCACCGCCTCGGTGTAGTTGAATGAGCGCACCGGTGTCGTATCAGCACCGTACGGAAGACGCGCCAGAAAGCGCGGCAGCGTCAGACCCAGATAACGCGCATCGTCCGTCTTGCGCAGACTGTTCCATCGAAAATATTCGGCGCGTTCGAAATGGCCGCGCAGGTCGCGAATTGCGACGACATCTTCCATTGATGCCTTGCCGAAGAATTCAGGCGACACCGCGCCGATGAACGGCATGTGTGCGGCGGCGGACACTTTCGAAATGTCGCGCAACAGCGCCATATCCTGCGGGCTGCGATCGAATGCGTAGTTTGAGATCAGAGCAGCGATCGGCTGGCCCCCCGGTGTGTCGTATTCCTCGGTGTAGGTGTGTCGGAACAGGCCGCTCTGAACGACGTCGGGTGCGTCTTCGAAATCCCGCCGCAGCGTTTCCTTGTCGACGTCGAGCACTTCGATGTGCACATTCTTGCGAAAGTCTGTTTGGTCGACCAGAAACTTCAAGCCCCGCCAGGCCGCTTCGAGCCGCTGGAAGTCGGGGTGATGCAGGATCGCATCGAGTTGATCGCCGAGCCGTTGATCGACACTCGCGATCTCCATGTCGATGTGCAATTCGGATGATCGCTGCGGCGCGGAGGCAGATCGATCGGACGCGTCAATGACCGCGTGCGAAGTGAGGTGTCGAGAATCGGACGGAATATGCACCAACATGCTTGAATATGCTTTAAGCGCGGTAACGAGAGCAATCGCCCTAGAGGCGAGACCGCGTGCCGTTAATTCGATGAGGCGGCAACGTATATCACGTCCGAACGTGAGATGCTATCGCGCTTTGAGAAAGATCAGGAATACGGATAACTAAGACATTTCCCTCTTACAGATCGATTGCCAATGAGCTATGGTCCGATGCCAATGGCGCATCCATGCGAAGACTGATCACCGCTTGCTTTCTGGCAAGCATCGATAGCATTGCAGAGAAAGGAGTGTATGACCATGTCCAGCTTATTGGACGCAGCAGAGCGGATCACGAGCCTGGTGACGGGGCGTCAGTCGCAGCACCTTGAAGTGCCGAGCGCAGACAGTGCGGCGCTCCTGTCAGTGACGGCGCATCATATCTCGGAGAAGATGGGCGAGCCAGTGGTCTTGACGGTCCTCGTCTCCCACCCCCGTGCCATTTCCCGTCGCGACTATCTGAACCAGGAGGCGAGCTTTTCGCTGACCGCCGATGACGGTACCACGCGTAAGTGGTCTGGGTTCATCTCGTCATTCTCAAGAATCAAGACGACAAACGACTTCGTGAGCTATGAGATTGTTGTCAAATCTCATCTCGCGCGCCTGCAGGGCATTCGCGACACCAAAATCTATCAGCACAAGACGATCCCTCAAATCCTCGAGGCGATCTTGGTTCGTCACAAGTTCAAACCGCACCAGTACCTTTTTCGGTTGCGGGGCGTGTATCCGTTCGCGAGTACCGTCAACGACGCCTCGCTGCCGGAACTCGCGCGTTTTCTGCGTCCGCAAGGCGGGCTCATCGACACGTTCCTCGCCACGCAACTCGCGGGCGTGATCCAGTTACAGGGCGACCAATGGGTGCCGGTGGACTGATGCGCGGGGTCGAAGTGAGCGTGACACTCGACAGCACGCGCTTCGCGGGCGACGGAGATCTGGACATGTTCGGCGGCATGCTGAATCGCTTCCTTGCGCTCTACGCGACGCTGAATCTCTATACGAAGCTGGTCGTCATCTCCCAGCCGTCGGGCGCGCGCATCGAGTGGCCGGAGACGAAGCCGAAGCAAACCAGTCTGGGATTGACGACGCAACTGTTCGACCGCTCGGCCCCGACGGACGAGCCTGCGCGCACTACGCGCGTGCATCTGGGGCGCTGGGATGGCGCAGCCGAATAAATCAAGCAGGGCAGGACCGACCATGCATCACTACAACTCGAATGCTTCCATCACGGGCCGCCTGATGCGAAGCGCAACGACCGCACTCGCCACGGCCAGTCTGCTCTCGATCGCCGGCTGCGGCGCGTGGCAGGCCACGAAGGACAGCACGGTAAGCGCAGCCGAGTGGCTCTTCACCACGCAAGTCAAGTCGATGAACGTCGAACTGAACGGTCGCGCCGCGTTGAACGAGAACGCGACCGGCCAGCCGCTTTCGACGGTGGTGCGGTTCTATCAACTCAAGGATTCGAAGACCTTCGCGCAACTCGAATACGTCCAGTTGCAGAACGCCGATCTCGAACTGCTCAAGACGGATCTCGTCGCCACCAAGGACGTCGTGCTGCGCCCGGGCGCGAGCGCGAGCGTTGCCGAACCGATGCAGAAGGACGCCGAGTACGTTGGCGTAGTGGCGTTCTTCCGCTCGCCGAGCAGCAACGGCGTGTGGAAGCTGTTGATTCCGAAGAAGCAGTGGAAGGACACCGATCCGGTGAGAATCAGTGTGCAGAGCAATCTGCTCGTGCTCGAAGGTGCGGATCCGAAAGCCGTGAAACGCGATGCGCCGCAGCAGTCCGTATCGAACGCCGGGGCGGCTGCCGCGTCGGCGGCGTCGAGTGTCTCGGGAGCCGCCGCCGCGAGCAAAGCGGCGGCGCAGAGCGTCAACACGGCGACTGACGCCATCACAAGCGCCAAAGCGAGCGCAAGTTCGATCTCGACGAGCGCCGGCGGGTTGCTTTCGAAATGACAACTTTCGGAGCGCCTCTCGGAAGAGTGATCCTTAACTCGCCAACTGCATGCTCAGGCAGACGAATTCGGCTGGCCCGCTGTAGCCCGCTACGCGCGAGCATTGCAACTTCATGAAGTGAGCGATGCCGGCGCTGATTCTGAGCGATGTCGAGCCGCTGTCGAAACGTGAGCCTGATCGCATTACCGTATAACCTGATTTCGTTGCCTTGCCTGGTGAGTTTGGGCCAACCGAAACTGAGAAATGGCTTCCAACCGAGATATGGAAGTCATGAAGCAGAGCCGATTCACGGAAGAACTGATGGTCACGATGCTGCGCGAGACAAACAAGGCGTCGGTCGTAGGTGGCTGAGAAACCCGCTGTGTCCGCAATGCTCGCAGACGACACATTCGCTGTCGCGCAGGCAGCGTCCGTCGCGTTCGGTTTCTGGGGTCGCAATCAGCCTGGTCAGTCAGGCTTTTCGCATCAACGTCGTCCTCGACTTCCAAATCCCAAGTCGCATTTCCACTCCTTCACGACCAACGCAGACATCGCGCCTTCCCCCACGCGTGCGAAAATCTCCTCCACACCCACCATCTTCGCTTCAAGCACGCCAAAGGACCCGTCCATGGACATTCCCCACGTTCTGCAAGCCATCGCGCATCAGGAGCACACGCTCGTGTTCCCGCAATTTCACTCGGAACACGCGTGGCAAATCGGTTCGCAATTGCGCGAGATGGCGCTGGCGCGCGATGCGGCCATCGTCATCGATGTGCGTACCTTCGGGCGCCAGCTTTTCTACGCAGCGCTCGACAACACCACACCCGACAACGCGCGCTGGGTCGAGCGCAAGTCGCGCACCGTCGAGCATTTCCGCCGCAGTTCGTATGCGATCGGCCTCACGCTGCAACAGGCCGGCACGACGCTCGCGGACAAGTACACGCTCGATCCCAAAGCGTTCGCGACGCACGGCGGCGCATTCCCGCTGCGCGTGCAGGGCGCGGGCGTGATCGGTTCCGTCGCGGTGTCGGGACTTCCGCAGCGCGACGACCATCAGCTTGTGGTCGAAGCACTATGCGCCGTGCTCGGCCAGAACTTCGGCGACCTGTCTCTCGGACGCGACTAAAAGAGAGCCCCGACGCCGATGCGCTCAACCGCTTATGTGCTTCTCGCCATCGCGATCGTCGCCGAAGTCATCGCGACTTCCGCGCTGCGCGCCTCCGATGGCTTCACGCGCGCGCTGCCCGCCGCGATCGTCGTGGCCGGATACGGGTTGTCGTTCTATCTGCTGTCGCTGACGCTGCGCGCGTTGCCGGTCGGCATCGTGTATGCGGTGTGGTCGGGCGCGGGCATCGTGCTCATCACGCTCGTCGCGGCGCTGCTCTTCAAACAGACGCCCGATCTGCCCGCGATGCTCGGCATGGGTCTCATCGTCGCCGGCGTGGTCGTGCTCAACGCCTTCTCGAAGATGAGCGCGCATTGATGCGCTTTACTTGCAACGCACGATCATCGAACGGTTCTTGACGTTCGCGGAGACCACGTTGCTGATGCCGCCGCCGGTCGGGCCGCCTTCCTCGTTGTCCTTCGACACGATGTCGTAACCGGTCGCGCCGCATTTCTTGCCGGCGAGCACGTAGCAGCTCGCCCAGCTCGATCCGGCGTCGGCGCCGCTGCAGTTGACCGCGTAGCCGGTCTGTCCATCGGGCAGATTGATGAGCGATGCTTCGTTCGACGACGCGCACGCGCCGAGAGCCGAGATCGCGACGACAGCGCCGAGCGTCGCGACGCGTGCGGAGATACGGCGCAAGCGCCGACCGGATTCCTTCATCTTTACCTCGTGAGAGCGAATTGCGATGCGCGCCGCAGTGCCTCGAGCTTCGCGGCGAGGGCGCGTTTTTTGAGAGACGCATTGTCCCATACGCGCCTTACGCGACACGTAAGCGGTTGTTAGCGCAACCCGCGCGGGCGCGATGCTTGCGATCAAACCGTGAGAGCGCCCGTATGCGCGTCAAGCCGCCCGATGAACTATTTTCCGGATCGCGCGCCTTATTCATCTGGCGTTTCGGTTGAAATTGCCGCCGATATCGGCGAAAACCGGCGCATGCGCGGCCAATTGAACGGAGGCAAAACCATGGCAGAACGAGTCACGGGGCCATATCGTGGGTATTACATCAGCGCTTCGGCGCGGCTCGTGCAGTCGCACGGCGAAAACGACGGTGAAGCGCCGATCTATGTCGGCTCGGTGAGCCTCGCGCGCGGCGGCCCGGACGATGTCCATCGTTTCGAAGCGCTCGTCGATCTCGGTCCCGAGCGGCGCTTCGCAACCGAAGACGAGGCGCTCGCACACGTCGAGCAGGCCGCGCGCGAATACATCGACCGCTTGCTGCAATCGACGTGATGCGCCCCGTTCATCTTCGACATACCGTGCTGTACGACGTCGCGAACAGCCTGATCGATCTGTTTCCGAGCGGCGCGGACGTCGCGGAAATCGGCGCGGAGCCGACGCCGGCGCTTTTCGTGAGCTGGCGCACGGGCGGCGTCGCGAATCATCCGGGCAATGTCGCGTGGGGCGTGCATTACCGATTCGACGCGCAAGTGTTGCGCGACTATCCGCATCTGTCGCTGGATGCGCGTCAACGCGTGTGCGACCGCGTGCGCGAAATGAGCCGGCTGCTCGACTTCAACTATGCCGATCCGCTTGCAAGCTCGCTGCTCGTCGTCGATGTCGACGAATCCGTGCTCGCGGCATGAGCGGCGCGGCGCTGGACCGCGCGGCGCGAGCGCGAGTACCATAGTCGCCGAATCGATTCGTGCGATCGTTCGCGGCGCCGCGAGCGGACTCGCATCGAACGCAGCGATAGAAGTGATTCCAGCGCTTGAACGTCTTCAGCAACGAGACAATCATGAATATCCGATTCCTTCCGGACGCGCCCGATTACCGCGATTCCAACCTGACCGTCGAGTTCGCCGCGATCGTAGATGGCCGGCGCGTGCCGTGCGCCATTTCGGTCGAAGCGCTCGAAGATCACTTCGGCGCGCAGACCTATGACAGCGCCGGCTGGATCGACGCATTCGATGCGGGCCGCACGCGCATCGAAGCGGTCGCGCGGGAGCATCTGCGCGTGACCAACGGCATGCCCGTGCTCCTGAAAAGCGGACACTTTCCGCCGGGGCGCGTCACCGTCTGACGCACCTTCGTTCATCTCTTACACGGCGCGATGTAAGACCTGCATCGCGCCGCCTCTTTATTCGCGCGGGACACGCCGCGCCTCCTTCCGCGTGATCGCGCAACGGAGTACCATCCATCTATTCGCCGCACGCGATGCGATTCGCTCGGCACATTACTTGCTCAACGCCATGCGCTTGGGCGGTCAAATATAAAAATCGCGCGGGGTCGTCATGCTTCAATCCTTTCTTCACTCACTTGTCGAGTCCAATGCGCTATGGCTCATCTGGGCAGCCGTTGGTGTGCTGATTCTTGCGCTGTGCATCGTGTTCGCGTCGGTCGTGCTGCGCGACTCGGACGAGCCGCTTTATCGCGCGGCTTCGCGACGGGACGACGACGGCAAGATGACCGTCTGAGCGCGCGCCCGCGCGTCGCAATTTGACTTCGAAAGAGGCGGTGCCGACAATGCCTCGCATGGGTTCGCAAGAGCGCCGCACGGAGCAAAGACGCGAGCAGCGCGAGGCGCTGCGCGAGCGCATACTCGAGGTCTCGCGCGAGATCGTGAAGCGCGAAGGCTTTGCATCGCTATCGATGAGAAAGCTGGCCGAGGCGATCGATTATTCGCCCGCCGCGCTCTATCTTCACTTCAAGAGCCGTGGCGATATCGCGCGGGCGTTGCGCGTGGAAGGGCACGCGAGTCTGCGCGACGCGTTCCTCGCCCATACATCGATTGCAGATCCGGCCGCGCGCCTGAACGCGATGGGCCGCGCGTATGTCGAATTCGGGCTGGCCGAGCCCGAGACGTATCGGCTGATGTTCATGGAGCACACGGATTCCGCGCAGGCAGTCGCCGAGGCCCAGCGTAAAGGCGACGATCACGCGGCGGAGCAAGGCGCGGCGACGCTTTCGCTGATCGCGGACGCGTTCGCCGAATTGCGTGCCGCCGACCGGCTGCCCGCGCACGCCGCGCCGCTCGCGTGCGCGGAAGGCCTGTGGGCGAATCTGCATGGCATCGTCGCGCTCAAGCTGACCGGCGCGGCGCTGCCCGAGACGCCGGCCACGACGCTCGTCGAGTTGTCGCTCGACGCGTGGTTCGCGCCGGCCAACCGAACCGAACCTCGATTCGTCTCAGCGAATCGACCCGACACTTCAACACGATGACCACCGAAGACATCCGTATCGACACCGCCAACGGCATCGGCTTCATTGCGCTCGATCGTCCGAAGGCACTCAACGCGTTGACCCCGCCGATGCTGCGCGCGATCAGCGAGGCTTTGCGCGCGTGGCGCCACGATCAGGCGATCCGCGCCGTCATCGTCTATAGCCCGCACGTGCGCGCGTTTTGCGCGGGCGGCGATATCCGCTTTCTGTACGAGTCCGCGCAGGCGGGCGACCGGGCGGCGATCGACGCGTTCTTCACCGACGAATACAAGCTCAATCACGCGATCTTCACGTTCCCGAAGCCGTATGTCGCGGTCGTGAACGGCGTCGTGATGGGCGGCGGCATGGGCATCTCGCAGGGCGCGCATCACACGGGCGGCCTGCGCGTCGTCACGCAATCGACGAAGATGGCGATGCCCGAGACGCGCATCGGTCTCTTTCCCGATGTCGGCGTGAGCTGGTTCCTCGCGCGCACGCCCGGGGCGATCGGCCGTTATCTCGCGGCGACGGGCGCGAGCCTTTCCGCCGCGGACGCGCTGTACGCCCGCATGGCGGACGCTTACCTCGACGACGGCGCGCTGCCGGGCCTCATCGAATCGCTCAGGCATCAGCGCTTTCTCGATGGCGTCGAGATCGTGCGCTTCGTGCAGAACGAAACGACGAAGTACAAGGTCGCGCCGATTCCCGAAAAGGGCGAGCTGGCCGCCGCGCGCACGATGATCGACAAGCACTTCGCGGCGGGCAACGGCGCGTCGATCCTCGCGTCGCTCGAACGCGAGGCGGACATCGGCAACGACTGGGCGAAACGCACGGCCGCCGAGCTGCGCGAGCGCTCGCCGCTGTCCGTCGATGTAGCGTTGCAGCAGGTCGATCGCGCGAAATTCTCGACGATGGCCGAGACGCTGCGCCGCGATCTCGATCTGACGCGCACGATGTTCGAGCGCGGCGATGTGCTGGAAGGCATCCGCGCGCGCATCGTGGACAAGGACAACGAGCCGCGCTGGAAGATCGCGCGCGCCGAGGATGTGAACGCCGCCGATGTCGATCGCATGTTCGAAAGCGCGTGGACGCCCGCGGCGCATCCGCTGCGGCTGTTGAAGGACTGACGCTGTGAAAAGCGGCCCGCGCGGGCCGCTTTCGTTTCCGGCGGCGGGTCAGTGCGGCTCGTGACCCGCCATGAACGCGCGCATGAAGACGAGCGCGCCCCAGCCCCAGATCGCATTGGCGATGAAGTTCGGCGCGAGACGCGGCAGCATGTTGCCGCTCGGCCAGATGCCGCGGGCCGGATCGATGACGAATACGCCGACGGCCGTCAGCACGATGCCGCCGAACACGAGTGCGCCGATCCAGGGCGCGCTGCGCTCGGGCGCGACGCGCAGCAGCCACGCCATCAGCACGCCGAAGATCGAACTCCACAGCGCATTCGCGATGAATTCCGGGATGCCGAGCGGAACAAACGGTGCGGTGGAAAAGCCGGCCGGATCGACGAGACCCGCTGCGTGCAACAGCGCCAGGGTCGATTCGCGAAAAAAGAGTGCGGCGAGAAAACCGGAAACGAACGGCAGAATGACTTTTTGCATTGGCTAGACCGCTTGGAGCATGAGCACGCGGTAGGCTCCGATTATCGTGACGAGCGCCATTATAGTGGCGTCGCGCGTGCTTCCAGCGCGGGTTCGGGGCCGTTGCGGGTTATTTCGCGATCGCGTCGCTCGCGGGGCTGTGATGCAGCATGCGATCGCTGTTCTGCGGCGGATTCGGGCGCTTCACCGGCATGTTGTCGGGATTGTCGGGGCGGGTGGCGCTCGCGGACGGCGCGCCGGGTGCGCCCGGCGGCTTGACCATTGAGGCACTCTCGTCGGGGCGCGCGGTCTGGGCTTGGGTCGCGAAGGTCGTGGCGAGGAGAAGGGCGGCTGTTGCGAGGTGATGTCGGGACATGATGAGTCTCCGCCAAGGGGAGACTTTCGATGTGCACGGCGCGTGCCCGAGGGCCGTCCGAATCAGAAGCCGCAAAGCAAAAAGCCCAGTCATTCGACTGGGCTTTTTGCATGAATTCTCGGTGGGGTGGCTGATGGGACTCGAACCCACGACGACAGGAATCACAATCCTGGACTCTACCAACTGAGCTACAGCCACCACTGTTACCGCGATCTCGACTGCTTCAAAACCGCTGCAGCAATCAAGAAGCGAGATTATACGAACAATGATTGCGCTTGCCTAGTCCCTTTTAGCATCTTTTTCCGACGGCCACGCATCATGCATCGAGCGCTTCCACCGCCTCGCGTAGGTGAGCCCGCGCTTCATCGAAAATCGTCAGATCGCCCTTCGCGAGACGGCGATTGTCGGACAGTACGCGACGCCATCCGCGCGCGCCGGCCACGCCGCGATACAGCCCGAGCGCATGCCGCGTCACCGCGCCGAGATACGTGCCGCGCGTCAGTTCGCCGCGTGCATAGTCGATGAGTCCCGCCTCGATTTCTTCGCGCGACGGAACCGGCGTATTCGCACCGTAAAAGCGCGTGTCGACGCCGGCGAGCACGTACGGATTGTGATAAGCCTCGCGCCCGAGCATCACGCCGTCGACGTGCTTGAGATGCTCCTCGACTTCATCGAGCGTCTTGATGCCGCCGTTGATCGAAATCTCAAGTTGCGGAAAGTCGCGCTTCAACCGATACGCATATTCGTACTTGAGCGGCGGAATCTCGCGATTCTCCTTCGGGCTCAAGCCTTTGAGGATCGCGTTGCGCGCGTGCACGATGAACACTTCGCAGCCGGCATCGGCGATCGTGCCGACGAAATCGCGCACGAACTCATATTCCTCGACGGTGTCGACGCCGATGCGATGCTTGACCGTTACCGGAATCGACACCGCGTCGCGCATCGCTTTCACGCAATCCGCGACGAGCTGCGGCTCCTTCATCAGACAAGCGCCGAACGCGCCGCGCTGCACGCGCTCGGAAGGGCAGCCGCAATTCAGGTTGATCTCGTCGTAGCCCCATTGCTCGCCGAGCTTCGCGCTTTTCGCGAGATCGGCCGGCTCGCTGCCGCCGAGCTGCAGCGCAACGGGCGCTTCGGCGGGTGTGAACGCGAGATGCCGCGCGACATCGCCGTAGAGCAGCGCGCCCGTCGTCACCATCTCCGTGTAGAGCCACGTATGACGCGATACCAGCCGATGCAGGGACCGGCAATGGCGGTCGGTCCAATCCATCATAGGAGCGACGGAGACGCGGCGGGGACTGATCTTCGATACGGCTGACATGGGCGACGGCGGCCGCACCTTCATGCGAACCGCTTGAATTTCAAGGGGAATCCGCGATTTTACCGCAGCGCGGCAGTTTGTTCGCGCCGGCTGAGCGTTTCGCCCGCGCAAACGTCAGCCGCCTTCGTCCAACAATGCTAGGATTTCGAGATCACCCCAACGACGGCATCGGAGGCAGACATGGCTACTTTGGCGATCGACGGTGTGCGCTGGGTCAACGACCGCGTGACCAGCGTGCGCTGGGGCAGTTTCGATCCGGCCACGAACGACTGGGCCGCGCCCACCACCATCGTGGATGTCCAGCAGGTCGTGGACGCCATCAAGAGCGGCAAGGAAGTCCGCACGCTCTTCAAGCTCGGCGGCCGCGCCTTCCTCGGCCCGAAAGTCAGCGCGCTGCCTTACACGAACGGACACATCGGCATCGAAGCGCGCGTGCAGGACGGTCAGATCGAGAAATCGCTCGAAGACTTGCCCGCCGTCTGACGATGCCGTTGATGCAGTCGAGCGCTCGCGGAGAAGCCCGTTGAACCGGCAACAGGCGCTCCGGTTCGAAACCGAATTCATGCCGCGCATCGTGGAACGTGTGACGCGCGTCGTCGATCACGGCGTGCGCGTCGACATCCTCGGCTACGAAAGCCCGGCCGTGCCGACGCGTCTGCATGTCAGCGCCGAACGTGCACCGCGACAGGGCGATGAACATCGGCGCGTTTATCCGTATCCGCTGAACGTATTTCTGACCTGGGACGACGACGAGATCGAACGGCTGATGGGCGCGGGCGGCGAGGCTCGATTCCTGCGTTATCTCGACGCCATCGGCGCGAAGCTCGACGCGTGGCAGGGCGCGCGCGAGGTCGATCTCGCGACGCGCTCGCAGGCGGAACCGTCGGTGCTCTTCGGCGGTCTCGATTTCGAAGCCTGAAGGCGGCCGGCTGCCGCCCGTTAGCGCCCGTTCAGCCGACGCATCGCATCGCCGGTCGATACGCGTCTCGCGCGGCCGGCAGGGCGCATCAACTTGAACGAGGAGGTCGGTATGGCATCGTCGAATGAAGGCGATCTGCGCGCATTCGTGCAGACCGCGGAGCAGGCGGGCGGTTTCGTCTGGGTCATCACGCTCGTCGATTTCGCGGCGCGCGAGGTCAAGCGCGCGCTGGTTTCCGAAGAGAATTTCTCCACCGCCGACGCCGCCCGCGACGCCGGCAACGATCGCCTGAAAGGCATGTCGAACGACCGCTGACGAAGCGTTCAGGCGCGCGGCCCGCTCACTTCGTCGCGATCACCATCGACTCCGCGCCGACGAGCGGTTCGACGCGCGCCGTCGCGAATCCCGCTTGCCGCATCCACGCGCAGCATTGCGCGCCGGTGTAGTCGAAGCCGCCGGGCGTTTCGATCAGCATGTTGAGGCTCATCAGAAGCCCGAAGGCATTCTGACGGCGCTCATCGTCGATGATCGCGTCGTACACGATCAACGCGCCGCCCGCCGGCAACGCCGCATGACACTTCGCGAGCAGTTCGAGCTTCTGCGGCAGATCCCAGTCGTGCAGGATGTGCCCCATCACGAGCACATCCGCCGACGGGCACGGCTCCTTGAAGAAATCGCCGGGATAAAAGCGCAGCCGGTCCTGGAGTCCGTGCGCGGCGACGTACGCGTCGAAGACCGGACCCACCACCGGCAGATCGAAGCCGCCGCCCGTCAGATGCGGATGCGCAAGCGCCACCTGCACCGGCAACGCGCCCTGCGCCGCGCCGATATCGATGAACGTGCGGTACTCGCTCCACGGGAACTGTCGCGCGATCGCGTGCGCCGCGCCCATGCTGACGCCGCTCATCGCCTGGAGAAAGCCGCGCAGACGTGCCGGGTCGCTATAGAGCGTCTCGAAGACGTTGCCACCGTGCTTCGATTCGTTCTGCGGCAGGCCGGTGCGCAGCGCCTCCGTGAGCGAACCCCAGAACGGATAGAGGCGCGCGTTCGCCATTTCCAGCAATCCGCCGACATATGAAGGCTTGTTGCGATCCAGGAAGAAATCGGCGTCGTCGGCGTTCGCGTAGAAGCCGCCCTCGCGCGAGAGCAGGTTGAGCGCGACGAGCGTATCGAGGAAATCCAGCGCGCCCCGCGGATGCAGTGCCAGCGCCTGCACGAGATCGTCGGCCGTTCGCGGGCCGGTCGCCAGTTGCGTGAACACACCGAGTTCGACCGCCGAAAGCAGCGTCTTCGACGCCCAGAACGCCATCCCCATTTGCAGCAGCCGCTCGGGATTGGGCTGTGCGCCGCGTTGGGCGTCTTGCATGATGCGCCTCCTGTCGGGAAGGAACTGCGTAACTCTAGGAGGCGATCGCGTTCGCTTCAAGGCGCATCTGTGGGGCGCCTCACTCAGACAAAAACTCGTTCGACGATATCGAACGAGTGCGCCGGCCGCGTCGTACGGAAAAGGGCGCACGTCCGACCATAATGCCTTCACACCCTGCAACGTTCACAAGGAGAACGTCATGAAACGCTTCGAAGGCAAGACAGTTCTGATCACTGGCGGCAACAGCGGCATCGGTCTCGCGGCAGCGCAGGCATTTGCTGCGGAAGGCGCGCGCGTCGTCATCACCGGCCGCGATGAAAGCGCGCTCGCGACGGCACGCGAGTCGCTCGGCGCGAACGCCATCGCGATCCGCAACGTGGCGGGCACGGTAAGCGCTGCGCGCGAACTGGCGCAAGCATTGACCGATGCGAACATCCGGCTCGATGCGATCTTCGCGAACGCGGGCGTCGCCACCTTCGGGCCGTTCACGGGCATCGACGAAAAAGCGTGGGACGAAACCTTCGCGATCAACGTGAAAGGACCGTACTTCCAGATCCAGTCGCTCGTGCCCTTGCTGAACGAAGGCGCGTCGATCGTGCTGAACGGTTCGATCAACGCGCATATCGGCATGCCGATGTCATCGGTCTATGCGTCGAGCAAGGCGGCGCTCGTGTCGCTCGCAAAGACGCTGTCGGCGGAATTGCTGCCGCGCGGCGCGCGCGTGAACGTCGTGAGTCCCGGTCCGGTCTCGACGCCGCTCCACGACAAGCTCGGCCTCATCGATGAAGCCGCCGCGCAGCTTCAAAGCCAGATTCCGCTCGGCCGCTTCGGCAAGTCGAGCGAAGTGGCGGCGACGGTGCTGCATTTGGCGTCGCCGGAATCGGGTTTCATCGTCGGCACGGAGATCATCATCGACGGCGGCATGAGCCAGCTTTGAGCCGATGGCCGAGTTGCACCCTCAACGCATCTGGGGCTGCAACTCGCCCCAGTTGACGAGAATCTGCTGGATGCTGCGCGCATAGGCGTCGCGATGTTTGGGCGATTCGGAGTGATACGCGCCGATCGCGCGCCATGTGTTGCCGTGCTTCACCATCTTCTGCTTGAGCAGCCAGGCGGCGACGAACACGTTGACGCACGGATCGGCGAGCGCGCGATGCGGAATGCCCTGACGCGCGAGATCGGGAAAATGGATCGAATTGATCTGCAGTTGGCCGATATCGATCGAGCCGTTGGCGTTGCGGTTGAGCGCGGCGGCGTCGCCTTTCGATTCGCGCCAGGCGACCGCGCGCAGCACAAGCGGATTGACGCCCTGATAGGCGCCGGCCTGTTCGAAGCAATCGTCGGCGTGAGCGGCGCGCGGCGCGAGCGGCGCGGCGAGCAGCGCGCAGGCGGCCAGCGCCGCGCAAAACGGACGGAACATGGAACGTGGCTCCTTCGATTACGGCGCGAGCGCGATGTCGATGCGGCGCTCGACGTCTTTCATATACGTGCGCGACTCGTCCGACACCACGAGACGCGGCTCAGGTCCGTTGCATTTGCAATCGGCGACGCGGCGCGTTTTCTTCGCTTTCTTGCTCGCGGATTTGGCAGGCGCATCGTCTTCTTCGCCGCTGGAAGGCGGAAGCATTGCGAGCGTCGGCAGCGGCGGATAGACCTTCTGCGCGGCAGGTCCGAGCGCCGCGATCGTTTGCACGGACGCGGGCGCGCTCACGTCGAGCGGACCGGCGGCGGCGTGCATCGAAAACAGCGCAGTCGCGAGGATGAGAAATGGGCGCATCGCGTCAGCCTCCCTGCGTCGGCTTGATGGACACGCTGTACGGCTGGCGCGCGCCGGCGGTCAGGTTTTCGAGACTGAGCTTGACTGCATGTCGCGCGGGAATGCCTTTCCAGATCGCCTGATTGAGATAGGGAAAGTCCTGCGCGAGCGCGGTGACGAGAATGGTCGTCGGCTGCTTTTGGGCGGCTGCGAGCGCGCCCGCTTTGGCGAGGATCGCCGTGAGTTGCGGGTCGCGGGCGCCGAGCGCGTCAGCGGGAATCTCGAAGCGGATGATCTCGGCGGAAGCCGCCGGTTTTTCGATCTGAGCCGTATTGGCGGCCGGCATCGGCGCGCAGCCGGTCACGACGAGCGCGACGGCGATGGCAAAAAGTGACGCTGCCCACTTCACTGGCATCTCCTGATTGGGTCATGGCGATATGCGAGTTGTCGGCGCGCACGGGCGCGACTTGATAGCCGCGCGCAAACGTTTCGCCAAATAGGAAGACTTGACTCAGAATTTGCCGATTCGGGGAATCAGATCGCGCGGACGTCGGTAATAGATGCCGCGACCTTGCCGCGGTGACGCTTCGATCAGATGCGCCACCACGCGCCGATGCTCGGCTCGGCATCGAGGGCGCGGAGAAAATCTTCGGCGAAGGCGTCGGCGGTGAGTTGCCGCTCGGGCGTGCCGTCGGGGAAATCGTGCGGATTCTTCAGGCCGCGCGCGTGGCGGAGGACGGCAACCGTTTCGGTCAGGGCGGAGAGGGCGTCGAGCGTGTGCGAGTTCATACCGCGGATTACGGCAGGCGCGGCGAAGGCTTGAGCCTTTCCGTCATAAAACCTTCACGCCTTCGGCTTGCGATGCCCGGAAACGAGCGCGCCGGCGTCCTTCGCGAGCCCGAACAGATCGACGACGCCGACGAGCCCCACGAACCCGACGATCAGAAACGCGACGCTGAAATCCTCCGGTCCGATGGAATGGGCATCGTGGCCGTGGATCCATTCGCCGATGCGCAGCGCGATTGCGCCGGCCGCCACGCCGATGCCCATCGTCATCTGGAAGAGCGTGCTCGATAGCGCCGACGCGCCGCTCATCTGCGCTTTCGGCACGTCGGCGAAGGAAAGCGTGTTGAGCGCCGTGAACTGCAGCGAACGCGACAAGCCGCTCGCGAACAGCACGGCGACGATCACGAACGTGGGCGTCGAGGGCGTCAGCAGGCTCATCGCGGCAAGCGAGAGCGCGGCGAGCACGCCGTTTACGATCAGCACCGGCCGGAAGCCGAACCGACGCATCACGGGCGTCGTGACGAGCTTCATCGACAGATTGCCCGCGAACACCGCGAGCGTGAGCAGGCCCGAATCGAACGCGTTCATGCCGAAGCCGACCTGGAACATCAGCGGCAGCAGGAACGGCGCGGCGCTGATCGCGATCCGAAAGAGCGAGCCGCCGCCCATCGCCACGGCGAAGGTCTTCACCTTCAGCGCCGACAGATCCACGACCGGATGCGCCGCGCGCCGCAGATGCCGCCACGACGCGATGCCCGCGACGACGCCTACCGCCACCAGCGCGCCGACGAAGCGCCAGTCCACGTCGCTGCGTCCGATCAGTTCCATCGCGTAGAGCAGCGTCGTGCACGCGATGCCGCACAGCGCGAAGCCCGGCAAGTCGAAGCGCCGCGTCGCATCCTCGCGTTCGTTGCCGATGTAGCGCAGCGTCAGCAGCAAGCCGATCAGCCCGAGGGGCACGTTGAGATAGAAGATCCAGCGCCACGAAGAATACGTCGTGATGAAGCCGCCGAGCGGCGGGCCGATCACCGGCGCGACGAGACCCGGCCACGTGATGATCGCGATGGCGCGCATCAGGCCCTCCTTGGGCGTCGCGCGCAAGACGGCCAGGCGCCCGACGGGCACCATCATCGCGCCGCCGATGCCCTGCAACACGCGCGCGGCGGCGAACGCGGGCAAGGTCGAGGTCGTCGCGCACAGCACGGACGCGGCCGTGAACACCGCGATCGCGCTCGCGAACACGGTGCGCAGGCCGAAGCGGTCGGCGGCCCAGCCGGAAATCGGGATGAACACGGCGAGCGTCAGCAGATACGCCGTGATGCCGAGGCTCATGTCGGCGGGATGCACGTTGAACGAGCGCGCCATCTGCGGCAAGGCGGTGGCGATGATCGTGCCGTCGAGGTTCTCCATGAAGAAGGTCGCCGCGACGAGCATGACGATGAGCGACGAGCCTTTTGTCTCGCGATCGCGTGCTAACGGCATCGGTTGCGTGCTCCTGCCTGACGGGTTGGAAGCTTGCCATTCTAGCCGCGAGAGCAGAGCTTTCGCGCCTATGGTAGGTTTTGCGATTGCCGGAAAATCAGCCAGGCAGCCTGTCCGACAAAGCGCCTACGGTCTCCCCACAGCGCGCAAACAACTCGTCAACAAGAGGAATGAGCAATGAAGTTTCGGAAACTCGGCGATTCGGGTATCGACGTCAGCCTGATCGGGCTCGGCACCATGACCTGGGGCGAGCAGAACACCGAAAGCGAAGCGCACGAGCAGATCGATTACGCGCTCGCCCAAGGCGTGAATCTCATCGACGCCGCCGAGATGTATCCGGTGCCGCCGCGCCCCGAGACGCAGGGCCGCACGGAGGAATACATCGGTACGTGGCTCGCGAAGCATCCGGCGAAGCGCGCCGATATCGTCCTCGCGACGAAAATCGCCGGGCCCGCGCGCCAGCCGCACAATCCGCGGCATATCCGCGGCGCGGGCAACCAGTTCGATCGCAAGAATCTGAACGAAGCCATCGACGGCAGCCTGAAGCGCCTGCAAACGGATTACGTCGATCTGTATCAGCTGCATTGGCCCGATCGCAGCACGATGACGTTCGGCCGATCCAGCTATCCCTATATCGACGATGAATACACGGTGCCGATCGAGGAAACGCTCGCGGCGCTCGCCGATCTCGTGAAGGCGGGCAAGATCCGTCACGTGGGCGTGTCGAACGAAACGCCGTGGGGTGTCGCGCAATTCCTGCGCGCGGCCGAAAAGGCGGGGCTGCCGAAAATCGTCAGCATTCAGAATCCGTACAGCCTCGTGAATCGCACTTACGAGCTCGGACTGTCGGAGTTCACGCACAAGGAAGGCGTCGGGCTGCTCGCGTATTCGCCGCTCGCGTTCGGCTGGCTGTCGGGCAAGTACGAGGGCGGGGCGCGTCCGGCGGGCGCACGAATCACGCTGTTCGAGCGTTTCCAGCGCTACAGCAAGCCGCAGGCGATCGCCGCGATCACGTCGTACGTCGAACTGGCGAAACGCCACGGACTCACGCCGACGCAACTCGCGCTCGCGTTCGTCAACACGCGCCCGTTCACGACGAGCACGCTGATCGGCGCGACGTCGATGCCGCAGTTGAAGGAGAACATCGGTAGCGTGAACATCGAACTGTCGGACGAAATCCTGGCCGAAATCGAAGCGCTGCACGAGCGTCAGCCGAATCCGGCGCCCTGATTTTCTTCGCCGGCTCAAGCATTTGGCGAAGAATTGCATGCCTTTGCCGCGAATGTGTCAGCATTGATGTTCGCGTGCCCGTCGTTTATCGCTCTGTAATACCGGCCTAATTTTTGGCCCGTACTCTGCCGTAACGCCGCCCGAATCCCGCACCCGAGGATTCGCGGCGCGCTCCCGTGTCATTCGCGGTGCGGTGCTTTTCGTAAGGCACTGCACTTGCTCGATGGTCCTGGTTGCCCGCTGCGGCGCCCCTCGCCACAGCGCGCTCTTCGCAAAGGAGTCGTCGCTCATGTCTCAAGCAACACCTCAGGCCAAAGATCTCGATCGCCTCACGATCGACACCATCCGCACGCTCTCGATGGACGCCGTGCAGAAGGCCAATTCCGGCCACCCCGGCACGCCGATGGCGCTCGCGCCGGTCGCATTCCATCTGTGGCAGAACCATCTTCGTTACGATCCCGACGCGCCGCTATGGCCGAATCGCGACCGCTTCGTGCTGTCGGTCGGGCATGCGTCGATGCTGCTGTACTCGCTGTTGCATCTTGCCGGCGTGAAGGAGTTCGACGGCGACGGCAAGCCGACCGGCAAGCCCGCCGTGTCGATCGACGATATCAAGCAGTTCCGCCAGCTCGACAGCAAGACGCCGGGCCATCCGGAATACCGCATGACGACGGGCGTCGAGACGACGACCGGACCGCTCGGCCAGGGCCTCGGCAACAGCGTGGGCATGGCGATGGCCGCGCGCTGGAAGGAGAGCCGCTTCAACAAGGGCGACGACAAGCTCTTCGATTACCGCGTCTACGCACTGTGCGGCGACGGCGACATGATGGAAGGCGTGTCGCACGAAGCGGCGTCGCTCGCGGGGCATCTGCGGCTGTCGAATCTCATCTGGATCTACGACAGCAACACCATCACCATCGAAGGCCATACGGAGCTCGCCTACAGCGACGACGTGGAAGCGCGCTTTCACGGCTACAACTGGCACACGCTGCACGTCGACGACGCCAACGACGCGGACGCGCTCGAAGCGACCATCAACAAGGCGAAGTCGCACACCGACAAGCCGACGCTGATCGTCGTGAAAAGCATCATCGGCTGGGGCGCGCCGAACAAGCAGAACACCGCGAGCGCGCACGGCGAGGCGCTCGGGGAGGAAGAGGTCAAGCTCGCGAAGAAGTTCTACGGCTGGCCGGAGGACAAGCAGTTCTACGTGCCCGACGGCGTCATGCAGCACTTCGCCGACGGCATGGGCGCGCGCGGCAAGAAGCTGCACGCCGAGTGGAAGCAGCGCTTCGACGCCTACGAGAAGGCCAATCCGGAACTCGCGAAAGAAGCGTGGCAGATGCTCGAAGGCAAGCTTCCCGACAACTGGGACGCGGACATCCCGACCTTCGAGGCGGACGCCAAGGGCCTCGCGACGCGCGATTCGTCCGGCAAGGTGCTGAATGCGATTGCGCCGCGCGTGCCTTGGCTGATCGGCGGCGCGGCAGACCTGTCACCATCGACGAAGACGAATCTGAAGTTCGAAGGCGCGGGCAGCTTCGAGCACGACAGCTACGGCGGACGCAATCTGCACTTCGGCATTCGCGAGCACGGCATGGGCGCGGTCTGCAACGGCCTCGCGCTGTCGGGCTTGCGTCCCTACGGATCGACGTTCCTGATTTTCAGCGACTACATGAAGCCGCCGATCCGCCTGTCCGCGATCATGGAAGTGCCGGTGATCTACGTGTTCACGCACGATTCGATCGGCGTCGGCGAAGACGGTCCGACGCATCAGCCGATCGAGCAGCTCGCCTCGCTGCGCGGCGTGCCGGGCCTGTGCACGCTGCGTCCCGCCGACGCGAACGAAGTCGCAGAAGCGTGGCGCGTCGCGCTGACGCATCCGAAGGAGCCGTCGTGCATCGTGCTGACGCGCCAGCCGCTGCCGACGTTCGACCGCAAGAAATACGCGTCCGCCGAAGGCGTGAAGCGCGGCGCCTACGTGCTCGCCGATACCGAAGGCGGCAAGAAGCCCGAGGTGCTGCTGCTCGCGACGGGCAGCGAAGTGTCGCTTTGCGTCGAGGCGTACGAGAAGCTGACAAGCGAAGGCGTCGCGGCGCGCGTCGTGTCAATGCCGTCTTGGGACATCTTCGAGAAGCAGGATCTCGCGTACAAGGAATCGGTGCTGCCGCCGGACGTGCATGCGCGCGTGTGCGTCGAGCAGGCCGCGACGCTCGGCTGGGACCGCTACGTCGGCCGCCTCGGGTCGCAGATCGTCATGCACACGTTCGGCGCATCCGCGCCATTGAAGGCGCTGAAGACGAAGTTCGGCTTCACGCCCGAAGCGGTCTACGACGCCGCGAAGAAGCAGATCGAACGCGTGAAATCCAACGGGAAGGAGTGACCATCATGCAGATCGGCATCGTGGGACTGGGGCGCATGGGCGGCAACATCGGGCGGCGGCTCATGCGCGGCGGACATACGTGCGTCGTGTACGACCACAATCCGGAGGCCACCGAAGCGCTCGCGAGCGAAGGCGCGACGGGCGCGAAGGATCTCGGCGATCTCGTCGCGAAACTGACCGCGCCGCGCGTCGTCTGGCTGATGCTGCCGGCGGGGAAAATCACCGAAGACACGCTCAACGATCTGCACAAGATCCTCGGCGCGGACGACGTGATCATCGACGGCGGCAACAGCTTCTACAAGGACGATATCCGCCGCGCCGCGCAGTTGCGCGAGCAGGGCATCCATTACGTCGATGTTGGCACGTCGGGCGGCGTGTGGGGCCTGACGCGCGGCTACTGCATGATGATCGGCGGCGACGAGCCGGTCGTGCGCCGCATCGATCCGATTCTCGCGACGCTCGCGCCGGGACGCGGCGACATTCCCGCGACGCCGGGCCGCGAAGGGCGGGATGCACGCGTCGAGAACGGCTACATGCACTGCGGGCCGGTCGGGTCGGGGCATTTCGTCAAGATGGTGCACAACGGCATCGAATACGGACTGATGCAGGCCTATGCCGAAGGCTTTCACGTGCTCGAGCGCAAGGACTCGACGGAACTGCCGGAGAACGAGCGTTACTCGCTCGATCTCGCCGATATCGCGGAAGTGTGGCGTCGCGGCAGCGTGGTGTCGTCGTGGCTGCTCGATTTGACCGCGGGCGCGCTCGCGGGCGACGGCTCGCTCGATCGCTATTCCACCGAAGTCGCGGACAGCGGCGAAGGACGATGGACGATCGAAGCGGCAATCGAGGAAGCGGTGCCGGCGCAAGTGCTGTCGGCGGCGCTGTACACGCGGTTCCGTTCGCGCGATGCCGAATCGTTCCCGGAACGCATGTTGTCCGCGATGCGCTTCGGCTTCGGCGGGCATCACGAGTTTCCGGTGAAGTAGCGCGCTTTCCTTTTCGGCGATGTCAAAACGGCGATCGGCTTTCGAAGTCCATCGCCGTTTTTCATTTCATCATGCGCCGCCTGAAAAGCCACGCGCACAGGAAGAACGGCACGACCGCATACGCGCAGAGCACGAGCGCATGCAGCGCGAAGCCGTCGAACGGGCGGCCGAGCATCGCCGGACGGATCAGCTCCACAGCGTGATACAGCGGCAAGACCTGCGTGACGTGTTGCGCGATCGCGGGCAGTTGCGCGATGGGAAAGAAGACGCCGGAGAGCAGGAGCATCGGCGTGAGCGCGAGCGTCTGATAGAACATGAAGAAGTCGTAGCTCGGCGCGAGCGCGGTGACGACCATCGCCGTGCTGGCGAACGCGAGTCCTGTCAGCACGATGACCGGCAACGCGATCAGCATCGACGGAAAGCTCGCATAGCCGAGCGCGCCCGCGACGATCATGATCGCCACGCCCGACAGCACCGACTTGCTCGCGGCCCAGACGATCTCGCCAAGCACGATATCGCCGAGCGTGAGCGGCGTGTGCATGATCGCTTCCCAGGTGCGCTGAACGTGCATGCGCGAGAAGCCCGAGTACATCGATTCGAAGCTCGCGGACATCATCACGCTCGACGCCGCCGTGCCCGCCGCGAGGAACGCGATATACGACACGCCGTCGACGTGCCCGACCATCAGGCCCAGACCGAGGCCGAGGCCGAAGAGGTAGATCATCGGATCGGCGAGATTGCCGATCATCGAGGCGATCGCGAGTTTCTTCCAGACGAGATAGTTGCGCCGCCACACGGACATCCAGTGCGTGGCGTTCGCGGGCAACGCGCTGGAAAGCGGCGTGAGGTTTTGTGCGCGCTTCGGCTCGCGCTGTTTGTCGATGCGGGATCGTTCGAGCGTATCCATTGGCTCAGTCCACCATCTCACGTCCGGTGAGACGCAGGAAAACATCTTCGAGATTCGCCGGACGATGCAGATAGCGCACGTCCGCGCGGCCCTTCACGCGCGCATGCACGGGCTGCGGATCGTCGACGTAGCAAAAGAGCGTCTCGCCGCTCACTTCCATGCGCGCGACGAGCGGCGCAAGCTCGGCGGCGAGCGCTTGCGGATCGGGTCCGTAGATTTCGATCACGTCCGAGCCGATCACCGATTCGATCAGCTCGCGCGGCCGTCCTTCGGCGATCTTGCGGCCCTCCTCGATCACGCACAGGCGATCGCAGAGACGCTCGGCTTCTTCCATGAAATGCGTCGTCAGCAGAATGGTCTTGCCGCGCGCAAGCAGCGAGCGCAGACGCTCCCAGATCAGATGCCGCGCTTGCGGATCGAGCCCGGTGGTCGGTTCGTCCATCACGAGCACATCGGGATCGTTGACGAGCGCGCGCGCGAGCGTGAGACGCCGCTTCATGCCGCCCGACAACTCGCCGACGCGCGCATCGGCCTTGCTCTCCAGCCGCGCGAACTCCAGGAGCGACGGCACGAGCGCATCCATGCGCGCGCCCGTCAGGCCGAAGTAGCGGCCGAACACCGTCAGATTTTCGCGGACAGTGAAATCGGGATCGAGATTGTCGAACTGCGGTACGACGCCCACGCGCTCGCGGGCGAATCGGGCGCGCGCGGGCACCGGCTCGCCGACGAGACGGATCGCGCCGCTATCGGGCGAAGTGATGCCGAGCAGCATCTTGAGCGTCGTCGTCTTGCCCGCGCCGTTCGGTCCGAGCAGTCCGAAGCATTCGCCGGGCCGCACATCGAACGACAGGCCGTCGACGACCGTGCGCTCGCCGTAGTGCTTCCTTACTTCGCTGAATTCGATGGCGGGTGCGCGGTTTCCATCGGCGTCGCGTGTAGCGCTTTGTTGCAAAGATTGATCAGTCATGCATCTGTGCGCAGGGAAAGCCGGATGAGGGAAATCCAGCGGGCTAGTGTAATCCATTGCACCAAGGCGGCGCTTGGCGTGCAACCGCATGCTGCGCGGGCGTGTCAAACCCGTGCGGGGCGCGTCGAACCGGTTCCGGCCGAAAGTGCCAGAGGCTTGTCCGTCGACGTTTTTGTGGTTCTGGCACGGTGCGAGCTAGCGTGTTCGCGCCGGTAAGCGTTTTCCAGCGTTGTCTCCCATGGGACGACGCACGATGATGAATCAACGCCGCGGGCAAGCCGCGCTCAACGGCACGTTGGCCAGGGAGGTCAAGATGGAGAGCTACCGAAAAATCCTGCTGTGCTACGACGGCTCCAGAGAAGGCCGCAAGGCACTGCGTCAGGGCGCCAATCTCGCGCTCGACCTGAATGCGGAGACGCATGTGCTCGCGGTGGTGGATATGCGCTCGAGCATCGCGCAGAGCGCCGGACTGCTAACCGACATGGCCTGCGGACGCTTCGAAGAGGCCGCGCGCGACATCCTGCAAGAGGGCGTCGAATGGCTGCGCGAGCGTGGCCTTCAGGCACAGGGACATTTCGCGTTCGGCCATCCGATCGACGAAATCGCGGCGCTCGCCGACAGCCTTCAGGTCGATCTCGTCGTCGTCGGGCATCGCTGCCGCAGCGGCCTCGCGCGCTGGTGGATGGGCGCGGGCAACACGCCGCTGCTGGATCGCGTGAAGTGCAGCATCCTGGTTGCCGTCTGTCAGGCCGGTGAATCGGCCGAAGCGGAAGACGAAGCGGCGTACGCGGCGAAGCCCGTCAAGGCCGAAGCCGGGGCGTGATGCGGTGCGAAGCGTGAGCCGCGACGCTTGACGCGTCAACCGTTGAGATCGACCGCGACGAGCTTCCACGACACGAGCCCGTTGCGGTGGAAGATCGCGGAGTATCGCGCATCGCCGGCGCCGTGTTGATACGTGACGACGAACGTGTTCAGGCTTCGATAACCCGCCGTCGTCTGCGGTGGCTCTTTCGGCGGCTGCCGTGCGGTCGTGACGCCGGACGCGGGCCCATTCCCCGCATTCGCTGGTGCGCCGTCGCCAGCTTGCGGCGGACGCTCGCCCGGATCGCCGCGCGGCGGGATGCCGTTCAGAATCGCCGCGACGCCGTCCGGTGTGGCATACGAATCCACCAGCGGACCGACGAGCGCCGCGCCGATCATCGCACCGATGATCGCGAGCGGATTCCCGCTCTTTTGAATATCCACGCGACGCGTGAGCAGCGCCGCGATCTGGTCCTTGAGGCTCGCGCGCAGCGCCGGAAAATCGACGTATTCGTTGACGGTTTGCGCATCGCGGGCATCGGCCGCGCGCTTCACGCGATCGAGTGCGATGTAAGGCGATGCGTAAACGAAACCGAGCGCCGCGACGATAACCAGGACGACGAGCGTAACGACAATAGAACGGGTAGTGCGGGACATGCTTGGGCCAAGCCTCTTGCAAAACGTGAATTACGGATTGACCGCGCGGGCGCCGGTTAAATCCCGTGAATTCACGTCGTGCGTGCGATGGCGTTCCATTCAGGCGAGGATTCCGCCGGCCAGCCCGGCATTTTCCTCGGCGATGCAGCGGTCGATCATGCGCGAAACCTCGTCGATCTTGCCCACCAGAATCACGCGCGATTGCCCGCGATACACGCGCACTGGCGCGCGCTGCTCGGCCTCGGCGTGCACCGTGCTGTTGAGGGAAACGCGAGCGAAGGCCGGCTGACGGGACGGCAACGCGGGCATTTCGTTGAAGAGATCGGGCGTGGCTTCGGCGCGCGGCATGCCGCAGGCGATCAGCGTGCGCAGATGGCGCAGGCGGCCGAATTGACGGAAGGGCAGCAGACGGGCAAAACGTTCCATGATGACTCTCCAGACGATAGGACGCACCGCGGCGCACCGCGCGCGGTGGCCGTCATGCTTGTTGTGTTGTGAGACGCCTGAATCAGGTGTCGAAAGCGGTTGGTGAGGCTATCTTGCGATGTCAATGAGACATTTCGTGTCTCGGTGCGAAAGTAATGTGCTTCGACTTTCGTGCCTTGCCCGTTCGCGGGCCAACATCAGAATTCGCCGGAGCGGATCAGCCCGACGGCAATGCCTTCAAGCGCGAAATCGCCGCTGCCGGCGCGCACGAAGATGTTTTCATA
This sequence comes from Caballeronia zhejiangensis, assembly GCF_022879815.1. Classification (NCBI taxonomy): domain Bacteria; kingdom Pseudomonadati; phylum Pseudomonadota; class Betaproteobacteria; order Burkholderiales; family Burkholderiaceae; genus Caballeronia; species Caballeronia zhejiangensis. Next base: position 1,339,066 of record NZ_CP084283.1, read on the forward strand.
CTCGGGGTTTTCGGCGATGAGTTCGACGCCGTCCGCGCGCCGTTTCCAGCGCTTGACCGTGACGTCGTCGCCAAGACGCGCGACGACGATCTGTCCGTCTTTCGCTTCGTTGCGCTTTTGCACGGCGAGAAGATCGCCGTCGAGAATGCCTGCGTCGCGCATCGAGAGGCCGCGCACCTTCAACAGATAGTCCGGCTTGCTGGAGAAGAGCGCGGGGTCGCACGCATAGTGCTGCGAGATGTGCTCTTGCGCGAGGATAGGACTCCCCGCCGCGACCCGGCCGACGAGCGGCAGAGACAATTGCATGATGCTCTGATGCGGCAGCGTGAACTGATGCGGCAGCTCCTCGGACCGATCGATGCGAGATGCATCGCCGAGCAGCCGGATGCCGCGCGACGAACCCGCCGCCAGCTCGATGACGCCCTTGCGGGCCAGCGCCCTGAGGTGCTCCTCGGCGGAATTGGCCGAACTGAAGCCGAGCTCCGCCGCGATCTCGGCGCGCGTGGGCGGAAAGCCCGTGCGGTCGATCGCGCGCTGGATGAGTTCGAACACCTGCTGCTGCCGCGCGGTAAGTTTTGATGTTTTGGTCACTGGCTCGAGCCCCTGATGCACTGTATGAATGGACAGGTGACTGTATTTTTATACAGTATTTGGCGCTTTTCAAGCTTTACTTTAAGTTCGCGGCCACGAAGCCTCCGCACCGTCGGATCGCGCCCGCCGGCGCTTCTTCCATCCAGGAATATCGTTCTTAGCAGTTTTACGTATAAAAAAGTGAATAACGATTATTTTCAATCATATAGAGGCCTCGTTAGACTGATTCCGTCAATTCGATAAGACGGAGAACGGGGAATGCAAAGCATCAACACGGGATTGCGACGGCTTCTTGCTGCGGCGACGCTCGGCGCGGCGGGTTTGATCATGACGGCGCCGGCGCAGGCGGATACGTCGTTTCTGAACGTTTCCTACGACCCGACTCGCGAGCTGTATCAGGACTTCAATCAGGCTTTCGCGAAAAAGTGGAAGGCGGAGACGGGCGAGACCGTAACCTTCAAGCAGTCGCATGGCGGGTCGGGCGGCCAGGCGCGCGCGGTCATCGACGGACTGCAGGCGGACGTCGTTACGCTCGCACTCGCTTATGACATCGACGCGCTCGCGGGCAAGGGACTCGTCGGCGCGGACTGGCAGAAGCGCCTGCCGGACAACGCATCGCCGTACACGTCGACGATCGTGTTTCTCGTGCGCAAGGGCAATCCGAAGCACATCAAGGACTGGGACGATCTGACGAAGCCGGGCGTGTCGATCGTCACGCCGAATCCGAAGACATCGGGCGGCGCGCGCTGGAACTACCTCGCGGCGTGGGCGTACGCGCAGCACAAGCCGGGCGGCAACGAGCAGACCGCCAAGGAGTTCGTGACGAAGCTCTACAAGAACGCCGGCGTGCTGGATTCCGGCGCGCGCGGCGCGACGACGAGCTTCGTGCAGCGCGGTCAGGGCGACGTGCTCATCGCGTGGGAAAACGAGGCGTTCCTGTCCCTGAAGGAATTCGGTCCGGACAAGTTCGAGATCGTGGTGCCGTCCGTGAGCATTCTGGCGGAGCCGCCGGTCGCGGTGGTCGACAAGGTCGTCGACAAACACGGCACGCGCAAGCTCGCCGAAGCGTATCTCAAGTATCTGTATAGCGACGAAGGGCAGCAGATCGCCGCGCGCAATTTCTATCGGCCGCGTTCGGACAAGGTGCCCGCCGATCTGACGAAGCAGTTTCCGAAGCTGAAGCTCTATACCATCGACGACACCTTCGGCGGCTGGACCAAGGCGCAGAAGACGCATTTCGCGGATGGCGGCGTGTTCGATTCGATCTATCAGCCGCAATAAGCGTCAACCGGCGACGCGGCGCGTTCAAGACGCCGCGCGCCCGAAGCAGCAACGCGCGCCCACCCCGCGCGCAAAAAGGATGATTCAAGGATGACGACTCTCACATTCAGGAAACCGAGCGCGCTACCCGGTTTCGGCCTCACACTCGGCATCACGGTGGCTTATCTGAGCCTCGTGGTGCTGATTCCGCTTGCCGCCACCTTCGCTAAGACGGCGACGCTCGACTGGGCGCAGTTCGTGCGCGCGGTGACGTCGCCGCGCGTGCTCGCATCGTATCGGCTGACGTTCGGTGCGGCGCTCGGCGGCGCGCTCATCAACGCGGTGTTCGGTTTTCTCGTCGCGTGGGTGCTCGTGCGCTACACGTTCCCGTTCAAGCGCATCGTCGATGCGATGGTCGATCTGCCGTTCGCGCTGCCGACGTCGGTCGCCGGCATTTCGCTCGCCGCGGTCTACGCGGGCAATGGCTGGATCGGGCAATATCTCGCGCCGCTCGGCATCAAGGTCGCGTTCACGCCGCTCGGCGTGCTCGTCGCGCTGACGTTCATCGGCCTGCCGTTCGTCGTGCGTACCGTGCAGCCCGTGCTCGAAGACTTCGAGCGCGAGCAGGAAGAAGCCGCCGCGTGCCTCGGCGCGACGCGCTGGCTCACGTTCCGGCGCGTCGTGCTGCCGTCGCTCTTTCCGGCGCTGCTGACGGGCTTCGCACTCGCGTTCGCGCGCGCGTTGGGCGAATACGGCTCGGTGATTTTCATCGCGGGCAACGTGCCGATGAAGTCGGAGATCACGTCGCTGCTCATCATCACGAAGCTCGAACAGTACGACTATGCCGGCGCGACCGCGCTCGCCGTCGTGATGCTGTGCGTGTCCTTCCTGATGCTTCTGTTGATCAACACGCTGCAATGGTGGCTGCAGCGCCGCACGAGCAAGACGGGCGCGGCGCCGGTCAACGTCTCCCTGGCAGCGGGAGAAACGGCATGAGCGAGGTGCTTCCATTGCAGACGACGACACAGCGCGACGCGCACGGCCTCAATCCCGTCACCGAGCCGCGCGCCGTGCGATGGCTCCTGACCGGTATCGCACTCGCGTTTCTCGCGTTCTTTCTCGTCGTGCCGCTCGTCGCGGTGTTCGTGCAGGCGTTCGCCAAGGGCATCGACTATTACTTCGAGTCGCTGAAGGATCCCGACGCGTGGTCCGCGATCAAGCTCACGCTGATCACCGCCGCGATCGCCGTGCCGCTGAATGTCGTCTTCGGACTGGCGGCGTCGTGGGCGATCGCGAAGTTCGAGTTTCGCGGCAAGGCGCTCCTGACGACGCTCATCGACTTGCCGTTCTCGGTGTCGCCGGTCATCTCGGGTCTCGTCTATGTGCTGATGTTCGGCGCGCAAGGATGGTTCGGCCCGTGGCTCGCCGCGCACGACGTGCAGATCATCTTCGCGGTGCCGGGCATCGTGCTCGCGACGATCTTCGTCACGTTTCCGTTCGTCGCGCGCGAACTCATTCCGCTGATGCAGGCGCAAGGCAACGACGAAGAGGAAGCGGCGCACGTGCTCGGCGCATCGGGATGGCAGATCTTCCGGCGCGTGACGCTGCCCAACGTGAAGTGGGGCCTGCTCTACGGCGTGATTCTCTGCAACGCGCGCGCGATGGGCGAGTTCGGCGCGGTGTCGGTGGTGTCCGGGCACATCCGCGGGCAGACGGACACGATGCCGCTGCACGTCGAAATTCTCTACAACGAATACAACTTCTCGGCTGCGTTCGCGGTGGCGTCGCTGCTGGCGCTGCTCGCGCTCGTGACGCTCGCGCTGAAACTCCTCGCGGAGCGCCGCATGACGCAAGCATTGACCGCCGCAAAAGCCACCGCACAGAATTGAGAGGCCGATAAACATCATGAGCATCATCGTTCGCAATCTGCAAAAACGCTTCGGCGATTTCACCGCGCTCGACAACGTGTCGCTCGACTTTCCGGCGGGCGAACTGGTCGCGCTGCTCGGGCCTTCGGGCTGTGGCAAGACCACGCTCTTGCGCGTGATCGCGGGCCTCGAATTCGCCGATGCGGGACAGGTCGTGCTGCACGGCGAAGACGTCGCGGCGGTCGGCGCGCGCGAGCGTCAGGTCGGCTTCGTGTTCCAGCATTACGCGCTGTTCCGGCACATGACCGTGTTCGAGAACGTCGCGTTCGGCTTGCGCGTGAAGCCGCGCCGCGAGCGTCCGAGCGAAGCGAAAATTCGCGAGAAAGTGCATGAGCTGCTGAAGCTCGTGCAACTCGACTGGCTCGCGGAGCGTTTTCCGTCGGAACTGTCAGGCGGACAGCGGCAGCGTATTGCGCTGGCGCGGGCGCTTGCCGTCGAGCCGAAAGTGCTGCTGCTCGACGAGCCGTTCGGCGCGCTCGACGCCAAAGTGCGCAAGGAACTGCGCAGCTGGCTGCGCCGGCTGCACGACGATCTGCATATCTCGACGCTCTTCGTCACGCACGACCAGGAAGAGGCGCTCGAAGTGGCGGATCGCATCGTCGTGATGAATCATGGCCGCGTGGAGCAGGTGGGCAGTCCGCAAGACGTGTACGATCATCCGCAGACGTCCTTCGTCTACGAGTTTCTCGGCGCCGCGAACCGGCTGCAGGGCGAAGTGAACGCGAACGGCTTCATCGCCGATGGCGCCGCGAGCCCGATCGCGGCTCAGGCGCATTTCAGCGGGCGGGCGCTCGCGTACGTGCGTCCGCATGATCTCGCGCTGTATCCCGCCGACGGCACGCATCGCGACGGCATCGTGGTGGGCGTGCGGCGCGTCGTGACGCTGGGCGGCTCGGTGCGCGTCGAGCTCGAAGGCAACACGGGCGGCGTGATCGAGGCAGAACTGGATCGCGAGGCGTGGCGCGCGCTCAGGCTCGATATCGGCGATGGCGTGACCGCCGTTCCACGCGCGTTGCGAGTGTTTCCCGCGCAGTGACATCATAAAAATCAAAGAGGCTGACATGAACTTCCAGCAGTTGCGCTTCGTGCGCGAGGCCGTGCGTCAGAACATGAATCTGACGGAGGTCGCCAACGTCCTTTACACGTCGCAGTCGGGCGTGTCGAAGCAGATCAAGGATCTCGAGGACGAACTCGGCGTCGATATCTTCATCCGCCGCGGCAAGCGTCTGACGGGACTGACCGAGCCGGGCAAGGAAGTGCATCAGCTGATCGAGCGCATGCTGCTCGATGCCGAGAATCTGCGGCGCGTCGCGCGCCAGTTCGCGGATCAGGACAACGGCCATCTCGTCGTCGCGACGACGCACACGCAGGCGCGTTACGCGTTGCCGAAGGTCATCCGCCAGTTCACCGAGGTGTTTCCGAAGGTGCATCTCGCGCTGCGTCAGGGCAGCCCGCAGCAGATCGCGCAGATGATCATCAACGGCGAAGCGGATATCGGCATCTCGACCGAAGCGCTCGACCGTTATCCGGACATCGTCACGTTTGCGTGCTATTCGTGGCATCACACGGTCGTTGTGCCGAAGGATCATCCGCTCGTCGGGCGCGAGAACATCACGCTCGAGCAGATCGCCGAATATCCGATCGTCACGTACGACAACGATTTCACCGGGCGTTCGCACGTCGATCAGGCGTTCGCGAGCGCGGGCGCGATGCCCGATATCGTGCTGACCGCAATCGATGCCGACGTCATCAAGACGTATGTCGAACTGGGCATGGGCATCGGCATCGTCGCGGCGATGGCGTATGACGCGAAGCGCGACACCGAGCTCGTCGCGCTCGATACGCAGCATCTGTTCGAGGCGAGCACGACGCGTGTCGGCTTGCGAAAGGGCGCGTTCTTGCGCGCGTATGCGTATCGGCTGATCGAAATGTTCGCGCCGCAACTCGATGAAGCGCAGATCGCCGCGCAGCTTCGCGAAGCCGCTTAGAGTCGTGCCGGCTGTTTTACAATCGCCGGCATGAATACTTCCTCGCTTCCTCGTGTCGCCGTGCTTGCCACGGGCGGCACGATTGCCGGTCAGGCCGGCGATTCCTCCAAGACCGCGGGCTACAAGGCGGGCGTCGTCGGCGTCGACAAGCTGCTCGACGCCGTGCCCGCGCTCGGCTCGATCGCGCGAATCCACGCGGAACAGATCGCGAGCATCGACAGCAAGGACATGAGCGCCGCGCTGTGGACGCAACTCGCGCGGCGTATCGATGAGCTGCTTGCGCAGGACGATATCGATGGCGTCGTCGTCACGCACGGCACCGATACGCTCGAAGAAACCGCGTATCTGCTGCATCTCACGGTGAAGAGCGCGAAGCCCGTCGTGCTGACGGCGGCGATGCGCCCATCGACCGCGCTTTCCGCCGATGGTCCGTTGAATTTGCTCAATGCGGTGACGGTCGCGGCGTCGAACGATGCGGCGGGCAAGGGCGTGCTCGTCGCTTTCAACAATCAGATTCACAGCGCGCGCGATGTCACCAAGACGAGCACTTATGCCGTCGATGCGTTTCGCTCGCCTGACACCGGTGTGCTCGGGTTCGTGCAGGACGGACGCGTCGAGTTTCAGCGCACGGTCGTGCGGGCGCATACCGTCGCGAGCGAGTTCGCTGTCGCCGATCGATGGCCGATGGTCGAGATCGTCGCGAGCTACGCGGATGTGTCTCGTGTGACGGTCGATGCGCTTGTTGCTGCGGGCGTGAGGGGTATCGTCGTCGCGGGCACGGGCAATGGCTCGATGCATGCGGTGCTCACGCAGGCGCTCGCTGATGCGGTGAAGCAGGGCGTTGCCGTGGTGCGCGCTTCGCGCGTGGGTTCGGGACATGTGATGCGCAACGGCGCCGCTAACGATGATGCGCTCGGGACGGTCAGCGCGGGGACGCTGAATCCTTATAAGGCGCGGGTGCTGCTTATGCTTGCAGTGGCTTCGAATGTGCAGGACGTGCAGCGCGTTTTTGATGTTTATTGAGGTGTTTGGGGTGTTGGGCGGGCGGGCCGCCGGTTGGTCGGGCGGTCGGTCGTGGAATCCTGTATTCGTGTCGGTCTATTAGCGTTGCCCCTGTGCGGGGCGGCACTCACTTTCTTTGCTGCTGCAAAGAAAGTAAGCAAAGAAAGCAGCTTTTCAGGCCCGCGGTCACACGCAATTTGGGTAGTTCTCTCGTCCCAGGCGGCACTCGCCTAAAGAGTGCCCTCAAACACCTAATCGGGCTTGGCTCGCGCACGGTCTGCCGCCCAATAAGTTCGAGGGCGCTGGTTCAGCACGAAATGGCTTCGGCACAGCGCTACGCGCTGCCGCCGGGTATGCAAGGGAAACCGACGTACGGCAAAGGCGGCGAGATGAAGACGTTAGTAGCGAAGCACGCGCATTCCCGATTGACCGGTCGGCCGCGAAGCGGGCTGGAGCTATTTGGTGCTGAACCAGTTTGTTGTGTGGTGCGATGGTTCAGACCGTGCGCGAGCCAAGCCCGATTAGGTGTTTGAGGGCACTCTTTAGGCAGCCCACGATGGACGAGAGGACTACCCAAATTGCGTGTGACCGCGGGCGTATCAGGAGCTGCTTTCTTTGCTTACTTTCTTTGCAGCAGCAAAGAAAGTGAGTGCCGCCCCGCACAGGGGCAACGCTAATAGACCGACACGATCACAGGATTGCCGAGAAGCGCAGGCAAACCAAGATCCACCTCAGCAGAAAGCAAAAACGCGAACCGAAGTCCGCGTTCTCGAGTAGAGCAGAAACAATCAGTTAACAGCAGGAATCCGCAACACTTGCCCCGGATAGATCTTATCCGGACTCTTCAACATCGGCTTATTCGCTTCGAAGATCACATCGTTCTTGGACCCATTGCCGTAATACTTCTCGGCGATCTTCCAAAGATTGTCCCCCGACACGACGGTGTAATACTGCGATTCAGGCTCGCTACTCGGCACGGTCAGCTTATCGTCGACCTTATCGACATGCTGCACATTGCCCGCGGCGACGAGAATCTTTTCCTTCGTGGCCTGATCCGGCGCCTGACCCGAAACGGTCACCGTATGCGAAGCGCCGTCGTATTTCACATCGAGATTGTCCGCATTGAGACCCTGCGAACGAATGTACGTCGCGATGGCTTCGCCTGCCTTCTGATTTAGCGCGGCGACATCCACGGGTGCCGCAGCGGGCGCCGCCTGCGCGCTCGGCGTGGCTGCGCCGAAGAGTTTCTCGCCTGCTTCCTTGATAAAGCTGAGGATTCCCATTGTTCACTCCTTGGTTGACGGTGGTGTTACGGCCCGCGAAGTCTAGGCAGATTAGTCGCGATGACCACCGGATAGTTCTGAGTTTCAACAAAAGGATTTGTAGCACCGCCTATGCATCGGCGTTAGGACGCAGTTTGCAACAATCCGACGCGGACACCCGACGACAAACCGTCTGACCGACCAAGGCTTACCCGGCGCACCGCCGGGTGCCGCTTCTCGGACCCCACTTTGCCGCCCTCAGCCCAGAGCGGCATTTGTCCCGCGTGCCCATACGCGGGACGCCCCACGGTTCAGGTGACGCGAATCACGCAGCGGCTTTGGCCTGCTGCGGCTCGTCGGCCACCTGGAAGTTCGACATGATTTCGAGCGCACGCACAAGCGCCGAGTGATCCCACGCCTTGCCGCCGTTCGCCGCGCATACGCTGAAAAGCTGCTGCGCACTCGCGGTGTGGGGCAGGGCGAGGCCCATCTTGCGCGCGCCGTCGAGCGCAAGGTTTAGGTCCTTCTGATGCAGTTCGATACGGAAGCCCGGATTGAACGTGCGCTTCGTCATGCGCTCGCCGTGCACTTCGAGAATGCGCGACGACGCGAAGCCGCCCATCAGCGCTTTACGCACGCGCTCCGGGTCGGCGCCCGAGCGTGCCGCGAAGAGCAGCGCCTCGCCGACCGCCTCGATGTTCAGCGCGACGATGATCTGATTCGCGACCTTGCAAGTCTGACCCGCGCCGTTGTCGCCAATGAGCGAAATGTTCTTGCCCATCAGTTCGAACAGCGGCTTCGCGATATTGAACGACTTCTCCGGGCCGCCGACCATGATCGTGAGCGTCGCTTCGCGTGCGCCGACTTCGCCGCCGGACACCGGCGCGTCGAGATAGTCGCAGCCGAGCGCGTTGATCTTCTTCGCGAACTCCTGCGTCTCGAGCGGGGCGATCGAGCTCATGTCGATCACGAGCTTGCCCTTCGTGAGACCCTTCGCGACGCCGTCATCGGCGAACAGCACGGCGGCGACATCGGGCGTGTCGGGCACCATCGTGATGACGATTTCGCTCGCCTGTGCGACTTCGGTCGAGTCCGCGACGACCTGCGTCTGCGCGCGGATATCGTCCGGCACCGGAAACTTGCCGTTCACGACCAGCGTGTGGCCGCCCTTGATGAGATTGCGCGCCATGTGCGCGCCCATGATGCCGAGGCCGATGAAACCGATCGTTGCCATACTTCTAGCTCCTCCTATGTGTCTGGTTTAAGCGGTCGCGTGCTGCTTCACGCCGCCGATGTTCTGCAGCCAGCCGAGGCCCGCTTCCGTGCCGTTGAGCGGCTTGTACTCGCAGCCGATCCAGCCTTGATAGCCGATCTCGTCGAGCAGCCCGAACAGGAACGGGTAGTTGATCTCGCCCGTGCCGGGTTCGTTGCGGCCGGGGTTATCGGCGAGCTGGATATGCGCGATCTTCGGCAGGTTCTTCCTGATCGTCGCGGCGAGTTCGCCTTCCATCCGCTGCATGTGATAAATGTCGTACTGCAAGAACAGATTGTCCGAGCCGACGGCCTGGATCACGTCCAGTCCTTCCTTCGAGCGATTCAGCGCGAAGCCCGGAATGTCGTACGCGTTGCACGGCTCGACGAGCAAGCGGATGCCTTCCTTCTTCAGCGCTTCCGCTGCGAAGCGCAAGTTTTCGACGATGGTCGCGCGCGCCTGATCCGCCGATACGCCCGCCGTCGGAATCCCGACGAGACAGTTCAGTTGCGGCACGTTCAGCGCCTTCGCGTATTCGATCGCGCGCGGCACGCCGTCGCGGAATTCCGCGACACGATCCGGCAGACACGCAATGCCGCGCTCGCCCGCTTCCCAGTTGCCGGCAGGCAGGTTGTGCAGCACGATCTGCAGGTCGTTGTCCTTCAGGCGCGTCTGGATGTCGCTGATCGAGAAGGCATAGGGGAACAGGAACTCGACCGCCTTGAAACCCGCGTTCGCGGCCGCGGCGAAGCGGTCGAGAAACGGGACTTCGTTGAACAGCATGGTCAAATTCGCGGCAAATTTCGGCATTGTTCTTTCCTGATGGTCGGTCAGTGGATGCACGCCGCGCGTTCCTGCATGAACGCGCGGCGGCGATGCTTTAGTCGAGCGGCGTAACGGCGGTCGGTGCATCTGCCTTCGTTTCGGCGAGCTCTTCGAACTCGTTGATCGCGTCGATCTCGGTGCCCATCGCGATGTTGGTCACGCGTTCGAGAATCATCTCGACGACGACCGGCACCTGATGCTCCACCGCCAACGCTTGCGCCTGCTTCAGCGCGCCCGCGATGTCTTCCGGCTTGAACACGCGCAGCGCCTTGCAGCCGAGACCCTCGGCGACCGCGACGTGATCGACCCCATAGCCTTCGAGCTCAGGTGCGTTGATGTTGTCGAACGCGAGCTGCACGCAGTAGTCCATGTCGAAGCCGCGCTGCGCCTGACGGATCAGGCCGAGATACGAGTTGTTCACGACGACGTGCACGTACGGCAGCTTGAATTGCGCGCCGACGGCGAGCTCTTCGATCATGAACTGGAAATCGTAGTCGCCCGAGAGCGCGACGATCTTGCGTTGCGGGTCCGCGGCACGCACGCCGAGCGCGGCCGGGATCGTCCAGCCGAGCGGGCCGGCCTGGCCGCAGTTGATCCAGTTGCGCGCCTTGAACACGTGCAGGAACTGCGCGCCGGCGATCTGCGACAGACCGATCGTCGTGACGAAGCAGGTGTCGCGGTCGAACGCGAGGTTCATCTCTTCGTAGACGCGCTGCGGCTTCATCGGCACATTGTCGAAGTGCGTCTTGCGCTGCATCGTGCGCTTGCGCTGCTGGCAGTCCGCGACCCACGCGCCGCGGTCCTTCAGCTTGCCCGCGGCCTTCCATTCCTTCGCCACTTCGACGAACAGTTCGAGCGCCGCCTTCGCATCCGAGACGATGCCGAGATCCGGTCCGAACACGCGGCCGATCTGCGTCGGCTCGATATCCACGTGCACGAACTTACGGCCCTTGGTGTAAACCTCGACGCTGCCCGTGTGGCGGTTCGCCCAGCGATTGCCGATGCCGAGCACGAAATCGGAGGCGAGCATCGTCGCGTTGCCGTAGCGGTGCGACGTCTGCAAGCCGACCATGCCGGCCATCAGCGGATGATCGTCGGGAATCGCGCCCCACGACATGAGCGTCGGAATGACCGGCACGCCGAGCGTTTCCGCGAACTGCACGAGCAGATCTTCCGCCGCCGCGTTCAGCACGCCGCCGCCCGAGACGATCAACGGCTTTTCGGCGTCGTTGAGCATCGTCAGCGCTTTTTCGATCTGCGCGCGCGTCGCTTTCGGCTTGTAGACCGGCAGCGGCTCGTACGTGTCGATGTCGAATTCGATTTCGGCGAGCTGCACGTCGATCGGCAAATCGACGAGCACCGGACCCGGACGGCCCGAGCGCATCAGATGGAAAGCCTGCTGGAACACGCGCGGCACGAGCGCCGGCTCGCGCACGGTGACAGCCCACTTCGTGACGGGCTTGGCGATCGATTCGATATCGACGGCCTGGAAATCTTCCTTGTACAAACGCGCGCGCGGCGCCTGGCCGGTGATCGCGAGAATCGGAATCGAATCGGCCTGGGCGGAGTAGAGGCCGGTGATCATGTCCGTGCCCGCCGGGCCCGACGTGCCGATGCACACGCCGATGTTGCCCGGCGCCGCGCGGGTATAACCTTCGGCCATGTGCGATGCGCCTTCGACGTGACGCGCCAGCACGTGGCTGATGCCGCCCGACTTTTTCATCGCGGAGTAAAACGGGTTGATGGCCGCGCCCGGCACACCGAACGCGGTATCGATTCCTTCCTTTTCCAGCACGAGGACGGCTGCGTCGACGGCTCTCATTTTGGGCATGGTTGTCTCCTTCCTGGGGTCTCTATCCGAAATCGCTGTCTGCATTCAAGCAGGGTTCCGTTGCACTTTAAGTCTGTGAAAAAGGTTTGATAAGATCAGCGTCAGTCGCTTTTTTCCAAACAAAAAGTATCGAATGCCCGAGTGATGAGGCATCGGCGGGAGACGCAGATGGACCGCTTCAAGCAGATAGAAACGTTCGTGCGCGTGGCCGAGGCGGGCAGTCTCGCGGCGGCGGCGCTGGAAGAGGGCGTGTCGCCCGTGATTCTGGGACGGCGCATCGACGCGCTCGAAAAGCGCCTCGGCGTGAAGCTGATGTATCGCTCGACGCGACGGCTCGTCGTGAGCGAAGAGGGCGCGGCGTTCCTCGACCGCTGCAAGAACCTGCTCGCGGACTGGGATCAGGCTGAGAACGAACTGGCGGCGGGACGGCGCGCGGTGGGCGGGCATCTGATCGTGTCGGCGCCGGCGGCCTTCGGGCGCATGCACGTCGCGCCGCACGCGCCGCCGTTCCTGCGCGACAAACCGGAATTGCAGATGTCGTTCAATCTGACCGATCGCGTCGTCGATCTGGTGCGCGAGGGCTATGACCTGTCGATTCGCATCGGCGGCGCGGTCGATCCGAATTTCGTCGCGGTGAAGCTGGCGAGCAACCGGCGCGTCGTCTGCGGCACGCCCGCGTACTTCAAGAAGCACGGCCGGCCGAAAACGCTCGAAGACCTGCCGAATCACAATTGCCTCGCGTTCAATCTGCAGGGCGGGCAGAACCGCGGCTGGTATTTCCGCCGCAACGGCAAGGTCGTGACCGTGCGCGTGACCGGCAACCTCGACTGCAACGACGGCGAATTGCTGCATCGCTGGGCTTCGGAAGGGCTCGGGCTCGGCTGGCGCTCGACGTGGGAAATCCAGCGGCAACTGGAATCGGGCGAACTCGAAACCGTGCTCGACGACTTCGAACTTCCCGATTACGACATCCTCGCGGTCTATCCGCAGCAGCGCTACGTGCCTGCGCGCGTGCGCTACTTTATTGATTATCTTAAGGAAATCTACGCGCAACCCGGATATTGGAGCCGTCGGCTGACGCTTCCCGGCGAACCGCAGCGCGAGCACGCGCGCGGCCGCTAACTGCTTGAAAAGGCGTTCGAATTTGCATTTGCGCGAGCGCGCACGAAAAGCTATAATCTTTGGCTTCTCACTTGCCGCACCGGTCCGACGCCCGGGTGGCTTTCATCCAAAAGTCAGCACAAGGAGTGAATATGCGTCATTACGAAATCGTCTTTATCGTGCACCCCGATCAAAGCGAGCAGGTGCCCGCGATGATCGAGCGCTACAAGAGCACGATCACGTCGCACGGTGGTCAGATCCACCGCATCGAGGACTGGGGCCGTCGCCAACTGGCCTACATGATCGAGAAACTCGCGAAGGCTCACTACGTCTGCATGAACATCGAATGCGATCAGGCTACGCTCGAAGAGCTGGAGCACGCATTCAAGTTCAACGACGCCGTTCTGCGTCACCTTATCGTCAAGATGAAGAAGGCTGAAACCAGCCCGTCGCCGATGATGAAGGAAGTGCAGCGCGAAGAAGCCAAGAAGGCGGCCAGCCAGCCGTCCGAAGCGCAGGCTTAAGGCGAATCTTTCGCCACAGCCACCAAGGTTTAAGTGAACCGGCTGCAACTGACAGCGAGCGTCGTGGAACGCGAACCGGTGCGGTACACGCCCGCCGGCATCCCGATCGCAAGCTGCACGTTGCAACACGCGGCAGAAGTCGTCGAGGCGGGCATCGCCCGGAAAGTCGAACTGACTCTGCAGGCGGTCGCGGCCGGCGAAGCGAGCGGCAAACTGGAAAGCTGTCCGATGGGCGTCGAAACACGCTTCACGGGCTTTCTGGCGAAGAGAAGCCGTAACGCGCGAACCTTGGTGTTTCACATCACAGAATTGCAGGACATTGGAAAGGACTAATCATGCCCCGCCCGACTGGTAAGAAATTCGACAAGCGTCGTCAGCAACAAAACCCGCTCTTCAAGCGCAAGAAGTTCTGCCGTTTCACGGCAGCCGGTGTCGAGTACATCGACTACAAGGACACGGAAACGCTGAAGGACTTCATCGGCGAAAACGGCAAGATCACGCCGGCTCGTCTGACTGGCACGAAGGCGCACTATCAGCGCCAGCTCGACACGGCAATCAAGCGCGCGCGTTTCCTCGCGCTCCTGCCGTACACCGACCTGCACAAGGCCTAAATCAGACGACGCACTAAGGAAAGCCAAAAATGCAAATCATTCTTTTGGAAAAGGTCGTCAACCTGGGCAACCTCGGCGATATCGTCAAGGTCAAGGACGGCTACGCACGTAACTTCCTGATCCCCGGCAAGAAGGCACGCCGCGCGACCAAGGACGCAATCGCCGAATTCGAAGTTCGCCGCGCGGACCTCGAAAAGGTCGCCGCTGAAAAGCTGGCAGCCGCACAAGCTCAGGGCGAAAAGCTGAACGGCTTCACGGTTCAGATCGGCCAGAAGGCTGGCGTCGACGGCCGTCTGTTCGGTTCGGTCACGAATGCGGACATCGCTGACGCGCTGAAGAAGCAAGGCTTCGCGGAAGTGGAAAAGGCGCAAGTGCGTCTGCCGCAAGGCCCGATCAAGATGGTCGGCGACCATCCGGTTCAAGTGGCGCTGCACACGGACGTCCTCGTCGACGTCAACGTGTCGGTGCTCGGCGAGCACGCGTAAGTTTCAGGCGAGGCCTCGCGTCTCGCAACGCACGAAAGAAAGGCAGGAACCGTCGAGGTTCCTGCCTTTTTTATTTGTCTGAGCGTTGTTCCTACGCGCTGAATTCATCGATAATTCCACCCCATGAACGCACCGTCCAAAGACCCGCAACTCGACGCGCTGAAGGTCCCGCCGCACTCGATCGAAGCCGAGCAATCCGTGATCGGCGGCCTGCTGCTGGACAACGCCGCATGGGACCGCATCGCCGATGTGATGCATCAGGGCGATTTCTATCGCTACGACCATCGCATCATTTATGAGCATATCGGCAAGCTGATTGCTTCGACGCGTCCGGCCGACGTCATCACCGTCTACGAAGCGCTCACGATGGCCGGCAAGGCCGAGGAAGTGGGCGGGCTCGCGTATCTGAACGCGCTCGCGCAGAACACGCCGAGCGCGGCGAATATCCGCCGCTACGCGGAGATCGTGCGCGATCGTGCGGTGCTGCGCCGTCTGGTTTCCGTCGCCGATGAAATCTCCGCCGATGCGTTCAATCCGCAAGGCAAGGAAGTCCGCCAGATTCTCGACGAAGCCGAAGCGCGCGTGTTCTCGATCGCCGAAGAGGGCGCGCGCGGCACGCAGGGTTTTCTGGAGATCGGACCGCTCTTGACGCAAGTCGTCGAGCGCATCGACACGCTCTATCACACAGCCAATCCAAGCGATGTGACCGGCACGCCGACAGGCTTCGTCGACCTCGACCGCATGACGTCGGGCATGCACGGCGGCGAGCTGATCATCGTGGCGGGCCGCCCGTCGATGGGTAAGACGGCCTTTTCGATGAATATCGGCGAATACGTGGCCGTGGAATACGGCTTGCCCGTCGCCGTGTTCTCGATGGAAATGCCGGGCACGCAGCTCACCATGCGTATGCTCGGCTCGGTCGGCCGGCTGGACCAGCATCGCATGCGCACCGGGCGTCTCACCGACGAAGACTGGCCGAAGCTCACGCACGCCGTCCAGAAAATGAGCGAGGCGCAACTTTTCATCGACGAAACCGGCGGCCTGAACCCGATGGAACTGCGCTCGCGCGCGCGGCGTCTGTCGCGGCAGTGCGGCAAGCTCGGCCTCATCATCGTCGATTACTTGCAGCTCATGTCCGGCTCGGGCGGCGGCGAAAACCGCGCGACCGAAATCTCCGAGATATCGCGTTCGCTGAAGAGCCTCGCGAAGGAACTCGACGTGCCGGTCATCGCGCTGTCGCAGCTGAATCGCGGTCTCGAGCAGCGTCCGAATAAGCGGCCGATCATGTCGGACCTGCGCGAATCGGGTGCTATCGAACAGGACGCGGACGTGATCCTCTTCATCTATCGCGACGAAGTCTACAATCCCGACAGCCCCGACAAGGGCACGGCGGAAATCATCATCGGCAAGCAGCGTAACGGTCCGATCGGGCCGGTTCGCCTGACCTTCCACGGCCAATACACGAAGTTCGACAACTTCGCGGGCGCACAAAACTTCTACGGCGGCGAATAGGCCAGTTACCGCAACCGCTGTCAAGTCCGGGGCAATAGCGGCCGCGCGTCAGATGCGCGCGGTGCGTCGGGTAGTGCACACAGGTACAATATGTCAGTTTGATGTCTGACTCAGATTGACCCATTTATCGGGATTTTCATGTTCGGTCGTTTCATGCCCACCGAGGGCAAATTTTTCGAGATTTTCAACGCGCATGCGAAGTGCATGGTCGATGCGAGCCGCGAGCTCGAACTGCTGATCGACAACCTCGACGAAGCCGAGGTTCACAAGCAGAACGTGCAGGCGAACGAGAAGCGCGCCGACAAGCTCACGCACGAAACCATCGACCTGTTGCACAAGACGTTCATCACGCCGCTCGACCGCGACGAAATCCACAAGCTCATCACGACGATGGACGACATCCTCGACCTGATGGAGGACGTGGCCACCGCTATTTCCCTGTACGACGTGCGTTTCGTGACGTCGGAGGCGAGCCAGCTCGCGCATATCTGCACGAGCACGGTCACGCGCGTGCAGCAGGCCGTCGAATTGCTGGCGGACATGAAGCGCGCGAGCGAAATCCTGAAGATCTGCGAGGAAATCGACCGGCTCGAGTCGGACGCGGACCGCGTGTTGCGCTCGGCGATGTCGAAGCTCTTCCGCGAGGAAGACGACGTCAAGACGCTCATCAAGCTGAAGGCGATCTACGAACTGCTCGAGACGATTACCGACAAGTGCGAAGACGTCGCGAACATCATCGAAGGCATCGTGCTGGAAAACGCCTGATCATGCCGCCCGAGCCCGCGGCGCATCACGCAATGCGGGCAACGACGACACAATCCCGCGCCGTCTTCGAGCGCCGGTAAAAACAACACCAACCGATGCATTCGATTCAACTCGCCATCTGGGCAGTCGCCTTGCTCGTCATAGTCGCACTCGCGTTCGACTTCATGAACGGCTTTCACGACGCCGCCAACTCCATCGCCACGGTCGTTTCGACCGGCGTATTGAAGCCGCAGCAGGCGGTCGCCTTCGCCGCGGCGTTCAACGTCATCGCGTATTTCATCTTTCACCTCAAGGTCGCCGCAACCGTCGGAAAGGGCACGATCGATCCCGAAATCGTCGATCATTACGTCATTTTCGGCGCGCTCGTCGGCGCGATAGGCTGGAACATCGTCACCTGGATCTACGGCATTCCATCGAGTTCGTCGCACGCACTGATCGGCGGCCTCGTCGGCGCGGCGCTCGCCAAATCCGGCTGGGGGTCGCTCAACTGGGACGGGCTGCTCAAGACCGTCGCATTCATCTTCATCTCGCCGCTGCTCGGCTTCGTGCTCGGCTCGTTCTTCATGCTGCTCGTGTCGTGGCTGTATTTCCGCACGCCGCCTTCGAAGGTCGACCGGCGCTTCCGCCGCATGCAGCTCGTCTCGGCTGGCCTGTATTCGCTCGGCCATGGTGGCAACGATGCGCAAAAAACCATCGGCATCATCTGGATGTTGCTGATCGCGACCGGCTACGCCTCCGCAACAGCCGAAGCGCCGCCCGTCTGGGTAATCGGCCTGTGCTACCTGTCGATGGGTCTCGGCACGCTCTTCGGCGGCTGGCGCATCGTGCGGACCATGGGTCAGAAGATCACGAAGCTGAAGCCGGTCGGCGGATTCTGCGCGGAGACGGGCGGGGCGATCACGCTCTTCGTCGCGTCGTTCCTCGGCATTCCCGTATCGACGACCCATACGATCACCGGCGCGATCGTCGGCGTCGGCGCGACGCAGAAATTCAGCGCCGTGCGTTGGGGCGTCGCGGGCAATATCGTGTGGGCGTGGATTCTGACCATTCCCGCGTCCGCCGCGCTCGCGGCGGCCGGCTGGTGGATCGGCCACCGCTTCCTTTGATTCGTTCCGCCTGCGGGCTCTCATCGGGCCCGCAGCGCGTCAGATGATCGGCGACGACACTCCGTCCATCGGAATGATTGCGCCCGACACGTAACTCGCGCGCCGGCTCGCCAGAAAGAGCGCAACGTCGGCGATTTCCTCCGGCTTCGCATAGCGTCCGAGCGGCACTTTCGCCTGACTGTCGGCGAGCACCTGATCGCGCGTCACGCCTTGCCGCTTCGCCTCCAGATCGAGCGCTTCCTCGACGCGTTCCGTGAGCGTCGCGCCCGGATTGATCGCGTTGATGCGGATGCCGAGCTTCGCGTAGTGATGCGCGAGCCCGACGGTGTTGAGCATCAGCGCCGCATTGGCCGCGCCGCCTGCGATGTGGATGTCCGTCGCGATCTTGCCGCCCATTCCCACGATGTTGACGATCGCGCCAGGCTCGGCTTTCGGATCGTTACGCAGGCGCTCCGCCATGCGCTTGAGAACGACCTGCTGCGGATAGACATAGGAGAAGTATTTGGCGTCCATCGCCGCTCTGTAGGCCGCGGCGTCGAGCGTGTCCGGATCGTAGCGGCGCGCGGCGCCGGCGCTGTTGATAAGAATGTCGATCGGCCCGAGCGCGGTGCTCGCTTCTTCGACGACATCCTCGGCGCTGTGGGCCTCGTGCAGGTCGGCGCGCGCGAGATGCACGTGATACCCGTCGCTCGCGAGTTGCTCCCGGGCGCGGGCCAGATTCGCAGCGTCGCGCGAAACAATCGCGACCTTCGCGCCTTCGCTCGCGAACGCTCTGGCGCATGCAAATCCGATCCCCTTGCTGCCGCCCGTAATCAGGACAACCTTGCCCGCGAGTCCCAGGTCCATGGTGTTGCGCTCCGTCGACGAATGATCGGAACACGATAGCAGAGACGCGCAGCGCGCGTCAGTTCGTGCCAGTGGCGAAGCGGGCGATGGGATCGTCGTTCTGTGCGGGGCGGGGTGCGGCGAGCGAGCCGGTGGAGGCGCGCATCACGCGCACGGGCGGCTCGGCGGAATCGTAGGGATCGGCAGCGGCTTGTGCGGAGCGCGCCTGCTGACGCGCGGCGGTCGATGTCGGCGGCGGCGGTTCGAAGGCGTCGGCGGCGGCCTGAATCGGATCCGATGAAGCGTTGATCGTCGCGACGCCAGGCGTCGTAGCGCTCGCGGCGCGAGCCTGGCGTTGCGCCGCGTTGAGCGTCGAGGGCGGTGGCTCGAAAGCGTCGGCGGATGACGGAGCAGGCGCTTGCACGGGCGCAGGCGACGCGATGTAAGTCGGCGCATCGAACGGGGTAGGCGCGGTCTTCGGCGGCGCGACGCGGCGAATGCCGTCGAATCGTTTCGCCCAGTACGGGTTCGTCAGATAGTCGAGGCGCACCGTGCCGCCCGTCGATGGCGCATTCACGAAGCGCAGCTTGCCGACATAGATGCCCACGTGCGAATGCGGCCGTCCGGTCGTGTTGAAGAAGATCAGATCGCCCGGCGCGATCTCGTCCGGTTCGACCGATTCGCCGCGCGAACTCATGTCGGCGGTCGTACGCGGCAGATTCACGGACGCCGCGCGGTCGACGACATACCGCACGAGCCCGCTGCAATCGAAGCCCGCATCGGGCGTGTTGCCGCCCCAGCGATACGGCACGCCGACGAGCGACATCGCCTGAATGGAGATTTCCTCGCGCCCGACACTGTGATCGACGAACTTCGGAAAACCAGGCGGCGGGCTATAAGTGCGGTTGGCGCTCGTGCTGGCCGCAGGCTTGCGTGCCGTCTGCTGCGGCGCGGATCCACACGCGGCGAGCATGACGGTAACAAGTAGCGGCAGGCAGATTCGACGCATTGCAAAAGGCGAGCGGCAACCCGCCAGGAAGGACAGTGTGCCGATACTAATCCGCCGCACGGCCGTGCGGCAAGATGTCTTGAGGATTTACATGAACTCTGTGCCGTAAGTGTTGCAAGTGCGGAACGTTAGGACGAAAGGAAACGGCCCGGCAGGATCGCTCCGCCGGGCCGTTTCATCGCGTTGAAAGCCGCGCGCTTACAGAATGTCGGACGCGTAATCGGCGAGGCGCGAACGCTCGCCGCGCGCGAGGGTCACATGACCGCTGTGCGTCCAGCCTTTGAAGCGATCGACGACATACGTGAGACCCGAACTGCCTTCGGTCAGGTACGGCGTGTCGATCTGCGCGATGTTGCCGAGGCACACGATCTTCGTGCCGGGGCCCGCGCGCGTGACGAGCGTTTTCATCTGCTTCGGCGTGAGATTCTGCGCCTCGTCGATGATCACGTACTTGTCGACGAACGTGCGTCCGCGCATGAAGTTCATGCTCTTCACCTTCAGACGCGAACGGATGAGCTCCTGCGTCGCGGCGCGGCCCCATTCGCCGGCGGCGTCATCGGTCTTCTGGAGGACTTCGAGGTTGTCGTCGAATGCGCCCATCCACGGCTGCATCTTCTCTTCCTCGGTGCCGGGCAGAAAGCCGATGTCCTCGCCGACCGGAACCGTCGCACGCGTCACGATGATCTCGTTGTAGCGCTTGTCGTCGAGCACTTGCGCAAGGCCCGCGGCGAGCGCCATCAGCGTCTTGCCGGTGCCGGCCTGACCCAGCAGCGTGACGAAATCGACTTCCGGGTTCATCAGCAGATTCAGCGCGAAGTTCTGCTCGCGGTTGCGCGCAGTGATGCCCCACACGTTGTTCTTGTGATGACCGTAGTCGCGCAGCGTCTGCAGGAGCGCGGTCTTGCCGTTGAGCTCGCGCACGACCGCATGGAACGACGGCTCGCCGTTCTGCGGCTCGAGATAGACGAACTCGTTGACGAGCATCGAAGGGCACAGCGGCCCGGTCACGCGGTAATACGTGGTGCCGGTCTTGGTGTCCTGCCAGCTCTCCATGCCCTTCGCGTGCTTGGTCCAGAAGTCCTGCGGCAGTGCGCGCACGCCGGAGTAGAGCAGATCCTTGTCTTCGAGAACCTGATCGTTGAAGTAGTCCTCGGCAGGCAGACCGAGCGCGTGCGCCTTGATGCGCATGTTGATGTCTTTCGACACCAGCACGACCTGGCGATCCGGCCGCTCCTTCTGCAGCGCGCGCACGACGCCGAGAATCTGGTTGTCCGCCTTGCCGACGGGCAGGCCTTCGACCGGCTCGATGTCCGTGAGCGTCGTCTGGAAGTAGAGGCGGCCGAGCGCGTCGCGATTGCCTTGCGCAGCGAGCGGAAGCCCTTCGGCCATCTTGCTGGCGTTGCCCGCGTGCGCGACGAGCGCATCGAGCGTCCGGCTCACCTGACGCGCGTTGCGCGCCACTTCCGACATGCCCTTCTTGTGGTTGTCGAGTTCTTCCAACGTCATCATCGGCAGATAGACGTCGTGTTCCTCGAAGCGGAAGAGCGAACTCGGGTCGTGCATCAGCACGTTGGTGTCGAGCACGAAGAGCTTGCGCAATTCGGCTTCGGCAGCCGTGCCCTTGCGACGTTTGTTCTGCGCGCGCGTATCGCGCGTCGTGGCCGAGACAGGTGCTTCGGTCGCGACGGGCGTTTCGGCGCGCTCCGTGCGCGCTTCGACTGCATCCGGCGTGGCGCGGGCGCCGGGCGTCGGCTGCAGGAGCGCGGCGGTCTGCTTCGATTTTCGGGCGCGCGTAGGGACGGTGCCCGGTGCGGGCGGCGGCACGACGGCTTCGACGTGCGGCTCGGCCGGAATCTGGGTCAGCACTTCGTTCGCGATCGAGCGCAGCGTGTGCGCGGCATTCGTGGCGGGACGCTCGGCGGCGACGGTCTCGACCGCGCCATAGGCGTCGTCATCGCTCGCCGCGGCTTGTTTTTTCGACTGCTTCGAAGGCCGGGCTTTGGCCTTGTATTCTTCAGCCGGAAGGAGATGGCCGAGCTTGGCCGGGGCGGTAGGCAAAGGCATGATGTTCCCTCGAAAGGAATCGGGTCGTGTATCGTGCGCCGCCTGTCGCATCCTGCTCGTACGCCCTCGAAGCGATACGAATCCTGCAGTTTGCGCCCGGAGGCGCGCTTCGTTGTCGAAATCGCCGGTTCGCCTAAGTTTCGATCTGCTCCTTGGAGGTTGCGTGCAACACGCCGCGCCCGAGCCGATGAAGCGTGGCTTTCGTGCGACGCCAAATGAAAAAGCCGCCGTTCCGACTACCGGAACCAGCGGCTGACTTCAGCTTCAGAGCGCCTTTCCCTTGCCGGATCCACATAGCCCGGGTCCATGCCCACCGTACCCACAGGCACACGGCGGCTTGCACTGGAACGAAGGAAATGGGGAAGGCAGGCGCTCATTGCGAACCAATATAACGTGCCTCAAATCGCTTGTACAGCCTCGACGATCGCCTCTACGTGGCCCGGCACCTTGACACCGCGAAACTCGCGTCGCAGCACGCCGTTTGCGTCGACGAGGAAGGTCGAGCGCTCCACGCCGCGCACTTCCTTGCCATACATCTTCTTCATTTTGATGACATCGAAGAGCGTGCAGATCGCTTCGTCAGCGTCCGAAACCAGCGTGTAAGGCAGCTCGAGCTTCGCCTTGAAGTTGTCGTGCGATTTCACGCTGTCGCGCGAGATGCCGATCACTTCCGCGCCGGCCGCCTTGAACTGATCGTAGTGGTCGCGAAATTGCAGGCTTTCGGTGGTGCAGCCGGGCGTGTTGTCCTTCGGATAGAAGAAGAGCACGACCTTTCTGCCGCGCAAGGAGGACAGGGTGAACTCGCCACCCGTCGCGGGTGCGGTGAAGTCGGGAACGGGCTGGTCGACTGCAACTGACACGTAGGTTTCTCCGGTCGTTCTGGTTTATCGGTGAGAAAAGCGAGGCGGGGAGAAAGCGGCCACGCGCCGCTTCAGCCCGGCTGGACGATCAGTTCGCCCGCGCGGCCCGGAATCTCGCCCCACGTCACAGGGTACGTGGGCAGCGACGCGCGGTCCAGCGCCGCATGGTAATCGCCCATCGTGGCAAAGCTGTGTCCCTGCGCGCGCCAGCCGGCGAGCAGTTGCTCGAACACCGGCGCGAGCTTCTGGCCTTCGAGTTCGGCGTGCAGCGTGAACACCTGATCGTGCGGATTGTTCGCCGTATTACGCAGCACGTGCGCCGCGACATTGCTTTCGTCGACGCCGTCGACGCCGAGCACTTCGTCGAGCGTCGGCAGCGTGGTCGGCATCTGGATGTGATTCAGCGTGCGGCCGTCGAGCACGGGAATATACGGCGTGTGGCCGCGCCCGTCGGATGCGTAGCGCATGCCCCACGCGTCGATCTGCTCGAACGCGTAGCCGTTCATCTGCCAGCCGGCGGCGCCGTGCGTGACGGGCGGTCCGCCGAAAATCTCGATGAAGCGCGCGTGGCTCTGCTGCATCTGCGCGACGGTCCAGTCGCGATCACGCCCGCGCACGTTGTCCTGCCAGTAGACGTGATCCCACGTATGGATGCCGCATTCGAAGCCGCCCTCGTGGATCGCACGCATTTCCGACACCGCTTCGCGGCCGATATCCGGCCCCGGCAGCAGCACGCCGTACATGAGCGTCTTCACGCCGTAATGCTCGACCACCGACGTGCGCGACACCTTCTTCAGAAAGCCGGGCCGCAAGACCCGCCGCAGCGCCCAGCCGGTGTGATCCGGGCCGAGACTGAAGAGGAACGTCGCGCGGGCGCTGTACTTGTCGAGGAGCCGCCCGAGGTTCGGCACGCCTTCGCGCGTGCCGCGCAGCGTATCGACGTCGATTTTCAGAACGATGCGAGCCACGCGCGCGCCTTACGCCTGTTCCACCAGCTTGCGGGCCTCGCCCACGTGGCCGCGGTACGCTTCGAAGATCTTGCGCAGCGCGTCGTCCATCGACGCTTGCGGCGCCCAGCCGAGTTCCTGCATCGTGTTGTCGATCTTCGGCACGCGGTTCTGCACGTCCTGATAGCCGTTGCCGTAGTACGCGCCCGACGACGTCTCGACCAGTTGCACCTGCTTCGCGCTGTCCGAGTACTCGGGGAATTCGTTTGCGAGCGCGAGCATCTTGTTCGCGAGTTCGCGGACCGAGAAGTTGTTCGTCGGATTGCCGATGTTGTAGATCTTGCCCGACGCCACGCCGCCCTTGTTTTCGATGATCTTCATCAGCGCGCCGATGCCGTCGTCGATGTCGGTGAACGCGCGTTTTTGCGCGCCGCCGTCGACGAGACTGATGTTTTCGCCGCGCACGATATGCCCGAGGAACTGCGTCACGACGCGCGACGAACCTTCCTTCGGCGTGTAGATCGAGTCGAGGCCCGGGCCGATCCAGTTGAACGGACGGAAGAGGGTGAAGTTGAGACCCTCCATGCCATAGCCCCAGATCACGCGGTCCATGAGTTGCTTGGAGCACGCGTAGATCCAGCGCGGCTTGTTGATCGGGCCGTAGGAAAGCACGGAGTTTTCCGGATCGAACTGCTCGTCGGTGCACATGCCGTACACCTCGGACGTCGACGGAAACACCAGATGCTTGCCGTACTTCACGGCCGAACGCACGATCGGCAGATTCGCCTCGAAGTCGAGCTCGAACACGCGCAGCGGCTGCTTCACGTACGTGGCGGGCGTGGCGATCGCGACGAGCGGCAGGATCACGTCGCACTTCTTCACGTGATACTCGACCCACTCCTTGTTGATCGTGATGTCGCCCTCGAAGAAATGCATCCGCTCGTGATTCGCGAGGTCGCCCAGGCGATCGGTTTGCATGTCCATCCCGAAGACTTCCCAGTCGGTGGTTTCGAGGATGCGCTTGGACAGGTGATGGCCGATGAAGCCATTGACACCCAGGATCAGAACTTTTTTCATGAATGACGAGAGGATTGAATGATTCGGCCGAATTCGGAAGGATCGACGGTGCGTTCTTCGCCCGACGGTTGCGCGTCGGCGTTCAGGGGCCGGTGACGCAATTCGTGGATGGCGATGACGCGGCCATCGCCGCAGACGCCAAACAGCGCATTATCCGCCACGGTCAGGCCCGGGGGCAAACCCCGCAGCTCACGGAGTCTTTCGGGTGAAACGCCCGGCGCGCCCGTTTCGGGCACGAGCCGCGCCCGCGCGACGATGAAACGATCGGCGCCGATATCCGTGAACGCGCCCGGATACGGCGGTGCGACCGCGCGGATCAGGTTGTAGACACGCTGCGCCGGCTGCGACCAGTCGATGCGGCCGTCTTCCGGCTTGCGTCCGCCGTAATAGCTGCCCGCCGCGAGATCGTTCGGCAGATGCGGCGCTTCGCCGGCGAGCAAGGCGGGCAGCACGCGCCAGAGCGTCTGTTCGGCGGCAACGACGGTCTTGTCGAAGACTTGCGCTGCTGTGTCGTCGGGCAGGATGGGCACCGGCGTTTGCGCGAGGATCGCGCCTGCATCGGGTTTCGCGAGCATTTCATGCAGCGTCGCGCCGGCCTCGGTTTCGCCGTTGATGACGGCCCAGTTCGTCGGCACGCGGCCGCGATACTTGGGCAGAAGCGAGCCGTGCATGTTGTACGCGCCGCGCTTTGCGAGCGAAAGCAGCGAGACGGGCAGCATGTGCCGGTAGTAGAACGAGAAGACGAAGTCCGGCGCGATTTTCTCCACCGCGCCGAAAAGCTCGGGCGACTTTGGATCGGCAGGCGTGATCGTGTCGATGCCGTGTTCCGCCGCGACCTGCGCGACGCTGCCGAACCAGATGTTCTCGCTTGCGCTGTCTTCGTGCGTGACGACGAGCGCAACATCGACGCCGCGCGCGAGCAGCACCTGCAGACAGCGCACGCCGACGTTGTGATACGCGAAGACGACTGCGCGCGGCTTCATCGGTCGTCTTCCTCGCGCGTGACGGCGACCACTTGCTGCACGGCGTCCTGCAACGGCTTGGCGGCGACCGATACGCCGTCGCGCTGTTCGAGAATCGTCTGCACGAGATAGCGCGGCCGCGCGCGCACCTGCTGATAGATGCGCCCGATGTACTCGCCGAGCAGCCCGAGCGCGAAGATGATGACGCCGAGCATGAAGAACGTGATGGCGAAGAGGGTGAACACACCCTGGACTTCCGCGCCGAACATGAAGCGGCGAATCAACAGCAGCAGGAACAGGCCCGCCGAGCCGACCGACAGAATCACGCCGATGAACGACAGCCATTGCAGCGGCACGACCGAAAAGCCGGTAACGAGATCGAAGTTCAGGCGGATGAGGCTATAGAGCGAATACTTTGACTCGCCCGCGAACCGCTCCTCGTGTGCGACATCGACTTCGATCGGGTTTTGCGCGAAGGTGTACGCGAGCGCCGGAATGAACGTGTTGATCTCGCCGCAGCGATTGATCGTATCGATGATATGGCGGCTGTACGCGCGCAGCATGCAGCCCTGGTCCGTCATCTTGATCTTCGTGATGCGCTCGCGCAGGCGGTTCATCGCGCGCGACGCCTTCTTGCGCCACAGGCTGTCCTGCCGCTGCTGGCGAATCGTGCCGACGTAATCGTAGCCCTCGCGCATCTTCGCGACGAGCTTGCCGATTTCCTCGGGCGGATTCTGCAGGTCGGCATCGAGCGTGACGACGATCTCGCCGCGCGACTGTTCGAAGCCCGCGAGGATCGCCATGTGCTGGCCGTAATTGCCGTTGAGCAGAATGACGCGCGTGGTGTCGGGCCGCACGTGGAACTGCTGCGCGAGCAGCGCGGCCGACTTGTCGCGGCTGCCGTCGTTGATGAAGATCACCTCGTACGACGTGCCGAGCGCATCGAGCGCCGGATAGAGGCGCTGGAAAAGCGCGGCGAGGCCGTCCGCTTCGTTGTACACCGGGATGATCACCGAAAGCTCGGGGGACGTCGCCGGAAAATCGAAATGACTCATGTTGCGCTGATTGTCCTTGATGGTCCGTGTTACCCGTTGTGTCCGAACTGCTCGCAGATTTCGTCGATGGACCGGACGACATGCGTCACGTCGTCGGCGGTCATGCCCGGGAAGAGCGGCAGCGTCACGTTCGACGCGCCGTAATGCTCCGAATGCGGGTACATGCCTTCCTTGTAGCCACGCGCGCGATACAGCGTGAACAAGTGCAGCGCCGGGTAATGCACGCCGCTTCCGACGTTGCGCTCCTTCAGTTGCGCCATGAATTCCGCGCGCGTGAGCTTGAGCCTTTCGAGCGGCAGCGCGATCTGGAACATGTGCCAGTTGTGGTCCGTGAAGTTCTCGACCGGCAGACCCACGCCGAGCTCGACCGCCGCGCCGCCTTTGAAGGCATCGAAATAGAGGCGCGCAAGTTCGCGGCGCTGCTGCGTGAGGCTCTCGACGCGCCTCAACGAGCCGAGGCCGACGCGCGCCGCCACGTCCGTCAGGTTGTACTTGCCGCCGAGCACGTCGCAATCCATGCCGTCGAAGCCCGTGCGCGTAATGCCTTGCAGACGGTACTTGCGCGCGAGTTCCGCTTCGTCCTCGTTATTCATTACGAGCGCGCCGCCTTCGATCGACGTCACATTCTTGTTCGCGTGGAAGCTGAACGACACGATGTCGCCGATCGCGCCGATGCGCTGGCCTTTCCACGTCGAACCGAACGCCTGCGCGGCGTCTTCGATCACGCGCAGCTTGTGGGCGCGCGCGATCTCGTAGAGCTTGTCCATGTCGACGGGCAGGCCGGCCAGATAGACGGGCATCAGCGCCTTGGTGCGCGGCGTGATTGCGCGTTCGAGCAGATTCAGGTCGATGTTGCGCGTGACCGGATCGATATCGACGAACACCGGCGTCGCGCCGACTTCGAGGATCACGTTCGCGGTCGACACCCAGGTCATCGGCGTGGTGATGACTTCGTCGCCGGGGCCGACGCCCGCGATGCGCAAGCCGATTTCCATCGTGCAGGTGCCCGAGTTGAAGGCGCGCACCGGGCGGCCGCCTACGTACGCCGACAACTCCGCCTCGAACTGCTGATTCTGCGGGCCGGTCGTGATCCAGCCCGAGCGCAGCACGTCGACGACGCCCTGAATGGTTTCTTCGTCGATATCGGGCTTCACGAAGGGCAGGAACGGCCGCGTTGTTTGAGTCATGGACTATGCGTTTAAAAAATGAATTGATCCGGCGGACGCTTCGGTCCGGCAACTAGCCGCGCGCGAGCACCACGACGCCGACCAGAATGATGCCGATGCCGATGAGCCGCTGCATCGACAGCACTTCGCCGAACAGGTACCACGCGGCGAACGCGTTGACGACGTAGCCGAGCGAGAGCATCGGATAGGCGATCGACACGTCCACGCGCGACAGCCCGACGATCCACACGACGACGCTCAGCACATAACAGGCAAGCCCGCCGATGATCGGCCACTGCGTCGCGATCTTGATGCCGACCGGCAGAATGTTGGCGGGCGTCATGTCGAAATGGCCCACCGCGTTCACGCCGGCTTTGAGCAGGAGCTGGGCGCATGCGTTCAACGATACGCCGATGACGATGCAAATAAAGGAGATCGGGTTCATCGCGCGTTTTTCAAATGCGGAACAAGGATACTCGGTTCATCGCGAAATGCCGAACGATCGTGCAGCGCAGCATCGCGACCGGGAGGAAAACGCGCGCTCACGGCTGCGGTTTCTCCACGATCACGCGGCGCTCGTCGCGGGCGATCACCTGCATGGGCACGTGGCGTGCCATGAGCTCGTCGTAGCGTGCGGGCGGCATCAGCGCGAACGCGTAGCGCTCCGAATCCCACAGCCTGACCCATTCGTCGACGCTCGGCACCCATTTTTGCGGCTCGGTCTGTACGCCGAAGGTCAGCTCGTCGGCTTCGCCGACCATGATCATCGTGTGGCCGAGGTAGAAGGGCATCGTGTGGTCGAGCTTCGCGATCGAGTAAAACGGCGTGTCGGGCGGGAGCTTGGCCATCGCGGCCTTCACGGCCGGCACGAGCCGCACGCCGGAACTCTGCGTGCCGAAGACATCGTGACCGGAGCCCGCGATCGTGCCCAGCAGCAGCCAGGCCGCGCCTAGTCCCGTCGCGCCCGCGAGCACGCTGCGCCGGTTCAGCCAGAGCGCGAATATCGTCACGACGAAAGCGACGGCGAGGCCCGCGTACACCCAGATCTGGAACTCGCGATAAAGCGCGTTAGGCGTGTTGGCGCTGCCCGCGCGGCCGAGGAAAATCGCTCCGAAGGCCGCGGCGATCAGAAATACCGCATAGCCGATCAGATGCATGCGGTACTGCGATTTCGTCAGCGAGGGCAAATACAGCCCGATGACGAGCGCGAGCGCCGGCGCGATCGGCAGCACGTACGAAATGAGCTTCGAATGCGACGCGCTGAAGAACAGGAAAATGAACGCGGACCAGATCAGCAGCATCGTGACCGGCGCGAAGCCGTTGGGCTGGCGTGGCGTCTTCAAGCCGTGGCGCACGCTCTGTAAGGCGATCGACAGCCACGGCAGAAAACCCACGATCAGAACCGGCACGAAGTAATAGAACGCGCCGGGGCGGTTCTGCTCGGGCGTCAGATAGCGCTTGAACTGCTGGACGATGAAGAAGAAGTCGAAGAACTCCGGGTTCTTCATCTGCACGAGCGCGAACCACGGGCCGGTCACGATCAGGAATACGATCAGCCCACTGCCGATATAGAGCCGCTTCCAGAGCGCCCAGTCGCGCGACACGAGTGAATACAGAACGAGCACGGCGCCCGGCAGGATCAGGCCGACGAGACCCTTCGACAGCACCGCGGCGCCCATGCCGGCCCAGCAGAGCCACATCCAGAGACGCACTTCGCGGGTCGGCAGTCCGGGGCGCTGGGCGAGCAGGAGCGCGCAGAGGGTCAGCTCCATCCAGAACGACAGGCCCATG
Source organism: Caballeronia zhejiangensis (assembly GCF_022879815.1). NCBI lineage: Bacteria > Pseudomonadati > Pseudomonadota > Betaproteobacteria > Burkholderiales > Burkholderiaceae > Caballeronia > Caballeronia zhejiangensis. Next base: position 1,368,865 of record NZ_CP084283.1, read on the forward strand.
TCGAGCGCGTTGAAGTGGCCCATCAGGTTCCAGTACGGGCACGTCGCGAGGATGACCGCGGCGGCGAAGCCCGTCATCGCGTTGAATACGCGCGTGCCGGTATAGCCGACGAGCAGCACGCCCAGAAAGCCCGTGAGCGCCGTATAAAGGCGCGCCTGCCATTCGCCGATGCCGAACCACGCAAAGGTAAGGGCATTCGCCCACGTTTGCAGGGGCGGCTTTTCGAAATACTTGTAGCCGTTGTAGCGCGGCGTGATCCAGTCGCCGGTCACGAACATCTCGCGCGCCATTTCGGCGTAACGGCCTTCGTCGCTGGGCACGAGATGACGATACCCGAGCGGCGCGAACCAGATGATCGCGAGTGCGAGTACCAGAAGAATGAGCGAAAGACGCGTGAGCGGTAGCCGGGTAGGCGTATCGTTCATGAAGTCGACCTGTCCGATGCCGCGATGCGCGGCGCTAATGAAACGAATTGAGCGATGAATGCGCGCCGCGCGAGGATGCAACTCGTGCATGCTCAGGCACGCATTGTCGATGCGAGTTCGCACGTTCGAGCGCGCGCTGCGCACTTGTCCGACGTCGAAACGCCCGGCGTAACGACGATGCCGGGCGGAAGTGTAGCGCACGGCCGACCGGCATCCGTCAAAATTGACGACTGGCAAGCGACGGCTGCTGCCGATATCGGACGGGCGGCGGGAGTCTGCCAACGCTTCCTTAGCGCCGCCTTAGCGATCCCCTCAGGCTTCGATCAGCAGTGCGGCGGCCACGCGCCGGCCTTCGGACATCAGTATGTTGTAGGTGCGGCAGGCCGCGCCGAAATCCATCGTTTCGACGCCGATGCGGTGTTTCGCCAGTTGCGCGGTGAGGCGCGGATGCGGAAAGCGCAGCCGCGACCCGCTGCCGAAAATGACGACTTCCGGCGCGGCCTCGACGAGCGCATCGAAATCCTCGGGCTTGAGCGCATCGAACGACGACACCGGCCACGCCGCGACGGGCGTCTGCGGCATGACGATCACGCTGCCTTCGTGCCTTTCGAGATTGATCGCCACGAAACCGTCTCCGTAGCTCGTGATGGTATTGAGCGCGCTGGTGGAATCCTGGTGCAGTTTCAAAACAATGATCCGGCAAGGAAAAGGAGAGAGGCCCGGCGGGCGCGCGCAGCGCCGTTTGCGCCGGTTCCGGCGCATTCGATTGGTGCATTGCGGAACTGGGCCATAATCAGTAAATTATAACTTTTTGGCTGCCGGGCTCGCTCGTGCGCCACCCGTTGCGCTCGCGTGCCGCCACAAGCCGCCTTCGACACGCAATCCGGTCCGCATCGCCCATGCCTTACCTGGCGCGGCGTCTAAAATGCATCGTTCGGCGCTCGGGAAAAGCGGGCCGTCCGGGCGAGCCGCCATCGGCTTTCACCTCGGTATTTATTGCAACGCCCGTCCGCCGCGCGCGAGGCTGGCTGCCCCGAATTCCGAGCCGCACGCGACCGACATCACCAGAACCCGTCCGCATTCACATCAGACCCAGAGCGCCAGCCGTGAAACCGATTCTCAAATCCAACAAGCTGCAAAACGTCTGCTACGACATTCGCGGGCCCGTGCTCGAACACGCGAAGCGCCTCGAAGAAGAAGGCCATCGCATCATCAAGCTGAATATCGGCAATCTGGCGCCGTTCGGCTTCGAGGCGCCGGACGAGATCATTCAGGACATGATCCGCAATCTGCCGGGTTCGTCGGGCTATTCGGATTCGAAGGGCGTGTTCGCCGCGCGCAAGGCGATCATGCATTACACGCAGCAAAAGGGTGTGACGGGCGTCGAACTGGACGATATCTACATCGGCAATGGCGCGTCGGAACTGATCGTCATGGCGATGCAGGCGCTTCTCAACGACGGCGACGAAGTGCTCCTTCCGGCGCCGGACTATCCGCTATGGACGGCCGCGGTGAGCCTGTCGTCGGGCACGCCGCGCCACTACATGTGCGACGAGAGCAACGGCTGGATGCCCGATCTCGACGACATCCGCGCGAAAATCACGCCGAACACGAAGGCGCTCGTCGTCATCAACCCGAACAACCCCACAGGCGCGCTGTACTCCGACGAACTGCTGCGTGAACTGATCGCGATCGCGCGCGAGCGCGGTCTCATCATTTTCGCGGACGAGGTCTACGACAAGATCGTCTACGACGGCAAGACGCACACGTCGATGGCCGCGCTCTCCGAAGACGTCGTCACGGTCACGTTCAACAGCCTTTCGAAAAGTTACCGCTCGTGCGGGTATCGCGCGGGCTGGATGGCGATCTCCGGGCTGATCGAAGAGAACCGCCGCCGCGCGAAGGATTATCTCGAAGGCCTCGGCATTCTCGCGTCGATGCGCCTGTGCCCGAACGTACCCGGCCAGTATGCGATCCAGACGGCGCTCGGCGGCTATCAGAGCATCAACGACCTGATCGTCCCGAGCGGGCGCCTCTTCAAGCAGCGCGAACTCGCGTACGACATGCTCACGGCGATTCCGGGCGTCACGTGCGTGAAGCCGCAAGCCGCGCTCTACATGTTCCCGAAGCTCGATCCGAAGATGTATCCGATCCAGGACGACCAGCAGTTCATCACGGATCTGCTGCTCGAGGAGCGCGTGCTGCTCGTGCAAGGCACCGGCTTCAACTGGCCGACGCCGGATCACTTCCGCGTGGTTTTCCTGCCGAACGTCGACGATCTCGCGGATTCGATCAACCGCATCGCGCGCTTCCTCGACGGCTATCGCAAACGACATTCCGCTTAATCTCTCTTTTAAAGACTCGCGCTGCATGGAACCGATCAAAGTAGGACTCTTGGGCTTCGGCACGGTCGGCAGCGGCACCTTCACGGTGCTGCGCCGTAACCAGGAAGAAATCAAACGACGCGCGGGACGCGGCATCGAAATTTCGCGTGTCGCCGTGCGTACGACGGCGAAGGCCGAAGCGGCGAAGCAGGAAGGCATCGCGGTGACGGACGACTTCAACGCGGTCGTCGACGATCCTTCCATCGCCATCGTGTGCGAAATGATCGGCGGCACGGGCTTCGCGCGCGAACTGGTGCTGCGCGCGATCGCGAACGGCAAGCATGTCGTGACGGCCAACAAGGCGCTGCTCGCGGTGCACGGCACGGAAATTTTCGAGGCCGCGCGCGCGAAGGGCGTGATGGTCGCGTTCGAGGCCGCGGTGGCGGGCGGCATTCCGATCATCAAGGCGCTGCGCGAAGGGCTGACGGCGAACCGCATCGAGTACATCGCGGGCATCATCAACGGCACGACGAACTACATTCTTTCGGAAATGCGTGACCGCGGGCTCGACTTCGCGACCGCATTGAAGGCCGCGCAGGAACTGGGTTACGCCGAAGCCGATCCGACTTTCGACATCGAAGGCGTCGATGCCGCGCACAAGGTCACGATCATGAGCGCAATCGCGTTCGGCGTGCCGGTGCAGTTCGATCGCGCGTATGTGGAAGGCATCAGCAAGCTGGCCGCGATCGACATTCGTTACGCGGAAGATCTCGGCTATCGCATCAAGCTGCTCGGCATCGCGCGGCGCTCGGAGAAGGGCATCGAGCTGCGCACGCATCCGACGCTCGTTCCGGCCAAGCGCCTGCTCGCCAATGTGGAAGGCGCGATGAACGCGGTCGTCGTGCACGGCGACGCGGTCGGCACGACGCTCTACTACGGCAAGGGCGCGGGCGCGGAGCCGACGGCGTCCGCCGTGGTCGCCGATCTCGTCGACGTGACGCGCCTGCATACGGCCGATCCCGAGCATCGCGTGCCGCATCTGGCGTTCCAGCCGGACAGCCTGTCGAACACGCCAATCCTGCCGATCGACGAAGTGACGAGCGGCTACTACTTGCGCCTGCGCGTCGCGGACGTGACGGGCGTGCTCGCGAACATCACGCGCATTCTCGCGGACAAGGGCATCTCCATCGACGCGCTGCTGCAGAAGGAATCGGAAGAAGTCGACGGCGCGAACAAGGGCGAGACCGACATCATCCTCATCACGCACGAGACGCTCGAAATGAACGTGAACGCGGCGATCGCGCAGATCGAGGCGCTGTCCACGGTCGTCTCCAAGGTGACGAAGCTGCGCATGGAAGCGCTCAACTAAAGGCAAGCACGATGAACTACATTTCGACGCGCGGCGCCGGCACCGACGAGCGCCACACGTTCTCCGACATTCTGCTGGGCGGCCTCGCCAAAGACGGCGGCCTGTATCTGCCGGCGGAGTATCCGAAAGTCAGCGCCGACGAACTCGCGCGCTGGCGCACGCTGTCGTACGCGGATCTCGCATTCGAAGTGCTGTCGAAGTTCAGCGACGACATTCCTGCCGACGACCTGCGCTCGCTTACGCGCAAGACGTACACCGCGCAGGTGTACAGCAACGTGCGCCACGAAGAGAGCGCGGTTCAGATCACGCCTTTGAAGACGCTCGGCGAGGAAAACGGCACGACGCTGTCGCTGCTGGAACTCTCGAACGGCCCGACGCTCGCCTTCAAGGACATGGCGATGCAACTGCTCGGCAATCTGTTCGAGTACGCACTGGCCAAGCACGGCGATGAATTGAACATCCTCGGTGCGACCTCGGGCGACACCGGCAGCGCCGCCGAATACGCGATGCGCGGCAAGACCGGCGTGCGCGTGTTCATGCTCTCGCCGCACAAGAAGATGAGCGCGTTCCAGACCGCGCAGATGTTCTCGCTGCAGGATCCGAACATCTTCAATCTGGCGGTCGAAGGCAACTTCGATAACTGCCAGGACATCGTCAAGGCCGTGTCGAACGATCACGCGTACAAGGCGAAGCACAAGATCGGCACGGTCAATTCGATCAACTGGGCGCGCGTCGTCGCGCAGGTCGTGTACTACTTCAAAGGCTATTTCGCCGCGACGAAGAGCAACGACGAACGCGTGTCGTTCACGGTGCCCTCGGGCAATTTCGGCAATGTGTGCGCGGGGCACATCGCGCGCATGATGGGCCTGCCGATCGATCAACTCGTCGTCGCGACCAACGAAAACGACGTGCTCGACGAGTTCTTCAAGACCGGCGTGTATCGCGTGCGCGGCGCGGCGGAGACGTATCACACGACGAGCCCGAGCATGGATATCTCGAAGGCGTCGAACTTCGAGCGTTTCGTGTACGACCTGCTCGGACGCGATCCGGCGCGCGTGCTGCAACTGTTCCGCGACGTCGAAGAGAAGGGCGGCTTCGACCTCGCGGTGAGCGGCGATTTCGCGCGCGTGAAGGAATTCGGATTTGTGTCGGGCAAGAGCGGCCACGACGACCGCGTGAAGACGATCCGCGACGTATTCGAGCGCTATCACACGATGATCGACACGCACACCGCCGACGGCGTGAAGGTCGCGCGCGAAAATCTGAAGCCCGGCGTGCCGATGATCGTCCTCGAAACCGCGCAGCCGATCAAATTCGGCGAGACGATCCGCGAGGCGCTCAATCGCGAGCCCGAGCGGCCGGCTGCGTTCGTCGGACTTGAAAAACTGCCACAAAGGTTCGATATCGTTCCTGCCGATGCTGGCGTCGTGAAGGCGTTCATCGCCGAGCGCACGTAACAGGATCGTCATCGGGATGAACGGGGCGCGGCTGCACGGCCGCGCCCCGTTTTTTTATGATGCGGCACGAAATCCGCCGCCCGAGCCAGCTTCGCAGAATCGCCGCTCGCGGGCAAAAGCCCGCCAAAAGCTGTTAAAATCTCAGGTTTTTCGTCGTACCCCATTCAAAAGGACGCGCCGTGCTGTCTACCGCCAATATCACCATGCAATTCGGGCCCAAGCCCCTCTTCGAGAACATCTCGGTCAAGTTCGGCGAAGGCAACCGCTATGGCTTGATCGGCGCCAACGGCTGCGGCAAGTCGACCTTCATGAAGATCCTGGGCGGCGATCTCGAGCCGTCCTCGGGCAACGTCATGCTGGAGCCGAACGTGCGTCTCGGCAAATTGCGCCAGGACCAGTTCGCGTACGAAGACATGCGCGTACTCGACGTCGTCATGATGGGTCACACCGAAATGTGGGCCGCGATGACCGAGCGCGACGCGATCTACGCCAACCCCGACGCCACCGACGACGACTACATGCGCGCCGCCGACCTCGAAGCCAAGTTCGCCGAATACGACGGCTACACGGCCGAAGCGCGCGCGGGCGAACTGCTGCTCGGCATCGGCATCAACATCAACGATCACAATGGCCCGATGAGCAACGTCGCGCCGGGCTGGAAGCTGCGCGTGCTGCTCGCGCAGGCGCTGTTCTCGAAGCCCGACGTGCTGCTGCTCGACGAGCCGACCAACAACCTCGACATCAACTCGATCCGTTGGCTGGAAGACGTGCTGAACCAGTACAACTCGACGATGATCATCATCTCCCACGATCGTCACTTTCTGAACCAGGTCTGCACGCATATGGCGGACATGGACTACGGCACGCTGAAGGTCTGGCCGGGCAATTACGACGACTACATGCTGGCGTCGACGCAGGCGCGCGAGCGTCAGCAGGCCGCGAACCAGAAGGCGAAGGAGCGCGTGGCCGACCTGCAGGACTTCGTGCGCCGCTTCTCGGCGAACAAGTCGAAGGCGCGTCAGGCGACCAGCCGTCTGAAGATGATCGACAAGATCAAGATCGAGGAATTCAAGCCGTCGTCGCGTCAGAATCCGTTCATCCGCTTCGAGTACGAGAAGAAGCTGCACAACATCGCGGTGGTCGCGGAAGAAATCACGAAGAAGTACGACCGCACGATCTTCCAGAACTTTTCGCTCTCGGTGCAGCCGGGCGAGCGTATCGCGATCATCGGCGAGAACGGCGCGGGCAAGACGACGCTGCTCAAGTCGCTCAAGGGCGCGCTCGAACTCGATCACGGCACGGTGAAGTGGGCGGAAAACGCCAACGTCGGCTATATGCCGCAGGACACGTACGAAGAGTTTCCGAAGGACGAGACGCTGACCGAGTGGATCGACCAGTATCGCAAGGAGGGCGACGACGAGCAGATGATGCGCGGCACGCTCGGCCGTCTGCTCTTCAACGCGGACGATATCAAGAAGAACGTGAAGGTGCTGTCGGGCGGCGAAAAGGGCCGCATGATCTGGGGCAAGCTGATGCTCGGCCGCCACAACGTTCTGCTGATGGACGAGCCGACCAACCACATGGACATGGAGTCGATCGAGTCGCTGCAGATCGCGCTGGAGAAGTTCGAAGGCACGCTGATCTTCGTGTCGCACGACCGCGAGTTCGTGAGCGGGCTGGCGAATCGCATCATCGAAGTGAAGACGGATGGCACGCTGCGCGACTTCGGCGGGAATTACGAAGATTTTCTGGCGAGCCAGGGGATTCAGTAATCACCGGCTTCGCGCTCGCGCTGAAACAAGCGGCCCGCCTCGAAAGAGCGGGCCGTTTTTACATGCCGGTCAAAGCCTGTCGTTGCGAAACCGCATCGCCGTTCCTTCGCGCGTAATGCGCTCCCAGATCGCGCGTTTTTCGTCGTCGTTCAGAAACACCCAGTTGGACACTTCGCCGGCCGTGCGGCCGCAGCCTTTGCAGACGTCGTCGAAGAGCGTGGAGCACACGCCGATGCAGGGGCTATCAGGCAGATCGTGAAGATTCGAAGACATTGGGCTAGCTCGTGACCGCATCGGCGCCGAACAAAAAGGGCGGCAACGCGGCATTCAAAATCGTAAAAAAACTCAACGCGCGATACTGTAGCCTATCCGCGCGATCCAGTGATGCCGCTGGTTGTAATCGAGGATGTCCTCGCCGTACCCGTTGAAGTAGCTCACGAACAGATAGCCGCCCCACGCGCTGCCGATCAGCTTCGCGAGCGGATAGGTCAACTGCGATTCCACGCTGCCGTACCAGTGCTTCGTGCCTTTGCGTAATGTCGTCGCGAGTTGCCAGCCGTCCGGGCTGCCGTATTTCACGAGGAAATCGACGTAGCCGCGATAATCCGCGATGTCCTCGTTGCCCGCCTTCGACAGGTAGTAATAGAACTTCGGCGAGAGCGTCAGGTGATTGCCGTTCAGATCGCCGAAATCCCATGTCGGGCGCACGAACGCGATGTTGATCGAGCGCGATTCGTCGCCGCTCTTGCCGTTCGATTCATGCCCGATGCCCGCCGCGACGCCCATGCGCGTGAAGAGCGCGCTTTTCCAGCCGGTGTCCTCCACGTAATAGAACAGTTGCGGCTGAAAGCTGATGTCGCGAAACGGCACCGATTCGGCCGAGAGATTCCAAATGGCCGTCTGCGTGTAGCCGAAATAGAGGTTGTCGAGGAAGCCGCGCGAGCGGGGATCGTCAGGCAGATGCAGGCGATATTTGAAGCTGAACTGGAATTTCGCGAGATTGTCGCCGTTTTTGCCATCCGCGAAATAGATCGGCTCGAACGTCGAGAAGCGGCCCGAGAGCAACGTGTCCGTGCTGGACGCCGGTTGGACGGCGGTATTCGCCGCGGCCGTCGCGACGGCGAGTTGGCCGGGCGTCGTCGCTTGCGACTCGGCCTTCTCCGCGGCGGCGACCTCGGTCTGCGTATCGCTGCGATTGAGCGTGACGAGCATCGGCGAAGCATCGAAGCCGACCGGATCGATCTTCACCGTCCCGCGCGCCGAATCGGGCCACGGCGCCGAAAAACGCACGCGGCGATACTGGCCGGGCGCAAGGCGCAGACGGTCCGGCACTGTCGGATCGCGTTCGAGCGTGAGCGGCGCCGGCGGCAAATCGCCATTGGTCAGATTCATGGTCAGTTGCTTCGGGACATCGACGGTCAGGGGTTTCGCGTCATCGTCGGTATAGAGGAGCGTCAGTTCGAGCGGTTGCGAGGCGGCGGCTTCGCGCGCGGGTTGCAGCACGGCGACGGTCGCGCGCGTAGCGCCGCTTGTGCAAAGGCCGGCAAGAAGAAGCGCGAACATGCGTGCGCGGCCGGCAGAGCGGCGGGAATTTTTCAGCGAAATCGATCGTGGGCCGTGGGCCATGTAGTTCGTGTCCTGTTGGGGCGGGGCGGGCATCAGGACAGTCTGACAGCGCGAGCCGCGCCGCGATCCCGACATTCCAGACGAAATGGCATCGAAACCGGTGCGTCAGGCCGAAAACACCGCCTGCCAGAGCATCGCGCCGTTCAGCGCGACGATCACGCCCGCGCACATCCACGCCAGCGCCAGCGGCACGCGCGCGACGCGCCAGCGGCCCATCAGCGCGGCATCGGAGGCGAAGCGCACGAGTGGAATCACGGCGAGCGGCAATTGCAGGCTCAAGACGACTTGCGTCGCGACGAGGAGCGCGTTCGAACCATGCTGGCCGAAACTTCCGACCGCGACGAGCGCCGGACCGATCGCGAGCCCGCGCGTCAGGAGCGCCCGCGCCCAGCGCGCCATCTTGAGGCGCAGGAAGCCTTCCATCACCGCCTGGCCGGCGAGTGTGCCCGTGACCGTCGCGTTCAGGCCGCACGCGAGCAGCGCGGCGGCGAACACGACGCCCGCCCAATGGGTGCCGACGAGCGGCGCAATGAGACGGTGGGCGTCGGCGAGATCGTTCACACCGGTGTGGCCGTTCGCGTGGAAGACGGCCGCCGCGACGATCAGTAACGACGCGTTGACGATGAACGCAAGCCCGAGCGAGCCGAACGTATCGATGTTCACGCCACGAAGCGCGCGCCCGATGGTCGCGTCGTCGCGCGCGCTCGCGTGCTCCTTGACGAGCGCGGAGTGCAGATAAAGGTTGTGCGGCATCACGGTCGCGCCGAGCACGCCGGCGGCGAGCCAGAGCATGCCGGCATCGCGGACGAGTTCGCGCGACGGCGCGATCCCGCGCAGCGCATCGCCCCAGACCGGATGCGCCAGCGCGAGTTCGATGACGAAGCACAAACTCACGAGAAAGATGAGCGTCGATACCGCCCGCTGCAGGGTCCGCTTGCCGCGGTTTTGCAGCGCGAGCATCGCGAAGGTTCCGACCGCCGAAACCAGCACGCCGGCCGTGAGCGAGAGGCCGAAGAGCATTTGCAGCGCAACCGCACTGCCGACGACTTCCGCGACGTCGCACGCGATGATCGCGATTTCGCACGCGATCCACAGAACGAGCGTCGTACGGCGGCTGTAGCGTTCGCGGCACAGTTGCGCGAGGTCGCGCCCGGTCACGACGCCCACGCGCGACGCGACCCATTGCAGCAGCATCCCCATCAGGCTCGCGAGCAGGACGACGAAAAGCAGCGAGTAACCGTAGCGCGCGCCGCTCGCGAGCGCCGTCGCCCAGTTGCCGGGATCCATGTAGCCGACAGCGACGAGCGCGCCCGCGCCGGCGAACGAATACCAGTGTCTGCGCGGGCGCGGCGCGCGCCCCCGATCTTCACGGGTCGCCACGGGCGACTGCGCGTCGGATTTCGCGGCTGACGGCCGGGCGAGCGCGGAGGGATTGGTATTCATGCGGGAGGCGGCCTCGGATAGCGTTGCAACGGTGCGCGTTGCCGGTTCAGAAGACGCCGCTTTTCGCGGCGCACGTCGAATTGGCTCGCAACAACTGTTCCGCTGGCTATTCGTCAGGCTTGTCCCGTGTCGGCCGCGCTCGTGCGAGTCAACGAAACGACGAAGAAACGACTCGCAAAACGGCGGGCGCAAGGGGACGCAGGCGACCGACCACGAATAATGACATTGCATCGGGCTTACGCCTGCGTGTCACTTTGACGAGTGTGGGTTTATCACGTGCCGCGGCAGCGGATTAGGGGCTAAAATGCGCGCTCTTTCCGGCTGTCGGCGCGCGGCGCTAAGCCGGGCAGAGCCCCGCGCGGCAAGACCGTCGCCGCGTGGCGCAAGGGCGTGTACATTTTGCGCGACAAGCGGCGGATTATTTTTTGTCGCGTCCGCGTTTAATGGTAGTTTTCGGGGTTTTAGGGGAGTCGCGGGTCGCTCGGCGATGCGAAAATGCGCCGGGTCCGGGCGGCACGACGTCGTGACAAGTCGGAACAAGGGAGAATCGAAATGAACGAGAAACTGGCGAGCCGCACGGCCAAGCTGGCGGGCGCCCTGGCATGCGCCGCGATGTTGACTCCGCTCGCGGCCTTCGCGAAAGACACGCAGTTGAACGTGTACAACTGGTCGGACTATATCGCGAAGGACACGATTCCCAACTTCACCAAGCAGACCGGCATCAAGGTGAAGTACGACAACTACGACAGCGACGACACCCTGCAGGCCAAGCTCCTGACCGGCCGTTCCGGCTATGACATCGTCGTGCCGACCAGCAATTACGCCGGCAAGCAGATCGCCGCGAACATCTTCGCGCCGCTCGACAAGTCGAAGCTGCCGAACCTCAAATATCTCGATCCCGACCTGATGAAGCTCGTCGAGGGCGCGGATCCGGGCAATAAATACACGGTGCCCTGGGCGTACGGCACGACGGGCCTCGGCTACAACGTCGACAAGGCGAAGCAGATCCTCGGCGCGAACGCCGAACTGAACAACTGGGACATCCTTTTCAAGCCCGAGAACATCTCGAAGCTGAAGGCGTGCGGCGTCTCGGTGCTCGACGCGCCGGACCAGATGTTCGCGGCCGCGCTGCATTACATCGGCAAGGATCCGATGAGCACGAACCCGGCCGATTATCGCGAAGCGCTCGCGATGATGAAGAAAATCCGTCCGTACATCACGCAGTTCAACTCGTCGGGCTACATCAACGACATGGTCGGCGGCGATATCTGCTTCACCTACGGCTGGTCGGGCGACGTCGTGATCGCGAAGCATCGCGCCGTCGATGCGAAGAAGCCGTTCAAGATCGAGTACTACATTCCGAAGGGCGGCGCGCCCGTGTGGTTCGACGTGATGGCGATTCCGAAGGACGCCAAGAACAAGGACGCGGCGCACGAGTGGATCAACTACATCGAGACGCCGCAGGTTCACGCCGCGATCACCAACGCCGTGTACTACCCGAGCGCAAATCTCGAAGCGCGCAAGTACGTGGATAAGGACGTCGCGAACGATCCGGCCGTGTATCCGCCGCAGGATGTCATCAAGACGCTGTTCCTGCTGAAGCCGCTGCCGCCGGAAATCCAGCGCCTGCAGACGCGGCTCTGGACGGAATTCAAGTCCGGCCGATGAATCCGATAAGCCGGTTATTCTTTTGAAACGACGAAGCCCCTGGACCTCCGGGGGCTTTGTTCGTGATCGCATCGCGTGGCGGGGCGAGTCACGAAAGACGCATGGAAGCAAGGAGTCGAACAGGCAATCATGAGTGAGCAGTCGAGCGCGTTGAAGGCAGCGCCTAATTCCGGCCGGCGCGAGCCGGGCAGTTTCCCATCCGTCTCGAGCACGGACGACAGCTTCGTGCAGATCGTCGATGTCGTGAAGAAGTTCGGCGAGACGACGGCCGTGCGGGGCGTCAACCTGTCGGTGAAGAAGGGCGAGCTGTTCGCGCTGCTGGGCAGCTCGGGCTGCGGCAAGTCGACTCTTTTGCGCATGCTCGCCGGACTCGAATCGGTGACCGAAGGGCAGATTCTGATCGACGGGGAAGACCTCGCGAAGATGCCGCCGTACAACCGGCCGGTCAACATGATGTTCCAGTCCTACGCGCTCTTTCCGCACATGAGCGTGGAATCGAACGTCGCGTTCGGGCTGAAGCAGGAAGGCGTAAAGGGCGGCGAGCTGAAGGACCGCGTCCACAACGCGCTCGAACTCGTGCAGATGGCGAAGTTCGCCAAGCGCAAGCCGCACCAGTTGTCGGGTGGTCAGCAGCAGCGCGTCGCGCTCGCGCGCAGCCTCGTCAAGCGACCTAAGCTGCTTCTGCTCGACGAGCCGATGTCCGCGCTCGACAAACAGATTCGCCAGCGCACGCAGATCGAGCTCGTCAATATTCTCGATACGGTGGGCGTCACCTGCATCATGGTGACGCACGATCAGGAAGAAGCGATGACGATGGCCAATCGCATCGCCGTGATGAGCGAAGGGCAGATCGTGCAGCTCGGCACGCCGCACGAAGTCTATGAGTATCCGAATAGCCGCTTCTCCGCGCAGTTCATCGGCTCGACCAATCTCTTCGACGGCAATGTCATCGAGGACGAGCCGGATCACATCTTCGTCGAATCGCCGGACCTTCCGGTGCGGCTCTATGTGAGCCACGGCATCACCGGGCCGCTCGGCATGCCGGTGACGATATCCGTGCGTCCCGAACGCATCGCGCTCACGCGCAAGCCGCCCGAAGGCACCTACAACTGGGGCCGCGGAAAGGTGACGAACATCGCGTACATGGGCGGCTACACGCTCTATCACGTGACGCTCGATTCCGGCAAGGTCGTGGTCGCGAACCTGTCGAGCCTCGCGATCGGCGAGATCGATTCGCCCACGTTCGACGACGAAGTCTACGTGCGCTGGAGCGCGTCGGCGGGCGTGGTGCTGACCGCATGATGACGAACTGGCTCAAGCGCATCGGCGTTTCCGGACGCACGCTCGTCATCGGCGGTCCTTATCTGTGGCTCCTGCTGCTGTTCTTCGTGCCGTTCCTGCTCGTCGTGAAGATCAGCTTCGCGGACAGCCAGCTCGGCATTCCGCCGTACACGGATCTCGTGACGATGGAAGAGGGCGTGATGCATATCGCGCTCGACTTCGCGCACTACGCGTTCCTTGTCAAGGACAGCCTGTACTTCGCGACCTACATGAACTCGCTGCTGGTCGCGGCGGTATCGACGGTGCTGTGCCTCCTGATCGGCTATCCGATGGCGTATTACATCGCCCGTTCGAATCCGGCCACGCGCAACATCCTGATGATGGCCGTGATGCTGCCGTTCTGGACGTCGTTCCTCATTCGCGTGTACGCGTGGATCGGCATTCTGAAGAACAACGGCCTGCTCAATAACTTCCTGATTTCGATCGGCCTGCTGCATTCGCCGATCGAGCTGTATCACACGAACATCGCGGTATATATCGGCATGGTGTATTCGTATTTGCCGTTTCTCGTGATGCCGCTTTACGCGCATCTCGTGAAGATGGATCTGACTTTGCTCGAAGCGGCCTACGATCTCGGCGCGAAGCCGTGGAAGGCGTTCGTGCAGATCACGTTGCCGCTGTCGAAGAACGGCATCATCGCGGGCTGCCTGCTCGTGTTCATTCCGGCGGTGGGCGAGTACGTGATTCCCGAACTGCTCGGCGGCGCGGATACGCTGATGATCGGCCGCGTCATGTGGAACGAGTTCTTCAACAACGCCGACTGGCCGATGGCTTCCGCCGTCACTTGCGCGATGGTCCTCTTGCTGCTCGTGCCGATGGCGCTTTTCCAGCACTTCCAGGCGAAGCAACTGCAGGAAAAGCGATGATCAAGGTCAGCCGTCCGTTGCAAATCACCGCGCTGGGATTGGGATTCGCGTTCCTCTATATACCGATCCTGAGTCTCATCGTCTATTCGTTCAACGATTCGCCGCTCGTCACCGTCTGGACCGAGCCGTCGCTCAAGTGGTATCGCGCGCTCGTCACCGACGACGAACTGATCAACGCGGCGTGGCTGTCGTTGCGCATCGCGTTTTTCACGGCGTGCGCGTCGGTCGTCATCGGCACGTGGGCGGGCTTCGTGCTCGCGCGCATGGGGCGCTTCAAGGGCTTCACGCTCTACGCGGGCATGATCAACGCGCCGCTCGTGATCCCCGAAGTCATTCAGGGCATTTCGCTGCTGCTGTTGTTCGTCGAAATGGCGAAGCTCATCGGATGGCCGGATCGCGGATTCTTCACGATCTGGATCGGACACGTCATGTTGTGCATCTCGTATGTGGCGATCATCGTGGAATCGCGGGTGCGGGAGCTGAATCCTTCGCTGGAGGAGGCCGCGCTCGATCTCGGCGCGACGCCGCTGCGCGTGTTCTTCTCGATCACGCTGCCGCTGATCTCGCAGGCGCTCGTCGCCGGTTGGCTGCTGTCGTTCACGCTTTCGATCGACGATCTCGTGCTGTCGGCGTTCCTGTCCGGTCCCGGTTCGACGACATTGCCGCTCGTCGTGTTCTCGCGCGTGCGTCTTGGCCTGAATCCGGAGATGAACGCGCTCGCGACTTTGTTCATCGCGCTCGTGACGGTCGGCGTGATCGCGGCGAACGTCTTCATGCTGCGCAGCGAACGGAGAAAGCTCGCAACGGTGATGTGACGTCAAGTGGCCGGACGCAAAAAGCGCGTCCGGCACGACGCTGTAAACGCCGAAGGGCCATCGCGATGTTCAGTCGCGATGGCCCTTCTTGCATCAAGACGCGCCGCTTACTTCGCTGCTGCGTCCTTCAGAACGACGCGCGTCGGACCGCCGATGCTATTCATGAGCAGGTCGCCGTTGGACATGTACTGGATGATGGCGTAAGCGCCGTTGCCCAGATTGCTCTGCCCGAACGACACGCGATGCACGGTCTTGCCGGTGTTCCAGTCCATGCCGGTGATTTCCCAACCCGTCTTCGGATAGTAGCCGTTCACGAACACCATGTTCGACGCCGAACTCGTGCTCGGCACCATGCTGATGGAAACGACGTCGTCACGCGTCCAGACCGAGCGCCATGCGTGCTTCTTCGGATCCCATTCGAGACGCTCGGCACCCGAGGCCGGCTTGTTGACCGGACCGAGCGACAGCACGTCGACGAGCTTGTCCGGATGGCCCTTCTCGGCAACGTTGTTGACGACGAACGCGCCGTAGCCGTTCACGACCACCGACTGTTCGCTCTGAACGAACTTCGGCGGATGCTTGAGTCCGGCCGTGATGCCGATCTGACCGGCGATGCGCGGCGACTTCGTACCCGGAATCTGCTTCCAGCCCGCAGGCATCTGGTCGCGCCAGAACGCGACGAGGTGCATGCGGTTCGCGCCGTCCGTGATGACCACGAGCTTGTCCTGGTCGTCGCCGAAGCCCATGAGCGTGGGCGTGGAGCCGGTGCCGTCGCCGAACTTGACTGCGGGCGGCTGATCGCCGTGCTCATATTCGGCCTTCCATGCGCCGTCTGCTTCGTCTTCCGAGAGCTTCGTGCCGGTCCAAACGACCTTATGCATCACGCGATTCGACGCAATGTAGATGCCGCCTTTCTGATCGATCGCGAACGAGTTGCTCACGAATTCGCCCGGCGCAAAGCGGATCGTCTGCGGCTGGCCTTCGAGCGAACGGTCGAACACGCTGATCGACACGTTCGATGCCACGACGAACTTGCCGTCGTACGTGACACCCGTGCCGACGAGATGCGCCTTGCCGACGATCGGTTTCATGTCGACGGTCTTGATGACCTTGATGCCGGCGGCCGGATTCTTTTCGTCCACGAGACCGAACATGCTGATGTTGCCGTCCGAATCGTTGTAGTAGACATGATTATCCTTGTCCACCACCGAGTACACGCCGTTGACGACGCGCGTCCAGTCGAGGCCGTAGGTCTTGAACACTGCGTCTTCGGCCTGCTTGATGTTCGTGTAGCGCTCGCCGAGCACCTTGTCGTGCAGCGCGGCCGGAATGACCTTGTTGCCGGGCGCCGGGGCGCGTGCGACTTCCTTGAAGCCGCCGTTCGACACGTCGATATACGTCACGCCTTCGCTGGACACGCCCCACATGTAGTTCGGCGACGTCGACGCGAGCGTCATGATGTTCACCGGACCGGCGACGACGCGCGGCGCCTTGCTGATATCGACGTTGAAGAAGCCGGGCTTGACCGCATACGGAAACGCATCGCTCTGCGACGAATCGAAGTGCGTGATCGAATATTTCTCGGCGGCGAGGAACGGGTTGCGCGGCGGCTGCTTCGCTTCCAGCGCGTGCGCGGTGCCCGCAGCGAACAGCAGCGCGGTTATCGTGCTGATAGAGGTTTTTTTCATGCGTTGCTCCTTCTTCGGGTTGAATTCATATCGCGATGCGGGCAGGCATCAGAACGCCAGCGTCGCGCTTGCCATGAAACTGTTGGTGCTCTTGAGCCGGTTCGTGCTCGCGATGCTCGGCACCCAGCGCAAGCTCGCCGAAACGGGATGTTTGCCGCCCACCTTGGTGTCGTAAGTGACGATGGGACCGAGCGAGAAGTCATGTCCGACGAAGCCGTCGAGCCGATCGGCGACTGGGCCGGAGTCCTTGCCGAGCTGCTGAACGGTGCCCATCACGAGGCCTACGCCGACGCCATTGGCGAATTTCTTCAGGCCCATTAGATCGAGCGTGAAGAGCGGGGCGTTTTGATAATCGGTGGCTTGATTGCGCGTGTAGAACTGCAGTCCCGCGACGGCGTCGAATTCCAGGCCGTACTGCGGAACGAGCTTCGTGTACGCCACTTGAGGCACGAAGGTCCAGTTGTTCAGGCTCGTGTTGGCGAGCGCGTTCGGGTCGTAACGGCCGGTCGGCGCCCAGACGTTGAAGCTGAGCGCGATGTGATCGGTGCGCGAGAAGTGGTATCCCGCGACGATCGGCGTGAAGTAGAGGTCAAACAAGTTCGCGGCGCTGTCGCTGCGCGCGCCGTTCAGGCGTCCGACGGACGCGCCTGCTTTCACGTCGGTCCAGACGTAGGGCAGCGTGATGGCGGACGCGAAACTCCATCCGCCCATGCTGCCCCACGAGCGCATCAGGGTAGCGAGCGTGAAGTCGATCTTCGCGTCGACGCCGGCAGTCGCCGTGCCGGCGATCGGCACGGAGCGGTTCGCGCCGATCGAGCCGTCGAGATAGATGTTCTCGAAGTTCACGATGGTCATCGGCTCGGGCGGCACGATGCCCGCGCTCGGGCCGACGCTCATGCCCGCGACAGGCCGGCCGAGCGCGCTTTCGGTTGCATGAGCAACGGGAATGCAGGCCGATGAGGCCGCCAGCATCAGCGCCAGAACTGATCGGCGCGCGGTAAGTCCGCGACGCGTGCCGAATTCAGATAAAACGCATTGCATTATTCCCGTTTCTGGGATTCGATTTATTTTGCTCATTGTTTGAAAAATTGGTGCGTCCAAAAGCGCCGTAATAAATGGATCCGTCTATCTATCCGCTTTGCGAAATATCGCGGTAGACATTAATTGAATTTAATCGCTATTCGTAGGCGTGCGTGTTCCCGCAACGATGGATCGTTGCTGCCTGTACTTGCCGGAGAGAGTTCTTGTTCGTGCCGAATCAGCTCCGCGAACTTTGAAACGGGCGCTAATGGCGATTGAAAAAGATTAAACAGTGCTCAGGTTTAGAAACAGATCTTCCGACTGCATTTGGTTGGCGACACTATCAGCGCGCACGTGCGCAGACAAGCTTTGCCGCCGGAATGACAAAGATATGCACAAAGATCAATTATTTTTTTCATTAATACGCTTTGAGAAAATCTCAGCGTGAAGTTTGCGCAAAACGAGTTCGGGGCGCACGATGCGCCCCGAGAAAAGACATGCAAACGCCTGCTTGCGAAAGCTTCAGTCGCCCGACGCTTCCCGCGCGAGCGCGAGATGCTTCGCGAAGGTCGTCGGGTCGGTATTGGTGCCGCACAGCAGCACGCCGACACGCTTGCCTTCCAGCCGCTCGCGCAACGGTCCGAGCAGGGCGGCGGTGGCGGCGGCGCATGCCGGCTCGACCGCCAGTTTGAGTTCACCGAACAACTGCAGCATGCCGTGACGCAGCTCGTTGTCCGACACGGCGACGATCTCGTCGATATGCCGCCGACATAGCTCGTAGCTGTACTGCTCGGTATGCGGCGCCATCAAAGAATCGGCGATGCCGTGCATCGCGCCCATCTTGACCGTGTGATTCGCCTCGAAGCTGCGTTTCATCGCATCCGAGCCTTCCGGTTCCACGCCGAAGACATGCAGCGACGGATTTGCGAGGCGCATCGCCGTCGATACGCCCGCGGCCAGGCCGCCGCCGCCGATCGGCAGGATCACGGCGTCGAGATCGGGCGCCTGCGACGTCCACTCGTAGCCGAGCGTCGCCGTGCCGAGCACCGTGCGATAGCCGTTGAACGGATGGATGAACACGCGTCCTTCTTCCGCTTCGACGCGCCGCACGACATCGAACGCCTCGGCGACGTTCTCCGCGAACACGACTTCCGCGCCGTAGCGCCGGCACAGCGCCACGCGCGCCGGGCTCGCGCTCTTGATGATGACGACCTTCGCGCCCACTTCCATGCGCTGCGCCGCGTACGCGACCGCCACCGCGTGATTGCCCGCCGATACGCACGTGACGCCCGCCGAACGCTCGCTGTCGGTGAGCGCGAGGATATTCGAAAACGCGCCGCGCGCCTTGAACGTGCCGCTTGCCTGCAAGAGTTCGAACTTGAACGTGACCGGCGTGCCTTCGAGCGTCGGAAAGTCGTGGCGCTCGAAGGTCGGGGTGCGCGTCACCCACGGCGTGAGCGCCATATGCTGCTCGGCGATTTCGTCGAGCGTCGGAATCGGTGTGCCGTCGATCGTATTGTCGGAATGCTGCATGGCAGTGGACATGACGTGTTGTCGATCTGGAGAGGTCAACGGGGCTGTGCTTCGACGGACATGCTGTGGATGAACTTGCCCAGGAACGCCTCGCACTGGACGAGCTGTTCGAGCGACACATACTCGTTCGCCTTGTGCGCCTGTTCGATGTTGCCCGGCCCGCAGACGATGCTCGGCACGCCCGCGTTCGCGAACAAGCCCGCTTCGGTGCCGTAGGCGACCTTGTGCTTGTCCTGATTTTGCGTGAGCGCGCGCACGAGTTGCGTGATCGCGGCCTGCTCGGTGGCGTCGAGGCCGGGCGCGGACGCGAGCTTCGTGAATTCGATCGCCGCGTTGCCGTGTTCCTTCAGCATCTTCGGCAGCAGCGTGTCATGCGCGTACGACTGGATGCGTTTGAAGATCTGATCGGGATCGATCGTCGGCAAATTGCGGAATTCGAACTCGAAGTTGCATTCGGCGGGCACGGTGTTGATCGCGTTGCCGCCTTTTATCGTGCTCGTCTGACCGGTGGTGAAGGGCACGTCGTAGAGTTCGTCGAACGGACCTTGCGCGCGAAACTCGTCGACGAGATCGCGGATGTGGCAGATGAGCCGCGCTGCGTACTCGATCGCGTTCAGGCCCTTCGGCGTCAGCGACGAATGCGCCGCGAAGCCGCGCACGCAGCAGTGATAAGTGTTGATGCCTTTGTGCGCGATGATCGGGCGCATCGATGTCGGTTCGCCGACGATGCAGCCATCGGGTTTGAGGCCGCGCTTTTTCAGGTCGGCGATCATCAGCGGCGCGCCGGCGCAGCCGACTTCTTCGTCGTAGGAAAGCGCGAAGTGGATGGGTTTCGCGAGCTTGGTCGCCTGCATCTTCGGTAGCATGGCGAGCGCGGCGCCGATGAAGCCTTTCATGTCACACGAGCCGCGGCCGTAGAGGAGGCCGTCGCGCACTTCGGGCTTGAACGGATCGCTCTGCCAGTCCTGACCGTCGACCGGAACGACATCGGTGTGACCCGACAGCACGATGCCGCCGTCGGTTTGGCCGTCGTGCGCCGGGACCGTGGCGAAGAGATTCGCCCACTGGCCGCGCGGATCGTTGGTGATGGTCGCTTCGATGCCCGCTTTTCGCAGTTCGTCGCGTACCGTTTCGATCAGGCCGAGATTCGGATTGCGGCTTACGGTATCGATGGATACGAGCCGTTCGATCCACGGCAGGCAAATGGGCGTTTCGGTTCTGGATTGAGCTTCGAGATTCGCCGTGTCAGCGATCTGTGACATATTTTTGCTCCTGCGGGTAGGGTTTGATCATAGCCCAAAAGAATGATGCTGGCCGTAGGGGGCTTTTTGGTTTTTGAGTTTTGGGGCTTTTGAGCTTTGGCGCTTTGGGGTTGTCGCTGGATCCCGTTTTCTTAGTGGTCTATTAGCGTTGCCCCTGTGCGGGGCGGCAGTCACTTTCTTTGCTGCTGCAAAGAAAGCAACTGTATTGAGCGTCAAGGGTTGAGTTGGTAAGGATCATGGTTTTGGGGGATTCCAAGTTGTGCCGTCGCGCATCATGGCGTTGAGCTGGGTGAGCATCTTGCGCATTGCTGCGACGAAGGCGACTTTGGTCTTTTTGCCTCTGGCGCGCAGGCGGTCGCAAAACGCCTTGATGTGCGCGTTGGATCGCTGGGCGGCGACGCAGGCCATGTAGAGGGCGCGCCGCACGATGGGGCGGCCGCCCGAGACGTGTCGCTGGCCGCAGTGAGCGCCGCTATCGGAATTGAACGGGGCGAGCCCGGCGAGCGAGGCGATTTCGCGGGCGTTGAGGGTTCCGAGTTCGGGCAGAAAGGCAATGAGCACGGCCGCGGCGCCTTTGCCGATGCCGGGCACGGAGCGCAGCACGGCCTCGGTCTTGCGCCAGAGATCGTTGGCGTGCAGGAAGGCGTCGATGTCGCGATCGGCGTCCTTGATGCGCTGTGAGATGAAGCGAATGAACTCATCGATGCTTGGCAAAGCGGATTTATGAGCGCGTTTGCGGCGATTTTGCTCGGCGGTGAGCATCTCGATGAGCTGTGCACGGCGCAGGATGAGGGCCTGCAACTGCTGGGTTTGCTCGTCGTTCAGGGGTCTGACTTCGGGTTTGATGGTCGCGCCATAGCGGGCGATGAGGCGCGCATCGATGCGATCGGTCTTGGCCCGTACGCCGGCGGACCTGGCGAAGTCGCGCACCCGCTTGGGATTGACCGCGACGGCGGGCAAGCCGGCCTGGCAGAGGGCTTCGAGGACGGCGCGTTCGAGCTTGCCGGTGGCTTCGAGCACGATGAGTTGTGGGTTGAGCGGCAGCAGTCGGTGGATCAGCTGCGCGAAGCCATCGGGAGAATTGGCCAGGCGAAAGAGTTCGGAGGATTCGTGGAAGGCGATGTCGAGAAAGGAGCCGCTGACATCGATGCCAACGAACAAAGGCGAGACGGAAGAGGATTGGATTTGGTTCACCACAGCACCCATACTTGCAAAGATACGAGCTCGAGGCTCAGTCAACTGTCCGGGTTCAAAGCGGTAAGGAGAAGCGGCGCCACCAGCTTTCTTTCGGGCTGTGAGCCCATGTAACACAAACGGGCTACCGCTTCGAGCGAACGGGAGAGATCAGCTTCCGGACGCCAGATTCAAGATACAAGTAACCAAAGAAAGCAGCTTCCGATACGCCCGCGGTCACACGCAATTTGGGTAGTCCTCTCGTCCATCGTGGGCTGCCTAAAGAGTGCCCTCATAGGCCCCATCGGGCTTGGCTCGCGCACGGTCTGTCACATCGCACCACACACCAAACTGGTTCAGCACCAAATAGCTCCAGCCCGCTTCGCGGCCGACCGGTCAAGCGGGTCTGCGTGTGCTTTGCTACTAAATTCTCTCTCGCACCGCACATGCAAACCTATGGTTTCCCTTGCAGACCCGGCGGCAGCGCGTAGCGCTGTGCCGAAGCTCTTTCGTGCTGAACCAACGTTCTGAACACCTTCGGGCGGCAGACCGTGCGCGAGCCAAGCCCGATTAGGTGTTTGAGGGCACTCTTTAGGCGAGTGCCGCCTGTGACGAGAGGACTACCCAAATTGCGTGTGACCGCGGGCCTGAAGAGCTGCTTTCTTTGCTTACTTTCTTTGCAGCAGCAAAGAAAGTGAGTGCCGCCCCGCACAGGGGCAGTGCTAATAGACCGACGCGAGACCGGGATCCGGCGACTACAGTAAGCAAAGTGAGCCCCACCCCGCACAGGAGGCAACGCTGACAGACCGAAAGCAAATCGGAATCCGGCGAAAACAAAAAAATCACCGAACAACAGCGGCCGGTTTCCGAACCGGCCCCCCCAACGCCCGCAACGTCTCCTTGACAGTAGAGATCCGCACCGAGAGATCGGGACTCCGCGACTCGATGCGCAACTTGTCCTGACCCGCGAGCTTGATGTGCTTATGCTTCTGCACCATCTCGATGATCTTCATGCCATCGACGGGCGGATTCGGAACGAACTGCAGCGAGATCGACTGCTCGCCCGCGTCAATCTTCGAGATGCCGAGCGGTTTCGCAGCAAGACGCAGCCGATGCGTCTCCACGAGCGCATGCGCCTGCGGCGGCAGCTTCCCAAATCGATCGACGAGCTCTTCGAGAATGCCATCGATCGCATCGCTCGATTCGCAGTTCGCGAGCCGCTTGTACAACGACAAACGCTCCTGCACATCGGCGCAGTAATCGGCGGGCAGAATCGCGGGCGCGTGCAGATTGATCTCGGTCGTTGCCGCAAGCGGGGCGTTCAGATCCGGCTCGCGGCCTTCGCGCAGCGCGCGCACGGCGTCGTTCAGCATGTCGGTGTAAAGCTGGAAGCCGATCTCGTGAATCTCGCCCGATTGCTTGTCGCCGAGCACCTCGCCCGTACCGCGAATCTCCAGGTCGTGCATCGCGAGATAAAAACCCGAGCCGAGTTCCTCCATCTGCTGAATGGCTTCGAGCCGCCGCTGCGCCTGCTTCGTCAGCGATTGCGGATCGTGCACCAGCAAATACGCATACGCCTGGTGATGCGAACGCCCGACACGTCCGCGCAACTGATGCAACTGCGCAAGACCGAACTTGTCCGCACGATGCATGAGGATCGTGTTCGCGCTCGGCACGTCGATGCCGGTCTCGATGATCGTCGTGCACAACAGCACGTTCGCGCGCTGGCCGACGAAATCGCGCATCACGCGTTCGAGCTCGCGCTCGTGCATCTGTCCGTGCGCAACCGCGATGCGCGCCTCGGGCACCAGCGCTTCGAGCATCGCGCGCCGATTCTCGATCGTCTCGACTTCGTTGTGCAGGAAGTAAACCTGGCCGCCGCGCTTCAGTTCGCGCAGCATCGCCTCGCGGATCACGCCGTCTTCCTCGCGCCGCACGAAAGTCTTGATCGCGAGCCGCTTCTGCGGCGCGGTCGCGATCACGGAAAAATCACGCAGGCCTTCGAGTGCCATGCCGAGCGTGCGCGGAATCGGCGTCGCGGTGAGCGTGAGCACGTCGACCTCGGCGCGCAATGCCTTGAGCGCCTCCTTCTGCCGCACGCCGAAGCGATGCTCCTCGTCGATGATCACGAGCCCGAGCCGCTTGAACTTCACATCGCTCGACAAGAGCTTGTGTGTGCCGATGACGATATCGACCGAGCCTTCGTTGATCTGCTGCACGGCCGTCGAAACTTCCTTGCCGGTCTTGAAGCGCGACAGTTCCGCGATGCGCACCGGCCAGTCGGCGAAACGGTCGGTGAAGGTCTGCGTGTGCTGTTCCGCAAGCAGCGTCGTCGGCGAAAGAATCGCGACCTGCTTGCCCGCCATCACCGCGATGAACGCGGCGCGCAGCGCGACTTCCGTTTTGCCGAAGCCGACGTCGCCGCACACGAGACGGTCCATCGGTTTGCCGCTCGTCATGTCGCCGATGACGGCTGCGATCGCCGCCGCCTGATCGGGCGTTTCCTCGAAGCCGAAGCTCTCCGCGAACTTGGTGTAGTCGCGCGGCTCGAGCTTGAACGCATAACCTTCGCGCGCCGCGCGGCGCGCGTAAAGGTTGAGCAGCTCGGCGGCCGTATCGCGAATCTGCTGCGCGGCCTTGCGTTTGGCTTTTTCCCACTGGCCGGAGCCGAGCGTATGCAGCGGCGCGCTTTCCGGGTCCGCGCCGCTGTAGCGCGAGATCACATGCAATTGCGCGACCGGCACATACAGCTTCGCCTCGTTCTGATACTCGAGATGCAGGAATTCGGTTTCACCTTCGCCGAGGTCCATCGACACGAGGCCCATGTATCGGCCGATGCCATGCTGCGCATGCACGACGGGATCGCCGACCTTCAGCTCGGCGAGATCGCGCACCATCGAATCGACGTTGCTCGCCTGCTCCTGACGACGCCGTCCGGCGCGGCGCGCGAGCGGTCCGTAAAGCTCCGTCTCGGTGACGATCGACAGCTTCTCCAACGGCAGCGCGAAACCGTTGGCGAGCGGCGCGATGCCGAGCGTGAACTTGCCGTCGGCGGTCAGCCATTCGTGGAACGTGTCGCGCAATTCGCCGCGCAGGCCGTTGTCGGCGAGCAATTGCTGGATCGTCTCGCGACGTCCCGCCGATTCCGCGACGAGCATCACGCGATTGTCCGTCTGCTCCAGATAGTGACGCAGCGCGAGCAAAGGCTCGTCGGCGTGACGGTCGATCGCGAGGCCCGGCAGCGGCACGGCCCAGCCGCCTTCGGGCGTCGCGGGAAACTTCAACTGCGCGAAGGGCTTCGCGAACGTGAAGAAGTCGTCGTCTGTCAGAAAGAGCCGGCGCGGTTCGAGCAAGGGCCGCTCGCGATCGTGCGAAAGGAAGTCGTAGCGCTGCTTCGTGTCGTGCGTGAAGCGCTTGATCGCGGCGTCCATATCGCCGACAAACGCGAGCTGCGAGCCTTGCGGCAAGTAATGAAAGAGCGTCGCGGTTTCATCGAAGAAGAGCGGCAGATAGTATTCGATGCCCGCCGAGGGCACGCCATTGCCCATGTCCTTGTAAATCTGCGAGCGGCTCGGATCGCCCTCGAAGACCTCTCGCCAGCGGCTGCGAAAGGCGGTGCGCGCGGCTTCGTCGAACGGGAACTCGCGGCCCGGCAGCAGGCGCACGTCGCGCACCGGATAAAGGCTGCGCTGCGTGTCCGGATCGAACGCGCGGATGGAGTCCACCTGGTCGTCGAACAGATCGATGCGATACGGCAGCGCCGAGCCCATCGGATAGAGATCGATGAGCGAGCCGCGCACGCAATACTCGCCCGGCCGCACGACCTGGCTCACGTGCTCGTAACCCGCGAGCGTCAATTGCGCCTTGAGCTTCGCTTCGTCGAGCCGCTCGCCCTGCGTGAACGAGAACGTGTAAGCCGCGAGAAACGACGCGGGCGGCATGCGATAGAGCGCGGTCGTCGCCGGGACGATGAGGATGTCGCAGCGGCCTTCGCCGAGATCGTGCAGCGTCGCGAGACGTTCCGAGACGAGATCCTGGTGCGGCGAAAACGCGTCGTACGGCAGCGTCTCCCAGTCGGGCAGAAGGCGCACGCGCGCATCGGGCGCGAAGTAGGGGATTTCGGCGGCGAGACGCTGCGCATCGACTGCGCTCGCGGTGACGACCGTCAGGAGCGGCACGCTCTCGCGATACGCGGCGTAGTAGCGCGCGATGGCGAGCGCATCGGACGAGCCGGAAGCGCCATCGAAGACGAAGCGCTGACCCGGTTTCACGAGCGCGATGGGAGAACTGGACTGCGCGTTGACGGCTTTGGAAGGCATAAGGTGTGCATGGAGCCGTCCGGCAAACGCGGGTTCGGAGAGTCGAACCGGCGTGCGCGGGACGTGGTCGCGAAAGACCTATTATAAAATCCGGGCTTCAACTTTACTTGTTCACCTCATCTGCTCGACTATTCGCCCGTGACTTCGCGCCTGTTCTCACTGATTCCCTGCGCCGGCACCGGCAGCCGCTCCGGCGCGCCGATGCCGAAGCAATACCAGACGATCGCGGGCCGCTCAATGCTCGCGTACACGCTCGCGGCGTTCGACGCGTGCTCCGAATTCTCGCAGACGCTCGTCGTGCTCGCACCGGACGACAACCACTTCGACGCGCGCCGCTTCGCCGGATTGCGCTTCGCGGTCGAGCGCTGCGGCGGCGCCTCGCGGCAAGCGTCGGTGTACAACGGGCTCGTCGCGCTCGCGAAATTCGGCGCGCGCGAAGACGACTGGGTCCTCGTGCACGACGCCGCGCGCCCCGGCATCACGCCGGAGCTGATTCGCAAGCTTGTCGCGGAACTGCGCGACGATGCGGTCGGCGGCATTCTCGCGCTGCCGGTCGCGGACACGCTGAAACGCGTCGCACCGAACATGCCCGATGTCCCCACGGACGACGTGCGCGTCGCGCGCACCGAATCGCGCGACGGGCTCTGGCAGGCGCAGACGCCGCAAATGTTCCGGCTCGGCATGCTGCGCGAAGCGATCGAGCGTGCGCGTCACGACGGCCACGACCTGACGGACGAAGCGAGCGCGATCGAATGGCTCGGTCATTCGCCGAAACTGGTTCAGGGCAGTCTGCGCAACTTCAAGGTGACGTATCCGGAGGATTTCGCGCTCGCGGGCGCGATGCTTTCGGCCGGCGCCTGACTCACACTCAACAAAGGTTTGGATCGATGGATTTCAGAATCGGACAAGGGTACGACGTCCACCAGCTCGTCGAAGGCCGCCCGCTCATCATCGGCGGCGTGACGATTCCCTACGAGCGCGGTCTGCTCGGCCACTCGGACGCCGACGTGCTGCTGCACGCGATCACCGATGCGCTGTTCGGCGCGGCGTCGCTCGGCGACATCGGCAGGCATTTCCCGGACACGGCGACCGAATTCGCCGGCGCGGACAGCCGCGTGCTGCTGCGCGAGGCGTTCCGGCGCGTGTCGGAGGCGGGTTTCGCGATCGCGAACGTCGACAGCACGATCATCGCGCAGGCGCCGAAACTCAGCTCCCATATCGATGCCATGCGCGAAAACATCGCCGCCGATCTCGATCTTTCAATGGATCGCGTGAACGTCAAGGCCAAGACGAACGAGAAGCTCGGCTATCTCGGGCGCAAGGAAGGCATCGAAGCGCAGGCCGCGGTGCTTTTGCGCCGGACGTCAATCGACGGCTAAAGCGCGGCGGGAAGCGCTATTTCCCTTCGGCTTCGATCGTCAGCGCGACGGCGTTGATCACCGCGGCGATGCGGCCGACGTCGCGCAGTTGCGTCGTCGACATGCCTTCGGCCACGAGATTCTCGTAGTGCGATTTCACGCAGAAATGGCACTTGCCGACGATCGACGCCGCGAGCGCGTACATCTCGAAGCGCCGCTTGTCGACGCCGCCGTGCGACGCATACGCGTTCATGCGCAAGTTCGCGGGCTGCGTCTTGAGATCGGCGTTGTCGGCCATTTCCAGGTACGGATACCAGACGTTGTTCATGCCCATCAGCGCGGCCGCGGTGAGCACGGCGTTCGTCTCTTCGGGCGACAGCGCGCCCGAGTTGCGAATGATGGCGACGAGCTTCGTCGCTTTCGCGGCAAACGCGGCGGCGAGCGCGACGCCAGCCGCATCGCTTCCTTCGAGCGATGAACGCGCGATCGTGCCGTCGACGTTAAGGCGAATGTCCTTCGCGTAATCGGGCACCAGTTCCTTGATCGCAGACAGAAATTCCATTGTTTGCTCCTGTTCGATGGCATTAAAAAGCCCGCCGATCGGCCGAATACACTCGGCTCGATGGCGGGCTTCGCGGCATCCGGAAACGCTTACAGCGTCGCGCCGCCGACGGCACGGTTGCACGGGCAGAGTTCGTCCGTTTGCAAGCCGTCGAGAATGCGCAAGATTTCTTCCGGGCTGCGGCCGACGTTCAGGTTATTGACCGAGACGTGCTGAATGACGTTGTCCGGATCGACGATGAACGTCGCGCGCAACGCCACGCCTGCTTCCTTGTCGCGCACGCCGAGTTGATCGATCAGTTCGCCTTTCACGTCGCCGAACGAGTAATGGTTCAGCTTGTTCAGGTCTTTGTGCTCGCGGCGCCATGCCAGCTTGACGAACTCGTTGTCTACGCTGCCGCCGAGCAGAACCGCGTCGCGGTCCTCGAAATCGGCCGCCAGCTTCGCGAATTCGACGATCTCCGTCGGGCAGACAAACGTGAAATCTTTCGGATAGAAATAGATGATCTTCCACTTGCCGGGGAAAGACTGCTCGGTGATTTCCTCGAACGCCGACTGGCCGTTCTCTTCGTGATGGTTGAAACCCGGCTTCGCAGCGGTGACAGTGAATGCTTCGACTTTATCGCCAACGGTCTTCATGCGGAAAACTCCTGTGAAATCGTTGAAAGGACAAACTCCAGCCAAACTACCGTATCGCCGTAACGCTCGCGTGACACGTTCATGCCAGGCCGCGCCGAGCGTTGAACCGCTTCATCTTAACCAGAATTAAAAGCGTGCTTCGCCCGTTTCCAGCTTCCGAAACGGGCGCGCTCTAGCCTTCGAAGCGCACGCCGCCTTTCATCGGCGGGAAGTCGATGGTGACTTCGAAGCCGGGCAGAGGCGTGCGGTTGCGCAGACGCAGCGTGCCGCGCTGTCGCGTGACGAGGCGCTGCACGATCGCCATGCCGAGACCGGTGCCGTTCGCCTGCGTGCGCGCCGTATCGACGCGATAGAACGGACGCGTAATGAGCGCGACCTGATCGTCGGGGATGCCGCGGCCCTCGTCCATCACGGAGAGCTCGACCCTGCCGTGCGCGACGCGCGTCTGCAGCGTGATGCGGGCGATGTCGTCGTGTTCGCTGCGGCCGTACTTGCGCGCGTTTTCAAGCAGGTTGCCGACCACGCGCCGCGCATCCGTCGGATCGCCTTCGATGACCGCGCCCTGGGCGAGATCCGTCCGCATGACGACGCCGTCGTCGGCCTGGAAGCGGGCGGCGAGTTCGCTCGCGATCATCGACAGGTCGACGGCCTCGGGCATGCGCTGCATCGGCCGCGCATAGTCGAGAAAGCGCCCGATGATCATGTCCATCTGCTCGATGTCGTCGATCATCGCGAGCTTGGTCGCTTCGTCCGACGGGCTCATCTCCGTCTCCAGCCGCAGGCGCGCAAGCGGCGTGCGCAGATCGTGCGAGATGCCCGCGAGCATCAGCGCACGGTCGGCCTCGAGCTGCTCGAGATCCTGCACCATCTGGTTGAAGCTTCGATTGGTTTCGGCAGCAACGCCCATGCCGCGTTCGGGCAAGGGTTCGGGCGATTGCCCCGAACCGACCTTGCGCGCGGCGAGCGCGAGACGCGCGAATGGCCGATTCACGAGACTTGTGATGAACGCCGCGCCGAACAGCGACAGCGCGAGCGCGAACACGCCCCAACCGGCCCATTGCAGGCCGGTCACGGTGTCGAGCTGATCGCGATCGAGGGCGACCCAGTAATCGTCGTCGTCGATCTTGAAGCTGATCCATACGCCCGGAATGTCGTTCACCGACTGCGCGATGATCGTCTCGTTGCCGAGCCGCCCGCGCACGTCGCGCTCGATCAGCCGGTTGAGCGATTCATCGGGCTGGAGTTTGTATTTGTCGGTGGTCTCGCGCGGATACACGCGCACGCCTTCGTTGCTCTCCAGATCCTGAAGCAGCGCGCGGCGCAGATCGGGGTCGGAATAGAGCAGGGCGGTGCGCGTGAGCTTGACCACGGCGACGAGCTGAAGCGCCACGCGCTGCGCACGCGGCTCGCGCTCGATGACGCGAAAGCTCTGGAACCACGCCGTGAGACTGACTGCGATGAGCAGCGCGATCAGCGCGAAGGTTCGCCAGAACAGGCCGCCGAACGCGAGCGCCAGTAGCCGCCTGTCGATTCGCATGAGTCTGTCGGGTTCGGCTCGGTGAAGGGGAGAGAGCGTGACGAAACTCGCTTAGGATCGATCAGGCTGCGCCGTCGGGAATGAACACGTAGCCGAGGCCCCACACGGTCTGGATGAAACGCGGACTGCTGGGATCGGGCTCGATCAGCTTGCGCAGACGCGATATCTGCACGTCGAGGCTGCGGTCGAACACTTCGTACTCACGGCCGCGTGCGAGCTCCATCAGCTTTTCGCGCGAAAGCGGCTGGCGCGGATGGCGCGCGAACACTTTGAGTACCGAAAATTCGCCGGTGGTCAGCGGGATTTCCTGGCCGTTCTTCGTGAGCGTGCGCGTCGCGAGATTCAGTGCAAATTCGCCGAACTCGAACACTTCGGTGGTTTCTGACGGCGCGCCCGGCAATTCGGACGGCGTCTGACGCCGCAGCACCGCATGAATGCGCGCGACGAGTTCGCGCGGATTGAAAGGCTTCGGCAGATAGTCGTCCGCGCCCATTTCGAGGCCGACGATGCGATCGACATCTTCACCCTTCGCGGTGAGCATGATGATCGGCGTGCGATCGTTGCTGCCGCGCAGACGCCGGCAGATGGAAAGACCGTCTTCGCCGGGAAGCATCAGATCGAGGACGAGCAGATCGAAACGCTCGCGCACCCACAACTTGTTCATCGACGGGGCGTTTTCCGCAACGTACACGTTGAAGCCCTGTTCACCGAGGTATCGGCGCAACAGATCGCGCAGGCGCGGATCGTCGTCGACGACGAGAATTTTTGAAGGGTTCTTGGTTTCCATGGCGGCATCTTAGCGCGTTTGTTCAAACGCCGAGTTTGTAACAAAAGCGAGTGTAACAGTTCGTTACAAAATTTACGGGGCCTGTGGCACGGCCTAGGGGTTTGCTGCGTACACTGCTTTACCTAAGCCCGCCATTCGGTAGATACTCCATTAGACCAGTGCGTCGCGCGGCACGACCAAGCCGCTTCGAGACGTGCGCGAAAAGACTGAGGCTGTCCGGTTGTCGAGCAACGAAGGGAACAACATGAAGGGAGCGCGGCAGCGCGGACCCGTGCGCAACGAGCGCATTCTCAGAAAGACACTTCTTGCCAGTGCGCTCTACGCAGTACTGAGCACGCCTCACGCCTATGCACAACCGGCAGGCTTCGATCGCGGCATCGCGAGTTCCCCGAATCGTTTCGATGGCAGAATGATTCGCGCGCAGCAGCGCGTGGGCAAAGGTTCGGGGTCGTCGAGCCACGATCCGAAGACCGCGGCCATGCAACCCATTCAGCAAGTGGATCAAGCGCCGCCCGCGCGCCCGCCGCGCCACACCGTGATGACCGCCGACGAGCGCCGTCTCTTGCGGCAGCATATCGAAGAAGCGGTGCGCGATCTCTACAAGCGGTAAGCGGCGCGTGCCCGCGATGGACCGACGTGAATTTCTCTCGATTGCCGGTGCGTTCGCGGGAGGTCTCGGCAGCATCGGCGATGCGTGCGCCATCGCACATTCCGACACTTCCTCTGCTTCGATTCGCTCCCTCGTGATCGTCGACCTCGACGGCGGCAACGATGCGCTCAACACAGTCATCCCGATCGCCGATGCGCGTTATCGCGTGTTGCGGCCGAAACTCGCGATATCGAAAGACCGCGCATTGATGCTCGATGAACGCACCGCCTTGCATCCGTCGCTGTTGCCGTTGATGAGCGCGTGGCGCGCCAACGAAATGGCGATCGTGCAGGGCGTCGGCTATGACGCGCCCAATCGCTCGCATTTCCGCTCGCGACAGATCTGGGACACGGCATCGCATGCCGATGAATATCGCGCCGGCGGCTGGCTCGATCGCGTGAACCTGAAGGTGACGCACATCACCTTGCACGGCTTCGACACGCACGAGCGTCAGTCGCACCGGCATGCGGCGCTGCTGGCCACGCTGGCAGAGCGGCTCGCGTCGCTGCGGGCGTCGCTGATCGCGTCCGGCGCATGGAGCCGCACGCTCGTGATGACGCGCTCGGAGTTCGGACGGGCCGCGCGCGAGAACGCCGCGGGCGGCACCGACCACGGCGCGGCCGCGGCGCATTTCATGATGGGCGGAGGCGTGCGCGGCGGACTCTTCGGCATGCCACCGCGACTCGATCGACTCGATGCGGACGGCGGCTTGTCCGTCGGCGTCGACTTCAGAACGCTCTATGCCACGGTGCTCGACGCATGCGGGCAGATCGATTCGTCATCGATTCTCGGCGCGCGCTTCGCGCCATTGCCGATCCTTCGCGTCTAACGCGTCTTCCATGTGATCCACAGCTTGCGGATCGGCGTGAGTGCGATGCGTTGATGCAGCACCCGAAAGTTCTCCCGTTCGATCTCGTCGAAAAGCGCGAAGGACAGCGCTGCCTGCGCGCGCAGCACGCGTTGCGTCGCGCGCTCCGAAGCGGGAATCGCGGCCAGCGCGTCGTCTAGCGCCTGGCGGGCGCGGCTGGTCTGAAAGCGCATGAGGTCCGTGAACGTATCGCCGTACTTGCGATTGATGATGTCCGCGGCCGTCACGTTGAATCGCTGCAACTCGTCGATGGGAATATAGATGCGGCCATTGCGCGCATCGCCGCCGATGTCCTGAACGCGCTCGGCGAGCAGCAACGCGGATCCGAGCGGCGCGGCCCACGACGCGGCCTGCTGCGGATTGCGCGCGCTCGCGCGTGCAACGGCCGTCGCGAATGCGCCGCCCGTCTGATCGAGGTAACGCCGCAAGCCGGGCCAGTCGAGGTAGCGCGCCTGATCGAGATCCATGCCGAAGCCGTCGACGATCGCGGCAAGCGATGCGCGTCCGGCATCGTCGAGAACCGGATGCGCGGCATCGCCCGCGTGCGCCTGCAACGCTTTCGTGACCGGATGCGTGGGCTCGCCGCCATCGAGCCGCCCGAGTTCGCTTTGCCACCATGCGTGCTTGGTGCGGCCGATGGTCGGATCGCTCGTCTCCTTCACGGTCTCTTCGAGCTCGCGATAAAGCGCATAGAGCGCGGTCAGAAGCGGCTGGCTCGCAGCCGGCGCGCGGCGCAGCGCGTAGTACGTGCCCGAACCTTCAGGCGCGGCTTTTTGCTGGCAGTAATCGTCGAAATTCACGAACGGAGCTTGTGGGAGTTCGAGGGGAGGCGGGGTCGGTTCTGGTCGTGCGGTTGGCCGCGCGGCGTTCATTTTATCCGGCGAGGCGCGGCTTCGCTGCGCAGCGGCGGCAGCATCAGCCGGCCGCAAAAACAAAAAACCCCTTTGCCGATGAAAGGGGTTTTCGTGTGGTGCGAGGAGCGGGACTCGAACCCGCACACCCTTGCGGGCGTCAGGACCTAAACCTGGTGCGTCTACCAATTTCGCCATCCTCGCAGCACGGCAGGCGCTCTGGGCTCTTGGGGATGATGACCCGCGCCCGGCGATGCCGCCGTGTCCGGCACCGGTCCACTGTGCCAAGCCCGAGATTCTAACGCATTCATCTGGCGATGTCTGCGAAAATGCGTCGACGGTCCTGAGCTTAAGCGAGGCGCGAGAATCGTCGGCATGGCCGTCGATTCCGGCCATACGCGCCCGAAGATTGCGGCTCGCAGATCGGCTGCCTACAATCTCGTCACACTTCCGCTTCGGCATCGACATTCCCGCTCATGAACCGCAACGCGCGCAATCGCTTCGTCGCATGGCTCGGCATCGCCGCCATGTGGCTTGCCATCGTCGCGCCGGTCATCAGTCAGACGCTGGCCGCGCGCCAGGCCGCCAATCCGCAAGCGGTGCTTTGCACGGTCGATGCGACTGCAACGGACTCGCACGCCGGCCAGCACGACGCCGGGAGTCATGTCGACGCCTGCTCCTACTGCGGACTGCTCGCGCAGAATCTGCCGATCGTCACGGGCGTCGTGCATGACGTCGCGCTGATCGAACGCGTCACGCGCGTGCCTGCCTTCGCGAACGTCGAAGACGTCACCTCGAAATCCTTCAACGCCGCGAGCCCGCGCGCGCCGCCCGTCCTCTCCTGAAGCCTTCCTTCGTCTGACCGCATCGATGTTCGTCGCGCACATGAGCGCGATGAACGTACGACCGCTCGTCGGGAATATCGTCACGGCACTGACGGTACTTCAGATGCGCGCTCATCGCAAAAATACTCAACGAGATTCGCCATGCTTGCACCCGACCTGAACGCGGCGCCAGCGACGCCGAGCGCGGAAGTCATCGCGCATCGCCGCACGCTGTGGCGCTGGCATTTCTATGCGGCACTCTTCGTGATGCCGCTCCTCATCGTGCTCGCGATCACCGGCACGATCTACTGTTTTCAGCCGCAGATCGAGCCGCTGCTGTATCGCGACCGGATGATCGTCGCGGACACGCACGCCCCGCAACTGTCCCGCGATATCCTGCTCGCCAAGGCTGCCGCGAGCGAACCGCGCGGCACCGTACCGACGCTCGCGCAAATCGAAACCGATCGCACGCGCAGCGCCGAATTCGTCTTTCGCCTGCCATCGGGCGAGAGCGAAAGCGTCTACGTGAACCCGTACGACGGCACCGTGCTCGGCACGCTTTCCGTCGAACATCGATTGATGAAACAGGTGCGCAACCTGCATCGCGGCCTGATGCTCGGCAAGACCGGCGAGCTGCTGATGGAACTCGCCGGATGCTGGACGCTCGTGATGATCGGCACGGGTATCGCTCTGTGGTGGCCCAGCCGGTCGAACGCGAGACAGGGCGGCGTGTGGCTGCCCCGGCTATCGCTGCAAGGGCGCGCGTGGTGGCGCGATCTGCATGCGGTCGGCGGCGTGTGGCTCGCGGTCGGCGCGCTCTTTTTCGTTCTCTCGGGATTGCCGTGGTCGGGATCGTGGGGCAAGCAATTCAAGGCGCTTGCGACGACCGCATCGCTCGGATATCCGAAGGGCGCGTGGGGCGAGGCGCATGTGCATTCGACGGCCCCAGCGACCTCGAACAACAAACACGCGATGCACGGCATGCAGATGAAGATGGACGATCTGCCGCTGCATCAGACGCCGTGGGCCGTCGGCGCGACAACGGTGCCGGAAGGCGCGAATGCGTCGGCTTCGGCTGCGCGCGTGTCGATCGACGACGTGGTCGCGCTCGCCGCGAAAAACGGTGTCGCGGATGACTACGGCATCGCGCTTCCGTCCAAGCCGACGGGCGTCTACACGGTCTCGTATTTCCCCGCCGATCCGCGCGCCGAACGCACGCTGCACATCGATCAATACAGCGGCCGCGTGCTGTCCGACATCGATTACGCAAGCTACGGCGGCGTGGCGAAAGTGATCTCGTACGGCACGTCGCTGCATATGGGGCGCTACTTCGGGCTTCTGAACCAGATCGTCTGCTCGGCGATATCGCTCGGGCTCGCGGCGTTGTCCGTGACGGGCTTCATCATGTGGATGAAACGCCGGCCCGCGCGCGAACTCGGCGCGCCGGCGCGGCCCACGAAGCGCCCGCCGATGCGCGCCTGGCGCGGCAGCCTGACGTTGCTCGGCGTGATTTTCCCTTTGATGGGCGCGACCATGCTCGCCGTCTGGTGCTTCGACCGGCTTGCGTTCGGGGCCAAGCGCGCGGCTGCCTGACGAACCCGCGCGCCTCGTTCGGACTTATTTGGAACCGAATCTGAGGCGCGTGAGCTGCTCGGCTTCGTTGGCGAGCAGCCGCGCCGCATCGCGGATCGCCGTTTCGAGCGTGATCGGGCCGGGCGCCGGCGAGAAGCAGCCGCTGAAAAATTCGGAGAGCCGCGGCAGCGCGGCCGAATCGACGGCGCCCGACAGCAACGACGCCGGCACGCCGTGATCGCGCGCGTGCTTGCAGGCGATGAACGGCGCCTTGCCATGCAGCGTCTGCACGTCTGAACGGCCTTCGCCCGTGATGAGCCAGTTCGCGCCTTCGAGCGCGGCGTCGAGCCCGATTTCGCGCGCCACCACCTCCGCGCCGGTCTCGAAACGCGCGCCGAGCATGTGCAGCGCGAACCCGAGCCCGCCCGCCGCGCCCGCGCCGGGTTCGCTGCGTTTCGCGACGCCCATCGCGGGTTCGAGCAGATCGGCGAAATGGGCGAGGGCGGCGTCGATGGTGGGCACTTGCTCCGGCGTCACGCCTTTCTGCGGCCCGAAGACCGCCGTCGCGCCGTGATCGCCGGTGAGCGGATTGTCGACATCGGACATGCCGACGAACTCCGCGTCCTTCACGCGCGGATCGAGCCCGGAAGCGTCGATGCGCGCGACTCGCCCGAGCGCCGATGGCACCGGATGGAGCTCCTTGCCGTCTGCGTCGAAGAGTTTCAGCCCGAGGCCGACGAGCAGGCCCGCGCCGCCGTCGTTGGTGCTGCTGCCGCCGAGCGCCACATAGAATCTGCGCGCGCCGGAATCCAGCAGCGCGCGGATCGCCTCGCCCATGCCGAGCGTGCTGCGCTCGGTGACGGGCACGGCCATGCCGTCCGCATCCGTGATGCCCACGACTTCCGCCGTCTCGATAATTGCGCTGCCGTCGTCGAGCAGGCCCGTGGCGGCGTCGCGGCGTGCGGCGGCCGCGCCCCGCACGTTGAGCATGCGCCGCTCGCCGCCTGCCGAGAGCATCGCGTCGAGCGTGCCTTCGCCGCCGTCGGCCATCGGACGGATACGGATATCGGCGTCCGGCCGCGCGCGCCTGATGCCTTCCGCGATGGCGTTCGCGACGCCTTCCGCGGAGAGCGAGCCCTTGAACGAATCGGGAGCGATGACAACTACGGGAGCAGCGGACGTGGCGTTAGGCATGGTGTCTCGAATGTTCTGATGTGGAAGCAAGGATTGAAAAGCCGCGGCGAGGCTCCATCTATGCGTATGTCGCATGCGCTTCATGCCTTGCGGCAATGGATTGCGCGCCGGAGCGCTTCGCCGCTCGAATCATGCGCCGGCAAGCTTATCAGCGCGGCGCGCGACGCAAAATAGCGGCGTGCCGATAGCGGGAATTCTGCGCGGGAGAGCCGGTCGGCAAAACGCGGATTTACGCCGAAATGAGCGTCGAAAACTGGCACTTTTCGAGTCAAATCGGACCGAAACGCAGTGTTTGCAGGATCGTCGGGCGGACCGCGCGGAATAGTTTGCTAAAATGCTTGGCTCTGTTGACTGACACCGTGTCGGGCGACGTTCCGGCACTCCCGCGAGACGCTTATTCTGGGCGTCTTCCGGCGCCAGGCGTCGATTTCGGCCGGCTCAGGCAGAGGCCGCATCCGGACCCGCGCCTTTAGAACCGCGGAAGAACCGAACACCGAATTTACGATTTACTCTAGGACGATTTCAGCCATGGCTAACGTAGTTGAGAACCTCGGCAAGCTCGAACGCCGCGTGACGATTTCCCTGCCGAAGGACACGGTGCAGAAGGAAGTGGATTCGCGCATCCGCCAGTTGGCCAAGAATGTGCGCATGCCGGGTTTCCGCCCGGGCAAGGTGCCGCTCAAGATGGTGACGCAACAGTATGGCGGCCAGGTCGAAGCCGAAGTGCTGAGCGACAAGGTCGGCAAGGAATTCTTCGATGTCACGCGCGCCGAGAACCTGCGTGTCGCGGGCCAGCCGAGCTTCGCGCCGAAGTCGGAAGCCGCAACGGACGCCTACGCCTTCGACGCGACCTTCGAGGTCTATCCCGAAGTGCGCCTCGGCGACGTGGCGACCGCTGAAATCGAACGCACGGTCACGACCATCTCCGAAGCCGAAGTCGATCGCACGCTGGACATCCTGCGCAAGCAGCGCGTGCATTTCCACGCCCGCGGCGAAGCCGGCGAGCACGGCGACGGCGGCGCGGACACGGCAGCCAAGGAAGGCGACCGCGTAACGCTCGATTTCGTCGGCAAGATCGACGATGTCGCGTTCGAAGGCGGTAGCGCACAGGACTTCGCATTCGTGCTGGGCGAAGGCCGCATGCTGCCCGAGTTCGAGCAAGCCGCGACGGGCCTGAAGGTCGGCGAAGAGCGCACGTTCGACCTCAAGTTCCCGGATGACTACCACGGCAAGGACGTGGCGGGCAAGACGGCGCAATTCACGATCACCGTGAAGAAGATCGAATGGCCGCATCTGCCGGAAATCAACGCCGATTTCGCGAAGTCGCTCGGCATCGAAGACGGCGACCTCACGAAGATGCGCGCCGAGATCAAGGACAATCTGGAGCGTGAAGCGAAGCGCCGCACGCAGCAGATCGTGAAGAATCAGGTCATGGACGCGCTCCTGAAGATCTCCGAACTCGACGTGCCGAAGGCGCTGATCGAACAGGATCAACAGCGCCTCGTCGAAATGGCTCGCCAGGACCTGCAACAACGCGGCGTGCCGAATGCAGCCGACGCGCCGATCCCGGCCGAAATGTTCGCCGAGCAGGCCGAGCGTCGCGTGAAGCTGGGCCTCGTGCTGGCCGAACTCGTGAAGGCCAACGAACTGCAGGCGAAGCCCGAGCAGATCCGCGCTGAAGTGGACGAATTCGCCAAGAGCTACGAAGACCCGAAGGAAGTCGTCCGCTGGTATTATTCGAACCAGCAGCGCCTCGCCGAGATGGAAGCGTACGTCGTCGAAAGCAACGTCGTCGATTTCGTCCTGGGCAAGGCCAAGGTGACCGACAAGGAAGTCAGCTTCGAGGAACTGGCCAGCGCAACGGCGCAAGCCTGACGCGTTAGGCAAGGGGCGTGCGGAGTCGTCGGACTGACGGCTCGCACGCCTTTTTTGCATTAAAGTTGGGCGTTTGCATGCCGTTCTAGTGGATGTTCCTTTGTCGTTCAGTACCCTTATTCCGAACAAGGAAATTGCATGACCTTTCGCGCTGAATTGCTCGACACGTTGGCGTCCCACGCACCGCGGGATTTCGAAGCCCAGGCGCTCGGCCTCGTTCCGATGGTCGTGGAAACGAGCGGCCGCGGCGAGCGTGCCTATGACATTTACTCGCGTCTCCTCAAGGAGCGCGTGGTGTTTCTCGTCGGTGAAGTGAACGACCAGTCGGCGAATCTCGTCGTCGCACAGTTGTTGTTCCTCGAAAGCGAGAACCCGGACAAGGACATCAGCCTGTACATCAACAGTCCTGGCGGCTCGGTCTCGGCCGGCATGGCGATTTACGACACCATGCAGTTCGTGAAGCCGGACGTTTCGACGCTGTGCATGGGCCTCGCCGCAAGCATGGGCGCATTCCTGCTGGCGGCCGGCGCGAAGGGCAAGCGCGTCGCGCTGCCGAACGCGCGCGTGATGATCCACCAGCCGCTCGGCGGCGCACGCGGCCAGGCGTCGGACATCGAGATCCAGGCACGGGAAATCCTGTATCTGAAGGAACGTTTGAATCAGTTGCTGTCGCATCACACGGGTCAGCCGGTCGAGCGCATCGCGCGCGACACGGATCGCGACAACTTCATGTCGGGCGACGACGCGCAGGCTTACGGCCTCGTCGACCAGGTGCTTCACAAGCGTCCCTGAGGCGTCCGGAGCGGCGCCGCGCCGGCGCTCGGAGACGAAGCCGGCGAAGCGTGCGAAGTCGCGCATTGGGCGCCACGCCAAAACGCGCTCCGGCGGTCCTCGCGGGTGCGAATCTGCGTCGCGGAATCGAAGCGCGTATCATGTAACAAGAGTGTCCGGAGGCTTACACATTTATGGCGGACAAAAAAGGTTCCAGTAGCGAAAAGCTGCTGTATTGCTCGTTCTGCGGCAAGAGCCAGCATGAGGTGAAGAAGCTCATCGCTGGGCCGTCGGTGTTCATCTGCGATGAATGCATCGACCTGTGCAACGAGATCATTCGCGACGAGGCAGCCGGTGCGGCGGAGGAGGCCGGGCTGACCAAGTCCGACCTGCCGAGCCCGCAGGAAATCAGCGATATCCTCAATCAGTACGTGATCGGCCAGGAACGCGCGAAGAAAATTCTCGCGGTGGCCGTGTACAACCATTACAAGCGGCTCAAGCATCTCGACAAGAAGGACGACATCGAGCTGTCGAAGAGCAACATTCTCTTGATCGGGCCGACCGGCTCGGGCAAGACGCTGCTCGCGCAGACATTGGCGCGCATGCTGAATGTGCCGTTCGTGATCGCCGATGCAACGACGCTGACCGAAGCCGGCTATGTCGGCGAGGACGTCGAGAACATCATTCAGAAGCTGCTGCAGAATTGCAATTACGAAGTCGACAAGGCGCAGCGCGGAATCGTGTACATCGACGAGATCGACAAGATCAGCCGCAAGTCGGACAACCCGTCCATTACGCGCGACGTGTCGGGCGAGGGCGTGCAGCAGGCGTTGCTGAAGCTGATCGAAGGCACGATGGCGTCGGTGCCGCCGCAAGGCGGACGCAAGCATCCGAATCAGGATTTCATCCAGGTCGATACGACCAACATCCTGTTCGTCTGCGGCGGCGCGTTCGACGGACTGGAAAAGGTCATCACGGATCGCACAGAGAAGACCGGCATCGGTTTCGGCGCGAGCGTGAAGAGCAAGCAGGATCGCGACGCGGGCGAAGTGCTGCGCGAAGTCGAGCCGGAAGACCTGATCAAGTTCGGCCTGATTCCGGAGCTGATCGGCCGTCTGCCCGTCGTGGCGACGCTCGGCAAGCTCGATGAAGCCGCGCTGGTGAAGATCCTGATCGAGCCGAAGAACGCGCTCGTGAAGCAGTATCACAAGCTCTTCGCA
This sequence comes from Caballeronia zhejiangensis, assembly GCF_022879815.1. Classification (NCBI taxonomy): domain Bacteria; kingdom Pseudomonadati; phylum Pseudomonadota; class Betaproteobacteria; order Burkholderiales; family Burkholderiaceae; genus Caballeronia; species Caballeronia zhejiangensis. The sequence goes on from NZ_CP084283.1 coordinate 1,409,672, forward strand.
ATGGAGCGCGTCGAACTGGAAATCCGTCCGGCGGCGCTTCAGGCCATCGCGCAGAAGGCCATTCGCCGCAAGACCGGCGCGCGCGGGCTGCGTTCGATTCTGGAACAGGCGTTGCTCGACGTAATGTACGAACTGCCGACCATGAAGGGCGTTTCGAAGGTGATCGTCGACGACAACACGATCGACGGAGACGGCAAGCCGCTGCTCATCTACGAAGACGCACCGAAAGTAGCAGGATCGAACTGAAGCAGGCTGTGTGTCGGCGAAAGGCCGTTCATGGCGACGTGAACGGCCTTTTATTTTTGTCGGTTTATCTTGTGGACGTTACTGACGCGATCTTTGACTAACGACTTTTCCCTTCCGATAAAGGCTTGCAATAGCTCTGACCGGCCTTATTTACGACTGAACTGATTCCACTAATGGGGAAATGAAATGTCAGGAACCCAACTCCTCCCGCAGGAACGCATTACGCTGCCGCTGCTCCCGCTGCGCGACGTAGTCGTTTTCCCGCATATGGTGATTCCGCTCTTCGTCGGGCGGCCCAAGTCGATCAAGGCACTCGAAGCCGCGATGGAAGGCGGCAAGCACATCATGCTCGTCGCCCAGAAAACGGCGGCGAAGGACGAGCCGACCGAAAAGGACATGTATGAAGTAGGGTGTGTCGCCAACATCCTGCAAATGCTGAAACTGCCCGACGGCACGGTGAAAGTGCTCGTCGAAGGCCTGCAGCGCGCGAAAACGCTGTCGATCGAAGAGCAGGAAACGCAATTTTCCTGCGATGTGATGCCGCTCGAGCCGGATCACGCCGATAGCGCCGAAACCGAAGCGCTGCGCCGCGCGATCGTGTCGCAGTTCGATCAGTACGTGAAGCTCAACAAGAAGATTCCGCCGGAGATCCTGACGTCGCTGTCGGGCATCGACGAGGCGGGTCGTCTTGCCGACACTATCGCCGCGCATCTGCCGCTCAAGCTGGATCAAAAGCAGCACATCCTCGAGATGTTCCCTGTGATCGAGCGTCTGGAGCATCTGCTCGCCCAGCTCGAAGCCGAAATCGACATTCTTCAGGTCGAGAAGCGCATCCGTGGCCGCGTAAAGCGTCAGATGGAAAAGAGCCAGCGCGAGTACTACCTGAACGAGCAGGTCAAGGCGATCCAGAAGGAACTGGGCGAAGGTGAAGAGGGCGCGGATCTCGAAGAACTCGAGAAGCGCATCGCCGCCGCGCGCATGCCGAAGGAAGCCAAGAAGAAGGCCGACGCCGAGCTGAAAAAGCTCAAGCTGATGTCGCCGATGTCCGCGGAAGCGACTGTCGTGCGCAACTACATCGACACGCTGATCGGCTTGCCATGGCGCAAGAAGAGCAAGGTCAACAACGACCTTTCGAATGCCGAGCGCGTGCTCGACGAAGACCATTTCGGTCTCGAAAAGGTCAAGGAACGCATTCTCGAGTACCTCGCGGTGCAACAACGCGTCGAGAAGGTGAAGGCACCGATTCTGTGCCTGGTCGGGCCTCCGGGCGTCGGCAAGACCTCGCTCGGGCAGTCCATCGCTCGCGCGACGAACCGCAAGTTCGTGCGTATGGCGCTCGGCGGCGTGCATGACGAATCCGAAATTCGCGGCCACCGTCGCACGTATATCGGTTCGATGCCCGGCAAGATTTTGCAGAGCCTCACGAAGGTCGGCGTGCGCAATCCGCTTTTCCTGCTCGACGAAGTCGACAAGATGGGCATGGATTTCCGCGGCGATCCGGCATCCGCGCTGCTCGAAGTGCTCGATCCGGAACAGAACCATACGTTCGCGGACCACTACATCGAAGTGGACTTCGACCTGTCCGACGTGATGTTCGTGGCGACGTCGAACTCGCTGAACATTCCGCCGCCGCTGCTCGACCGGATGGAAGTCATCCGCCTGTCGGGTTACACGGAAGACGAGAAGGTCAGCATCGCGACGCGTTACCTGTTGCCGAAGCAGAAGCGCAACAACGGCCTGAAGGACGGCGAGATCGACGTCACGGAACAAGCGATCCGCGACATCATTCGCTACTACACGCGTGAAGCGGGCGTGCGTTCGCTCGAGCGTGAAGTGTCGAAGATCTGCCGCAAGGTCGTGAAGATGCTGCTGCTCAAGAAGGCGGAAGGCGCCGTGAAGGTCGACGGCTCCAACCTCGACACCTTCCTCGGCGTGCGCAAGTACGACTTCGGTCTGGCCGCGAAGGAAAACCAGATCGGTCAGGTGACGGGTCTCGCGTGGACGGAAGTGGGCGGCGATCTGCTGACGATCGAAGCAGCGGTGATGCCCGGCAAGGGCGGCGTGATCCGCACGGGTTCGCTCGGCGACGTGATGAAGGAATCCGTCGAAGCGGCGCGCTCGGTCGTGCGTTCACGTTCGCGCCGGCTTGGCATCACGGACGAGTCGTTCGAGAAGAAGGACATCCACATCCACGTGCCGGAAGGCGCGACGCCGAAGGACGGTCCGTCCGCCGGTATCGCTATGACCACGGCGCTGGTGTCGGTGCTGACCGGCATTCCGGTTCGCGCGGATGTCGCGATGACGGGCGAAATCACGCTGCGCGGCGAAGTGCTGCCGATCGGCGGATTGAAGGAGAAGCTGCTGGCAGCGCATCGCGGCGGCATCAAGCTCGTGCTGATTCCTGAAGAAAACACGAAGGATCTGGCCGACATCCCCGACAACGTGAAGAACGCCATCGAGATCGTGCCGGTTCGCTGGATCGATCGGGTGCTGGAACTGGCGCTCGAACGTGCGCCGGAGTCGTTGCCCGAAGACGAAGCGAAGGCAACGCCCGTCGCAGCCGAACAGCAGAAGGACACGCCAGCAACGGGCGAAGTCGTGAAGCACTGAACGCTTGTCGCGGCACGGTTTTAACGCCGCGTTGCGTGAGCGAGGCTAAAAACCCGCGGGCAACCACCCGCGGGTTTTCTTTTTGCGCGCGGCTTTTCGAAGAGAACTTCTAAAACGCCCGAAGGCCGCGCCGAATAAGGCTCAACCCCGGTTGACACGTGTCTTTCGGCTAAGTTAAATGGGCGCCGCATCCAATCTTATCGAGATGCCATCCGCTTCGATGCCGGACCACATCGATTAAAACGTGCCAATACTGATTCGGGGATCACAATGAACAAGACGGAATTGATCGACCATATCGCGCAGCAAGCCGATATCTCCAAGGCCGCCGCCGGCCGCGCGCTCGATGCGGTCATCGGCGGCGTGAGCGCGACGCTGAAGAAGGGCGGCACCGTGACGCTCGTCGGCTTCGGCACGTTTGCCGTCGGCAAGCGCACCGCGCGCACGGGGCGCAATCCGCGCACGGGCGATGAGATCAAGATCAAGGCCGCGAAAGTGCCGAAATTTCGCCCTGGCAAAGCGCTGAAGGATGCGCTAAACTAGCGGACTCGCTGGATACGGACCTTCGTAAAACGAAGTCTGAATCCAGCAGCAGCGCAAACCGAGTGAATTGCGGACCGGGTGCTTAGCTCAGTTGGTAGAGCGGCGCCCTTACAAGGCGTAGGTCGGGAGTTCGAGCCTCTCAGCACCCACCAGGTCACAGTTCATTGCGCGCTACCCGGAGCGGTAGTTCAGTCGGTTAGAATACCGGCCTGTCACGCCGGGGGTCGCGGGTTCGAGTCCCGTCCGCTCCGCCAGATTCGACAAAAAATCCCGTAAGCTTCACGGCTTGCGGGATTTTTGTTTTGGCGCGTGCTCGTTAAGAATGCTAATCATTGCTTCGCATCATTGAATGCTTGCTGGACGCAAACTTTCAACTGAAACATCGCCCGTTACGAAAAGGGGACGCGACAATTTCACATCGGGCGGTGCAAATCCCGCCCGCCTTTCGCCTTTTCCTCGTCCACTGTTGTAATATCGAGCGTTTTGTTATAACCACGCAGCGCTACGCATGCTCGACTTCTTCCGTAATCACCAGCGCCTGATGATGGCTCTGCTGATCCTGATCATCGTGCCCGGTCTGGGCATGGTCGGGATTCAGGGCTTCAGCAACTATTTCGACGAAAGTTCCTACGTCGCCAGCGTGAATGGCCACAAGATCACGCGCGCCGAATTCGACAGCGCTTTCCGCCAGCAGGTGGACCGCGCCCGCTCGATGCTCGGTTCCCAATTCGACGCCAAGATGTTCGACACGCCCGAAGCGCGCGCCGCGATGGTCGATAGTCTCGTGCAGCAACGCGCGATGGCCGACGAAACGCAGCGTCTGCATCTGACCGCCTCCGACGACGCCGTGCGCCGGGCGCTGCTCAACGATCCGGTGATCTCGTCGCTCAAGAAGCCCGACGGCAGCATCGACCTCGATCGCTACAAGCAACTGCTCGCGATGCAGGGCATGACGCCCGCGCAGTACGACGAGCGCATGCGCTACTCGATCGCGACCGGACAGATTCCGGGCAGCATTCAAGGCACGGCGTTCACGTCGAAGTCGCTCGCGCAAAGCCTGACCGAACTCGCGGAACAGAAGCGCTCGGTGCAGGGTCTGTCGCTGCGCGCGGCCGACTACACCGCGAAGGTCCAGCCGACCGACGCGCAACTCACCGCCTACTACGAAGCGCATCGCAACGATTTCGCGACGCCCGAAACCGCCACGATCCAGTATCTGCTGCTGTCGCCATCGACGATCGCGGCCGCATCGAAGCCGAGCGACGCCGATCTCAAGAAGTACTACGACGACAACATCCAGCGCTATCGCACCGAAGCGCAAGTGCGCGCGAGCCACATTCTCGTGAACGCACCGAAGGACGCGAGCGCGGCCGACAAGGCGAAGGCCAAGCAGAAGGCCGAAGACCTGCTCGCGCAAGTCAAGGCGCATCCGGATCAGTTCGCGCAAATCGCGCAGAAGAACTCCGACGATCCCGGCTCTGCAGGCAAGGGCGGCGATCTCGGCTACTTCGCGCGCGGTCAGATCGCGGGCGGCAAGGCTTTCGACGACGCCGCATTCGGCCTGAAGAAGGGCGAAGTCAGCAATATCGTCGAGTCGGATTTTGGCTATCACATCATTCAGGCGACCGACGTGAAGCCTTCCGTGACGAAGCCGTTCGACGAAGTGAAGGACTCGATCGCGAAGGATTACGCGGCTCAACAGGGCACGAAGGGTTTCGCCGACGACGCGCAAGGCTTCACCGATCTCGTCTACGAGAAGGCCAAGTCGCTGCAGCCGGCCGCGGACAAGTACAAGCTGACTGTGCAGAGCGCAACGGTCGGTCCGAAGCCGAATCCGCAATTGCCGCAAGACAATCCGCTCAACAATCCGAAGTTCCTCGCGGCCGTGTTCGCGCCGGATGCCGTGAAGGACCGCAACAACACGCAGGCAATCGACGTCGGCAACAACACGCTGATCGCCGCGCGCGTCACCGACTACAAGGCCTCGACCGTTCCCGCGTTCGACGTCGTGAAGGACGACGTGCGCAAGAAGGTCGTCGCGGAAATGGCTGCGGCGATGGCGAAGAAGGAAGGCGAGGCGAAGCTCGCGGATCTGCAGAAGTCGAAGTCGACCGACGGCTTCACGTCGCCTATCACCGTCTCGCGCAATGACGCGCAAGGCTTGCCGCCCGTCGCGTTGAGCGCGATCTTCAAGGCGGATGGATCGAAGCTGCCGTCGTATGTCGGCGTCGATCTCGGTGCGGAAGGCTACGCGATTTATCGTGTGAACGGCATCGAGAAGGCCGCGCCGGTCGCCGCCGATCGTCTCGCCGGCGCACAGCAGCAAGTCGCGCAGGTCTACGCGCAGGCCGACATGGAGGCGTACCTCAACTCGCTGAAGGCTCGCTCGAAGGTCAAGCTGAGCCAGGCGCCGGCACCGTCGTCGAACTGATCGGCGCTGACATCATCGAAAAGCCCCGCTTCCGAAAGAAAGCGGGGCTTTTTTGCTTTGCTACGCCGCTACGAGACGGCAAGCACGATGCTTACAGGCAAGCCTGAATATCGCCGGTTGCCTGACTGCCGGCAGCGCCCGAGGCGCGGAAACCGACCCACGTACCGGAGCCCGAGCGCGCTGGCTGCACCACCGCGGCGGCGCCATTCGGCGGCTGCTGGCCGGGCACATAGACGTCGACGCCCTGATTGTTGGCGAGCGTGTTCTGCGACACGACCTGCTGCTGTGACTTTTCGGCCCACTTTTGCGCGATGCACTGCGCGACGACATTGGGCGCCTGCTTGCTCATGCCGACTTGTTGCACGTTGGCGGGCGGCTGTGCGGCACAAGCCGAGAGCGCGACGGCCAGGCCGAGGAGAGGGATAAGTTTCACGTGACCTCCTTGTAGAGTCGCTCACGAGACGAGCGGGTTATAAGAGTTACGCGAAAGTCTCAGATATCTGAATCGTGGCCGTGTTCCGCGTTGGTTCTGCAAGAGCTGTCGCGGCCAGCGTCGTCCTAATGCGACGCACTGGCGCCCAGCAAGGGTTTCAAGGTTGGCCAGACGTTTTCCAACAGCAAAGGCTGGGCCTGCACCGTCGGATGAATCTGGTCCGCCTGGAACATGGCGGGCTTGTCAGCGATGCCGGCAAGCAGGAACGGCACGAGCGGCACGTTCTTCTCCTTCGCGATGCGCTCATAGACGGCGTGGAACTTTTGCGTATAGTCCGGGCCGTAATTGGGCGGGACGTACATGCCGATGAGTAAAACCTTCGCATGCGCCGCCTGCGAGGCATCGACGATGCTGCGCAGATTCGTCTCCGTCGTCGCGAGCGGCACGCCGCGCAGCGCATCGTTCGCGCCGAGTTCGACGATCACGACCGCGGGCTTCAGGCGAGAAAGCACCGCGGTCAATCGTGCGCGCCCGCCGCTCGTGGTGTCCCCGCTGATGCTCGAATTGGCGACGCTATAATCGAAACGCTCCTTCGCAAGCTTGTCGCGCAAGAGGTTGACCCAGCCGGTGTCGCGCGGCAGGCCGTATTCGGCCGACAGGCTGTCGCCCAGCACGACGATCGCGGGCTTCGGTTGCGCTGCGGCTTGCGCATCGGCGGCATGCGCTGTCGCCGAACATGCCGCCATCAACAGGATCGCCGGCACGAGGCCGCGCAAGTTAATTTTCAGAGTGTCCATGCAAAACAATATCGAGCCGGTCATCGAAGTTCGGGGGTTAAGCAAGCGAGTGAAGGACGCAACGGGCGAGCTCACGATTCTCGATCAGATCGATCTGTCGATCGCGAAGGGCAGCAGCGTCGCGATCGTCGGTGCATCGGGCTCGGGCAAGTCGACATTGCTCGGCCTGCTCGCCGGATTGGACAGCGCGAGCGAGGGCTCGGTTCGTCTGCTCGGCAAGGAGCTGTCGACCCTGAACGAAGACGAACGGGCCGCGCTCAGAAGCGGCGCGGTCGGCTTCGTGTTTCAGTCGTTCCAGTTGATGCCGCATCTGACCGCGCTCGAAAACGTGATGCTGCCGCTCGAACTGCGCGCCGAGATGCCGCACGGCGAGATCGCGGCGCGCGCCCGCTCGCTTCTCGATCAGGTCGGTCTCGCGCAGCGCACGGGCCACTATCCGAAGCTGCTTTCCGGCGGCGAACAGCAGCGCGTCGCGCTCGCGCGTGCCTTCGTCACGCATCCGGCCGTGCTCTTCGCCGACGAACCCACGGGCAGCCTCGATGCCGCCACGGGCTACGCGATCATCGACCTGATGTTCGAGATGAACCGCCGCAACGGCGCGACGCTCGTGCTCGTCACGCACGACGCCGAACTCGCCGAGCGCTGCGACGCGACGGTGACGATCGAAGCGGGGCGGCTCGTCAACGGCATCGGCGTATAAAAAAACCCGCGACGCCGAAGCGCCGCGGGCCACCTTCTTCAACGCGCGCTTCAGCGCTTCAAAGCCTCGCGCGCACGCGCGATCAACGCAGATGTCGACGAATCGTGCTTGGCCGGATCGGCGCTCGCGGCGGTGATATCGGCCTCGACGACCTTGCCGAGAATCTTGCCGAGCTCCACGCCCCACTGATCGAACGAGTTGATGTCCCACACCGTGCCCTGCACCAGCACCTTGTGCTCGTAGAGCGCGATGAGCGCGCCGAGCGACTGGGGCGTGAGCGCGTCGAGCATGATGGTCGTCGTCGGACGGTTGCCGGGGAAGCTCAGATGCGTCGCCAGTTCCTCCTTGCCCGGACCCGCGACCTTCTTCGCTTCTTCGAGCGTGCGGCCGAGCATGAGCGCCTCGCTCTGCGCGAAGCAGTTGGCGAGCAGCTTCGCGTGATGATCGACGAGCGGATGCTCCGGCGTCAGCACGGCGATGAAGTCGATCGGAATGATCGTCGGTCCTTGATGCAGCATCTGGAAGAACGCGTGCTGGCCGTTCGTGCCAGGCTCGCCCCAGATCACGGCGGCGGTCGGGTAATCGACCATCTTGCCGTCGAGACGCGCCGACTTGCCGTTGCTCTCCATTTCGAGCTGCTGGAGATACGAAGGCAGATAGTGCAGCGCCTGCGAATACGGCGCGACGAGATCGCTCTGCGAACCGAAGAAATTGCGATACCAGATGCCGATCATGCCCATCAGCACCGGCAGGTTCTTGTCGAGCGGCGCGGTGCGGAAGTGCTCGTCCATCGCGGCCGCGCCTTGCAGCAGCGCGTCGAAATTCTGCGGACCCACCGACAGCATGATCGACAGCCCCACCGCCGACCACAGCGAGTAGCGTCCGCCGACCCAGTCCCACATCTCGAAGACGTTTTCCTTCGCGATGCCGAACTTGACCACTTCAGCCGGATTCGCCGACACGCCGACGAAATGCTTCGCGAGCTGATCTTCGGGGCAGCCGGACTTCAGGAACCAGTCGCGCATCGAATGCGCGTTCGTCATCGTCTCGAGCGTCGTGAAGGTCTTTGAGACGACGATCGCGAGCGTTTCTTCGGCGTCGACTTGCTGAAGGACGTTCCAGAGATCCGCGCCGTCGACATTCGATACGAAATGCGTGTCCAGATCCTTCGACGCCAGATGATGCAGCGCGTGCACGACCATCTTCGGCCCGAGATCCGATCCGCCGATGCCGATATTCACAACATGGCGAATGCGCTTGCCGGTATAGCCCGTCCACGAGCCGTCGCGGACCTTGTCGGCGAAGGCGGCCATCTTGGCCTTTTCCTTCTGCACCTGCTCGTGGAAGGGCGCATCCGGCGACTGCGCGCGCAGCGCGGTATGCAGCACGGCGCGATGTTCGGTGATGTTGACGATATCGCCACGGAACATCGCGTCGCGGCGTTCGGTGACTTTCGCCTGCTGCGCGACTTCGACGAGCAGCTTGAGCGTTTCGTCCTTCACGCGGTTCTTCGAAAAGTCGATGGCGAGGCCGCCGCCCGCGAAAGTGAGGCGCTCGGCGCGCGTCGGCGCGGTGTCGTTCTGCGGCGCGAACCAGTCGCGCAGGCACTCGCCGGAGATGGCATCGTAATGCGTCTGGAGCGCCGACCAGGCAGGAAGCGAGTTGAGCATCGAGTTTTGGGTCATGAGCGGTCCGTTAGTCTGAAGGTGACAGAGGAATACGTTCGTGCGATTGCGGCTCGCCTGCCTGTGCGTCGTGTCTGGTGAACGCGACTGAAGCAGATGTGAGCGGCCGCGGTTGCCCGAATCAAAAAAGAGTATAGCGACGATGCATGAACGGATGCTTGCAAAGCGTCACGGCGGCCTTGCAATGGGACGCGCGAAAACCGTCAGTTGCGCGCGTGCTCCGCGTAAAAGCGGCGGTTGATGAGACTTCGCACGACGGGCGCGAGTTCTCCGGCAGTCAATCCGGCCGGGCCGATGCCGCCGTCGCTGAGCGTCTGCGCGGCGAGGCCGTGCAGCCAGACGCCCGCGAGCGCCGCTTCGTATGCAGGGAGCTTCTGCGCGAGCAATGCTCCGATCAATCCGCCGAGCACGTCGCCGGTGCCGCCCGTGGCGAGTCCCGCGTTGCCGGTCGGATTGACGGCGACGCGGCCATCGGGCGAGGCGATCACGGTGCCGGAGCCCTTGAGCACCGCAATGGCCGCATAGCGCGCGGCGAGCTGGCGCGCGGCCGCGATGCGATCGGCCTGAACGGCTTTCGCGTCGGTTTGCAATAGCCGCGCGGCTTCCAGCGGATGCGGCGTGAGGATGCACGGATCGCCCTGCGCGCCGCGCGCCGCGACGGCGGAGGCGAGCGCGTCGTCTTTCGCGATGAGATTGAGCGCGTCGGCATCGAGCAATTTCGGGACATCGAGCTTCAGCGCGTCGGTCAGCACCGTCTTGGCGCGCTCGCTCGGGCCCATGCCGCAGCCGATGGCGAGCGCGTCCATCCTGTCGAGCGCGAGGTCATCGACGTGATGCAGCATCAGCTCGGGATGCGGCGGATCGTAAGGCGGAAAGCCTTCGCCAAGAAACGCGACGTGCACCTTGCCCGCGCCGCCGTAGAGCGCCATGCGCGCGGCGAGAACCGGCGCGCCGCACATGCCGGTATCGCCGCCGACCACCGCGAGCGAGCCGAACGTGCCTTTGTGGGTCGCGTTGTCGCGTGGCGGCATGCATGCGCCGAATAGCGCGGGCGCGTTGAGCACGATCGACGGCGCCGCGCTCGCATCGACTTCCAGCGTCGAAACGAAAAGGCGTCCCGTCAGATCGCGGCCCAGCGACGTGAAATGCCCCGGCTTCGCGCCGATGAAGGTGATCGTGTCCGTTGCGCGCACGGCTTCGCCGCCGTTCACGGGCGCGCCGGTGTCGCTGTTCAGGCCGCTCGGGACGTCGAGCGCGAGCACGCGCCCCGACGCGCGCGCGCGGCGCGTCATGCGCGCGGCGATTTCCGCGAACACGCCTTCGAGCGGCCGCGTGAGACCGATGCCGAACATGCCGTCGACGAGCCAGCCGACGCCGTCGAACGAGGCGGGCGGCTTGTCGTCGATCGAGACGCCGGCCGCGCGCGCCGCGTCGAGCGCCCAGCGCGCGTCGTCGGGCTTCACTTCGACCGGCATGCACACGCGCACCGGAATGCCCGCGCGATGCAGGCGCTCGGCCATCACCAGCGCGTCGCCTCCGTTGTTGCCGGGGCCGGCCGCGAGCCACACCGGCAACGCACGCGAATCCGGATCGTGCTCCAGCGCATCGATGACGCATTGCGCGGCGGCCGCGCCCGCGCGCGCCATCAGCGTATGCGGCGGCAGCGCGGCGGCTGCGCGCGCTTCGAGCGTGCGCAGCTCGGCGAGCGTCAGAAGCGTGAGCGGATCGTCTTTGGGAGTGAAATAGGGCGAGCGGGCAGCGGTCATGGCGGCGGGCGGGAAAGCGCTTTGGAAACCCGGCGTCCGCAGCATTCGTGCCCGTCGCAGCGCGCTGCTAGAAGCGTTCGGGGCTCAGCGCGGCAAGGGTATCGGCGGGAACATCGGGCGTAACGCCGGAAACGAGATCCGCGATCACTTTAGCAGACCCGCACGCGAGGCCCCAGCCCGCCGGGCCGTGCGCGGCGTTCACGAAAAGCCGCGGATGGCGCGTCGCGCCGACGAGCGGCAGGCCGTCGGCGGTGACGAGGCGCAGCCCTTCCCACGCGCGCGCAGCGGAGACGCGCGCCGCGCCCGGAATCCAGTCGTGCGTGCCTTGGCCGAGCAGATCGAGCGCGCGGCGCGAGAGCGAGGCGTCGAGCGGCTTGTCGGCCTTGGACGCGCTCTGGAACACGCCCGCGCCGCCCACGCGCAGCCGCTGGTTGATGCGCGTCATCGTGATGCGCTTGATCGAATCGACGACCGTCAGATGCGGCGCGCGCTCCTCGTACGCGACGGGCGCGGTGAGCGTATGCACGCGCAGCGGAAAGAGCGACGACGCCGACTTGGAGCCGCCGATGAGCCCCGGCGTGCCCGTGCCCGCCGCGACGACGATGGCGTCCGCCGTGATGAGCTCGACATCGGCGCTGCGCTTTTTGCCTTCGTGGGGACCGGCGAGCTGGACGGCCGCGCGGCCATCGTCCAGACGCAGCGACGCCACCGCGCGATGCATGCGGAACTGCACGCCGCCGTCTTCGAGCACCTGCTTCAGTTGCTTGGTGAAGAGCGGACAGTTCGCGGTGCGCTCGTCGGGCAGCAGCACGCCGCCCGCGAATTCCGGGAAATCCGGCACGGAAGGCTCGATGGCGACGCATTCCTCGGGCGTCAGCAGTTGATGCGCAACGCCGCAACTTCTGAGCAGATCGATGGCCGGCTGCGCGTCTTCGAGCTCGCGCGGCTGCCTGAAGACGTGCAGCACGCCGCGGCGCTGCTCGAAATCGAGTTCCAGCCGGCTTTCGATGTCCGCGAGCACGCGCCGCGACACATCGACGAGCGGCTGCAGATGCGCGTACTGCGCCGCGAACGCCTCGGGATCGCGCAGCGTCGCGAGCTGCTTCAGAAAATCGCGCGCGGCCGAGTCGAAGCCGGTCTTGACCACCATGCCGCTTTGCTTCGAGCGGCTCGACGCCATGAACGTCGGCCCGAACCAGACATCGAGCGGCGAGGGCAGCAGCGCGCCGCCCTGGCCGTAGGTGGCGCCTTGCGCGACGGTCGCGTGGCGCTCGACCACGCACACGCGATGACCGGCCGCATGTAATTGATAGGCGGTGGCGATGCCGGCGATTCCTCCGCCGATGACGATGACATCCATGACTTTTTGTGCCCGAAGGCGCGAGATTGCAGTGCGGCGTGACGCTCGGGCACGGACGCCCGGCTGCTGCGTTGACGGTGAAACGACAGGCTGGCGGCGTGATTCGGCACGCGCCGTACCCGAAGAAAGCGCGCCATGATAGCGCCAAAATCGTTTGCGGGGGACGGCGAGCCGGGCGCTCATGTGGCCCGCGGCACGCTCGATCCCCGATGGCCGGCCCGGCGCGGACAATTTCGGGATGCGCGACGATCCGTTTCGCGTCGCCGCTGCACCGTGGCGCGCCACGCGGACGGACCGCCCCGGCCGATTTCGAGACGCTTCCGGGTTATAATCGCGGTCTTCCTTTCGCCTCACGCCGTTTAGCGTGCTCGAGTCCGAATTTGCGAATATCCGGTTTGCAAAAAGCGATCGAGCGTCGCGCGAGCGGCACACAGACGTCATCGACGCACCGTCACAATGGCCCACTTCTCGTGTTTCCCCGGCGCTTCGGCCCTCTCCGATTTCCGTCAGACCCGCCTGCTCGAAACGCTCGCCCGCATCGACGCGAACATCGTCGGCGTGCGCGGCCAGTTCCTGCATTTCGTCAACGCGTCCGAGCCGCTCACCGACGATGACAACAGCCGCATCGCCGCGCTGATGCACTACGGCGCGCCGTTCGCGGACTCGAAAGAGCGCGGTCATGTCGAGACGTTCATGGTCGTGCCGCGCTTCGGCACGGTCTCGCCGTGGGCGAGCAAGGCGACCGACATCGCGCATCACTGCGGCCTCGAGAAAGTGCGTCGCATCGAGCGCGGCGTCGAATTCTCGGTCGTCATGAAAAGCGGCTTCCTCGGCGGCAAGAAGGCGCTGTCGGACGAAGCGCGCGCGGCCGTCGCGGATGCGCTGCACGACCGCATGACGGAAAGCGTCGCGGCATCGCGCGACCAGGCGCTGCATCTCTTCGACGAACTGCCCGCGAAGCCTTTGCAGACCGTCGACATCATCGGCACGGGCCGCCGTGCGCTCGAGGCCGCGAACGCCGAGCTCGGCCTCGCGCTCGCGGAAGACGAGATCGACTATCTCGTGAACGCGTTCGAGAGCCTGAAGCGCAATCCGACCGACGTCGAACTGATGATGTTCGCGCAGGCCAACAGCGAGCATTGCCGCCACAAGATCTTCAATGGCGAATGGACCATCGACGGCGAAAAGCAGGACATGTCGCTGTTCCAGATGATCCGCAACACGGAAAAGCTGAATCACGCGGGCACGATCGTCGCGTATTCGGACAATTCGGCGATCATGGAGGGCGGCGTCGCGGAACGCTGGTTCCCGCGCGGCGCCGACGAGCAGTATCGGCGCAACGTGGAATTGACCCACACGCTGATGAAGGTCGAAACGCACAATCACCCGACCGCGATTTCCCCGTTCGCGGGCGCGGCGACGGGCTCGGGCGGCGAAATCCGCGATGAAGGCGCGACGGGCCGCGGCGCGCGTCCGAAGGCCGGTCTCGCGGGCTTCACCGTGTCGAACCTCGATCTGCCCGACGCGCGCGAAAAGTGGGAAAACGACCGCGACGCCGCCGTGCCGCTCACGCAACGCAATCCGTCCGACGAGCACGCGCCGTATGGCCGCCCGGACCGCATCGCGTCGCCGCTGCAGATCATGATCGACGGCCCGATCGGCGCTGCCGCGTTCAACAACGAATTCGGCCGCCCGAACCTCGGCGGCTATTTCCGCACCTACGAGCAGAACGTCGCGGGCCGCGTGCGCGGCTATCACAAGCCGATCATGATCGCGGGCGGCATCGGCAATATTTCGGATCAGCACACGCACAAGCTCGACCTGCCGGCCGGCACGCTCTTGATCCAGATCGGCGGGCCGGGCATGCGTATCGGCATGGGCGGTGGCGCGGCATCGTCGATGGCGACGGGCGCGAACACCGCCGAACTCGATTTCGACTCGGTCCAGCGCGGCAATCCGGAAATCCAGCGGCGCGCGCAGGAAGTCATCAATACGTGCTGGCAGTTGGGCGAGGGCAATCCGATCCTGTCTATCCACGACGTCGGCGCGGGCGGCATCTCGAACGCGTTCCCGGAGCTCGTCGATGGCGCGGGCAAGGGCGCGCGCTTCGAGTTGCGCAAGGTTCAGCTCGAGGAAAGCGGTCTGTCGCCGCGCGAAATCTGGTCGAACGAGGCGCAAGAGCGTTACGTGCTGGCGATTTCGCCCGCCGATCTGCCCGCGTTCCAGGCGATTTGCGAGCGCGAACGCTGCCCGGTGGCGGTCGTCGGCGTGGCGACGGACGAACGTCAGCTGAAGCTGATCGACGACGCCAACGAAGGCCAGGAACCCGTCGACATGCCGATGGACGTGCTGCTCGGCAAGCCGCCCAAGATGCATCGCGATGTGAAGCGTGAGAATGCGCAATTCACGCCCGTCGACGTGACGGGTCTGTCGCTGTCCGAAGTCGCTGTCGACGTGCTCAAGCATCCGACGGTCGCGAGCAAGTCGTTCCTCATCACGATCGGCGACCGTTCGGTCGGCGGCACGACCGCGCGCGACCAGTTCGTCGGTCCGTGGCAGGTGCCCGTCGCCGATTGCGCGATCACGACGATGGATTACGCGGGCTTTCGCGGCGAAGCGATGACGATGGCCGAGCGCACGCCGCTCGCCGTCATCGACGCGCCCGCGTCCGGCCGCATGGCAGTGGGCGAGGCGGTGACGAACATCGCGTCCGCGCCGATCGAATCGCTCAACAAGCTGAAGCTCTCCGCGAACTGGATGGCCGCGTGCGGCAGCGCCGGCGAAGACGCCGCGCTCTACGACACCGTTAAGGCGATCGGCATGGAACTGTGCCCGGCGCTCGGCATCAGCATTCCCGTCGGCAAGGATTCGCTGTCCATGCGCACCAAGTGGCAGGACGCACGCGGCGGCGCGCGCGAAGTGGTGTCGCCGGTGTCGCTCATCATCTCGGCGTTCGCGCCGGTCGAGGACGTGCGCCGGCATCTCACGCCGCAACTCGTCGACGATACCGACACGGTGCTGATCTCGATCGATCTCGGGCGTGGCCGCAACCGCATGGGCGGCAGCATTCTCGCGCAGGTCACGCAGCAGGTCGGCGACGCAGTGCCCGATGTCGACGATCCCGAAGACCTCAAGCGCTTCTTCGCGGCGATCCAGGCTTTGAATGCCGATGGCAAGCTGCTTGCCTATCACGACCGCTCGGACGGCGGCCTGTGGGCGACGGTCTGCGAAATGGCGTTCGCGGGGCATGTGGGCGTGTCGCTGAACATCGACATGCTGACGCTCGACGCCGATCACGAATCCGATTACGGCGACGCGAAAGACTGGGCCAAGCAGACGAGCGGCCGCCGCGACGACCGCACGATCCGCGCGCTGTTCTCGGAAGAGCTCGGCGCAGTCGTGCAGGTGCGCGCATCGGATCGCGACGCGGTGCTCGGCGCGCTGCGCGAACACGGTTTGTCGGCGTGCTCGCATGTGATCGGCAAGCCGAACCGGAGCGGCGCGGTCGAAATCTATCGCGACGCGAAGAAGATTTTCGATGCGCCGCGCGTCGAGTTGCATCGCGCGTGGAGCGAGGTGAGCTGGCGCATCGCGCGTCTGCGCGACAACCCGGCCTGCGCCGACGCCGAATACGACGCGCTGCTCGACGCCGCCGATCCTGGCATCGCGCCGGTGCTGACCTTCGATCCGGCGGAAGACGTCGCTGCGCCGTTCATCGCGACGGGCAAGCGTCCGCGTGTCGCGATCCTGCGTGAACAGGGCGTGAACTCGCATCTGGAAACGGCATACGCGTTCGATCGCGCCGGCTTCGATGCACACGACGTCCACATGAGCGACCTGCTCGAAGGGCGCGCCACGCTCGCCGATTTCGCGGGCGCGGTCGCGTGCGGCGGCTTCTCGTACGGCGACGTGCTCGGCGCGGGCGAGGGCTGGGCGAAGACGATCCGCTTCAACGCGAAGCTCGCCGACATGTTCGCGGCGTTTTTCGCGCGTCCGGATACCTTCGCGCTCGGCATCTGCAACGGCTGCCAGATGATGTCGAGCCTCGCGTCGATCATCCCGGGCGCGGAAAGCTGGCCGAAGTTCACGCGCAACAAGTCGGAGCAGTTCGAGGCGCGTTTCTCGCTCGTCGAAGTGCAGAATTCGCCGTCGATCTTCTTCGCGGGAATGGAAGGCTCGCGCATTCCGGTGGCGGTCGCGCACGGCGAAGGTTTCGCTGACTTTTCGCAGCAAGGCGATCCGGCGCAGGCGCTCGTCGCGATGCGATACGTCGATCATCGCGGCAATGCGACGGAGCAGTATCCGTTCAATCCGAACGGATCGCCGCAGGGCATTACGTCCGTGACGACGCCCGATGGCCGCTTCACCGTGCTGATGCCGCACATGGAACGCGTGCATCGCAACGTGCAGATGAGCTGGACGCCCGACGACTGGACCACCGACGGCAGCCCGTGGCTGCGCGTGTTCCAGAACGCGCGACGCTTCCTCGGCTAATCGCGCATCGTCGCATGGCTGGACCGAACACCCCGAAGCTGACGCTTCGGGGTGTTTTTATTTTTGAGCCCGTTCCATAACACTGCCTTCCGGCAAATATCCCAAAATAATCAACGCGTAAGTTGCGGGTATAGTGCTTCGGCGCGTCGCGAGGCGCGTTCGACCACGGAGGAGAAATGAGGCAGTTGCCATCAAAATATTTAGGTATACGGAATTTATTGGCGATGACGGTCATCGCGTCGTCGTGTCTCGTCGCGGCGTGCGGCGACAGCTCGGATTCGGGTTCGGCCAATCTCTCGCCGACGGCGCGCGCGGCGGCGCTCGGCGAGAACCTGATGGTGCGCGTGGACATCGACGGCAACGATGCCGCGAAGTCCGGCACGAACTGCGCCGATCTCGGCGCCGACTGGGCCAGTTGCGCGCGCGGCAAGCTGATTCTCGAAAACACCGGCAGCCGCAGTCTCCCGGCAGGCGGCTGGACGCTGTACGTGCACAGCATCCGGCGCATTTTGATGGTGGAACATCCGGCGTTCGCGTGGAAGCACGTCACCGGCGATCTCTACGCGCTGACGCCGCGCGCGGGCGCTTTCACGCTCGGCGCGGGCGAGCGCATCGAAGTGCCGTTCGTCGGGGAGTACTGGTATCAGCGCTACAGCGATCTGTTGCCGCGCGCGTATGTCGTGGCGGACGGCAATGCGGCGCCTGCCATCCTCAAGCACAACGATACCGACGATGAAACCCGCTACGTCGATCGCATTCCGCCGATCGCGGACGACGCAGCGGCATTCGCCGCAACGCCCGCGCAAGTGCAACGCGCACGCGCCGAAGCCGCGTTGCCATCGGCGCAGCAGACCGCCGCGCGCGCGGTGCCGGCGGTGCTGCGTTCGACGGCGGGTGAGGGCGCGACGCAGGTCGGCGGAATCGATTTGTCGGCGTCCGGTTTGACATCGTCGCAAGTGGCGGCGCTCACGTCGCGCGCGGCGACGCTCGGTCTGACCGGCGCGGCCGTGCGCGTGAGCGGGCAGATCGCCGGAGGCGCATTGCCGGCCGATATCGCGCGCGCGGGCGGTTATCGGCTGACGATCGCGCAAGACGGCGTGAAGATCGACGCCTTCGATGCGGGCGGGCTGTTCTACGGCGTGCAGACCTTGCTCTCGCTTACGCCCGCGGGCGGCGGCAGCGTGCCGGCGATGACCATCGAAGACGCGCCGCGATACACGCATCGCGGCATGCACGTCGACGTCGCGCGCAACTTCCGTCAGCCCGCCACGTTGCGCCGTCTGATCGACCAGATGAGCGCATACAAGCTCAACCGGCTACACCTGCATCTCACCGACGATGAAGGCTGGCGCATCGAAATCCCCGGTCTGCCGGAGCTGACCGAAATCGGCGCGAAGCGTTGCCACGATCTCACGGAAACGCAGTGCCTGTTGCCGCAGCTCGGCTCCGGTCCCGACAATCGCTCGGGCGGCGGCTATCTGAGCCGCGCCGAATATGTCGCGCTGCTTCGTTATGCGGCGGATCGCTTCGTCGAGATCATTCCGGAAATCGACATGCCAGGCCACGCGCGCGCCGCGGTCGTGTCGATGGAAGCGCGTTACCAGCGTCTTGCGGCGCTCGGCAACAAGGCGGCCGCGAACGCGTACCGTCTGCTCGATCCGGCCGATACATCGAACACGACGACCGTCCAGTTCTACGACCGCCGCAGCTTCCTGAATCCGTGCTCGGACGGTGCGCAGCGTTTCGCATCGAAGGTGATCGGCGAAGTCGCGTCGATGCATCGCGAAGCGGGCGCACCGCTTTCCGTGTGGCACTTCGGCGGCGACGAGGCTAAGAACATCCTTCTCGGCGGCGGTTTCCAGCCGCTCGACGGCACCGATCCCGGCAAGGGCCGCGTGAACCTCGCGTTGCAGGACAAGCCGTGGGGACGCTCGCCGCAGTGCGCGGCGATGATCGCGTCGGGCAAGGTTGCATCCGTCGACGAACTGCCGTCGATCTTCGCGCGCCAGGTCAGCGAGATCGTGCGCGCGAACGGCATCGGCACGATGGCCGCGTGGCAGGACGGCATCAAGCACGCGAACGGTCCGCAGGATTTCGCGACGTCGAACGTGATGGTGACGATGTGGGACACGATCTTCTGGGGCGCGTCCGACACCGTGCAGACGCTCGGCAGTCAGGGCTACAAGACGGTGCTCGCGCTGCCGGATTATCTGTACTTCGACTTCCCCTATGCCTTCGATCAGCGCGAGCGCGGGTATTACTGGGGCTCGCACGCGACGGACAGCTTCAAGACGTTCTCGCTCGCGCCTGACAATCTGCCGCAGAACGCGGAGATCATGCCCGATCGCGACGGCAAACCGTTCGAAGTGACGAGCGCTGGACCGGCGCCGCGTATCGAAGGCATTCAGGGACAAGCCTGGGCGGAAGTGATGCGTACGGATCAGCAGTTCGAGTACATGGCGTATCCGCGCTTGCTTGCGCTTGCGGAACGCGCGTGGCATCGGGCCGCGTGGGAACGTCCTTACGTGCAGGGCGAGCGCTACAAGCTCGGCGACACCGACAAGGTCGACAAGGCCGCGCTCGCAGCGGACTGGGCGGGCTTCATGAGCGTGGTGCAGAACCGCGAAATGGCGAAGCTGACGCGCTCGGGCGCGGTGGTCAGGACGAAGCTGGGCGGTTGACGGCGCATGAAACGGCAAAGCCGCCCGAAGGGCGGCTTTGTTACCAACGAACAAGCAAGCGCGCTTACTTCACCACCGCCTTGTTCCGCAAGCCTTCCTCGAACGCTTGCAGCTTTTCCTGCTGCATTTGCTGCGCGATCTGCGCCTTCACCTGATCGAACGGCGGCGGGGCGACATCACGCGCATCGTCCAGACGGATGATGTGCCAGCCGAACTGCGTCTTCACCGGCTCGGACGTCATTTCGCCCTTCTTCAGCTTCTCCGCGGCCGCGCCGAATTCAGGCACGTAAGCCGAAGGCGAGGACCAGTCCAGATCGCCGCCGTTCTTGCCCGATCCCGGGTCCTTCGAATATTGCTTCGCGAGATCTTCGAAGCTCGCACCGGCCTTGATCTTCGCGATCAGATCCTTCGCCTGCGCTTCGTCCTCGACGAGAATGTGATGCAGATGCAGTTCCTTGCCGCCGCCGTTTTGCTTGACGAGCTCGTCATAGCGCGCCTTGATCTCGGCGTCGGTCGGCGTGTTCTTCTTCACGAAATCTTCGATCAGCGCGCGCAACACCACGGTCTGCTGTGCGACGGCGACCTGCGCCTTCACGTCGGGACGCGTCGCGATGCCTTCGCGCGCGGCTTCCTGCATCAGGATTTCGCGGTTGATGAGTTCCTCGCGCACCGCCTGCTGAAGCTGCGGCGAATCCTGCTGACCTTGCGCCACGAGTTGCTTCACGAGCGCATTGGCGCGCGACGTGGGAATCGGCGTGCCGTTGACGACGGCGATGTTTTGCGCAAACGCAGGAGCAGCCGCGAATGCAGCCAGCAACACCCAGACGCGGGTTTTTTTCAAAGTCATCGGAGGTTCCTAACTGAACAAACAGACGCCTTCAAAGGCGAGATTTAAGAGGCAAGGCTTAGGGTCGAACCGCGCGCGGGTTTATTCGAATTGTTCTGCGAACTCTTGCGGCGTGTAGGCCCGGATCGCGAGCGCGTGCACGCCGCGCCGCATCTCCTCGGCCAGCGCATCATACACCAGTCGATGTCGCGCCACGCGTGCCTTGCCCGCGAAGCATTCCGCGACGATCGTCACCGTGTAATGGCTGCCGGCGGCCGCGCCCGCATGGCCCGCGTGCGCGGCGCTGTCGTCGTCGATATGCACCGACTGAGGCCGCAGCGTGGCATTCAGACGCGCTTCGAGATGCGCGATCTTGTCCGCCGCCGATGCACTCGTGAAATCGAACGATGCGCTCATTGCCCGTCCTCCTTCATGTATTTCGCAAGCCAGAAACTTTGCGCGACGATGAACAGGACGAGACAGCCCGTCGCGCCGAAGAGCTTGAAGTTCACCCACTGATCCGTCGTGAAGTTATACGCGACGAAAAGATTGACGATGCCGAGCAGCGCGAAAAACACCGCCCACGCGAAATTCAACTGGCCCCATACGCGATGCGGCAACACGATCTGCTTGCCCATCATCGCTTCGATGAGATTCTTTCTGAAGCCGATCTGCGCGACGATCAGCGCGAACGCGAAGAGCCAGTAGAGCGCCGTCGGCTTCCATTTGATGAAGGTATCGTTGTGCAGCACGAGCGTCGCGCCGCCGAACACGACGACCACGCCGAGACTGACCCACAGCATCGGATCGACCTTGCGATGCCGAAACGCGACCCAGGCGATCTGCACGAGCGTCGCCGCGATCGCGACCGCCGTCGCGGTATAGATGCCCCAGACCTTGAATGCGACGAAAAAGAGAATGATCGGAAACAGATCGAACAGAAATTTCATTGGCGTGCGGACGTGATGGGCATCGGATGGATGCGAGGCGCGCGAGAAAAAAGCGCCCGCGAGAAGCGGCGGGCGCCGGTACGACGAAATGGACGGGCTCGCGCTTACTTGGGTTCGAATTGTAGCGCAGCCGAGTTGATGCAATACCGCAGGCCGGTCGGCGCGGGGCCGTCCTCGAAGACGTGGCCGAGATGCGCGCCGCAGTTCTTGCACACGACTTCGATGCGAAGCATGCCATGCGAGCGGTCGGTCTTCTCCTGGATCACTTCGCCGTTGATCGGCTTGAAGTAGCTCGGCCACCCGCAGCCGGCGTCGAACTTCGTGTCCGATTCGAACAGCGGCGTGCCGCAGCACACGCAGTCATAGACGCCGCGCTCCTTGTGATCCCAGTATTTGCCCGTGAAGGGGCGCTCGGTCGCGGCGTGGCGCGTGACCTGGTACTGCATGTCGTCGAGTTCGCGGCGATACTCGGCGTCGTCCTTTTGCAGCGGATAGCTCGTCGGGGTGGCGTCGTGGCTCATCTGTCGTTCCTTTGATCTGGCCGGGAAGGCCTGGTATATGAGGGCGATCCTACGAAGAACAACTGACTTCGAGATCGCTCGCCCAGTCGGGCGGCAGGCCCGCGTAGGCTTCGTATTCGGGCTGTTCGTCGTATGGATGGCGCAGCACGTCCAGAAGACGCGCCACTTCCGAAAAATCCTTTTCCGCCGCGCGCCGAATGGCGTTTTCCGCCAGATGATTGCGCAGCACGTACTTCGGATTCACGCGATTCATCGCCGCGGCGCGCTCGGCGTCGTCGCGCGGCTCGTGGGCGAGGCGCTCGCGATACTGCGCGGCCCACGCATCGAATGCGGCGCGATCGAGGAACAGATCGCGCACGGGCGCGTCGCGGCTCGCGTCGGATTTCGAGAGCTTCGACAGGTTCCGGAACGTCAGCGTGAAGTCCGCGCGATTCGCATGCATGATTTCGAAGAGACCGTTGGCGAGCTTGTCGTCGCCTTCGCGCTCGATATCGAGGCCGAGCTTCGCGCG
Organism: Caballeronia zhejiangensis; assembly: GCF_022879815.1. Lineage (NCBI taxonomy): Bacteria > Pseudomonadati > Pseudomonadota > Betaproteobacteria > Burkholderiales > Burkholderiaceae > Caballeronia > Caballeronia zhejiangensis. Next base: position 1,432,226 of record NZ_CP084283.1, read on the forward strand.
CATCTTCGCGACGAGCGCCGGCCCGAAGCGATCCTTGTAGCGCTCCATCACCTTTTGCGCCTCTTCCACCACGCGCTCGGCGCGGCCCTCCTCGGGCAGATTCGCGCCGAAGAGCGGCACGAGCGCCTGCGCGAGACAGAAGAGATTCCAGTACGCGACCTGCGGCTGGCGCCCATACGAATAGCGTCCTTGCGTATCCGAATGATTGCAGACGTGATGCGCGTTGAAGGCATCCATGAAGCCGAACGGACCGTAATCGATCGTGAGGCCGAGGATCGACATGTTGTCGGTATTCATCACGCCGTGGCAGAAGCCGACGCCTTGCCACTCCGCCATCAGATCGGCGGTGGAGCGCACGGCTTCGTCGAGCAGCGCGAGATACGGATCGTCGGCATCCCTGCAATGCGGATAGAACCGGTCGATGACGTGATCGGCGAGCGTCTTCAGCTCGTCGATGCGATCGTTCGAATAGAAATGCTCGAAGTGGCCGAAGCGCACGAAGCTCGGCGACACGCGCGTGACGATCGCCGCCGTTTCGACGATCTCGCGCCGCACCGGCAAGTCCGAGCCGATGACGGTGAGCGCGCGCGTCGTCGGGATGCCGAGATGATGCATCGCTTCCGAGCACAGAAACTCGCGGATCGACGACCGCAGCACCGCGCGGCCATCGCCCATGCGCGAATAGGGCGTGCGGCCCGCGCCCTTCAGTTGCACTTCGAGACGCGCGCCGTCGTGCTCCGCTTCGCCTAGCGTGAGCGCGCGGCCATCGCCCAGTTGTCCCGCCCACACGCCGAACTGATGCCCCGAATAGACGGCGGCATAGGGCAGGGCATCGGCTGGCCAGTCGCGCGTCGGATTGCCGGCGAAGAAGGCGGCGAACGCGTCTTTCTCAGGGCCGGTGGCGACTTGCGGATCGAATCCGAGCGTTTCGGCCATCTCGCGCGACATCCCGACGAGATACGGATCGGGAACGGGCACGGCAGGAAGACGGGTGAGAAAAGCGGTGCCGAGCGCGGCGAAGGAGCCCGGCTCGCCGACCCGGATCGCGCTGGCGATTTCGTTCACGGAACGCGCGTCGGCGGGCGTCTCGTCGCGCGCCGCGCGCACGGCATTGCTTGGGGAAAACGACATGTTGAGCGCCTCTGAGTTAAACGATATTGTAATTCCGCGCCCGCGGGCCTGCAGAGCGCGGCCCGGCCATCCGATCAGCATTCGCCAGATTCGAGGACTTCGCCTATGACGTCGCCGCTCTACGGGCAGATGATGGACATACCGCTGCTCGCGTCGTCCCTGCTGTCTCATGCCTCACGCCACTTCGGCGACAACGAGATCGTGTCGCGGCGCATCGAAGGCGATATCCACCGCTACACCTACCGCGATTGCGAGAAGCGCGCGAAACAACTGGCGCAGGCGCTGACCGCGCTCGGCGTCGAGCAGGGCGAGCGCATCGGCACGCTCGCGTGGAACGGCTACAGACATCTCGAATGCTATTACGGCATCAGCGGCATGGGCGCCGTGTGTCACACGATCAACCCGCGTCTCTTTCCGGATCAGATCGCGTTCATCATCGATCATGCGGACGATTCGTATGTCTGCTTCGACATGACTTTCGGTCCGCTCGTCGAACTGATCGCGCCGCAGTGCCCGAACGTGAAGGGCTGGATCGCGCTCGGCGATGCCGCGTGCATCGCCGAACATCTGTCGAACATGAGCGTGCCGGTGATGAGCTACGAAAGCCTCATCGGCGAGCACGACGGCGACTACGCATGGCCGATGCTCGATGAGCGTCAGGCATCGTTTCTCTGCTACACGTCGGGCACGACGGGCAATCCGAAAGGCGCGCTGTATTCGCATCGCTCGACGGTGCTGCACGCGTACGGCGCGGCGTTGCCGGACGCGATGGGCGCATCGTCGAGCGATGCGATCCTTCCCGTCGTGCCGATGTTCCACGTCAACGCATGGGGCATTCCGCACGCGGGGCCGCTCGTCGGCGCGAAGCTCGTCTTTCCCGGCAAGGATCTGGACGGCAAGTCGCTCTACGAATTGATGGAAGCCGAAGGCGTCACGTATTCCGCCGGCGTGCCGACGGTGTGGATGAGCCTGCTCACGTACATAAAGCAGCAGAACGTGCGTTTCTCGACGTTGAAGCGCACGGTAATCGGCGGCTCGGCGTGTCCGCCCGCGATGCTGCGCATCTTCGAGGAAGAGTACGGCGTGCAAGTGATCCACGCGTGGGGCATGACGGAGATGTCGCCGCTCGGCACCTTGTCGCGCCTCAGTTTCAGGCAGAAGCAGCGTCCGCTCGACGAGCAGCGCCGCTCGCTGGAAAAGCAGGGCCACGCGCTCTTTGGCGTGGACATGAAAGTCGTCGGCGACGACGGCACCGAACTGCCGTGGGACGGCAAATCGTTCGGCGATCTCCATGTGCGCGGGCCGTGGGTCATCGACCGGTATTTTCGCCGGGATGATTCTCCGCTCGTCGACGGCTGGTTCCCGACCGGCGATGTCGCGACCATCGATGAAGACGGGTTCATGCAGATCACCGATCGCAGCAAGGACGTAATCAAGTCCGGCGGCGAATGGATCAGCTCCATCGATCTGGAGAACATCGCGGTGTCGCATCCGCAGGTGGCGGAAGCGGCGTGCATCGCGTGCTCGCATCCGAAGTGGACCGAGCGGCCGCTGATCGTCGCGGTGCTGAAGCCGGGCGCGACCGTCACGCGCGAGGAACTGCTCGCGCATTTCGAGGGCAAGGTCGCGAAGTGGTGGATTCCGGACGATGTCGTGTTCGCCGAGGAACTGCCGCACACCGCGACGGGCAAGCTGCAGAAAGTGCGCCTGCGCGAGCAGTTTCGCGATTACGTGTTGCCCAACGCCGCGGAGAATCCGGTCTAGCTTTTTCTTGCGTCATCGAAAGCCCCGGCTCGCGGTGCGCGCGCCGGGGCTTCGTGCATTTCTGGCGATCGATTGGCGCGAAACGCGTCGTTTGAACGATCGTGCTTTTTTGTGTATTCTGCCCCGATCGCCCACAATCGATCTCATATCCGGTCGACAGGAGACACGTTCATGGCAGTGGACTACACGATCCGCGACGGCGTCGCCGTCATTACGCTCGATAATCCGCCGGTCAACGGTCTCGGGCATTCGACCCGGCTCGGCATCGTCGAAGGTGTCGAGCGCGCGAACGACGATGCCGACGTGCGCGCCATCGTCATCATCGGCGCGGGCAAGGCGTTCTCGGGCGGCGCGGACATCACCGAATTCAACACGCCGAAAGCCACGCAGGAACCGACGCTCATGACCGTCATCGCGACGCTCGAAGCGAGCGCGAAGCCCGTCGTCGCGGCGATTCACGCGGTCGCGATGGGCGGCGGTCTGGAACTCGCGCTCGGCGCGCATTACCGCGTCGCCGTGCCCGGTGCTCAGATCGCGCTGCCGGAAGTGAAGCTCGGGCTTTTGCCGGGCGCGGGCGGCACGCAGCGTCTGCCGCGCGTGGTCGGGCTGGAAACGGCGCTGAACATGATCGTGTCGGGCGCGCCGGTGCCTTCAGAAAAGCTCGCGCAAACCGCGCTTTTCGATGAACTCGCCGACGGCGATCTGCTGGAAAGCGCGTTGTCGTTCGCGCGCCGGGCCGCCGATCGCGGCGGTCCGCATCCGAAAGTCCGCGATCGCCAGATCGAGCATCCGAACGCCGAGGGTTTCATCCAGTTCGCGCGCAACAGTGTCGCGGGAGTCGCGAAGCATTTCCCGGCGCCGCACAAGTGCATCGATGCAATCGAAAAAGGCGTGAAGGAAGGTTTCGAGCGCGGTCTCGCCTTCGAGCGCGAATGCTTTCTCGCGCTCGTGCAGACGCCCGAAAGCCGCGCGTTGCGGCATGCGTTCTTCGGCGAACGCGCGGCTGCCAAGATCGCCGATGTCCCGTCGAACACGCCCGTGAGGAAGATCGAGCGCATCGGCGTGATCGGCGCGGGCACGATGGGCGGCGGCATCGCGATGAACTTTCTCAACGCCGGCCTGCCCGTCGTGCTGCTCGAAACGAAGCAGGACGCGCTCGATCGCGGCATCGCGACGATCCGGCGCAACTACGAGGCGCAGGTCAAGAAGGGCAAGCTCACGCAGGAAAAGGTCGAAGAGCGCATGGCGCTCATCGCGCCGACGCTTGCCTTTGGCGATCTGGCCCAGGCCGATCTGATCGTCGAAGCCGTGTTCGAAGACTTGAGCGTGAAGGAACAGGTCTTCCGTCAGCTCGACGAAATCGCAAAGTCCGGCGCGATCCTCGCATCGAATACATCGACGTTGAATCTCGACACGATCGCCTCGTTCACGAAGCGTCCCGGCGACGTGATCGGCATGCACTTCTTCAGCCCCGCGAACGTGATGAAGCTGCTCGAAGTCGTGCGCGGCGCGAAGACCGAAAAGGACGTGCTCGCAACGGTCATGCAGCTCGCGAAGAAAATCAGGAAGACGGCGGTGGTGTCGGGCGTATGCGACGGCTTCATCGGCAACCGGATGATCGAGCAGTACATCCGCCAAGCGCTCTTCATGCTGGAGGAAGGCGCGCTGCCGGCGCAGATCGATCGCGCGATCGAAAACTTCGGCTTCGCGATGGGGCCGTTTCGCATGAGCGATCTCGCGGGCAACGACATCGGCTGGGCGATCAGAAAGCGGCGTTATCGGGAGCAGCCGGAGCTGCATTATTCGCGCGTCGCGGATCGTCTGTGCGAGATGGGCCGCTTCGGCCAGAAGACCGGCGCGGGCTGGTACGACTATCAGCCGGGCAAGCGCGACGCGCTGCCGTCGAACGTGGTCGATGACATGATCGTCGCGTATTCGAAGGAACGCGGCGTCGAGCGGCGCAAGATCCGCGATGAAGAGATCGTCGAGCGTCTCGTGCTTTCGCTCGTGAACGAAGGCGCGAAGATTCTCGAGGAAGGCATCGCGGGCAAGGCTTCGGACATCGACATGGTTTATCTGACGGGCTACGGCTTTCCGCTCTGGCGCGGCGGCCCGATGCTGTATGCGGACACCATCGGCCTCTACAACGTGGAACGCGCGATGCGCAAATACGCGAAGCAGGCCAACGGCTACGCGTGGCAACCCGCCGCGCGCGTCACCGAACTCGCGCAATCGAATGGACGCTTCAATGGCTGATATCAAACCTGTCGAAGACGTGTTCCTCGCCGTGGACGTGCAGTACGACTTCATGCCGGGCGGCGCGCTTGCCGTCGCACACGGCGATGAAGTCGTGCCGGTCATCAATCGGCTTGCGCGCGCGTTCCCGCATGTCGTGCTGACGCAGGACTGGCATCCGCGCTCGCATGTGTCGTTCGCGGCGAATCACGAGGGCCGCGCGCCATTCGAGACGATGACCTTGCCTTACGGCGAACAGGTGCTGTGGCCGGTGCATTGCGTGCAGGACACGCGAGGCGCGGCGCTGCATCGCGATCTGCATGTGCCGCACGCGCGGCTCGTGATTCGCAAGGGGCACCACGAACACGTCGACAGCTATTCGGCGTTTCTCGAAGCGGACCGTTCGACACCGACCGGTCTCGAAGGCTATCTGCGCAACGTCGGCGCAAGACGCGTGTGGCTCGCCGGACTGGCGACGGACTATTGCGTCGCGTGGTCCGCGCTCGATGCGCGTGCGGCGGGCTTCGACGTCATCGTGATCGAGGACGCGTGCCGCGCGATCGATCTGAACGGCTCGCTCGACCGAGCATGGAACGACATGCGCGATGCGGGCGTGCAACGCGTGAGTTCGGACGAAATTCTCAAAGCGGGGGCAACGACATGACCGATGCAGTCATCGTATCGACGGCGCGCACCGCGCTCGCCAAATCGTGGCGCGGCGCGCTCAACATGACGCACGGCGCGACGCTCGGCGGCCATGTGACGAAGGCGGTCGTCGAACGCGCGGGCATCGATCCGGCGCGCGTCGAGGACGTCATCATGGGCTGCGCGAATCCGGAAGGCGCGACGGGCGCGAACATCGCGCGGCAGATCGCGTTGCGCGCGGGCTTGCCGGTTTCCGTCCCCGGCATGACGGTGAACCGCTTCTGCTCGTCGGGCTTGCAGACGATCGCGCTTGCCGCGCAGCGCGTGATGACGGGCGAGGGCGATGTGTTCGTCGCGGGCGGCGTCGAATCGATCTCGTGCGTGCAGAACGAGCTGAACCGTCACATGCTGACCGAAGGCTGGCTCAGGCAACACAAGCCCGAAATCTACTGGTCGATGTTGCAGACCGCCGAGAACGTCGCGAAGCGCTACGAGATAGCGAAAGAGCGGCAGGACGAATACGGCGTGCGCTCGCAGCAGCGCGCGGCGGCGGCGCGGGCGGCGGGCAAGTTCGACGATGAAATCGTGCCGATCACCGTGCTTGCCGGCATCGCCGATCAAGCGACGGGGCGCATGTTCACGCAAGAAGTGACGCTCGCCGCCGACGAAGGCATCCGCGCCGATACGACGCTCGAAGGCGTGTCGAAGATTCGCACCGCGCTGCCTGGCGGCGTGATCACGGCGGGCAACGCGAGCCAGTTCTCGGATGGCGCGTCGGCGTGCGTCGTGATGAGCGCGACGCTCGCCGAGAAGGAAGGTCTCGCGCCGCTCGGCATTTTTCGCGGCTTCGCGGTCGCGGGCTGCGAGCCGGACGAAATGGGCATCGGTCCGGTGTTCGCCGTGCCGAAGCTTTTGAAGCGCGCGGGCCTGTCCGTCGACGATATCGGCTTGTGGGAGCTGAACGAAGCGTTCGCCGTGCAAGTGCTCTATTGCCGCGACCGGCTCGGCATTCCCGACGAGCGCCTGAACGTGAACGGCGGCGCGATCGCGGTCGGGCATCCGTACGGCGTGTCGGGCGCGCGCCTGACGGGTCACGCGCTCATCGAAGGCAAGCGGCGTGGCGCGAAGTTCGTCGTGGTCACGATGTGCATCGGCGGCGGACAGGGCGCGGCGGGCCTTTTCGAAATCGTGTGAGCATTTGCGGCCCGGCGATTTTTGCTACGCTTCGAGATTCGTTCGATAACAGGAGTCGCCGTGCTACGTCACATCGTCATGTGGAAGCTGAAGGAAAACGCCGAGGGCGCGAGCCGCGCCGAAAACGCGCAGAAGCTGAAGGCGAAGCTCGAAACCTGCCGCAGCATCGTGAAAGGGCAAGGGCATTTCGAAGTCGGCACCGCGCAGCCGGGTTTCGATTGCACCTATGACGTCGTGCTCGTGTCCGACTTCGACGACAAGGCGGCGCTCGAAGCGTATCAGGTGCATCCGAAACATCAGGCGCTGAAGGACTTCGTCGCGGCGATCCGCGAAGCGCGTCAATGCGTCGACTACGAAGTGTGAGCGCGATGTCCTCTTCCGATCAACCTGCAAGCAACGGCGTCGCGCTCGAGAGCCCGTTCATCGATACGCTCGGCGTCGAGCTCGTCAAGGCGCAGGACGGCGAAAGCGAAGTGCGGCTGCCGCTTCGCGACGAACACCTGAACACCTGGGGCATCGCGCACGGCGGCGTCACGATGACGATGCTCGACGCATCGCTGGCGCTCGCCGCACGCAGCGTCGCGGGCGATGGCATCGGCGTCGTCACCGTCGAGATGAAGGTCAATTTCATGCAGCCGGGGCGCGGCGAATTGCGCGGTTACGGCCGCGTGTTGCATCGCTCGACGACGATGGCTTATTGCGAAGGCGAGATTCGCGACAGCGAAGGCCACTTCGTCGCGAAGGCGCTCGGCACGTTCAAGTACATGAAGCGGCTCGCGGTCGGGCGCGACATCGTCCGGCAGAAGATGCGGTCCGATCCGAAGGCGACGCCCGGTCCGAGCGACGCCTGAACACCATTCGAGCGAAGGAGGTTCAGCATGGCAGACGCACAGATCAACCGACAAATTCTGCTCGTGTCGCGTCCGCAAGGCGAGGCGTCGGTGTCGAATTTCAGGCTCGTCGAGAAGCCGCTTGCGCCGCTGAAGGACGGCGAAGTGCGCGTGCGCAATCACTATCTGTCGCTCGATCCGTACATGCGCGGCCGCATGGACGACGCGAAGTCGTACGCCGCGCCGCAACCGCTCGATGAAGTGATGATCGGCGGCACCGTGGGCGTCGTGAGCGAATCGCGCAATCCGGCGTTCAAGGCGGGCGATAGCGTCGTCGGCATGTTCGGCTGGCAGGAATACGGCACATCCGATGGCACCGGCCTGAACAAGGTCGATGCCTCGCGCGTGCCGCTTTCCGCGTATCTCGGCGCGGTCGGCATGCCGGGCGTCACGGCGTGGTACGGACTGAACCGCATCATCGAGCCGAAGGCGGGCGAGACGGTCGTCGTGTCGGCGGCGAGCGGCGCGGTGGGCAGCGTCGTCGGGCAACTGGCGAAGGCGGCGGGCTGCCGCGTGGTCGGCATCGCGGGCGGCGCGGACAAGTGCCGCTATGTCGTCGAGACGCTCGGCTTCGATGCGTGCGTCGATTACAAGGCCGGCAAGCTGCACGAAGATCTGAAAGCCGCGACGCCCGATGGCATCGACGGCTACTTCGAGAACGTCGGCGGCGACGTGCTCAATGCCGTGCTCGCGCGCATGAACGCGTTCGGGCGCATCGCCGTATGCGGGATGATCTCCAGTTACGACGGCAAGCCGACGCAATTGGACGCGCCGCGGCTGATCCTCACGCAGCGGTTGAAGCTGCAGGGCTTCATCGTCTCCGAACATCTCGATGTCTGGCCGCAGGCGCTGAACGAACTCGGCGAGCGTGTCGCGACGAAGAAGCTGCATTTTCGCGAGAGCATCGCCGAAGGGCTCGAGAATGCGCCTGAGGCATTTCTCGGCCTCCTGCGCGGCAAGAACTTCGGCAAGCAACTGGTGAAACTCGTGTGATGGATCGCTTCGAAGGCAAGGTCGCCGTCATCACGGGCGCGGGCAGCGGATTCGGGCGCGAGTTCGCGAAGAAGGGCGCGGCGCTCGGCATGAAGCTCGTGCTCGCCGATCTCGACACCGCCGGGCTCGCCGCGACCGTCGATGCGCTACGCGCGGCGGGCGGCGACGCGATCGGCATCACGACGGACGTATCCGACGCCGCTCAGGTGCACGCGCTCGCGCAGGCATCGCTCGACACTTACGGCGGCGTGCACATGCTCTTCAACAACGCGGGCGTCGGCGCGGGCGGCTTCGTGTGGGAGAACAGCGCGAACGACTGGCAATGGGTCTTCGGCGTGAACGTGATGGGCGTCGCGAACGGCCTGCGCGCGTTCGTGCCGATCATGCTCGAACAGAACGAGCCGGCGCATATCGTCAATACGGCGTCGGTGGCGGGCCTGCTCGCCGCGCCCGCGATGGGCGTCTACAACGCATCGAAGCACGCGGTCGTCGCGCTGACCGAGACGCTGCATCACGATTTGCGGCTGGCGGGCGCGTCGATGATCGGCGTGTCGCTGCTGTGTCCGGCGTTCGTCCCGACTGGCATCGCGGATGCCGAGCGCTCGCGCCCCGACGCGCTCGCCAACGACGCGCCGTACACCGCCTCGCAAAAGCTCGCGGCGCGGCAACTCACGCGGGCGGTAGAGGGCGGCAAGCTGTCGGCGCGCGACATCGCCGATTTGACGTTCGATGCGGTGCGCGAAGGGCGCTTCTATGTCATCACGCATCCGGCCATCATGCCGTCGGTGCAACTGCGGCTCGACGATATCGCGCAACTGCGCAACCCGACCGATCCGATGTCCCTGAAACGTCCGCGTTGATGTGCACGGTTCGTGGCATGATCGTGTCCCTTTGACGCTCTTTCCGCCGATGCCGCTCAATCCAAAGATCGCGCAAATTCTGGAGATGGTCGCGCGCGCGAATCGACCGCCGTATCACACGCTCACGCCGAAAGAGGCGCGCGCAGCCTACGCGATGAGCGCGCAGATTCTCGATATCGCGCCATTGCCGGTGCACGCCATCGAGGATCTGCGGATTCCCGTGCGCGATGGCGCAACGATCGGCGTGCGCGTCTATCATCCGATCGAGCCGAGCTGGGCGCGGCCTTCTCCGGGGCTTCTTTATTTTCACGGCGGCGGCTTCACCGTCGGCAGCGTGGCGACGCACGACGCGCTGTGCCGCAAGCTCGCGCACGATGCGCAATGCGCGGTCGTATCGGTCGATTACCGGCTTGCGCCGGAGCACAAGTTTCCCGTCGCCGTGACCGATGCCTTCGATGCGCTGCAATGGCTGGCGCGCGAGGCTCCGACGCTCGGCATCGATCCGGCGCGGCTCGCGGTTGGCGGCGACAGCGCGGGCGGCACGCTCGCGATCGTGTGCGCGGTGCTCGCGCGCGATGCGGGCATCGACCTGAAACTGCAATTGCTGATCTATCCGGGCACGAGCGCGTGGCAGAAGAGCGATTCCCATGCGCGCCTCGCGGACGGGTATCTGCTTTCAGGCGAAACGATTCAGTGGTTTTTCGCGCAGTATCTGCGTGATGATCGCGATCGCGACGACTGGCGTTTCGCACCGCTCGATGCGGCGCGCGGTACGCCGGATTTCGCGGGCGTCGCGCCGGCGTGGATCGCGGCGGCGGACTACGACCCGCTACACGACGAAGACACTGCGTTCGCGGCGAAACTCGAAGACGCGCGTGTGCCGGTCACGCTCAAGCGCTACGAAGGCATGATTCACGAATTCTTCAAGATGGGCGGTTTCGTACCGGAAGTAGCGGCGGCGCACGCGGATGCGGTGAGGGCGTTGCGGGAGGCGTTCGGGACGCTGTAGAAGCTGGCTCACCCATGATTAGAATCCGAATTATCGGCCCATGACCAGGAAAACGCCTCGCTCCTTCATCTATCTCGGCGCGCTGTTCATCTTGCTTCTCGTCGCTACATTGAATGTGTACAACCTCAATGAAGCATACGGCGACGGTCCGCCGTACTACGCGCGCACGACGAACATGGACAAGTGGACCGATCCTCTTCCCGCGCTCGTTGCGGTCGATGCCATTGCCGTCGTGCTGATCGCTGCGATCCTCTGTATCTCACGCGAAGGAAACGCTGATCAACCGATCTCAAACGAAAAAGCCCGCTCAAACGCCCCCGGCCTCACGACGCGATGCGAGCCGTCATCGTCGCTGCGTTCCTTGATTTCCAGCGCTAACCCGAGCGCCGCCGGATTCACGCGCAAGGCCGTCGTGCTGCGCGTGCCGTAATCGGCCGTTTCGATGAACGCCGCCGACAGCACGCGCTCCCGCTCGATCGAAATCCCCGTCGATGGCAGATGTTCGTCGTTCGCGATGCGCGGGTCGCGCAACGTCTCGATGAGCACATCGAGCGACGGACGTTCATCTGCGTGAATCAGATCGCACAGCGCCTCCCGCTGCGCGACGAGCTTCGGCCACGGCGTATTCAACAGGCTGTTCGACAAACCGTGCACGCCTGCATCGAGCAAAGCGGGCGGCGCGTCGGCACGATTGCCGTACCAGCCGAGTTCGCGCCGCAAGAAGTCGCCGCAAAGCAGATTGAACCCGTTATACCGATGCCCTTCGCGCGCCACGCCCTGCAGATAGTCGAGCGGCGCCATGCGCTCGCCCGCGAGAAAAGCGCTCACGAGCGTGCCGCGCGTCGGCGCATTCGGCTGCATGTCGCCCGGCGCGCGATAGTTGGTCAGCGCCGCGAAGCGCCCGTCGCGCGATACGCCGAGCCACGTCCCGCCGCCCGTCAGATCGCGGCCGGCGAGCACGTCTGGCGCGTCTTGCCACCAGTGCATCGGTTCGGCGTCGCGGCGAAAGAATTCATCGCGATTGGCGGAAAGCGTCAGCAATGCGCGGCCGTTTTCCTGCGACGCCGCGGGTTGCCAGTCGAAGACGATCAGACACATGCGCGCTCGACCTCAGGCGTCGGCCGGAAACGCGTAGGGCAGCGGCACGAACGTAAGCGCGGGGCCATCGGCGGAACCGACATGCACCGAGCCATTGTCAAGCGCCGCGAGCTTGATCTCGACGAGACAATCGACGCCGCCATGCTCCGCGGGCGCGACGTTGACGACGAGTCCGCACGGCTGGCCGGGATCGTCCGAATGAAAGAGCTCCGCGCCGGGCGTCGCGCTCTCGACGTGCGCGAGCGCCGTGCGCCGCTTGATCGTGCCGCGATACTGGCTGCGCGCGACGATCTCCTGCCCGGGATAGCAGCCCTTCTTGAAGTTCACCGCGCCGAGCACGTCGAAGTTGACCATTTGCGGGACGAACTGCTCGACCGTCGCGTGCGTGATGCGCGGCTCGCCCGCGTGGATGTCGAGCCAGTCCCACATCTGCTCGGGCACGCGCTTGAGTTTTTCATCGAGTTTCGCGAGTTGCGCCTCGACATCGGCTTTCGGGCCGACCCACAGGAAGCGCGGCCGATGCGCCGCGTCCGGCACGCGGATCAGCGAACCGTGCGGGCCTTCGACCTTGACATGCACGCCGTCGGGCAGCGCATCGAAAATGCCGGAGAGCGCCGCGCGCACGTCGCCCGCGAAGCCGACGGCGGCCACTTCGGGCGTCGCGTCGGTGAGTTTCGCCTTCGCGCGCAGTACGAACATCGACAGGCGTTTCTGCACGGCCGCCTGCACGTCGTGTGCGATCAGGAGACGCACGGCGTCGGCGGTGCGCCACATCAGGAACGAGCCGAGGAGCCGGCCCTTGGCCGAGCAGTAGCCCGCGAGACGCGCGGTCGACGCGTCGAGATGCTGGACGTCGTTCGTAAGCTGACTGTGCAGGAACGAGGCGGCGTCCTCGCCCTTGACGTCGATCACGCCGAACTGGGTGAGCGGCATGTATGCGCCGGCGGTCTTGACGGAATCGAAGTCTGAAGCGGCGAGAGCGATGGTCTGGGAATTCATGAGTCGGCGGGCTGTCAATCCTATCGTTTGGGCGCGGGCCCGGGAATGCGGCTCTGGCGCAGGCGGCAAGTTATTATATTGGTCTTATCTCAAGCGTGTTTCGCATGTCCTTTCTGAAGAAATGCGTCGTGGCAGCGGTGCTCGCCGCCGTGCTCGCGGCAGCCGTCGCGGGCGGCGTGTACTGGTGGGCCAACCGGCCCATGGAATTGCCGACGCCCGAACTCGACGTCACCATCAAGCCCCACAGCAGCCTGCGCAGCGTGAGCGCCCAGTTGAATCGCGGGGGCGTGCCCGTCGAGCCCGAGCTTTTCGTGCTGATGACGCGCGTGCTCGGCCTGTCCGCGCAACTGAAATCGGGCAATTACGCGTTCAAGACCGGCATCACGCCTTATGAGGTGCTGGAGAAGATCGCGCGCGGCGACGTCAACGAATATGTCGCGACCGTCATCGAAGGCTGGACGCTGCAGAAAATGCGCGGCGAGCTCGACAGCAATCCCGCGCTCAAGCACGACACCGTCGGCATGACCGACACCGACCTGCTGCGCGCGATTGGCGCGGCCGAAGTCGACAAGGCGTCCGCCGAGGGCCTGTTCTTCCCCGACACCTATCTGTTCGACAAAGGCACGAGCGATCTGGCCGTCTACAAACGCGCGTATCGGCTGATGCAGGCGCGCCTCACGGAAGCGTGGAACACGCGCGCACCGAATCTGCCTTACAAGACGCCTTATGAAGCGCTCGTGATGGCGTCCATCGTCGAGAAGGAGACGGGGCGCGCTGCGGACCGGCCGCTCGTCGCGGCGGTGTTCGCGAACCGGCTGCGCATCGGCATGCCGCTACAGACGGACCCGAGCGTGATCTACGGCTTAGGCCCGGCCTACGGCGGCAAGCTGAAGAAAAAGGACCTGCAGACGGACACTCCGTACAATACCTACACGCGCATGGGCCTGCCGCCGACGCCGATCGCGCTGCCCGGCGTGGCCGCACTGAACGCCACGCTCAATCCCGCCTCGAGCAACGCGCTGTATTTCGTGTCGCGCGGCGACGGCAGCAGCATCTTTTCCGACAATCTCGGCGACCACAACAAGGCCGTCGACAAATACATCCGGGGTCAATGAATGGCGCGCGGCAAGTTCATCACGTTCGAAGGCATCGACGGCGCGGGCAAGACCACGCATCTGGACTGGTTCCGCGAACGGCTCGAAGCCAAAGTGGAACCGGGCGGGCATCGTGTCGTCATGACGCGCGAGCCGGGCGGCACGCCGCTCGGTGAAACCCTGCGCGGCATCCTGCTGAATCAGCCGATGGACCTCGAAACCGAAGCGCTGCTCATGTTCGCCGCGCGCCGCGAGCATCTGGCGCAGGTGATCGAACCGGCGCTGTCGCGCGGCGACTGGGTGCTGTCGGACCGTTTCACCGACGCCACGTTCGCGTATCAGGGCGGCGGCCGCGGTCTGCCGCGCGACAAGCTCGAAGCGCTCGAACGCTGGGTGCAGGGCGGTTTCCAGCCCGATCTGACCGTGCTTTTCGACGTGCCGACCGACACCGCGAGCGAGCGCCGCTCGGCCGCGCGCGCGCCCGACAAGTTCGAAAGCGAATCCGAGGCATTTTTCGAGCGCACGCGCAGCGAGTATCTGCGCCGCGCGGATGAATCGCCGCAGCGCTTTTTCATCGTCGATTCGACGCGCTCCATCGACGAGATTCGCAAAAAGCTCGAAGAAGTTATCGCAAGCGTCTGAGTTCAAAAGAATCTATCGATGATCTATCCCTGGCAAACCGACGACTGGCAGCGTCTGCAGCAATTGCGCGCGCACTGGCCGCACGCGCTCCTGCTGCACGGAGAAGCGGGCATCGGCAAGCTGCAGTTCGCCCAGCATCTCGCGCAGGGTTTGCTGTGTGAGACGCCCGCCGCGAATGGCGAGCCGTGCGGGACTTGTCCGGCGTGTCACTGGTTCTCGCAAGGCAATCATCCCGATTACCGCGCGGTGCTGCCCGAAGCGCTCGCGGGCCTTGCCGCAACCGGCGACGCAGCCGACGCTCCCGCCGACAAAGCCGATGGCGAAGAAGGCAAGAAGACCCGCACGCCGAGCAAGGAAATCAAGATCGAGCAGGTGCGCGGGCTGCTGGATTTCTGTGGCGTGGGCTCGCATCGGGGCGGCTTGCGCGTCGTCGTGCTGTATCCGGCCGAGGCGCTCAACGTCGCAGCGGCGAACGCGCTCTTGAAGACGCTCGAAGAACCGCCGTCGGGCGTCGTGTTCCTGCTGGTGTCGGCGCGCGTCGACCGGCTGTTGCCGACGATCATCAGCCGCTGCCGCCAATGGCCGATGAGCGTGCCGCCGGCGAACGAAGCGAGTGCGTGGCTCGCGTCGCAAGGCGTCGACGATCCGGCGGCGCTCCTTGCGCAGGCGGGCGGCGCGCCGCTCGCTGCGCTCGCGCTGGCGAACGACGAGAACCGCGCCTTGCGCGACTTCGCGCTCGCGCAACTTGCCGCCGGACCGAATTGCGATGCCTTCGCGTGCGGCGAAAACCTGCAGAAGCTGCCGGTGCCGCTCGTGCTCGGCTGGTTGCAGCGCTGGCTTTACGATCTGCTCGCGCAACGCACGGCTAGCCGTCCGCGCTATTTCCCCGACGCGGCGAAGGCGCTCGCACGTTGCGCGCAAAGCGCCGATCCGGCCGCGCTCGCGCGCTACATGAAGACCGTCACGCGGCAGCGCGCGGTGGAAAATCATCCGCTGAACGCGCGCCTCGTGTTCGAGGAACTGTTCATGGGCTATCGCGGGATCTATACGGCCTGAGCGGCCAGAGCGGCCTGAGCGGCAGAGACCGTCGAGCCGCGCCGCAAGGAATGCACCAAGGAGCACCCGATGTTTGTCGATTCACACTGTCATATCAACTTCGAAGGGCTCGCGGACCGATTGCCCGACGTCCTCGACAAGATGCGCGCGCATTCCGTGACACATGCGCTGTGCGTGTCGGTGGATCTCGAGACGCTGCCTTCGGTGCTCGCGATCGCCGAACAGCACGAAAACGTCTATGCGTCGGTCGGAGTGCATCCCGACCACGAGGATATGCGCGAGCCGAGCGTCGCGGAACTCGTCGAGCTGGCGAAGCATCCGAAAGTTTGCGCGATCGGCGAAACCGGGCTCGACTACTATCGGCTGGAAGGGCGCAGCATCGCCGACATGGAATGGCAGCGCGAACGCTTTCGCACGCATATCCGCGCCGCGCACGCGACGGGCAAGCCGCTCATCATCCACACGCGGTCGTCGTCGGACGACACCTTGCGCATCATGCAGGAAGAGCGCGCGGACGTGCCGGGCGGCGTCATGCATTGCTTCACCGAACCGTGGGAGATCGCCGAACGGGCGCTCGCGCAGAATTTTCATATCTCGCTGTCGGGCATCGTCACGTTCAAGAAGGCAACCGATGTGCAGGACGTCGCGCGGCGCGTGCCGATCGAGCGCCTGCTCATCGAAACCGATTCGCCGTACCTCGCGCCGGTGCCGTATCGCGGCAAGCCGAATGAACCTGCGTACGTGAGTTATGTCGGACGTTTCATCGCGCAGTTGCGCGAGCAGCCGGAAGAGGCCGTCGCGCAGGCGACCACCGACAACTTCTTCCGGCTCTTCAAGATCGCGCGGCCAGTCTGAGGGCGGCCGGCCCGCGCGCAAAAAAACTGTTCCAAGGCAATTCGAAGGTCACTTATGAACACTTCCCCGATGGTTTCCACTCTGAACACGACGCGCGGTGCGCGCAAGGGCACGGCCGTGCGCGGACTCGTCGCCGGCGCGCTGCTGGCGGCCTGCGCGATCGCTCAGCCGGTCTGGGCCGCGTCCGTGGACTCACTCATCAAGGCGGTCAAGTTCGACGACGTATCGGCGGTCAAGAAGCAGCTCGCGCAGGGCGCGGACCCGAACACCGTCGACAACACGGGCACGCCGATCCTCGTGATCGCCGCGCGCGAGAAGTCCGACAAGGTCGGCCAGTTGCTCGCCGACAACCCAAAGACCGACCTCGAAAAGCTTGATCCCGCCGGCGAAAACGCGATGATGCTTGCCGCGCTCAATGGCGACGCGACCTTCGTGAATCTGCTGATCGCCAAGGACGCCGAAGTGAACAAGAAAGGCTGGACGCCGCTGCACTACGCCGCGACCAACGGCCATGACGACATCGTGAAGATTCTGGTCGACCATTCGGCCTATATCGACGCGGGTTCGCCCAACGGCACGACGCCGCTCATGATGGCGGCGCGCGGCGGTCATCTTTCGACGGTCAAGCTGCTGCTCGACTCGGGCGCCGATCTGCGCGTGAAGAATCAGCTCGGCCTGACGGCGGTGGATTTCGCGCAGAAGTACAACGAGAAAGATGTCGCCGAAGGTCTGAAGGCGCGTCTGGACTCGATGCAACAAGGCGGCGGCGCTGCGCAAAGCGGCTCAAACGGTGCAAAATAACGGCGCGACATCAAGTCACGGGGCGAGCGCGGTCAGGCGCGGCCGCGCATCGCTCCGAACCCGTTGCTCCGACCAAGCCGCCGCTCAACATAAAAGGAAGACCATGCTGCGGGAATTCGTCCTCGCCTGTGCTCTCGCGACGCCCGTCTGTGCGTTCGCGTTTACCGGCAACGATCTGAACAAGCTCTGCACCAAAACGGATCCCAACTCACGGACCGCCTGCGCGGCCTATATCGAAGGCGCGGCGGACGGCATCTACAACACGATCGAGGCGATCGGCGGAACCTCCGGGCCGCAGGTCGGCCAGTACTTCTGCCTGCCGGCGGACGTGAAGCCGCAGCAGCTTACGGACGCGGTGCGCAAGTACATCGCCAACAATCCCGACAAGGCCGATTTCAACGCGACCACGATGGTTTCGCTCGGACTCGGCAAGGCGTTTCCCTGCAAGGCGGAACGCTGAGCATCTGGTGACGCCGGAGCACTGGCGTCACGCTTGCTGAACCAAGAGGCGACGGCCGCGCCCGGACGGCCATCGCCGCTGCTGTCTGCAACCTGGCGCAATATCGCGCAGCACCACGCATCCGTGCGATGCGACCGCCGTATCCTCCTCGCCGCTTTCACTTTCTCGAGGCTGATCCCGCGACGCTCATGCTCTCACTCGACCATTTCCTGAATCTTGCGGAACGTCCGCTCGGCACCTGGCCCGGCGCGCTCGTCGTGGCCGTCATCGCGGTGGCGTTTGCGATTGCCGCGCATCGCATCGGCGCGCGCATTCTCGTGCGCATCGCGCGTCCTTATCCGCTGATGAGCGTCGTGCTGCGCTATATCGACACGCCCGCGCTCATCCTGCTCATCATCCTCGGGCTCGGTTTCATGATCTTCGAGGCGCCCGATACGCTGCCGTTCATCGGCGTGCTGCGCGATGTCGAGACCGTCGCGCTGATCGTCGCGCTCACGTTTCTCGCGGCGCGCTCGGCGGGCGCGGTGGGCGAGGCGATCGTGCAGGCGCATCCGCTCGACACCGACGACAATCTCAACGCCCGCCGCATCCACACGCAGGCGCGCGTGCTCGCGCGCTCGGTGATGGTGGTGATCGTAATCATCGGTTTCGGCGCGGCGCTGATGGCGTTTCCGAGCGTGCGGCAGATCGGCGCGAGCCTGCTGGCGTCGGCGGGCGTCGCCGGGCTCGTCGCCGGTATCGCCGCGCGGCCGGTGCTCGGCAATCTGATCGCGGGCTTGCAGATCGCGCTGTCGCAGCCGATTCGCCTCGACGATGTCGTCGTGATTCAGGGCGAATGGGGACGCGTCGAGGAAATCACGGGCACGTACGTGTCGATCCGCATCTGGGATCAGCGGCGGCTGATCGTGCCGTTGCAGTGGTTCATCGAGAATCCGTTCACGAACTGGACGCGCAACAGCTCGCAGATCATCGGCACGGTGTTTCTGTATGTCGATTACCGGATGCCGCTCGCGCCGCTGCGCGAGGAGCTGGAGCGCATCCTCGAGCACGCGCCGGAATGGGATGGCCGTGTGCAGGTGCTGCAGGTCACCGACGCCACCGACCGCGCGATGCAACTGCGCGTGCTCGTCAGTTCGTTCGACTCGGCGCTGAATTGGGATTTGCGCTGCCGCGTGCGCGAAGGGCTCGTGAACTTCGTGCAGGCGACTTATCCGCACTATCTGCCGCGCGCGCGGGCGGATCTGTCGACCGACAAGGAAAGTCACGTCGATTTCGCGCCGCCGCTCGAAAGGGCGGGCACGGCACACGCGGCAAGCACGGCGAATACGGCCGCCGATCCGGTCGCGAGCCGCGGCGAGCCGACCGGGCCGGACCCGTGGGCGCACCCGGCGGCGTCCACCGCGCCGGCGCCGGCAGAAAAGACCTGACGGAAACCCGCGCGGCGTTTCCGGGTCGAAAATTTCGGGTTGATGCT
Organism: Caballeronia zhejiangensis; assembly: GCF_022879815.1. NCBI lineage: Bacteria > Pseudomonadati > Pseudomonadota > Betaproteobacteria > Burkholderiales > Burkholderiaceae > Caballeronia > Caballeronia zhejiangensis. Next base: position 1,451,426 of record NZ_CP084283.1, read on the forward strand.
GAGAAAGTCACGTTAAGTCACGTTATTCACGTTCGAAGAGGAAAAGGAAAGTCTATGAGCCGTCTCGTCGTCGTATCCAACCGGGTCGCCACGCCGACCGAAACCAAGGGCTCCGCGGGCGGGCTCGCCGTCGGCGTCTTCGGCGCGCTGAAGGACAGCGGCGGCGTCTGGTTCGGCTGGAGCGGCGACGTCGTGAGCGAAACCGTCGCGAATCAGGGACCGAAACTCGAACAGGACGGCGCGGTGACCTTTGCGACCGTCGGCCTGCCGAAAAAGGACTACGACCAGTACTACCGCGGTTTCTCGAACGCGATGCTGTGGCCGGTTTTCCACTATCGCAACGATCTCGCCGTCTACGACCGGGACGAGTACGCGGGCTACCGGCGCGTGAACGCGTGGCTCGCGCACAAGCTCATCAAGCTGCTCGAACCCGGCGACATCATCTGGGTCCACGACTATCACATGATCCCGTTCGCCGAGGCGCTGCGCTCGGCGGGCATCACGAATCGCATCGGCTTCTTTTTGCACATTCCGTTTCCGTCGCCGCAGATCCTGTTGAACATTCCGCCGCACGAGGAACTGGTGAAGTCGCTGTGCTGCTATGACGTCGTCGGGTTTCAGACGGAAAGCGATCGCGTCGCGTTTCACGACTACATCGTCCGGCACGCGCACGGCACCGCGACCCCCGACGGCCACGTCGAGGCGTTCGGACGCAAGCTGCGGACGAACGTTTATCGCATCGGCGTGTTTCCCGATGAAATCGCCGAGCAGGCCGAACGCGGCGAGGCGCGTCAGGACGTGATGGACCTGAAGCAGAGCCTCGAAGGCCGTAAGCTCATCATGAGCGTGGATCGGCTCGATTACTCGAAAGGACTGGTCGAGCGCTTCCGCGCGTTCGAGCATTTTCTGGAAAAGTCGCCCGAGTGGCGCGGCAATGTCACGCTCGTGCAGATCGCGCCGCCGACGCGCTCGGACGTCGAAACCTATCAGCAGATTCGCCAGAACCTGGAGTACGAAGCGGGGCGCATCAACGGACGTTACTCCGGGCTCGATTACACGCCGATCCGCTATCTCAATCAGCGATACGACCGCTGGAAGCTGATGTCGCTGTTTCGCGAATCGCAGATCGGGCTCGTCACGCCGCTGCGCGACGGCATGAATCTCGTCGCGAAGGAATACGTCGCGGCGCAGAATCCCGACGATCCCGGCGTGCTCGTGCTTTCCCAGTTCGCCGGCGCGGCCGATGAAATGACCGGCGCGGTGATGGTCAATCCACACGATATCGTCGGCACGAGCGAAGCGATCGGCCGCGCGCTGGCGATGCCGCTCGCCGAGCGCAAGCAGCGCTACGAAACCAACATGGCGGCGCTGCGCAAGCACGATCTGGGCGTGTGGCGCGACAACTTCCTCGCCGATCTGCGCGGCGATGCCGAACGGTAACCGTCGCCGGAAACGAATGTTTCCGTGCTGTAACAGAGCGATGAAAGTGCAAGAGACGTCCGGAACGGGCGCATCCGCACTCGATAATGGGCTTCATCGCAGCGGATGGCGGAACGATTCGTAAGGGCAAACCTCGTTGTCCGGCCTTACGATCCGCTGTCATACTCGATGCGCGCCGCGGCTGGCAAGCGATCAGCCGCACGTCGATATCCGCATGGAGACGAGAACGATGAGAATTGCCCAGATTGCTCCGCTGACCGAATCGGTGCCGCCGAAGCTCTATGGCGGGACCGAGCGTGTGGTGTCGTACCTGACCGAGGCGCTCGTCGAGCTCGGTCACGAGGTGACGCTCTTCGCCACCGGCGATTCGCAGACCAGCGCCAACCTGGAACCCGTGTGGCCGCGCGCGTTGCGGCTCGACCCGGCGATCCGCGACCGCATCGCGCCGCACATGCTGCTGATGGAACTCGTGCGCCGCCGCGCCGAAGAGTTCGATGTCCTGCACTTTCACATGGACTATTACTCGTTCTCGCTGTTCAAGCGCCAGGACACGCCGTTCGTGACGACAATGCACGGCCGGCTCGATCTGCCCGAGCAGCAGCCCGTATTCGATACGTTCAACACCGCGCCCGTAATCTCCATTTCCGACGCGCAGCGGCATCCGCTGCCGCAGGCGAAATGGGTCAGCACCGTTTATCACGGCTTGCCGGAGAAGCTCTACGTGCCGCAGCCGGTGGAGCAGAAGTATCTGGCGTTCCTCGGACGCATTTCGCCGGAAAAGCGCGTCGATACGGCCATTCGCATCGCGGGCCGATGCGGCTTGCCGATCAAGATTGCCGCCAAGGTCGATTTCGCCGACCACGAGTATTTCGAGCGCGAGATTGCGCCGCTGCTGGAGCTGCCGTATGTCGAGTACGTCGGCGAGATCAACGACAGTCAGAAAGCCGAATTCCTGTCGGGCGCGCACGCGCTCGTGTTTCCGATCGACTGGCCCGAGCCGTTCGGCCTCGTGATGATCGAGGCGATGGCGTGCGGCACGCCGGTCATCGCGTTCAATCGCGGCTCGGTGCCGGAAGTGGTGGACGAGGGCGTGTCTGGCTTCATCGTCGAGGATGAAATCGGTGCGGTGGCCGCGGTGAATCGTCTGCATACGCTGTCGCGCGAGCGCGTGCGCAATCGCTTCGAGGAGCGCTTCACGTCGCATCGCATGGCTCGGCAATATCTGGAGGCGTATCAGTCGGTGGTGCGCGCGCAGAAGCGTGCGCGCTTCAAAGTGATCGATCGCGCGACGACGACCTGACGCGCGACCCGACACGACGCGGGAAAAAACAAAAAACCGCCGTGTGGCGCGACCCGGAAGGTCGCACCACACGGCGGTTTTGCATTCGCCGCGAGGTAAAGCGCGACGCGCTCAGTACTTGATGCGCGACACCTTCGTGCCTTGCAGCGACACGTCGGCCATCAGGCCGGCGTTGGTCAGCACGATGGCCTCGACCGGTTTCGTGGCGGTGGTCGTGTCGATCACGCCGTTTGCGCCCATCTTCACCAACGCCACCGATGCATCCGCGCCCGCCGACCAGCCGTCGGAGTTGCGGAATTTGTCGAGCGCATCCTGCGTCATGAACAGGAAGATCAGCGCCTTCGACTGCGCGCCTGCCTGCAGGCCGAACGAGCCGGACGTCGTGCTGTAGTACCCGACGCTGCTGCCGCCCACACGCAGCGCACCCTTGCCGTATTGCGCGCCGACGATGAAGCCGGCCTGAAGCACCGACGGGAACACCAGCACGCCGCGCGCTTTCGCGACCAGCTCGCGCGAGCCGCCGACGGTGGCATAGAGACGCTGGATCGTGCTGTCGACATCTGCGTCGATGGCGCGGCGGTCATCGGCGGCGCCCGCGGCCGCTTCGCTGCCGGCGTTCCGGTTTGCCGTGCAGCCGGCAAGCGCGAGGCCACCCATTGCCAGCACGGCCGTCGACTTGAGCATGAAGTTTCGTCTTTGCATCATTGTTCTCCATCGTGGAATTTAGGAAACCCCATAAGAGCGGGAGGGTGAGGCACGCCAAGTTATAGCACAGCAAGGTGAAACCGCGAGCCTCGGCCCATGCGCCGAAAGCCTTGTCAGGCTTGGGTCTTCAGGCTCCGCAACATTCGGGCGAACAAGCCGGACCTAGCTTACTCCGAATCCGTCCCCATAAGCGTCAGGCGCGTCGTTAAATTACACAAATCTTTCGAAGCACACATCGTCTGATACAAGGTTAGACGAAGCTTTGACCAAACCGAAATGGAAACGGCGTTTTCGCCCGAAGTGCGGCCCAAGGCGAGCAGAATTTTCGTGACGCTGCCTTTAGGTCGTACGAGAAAACCGCTGAAGGAAGTAGCAACGACCGTACCCGAGGCTCGGTCACGGATGGGTCGTCGTTTTTACTTCGGCGGAGGGCGGCGCGGGCGTGTGTTGCGGCCGGCGCAGCGCGCGCCGGATGCCGCCGATCAGCACGCCGAGCACGAGCAGGAACGCTGCGGGCACGATCCAGTAGCCGACGAACGCATGCCAGAGATAATCGGCGAGCGTCGCCTTGCGATGCGCGTATTCGTTGAGCGCTTCCTGATGCTTCACCTCGGTGGCGGCGATGGCATCTTCGGGACAACCGGCTGCGCGCGCTTCTTCGGACGTGCCGTGGCAGCGCGCCGCGGCGCCGGCCGCGCGTTGGGCATCGGTCAACTCCCAGCTGGCAAGCGACTTCTGGAGATCGACGTTGTTGTACGCCATCTCCTCGCGCACTTCGTTCACCGCGACGATCAGCACCGGCACGAACCAGAACGTGATCGCCACGAGCCACCGCCTGAACCAGCGGTTCTTGTGTCTCCATGCCATCCGATGCCTCCATGCGCGGCTTTTCGCCTCGCTCGAAACGGCGGCGGCCGATGGCGTCTTTCTTGTATTTCGTAAGGGGCCGCCTTCGCGCCATCTTATGAGAAAAAGACGACGGTGCGAATCACTAGCTTGGGTGCAGTGCAATATCGGCCGGTAGGGAGCGTAAATACGCAAGGGGCGCCGCGCGCGAACGGCGCGGCGTGCAGAACGCGAACGCAGGCGAGATCAGCCCTTGTTGCTGAGGCAGCTTTTCATGAAACTCTTGCGGTCGTCGCCTTTCTTGTCGCCTGCTTGGCTGTTGCACGCCGTCATCTTCTGCTGCTGCGTCATCGGCGCGGATGCGGCAGCCGGCGCGGCGGACAGACAGCTCTTCATGAAGGCCTTGCGGTCGTCGCCTTTCTTGTCGCCCGCCTGCTTGTTGCAATCGGTCATCTTGCTTTGCTGACTGTTGGCGGCGAAGGCGACGTTCGCGCCGAGCGTCAGGCTCAGCACGGCGATGAGGGCGGTGGCTCGAATGGTCATGTGACGCTCCCTGATTTGAGTGACGGTTGTTGTTCGACGGCGCGTGTCTGTATCGGCATGTCGCCCGCGCATTATGGCAAACACAATATGAACGGTGTGCGGGATAGGGTGAAATCGGGAGTCGCGGGAACGAGGCTTGCAAACGCCTTTCGTCGCCGGCGATCCGCACGACCGATGCAGCCGACGTATGATCGTGCGATGCATGTCAATGCGAAAGGAGATCGTCCATGTCCACGCCGCTGTCGGATCATTACAAAGGCTTCGAGATCAAGGTTCAGGCATTGAGGCGCGCGAAGGATCGCGACGAGCCGGACGACAGCCCGCGACACTTCGACATAGTCGTGACGATCGCGAAGAGCGCGCACGGCGAAAGCGGCCGCTCGGTGATGTTCGGCGTGCCCGATCAGGAACCGTTCGACAGTCCGATCGACGCGACGCGCGCGGGCATCGACTACGCGCGCGACATCATCGACAACAAGGTCGAAGGGCAGTCGGTCGAAGATCTCTGAGTCTTGTCCGCAGGCAACTAAAAACGCCGTCGAGCAGCCGTTCGACGGCGTTGTCGTATGTGCTGCACTACACGTTAGCCCGATTGACCTCCGGCGCCTGTCCAACGAGAATCGACGGCGAGCAAACGTTCAAACGTGCGCGAAAGGGCGTCGAAGGCATTGGCGCGCGAGCGTCCGGCGCGTTTCGATTGGCGTTGCTCGCGTTCGCTGCATCTCGCAAGACCAACAAACCAGAATAAGCATTGGAGATCCGCATGAACCGAATCATCCGCCGACGCGTCCTCACGGCTGCCGTCGCGCTCGCCGCCTGCACCGCATTGCCGTTCGCGTCGTCATCGGCGTTCGCGCAGCCGGCGGGCAAGCCCAAGGTGGCGCTCGTCATGAAATCGCTCGCCAACGAGTTCTTCCTGACGATGGAAACCGGCGCGAAAGACTATCAGGCGCATAACGCCGGCCAGTTCGACCTGATCACCAACGGCATCAAGGACGAGACCGACACGGCGGCGCAAATCCGCATCGTCGAGCAGATGATCGTCTCGAAGGTCGATGCGCTCGTGATCGCGCCGGCTGATTCGAAGGCGCTCGTGCCGGTCATCAAGAAGGCGGCGGACGCGGGGATCATCGTCGTGAACATCGACAACCGGCTCGATCCGGACGTGCTCAAGTCGAAGGATCTGAACGTGCCGTTCGTCGGACCGGACAACAAGAAGGGCGCGCGTAAGGTCGGCGACTATCTCGCGCCGAAACTGAAGAAGGGCGATGAAGTCGCGATCATCGAAGGCGTGACGACCACGACGAATTCGCAGGCGCGCAGCGCGGGCTTCAAGGAAGCGATGGACGCCGCCGGCATGAAGGTGGTCGCGCTGCAGTCGGGCGAATGGGAAATCGACAAGGGCAACGCGGTCGCGTCGCAGATCCTGAACGCCAATCCGAACGTGAAGGCGCTCCTGTGCGACAACGACAACATGGCGATCGGCGCCGTGTCGGCGATTCGCGCGGCGGGCAAGGCGGGCAAGGTGCAGGTCGTCGGCTTCGACAACATCGGCGCGATCAAGCCGATGCTCAAGGACGGCCGCGTGCTCGCCACGGCCGACCAGTACGCGGCGAAGCAGGCGGTGTTCGGCATCGACGTGGCGTTGAAGGCGATTGCCGGCCACAAGAAGCAGTCGGAGCTTTCGCAGGTCGTGGAAACGCCGGTCGATCTCGTGACGAAGTGAGCCGGCGCGAAGCCTCAAGTTCGCGGCGGGCGTGCCGATAACACACTGACGAGCGCGAAAGGCAGACGGCGCGGGCACGCTCCGCGGCCTTTCGCGCGGGCTTCGCCCAGCCGTGCTGGATCATTCCGAGGATGCACAACCGAGCCTTGAAGCGCCCCATGACCGGACCGAACGATGCGAACGTGCTGACGGTGACGGGCATCGGCAAGACCTATGTCGAGCCGGTGCTGACGGACGTATCGCTCGATCTCGTCGCGGGCGAGGTGCTCGCGCTGACCGGCGAGAACGGCGCGGGCAAGAGCACGCTGTCGAAGATCATCGGCGGGCTGACCGATCCGTCGACCGGCGCGATGACGCTCGCGGGCCAGCCCTACGCGCCGAAGAGCCGCTCGGAGGCCGAATCGCTCGGCGTGCGCATGGTGATGCAGGAGCTGAACCTGCTGCCGACGTTATCGGTGGCGGAGAATCTCTTTCTGAACCGCTTGCCGCGCAAGGGCTTCGGCTGGATCGACCGCAAGCGCCTCGCAGAAGACGCGCGTCACGCGATGGCGCAAGTCGGGCTCGACGCGATCGATCCGGATACGCTCGTCGGCGGTCTCGGCATCGGGCATCAGCAGATGGTGGAAATCGCGCGCAATCTGATCGGCGATTGCCGCGTGCTGATTCTCGACGAGCCGACCGCGATGCTCACCGCGCGCGAAGTCGATCTGCTGTTCGAGCAGGTCGAAAGGCTGAAGGCGCGCGGCGTCGCGCTCGTGTACATCTCGCACCGGCTGGAGGAATTGCGGCGCATCGCCGAGCGCGCGGCAGTGCTGCGCGACGGACGCCTCGTGCATATCGGTCCGATGGACGCGCTCACGAGCGACCGGCTCGTCACGCTGATGGTCGGACGCGAGATCGGCGAGCGCATCGATCTGGGCGAACGGCGGATCGGCGATGTCGCGCTGAAAGTGGAAGGCATGACGCGGCTGCCGGCCGTGCGCGACGTGTCGTTCGAGGTGCGCGCGGGCGAGATTTTCGGCGTGAGCGGGCTGATCGGCGCGGGCCGCACCGAGCTGATGCGGCTCATCTACGGCGCGGATCGCGCGGACGCGGGCACGGTGTCCGTCGCGCGCAAAGGGCAGGCGCTGCGGCGCGTGACGGTGCAATCGCCGTCGGATGCGGTCGAAGAAGGCATCGCGCTCATCACGGAGGATCGCAAGGGCGAGGGCCTGCTGCTCAGCCTGCCGATCGCCGCGAACGTTTCACTGGGCAACGTCGGCGCGGTGGCTCGGCACGGCGTGGTCGACGCGCGCCGGGAAGCGGCGCTCGCGCAACGGCAGATCGACGCGATGCGGATTCGCACGTCGGGGCCGGCGCAGGCCGTGTCGGAACTGTCGGGCGGCAACCAGCAGAAGGTCGTGATCGGCCGGTGGCTCGCGCGCGACTGCTCGGTGCTGCTGTTCGACGAGCCGACGCGCGGCATCGACGTCGGCGCGAAGTTCGACATCTACGGGCTGATGGGCGCGCTCGCTCGCGAAGGACGCGCGCTCGTCGTCGTGTCGAGCGACCTGCGCGAGCTGATGCTGATCTGCGACCGTATCGGCGTGATGTCGGCGGGGCGCATGACGGGCGTGTTCGAGCGCGCGAACTGGACGCAGGACGCGCTGCTCGCGGCGGCGTTCTCGGGTTACGCGAAGCGCGAGGCGATCCTGCACGAGCCCATCGCCCCGGACGCGAAAGCGCCCGAAGACAACGTGGAGCATTGAATGAGCGAAGCGAATCTGCCCGCCGATGCGCCGAAGAGCACGAAAGGCGTCGGCACGCGTCTGGGCATTTCGAATTACCTGGGTCTCGCGGGCGCGCTCGCCGCGATGATCGCGCTGTTTTCGGTGCTGAGCACGCACTTTCTGACGTACGACACGTTCAGCACGATCGCGAACCAGATTCCGGATCTCGTCGTGATGTCGGTCGGCATGACGTTCGTGCTCATCATTGCGAGCATCGATCTGTCGGTCGGCTCGGTGCTGGCGCTGGGCGCGTCGGTGGTGAGCGTGGCCGCGCTGAAGTGGCACTGGCCGGCGTTTCCGGCGGCGCTGATCGGGCTCGCGGCCGCCGCGCTGACGGGCGCCGTGACCGGCCTCGTGACGGTGGCGTGGCGGATTCCGTCGTTCATCGTCTCGCTCGGCGTGCTGGAAGGCGCGCGCGGGCTTGCGTATCAGATGACGAATTCGCGCACGGCGTACATCGGCGATGCGTTCGATTTTTTGTCGAATCCGATCGCGTTCGGCATCTCGCCCGCGTTCCTGATCGCGGTCGCGGTGATGATAATTGCCCATCTGGTCTTGACCCGGACGGTTTTCGGCCGATATCTCGTAGGGATCGGCACGAACGAGGAAGCCGTGCGTCTCGCGGGCGTGAATCCGCGGCCGTACAAGGTGATCGTTTTCGCGCTGATGGGCGCCTTGTCCGGACTCGCGGCGCTCTTTCAGATCTCGCGGCTCGAAGCCGCCGATCCGAACGCCGGCGCGGGGTTGGAACTGCAGGTGATCGCGGCGGTCGTGATCGGCGGAACGAGCCTGATGGGCGGGCGCGGCTCGGTCATCAGCACGTTTTTCGGCGTGTTGATCATCTCCGTGCTGGCGGCGGGACTGGCGCAGATCGGCGCGAACGAGCCGACCAAGCGCATCATTACCGGCGCGGTGATCGTGGTGGCGGTGGTGCTGGATACATACCGCAGCAGGAGAAAGCGGGTTTGATCGAAGGGCGGCGCAGGCGGGCGCTCCGGAACGGGGTGGAGCAACGGCCGGCGACGAGAGAAGGCAGCGGGCGGCAGCGGCGAACGGGGATTCATCGCCGCCGCACACAATGAAGCAGGCAGGGCGCGGGGAAAGCAGAGCGGCGCATGAAAAGTGGTCGCGCCGGACGCCTTACGACCAATAAGAGCAGTTGGACCAAAGCATAGCGAAGGACGATGTATGGCGACGATCAAAGACGTGGCAGCCATTGCCGGGGTGTCGTTTACGACGGTATCCCACGTAGTGAACAATTCGCGGCCGGTTTCGGCCGACGTGCGGGCGAAAGTCGAGCGGGCGATCCGTGAGCTCGACTACGTGCCGTCGGCGGTCGCGCGCTCGCTGAAGGCGCGCTCGACGGCGACCATCGGCCTGCTCGTGCCGAACGCGACGAATCCGTATTTCGCCGAGCTCGCGCGCGGCGTCGAGGACGGCTGCGCGAAGAACGGCTATTGCGTGTTCTTCTGCAACTCCGACGACGATCCCGCGAAGCAGCGCAACTACCTGCGCGTGCTGCAGGAAAAGCGCATCGACGGGCTCGTGATTGCATCGGCGGGCGAGGATTCGGTGCTCGCGCAATGCCTCGCGGGCGCGCGCGAGCCGCTCGTGATCGTCGACCGCAATATCGAGGGGCTGCAATCGGACCTCGTGCAGATCGACCACGAAAAGGGCGCGTATCTCGCGACGCGGCATCTGCTGCAGCTCGGGCATTCGAAGATCGGCTGCATCACAGGCCCCGTCGCGACCGCCGTTTCCGCGATGCGCCTGCACGGCTTCATCCGCGCGATGGCCGAGCGCGGCATGGAAATCGCGCCGAACGCGATCCAGCAGAGCGACTTTTCCGCGACGGGCGGTTACGCGGCGGCCTCGCTCCTGCTCGACAACATGAAGCCGACGGCGATCTTCGCGTGCAACGACATGATGGGCATCGGCGCGCTGCGTGCGGCGGCGGAGCGTCACATCAACGTGCCGACGGACTGCTCGATCATCGGTTTCGACGATGTCGAGCTGTCGCGCTACACCTATCCGGCCTTGTCGACGGTGGGGCAATCGGTGCGTGCGCTCGGCGAAATGGCCGCGCAGACGCTGATCGAGCGCATCACCGGCAAGCTGACGGGCACGACGCGCCGCCGCGTGGTGCCGCCGCGCCTCGTGCGCCGCGAATCGACCGCGGTAGTGCCCGAGTCGCGCGGCGCGAAGGCGTAACGACCGCGGTGCAGTAAAGGAACCAAAGGAAACGAGATGGGCGACAGTGCCAAGACCGGCCGCGTGACCGTGGTCGGCAGCCTCAACATGGATCTCGTCGCGCGCGCGCCGCGCCTGCCGCGACCGGGGGAAACGCTCGCCGGACACGCGTTCGCGCAGATGCCGGGCGGCAAGGGCAGCAATCAGGCGGTCGCCGCGGCGCGCCTGGGCGCGCATGTCGCGATGATCGGCTGCGTCGGCGCCGATACGAACGGCGCCACGCTCAGAGGCAGCCTCGAAGCGGAAGGCATCGACTGCACGGCGCTCGCGACCAGCGCCAGCGCGCCGACGGGCGTCGCGCTCATCGTCGTCGACGATGCGAGCCAGAACGCGATCGTCATCGTCGCGGGCAGCAACGCCGAAGTCACGCCCGCGCGCATCGAAGCGCAGGAGGCGCTCATCGCGCGCGCCGACGTCATCGTGTGCCAGCTCGAAACGCCGCCGGACGCCGTGCGCGCCGCGCTCGCCGCCGGCCGTCGCCTGAAGCGCACGACGATCCTGAATCCCGCGCCCGCGGCGCGCAAATTGCCGCCGGACTGGTTCCCGCTGATCGACTATCTGATTCCGAACGAACTCGAAGCCGCGACGCTCTCCGGGGTCGCCATCGAAACGCCCGACGACGCGCGCCGCGCCGCGCAGGCGCTCAAGGCGAAAGGCGCGCGCAACGTCATCGTGACGCTCGGCGCGCAAGGCGTGCTGGCTTTGCTCGACGGCGCGGACGACGAAGGCGTTCATCTGCCGTCGCCGCGCGTCGAAGCGGTCGATACGACCGCCGCCGGCGACACGTTCATCGGCGGCTTCTCGGCGGAACTCGCACGCGGCGCGGCGGCAATAGACGCAATCGCGTTCGGCCAGCGCGCGGCGGCAATCGCGGTGACGCGCGAGGGCGCGCAACCATCGATTCCGCACCGCAGCGAAATTTCAGCATAACTTTTCAATATTCATTGAAAACACGGCGCGTCTGACGCGCCGTTTTCTTTTCATACGAAACAAATTCCTCAAGTGCCGACACATTCGCGCCGTTTACATCGATAGCGGTCGCGCGATGTCCAGCGCGCACGCTGCCACGCAACGACGACTCCGCTCGCGAGCGACATCAGGGAAAAATTCAATGAAAACAGCTTTGACGATCAAGGCGCGCCTCGGCATCTCGATGGCGTTTCTGGGGGCACTGCTCATCGCGATCGGCGCGTTGGGGCTCACCGGCATGAGCCATTCGAATCGCGCGTTTCAAGACACCTATTCGGTGCAGATGCCCGCGGCGATCGCCGTCGGCAACGCGGAAATGTATGCGGCGCGCGAGCGTCTCGTGTTCGATCGCGCGGCGCTGCTCGCCGGCACGCCGGAGGTGGCGGCCACGGTCGAGCGCGCGCGCATGATGCGCGAACGCGCGGACGGCTACTGGAAGCAATACCTGGCGCTGCCGCAAGCGCCGGAAGAAAAGCGCCTCGCCGACGCTGCTCAGGACCGGCGCCTCGCGCTGCAGGGCATCGTCGACAAGGGCGTCGCGGCGGTCTTGGCGAACGATCACGACGCCATCATCGCGAACGCCAAGGCGATGCAGGCGACGTACAACGAACTCGCCAACGCCAACGACGCGCTGCGCAAGCATCTGACCGAAGCATCCGCGAGAAGCTATGAGGAGACGCAGGACCGCTTCGGATGGTTCCGCGCGCTGAGCTTCGGCGCGATCGCGCTCGGCATCGCCGCGGCCGCGTTCGCGTGGCTGTCGCTCAGGCGCGCCATCGCGCGGCCGCTCGAAGCGGCGCTCGGTCATTTCGAATCGATCGCCGCGGGCGATCTGCGCCGCGAGGTCGCCATCACGTCGCGCGACGAAATGGGCCAGTTGCTCGAAGGTCTCGCCAAGATGCGCGCGAGCCTGCTGACGACCGTCCGCACGGTGCGCTCGGGCAGCGAATCGATCGCGTCGGCGACGCAGCAGATCGCCGCGGGCAATACCGATCTGTCGTCGCGCACGGAAGAACAGGCGTCGGCGCTGCAGGAAACCGCGTCGAGCATGGAAGAGCTGACCGGCACCGTCCGCCAGAACGCCGACAACGCGCGGCAGGCGAGCGCACTCGCGGCGAACGCGTCGGAAATCGCCGGCAAGGGCAGCGCGGTCGTCACGCAGGTCGTCGACACGATGCGCGAGATCAACGGCAGTTCGTCGAAGATCGCGGACATCATCACGATCATCGAGGGCATTGCGTTCCAGACCAACATTCTGGCGCTCAACGCGGCCGTCGAAGCGGCGCGCGCGGGCGAAGAAGGGCGCGGCTTCGCGGTCGTCGCGGGCGAAGTGCGCAGTCTGGCGCAACGCTCGTCGGCGGCGGCGAAGGAAATCAAGGAACTCATCGACACGTCCGTCGCGCGCGTGCAGACGGGCACGACGCTCGTCGACGAAGCCGGCCGCACGATGAGCGAGATCATCGGCGCGGTGCAGCGCGTGACCGACATCATGGGCGAGATCGCGGCGGCGTCGGAGGAACAGTCGAGCGGCATCGAGCAGGTGTCGCGCGCCGTCACGCAGATGGACGAAGTCACGCAGCAGAACGCGGCGCTCGTCGAGGAAGCGGCGGCCGCCGCGCAGTCGCTCGAAGATCAGGCCGGGCGGCTGCGGCAGGCGGTGGCGGTGTTCCAGGTCGCGGACGGCGCGGCGCTTGCTGCTGTTCCGGCAGCATCCACGATGGCGGCGAAAATTGCACCGCGCGCAACGATGCCTGCGCGCGTTGCCTTGAAGCCGGCGAGGCGCGCACCGGCCGCGCCGTCGCCCGCGCCGAAAGCGTCCGCCACGACGGAGGCAAGCGGCGACTGGGAGACTTTCTGAGCGCGACAGACGGCGCTTAAGGCCCGAATGCGCGCGCGCGACCAACGTCGATCCGGTAACCCGTACACTGGTGGGTGCCTCACCGCTCACACGAGGATATCGACATGACCGGATCGACACTCGCCGCGAAGCTCGCGGACGCCCGCCGCCGGCATCAGCTGATCGACACGCTGGCGCCGGCCGACATACCTGCGGATGCGCCCACCGCCTACGCGATCCAGCACGAGATGCTGAGAGAGTCGGATGCGCGCATCGGCGCCTGGAAGATCGGCGCGCGCGCACCCGACGCGCTCGCCACGGGCGCGCCCATCGACGCCGCGCTCGTCCATGTTTCGCCCGCGCGCCTACCTTTTCAATCGTTTTTCCGCGTGCTCGTGGAACTCGAAGTCGCGTTCCGCTTTTCCTATGCGCTGCCCGCGCGACCCGACCCTTACACACGCGAGGAAGTGTTCGACGCGATCGGCGGCATCGCGGTCGCGCTCGAAGTCGTCGACAGCCGTTTCGCTCAATGGCCCAATCTCGATCCGCTGGCCCAGCTCGCGGATTCGCAGAACAACGGCGCGCTCGTCGTATCGGGCATGGAACCTTACGACGTCGTCGCGCCGGGCTTCGACTTTCTGACGCCGCGACTGGAATTCACCCTCGACGGCGTGTCGATCGCACCGGCCGCGCTCGGCAATCCCGCGGGCGATCCGCGCGAATTGCTGCCGTGGCTCGTCAACCATTGTTCTCGCATGGGTTTGACGGTCGAGCCGTTCTGGACCATTACAACAGGTTCCTATACGGGCGCGTATCGCGTCGATGGACCGGGCATGCTGCATGGTGCGATCGATCGCATCGGCGAACTGGAATTGGTGCTCGCTTGATGTTCGGATGCGCCGCACCGGGAACGATTATTGATGATGTCGCACGCGCATCGTCTTTATCGGATGCGTGCATCTCTTGAGCGCTTGTCCACGTAACCAAGGATGTGAGGCGCGCGTCGCATTGGCGGACGGAAGCAGTAGATAAGTAGCGAAGAGCGCGGGGAAGCGAACAGGCAGGGACCATGTCGCGCAAGAGGATAGCGACATTGGGATGAACATTGTAGGTGAACGAAAATAGCGCACCAAGCTAGGAATTCTTCGAAGCAAATGAACAACGCAAGTGCGTGAAAAAAAATTCGAAAGGGTTTAGGATGATTTCAAGCGATGTCGTTTCGATTACGCGCGTTGCGCACGGCATAGCTTTCTGACTTCGGCGAGGAGGTAGCATGGATATCTACAGCAGTTTCGCGACGCGCTTCGAAAAAACTCGCGAGGAGGAATTCTCGCTCGAAGAGTATCTCGCGCTCTGCAAAGAAGATCCTGCCACATATGCAACAGCGGGCGAACGCATGTTGACGGCCATCGGGGAACCGGAGATGGTCGACACTCGGCTCGACCCGCGTTTATCGCGTGTGTTTGCAAACAAGGTCATCAAGGTGTATCCGGCATTCCGCGAGTTCTACGGAATGGAGGAAGTGATCGAGAACGTCGTGTCCTACTTCCGGCACGCGGCGCAGGGTCTCGAAGAGAAGAAGCAGATCCTTTATCTGCTGGGTCCGGTGGGCGGCGGCAAGTCGTCGATCGCCGAACGACTCAAGCAGCTCATGGAGCGTGTGCCGTTCTATTCGCTGAAGGGCTCGCCCGTCAACGAATCGCCACTCGGCCTTTTCGATTACGACGAAGACGGTCCGGTGCTCGAAGAGCAATACGGCATTCCGCGCCGCTATCTCAAGAGCATTCTCTCGCCGTGGGCGGTGAAGCGCCTGCACGAGTACAACGGCGACATCCGCAAATTCCGCGTCGTGCGCCGCTATCCGTCGATTCTTCGTCAGATCGGCATTGCGAAGACCGAGCCTGGTGATGAGAACAATCAGGACATCTCGTCGCTCGTCGGCAAGGTGGACATCCGCAAGCTCGAAACGTATTCGCAGGACGACGCCGATGCCTACAGCTATTCCGGCGGCCTGTGCCTCGCCAATCAGGGCTTGCTGGAATTCGTCGAGATGTTCAAGGCGCCGATCAAGGTGCTGCACCCGCTGCTGACCGCGACCCAGGAAGGCAACTTCAAGGGCACGGAAGGCTTCGGCGCGATTCCGTTCGACGGCGTCATCCTCGCGCACTCGAACGAGTCTGAGTGGAAGGCGTTCCGCAACAACAAGAACAACGAAGCACTGCTCGATCGTATCTTCGTCGTGAAGGTGCCGTACTGCCTGCGCTACGGCGAAGAGATCAAGATCTACGAGAAGCTGCTGCGCAATTCGTCCCTCGCCGAGGCGGTCTGCGCACCGGGCACGCTCAAGATGATGGCGCAGATGGCCGTGCTCACGCGTCTGCACGAACCGGAGAACTCGAGCCTCTTCTCGAAGATGCAGGTCTACGACGGTGAGAACCTGAAGGACACGGACCCGAAAGCGAAGTCGTATCAGGAGTATCGCGATTACGCGGGTGTCGATGAAGGCATGACGGGCGTGTCCACGCGTTTCGCGTTCAAGATCCTGTCGCGTGTCTTCAACTTCGATTCGAGCGAGGTCGCGGCGAATCCGGTGCATCTCATGTACGTGCTCGAACAGCAGATCGAGCGCGAGCAGTTCCCGCCGGAAACGGAGCAGAAGTATCTGTCGTTCATCAAGGACGTGCTCGCTTCGCGCTATGCCGAGTTCATCGGCAAGGAGATTCAGACCGCTTATCTGGAGTCGTATTCGGAGTATGGACAAAACATCTTTGACCGCTATGTGACGTATGCGGACTTCTGGATTCAGGATCAGGAGTTCCGCGATCACGACACCGGCGAGAGCTTCGACCGCGCGGCATTGAACGCCGAGTTGGAGAAGATCGAGAAGCCCGCGGGCATCAGCAACCCGAAGGACTTCCGCAACGAGATCGTGAACTTCGTGTTGCGCGCTCGTGCGGCCAATGGCGGCAAGAACCCCGCGTGGATCAGCTATGAGAAGCTGCGTGTGGTGATCGAGAAGAAGATGTTCTCCAACACGGAAGAACTTCTGCCGGTGATTTCGTTCAACGCGAAAGGATCGGCCGAAGAGCAACGCAAGCACGAAGACTTCGTCAATCGCATGGTCGCCAAGGGTTATACGCCGAAGCAGGTCCGGCTCCTGTGCGACTGGTATCTGCGCGTGCGCAAGTCGTCGTGATGTAAGCAAGGCAAGACGGGAGCCGGCGCTCGAAGCGCCTGGCTCCGGTCCCGCGCAAAGCGATAGTCAGGAAGTCCCGGCGGTCCGGGCGCGTGGATTGCAACCGGACCGCACAGTGGACAGTTTGCGAGACGAAAGACGCTGCGATCAGTCGAAGCTTCGCGCAGCGCCTCACAACCTCGCCAATAACGCGGGAGACTGGATGTGCTGCACCAAATCATCGACCGCAGGTTAGCCGGCAAGAACAAGAGCATCGCCAATCGCGAGCGCTTCCTGCGACGCGTCAAGAGTTACATTCGCCGCGCCGTTTCCGACGCGGTGCGCGATCGCAGCATCAAAGACATTCAAAGCACTCAGAGCATCACCATTCCCAAGAAGGACATCTCCGAGCCCTCGTTCCGTCACGGACCGGGCGGCAAGCGCGAGTACGTTCATCCGGGCAATGCGGATTACATTCGCGGTGACAAGATTCCGCGCCCGCCGGGCGGCGCGGGCGGCGGCGGCAAGAGCGCGAGCAACGAAGGCGAAGGGCAGGACGACTTCGTTTTCGAGCTCTCGCGCGAAGAGTTCATGCAGTACTTCTTCGACGATCTCGAACTGCCGCGCCTCGTCAAGACGCAACTGCTCGCCGTGCCGACGTGGAAGAACGTGCGCGCGGGCTGGGCGGCGGAAGGCACGCCCAACAATATCGACGTGGTGAGATCGCTGCGCTCCGCGCTTGGACGGCGCATCGCGCTCGGCTGGCCGCTTGCATCGCAACTGCGTGAGATGGAGCGCCAGCTCGAACAACTGAAGGAAGAGAACGGCGATCCCGAAGACATCGCCCGGCTCGAAGCGGATATTGTCATCATGCAGGGCCGGATCACGCGCATTCCGTTCATCGATCCGTTCGACCTGCGCTATATCAATCGCGTGAAGCAGCCGACGCCGTCGAGCAAGGCCGTGATGTTCTGCCTGATGGACGTCTCCGGTTCGATGGACGAGCAACGCAAGGATTTGTCCAAGCGCTTCTTCATCCTTTTGTATCTGTTCCTGCAGCGGAACTACGAGAAGATCGAAGTCGTGTTCATCCGGCACCATACGCGCGCGGAAGAAGTGGACGAAGACACGTTCTTCCATTCGACGGAAAGCGGCGGCACGGTTGTGTCGAGCGCGCTCGAACTCATGAAGAAGATCATGGACGAGCGTTATTCGCCGACTGAATGGAACATTTACGGCGCGCAGGCATCGGACGGCGACAACTGGACGGACGACTCGCCCAAGTGCCGCAAGCTGCTCGCGGAAGACATCCTGCCGAAGGTCCGGTATTTTGCCTATATTCAAGTTGCGCCGGAGGAGCAGAATCTCTGGTTGGAGTATGCTCAGCTTGCGATGGGCGCGCCTGAACTCGCCATGAAGAAAGTCGATTCGGCGGCGGACATCTATCCGGTGTTCCGCGAGCTGTTCGAAAAGCAGCAGGCGGCCGCATGACGACGCGGCATTTGCACAACGAGACGCGTGGGTATCAGCTGGAAGGCACGGACGATCGTGTGGATTCCCAGCTCGAATCAGAGGCCAGGCAACGCAAGGCGTCCGCGAAAGCAGACGGCGCGCACGAGGAAGGCAGAATGAATGTATCGGAGAAGCGGCGACCGCTGCCGTGCCCGTCGGACTGGAGCGTCGAACTGATCGAGGAGTACGACGCCGAGATATCGCGCGTCGCGAACCGTTATGGTCTCGACACCTATCCGATCCAACTGGAAATCATCAGCTCCGAGCAGATGATGGATGCGTATGCGTCCGTCGGCATGCCGGTGAATTATCGCCACTGGTCGTTCGGCAAGCACTTTCTTGCGACCGAGAAAGGCTATCGGCGCGGGCAGATGGGGCTCGCGTATGAGATCGTTATCAACTCGAATCCCTGCATCGCGTATCTCATGGAAGAGAACACCATGACGATGCAGGCACTCGTGATTGCGCACGCCGCGTACGGGCACAACTCCTTTTTCAAGGGCAATTATCTTTTCCGCCTGTGGACGGACGCGCACGCGATCATCGATTACCTCGTCTATGCGAAGAATTACATCGCGGAGTGCGAGGAGCGTTACGGGCTGGATCGCGTCGAGGAACTGCTCGATTCGTGCCACGCGCTGATGAATTACGGCGTCGATCGCTATAAGCGGCCGCAGAAACTGTCGCTGGCGAAGGAAGCGGCGATGCGCCGCGAGCGCGAAGCGTATCTGCAATCGCAGGTCAACGAACTGTGGCGCACGCTGCCCAAGGGCAAGGAGCCGTCGCCCGAGGAAACCGAGAGCCGGTATCCGCCGGAGCCGCAGGAGAATCTGCTGTATTTCGCGGAGAAGAATGCGCCGTTGCTTGAGCCGTGGGAGCGGGAAGTGATCCGCATCGTGCGCAAGATCGGGCAATATTTTTATCCGCAGCGGCAGACGCAAGTCATGAACGAAGGCTGGGCCACGTTCTGGCATTACACATTGCTGAACACGCTCTATAACGAAGGCCGTCTCGAAGACAGCTTCATGATGGAGTTTCTGCATTCGCATTCGAATGTGGTGTATCAGCCGCCGGTGACGAAGCCGTATTACAGCGGCATCAATCCGTACGCGCTCGGCTTTTCGATGATGAGCGACATTCGCCGCATCTGCGAAAACCCGACGGACGAGGATCGCGAATGGTTCCCGGAACTCGCGGGAAGCGACTGGCTGGAATCGCTGCATTATGCGATGCGCAACTTCAAGGACGAGAGCTTTATCGCGCAGTATCTGTCGCCGCATCTGATCCGGGAAATGCGTCTGTTCTCGATTCTCGATGACGATATGCGCGATGCGCTGGAAGTGTCGGCCATTCATGACGACAGCGGATATCGTTACGTGCGTCAGGCGCTGTCGCGGCAATACGATATTCATCATCGGGAGCCGAACATTCAGGTTTATTCGGTGAACACGCGTGGGGATCGCAGCCTGACGCTGCGGCATTTCATGACGGATAACCGCCATCTCGCGAACGATAGCGACGAAGTGCTCAAGCACATGGCGCGCTTGTGGCAATTCGACGTTTATCTGGAAAGCGTCGATGAAAACGGAACGGTGAGGAAGCGGTTCGAATGCCGGTATACGGCGCCGAGTACGCGCTGACACTACCTCCGACAGTTATCTGAACAACGCGCGCCGTCTTGAAAGGACGGCGCGTTTTTTTTTGCTCAGACGCGTCGCTTCGCATGGATCGCAGTCAGCCACGAATTAAGAGGATTCGTCTAAACAATCTGCGCTACATGACTGAGAATTGTCCGCAGGAGGATCGAACCATGGCGGACAATTCAGCACCCAGTTTTGATAAATGGCGCGACGGAATAAGTGCAGCGGTTGGGGATGATAGATGGAACAGTTGGGACAATGAAGTTCAGCTGGCGGTCAGCGAATTCAATCATCACCTGATCGGAAACGCGGGATATCGACCGCTCGATTGGCGGATCATCAAGGCAATGACATGGGTCGAATCCGGCGCCAACAGTTCCGAATGGAAAAAGAAGCCGATGCAAATAGGTGTAGCAGGAGATCCGGGGCTGTCAGCGCTGCTCTCTGCCAAGGAAGGTGGAGACTTGATTCTGCCGCCAGCATGGAAGTCCCGCCTCACGGTCGCGTCGGTCAGAGCAGACCCCCTTCATAACATTCGGGCGGGAGTGGGTTA
This sequence comes from Caballeronia zhejiangensis, assembly GCF_022879815.1. NCBI lineage: Bacteria > Pseudomonadati > Pseudomonadota > Betaproteobacteria > Burkholderiales > Burkholderiaceae > Caballeronia > Caballeronia zhejiangensis. Next base: position 1,471,691 of record NZ_CP084283.1, read on the forward strand.
TCTGCTCATGCGTTCGGCAAGATTCGAGTACCGAAGTGTGCTGGACGGCGATTCCAGAACGTTCGATGTAACCGTCAAGGGTGGCGATAGCCTCGAAAAGATCGCAAAGGCGCAGGGGAGTACGGTCGATGTGCTCAAAAGCCTGAATCCGGCAGCGAATATCCTGCGCTCGGGTCAAATCTTAAAGTGCCGAAAGGCATCGATCGGACAAGTCATCACTGGCTGGCGACCGATAAACTCAGCCATGATTGCGAATCGCTATAACGGCGGTGGGGACAGCGAGTACGCAAAAAAATTCGACTACGTCTGGACCATTATTGCGCGATGAAGAATGAGAAGGCCATGAGTACGTTAAGGCGCGTCGGCGTGAGTCTAATAGCCTGCTTTCCATTTTTCGGTCATGCAAATTCAGTGTTGAGCGAAAAGGAACTACGCGCACAATGCAGTTCACTCCACTTTTCGCAGGTGCACGTGCGCGCGTGCCTGGAGGAAAAAGCAAATCAGAGCGAACGCGATTTGAAACAGGCCGAACAGAATGCTATCAGCGCGCTCGCGCAGTGGGATGAAGACGACAGATTCAGCCGCGCGGCCCGAGCGAGTCTCTCAACGTCGAATAAGTCGTTCACTCAGTATCGTGAGGCTCAATGCAAATTCTCAGCGTCACTCAATGGTGGGGCCGCAGGGAATTCTCACGAGATCAGGCGACTCGCGTGCATCGCAGAACTCAACAGCAGACGCGCAGAACAACTGCGCAGCGCAGCGTCGGAACTACCTTCGAAGTAACCGGGGTACGTGGCATGGCAGCGCGCCAATGCTGCGAGACCACCACTACGCGCCGCAATTCAGATCGCCCTCAACTTGATAACCAGCGTGCGTTTCCCTCGTTCGATAGTCACCTCGCCGGTCGCGGCCGCGTTCAACAGTTCGAGCAGACGGACGAACTTAAGCGTCGCAACCGACGTCCGCTCAACCATGACGACCCGATCGCCAATCTCGATGCCGCTTGCGGCCAATCTGCCGTCCGGTGCGAGTGCGGCGACCCTGTAGCGATCGCCAGCGCGCTGCAGGCCAGCGCCGATGATCGAGGGCGTGCTGTCTTTGGGCGTATCGGGAAGATCGAAGCAGAACCGGTAGTGACGGAAATCCATTTCGAAGCGGTCCATCTTTTCCAGCAAGCCCTGGCCGATACGAGGCGTTGGTGAGCCTGCCAGCACCGTGAGTTTCGGTAGCGCCTTCTGACCGATGGCGAATCCGGCGATCAAACCCTGCTGATTCGGCGTGAATCGATCGGTCGCATCGTAGGAAAAGGTCGTATTGATGCGCTCGAACCATTGCGCTTCCGCGATCGCATCGAACGTTTCCTGTGGCAGCGCGACATCCCCGTTGTCGCCCGTAACGAGCAGGAACGGCAAAGGTTCGTCCCTGAGACGCAGTTCGATGAGCGGCGTTCGCTGCGCGGCATCCAGCGTCATGAACGCGCACTGCTGCCATGCGTGCGCAGGTGCTTCGCCGGCATACGCGGAGAGGCGCCCGGCAACATAATCGGCTCGCCATGTCAGATTGCGCATCGACTCCATCCCGATGATGCCGTCGAAAGGCCTCTCATAGACGGAAGAAAGGCGCGCCATATCACCGATGAGCACCGGTCCGCCCGCCGGGATCGACCAGCCGTCGAGACGGATCGCCGGACTCGTGCCAAGCTCCATGCGCATCGTGTCGCTCGCCGTTCCGCTCGTGACGGCGCGGTCGCCAACGGGCTCCGATAGCAGGCCGTTCCTGAGGAAAACCGCTTCGGCGGCCGGCGTCATCGGGACGGCGGCCAGCCGACCGCGCCTATCGAGTACGTTCAGGGTCGCACCTGTATCCAGAAGGACCCGCACTGATTTGCCGTCCGCGCTGCGCGCCTCGAGGAGCCAGTGGCCGTCACGCTTGAGGGGAACCGAAAGCACCGGAACGTCGTCGGCCGCGGCGGGCATGTCGTCGTGCCTGCCGTTGCAACCGGCGAGCACCGCGCAAAGTAAAAAGCCAGTTGCCGTTGCTCGGAGTTTTGCGAGTCTGGGATCGGTTGTCATGCGGTACTGCCGGATGGTGGTTCGAAACCACCACATACAGACAGCCTGCACGCCAAGACACATCTTCTTGATGATTCGTTACAGACGAGCAGGCCACGACACCAGGCAGACCAACGCGCGTCACTCGCCCCGGCCGCTCACCCCATCCTGCGAAAACAAATCCCAGCTCGCCATGAACAGCGCCGCGACGAGCGGCCCGATCACGAACCCGTTGATGCCGAAAAGCGCCATCCCGCCGAGCGTCGAAATAAGCACGACCCAGTCCGGCATTTTCGTATCCTTGCCGACGAGAATCGGTCGCAGTACGTTATCGACGAGCCCGATCACCACGACGCAGAACGCGACCAGAATCAGCCCCTTGACGATTTGCCCCGTCATGAAAAAGTAGAGCGCGGCGGGCGCCCACACGATTGCCGCGCCGACCGCGGGCAGCAGCGACAAAAACGCCATCAGCACGCCCCACAAAAGCGAACCGCCGATGCCGAGAATCCAGAAAATCAGCCCGCCGAGAAGACCCTGCACGGCCGCAACCGCGATGTTCCCCTTGACCGTCGCGCGCACCACGGTCGTGAACTTCGCGATCAGATGCTGCTTCGGCTCGGGATCGAGCGGAATCGCGCGCCGGATGCGCCGTCCGATTTCGCCGCCATCGCGCAGTAGAAAAAACACCAGATAAAGCATCACGCCGAAGCTCACCACGAACTGGAACGTGTTCTGCCCGATCGACAGCGCCTGCGTCGCGGCGAACTGGCTGATCTGCGACGCGCCTTCCATCAGCTTGCGCTGCACGCCGGGAATGTCGTCGAGTCCATAACGGCCGAGCAGTTGCTGCACCGACGCCGGCAACGCGTGCAGCACATGCTGGAAGTAAAGCCCGAAATTCAGCTCGCCGCTCTTGATCCGCGCGTAGACGAGGGCGATTTCCTGCACGAGCGTCACCGCGACGATCGCGAGCGGAATGATGACGATGAGAATCGCGGCGGCCAGCGTCGTCAGCGCGGCGAGGTTTCGACGCTTGCCGAAGCGCGCGGCGAGGTAACGCTGCATCGGCTGAAACAGGATCGCGAGAATCGCACCCCAGAAGATGGCGCCAAAAAACGGCAGCAGCACCCAGGCGAGCGCGAGCGTCACGACGCACAGCAGGATATGGAAGAACTTCTGATTGACGTTGTGGTTATTCATTAGCGGCCAGGAAACAAACAAAAGGGCGAAGAGCGGGGCGTTCGCGCTAGGGTTCGAGCAAGAATTCGTCCAAGGGTTCGCCGCGAACCGGCCGATTGTTCGGTCACTGCTGGAGCCGAACCGCTCGCGTCGACTAAAATCCGGCTTCCAATCCTTGCGGATCGCTTTCCGGGAACACGGCGAGCAGGCGCGCGAACGAGCCGATCGTTCGTACGCGGCGTTTATCCGCTCAACGCATCGAACAATGAATCCAGGCGTCGTCTACGCATTCGCGGCCTTTGCCATCTGGGGCCTTTTTCCGATTTACTTCAAGGCCTTGCATTCGATCGGCGCGGTCGAGATGCTCGCGCATCGCATGGCGTGGTCGATGGCATTCCTGCTGATCGTCATGACCGTGCGGCGTCAATGGAAGTGGCTCGGCCCCGTCCTGCGCGACAAGCGTCTGCTTGCGCGTTTCGCCGCGAGCGCCGTGCTGCTGTCGGCGAACTGGGGCATCTATATCTGGGCGGTGAACGACGGGCGCATCGTCGAGGCGAGTCTCGGCTACTTCATCAACCCGCTCGTCAACGTGCTGTTCGGGATGGCGTTCCTGCACGAGCGGCTGCGGCCGGTGCAGTGGCTCGCGGTGACGATCGCCGCGGCAGGCGTCGCGTGGCTGACGTGGGTGAACGGCGCGCCGCCGTGGATCAGTCTCGCGCTCGCGCTGACCTTCGGCGGCTACGGGCTGTTGCGCAAGACCGCATCGCTCGGCGCGCTCGAAGGACTCACGCTCGAAACGATGCTGTTGTGTCCCGTTGCGCTGCTGTATCTCTTTTTTCTGAATTCGCACGGCGGCAGCGGCTTCGAACATGCCTCGCTCAGCGTGAAACTGCTGCTTGCGGCGGCGGGGCCCGTGACCGCGGTGCCGCTGCTGCTGTTCGCGGCAGGCGCGCGGCGCATTCCGCTATCGATGCTCGGGCTCATCCAGTACATCACGCCGTCGCTGCAATTGCTGATCGGCGTCGTGATCTATCACGAGTTCTTCGGGCACGATCAGGTGATCGGCTATGGCGCCATCTGGACCGCGCTCGCGATCTACTCGCTCGAAGGCGTGGTTCGCGCCCGCGCGGCCCGCGTCTGAACGATCAGCGCAACGCGTCGCCGAAGCGGTATTCGACTGTCGCTTCATCGAGCTTCGCCTTGATGTCGGGATCGATCGGCTGATCGACGGCCGCGAGCGTCTCGTTCAGCTGATCGGGCCGGCTCGCGCCGATGATCGCCGACGTCACCGCCGGATTCGCCAGCACCCACGCGAGCGCCGTGCTCGCGAGCGAGCGTCCGGTCGGCGCAACGATTCCGTTGATCGCTTCGATGGTGTGAAATTCGCGCTCGTGCCAGTAGCGCTGCGTATACATCGCGCCTGCCTTGCCGACCGCGCCGGTGAAGCGTCCGTCGCTCGGGGCGGCGTCGTAGCGGTGCTTGCCCGTCAGCAGTCCGCCGGCGAGCGGGTTGTAGGGAATGACGGCGAGTCCTTCCTCGGTCGCGAGCGGCAGCAATTCGCGCTCGATCTGGCGAAAGAGCAGGTTGTAGCGCGGCTGCACGGAGACGAAACGCGCGGCGCGCAGCACATCCGAGCGGCCGAGCGCGCGCGCCAGCCGGTACGCCAGAAAATTCGACACGCCGATATAGCGCGCCTTGCCTTGCCGCACGATGGTATCGAGCGCTTCGAGCATCTCGTCGAGCGGCGTGTCGTGATCGTCGTTGTGAAGCTGATAGAGATCGACGTAATCGGTATCGAGCCGTTTGAGCGATGCATCGATCGCGTCGAGCAGATGCTTGCGCGATGCGCCCTTGTGCCACGCGAGCGGCCCCATTTCATGCACGGCCTTGGTCGCGAGAATGTAATGGTCGCGACGGCCTTTCAGCCAGCGGCCGACGATTTCCTCGGTGCGGCCCGCGAGATCGTGCCCGCTGCCGAGCGGATAGACGTTCGCCGTGTCGATGAAATTGACGCCCGCGTCCGCCGCCCGGTCCATGATGCTGCGCGACACGTCTTCCTCGGTCTGCAGGCCGAAGGTCATCGTGCCGAGGGTGAGACGCGAAACGGTGAGACCGGTATTGCCGAATTTGCGGTATTGCACGGTTGCGCTCCAAAGATCGGTTGGACGGACAGAATACTTGCTATGCCGCGCGCTTGCCCGCTGCGGCAGGCGCGGAGCGGCCCGGCGCGTCATCGAGATAGCGGAACACGACACCCGACAGCAACGTGACGACGCCCATGCACACGAAACTCAGCTTGAAGCCGGTCGCAGTCGAGAACGACCCCTCGAAGAGCTGCACGAGCGAGCCGCCGATCGACACGCCCAAACCGATCGCGAGCATCTGCACCATCGAGAAGAGGCTGTTGCCGCTGCCCGCGTCCTTGCTCGACAGGCCTTTCAACGTGACGCTGTTCATCGCGGCGAACTGCATCGAGTTGCACGCGCCGAACACGGCGAGAATCGCGATTTCGACGGCGAGCGGCAGCGTCGGCGAAAACAGCGCGAACGCGACGATCGACGCGCCCACGAGCGCCGTGTTCACGAGCAGGAACATGTCGTAGCCGTAACGCTTCACGAGCTGCGCGATCCAGCGCTTGCTGATCGTGCCGGCGACGGCGATCGGCAGCATCATCAGACCCGAATGCAGCGGGCTGTAGCCGAGTTCGAGCTGCATCAGAAGCGGCAGCAGAAACGGCACGGCGCTCGATCCGATCCGGCATAGCAGATTGCCGATCAGCCCGACGCTGAAGTTCGGCTCGCGAAAGAGCGCGAGCTGAAAGAGCGGATTGCGCTTCTTGCGCGCGTACGGAACATAGGCGAACGTCGACACGGCCGCGAGCGCGAACAGCGCCGCCGATACCGCGCCGCGATGCGTCTCGACCGGGCAATCGAGCGCGAGCGAGAACGACACCATGCACATCGAGAGCAAGCCGCAGCCGACGAAGTCGAAGGGCGGGGCGTCATGCACCGTGTCGTTCGGCAGGAAGCGCTGCACCGCATACAGGCCGACCGCGCCGATCGGCACGTTGATCAGGAAGATCCAGTGCCACGAGAACGACTCGACGAACCAGCCGCCAAGCGTCGGGCCGAGAATCGGGCCGACCTGGCCGGCGACGGAGATCATCGCGAGCGCGGAAACGTAGGCTTCGCCCGACACGGCGCGCAATATGGCGAGACGCCCGATCGGCAGCAGCATCGAGCCGCCGACGCCCTGCAGCACGCGCGCGAGCACCAGTTGGTTCACCGAGTGCGCGTTCGCGCAGGCGAGCGAGCCGATCACGAACAGCGAAATGGACACCTGATAGACGCGGCGCGTGCCGAAGCGGTCGGCGAGCCAGCCCGATGCGGGTGTGAGCAGCGCCATCGTGAGCGTGTAGGCGACGACGATCGACTGCATCGCGAGCGGCGCGGCGTTCAGACTGCGCGCGATGGAAGGCAGCGCCGTGTTGACGATCGTCGTGTCGAGCGCCTGCATGAAAAAGCCCACGGCGACGATCCAGAGCAGTGCCGTGTGGGAGGAACCTTTGGTCATGTGGAAGCGGAGTTGCGGAGGGCCGCGCGCCCACGAAAGCCTTTTGAAAGCAAGGTCGTTTGCGCGATATGTGAAATCTTAATTACTCCGCACGTCATCGGGAAGACCGCTAGCCGCATTGACTGTCATCGGAATATCCGATAACAATATCGCATGCTCAATCCAGTCTGGCTGACGACATTCGCGACGGTGGCCGCGTCGCACAGCTTCACCGACGCCGGGCGCCAGCTCGGGCTGCGGCAGTCGAGCGTGTCCGAGCATATTCGTCGCCTGGAGGAGAGCGTCGGGCGGCGGCTTTTCGTGCGCGATACGCATTCGCTCGCGCTCACCGCCGACGGCGAAGCGATGCTGGTCCACGCCCGCGTGATTCTGGAAGCGATGGCGCACGCGCAGTCGCAGTTCAGCTCGCCGCGGCTGCGCGGACGCGTGCGGCTCGGCTCATCGGACGATATCGCGCTCGGGCCGCTGCCGAGCGTGCTCGCGGCCTTTCGCGACACGCATCCCGATGTCGAGCTGGAGATTACGATCGGCATGACGGGACGGCTCTATCAGATGGTCGATGCGGGCGAGCTCGATCTCGCGGTCGGCAAGCGGCGTCTGGGCGATGCGCGCGGCATGCGGCTTTTTTCCGGCCGGCTCGAATGGCTCGCGAAGCCGGGAACGGTCGTCGATACGAAAGAGCCGCTGCCGCTCATTCTGGTCTCGGAGCCGAGCGTCACGCGCGGCGTCGTGCTCGATTCGCTCGCGATGTCCGGCGCAAGCTGGCAGATGGTCTGCACGAGCAGCAGCCACGCGGGCTGCATCGCCGCGGCGCGCGGCGGTCTCGGGCTGACGGTGCGCTCGCATTTCCTGGCGGCGCGCGGACTCGCGCCGCCGGTGAATCGCGCCGACTTGCCCGAATTGCCCGAAGTGGAATTCATCGCGTTCGGCGCCAAACATCTGAGCCGTCCGGCCGAAACCTTGCTACAGCTTCTGGAAAATAGCGATCTGCGCGGCGAATGGGACGGCGAATGACATGCGCGGGCAGGGCACCGGACGCGGCCCTGCAACGACCGGCAGACCCGAATGGCTATCTGCAAACTGTTCTTATATATTGTGCGGCGTTTGAAGTAGCCACCTTAAAAGACGTGTTTCGGTTCTTCCTTTTCTTCACTTCCGGTTTGCCCGGCATCCGTGCGCTTCTCGCGGCGATCGCGTTCGCCGCGTGCTCGAACGCCCACGCGGCGACCTATCTGACGAAACACTGCGCCGATCTCGAAGGGAAAACCGTGCCCGCGTCGATCATCGGCTTGCCGACGCGCGGCGCGGCGATCGTTTCGGCATCGGTCGTGAAGGCGGCGGCGCTCGGCAACCGCAACGGCGAATACTGCCGCATTACCGGCTTCATCAGGGCGCTGCAGGACACGACGCCCGATATCCGCTTCGAAGTGAATCTGCCGAGCCGCTGGAACGGCCGCGCCCTGCAGATGGGCGGCGGCGGCTACAACGGCACCATCGTTTCCGGCACCGAGCCGATGTCCTTCGCCCCCGATTCGACGCCGCTCGCGCGCGGCTACGCGACCTTCGGCTCCGATTCGGGCCACGTCGGCAATTCGGGGCGCGCGGACTTCGCCGGCAACGACGAAGCCATCGTGAACTTCGGCTTCGGCCATCTGAAGAAAACCCGCGACGTCGCGCTCGCGCTGATCCAGATGGGCTACGGGCGGGCGCCCGAAAAGACCTATTTCGCGGGCGGCTCGACCGGCGGCCGCGAGGGCTTCACGGTGATCGAGCGGTTTCCGAACGACTACGACGGCGTCATCGCCAACGCGCCCGCCATCAACTTTTCCGGCGTGCGGCTGATGGGCGTGAAGGTCGGCCAGGCGTCGTATGCGAAGCCGGGCGGCTTCGTCGGCCTTGCGCAGCAGCGGCGCGTCTTCGAGACCGTCGTGCACGATTGCGACCGGCTCGACGGCGCGGCGGACGGGATCGTCAGCAATGTCGAGGCGTGCAGGAAACTGGAGCCGCAGATCATCGCGTCGCTGCGTTGCGAGAACGGACAGCGGCCTTCCTTGCGCGACAGTTGTCTGTCGGACGCGCAGATCGACACGCTCGAGACCCTGCGCGACGGCGTCACCTTGCCGTATCCGCTCGCGTATGACGTCAGCGCCTATCCGGGCTACAACGTGTTTCAGGGCGTGGACTTCTCCGGCGCGCTCGGCCTCGGCGATTCGCCGACGCTGCTCAATCCGCCGACGTTCGCCGCGAACGGCTATCTGTTCGCCCAAGGCGATGCCTATATCCGCCACTTCGTCACGCGCGATCTCGCGTTCAGCTCGCTCACGTTCGACGTCGACACGCCCGGGCGCTTCAAGCAGCGCCTCGTCACGCTCGCGTACACCGTCGGCGCGATGAACCCGGATTTCACCGCGTTCATCGCGCATGGCGGCAAGCTGATCGCGATGCACGGCCTCGCCGACGAAGTCATCAGCCCGAATCAGACGATCGCGTTTTATCGCGGGCTCGTCGATCGTTACGGAAAGGACAGCGTCGATGCGTTCATGCGGCTCTACATGGTGCCGGGATTCCAGCACGGCAACGGCGTGTTCATCCCCGCGTGGGACGAGCTCGGCGCGCTCGACGACTGGGTGAGCAACGGCATCGCGCCGGAGACGCTCATTGGCAGCGACATCGCGCCCGCCACCAACGGACGCACGCGGCCGATGTGCCGTTATCCGAACTATCCGCGCTATATGGGCAAGGGCAGCATCAACGTCGCGGCGAGCTTCCGTTGCGTCGAGCCGTGAGCATCGGCATCGGCATCGTCAGAATGCGTTGGCGTGCCGGTCCGACATGCGCGGCCAGTATCTCGCCAGCCAGCGGGACACGAGTCCGCGCTTCGCGACGCGATACGACGTGAGCGACACCTCGATCGGCTGATCGCTCTCGGACGTGAGCCACACACGCTCGCCGCGCGCGAGACGCACGACATCGCCGGGCTTCATCCAGTAATCGTACGGATCGCGATGACGCGTCAGCCAGATCGACGGCGCCGCCGCATCGCCGATGCGCAGTTCGGCGTCGCGCGTGAGCCGCCACGACACCATCTGATGCGGATGCACTTCGACAAAGACCACGACGCGCGCGCCCGATGCAGCAAGGCGCCCGGAAGCGACGCCGTGGCCGACGCCATGACGCGCGAAAACTTGCGATACCTCTTCCATCTCTGCTCTCCATGATGTGAGCCGAAGACGGAACCTTGCACGCAAAAACAAGAAGGCCCCGTCTTGCGGCGGGGCCTTCGGAATCTGTCTGCTTGCTTTTCTGCTAGCGCACACGCTGTCCCGATGACCCGCCACGGATGGCGTTCATGCGGTTTTTAATCGCGGCGATGGAGAAAAGGATGGCTGCGTGCATGTGTCGCAGTATCGATGGGCATGTTCGTGTTTGTCAATATCGAGATAGACTTGAACGCATCAAAAAACATTCGGAGGCTCGTCGTGGCTTATCTGCTACTCGTCGTGGAACCGGTCGAACAGCGTGGCCAGCGCACGGAAGAAGAGGGGCGCGAGGCGTATCGCCAGATGGGCGAATTCGCGGAAGGACTGAAGGCGCGCGGCGTGCTGCGCGCGGTCGAATCGCTGACATCGCTCAGGGATGCGGCGCGCGTCAGCGCAACGAAGGGCGATGCGCGCGTCATCGACGGACCGTTCGCCGAAGCTAAGGAGATGATTGGCGGCTTTTTTCTGATCGATTGCGAAACGCGCGCCGAAGCGGTCGCGATCGCGGCCGAATGTCCGGCAGCGAAATGGTGCACCGTCGAAGTCCGAAAAGTCGGCCCTTGCTATACCTGACACGCGCTTCGTGTCGATTTTCCTGCGCGCCGTTCGTCGTGGTATTGAAAACAGCGATCAACCCGGAGACCGCCGCCATGCACAAACAAATTTTCGTGAACCTTCCCGTTCGCGATCTCAAGCGTTCGATGACGTTTTTCAAGGCACTGGGCCTGAGCTTCGATCCGGCGTTCACGAATGACGACGCCGCGTGCCTCGTCATCGGCGAAAACATTTACGCGATGCTGCTCGTCGAAACGTTCTTCCAGACTTTCACCAAAAAACCGATCGTCGATGCCCACGCGAGCACCGAAGCGCTCGTGTGCCTGTCGTGCGAGAGCAGGGCGGAAGTCGACGATCTGGTTGCGAAAGCCATCGCCGCGGGCGGACGTGCGCCGCGCGCGCCGCAGGATCACGGCTTCATGTACGGCCACGGATTCGAAGATCTCGACGGCCATATCTGGGAGCTCGTGCACATGGATCCGGAAGCGGCGTGAGCGGGCGCGCGAAACGGGACAGCACGCCGGACGATGCCGCCCGGCGCGCCATCGACGCGGTGTGGCGCATCGAGTCCGCGAAGGTGATCGCGAGCGTGGCGCGCGTCGTGCGCGACGTCGCGCTTGCCGAGGAACTGGCGCAGGACGCGTTCGTCGCCGCGCTGGAACACTGGAGCCAACCGGGCGTGGGCGTGCCCGAGAAGCCGGGAGCGTGGCTCATGACGACAGCGAAGAACAAGGCGCTCGACCGTCTGCGGCAACACGCGCTGCACGCGCGCAAGCACGAAGAATACGGACGCGATCTCGACGCGCGGGAAGCGCATATCACGCCCGATTTCGTCGATGCGCTCGATGCCGCGCGCGAGGACGACATCGGCGACGATCTGCTGCGGCTCATCTTCACGGCGTGTCATCCGGTGCTGTCCGTCGATGCCCGCGCCGCGCTGACACTGCGCCTGATCGGCGGACTCACGACGGATGAAATCGCGCGTGCGTTTCTCGTGCCGGAGCCGACGATCGCGCAACGTATCGTGCGCGCGAAGCGCACGCTGTCGGCCGCCCGCGTGCCGTTCGAGGTACCGAAAGCCGATGCGCGCGCCGCGCGGCTCGGATCGGTGCTCGAAGTCATCTATCTGATTTTCAACGAAGGCTATTCGGCGACCGCCGGCGACGACTGGATGCGACCGGCGTTGTGCGAAGACGCGCTCAGGCTCGGGCGCATCCTCGCGGAGCTGACGCCGGATGAGAGCGAGGTTCACGGGCTCGTCGCGCTGATGGAGATTCAGGCGTCGCGGACCAAGGCGCGCGTCGACCGGGAAGGCCGTCCGGTGCTGTTGCCCGGTCAGGACCGCAGCCGCTGGGATCCGCTTCTGATCCGGCGCGGGCTTGCCGCGCTGGAGCGATCCGAAGCGCTGGGCGGTGCGCGCGGCGTGTATGCGTTGCAGGCGGCGCTCGCGGCGTGCCATGCGCGCGCGCCGAGCGCCGCCGACACCGACTGGCCGATGATCGTCGCGCTCTACGACGCGCTGATGCAGACTGCGCCGACGCCTGTCGTCGAACTGAATCGCGCGGTCGCCGTGAGCATGGCGTACGGGCCGGAAGCCGCGCTGCCGATCGTCGACACGCTCGCCGACGCACCCGCGCTCAAGAGCTATCACTGGCTGCCGAGCGTGCGGGCGGATCTGCTGGCGAAGCTCGGGCGCAAGAACGAGGCGCGCGCGGAATTCGAGCGCGCGGCTTCGCTGACGAAGAACGGGCGGGAACGCGCGTTTCTGCTGGAGCGGGCTGGCGAGATGGGATGAGACCGTGAGAGATGGGCTTCGTCCGATCGCGTCATTGATTTAACATAAGACAAATTATCGGCGTTTTTGATGTCACGGCAAAGTTGTAATGTCGTACTTGAGCAAAGTACAGATGTCGCACCGCAGGTATTTCGAGGGCAAGCTGGACTGGTTTTCGCACGCTGCGGAGGCCAGCCATGAGCGAGATCGAGACGATCACCATGACCATGCGCGAAGTCGATCGGCTGAAGGTCGTCGAAGCCGTCGTCGATGGACGGCTGATGACCTGGCGTGCCGCCGAGAGGCTGGGCATGAGTCGGCGGCAGGTCGAGCGCCTGGCCAATCGCTATCGAGCCGAGGGTGACGCGGGGCTGATTTCGAAGCGCCGCCACCGCCCAAGCAATCACCAGTTGCCCGATGATACGATCTGCCGCGCGTTGGCGTTGATCCACGAGCGCTATGCCGACTTCGGCCCGACGCTCGCCTGTGAGAAGCTGCGTGAATGTCACGGATTGACGCTATCGAAGGAAACCGTGCGGCATCTGATGATCGAGGCCGGCTTGTGGGTGCCGCGCCGGCAGCGTCCGCCCAAGGTGTATCAGCCGCGCGCGCGGCGTTCGTGCCTGGGCGAGCTGATCCAGATCGACGGCTGCGAGCATCGCTGGTTCGAGGAACGCGCCCCGCAGTGCACGCTGCTGGTGTATGTGGACGATGCCACCAGCCGGCTGATGCAGCTGCATTTCACGCAAACCGAGTCGACCTTCAGCTACTTTGAGGCCACGCGGGCGTATCTCGAGCGCCATGGCAAGCCGATAGCGTTCTACAGCGACCGCGCCAGCGTGTTTCGCAGCGTGGTGGCGCACAAGACCGGGCGCAGCGTCACGCACTTTGGCCGGGCGATGTTTGAGCTCAATATCGACACGCTGTGCGCCAATTCGAGTCCTGCCAAGGGCCGCGTGGAACGCGCGCACCTGACCTTGCAGGACCGGCTGGTCAAGGAGTTGCGCTTGCGCGGCATCAGCACAGTCGCCGAAGCGAATGCCTACGCGCCGCGCTTCATGGCCGATTACAACGCGCGTTTTGCGAAGCCGGCGCGCCGCGCGTTCGATGCACACCGACCGTTGCGCGACGATGAGAAGCTGGACGAAGTGCTGACGTGGCGTGAGCAACGACGCGTCACCAAGACGCTCACGGTGCAGTACGATCGCGTGCTGTATCTGCTCGACGACACCGATGAGAACCGCGCGCTGATTCACCGCTATATCGAGGTCTGGGAGTACCCCGATGGACGCGTGGCGCTTCGGGCGGCGGGCCGCGTGTTGCCTTACCGGGAATACGATCGGCTCACGGAGGTGGATCAAGGCGCGATTGTCGAGCACAAGCGCCTGAGTCACGCGCTGGAGCTTGCGCAGAGGATGCAGGCACAGCGCGATGACCGGCGAGCCTCGGGATCGCCCTCGCGCACGAATCGGGGCATCGAGGTGCGTTCGCCCGAACGCGCACCCGGCACCAAGAAGCAGCGCGAGTTCACGCGCGACGATCTCGAACAGATGATCGGCCAGTTGAGCCAACAGCACACCGCAGCACACGCAAGCGGGACAACAACGGCTCATCGGTCGGGCAAGGCACCTTGAATGCGCACCCGCGCCCTGCCCGTTCAACCCGCTTTCTTCAACACTGCGTGAGAGCAAAATCCTTGGATAGATACGACATCTGTATTTAGCCGGTGGTACGACATTTCAATTTTGCTTTGACATTTGATGTTACGCCAAATTGGAATGTCGTGTTTTGGTCATCGCGCCGGGACCGACTCGAGCGAGTTTCCCCGCCGGCACGCCACCTATAATCGAACCTGACGCGCCGCTATTTTTCAAAAATTGTCGGATTATCAACGCATTAATCAAGAATCCGAAATTTTTGTGAAAAGGCTTGCCGCCTGCGCGCCCGACGCTTCGGCGCACGCAATAATGCCGCCACCTGACTCGGCAAGCTCCCATGATCGACAGTTACCAACAGTTCCATTCCAGCCTGTATGCAGGCGAAATCGAGGCATGTTTCCGTTTTCTCGATGGTCGCTTCGCCGCCGACGGACACACCTCGGAGTACCTGCACGCGCGCGCGCTCGCGCATCTGCGAGGGGGCGAATTTCTGCGCGCCGTCGATATCGGCTGCGAGCTCACGCGCCGATCGAACACCTTCGGCTTCCAGCTTCACAGCCTGTGCGACGCGTGCGCGCATCTCGGATTGAAGGAAGTCGCGCTCAGCATGATCGAGTACGTGGGATGCAAGCCCGATGTCGCACCGATCTTCGCATTCCTGTGGCGCGTCTACGGCTGGCATTATCTCGGCTGCGACGACCGGGTTCTGGAACTGAGCGCGCAAGACGTCGACGAACATTCCGCCTATGTGCTCGGACATCATCAGGGACGCAGCGCGATGCGCCTGAACGGCATCGCGAGCGGCGTCGAACTGTTGCATCGCTATTGGTCATCGCACGAAGCGCGCCGCGTGCTGTTTCCCGATGTCGATATCGAGCATTACTGGTGCGGACAGCGGGTCCTGCCGGCGCATCTGACGATGACGTCGATCGCGTCGGGCCACGGCGATCAAGTGAACTGGGTGCGCTACGCCGGCGCGCTTCAGGCGCTGGGCGTGCAGATCGCCTACGCCGACGGCTCGGACCGGAACTATCGCTTCGCGATGCCCGATGCCGAATCCGCCCGAGACGCCGAAGCCATGCGCGCGGCCGGCTTCGCCGTCGCAACGGACGGCGCGCTGTGGACCGATCCTTTCGCGCTCTTTACCGCGCTTTTCCCGGTGCTCGGTTATGCGTCGTCGGCACGCTATATCGAGCCCGCCGATCCCTGCGCCGCCGATGCAATCGTCGATGAGATCCGCCAGCGCGCGCAGGGCCGGCGCTGCGTCGGCATTTTCTGGTCGTCGTGCGAATCGGCGAACAATTTCGCCAGCCGCAGCCTCGCCCTGCCTGATCTCGTCCCGCTTTTCGACAGCACGCCCGACATCCACTGGGTCGTCATGCAGCGCGGCTTCGAGCGCAAGCGCTGGCTGAACGCCCCGCGTTCGAATGACCTCGACCGCTTCACCACCCTCGCCTCCGACGTCACGCTGACGCAAAGCGTGAGCATCATCGACAGGCTCGATGCGTTCGTCGGCAATGATGGCGCGCTGTCGCACATCGCGGGGGCGCTCGGCAAGCCGTGCTACTTGTTTCTCAATCAGGTCGCGGAATGGCGTTACGAGCGCGATCCGCATGTCACGCCCTGGTATGCCTCGATGCGCCTGGTTCGCGCCCGCGGCCTCGGCGACTGGAACGATGTCGTGCGCAACCTGCAGGCGCTTCTGACGGCGCAAGCGCGCTGACGCGCTACACGATACGCAGTGCGAGTGTCTGCGGAATCTCGCTACGCCGCGTGAGCGCGCACGTCGGTGCATCGTGGCGCGGGCCGCGCACATAGCTTTCGAGCTGGTCGATGGCGAACTGCTGCTCCTCGATCAGATGCCGCACCATATCGCCGATCGAAATCATCCCGACGAGCCGGCCGCCCTCGATCACCGGCAGATGGCGAATCCGCTGCCGCGTAATTAGCGTCATGCATTCGTCGGCGCTCGTTCTGAGGCTGACCGACATCACCGGCGCGGTCATGATCTCGCATACGGTGGTCGTCCGCGAGACTTTGTCCTGCAGGATCACCTTGCGCGCATAGTCGCGTTCGGTGACGATGCCGCACACCGCGTCGCCCACCACGACGACGAGCGCGCCCACTTCCGCCCGCGACATCAGCGCGATCGCTTCGTACACGCTCGCCTCCGCGTCGATGGTGTGAACCGTCGTGTCGCGCTTTGCCTTCAGGACTTGCTTCACCGTTGACATTTGCCGTTCTCCTTGCTGTTTTGCCGCCGAATTACTGCCGATGCGCGTGACGCTCGCCGATCAGTCGAAGTCGAACAGATCGCCGAGAAAGGATTTTTTGCGCCGCGCATGTTCGCGCTTGCCGCGCGAATCGCCGTAGTGGTAACCGTCCTGCCGATGCGTGCGGCGCTCGCGATCGTGTCCGCGCTCGTCCCATTCGTCGCGCCCGGACGCTTGCGCCTCCGCGAGCGACGCCTGCGCCGCGCGCCGGATGATCTGATCGAGCTCGCCGCGGTCGAGCCACACGCCGCGACAGTGCGGGCAATAGTCGATTTCGATGCCCTCGCGCACGGTCATCAGTAGTTCGGTCGCGGGACATACCGGGCATTTCATGTCGGTTCCTTTCTGATTGCTTTCAATGAAAACAATCTAGCGGAATGGTACGCGTCGAAAAATAGGAGATTTTGAGCGCGTCACTTCGGGAAAACCGAACCGGATGACGCCCTCGCACCGAATTGGTGCGCCCGTGAAGGTCTTGAATCGGAGCGACTTGCGATCCATCTCAAAACCCCGCAAGCTTTCGCCTTGACGTGACGCGCACGCACGCGCGTCGGAACCGCACAACAAAGGCGACACCATGTCCGACAAATCGATGAGCGAAGAACGCCACGGCGCCGAAACCGGCGACCTGCTGTACCTGCTGCAAGGCGCCGACGACTTCAGCCGTTTCGTGTTCCCCGACAGCGAAGCGCTGTTCAAGAGCCTCGCGCGCCAGCAGGCGCCGCATACGCTCTTCATTACCTGCGCGGATTCGCGCGTATCGCCGGAAATGATCACGCAGACGCGCCCCGGCGAGCTTTTCGTGTGCCGCAACATCGGCAACATCGTGCCGGCTTATGGCGAGATGCTCGGCGGCGTGTCGGCGGTGGTGGAATTCGCGGTGCTCGCGCTCAACGTCCGGCAGATCGTGATTTGCGGCCACTCGGATTGCGGCGCGATGAAAGGTCTCGCGTCAGGCGCGGCCATCGCCGATGAAATGCCGACGGTTCACGCATGGCTGCGCAACGCCGAAGCCGCGCGCAGCGTCGTGATGGCGCGCAAGCTGGAAGAAGAACGCATCGTCCAGGCGATGGTCGAGGAGAACATCCGCCTGCAACTGACGCATCTGCGCACGCATCCGGCGGTCGCGGGCCGGCTCGCGCTCGGCAAGCTGCAGGTGCAGGGCTGGGTGTACGACATCGGGCGCGGCAAGGTGTCGATCTACGACGAAGCCGACAGCAAGTTCGAGTCGCTCGAAGAAGCGCGTCTGCGCCTGTTGCGCAAGGACGGGCGTTGACATCGGCACGCCCCGGCTTCGCGGCGAGCCGTTGCATAGCGCTTGCTACCGTGATCGATGCCCTCTTTCTCCGAGTGAAAACGTCATGCCTGTCTACGATTACGAATGCGCGGATTGCGGCGCGTTCGAAGCCGTCCGCCGCATCGCCGAGCGCGACGATCCCGCGGCCTGTCCACAATGCGGCGCGACCGCTGCGCGCGTGACGATCGGCGCGCCGAGCGTGGGCGGTTCGAGCGCATCCGCCGGCGCCGCCGAAGAAGCCGGCAGTTACGGCATGAGGCATCGCGGCGGCTGCCTCTGCTGCGGATAGCGCGCTTTGTACCGCGCGCGGGCACGGTCATTGCAAAGTCACCTCCCGTACGCCCCGCGCAGCGCGGGCGTATCATGCAAGACGACGTGCGCGGCGCGCAAGGCCGCACGCAGTCGTAGGCATCGACATCGCGGGCGCGTCGTTGCAAGTCTCGCGATGATCGCGCTCAACCGTGTTCCGAACGAAAAACAGGAGGTGATAAGGATGACGATAGAGTTCAGCGGGCGCCGTCATGTCGTGGCGGCAGCGCGTGTCGCGTTCGAGGCGAAGGTGGACGGCCGCGAGGTGTGGTGCAGCATTTCCCTCGATGCGCTCAACGATCACTTCGGCAATAGCGGGACGTCGTCGCACGATCTCCTCTCCGCGTTCGAAGGCGGACGCGTGCAAATCGAAGACGCCGCCCGGCGCGCGCTCGAGCGCAACGGCGGCCAGTCGGTCGAACTGGAAACCAACGATTTCAAGGCATCGCGAGCGGTTTAGGTCTCAAGCGGCGGGCGGCGGCGCAATGCACCGCCCGCATCAGTGGACGTAGAAACACTTCAATACGTCGAACATCCACCAGACCGGGCACGGCGTTCTGCAAAAGCCGTCGTAGCCCGCGGCGTGCAATGCATCGCGCGGATCCTGCTTGGCATCGGCGGCGAGCGCAATCAGCAACTCCACTTCGCCCTCCGTCCGATCGACGGTCAGCGCTTCGCGCAGCGTGCGCGCCGGCGCGTGGTCGTGCGCGTCGCCGATGAGCGTATCCACGAACAACACCTGCGGCCGCCAGTTGCGGATGAATTGCGACGCGGCCGCCGCATCGCCGATCTGCACGGCCTCGAAACCGCGCATCGCGAGGAGCAGCGCGAACGAATCGCCGACGTTCGATTCCGAATGCACGATCAAGACGCGCCGCGGACTGGCGAGCGCCATCGTCAGCGGATTCCAGATTTCGCACCGGTCGGTGCAGAGGTCGTACGATCGTTCTTCCATGTCGGTCCGGCACGGCGATAAGCCTCTGCCGATATCAGCAACCCAGCAAGGTTGAGGCCCGCCGCGCTTCAGCGTGCGGCCAGCAGACCGACGATGAGCCCGCCGACCGCCGCCAGCGCAATCGATTTCCAGGGATTGTCGTGCACGTAATCGTCCGTGCCCTCCTTCGCCTGCCTGTACTGCGTCGCGATGATGTCCTGCGCGCCCGCCAGCACGTCGCGCGCGCGCCGCGGCATCGGTCGCGACGGATGGTACTGACTGCCCTGTCCCGCGGCGTGCGTCGCGGCGGGCTGCGCGAGCACCGTCGGACTGTCGCCGCCTTCGAGCACATCGCCGTGCACGTGATACGGCGAATACCTTGCGGGCTTGTGCGCCTCGCCCGGCGTGAGCGGCGTCACGCTCGCGGCCTGTCCGTGCGCCATGCCGGGCGCGAGCGCCGCGTCCATCGCGCTCGCGACCGTGCGGCGCGAGAGCGGCGGATCGGCCGGATCGCCCCGGTCGCCGTTTTGCATCGACTGAATCGTGGATGCGTTGCCGTTTGCATTGTCCATGGCTTCTCTCCCGTTGACTGCGTCCATCGCGCTGCAAGAACCATCGTCCATCTTTCGGTCATGCAAGAGTCGCACCGATCGGGCCTGCCAGCAACCTCGGGGTCCGCGGCCGGTCGAGCCGCGCGGCGCTTGGCAATTTTTCTCACATAACGGTGAGAAATGCTCGTTTGCGGCGGCATCGGCGCGCGCCTACGATGCGGGATTCCGGGAGCTGGGCGAGCGGGTGCATCGCGCCGCATCTTTCGTTTCACGCCGCGCCGAAACGTCGGCACGACGCACGCCGATACGATGGTTTCGCTCCCAACTTCTATCGCCAAGCCGCCATGAATCCCGTCAATCTCGCTCAACTGTTCGTTCTCGCCGCGCTCTGGGGCGGCTCGTTCCTGTTCATCCGCGTCGGCGTGACCGATCTCGGCGTCGCGCCGCTGATGGCGTTGCGCGTGGGCATCGGCGCGCTGTTTCTGCTTCTGGTGCTAGCGCTGCGCGGCAAGGCGCGGCCAGCCTTCTCGACGATGCGCGAACGCGCGTGGCCGCTCTTCGTCGTCGGCGTCCTCAATTCCGCCGCGCCGTTTTGTCTCTTCGCGTATGCCGAGCTGACGCTGTCGGCGGGCGTCACGTCGGTCATCAACGCGACGACGCCGCTCTGGGGCGCGATCGTCGCGTATCTGTGGTTGAGCGACCGGCTGACGCGCATGCGCGTGGCGGGACTTGCGATCGGCTTCGCGGGCGTGCTCGCGCTCGTCTGGGATCAGATGTTCGCGCACGACGCGAGCGCCGCCGCCTCCCCGATGGCGACCGCGCTGGCCGCACTCGCCGCGCTCGCCGCATCGGCTTCTTACGGCGTCGCCGCGAGTTACACGAAAAAGCATCTGATGGGCGTCGATTCGCTGACGGTCGCCGCCGGCACGATGAGCGCGGCGACGATCGTGCTTCTGCCCTTCGCGCTCTTTTTCTGGCCGGCCGGCGCCGTATCGTTGCACGCGTGGGGCGCGGTGCTCGGGCTGGGCGTCGCGTGCACGGGCCTCGCCTACATGATGTTCTTCCATCTGATCGCGGTCGCCGGGCCGGCACGCGCGATCACCGTCACGTTCCTGATTCCGATCTTCGGGATTCTGTGGGGCGCGCTCTTTCTCGCCGAGCGCGTGTCGATGGGCATGGCGGCCGCCTGCGCGATCGTGCTGGTCGGCACGGCGCTCGCGACGGGCGTGATCAAGCGCGTGTCGCTCGTCGGCGCGCGCCGGTCTCAATGCGTGAAGGAAAGCAAAGCGTGATCGGCTAATGCCAGTGACGCGCGAGCGGCCCGTCCTCTCCGGCGACGGGATCGCTTCGCGGGAACGGCAGTTCTTCCATCGCGATGCGTTCCTGCTCGCTGATCGCTTCGCGGCGGATATCCCATTGCTGCCCCGGCGGATAAGCCCCGACGACCTGAAAGCGCCGTCCGGCCGTCAGCAGGCAATGGCCGGTGCCGGCAGGCAGGACGAGCGCGTCGCCGGCGCTGACCGCGATCACGCGGCCATGCGGGCCGCCGAGAATCAGTTCGGCGTCGCCCGATGCGACACCGAGCGCCTCATGCGCGGTCGAATGGAAATGGTGATAGTCGAAGACACTGTCGCGCCACTGCGGCGGCCAGCCGTTCTGCGCGAAAAGCGCTTCGAAGCGCTCGGCGCAATCGGTGGCTTTCGGGTCGATCGCGCCGCGCCACACCAGGACGGGCAGCCGCGTGTTATTTGGCACCCAGCCGTTCGGCGGCAGCATGAAATGCTCGCAGCGGGCGTGTTGCGACAGCAAGCTTGCAGTTTGCTCGGTCATGTTGCGCTTTCTCCGAAAGAGTCAGAGAAATCGCAGCAACGCACGTTCCAGTCGGAATGGACCGCGCGTCAGCGGCCGTGCCAGTGACCGCCGCCGCCGCTCGAGAAGCCGATGCCGAGCGACACCGATGGCGCCGCGTAGTAGCCCGGTCCATACGCATAGCCATAGGCAGGCGCGTAGCCATAAGCGGGCGCGGGCGCATAGCCATAAGGCGGCGCATAAACGCAGCCGCCGAGCCCCGCCGCCGCCACGAGCGCGACGGGCACGATCAGCGAGCGCGCGAGGCGCGACCGGGTTCGAGTTCGAGTTGAATTTTTCATGATGATGCCCCGTTGCCGCCGGCTTCCGGCTTACCAGTGCCGATAGCCGTAATAGCCGCCGTGATGCGCGTACCAGTCGCGGCGTCCCCAGTAGCGATAGCCATCCCAGTAGCGGTCGCCGTGCCAACCCACGACGATCGCCGGCGCGGGCGCAACCATGACCGGCGCGGGCTGATAGGCGACGGGCGGAGGCGGCGGCGCGTACATGGGCGGCGGAGGCGGCGCATAGACGGGAGCGGGCGCGACGTACACCGGCGCCGCATAAACCGGCGCAACCGGAACCCCGAGATTGATGCCCAGGCTCACGCCCGCCACGGCGGCTTCGCAAGCGAGTCCCGCCGACAACGCGATACCGATCCCGACCAAGCCCTTGATGTTCATTTCGTCCTCGTCTGAGAAGGCCGACAAGCAGACCGCGATGCGATCCTGGATTCATATGCAGCCATGAATCCATCGTAGCCGCGCCGCGTGCGGGCTGCGTTACAACGCCTGTAACAGATGTGAATCCTGAAACGAATGTGCGAAAAGCCGACGCGACGCCGCTTCGCCCGCGCAGGTTGCGCGCTGTTGCGCCGACGTGGGATAGTTCCGGCTTCGTCAAACGGATGCCTGGACGATGGACTTGTTGCGGAGCATGAGAATCTTTGCGCGCGTGGCTGAAGCGGCCAGCTTCACCGTCGCGGCGCAGCAGATGGACATCACGACGGCGCAGGCCTCGCGCGCGGTCACCGAACTCGAAACGCATCTGCGCACGCGGCTTCTGAATCGCACGACGCGCCGCGTCGCCCTCACCGATGCCGGCAACCGTTATCTCACGCGCTGCAAGGAAGTGCTCGAACTCGTCGATCTCTCCGAGGCGGAGGCGAGCAACGCCCAGGTTTCGCCGACGGGCGTGCTGCGCATGCATGCCCCGATCACCTTCGGCCAGCACTACGTGGTGCCCGCGCTCACGCGCTATCTCGAGCAGCATCCGCAGGTGCGCGTCGAGCTTACGCTTTCGCAACATATCCCCGACATGCTCGACGAAGGCTTCGACGTCTTCCTGCAAGTCACCACGTCCGCACTGCCCGACTCCGCGCTCGTCTCCACGAAAATCTGCTCGATGCCGAGCGTGCTGTGCGCGTCGCCGGGCTATCTCAAACGGGCGGGCACGCCCCAGCGCATCGACGATCTGAAGAACCATGCGTGCCTGCAACTCGTGACGACGTTTTTCCCCGTCGACCGATGGGTCTTCGAAGGCCCGCGCGGCCACGTCGAAGTGGAACTCGACCCGGGCCGCCTGCGCGTCAATTCCGCCGATGCGCTCGCGGTCGCGCTGTCGAACGGTCTCGGCATCGCGCCGCTGCCGATGCTCGCCGCGCTGCCGTGGCTCGACAGCGGCGCGCTCGTGCGCGTGCTGCCCGAGTGCGAACTTCAGACAATGACCATCTACGCGATGTACGCGTCCCGCCAGTATCTCGATGCGAAGATCCGCACGTGGGTCACGTTCCTGCGCGAGTTCGTCGAAGAGACGCTCGCGAGCCAGGCCGCGTGATCGTCGGATAAAACGCCGCGTTCCTAATACGAATGGCGAAGAACAGCGCGTATGCGAAGGTTCTCTAAACGCGTAGTTGCAAGCATGCTTCGGAACACTAAACTGCTTGATGGTGCGCCTGCATCTCGTCACGACGATGCGCCGCAACAGAAAGGAGTCGGCCGACATGAACAAGACTCTGCGCGCGAGCACCGCGTTCCCCGCGCGATGGCTCTGCATCGCCACGCTCATCGTCATGGCGTGCATGTCCGCGCGCGCGGAACCGAGCGGCGCGCGCGTCGTCGCCGGTTCCGGCTCGGTGACGAGCGCGGGCGCCAGCACGATCATTCAGCAGAATAGCGGCCGCCTCGCCATCGACTGGAATTCGTTCAGCACGCGCCCTGGCGAAGCGGTCACGTTCAATCAGCCGGGCGCGAATTCGATCGCGCTGAACCGCGTCGTCGGACCGCGCCCGACGGCCTTCTTCGGCAAGCTCGACGCGAACGGCCAAGTGTTCATCGTCAATCCGAACGGCGTGATCTTCGGGCCGGGCGCGCAGGTGAACGTCGGTGGATTGCTGGCATCGACGCTCAATCTGTCGACAAGCGATTTCATGAGCGGCCACTACACCTTTTCGGGCGACGGGCGCTGGCATCGGCATCATCATCACGAGGACGGCGCGGCGGTCGTCAATCTCGGCACGCTCACGAGCGCGCCCGGCGGTTATGTCGCGCTGATCGGCGCGCGCGCGATCAACGCCGGCACGATCGACTCGCCCGGCGGTTTCGCGGCGCTCGCGGCGGGCGAGCGCATCGCGGTCACGCTCGGCGATCACAGCATGATCGGCTTGTCGGTGGAGCGCGGCGCGTTGCGTGCGCTCGCCGCCAATCACGGTCTGATTCAGGCCGATGGCGGTCAGGCCTGGCTCGTCGCGAGCGCCGAGGACGCGCTCCTCGCCAATGTCGTGAACAACACGGGCGTCATCCGCGCGAGAAGCGCCGTGAACCAGAACGGCGTGATCCGCCTCATCGCGGACAAAGGCGTCGTGCAGGCCGGCGGCACGCTCGACGCATCCGCGCCGGATGGCGGCAACGGCGGCGCCATCGAAACGGCGGGCACGCAGGTGCGCGTCGCGCCGGACGCGCAGGTCACGACGGCGGCGGCATCGGGACAAACCGGAACGTGGCGCATTGCAAGCGACTTCGCCGCGCTCGTCGGCGGCGGCGATGCATTCGGACAGCGCTTCGGCACGATTCAGGGCGCGACGCTTTCGCGCGTGCTCGAATCGACCAATGTGTCGATCAGCGCCGCGTCGCCGGCGGGCTTTGCGGCGTTCGGCCTCGTGCTGATCGACGGCCCGGTCGCGTGGAGCGGCGTCAACACGCTTTCGCTCGCGGCGCAGAGCGCTATCCGCGTCGACGCGTCGATCAGCGCGCCGCGCGGCACGCTCGCGATGACGACCGCCGGCACCGCGACACAACAGGCGCCCATCCAGGCGGCCAATGTCGCCCTGCAAGGCGGCGCGGGCGCGTACCGGCTGACGAACGCGGGCAATCGCATCGGCACGCTGGCGGCGAACGCCGGTTCCGTCGACATCGCCGATAGCGCGCCGCTCACGATCGGCCGCGTCGCGGGTTTGTCGGGCGTTTCGGCGAGCGGCGCGGTCACGCTCACGGCGCCCGCGCTCACGCTCGCCGCCCCCATTGCGAGCCGCGCGAGCGGCACGGCGATCACGCTCGCCGCGACGACCTTCGTGAACCGCGCGGGAGCGAACGCGCTTTCCGCGCCGAACGGCCGCTGGCTCGTCTACTCCGACGCGCCCGAGGCCGACGCCTTCGGCGGACTGCAAAGCGGCAATCTCGCGCTCTGGGGCGATGCCTACACCGGCGGCGCCGATGCGCGCGCGGCATCGGCATCGGGCAACCGGTTCGCGTTCAATGCGCGGCAGCAGGTCACGTTGACGGCGATCAACATCGACGTGCCGTTCGAGACGCCGCGCACGCTCGGTCCGAACGACGTGACGATCGCGCTGCGCTACAACGGCGCGAACTACGGCAACGCATTCGCCGACAGCCCGGCGAACCACGAGCCGTTCGTCTTCACGGTGACGAGCACCGGCGCGACGCCGGGCGCGGCGATCGGCACGTACGCGATCACGGTCACGGCGACGGGCGGCCCGACCGGCTACACGATCACGACGCAAGGCGGCACGCTGCGCATCGCGGGCACGCCGCCGCCTGCGCCGCCGTCCGTCCCCGTACAGCCGGTGATGCCGCAAGAACCGGAAACGCCCGTCACGACCGTCGCGGCGCTGCCCGGCATTCTCGATTCCGTGCGTACCGACGCGGCCAATCCCGCGCCGCTCTACAACGCGACGCCGGGCCGTCAGCCGGAGTCCGCGCCGCTCGTGCAGCAGCGCACCGATTCGACGAGCGACGGCAGCCGTCTGCCGGACGACGCATGGCCCGGTCACGTATGCCGCATGTGAGGCCCAGGCGCGTGCGACGCTTCGGGCCCCGCGAACGACGCCACAGCGTCGCGTCGCGCCGGCTCGCCGTGCTCATCGCGACGCTCGTCGCGGCGACGGCGCGCGACATGCGCGAAACGCACGCCCAGACGCTGCCGAACGCGGGCAGCATCCTGCGCGAACAGCAGCAGCAAGCGCCCGCGCCCGTCCCGCCTTCCGATCTGCGTCTGAACGTGACGCCCGCGCCCGAACCGCCGCCCGTCTCCGGCGAAACAGGAGGCATCCGCTTCGAAGTGAAAGGTTTCGCGTTCACCGGCAACACGCTTTTCCCGACGGCGGAACTGCTCGACGCCGTGCGGCCGTTCATCGGTGCGGGGCGTTCGCTCGACGATCTCGAAAGCGCCGCCGATCGCGTGAGCGCGTTCTATCGGCGGCACGGCTATCTGGTCGCGCGCGCCTTTGTGCCGCCGCAGCAGATCGATGACGGCATCGTGCGTATCGCGGTGAGCGAGGGACGTTACGGTCGCATCGACATCGACAACCAGTCGCGCACGCGCGACCCCGTCATCGCGCGATTTTTCGGCGCGCTCAAACCGGGCGACGTGATCGACGAGCGCGCCCTCACCCGCGCCACGTTGCTCGCGCAGGACGCGGCCGGCACGACGGGCGCGAACGCGACGATCTCGCCGGGCCTTCTTCCCGGCACCTCCGACATGACGCTCGCCGTGCCGACCGCGCGGCCCGTCTCCGGCAGCGTGCAGGCCGACAACTACGGCCAGACGACGACCGGCACCGCGCGTCTCATCGGCGCGCTGCAATGGAACAATCCGCTCGGCATCGGCGATCAGTTGGGCGCGCGGCTGCTCGGCTCGATCACCGGGCAGTTCTACGGCAACATCGGCTACACGGTGCCGGTCGGCGGCAGCGGGTTCGCGTGGGGCGTCGGCTACACGCGCTCGACGTATTCGGTCGGCGGTCAGTTCGACGAACTCGACGCCTACGGCAGCGCCAATGCCTTCTCGACGTTCCTGAGCTACGCGCTGCTGCGCTCGCCGTCGGCGAACGTATTCGCGACGCTCGGCTACGACCACAAGCTGCTGTCGGATCATCTCGGCGCGTTCGATTCCGTCAGCGACAAGACGAGCGATGTCGGCCGGCTCGGGCTCTCGGGCAATCTGACGCTCGAAAAGAGCATCACGACGTTCGACACGGCTATCCAGCAAGGCAACCTGCGCTATAAGACGCCGCAGCCGGAACAGATCGCCGCGCAGATCGCCGGTGCGTTCACGAAGTTCGTGTTCGCCGTGACGCACACGCAGGTGATCGGCGATCAGGCCAACGGCACGCAGCTCTACCTTTCGCTCAACGGCCAGGCGACTTCGCGCAATCTCGATTCGTCCGAGCAGATCTCGCTCGGCGGCCCGTATGCCGTGCGCGCCTATGCGACCGGCGACGCGCCCGTCGCCGAAGCGTATATCGCGACCATCGAACTACGGCAGACGATCAGGCAATCGCTCGTGCCGGTGCTCGTGACGCTATCGGGCTTCATCGATACCGCCGACGGGAAGATCGTCGCGCATCCGGTCGCGCCGGGCAGCGATCACGTCCGGCTTTCCGGGCTGGGCGTCGGCGCGACGTTCGCCGCGCCGCACGACTTTCTGCTGTCGATGTCGTACGCGCACACGCTCGGCTACGTGCCTTCGACGCTCGGCACCGGACACGCGAACCGCTTCTGGATCGCGCTCACGAAGTCCTTCTGAGACCGAACATGACGCGCGCCCGACACCTTCTTCTCTTCCTCTTCCTGGCGATGACCGCGCGCGCGGCGTGCGCCGAAGCGGTCGCGACGATCACCGCGCTCGTCGGCAATGTCGCGATTCAATCGGCGGGCGGCGCGCAACGCGTGGCGGCGGTCGGCGGCGACATCGACAACGGCGACACCGTGCAGACCGGCGTCGGCTCTGAAATCGTGATGATCTTCACCGACAAGCAGCGCGTGTATCTGAAGCCCGGCTCGGTGTTTCGCGTCGACGATTTTCATTACGCGGCGAACGCGCCGCAGGAAGACCGCAGCTTTCTGTCGCTCGTGAAAGGCGGATTGCGCGCGCTCGACGGGCTCGTCGCGAAGGAAGGCAAGCCGGAGAACTATCGCGTGAAGACGCCGACGTCGACCATCGGCATACGCGGCACCGAATATTCCGTCACCGATTGCGCGAATCTCGAACCGGGCGCGAACGCGGATTGCAAGGGCGATCAGATCGTCGTCTACGATGGTCAGATCGTCGTCATCAATCAGGTCGACAGGCAGATCGTGCGCGCGGGCGAAGGCGTGATCGTCGTGAGTCCGCGGCTGCCGTTCGGCGTGCTGCCGGCATCGCGCGTGACGCCGGTGGTGCCGTCGGCGGCGTGCCGTTAGCGAGCCCACGATGAGCGAAAACACGAGCCGCGATACGGACGTCATGCGCGCAGCGCAGTTGCACGCGGCGCTCATGTCTTTCGGCGTCGATGCGCACGCGCGCGTGCTGGCGGCGCGGCTCGTCGTCGCGAACGGACAGATCCGGGCCGCGCAATGAGGGTGCGAGAACCGCTCGCGTTCACGTTCAAACGCTCGGGCGCGCGCTGGGCGCTCGGGCTCGCGATCGTCGTCGCGCTCGCGGGACATGCGCTGTCGCGCTATGACATCCGCTTCATCGATTCGCTCGACGCGATGATCTACGACGCGAAAGTGCGTCTCTTCATGCCGCGCACGACGGACGCGCGCATCGCGATTCTCGATATCGACGAGAAAAGCCTCGCCGAACTGGGCCGCTGGCCGTGGGATCGCGCGCGCATGGCGGCGCTCGTCGATACGCTGTTTTCGCGCGAGCGCATCGCGGTGCTCGGCTTCGACATGGTGTTCGCGGAAGCCGACGCGAGTTCGGGCCTTGCCGTGCTCGACGAACTCGCGCGCGGCCCGCTCGCCGAGGACGCCGCGTACCGCAAGACGCTCGATGCGCTTGCTCCGCGCCTCGATTACGACCGCCGTTTCGCCGATGCCCTTGCCGGTCATCCCGTCGTGCTCGGCTTTTACTTTTCGAATCGCGATGCATCGAGCGGCGCGATTCCATCGCCCTTGATGAGCGCGCGCGCGTTCGGCACGCATCCGCTCATGCTCTTCGACTGGACGAGCTACGGCGGCAATCTGCCCGCGCTGCAACAGGCGGCGAAGCGCGCCGGATACTTCAATCCCGTGATCGATTTCGACGGCTCCGTGCGCCGCGTGCCGCTCATCGCGGCCTATCGCGACGGCGTGTACGGCGCGCTGTCGCTCGACGTGATCCGCGCGCTGTTCGGCGACGCCGCGGTGACGCCGGTCTTCGACGACGCAACCGATCCCGCCGCGCCGCTCGCGGGACTCGCGCTCACGACGCCGCGCGGCACGCGCACGATTCCTGTCGATGAAAACGGCGCGGCGCTCGTGCCCTATCGCGGCCCGACCGGCAGCTTCCCGTATTACTCCATCGCCGACGTGCTCGGAGAGCGCATTCCCGCCAACGCGCTCGCGGGCAAGATCGCGCTCGTCGGCACGACGGCGCCGGGCCTGATGGATCAGCGCACGACGCCCGTCGGCGAGGTTTATCCGGGCGTCGAGGTGAACGCGAATCTGATCGGCGGCATGCTCGACGATACGATCCGCTTCGAACCCCCGTTCGCGTCGGCGTTGCAGGCGTCGATGCTTGCGCTCATCGGACTCGCGATGATCTTCCTCTGGCCGTGGCACATGCCCGCGCGCGCGACGATCTTCACCGCGATGTTGCTCGCGCTCGTCGTCGCGGCGGATCTCTTCGCGTTCGCGCGGCTTCGCTGGTCGATTCCTGTGGCGTCGCCGCTGCTCGCCGCGCTCGCGCTCTACGTGCTCAACATGTCGTACGGCTACTTCGTCGAGGCGCGCGCGAAACGCCATTTCACCGCGCTGTTCGGGCAATACGTGCCGCCCGAGCTCGTCGAGGAAATGAGCCGTCATCCGGAGGACTACAGCATGGCCGGGCGGCGCGCCGAGTTGACCGTGCTGTTCTGCGACGTGCTCGGCTTCACGGCCATCGCGGAGACGCTGGAGCCGGAAGCGCTCGCGCGTCTGATGAACGAGTATCTCGGCACGATGACCGAAGTGATCCGCGCGCATCGCGGCACGCTCGACAAGTACATCGGCGATGCGATCATGGGTTTCTGGGGTGCGCCCGTCGACGATCCGGATCACGCGCGCAACGCCGTCGCGGCGGCGCTCGGCATGCGCGCGGCGCTCGTCGAGCTGAACCGCACGCTCACGGCGCGCGGCTGGCCGACGCTGTGGATCGGCATCGGCATCAATACGGGGCCGATGACCGTCGGCGACATGGGCTCGCACGTGCGCCGCGCCTACACCGTGATGGGCGATGCCGTGAATGTCGCGGCGCGGCTCGAAGGCCTCACGCGGCGCTTCGATATCGACATCATCGTGGGCGAAGCGACGCGCGAACGGGTGACGGATATCGCGTTCCGCGAGATCGATCGCGTGCGCGTGAAAGGACGCGTCGCGCCGATTGCGGTGTTCGAGCCGCAGCCCGCGCACGAACACGGCGATGCGCTCACGCGCTGGCACGCGGCGCTCGCGCACTATCGCGCGCGCGAGTGGGACGAAGCGCAAACGCTACTCGCGACGCTCGCGGCGCAGTATCCTGAGCGACAGGTGTACGCGATGTATCGCAGGCGCATCGATGCGCTGCGCGGCATTGCGTTGCCCGAGGACTGGGATTGCGTAAGCGAATTCGACACGAAATGAATCATCATGAACGTTCGGGTACTCGGCTGTAGCGGCGCGATCAGGCGCGGCGGCGACGATGCGGGCGATCGCGGCGGCACGACGGCGCTGCTCGTCGACGGCGACATCATGATCGATGCCGGCACGGGCGTCGCCGTGCTCACCGACGACGAACTCGCGCGTATCGATCATGTGTTTCTCACGCACTCGCATCTGGATCACATTGCGTATCTGCCGCTCATGATCGATGCCGTAGGCGACGCGCGCGATAGGCCGCTCGTCGTTCACGCGAGCCGCGCGACGCTCGACATACTTCAGGCGCACATCTTCAACAATCTGATCTGGCCGGACTTCACGCGCATTCCTTCGCCCGATGCGCCGGGCGTGCGCTTCGAAGCGCTGGAGGTCGGCGAATGCTTCATGCTGAACGGGCGCACCGTGACGGCATTGCCCGCGCGGCATACGGTGCCGTCGATGGGGCTGGCGGTGTCGAACGCAACGGCGTGCATCGCGTTCAGCGGCGATACGACGAGCAATCCCGAGTTCTGGGCCGCCGTGTGCGCGTTGCCGGGACTGCGCCATGTGATCGTCGAGACCGCGTATCCGGATGCGCAGATCGCGTTGGCGCGTGCGGCGCATCACTATTGCCCGAAGCTCATCGCCGATGATCTGCGTGGCCGCGCGATGAAAGCCGAATTGCTGATTTCGCATCTGAAACCGCCGCACGGCGCGCAGATTCTGGAAGAACTGCGCGCCGCGTTGCCCGATGTGTCGCTGCGTGCGTTGCGCGCGGGCGAAGTGCTGACGTTGTGATGTTCAACGCGAACCCGCTGCCGCACGACGCTCGATGCTGATCGGCGTGACGTTCGCCGGCGCCGATGTAACCGCGGCCGGCAGCAACTCGCCTCGCACGATCGCCCGCACCGTTCCCGCGATCATGAGACCGATCACCACGTTGGCCACGACGAACGCAGCCGGTGCGATCCACGTCATCGGGCCGGTGGCGCCGCGTTCGAGCATGCGAATAGCCATCGTCGGCAATGCTGCGGCACCGAAGCTGAAGGCCCAGTACGAAGGCGTGAACGCGCGTTGGCGAATCCAGGGCACGAGGCGCGCGAGCATCAGCGCCTGATAGAGACCGTAGCCGAGCAGCATGTATGCGAACGTATCGGGTACGCCGTGCGTGATCGCGAGATACGACACGCCTCCGACGACCGGCGGCGCAAGCTGGATGCCGAGCGTAGGGCGCAATGCTTCGGGCAGCGGTTCATGCACGGCGGCGCGATGCAGCATGATCGATTCGATCGCGAGCCACGAGAACACGCCCGCGCCGAACAGCAACATGCCGATTTGCGTGAAACCGAGCCCGGCCGCCGCCGTCGCCGCGACGAAGCTGGGCGCGACCGTCGGAAGGTAGATGGCGGGCGTCGTCAGCTCGGGCTTGCGGCCGCCCTGCCAGAACCGGCCATGCAGATACGCGCCGAGCGCGAGCGAACTCGCGACGCCGATCGCGAAGAGCGCGATCGCGAGCGGCCGCGAATAAGGCTGCACGGCTTGTGCGACGAGCATCGCCGATACCGGCACGAGCGCCGCGAACGAAGACTGCACCGGATGACGCATTTCCGCGATGGCCGCATCGCGCTGGACGAGCCACTTGCGCCCGTATGCGACGAGCACCGCGATCCAGACGACGAGCGCGCCCGCCGTCAGCCATGCGGGCACCGCATCGGGAATCGCCCACACGCGAGCCGCCGCGCGCCATGCGCCCGCGAGCGCGAGCCCGCCGACCGCGATGCCGAAGAACGCAGCCGGCATCGGCGCGCGATTGTTCGTACCATTGTTGCTGTTCATTGCCCTTCTCCTTGATTTGCGTCGTTGGAGAAAGGTTAGTGGCGGCGGCCTTCCGCGCGAATGCCGCAGCGTCTCATTGCGCTGCGCGCGCGTCTCAATCAGTCGCCGCCGCGCAGCTTCACCGCGATTTCGTGCCAGTCCTCTACCGCGTGTTTCAGCTCGCGGCACAGTCTCGGATCGAGCGCATCGAGACGCGACCACAGACGATCGAGCGTCTTCTCACGGGCTTCGTACACGGCGACCGCCGCGACTCTGCTCGCGCCCGACAGACGCGCCTCGGCATCGGCGCATTCCATGTAGAGATGCGCGAGATGCGGATCGGCAAGTTCGACGGGACGCAGGTGAACGGCAGTGAAGCGTGACTTCATGGTGGTTTCCCCGGCTCTTCTTGTTATCGGCGCGCGCTTTCGCATCGCGGTTGCGCGACAGTATGAAGGGCCGGGAAATGCGCCGACAAGCTAAAACGCGTGCGTTCTGTGCGCTATGAAGCGATAGACGTGTTCGGCGTCGCTCACTTCGCGACGAACGCATCGATATGCCGCGCGAGCTCGCTCGGATACTGGAACATCAGCGCGTGTCCCGCGTCGCTGACCACATCGAGCGTCGCGCGCGGAATCATCTGTTCGAGACGGCGCGCGTTGGTATCGGCAAGCACATCGTCGTTCGCGCCCGCGATGAAAAGAACACGCGACGCGCCAACGGCAGCGGGGAATAATAGGCGGCGAATTGCGCGCGTTCAACAAGAGCTTAAGAACAAGGAGTTAAAGCAGATGAATCGATTCTTCCGCTTGTGCCTTCTTCCCGCCGCTGCATTCGCGCTCGTCGCGTGCAGCACGCCTGTCGAGTTTTCGGCGAGCGCGAATCCGCCTTCATGGAATAACGACGGCGATGCCGATTTCAGCGGCATGGACAACGCGATGTCCGCATGCAAGGGCGCCGCGAAAAGAGCCGGCGCGGGCCGTTGCACGCAGGTGCGCGCCTACGAGGCGTGCATGAAGGACAAGGGCTACATCACCGTGCTCGGGCCGGAGAATCCGCCGAACTGCGGCCAGCCCGATTGGGAACAGGACGTACGAAAGTGGCTCGAATAAAGCGCTATTTGCGGTTCGCCATGCGCATGAAGAGCACATACAGCAACGCGCCCGCCACCGCGCCGATCAGCCAGCCGAGATTGTTCGGCGGCAAGAGCTTGAAGAACTGCGTCGACAGTTCCCAGCCGACCGAGATCACGCCCGATACGATCAGCGCCGCGAGCCCGACCTTGTTCCATCCGCCGTCGTAATAGAAGCGTCCGCCGGGCTGCATCGAATACAGTTCGGCGGTCCTCACCTGCTGGCGCTTCACGAGGTAATAGTCGGACATCATCACGCCGTACATCGGCGCGAGCACGGCGCCGAACACGGACACGAAGATCGTGATCGCCTTCGGGCTGTCGACGAAGATCCACGGACACACGAGCACCGCGAGTATCGACGCGATCAGGCCGCCCTTCTTGAAGTCCACATGCTTCGGAAACAGATTGGCGATGTCGTACGCGGGCGACACGAAGTTCGCGACGATATTGATGCCCATCGTCGCGATGACGAACGTGACGCTGCCGATCGCCACCCACACCTTGTTCTCGATGCGCGATACGATTTCGACCGGGTCCATGATCATCGTGCCGAACACTTTCTCGCTGCCCGCCGTGACGATCACCGTGATGATTGCAAACGCAACGAAGTTGAACGGCAGCCCGAGGAAGTTGCCGATCTTCATCTGCCGCTCGCTTTTCGCGAAGCGCGAGAAGTCGCCGAAATTCAGCAGCAGCGCGGCGAAATAGCTCACGACGAGCAGGATCGCGTTGATCATCGCGTGAAGTTGCTCGTCGCCGGTCAGCACCTTGCCCGAGAGCGTGAGATTCAGGCTGCCGAGACCCGCGCGATAGAGAATCCATCCCATCAGCACGAACATCACGACATACACGGCCGGCCCGCAAAAATCGATGAACTTGCGGATGATCTCCATGCCGCGCTGAAAGATGACGAGCTGCAGCAGCCACATGAAGAGGAAGCTGACCCAGCCGAGCATGTCGAGCCTGAGAAAGCTCGTATCGCGCCACGCGGCGACAGACGGCACGAAAAGCAGCAGCAAGGTCGCGACGGCCTTCGACGCGAAATACGTCTGCACGCCGTACCACACGATGCCGACCACGCCGCGAATCAGCGCGGCGAGATTCGCGCCCATCACGCCCATCGAGACGCGCGCCATCACCGGGAAAGGAATGCCGTGTCTCAAGCTCGGCTTGCCGACCCAGTTCATCA
Source organism: Caballeronia zhejiangensis (assembly GCF_022879815.1). Classification (NCBI taxonomy): domain Bacteria; kingdom Pseudomonadati; phylum Pseudomonadota; class Betaproteobacteria; order Burkholderiales; family Burkholderiaceae; genus Caballeronia; species Caballeronia zhejiangensis. Next base: position 1,506,169 of record NZ_CP084283.1, read on the forward strand.
GCACATACACGATGAGAATGCCGATGGTCAGCGCGAGCAGCACCTGCCAGCCCGAGATGCCGAGCAGAAAGAGACTCGCGGCGAAGGTGTAGCCGCCGACGCTGTGCACGTCCGACATCCACATCGCGAAGATGCTGTAGCCGTTCCAGGTGCGCTTCGCGCGCGGCACGGGCGCGAGGTCGTGGTTGTAGAGGCGCTCGTCGGCGTTGACGATTTCGGCATCGGCACCGAGCGCGGCGGCGTCGGCGGCGGAGGTTGCGTGGGATGCGGCCATCATGTCCTCCAGTGCCTTCGGCGGGCTCGAGTTATGAACCTAGATTAATGCATCAAAAAGCGAAAATGAAACGGCGTGCGCGTTGCGTTGCGACGCATTAAAGTCGTCCGTGCGCCTGCCGTTATGCTGGCCATGAGAAAAAAACGCCTTCACTCCCGGGATATGAACAACGCCTTCGCCGCCGCAGCCGAGGCGCTCGCGCTCTTCTGCCGGCTACGTAACGTCGATGCCGCCGACCTGAGCGCGTGCGAAGTCGATGTCTTCCTCAATCTCGCATTCGAGGAAGCCGCGCAGCAAGCAGCCGCACGCATCGAGGCGCGCCGGACAGGCTGAAGCGTGCGGACCTTCGCTACGGGTGCGGATCTTGCTCGTCCACAAAGGATGGCCAGCGATCGCGCCGCGGAGGTTCCATGTCGAAGATTCTCGGCCCTGTGCTGGGCCCGCAGGTGAGAAGCGTCGCGCGTCATCCGTTCGGCTTTGCGATGCGCACGTTCAAGGCTTTTCGCGCCAATCAGGGCCTGCTGCTCGCGGGCGCGGTCGCGTATTACGCGCTGCTTTCCATCGTCCCGCTGCTGATCCTGATCGTGATCGTGCTGTCGAAATTCGTCGGGCAACAGCAATTGCTCGACACGCTCGCGCATCTGCTCGAATGGCTCGTGCCGGGCCAGGCGCACGCCGTCGTGGGCGAGCTCGCGAATTTTCTTGCGCATCGCGCGGTGCTCGGCTGGCTGCTGCTCGTCACGATGATCTTCTTCAGTTCGCTTGCCTTCACGGTGCTCGAGAACGCGATGTCGGTGATCTTCGTGCATCGCGTCGCGGTCAGGCGGCGGCATTTTCTGCTCTCGGCGCTCCTGCCTTACTGCTACATCCTGTTTCTCGGCGTCGGCATGCTGATCGTCACGCTCGTGTCGAACGGCCTTCAGGCGATGGGCAGCAACAGCGTCGACCTGCTCGGCGTCGAGGTGTCGCTCAGGGGCGTGTCGCGGCTTTTGCTGTATCTGCTCGGCGTCGCGGGCGAGATCTTCGTGCTGACGTCGATCTATCTCGTGATGCCTGTCGGCCGGCCTTCGCTGCGGCTCGCGCTGCTCGGCAGCGTGACGGCCGCCGTGCTCTGGGAAATCACGCGGCATGTGCTCGTCTGGTACTTCGCGACGCTCTCGCAAGTGAGCGTCGTTTACGGATCGCTGACGACGTCGATCGTCGTGCTCTTCAGCCTCGAAGCGCTCGCGACGCTGCTTCTATTCGGCGCGCAGGTCATCTCCGAATTCGAGCGCTTCGGCTCCGAGGCCGATGCGCCGCCGCAGCCCTTCACCACCGGTTGAACGCGCCGCAGCATGTCTTCGCGACGCGCGTGCGCTACAGTGATGCGCCCTCATTCCAGCGCCGCCGATGTCGACACCCACACGCTCGCACGGCACGCGCATCGCGCTCTTCACCGTCGTCGCGATGATCGCGTTCGCCGGCAACTCGCTGCTGTGCCGCCTCGCGCTCAGGGGCGCGCGCATCGACGCGGCGAGTTTCACGCTCGTACGCGTCGCGTCGGCGGCGCTCGTGCTGTGGATCATCCTGCTCGCGCGCGGCGCGCCCGGCGACGACACGCGACGCGCCGGAAGCTGGGTATCGGCATTCGCGCTGATCGTGTATGCGGCGGCGTTCTCCTTCGCGTACGTTCGGCTCGCGGCGGGCACCGGCGCGCTGCTGCTCTTCGGCGCGGTGCAGGCGACGATGATCGGCTACGGCATCGCGACCGGCGAGCGTCTCGCCGCGGCGCAATGGCTCGGCCTGCTGCTCGCGCTCGCCGGTCTCGTGTGGCTCGTGCTGCCGGGACTCGCGGCGCCCGATCCCGCGTCGTCCGCACTGATGATCGCGGCGGGCATCGGTTGGGGCGTCTATTCATTGCGCGGACGGGGCCAGTCCGATCCCGTCGCCGCGACGGCCGGCAATTTCCTGCGCGCGCTGCCGTTCGCGATCGCGGTGTCGGCGCTCGCGCTCGCGTTTGCGGGTACGGACGCGGATGTCTCAGGCCTGGCCTACGCGATGACCTCGGGTGCGTTGACCTCGGGGCTCGGCTATGTCGTCTGGTACGCGGCGTTGAAAGGATTGAAGCCCGCGACGGCGGCCACGGTGCAACTGAGCGTGCCGCTCATCACGGCGGCGGGCGGCGTGCTGCTGCTCGGCGAAACGCTGACGATGCGGCTCGCGGCCAGCGCGGTCGCAATTCTCGGCGGCATCGCGCTCGTCGTGTCGTCGAAGCCCCGATGACGAACTGTGGCGCGCGTTCCACACGCAAACGGCTGCCATGCGCGTATGTGCGGCACCTCACATACGCGCGGGAACTTCCTCTGAAGAATGATGCATGCACCGCACTTCAAATCGGGGCAGGAACGGGAAATGCTGACGTAATGGCCGAAGTTGCTTCGCCGTCGCGACACGCAATGAGGTGAAATCGCCGTGCAACGGTGCGCCGGACCGCGCCACGGCAGGCGCGCCGCGCATCGGGCGCAATGATCCGCAGCGTCGTTCCAACGCCTCCTCGCCGCCCCTGATTGTGGCGATATGTGGCGCGAGTTACATTGTTTGGCAAAAAAGGGCCGGCGGCAGATGCTGAACCGGCAACCGGCTGTTACGTCCGACGAAGCCGCATCGCGTTTGATTGTTCATATGATGGGACGCGCGAGGTGAAGCATCGGGCCGGACGCGCGCTGTAAGTCCGCGTTGGTCCGCTGTCTGACGAATAGGTTCTGGAGAGCGCTGTCATGCCTCAGCACGCAAAGCTACCCGAAGAGAGCATCGCGGAACGCGCAAGTCCTGCGAATGATCCCACTGTCACTCACTTGCCCGAGACTGCAATCGATTACGACGACGAACCCGGCCCCATGCGCGCGCCGCTGCGCTTCGGGCGTCTCGCGCTGTGGATGGCGTCGGCGAGCGCGCTTGGCATCGGCGTGCTCGGCACGGTCGCGTACGGCATGTGGTTCAACCACGATCAGCGCGTCTATGCCGAGGCGATGGCGAGCGCGCGCCGCACGCTCGGCATCGATCAGCCGGTGATTACCGCGCAGACGCAATCGGGCGGCGCCGTCGAAACGCCCTTGACCGCCGCGCCCGGCAGCGCGATTCCGTACTCGTCGAACGACGGTCCGACGGCCGCGCCCATCGACACGGCATCGCTCGCGGACAACGCACCCACCGCCGATCCCGCCGACGAAACCACCGTCGCCAACGCTGGCGCTGACGGCTCGGGCGCGGCCGCCGCCGCGGCGCTCGCGACGGCGTCCGCGCAACCTTTGGCGCAACAGGCGCAACGCCGCGGCACGCCGTCCGCGACGCAGCGTGCGGCCGTCGATCGGAGCAATCGCGCCGATCAGTACGCGCAGGCACGCAGGCATCAGGCGCGCGCGAACGCAAGGCAGCAGTCCGAAGGCGGACTGTTCGCGCGCGTGGGCGCGTTCTTCCATCGAGTGAGCTATCGACACAATGTTCCGACCCGTCAGCGAGAGGAGTATTCACGTCCCTGAGGAGACGCTGGCGAGCCGTGCGCGGCACGCGATCATGCGCTTGCGCCTGCGCGTGCCCGGCCCCGCGCCGCTCGCTGGCGCGGCCTTGCTGTGTCTGCTGATCGGGCTGCTGTTCCTGGCGTTGCAGGTGCGCGCGATCTTTTCGGCGCAACTGCAGCAGGAGTACGTCGGGCTCGTGCTCGAAGCGGTCGAGCGCGCCGATACCGCCCGCGCGACCGCGCTTTCCCTGCAGAACACGCCCGCGAGCGATACGCAGCGCCAGGCTGCGTATCGCGAGGCGCGCATCGAATTGGCCGGGCGGCTCGCGGCGCTGCACGCGCTGGTGTCGTCGAGTCCGATGTCGGCGCCGTCGCTGCCTTCCGCCGTGCTCTCGCCTTCCGCCGCGCTCGGCGAGGCCAGCTCCGCGCTCGATTCGGCCTACGCCTGGTGGCGCGCGGAGCGCGATCGCACGAGCGCGGACGTGCGCGAGCGCATCCTGAGCGTGTCGCATACGCTGATCGCGTTGTCGGCGATCGTATTCGGCGTGCTCATCACCGCGCTCGGCATGTATGCAAAACGCAATCGGCAACTTCTCGGGATTTCGAATGAATTCGAGCAGGCGTCGCTGCACGATCCGATGACGGGCCTGCCCAACCGGCGCAAGCTCTTCGCGGCGCTGGAAGAAGCGGCGAATGCGCTCGCGAGCGGCGCGCGCGGGGCGTCGCGCATCGCGGTGCTGTATATCGATCTCGATGGCTTCAAGCGCGTCAACGACACGCACGGCCACCGCATCGGCGATGAGTTTCTGATTGCGGTGTCGCGGCGTTTTCGTCAGGCGGTGCGCGGCGGCGATCTGGTCGCGCGTATCGGCGGCGACGAATTCGCGTTGCTCGTGCGCGAGTTTTCGAGCGATGGCGAGCTCGCGGTGATCGCGCAGAGAATCATCGCGTGCGTCGCGGAAACCGACGCGCAGATGGGCTTGTCGATCGTGCGCGCGAGCGTCGGCATCGCGAGTTTTCCGGATCGTGTCGACGATTACTGGCGGCTCGTCGCCGCTGCCGACGACACGATGTACACCGTCAAGCGCAACGGCAAGAACGGCTACGCGTTCGCGTCGGCGCCGTCCGCCTGACGCTCGTTCCTACGCGGCGGCGCGCAGGTCTTCTTCGCCGCCCAGCGCCTCGGTCAGCGCCGACAGCATGCGCGCGAGTTCGCCTGTCATCAGGATGAAGTCGGATTCGAAGCGCTCGTCGTCGTTCGACGCGGTCGGATCGGCGGCTTCCTTGATGACGTCGAGCGCGCTCACGCGCTTCAATGTGAGCGATGGCGTCAGCACGTACGACACGCGATCGTCCCACGTCATCGCAAGACGCATGCACTGCTTGCCCGCTTCGATATGGCGGCGCATGTCTTCCGTTTCGAGCGCGTGACCGACGTAGCGGACGGTCGCGTTGCCTTCGCCGGTCGAGCGCAGTTCCGTATCGCGATCGAGCGTGAAGCCCGCGGGCGCGTCGCCGGAAAGCAGCCATTCGGTCATCGCCGAAACGGGCGAGCGCGCCGTGCGGACGCTCGCGAGCGGCAGATCGGTGACGGACTTCACCAGCAAGCCGATGATGTCGTCGCACAGCGTCGCCGACGACGAATCGATCGCGAGCCAGCCGTTCACCGGATCGATCCACACGCGCGTATCGCGGCGGATGCTGAAGGCGCGCGGCAGGAGTTCGTCGGTGATCTGTTCCTTGAGCTCTTTCATCTGCTTGCGGCCGGGTTTGAAGCCCTGCTGCTCTTCGAGCTCGGCGGCGCGTTCCTTCACGAACTGCGTGACGACGGATGCGGGCAGCAGCTTCTTTTCCGCGCGATAGACGATGAGCATCTGACGGTTCGCCGTGTAGACGAGATCATCGTCGCCGCGCGGCGAGACCCAGCCGCGCCGCTCGTTCTCGATGCTCGACGCCGCGGTGAACGCGAGCGGCGCGAGCCATTGCTGCATCTGCTGCGGCGTGACGGACCAGTGTGCGGGAAGACGGTGAAGCTGAAGATTCTTGAACCACATGGCGCAGGATTTCGATGTAGTCGGAAAGGGGCGCCATTCTATACGAGTGCGCGTCAGTCGTTCGCGCGCCATTTTTGCGGCACGATCCGCCATTGCAGATTCACGCCCGCCGCGGCGAGCAGGATCAGCGCCGCGCCGGCCACTTGCAGCCACGCGAGCCGTTGCCCGAACGCGAGCCAGTCGACGACGATCGCCACCACCGGATAGATGAACGACAGCGCGCCCGTCGTCGCGGTCGGCAGCTTCTGGATCGCGCCGTACAGCAACACGTACATCAGTCCCGTGTTGACGACGCCGAGCACGACGAGATCGGTCCAGCCGCCGATCGTCGCGGGCGTCGCATCGAAGCGCGCGAACGGCGCGAGCATCGCGATGCCGAACAACACATGCAGCATCGCGATCAGATGCGGCGGCGTGCCCGCGAGGCGCTTCGTGACGATCGACGATATCGCGTACAGAAAAGCCGCGCCGAGCGCATACGCAATGCCTTCGAGATACTGCCCCGGCATCGCGAGCACGGACGGCTCGACCCGCACCACCATCACAAGGCCGATGAACGCGACGCCGAGCCACGCGATCGTCGATACCGACACGCGCTCGCGCAACACGAGCGCGCCCAACGCGACCAGCATGAAGGGCTGCGTGTTGTAAACGGTCGTCGCCATCGAGATCGACGCGCGCGAATACGCGGCGAAAAGCAACAGCCAGTTGCCGACGATCGCCACGCTGCCGAGCGCGACGAGACCGATCATGCGCCACGAGAAATAGCGCCTCTTCAAGAAGCCGAGCGCCGCGCACACGGCGATGAGCGTCGCGCCTCCGAACACGCAGCGGAAGAACACCACGTTCCAGGGCGTCTGCCCCGACGACACCACGAGCCAGCCGATCGTGCCCGACATCAGCATCGCGAGCGACATCTCGATCGCGCCGCGACGCAGTTCATTCGCACGCGATGCGCCGCCAAGCCGCGCATCGATTCTTTCGCTATTCATTTCGCGCCCGTCATGCAAGTTTCGATGGCTTCAAGTCTATCGATGCGCATCGCTCGAAACCATGCCTAAAATTAGGCTCACGCATCTTTCGACCTTTGAATTGAAGGCCATCATGGGAAAACACCTGAGCAACCCGCCGCAAGCGGGCATCGACGCAATCGATCGCGAACTCATCGCCGTGCTTGCGAGCGATGGACGCATCGCCGTGAGCGAGCTTGCGAAGCGCGTCGGCCTGTCGGCGCCGAGCACCGCCGAGCGCATGCGGCGGCTCGAGACGCAAGGCGTGATTCGCGGCTTCACCGTCGATATCGATCCGCGCGCGCTCGGCTACACGCTGCAGGCGATCGTGCGCGTGCAGCCGCTGCCGGGGCAATTGCATCTTGTCGAAGAAGCGATAAGGCGCATTCCCGAGTTCGTCGAATGCGACAAGGTGACGGGCGACGATTGCTTCGTATGCCGCCTCTATCTGCGCTCGATCGAGCATCTCGACGACATCCTTTCGCGCGTCACCGAGCGCGCCGCGACGAGCACGGCCATCATCAAGGCAACGCCGATCGAAAGACGCCTGCCGCCGCTCGGCTGATCGCTGCGCGTTTTTACCTGCAGAAGAACGGGGTTACACTTGAGTCGCCTGAAACCGCATCACAGCTATGCGCGCGAGGAGCGAACATGAGTGACTTCGACGCCAACCGCACCTTCCGCGGACTTCCGCTGACACCCGAGCAAGATGCCGAAGTGCGGCATTACATCAAGAAGAAAAAGCAGCGCGACGAGCCGTGGGACACGCCGGAACTCGAGGCGATGCTGCAGGACATGCTGGAGCCGCCAGGCGACGAAGACGGCCCCGCCGACGACGAAACCGACGAGGAAACGCGTTCGGCGGCAGAGCGCGCGTCCGCGTTCATCGACGAAGGCATGGACCCGATCGAGAACAGCGAGGAATGGCACGCCGCAATGGAGGCCGAAGCGATGAAAGGGCCACGACGCTAAGGCGTTTCTCGCGCCGCGCAAAAAAGAAAGCGCCGGTCGATGCCGGCGCTTCATCCCTCCACTTCGCGCTTCACACTTCGCGCTTCACACTTCGCAATTCACTGCACGTTCAATGCCTGTGCCGCCAGTCGCGCGGCGGATGCGTATCCAGCCAACGCGCTTTCGGAGTATGGATATGCGGATGCCGGTGATGCATCACGATAACCACCGCGACGCATAGCACCAGGACGAGTCCCGCCATCAGGCTGATCATTGGCTCGGCCATCGCTACCTCCTTTCTTCGACAGGCGATGCCTGTATTTTAGGCGCTGTTTCGCGCGACGAATCACGCCCCGCGCGCACATGCTTCGCATGAAAGCAGCTAAGTCATCGAAAGCATGACGTGTTCCCATGTCCTATAGTGCTTTAGCACGTTTGGTTTGAAGATCCACGAAATCAACCGGGAGACGCAGATGGCGACGTGGAAACCCGATCCGAGCTTCTATCCTTCCCCGCGGCTCGCAGCGAAAGCGCCGCGCGAAACGCTGGCTTATGTCGCGACGTTCGATCCCGAGCGCAAGTCGCCGGACAAGATCGCCGTCGTCGATGTCGATCCGGATTCGCCGGACTATACGAAGATCGTCGGCGAAATCGCGATGCCCGATGTCGGCGACGAGTTGCATCACTTCGGTTGGAACGCATGCTCGTCGTGCCTGTGCCCGAATGCGCCGCATCCGCACATGGAGCGGCGCTATCTCGTCGTGCCGGGGCTGCGTTCATCGCGCGTGCATATCATCGACACGAAGCCCGATCCGAAGAAGCCGGTGATCGTGAAGACGATCGAGCCCGCGGAACTCGCGGAAAAGACCGGCTATACGCGGCCGCATACCGTGCATTGCGGGCCGGGTGGCATCTATATCACCGCGCTCGGCAACGCCGAAGGCAAGGCGCCCGGCGGCGTGCTGATGCTCGATCAGCAGAGCTTCGATCCGCTCGGCCGATGGGAAGTCGATCGCGGACCGCAACAGCTCGCGTACGACGGCTGGTGGCATCTCGGCTACGACACGATGGTCACGAGCGAATGGGGCACGCCCGACACCTTCGAGGAAGGCCTCGTGCCCGATCTGCTGCTCGGCGCGAAGTACGGGCGCAAGCTGCATTTCTGGGACTTCACGAAGCGCAAGCACATTCAGGAGATCGATTTCGGCGACGAATATCAGCTCGTCTTCGAACTGCGTCCCGCGCACGATCCGACCAAGGCATATGGTTTCGTGAACTGCGTGATCAGTCTGAAGGATCTGTCGTCGTCGATCTGGACCTGGTATCGCGACAAGGACAAGTGGGCGGTGAAAAAGATCATCGACATTCCCGCCGAACCCGCCGATGCCGACAAGCTGCCGCCGTTATTGAAGGGCTTCAATGCGGTGCCGCCGCTCGTCTCCGATATCGATCTGTCGATGGACGACCGCTTTCTGTACGTGTCGTGCTGGGGCACCGGCGACATGCTGCAATACGACGTCTCCGATCCCTTCGCGCCGAAACTGACGGGCAAGGTGCGTATCGGCGGCGTGGTCGCGCGCGCGACGCATCCGGGCGCGAAGAACGGCGCGCTGAATGGCGGCCCGCAGATGGTCGAAGTGAGCCGCGACGGCCGCCGCGTCTACTTCACGAATTCGCTGTACGGCGCGGTCGATGCGCAGTTCTATCCCGAAGGCATCGACGGCTGGATGGTGAAGCTCGATGCCGATCCCAACGGCGGCCTCGCCGTCGACGACAAGTTTTTCATCGACTGGCCCAAGGGACATCGGCCGCATCAGATCCGGCTGCAAGGGGGCGATTGCTCGTCGGATTCGTACTGCTATCCCTGATCCGCCGCGAGACACTTCGCATGGACGCCGCATCGCCCGCGCTCCTCCTCACCGCCGCGGGCCTCGGCGCGTTTCACGGTCTCAATCCCGCGATGGGATGGCTCTTCGCCGTCGCGCTCGGCCTGTATGCGCGAAGCCGCCGCGTCGCGCTCGTATCGCTCGTGCCGATCGCGCTCGGCCACGCGGCGTCGGTCGCGCTCGTGCTCGCGGGCGCGCTCACGCTCGGCGCGGCGGTCGGCCATGACCTGCTCGCACGCGGCTGCGGGGCGCTGCTGATCGGCTGGGGCGTGTGGAGCGCGTGGCGCGGGCATCGCGGACGCCCGACCGTCGGCATGCGTACCGGGCTGGCCGGTCTCGCGTTATGGTCCTTCATGATGTCGAGCGCGCACGGCGCAGGTTTGATGCTGGTGCCGGCGCTCTTGCCGTTGTGCACGGGCGCGATGCCAAAGACGGCTTTCGAAGCCAGCGCACTCGCGTTGACCGTGCATACCGGCGCGATGCTCGCCGTCATCGCGACGATCGCCATGTTCGCCATGTCCCTTCAGGAACGCGGCGGACTCGGCTTTCTACGCAGCGGATGGATCAACGTCGACTGGATCTGGAGCGCGGCATTGATCGCGTGCGGCTTATTTCTATTCGTCTGACGCGGAGTCCTGCACGCCGAATTGCATTTTGCATACGTTATGCGCGATGGCATTTTGCATGCATCGCGCATAGCACAGAATTCAATCGCGGCGCGACACTTCCTCCGGATTCGGCAATTCGGCGGTGGTCCACCCTCCGCCCAGCGCCTTCACGAGAGCGACGCTCGCCGCCATGCGGCGCCGCTCGATACGCACCGCCGTGCGTTGATCCGACAGCACGATTGCCTGCGTCACCACCACGCTCAGATACGTGATCGCGCCGTTCTCGTAGCGATTGCTGACCTTGCCGAGCGCGCGCTGGGCGGCATCGACGGCATCGCGTTGTGCTTCGCTTTCGCGGCGCAGCACTTCCAGCGCATTCAGGTTGTCTTCCACTTGCCCGAACGCGGTCAGCACGGTTTGCCGATAATCGGCGACCTTCTCGTCGTAGTCAGCGCGCGCCGCATCGCGAGCCGCCGCGCGACCGCCGAAGTCCAGCACCGTGAATGCGAGCTGTGGCCCGAGCGACCAGAATCGGCTCGGCGCTTCGAGCCATGAGCTGAAGCGCGTCGCCTCGAGACCGCCCGTCGCGGCGAGCAGAAGGTTCGGAAAGAACGCCGCCGTCGCCACGCCGACGCGCGCATTCGCCTCGGCCACGCGCCGCTCCGCCGCCGCGACATCCGGCCTGCGCTCGAGCAACGCGGACGGCACGCCGGGCGGCAGCACCGCGAGCGCCGCCGACGGATGCGGCGAATGCGCTTCGTTGAGCGGCGCGACATCGAGGGTAAAACTCGACGGACTCTCGCCGACGAGAATCGCGATCGCATTGACGAGGCTCGTTCGCGTGGTCTCCAGATCGATGAATTGTGCCTGCGTCGCGCGCAGTTGCTCTTCGGCCTGCGCGACATCCGATTCCGCCGCGACGCCGCCCGCAAAACGATCGCGTGTAAGCGCGAGCGCCTTCTCATAGGCTTGCAGCGTCGCCTGCAACAGCCGTTCTTCTTCGACGATGCCGCGCAAATCGAAGTAGTCGGTCGCGAGTTCGGCCTGCATCGACAGAATCGCGCTGTGCAGATCCGCGGCGCTCGCCTGCGCTTCTGCGCGGCCACCTTCGACAGCACGCGAGATGCGGCCCCAGAGATCCGGCTCCCACGAGATCTGTGCGTCGATCAGATAGTCGGGCACGGTCACGCCCGCGCTCGATTTGTACAGGACGTTCGACGATACCCGCGACTGATTGAATGCGGCATTCGCCGTGATGGTCGGAAAGTACGCCGAACGCGCCTGCGCGGCCGCCGCACGCGCTCCACGAAAACGCGCGGCGGCCGCGGCCACGGTCTGATTCGCTGTCGCGACACGTTCTTCGAGCGCGTTCAATTGCGGATCGCCATAGACTTCCCACCACGGCGCGCGCGGCTTCGCATCGGCGGGCTGCGCAGGCTTCCAGTCTTGCGATGCCGACGCAGGCGCATCGAGCGGCATCTGCGACTTGTACGCAGCAGGCGTAGAAGTTTCGGGCCGCACGTAATCCGGCCCGACGGCGCAGCCGCCCAATGCCGCGATAGTTAGCGATGCAACTAATTCGAGCGATGCGCGCCTCATCACGACTCGCTTCCTTCAGCCTTCGCTGCACCACCGCTCGCGGCGTCGCTCGAACCCGCGCGGCCGATACGCACCGCCGCGCCATCGATGATCGAATCGGGCGGATTGACGATCACGCGCTCATCGCCATTCAATCCGGAGACGATCGACACACGCGTGCCGTAGTCGGTGCCGAGCGTGATCGGCAGAAGCTTCACGCGGTTGTTCGCATCGACACTCGCGGCATGCACGCCATCCGGACGGAACAACAGCGCATTGCCGGGCAGCGTGTATGAAGGACTCGCGCTCGTGAGACGAAAGCGCACTTGCGCATACGCGCCCGCAAGCAATTCGCCCGCCGGATTCTTCACATCGACTTCGACGCGCATCGTGCGCGCGACGGGATCGACCGCGCCCGCGGTACGCACCGTGACGCCGTCGAACTTGCGATTGCGCTCTTCGTTGAGCAGCAACTCCGCGGGCAAACCCACCGTGATCATCCGCGCATACGCTTGCGGCACATCGACGAACACACGCAACGTCGACGCATCCTGAATGTGGAAGAGCTCGCGGCCGGCGGCGCCGCTGCCGGCGTCGATCAACTGACCGACATCGGTGTTGCGCGCGGTGACGACGCCATCGAAGGGTGCATAGATCTTCTGGAACGACACGAGTTGTTCGAGCCGCGACACGTTCGCCTGCGCCGCGTTCAGCGCCGCTTCCTTCGCGAGCATGTCGCCGTTCTTTTCATCGGTCTCCTGGCGCGACACCGAGTTGTTCTTCAGCATCTGCGCCCAGCGCTCCGCAGTCGTCTTCGCAAGCAGATAGTTCGCGCGCGCGGTTTGCGCATCGGCACGCGCCTGACGAAGCTGATCGTTGATTTCGGGCGCATCGATCTCCGCGAGCAACTGGCCCTTCTTCACCTTCGTGCCGATATCGACGGTCCAGCGCTTCAGATACCCATTGGTGCGCGCGAAGATCGGCGCATCGGAGAACGCGCGGATATCGCCTGCGAGCACGAGATCCTGCGAGGCCTTCATGCGCGTCGGCTTGATGACCTCGACCGTCTGCAAGCCGTGCTCGTTCGCATCGCGTTCGAGTTCCGCGTGCGCAGCGCGGCGCGACAGGATTCCCTGCGCGATGAGCGCGACGACGACCACGAGCGCGATCACGAGCCATAAGCGCCCTCGCCGCCTGTTGCCCGATCGTTGCGACAACTGCTCTTCCATTCTTGCTCCGCCTGCTGTTCGATTGTTTTATTGCGCCGCTTTCCGTGCCGCCGCGCCCGGTCCCTTGCCGCGTGCTTCCATGCGCCGATAGACGATCGAAAACACGACCGGCACGAAGAACAGCGTTGCGATGGTGCCGACCATCAGGCCGCCGATCACCGCCCGCCCGAGCGGCGCATTCTGCTCGCCGCCTTCACCGAGCCCGATCGCCATCGGCACCATGCCGATCATCATCGCGAGCGCGGTCATCAGCACCGGCCTGAAACGCGTATAGCCCGCTTCCAGCGCGGAGCGCACTGCGTCGCCATGTTCGGCGAGCGCGGCGCGCGCGAAGCTCACCACGAGAATGCTGTTTGCCGTCGCGATGCCTATGCACATGATCGCGCCGGTCAATGCGGGAATCGACAACGTCGTATGCGTCAGGAACAACATCCACACGATGCCCGCGAGCGCGCCCGGCAATGCGGTGATGATGATGAACGGATCGAGCCACGACTGGAAGTTCACGACGATCAGCAAGTACACCAGCACGACCGCGAGAATGAGGCCGAATGCGAGACCCGAAAACGATCCGTTCATCGTCTCGACCTGGCCGCGCATTTCGATCGTCGAGCCTTTGGGCAATTCGCCGCGCGCTTCGTCGATGATGCGTTGCACGTCGTCCGCCACTGCGCCGAGATCGCGCCGCTCGGTGGTCGCATAGAGATTGATGGTGGTCTGCGCGTTGTAGTGATAGACGACCGCATCGCGCGCGCTGCGCGAAAGCGTTGCGAGCGCGCCGAGAATATTGGTCTTGCCGCTCGACGATGTCACCGGAATGTTCGCCACCGATTGCAGCGAGTTCATGTCGTATTGCGGCGCCGTCGTGATGACGTTATAGCTCACGCCATTCACCGGATTGAGCCAGAACGTGGGCGTCGTCTGCTGACTGCCCGACAGCGTGATGAGCAAGTTGTTCGCGACATCGCGCTGCGTGAAGCCCGCTTGCAACGCCTTCGTGCGATCGACCTCGACGTTGATCGCAGGCAGATCGGATGGCTGCTGGATGCGCGCATCGACGAGACCCGGCACGCGGCGAATCTTTTCCAGCATGCGATTCGCCAGCGCGCGATTGCCGCGCACATCGCGGCCGGTGATCGCTATATCGATCGGCGCGGGCACGCCGAAGTTGAGGATCTGACTCACGATATCGGCGGGCAGGAATGAAAACGTCACGCCGGGAAACTCCTGCGGCAGGCGCTTTCGCAACTCGTGGATATAGCCTTCTGTCGGCGCGTGATCTTCGTTGAGGCTGATGAGCACGTCGGCATCGGCGGAACTGACCGTGCCCGTGTTGTTGTACGAGAGATTGATACCCGATACCGGCAAGCCCATGTTGTCGATGATCGAGCGAATCTCGCCGCGCGGAATCAGTTGCCTGATGCGTGCATCGACGCGATCCGTCAGCGCCGCCGTTTCCTCGATGCGCGTGCCCGTCTTCGCGCGCATATGCAGCGCGATCACGCCTGAATCGATCGACGGAAAGAAGTCGCGCCCGAGGAACGGCGCAAGCCCGAGCGACAGCAGGCAGCACAGCAAAAACAACGAAGCGAAGCGGCCCGGTTGCGCGAGCTGCGTTTCGAGAACGCGTCGATAGCGATGGCGCACGGACTCGAAATGACGCTCGAATGCGAGATGAATCCGCACGAACGGATTGCGCGAGCCTTTCATCGATTCGACATCGCCGCCCATGTGCTCGTGATGACGCAACAGATACTTCGCAAGCGTCGGGATCAGCGTGCGCGAGAAGAAGTACGACGCGAGCATCGCGAACACGACGGCTTCGGCCATCGGCACGAACAGGTAATGCGCGACGCCCGTCAGCAGGAACATGGGAATGAACACGATGCAGATAGAGAGCGTCGACACGAGCGTCGGCACGGCGATCTGCTGCGCGCCATCGAGAATCGCATGCTCCAGTTCCTTGCCCTGCTCCAGATTCTGGCTGATGTTTTCGATTGCAACTGTCGCGTCGTCGACGAGGATACCGACCGCGAGCGCGAGGCCGCCGAGCGTCATGATGTTGATCGTCTGCCCGATCGCGGAGAGCGCGACGATCGACGTCAGCATCGAAAGCGGTATCGAGATCGCGATGATGAGCGTCGCACGCCAGCTTCCCAGAAACAGCAGCACCATCAGCGCAGTCAGGCCCGCTGCGATCACCGCTTCACGCAGCACGCCCGACACCGACGCGCGCACGAAGAGCGATTGATCCGCAACGGGCTCGATCTTCAGCGACTCGGGCACCATGCCGCGCAAGGTCGGCAACAGGTTCTTCACGCGCGCGACGATATCGAGCGTCGATACATTGCCGCTCTTGTTGATCGTGAGTAAGGAAGCGCGGGTGCCGTCCACCCGCACGATATTGGTTTGCGGCTGGAAGCCGTCGCGCACATGCGCGACGTCCTTGATATAGATCGTGCCGCCAGGACCGGTGCGGATCGGTATGTCGTTGAGTCCTTCGATCGAGCCCGGACTCGCGTTCAGGCCGACCGAGTATTCCGTTGCGCCGATCTTCGTCGTGCCCGTCGGCAGAATCAGATTCTGCGCGCTGATTGCATTGACCACGTCGGTCGGCGCGAGGTTCTTCGCCTGCAGCTTGCGCGAATCGATATCGACCATGATCTGCCGCTGCTTGCCGCCATAAGGCAATGGCACCGAAGCGCCTTGCACGGTCGCGAGCTGCGTCTTCAGAAAGCTATTGCCGAAGTCGTAGAGCTGCTGTTCGCTGAGTTCCGACGACGACAACGCGAGCCGCAGAATCGGCACCGTCGATGCATTGAAGCGCAAGATATTCGGCGGCGTGATGCCGGGCGGCAGCGAGCGCAATTGCGTTTGCGAGAGCGCGGTAATCTCGGCGATAGCTTCATCGACATTCGCATTAGGCTGAAAGTAGATGCGAATGACCGCAATGCCCGGCAGCGATTCCGACTCGATGTGCTCGATGTCGTTGACCGCCACCGACAACCCGCGCTCGTAATTGAGCGTGATGCGGCGCTCCATTTGATCGGGCGGCAGGCCCGTATAAGACCAGATAACGCTGACAACGGGAATATCGATATTCGGAAAGATATCGGTCGGCGTCCGCACGATGACGAGCGGACCGATGATCAGCAAGAGCAACGACAGGACGATGAATGTGTACGGGCGCTTCAGCGCGAGTCTGACAATCCACATCTAGGTTTCGCCTGCCCCGTTCGTTGTTCGTTATTCGAATGCTATGCGACGACACTGCGCCCGCAGACGCAAATGCACTCGATACGATGACACAACTGAAGCTTACAAAACAATTTGCGCAAACGGTTGCGAGGGTTTTTGCGGAAAGATTTCTGCAGAAGAATGCGGGGCCGCACCGAAAACGGAACGCGCGTTCCAATTGTTGGAAATGAATTGCGCCTCGCAGAGCGCGAGGCGCTTGGCGATGCGGAAAGTTATGCCGCTACGGGACGAAGATCGAGTACGCGCTTGGCCTTGCCGGTTGCCGTCGTCGGCAGTTCGCCGGAATCGAGCACGCGCACTTGCGTCGATACGCCGACCATCGTCTTGACGCGATGCTGAAGTTCGCGCGAGAGACCGGCGCGGTCGCTCTCGTTCAGCGTTGCGCAGACTTCCGGGCGTGCTTCGACTGAGACGGACAGCGAATCCATGTGGCCGTCGCGCGACACGCACAACTGATACTGGCCGCTCAGGCGCGGAATCGCAAGGATCAACTCTTCGATCTGGCTCGGGAACACATTGACGCCGCGAATGATGAGCATGTCATCCGAGCGGCCCGTGATCTTCGCGAGGCGACGCATCGAGCGCGCGCTCGGCGGCAGCAACGAAGTGAGATCGCGCGTGCGGTAACGGATCATCGGCATCGCTTCCTTCGTGAGCGAAGTGAAGACCAGTTCGCCCGTGCTGCCTTCCGGAAGCACTTCGCCCGTCACGGGATCGATAATCTCGGGATAGAAATGATCTTCCCAGATCGTCGGGCCATCCTTCGTCTCGATACATTCACACGCAACGCCCGGACCCATGATTTCCGAGAGGCCGTAGATGTCGAGTGCCTGTATGCCCGCACGCGTTTCGATCTCGCTGCGCAATCCCTGGCTCCATGGCTCGGCGCCGAAGATGCCGATCTTGAGCGACGTGTTCGCCGGGTCCATGCCCTGCCGTGTCATTTCATCGAGCAGATTCAGCATGTACGACGGCGTGACGAGAATGATCTTCGGCGCGAAATCGCGGATCAGTTGAACCTGCTTTTCGGTCTGACCGCCTGACATCGGCACCACCATGCAGCCCAGACGTTCGGCGCCGTAGTGAATGCCGAGACCGCCGGTGAAGAGACCATAGCCGAACGCATTGTGCAGCGTGTCGCCTCTGCGCCCACCAGCAGCTCTGATTGAACGCGCCGTGACGTTGGCCCACGTGTCGATGTCTTTCGCGGTATAGCCGACCACCGTCGGCTTGCCCGTCGTGCCGCTCGATGCATGCACGCGCACGACCTGATCGCGCGGCACGGCGAAGAGCCCGAAGGGATAGTTGTCGCGTAGGTCGGTTTTCGTCGTGGTCGGGAAACGCGCGAGATCGGATAGCTCGCGCAGGTCGTCTGGATGCACGCCCGCAGCGTCGAAAGCACGGCGATAGTGTGCGACGTTTTCATAGGCGTGACGCAACGTCCACTTCAGGCGTTCGAGTTGCAGTGCCTGAAGCTCGTCCCGGCTCGCGCGCTCGATCGGTTCCAGTTCGCTTTGCTGTGCAATGGATTGAACCACGGTTGTCTCCTGCATGAATGCTCGATGAATGAATGATGCGTCTTCGCTTCAGTGAAAGCGCTGGCCCGAATAACGCAATGCCGCGATGAGCGGCGATGCGCGATAACGGTCTTCGCCGTAATGCGCAGCGAGATGAAGCAGCACGTCGTGAACGCGGCCGATGTCGATGCGTTCGCCCCACGCGAGCGGTCCGAGCGGATAGTTCACGCCCTTCTCCATCGCGAGGTCGAGATCGGCGCTCGTGCAAACGCATTGATTCACGGCGTCGGCCGCTTCGTTGACGAGCATCGCGACGGTTCGCATCACGGTCATGCCGGCGACATCGTTCAATGGCACGACTGCATAACCGGCTTGCGCCAATGCGCCGGCTACCGCAGCGTAGGCTTCGCCGGAGCATTGACGCGCGTGCGTGAGCGCCACGCTTTGCGCGTTCGCATAGTCGAGCGCGAGATCGATCAACACGATGTTGTCGATGCCGAGCGCATGCGCGCGTTCCGTCGCCGTGCGTCCATCGGTAAGGAAAAGATACGCATCATCGATTTGTGCGATCAGTCCGGGCATGTCGTTTCCAGCGACGCTCGCCGGCGCGATGCGCGCTTGCAGGCGTTCGTATAAAGGCACGCTTTCTCCGAGCACGATCTTCGAAGGCGTATGAGCATTCGTTTCGATGCGCGCGACAGGCTTCGCGGCATCAGCGCCATAGTCATAAAAGCCACGGCCGGTCTTGCGACCAAGAAAGCCCGCGTTCACCAATTCCTGTTGAATCAGCGAAGGCGTGAAGCGCGGATCGTTGAAGTACGCGTTGAACACCGATTGCGTCACGGCGAAATTCACGTCGTGGCCGATCAAGTCCATCAACTCGAATGGACCCATTCTGAAGCCGCCCGAATCGCGCATGACGGCATCGATGGAAGCGGCGTCAGCGCCCTGCTCGTTGAGCACGCGCAAGCCTTCCGCATAGAACGGCCGAGCCACGCGATTGACGATGAATCCCGGCGTCGATTTTGCATGTACCGGCGTCTTGCCCCATGCCGCGGCTGTGGCATGCACGGTTTGTGCGACCGCATCGGATGTTGCGAGTCCGTGCACGACTTCGACGAGGGCCATCAGCGGTGCCGGATTGAAGAAGTGCATCCCGACCACGCGCGACGGATGCTTCAAGGGCGCCGCGATCGCCGTGATCGAAATGGATGACGTGTTGGTCGCGAGCATGCACTCGTGCGTCACGATGCTTTCGAGCTCGATGAACAGCGCGCGCTTGAGCTCGAGACGTTCCGCAATGGCTTCGATGACAAGCGATGCCGTGCGCAAGTCAGCGAGACTCGTAACGACGCGCACGCGATCGATGGCTTGCTGTCCTGCGGACTCTTCGAGCTTCTTCTTGTCGATCAGGCGCTGCACGTTCGCCGCGATTGCATTGCGCGCCTTGTCGAGCGCTTTCGCATCGAGATCGTAAAGCAGCACGGTGTGCCCCGCGAGCGCTGCGACCTGGGCAATGCCCGCGCCCATCGCGCCGGCGCCGATCACGCCGACGATCGCCGATGTCTGAATGGCCTGTGTCATGTCGCCAGGTCCCTCAGACGCGCTCGATTGCGATCGCGATGCCCTGACCCACGCCGATGCACATCGTGCATAGCGCATGGCGCCCGTTGCGGCGCTCGAGTTCGTACATTGCGGTGGTGACGAGGCGCGCACCCGATGCGCCGAGCGGATGACCGAGCGCGATGGCGCCGCCATTCGGATTCACGCGCGGATCGTCCTCGGCAAGGCCCAGTTGACGAAGCACCGCGATGCCTTGCGATGCGAAGGCCTCGTTGAGTTCGATGACGTCGAACTGATCGAGCGTGAGGCCTGTACGTGCAAGCAGCTTCTTCGTCGCGGGCGCGGGACCGATGCCCATGATGCGCGGCTCGACACCCGCCGTCGCCATGCCGATGATGCGCGCTCGCGGCGTGAGTCCATGACGCCTCGCAGCATCCTCGTTCGCGATGATGAGCGCGCATGCGCCATCGTTCACGCCCGACGCGTTGCCCGCGGTCACGCTGCCGTCGGGACGCACGACGCCCTTCAGCTTCGCGAGCGATTCGAGCGAGGTCTCGCGCGGATGCTCGTCGCGATCGATCGCGATCGCTTCGCCCTTCTTTTGCGGCACATTCACCGCGACGATTTCCTGTGCGAGCGTGCCATCGGCCTGTGCGCGTGCCGCACGCTGCTGGCTGCGCAGCGCGAAGCGATCTTGCGCATCGCGCGAAATGTTGAAATCGACCGCGACGTTCTCCGCGGTCTCCGGCATCGAGTCGACGCCATATCGCACACGCATCGCGCGATTGATGAAACGCCAGCCGATGGTCGTATCGAAGATATCAGCCGAACGCGAGAATGCGCTCGATGCTTTACCCATCACGAAAGGCGCACGCGTCATGCTCTCGACGCCACCCGCAACATACAGCGAACCGTCGCCGGCCTTGATCGCGCGCGCGGCACTGCCGACCGCGTCCATGCCCGAGCCGCACAGACGGTTGATCGTCGAGCCCGGCACGTCGATAGGCAAACCCGCGAGCAAGCTCGACATGCGCGCGACGTTGCGGTTATCTTCGCCAGCCTGATTCGCGCAGCCGTAGATCACATCGTCGATCTGCGTCCAGTCCACCGACGCGTTGCGCTTCATGAGCGCGGTGATGGGCACGGCGCCGAGATCGTCGGCGCGGACGTCCTTGAAAACGCCGCCGTAGCGGCCGAATGGAGTACGAATCGCGTCGCAAATGAAGGCTTCAGTCATGACAAGTCTCGATGTGGAGAATGATCTTTCGCAGCGAAGCCGCGCAATAGTTGCATTGCTAACGACTTCGGCGCTTGAATAGATTTGGAATCGCTTCGGCTTCACGCGCACCGTTGCGATGCGCGACTTTCTAATGAATCGGGACGTCGCTTACCGCTCGTCGAAGCTCACAACCACGCGCTCGCTCACCGGATGGCACTGGCAGGTCAGCACGAAACCCTCATCGATCTCGTGTTGTTCGAGCGTGTAGTTCTTGTCCATCTTCACTTCGCCTTCGAGCACTTTCGCGCGGCACGTGCAGCACACCCCGCCCTTGCACGCGTACGGCAACGCGAGCCCTGCCTTCAGACCGACATCGAGCACGCTCACGCCTTCATACGGCAGACGCAGCTTGCGCTTCTTGCCATCGATGACCAGTTCCAGATCCGCCGCCGGCGTGCTCTCCGTAATCTCGATCGTCGGCGCACCCGCCTGCGGCAACGGCGTGCCGAAGCGCTCCACATGAATCTGCTTCGGCGGCACGCCCGCTTCTTTCAGTGCGGCTTCAGCGGCATCCATCATCGGGCCGGGGCCGCAGATGAACGCTTCATCGATCTCTTCAGGCGAGAGCAGCGTCGAAAGAAACGCCTTGCACTTCTCTTGATCCAGCACGCCGTTGAACAACTCGACATCCTGCAAATCATCGGACAGCACGTGATACAGCGAGAACCGGTCCATATACCGGTTCTTCAGATCCTCGAGTTCCTCGGCGAACATGATCGCGTCGACACTGCGATTGCCGTACACCAGCGTGAAGCGGCTCGTCGGCTCCATGTCCAGCGTCGTCTTGATGATCGCCAGCACCGGCGTGATGCCCGAGCCGCCCGAGAACGCCACGTAATGCTTTGCGTGATCCGCGTTCAGATGCGTGAAGAAGCGTCCGTCGGGCGTCATCACCTCGATCTCATGGCCGGGCTTCAAGGTCTCGAACGCGAAGTTCGAGAAGCGCCCGCCGCGCACGCGCTTGATGCCGATGCGCAATTCGCCATCGCGATCGTAGTCGGTCACGCCCACGCAGATCGAATACGAGCGGCGCGTCTCCTCGCCATCGATATGCGTCTTGAGCGTCACGAACTGGCCCTGCGTGAAGCGAAACGCATCGCGCAATGCGGGCGGCACATCGAATGAAACGGTGAGCGCATCGGCGGTTTCGGGGCGCACGTCGCGAATGCGCAGCGGATGAAATTGCGGAGTCGCCATGTTTTCTCGGCTCGCTTGTCAGTGAGGTTCAGTACGGCTTGAAGTAATCGAACGGCTCGCGGCAATCGATGCATCGATACAACGCCTTGCACGCCGTCGAGCCGAATTGCGCCAGCTTCTCCGTGTGCGTCGAGCCGCAGCGCGGGCACGCGATCGTCGCGGGCTTGCGCGCCACGAAGCGGATCGGCTTTTCCGTGCTAACGCATGCGCCCGTCGGCGGCGCGATGCCATAGCGGCGCAGCTTCTCGCGCGCGTCATCGGTGATCCAGTCGGTCGTCCACGCAGGCGCCAGCACCGTCTCGATGCGATGCGCGCCGAGTTGCGCATCATCGATCGCTTTGGCGATGTCCTCAGCAATCTGCGACATCGCAGGACAGCCCGAGTACGTCGGCGTGATCACCACTTCGAGCACGCCATCGTCGCCGTGACGCACATCGCGCAAGATGCCCAGCTCGCGAATCGATACCACCGGAATCTCCGGATCGGGCACCGACTCGAGCACGTGCCACGCGCGTTCGATCGTGGTTTGCATGGCCTGCATTACCAGCTCGCACCCGGATGCTGACGCGCCAGGCTCTGCATCTCCGCCAGCAGATAACCCATGTGCTCCGAGTGCTCGCCTTGCTTGCCCGTCGTGACGTGCTGCACTTCTACGGGCGCTCGGAGCGTCGCTTCATCGAGCGCCGATGCAACCTGCTCGCGCCACGCCGCTTCGAACTCGCTCGCCAGCGGCGCGATGCCCGCATCGGCGACGGCCTGTTCGATTGCATCGGTCGCGAAGAACTCGCGCGTGTACGGCATCAGATAATCGAGCGCAGCCTGCGCACGCCGATGCGACTCCGCAGTGCCATCGCCGAAACGCACCAGCCAGTCGCGCGCGTGATGCAGGTGATAGCTCGTCTCCTTGATCGACTTCGCCGCGATCGCCGCGAGTTGCGCATCGTTCGATGATTGCAATGCGCTCCACACTTCCATCATCAACGCCGAGTACAGGAAGTTGCGCACGATCGTCACCGCGTAATCGCGCTCCGTGCGCGTCGTGCCCGCGAGCGGGCCGAAGTGCGGCAACTCCGCGATCGTGTAGTTGGCGAACTCGCGCTCGGTGCGGAAGTACGCGTAATCGTCTTCGGTCTTTTTGTTGCCGTTGAGCGATGCTTCGAGCGAAGCAGCATGCGTGTAGAGCAAACGCGCCTGACCGATCAGATCCAGACTGATGTTCGCCAGCGCAATATCCTCTTCCAGTGCCGGGCCGTGACTGCACCACTCCGCGTTGCGCTGTCCGAGAATCAGCGCGTTGTCGGCAAGACGCAGCACGTAGGCGAGATGTTCTTTCTGGCTCATGTCGCGCGCCCTTACATGTGATTGATTTCGTCGGGCAGCACGAAGAACGTCGGATGCCGATAGATCTTGTCGCCCGCGGGCTCGAACAACTCGGCCTTGTCTGCCGGGTCCGATGCCGTGATCGCCGCCGAGGGCACCACCCAGATGCTCACGCCTTCCTGACGACGCGTGTACACGTCGCGCGCCATGCGCAACGCCGCGCCCGCGTCCGGTGCGTGCAGGCTGCCGCAATGCTTGTGATCCAGTCCCTGCTTGCTGCGCACGAACACTTCCCAGATCGGCCATTCCTTGTTCATCTTCATCGTCTCCATGCTCATGCAGCTTGTTGGTGGGCGCGGGCTTTTTGCTTCTCTGCATACGCCAGTGCGGCTTCGCGAACCCACGCGCCGTCATCGTGCGCCTTCACGCGCGTGGCGAGGCGCTCCTTGTTGCACGGACCGTCGCCGTTGACCACGCGCCAGAACTCGTCCCAGTCGATCGCGCCGTAGTCGTGCGCTTGCCGCGCTTCGTTCCACTTCAAATCGGGATCGGGCAACGTGACGCCGAGGATCTTCGCCTGCTCGACGGTCGCATCGACGAACTTCTGACGCAGGTCATCGTTCGAGATGCGCTTGATGCCCCACGCGAACGACTGGCCGCTGTGGATCGAATCCTTGTCGCTCGGGCCGAACATCATCAGCACCGGCCACCACCAGCGGTTCACCGCCTGCTGCACGAGATCCTTCTGCGCTTGCGTGCCTTTCATCATCGCGAGCAGCGCGTCGAAGCCCTGGCGTTGGTGGAACGACTCCTCCTTGCAGATGCGGATCATCGCGCGGGCATACGGCCCGTAGGTGCAGCGGCACAGCGGAATCTGGTTCATGATCGCGGCGCCATCGACGAGCCAGCCGATCACGCCGACATCGGCCCACGTGGGTGTCGGATAGTTGAAGATGCTCGAATATTTCGCCTTGCCTGCGTGCAGCGCGGCGACCAGTTGATCGCGCGAGACGCCCAGTGTTTCGGCCGCGCTGTAGAGGTACAGACCGTGGCCGCCTTCGTCCTGCACCTTCGCGAGCAGAATCGCCTTGCGTTTGAGGCTCGGCGCGCGGCTGATCCAGTTGCCCTCGGGCTGCATCCCGATGATCTCCGAATGCGCGTGCTGCGAGATCTGACGCACCAGCGTCTTGCGATACGCCTCGGGCATCCAGTCCTGCGGCTCGATCTTGCCGTCGGCCTGCATCACCGCGTCGAAGCGGGTTTGGGCGGCGGAGGCTGCGGCTTCGTGGCTTTCGGCTGCGGACGTCGCGCTGGGGAGGTCGAGGGATTGCGTGTACATGCGGGGCTCCGCCGTCTTTTTGAGATGCGATGGAGCGAGTATATCCATTAACCGACCGTCCGGTTGATTAATTTTGCATGCAACTATGTCGATATAAATAGCGTCGCGTTAACCCGGAACCGAGTCTGACCCATGAAGTCATCCGCACGCAAAAAAGCCCAGCCGAAAGCCGGACTGGGCAAAACCACCGGTGATTGGGTGGCAGAGGTCGCTTCACGTTCACGCAAATCGTGCGAAAGCGCATTTCGAGTTTTGTATGCAATCGACCAGAACCGCTCGCATTGCGGGGGCTCACCGCCGCTTCCTGACGCTCACTGCCCGAAGAACGCGCCTTGCGTATCGACCCGCATGGTCGCACGGCCCGATTGCGCCGCCGCACCTGTCGAAGATCCGTATCCTTCTGCCCGCGCCTGCGCCGCACGCATATCGCCAACGCGCATTTCGGCCGCCTGCAGTTTCGCCGGGTACGACGCGTCTTCCGCGACCGGCGAATAACCTGCCTTCTGAAGTTGAACGAGTTCACCACTAAGTTCTGCACGGCCCACTGCCGCGCTGAACTGGGCGAACGATGCGAGCGGTGCGGACATCACCAGGACTGCGACGACTGCGTTGACCCACGATTTCATGATCCGGCTCTCCCCGTTTTCGATAAATCGGCCGACTCGCGGTTCGAGCCATGCAGAATGGACGACGCAGAGTGTAAGTGCACAACTGCAAGCAATCATTCGTCGTGACGAAGAAGCATCTTTACGGAATCGGTAAGGATCGAGCGGCGCGTGGTAGCGCCGAAGATGCAGTGGAGCGAAAAGACCGTCGACCAGGCCAGCCGTCACCGTCATCGCGCGGTCAGTTTCGCGCAATGCAATGAAGACTCGCGCAATTATTCCGATATCGACAAAGATCATTCAACGGAAACGAGAATGATCTTCGGCAAGCGCGTCTTTACACTCCGTTCACAAGCTGCTTAAGACGAAACGGGCAGCACGATCAGAAATCCGAATCGGAGGTAGTCATCATGAAGACGTTCATTTCCGCAGTCGCCGTCGCCGCTGCCCTCGCCGTTCCCGCTCTGTCGTTCGCGCAGCAATCGGATGCGCCGCTGAGCCGCGCTCAGGTACGCGCCGAACTGGTCCAACTCGAAAAGGCAGGCTACAACCCGAACATCAGCGACCCGTCTTATCCGTCGAACATCCAGGCAGCGCAAGCCCGCGTGAGCTCGGAGCAGCTTGCGCAAGTGACACCCCAATCGAGCGCCTACGGTTCGGTCGCCAATGGTTCGTCGCAATCAGGCCGCAGCACCGGCGTTCAGCCGCGGGCGCTCGGTACATACTTCGGCCAGTAAGTTCAGATAGCGTCGACAGACGCATCGCATAAGCAGCAATGCATAGGGCGACATCGTATCGATGTCGCCCTATGCATTTTGCGTGCGGAATACATCATGCATGATGGCATTTCGCACTTTGCATGATCGCTATCGACCTTGCCGGCTCAGACGCTCGATGTCAGTTCGCCGGAATAGTCACGACCGGCGACTTCGCCGTGTCCGTGACTTCCGCAAGCGCCATCAGATTCTGCACGACCGTGAACGCGTATTTCGAATCGAAGTCGCTGCGATCGATCCAGTAGTTGGCCTTGTCGTAGAGCACGCTCACGTACGCATCCTGCGGCGCCTTCTCGCCAACTTTCACGATGATCGTCGGCCGCGTTTCTCCGCCGATCAACCCGATGCCCGGCTTGGTCGCGCCGCTGCCCACCTGCTCGTCAGGAACGGCGATCTGCGCGCCGAGATCGGTGAGGATGCCGAGCACCGAGCGCGTGACCATCGGGATGCGGTTGTGGTCCGACGACTGCCCATAGACGATTTCGTAAGTCTTCATCTTCGGCGAGAGGTGCAGCAGTTTTCTGACGAGCGTGAGATCGTCGACGACAGCCTTGTTCGAACCGCTGCGCGTCGCGCCGAGCGTGATGAATACGCCGCCCTTGTCGGCGCTGTTGCCCTTCGCGGCCTTGTCGGGCTTGCCGCTCTTGTCGTCATCCGCGTTGCGCGTCTCGATGTTCAATTCGCCCGCTAGCTGCAGCCTGCGAAGCGCCTGCAGAAGCAGGAAGAACTCGGGCGATCCAGATGCGTTCGGCCCGCCCAACGCCGTGCCGTTCTGCAAGCCACTGATCGACTGCGCGGTGATGCGCAACAGCAGATCGATCGGAATGCCGCTTTCGGCGAGCGGCAAGACGAGTGTCGGCGAAAGCGGCCGGATATACGCGCTGGCGTAGGCGTCGCCCGTGGTCGGCGTGAACGTGAAAGTCGGATGATTCGAGTAGGAGACGCTGCCCGTTGCCTGCGCGTAGTTCGGCTGCGCGCCGGAGCCGGCGTTGAGCACGACGCCGCCCGTCGTATCGAACGTGTACGCGGCGATGATGCTGCTCACCGTGAGAAACGACGGCGCATCGGCGAAGCGCAAGCCGACAATCGCGGCAAGAATTTCACGCTTCTTCGCATCGCCGAGCGCCCGGGCGTAATCGACCTGATCGGCCTTCAGGCGACCCGGGCCGATGCCAGCGCATCCCGCTGCGAGAAAGGCGACGGAGAGAATTGCGATCGATACGGCTTTCCTTGTCATGGCTTTATATGAGGGTGATGAGGAGGATCGTCGGCACGCAGCCGCGGAACACCCGGGCGGCGTCCGCAAATTTCATACCTTTGGACACGAACGATCCCATCCGGCGCGTTGCGCGCCGTCTCATCAACGACGTGGCGACCCGACGCCTTCGTCAGGCCCCGAGCAACGTCAGATCACGAAGCGCCGTGGTGCGGCGTGTTCGACTGCGCGTGCTCAGCCGGTGCGGATGGCTGAGCGATGTGCCGGCTCGCTTCCTCGTGTTGCGCGACGAGCGCATCGAGCCGGTCCTGCGCGAAGCGCGGACCGTCGTCGCGTGCGAAAGCTGGTGCGGCGAGCGTCGCCGCCGCAAGGACGATGACCGTGGCGAAAGGCGTTCTTTTCATGATTCACCCCGCGATTGAGCGCGGCAAGCCCCGGGCGTCGCCGCTCGACTAGCATCGCACATCGAGGGAAATGCTGCGCGGCGCGGCGCTTTTGTCGTACAAACGCTGGACGGCATGGTCTCGGAATTATTTAGCAACCCGTATCAATAAGTCGCTTTCATTCGCGCGCATGTGATCATTAGAAAAGATGCGGCGGCGTGCGGTCGGTCATGTCGCGCGGCAAGGTCTCGTCGAGCTCGAACTCCACACTCGGATAATCCTGCAGACGGCCGCTCACCTCCGCTTCGCGTTCGCTCGTGAACAGCCCGTCGAGATAATCGAACGTCAGCTTGCCGACGAGCGCCTTCAACGCAAGTTCGGCGCTGCGCTTCGGCTCCGTGGCGATATCGCCCGAATCCATGCAGGCGCAGAACTGGCCGTTCTTCGAATCCATTCCGCCGATGTCGATCACCTTGCCGTCGACGTTCTGCGCGAGCACGCGCTGCTCCACCGCAAAGAGCCTGAACGGGCGTTCGAGACTTGCGGGCGGCTCGGAAGGGATTTCCCTGCTTTCACGATCGGCCATGGTGCGTTCTCCGGTATGCACATTGATCGAGACGGTGCAGCAAAGGCCGCGCCCGCCATCTGTGCATCGCAGCATCGACGCGCCTTTCTGCGCACGTCGCGCCGTCCTACGATGAACCATCGGCCACGCAATCGAAGGAGCTGTCACCGTGAATGGAACCATGAGCGGCAAAATCGCGGTCATCACCGGCGCGAGCCGCGGACTCGGACGCAACGCCGCATTGAAGCTCGCGCAGGCAGGCGCCGGCGTGATCGGCACCTACAACCGCAACGCGGACGCGGCGCGCTCGCTCGTCGATGAGGTCGCGAAATCCGGCGGCAAGGCGGCCATGCTGCCGCTCGACGTCGCGCATTGCGACACCTTTGCCGCTTTCGGCGACGCGCTGTGCAAGACGCTCGAAGATACGTTCGAGCGCGAGAACTTCGACTTTCTCGTGAACAACGCGGGCATCGGCATTCATGCGCTCTTCGCGGAGACGACGCCCGCGCAGTTCGACGAACTCGTCAATATCCAGCTGAAGGGACCGTTCTTTCTGACGCAGACGCTCCTGCCCTATCTGCATGAGGAAGGCGCGATTCTCAATGTGTCGAGCGGACTCACGCGTTTCGCGTTGCCGGGATTCGCGGCCTATGCCGTGATGAAAGGCGGGATCGAGGTGCTCACGCGCTATCTCGCGAAGGAACTCGGGCCGCACGGCATCACGGTGAACACCATTGCGCCGGGCGCGATCGAGACGGATTTCGGGGGCGGCGTCGTGCGCGACGATCACGACACCAACCGGTTCGTCGCGGACAACACGGCGCTCGGGCGCGCGGGTGTGCCGGACGATATCGGCGGCGCGATCGTGGCGATGCTCTCGGACGGCAATCGCTGGATGACGGCGCAGCGCGTCGAGGTATCGGGCGGGATGTTCATCTGACACGAGGAAATGCGCCGCGTGCGGACAAAAAAAACCGGACGCCGAGGCGTCCGGTTTTTTGCATGCCACATGCGTAATGCCTAATGGATCACGCCGCGAAGCATCGCTTAGAAGCGGTGGATGATACCCACGCCCGCTGCGAACATGCTGCGCGATGCCGACGGCGCGCTTTGGAAGCCATCGCCGATTGTCGCGTTGGCGGCCGTCTGACGGTTCGTCGACGTGTTCGACGGAACAGCCAGCGTGTTGCCGTTCGCGCGCTGGAATGCTTCCAGTGCGTACAGGCCCGTGCGCTTCGACAGCGAGTAGTACTGCGAGAGGTTGAACTGGTGGTACGACGCTGCGTCGTTGATGCCGTTCGCCTTGCTGGCCCACGTGTAGCTGTAGCCCGCTGCGAAATCCCATGCCGACGTCGCCTTCCAGTGCAGCACCGTGCCGGCCGTGTTGAACACGGCTTCGTCGGTGAAGCGCGAGTTCACGCCCGGAATGTACTGAACGTTCGTGTACGTGACGGAGATGTCCCACGCGCTGTTGAACTGGTAGCCGCCTGCAACCGCGAAGCGCTGCTGCGCTTGTGCGCGCTGGTAGCCAGCCGTCACCGCCGACACGCCCGGCTGACCCGAACCATCGGTCGCTGCCGTGCTGTTGATCGTCGTCGAGCTGCTGCTGTAGACGCCGCCGCCTTCCGCCGCGTTGTTGATGCGCGAGAACGCCACCGTGCCGCCGATCGGGCCTTGCTGATACTGCAGCGCAGCCGTCCAGGTCGAGCCTTGGTACACGCTGTCAGGCACGCCAGCGAAGGAGTACGAGCCGCTCACCGTCAGGCCGTAGAACTTCGGCGACGTGTAGACGATCGAGTTGTTCGCGCGGTAGATCGTGTCCAAACCGTCCAGATCGCCCGGGTGCGCGCCGAAGTAGCCGGTCAGCCAGTTCGTCGGGCTGTACGGCGAGAGCAGCGTGTAGTACGAGGTGTACTGGCGACCCGCAGTCAACGTACCGTATGCCGGGTTCGTCAGACCGACCCATGCCTGGCGGCCGAACAGCGCGTTGGTGAACTGCGCTTGTCCGCTGTTGATGTCGAAGCCCGATTCCAACTGGAAGATGGCCTTGTTGCCGCCGCCCAGATCTTCGGCGCCCTTCAAACCGAAGCGGCTACCGGCCCAAATGCCCGATCCGGTCTTGATGTTCGAGCGGCCCGGATTCGTCTTGGCCAGGTTGGTCTGGCTGCTTTGATAGACGATCGAATCGTCGACGATACCGTACAGCGTGACGCTGCTTTGCGCGAACGCCGGTGCCGCGGCGGCGAACGCCGTGGCTGCGACGATTGCTGCCTTGGTCATCGTGAAACCCTTCATTTTTTCTCCTCAAGCGGTGGGCAATTTACTTGCATGCGAGTCTTGGAACCGGTGCCGCCGTGGCGACTTCTTATGTTTCAACTCGTAACTTTTATCGCTGGCAAGTGTATGGCTTACAGTCCGAATGCGAAAGAAAGACGCGGTTTTGTGTCGTTTTTTTTCACTGCCTGGTTAACCAGTATTTTCTGGTTCGCAGATATTGGGCAAACGGTCACGAAACTGACAGAAAGCTGACAGCAATGTGGCGCGATGACGGTCCGAACGGGGCGGAATCGACGGCGCGGCGGCTAGAGATAACGAGGGATTCGACCGCAGTCAGAAAGGACGCGGCTTGACGGGACAAGGCTTGTCCGCTTTCGGAGATACAAGCCAATTGCCATTCTTTGGGGAGGGGAAGCGCGATAGCCCGAACAGGCTCGCGGAAAATTCGCGTGCGTCGTGCAGGCGACGGTCGACGGCGCTGCATCGGAATAGATCTGACAGTTACCCGACGATGCGCAGACGCGAAATTGACATCGGGCGAACGCGCTGCAAGCTTGCGTCGCCCGACCGGGTCGGCTAGTGCTCGATCTTCGAGCGCAGTTCGCGCGCCGTTTCAAGCAGGCCTTCGTAGCCCGAACGCGCATGCGAGGGCAGATCGGGATCGCCGACGAGCGTGCCGAGCGTCTCGATGATGCTGTACAGAATGCCCTTCGCCGCGCCCGCCGCCATCTTGCCCGCGGCGTAGGACTCGTCGACGTGCGAGATGGCCGCATCGAAATGCTCGACGTCCGGATGCGCCTCGCCGATACCCGATGCGTCGTCGCGCGGCTTGGTCGGGTCGCTGTTCATGATGATGGTCCTCCGTGTGTGGTTTCCGCTCTCTGCTCTCTGTATAGCGCCGCGGCGCGAAGCGTGCAATCGGGTGCGAGCGAGGCACAGCGCCGCACGCCTCAGGATGCGGGCAGTTCCTGCACCGGCTGGATGACGTGCACGCGCCGGGCGTCCCGCGGGCCCCTGCCTGCGCCGTGAGGCACGCCGCGCTCCATCAAAAGCGCGCGCAGCTCGACGATGACCGGGAACACCTCGTGATTGTGGTCCGCGCCCTGCCGGTCGTGCGCCTCCTGCTCGCGCTCGACGATCCAGCGATCCTCCTTGAAGATGCGCTCGGTGAACCACACGAGCAAGGGCCACGCGGCATCGAGCAGGCCGGGGATTTTCGGGCGGCGAATCGACAACAGGCCGAACGTGCGGTTCGTGCGCTGCTCGGCGTCGAGCGGCACGTAGGCGATCCACAGGTCCATCACCATCGTGTCGTCCTTGGTGCGGATCTTGAGCGTCTGATACGGGTACTCGGTGCGGATCGTCATCACGTCCTTCTGGCCGTCGTCGGGCTTCGAGCCGCGCTTTTGCCCGAAGACGAGCGCTTCGCCGATCGGCTGCTTGCCCGCTTCGCGCGCGAACGTGTAATCGACTTCGATCCAGTCCTCGCCGCGCCGTCTGCCGAGCGAGCGCGCGCGCATGCTGCCCATCTGCCGCCGATGCAGGAACTGATGGTTCATGTCCATCAGATTTTCGTGCATGAACGAGTAGTGGCACTTCACCGCGCGGCCGAAGCGGCGCGTCTTGTATGCGCGATCGGTGGCGGAGCCGAGATCGGGAAACTTCGCGGCATCGGCGAGCGCCGGGTCGCCCGTGAACACGAAAACCAGCCCGCCCGCCTCGCGGCACGGATACGCGCGCACGCCGTTAGGCAGGCGTTCGCGTCCGAGATAAGGGATGTCGGTGCAGCGGCCGGTGCAGTCGTAGGTCCAGCCGTGATAGCAGCAACGGATCGATTCCCCGTCGACGACACCCGCCGACAACGGCACCTGCCGATGCGCGCAGCGGTCTTCCAGCGCGAAGACCTTGCCCGAGGCGGTGCGTACGAGCACGATCGGATCGCCCGCGAAACGCACGCCGTGCGCGCGCCCCGCTTTCACCTCGCGCGACCACGCGAGCGGATACCAGTGATCGGGATGAATGTCGACGCGGCGCAGATCCCGCGGCGGCTTGGCGGGTGTATCGGTTGATCCGGCTTCCTGCTCGCCTTGCGGCAACGCTGCGTGCATGTACGACGCCTCCGGTGAAGGGAGATCGGTTTGAACGCCGCGAGCCGCGCGGCGCAATGAACGACCATTCGCAGTCTACACGGCGTCGCTCATTTCGGCGCGCGCCGGATTCTCGCGCTCACGCTTGCTGCCCGAGATGCGCGTGCAGATGATCGATCAACGCGCGCACCTTCGGCGGCAGAAAGCGATTCGGCGGATAAAGCAGCCACACCGGTCCCTGATACGCCCGCGCCTGCATGTCCCAGTCCGCGAGCACGGCCTGCACGCTGCCCGACGCGAGCGCATCGCGGGCGGCGAATTCCGGCAGCGCCGCGATGCCGAGCCCGTCTTCGGCCGCGTCCAGCCGCGCGCCCGCGTGATTCGCGATATAGCGCCCGCGCACCGCGACTGTCACCGTTTCGCCGTTGTTGCTGAAGCGCCAGCGGTTGTCGTCGGCGGTTTCGCCCAGATGGATGCAATCGTGCAGCGCCAGCTCGCGCGGATGCGCCGGCGCGCCACGCTCCCGCAGATAGCCCGCCGACGCGCACAGCAGCCAGCGCACGCGTCCGAGCGGGCGCGCGGCGAGCCCTTGCGGCGGATGGCTCGTCGCGCGGATGACGAGATCGACGTCGCTGTCGAGCGGATCGATATCGTGATCGCTGAAGACGAGCTGAAGATCGACATCCGGATACGCCGCGAGAAACGCCGGCACGAGCGGATGAATCACGGACTTCGCGTAAGCCGTCGGCGCCGACAGCGCGACGCGGCCCTGCGGCTTGCCCGACACCTGCCCCGCCGCATCGACCGCGCCGGACGCCGCCGCGGCCATGTCGCGGCAATGCCGATACACCTGAAGCCCCGACTCGGTAACGCGGATCTTGCGCGTCGAGCGCTCGAGCAGCCGCGTGGCGAGCGCCTCTTCAAGACGCTTGATCTGGCGGCTGACCGTCGACGGCGTGCTGCCCAGTTGCCGCGCCGCGACCGAGAAGTTGCCCGCATCGACGACGCGCGCGAATACGGCCATGTCCGGCATCAGGTCGAAAAGATCGGCGGGATTCATTTGTGCATTGGTGACAAGAAAGCTGTGCGACTGAAGCCGATTATCGCGCTGAACGCATCATTCGACAATGACGGCTACTTTCTCACGGAGCCGCTCCATGACCGTCCGACGCCTGCTTCCTCTTTCCGATCTCCTGCTCTTCGCCGTCGCGATGGTGTGGGGCAGCAGCTACGGCATCGTCAAGAGCGCGCTCGCGTTCTATCCGGTGCTGGGGCTGCTCGCGCTGCGCTTCGGCATCACGTTCTGTCTGCTCGCCGTCAACCTGCGGCATCTGCGGCACGCGAGCGCGGCGGCCCTTCGCGGCGTGCTCGTTCTCGGCTTGCTGCTGCTTTCGATTTTTCTAGCTGAGACATTCGGCGTGCTCCATACGCGCGCCGCGAACGCCGCGTTTCTGATCAGCTTGTGCGTCGTGCTGACGCCGCTCGTCGAATGGGCGCTGCTCAGGCGACGCCCCGGCGCGGCCGAGTGGCTGGCGGTCGGCGTGTCGTTCGCGGGCGCGTGGCTGCTCGCGAGCGACGGCGCGCTGTCCTTCGACTTCAATGCCGGCGATGGACTGATCCTCGCCGCCGCCGTGCTGCGCGCGCTGTCCGTTTGCGTGACGAAGCGCGTGTTGCGCGCGGCTCCCCTGCCCGCGCTTACGGTGACGGCGGTGCAGGCGGGCGTGGTCGCATCGGGCAGCGCGGTCATCGCGTTGGTTTTCGCGCCATCGCAATGGCAGTCGCTGCCCGCTCTCGCCGGTCACGGCATGTTCTGGGGATCGGTGCTGTATCTCGTGTGCGCGTGCACCCTTTTCGCCTTCTTCGCGCAGAACTACGCGATCGGCCGCAGCAGCCCGACGCGCGTCTCGCTCCTGATGGGCAGCGAGCCCGCGTTCGGCGCGCTCTTCGCGAGCGCGTGGCTCGGCGAACGTGTGTCGATGGCGGGCTGGATCGGCGGCGGGATGATCGTCGCGGCCTCGCTGATGGCGACGGTGTCCTGGCGCGGCATGTTCGCAGCGCGCCCGGGCGAAGCGTGAACGCGGACGTCGTTACGCGGGTTTTTTGAATACGACGCTGAAGTTATTGGCCGGCATCGCGACCGTCTCGACGAACGCGAGGCCGGCCTTCTCGCCAAGCGCCTCGACTGCTTCCATGTCACGCACGCCCCAGCGCGGATCGCGTGCGCGCAGTTGCTGATCGAACGCTTCGTTGCTCGGGGCGGTATGCACTCCATTGCGCCGATACGGCCCGTACAGGTACAGTACGCCCCCCGCATCGAGACGCGCGCCCGCGCCGCGAAAGAGCGCCTCGGCCGCTTCCCACGGCGCGATGTGGATCATGTTGATGCACACGATGGCCGCCACGTTCGCGATGCCCCAATCGTCGTTGCGCACATCAAGCGCGAGCGGCGCATTCAGGTTGGCGAGCCCCGAGTGAGCGCGCCATGCGGCGATGGATTCGCGTGCTTCGACATCGGCATCGCTAGGCTGCCAGACGAGGCCCGGCAGTGCAGCCGCGCAGTGCACGGCGTGCTGACCGGTGCCGCTTGCGATCTCCAGCACGACGCCGCTTTGCGGCAGGACGCGCGTGAGGACCGATAGAATCGCATCGCGATTACGTTCGGCGGCGGGCGCGCGGCGGCGCACGGCAATGTCGGGAGGCGGCGGATCGCCGGAGGCGGATGGTGTCGGATTCATTGCGAGAGCGCGTGCGGGCGCTTAACGGTCGATTCGCGACGAGCCTAATGGGACGCACGAAGACGCGTCAAGCGACATAACGGCGAGCCGCCAATGCTGACCGGCATGGCGCGATTCGTGCTGTCCCGAAGCGCGCGGAAAGCGCGGATTGCAAGCAAACCTGTGTATGCTCCCGGTTGATCCCGCGTCCGCTTTCGCATTTTGCATGCATGCGCCGTGCATTCTGAATGCCAGATTGAATGCATTCCGAACGCGTGCAAACCGCCGGCGCAGCATGACATCGAGCGCGCCGATGCATCCCGACAAACTCTGGCCCGCGCACGCGGCGCGATCGAATTGGAGTGAACCATGCAGCACGATCCGAAAGAGCCCCCGACGAAGCAATCCAGCGATGGCCCCGATGACGACATGATCGCGTTCGCGAGCGAGGTCTTCGATGTCGCTCGCCGCGGCGACGCCGCGATGCTCGACGCGCTCCTGACCAAGGGCCTGCCGCCGAATCTGCGCAACGACAAGGGCGACAGCCTCGTGATGCTCGCGAGCTATCACGGTCACGCCGACGCCGTGCGCGTCCTGCTTCAGCACAACGCCGATGCCAACCTGCGCAACGACAATGGCCAGACGCCGATTGCGGGCGCCGCGTTCAAGGGCTTTCGCAAGGTGATCGAAACGCTGCTCGAACATGGCGCGGATGTGGAAGGCGCATCGCCCGACGGGCGCACCGCGCTCATGATCGCGGCGATGTTCAATCGCGTCGAGATCGTCGACTTGTTGATCGCGCGCGGCGCGAACCCGGATGCGCGCGATGCCGGCGGCTTCAGCGCACGCGATGCCGCCGAGAAGATGGGCGCGCCCGACACCGCGGCACGACTCGCGAAGGCATCGAACGGCCATGCGCGGCCATCCGAAGCGTGAAGCGTCGATTGGCAGAATGCACTTCGCATGCATGATTCAATCCGCGAACGAACGACGCCTCGCGCGCGTCGAATCGATCTGACAAGCACCGATCCAACAACGAACCAGACAAGCAGGTGACTCGGAACCATGGAGCTTTTGCGATGACAGGCGGTATCTCGCATCGGGGTGATGCGTCGCCGACAGACCTTCACGCGCTTGGGCGCGCATGCCGGGCGGGCCGCGTCTTCAATGCAGCCGCACGTCTGTCGCTGTCCGTGGCCGCGTTCATCGTCGCCATCGCGAGAACGTTGCGCGCGCTGCGCGTCACCGCGAGCCTTCCGGTCATCGCCGCCTTCGCGCTCTCCGCATGCGGGCTGATGCAGCAACAGGTGCCCGCGCCGATCGTCGAACACTCTTATATTCCGGCGCCGGAAGAAGCCGGCTCTGCCGAGCCCGAAGAACCTTTGCCCGCCGTGCAGGCGCCGGAGCCCGCGTCTGCCGTGAAACCCGCGCCGGCGCCGAAACCGAAGCGCCGCATCGTCAAGCCGAAGCCGCCGGAGCCGGCCGTCACGCCACCGCCTGAACCGCCCGAGCCGCCGCCTCCGCCGCAGATCATCTCGACGCGCATCATGCAGCACGATCAGCTGCACGGCCTGCTCGACGCCGAAGTGCAGCGTCCGGACGGCAAGGTCGTCGGCCGTGCGGTGGACATGTACGTCGATGCATCCGCGAAGCCGAAGCTTCTGATGGTCAATCTCGCGGGCTTCCTCGGCGTCGGCGACCGCAAGGTCAACTTCCCGTGGACGGCCTTCCGCTTCACGCCGAATTCGAAGACCGCGCCGATCACCTTCGTGCCGCCACCACCGCCCGCGAAGGGCAAGCCGGCCGAACCGGTGCCGAAGCCGCAGCCCGTTGCGGAGGCGCCCGCGAACTTCATGCAGCTCGTCGATTCGACGGTGACGCAAAGAAGCGGCGCGCGCATCGGACGCGTGGTCGACGTGCTCGTCGACGCTCAGGCGCAGCCTCAGGCGCTGGTGCTCGATCTATCGAGTTCGCTCGCGGGCGACAAGCGGCATGTCGCGGCCAACTGGGGCGACCTGCATGTGTTTTCGCGCAACAAGCAGTGGCTGCTGCAGATGGATTTCAACGACGCGCAACTGAAGGCCGCGCCCACCTACTCGCCCGAGCAGCCGATCAAGATCGTGTCGCCTGTGGTGCCCGCGCCGGCGACGGCTGCGAGCGCGGCATCGGCATCGACTGGCGCGGCGAGCGCGACGGCTTCAGGCGCGGCGCCGGCGCAAGCGCCCGCTTCGGGCGCGCGCCTGACGAGATAGCGGATAACGACATCGATAACAGAATCACAACATGGTAATTGCACGCAGTCTGCGCGCGCTCGACTGGCTGAACTTCTTCGTCGCCAACGTGCAGACCGGCTTCGGCCCTTTCATTGCTTCGTATCTTGCGGCCAACAAGTGGACGCAGGGCGAGATCGGCCTGATGCTTTCCGTCGGCACGATCAGCGCGATGGCGAGCCAGTTGCCGGCAGGCGCGCTCGTCGATGCGATGCGCAACAAGAAGTTCGCTGCTCTCTCGGCGATCATCGCGATCATCGTGAGTGCGCTGCTGCTCGCCGCGAGCCCGACGTTCGTGCCGGTTTTTGCGGCCGAAGTGCTGCACGGTTTCGCGAGCTGCATGCTCGTCCCGGCGATGGCGGCGATCTCGCTCGCCCTCGTCTCACGCGCCGATCTCGGCGACCGGCTCGGCCGCAATGCGCGCTGGGCGTCGATCGGCAGTGCGCTGACAGCGGCGTTGATGGGCGCGTTCGGCGAGTATCTGTCGCTGCGCTCGGTGTTCTTCCTGACGGCCGCGCTCGCGTTGCCGGCGATCGTCGCGCTGCGCATGATTCACTACGATGCGCCGCCCGTCGTGCCGCGCGCACCGCCGGGCAAACCCAAGCTCACGCCTGAAGGCGAGGAACGCGAATCGTTGCGCGAGTTGCTGAAGGACAGGCGTCTTTTGATTTTCGCGGCGTGCGTGGTGCTCTTTCACCTGTCGAACGCGGCGATGCTGAATCTCGCCGCGGGCGAAGTCACGGCGCACATGGGCGACAACGTTCAACTTGTGATTGCGGCGTGCATCATCGTGCCGCAGTTCATCGTCGCGGCGTTGTCGCCGTGGGTCGGACGGCAGGCGCAGAAGTGGGGACGCCGGCCGGTGCTGATTCTCGGGTTCTGCGCGTTGCCTATACGCGCGATTCTGTTCGCGGGCGTGAGCAGCCCGTATCTGCTCGTGCCGGTGCAGATGCTCGATGGCATCAGCGCAGCCGTGTTCGGTGTGATGCTTCCGCTGATTGCGGCGGATGTCGCTGGTGGGCGCGGGCATTACAACCTGACGATCGGGTTTTTTGGGCTGGCTGCGGGCGTCGGGGCGACGCTTTCGACGGCGGCGGCCGGTTTTGCCGCGGATCGCTTCGGCACTGCGATGAGCTTTTTTGGGCTCGCCGGGGCCGGGGCGCTTGCGGTGTTGATGGTGTGGCTTGCTATGCCGGAGACGCGTATCGCGAATGCGGTGAAGGAGGATGAGGCTGAGCCGTCGGTGAAGGTTTGAGGGCTTCGTTTCTATTGTCTCTTGCTCATGCTTCGGTGAAATCCTGCGTTCGTGTCGGTTTATTAGCGTTGCCCCGCACAGGGGCAACGCCACTAGACCACTAAGAACACGGGATCCGGCGAAAACAAAGAAAAACTCACTCAAAAGGCGTCAACCCCTCAAGCAAAGTAGGAATCAACTCACTCACCGTCGGATGAATATGCATCGCCCGCTGCAACGTCGTATAGGGCGCATCCGCATTCATGATGTCGATGAAGGCATGAATGGCCTCATCCCCTTCGATGCCATAAATCGCCGCCCCTAAGAACCGCTTCGTCCGCGCATCCACGAGCGCCTTCATGAAGCCATCGGTCTCACCGCGCTCCCGAGCGCGCCCCACCCGCGACATCGGCATCGTCGCGATAAGCGCCTCGCGTCCGTCCCTGCGCACGTCTTCCTCGCTCATCCCCACACGCGCGAACGGCGGATCGACGAAAACCGCATAAGCCATGATGCGCGTATCGACGCTGCGCGATTCGCCGTCGAGCAGATTCGAAGCGATGATCTCGTAATCGTTCCACGACGTATGCGTGAACGCGCCGCGCCCGTTCACATCGCCGAGCGCATACACGCCATCGACTTTGGTGCGCAACTGGCCGTCGACATCGATCATGCCGTGCCGGCTCACCGCAATGCCCGCATGCTCCAGACCGAGATCGTCGGTGTTCGGCGTGCGGCCCGTCGCGAACAGCAGATGCGATGCATCGATGACCTCATCGCCACTGACGATACGCACGCCACCCGCCATCGGCTCCACGCGCGACATCTCCGCGCCGAAGCGAAAGTCGATGCCCTCACGCACGAACACGTCCTGCATCGCGCGGGCGACGTCCTCGTCCTCGCGTGTGAGGATCCGCTCGCCGCGCACGAGCAAGGTCACGCGGCTGCCGAAGCGCCGGAACATCTGCCCGAATTCGAGCGCGATATAACTCGCCCCGACAATCACCAGATGCTCCGGCACTTCGGTCAGTTCGAGAATCGTCGAGTTGGTCAGATACGGGACGCGTTCGAGCCCATCGACCTTCGGCACCACCGCGCGCGTTCCCGTGTTGATGATGATGAGGTCGGCGTCGATCTCCTGCGTGGAACCGTCGGCCGCCTCGATGGACAGCGCTCGCGGCCCTGTAAAGCGCCCGTGTCCCTTGAAGACCGTGAGATTGTGCGTGCCGCGCAGCCATTTCTCGATGCCCGTGCGGGAGCCGCCGATCACCTCGTCCTTGCGCGCCTTCACACGCGCCATGTCGATGCGGATGTCGCCGCCGATCATCACGCCGTACTGCGCCGCCGTGCGCGCGACATGCGCGGCCCGCGCGCTCGCGACATAAGTCTTGGTCGGCGTGCAACCGACGTTCACGCAGGTGCCGCCAAAAAGATGCCGCTCGATGATGGCCGTGCGCTTGCCGCTTTCCGCGAGCCGCACGGCAAGCGGCGAACCGCCCTGCCCCGTACCGATCACGACTGCGTCGAAGTGCTGTGACATGCTCGTTCTCCCCTGGTTTTTTGCATTCGTAACGCAAAAGACCGTGCGAATGAAGCGGATGAAGAATGCCCATGCGGGAACCGAATGCATCTTACGCGCAAGTCGGCGAACAGGCAGGCGCGCTGCCCGAAGCGCGTGATTCGGATACGGGCACGGCGCGTGCTGCGTCCGAACAGAACGTCCCGCGCATCGCGGCGCGGTCCGCTCAACCATCAGCATATGAAGTCCGAAGGCATTCATGATCGAGACGATGTGGTTTCTCGTCGTCGGCGGCGTGCTCATTTTCATGGGCCTCGCCAGTTCGACGTTCAAGCACCTGCCGGTCAGCACCGCGATGTGCTACCTGGCGATCGGCTTCGCGATGGGTCCCGCGCTCGCCAATCTGCTGACACTCGACCTCGCGACCGAAGCAACGGTCCTCCGGCGCATCACCGAAGTGGCGATGCTCGTGTCGCTATTCGCGATCGGCCTGCGGCTGCGCGTGCCGCCCACCGATCGCATCTGGCTTCTCCCGGTACGCCTGGGCTTCGTCGCCATGATCCTCACCGTCGCCGCGCTCACGCTCTTCGGCGTCTATGTGCTCGGTCTCAGCTGGGGACCGTCGCTGCTGCTCGCCGCGATGCTCGCGCCGACCGATCCCGTGCTCGCGCATGACGTTCAGGTCGAGACGCCCGGCGACGTCGACCTGCTGCGCTTTTCGCTGACGGGCGAAGGCGGACTCAACGATGGCATCGCGCTGCCCTTCGCGCTGCTCGGCATCGCGGTGTGCCGCTTCGAGGCGTCGCCAAGCGAAGCGTTGCACTGGAACTTCGCATTGCAGGCGATATGGGGCATCGCGGGCGCGCTCGTGAGCGGCTGGCTGCTCGGCGCGCTGTCGGTGCGGCTTGTCGCGTATCTGCGCACGCGCCACGGGCAGGCGCTCGGACCGGAAGGTTTCTTTGCGCTCGGCCTCATCGCGCTGTCGTACGGCGTCGCCGAATTGCTGCACACGTACGCGTTTCTCGCGGTCTTCGCAGCCGGTCTCTCCATGCGCCGCGTCGAGCAAAAAGAAAGCGGCGACAAGTCCCCGCGCCAGGCGGTCGGCAAGATCGATGCGGACGACGTCGGCGCCGCCGCAGCCGATCCCGAACGCGCGCACGCCTTCATGGCCGAGCGCGTGCACGGCTTCACGATCGAACTGGAGCGCATCGCCGAAGTGGCGATCATGCTGATGGTCGGTGCCGTGCTCGCGACGATGTGGCGCGAACTGCTCTCGTGGCGGACCTGCGCGCTCATCGTCGCGCTCTTTCTTGTGCTGCGGCCGGCGGCGGTCGAGGCGTCGCTCATCGGCTCGCAGGCGACGGGCGCGCAAAGACGTCTCATGAGCTGGTTCGGCATACGCGGCGTCGGCTCGTTCTATTATTTGCTCTTTGCACTCGAGCAAGCGCCGCATGACGTGGCCGCGCCGCTCGTGCCGCTCGTCATCGCGACGATCGCTGCGTCTGTCATCGTGCACGGCATCACCGCGACGCCGCTCATGAAGCGATATCAGCGCGCGCGAACCGATATTTAGCGATGCAACTATCATCCAGGACCGACCCGGCGTGAAGCATCTGATTTTCTTCTGCGGTCATGCCGGCACCGGCAAGACGACGCTCGCGAAGCAACTCTTCGCGCCGCTCATGCATGCGACTGGCGAGCCCTTCTGCCTGCTCGACAAGGACACGCTCTACGGTGCATACAGCGCCGCGGCGATCGGCGCGCTCACCGGCGATCCGCACGATCGCGACAGCCCGCTTTTCATAGAACATTTTCGCGATCCGGAGTATCGCTGTCTCATCGATACCGCCGCCGAAAATCTCGCGCTCGGCGTGAGCGTCGTGATCGTCGCGCCGCTGACGCGCGAGGTGCGCAATGGACGCCTTTTCGATCGCGCGTGGCTCGGCATCGATGACGATGTCGCCATAAGCGTCGTCTGGGTGCATGTCGATGAAGATGTGGCGCGCGAACGGATCGTTGCGCGCGGCGATCCGAACGATGCGTACAAGCTCGCGCATTGGGAGGAATATCGCAAGCGCCTCTTCGTCCCCGATGAAGCGCTCGCGCGGACGCTCGTGATGTTCGACAACACGACGCCATCCGGTGAAGCGGGCGGCGAACTGGTCGCGCGCCTCGTCGCTTAAGCCGCCGCGAGCTGGCGTGCCGTCGCGACCGCGTTGGCGCCTTCGTACAGCTTGCCGAAGCGGTTGTTGAGGAACGCGTCGAGCGGCACCTGCTCCTGACGCACGAAGCCGCTCTGCGGCAGCACGCCTTCGCGGAAGAGATCGAGTTCCGCGCAGATCGCGCCGGCGGTCGTGATCTGGATCGCGCTCATCGGCACGCCGCACACATCCTTCGCGAAGATCTTGCGCGTGAACACGTCCTGCACGAGTTGCCCGCGCCGCATGCCCGTCACCGTGACGAAGATCAATACGACGTCCTGTGCCGTCGAAGGCACCGCGCGCTTGAGCATCGTCTTGAGACCGTCGCGATCGGTGGACATACGCAGATCGTCGAGCAGGAACTTCATCAGATCGCGATGCCCCGGATAGCGCACCGATTTGTAGTCGAGCGTCTCGACCTTGCCGGCAAGCGTTTCGCAGAGCGTGCCGAGCCCGCCCGATGTATTGAACGCCTCGTACTCGATGCCATCGAGCGAAAAATGCTCGACGCCTTCGAGCGGCTGCACCCATTGCGTGCGGCCTTCGCGGATCGCCTCGCACGGCTGGCAATACTCGTTGATGAGCCCGTCGATGCTCCATGTAAGGTTGTACTTCAGCGCATTGGTCGGAAACTCGGGCAGCGCGCCGACGCGCATCTTTACTTCGCGCACGTCGTCGAGACGCTTCGCCAGATCGTGCGCGACGATGCCGATGAAGCCCGGCGCAAGACCGCATTGCGGCATGAACGCGAGCTCGGAGTCGTCGGCGATCGCGCGGATCGCGTGCGTCGCGCGCACGTCTTCGGTGAGGTCGAAGTAATGCACGCCCGCCGCTTTCGCCGCCGATGCGACGTTGACCGCGAGGTAATACGGCAGCGCATTGATCAGCGCGTCGAAACCGATCAGCGCCTGACGAAGCGCGGGCGTATCGGCGGAATCGACGCGGCGCGTCGGGATGCCTTGCGCATCGATGAGCGCGAGCGCGTGTTCGTCGCGATCGAAGGCGACGACGTCGAAATCCCCCGTTTCACGCAGCAAATGCGCAATGCTTTGACCGATCAGTCCGGCGCCGACGAGGGCCACTTTCATATTCGTCTCCTGTATGTGCGAGTTAGCCGATACACCTGTTCACACAGTTTAGGAGCGCGCGAATATTGATCCTAGACGCAAAATGATGCGCTTCGACGACGGTTTTCGTCGTTTCGACGATCGATCGATCCCGTTTGTATCGTCGAGTCTCAACCGGCGCGATCGATCTTGCGCGCGAGGATAATCGACGTCGTCGTCCGTTCGACGCCTTCCAGCACGCCGATCTCGTCCAGCAGGTCGTTCAGGCGGTCCGGCGAATCGGCGCGCAGCCATGCGACGTAATCGAATTCGCCGCTCACCGCACAGAGCAACTGAATCTCCGGCATGCGTGCGAAGCGCTTCTGCAGATCGCGGCCGTATTTCGGCGTGAGCTTGATGCCGACGTACGCCTGAATGCTCGCGTCGAGCACATCCTGGCCGAGCCGCACGCCGTAGCCCGCGATCACGTTGTTCTTTTCGAGCCGCGCCATGCGGGCGATCACCGTCGT
This sequence comes from Caballeronia zhejiangensis, assembly GCF_022879815.1. NCBI lineage: Bacteria > Pseudomonadati > Pseudomonadota > Betaproteobacteria > Burkholderiales > Burkholderiaceae > Caballeronia > Caballeronia zhejiangensis. The sequence continues at coordinate 1,550,151 of NZ_CP084283.1, forward strand.
GCGCGCAACGCCCAGTTGCCGCGCGAGATTCGCGACGCTCTCGCGCGCGTTCATCTGCAGAAGCGCGACGAGATTGCGATCGATGTCGTCGAGCTGATCGAGGCGCGGCGGTCTCATGTGGGCGTCGTCCTTGGCGTTTTGTGTTTTGGTTTATGCGTTTTGAATGCCATCTGGCATCCGGCATTTTGTGTTTGCATTATCGCCGAGACGCTGCGATACGAACGCCGGTCAGACACCGAGCTTCGTCACCATGAAATCGACGAAACTCGCGAGCTTGGGCGTCGCGCGCGTATCGCGCGGATAGACGAGATGAACGGGCGAAGGCTTCGGCAGAAAGTCCTGGAGCACCGCGACGAGCGCGCCGCTCTTCAGTTCGTCTTCGACGAGCGCATGCGGTTGAAGCACGAGGCCGAAGCCGGCGAGCGCGGCCTTCCTGAGCGCCTGCCCGTTATTCGTGCGAAAGCGCGCGGACTGCGTGCGGCGCGCATGCATCGCCTCGTCCTCGCCTTCGAGCCGCCAGCTCGCCTCGCGGCCGAGATGCAAGAAGCCGAGGCACTCGTGGCTCGCGAGATCGGCGGGGGTCGCGGGCGTGCCCGCGCGCGCAAGATAGGAAGGCGACGCGCATACCGTCATCGCATACGGCTTGAGCGGCCGCGCGACGAAGCTCGAATCGGCGAGCGTGCCGATACGCACGGCGGCGTCGAATCCTTCCTCGACGATATCGACCATGCGGTTGGTCAGATCGAGCTCGACGCTGATCTGCGCGAACGCCGCGAGAAACTCGGTCACGGCGGGCGTGACGAACTGCACGCCGTAAGTCAGCGGCACGGTGACGCGCAATACGCCGCGCGGCGTCGCGCTCATCGATTCGGCGAGGGTGTCGGCAGAATCGACTTCCGCGAGAATGCGGCGGCAGCGTTCGTAATATTCACGGCCGATCTCGGTCAGGCTCTGACGACGCGTCGTGCGGACAATGAGACGCGCATCGAGCCGCGCCTCCAGCGCCTGCAAGTGCTTGCCCGCCATCGGCGCCGAGATCGAAAAGCGCTCGGCCGCGGCGCTCAGACTGCCCGCCTCGACGATCGCGACAAAGACCCGCATGCTCAACAAGGTATCCACTGCGTTTTTTCCAGAGACGTTTCGAATGTAAGCAGTTGTGGCAATGCGGGCGAATCCGCATGCAATCGTGATACTAATATCCGCCGATGGCGTGATCTTCGCTGCTTTGCATGCAGCTTACGAAGCACGCCGCTTCCTATATCGATCGAAGGTACTTTGAATGAAAAGAACACTCGTTGCATTGGCCGCTTTCTGCGCACTGAGCCCGGTTTTCGCGCAGAGTTCGGCGCCCACGGCCGCATCGGCGCCCGCCGCGCAGGACGCTGCGTCCGCACCGGCCGCCAGCAAGCGCGAGGCGCGCGTCGAGGAGCGTATCGCGGAACTGCATTCGAGCCTCAAGATCACGCCGCAGCAGGAAGCGCAGTGGTCGAAGTTCGCCGATGTAATGCGCGACAACGGCCGCACCATGGCCGATCTGTACCGCCAGCGCATCGCCCAGCGCGACACGATGTCCGCGCTCGACGACATGAAGCAATACGAGCAGATCACGCAAGCCAACGCGGACGGCACGAAGCGGCTCGTCGAAGCTTTCGAGCCGCTTTACGCGAGCCTTTCGCCCGAGCAGAAGAAACTCGCCGATACGAGCTTCCGCTCGGAGCACGGCAAGGCGCGCCGCGGCGGCGCGCACCATCGTTCGCGCGCGGCGGGCGCGGATGCGGCATCGACGACGAAGCCCTGAACGAGCGCCGGATCGGAAAGCCCGCATCGCATGATGCGGGCTTTTTTGCGTCCGCCGAGTGCAAAATGACGCGAATGCCGTTACGATCCGCTCCCTCACCATCTTCGCCGATCGCACCATGCTCCATCTTTCGCAACTCGATCTCGCCACCGATCCCGCCGCACGCCGCGTCGTGAAGGACGAAGCCGTCACCGTGGAATTCGCGGCTGCCGCGGGCGAACTCATGAGCCTCGAAGGGCCGAACCGCTATGCAAGCGGCGATGCGATCGTCACCGCTTCCAGCGGCGAGCGCTGGGTCGTGTCGCGCGAACGCTTCGATCCGAAGTACGTGCCGGAAGGCGGCATCGCGCACGGCGAGGCGGGCATCTATCGCAACCGTCCGAACGTCGTGCTCGCGAAGCAGATGCACGAACCCTTCTCGATCGCGCGATCCGCGGCAGGCGACACCCTCACCGGCGCTGCCGGCGACTGGGTCATGCAATACGCGCCGGGCGATTTCGGCGTCGTGAAGGCAGCGCGCTTCGCGAAGGTCTATCGCGAAGCCTGAGCGCGCTCACGCGAAGTCCTCGCCCATCTCGATGTCCACTTCGCGCGGCACGGTCTGGCCGTCCGCGTACATCTCTTCGAGCGATCCGAGCGTCGCTTCCACATAGGCACGCAGCACCGCGTAACTGCGCGCGTGCATGCGTGGCGGCAATGCGCGATAACGCGCGAGCGCGGCCGGATCGAAACGCACGTCGATCGTGATGCGCCGCGCGCTCGAACCGAAGCGCATCGCCACGTAATGAATCACGAGCGATGTGCGGCCTTCATCGTCCTTGCGTTCGGCGAACTGCGTCTGCTCGGGAAAGAGATCGCAGATCACATGCGCGAGCATGTCGATATCCGCGCTCGGGCAGTCGTATTGATAGTCGTCCATTCGATGTCGATATTTGATTCAGGCAGGCGCGGATGCGCTCAACCGCCGCGGGCGGCGGCTCGCCGGTAGTAGCGCACGAGCGCCACCGCGACGATCGCGCCGAGCACGAGATACACCGCATCGGCGGCGATGAGCGGCACGAGCCGCGCCTGAAAAAGCGCGGCTGGCAAGCCGACGAGCGCATGCGCGGCAACGAGGACTGCGAGCGCGTGGCGCGAACGCTCGCGCAGCATTTGCCACATCAGCGCGGAAAAGCCGAGTTGCAGCACGAACGCACTCGCACGCTCGACGAGGAAGATGCCCGCCGACACCGGCGACAGACTCATCAGCACGAGATGAATGCGCGCGATCGCTTCGAGCGGCGCGGTCGCGAAATGCGCGTCGAGCGTGCCGCGATTCGCGAGCACCGCATAGACGATCCATTGCACCTGCACGAGCACGCCGACGATCCACGCCTCCGCCCCGCCGTGCCCGATGCCGTAGCCGAGCGCCGGACCGTGCCGGTCGAGCGCGTCAGGCTCGCGCGAGATGAGCCATTTCATCGCGAGAAAGCGTCCGACTTCCTCGCACAGCCCCGCCGCGAGCGCGCCATAAACGACGAACACGGCCGGATTGACGAGCCACGCCGACGTGACGGGATTGCTCAGCATGAAGCCGTGCAGCGCGCGTTCGATGACCATCGCGAAGAGCGCGAACACGGCGATGCCGAGAATCGCGTAGCGCGGCACGATCGCGAAGCGCGGCCGCAGCTTCCTGTACAGCACGATGGGCATGGCCGCGATGATGAGCGTCGCGAGCGCGAGGCTCAGCAACGTCGTAACACTGATCATTCAGATTCCTTGCGAAGCTTGTTGCTCGTCGTTGTGATTCGCGCGTGTCGTCGATGCGCGCACGACGAGTTCGCCCGGCAGCAGACATTCGCGCGCGGGCATCGCGGCGCCGCCGAGACGCTCATGCAGAAATTCGACCGCGCGCCGGCCGATATCGTACGTCGGCTGGCGGACCGCCGTCATGCCGGCGAGCTGCGCCCATTCGGAATCGTCGATCGACATCAGCGCGACGCTCGCCTGCCAGTCCGCGCCGTGGCGTTCCTTCAGATGCACCGCGACGCGCAGCGCGACCGGCCCGTTCGCCGCGAAGAGCGCGACGCGCTTGCCCGCGGCTTTCGCCGCCGTGACGCGCGTGTCGAGTTCCGCGAGCGCGGGCGCCGCATCGGCGAGATCGATCACGAGCGTCGAGCCGCTTGCATGGAGCGCCGCGACGGTTTCGCGAAACGCGGCTTCGCGCAGACGCCGCGAGCTGACATGCGTGACCGGCTGCACGACGAACAGCAGCTCGTCGAAACCTTCGTCGACGAGATGACGCGTCGCGATCTGCACGGCGGCGGGATTGTCGAGCCCGACCATGTCGGTGATGAAACCTTCGACCGAGCGATCGACGAGCACGACCGGAATGCCGCCGCGCGCAAAGCCTTGCAGCAGTTCTTCCTTCACGCCGAGCGCGTTGACGATGACGCCTTCGACGCGATACGTCGTCAGCAATTGCAGATAGCGCCGCTCCATGTCGATCTCGTTGGCTGCGTGACAGATGAGCGGCATATAGCCGAGCGCGTGGCACGCTGCTTCGACGCCTTGCAGCACTTCGACGGAATACGGGTTCGTGAGGTCGGCGAGCAGCATGCCGATCAGACGATTGCGGCCGCGCTTCAGGCCGCGCGCCATCTGATTCGGCCGATAGTCGAGCTTGGCGATGGCCGCCTCGATGCGCTCGCGCAGATCGGGCGACAGCACGCCGAGCTCGCCGTTCAGATAGCGCGAGATGCTGGTCTTGCCGGTGCCTGCTTCGCGGGCGACATCGGTGATGGTCGCGCGGCGCGCGCCGAATGCAGGCGGGCGGTTCGTCAATGTGGGGTCGTCGGACATAGTGGTCGTGGGCGCGCGCTTCGCCGTGAAGCGAGTCGCGATGCCGTCATTATCGTTCTCCTCGCATCGCGCATGTTAGCGCATGACCGGGCGACCCACGGTTTCAGCGCGCGAGCACGTCGGGATTGACGATGTTCTGCGTGAGCGTGCCGTTCAGTGCGCCGATGAGATTTTCCGCGGCGTTTCGCGCCATCGCGTGACGCGTTTCGTGCGTAGCCGAGCCGATATGCGGCAGTGCGACGACGTTTTTCATCGCGAGCAGCGGCGAGTCGGCGGGAAGCGGTTCCTGCTCGAACACGTCGAGGCCTGCACCGCGGATCGTGCCGTTTTTTAGCGCATCGACGAGCGCGTTTTCATCGACGGTCGGTCCGCGCGAGGCGTTGATCAGAATCGCGCTCCGTTTCATTTTCTGCAATTCGTTCGCCCCGATGAGACCGCGCGTTTCCGGCGTGAGCGGCACTTGCAGGCAGACGAAATCGGATTGCGCGAGCAGTTCGTCGAGCTCGACACGCTTTGCGCCGTATTCCTTTTCGGCCTGCTCGTTCGCGCTGCGATTCGTGTAGAGCACGTTCATGCGAAAGCCGAGCGCCGCGCGCCGTGCGACGGCCCCGCCGATGCGTCCCAGGCCGACGATGCCCAGTGTCTTGCCTTGCACGTCGACGCCGAAACACGCTTCACCGATGCTTGCCTTCCAGTTGCCTTGCTTGACCCATTCGGCGAGTTCGACGACGCGGCGCGCGCTTGCGAGGATCAGCGCGAAGACCGTGTCGGCGGTGGATTCGGTGAGCACGTCCGGCGTGTGCGTAAGCACGATGCCGCGGCGGGTGAGGTCTTGCACGTCGAACTGGTCGAAGCCTACGGAGATCGTCGACAGTGCTTTCAGGCGGTGGGCGCCTTCGATCATGTCGGGGGAGATCTTTATGCTCGCACCGATGGCGCCGTCGGCGGTTGTTAGCGCTTCCACGAATGCGGCGTGGTTTTTCGGATCGATGTTCACCACTTCCGCGTGGGCGCGGAGATAGGCTTCTACGTCGCTTGGCAACGCCTTGTAGGCTACGATTTTTTTGGTCATGGTTTGCTTTGTCTGGGTTGGTTGGCTCGGGCTTCTGTGGAATCCCGTTTTCGTGTCGGTCTATTGGCACTGCCCCTGTGCGGGGCGGCAGTCACTTTCTTTGCCGTCGACCAGAGTTAGCGCTTTAGCGCTTACTCTGGTCCTGTGTAAAGAAAGCAACCAAAGAAAGCAGCTTCCGATACGCCCGCGGTCACACGCAATTTGGGTAGTCCTCTCGTCCATCGTGGGCTGCCTAACGAGTGCCCTCAGACACCTAATCGGGCTTGGCTCGCGCACGGTCTGTCACATCGCACCACACACCAAACTGGTTCAGCACCATATAGCTCCGGCCCGCTTCGCGGCCGACCGGTCAATCGGGGATGCATGTGCTTCTCTACTAATGCCTCCGTCTCACTGCACTGGCAGCCCGTCGGTTTCCCTTGCAGACCCGGCGGCAGCGCGTAGCGCTGTGCCGAAGCAGTTTCGTGCTGAACCAGTGTCCTTGGAAAACTAGCTCGTCAGACCGCGCGCGAGCCAAGCCCGATTAGGTGTTTGAGGGCACTCTTTAGGCGAGTGCCACCTAGGACGAGAGTACTACCCAACGTGCGTGTGACCGCGGGCCGTGACGAGCTGCTTTCTTTGGTTGCTTTCTTTGCACAGGACCAGAGTAAGCGCTAAAGCGCTAACTCTGGTCGACGGCAAAGAAAGTGACTGCCGCCCCGCACAGGGGCAGTGCCAATAGACCGACACGACAACGGGATCCGGCGAAACCGAAAGCAAAAGCGAAAAGCGAAAGCAAAAACCTCAAGGCCTCACAACAACCCCAGCCCGAACCGCCGCCTGCGGCTTAACCGCCAGCGTAAGCCAAACAGCCATCAACAACGCGGCGCTCATGAAAACGTAAGAGGCAGAGGGCGATCCAGTAGCCCCATTCAAATACCCCACAAAATACGACCCGACGAACGACCCCAACGCCCCCATGCTATTGATGAGCGCCATCGCCCCCCCGGCGACATTCTTCGGCAGCAACTCCGGCACGATCGCAAAGAACGGCCCATAGGGCGCATACATCGCAGCCCCTGCGATCACGAGCAACGCATAAGAAGCCCAGAAGTTCGTCGACCCGAGAAGGTAGGAACCTGCAAACGCCACCGCGCCGATCAGCAGAAACGGCCACACAAAAGCCTTGCGTGCCTGAAGCTTGTCTGAGGCCCACGAAGCCAGCAGCATCGCGATGGTCGCCGCAAGATACGGCACCGCCGACAGCCAGCCCGTCTCGACCATCCCGAGCGTCGATCCGCTCTTGAGAATCGAAGGCAGCCACAGCACGAACCCATACACGCCGATGCTCCAGCAGAAATACTGCGCACACAGCTTGATCACCGCCGGCGACTTGAACGCCTCGCGATAGTTCTTCACCGGCTTGATCGCGGCCTGCTCGGCGCGCAAGGTCGCATCGAGATCGTTCTTTTCCTGATCCGTGAGCCAGCTCACCTGTGCGGGCTTGTCCTTCACGATGAACCACCAGATCACCGCCCACACCACCGCCGGCAAACCTTCCGCGATGAACATGTGGCGCCAGCCGAACGAGTTCACGAGATAACCGGATACGACCGACATCCACAGCACCGTCACCGGATTGCCGAGAATCAGAAACGTATTCGCACGCGAGCGCTCCGACTTCGTGAACCAGTTCGCGATGAAGACGAGCATCGCCGGCATCACCGCAGCCTCGACGACGCCGAGCACGAAGCGGATCGCCATCAACGAAGGGATATTGCTCACCATGCCCGTGAGCGTCGCGCAGCCGCCCCACAGCACGAGACTCCAGAACACGAGCTTCTTCACGCTGCGCCGTTCGGCATAGATCGCGCCCGGAATCTGAAAGAAGAAATAGCCGAGAAAAAACAGCGCGCCGATCAGCGAGGACAGTCCCTTGCTGATGCCCAAATCCTGATTGATGCCCGCCGCCGCCGCGAAACCGTAGTTGGCGCGGTCGAGATACGCGAGGCTGTACGTGATGAAGACGATCGGCATGATCGCCCACCAGCGGCGCACGGCCAGCGTGGGATTGGAAGAACTTTGCATGGTTGTCTCCGAACGCAATTCGGTTGAGTCTCGGTTGGTGGCTTTCAAGCCAGATCGAACGCGGCTTTGGCCGTCTTGTCGTTGGAATCCTGTGCTTCGAGCAGATCGAGCGCGGCGCGCGTCGGCAGTCCTTCGCTGTCGCCGATCACCTGAATCGCCAGCGCGCCGATGCGATTGCCGCGCGCGATCGCGTGACGCACATCGCGTCCCTCGAGCAGCGCGCTCACGACGCCGACCGCGAAGCCATCGCCCGCGCCGACCGTATCGACGACCTTCTCGACCGGCACGCCCGGCACGATGCCCTGCTCGCCGTCCGCCGTGCGGAAATACGCGCCGTGCGCGCCCAGCTTCACGACGACGCCCTTCGCTCCCCGATCGAGATAAAACGCGGCGATGTCCTCGGGCTTCGCATAGCCCGTCAGCGTCAATCCTTCGGACACCCCCGGCAGCACCCAGTCGGCGAGCGCGGCGAGCGCATTGAGCGATTCGGCCATCGCCTCGCGCGACGGCCACAGCGTCGGACGCAGATTCGGATCGAACGAGATCGTCTTGCCCGCTGCCCGCATTTCGCGGGCCATGTGGAACGCAAGCTCACGCGAGGTCGCCGAGATCGCGGGCGCCACGCCCGTCAGATGCAGATGACGCGCGCCGAGCACGTAATCGGCGGCGTAGTCGTCGAGCGACAAATGGCTCGCGGCCGAACCCTTGCGGAAATACTCGACGGCCGGATCGCTGCCGTCGTCGCACTTGCCTTTGAGCTGAAAGCCCGTCGGATAACGCTCGTCGATCGTCACACGGCGCGCGTCGATGCCTTCGGATGCGAGTACGTCGAGCACATAGCGCCCGAACGAATCGTTGCCGACGCGGCTCATCCAGCCCACCTTGAAGCCAAGGCGCGACAAACCGATCGCGACGTTCAGATCCGCGCCCGCGACGCGCTTCGTGAATTGACCGGCCTTCGCGAGATCGCCGGTAACGGCGGCGACGAACATCGTCATCGCTTCGCCGTAAGTGACGACGTCGAGGGCTTCAGGCTTGGCTTGCATGTCGGGTTCCTTTGCAGATGAATGCTGAATGCAAAATGCGTAATTCAAAGTGGCATTCAAAATGCCGCGATTCGTGCGACCTGGCGCGCCGCGTCGGCGTCGAGCGAACCGTCCGCGCCCGGAATGAACGGATATTCGATGCCGCGCGGCACATCGCCCGGCAACTGCGCGAGCAGCGTCGCGAAACGCGCGTCGCCGTTCGCGGGCGCGGCGGCAAAACGGCGCGCGCCCTCGCCCATCACCGCCTTGCAGTGCACATACGCGACGTGCGGCGCGAGGCGCTGCGCCGCGTCGAGCGGATCCTGCTCCGCCCAGTGCCAGTTTCCGGTGTCGAAAGTCATCGCGAGGCCGCTTCGCGCGGGCAGCGCGGCGAAGAGCGCATCGAACGCGCCGATCGTGCCGCCTGCCTTCAGTTGTCCGTTTTCGACGACCACGCGCGCTTTCGACGCGGCGATCGCCGACATCAGGCGATCGAGCGTGGCCGGATCGGTCGCGACACCACGCTCCGTGCCGCCCAGTTGCAGCTTGACGATGCGCGCGTCCATCGCCGCTGCTTCGTCGATGGCGAGCCGCAGCGAATCGAGATCGAGCGCGCCGTCGTCGCGGAACAGCGTCGCGGGCGTCGAATGGACCGCCCACAAGCCGTGCGCGCGAATCCGTGCGCCGAGCTGCGCGAGTGCATCGGGCTGCGAATCGGCGTCATCGGCGAACAACTCGCGACGCACTTCGAAGCCATCCGCACCCGCGCGCGCCGCGACCGCCGCCCACGCGGCGTGGCCATCGCGACGGATCGCATCGGCGCCGAACGCGCTCGCTACGATCACGACTTCTGCGCGCTTTTCATCGATGCGGGATTTTTGATTCACTCGCTTCTCACTATGGGTTTTGGCCTCGAAATTCCTCGGTGGAACCGGTTCCATAAACGATTTTCGAAAAGGACGCCGCAGCGCCCCTGTTGAGAACGAATGGTGCGTCAGACCGCCATCGACGCGCCATAGTGGAATTCCCTAGCCGATGAGACCCGGTTCCTCGCATAACTCCAGGAAACGCGCCGCGACGCGTGACGGCGTTGCCGCGTGCGGCAGCAAAATGGAAAAACGCCGCGTGAGCGGTCGCGGCGCGATACGCACGCGACGCAACGCGCTGTCCTCGTGGCGGATCGACATCGCCGATACGAAGCCGATGCCCATGCCCGCGCGCACCGCCTCCTTCACGCCCTCGACGCCCGCGATTTCCAGCGCGACCCGCATGGGCGCATCGCAATCGGCGAACGCGCGCTCGATGATCTGCCGCACGCCCGAGCCGGGCTCGCGCAGCACGAGCGGATGCTCGCTCAACTGATCGAGCGTGGCGGCATCGCGCCCGTCGGCAAGCGGATGACCATTCGGCAGGATCGCGACGATTTCGTCCTCGCGCCACGGTGTGACGGTGGTGCCGAGCGGCAGATCGTGTCCCGGCGCGCCTTCGACCAGCGCAATATCGAGCGAGCCGAGCGCAGCGACGATATCGGCGGTATTGCCGTCGATGGTCGTCACGACGACTTCCGGAAAGCGCTTGTGAAACGCAGCGATCAGATACGGCAGCAAATAACTCGCTGGCGTCGTGCTCGCGCCGATGCGCAGCGTGCCGCGCTCCAGCCCGCGCAATGCGTCGCGCAGCGCGTGCGCCGCGCGAAATGTCTCGCGCAGGCGTTCCGCATGGCCGAGCAACTGCTCGCCGGCTGCGGTCAGGCGCACGCCGCGGCCATCACGCTGATAAAGCGGCTCGCCGAATTCCTCCTGCAGCAGGCGCAACTGCCCCGACACGGCGGGCTGCGACAAATGCAAGGCCACCGCCGCCCGGCTGATGTTGCCGTGCTCTGCGACCGTTGCGAACGTTATCAGTTGTTCCGGGGTCATCTGTTTCAAATATAAGGTGGTACGATACTTCCCATTCTAAATCACGATTTTTCATATTCATATATCGAGAATAGGATTAGCCCATCGAGTCATCATCATCAAACGGGTTCATCCATGTCCACGGTTCAGTCCGCCCAAACGTTCGCGCCGGCCGCATCATCCAGACGCGGGCAACTCAACGGCATTCTCTTCGTCGCCTTGTTCGCCGCCGCCGTCACGCGCCTCGCTTCGCTGCCCGCTATCGCCGGGCTCGGCATCAGCCCGCTGATCGTCGGCATCGTCGCGGGCGCGATCTACGGCAATGCGCTGCGTCACGGCATGCCGGAAAGCTGGGCGGCCGGCGTCAACTTTTCCGCGCGCAAGCTGCTGCGCATCGCGGTCGCGTTCTTCGGGCTGCGCATCAGCCTTCAGGAAATCGCGCAAGTCGGCGTGTCGGGTTTCACGGTGTCGGTGCTGGTCGTGGTCAGCACGCTCGTCATCGGTACGTGGGCCGGCATGAAGCTGATGAAGCTCGATCGCGATACCGCACTCCTCACGGCAGCCGGCAGCGCGATTTGCGGCGCGGCCGCGGTGCTCGCGTTCGAATCGACGTTGCAATCGAAGCCGCACAAGAGCGCGATGGCGGTGGGCAGCGTCGTGCTGTTCGGCACGCTCTCGATGTTCCTCTACCCGCTCGCGTTCAACGCCGGCTGGCTGCATCTCGATACGCTCGGCGCGGGCCTCTTTTTCGGCGGCACGATTCACGAAGTGGCGCAGGTCGTCGGTGCGGCGAGCAACGTCAGCCCGGAAGCGACGCATATCGCGACCATCGTCAAGATGACGCGCGTGATGCTGCTCGTGCCCGTGCTGCTCGTGATCGGTTTCTGGATCAGCCGCTCGCGCAACACGGCGGACGGCGCGGCGCAAGGCAACGGCAAGATCGCGGTGCCCTGGTTCGCGCTCGGCTTTCTCGCGCTCGTCGTCGTGAATTCGCTGCACGTTCTGCCCGATGCCGCCACGAGCACGATCAACACGCTCGACACCTTCGCGCTCACGATGGCCATGACCGCGCTCGGCATGGAGACGCGCATCGCGCAGATCCGTCAGGCCGGCCCGCGTGCGCTTGCAACCGGCGCGATCCTGTATGCGTGGCTGGTCGGCGGCGGCCTCGCGATCACGCTCGGCGTCGAACGCCTCTTCGGCTGATCGATCGCCGATGCAGTGAAGTACCGAATCGCGCGAACGTCCCCGTCGCGCGATAACGCTTTAGAAGGAGCACTCATGGAACACGGCGCTCGTACCCAGAACGAGAAGCTCGATGTCAAGACCACGACGTGCTACATGTGCGCGTGCCGTTGCGGCATCCGCGTGCATCTGCGCGACGGCGAAGTCAGATACATCGACGGCAATCCGAACCATCCGCTCAATCAAGGCGTGATCTGCGCGAAAGGCGCGTCGGGCATCATGAAGCAGTATTCGCCCGCACGCCTCACGCAGCCGCTGATGCGAAAACCCGGCGCACTGCGCGGCGAAGCGCAGTTCGAGCCGGTCTCGTGGGAGGTCGCGCTCGATACGCTCGAAAAGCGTCTCGCACACCTGCGCGCCACCGATCCGAAAAAATTCGCGCTCTTCACCGGACGCGACCAGATGCAGGCGCTGACCGGCCTCTTCGCGAAGAACTTCGGCACGCCCAACTACGCGGCCCACGGCGGCTTCTGCTCGGCGAACATGGCCGCGGGCATGATCTATACGATCGGCGGCTCGTTCTGGGAATTCGGCGGCCCGGATCTCGACCGCGCGAAGCTCTTCTTCATGATTGGCACGGCGGAGGATCATCACTCGAATCCGCTCAAGATCGCGATATCGAAATTCAAGCGCGCGGGCGGACGCTTCATCGCGATCAATCCGGTCCGCACGGGCTACGCGGCCATCGCCGACGAATGGGTGCCGATCCGCCCCGGCACAGACGGCGCGCTTTTCATGGCGCTGATCCACGAACTGATCGCCGCCGACGCCTACGATCACGAATTCGTCACGCGCTATACGAACGCGGCCGAACTGCTCGATATGAACGAAGCGAGCGACACGTTCGGCCTTTTCGTGAAGGACGAAAGCGCGGCCGAATCGAATCCGCTCTTTCCGCAGAATCATCTTTGGTGGGACACGAAGACGAATCGCGCGGTCGCGCATCATGCCGACGATGCCGCGCCCGCGCTCGATGGCCGCTACACGCTCGACGACGGCACGAGCGTCGCGCCCTCCTTCGCCTTGCTGCGCGAGCAGGTCGCGACGTGCACGCCGGAATGGGCCGCGGACATCACCGGTATTCCCGCCGCGACGATCGAACGCCTCGCCGCCGAAATGATCCAGACGAGCCGCGATCACAAGATCACGCTGCCGATTCAATGGACCGATTGTTGGGGCAGGAAGCACGACACCGTGACGGGCAACCCGATCGCCTTTCACGCGATGCGCGGTCTCGCCGCGCACTCGAACGGCTTCCAGTCGATCCGCGCGCTCGCCGTGCTGATGTCGCTGCTCGGCACGATCGACCGTCCGGGCGGTTTCCGGCACAAGTCGCCGTTTCCGCGCGCGGTGCCGCCATCGGCGAAACCGCCGAATCACCCCGATCAGGTGAAGCCGAACACGCCGCTCGCGAGCGGGCCGCTCGGCTGGCCCGCCGCGCCGGAGGACCTCTTCATCCACGACGACGGCACGCCGGTTCGCATCGACAAGGCGTTCTCGTGGGAATATCCGCTCGCGGTGCACGGCGTGATGCACAGCGTCATCACGAACGCATGGCGCGGCGATCCGTACCCCATCGACACGCTGATGATCTTCATGGCCAACATGGCATGGAACTCGTCGATGAACACGATGGAAGTGCGCAACATGCTCGCCGACAAGCACGGCAACGGCGAATACAAAATTCCGTTCATCGTCGTGTGCGATGCGTTCCAGTCGGAGATGACCGCATTCGCCGATCTCATCCTGCCCGATACGACCTACCTCGAACGACACGACGCGATGTCGATGCTGGACCGCCCGATCTCCGAGTTCGACGGTCCCGTCGATTCCGTGCGCGTGCCGGTCGTGCCGCGCACCGGCGAATGCCGTCCGTTCCAGGAAGTGCTCGTCGAGCTCGGCAGCCGCCTGAAGCTGCCCGCGTTCACGACGCCCGAAGGCACGCGCAAGTATCGCGACTATCCGGATTTCATCGTCAATCATCAGACGGCGCCGGGGTCGGGCGTGGGCTTTCTGATCGGCTGGCGCGGCAAGGACGGCAAGGACGCGCTCGTCGGCGAGCCGAATCCGAATCAATGGGAAGAGTACGCAAAGCACGATTGCGTCTACCACTACACGCTGGCCCAAGAGCTGCAATACATGCGCGGCCAGAACGGGCCGTACCTGCAATTCGCCGTCGATAAAGGTTTTCGCAAGTTCAACGAGCCGATCCTGATCCAGCTCTATTCCGACGTGATGCAGAAGTTCCGCCTCGCCGCGCAGGGTCGCACGAAAGGCCGGCAGCCGCCGGAACACTTGCGCGCACGCATCGAGGAATATTTCGATCCGCTGCCCTTTTGGTACGCGCCGCTGGAACTCGATACGACCGATCTCGCGCAGTATCCGCTCGCGGCCGTCACGCAGCGCCCGATGGCGATGTATCACTCGTGGGACTCGCAGAACGCGTGGCTGCGGCAGATTCACGGCGAGAACCTGTTGTACATGAATCCGCGCATGGCGAAGGCGAACGGCATCGAGGACGGCGGCTGGATTTACGTCGAATCGCAATGGGGCAAGGTGCGCTGCATGGCGCGCTATAGCGAAGCCGTCGAGCCCGGAACGGTGTGGACGTGGAACGCGATCGGCAAGGCATCGGGCGCGTGGAGCCTCGGTCCCGACGCGAACGAATCGCAGCGGGGCTTTTTGCTCAATCACCTCATCACGGATGAGCTTCCTGCGTCCGCGCGCGAAGGCCTGCGCTTTTCGAACTCCGATCCGATCACCGGACAAGCCGCGTGGTACGACGTGCGCGTGCGCGTCTATCCCGCCGAAAGCGATGCCGACCACACGCTGCCGCAATTCGCGCCGATGCGTCCATCGCCCGGCATGACGGGATCGGTTCAACGCGTCGTGCAGACGTACTTCGCCGGACGCGGCGAGTTCGCGGCGCGCTTGCGCAACGCCATCAAGCGCGACGTAAAAAACTGAAGGAGACCGGCATGACTCAAATGGCCCTGGTGATCGATCTGAACGTCTGCGTCGGCTGCCACGCCTGCGTGACGAGCTGCAAGGAATGGAACACGTCCGGCGAAGCTGGCAGTCTCGCGGATCAGCGCCCGTACGACGCCGATCCGTCCGGCACCTTCTTCAACCGCGTGCAGACGTATGAAGCCGGCGAATTTCCGCTCGCCGATACGATCCACTTTCCGAAGTCGTGCCTGCACTGCGAGGATCCGCCGTGCGTGCCCGTCTGTCCGACCGGCGCGAGCTACAAGCGCAAGGAAGACGGACTCGTGCTCGTGGACTTCGACAAGTGCATCGGCTGCAAGTACTGCGCGTGGGCGTGTCCGTACGGCGCGCGCGAGCTCGACGAAGCGCGCAAGGAGATGACGAAGTGCACGCTGTGCGCCGATCGCATCTACAACGAGGCGCTGCCCGAACGCGATCGCAAGCCGGCGTGCGTGCTCGCGTGTCCGACGTCGGCGCGGCTCTTCGGCGATATCCACGATCCCGAGTCGGTCGTGTCGAAGGCGATCGAGGAGCGCGGCGGCTATCAGTTGATGCCCGAATGGGACACGAAGCCCGCGAATCATTATTTGCCGCGTCGTCCCGTGAATGCGTGCAGCAGCGGCGGCGGCTCGTGCGGCTGTCAGTCTCAAGGCGCCGAAGCGCCGGACGCACCCGGAGCGCACGGCGAACTCAATCTCGCGTCGATGGCCGTGCGCGTCTGACTTTCATCGGAGCTCGAACATGAAACCCGCGTTTTCCGTCGTGTTTCTCACGACATTGAGCGGCGCCGCGCAAGGCTTGCTGATTGCGCTCGTCGGTGTCGAAGCGGGCGCGAAGCTCGGTCTGATCGACGCGCCTTCGCAACTGTTCTTCATCCTCGGCGCGGCGTTGTCGGTCGTGCTCGGCGGGCTGGGCCTCGTCGCATCGTTTTTCCATCTCGGGCATCCCGAGCGGGCGTGGCGCGCCATCGCGATGTGGCGTACGTCGTGGCTGTCGCGCGAATGCCTGTGCCTGCCCGCGTTCCTCGGATGCGCCGCGTTGCACGGCTTCGCGCACTGGCTCGGCGCGCCGTGGTCGCTTGCCGTCGGCGTGATCGGCGTGATCGCGTCGGCGGCGCTTTTCGTCTGCACCGCGATGATCTACGCATGCCTGCGCTTCCTGCAGGAATGGGCGACGCCGCTCACGATGGTCAACTTCGTGCTGCTCGGCTGCGCATCGGGATTCACGCTGGCGACCGCGTGCGCCGCGTGGCTCGCGCCGTCACTGGCGGCGGGTCTCGCCGCTTGTGCGTGCACGTTGACGCTCGCGGGCTGCGCGACCCGCGTCGCCGCGCTCAAGCGCAATGCGAAGCTGCGGCCGAAATCGACCGTGCAGAGCGCGACCGGCATCAAGGGGCCGAACGTCGTGCAGAAGTCGCGGGGCTTCACGGCGGGCGCGTTCAATCTGCGCGAGTTCTTTCACGGACGCTCGGCGCAGGCGATCGCGCGCATCAAGTGGACGTTTCTCGTCGGCGCGTTCGCCGTCCCCTTCGTGCTGATGCTGCTCGGGATCGGTGCGCAATCGGTCGCGCTCTTCTGCCTCGCGTGCGTCACGCAGTATCTCGGGCTCGTCGCCGAGCGATGGTTCTTCTTCGCCGAAGCGCGCCATCCGCAGAACATTTACTACGCGCGCGCCTCGTAGTGCGCGAGGCGCGCATCAAGGTCATGCCGCGAGCTCGAGCGCTTGCTCGAAATCGGCGATCAGATCGTCGATATCTTCGATGCCCGCCGAAAGCCGCAGCATGCCGTCGGAAATGCCCATCGACTTGCGCACTTCGGGGCCGGCTTCGAAGAAGATCGTCGGCGCAACGGGAATGATGAGCGTGCGCGTGTCGCCGAGGCCCGTCGCCTTGACCGGCAACTGCAGCGCGTTGACGACATCGATCATGCGGTCTGCGCGGCGCAACTCGAACGACAGCAGCCACGACGCACCCTTGAACAGCGCCTGAGCGATCTCGTATTGCGGATGACTCTTCAATCCCGGATAAAACACGCGCCCGATGGCCTCGTGCTTCTCCAGATACTGGGCGAGCGCGAGCGCGTTCTCGCTGCACTTCGCGACGCGCAGGGCGAGCGTTTCCGCGCCCATCGCGATGGAATGCGCCTGCTCCGACGACAGCGACGCGCCCATGTCGCGCAGCCCTTTCTTGCGGACTTGCAGCAAGCCCTGCTCTTTGGACGGCGACTTGCGGTAATCATCGGCGATGTTCGGATAGGCGCTCCAGTCGAAGCGACCCGTGTCCGTCACCGCACCGCCGAGCGCCGCGCCATGACCCGCGATGGTCTTCGTCAGCGAATTGACGACGAGGCTCGCGCCGACCGCCTTGGGCCGGAACAGCGCCGGCGACGTGATCGTGTTGTCGACGACATACGCGAGGCCGCGCTCGCGGCACAACGCGCCGATGCCTTCGAGATCGGGAATCTGCGTGCCGGGGTTCGCGATGGTCTCGACGAACACCATGCGCGTATTCGGCTTGATCGCGTTCGCGACGTTCTCGGCGGAAGTTGCATCGACCATCGTCACTTCGATGCCGAGCGTGCGCAGCGTGCCGAACAGGCTGTTGGTGTTGCCGAAGACGTAGCGGCTCGATACGAGATGATCGCCCGCGCGCAGCAAGGTCAGGAAAATGGCGGTGATTCCCGCCATGCCGGTGCTGAAGCAGATCGAGCCGATGCCGTCTTCGAGGCTCGTGATCTTGCGTTCGAGCGCGGCGGTGGTCGGCGTGCCCTGACGCGCGTAGTTGAAACCGCCTTTCTTCGTGCCCTGGAAGACGCCGATCAGATCTTCCACGCGCTCGAATCCGTACTGAACCGATGTGTGGATCGGCTGGCGCACGCCGCCGTGCTCGCCGCCCGCGTTTCTGTCGCCGTGAACGATGCCTGTGGTGAAGCCTTGCTTGTTCATCTCTTCTCCGCTACTCGAAAACGCAAAACATCGATTTTGCACGATTCACGACGAGTCATGGCATCGCCGCGCGACGGGAACGCGTGTTGCTCGTCCGCCTCTTCGTTCGCGCGTTTCCCGCCGAACGTCAAAAACGCGCACACTCACGCTTCGCCGCCGATGCGGCATGCCCCGACGAGGAGCCCTTTCTCATGGCTTACGAACTCTACTATTGGGACGGATTGCAGGGCCGAGGCGAATTCGTCCGGCTCGCGCTCGAAGATGCGGGCGCCGAATATATCGACGTCGCGCGCGAATCGAAGAACAGCGGCTACGGCATGGACGCGATGATGAAAGTCCTGAACAGCAAGACTGAGCCGCATATTCCGTTTGCGCCGCCGTTTCTCAGGGACGGCGAGCTGATGGTCCCGCACGTCGCGAACATTCTTCTTTATCTCGGGCCGAAGCTGAACCTCGCGCCGAAGGACGAGGGCCTGCGCTACGTCGCGCACGGCCTGCAACTGACGATCGCGGATTTCGTCGCCGAAGTGCACGACACGCATCATCCGCTCGCGACCGATCTCTATTACGAAGATCAAAAGGACGCGGCGAAAATCCGCACGCAGAATTTTCTGGACAAGCGCGTGCCGAAGTTCATGAAGTACTTCGAGCGCGTGCTTGCGCAGAACCCGCACGGCGATACGCAGATGATCGGCGATACGGCGACTTACGTGGATCTGTCCATCTTCCAGATCGTCGATGGCCTGCATTACGCCTTTCCGCGCGCGATGAAGGAGTTCGGCGCGCAGTATCCGCGCGTGGCCGCGATTCATGATGCGGTGCTGCAACGGCCGAACATCGCGGCTTACGTCGATTCGGAACGGCGCATCCCGTTCAACGAATCGGGCATTTTCAGGCACTATCCCGAACTCGATCAGGACGCTTGAAACCTCGACACTCACCAGGAGCCAGCATGGTAGAAACGATTCCTTCATTCGGTCTCGGCACGTTTCGCGTCGATGCCGCGAAGACCACGAACGCGGTGAAGAGCGCATTGCAGCTTGGTTATCGCCATATCGACACCGCGCAGTACTACAACAACGAAGCGGCCGTCGGTCAGGGCGTGCGCGAATCGGGCGTGGCGCGCGACGCTATCTGGGTAACGACGAAAGTCTGGTGGGAACGGCTCTCGCACGACGCGCTCGTCGCGAGCCTCACGGACAGTCACGCGAAGCTCGACATCGGCACGATCGATCTCGCGCTCGTGCACTGGCCGTCGCCCGACGGCGCGGTGCCGATCGCCGAAACGCTCGCGGCGATGCAGGAAGCGCAGAAGCTCGGGCTGATTCGCCATTACGGCGTGTCGAATTTCACCGCGCCGTTGCTCGAAGAAGCGCTGAAGGCGCCGGGCGGCGACGCGATCGTCACCAACCAGATTGAAGTGAGCCCGTTTCTCGCGAACCGCGCGCTCGTCGATGCGACGCAAAAGCTCGGCGTGAAAGTGACCGCGTACATGCCGCTCGGCGAAGGGCGCGCGCATACGGACGCGACGCTCAAGGCGATCGCCGGGAAGCATGGCGCGACGCCCGCGCAGGTGACGTTCGCGTGGCTGCTTTCGCGCGATATCGTGGTGCTGTCGGCATCGACGAATCCGGAGCATCAGAAAGCCAACTGGGACGCGCAGAAACTGAAGCTCGACGCCGACGACATCGCGAAAATCGATGCGCTCGACGAAGGCAAGCGCAATGCGAATCCGCCGTTCGCGCCGAAGTGGTGACGCGCGATTGCTCCGACGAAGCCCGGCCAGGCGTGTGCCGGGCTTTTTTTCGACCCTGACGAACGCGTTTCGACGTCCGCAGCGCCGCCCTGCAATGCTATCCTTGCGAGTCCCTTATTCCATTTGCTTCTAAGCATTCCACGATTTCGCAAAAGTGCTCTCCTTTCTGCTCAAGCTCCGTACACGCGCCCAACGGCTTTTCCGTCTGTCGGACTCGCATACGATGCTCGTCTGGGCGGTGGTCGTCGGCGTGGCCGGTGCTTTCGCCACCTCCGTCTTTCGCGAAGGCATTGAGATCCTTCAGCGGCTCCTCGGCAATCATTCGGAAGGTCTCGTCGCGCTCGCGCAAAGCCTGCCCTGGCCCGTGCGCGTGCTGTTGCCCGCCGTGGGCGGTCTCATCGCGGGCGTCTGCCTGCTGATCGCCCGCAAGCGCGCGAGCAAGAATGCGAGCACGGACTACATGGAAGCCGTCACCATCGGCGATGGCGTCGTGCCCGTCTGGCAAAGCGTATGGCGCAGTTTGTCGTCGCTCATCACGATTTCGAGCGGCGGCTCGATCGGTCGCGAAGGGTCGATGGTGCAACTCGCCGCCCTGGTGTCGTCGCTGATCGGGCGCTGGGTGCACTTCGATCCGCCGCGCCTGCGTCTGCTCGTCGCGTGCGGCGCGGCGGCCGGAATCACGTCGGCGTACAACGCGCCTATCGCCGGCGCGTTCTTCGTCACCGAACTCGTGCTCGGCTCGATGGCGATGGAAAGCTTCGGCCCGATCGTCGTCTCGTCGGTCGTCGCCAACATCACGATGCGCGAGTTCGCCGGCTACAGGCCGCCGTACGAGATGCCGGTGTTCCCGACCGTCACCGGCATCGAAGTGCTGCTCTTCGTCGTGCTCGGACTGCTCTGCGGCACGCTCGCGCCGCACTTCCTGCGGCTGCTCGCCGAATCGAAAAAACGCTTCTCGACCTTGCCCCTGCCCTTGCCCGTGCGCCTCGCGCTGGGCGGGCTGATCGTCGGCGTGATATCGATCTGGTGGCCCGAAGTCTGGGGCAACGGTTACGAAGTCGTGAACTCGCTGCTGCACGAACCGTGGACCTGGACCGCGCTGCTCACCGTGCTCGTCTTCAAGATCATCGCGACGGCGGCCACCGCCGGTTCGGGCGCGGTCGGCGGCATCTTCACGCCGACGCTCTTCGTCGGCGCGGTGCTCGGCTGTCTTTACGGCATCGGCGTGCATTCGATCTGGCCGAACTCCACGTCCGCGCCCTTCGCCTACGCGATGGTCGGCATGGGCGCGTTTCTCGCCGCGGCCACGCACGCGCCGCTCATGGCCATCCTGATGATCTTCGAGATGACGCTGTCGTATCAGGTCATGCTGCCGCTAATGGTTTCGTGCGTGATCGCGTACTTCATCGCGCGCACGTCCGAGCAGACGTCGATGTACGAAGTCACGCTGCGGCGCACGCGTGAAGAGAAAGAGCGCCTGCGTCTCGCCGCGACGCAGATGCGCGAGCTCGTCAAGCCCGCCGATACCGTCGTGCCGCTGTCCGCGAACATCAAGGACATGACGCGCGTGTTCCTCGAATATCCGGTGAAGTATCTGTACGTCGTCGATGACGCCGGGCGCTTTCAGGGCGTGGTGGCGCTGAAGAACATCACGTCGGATCTGCTCGACGACAAGACCTGCGCATCCAAAACCGCCGCGGATTATCTTCAGCCGGAATTCGACGTGCTCACGCCCGACATGTCGCTCGGCGAAGCACTGCAGCACTTCCTCGCGTTCCAGGGCGAACGCCTGCCGGTCATCGAAAAAAAGACGCAGCCGTTGCTGCTCGGCGTCGTGTACAAAACCTCACTTCTGGACGCATACTTCCGTCTGAACCCGACGTCGCGCTGAAACTGCGCAGCCGTGCAATTTCGCGGCGCGTCACGCTTCGCGTGCGCGCGTTTCGCGCGGGTCGGATCGACTTCACAATTCACTCGAAGTATGTCTGCGCGACGCCCACTCGTCGCGCCCGTGTGCGCGGCGCTGTCATGGTCCGAGCGCACGGCGGGTGGCGGAAATATCCATCGGCATAGGCTTTGCTTGGTCTTTTCTGCTGCCTACGTGAGGAGGGGTTGCCCGATGAAGACCTCAACGTTGTTGTCGATGGCTCTGGTTTCCGTCTCGTGCTATGCCGCGCCGCTGCACACGAGTTCGACCGACGAATCCACCGCCGCCATTGCCGCGACGCGCGCCGCGCTGCGCGTGAACGCCGCGCCCGTATCGCCGCCCGCGCCCGAAGTCGCGGCGCAGGATCTCAATCACGCGCGCTGGCGTCATGTGCCGCTGCCGAAATCGCGCACGCCGAGTCACGGCATGGCGAGCCAGACGATTCAGGTCCAGACCTGACGCGCCTCCTCATTCACTGACTCGACACCGGACCTCGGAATGACCGACACGCACGCAAAACACGCCTTGAACGACGAGCCGATCGACAACGAGATCGCCCAGGTATTACGTCTCGTGAAGTACCCCGCCAACAAGGACGCGATCGTCGATGCGGCGCGCGAGGCTGGCGTATCCAACGACGTCATCACCGTGTTCGACGGCCTGCCCGAGCAGGACTACACGGACGCGAATTCGGTCGAACAACTGCTGGGCAGCAACGGCGGTCCCGGAATCTCGATCTGAACCTGCGCGCGGCACGATCGCGATGCACGCGCTCGCCCGTCTTCGATCAGGTCGTACAAATCTTTATTCATCAAAGACTTAACGCGTCTACGCGAGGCTTTTCAACACTACTGTCCACAGAAATTGTGGATAAGTCGGGCATCGCATCGATGTCGCGCGCGCGAGCGAAAAAGTGGCGCGATGCGCGTCGCGCGGGGATTTCAGCGCGAAATCAAGAAACTAGATGAGTCGCCAAGCGGTTTTCCACAGCCCTTTCCCCGTGCGCTGGGGATAAGTTATGCAAAGCCCGATTCGCATTGATGCAACCTGAAGCGCGCATGACTTTTCCTTCGGCATCAGTCATTTAGCAGACTTTTAGGCGCGTTTTCAACAGGGTGCTCCCCAATTGATGGGGACAACATGTCCGCGCGCTGATGGGGAAAATTTATGTCCGCTTTGCTTTGTAATACAAAGTAAGCGGGTGGCATAATCCCGCCACTCGGGATTTGCAAATCTTCGTCCTCATGCGCAGTCGCTTCCATCAACGAACGGGTTCACTGCTGGCATTGCTCGCAATGCTGCTGATCACGTTCGCGCCGATGGTCTCGCAACTGATCGCCGCCAGCGCGCATGCCGACGAACTCACCGCCGAGCTCTGTTCGGCGCATGCGTCGACAGTCGAGCGTTCGGGCGGTCATCATTCGACGCATTCGACAGACACGCTCGCGCATCTCGACGACCAGGCTTGCGGCTACTGTCACTTCTTCGCGCACGCGCCCGCCATCTCCGATGCACGGGCCCCCGCAGCGCTCGACGTTCCTGCGCGCCGCAGCGTCGCGGTCGCGCGGATTCACATCGAGCGTCCCGCGCCTCCTTTCACCACTGCGCAGCCTCGCGCCCCTCCGGTTCTCGTCTGATTCGTCCTAACGGATCGATGCCTTTCGCGGCATCGAACGGCGCCGCGCGTCCATCGCGTCGCGCCGCGCTCATTCATCACGAATTCGAAGAAGAACCATGCTCACTTTCAGCAAGGGGCGGCGTCGTGCCGTCCGCACACGCAGAAGCGAGGACGCTGCCATGAAGCGACTCGCCCGACAACGCGCCCTCATGACGGGGCTCACCGCGCTCGCCGCGACCCGCGCATTCGCGCAGGCCGAACCCGCGACGCTTCCCGCCGTCATCGTTCAAGGACAGGCGCAACATTCGCTGACATCGCAAAACGTCGCCGATCAGAAGCGCACGCTCGACGCGACGGTCGGCTCGGTCGGCTTCGTCGATAGCGCCGATTACCAGAACACCTACGCCTTCACGTTGCGCGACGTCCTCAAGAACGTGCCCGGCGTTTTCGTGCAGAACCGCTACGGCCAGGAGTTGCGCCTCTCGATTCGCGGCTCGGGCCTCGCGCGCGGCTATCACACGCGCGGGCTGGAGATACTGCAGGACGGCATCCCGACCAATCTCGCCGATGGCAGCGGCGACTACTATCAGATCGACCCGCTCGCGCTGCAATCCGTCGATGTCTACAAGGGCGGCAACGGCCTCGCGTACGGCTCGTCGATGATGGGCGGCGCGATCGATTTCGTCACGCCTTCCGCCTACACCGCCGATGCGCCGAACATCGTGCGGCTCGAAGGCGGCAGCTTCGGCACGATCCGGGGCAGCGCGCAGTTTTCGCGCGTGATGGGTCCGCTGGATTTCATCGGCACTTTCTCGGTGAATCATGCGGACGGTTATCGCGATCACGAGCGCGGCCAGTACGAGCAGTTCAACGCGAATATCGGCTATCGATTCTCGCCGGATGTGGAGACGCGCTTCTATCTCGGCGCGTATGTCGTCGATCAGCAGCTTCCCGGCACGCTCTCGCTTTCCGACGCGCTCGACAATCCGACGAAGGCATCCGCGAGCGCGCTGGCGGGCGATCAGGCGCGCGATACGCGCACCGAGCGCATCGCCAACAAGACGACCGTCAAGCTCGATGTCGGGCAGCTCGATATCGTCACATGGGCAATCCACAAGAGTCTGTATCACCCGATCTTCCAGGTCATCGATCAGGACGGCTGGACCTACGGCATCGCGCCGCGCTATACCGCGACGTTCAACGTGAGCGGGATGCGCAACGATGTCATCGCGGGCGCGCGTTTCTTCGGCGGCAACACGCAGGCGCGGCAGTACGTGAACGTGTCGGGCAACGAAGGCGCGCAAACGCTCGATTCGACGCAAAGCGCCTACAACTACGAGGCGTACTTCGAAGACCGTCTGTTCTTCCTGCCGACCGTCGCGCTGATGGCCGGCTTCAAGGCGTTGCGCGACGTGCGCAAGTATGTCGATCACGGCGGGCTCGCGGCCGATCCGAACTACAAGTCGGCTAGCGAGACATTCAGCGGCGTGAATCCGAAGCTCGGGTTGATGTGGCAGCCGAATCGCGACATCCAGGCGTATGTGGACATTACGCGCAGCCAGGACGTGCCGGATTTCGGCGATCTCACGCAGACCTTTTCGAGCACGACGCAATTCACGCCGCTCACGTCGCAGCATGCGTGGACGCTCGAGCTCGGCACGCGCGGCACGCGCGATCGCGTGAGCTGGGACGTCACCGCGTATCGCTCGCTCGTGCGCGACCAGTTGCTTCAGTACACGACGAATCCCGACATACCGGCATCGACGTTCAATGCGAACAAGACGGTGCTGCAGGGCATCGAAGCCGGCGTATCGGTCGATGTGTGGCGCGACGTCACGCACGCGGGCGCGGGCGACAGGATCACGCTGTCGGGCTCGTGGAACCTGAGCGATTTCCGCTTCAAGGACGATCCGCAGTACGGCAACAACCGCATCGCGGGCGTGCCGGTGAACGTGTTGCGCGCCGTGCTCGGCTATGCGCGGCCGAACGGCTTTCACATTTCCGCATCCGTCGACTGGGTGCCGGCGGGCGCGTGGGCCGACGACGCCAACACGTTGCGCGTGCCGGGCTATACGCTCATCGGCGTGCAGGCGGGGATGGATTTTCGCAACGGCCTCTCGGTGTTTCTCGACGCGCGCAATCTGACCAACAAGCGCTACGTGAGCGACATCAGCACGATCGCGGATGCGCGCACCGCGTCGTCGACCGCGATCTTCTATCCGGGCGAAGGCCGCAGCATCTTCGCGGGCGTGCGCTACGCGTTCTGAGCGCGCGGCGGCGACTTAGCTGCCGCGATACTGCGCGGCGCTGGCGGGCGCCGGCGCCGCCGGCTTCTTCGCGTCCTTGTCCTTGGACTTGGCCACGCCGGTCGCCGCCGCATCCGACGACATGTACGCCGGCGCCGCCTTCGCCTTCTGCTTCTGCCCTGCGGGCGGCGCGGTCGGCGCTTTGCCGATATCGGCGAGCATCTGCTGGCAAGGCAGCGGCTTGTTGTTGCTCGGCGCGATGAGCGGAATCAGCGCCGCGAACGGATTGATGAGACCGAGACCCACGGCGGCCGCGCCGCGCAGCGCGAGCACCGGACTCACGCCGACGTGCGGATCCTTGAACGTGCCCTTCACGTACAGCGGCGAGCGCAGGGAGAAAATGCGCAGGCCCTTCGTGTGCGGATGGATGCCGAGATCCATGTCCTCGGTCTTCAGATTGATCGTGCCGTCGACATTGATGACGGCATCGTCGGTATCGAGCGCGAACACGCGCGAATCGAGCACGCCGTCGGTCACGACGAAATCCGCCGCCGCGCAGTTGATGTTCACGTCGCGCTTGCCGAAGAGCTTCTCGTAGACCACGTTCGCCACGTTCAGCCCCGCCGCCTCCATATACAGACGGCTCACGGTGCCTTCCGTGATGAGCGCCTTCACCTCGCCGTTCGATGTCGCCGCGAGCGCCGCGGGCGAATTGCCGGTCGCGGAAAGCGCGGCGTCGCCGTTGACCTCGCCGAGCGCGGATTGCATCGTCTTCACGGTCGGGAACAACTGCTTGAGCTTCAGATGCCGCGCCTGCGCGGACACGCGGCCCTTGAGCGGCGCGGCGCTGCCGTCGAGATGAATGTTCGATGCGAGCGAGCCGCCCGCCACGCCGAACTTGAGCGGCTCGAACGACAGCACGCCGTCGTTCATGATGACGTGCGTGTACAGATCGGTGATCGGCAGATCAGGATCCTTGATGATGCGCTGGCCGGTGAACTTGACGTCGGCATCAATGGCCTTCCAGCGATCGGTCTTGAACTCTTCGGTCGGCAGCGCCTTCGACGACGGCTGCTTCTCCGTCTCGCCGCGCTTCGCCTTGCTCGCGTTCGAATCGGCACCGATGATCGGCGCGAGATCCTTGAACTGCAGCAGATGCGACACGAGCTCGCCCTTCAGGAGCGGACGCGGCTTCTTGCCCGCATAGACGAGCGAACCGTTGATATCGCTGCCGCCGACGCGCCCGGTGAAGTTCTCGTAATGGAACACGTTGCCGTCCTCGCGGAACTGGCCGGTCAGACGCCCTTCGGTCGCGAACGGCGGCGTTTCGGGCAAGGTCACGCCCGTGAACGGATACAGATGCGCCATGCTCACCGCCTGAACCCACAGGCGCAGATCGAGCGCGGCCAGATGCGCCGGATCGGTCACGGTGCCGACGAACGCGATATGCGTGTCGCCGAGGCGCACGTCGGCCTGAACCGGGAACGGGCGCTTCGCGTCCTGCACGGCGAGCACGCCGCCGAGCTTGCCTTCGCCCGAAACCTTGCCGTTGTTGTACGTGCCCTTCACGGTCCAGCCGAATGCGTACGGCGGAATCGGCGGTTTCGGGCCTTCCTTGGTCGTGATGCTGGTATTGGCCGACGTGCTCGCCGGATTCGGCGCCGATGCGTTCGCCGCAGCCGCCGCCGATGCAGCCGACGCCGCCGACGCTTCCGAGGCCGCGGCCGCATCCGCTTGTTTGTTGAGCTTCGCCGCGCCGCTCTTGCCGACCATTTCCGCCGACGACTTCGCCGACGCCGCTTCCTGCTGCTTCATCACCTCGCCGATCGGCACGGCCTGGCCGAGCGTATCGATGACGACCTGCATCTCGGCCTTCGTGACTTCATCGTGGATATCGACGGTGCCCTTCGCGAGTGAAATATCGCCGAGCTTGAGATTCCAGGTCGACGGCTCGGTCGATTGCTTGAACTTGAACGTCCAGTTATTGCGATTGTCCTTGAGCCGCTCGACATCGATCGACGGATTCACGAGATTGATCGTCGGAATCACGATGTCGTGCGCGAGCAGCGGCAGCACTTCGACCTGGAAGTCGATTTCATCGAGCGTGGCGAAGTGCTGCTGGCGCGCCCAGTCCGGATTCGCGATCGTGATTTTTTCAGCGGAGAAGCGCGGCCACGGCACCCAGCGTTTCCAGCCCGTCTCGTTTGGCGGACGCTGCCAGCCGACTTTCAGATCGCCGGTGATTTCGAAGCGGCGGCCGATTGCTTCCGATACCTTGTCGTCCACCCAGGGCCGCAGCCGGTTCCAGTCGAACGTCAGAAAAATGACCACCAGTATTGCGATCAGAACCGCCAGAACGGCAAAAATCCATGCGACGATCCTTCCGATTTTTTTTCCGGTCGTTCGGGCCTGCGCCATGACGGCTCCATCCTTTTTTGCTGATTATGATTGCGGCAGCACATCGTGTGCCCGCGGCTTATGCGTCCGCTGAATGCCGAATGTCCGTAAGATGCTCATCCAGAGAACGACACACACACCCACGATGCAGGACGCGACATCGACCGAACTCGTCGCCACGCATGGCGTGATGCGCCGGGACGTCGCGCGCGGCACGGTGCTGCTGCATGCCACGGATTTCGCACTCGACAAAAGCCAGCGCGCCGCGATCACCGGACCGTCGGGCTCGGGCAAGAGCGTGTTTCTGCGCACGCTCGCGCTGCTCGATGCGTGCGATGCCGGTTTCGTTACGTGGCGCGGCGAGCGCATCGCGCGTGCGCAGATTCCGGCTTACAGGCGGCGCGTCGCGTATATCGCGCAACGGCCCGCGATGCTCGACGGCACCGTCGAAGACAATCTGCGCTATCCGTTTTCGCTGAAGGCTTATCGCGACGCGCATTTCGATCGCGATATCGCGATGCGGCTCGCGCAGGCGGCCGGACGCAGCGCGGACTTCCTCGACAAGTTCGCAAGCGATCTGTCCGGCGGCGAGGCGCAGATCGCCGCGCTCGTGCGCGTGCTGCAACTCGCGCCCGACGTGCTGCTGCTCGACGAACCGACCGCATCGCTCGATCCGGCGTCGGCACGCTCGATCGAAGCGCTCGTGGCCGCGTGGTTCGACGCCGATGAAGCGCGCGCGTGCATCTGGGTATCGCACGATCCGGATCAGGCGCGGCGCGTCGCCACGCGTCATCTGACGATGAACGCAGGCGTACTCGGCGAGGACAAGCGATGAGCGGCTATCAGAACCTCAGTCTCTTCGATATCGGCCTGGCGGCGGCGCTGATTGTCGTCAATGGCGCGCTGTCGGTTGCGCTCGACCTCGGTCTCGAACGCAAGCTCTTCGTCGCCGCGATCCGCACCGTCGTGCAATTGCTGCTGATCGGGTACGTGCTCGGCTGGGTGTTCGCGTTCAATCGCTGGTATGTCGTGCTGCCGCTGATGGCGCTGATGACGGTCATCGCCGGATTCGCCGCCTCCGATCGCGGACGGCGCACTTATCGCGGACAGCGCGCGGACAGCATCCTGTCGATTTGGGGCAGTTCGTGGCTGATCGGCGCGTTCGGGCTGTTCGTCGTGATCCGAATTCATCCGTGGTATGAGCCGCAATACGCGATTCCGATCCTCGGGATGATCCTCGGCAATTGCCTGACGGGCGTGTCGCTCGGCATCGAGCGCATGACGGAAGAACTGACTTCGGGACGCGCGGCGGTCGAGATGTCGCTCGCACTCGGCGCCTCGCGCTGGGAAGCGGCGCAGAGACCCGCGCGCCAGGCCGTGCGCGCGGGCATGATTCCGACGTTGAATCAGATGGCCGTGGTCGGTCTCGTCAGCCTTCCCGGCATGATGACCGGCCAGGTGCTCGCCGGGCAGTCGCCATTGCAGGCGGTGCGGTATCAGATCGTCATCATGTTTCTGATTGCGGCGGGCTCGGCGCTCGGCGTGGTCGGGGCCGTCGTGCTGACGTATCGGAGGCTGTTTTCGCGGGACCATCGGTTCATGGCGTCGAAGCTCGTCGAACGAAAAGCCCGCAAACGCGCCGCGTAGCTCACTCGCCGTTGTACGCCCGCTCGAGCGCCGGGAGATCGAGCTTGATCATCCCTTGCATCGCTTTCATGGTGCGGTCGGCTTTCACCGGGTCCGGGTCCTGCAACATGCCGAGCAGACGCGTCGGCGCAACTTGCCACGTCACGCCGAAGCGGTCCGTGAGCCAGCCGCAGGCCAGCGAACGGCCGCCGTCCATCAGCTTGTCCCAGTAATGGTCGACTTCTTCCTGCGACTCGCACTTGATGAACATAGAAACGGCCGGCGTGAACGCGAACTCCGGATTGCCGTTCAGCGCGAGGAAGTCTTCGCCTTCGAGCTCGAACATCACGGCGATGACGCTGCCGACCGGCTTCGGGCCCGACTCGGTGCTGCGCATGATGTCCTTGATGCGCGCGTTCCTGAACGTGCTGACATAAAAGTTCGCGGCCTCTTCGGCGTTGCCGCCTTGGAACCACAGACAGGGCGAAATCTTGTGCATGTGCGTTGCTCCGTTCTCACTTGCGTGC
The DNA here is from genome assembly GCF_022879815.1 of Caballeronia zhejiangensis. Lineage (NCBI taxonomy): Bacteria > Pseudomonadati > Pseudomonadota > Betaproteobacteria > Burkholderiales > Burkholderiaceae > Caballeronia > Caballeronia zhejiangensis. The sequence continues at coordinate 1,580,125 of NZ_CP084283.1, forward strand.
GTGGTTTCGTTCATTGACCGCAAGGCTGCTGCGCCATCGCCTGCTTCATTTCTTCCGGCGTCATGTCACGCGTATGCGTCGCGACCGACCATTGATGACCGAACGGGTCTTCGAGACGCCCGTAGCGGTCGCCCCAGAACATGTCGGCGACGGGCATCGTGACTTTCGCGCCGGCGCTTTCGGCCTGCTTCACGGTGGCGTCGGCGTCTTCGACATACAGGTGAATCGTGACCGGCGATCCGTTCAGCGCCTTCGGACCGACCGAGCCGAATTGCGGGAACTCATCGACGAGCATCAGCATGGAATCGCCGATTTTGACCATCGCGTGCATGAGCTTGCCGTCGGGCCCGGGCATGCGGCCCAGCTCGATGGCGTTGAACGCGCGCTTGTAGAACTCGATCGCTTCTGCGGCGCCCGCGCACACGAGATGCGGGGTCAGCGAACGCATGCCTTCGGGAATCGGCTTGACGGCGGATTGGGACATGTCGGCTCCGTTTAGTGAGTGAGCGCGCCGGGTTTGGCGCGGTCTCATAGCCTACGACGAACGGGCCGCGCGCGAATCGACACAAGCCCGCAGACGCCTGTCAAATTTCTTCGACCGGCGCGCGCCGATAGCTTATTTCGAATGCTGTTCCGCGAGCGATTGAATCAGCGCTTCGAGCCGCGAGAAATTGACCGGCTTGGTCAGATGATCGCGAAAACCGGCTTCGCGGCAACGGCGGATGTCCTCGTCCATGCCGTAGCCCGTGATCGCCACCGACGGCTTGTCGGGCTGCAGGTTCTGCCACGCGCGCGCGATATCGAGTCCGCTGCCGTCCGGCAGGCCGATATCGCTGACGAGCAGATCGAACGGCCCGCTCTTCGCGCGTTCGAGCGCCTGAGCGACCGTTACGGCAACCGACACTTCGTGGCCGAGCATTTCGAGCACTTCGGCCATCGCCGACGACGTCTGCTCGTTGTCCTCCACGAGCAGTACCTTGAGCGCGCGTCCCTGTTCCCGGCTCGCGGCTTCGATGAGCGGCTCGTCCTCGCGCGCGGGTTGCAGTTTCGCGAGCGGCAGCGTCAGCGTGAAGCGCGCGCCCGCGTCGCGGCCTTCGCTGTAGGCCGAAAGCGTGCCGCCGTGCTTCTGCGCGAGCGTGCTCGCGATCGCGAGACCGAGCCCGAGGCCGCCGAACGAGCGCGTGATGGAATCGTCGGCCTGTTCGAACGCCGAGAAAATGCGCGGCAACGCCTCCGCGCTGATGCCGATGCCGCTGTCCGTCACGGAAACGGCGATCGTCGACGGATCCGGATTCCAGGTCCGCACGTCGATGCGCCCGCCCGCCGGCGTGAACTTCACCGCGTTCTTCATCAGATTCCAGATGATCTGCTGAAGGCGCGCCGCGTCGCCGAGCACGACGAACCGGCCCGCGTCGAAATGCGTTTCGAGCGTGAGGCTCTTCGCGCGCAGATCGGCTTCGGACATGTCGAGCGCGCTCGTCAGCAAGGTATCGAGCGCGACGCTCGCGAAATTCAGCGACAGCTTGCCGCGCGCGATGCTCGTGAGATCGAGCAGATCGTCGATGAGGCGCGCTTCCAGCTCGACATTGCGGCGGATGAGATCGAGCGTCGGATGCGCCTCGCGCGGCAGCGAGTGCTTCATTTCGAGCAGGCGCACGGCGGCGAGAATCGGCGTGAGCGGCGTGCGCAGTTCATGCGAGAGCACCGCCAGAAAATGGTCCTTCGCGCGATTCGCCGATTCCGCCTGATCCTTTGCGAGCCGCAGCGCGTCGGCGGCCATGTGGGCGTCGGTCGCGTCGCGCACGATCTTCGAAAAGCCGATCAGTTCGTCGTGCTCGCTGCGGATCGCCGTCGTCACGCCCGAGGCGAAAAACGAATGGCCATCCTTGCGCCAGAGCCAGCGGTCGTCGCTCGCGCTGCCTTCGCGCCGCGCGGTTTCCAGCTCGGCGTCGAACACGCCGCCCTCGCGATCTTCCTGCGCATAGAAGATGTTCGCGGACTGGCCGAGCACGTCCTGCGCGGGAAAGCCCAGAATGCGCTCCGACGCCGCGTTCCATGTGCGGATGCGGCCTTCGGGATCGAGCGTGATGACCGCGTAATCCTTCAGCGCATCGATGAGCAGGCGGAAATGCGTCTCCGTTTCGCGCAACGCCCGCTCGACGGCGATGCGTTGCGCGCGCTCGGCGCTCTCGCGCATCGCGCGGCGCACGACGGCGGGCAGCCGCTGCAGGCGCTGTTTCAGCACGTAATCGGTTGCGCCGCGCTTGAGCATATCGACGGCGTGCTCTTCGCCGAGCAAGCCCGACACGAAGATGAACGGCGTGTCCGGGGAACGCTCGCTCGCGATCGTGAGCGCCTCGATGCCCGAGAAGGTCGGCATCACGAAGTCGGCGAGGATCACGTCGAAGCGCTTTTTCTCCAGCTCGGCGATGAACGCCGCGGAGTCGTACACGATCGACGCCTCGACCGCATAGTCCGCGCGTTCGAGCTGGGCGATCGTCAGCTCCGCATCGAGTGCGTTGTCTTCGACGAGAAGCAGATGCAGAGGCTGCATGATCTAGGCGTCCTCTTGAAAGGACGCTTGCGGGCGCACCGGCCGGGACGGATTCGTGCTCATGGGCGCAGCGGTCATTGCGCGGGCGGCGGGCGGCGAAAGCGCGTCGAGCCCGGCGGCGGCTCGTTGAGCACGGCCCAGAACACGCCGAGATCGCTGATCGCCTCGACGAATTCGGCGAATTCCACCGGCTTCACCACATATGCGTTGACGCCGAGTTCATAGCTGCGGATGAGATCCTGCTCCTCGCGCGACGACGTGAGCATGACCACCGGCACGCTCTTCAGCGATGCGTTCGAGCGGATCATGTCGAGCACTTCGAGGCCGTCGATCTTCGGCAGCTTCAGGTCGAGCAGGATCACCGCCGGATTGCCGGGCGCGCGTTCCTTCCACTCGCCTTCGGAGGTGAGATAGTCGATGGCTTCCTGACCGTCGCGCGCCACGATCACCTCGTTGGCGAGCTGACTCTTGTCGAGCGCGACGAGCGTGAGCTCGAGATCGTTCGGATTGTCTTCGACGAGCAATATCGGTTTAAGCATGGTTTTTTCTTGACTTTGTATTTGGCGCGCCTTGCGTCCCGTTCGCGTTGCGGAATGTCACGGGCAGCGAGAAATAGAATACCGCGCCCTCTCCCAGCCGCCCTTCGGCCCACGTGCGCCCGTCATGACGCTCGATGATGCGCCGCACGTTGGCGAGCCCGATGCCCGTGCCCTCGAACTCTTCCGCGCGATGCAGGCGCTGGAACACCCCGAACAGCTTCGCGCCGTACTTCATGTCGAAGCCGACGCCGTTGTCGCGCACGCCGATCACGTATTCGTCGCCGCTTCGGGTCGCGAATATCTCGATTTTCGCCGATTCCCGCGTCCGCGTATATTTCACCGCGTTCGATATCAGGTTGCGCACCGCAAGCTGAAGGAAAGCGGCGTCGCCGGTCACGCGCGGCAGATCGCCGATCACCCATTCGATGCTTCTTCCCGAGCCTTCCACCTCGACTTCCTGCACGACCGACTTCACGAGCAGGCCGAGATCGACCGGCGCGGGCCGGAGCGCGGCGCGGCCCATCTGCGAGAACGTCAGCAGGTCGTCGACGAGCGTGCCCGCGAAACGCGCAGATTCCAGCATGTTGTTGAGAAACCGCCGGCTCTTGTCCGACATGCGCTCGCCTTCCTGCTCGCGCAGAAGATCGCCGTATCCGGCGATATGGCGCAGCGGCGCGCGCAGATCATGCGATACCGAATACGAGAACGCCTCCAGCTCCTTGTTCGCGCGCGTGAGTTCGGTCGCGAGTTCCGCGCGCTCTTCCGCGCGGCGCAGCACGATGTTCAGCAGCGCGCCGCGCAGTTCGGCGGCGATTTCGAGCTCGCTCTGACGCCACAGCGCCGAATGGCCGCGCACCGTTTCGAGCCACGGCGAAAAGCTCGTGCGCGGCGCGCTCGAGCCATCCGCGCTTTCGATCTTGACCGGCTCGCCCGCCCATTCGATCGTCTGCATCAGTTCGGGACGGAACCAAAGCAAATAGTTGCGGAAGATCTGCGAGACCGGCACCGCGAGCACGCCGCACGCCTTGTCTGCGTGCGCCTTGGCGGGCGGCCATTCGCGCGCGAGCGAATCCGTCGCCCACACGCCGGACGTGTTTTCCGCGAGCCAGTGCGTGAGCGCGCGCACGGTGTCCTCGTCGGGCGTCGCGCCGAGCAGCGTGACCTGATCGTCGAAGACGATCGCCGCGCCCGCGGAACGCGCGAAACTCAGTACGTCGCCCGGCACGGCGCGCAAGCCGGCGACGAAGTTCTCGTGCTCGCCCATCGCCGAAATCAGGCGGCTCATCGTGCGGCGCAGCGCGCTCAGATATTCGCCCTCGGCGCGCTCTTCCTTCGCTTCGATCTGCAAGGACAGCATGTGCCCGAGATGCTCGACCGCGACGCGCGTATTGAACGGCACGATGCGCGCGCTGTGATCGTGACACGAGATGAGTCCCCACAACTGTCCCCGCACGACGATCGACACGGACATCGACGCATGCGTGCCCATGTTGCGCATGTACTCCAGATGCACGGGCGAGAAGCTGCGCAGCGTCGCAAACGTGAGATCGGTGGGGCGGCCGGTGACGGGATTCACGCTCGGCACGAGGCGCGCGGGCGTGTAGTCGACATCGGCGACGAGGCGGATACGGTTCTTCAGATACAGCGCGCGCGCCTGACGCGGAATGTCCGACGCCGGGAAGAACTGATGCAGGAACGACGGATAACTCGCGTCGCGGTCCTCCGCGAGCACGTGGCTGCGGCCTTCCTCGTCGAAGCTATAGAGCATCACGCGGCCGAAGCCCGTGATCGCCCGCACTTCGCGCACGGCGAGCTCCGCGAGCGCCTGCACGCTGCCGCCCTCCTGCAGCCCGCGCGCGAACGTGCGGACGAGCGGATACATCGACGCGAACGCATCGCCCGTCGCGGCGGCGGTCTCCATCTCGACGATGAGCGTGCCGTCATGACGATGTATCGTCACATCGAGGCGCAACGCCTTATCGGACGACGACGGCGCGAGATCGATCGGGCCGATGTAAAGCGGCGCGTCGTCGAGCGCGGACGTGGCGGCCGCCTGCCCGATGCGCTGCGCGCCCGCCGCGCCGAGCACGACATCGAGCGGAGCGCCGAGCAGTTCGTCGACACCCGCGTTCGTCAGCGAGACGAGGTTCTCGCTGACCTGCAGGATGTGCAGATCGTCGGACAGCACGAGCAGAAATCCATGCGGCTGGATGCCGCCGGGAATGTGGATCGGCTCGGCATCGCAGTCCTGGCTGGCGACGCCCGAGCTGAGCGTGCGCCGGCGCGCTTCGGCATCGGGCGGTCCTTGCGATGCTTCGCGCACGGCCCTCGCCCCGATGGGCGGCTCGCTCGCGGACTCGCTCATGAACCCGCTCCCGGCGCGGGCTGCGAATACTCGATGCCGATTGCTTCAGGACACAGCCACGCTTGCAGACTTTCGAACGTCGCGATGGCGGCTTTCACCGCATCGTCGTGAAGGCGTTCGGGCACGCTTGCCGCCGCGGTCTCGCGAAACGCGTTCCACATGCTGCCCGTGCGCGGGCCGTAGCCGTCGAAATACGCGTTGCCGATGCCCGGCGCGAGATCGAGACGCGCGGCCACATGCGGCGCGATGAAGCGGCCGCCGAGCGTGCTGCCTTCCATCACGTACATCGAGCCGATGGCATCGCCGATGTTGTCCATACGCGGCAGGTCATCGCGCGCGCCGGCTTGCGGCAGCGATCCGGCGGACGGCGTTTCACCCGTCAGCGCGGCGAGATCGGCGGCGAGGAGCGACGCCTTGCGGCGCGCATCGAAAAAGTCCGCGAGCGACGACGGCAGGCACGCGGCCGCCGCGTCTTCCCACGGCGCGACGTAACCATAGAATCGTTCGAGCAGCGCGATGTATTCGTCGCGCTGAAGGTCGTCCCGCATCAGGTCGAGCGCATTCTCCAGCCGCGCGTGGCACGCAGCGGTTTCGTTCTTCAGACGGGACAGAAGGTCGAGTGGCATGTTCCGTTGTGTTGGCTTCAGTCCGCAAAGCGGTCATGGGATGCAAGCATCGGAAGGGCTTACCGGTTTGCGCGCTTGTTGAAATACGCGCATCGGTAGAAAAAACGCGGCGAACGTTGCGTTCAAGCCCGCTCCCGATCAACGAATCATTCTACGCAAGCGGCCCGCGCGCTGCCATCCGCGAAGGCTTTTCACCGTTCGGTTCAGCGCTCCTTCGACTGCCCTTCGCCGCTGTTCGCATTCGCATGTTCGTCGCGCTGCGTGTCGCGCTGATAGTCGCCGCCGCCGCGCCGGTCCGTGTCGACGAGACCGTGTTCGAGGTCCTCGTGCGCCTGCTTGCCAACATCGCGCGCGCCATGTTCGCGTTGCGATTCGACGTTCTGATCCGCCTCGTGAGGCAGCGGCGCGTTCGACGCATCGTCGCGCGCCTGCTTCTCGCGATCCTTGCTCGCCATTTCGCGTCCGCGTTCGGGCACGCTCTCCGGGCCCGCGTTCGCCTGCTTCATGTTCGTTTCCTTGTGAACGCTCACTTGCGCGATGCGTTCATGCCAAGCCGCTTCTTCATCTCCGCCGTGAGCCGCTGACGCGCCTTGTCATAGCCCGCCCACGGATCGCTCTTCAGCGCATCGAGCCGCTCGCGCACGTTGCCGATATGCCATTGATCGCCGCTCGTGACGGAATCGAGTTCGTCCCAGGCAAGCGGCATGGATGCGCCGAGCCCCGGCCGCGCGCGCAGCGAGAATGCGGCGACCGTGCTGGAGCCGCGGTTGTTGCGCAGATAGTCGATGAAGATCTTGCCCTTGCGATTCTGCATGCCCATTTTCGCGGAGAAGAGCTTGGGCAGCGTGCTCGCCATATGCTGCGCGACGGCCTGCGAGAAATCCTTCATGTCGTCCCAGCTCGCCTGCTTCGCAAGCGGCACGACCACATGAAAGCCCTTGCCGCCGCTCGTCTTGCAGAACGACGTGAGACCGAGCTCGACGAGCAGATCCTTCGTGAGCTTCGCAGCCTCGATCATGCGTTCCCAGCCGACGCCTTCGCCCGGATCGAGATCGAAGATCATGCGATCCGGCTTCTCGATGTTCGACGCCACCGCGTTCCACGTATGCAGCTCGATCGTGCCCATCTGCGCGGTGCCGACGAGCGCCTGCGACGATTCGATCGTGAGCAGCGGCGGATGTCCCGGATCGATATCGGGATGCTGCGTGATATGCGGAATCGCGAGCTTCGCGCTGTGCTTCTGAAAGAAGAGCTCGCCGCCGATGTCTTCCGGCGCGCGCACGAGCGACACCGGCCGATCCTTCAGATGCGGCAGCATCCAGTCGGCGACCGACGCGTAATACTCGACGACGTCGAGCTTGGTCAGCCCCGTCGATTTGTCGATCACGCGATCCGGATGGCTGATCTTCACGCCTTCGATTTCAGCCGGACTCGCCTTGGCCTTTTTCGCGGCCGTCGTCTTCTTCGCCGCGATTTTCTTTGCCGCGACTTTCTTCGCGGCCACGGGCTCTTCCTTCACGATCTGACGCGCGGGTTTATCGTCCCGCAAACTGACGAACGATGCTTGTCGCACGATGCGCTCCTTGGTCCATTCCGCGAAATTGCATTCGGCCACGAGCTCGGGCTTCACCCAATGCACGGGCGTGCGGCTGCGTTCCTGCGGCTCGCTTGCAAAGGGCATGCGTTGAGTCTCGCGCTTGTCGAGTTCCTTCTTCACCGCGACGAGCGTCGCGTGATCGAAGCCGCTGCCGACGCGCCCTGCGTACTGCAACTTGCCGTCCGTATCGTAGACGCCGAGCAGCAGCGCGCCGAACTGCCCGCGGCTGCCAGAGGGCTCCGAATAGCCGCCGATCACGAATTCCTGGCGGCGTCTGCACTTGAGCTTGATCCACGACGCACTGCGCCCCGAGACATAGGTGCTGTCGATCCGCTTGCCGATGATGCCTTCCAGCGCCATGTCGCAAGCGCTCTTGAGCAGGTCGTCGGCGTGAAAGGCGAAGTCTTGCGAGAAGCGCAGCACCGGATCGTCGAGCGGCTCGATGACCGCCTTCAGGATCGCGCGGCGTTGCACGAGCGGCACGTTGCGCAAGTCGTAGCCGTTCAGATACGGCACGTCGAAGAAATAGACGACGATGTCTTGCGGGCGCCCCACGTCGAATGCGTTCTGCAGCGCCTGGAAGTCGGGCAAGCCGCGCTCGTCGAGCACCACGGCTTCGCCGTCCAGCCAGCCGCTTTCGATATCGAGCTTGTCGAGCGCCTTCACCTGCTTCGAGAACTTCGCGGTCCAGTCGTTGCCGTTGCGCGTATAGATGCGAACTTCGCGCTTGCCCTTCACCGTTTCGATGCGCGCGAGCACGCGATAGCCATCGAACTTTATTTCGTAGCCCCAATCATCTCCGGGCGGCGCGGCATCGACGAGCGTGGCGAGTTGCGGCTTGAGCGTCGCGGGCAGCTTCGCCTTTTGCGCGCCTTCGATCGCCGGTTCGTGCGACAACGTGCGCAACGACTCGGCGTTGCGATTTGCGACGATATCCGGATGCGCGTGACCATTCCCCGCCTTCGCTGCTTTCGCCGAGGTCTTGCGCGCCGGCGCTTTCTTCGCGCCCGCCTTGCGTTCGTTGCGCTCGCGCAGCGCACCGGTTTCGTCGCGTGCGCCGAGCGAATCGGACAGCACGCTGCCGGGTTTCTTCAGCAAGATGTCGTACTCGGCTTCGGGGCGCGCTTCGTCGTCACGCTCCTTGATGAGCAGCCATTGCTCCTTGTCGCCGCTGCCGCGCATGTGGCTTTTCACGAGCGTCCAGCCGCCGTGCAGCTTTTCGCCGTCCAGCGTGAACTTGAGCTTGCCCTTTGCATACTCGCGCGCCGCGTCCTCGACGCTGCCCGATTGCGGCGCCCAGGTCCCGCGATCCCACACGATGACGCTGCCCGCGCCGTAGTTGCCCTCGGGAATCTCGCCTTCGAACGAGCCGTAATCGAGCGGATGATCTTCGACGTGCACCGCCAGCCGCTTCACCGACGGATCGAGACTCGGCCCTTTCGGCACCGCCCATGATTTGAGCGTGCCATCGAGTTCGAGACGGAAGTCGTAATGCAAGCGGCGTGCGTCGTGTTCCTGAATCACGAAGGACAGCGCGCTTTGCGTGGCCTTTTTCGCGCGCGCGCTGCGCTTCGTGGCGCCGGACGGCTCCGGCGTCTTGTCGAAACGCCGCATCCGTTGATAGGTTTCGAGTTTCTCAGCCATCGTCGTTGGGTCGTGCGCTTATGCGCGTTTGCGGCGCGTCGTCTTGCGTGCCGGACGCGCGGTTTCCTCGCCGCTTTCGTCGCCCGAATCGTCATCGGATTGCGCGGCCTTGCCGCCGCGTTTCGCCGCGCCGCCTTTCTTCAGGCTGCGCTTGAGCAGTTCGGACAAGTCGAGGATGTCGGCGGATGCCTTTTCCTCGCCACCTTCGTCGATCTTCATCACCTCGGCAACCTTGCCTTCCTTCACCTTCCTGTCGACGAGCGCCATGATGTCGTCCTTGAAGGTGTCGTGATACTTCGTCGGGTCCCAGGTGTCGCTCATGTCGTCGATGAGACGCTTGGCCATTTCGAGTTCCTTCGGCGTGACGCCGGCCTTTTTCGTGTCTTCGTCCGGGAACTTGAACTGGCTGAAGTCGCGCACTTCGTCGCCCCAGCGCAGTGTGTTGAGCGCGAGCGCGGGGCCGACCGGAATCAGCGCCGCCAGATGTTGCTTGTTGTGCAGCACGACGCTCGCGATGCCGACCTTGCCCGTATCCTTCAGCGCATCGCGAAGCAGCGCGTAGACCTTTTCGCCTTTGCGATCGGGCGCGAGGTAGTACGGCGTATCGAGCGAGAGGAACGAGATCTCGGGCGCATCGACGAAGGCGAGAATATCGACCGTCTGCGTCGATTCGGGATTGGCCGCGCGGATTTCGGCGTCGGTCATCACGACGTACTTGCCCTTCTCATATTCGAAGCCGCGCACGATGTTGTCGCGCGTGACTTCCTTGCCCGTGTTCTTGTTGATCTGCTTGTAGCCGATCGGGTCCATCGAGCGCTTGTCGAGCAGGTTGAAGCCGACCTTCTCCGACTGCGTCGCCGGATAGAGTTGCACGGGCACGTGGACCAGCCCGAAGCTGATCGCGCCTTTCCAGATCATGTGCGGCATTGCGACACCTTCGCTGTCGGATCGAATCGATGGATACGCTCGGGAACATGCGCCCAAGCGTTTCTGCGCGCCGTTTTCAGCGCGGCATCGACAAGATTCGCACAAAGCGTGCCAAGCGGCGCGGGCGTGCGGACGCACGGCGCGCCGGGTCGCCCGCGCTTGCGTGCGGCCGTTCATCTGTAAGCTTTACTGAGGATGAGTTTGCGCGACAAGTTTGCGCGGTTCGGAAAACGAGACAGTTAGTTGCGTATGCGGCATCGAAAAAACGCGCCGGGAAGGCTGGCGCGTCCATCGAGTTACTTGCGGCTCGCGGTGACGGTCAACTGCGTGCCGTCATCGAGCGTGACGGTTTTCTTGGAGCCGGTAGAGGTCGGCATCGAGAAGCGCACGATCTGGCTGAAGCGATTATCGACGGGACATTGCAGGCTCTTGCCGCCCACGGTCACCTTGCTCGTGCCCTTCGGCGCGTATGCGCGAAAGCTGATCTGCACGTTCGCCGCGCCGTTGTCCGCGACGACCGGCGCGAAGCGGATCTGCACTTGCCGCACCGCTTGCCCGTCGGCGCTTTTGGGCACCGACGCCGCCTGCGGGCACCCGTCCGGTACGGCCTGCGCGCCGCTCGGCGCGGTGCCCTGCCAGGTGAAGTCGTCGGTCTGGCCCGAGCGGATGGTGCGCGTTTCCTGCTCGTTGCCGAAATTCTTCGACGCCATCTTCACCGTGTACTTGATGGGGCCGTCATTGGGCGCTTCGGAGAGAACCTTGATGCCTGGCGTCGCGTGGGCGGTCGCTGCGAACAGCGCGAGCGCGGCGACGGAAACGATGCGACGAACGATCAAACGACGATTCATGCCGCCACCTCCGTATCGAGCGCTTGGAAGGAAAGACCGGCGCCGCGAAGCGCCGGCAAGCTGTAGGGCCGATCCAGTCTAGCGCCCCGCCCGCTGGCTCATCCTAGTGGAAAACCCGCGTGAGCAGCAACGTCGATGATGTTCGTCAACACATTCGTCAGAAGCCGGTCAGCACGAGCTTGCCGACCGTGCGCCCTTCTTCCAGAAGGCGATGCGCCTCGCGCAGATTCGCCGCGTTGATCGCGCCGAGATTCTTCCCGAGCGTCGTGCGGATGGTGCCTGCGTCGATCAGCCGCGCCACTTCGGACAGCAGCTTGTGCTGCTCGATCATGTCGGGCGTCTTGAACATCGCGCGCGTGAACATGAACTCCCAGTGAAACGCCGCGCTCTTCGCTTTCAGCAATTCGACGGGAACGGGCTGCGCGTTCTCGACGATCGACGCGATGCCCCCTTGCGGCTTGATGACGTCGGCGGCCGCGGGAAAATGCTTGTCGGTGTCGTTGAAGATCAGCACGTAATCGACTTCGGGAAAGCCGATTGCCTTCATCTGCTTCGGAATGTCGTCGAAGTGATTGACGATGTGATCCGCGCCGAGGTCTTCGGCCCATTTCGCCGATTCGGGCCGCGAGGCAGTGGCGATCACCTGCAATTTCGCGACGCGCTTCGCCAGCTGAATGCCGATCGAGCCGACGCCGCCCGCGCCGCCGATAATCAGCACCGACTTGCCCGCGTCCTTGCCTTCCGCCGACACGCCGAGCCGCTCGAAGAGCGCTTCCCACGCGGTGATCGTCGTGAGCGGCAGCGCGGCGGCGTGGGTGAAATCGAGCGATTTCGGCTTCGCGCCGACAATGCGCTCGTCGATCAGATGAAACTCGCTGTTCACGCCTTGACGCGTAATGTCGCCCGCGTAGTAGACCGGATCGCCGGCCTTGAAGAGCGTCACGTCCGGGCCGACCGCTTCCACGACGCCCGCCGCGTCCCAGCCGAGCACGCGCGGCGTCTCCTCGATCTTGTCTTTCGGCGCGCGCACTTTCGTGTCGACGGGATTGACGGCGATCGCTTCGATTTTCACGAGCAGATCGCGGCCGGTCGGCGTGGGCTTGTCGAGTTCGATATCGACGAGCGATCCGGGATTGGAAATCGGGAGATAGCGGGTCAAACCGATGGCTTTCATTTTTTGCTCCGTCGTGAGTGGACTGGATTCGATCTTAAAGTGCGATCGGTCTTTCGAAAACCGTCATAATCGCTGAAACATTTTTCGGGAAATCCATCGAATGGCGAGCGATCCTGTAACGGAAGACACGACGCGCGAGCGGCTCGATCTGCTCGACGTCGGCCTTTTTGTGCGCGCGGCGGCGCTGGCGAATCTGTCGGCGGCGGCGCGGGAATTCGGCTTGTCGCCGGCGGTGGCGAGCGCGCGCATCGCCGGGCTGGAGCGCATGCTCGGCACCCGGCTTCTGCATCGCACGACGCGGCGGGTCTCCGTCACGCAGGAAGGCGAGATTTTCGCGGCGCGCGCGCGCGAACTGCTCGACGCCGCCGAAGCCGCGCGCGCATCGGTCGGGCGCGCGCGGGCGCATCCGCATGGCCGGCTGCGCGTGACGATGCCGTCTTCGCTCGGCCGCCAGCACATCTCGCCGCTGATTCCGGCGTTTCTGCGCCAGTTTCCCGGCGTGACCGTCGATTTGCGCATGACCGATCAGATCGTCGATCTCGTCGATGAAGGCATCGACCTCGCGATCCGCATCGGCGCGCTGAAGGATTCGACGCTCGTCGCGAAAAAGCTCGCGAGCAACCGGCGCGTGCTGTGCGCATCGCCCGCGTATCTCGCCGAACACGGCACGCCGCGCCATCCCGCCGATCTCGTCGATCACGAATGCGTGATCCTCGCCGATCAGCGCGACTGGAGCTTCGTCACGCCGACGGGCGTCATCGACGTGCGCGTGTCCGGGCGCATCGTGACGGACAACGGCGAAGTGATCCGGGATGCGCTCGCGGCGGGCATCGGCATCGGCCTCAAATCGACGTGGAGCGTCGCGCCCTTGCTCGCGAGCGGCGAACTCGTCACCGTGCTCGACGATTACCCGCTCGCGCAGACCGTCGCGATCTGGGCGGTGTATCCGAGCCGCGCGTTCGTGCCGCCGAAGACGCTCGCGTTCATCGACTTCCTCGCAGTACAGTTCGGCGAGCCGCCTTACTGGGATGTCGATCCGGCGCGCGTGCAGCGCTGAAGGTTCTTTACAATGGCGGTTTCGCCGCCCTTTCCTGCTCTTTTTGATGAACCTCGTCATTCAAAGTCCCAGCGCCATTTCCGATTCGCATCTGCGGCCGCTCGCGGCGCTCGCACGCGCCAAAGAGACGCAGCGCGTCGACGACACCCTTCTGCGTCTCATCGACGCCGATCCGCTGCAGCGCCCCGACATCGACGCTTATTGCGGCACCCATGCGCTCGATTACGCCTTTATCGAAGCGAACGCGAAGCTCGCCGATTTCGGCCTCGTCGCGATGGACATGGATTCGACGCTCATCACGATCGAGTGCATCGACGAAATCGCGGATTTTTGCGGGCTGAAAGCCGAAGTCGCGGCAATCACCGAAGCGTCGATGCGCGGCGAGATCAAGGACTTCAACGAGAGCCTCACGCGCCGCGTCGCGCTCCTCAAAGGTCTCGATGCAAGCGCGTTGGAACGCGTCTACGAAGAGCGCCTGCAACTGTCGCCGGGCGCGGAACGCATGCTCGAAGGCGCGCGCGCGGCGGGCCTGAAAACGCTGCTCGTGTCGGGCGGCTTCACGTTCTTCACCGAGCGTCTGAAGGCGCGGCTCGGCCTCGATTACACGCGCGCGAATACGCTCGAAATCGTCGATGGGAAGCTGACCGGCAAGGTCGTCGGCGAGATCGTGAACGCGGATGTGAAGGCGCGCACGCTCATCGAAACGTGCGCGCAGATCGGCATCGATCCGAAACGCGCGATCGCAATGGGCGACGGCTCGAACGACCTGAAGATGATGGCGGAAGCCGGATTATCGGTCGCGTTCCGCGCGAAGCCGGTCGTGCGGCAATCGGCGAGTCTCGCGTTCAACTTCGTCGGACTCGACGGCTTGTTGCGGCTCTTCTGATCGATGTGAAAACGGCGCCTTCGGGGCGCCGTTTTCATTCAGGCGAACGCCTTGGCGAGCGCGGCTTCGAGATCCGCGCGCAAATCCGCTTCCGCTTCGAGACCGACGTAGAAACGCACCAGCACGCCTCCGTGCGGCCATTGCGACGCGGTGCGCATCGAGCGGATGTTGTACGGCATCGCGAGGCTGTGCGCGCCGCCCCAGCTCCAGCCGATCGAGAACAGTTCGAGCGCTTCGACGAACGCATCGACTTGCGCGCTCGTGTAGCGGCCATCGAAGACGATCGAAAACAGCCCGCCCGCACCGCCCTTGAAGTCGCGCGCAAAGAACGCGTGGCCGGGACAATCCTCCAGCGCCGGATGCAGCACCGCCTTCACTTCGGGCCGCGTCTTGAGCCACTGGGCGAGCGCGTACGCGGTGCGGTCGTGCGCTTCGTAGCGCACTTTCATCGACGGCAGGCTGCGCAGCACGAGCGACGCATCGTCCGCCGACACGCCGATGCCCATACGCATCCGCGCGCGTTTGAGCTTCTTGTGCAGTTCCTCATCGCGCGTGATGGTCGCGCCCATCAGGATGTCGCTGCCGCCCGACTGATATTTCGTCAACGCCTGCACGGAAATGTCGACGCCATGCTCGAACGGCTTGAACGCGAGGCCCGCGGAAAACGTGTTGTCGATCGCCGTGACGATGCCCTTCGCGCGCGCGACGGCGACGATCGCCGGCACGTCCTGCACTTCCATCGTCACCGAGCCGGGCGCTTCGAGCCAGATCAGCTTCGTGTTCGGACGGATCGAATCGGCGATGCCCGCGCCGGTCATCGGATCGTAATAGGTCACTTGCAGCCCGAAATCGGCGGCGAGCCAGTCGGCGTGATCGCGATTCGGACCGTAGGCGTTGTCGGGCACGAGAACGTGATCGCCCGCTTTCACGAGACCGAAGTAGATGTTGGAGATCGCGGCGAGCCCCGACGGCTGCAGCAGCGCGAATTCGCCGCCCTCGATCGCGGCGAGACGCTGCGCGAGCGCGATGGTCGTCGGCGTGCCGTGCAGGCCGTAGCGCCACTTCGAATCGTCGCTCCAGACGAGCGAGCGCATCGAGGCGAGATCGGGAAACACGACCGTCGATGCGCGCGCGACCGGCACCGAGAACGACTCGAAGCCGGGCGTGATGCGGTCTTCAGGCTGAACGATGCGGGTTTGCAGATCGCGGTCCTTGCTGCTGGAATCAGTCATGGCTTTGCAATACGGAATGAAAAGAGACCGCCGCCGGAACGCCCGGCGGGGTGAAGACAGAGCGAATCATTCGCCGATGATGACGTTGCTCGTGCCGCCCACGGCATTCTTGGGCGGCGCGGGCGGCGCAGGTTCCAGCGACGGCGCGGGCGGCGCCTTCGCGGTGCCCGTCGCGGGCAAGGTCTTGCCGGCCGCGGCGGGCCGCAGATCGAACGGCTGCGGGTTCGAATCGTCCGGGTTCATGCGCTCGCCGGACACGCTGCCGTCCGCCGCGAACTTGCCGACCCAGTTGCCCGTGATGTGCGTGCCGTCGTTCGATTCCTCGATTTCGAGCGTGTCGCCGTCGCGGTCGCCCGCGACGAGAATCACGTTCGGGCTGCCGGCGAACCGGTACTCGCCGTGCACGCCGGAGGGCTCGTCGGTTTTCGCGCCGAGTTTCATCTCGATCTGCTTGTCGCCGAGCGTGCCGACGTAGCGAGGAAACTTCGCGTACTCCGGATTCGGCGTGAGCGGCTTCAGCGGCGGCAGGGCAAGTTCCTTGATCGCGGCTTGCGCGCCGTGCGCGTCGGCACCCGCTGGCTCGCGTGCGTTCTGTGCCTGCACGCCGGTCTGGCCCGCCGGCATCGGCGAATTGCACGCGGCAAGCGCGGCGAAGATCGTCAAGGCCGCGACCGTCCGCGGCCCTTTCATGCTTGGCATCATCCGTGAGTCCTTCAAATGCGCTCGAAGATCGCCGCGATGCCCTGGCCGCCGCCGATGCACATCGTCACGAGCGCGTAACGCCCGCCGATGCGCTGCAGTTCGTACAACGCCTTCACGGTGATGAGCGCGCCGGTCGCGCCGATCGGATGCCCGAGCGAAATGCCCGAGCCGTTCGGATTGACCTTCGCGGGATCGAGCTTCAGTTCCTGCGATACGGCGCACGCCTGCGCGGCGAACGCCTCGTTTGCTTCGATGACGTCGAGATCGTCGACGGAGAGGCCCGCGCGCTCCAGCACCTTCTGCGTCGCGGGAACCGGGCCGATGCCCATGATCTTCGGATCGACGCCCGCGTGCGCGTACGCGACGAGCCGCGCGAGCGGTTTCGCGCCGCGCTTTTCCGCAACCGAGCGCTCCATCAGCACGACGGCCGCGGCCGCATCGTTGATGCCCGACGCGTTGCCCGCCGTCACCGTGCCGTTTTCCTTCGCAAAAACCGGCTTGAGCTTCGCGAAGTCTTCGGCGGTGGCGTTCAGGCGAACGTGCTCGTCGCGGTCGAACACGGTGTCGCCTTTCTTCGAAGCGAGCGTGATCGGCAGAATCTGATCCTTGAAATAGCCGGCTTCGATCGCTTTCGCCGCGCGCCGGTGCGATTCGAGCGCGAGCGCGTCCTGCATCTCGCGCGTGATGCCGAACTTCGCCGCGACGTTCTCGGCCGTCACGCCCATGTGGATCTTGTCGAACGGGTCGTTCAGCGCGCCGACCATCATGTCGACGATGCGCGTGTCGCCCATGCGCTGGCCGAAGCGCGCGGCGGGCATGATGTACGCCGCGCGGCTCATGCTTTCCGCGCCGCCGCCGATGGCGACATCGGCATCGCCGAGCAGAATGGACTGCGACGCCGACACGATCGCCTGCAAGCCCGAGCCGCACAAACGGTTCACCGTGAGCGCGGGCGCGTGCTGCGTGACGCCGCCGTCGAGCGCCGCGACGCGCGCGAGATACATGTCGCGCGGCTCCGTATGCACGACGTTGCCGAACACGACGTGACCGACTTCATCGCCCGCGACGTTCGCGCGGGACAGCGCTTCGCGCACGACGCGTGCACCGAGATCGGTCGGGCTGAAGTCCTTCAGCGAACCGCCGAAATCGCCGATCGCCGTGCGCACGCCGCTTACCACCACCACTTCACGTTGCATGTTGTCGTCTCCTTCGTTTGAGGTTCGGCTATTCTGCCAGCGCGCGCTCGACCTCGTCCTTTCGCGGGATTGGCGCCACTGCGCCAAAACCTTGCGTCGACAAAGCCGCGGCGACGTTCGCGTAGCGCGCCGCGGCGAAAGGATCGTCGCCTGCAACGATGCGCGCGATGAACGCGCCGCCGAAGCAGTCGCCCGCCCCCGTCGCATCGACCGCCTGCACGACGCGGCCCGGCACCACGCGCCGCTCGTCCGGCGTCGCGATATACGCGCCTTCCTTGCCGAGCTTCAGCGCGACGACCTTCGGACCGAGTTTCAGCAGCGCATCGACGATCGCGTCTTTGTCTTCGTGGCCGGTGAGCAGCGTGACGTCGTCCCAGCTCGGCAGGCAGATGTCGGTTGCGCGGATCGCTTCGAGCATGACCGCGCGGGCGCGCGCGAGCGGCCACAGCTTCAGCCGCAGGTTCGTGTCGAAGCTGACCTTGACGCCGTGCGTGCGCGCATGGTCGATCGCGGCGAGCGCGGCATCGCAGGCGGCCACGCCGATCGCGAGACTGATGCCCGACAGATGCACGACCTTCGCGGCGGCGATCGCATCGAGCGGCAAGTGCGACGGCGCGTAGCGGCTCGCCGCCGAACCCGCGCGCAGATAGTCGAAGCGATGCCCGCTCTCGCCGTGCGACACGAAATAGACGCCCGTGGGCGCATCGTGATCGACGCGCACCGTCGACGTATCGACGTTTTCCGCGCGCCACAGATCGAGCAGCAATTGCCCGAAGTGATCGTTGCCGACCGCGGACACGAAGCCCGTCGCCGCGCCCTGGCGCGATGCCGCGATCAGGAAGTTGGAGACGTCGCCGCCGAAGCCTTGCAGATAGTTCGGCTGATCGCGCGTCGACTGATTGAACTCGATCATGGCCTCGCCGAGCGCGAGGACGTGCGGCATCCCTGGCATGGCTTTAGACCTCGCCCCAGAGATCGTGGCCATCGGCGCCGGTGATCTTCACCGACACGAAGTCGCCGGCCTTGTAGCGCTTCGATGCCTTCGTCGTCGGCGCGATGTACACGACGCCGTCGATTTCCGGCGCGTCCGCCGCCGTGCGGCCGATGCCGCCTTCCGCGCCCACTTCATCGACGAGCACTTTGAGCGTCTTGCCGACCTTCTTCTTCATGCGCTTCGCGGACAGTTCTTCCGCGAGTTCCATGAAGCGCGCGCGGCGATCCTCGCGCACTTCGTCGGGCAACGCGCCGTCGAGTTCGTTCGCCGTTGCGCCTTCGACCGGCGAATACGCGAAGCAGCCGACGCGATCCAGATCCGCTTCCTTCAGGAAATCCAGCAGCGTCTGAAACTGCTCTTCCGTCTCGCCCGGAAAGCCCGCGATGAACGTGCTGCGAATCGTCAGATCGGGACAGATTTCGCGCCATGTCTTCACGCGCTCGAGCACCTTTTCCGCGTTCGCCGGGCGCTTCATGCGCTTCAGCACTTCGGGATGCGCGTGCTGGAACGGCACGTCGAGATACGGCAGAACGTGGCCGCGCAGCGGGCCTTCGGCCATCATCGGGATGACTTCGTCGACGCTCGGATACGGATACACGTAATGCAGGCGCACCCACGCGCCGTACTGCGCGGCGAGTTCGCCGAGTGCGCCGACGAGCTCGGTCATGCGCGTCTTGAGCGGCTTGCCATTCCAGAAACCCGTGCGGTATTTCACGTCGACGCCGTACGCGCTCGTGTCCTGCGAAATCACGAGCAGTTCCTTCACGCCGGACTTGAACAGATTTTCGGCTTCCAGCATGACTTCGGCGACGGGGCGCGAGACGAGATCGCCGCGCATCGACGGGATGATGCAGAACGTGCAGCGATGGTTGCAGCCTTCCGAAATCTTCAGGTAAGCGTAGTGGCGCGGCGTCAGCTTGATGCCGGCGGGCGGCACGAGATCGGTGAACGGATCGTGCGGTTTCGGCAGATGCGTATGCACCGCGTTCATGACTTCGTTGGTCGCGTGCGGACCGGTGACGGCCAGCACTTTCGGATGCACTTCCTCGATGAGGCCCGAACCGCTCGCGCTCTTTTTCGCGCCGAGACAGCCGGTCACGATGACCTTGCCGTTCTCGTTCAACGCCTCGCCGATGGCGTCGAGGCTTTCCTGCACGGCTTCGTCGATGAAGCCGCAGGTGTTGACGACGACGAGGTCCGCGCCGTCATAGGTGCCGGAGATTTCGTAACCTTCGGCGCGCAACTGCGTCATGATCTGCTCGGAATCGACGAGCGCTTTCGGGCAGCCGAGCGACACCATGCCGATTTTCGGCGCGGGCTTCGTCCTGGCGAGTGAATCGATTGAATCGATTGAATCTAAAGAATTTTTCACGGGGAAGAGTGTCTTGTGGGAGCGCAAGAGGCCAATCCACTATTTTACATCGGCGAGCCGCGGACACGGCTCGGCCCCCTTTTCCTTTGTCTCATTCCGATTGAAGCTGGCGCGCAGCAAACTCGAGCGAATCCGCGGCTTCCCGCGTCTCTCATTGCTTCGAATCACACATCGGTTTCATGCTCGACTACTCAGCGCTGCGCCATTTCAATCCGCTCTTCGTCACGCCCTGCTACTCGGGCCAAGTGACGTCCGGCTACGCCACCAGCATGCTCGCGCTCACCAACGAGCTCTGGCGCCTCGGCGTGCGAGGCTCGATGCGCATCTGCGCCGGCGAAAGTCTCGTCACGCGCGCGCAATGAAGCCGTCGCGCATTCTCTGATGCATACGGAGCACACGCATCTCTTCTGGATCGATGCCGATATCGGCTTCACGCCGGAGCAGGCGCTGCGTCTGCTGCTCGCGGGTCGCGATGTCGTCGCCGGCGTGTATCCGCTCGAGCGCATCGACTGGACGGGCGAGATTCCCGCCGGGCTCACGCAAGCGCAGTTTCTCGAACGGGCGTTGCGCTATCCGGTGAATTTGCATGACGGCGCGCGCCTCGAAGTGGACGACGACGGCTTCATGAAAGTGGACGAGGCGCCGACGGGCTTCATGTGCATACGCCGCGCGGTGCTCGAAACGATGATCGCGCGCATGCCCGAGTTGCGCTACGTGCCCGACGCGCCGCCGGATTCGCCGTTGCACGGCTACTGCCATCGCTTCTTCGACGTGATGGTCGAGCCGGAAACCGGGCGCTATCTTTCCGAGGACTACGCGTTTTGCCGCCGCTGGCGGGATTCTGGCGGAAAGGTGTACGTGGATGCACGCTCGACACTGGAGCACCACGGCGCCTATACGTATCGCGGCGATTTCGGCGCGGCGCTGGCGTACGATTCGACGAAAGCCGTGGGCGGGCAATGAACGGACGGCGCGCGAGCGCTCACGCCGAGGCGCGCAAGCCTCGACGCCCGCACGCGCCCTCGAACCGGACTACTTCTTTTCCGTCGACGAAGGCGTGGGCGTCGGGAACGGAAACGTGTTGAACATCGACTTCGCCTGCGACTGCATCTGCTCCTGCATCTGCACGAACATGTTTTTCGACTGCTCGATGTAGCTCGTCATCATGCCCTGCATCATCGGCGCCTGCATGTTCATGAACTGCGACCAGACTTCGGGGTTGAGCGCGTTGCCGTCGTAGATGCCCTTGCTCTGCTCGGTCAGCTTCTGCTGGATGTCGATGAACGCCTGGATGTTCTTCTCCAGATACGTGCCCATCATGCCCTGCATCGCGTGGCCGTAGAAACGGATGATCTGCGAGAGCATCACCGACGAGAACATCGGCAGGCCGCCGCTCTCTTCTTCCAGAATGATCTGCAGAAGGATGCTGCGCGTGAGGTCGTCGTTGGACTTCGCGTCGAGCACCTTGAAATCTTCCTGATCGAGCACGAGCTGTTTCACATCCGACAACGTGATGTAGGTGCTCGTTTCCGTGTCGTACAGCCGACGGTTTGGATACTTTTTGATGAGTCGTTCGGCGGGTTTCTTTGTAGTAGTAGTGGTGGTCATTTAACGCCTTTAAACGCAAAACTTTACTGCGATGGCAGCAAGCAGGTCTTGCGTTGTCGCAAAAAAGCGCTGCTGCATGTTCGCCGCATCGTTGATAAATCCGGCGAGTGGTGACTTCCCGCGCGCGTTTCGGCGTTGCGGGAAGCCGCCGCCCGTCAGCCCATATGCAAGCCGCCGTTCAGCGAGAAGTCCGCGCCGGTCGCGAAGCCCGATTCTTCGGACGCGAGCCACGCGCAGATCGAGCCGATTTCGTCCGGGGTGCCGAGACGGCGCACCGGAATGGTCGCGACGATCTTCTCCAGCACTTCCGGACGGATCGCCTTCACCATGTCCGTGCCGATATAGCCCGGCGACACCGTGTTGACCGTCACGCCCTTGGTGGCCACTTCCTGCGCGAGCGCCATCGTGAAGCCGTGAATGCCGGCCTTGGCGGTCGAGTAGTTCGTCTGGCCGAACTGGCCTTTCTGCCCGTTCACCGAAGAAATGTTGATGATCCGGCCCCAGCCGCGCTCGACCATGCCGTCGATGACCTGCTTCGTCACGTTGAAGAGGCTCGTCAGGTTCGTGTCGATGACGGCGGTCCAGTCTTCGTGCGTCATCTTGCGGAACACGACGTCGCGCGTGATGCCCGCGTTATTCACGAGGACATCGATCTCGCCGACTTCGGCCTTGACCTTGTCGAACGCGTTCTTGGTCGATTCCCAGTCGCCGACGTTGCCTTCCGAGGCGATGAATTCGAAGCCGAGCGCCTTCTGGTCTTCCAGCCATTTCACCCGGCGCGGCGAATTCGGACCGCAGCCCACGACGACCGTAAAGCCATCTTTAAGCAGGCGCTGGCTGATGCTGGTGCCGATGCCGCCCATCCCGCCGGTTACATACGCTATACGCTTCGCCATTCCTCACTCCATTTTCGTTATGCGGACGGCGATCTCCTTGCCGCCCGCTGGCCCTTCCCAATCCCGCCAGTGACTATCTGTGACTTGTTACGGACGTTCCACCGCCAGCGCGACACCCATGCCGCCGCCGATGCACAGCGACGCCAGACCCTTCTTCGCATCGCGCTTCTGCATTTCGTGCAGCAGCGTGACGAGAATCCGGCAGCCCGACGCGCCGATCGGATGACCGATCGCGATCGCCCCGCCGTTCACGTTGATCTTCGACTGATCCCAGCCCATCTGCTTGTGCACCGCCAGCGCTTGCGCCGCGAACGCCTCGTTGATTTCCATCAGATCGAGATCGTTCACGCTCCAGCCCGCACGCTCCAGACAGCGCTTCGACGCCGGCACCGGGCCCATGCCCATGATCTTCGGATCGACGCCCGCGTTCGCGTACGCCTTGATGCGCGCGAGCGGCGTCAAGCCGAGCGCTTCGGCCTTTTTCGCCGACATCACGACGACCGCCGCCGCGCCGTCGTTGATGCCCGATGCGTTTGCAGCGGTGACGGTGCCTTCCTTCGAGAACGCCGGCTTCAGGCCCGCGAGCGCTTCGGGCGTCACGCCGTGACGCACGAATTCGTCGGTGTTGAATTGCAGCGGCTCGCCTTTACGTTGCGGAATCGCGACCGGCACGATTTCGTCGTTGAAGCGGCCCGCTTTCTGCGCGGCTTCCGCCTTGTTCTGCGACAGCGCCGCGAATGCGTCCTGCTGCTCGCGCGTGATGCCGAATTCCTTCGCGACGTTTTCCGCCGTCGTGCCCATGTGATAGTTGTTATAGACGTCCCACAGGCCATCGACGATCATCGTGTCGATCAGCTTCGCGTCGCCCATGCGGAAGCCGTCGCGCGAGCCCGGCAGCACGTGCGGCGCCGCGCTCATGTTTTCCTGGCCGCCCGCGACGACGATCTCCGCGTCGCCCGCGATGATCGCGTTCGCTGCCAGCATCACCGCTTTGAGGCCCGAGCCGCAGACCTTGTTGATCGTCATGCCCGGCACCATGTCGGGCAAGCCCGCCTTGATGAGCGACTGGCGCGCCGGATTCTGGCCCGAACCGGCCGCGAGCACTTGGCCCAGGATCACTTCGCTCACCTGATCCGGCTTCACGCCCGCGCGCTCCAGCACGGCCTTGATGACCGTCGCGCCGAGTTCCGGCGCCGCGATTTTCGCGAGCGAGCCGCCGAATTTGCCTACCGCCGTACGCGCGGCCGATACGATCACTACGTCAGTCATTTCAGTTTCCTCTTGGCATCGAATGTTAATGCGGCTACGAACGGTTCCATGCGCTCGCGCGCACGGTCACGCGCCGCTCAGAAGTCGCGTTCCAGCACGTAACGGCCGGGGGCGGCCTCGATCACCGGGTAAGTCTTCGATCCCTGCGCCGCGCCCGCCTTGACCTGCTCGCCCGCGTTCGCGGCGAGCCACTTCGACCAGGTCGGCCACCAGCTTCCGGGATGCTCGGCGGCGGCATCGAACCACGCGTCGGGGTTCTCGGGCAGATGCCCGTCGTTGCTGTCGATCATCCAGAAGCTGCGCTTGTTCTTCGACGGCGGATTGATCACGCCCGCGATATGCCCCGACGCGCCGAGCACGAAGGTCTGCGGTCCGGAGAGAATCGGCGCGGACGCATAGGCCGATTTCCACGGCACGATGTGATCTTCGCGCGAGCCGTAGATGAAGGTCGGCACCGTGAGACGCGACAGGTCGACCGGCTCGCCGCACACCTTCAGCGCATTCGGCGTTTTCAGCTTGTTCTCGAGATACGTGTTGCGCAGATACCAGACGCACATCGGGCCGGGCAGGTTCGTCGAATCGCTGTTCCAGAAGAGCAGATCGAACGCTTGCGGCGTGCGGCCCTTGAGATAGTTATCGACGACGTAATTCCACACCAGATCGTTCGGTCGCAGATACGAGAACGTATTCGCGAACTCGATGCCGCGCATGAGACCGGCTGGCGCGCCGTTCTTGCCGCCGATCGCCTGCTCGCGCATCTGCACGTGCGCCTCGTCGACGAACACGTCGAGCACGCCGGTATCCGAGAAGTCGAGCATCGAGGTGAGCAATGTCATCGATGCGGCCGGTTCCTCGCCGCGCGCCGCCGCCACCGCGAGCGCGGTCGCGAGAAGCGTCCCGCCGATGCAGAAACCGAGCGTGTTGATCTTGTCTTCGCCCGTGATCTCCTGCACGACGCCGATCGTCTCCAGCACGCCTTGTTCGACGTAGTCGTCCCACGTCTTGTGCGCGATCGACTGATCCGCGTTGCGCCACGACAGGATGAACACCTGATGCCCTTCTTCGAGCGCATAGCGCACGAGCGAGCTTTCCGGCGACAGATCGAGAATGTAGAACTTGTTGATGCAAGGCGGCACGATCAGAAGCGGGCGCGCATACACCTTCGGCGCGAGCGGCTTGTACTGGATCAGTTGCACGAGTTCGTTCTCGTACACGACCGAGCCTTCCGTCGATGCGATGTTCTTGCCGACGAGAAAGCGCGATTCGTCCGACTGCGAAATCTTGCCGCGCTGCATGTCGGCGAGCAGGTTCAACATGCCCTGGCGCAGGCTCTCGCCCTTGCTTTCGATGAGCGTCTTCTGCGCGTCGGGATTGAGCGCGAGGAAGTTGCTCGGCGCGGCCGCGGCCGCCCACTGCTGCACCGTGAAGCGGATGCGCTCGCGCGTCTTCGGATCGCTCTGCACGGCGTCGGCGAGTTCCTGCAGATAGCGCGCGTTCAGCAGATACCACGCGGCGGTGAACGCATATGCCGGCGTGGATTGCCATGCGGTGTCGGTGAAGCGACGATCCTTCAGCGCCGACGGATCGATGCTCTGCGCGCCCGCCTGCTTGAGCAACTCGGCGGCATCGCGCGAATAGTTGCTCTGCAACTCGTGCAGACGCTCGGGCGCGATCGCGGCGGTCGGAATCTTCGGCAACGTGGGCAACCCCTGCATCGCCGCGCCGAAGCCCGGCATGCTGCTCGCGAGTTTGGCGAATTCCGCCATGCCGTTCATCTTCGTGAAATCGGGCATCTGCGGCATGGCGCCGGACATCGGAAACGACGGGAATGCCGTCGACGGAAATCCGTTCGGAAATCCGTTGGCGAATGCACTGAAAGCAGCGAACGGCGATGCCGCCGCCGCGGCCGCATCATTCGCGCTATTCGTCTGCGGAGTGAATTTCGACCACTGCGCGGGATCGGCGACGCTGCGCCACGCGTTCAGCCATTGATCGAACGCCTGCTGTACGCCAGTCGTTTCGGCGGATGCTTCTGCCGAGGTGCTGTCGGCGGAACGGGAGCGGGAAGATGAGGAAGTAGATTTGGAAGCCATACCCGCTATTGACCTGTGAGTCTCGGAAGACTTGGATTGCTGATGCAGGCATCGCCGGGCTTTCCTCGACCAGCGCGCAAGTGTTGGTGCGCCTTATGCGCGTGGCAAGTCTGAGCCTTGCTACGCCGTGCCCGATTGATTGAATTCCAGGAACATTCTTGCTCTAGGATGTCAGGCATGTCAATGCTTCGTCCCGATTTTGCCGCAGTGCGATATTTTTTTAATTATCGTTTTCCCCCATGCGAAATGTTGCGTTCGCAAGGGGTTTCGTCATAGGCAAGAAACGATAGTTGGGTATGTTCCAACACTAATGACAATGGTCATTCATTGAGCCAGATCATTGCGGCCATGCGGCCCGTCACGCGATCGCGTCGATATGAATAAAAGCGCTCTTTTTCCGTGACGGTGCAATGCGTGCCGCCGTGAACGCGCGCGGCATCGATGCCTAGATCGGCAAGACGCATACGCGCGAGCGCGTAGATATCGGCGAAATACTTGGCCGGTGCGCCGCCGACGGGACGGAACGCGGCGCGCGTCGCGTCGCGGCGATCCTCTTGCGACGCCGCGATGAAGGCGTCGAGCACGTCTTCGCCCACTTCGAACGCCTGCGGCCCGATGGCCGGCCCGAGAAACGCGTTGAGCGACGAGGCCGGCACGCCCGCGAGCGACGCGACGCGCTCGCCCGTCTTTTCGATGATGCCGCCCGCGAGACCGCGCCAACCCGCGTGCGCGGCGCCGACCGCGCGGCCGTCGTTGTCGCAAAACAGCACCGGGAGACAATCGGCCGTCATCACGACGCACACAACGCCCGCGCGATCCGTCACGCTGGCGTCGGCGCGCGTGCGCTCGCCCTGCGCGAGGCGCTCGATGACGGCGCCCGCCTCCACGACTTCCGTGCCGTGGATCTGCTCGAGCCACGCGGCTTCGCGCGAACCCGTCAACGCGAGCGCGCGGCGGCGATTTTCCTTCACCGCGTCAGGCGCATCGCCCGTGGAAAAACCGAGATTGAGGCCGCCCGCGCCGGGCTCGCCGCCGCCATAAGGCGCATCGCTCACGCCGCCATTACGCGTCGTGACGAATGCCCGCACGCGCGGCGACACGTTCCATTGCGGCCAGAGACAGTCTTTCGATGGCAAATCGGCAGCGTCGCGCGTCATGCTTCGTCGTCCTCGTAATCTTCGTCGTCCCAGTCGCCTTCTTCGCCTTCGCCCATTTCATAGACTTCGGCGAAATCGTCGTCCTCATCGAACTCGACTTCTTCGTCCTGTCCGAAGCCGAGCTCCGCGGCGAGCGTCGCGATGTCTTCGGGAACGTCCGCGCGCCAGTGCACTTCCTTGCCCGTCGCGGGATGGATCAAGCCGAGGCGCCACGCGTGCAGCGCCTGTCGCGCGAATTCGTTGGGCAGCGGCTTGACCGACCGCTTGCCGCGCGCGTGCCCGTACACCGGGTCGCCCAGCAGCGGATGCTGGATATGCGCGCAATGCACGCGAATCTGATGCGTCCGGCCGGTTTCCAGATCGCAATGGATGGCGCTGACGGGCTGGCCGTGCCACGTCGTGCGGTCGATGGTGCGGAAATGCGTGCGCGCGGGCTTTCCCGACGCAGTCTTTACCACCGCCATGCGCGTGCGCTCGCGCGGATCGCGGCCGATGGGCGCGTCGATCGTGCCTTCGTCGGGCATGTTGCCCCACACGAACGCGACGTAGCGGCGTTTCACCGTCCGCGCCTGCAACTGCCGCACGAGGTCGGTTTGCGCCTCGAGCGTGCGCGCGACGACCATCAGCCCGGACGTTTCCTTGTCCAGCCGATGCACGATGCCCGCGCGCGGCAGCCCGGCGGCGGCATCGCCGTAACGATGCAGCAGGCCGTTGAGCAGCGTGCCGCTCCAGTTGCCCGCGGCCGGATGCACGACCATGCCCGCGGGCTTGTTGATGACGACGAGCGCCTCGTCCTCATAGACGATATGCAGCGGCACCGGCTCCGGCGCGAACGCGAGCTGCTCGGGCAGAAGGTCGGGGACGAGCGTGATCGTCGCGCCGAGCGGGACGGGCTGGCGCACTTTCGCGCCCGCGCCGTCGACCAGCACGCGCCCTTCCTCGATCCAGCCCTGCAACCGGCTGCGCGAGAACTCGGGGAAGATTTTCGCGAGCACCTTGTCGAGCCGGTCGCCCGCGAGCTCGTCGGGCACGCGGGCCGTGCGCGGCGCTTCGCGAGCCGCGCCGCCGCCCGAATCGGCCTGCGCTGCGTCGTCGGGGGTAGCGCATGGGCTATAATCTTTGAGTTGGTCTTTGGTACGACGAGTACTTGAGCGGGTCATTTGAACGAGATTCGGCGGCATGGAAGAACAGCCGCGCCGGAAAAACAGCTAGAACAGCGAAGAATCAACTAGATTCAGCCAGGAACAGCAAGCACTGATGCGAGCCTTCAACACCATTCATCTCTCGATGCGTCAATCGATCAAGTATCTGGCGCTGGCCGCGAGCGTCGCCATCGTCACGGCCTGTCACGGCCTGCCCGAGAAGACCGACGAAACGGCAACATGGAATAACAACAAATTATATACGGAGGCCCAGGACGCGCTATCCGGCAGCGACTGGGGCAAGTGCGCGAAGTATTTCGAAGGGCTCGAAGGCCGCGATCCGTTCGGCCATTTCGCACAGCAGGCGCAGATCAACGTCGCGTACTGCAACTGGAAGGACGGCGAAACCGCCAACGCCGACCAGGCCATCGACCGTTTCATCAAGCTGCACCCGGATCATCCCGAAATCGCGTATGCGTACTATCTCAAGGGCATGATCCACTTCAACGACGACTTGGGCCTCTTCGGCCGCTTCTCGGGTCAGGACATGAGCGAGCGCGATCCGAAGTCGCTGCGCGAGTCCTACGACGCGTTCAAGGTCGTCGTCGACAAGTATCCGCAAAGCAAGTACGCGCCCGATGCCGCGCAGCGCATGCGCTATATCGTGAACGCGCTCGCATCGCATGAAGTGCACGCCGCCGATTATTACTATCGCCGTGGCGCTTATGTGGCCGCGATCAACCGCGCGCAGCTCGCCATTCGCGAGTACAAGAACGCGCCGGCAACCGAAGACGCGCTGCACATCATGATGCTGTCGTACGAGCGTCTCGATCAGCCGCAACTCGCCGACGACACCAAGCGCGTGCTCGCAGCGACGTTCCCGGACAGCCCGTATGTCACCGGCAAGCGGCGCGCGGGCGCTGACAAGCCGTGGTATCAGATCTGGTAGTCCAGAAAGCAAAAAGCGAAACGGCCGGTTGATCACCGGCCGTTTTTTCATGTCGACGAGAATTGCGAACCCGATGCTTATTCGGCCAGTTCCGTCTTCCACTTCGCGGCATCGCTGAAAAACTCGCGCACCACGTCCAGCTCGCGCGTGCGCTTGAACGGCGGCAGGCTTTGCCAGATGCGCCGGCCGTAAGGCTTGTCGACGAGCCGCGTGTCGCAGATCATCAGCACGCCGCGATCCGTCTCCGCGCGAATCAGCCGCCCCGCGCCCTGCTTGAGCGTGATGACCGCCTGCGGCAACTGATGCACGGCGAACGGGCTCAAACCTTTCTTCGTCAGCGCGTCGAGGCGCGCGGCCAGCACCGGATCGTCGGGCGGCGCGAACGGCAGCTTGTCGATGACGACGAGCGACAACGCATCGCCGCGCACATCGACGCCTTCCCAGAAGCTCTGGCTGCCCACTAGGATCGCGTTGCCATAGGCGCGGAAACGGTCGAGCAGTTCGGTGCGGCTCGCATCGCCCTGCACGAGCAGCGGATTGTCCCAGCCGCGCCGCTCGATCACATCGCGCATGCGATTGGCGATGCGGTCGACCGCGCGCAGCGTCGTGCACAGCACGAACACGCCGCCGCCCGCCGATTCGATCACCGGCAGCGCGGCATCGAAGACGGCATCGGTGAATTGCGGCGACGACGGTTGCGGCAGATTGCGCGGCACGTACAAAAGCCCTTGCGACGGATAATCGAACGGGCTCGGCAGCGTCATCGAACGGCGCGCGTTAAGGCCCATCTGCGCCGCGTAATGCGTGAAGTCGCCGCGCACCGAGAGCGTCGCGGACGTGAAAATCCACGCGCGCGGCACGCCTGCGCGCTGCTTCGCGAAGATCGGCGCGACCGAAAGCGGCGTTTCGTGCAACTGCACCGTGTGCGAAAACACCTCGATCCAGCGCACCATTTCGTTCGGCTCTTCCTTCGCGGCCTCCTTCGCGACGTCCTCATCCGCGACGACGGCGCGTTCGAGCGATGTCGGCGGCGTCGTCCAGCCCGCGAGCAGATCCTGCAACTCGCGCGCGCGGCGCACGAGCGCCTGCAACGATTCGGCGCGTTCCGCATGCGAGGACAGCGCCGCGGCAAGCGCCGAAAGATGCGTCTCGAGCGTGTCGAGCGCCTCGAAGATCGGATGGTCGTCCGGCAACTGGCCGAGCGACAGACGCACCGAATCTTCCTTGAACGCGAGCCGCACGTCGCGCGCGGCGCGCTCCAGCGCCGCGCCGAGCTTGGTCCAGTCGGCGGCGTCACGCGCGTGCGACAGACCTTCGGCGACGGTATCGCGGGCGAGTTCGAGCAGTTGCGTCGTCGAAAGCGTCTCGCCGAAGAAGAGTGTCGCGGTTTCGGGCAACTGATGCGCTTCGTCGAAGATGATCGTGTTCGCCGTCGGCAGAAGCTCGGCCATGCCGGTGTCGCGCAGCATCACATCGGCGAAGAACAGATGGTGATTCACCACGACGATGTCCGCCTGCTGCGCCTCCTTGCGCGCCTGCATCACGAAGCATTCCTTGTAGTGCGGGCATTCCTGGCCGAGACAGTTGTCGCGCGTGGACGTGACCATCGGCCAGACGGGCGAATTCTCCGGCACGCTCGCGAGTTCGGCCTTGTCGCCGGTGCGCGTGATCTTCGCGAAACGGACGATCTCCTGTAGATGCGACGTGTCCTGGCGCGTCGGCAGACGGCCGTTGTCCGCGGTGCGCTCCAGATAGTAGTGACACAGATAGTTGGCGCGGCCTTTGAGCATCGCGACCGAAACCGGGACGGCGAGCGCGTCGCGCACGGTCGGAATGTCGCGCTGAAAAAGCTGATCCTGCAGATGCTTCGTGCCCGTCGACACGATGACCTTGCCGCCCCACAGCATCGCCGGCACGAGATACGCGTACGTCTTGCCGGTGCCCGTGCCCGCCTCGACGATGAGCGTGTTCTCGCCGCCGTCGATAGCCGCCTTCGCCGTCGCGATGCCGATGTCATCGGCCGGCTGCTCGTCGGGCGCATAGGGTTTGTCGGACGGGCCGAGCTTGCGCGCCGGGCGGCGCTGCGCCTCGAACATCGCGGGCTCGGGCATTGCGCGGCCGGACGCTTCCATCGCGGCGGCGACGGAACGCGCCATTTCGATCTGCGATGCACGCGGCCGATAACCGTCGATCGCGCGTGCGAGCAGACCTTGCGCGGAAAAGATGGCGTCCAGCTCGACGCCGCGTTTATCGGTCAGCGCGAGCGGCGCGTTCGCGTCATCACTGGGTTGTGCGGGTGAGTTCAAGGCGTGCTAAATCCTGCGGGTTTCGGCGCGGCCGCGCACGCGAGGCGCCGTCGCAGCACGCGCTCGCGGCGGGCACGCGGCGTTCAGTGCGCGTCCGAGTCAAGCTGCAATTGCAGCAGGAGTATGGTGTCTTTCACCTTGAGCTTGCGCTTTTTCAGGCGCCTCAGCTCGAGGTCATCGATGCCGGACATCTTGTCGATCAGCGTGTCCAGACTGTGATGCTCGTCCTGCAACTGCGCGATGCGATCGCGCAGCAGGGCGGCATCCATGGCGGGTTGTCGGGGTGCGCGCGGGGATTCACTAAAGCGCTGCTGCATGCTCGCCTCCTTTCATCCACTTGGCGCGGGCCCGTTCGACGAGCCCGACTGCCCTATTTACCTTGCTGCTGTTGTTGCTGCTGCTGCAGTTTCAATTGCTCCTGGCGCTGCTGCTCTTGCTGCTGCGCCTTTTCCTGCGCTTTTCTCGCGGCTTCTTTCTGACGCGCTTCGACTTCCGCGCGATGCTGCGCGGCTTCCTGCTGCTTCTGCTCGTAGCGCTGCGCCTTTTGCTCGCGGTCCTGCGCGTCCTGCACGCCGCGCGCGCGCGCTTCGTCGAGTTGCTTCTGGTAGTCCGCCTGCTTGCGGTCGTACGCCGCCTGGTTGGCCGCGCGTTGCGGCGCTTCGGCTTCGCGCTGGGCGGCGGCCAGCGCGTTCTGACGTTGCCTGTCCTCGTAGGCCTGCTGGCTCGCTTTCTCGTTCGCCGCGCGCTGCGGCGCTTCGGCCTCGTATTGCGCCCGCTTGATCGCCTTCTGCTGATCGCGTTGCTTCGCCCGCTCGGCGCGCTGCTCGTCGTCGAGCGCGAGCTGTTCCTGGCGGATCTGCTGGCGCGTCTCGCGCATCTCGTTGCGCGCGTTGTCCAGACAATGATTCACGAAGAACTTGCTATAGCAGTCGTGCTCTTTCACGCCGTAGCGGTAGTTGTTTTCCTCGGTGCGCCGGTCGAGCACCTTCTGGCGCTGGGCGAAATCGGCTTGGAGGGAATCATCGGCGCTTGGCTGAGCCGCTGCATCCGGGGCACGAGCACTCACGGACGTGTCCGGATCGACGGGCTTGGCGGCTTGAGCGAGCGCGCGCTGCGGCGCGAATGCGCCCGCTGCGCAAAGCAGCAAAACCGCCGCGGCAACCGGCACGTTTGGAAGGCGAAAGTTGGGCAAATGGATGGACGGCAACGTGATAAAGAATCAGGCGCAAAACGGCTCGTGCGATGCCCAAATTCTATCACCGCACGCCGGAGCGCTTCGCCATTTATGGCAAAATCCCCCGCTTCAGCAACCCGGTCCGAACCTGGCTCGTCACAGCGTCACCCGCCCGCGGCGCCTCGCTTTCGCGAAGCCGCGCACACGGCGCGGATCTCGCCGGCGAGCCGCAGACAGCGCAGAATCATGACGGAAACCGTAGCACTCAAGATCGTACAGCGCATTGCCACCGAACTCACCGTGCAGCCGCGCCAGGTCGCCGCCGCCGTGCAGCTTCTCGACGAAGGCTCGACTGTCCCGTTCATCGCCCGGTATCGCAAGGAAGTCACCGGCAATCTCGACGACACGCAACTGCGCACGCTCGAAGAGCGCCTGCTCTACTTGCGCGAACTCGAAGATCGCCGCGCGGCCATCCTGCAAAGCATCGACGAGCAAGGCAAGCTCACCGACGAACTGCGCGGCGCCATCGAAAGCGCCGACAGCAAGCAGGTGCTGGAAGACCTCTATCTGCCGTACAAGCCCAAGCGGCGCACGCGCGCGCAAATCGCCCGCGAAGCCGGTCTCGAGCCGCTCGCGCAGGCGCTCCTCGCCGATCCCACGCTCGATCCTCAAACGGAAGCCGCGAAATTCGTCGATGCGGAAAAAGGCGTCGCCGATACCAAAGCCGCGCTCGACGGCGCGCGCGACATCCTCTCCGAGCAGTTCGGCGAAACCGCCGAGATCCTCGGCAAGCTGCGCGAGCATCTGTTCAATCAGGGACTCGTCATGTCGAAGGTGGTGGACGGCAAGGAAGGCGAGGAAGGCGAAAAATTCCGCGACTACTACGACTACAGCGAAACGATCCGCACCGTGCCGTCGCACCGCGCGCTCGCGCTGTTCCGTGGCCGCAACGCAGGCGTGCTGAGCGTCAAGCTGGGCTTGGGCGAAGAACTCGACGCGCAGATTCCGCATCCGTGCGAAGCGATGATCGCGGGCCACTTCGGCATCGTGAACCGCTCACGCGCTGCCGACAAATGGCTCGCCGACGTCTGCCGCTGGTGCTGGCGCGTGAAGGTTCAGCCGCATATCGAAACCGAACTGCTCACGCAATTGCGCGAAGAAGCCGAGCACGAAGCCATTCGCGTGTTCGCGCGCAACCTGAAGGACTTGCTGCTCGCCGCGCCCGCGGGTCCGAAGGCCGTGATCGGCCTCGATCCCGGCCTGCGTACGGGCGTGAAGGTGGCGGTCGTCGATCGCACCGGCAAGCTGCTCGCGACCGACACTATCTATCCGCACGAGCCGCGCCGCGACTGGGACGGCTCCCTCGCGAAGCTCGCGCGCATCGCGCAAGCCACGCAAGCGGAACTCATCTCGATCGGTAACGGCACGGCCTCGCGCGAAACCGACAAGCTCGCGAGCGAACTCATCGCGAAGCATCCGGAACTGAAGCTGCAGAAGATCGTCGTGTCGGAAGCGGGCGCGTCGGTGTATTCGGCGTCCGAACTCGCCGCGAAGGAGTTTCCGGAACTCGACGTCTCGCTGCGCGGCGCGGTTTCCATCGCGCGGCGTCTGCAGGATCCGCTCGCGGAGCTCGTCAAGATCGAACCCAAGGCGATCGGCGTCGGCCAGTATCAGCACGACGTGAATCAGCGCGAACTCGCGCGTTCGCTCGATGCTGTCGTCGAGGATTGCGTGAACGCCGTCGGCGTCGATGCGAACACGGCCTCCGTCGCGCTGCTCGCGCGCGTGTCGGGACTGAACGCGACGCTCGCGCGCAATATAGTCGATTTTCGCGATGCCAACGGGCCGTTCCCGTCGCGCGAGCATCTGAAGAAGGTGCCGCGTTTGGGCGACAAGACCTTCGAGCAGGCAGCCGGTTTTCTGCGCATCAACAACGGCGAGAATCCGCTCGATCGCTCGTCGGTGCACCCGGAAGCGTATCCCGTCGTCGAGCGCATTCTCGCGAAGATCAAGAAGCATATCGGCGATGTGCTCGGCAAGCGCGAAGCGTTGACCGGTCTCTCGCCGACCGAATTCGTCGACGATAGTTTCGGCCTGCCGACCGTGCGCGACATTCTCGCCGAGCTTGAAAAGCCGGGCCGCGATCCGCGCCCCGAGTTCAAGACGGCGACGTTCAAGGAAGGCATCGAGAAGATTTCGGATCTCGTGCCGGGCATGATCCTCGAAGGCGTAGTGACGAACGTGGCGGCGTTCGGCGCGTTCGTGGATATCGGCGTGCATCAGGACGGCCTCGTGCACGTCTCGGCGATGTCAACGAAGTTCATCAAGGATCCGCACGAAGTCGTGAAGGCCGGTCAGGTCGTGAAGGTGAAAGTGCTGGAGGTAGACGTGAAGCGCCAGCGCATCGCCCTCACCATGCGTC
This sequence comes from Caballeronia zhejiangensis, assembly GCF_022879815.1. NCBI lineage: Bacteria > Pseudomonadati > Pseudomonadota > Betaproteobacteria > Burkholderiales > Burkholderiaceae > Caballeronia > Caballeronia zhejiangensis. The sequence goes on from NZ_CP084283.1 coordinate 1,614,854, forward strand.
TGGACGACGACTTCGCTCCGGCTTCATCGGGCGCGGGCGGCGGCGCGGGTTCGCAGCGCGGCGGCGGTCAGGATCGTCGGTCGGGTCAGCGTCCGCAACAGCGTCGCGAGCCGGAACCGGCCGGCGCGATGGCAGCGGCGTTCGCAAAACTGAAACGATAAAGCCTCACGGCGTCAGCAAAAAACCCCACGTCTTGCGACGTGGGGTTGTCTTTTTGCGCTTCGCAACGATGCAGCGTCAGATTTCGATCTTCGTGCCCAGCTCCACCACGCGATTTGCGGGAATGCTAAAGAAATCGGTGGGCTTCGCCGCGTTCTGATGCATCCACGCGAACACGCGCTCGCGCCACACCGACATGCCCGGCAGTTCCGTCGGCACGACTGTCTCGCGCGCCATGAAGAACGACGTGTCCATCAGCTCGAAGGTCATTGCGTGGGTGCGCGTGATCTGTTCGAGCACGGCCTTCACGTCCGGCGTCTCGTTGAAACCGTACGCCGCCTTCACGAGGAACAGCCCGCCGCCGATGTCCTTCACTTGGAGACGATGCGCGTCGTCGACGTAAGGAATGTCACGCGTCGTGAAGTTCATGAAAATGGTGCGCTCGTGCAGCACCTTGTTGTGCTTGAGATTGTGCAGCAGGCTCACGGGCACGAGCGAATCGCTGCCGGTGAGATAGATCGCCGTGCCCGACACGCGATGCGGCGGATGCGCGAGCAGGCCCTGCAGAAACGGCATCAGCGGAATGCCGTCCGCGGCCGTGCGGTCCTTCACGATCATGCGGCCCTTGTACCAGGTCATCAGCAGGAAGAAGAGCGCCCCGCCGATGCACAGCGGCAGCCAGCCGCCCTGCTCGACTTTCAGCAGGCTCGCGCCGAAAAAGCCGATGTCGATCATCAGGAACACGGCGATCATCCCGCCGACGAGCCAGCGGTTCCAGCCCCACAGATTCACCATCACGACCGACACGAGGATCGTGGTCGTCAACATGGTCGCGGTGACGGCCAGACCGTACGCGGCGGCAAGATTCTCCGAGCTCTTGAAGCCGATGACGATGCACAGGATGATGAAAAGCAGCATCCAGTTGACGAGCGGAATGTAGATCTGGCCGATCGCGAGCTCCGAGGTATGCAGGATCTTCATGCGCGGCACGTAGCCGAGCTGGATCGCCTGGCTCGTCAGCGAATACGCGCCGGAAATGACCGCCTGCGATGCGATCACCGTCGCGACCGTCGACAGGATCACGAGCGGCAGCAAAGCCCAGTCGGGCGCGAGCAGGAAGAACGGATTCTCTATTGCCTTCGGATCGTGCATCAGCAACGCGCCCTGGCCGAAATAGTTCAGCAGCAGCGACGGCATCACGAAGCCATACCAGCCGTAACGGATCGGCTTCACGCCGAAGTGACCCATGTCCGCGTACAGCGCTTCCGCGCCGGTCAGCACGAGCACGACCGACCCGAGCACGATATACGCCTGCAATACGTGCTGCGCCATGAAGGAAATCGCGTAGTACGGATTGAGCGCGACGATGATGCGCGGCTCGATCACGATATGCGCGGCGCCGAGCACAGCGAGCGTCGCGAACCACACGACCATGATCGGGCCGAAGAGCTTGCCGACCACTGCCGTGCCGTGGCGCTGAATCCAGAAGAGCAGGATCAGGATGACGATCGTGATCGGCAGCACGTAGGGCGTGAGTTTGGGCGCCGCGATCTCCAGACCTTCGACTGCCGAGAGCACCGACATCGCGGGCGTGATGACCGCATCGCCATAGAACATGCATGCGCCGAAGATGCCGAGCATCATGAGCACGCCGGAGACCTTGCCGGCCTCTCTCACGCTGCGCAGCGCGAGCGTCGTCATTGCGAACACGCCGCCTTCGCCGTTGTTGTCGGCGCGCATGACGAAGAGCACGTACTTGACGGCGACGACCATGACGATCGCCCAGAAGAGCAATGAGATGACGCCGAGAATCGACGCCTCGGACAGGCCGATGCCGTGCGACGGGCTAAAGGCTTCCTTCAATGAGTAGAGAGGACTCGTGCCGATGTCGCCGAAAACGACGCCGATGGCCGCGAGCGCAAGCGAGGGCAATGGTTGTTTATGCTCGTGCGCGTGAGTCGTGTTAGTCATAAAAGCGAGATATCCGTCCAGAGCGGAAAGAAACGAACGCCATTCTATCTAACGTCGCACGCCAAGATGCCGTCTCTCGTGTTGCTGCAGCGCCACGAGAGACGCGATTGAGAGTGTAGCATCGCGCCTCGCACGCGTCGGCAAGCGCGTCGGACACAATCCTTCGCGCTTCGCTGTTCGCTGCAGCCAATGAAAAACGCCGTTGCGCCCGGCTTGGTGCCAGGCGAACGGCGTTATCGGCGCGAACGGTCAGGCCGTGGCGCTCAGCCGCGGCCGTTTTGCGTGCCGCGCTTGATCCATGCGCCGAGGTTGTGCGGACGGACCGTGTCCCACTCCTCGAACGGCTGATGAATCCACGGATTCGTTTCAAGATGCTGAACGTGATAGTCGGGCTTGACCTTGGAGCATGCCTTGTACCAGAGCACCGCGGAGCGCACGGCCGTGATTGCCGGATAACGTTCCTTCAGATGCTCCTGCACGCGTGCGAGCGTGACGCCCGAATCGACCAGATCGTCGACGAGCAGCACGTTGCCGGACAGATCGCCGCGCGTCATCGTGATGTATTGCGCGATGTCGAGATCGCCCTGCTCCGTGCCCGCCGCCTCGCGGTACGAGCTCGTTGCGAGAATGGCGAGCGGCAGGTCGTAGATGCGCGAGAGCTGGTCGCCCACGCGCAGGCCGCCGCGCGCGAGGCATAGGATCTTGTCGAACTTCCAGCCCGACTCGTGCACCTTCAGTGCGAGCAGTTCGATCAGCCGGTGGTATTCATCCCAGCCGACCCAGAGGTTCTTGTCGTCGTTGCGCGGGTCCGTCATCGCGATCATGGTGAGACTCTTTCAAATGCTTAGGTTATATACGAAATGTGGCCGCAGATGCGGCCACATTCTTTACAGCGTCCGGTTGCGGTCGAGGCGCTTGTCGCGCTCAGACCTTGAACGGATGACGGAGCAGGATGGTTTCGTCACGGTCCGGACCGGTCGACACCATGTCGATCGGCACGCCCGCGACTTCCTGCACGCGCGTGAGATAGGCGCGCGCGTTCTCCGGCAGGCCGTCCCATTGCGTGATGCCGATGGTGCTTTCCTTCCAGCCGCCGAACGTTTCGTATACCGGCTCGCAACGCGCGACTTCCGATGCGCCGCGCGGCAGGATATCGACCGGCTTGCCGTCGAGCGTGTAGCCGGTGCAGAGCTTCACTTCATCGAGGCCGTCGAGCACGTCGAGCTTCGTGATGCACAAGCCCGAGACGCCGTTGATCTGGATCGCACGGCGCAGCGCGGCGGCGTCGAGCCAGCCGGTGCGGCGCGGACGGCCCGTGACCGAACCGAATTCCTTGCCGACGGTCGCGAGATCCAGGCCGACCTTTTCCTGGCGTTGCGGATTGTCGGCATCGTACAGCTCGCTCGGGAACGGGCCCGAGCCGACGCGCGTGCAATACGCCTTCGTGATGCCGAGAATGTAGTTCAGACGCTGCGGCCCGATGCCCGCGCCGGCCGTTGCCGCGCCCGCGACGCAGTTGCTCGACGTGACGAACGGATACGTGCCGTGGTCGATATCGAGCAGCGTGCCTTGCGCGCCTTCGAACAGCAGATTGCTGCCGGTGTGGTTCGCGTCGTAGAGGCGGCGGGAGACGTCCGTGACCATGGGCGCGAGACGGTCGGCATAGCCGAGCATCGTGTCGAGCGTTTCCTGGAAATCGACGGCTTTCGCGCCGAGGTATTGCGTCAGCACGAAGTTGTGGAAGTCGAGCGCTTCGCGCAGGCGTTCCTCGAACACCGCACGGTCGAAGAGATCCTGCACGCGCAAGCCGCGACGCGCGACCTTGTCTTCGTACGCCGGGCCGATGCCGCGGCCGGTCGTGCCGATCTTGCCGGCGCCGCGCTTGGCTTCGCGCGCCTGGTCGATGGCAACGTGGTACGGCAGAACGAGCGTGGCGGCTTCGGAAATGAAAAGGCGCTTCTGGACGTCGATGCCAGCCGCTTCCAGTTCGTCGATTTCCTTGAACAGCGCTTCCGGCGACAACACGACGCCATTGCCGATGTAACAGGCCGTGCCCGCGCGCATGATGCCCGACGGAATGAGGCGCAGAATGGTCTTCTTGCCGCCGATGATGAGCGTATGGCCGGCGTTGTGACCGCCCTGGAAGCGCACGACGCCTTGGGCGTGGTCCGTCAGCCAGTCGACGATCTTGCCCTTGCCCTCATCACCCCACTGGGTGCCCACCACGACGACGTTGCGCCCCGGGTTCACATTCACTGCACTGGCAGACATGTTGATTCGTTAGCTGGTTAAAAACGTATTTTACCTATGTTCGCGAAAGGTTCCGAGTTTTTCGGGACGCGTTTCGCGATTTCGTCACGCTCGCGCGATTGGAATCGGCTAAGCAAAATCCCTTGCCGATCAAGCGACTGTATGCGCTGGCCGCTTCAGGGGCGGGTTTCGACCGTCCACTTGCCGTCACGTTCGACGAGCACGCGATCGAACGCGAATTCGTCCAGATCGTGTTCATGGCCGGGCAGCGCCTGGATCACCACTTCGCCCGCGTCGCGGAGCGCGAGAATCGCCGCGCGCAGCGGCTCGTCGTGCTTCCACGGTGCGAGGATCGCGCTACCGCGCGCGTCGACCGGGGAAATGCGCGCCACTTCGCGCAGATCGAGCGAAAAGCCCGTCGCGGGCCGCGCACGGCCGTAGGCCAGACCGACGTCGTCGTACCGGCCGCCGCGCGCGACCGCGTTCGGCACGCCATCGACGTAAGCCGAGAACATCACGCCGCTGTGATACGCATAGCCGCGCAAGTCCGCGAGATCGATCATCAGTTCCGCGCCTTCGACTTGCCCTGCGAGAAACGCGAGATCGTCGAGCGCGCGCGCGATCACCGGCAGATTCGGCAGACGGCCACGCGCGATCTGCAGCACCGACGCATCGCCGTACAGCGACGGCAGCGCGCGCAGCGCCTCGCGCGGTACCTGTCCGAGATGCGCGGTCAGTTCGTGGAGGCGCGGCACGTCCTTGCTCGCGAGCGCGTCGTAGAGCGCCTCGCCGAGCGACGCCGCGGCCGGCTCGAGTTCCAGCAACGCGGCAAGCACACCCGCGTGACACAGATCGAGACGCACTTTCGTCAGACCTGCGAGATGCAGCGAGTCGAGCATCAATTGCTGGATCTCGAGATCCGCTTCCAGTCCCGCGTGCCCGTAGATTTCCGCGCCGATCTGAATCTGCTCGCGCGTGGCGTGCAGGCCGCGCGGACGCGTATGCAGCACGACGCCCGCGTAGCACAGACGCGTCACGCCCTGACGATTCAGCAGATGCGCGTCGATGCGCGACACCTGCGGCGTGATGTCCGCGCGCAGGCCGAGCGTGCGCCCGGACAGCTGATCGACGAGCTTGAAGGTGCGCAGATTCAGGTCGCTTCCGCCGCTCGTCAGCAGCGATTCGAGATACTCGAGCATCGGCGGCATGACGAGTTCGTAGCCGTAGGACCGGAAACGGTCGAGCAGACGGCGGCGCAACTCTTCGATCTTGCGGGCTTCCGACGGCAGAACGTCGGCGATATTCTCGGGAAGTAACCAGGTGGACATCGATGCGATTCCTACGGGACGCGAGGCTCGACGCTTCGTGCGTGGCGCTCGTCGGTCAGGGACGAAAAGATAGAAACAAGATAGGCGAAACGGTGCGATGCTGCCGGGCGCGGCTCACGTCGCGATCAGGAGCAGGATCAGGCCGAGCACCATCGCGACCAGCCCGCCGATGCGGATGTGGTGCGTCGGCCGCTCCGCGATGCGGCGAAAAGTGTCGCGCCACGCGGTCGGAAAAACGAAGGGAAACATACCTTCGATGATCAGCATCAACGCAAGAGCGAGCAGTAACGTCTCGGCCATGTCCAAGGGATTTTTATAGGCCACGCAGCCAGCACAGGCTGGCCGCGCGGCGCGCGCACGGGATCAGCGCTTCACCGTGGCCGGAGCCGGCGTGTCAGCCGCGCCGCCGGTCGGGCTCTTCATGAAGCGGAAGAAGTCGCTGCTCGGATCGACGACGATGACGTCGCCCGGCTTGAACGTCTTCTTATACGCTTCGAGGCTCTGATAGAACTGGTAGAACTGCGGATCGCGTCCGTACGCATCGGCCGCTATGGCCGCCGCCTTGCTGTCTCCTTCGCCCTTGATCGACTGCGCCTGGCTGTACGCGTCGGCGAGAATCGCCTGCTGCGTGCGCTCGGCGTCGGCCTTGATCTTGTCCGCCTCCGCCGTGCCCTTCGCGCGCTCGTTCGCCGCCGCCTGCTGGCGCGCCGCAATCATGCGCTTGTAGACCGCATCCGCTACGGCCGGCGGGAAGTCGATGCGCGTCATCTGCAAATCGACCATTTGCACGCCGAATGCCGCGGCCGCGCCTTCCACGCTCTTTTGCGCGTCGGTTTCGATGGCCTGCTGATTGCCGAGCGCGTCCGTCAGCGAGCGCTTCGCGAAGCCGCTCGCGAGCGCGGTGCGCGTGAGCGCGGTGATGCGTTCCTCGGCCGTCTGCGTGTTCTTCTCGTTGCTTTCGAAGAGCTTCAAGGGATCGGCGACGCGATACTTGATCACCGTGTTCACCAGCACTTCGTTCTTGTCCGATGTCGAGAAACGATCGGCGCCGGATTCGTCGATGGTGAGCGTACGCGTGTCGATGAGCGTGAGCGTCTGGAACGGCGGCGGCAGCTTGAAATGCAGCCCCGGGCCTTCGAGACGCGGATTGCCTTCGCCATGCGCGGCGACGACGGCGGCATGCCGTTCGTCGACGGTGAAGATCATCGACGATCCGATGAACAGCACGATCACGACAGCGACGATGAGCGCAAAAATTCGATTCATGTCGCGCTCCTTATTGCAGGTCGTCTTGACGACTGCGGGAGCGGAACGCATCGCGCGAACGCAGCGGATCGCCGCCGGCATTGGCGCTCGCGCCGCTGGCCGCGCTGGCCGGCGCAACCGCGGCCGGCGCCGATGCGCTCGCCGCGCCCTGCGCGCGCGCCTGAGGCGCTTCCGACGCGCCCGACGCCACCGCGCCGCTGGCGGCATCCGCCGATTCCTTCACCTGCTGTCGATTGGCCTCGACGAGCTTGTCGAGCGGCAGATACACCACGTTATTGCCGGCCTTGCTATCGACGAACACCTTCGTCGTGCGCGAGTAGATCTGCTGCATCGTGTCCAGGTACATGCGTTGACGAATGACCGCGGGCGCCTTCGAATATTCCGCGTACACCTCTTTGAAGCGCTCCGCGTCGCCCTGCGCCTGCGTGACTTCGCGATTGCTGTACGCCCTCGCCTCGTCGATCAGCTTGGCGGCATCGGCCTTCGCGCGCGGCAACAATTGATCCGCGTAGGCTTGCGCCGTATCGCGGGCGCGCTCGTTGTCCTGACGCACGCGCGCCGCTTCCTCGAACGCCGACTGCACCTGTTGCGGCACCTGCACGCTTTGCACGGCGACGCCCGTCACTTGCAGACCGGTGCGATAGGTATCGAGCGAGCGCTGGATCGTTTCGATGAGGCGCGCGCGGAGCGCTTCGCGATCCTTGTAGAGCATGTCGTCCGTCGAAAGACTGCCGGCGATCTCGCGGATCGCCGACTGCGCCGCTTGCGTGACGCTGTCGTCGGCGTTGATGCTGCGGAACAGGAAATCGGTGGGCGACTTGATCTGGTATTGAACGGCGAAGCGCACGTCGACGATATCCGCGTCGTTCGTCAGCAGCGACGCGTCGCGCACGTTGCCTTGCGACAGCGCGGTGCCGCGCCCGACTTCGACGGAGCGGATCTGCGACGTATCGACGATCTCGCTCGACTGGAACGGATACGGCAGACGCCAGTGGATGCCTTGCGCGACCGTCTGACGATATTGTCCGAACTGGGAGACGACGCCGACATGGCCGTCCTGCACGACGAACACACCGCTGCCGAGATAGATGGCGATAAGCACGCCGATAACGATGCAGAGCCCGATCTTCGTGCCGCGGCCATTCTCGCGCGGCGCGCCGTTGCCGGGCTTCCGGCCGAACACGCCCGCGATGCGGCGGTTGAATTCGCGCCACATCTCGTCGAGATCGGGCGGACCTTCGTCCTTGCCGTTCGGACGCTTGCCGTCCTGCGGACGCTTCGAGTCGTTCTTCACGCCATTGCCGTCGCCCCGCCCCCAGCGCGGATCGTTGATCGAAAAGACGGCAGGCTCAGCTTGCCGGTTAGTCCGCTCTTTGTAGTCGTTCACTCGGTGATTCACCATTAGACAGCCGGGGTCGACGCCGGGTCGATGCAATTCCGAAGGCACTCAGTGTCCGTGCTCGGGAACCTTTTGATTGTCACGCTCGACGGCCGGCCGATGGTCATCCGGCTGCGCGTTCGTGTCGTGTATGGCGTTTGACCCGGACTGCGTGGATTGCGTTGCTTCGGACGCCTCGTGCGGCCCCGGAAATTCGGCGAGCACGCTGGGTAGGCCCGCATCGGTTTCTTCGGATTCCGCCGTGGCTATTTCGGCGATGGCAGCGCGCAGCGCATCGAGCCCCTGACCCGTGCGTGCGCTCAAGAAAACGCGCGAAATATTACCATACTCGTCCCTTTCAACCGCTTCGCCACGGGCCGCGAGCTCGGGCACCGCATCGATCTTGTTGAAGACGAGAATCTGTCGAATGTTGTCCGCGCCGATGCCGCGCAACACCTCGTTCACCTGATCGATCTGATCGAGGCGCACCGCGCTCGATGCATCGACGACGTGCAGCAGCACGTCCGCATGAATGGTTTCTTCGAGCGTGGCGCGGAATGCGGCGACCAGTTGGTGCGGCAATTCGCGGATGAACCCGACGGTATCCGACACGACGACATGGCCCGCTTCCTCGCCGAGGAACACGCGGCGCGAAGTCGTATCGAGGGTGGCGAAGAGCTGGTCCGCCGCGTACGCCTGCGCTTTCGTGAGCGCGTTGAACAAGGTGGACTTGCCCGCGTTCGTATAGCCGACGAGCGACACGGACATCGTGCGATTGCGCGCGCGCTGACGTCGCTGCGTGCCGTGCTGGCGGCGCAGTTTCTCGAGACGCGACTTGAGCGCCTTGATGCGCTCGCCGATCAGACGCCGGTCGGTTTCGAGCTGCGTTTCGCCCGGACCGCGCAGGCCGATGCCGCCCTTCTGCCGTTCGAGGTGAGTCCACGCGCGAATGAGGCGCGTCGACAGATATTGCAGTTGCGCGAGTTCGACCTGCAGCTTGCCTTCGTGACTGCGGGCGCGCTGCGCGAAGATATCGAGAATGAGGCTCGTGCGATCGACCACGCGGCGATTCAGCGCGACTTCGAGATTGCGCTGCTGCGCGGGCGCGAGCGCGTGATTGAAGATGACGAGCTCGACGTCGTTCGCTTCGCACTGCAGACGCAGTTCCTCGACCTTGCCGCTGCCGATGAACATCTTGGCATCGGGACTCTGACGGCGGCCGGTGAGCGTGACGGCGGGATGGGCGCCCGCACTTTGTGCGAGCAGACTGAGTTCTTCGAGACTGGCTTCGAAATCGATCTTGCCGAAGTCGATGCCGACGAGCGCTGCGTTAATCAAATTAATATGTTTAAGTATTTGAAGCGACCGGCGAGTTGCTTAATGTTCGCATTAGAAGTGGCAATCTCGCGCCGGCCGCGACGAGGTTTAGGACGGTTCAGCGTCCGGGTGGAAGTTCACCGGGCGAGCGGGCACGACCGTCGAAATGGCGTGCTTATAGACCATCTGGGTGACCGTATTTCGGAGCAACACGACGTACTGGTCGAACGATTCAATGTTCCCTTGGAGCTTGATGCCGTTGACCAGATAGATCGAGACCGGCACGTGCTCTTTACGCAGTGCGTTCAAAAACGGGTCTTGTAACAATTGCCCTTTGTTGCTCATAGCAAACTCCGTGTTTTTTTGCAGGTTGGAAGTATTGTGGGCGAAGAAAAAGAGATCCGCCGACAATCGCTACACTATAGCTGATTTTCGCTGTTTTACGTTTCAGTAGCCGGATCGGCCAAATGGCCAGCGGCACCGAAGCGTAAGGCTTCACGCGGCTCTTACTCCTTGTCCGCGTAAGGGTTTCGACTCGATCGAAACTCTATGCGAAGTGGAGTGCCGGCGAGCCCAAAAGTTTCGCGAAAGCGCCCTTCCAGATATCGCTTGTACGTGTCCGTGATCGCGTCGAGCGCGTTGCCGTGCACGACGATGATCGGCGGATTTTGCCCGCCCTGATGCGCGTAGCGCAGCTTCGGACGCACCGGGCCACGCCGGCGCGGCTGCTGGAATTCCACCGCCTCGATGAGCGCGCGCGTCAGCTTCGGCGTCGGCAGCTTGGCCATCGCGGCGGCGTAGGCGTCGTCGACCGATTTCATCAACGCGCCGATGCCCGTCTTCTCCAGCGCCGAAACGTAGTGGAATTTAGCAAAGTCCAAAAACTTGAGCTTGCGCGTCAGGTCCGACTTCGTGCGCTCACGCACATGCGAATCGAGACCGTCCCACTTGTTCACGCCCACCACGAGCGCACGGCCCTGCTCGACCACGAAACCGGCGATATGCGCGTCCTGTTCCGAGATGTCCTGCTGCGCATCGAGGAGAAGAATGACGACGTTGGCATCCGCGATCGACTGCAGCGTCTTCACGACCGAAAACTTTTCGATCGCTTCGAACACCTTGCCGCGCCGACGCAGGCCGGCCGTGTCGATCAATGTGTATTTGCGGCCTTGTCGCTCGAAATCAACATAAATCGAATCGCGCGTGGTGCCCGGCATGTCGAACGCGATCACCCGCTCTTCGCCGATCAGCGTGTTCACGAGCGTCGACTTGCCGACGTTCGGACGCCCGACGATCGCAATCTTGACGCCATGTTTCGCCTTCTCGTCTTCCGACTCTTCCGGCTGATCCTTGTACGCGATATCCAGCGCGTCGTTGATCATTTCGACGACGCCGTCGCCGTGCGCCGCCGAGATCGCGCGCGGATCGCCGAGACCGAGCTCGTAGAAGTCCGCCGCGACCGCCGAGTACTTCATGCCTTCGGCCTTGTTGACGACGAGAAAGAGCGGCCGGCCCGTCTTGCGCAGATAGTCGGCGATCGCCTTGTCCTGCGGCGCGAGCCCATTGCGTCCATCGACGATGAACACGACGATATCGGCCTCTTCCACCGCCTGGCGCGTCTGCCGCGCCATCTCGTGCAGAATGCCGTCCTTCGCCACCGGCTCAAAGCCGCCCGTGTCCACCACGAGATACGGGCGTTCGCCGCCCACACGGCCTTCGCCGTAATGACGGTCGCGCGTCAGGCCCGGCAAATCCGCGACGAGCGCGTCGCGCGAGCGCGTCAGCCGGTTGAAAAGAGTCGATTTCCCAACATTGGGGCGCCCGACGAGGGCAATCACGGGTTTCATCTGATTTTGTTCAAGGTTGAACGCAAGGCGAACGCGGAACGGGCGGTACAACCGTCTCGTTGCGTTCCGCTACGCCGCGCAATGGCTGCGCTTGTCGAAAATTAGCATGGATTCGGCCTGCCGCACGCGAGGCGCGCTGGTCGGCCGGATCGTCGGCGGTCGTTCGCCGGTTCCGCCTCGTTCGAGGCTCTTCTTGCACGACGCCTTCGCGCGTCGCGCTTCGTTCTTGCGACCCTGCTTTTGCATGCGGGTTTTATCGCGATGCGGGCATGACGCAGCGCTTCTTTCTCGTGCGGCTCGCCGTGGCGAGCCTGCCGCGCCGCGCAACATCGACGGCGCGCTTGCTATTCAGGACCGCGAGCAAGCCTGACTCGCTCGCGGTCCGGCTGCGATCAGTTGCTCGGACGGAAACCGTAGAGATCGCCGTCATGCGTCTGCACGACGAGCGTGTTGCCCGCCATCACGGGCGCAGCGGTGATCGCGCTGCCATCGGTCGGCGCGCGGCCGATCAGTTCGCCGTTTTCCACGTTCAGGAAGTGCACGAAGCCCTTGTAATCGCCCACGACGACCGCGCGGCCGAGAATGTACGGCACGCTGACACTGCGGTTCTTCAGCACGTCCGTCTTCCAGAGCGGCGTGCCATCCGACGCGCGGAACGCATTGACGACCGACCAGTCGTCGCCGGCGGCCACGATCTGCTCGTCCTGAGCCAGGCCGCTGTCGCTCGAAAAGTTCTTTTCCCAAACCGGGCGGCCCGAATTTGCATCGAAGCAGCCGATACGGCCCTGGAACGTCACCGCGCAAGTCTGCGCGCCGACGAGTCCCGGCGCGCCGGTCACGTCGTTGATGCGCTCGACTTCGGTCACGCCCTTCGGATACGACACCGGCGCTTGCCAGAAGGCATCGCCCGATTGCAGGTTGATCGCCGCGAACGTGCCGCCGGGGAAGCCCGCGAGCACAGCCTGATTGGCCGCGAACGTCATGCCGGCCGCGACGCGCAGATTCAGTGGCACCGCGCGCAACTGGAAGATCCACTTCTGCTCGCCGGTCTGCGCGTTGAACGCGATGACCTTACCGTCGATCGTACGCACGATCACGAGATCGTTGCCGACCAGCGGCGGCGAAACGATCTCGCCCGGCGCGGTTGCTGTCCACAGCAGCTTGCCGTCGGGGCCGAGCACGTCGACCTGCCCCTTCAGACCGCCCACGGCCGTGAGATTGCCGTCGCTGCCGACGCCCGCGGACAGATCGTCCTTCAATTTGACGCGCCAGACGTCCTGACCGGTCTTCGCGTCGATTTTAGCGACGGAGCCGTTCGCGCCCGCGGCATAAACGTAATCGCCGACCGCGACCGGCGAGAACAGATAACGGCCAGCCTTGCCGACGCTTGCCTTCCACGCCTGGTTGACGTTCAGCACCGGCTTGAACTCCGCGAGCGGTACCGGCACGCGGCGTTCATCCTTGGTCGACGAGCAAGCGGTCAACAAGACGGTCATCGCGCAAGCGAGCGGCACGGCGTAGCGTTTCAAAAATGTCATCGGTGGACGCAACATGAATTGGTGAATTGGGTTGATCGGCGCTGCCCGCCGCGTCGCTTCATGGCGACACCGTGGCGGGCGGCTTGATTGACTGATGGCAGGGATCGAAGACGAACCGATTGGAAACCAGCCGGATCAGCCGCCGAGCGCGTCGAGCTTGAACTGAATCAGCTGACGGGCGGACGTGTCGTTCTCGGGCAGCGCCGTCAGCGCGACCTTGTAGGCCGCGCGCGCGTCGTCGCGTTTGCCTTGAGCTGCGAGCAGGTCGCCACGGCGGTCCGCGATCACGCCTTTGAACGCTTCGAGAGGCTGCTCGGCGAGCAGTTTCAGGCCCGCGTCGTAGTTCTTCTCGTCGAGCAGCACGAGCGCCAGACGCAGCTTCGCGATCTGCTTGTACTCTTCGTCCTTCGCGTGGTCGATGGCCCATTGCAGTTGCGCCTTCGCGCCAGCCGTGTTGCCCGCCATGTAGAGCGATTTCGCGGCCGCGAGCGCGGTCATCTGCGCGTAGCCGGTGCCGCCGAACTTGTCTTCCATGTCCGTCGCGACGCGCTGGACCAACGCCTGATTGTTTCCGTCCACTGCCTGCTGCAGATGGTCGTAAAGCACCGACGCCTCGGCGGCCTGACGACGCTGCCAGAAATTCCATCCGTTGTACCCGGCCGCAATGACGAGCGCCACGAGCACAACCCACGTCGTGGTGTTACCCCATTTGGCCCACCAGGCCTTTACGCTTTCAAGTGATTCTTGTTCGTCGTGATAGCTCATCGTCCAGCTATTCCTTCCTGCGTTTCAATTCCCTCAACGAGTTCCGCGCACGATGCCGGATCGCCCCGATCAGGCCCACGCGCGCGGCAATGCGCCTGAATCTCAGGCACCCTCGTCATCGGCGGTTGCAACCATCGCATTGATTAGGTATTCGGTCAAGTCTTCCGCCCGAACGTTCACTTGCTCGTTCTTTTGTCCGCCGGACGTTTCGTCGATCGAGCGGCGCAGCGGCTTGACGCCGATCATACCTTGCGCGAGTTCGTCCTCTCCGAGCACTACGGCGAACGCCGCGCCGCTCGCGTCGGCCTTTTTCATCTGCGACTTGAAGCTCGCGGACGCGCCGTCCGGGCTGCAATGCAGAATGACGTCGAGACCCGTGTCGCGCAGCCGCTCGGCGACGATGAACGCCTGCTCCGCCGCCGCTTCGCCCTGATGCACGACATAGACGTCCGTGCCTTCGGCTTCCGGCACGAGCTGCTCTTCCTTCAGCAATTCGAGGATGCGCTCGACGCCCATGGCCCAGCCGCACGCGGCCGTCGGCTTGCCGCCGAGCTGTTCGATCAGCGGATCATAGCGACCGCCGCCCGCGACCGTGCCCTGCGCGCCGAGCTTGTCGGTGACCCACTCGAACACGGTCAGGTTGTAGTAGTCGAGACCGCGCACGAGACGCGGGTTGATCGTAAACGGAATGTTGTTCGCCTTCAAAAGCCGCTGCACGCCCTCGAAGTGCTTGCGCGATGCGTCGCCGAGAAAGTCGACGAGCTTCGGTGCGTTCTGCGCGATCTCCTGCATCGCCGGATTCTTCGTGTCGAGCACGCGCAGCGGGTTCGTGTAGAGCCGGCGCTTCGCTTCCTCGTCGAGGGAATCGACGTGTTTTTCCAGATACGCGATCAGTTCCTTGCGATGCGCCGCGCGCTCTTCGGCCTGACCGAGCGAATTCAGTTCGAGGCGGATGCCGGTGAGTCCGAGGTCGTCCCACAGACGCTGGCACATCATGATGATTTCGGCGTCGGTGTCCGGCCCGGCGAAGCCGAGCGCCTCCACGCCGACCTGATGGAACTGGCGATAACGCCCGCGCTGCGGACGCTCATGACGGAACATCGGACCGACGTACCACAGACGCTTCGGGCCGTCGTACAACAGGTTGTGCTCGATGGTCGCGCGCACGACCGCCGCGGTGTTCTCCGGGCGCATCGTCAGATGCTCGCCGTTGAGCGCGTCGGTGAAGCTGTACATCTCCTTCTCGACGATGTCGGTCACTTCGCCGATGCCGCGCGTGAACAACTGCGTGTGCTCGACGATCGGCGTGCGGATGTTCTGATAGCCGTATGCGCGCAGCATCGACTTGACGGTGGTTTCGAAGAAATCCCACAACGCGGCATCCTGCGGGAGGATGTCGTTCATGCCCTTCACGCCGCTCAGTTTCTCGAGCCGTTTCTTCTGTTCAGTCATCTGTCTTTAGAGTGATGCCGCGGACGTCTCGACGCGCTGCCCATAGGTACGCTCGACATAGTCGCTGACGATTTGCTGGAATTCCTCGGCGATGCGCTCGCCGCGCAGCGTCTTCACCTTCACGCCGTCGATGAACACGGGCGCCGCCGGATTCTCGCCCGAACCCGGCAAGCTGATGCCGATATTGGCGTGCTTCGATTCGCCCGGCCCGTTGACGATGCAGCCCATCACCGCGACGTGCATCTTCTCGACGCCGGGGTACTGATCGCGCCACGTGGGCATCGAGTTGCGCAAGTAGCTTTGAATCTGCGACGCCAACTCCTGGAACAGCGTGCTCGTCGTGCGGCCGCAGCCGGGACACGCGATGACCATCGGCGTGAAGGAGCGCAGGCCCATCGTCTGCAGGATTTCCTGGCCGACGACGACTTCGCCGGTGCGCGCGCCGCCCGGTTCCGGCGTGAGCGAAATGCGAATGGTGTCGCCGATGCCTTCCTGCAGCAGCACCGAAAGCGCCGCCGTCGATGCAACGATGCCCTTCGAGCCCATGCCCGCTTCGGTCAGGCCGAGATGGAGCGCGAAGCTGCAACGCTTCGCGAGTTCGCGATACACGGCGATCAGATCCTGCACGCCGCTGACCTTGCACGACAGGATGATCTTGTCGCGGCCGAGACCCAGTTCGACGGCGCGCTCCGCCGAGCCGACCGCGGATTGAATCAGCGCCTCGTACATCACGCTTTGCAGTTCCCACGGATTCGAACGCGCGGCGTTTTCGTCCATCATGCGCGCGAGCAGATCCTGATCGAGACTGCCCCAGTTCACGCCGATACGCACCGGCTTGTCGTATTTGATCGCGGCTTCGATCATCTGCGCGAATTGCGTGTCGCGCTTCGCGCCCTGGCCGACGTTGCCCGGATTGATCCGGTATTTCGACAGCGTCTCGGCGCACGCGGGATGATCGCGCAGCAGCAGATGGCCGTTGTAGTGGAAATCGCCGACGAGCGGCACCGTCACGCCCATGCGATCGAGTTGCTCGCGAATATGCGGCACGGCCGCCGCCGCTTCCGGCGTATTCACCGTAATGCGGACGAGCTCGGAGCCCGCCTGCGCCAGTTCCTTGATCTGGATGGCCGTGCCAATCGCGTCCGCCGTGTCGGTGTTGGTCATCGACTGCACGCGCACCGGCGAATCGCCGCCGATCGTCACGAGCTGGCCACCCCAGCGCACGTCGACGGCATGCGATGACCGGCGCGTCAACGGACCGCCGAAGACCGGCTCGGTCGAACAAATCTTGCTGTTGATCAGGGATTGAGCTTCGGATTGCATCGAAAAACCCTTTGGCAACCTTGCCGCCGATACGGCGCCGGTCGCGTGTGTGGAACCTCAAACGGGCGTCACGGCTTGCACCGTGACGCCCTCGACTTGTCCGCCGCGCTGGACAGATCGATCTCGCAAGCTCAAGGCAGCGAGAGACGCGCGACGTTTCCGCGTGCGGACGAATAGCGTTTGGCGTCGACGGGCTCGTCATCGACCGACAGCGACTCGACGCCCTTCACGTTGCCGACGGTCACCTTGAACGGCGCCTCGCCTTCCACGCGCTGGGTGTTGCCCGCGCGCACGAGTCCGGAATACAGTTCCTTGCCGTCCTTGCCGCGCACGCTGAACCAGCTATCTTCCTTCACTTTCAATTCGATCGCGCTCGAACCGCTGCCCGCGACGGCCGGAGCCGACGCCGCCATCGCAACAGCCGAAGCAGGCTTCGCGGCCGATGCGGGCGCCGCCGCAGCCGGCGCGCTCGCGCCCTGCACCGCGGACAGCGTCGACGACGAAGCCGGCAGCGCATTCGTGCCGAGCGGACGCGGCATCGGCTGCTCGCCGGGGCCGGCCGCCACTTCGGGCAGCGACGCTTCGCCGGTGTTGGCGGCCGCGGCCTCGTCGGGCGTCGGCGCGGATGTCGTGCCCGACGCTTCGTTCGATGCCGAAGCAGGCGCGGACGTCGACGACAGACCGATGCCCGTCGTCGCCTTGAGGCGCGCGAGCCAGTTGTTCGAATCGCCGCCGGTGTGCCACATCACGAGCACGGCCAGCACGACGATGATGGCGAGCACGCCCCACATCCACGAGCGCTTGCGGCCCGACGAATTGCCGAGCGGCACCGACACGCGTCCGCGCGGCAGACCCGCGCCCGCCGACGCCGGCACCTTCAGATTCTGCGCGATGTCATCGCCGCTGCGCCGGAACGCCTGCGTGAACGGCGCCGGATCGGCGCCGAGAATCTTCGCGTAACTGCGCACGATGCCCGCCGCGAACGTGCGATCGGGCAACTGGCTGATATCGCCCGCTTCGAGGGCGAGCAGTTTCGGCGGCGATACCTTGAGACGCGCGGAAACGTCGTCGATCGACCATGCTTTTGCCTGGCGAAGTTGCGCGAGACGCGCGCCGACCGCCTGTATCGAGTCCAGATTCCCCGCCTGGCTCGCATTCGATGCCGCCCTTTCCGCGTCGCCCAGGCCGTCGTACTGACTGCCGGACCGGTTGTTGCCGGAATGACTGCCGAAAGGCGTCGGGTGCTGCGGCTCACTCATGCCAAATTCCTCGCATCGATTCTTCTATATAGCGCTGTTGCGTCGTTCGGTTCCAAAAACCCCGTGCACGATACAACCGCAGCGCCATTGCAGACCGCTTTATAACAAAATGTTCGGCTTTTAGCGCCGCATCCAGACGCTTGCTGCGCCCTCCGCTGCGGCTTTTTTCGATGCGGACGCCCGGTCAGACCGCCCGCACCTCGATCGTCTTGCTGCCTGCACGGCCCATGCGTTCGGCAAGACGCGTGCGGTCCTGCACCGCGCCCGCGAGTTGACCGCACGCAGCGTCGATATCGTCGCCGCGCGTCTTGCGCACGGTCGTTACGACGCCCGCATCGATCAACACCTGCGCGAACCGCTTGATCTGCTCGTTCTTCGAGCGCGTCAACCCCGACTCCGGAAACGGATTGAACGGGATCAGATTGAACTTGCACGGCACGTCGCGCGTCACCGCAAGCAATTCGCGCGCGTGCGCTTCGGTGTCGTTGACGCCGTCGAGCATGCAATATTCGAACGTGATGAAGTCGCGCGGCGCGACCTTCAGATAACGCTGACACGCGGCCATCAATTCGCGCAGTGGGTACTTCTTGTTCAGCGGGACGAGCATGTCGCGCAGCGGATCGTTCGGCGCGTGCAGCGATACCGCGAGCGCCACCGGCAGGTCGGCCGCGAGGCGGTCCATCATCGGCACGACGCCGGAGGTCGACAAGGTCACGCGACGGCGCGACAAGCCATAGGCGTTGTCGTCGAG
The DNA here is from genome assembly GCF_022879815.1 of Caballeronia zhejiangensis. Lineage (NCBI taxonomy): Bacteria > Pseudomonadati > Pseudomonadota > Betaproteobacteria > Burkholderiales > Burkholderiaceae > Caballeronia > Caballeronia zhejiangensis. Next base: position 1,633,458 of record NZ_CP084283.1, read on the forward strand.
CATCAGGCGCATGGCCGGCACGACGGCGTCGTAATTGAGCATCGGCTCGCCCATGCCCATCATCACGACGTTCGTGACGACGCGCTCGCCCTTGCCCGGCCCGCCGACTTCGCGCCCGAGCGACTTGCGCAGCGCGAACTCCGCCATGCGCAACTGGCCGATGATCTCGCCCGTCGTCAGGTTTCGGGAAAAGCCCTGCTTGCCGGTGGAACAGAACCGGCAGTTCACCGCGCAACCCGCCTGCGACGACACGCACAGCGTGCCGCGCGTCTCTTCGGGGATGAACACGGTTTCGACCGCGTTGCCGTTGCCGACGTCGACCAGCCATTTGCGGGTGCCGTCGGCGGAAACGTGGTCGCTGATGATGTCGGGCATCGCCATGTTGGCGCGGCCCTTGAGTTTTTCGCGCAGCGATTTCGCGAGATCCGTCATGCCGTCGAAGTCTTCGGCACCATATTGGTGGATCCAGCGCTGCAATTGCTTGGCGCGAAACGGCTTTTCGCCCAGGCTCGCGCAGTACGCGGTGAGCCCGGCGGCGTCGAGATCGAGGAGATTGACGGTGGTGCTGCTCGTCATGTCAAGTTCTGCCATTTCAGATTGCGAAGCCCGGCATCTTCCCGGGACCGTTCGCGCCAATTTCTGCTTCTTTTCGTACCGCTTTTATTGCGTCGAGGCGCGATGCCCGCGATGACCGAACAGCCATCGCGGCTTTCAACGCGAAAATTAACGCGAGTAGACGTTCACTTGCGGGAAGAAGAACGCAACTTCTTGCGCTGCCGTTTCCGGCGCGTCCGAACCGTGAACCGCGTTCGCGTCGATGCTGTCGGCGAAGTCGGCGCGGATCGTGCCCTTGTCCGCCTTCTTCGGGTCGGTCGCGCCCATCAGGTCGCGATTCTTCAGGATGGCGTTCTCGCCTTCCAAGACTTGAATCATCACCGGACCCGAGATCATGAATTCGACCAGATCCTTGAAGAACGGACGTGCGGCGTGCACGGCGTAGAACTTCTCGGCGTCGGCGCGCGACAGATGAACCATGCGCGACGCAATGATCTTCAGACCTGCGTTCTCGAAACGGCTGTAGATCTGGCCGATAACGTTCTTTGCCACTGCGTCCGGCTTGATAATCGACAGGGTGCGCTCGATCGCCATAAAAACTCCAAAAAATGAACGGTTTACGGATTAAAACGAATCGACAATTGTAGCACGAAGCAATGTATGATTGCGATTGAAACCTTACGGCATCGTAAGGATCAAACCGTGCGAGGACTTGGCTGTCCGGACGGCCGAACTGACCTTTCGGGCTATTGAATTCGGCGCGCGCCGGGGCCATATTGGAACAAAACGCTGCATTGCAACCGGAACCACGCGGCGCGGGCACCAAGCGGTTCTAATATTGGCTTAAGTCCGCGCACCTTATCATTCGTATATGACGAAGTCGCGGGAAGACCGAACGACAGACAATTGGAGCAAGGAGAAACCATGAACGAATCACCCTACAGCTTTGGCCGTAATGGCAGCGTCACCTCGGTCGAGGTGCGCAACCGCGTGCTGCGCAACACCTACTGGCTGCTCGCGCTCTCGATGGTGCCGACGGTGCTCGGCGCATGGGTCGGCGTCGCGACGGGCTTCTCGCTGTTCGCGGCTACCAGCCCGGCAATGAGCTTCATCGCGTTCCTCGCGATCGCGTTCGGCTTCATGTTCGCCATCGAGAAAACCAAGAACAGCGGCATGGGCGTGGTCGTCCTGCTCGGCTTCACGTTCTTCATGGGCCTGATGCTCTCGCGTCTCCTGAGCTTCATTCTCGGGTTCTCGAACGGACCGCAACTGATCATGATGGCCTTCGGTGGCACGGGCGTGATCTTCGCGGCCATGGCGACCATCGCGACCGTCAGCAAGCGCGATTTCTCGGGCCTCGGCAAGTTCCTGTTTATGGGCGTGATCGTCATTCTGCTGGCGGCGTTCGCGAACATCTTCCTGCAGTTGCCCGCGCTCATGATGACGATCTCCGTGCTCGCCATCGTGATCTTCTCGGCGTACATGCTGTTCGACGTGCAGCGCGTGGTGAACGGCGGCGAGACGAACTACATCAGCGCGACGCTCGCGATCTATCTCGACCTGTATAACGTGTTCACGAACCTGCTGGCGCTGCTCGGCATCTTCGGCGGCAACCGCAACTAAGCGCGCCAAACGCGGCAGAAACGAAAAACCGGCCTTCGGGCCGGTTTTTTTGTGCCTGCGAAGCGCCGCAGCCGGATCAGTCGCGCTCGAACAACGCAATCGATTCGACGTGCGACGTGTGCGGGAACATGTTCACGACGCCCGCGCCCTTCATCCGATAACCCGCTTCGTGCACGAGCAGGCCGGCGTCGCGCGCGAGCGTCGCCGGATTGCACGACACATAGACGATGCGCTCGGGCAACGGTCCATCGCCGCTCTGGGCGATGTCCGCGAGCGCCTTCGACACGGCGAGCGCGCCTTCGCGCGGCGGATCGATGAGAAACTTGTCGAAGCGGCCAAGCGCGCGCAGGTCGTCGGCGGTCACTTCGAAGAGATTTCGGCACGCGAACGACGTGTGGCCATCGACGCCATTCGCCTTCGCGTTCTCCAACGCGCGGGCCGTCAGCGCTTCGCTGCCTTCGATCCCGACAACCTCACGCGACACCCGCGCGAGCGGCAGCGTGAAATTGCCGATGCCGCAGAAAAGGTCGAGCACGCGATCGGACTTCTCCGGAGCAAGCAGGCTGAGCGCCCGGCTCACCAGCACGCGATTGATCTGGTGATTCACCTGCGTGAAGTCGGTCGGCTTGAACGGCATGCGGATATCGAATTCCGGCAGCGTGTAAGCGAGCTCGCTATCGAGCGGATAGAACTGATAAACCGTGTCCGGTCCTTTCGGCTGGAGCCACCATTGGACGCCGTGCGCATCGGCGAAAGTGCGCAGCAGCCCTTCGTCGGCTTCGGTCAGCGGCTCCAGAATGCGCAGCACGAGCGCCGTGACGTCCGATCCGACCGCGAGCTCGATCTGCGGCATGCGATCGCGAATCGACAGGCCCGCCACCAGATGGCGCAGCGGCACGAGCATCGCGGAAACATGCGGCGGCAGCACTTCGCAGTTCGTCATGTCGGCGACGTAACTGCTCTTGCGCTCGTGAAAGCCGACCAGCACGCCACCCTTCTTTTCAACGTGCCGCACGGTCAGGCGCGCGCGATATCGATATCCCCACGACGGCCCGTGAATCGGCCGGAACATGGTTTCGGCGCGCAGTTTGGACAGATGTTGCAGGTTGTCTTCGAGCACGCGCTGCTTCACGGCGATTTGCGCGCGAACATCTAGATGCTGCATCGAGCAGCCGCCGCAAATGCCGAAAAACTGGCACTTCGGCTTCGCGCGAATCACGCTCTCGCGCAGCACGCTCACCACTTGCGCCTGCTCGAAGCTCGGCTTTTTGCGGTAGCTCGAATAGCTGACACGTTCGCCCGGCAACGCGCCTTCGACGAAGATGACCTTGCCCGGCTCTCCGTTTTCGTTGACCGTGCGACCGACGCCGCGCGCTTCCATGTCGAGCGACTCGATTTCGATTTCGGGCGCGACGAAGTTCGGATCGGGCGTGACGGATTTCGCCGGCGCGGCGCGGCGGCGATGCTGGGTTTTTCGAGCGGCTTCGGACACCTGCGTACTTCCTGACTTATCGTGGGGCAAAGGCGAGATTGTAGACGAACGTCACGCTCTCATTCGACGAACGCCGCCAGATACTCCGCCCAGTGCGGCGAAGTCTCCTGCGCGAGCGCATTCTTGACGAAGTTGATTTCGTCGGCGTACTCGTCGGGCGTGAAGCCGCCGCGCATCATCTGAAAACGACAGTACATCAGATACGTGTTGACGACATCGGTCTCGCAATAGTTGCGGATTTCGTCGATATGGCCGTCGCAATACGCTTCCCAGACCTTGCCGCCGTCCATGCCGAGCTTGCCGGGAAAGCCGCATAGCTTCGCGAGCGCATCGAGCGGCGCATTGGCGCGCGCCTGATACATCGCGAGCACGTCCATCAGGTCGATGTGCCGCATGTGATAGCGGCTGATGTAGTTGTTGAACTTGAACTCGCGGTCGTCCTGACCGAGATCCCAGTAGCGCGGCGCGGCGATGCCGTGCACGAGCGCGCGGTAGTGGAGCACGGGCAGATCGAAGCCGCCGCCGTTCCACGACACGAGCTGAGGCGTGTATTTCTCGATCACGCGATAGAACGACTGGATGAGCGCGGCCTCGCCGTCGGCCGTCGTGCCGAGCGAGCGCACGCGAAAGCCGTTGTTGTCGCGAAACACGCACGAAATCGCCGCGACACGCTGCAGATGATGCGGCAAGAAATCATTGCCGACGCGCTCGCGGCGCGCTTCGAACGCATGTTCGGCGACCTCGCGGTCGGAGAGATCGTCGGGCAAATCTTCGAGACGGCGAATGCCGTCGACATCGGGGATTGTCTCGATGTCGAAAACGAGAATCGGTGTCATTGAATCCTGGAGCGCGACGCCCCAAGCCGAAGGGCGTCGCCGAAGCGTTAAAGCACGGCGTCCTTGCGAACGCCGTTGGATGCGAAAAAGCGCTTGAGACGCACGAGCGCCTCTTGCTGGATCTGGCGCACACGCTCGCGCGTGAGGCCCATTTCGTCGGCGAGTTCTTCGAGCGTCGCGGGCTCGATGTGGTTCAGCCCGAAACGCCGTTCGATCACGTGCCGGTGTTTGTCGGACAGACGCGAGAGCCACAGTCGCGTGAGCGATTCGAGTTCGCGATGCTGCACTTCCGCGTCCGGCGACTGGCTCTGATCGTCGGAAAGGAGATCGAGCAGGCTGCTGCCCGGATCGAGGTCGAGCGGCGCGTCGAGCGAAGCCGTGTGTTCGTTGAGCGCGAGGATATCGGTGACTTCCTCGGGCGTCTTGCCGGTGAGATACGCAATATCGTCGATGCTCGCGTCGCGGCGTTCGGGCGCGACGCTGTCATTCGAATTGGCGGAATTTTTTTCCAGATGGCGCTTCGCGCGCAGCACCTGGTTCAACTCGCGGATGACGTGAACCGGCAGACGCACCGTGCGCGCCTGGTTCATGATCGCGCGCTCGATGCTCTGGCGGATCCACCAAGTGGCATAGGTCGAAAACCGGAAACCGCGCGTCGGATCGAATTTCTCGATTGCGTGCATGAGGCCGAGATTGCCTTCCTCGATCAGGTCGAGCAACGGCACGCCGCGATTGAGATATCCCTTCGCGATACTGACGACGAGCCGCAGATTGCGCTCGATCATCACCTGGCGCGCGTCGAATTCGCCGGCTTTCGCGAGTCGCGAATAGCGCTGCTCTTCCTCGACGGTCAGGAGCGGCTTCACGCTGATGCGGTTCAGGTAATGCTGGATCGTGTCGGCGGTGAGCTCGGCCTGCAAAAGCGAGCGGAAATCGTCGGCGTCGGGCGCGGAATCGTTTGCGCCTTCCGCTGCTTCGTCGCTGCTTTTTCCGCGGCTGTTGCCTTCTTCGTCCGAATCGACGTCGACATCGACATTGTCGATGTCCTCGTCTTGAGTCGAAGCACCGTCTTCCACCGACACTTGCAAAGGTCGGCTGATCGTCTCAGTCTCGGCTTGCGGCAGGCGGCGCTTCGTTTTTGGCATGATGGTTTCGCTTTATTGCGGCGGCAAATACTTCAGTGGGTCAACAGGTTTTCCCTGCCGGCGAACTTCGAAATGCAACATCACGCGGTCCGAATCGCTGTTCCCCATCTCAGCGATCTTCTGCCCTTTAGTTACCGCGTCTCCCTCTTTTACCATCAAAGCACGGTTATGTGCGTACGCTGTCAGAAAAGTTGCGTCGTGTTTGATGATAATGAGATTGCCGTAGCCGCGCAGCCCATTTCCGGAGTAAACCACTCGGCCATCCGCCGACGCGTTGACCGGATCTCCCGCCGCACCGCCAATGTTCAAACCTTTGTTGCTCGCTTCGTTGAATGTGCCGAGAATCGGACCGCGCGCCGGCCAGATGAACGCCGGCTGGGCCGCTGGCGCCGCCGCGTTCGCATCCGCGCCCGGCACGCCAGGCGCCGATGCCATGCCCGCCGCCGCGCCGGCCGTTCCCGGCGCCGCGCCCATACCCGAGTTGGCGCCGTAATACGGCGGCTGCGCGGTCGCACCCGGCTGCGGGCTCGCGTACGCGTTCGCGCCATTCAACGGCTGCGTCTGCACGCCGCCGCCCACGATCGGCGCGGTCGCCACACCGGGCGTCGCCGCCGCGACATTCGCGCCCGGAGGCGCCACGCGCATCAGCTGGCCGACTTCGATCTGGTTCGGGTTGGTCAGGTTGTTCCACGCTGCGATGTCGTGATAATTCTGACCGTTTTCCAGTGCGATCCGATATAGGGTGTCGCCCGGCTTCACACGGTAATAGCCCGGCGGCGGCGGGCCGTTGTCCGGCGTCTGCGCTGCCGTCGTGCCGATGGGCGCGCCCGTTCTGTCGACGACCGGCGCCATGTCCATGCGCGTCGAACACGCCGCCAGCGCGGACAACGCCAGCACGCACACGCCGCGCTGCGCCGCGCTTAAGGCTTGGTCCGCACTTCCTTCTCGCAAAGCACGCAGGATACTCATCGGTGTCAAATCACTCCGGATTTTAAGGGTACAAAGAAAACGCGATCGAGCTGCTCTTCCCGCCATTGGCTTGCCGACACGCGCGTGACGAGCGTCAGCACCTGCGACTGCGCGGCCTGCGATCCGACCGGCGCGACGAGCTTGCCGCCGACCGCCAGTTGATCGAGCAAGGCCTGCGGCACGTCCAGGCCGGCGCACGCGATGACGATCGCGTCGAACGGCGCGGCCGCGGGCAAGCCAAGGCGGCCATCGCCGTAATGCAGCCGGATATTCGGCACGCGCAACGGCCGAAGATTGAGCTTCGCGCGCTCCGACAACGGACGCACGCGTTCGATCGAATAAACTTCAGTGGCGACTTGCGACAGCACGGCCGCCTGATAACCGCAACCGGTGCCGATCTCCAGCACCTTGTTCAACGCGCGCCCGGTCGCGACCAGTTCGATCATGCGCGCGACGACCGACGGCTTCGAGATGGTCTGGTGATGGCCGATCGGCAGCGCGGCGTCTTCGTAAGCCTGCGCCGCGAGTCCCGGATCGACGAACATGTGGCGCGGCACGACCGACATCGCATTGAGCACGCGCGGATCGGTCACGCCGTTCGAGCGCAGGCGTTCGACCATGCGCTCGCGCACCCGTTCCGATGTGAGTGTCTGCGTGCTTGCCAGCGCAACATTGGGCGCGCCTTTTTTCGTCGCGATCGCGGCGGCGTTCAGGTCGCGCTCGCCGGGCCGCGGCGCCGGACGCAGTGAATTCGCGCGCGCCGGATGAGCCGAATGATGCGTCTGCGCCGCGCTCTTGCTCGCCGACGGAACCGGTTTCGCCCCGCCAATTGCGGTCTTCGCGCCCGAACGCACGGGAAAAACGGACGTGGCCGGCTTCGCGGACGCCGCTGCCGTCGCGGGATTTTTCATCGTCGCGTTCGCCGCGCGCGATTGTCCAGGCCTTGCCGGCTGCGTCGGCGTCGGCGTCGGCGTCGGCTTCAGCGCGGAAGCGGCGGCTGGCTTGCCGCGCGAATCCTGCGGACGGGCCGCGGGTTTGCGCGGCTCGCGAACAAGATCCGCGAGCGCCAGCGGAAAGCGCTTGGCGCGCTCGTCGCTCATGTGCGAGCGCTCCCGGCGCGCGCCCATTCGCGCGTCTCCGCCATGAGCTTCGTATGAGTGAGATCGAGTTGCAGCGGCGTGATCGACACGAAGCCGTTCGCGACCGCGTGGAAATCGGTGCCTTCGCTCGCGTCGAGCGCATCGCCTGACGGGCCGATCCAGTAGATGGGGTTGCCGCGCGGATCGGTCTGGCGGATCACCGGCTGCGAAGGATGACGCTTGCCGAGGCGCGTCACTTTCCATTCGCGCAACTGATCGTAAGGCAGGCTCGGAATGTTCACGTTCAGCAACGGATGACCCGGCATCGGATGTTCGAGGAAATGCGCGACGATCTCGGCCGCCACGCGCGCGGCGTCGTCGAGATGAAGCCAGTCGCGGCCGACGAGCGAGAATGCGATCGCCGGAATGCCGAACATGAAGCCTTCGGTGGCGGCCGCCACGGTGCCCGAGTACAGCGTGTCCTCGCCGACGTTCTGCCCGTTGTTGATGCCCGACACGACGAGATCAGGCTGCTCGTCGAGCATGCCCGTGAGCGCGATGTGCACGGAATCGGTCGGCGTACCGTTCACGAAGTTGAAACCGTTCGGCGCCTGATGAACGCTCAAGGGCCGCGACAGCGTAAGCGAGTTGGACGAGCCGCTGCAGTTCTGCTCCGGCGCCATCACCGTCACTTCGCCGAGCGGCTGCAGGACATCGTGCAGCACATTGATGCCGCGCGCCAGATAACCGTCGTCGTTGCTGAGTAGGATTCGCATCCGACGATTGTAACCGAGGAAAGTGGCGCGACGACGACTCGAACTGCCATACACTGAGCCCAGTTCAACCAGGAGAAAACATGCGCGCCGTACGATGCAACGAACACGGATTGCCCCACACGCTTTCGATCGAAACGCTGCCCGACCTGCATCCGGAAGCAGGCGAAGTCGTCATTGACGTGAAAGCGGCGAGCGTGAACTTTCCCGACGTGCTCATCATCCAGAACAAATACCAGTTCAAGCCGCCGCTGCCGTTCACGCCCGGCGCGGAGTTCGCGGGCATCGTGCGCGAAGCCGGCGCGGGCGTCACGCATCTCGCGCCCGGCATGCGCGTGGCCGCCTACACCGCGCAAGGCGCGTTCGCCGAACAGGCGCGCGCGAAAGCCGCCGATTGCATCGTCTTGCCCGATGACGTCGATCTCGCCGAGGCCGCCGCGTTCTCGCTCGCCTACGGCACGTCGTATCACGCGCTCGTCGATCGCGGCGAGCTCAAGGCCGGCGACACGCTGCTCGTGCTGGGCGCGGCCGGCGGCGTCGGCATCGCGGCGATCCAGATCGGCAAGATCGTCGGTGCGCGCGTGATCGCGGCGGCATCGAGCGCGGAGAAGCTCGCGTTCTGTCGCGAACATGGCGCGGACGAGGTCATCGATTACGCGCACGAAGACTTGCGCGAGCGTATCAAGGCGCTGACGGACGGCAACGGGCCGGATGTGATCTTCGATCCGGTCGGCGGAACGTATGCCGAACCCGCGTTTCGCAGCATCGGCTGGCGCGGACGGTATCTCGTCGTCGGCTTCGCGAACGGCGAGATTCCGAAGCTGCCGTTCAATCTGGCGCTGCTGAAAGGCGCGAGCATCGTCGGCGTGTTCTGGGGCGGTCACATGCAGCGCGAACACGCGCTCGCCGATCGGGAATTCGCGACGATGGTCGAGTGGATCAAAGCGGGCAAGCTGCGCCCTGTCGTCACGAAACGCTACTCGCTCGACGAAACGCCGCAAGCGCTGGACGACATGATGAACCGGCGCGTGACGGGCAAGATCGTGATCGAGCCATAACGCGCGCACTGCTACCATTGCGCGCTTTCACGCACTCCGCGAAGAGCCATGGCGAGTCTATGCCCCGATGTCAGCGTCATCGTGCCGGTCTACAACTGCGAAGCCTGGCTCGAAGCGCTGCTGCGCTCGGTGCTCGATCAGCAAGGCGTCGATCTCGAAGTCATCGCGATCTGTGACGGCGCGACAGACGACAGTCTCGCCATGCTCGAAACGATGGCGGCGGCCGATGCGCGCATCCGTGTGGTAGCGCAGGAAAATCGCGGCGTATCGGCGACGCGCAATGTCGGGCTGACGCTCGCGCGCGGCGAGTGGATCGCGTTCGCGGACGGCGACGACTGGATGAAGCCCGGCGCGTTGCGCACGTGGATCGAACACGGCCGCCGGCATCGGCTCGATCTCGTGATCGGCAACGGATTCAGCTTCGAGGACTTGCCGCCGCCCGCCGATCCTCGACCGATGTACGAAGGCCAGCCGTGGGGCGACATCTGCGACGGCACGGCGTGGCTGAAACGGACCGTGCCGAACGACGACTGGGTCGTCTGCGTGTGGCTGCAATGCGTGCGGCGCGATGTCGTCGTGAGACACGGCCTGCGTTTCGAGGAAGGCGTGGTGCATGAGGACATCATCTGGGCGTTGCAGCTCGGGCTTCACGCACAGCGCGTCGGTTTCGTGCGCGAACCGTTGTACGGCTATCGACGCAATCCGGAATCGATCACGAACTCGCCCTCGCCGGCCGCTGTCGCGCGCCGCGCGGCGGGTTATCTGCGCGTGATCGACGCGCTCGTGACCGCCGCGCTCGATCCGCAAACCGACCGAAGTCTCAGCCGGATTCTGCTACGCCAAGCCAACCGCGAAAGCGGTCATCTCCTGCATGTGCTCAGAAAGCGCCTGACCGACGACGAACTGCGCAAGCCTTTCGCGCGGCAGTTTCTGCAGTCGGGGTATGTTCGCGCGATGCTGAAGGGCGCGACCAATGCGAGCGAAGTGTGGCGCGCGCTTCGCTGCTGGCGCGTCTATTCGCGCTTCGCGGCGTGAAGGCGTCCGCTTATAGGCGTCGCGATTGCGCGCGCGGCAGCATGCCGATGCGCGTTGCTTGGGTCGGCTGAGCCGCTTTGGCGTCGGCGAAATCGGCCATCGCGTAGTGTTGCGCCGCGCGCGCATGGTTGCCATGCAACGTCCTGAACGCGGATGTCACGCGACGCACGGTGAGCAGGCGTTGCCACAAGCGTTCGCGAAGCCCGCCGAAAGGCAGAAAGGACGGCGGCACCACGACCGCGCCCGGGCCCCAGCCCGGACGCCACGAGCGCGCAAGGCCCTGGCGCATAAAGAGAGAGAGCGTCGGCACGCCGATGCAGGACGCGAGATGCCCGAGCCCCGAATCGTTGCCGATGAACCACGACGATTCGGCGATCCATGCCGCGACTTCGCCCAGTTGCGGCAGCGCATTGACCTCGCACCCTTCTTCAGCGATATCGCCCCAGACGCCGAACTCCGCAGGCGCGACGAGAAAGCTCGGGCGCAATCTCCGCCGCGTCAGCGCACGCGAGAGCGCAAGAAACTTCTCGCGGCCCCACATCTTTTCAGGATGACTGCCGGTCGGATGAATGACGACGCGATTCGCGAAGCGCCCGCGCATGACGCCGGACGGCACGACGAGACCGTTCGCGCGCGTCACGTCGGCGAGACCGAGCACGTTCTTCGCGATATCGACGATGCGGTCGACCATGTGCTTCGAGCCGCCGTATTCCGGCAGCGTGGCGAGACAGATGGTCTGGCCCGAGCGGCTCAGCGTCGATGCGTAGTCGGTCGGGCGAAGCTCGATCACGGTGTCGAACGCGCCCTGCCAGGCGTCGCGACGCCCTACCGTCACATGGGGAAACCAGTCGGCGAGTTGCTCCACGACCCAGCCGAACACGACGGGGCGATATCCGTTGCGGATGAGATTGTCGACGAGAACGAGCCCGATGAGGCTGTCGCCGATCGGCGATGGCAATACCACCGCAATCGAACCGTCAGTTCGCAGTTTCATTGTTGGTCCCGCGGGATCGCACGACGGACGTCGTGCAACGGCCTGTCCAGGACAGCATGATAGCGATGTCGACCGTGTCGTGCCATGACGGGCATTCCGAAAACGGTCGGCTTCGTTGACGGCGTGTTGGCACGCGCACAACCGGGGCGTCAAAGCTTCTCGGTTTCTCCGCTCTTCGGCTGCCATTTCATGAGCCGGCGCTCGACCAGCGCGACGAGACCGTCGAGCACCAGCGCGAACGCGGTCAGCACGAGAATCCCCGCGAACACCGTGTTGATGTCGAAGGTGCCTTCGGCCTGCAGGATCAGATAACCGACACCGCGCGCCGAGCCGAGATATTCGCCGACCACCGAGCCGACGAACGCGAGCCCCACCGACGTGTGCAGGCTCGAAAACACCCAGCTGGTCGCGCTCGGCAGATAGACATACCGCAGCAACTGCTTGCGATTCGCGCCGAGCATGCGCGCATTCGCGAGCACGACCGGGCTCACTTCCTTCACGCCCTGATACACGTTGAAGAACACGATGAAGAACACGAGCGTCACGCCAAGCGCGACCTTCGACCAGATGCCGAGACCGAACCACACCGCGAAGATCGGCGCGAGGATCACGCGCGGCATCGAATTGGCGGCCTTGATGTAGGGATCGAGGAGCGCGCTCGTCATCGGCGCGAGCGCGAGCCAGAGACCGACGCCGAGTCCCGTCACCGTGCCGATGACGAACGCCAGCACCGTTTCGATCAGCGTCACCCACAGATGGATGTAAATCTCGCCGCTCGTGAACCATTCCCAGATGCGTATGAGCACCTTCTGCGGCTCGCCGAAGAAAAAGGCGGCCTTGTTCGCGTCGTCGAAATAGAAAGGCGGCAAGAGCGTCGGGCTCGTCAGCATGTACCACAGCACGAAGCACGCGAGCAGCAACAGCCACTGCCACACGATGAGATTCGCCCGATTCGGGCGCAGCTTGTTCCACATGGTCGTATCGTCTTATTCGGCGGCGGCGGGCTTCAGCTGCTGCTGATAACCCTTCAGCACTTCTTCGCGCAGCACGCCCCAGATCTGAGCGTGCAGTTCGACGAAGCGCGGATGCGAGCGGATCTCGGCGACATCGCGCGGGCGCGGCAGATCGATCGCGAATTCGCCGATCGGATGCGTGCCCGGCCCCGCCGCCAGCACGACGACGCGATCGGACATCGAGATCGCCTCGTCCAGATCGTGCGTGATGAAAAGCACGGCCTTGCGTTTCGCGGCCCACAGATCGAGCAACTCGTTTTCCATGAGCTGGCGCGTCTGGATGTCGAGCGCGGAGAACGGCTCGTCCATGAGGATGATGTCGGGATCGAGGATGAGCGTCTGCGCCATCGCGACGCGCTTACGCATGCCGCCCGACAACTGATGCGGATAACGGTCGCCGAAACCGCCGAGGCCCACGCGCTTCAGCCATTCCTCGCCGCGCTTGTCGGCCTCGGCCTTCGGCACGCCCTGAAACGCGAGGCCGGCCGTGACGTTGTCGAGCGCGGAGCGCCACGGCATCAGCGCATCGGCCTGGAACATGTAGCCCGCGCGCCGGTTGATGCCCTTCAGCTTTTCGCCGAACACGCTCACGGTGCCCGACGAAGGTTCCAGCAATCCCGCCGACACGTTGAGCAATGTCGATTTTCCGCAGCCGGTCGGCCCGACGACGGACACGAATTCTCCTGGCGCGATCGCGAGGCTCGTATCGCGGACCGCCGTGTAGCGATCACGGCGACTCTCGCGCGACGCGAACGTGCAGGTGACGTCCTCGAGCGCGAGCGCATGGTTCGATGGCGACGACATCGGTCAGACCTTGACGCTCGCGAGCGCCTTCTTGACGAAATCGTTGGTCCAGGTCTTCGACAGGTCGATCGGCTTGCCCTTCACGGTTTCGTCGAAGGCTTGCAGCGTCTTGAGCGAGGTCGCGGGACCGTCGGCGGGCATCAGGCCGTCCGGCGACAGCGCTTCCTTCACGTGCTGCCACGAATCGAGATACAGCGCGCGATCGCCGAGCAGATAGCTTTCCGGCACCGTCGAGATGAGATCCTTGCCCGAGGCCGTCTGCAGCCACTTCAGCGCGCGTACCATCGCGTTGGTGAGCGCCTGCGTCGTGTTCGGATTCTTCGTGATGAAGCTCTGCGACGCGTACAGGCAACCCGCCGGCATGTTGCCGCCGAACACCTTCACGGTGTCCGCGAGCGTGCGCGTGTCCGACACGATGCGGATATCGCCCGCGCGATCGAGCTTGGTCATCACCGGATCGAGGTTGGCGATGGCGTCGATCTGGCCGGATTGCAGCGCGGCGATCGCGCCCGCGCCCGCGCCGACGCCGATGAACGACACGTCGGTCGCCTTCAGCCCCGCTTGCGCGAGCACGAAGCTCGCCATGATCGCCGTCGACGAGCCCGGCGCCGTCACGCCGATTTTCTTGCCCTTCAAATCGGCGACGGACTTGTAGTTCGGCATCGCCTTCTTGGACACGGCGAGCACGATCTGCGGCGCGCGCCCTTGCAGCACGAATTCGCGGAAGTACTGATTCTTCGCCTGCAGCAGCAACGTGTGCTCGAACGCGCCGGATACGACATCCGCGCTGCCGCCGACCGCCGCCTGAAGCGCCTTCGCGCCGCCCGCGAAATCGGCGATTTCGACGTCGAGCCCTTCGTCCTTGAAGTAGTTGCGACGCTCGGCGATCGTGAGCGGCAGATAGTAGAAGAGATTCTTGCCGCCGACCGCGACCGATACCTTGCTCTGCTCCAGCTTGTTCTGTGCGATTGCGAGCGGCATGCCCGACATTGCCCCGCCCGCGAGCGCGGCGCCGCTCGCGATGAACGTTCTGCGTTTCATCGTTGTCTGTCTCCTGGTTTTATCGTTGTCGGCGCTGTTCGGCTCGAGGCTCAGATCACCTTGGCCGCGCGCAGCCGCGCAATATCGTCGGCATCATACCCGAGCGTTTGAAGTACTTCATCCGTGTGTTCACCGAGTTGCGGCCCGAGCCAGCGCGTTTCCCCCGGCGTTTCGGAGAGCTTCGGCGTCACGTTCGGCAGCGTGATCTCGCGGCCGTCCTGCCACGGGAAACGCTGCAGCATCTGACGCGCGAGGTATTGCGGATCGGTGAACATGTCGGCGACGCTGTAGATGCGCCCGGCCGGCACGTCGGCGGCGTTCAACACAGCGAGCGCCTCGTCGATGCTGCGCGTCGAGAGCCAAGCGGCGATAGCGTCGTCGATTTCCTGCGTGCGCGGCACCCGTCCGTCGTTCGACGCGAGCGCGGGATCGTCCGCGAGATCCGCGCGATCGATCGCGTTCATCAGGCGCTTGAAGATCGGATCGCTGTTGCCGCCGATCACGATGCTGCCATCGCGGCACGGATACGTGTTCGACGGCACGATGCCCGGCAGCGACGCGCCCGTGCGCTCGCGCACCATGCCGTACACGCCGTATTCCGGCACGACGCTTTCCATCATGTTGAAGACGGCTTCATAGAGCGCGACGTCGACGACCTGGCCTTTGCCGCCGTTCACTTGGCGATGATGCAGCGCCATCAGCGCGCCGATCACGCCGTGCAGCGCGGCGATCGAATCGCCGATCGAAATGCCGATGCGCGGCGGCGGCAAATCCGGATAACCGGTGATATGACGCAAACCGCCCATCGATTCCGCGATTGCGCCGAAGCCCGGACGATCGCGATACGGACCGGTCTGACCGTAACCGGAAAGGCGCACCATCACGAGACCGGGATTGTCGGCGGACAGCACCTCGTAACCGAGCCCGAGTTTCTCCAGCAAGCCGGGCCGGAAATTCTCGACGACGATATCGGCTTCCTTCGCGAGCCGCCGCACGATCTCCTTGCCCTCGTCGGCCTTGAGATTGATCGTCACGGATTTTTTGTTGCGCGCCTGCACGGCCCACCAGAGCGACGTGCCGCCCACTTCCGGATAGAGCTTGCGCCACTTGCGCAGCGGGTCGCCGCCGTTCGGATCCTCGATCTTGATGACGTCGGCGCCGAACTCGCCCATGAAGCGCGCGGCGAACGGGCCGGCGATGAGCGTGCCCAGTTCCAGTACCTTCACGCCCGCGAGTGGTCCCGTCGTTGCGCTCATGGTCGTGTCTCCTTTGTGTGTTTTCTCAGAGCGGAATATCGAGCGGCTTGAAGCGCGGCGTGCCGTCGGCGAGCGTCTCGTTGAACATCGCCGCGGGGCGCACCCACAAGCCGCGTTCATGCGGCCAAAGATGCTCGTAGACGATCATCGCTTCCTCGGTTTCCGAGTGCCGCGCGACGCCGATCACGCGATACAGCCCGCCCTTGTAGTGACGATGCGTCGCGAGCGCGAGCGCTTCGGTTTCTGTCATCGATTGGAGTCCTTTCATACGGAACGGCGATCGAGCATCGCGCGCGCGATCGTGCCGGCATCGACATATTCGAGCTCGCCGCCGACCGGCACGCCGCGCGCGAGCCGCGTCACCTTGAGCCCTTTGCTCTTGAGCGTTTGCGCGAGATAGTGCGCGGTCGCTTCGCCTTCGTTGGTGAAGTTGGTAGCCAGCACCACTTCCCGCACAACGCCGTCGAGCGCGCGATTGATGAGCCGCTCGAAGTGAATCTCCTTCGGACCGATGCCGTCGAGCGGGCTGAGCCGTCCCATCAGTACGAAATAGAGCCCGCGATACGTGAGCGTCTGTTCGAGCATGATCTGGTCGGCAGGCGTCTCGACGACGCACAGCAAAGCCGGATCGCGCTCTTCGTCGCTGCAGACTTCGCAGATATCGCTTTCCGTGAACGTGTTGCACTTCTCGCAGTGCTTCAGATTCTCGGTGGCGAACAGCAGCGAATTGCCGAGCTTTTCGGCGCCTTTGCGATCGTGCTGCATCAGGTGATACGCCATGCGCTGCGCCGACTTCGGTCCGACGCCGGGCAGCGCGCGCAGCGCTTCGACGAGCGCCGACAGGGCGGAAGGTTGTTTCATGTGTCCTTCATTTGACATCGAAGCGCGCCGAATCCGCTCCGGCGCGCGCGATCAGAACGGCAGCTTGAAACCCGGCGGCATCGGCATGCCGGCGGTCATGCCGCTCATCTTCTCTTGCGTGGTGGCTTCCGCCTTGCGCACGGCGTCGTTGAACGCGGCGGCGACGAGGTCTTCCAGCATGTCCTTGTCGTCGGCGAGCAGGCTCGGGTCGATCTGCACGCGGCGAACGTCGTTCTTGCAGGTCATCGTCACCTTCACGAGACCGGCGCCGGACTGGCCCTCGACCTCGATCTGCGCGAGCTGATCCTGCATCTTCTTCATGTTTTCCTGCATCTGCTGAGCCTGTTTCATCAGCCCGGCGAGTTGGTTCTTCATCATGGTTCGGCTCCTTACTGGAAAACGTGTGGCAAAAGCACGCGCGATGCGCGCGCCCGATATTCGGTGCGGCGGCGCGAAGTCGAAAACCGCGCCGCGCGCTTCAGTTCACGATGGATTCGCGCCCGATGCGGCAATCGGCTTGATCGAACCCTGCACGATGCTCGCGCCGAAATCGCGGATCAGCGATTGCACGAACGGATCCTGCTTGATCTCCTGCTCGGCTTCCTGCTGACGGCGGGCGCGTTCGGCGGCGTCGAGCGCGGCAGCGGTGCGCCGCGCGGGCGCGACGTTCACGCTGACTTCGATCGCGCGGCCGAGCTTTTCGGCGAGCGCGGCCTTGAGCTTGCCGACATGCGTGGCGTCGGTGTACATCTGGACCGGAACCGCAAGCGTCACGGAATTCGCATCGCAGGCGGTGAGCTCGCTGTTGAACGCAAGCTGATACGCAACGCCCTTCAGCGGAAGATCGACGGCGAGCGCCGCCCATTCGATCGACACGCCGAGCGCATCGAGCGGCACGGCGGGCGGCAACGGCGCCGTGTCGATGACGGGCGCCGGTTTCGCGGCGGGCTCGGCGTTGAAGCGCATGTCGTCCGGGCCGCTGTCGAAGGCTGGCACGAAGCCGTCGTCGGGCGGCATGAAATAAGCGTCTTCGGATCCGGCCGGCGCGTAGTCGTCGGGCGGCATCTCTTCCCACGGCGGCACGACGTTCGACTTGCTCGCGTTGCCGGCCGCGGGCTTCGGCTCGGGCTTCGGCTCGGGCGCGGCGGATGCGGCAGCCGGAGCGCGGCGCGGCGTCGGCACCGGAACTTGCGCGGCCGGTTTCGCGACGGGCTTGGGCGCAGCGGGAGCCGCCGTCTGCGCAGACGCGCCACGCGCGCCCCGATCGGACGACAGGCGCATGCCCGCGCTGCGCAAGACTTCAAGCGCCGCGCTCGCGCCGCTTGCCGCGCGCGATGTCGCGGCTTCGTCGGACGTGCTCGGCGCGGCAGGCGCGGCTTCATCGACGGCCTGTCGCGCGGCGCTCGGCATCGGCGCGGCTTTTACCGGCACGGGCTCGCTCTTTTCGACGACGGGTTCTTCGACCGCCTTCACGACCACCGTCTCGACGGCGGGCGCCGGCGCTTTAGCAACCGACGCAGGCGCAGGCGCGACGGCGCGCTCGGCCATCGCACCCACGAGCGCGGCGCTGCGCGCGGGCTTCGCGCCCGAAGGCGCACCCACGGCGACGCCGCCGCCCGATCCGCCCGCCGGCTCGAACGCGAGCATGCGCAGGAGCGTCATCGTGAAGCCGGCGTACTCGTCCGGCGCGAGACCGAGCTCGCTGCGCCCGACCGTGGCGATCTGATAGAAAAGCTGAACCTGCTCGGCCGACAGCATCTCGGCGAAGCGGCGGATGTCCGCGGCTTCAGGCCATTCGTCCAGCACCGACGTCGGTGCGAACTGCGCCCATCCGATCCGATGCAGAAGACTCGCCAGATCCTGCAGCGCCGTCGAGAACGACAGGCTGCGCAGCGCCATTTCGTCGGCAATCGCGAGCACGCCGGGGCCGTCGCCGCCGGCGAGCGCGTCGATGAGACGGATCAGGTAGCTTTGATCGAGCGCGCCGAGCATGCCGCGCACGGCATCCTCGGTGACTTCGTTCGCCGAATACGCGATGGCCTGATCGGTCAGCGAAAGCGCGTCGCGCATGGAGCCGTCCGCCGCGCGCGACAAGAGACGCAGTGCCTGCGGCTCGAACGGGATGTTCTCCTGCTGAAGAATGTTCTCCAGATGCGAGACGATGTGCCCCGCCGGCATCTGCTTCAGATTGAACTGGAGGCAACGCGAGAGCACGGTGACCGGAATCTTCTGCGGATCGGTCGTCGCGAGAATGAACTTCACGTGCGGCGGCGGCTCTTCCAGCGTCTTCAGCATTGCGTTGAAGGCGTGGTTCGTGAGCATGTGCACTTCGTCGATCATGTAGACCTTGAAGCGGGCATCGACGGGCGCGTACACGGCGCGCTCCAGCAGCGCCGCCATTTCGTCGACGCCGCGATTGCTCGCCGCATCCATCTCGACGTAATCGACGAAGCGGCCTTCATCGATTTCCCGGCACGCACGGCACACGCCGCACGGCTTCGAGGTCACGCCGGTTTCACAATTGAGCGCCTTCGCGAAGATGCGCGAGAGCGTCGTCTTGCCGACGCCGCGCGTGCCCGTGAAAAGATACGCGTGATGCAGGCGGCCGCCGTCGAGCGCGTGCGTGAGCGCACGGACGACGTGCTCCTGGCCGACGAGCGACTCGAATGATTTCGGCCGCCATTTGCGTGCGAGAACTTGATAGGTCATGCGCGAAATTGTATCAGCAACGACCTTGCGCAAACGCCGCTCCAGCGGGGTGATCGGGCGCACGAACGCGCCACGCGCCATGGCGTGCGGAACACGAATAAGCCAGGAAAACCAGCAGGGAGACCTACGGAAGAAAAGCGGAAGGTGACGAGCCCGACCCTCGGCACTGGTGGAAAGCGGCTGTGGCTGCTTCGTTCCCGACCTGACCAGGTTGACCGCGCCACCATGCGAGGAGGCCCGTCACGTTGAATTGTACCACGGGGTCGGGCGCAGCCGGAAGGCGTCGGCGAAACGCACGCCCTTCCGAGCCCCTCTTGTGCTTCGTATTTTCGGCCTCAGATGCGCCCTATCAGCATCCGGCAACGGATAGCGAATTAGGCTAAGATGACACGTGAATTACTTGGAAGTGGTGCATTTCGCCCTTCCGCGGATCATTCGCCGCCGTTCGCGGTTCATTCTGGCGCACGGCGCGCGGGCCGAAGTCCGGCCCGTTGGTGACGAAAATTTTTTCGGTTTTGGTGTATCGTGGCGAGCATTCAAACGCGGGCCTCGATTCAATAGAGGTATTCAGACAATGAGCGAATCAATCAAGCACATCAGCGACGCTTCTTTCGAACAGGATGTCGTCAAGTCGGATAAACCTGTCCTGCTCGATTTCTGGGCTGAGTGGTGCGGTCCGTGCAAGATGATTGCCCCCATCCTCGACGAAGTCGCGAAGGATTACGGCGATCGCCTGCAGATCGCGAAGATCAACGTGGACGAACATCAGTCGACGCCCGTGAAGTTCGGCGTGCGCGGCATTCCCACGCTGATTCTCTTCAAGAACGGCGCAGTGGCCGCGCAGAAAGTCGGCGCATTGTCCAAGTCGCAACTGACCGCGTTCCTCGACAGCAACCTGTAACGGCATCACCGGCGAGCGGCGGCATCTCCCGTCGCTCGCGTCTGCATCGACGACACGCCAAGGCGTGGTGCCGATGCAGCCGATGTTGTCACGCGACAACATCGGCCGACAAGCCCCGCCCAAAGCCCACCCGAGGCCGCTGTGGCGTGTGCTATGCTAGAATCACAAGAGTTCAAGAAGTATTAAGTCTCGAGCGGTTCCGCTCACCTCTTCTCCCAAATCTTTCTGTCGCACCTCTCTCCCCGGCGGGAAATCCGTATGCATTTATCCGAGCTCAAGTCTCAGCACGTCTCCGCACTGATCGAGATGGCCAACGGCCTCGAAATCGAAAATGCGAACCGCCTGCGCAAGCAGGAATTGATGTTCGCGATTCTTAAAAAGCGCGCCAAGGGCGGCGACACGATTTTCGGCGACGGCACGCTCGAAGTGCTGCCCGACGGCTTCGGCTTTCTGCGCTCGCCCGAGACGTCGTATCTCGCGAGCACGGACGACATCTATATCAGCCCGTCGCAAATCCGCCGCTTCAATCTGCACACCGGCGACACGATCGAAGGCGAAGTCCGCACGCCGAAGGACGGCGAGCGCTATTTCGCGCTCGTGAAGGTGGACAAAGTCAACGGGCAGCCGCCCGAGGCCTCGAAACACAAGATCATGTTCGAGAACCTCACGCCGCTGCATCCGAACAAGCCGCTGCCGCTCGAACGCGAAATGCGCGGCGAGGAAAACGTCACGGGCCGGATCATCGACATGATCTCGCCGATCGGCAAGGGCCAGCGCGGCCTGCTCGTCGCATCGCCTAAGTCGGGTAAAACCGTGATGCTGCAGCACATCGCGCATGCGGTGAAGGCGAATCATCCGGACGTCATCCTGTTCGTGCTGCTCATCGACGAACGCCCGGAAGAAGTCACTGAAATGCAGCGCTCGGTGCGCGGCGAAGTCATCGCATCGACATTCGACGAACCGGCCGCGCGTCACGTTCAAGTGGCCGAAATGGTCATCGAGAAGGCGAAGCGTCTCGTCGAAATGAAGCATGACGTCGTGATTCTGCTCGACTCGATCACGCGTCTCGCGCGCGCCTACAACACGGTCGTGCCGGCATCGGGCAAGGTGCTGACGGGCGGTGTCGACGCCAACGCGCTGCAGCGTCCGAAGCGCTTCTTCGGCGCCGCGCGCAACATCGAGGAAGGCGGCTCGCTCACGATCATCGGCACGGCGCTCATCGAAACGGGCAGCCGCATGGACGACGTGATCTACGAAGAGTTCAAGGGCACCGGCAACATGGAAGTGCACCTCGAGCGCCGCCTCGCGGAAAAGCGCGTCTATCCGTCGATCAATCTGAACAAGTCGGGCACGCGTCGCGAAGAATTGCTCATCAAGCCCGATCTGCTGCAGAAGGTTTGGGTGCTGCGCAAGTTCATTCACGACATGGACGAAGTCGAAGCGATGGAATTCCTGCTCGACAAGATCCGTCAGACGAAGAACAACGCCGAGTTCTTCGACATGATGCGCCGCGGCGGAGGCTGATCCCCGTCCCGCTTCGCTGCTTCGGAACAGAAAACCGCCTGCATCGTCAGGCGGTTTTTTATTGGGGCCGTGCGTACAATCCGCAACTAGTCCAGTCTTCCGATTCAACGCATGGCCAACCTCTTCTCCCGCTGGTTCGGCGCGCAACGCCGCGAGCGCGCGCTGCGCAAATACGCGATCGACGACGCGCTCTGGCAACGCACGCTCGACACGTATCCGTGCTTCGGACATCTGGACGCCAGCGACCTCGCGCGTCTGCGCGACACCGCGAGCCTTTTCATCGCGCAGAAGGAATTCTCGACGGCGCACGATCTCGAACTGACGGATCAGATGATCGTATCGATCGCCGCGCAGGCCTGTCTGCCGGTGCTCAATCTCGATCTCGATTTGTATCGCGGCTGGGTCGGTGTGATCGTGTATCCGGGCGAGTTCATCATCCGCAAAACCGTGGAGGACGAAGACGGCGTCGTGCACGAAGTCGAGCACGATGCGAGCGGCGAAGCGTGGGAAGGCGGCCCGGTCGTCCTGTCGTGGGAAGACGCGCAGATGGCCGACGGATCGGACGCCTACAACGTCGTCATCCACGAATTCGCGCACAAGATCGACATGGTGACGGGCGAGGCCGACGGTCATCCGCCGCTTTACCGGCGCTGGCACGCGCCGCTCGATTCGACCACGTGGTCCGACATTTTCGACAACGCCTATGACCAGTTCTGCGCACGCGTCGATGCGGTGCCGGAGCGCCGCTGGGCGCGGTTCGAACGCGACTCGCTGATCGATCCTTACGCGACCGATCATCCGTCGGAATTCTTCGCGGTGTGCAGCGAGGCGCTTTTCGTGACGCCGAAGCTGTTCGAAGCCGAATATCCCGAGCTTTACCGGCTGCTCGCGCGCTATTACCGGCAAGACCCGGCGGGCGTTGGGGCGCTCGTCGCGCCGGCTGCATGAGTTGCGCCGCGGCCTCCGAAAAAGATGTCAACCGACTGATTTTCTGGCATAATCGCCGTTTTTCGACCCTAGGCAAGTGACTCGCGCGGCACTAAAAAACGAGTGCAACGGGTTGGCTACCGCCAGATACCAGGAAAGACCATGAAAGAAGGCATTCACCCGGATTACCGCGAAGTCCTGTTCGTCGACATGTCGAACGACTTCAAGTTCGTGACCCGCTCGACCATCCAGACGCGCGAAACCGCCGAATTCAACGGCAAGACCTACCCGCTCGCGAAAATCGAAGTGTCGTCGGAATCGCACCCGTTCTACACCGGTCAGCAAAAGATCATGGACACGGCGGGCCGCGTCGAGAAGTTCAACAACAAGTTCGCGCGCTTCTCCACCAAGAAGTAAGTCGGGCTTCGGCTTCAGCGAAAAGGGCAGCTTCGGCTGCCCTTTTTTGTCGCCGGCAGCTTGGCGCATGCCACCGCACCGCCCTTGCTGCATCCGGCATGCATTGTTGCGCGGGTTACGGCGAGCTTCGATGAACCGCCCTTTACGCCGCCGCGCGACTACAATGCCGGTTGCTTTGGCCCCGTCGCGCATCCAGCGCGAATCAGCGGGCCGCTCTCCATCAAGCCTTCACGCATGCGATCTGTCGTTCGTCTGACCGCCTCCGCCACCAGCGCCCTGCCGCGCTGGCTTCTGCTCGCCATCTGCATCACCTATGCGTCGTTCGGACTGTTCGGCCGCGATCCGTGGAAGAACGAAGATGCGGGCGGCTTCGGCGTCATGTGGACGATGGCCAATGGCGACGCGCGCGACTGGCTGCTGCCTAACCTGGTCGGCAAGGCGCCGACCGCCGACGGCCCGCTGATGTACTGGCTCGGCGCATCGGCGATTCGGCTTTTGAGTCCGTGGGTCGATGCGAGCAACGCATCGCGCGTGGTCACGGGCCTGCTCTTCTGTCTCGCCTGCGCGTTCGTCTGGTATTCGGCCTATCTGCTCGGCCGGCGCGACGAGGCCCAGCCCTTCAAATATGCGTTCGGCGGCGAACCGGAGCCGCGCGACTACGGCCGCACGCTCGCCGATGGCGCACTGCTGATTCTGCTCGCGTGCTTCGGACTCGCCGAGCGCGGCCACGAGACCACGCCGCAGCTTGCGCAGTTCGCCGGCACCGCGATGCTCCTCTACGGCCTCGTGCGCAGCCTCGACAAGCCGATCCACGGCGGTCTCGTGTGGGGCGCGGCGCTTGGCGTAGTCGGCCTGTCGAGCTCGCCGGTGCTCGTCTTCGCGCTGTTGCTCTGCACGCTCGCGATGACGATCGTCGTCAAACAAATCCGCTCCGCGCCGCTCCTGATCTTCGGGCTGCCGGTCGCGATCCTGCTGATCGGCGCATGGGTGCTGCCGACACTGCATTACTTCCCGGATGACGGCGAATGGTGGCTGCGCCAATGGTGGCGCAACAGCTTCTCGTTCTTCTCCGGCACGCCCGGTTCGATATTCGGCTACGCGATCAAGAACCTGCCGCTCTTCACGTGGCCCGCGTGGCCGCTCGCGGTGTGGGCGTTCGTCAGTTGGGGCGGACTGCGCCGCTCGCCGCACGTCGGGGTGCCGCTGTCGATCATCGGGCCGCTGCTCGTGCTGGTCGTGCTGCAGGCGCACGAGACCAACCGGCTCTTCATGCTGCTTCTGCCGCCGCTTTCGGTGCTCGCGACGTTCGCGCTGCCTACCCTCAAGCGCGGCGCGATCAACGCGATCGACTGGTTCGCGATGCTGAGTTTCACGATCATCGGCTCGCTGGTGTGGCTCGTGTGGACCGCCGGCATGTTCGGCTTCCCCTCGGCGATGGCCCGCAATCTCGCGCGTCTCGCTCCGGGTTTCCATCCCGAGTTCAAGCTGATTTCCTTTGTGTGCGCGGTGGCCGTGACCGTCTGCTGGTTCCTGCTCGCGCGCTGGCGGCTCGCCCGTCATCCGAAGGTGCTGTGGCGCAGCGTCGTGCTGTCGAGTGCGGGCACCACGCTCATGTGGGTCCTACTCATGACGCTGTGGCTGCCGGTCGTGAACTACAGCCGGACGTATCGCGACGTGGCCGAGCAAATTGCCGATCATCTGCCGCCCGACTACACCTGCATCTCGCCCGTACGCCTCGGCGACGCGCAGATCGCCACCTTCGCGTATTTCGGCGGCATGCATTTCGCGTTCGATGAGGATTGCGATGTGATCCTGCGCCAGGATCCGGCCGATTACGGCGAGCCGTCGTCGATGTCGGCGTTCCAGTGGAAGCTCGTCTGGGAAGGCCGGCGCGTCGCCGACCGCGACGAGCGGTTCCGTCTCTACGTGCGCATCGAGCGTCCCGTGCCGCCGGCGAAGAAACCGCTGCGCCCGAAGAGCCTGCGCCGCGCGCAGTAATACGATGCGCGCGATACCGACTTCCGCGAGTACGACCGGCATGCTGAGCGATGTGCGCAAGATCGCCGCGCTCGCCTGGCCGGTGCTGATCGGCCAGCTCGCGGTGATCGCGTTCGGCGTGATCGACACCGCGATGGTCGGCCGCTTCTCCGCCACCGATCTCGCCGCGCTCGGTCTCGGCGGTTCCGTCTATATCTCGGTGTATATCGGCCTGACGGGCATTCTCGTCGCACTGCAGCCGATCGCCGGCCAGCTCTTCGGCGCGGGCCGCGAAAGCGAAATCGGCGAAGAGACGCGTCAGGCGTTCTGGCTCGCCGCCGCGCTCGCCGTGATCGGCTTCGTGCTGCTGTTCCATCCCGAGCCGCTTCTGTCGCTCGCCAAGACGCCGCCCGCGCTGCACGACCGCACCGTCGACTATCTGCGCATTCTGTCGTTCGGCCTGCCCGCGAGCCTCGCGTTTCGCGTCTATAGCTCGCTCACGAACGCGGTCGGCAAGCCGCGCCTCGTGATGTTCCTGCAGGTCGGCGGCCTGCTGCTCAAGTTTCCGCTCAACACGTGGTTCATCTTCGGCGGATTCGGCGTGCCGGCGCTGGGCGGTCCGGGTTGCGCGCTCGCGAGCACGCTCATCAACTGGGTGCTGGCGGCGGTCGGCATGACGGTGCTCCTCAAGGTCGAGTTCTTCCGCCCGTTCGCCATCTTCTCGCACTTCTGCTGGCCGGTCTGGCGGCGTCAGCTCGCGCTTATGCGACTCGGCATTCCGATGGGCCTCTCGTATCTGATCGAAGTCACGTCGTACACGTTCATGGCGCTCTTTATCTCGCGCTTCGGCACGACGACGCTCGCCGGTCATCAGATCGCGGGCAATCTCGGCGCGGTGCTGTACATGACGCCGCTCGCGATCGGCATCGCGTCGTCGACGCTCGTGTCGCAGGCGCTCGGCGCGCAACGCTACGACGACGCCCGCTCCATCTCGCGTCACGGCATCGGCATGGCGTGCGTGCTCGCGCTCGTGTACGGCGTGCTCCTGCTCGCGGCGCGTCCGCTCGTGATCGCGGCGTACACACCCGATGCGAACGTGATCGCGGCCGCGATGCCGCTCGTGCTCATCATCTTCTTCTATCACTTCTGCGATGCGCTGCAGATCACCACCGCGTTCATCCTGCGCGCATACAAGGTGACGCTCGTGCCGACCGTGATCTACGCGATCGCGCTATGGGGCATCGGGCTAGGCGGCGGTTATCTGCTCGGCTTCGATGTCGGCGGCGGCGTGCCCGAATGGCTGCAGGGCGCGCGCGGCTTCTGGATCGCGAATTCGGCGAGCCTCGGCGTCGCGGGCGTCGGCTTGTTCGTGTATTGGCGGCGCGTGAGTTCGCGGCATCTGCCGAACGTGCACGCAGATTGATCTTCCGTTAAAAAGCGTCGCCCGAGCGCAGCCGACGAAAGATCGACGTAAGGCTCCAGTAGAATTTCGCGTCGAGGAAAACTCGGAGCGAGTGGATGAGCCGCATAACAACGTCACAAAAAAAATGGATTCTGGCCGCAACCACGCTGATCGCCGCGTTGGGATTAAGCGCCGCGCTTCATCGGGCCGATGCCGCGCGCATCACGAGCGTGTCGCCGCAAGGCAAGGTCGCGCAAGTGCGGCAGGTCGTCGCCAAGTTCGACGAACCGATGACCGCCTTCGGCAATGCGGCCGCCGCCGCGCCCGGCAAGATCGCCTGTAGCGGCGCGGGCGCATCGGCTACCGCGGGCTCGGGCCGCTGGATCGACGCCAAGACCTGGGCCTTCGACTTCGAGCACGATCTGCCGCCCGGCGTGCGCTGCGCGCTCGATCTCTCGGACACCCTCAAATCCACGGCCGGCAACGCGCTTTCCGGCCCGCGCCACTTCGCGTTCCAGACGGGCGGACCGTTCGTCACACGCATCATGCCGGGCTACGGCGACATCGAAGAAAATCAGGCCTTCGTGCTGCGTCTGAACGGCCCGGCGACGCAGGCGTCCGTGCTGCAGCATGTCTGGTGCGAATCGAGCGCGCTCGGCAATCGCATTCCGGTCCGCGCCGTCGACGACGCCACGCGCGCCGCGCTGCTCAAACACTTCCGCCTGGAGAAAGAGAGCGATCGCGTACTGACGCTCGCGTGCCAGCAAACGTTGCCGTCCGCGACGAAAATGCAGCTCGTGTACGGCACGGGCGTGACGGGATCGAGCGGCATCGCCAATGACGTCGAGAAGCGCTTCAACTTCGACGTGCGCAAGCCCTTCACCGCCGGTTTCTCCTGCGAGCGCGAAAACGCCAACGCACCGTGCACGCCGCTGCGGCCGATGCGCCTCACGTTCTCCGCGCCGATCAGCCGCGCCGATGCGCAGAAGTTCGCACTGCGCGGTCCGAAAGGAAGCGCCGCGCCTCACTTCGATCCTAGCGACAAGGATGCGGAAGTCAGCGGCATCGAGTTCGCCGCGCCGCTGCCCGAGCGCGCCAGTCTCACCATCGAGGCGCCCGCGAATCTGAAAGACGTGAGCGGCCGCACGCTCGCCAACGCCGACCTTTTCCCGCTCAAGACCGCGACCGCCGCGATGCCGCCGCTCGCGAAATTCTCGTCGGGCACGTTCGGCATCATCGAGCGATTCGCGGAACCCGGCATGCCGGCGATGCTGCCGGTCACGCTGCGTCATGTCGAAGCGGACCTGCATGTGCAAGGGCTCCATTCGGGCACGTCGCAGATCACGAAGCTCAAGCTCGACGCCGACACGGACATCCGCGAGTGGATGCGCGCCGTCGACATGTTCGACGGCGTCTCGATGTCGCGCTCGTCCATCGAAAAGCTCATGCCCGCGATGCTGAACAACGGTATCGAGCCGGTCATCATCCCGAACAGGGACGGCTCGGTGTCGAACGATCCGCAAATCGACATTCGTTCGCTGTCGATGCTCGCGAAACAGCGCGGCGTCGAAACCCTCGCCCTGCCCGCCGCCGATCCGAAAGCGCTGCGTCCGTTCGAAGTCGTCGGCATTCCGCTGACAAAGCCGGGCTTCTATGTCGTCGAACTGAGTTCGCCGGCGCTCGGCGCATCGCTGCTCGACAAGAATCAGGCGATGTACATGCGAACGTCAGTGCTCGTCACCAATCTCGGCGTGCATTTCAAAGAGGGACGCGAGAACAGCGTCGTCTGGGTCACGACGCTCGACAAGGGCAAGCCCGTCGCGAACGCCGACGTGCGCGTCACCGACTGCAACGGCGATGAAATCGCCACCGCGAAAACCGATGCGCAAGGCATCGCGAAAATCGGCAAGCCGCTCGCGTCCGTGCGCCGATGCAACGAGCGCAGTCTCGCGTGGGGCGGCTTTTTCGTGTCCGCGCGCGTGAACGATCCCGTGAGCGGTCCGGACATGGCGTTCGTGACATCGGACTGGGATCGCGGCATCGAATCGTGGCGCTTCAACGTGCCGACCGACATGAGCGCGGCGCGCACGACGCGCGCGCATACGGTGTTCGACCGCACGCTGCTGCGCGCGGGCGAAACCGTATCCATGAAGCACCTGCTGCGCGTGCAAACGCTCGGCGGCTTCGCGTTTCCGAAGAGCTATCCAACGCGCGTGACGATCCGGCACGTCGGCAGCGGACAGACGTGGCATTTGCCGCTCAAATGGGCCGCCGATCACAGCGCCGATTCGACCTTCGCCGTGCCCGCCGCCGCGAAGCTCGGCGAATACAGCGTGTCGCTCGACAACGGCACAGCTTCATCCGACGACGATAGCGGCAACGCCAACGACAACGACAACCCGGTGACGCAGTCGTACGGAGCCGGCAGCTTCCGCGTGGAGGAATTCCGCCTGCCGGTGTTCAAAGGCTCGATCACGGCCGGCGAGGCCAAAGCGTCCGGTCTCGTCGCGGCGCAGGAAGCGCCGGTCGCGGTGCGGCTCGAATACGTGCAGGGCGGACCGGCATCGAATCTGCCGGTGCAGGTTTCCGCGCTCGTGCGCGATGCCGCGCCGCCCTTCGCTTCGCAATACGAAGCGTTCACTTTCGCGCCTTACCGCAAGCCGACGGACGACGGCGCGAGCGCGCCGGCCGAAGACGAAGACGAAGACAGCGAGCAGGAAGACCACGCGACGACGAAGCTCGTCGCCGACAAGCTGCGCGTCACGCTCGATCGCGAAGGCGCCGGCAAGGTCACGATCAAGCCGCTGCCGGCGCTCGAATCGCCGAAGCGTCTCACGCTCGAAGCGAGCTTCGCCGATCCGAACGGCGAGATTCAGACGATCAGCGGCGGCACGACGCTGTGGCCCGCCGACGTCGCGGTCGGCGTGAAAGCGGGACATTGGGTATCGGTCGGCGGCGCGCTGCCGGTGCAGGCGATCGCGCTAGATCTGCAGGGCAAGCCGCGCGCGGGCGTGTCGGTGGAGATCAAGGCCGTCGCTCGCGTGATGTCGAGCTCGAGAAAGCGCATGGTCGGCGGCTTCTACGCTTACGACAACCACACGGAGATCAAGGATCTCGGCACGCTGTGCAGCGGCAAGAGCGACGATCACGGCATCGTCTCGTGCGATGCGAAGCTGAAGGATGCCGGCAACGTCGATGTCATCGCGATCGCGAAAGACGGCGACGGCCGCGCGGCCAACGCGAGTACGTCCGTGTGGGTCACGCGCGCGGACGAGCTGTGGTTCGGCGGCGAGAACACCGACCGCATCGACGTGCTGCCGGAAAAGACGAGTTACGAGCCCGGCGAAACCGCGCGCTTCCAGGTCCGCATGCCGTTCCGCTCCGCGACGGCGCTCGTCGCCGTCGAGCGCGAGGGCATCGTCGAGACGCGCGTCGTCGAACTGAACGGCACCGATCCGAGCGTCGAGCTCAAAATCGAAGCGTCGTGGGCGCCGAACGTGTACATATCGGTGCTCGCGTTGCGCGGACGCATCCGCGAAGTGCCGTGGTATTCCTTCTTCACTTGGGGATGGAAGGCGCCGGTCGAATGGGCGCGCGCGTTCTGGTACGAAGGCCGTCAGTATCAGGCGCCGACGCCGCTCGTCGATTTGAGCAAGCCCGCGTTCCGCTACGGGCTGGCGTCGATCAAGGTCGGCACGGCGGCGCACAGGCTCGCGGTCAGCGTGAGTCCGGATGCGAAGTCGTACACCGTGCGAGGCAAGGCGCACGTCAAGGTGAAAGTCGCGCTGCCCGATGGCAAGCCCGCGCCCGCGGGCACGCAGATCGCCGTCGCGGCCGTCGATGAAGCCTTGCTCGAACTGATGCCGAATCGAAGCTGGGACGTGCTCGACGCGATGCTCGAACGGCGCGCGTACGGCGTGCAGACGGCGACCGCGCAGATGGAGATCGTCGGGCGGCGGCACTTCGGGCGCAAGGCGGTGCCTGCGGGCGGCGGCGGCGGACACAGCGCGACGCGCGAACTGTTCGACACGCTGCTGCTGTGGAATCCGCGCGTCACGCTCGATGCCAAAGGCGAAGCGACCATCGACGTTCCGCTGAACGACGCGCTCACGCGCTTTCGCATCGTCGCGGTGGCGGCGGTCGGCGCGGGACAGTTCGGCACCGGCAGCGCATCGATTCAGAGCACGCAGGACTTGCAACTGATATCGGGATTGCCGCCGCTCGTGCGTGTCGGCGATTCGTTCCGCGCGCAGTTCACGCTGCGCAACACGACCGCGCGGACGATGCGCGTCGTCATCACGCCGCATGCCGGCGCGCTGGCGCTCGATGCGCGCACGGTCGAGCTTGCGCCGGAATCGTCGCAGGAAGTCGCGTGGGAGGTCACGACGCCCGATGTGCTCGGCGCGAATTCATCCGCAGCGTTGGAATGGAACGTGACCGCGTCCGAACAGGCCGGACCCAGGGCGAGCGATGCCGTCAAACTGACGCAGAAAGTCGTCGCGGCGATTCCCGTCAATGTCCAGCAGGCGACCCTCGCGCAAGTCGACGGCACGCTCACGCTGCCCGTCGCGCCGCCCGCCGATGCAATCAAGTCGAGCGACGGCGCCGTGCGCGGCGGCATCGCGGTGTCGTTGCAATCGAAGCTCGCCGAAGGACTGCCCGGCGTGCGTCGCTGGTTCGAGCGCTATCCGTACAGTTGCCTCGAACAGCAGACTTCGCGCGCGCTCGGCCTGATGGACGCAGCGCTTTGGCAAGGCGTGCTCGCGCGGATGCCGTCGTATCTCGATCGCGACGGCCTCGCGAACTACTTCCCGCCCGCCGACGACGAGCGCCCGACCGGCAGCCCCGCCCTCACGGCCTATCTGCTCGCCGTCACCGATGAAGCCGCGAAACAGGATCGCCGTTTCGCGCTGCCCGACGATTTGCGCAATCAGATGGCGGCGGGCCTCGCGAATTTCGTCGACGGCAAGCTCGAGCGCAAGTTCTGGGCGCCGCGCAACGATCTCGACGATAGGAAGCTCGCCGCGATCGAAGCGCTCTCGCGCTATGGCCTTGCACAGCCGCGCATGCTCGGCTCGATCACGGTCGCGCCGGATCAGTGGCCGACATCCGCGGTGCTGGACTACTACGCAATCCTGTCGCGCGTCGACGGCATTCCGAATCGCGACGAGAAGCGTGCGCAGGCGGAGCAGATCATTCGCGCGCGTCTGACGTATCAGGGCACGCGACTCACGTTCTCGACCGAGCGCGACGACGATCTCTGGTGGCTCATGACCGGCACGGAAACCAACGCCGCGCGCACCGCGCTCATCTTCGCAGATGCGCCCGGCTGGAAGGACGAAATGCCGCGCGTCGTCGCGGGCCTGCTCGCGTTGCAGAAGCACGGCGCGTGGCAAACGACGACCGCCAATCTGTGGGGCGCGCTCGCCGTCGGCCGATTCTCGCAACTCTTCGAGAGCACGCCGGTGACGGGTCACGCGTCGATCCAGCTGGGCGCATCGGCGCAAAGCGTGAATTGGAGCGCCGCTGTCATGTCCACGCCCGCGCCCGCCTCGGCCACGCCCGCGACGAAGAACGCGAACGCGCGCAGCGTGATGCTGCCGTGGAGCAGCGGTTCGCTCACGCTCTCGCAGGACGGCACGGGCAAGCCGTGGGCGACGATCGAAAGTCTCGCGGCTGTCGCGTTGAAGGCGCCGTTCGCGGCGGGCTATCGCATCGCGAAAACCGTCACGCCGATCGATCCCGCCGTGAAAGGCGTGCTTTCGCGCGGCGATATCGTCCGCGTGCATCTCGACATCGACGCGCAAAGCGACATGACGTGGGTCGTCGTCAACGATCCGATTCCCGCGGGCGCGACGATCCTCGGCTCCGGTCTCGGACGCGATTCGGCTGCGGCGACCGAAGGCGAGAAGCGGGATGACGGCGCGTGGCCCGCGTTCGTCGAGCGTGGCTTCGATGGTTATCGCGCGTATTACGACTATCTGCCGAAGGGCAAGCTGAGCGTCGAATACACGATCCGCCTGAACAATCCGGGCACGTTCGGCCTGCCGCCGACGCGCGTCGAAGCGCTCTACGCGCCGTCGGCGTTCGGCGCGCTGCCGAATGCGCCGGTGGTCGTCAAGCCGCTCGCCGCGAAGTGATCCGATGAAACGCGCCGCCTGCCTTCTGATCGCATGCGCGCTATCGATGCCGGCGCAGGCGCAGCCGGGCTTCGACGAAGTGCGCGCGAACTGGCGCAGCTCCGACTGGGTGCTGCTCTCGCGCGACGGCGAGCCGCTCGCGCGCACGCGCGTCGACAAGAGCGCGCGGCGCGGCGACTGGATCGCGTTGTCCGACGTGTCGCCCGCCTTGCGCGAAGCGATCGTCGTATCGGAGGACAGGCGTTTCTACCAGCACGCGGGCGTCGACTGGCGCGGCGCCGCGGCAGCCGCGTGGGGCAATTTGTGGAACACGCGTACGCGCGGTGCATCGACGGTGACGATGCAACTCACCGGTCTCATCGACGATGACGGCAAGCGCGCCGGCCGCCGTTCGATCGGCGAAAAGGCCGGGCAGACAATCGGCGCGCTGTGGCTCGAACGCACCTGGCGCAAGGATCAGATTCTCGAGGCGTATCTGAATCTCGTGCCGTTTCGCGGCGAGATCGTCGGGTTGTCGGCGCTATCGCAGACGCTGTTCGGCAAGGCCCCTTCCGGTCTCGACGAACGCGAGTCGGCGCTCGCCGCCGCGCTGGTGCGCGCGCCGAACGCGCCCTTTGCGAAGGTCGCCGCGCGCGCGTGCGTGATTCTGCGCGACATGCAGACGCTGCACGGCGTCGCGCAGAGCGTCGATCCGTGCATCAATCTCGACAGCTACGTGCAGCTCACGTTGACCCGCACCGCGTCCGCGCCCGCCTTCGCTCAGGGCGACGACGCACTCGCGCCGCATCTCGCGCGACGCATCGCGGGCGAAGTGCATCCGAAGGCCGGCGCGCGCGTGCGCTCCACGCTCGACGCGCGCCTGCAACGCTTCGCCCGCGATACGCTCGCCCGCACGCTCGCCGAACTGAACGCG
Organism: Caballeronia zhejiangensis; assembly: GCF_022879815.1. NCBI lineage: Bacteria > Pseudomonadati > Pseudomonadota > Betaproteobacteria > Burkholderiales > Burkholderiaceae > Caballeronia > Caballeronia zhejiangensis. The sequence continues at coordinate 1,666,902 of NZ_CP084283.1, forward strand.
CGCGCGCATCCGCGCAATGTGCACGACGCGGCGGCCATCGTGATCGACAATCGTTCGGGGGACGTGCTCGCGTGGGTCGGCTCGGCGGGCGGCCTGTCGAACGCGCCGGAAGTCGACGCCGTACTCGCGGCACGTCAGGCCGGCTCGACGCTCAAGCCCTTTCTGTATGCGCAGGCGATCGACGAAAAGCGCGTCACCGCCGCCACGCTGCTCGACGACGCGCCGCTCGATCTCGCGACCGGCGGCGGCCTCTACATTCCGCAAAACTACGATCACGACTTCAAGGGCTGGGTAAGCGTGCGAACCGCGCTCGGCTCGTCGCTCAACGTGCCGGCGGTGCGTACGCTCGTGATGGTCACGCCGCATCGCTTCGCGAAGACGCTCGTCGCGCTCGGGCTGCCTTTGTCGCAAGCAGGCGATTACTATGGCTTTTCCCTCGCGCTCGGCAGCGCGGACGTGACGCTGGCGACGCTCGCCAACGCGTATCGCACGCTCGCGAACGGCGGCGTCGCACAGCCCTTCTTCGATCTCGCGGACCATCGGCCGGCGCAGGCGGGCACGCGCGTCTTCAGCCCGGAAGCGAGCTTCATCGTCACCGACATCCTCGCGGACAACAACGCACGCACGCGCACGTTCGGCTTCGACAGCGTGCTCGCCACGCGCACCTTCAGCGCCGTGAAAACCGGCACCAGCAAGGACATGCGCGACAACTGGGCGATCGGTTTCACATCGCGCTACACCGTGGGCGTCTGGGTCGGCAATGCCGACGGCGCGCCGATGTGGGACGTTTCCGGCGTGACGGGCGCGGCGCCGGCGTGGAACGCGATCGTCAACTATCTGAACCGGCGATCGGATAGCCGCGCGCCGCAAGCGCCATCGGGCGTCGTGACGACGCGCGTCACGTATCAGAACGACATCGAACCGGCGCGCAGCGAGTGGTTCGTGCGCGGCACGCAGATGAGCGCCATCGGTCTCACGGCGAACGCGGCGCAGGCGGCGCGCGGCGCGAACGCCGACGCGCGGGCCGCACGCATCGGCGCACCGACGGACGGCACGATCTTCGCGCTCGACCCTGACATTCCGCCGGCGCGTCAGCGCGTGTGGTTCACCCGCGTGGACGGCAGCGCGCGCCTCGCGTGGCGGCTCGACGGCAAACCCTACGGTCACGACGCCCGAGCGGCATGGCTGCCGTGGCCGGGCCGACATGTGCTCGAACTGGTCGATGCAAAAGGCGAAGTCGTCGATAAAGTCGGCTTCGAGGTCCGCGGCGCTTTCGCGAAGACGTCCGCGCGCACATCGAAGTGATGCGCGCACGCCCGCTAAAACAGCGACGTCATCCGTGCAGCGTTTTGCAACGTTAAAGATTGTGCGCGGGCGCGGTGCGCGCGGCGGGGTCGTGCACAATGCGGGCGCCATCGTTCGGGACGGTTTTTTGCCCTATCCTTAACGGCATCTTCCCGATTGGCCCGAACTTATCGATTCATCCTTTCTCTCAAGCCTGGAGTGCCGTCATGCTGAAAAAGCTGCTGATGCTGTGCTTTGCGTTCGTGCTGTCGATGGGAGCGGCGTTCGCCGCGGTCGATGTCAATACCGCCGATCAAGCCGCGCTGGAATCGGTGAAGGGTCTGGGGCCGGTGAAGTCGAAGGCGATCATCGACGAGCGCACGAAGAACGGCCCCTTCAAGGACGCCGACGATCTCGCGACTCGCGTCAAGGGTCTCGGCGCCAAATCGGTGACGAATCTGGAACAGAATGGGCTGACGATCGGCGGCTCGTCGCTGCCGCCGACAGGCAAACCGTCGAAGCCCGCGACGCCGTCGACGCAAGGCGGCAGCGCCGCGCCGAACTCGACGGTCAAATCGTCGACCGCGGCCACCGGCGCGACCTCGCCCGCAGCCACGACGGCGCAGACGCCGGCCACGACGCCTGCCGCGCCAGCATCGGGAACGAAGGCGTCGAAAAAATCGAAAAAGGACAGCGTAGCGTCGGCAGCAGCGAGTGCGTCGAGCCCTTCCGCCGCGAGCGAAGCGAAGCCCGCACAATCGAAACGCAGCAAGAAAGATAAGGCCGCCAGCGCCGCGGCTGCCAGTCAGTGATTCTTCGGGGAACCTTGTCGAAGGAAACTTGCCTTCGTATGACCATCGTCGAACGGCCGCTCGCGGCCGATGCCCGCGCCGCCGCGACCGGTTCCGAGCCGAATGCGGCGGCACAGGCGAACCCACCCCGCAACCTCTCGTAGTGAGACCGTCATGAGCCTACTCGATATCCTCGCCTCCACCCTCGGCAATTCGTCGCAACAACCGGGCGGCCAACCGGCTCAGTCCGGCCAGGCCGCGCTGATCGCAGCGGCGCTCGCTTTCGTCAACAGCCAGCCCGGCGGCCTCATGGGCCTGATCCAGCGCTTCCAGCAACACGGCGCGGGCGACGTGGTCCAGTCGTGGATCGGCACGGGCGAGAACAAGCCCATCAGCCCGGACACGCTCACGAACGTGCTCGGGCAGGACAACGTCGGCGCGCTCGCGCAGAAAGCAGGCGTCTCGGGCGACCAACTGTCCGGCATGCTCGCGGCGGTGCTGCCGCATATCGTCGATCGCGCAACGCCGAACGGTGAGGTGCCGCCCGAAGGCCAGCTCGATCTGACCGGCGTTCTGGGCTCGCTTGGCGGCCTCGCAGGTCTTTTTGGCAAGAGCGAAGAGCCCAAGCAAGGCTGAACGCGCTTTCACGCATTGAATCGAAAGCCCCGCCGGCGTTGAACCGAGCGGGGCTTTTGCGTTTCAGGCGGCTGCAAGCTTGCGTGTCATGTCCTCGATGATCGTGTAGCGGATCACACGCAGACACATCAGCTCGCCGCCGAGCGTCGCAGCGAGTCCCGGCCGCTCGGCGAGCAACGCCGCGTTTTTCTCTTCGACGCGCGCGTACAGATCGGCGGCCGCGCGCACGATCGAACCTGCGAGCGCATCCAGCAGCCGTTCGGCCGTCGTCCTGGCGATACCGAGCACTTCGCCCGCCCGCAGCATCAACGCGCGATCGAAGTCGTCGTAGTAGCGCGCGCCGAGGATGTCCCACGCGAACGATGCCCGCTTCGGCCATGCGTCCTTTTGATACGACGGCGTCGCGTATGCGGCTACGCTCAGCAGGTCGTAGAACGGCGCAAGCTGAATACCTTGGCGCGAGACGAGGAAACTCAGGTTTTTCAGATGCGCGTCCGAATTGCCCACCAGCACATTGAACACGAGCCACGAAAAGAGCCGCGTGCGTGCGGACGCCTGATTTCGGCAACGCGCGGCCAGCGTCGCGAGTTGCTCGACGCTGCCCTGCTCGTACTTGAACGTGCGCGCGAGGTCGAGCAACTGGCAAGCGTCGATGCTATGCAGCCGGCGCCATTGTCCCGCCCGCGACTCGCGGTCGAAGCGATCCACGAGATACACGGGAGAAGGCACGTAGCGCCGATGCACGCCCGGAACGCCGAGGCGCAGCTTGTCGGCGAGCTTCATCACGAACCATTCGTTGATGACCGAGTGCGGATAGTCATCGGTGTCCTGATGATTCGGCTTGAGGATATGCGTCGACGGTGTGCGGCCTGCCGGCTCGAACAACGCGTCGTCGCGCAACACCACCGCCAGCTTGTGCTGCGCGCCGGCGAGCGACATGCGTTTGAGTGCGTCGTGCGTGAGCGGCAGGCGGGGCAACGCGTCGATCCGCGCCTGCAACGCTTCGTCGGGCAGCAAGCGCTCGGCGGGCGGTTGCTCGTCGCTTGCACCGGGTGGACGCAGCGTCACCGAACCCGCCGATTCGGCACCGTAGTGCGCGAGCAGCGCGAAGGCATCGGCTTCGTTGCGAATGGCCGCGTCGCGCGCGAGCAGCGTGCGTTGGCCTTCTTCCGGAAGGAGGTTGTCGAAGTACCACTGCACCGAGCGGCGCGTGCTGCCGTCGCACAACGCGTTCGGTTGCAGCGGCAGCGCCGGACTCAGCGGATAACCGTCCACGCTGTCGCGCCACGCCGGCAGATAGGAGAAAGACCAGATGTCGTCGTCGGCGTTGAGCACGCCCACTTCGACGTCGTTGATGCTCGCGATCAGATTGCGGCGGCCTTCGAGCGTCGCGATGGTCTCAGGACTCATCCGCGTCCTCTCGTGCGCGACGACGTTTCTCGGCGCGCTCGACGCGGACGTAACGCTTGACCGCCTCTCCCGCGAAAAGCTCACCCGCTTCGTCCGGGATATCGACCGTCACGCGCACGCCCAAGCCTTCGAGCACTTGGAACAGCTTGCCCCAATGCACGCTCTCAGCGCCCTTCTCGACCTTGCCGAGAAAGCTCTCGCTGACGCCGATGCTGCCGGCCGCATCGTCCTGGCGAAGCCGTTGCGCTTTGCGCGCCGCACGCACTGCGACGCCGATTTCGCTCGCCGTTCGAATATCGATTTCCATAATTTGAATCCGTGCGATCGCAGGGACAAAACCGAGTCATTGTATGAGATCACGATAATCCATGCAAACGAATGGATTTTCATTCATCGCACGTGCTCCGCGCGGAAATCCGTGCGATCGCACGGATTATAGAAACAAAAAAGGCAACGAATCGCTCCGTTGCCTTTTTCGCCCGACCGCCGCCGCGCTACCGCTACGACCGAACCGCCCTCAATGCACCACGCGATCGAACACGAACTGGCCTTCCCGCACATCGACGGGAATGACGTCCTTCGGCCCGAACCGCCCCGCCAGAATCAGCTTGGCGACCGGATTCTCGATCTCCTGCTGGATCGCGCGCTTCAGCGGGCGCGCGCCGAACAGCGGGTCGTATCCGACCTTGCCGATCTGCGCGAGCGCTGCATCCGAGACGTCGAGGTCCATATCGAGCTTGGCGAGCCGCTCGTGCAGACGCGCCAGCTGAATCTTCGCGATGGACTCGATGTTCGTGCGATCGAGCGCATGAAACACGACGACATCGTCGATACGGTTCAGGAATTCCGGCCGGAAGTGCAGCTTCACTTCTTCCCACACGGCGTCCTTCACCCTTTCCTGCGGCTCGCCGACCATGCCCTGAATGACCTGCGAGCCGAGGTTCGACGTCATCACGATCACCGTGTTCTTGAAGTCCACGGTGCGGCCTTGACCGTCCGTCATGCGCCCGTCGTCGAGCACTTGCAGCAGCACGTTGAACACGTCCGGATGCGCCTTCTCGATTTCATCGAGCAGAATCACGCTGTACGGCTTGCGGCGCACGGCCTCGGTCAAATAGCCGCCTTCCTCATAACCGACGTATCCCGGCGGCGCGCCGATCAGACGCGCGACGCTGTGCTTCTCCATGAACTCGCTCATGTCGATGCGGATCAGATGATCTTCCGAATCGAACAGGAACGCCGCGAGCGCCTTGCACAGTTCCGTCTTGCCGACGCCCGTCGGCCCGAGGAACAGGAACGAGCCATACGGACGATTCGGATCCGACAGACCCGCACGCGAGCGGCGAATCGCGTCCGCGACGGCGCCGATCGCCTCGTCCTGGCCGATCACGCGCTCATGCAGCTTCGCTTCGATCTGCAGCAGCTTCTCGCGCTCGCCCTGCATCATCCGCGAAACGGGAATGCCGGTGGAACGCGACACGACTTCCGCGATTTCCTCGGCGCCGACCTGCGTGCGCAGAAGACGCGGACGCGTCGGGTTGTTCTGCTCCTGCGATTCGGCCTGCGTCACCTGCTTCAGACGCGCTTCGAGTTCCGGCAGCTTGCCGTATTGCAACTCGGCGACCTTCTCCAGCTTGCCTTCGCGCTGCAGACGCGTGATATCCGCGCGCACTTTCTCGATTTCTTCCTTCAGTTGCGCGCTGCCCTGCACCGCCGCTTTCTCGGCAGTCCAGATTTCCTCGAGATCGGAATACTCGCGATTGAGCCGGTCGATTTCCTCTTCGATGAGTTGCAGACGCTTCTGCGACGCCTCGTCCTTCTCCTTCTTCACGGCCTCGCGCTCGATTTTCAGCTGAATGAGACGACGATCCAGCTTGTCCATCTCTTCGGGCTTCGAATCGATTTCCATCTTGATGCGCGACGCGGCTTCGTCGATCAGATCGATGGCCTTGTCGGGCAAAAAGCGGTCCGTGATATAGCGATGCGACAACTCCGCCGCCGCGACGATAGCCGGATCGGTGATCTCGACGCCGTGATGCAGTTCGTACTTCTCCTGCAAGCCGCGCAGAATCGCGATGGTCGCCTCGACCGACGGTTCATCGACGAGCACTTTCTGGAAACGCCGCTCGAGCGCCGCGTCCTTTTCGATGTACTTGCGGTATTCGTCGAGCGTCGTCGCGCCGATGCAATGCAGCTCGCCGCGCGAGAGCGCCGGCTTGAGCATGTTGCCGGCGTCCATCGCGCCTTCGGCCTTGCCCGCGCCGACCATCGTGTGAATTTCGTCGATGAAGACGATGGTTTGCCCTTCGTCCTTCGCGATGTCGTGCAGCACGGCCTTCAGGCGCTCCTCGAACTCGCCGCGATACTTCGCGCCCGCGAGCAGCGCGGCCATGTCGAGCGAGAGCACGCGCTTGCCCTTGAGCGTTTCCGGCACTTCGCCATTGACGATGCGCTGCGCGAGTCCTTCGACGATCGCCGTCTTGCCGACGCCCGGCTCGCCGATCAGCACCGGATTGTTCTTCGTGCGGCGCTGGAGAATCTGGATCGAGCGGCGAATTTCATCGTCCCGGCCGATGACCGGATCGAGCTTGCCCGCACGGGCGCGTTCGGTCAGATCGACGGTGTATTTCTTGAGCGCCTCGCGCTGGCTTTCCGCGTCCTGGCTATTGACCTGCGCGCCGCCGCGCACGGCGTTGATCGCGGCTTCGAGCGCACGGCGCGTCAGGCCGTGCTGCTTCGCGAGACGGCCGGCTTCGCCACGGTCATCCGCGACGGCGATCAGGAACATCTCGCTCGCGATGTACGTGTCGTTGAGCTTCTGCGCTTCCTTGTCGGCGGCGTTGAGCAGGCCCGCGAGTTCGCGGCTGACTTGAACATTGCCGTCGGTGCCCTGGACTTGCGGCAGACGGTTGATCGCTTCGTTGAGCGCCGTTTGCAGCGCCTGAACCTGCACGCCCGCGTGCGACAGCAGCGAGCGCGCGGAGCCGTCCTGCTGCGCGATGAGCGCGGCCAGCAAATGCACCGGTTCGATGTACTGGTTGTCGCGCCCGACCGCGAGGCTCTGCGCGTCGGACAGCGCTTCCTGAAATTTGGTGGTGAGTTTGTCGATTCTCATTTTTTAAAAGCTCCGATTCTGAATACGACCAAAATGAGGCGCTTTTTGTCACTTTCAAGCATCGTTTGGGCCGGAAAGTGCTCTTTTTGCTCTTCGACAATGGCGGCAGCCAACCGCCCAGGCTCTGAATTGACCTACGGCGTCCGGGTTTCGTTCAACGCGTGCCGGCTGGAATCACGAAGGCGCGCGAAGCGCCCCGGGCGCACCCACCGCAATCGGCGCGATGCTGACGATGCCGAGCAGAGCCGCCAGATCGTTCGCGGGTTGAGCGAGCTCGCCGACCGTGTGCTTGTCGAGTTCGGCGAGAAAGGCGTCGCGCGCGGCTGCCAGCACGCCGCGCAACCGGCAGGCCGGCTGAATGACGCAGCGCGCGTGCGACGAGGCTTGCCGATCCGCCGGCTGATTCACGAGGCAGCCCACGAGCGCGAAATCGCTTTCGGTTCTGCGCACGATGTCGCCGATCGTGAGGTCGTTCGTCCGCGATGAAAGTTTCAGTCCGCCGTTGCGGCCGCGCACGGTCTCGACCCACCCGAGTTCGCCAAGCTGCTGGACGATTTTCATCAGATGGTTCTTCGAAATGCCATATGCATCCGAGATTTCCTGAATCGTCGAAAGGCCGGAAGGTCGAACCGAGAGATAGAGCAGGACGCGCAGCGAATAATCGGTGTAATCGGTGAGTCGCATGATCTCGCGCGGAGAAAGTGGATGCAAAAGCGCCTCGGGATTTCGACGAAACGCGCGTATCGTCAAGGAGTCCGCGTCAAGACGAGGGACGATGACACGAGCGGACGTGGCTGACTTACCATCGGCGCACCGCTCGCCCGCGTCGTACCAAAATGCACGGAATCCGTACAAGCGTGCTTTTCGTACGGCTTGAGACGCGCGTCGACGAATCGGCCGCATGGATGCGCCATTTTGCGGCATCTTTACATTCTTCGCCGGAAAATATCTGATCCGCCTTCACTGTTTCAAAGATGACGAACACCGAACACCTTTCCGCCGATGCCCCTCGCGAACGCGCACCCAGCGAAGCCAATGTCCGCGCGCTGGTAGAAGCCTTCTATCGGCGCGTCGATGACGATGCGCTCCTCGGGCCGATCTTTTCGCGCGCGCTCGCCGGCCGCTGGGACGAGCATCTCGCCAAAATGACCACCTTCTGGTCGAGTCTCGTGCTCGGATCGAAGCAATATCGCGGCAACGTGCAGGAAGCGCATCGCCCGATCGACGATATCGAGCCGCAACACTTCGCGCGCTGGCTGTCGCTGTTTCTCAACACGGTCGAGTCGCGCTATGAGCCGGCCGCGGCCGTGCAGTTCATGGAACCCGCGCTGCGCATCGCGCAGAGCTTGCAGTTGAGCAAGTTCGGCTGGGACTACGAGATTCCCGTCGAGCAGCAGGAACTCCTCGCGGCGCTGAAGCGGCAGCGCACGGGCGGCGCGCCCGAGCCGCGCTTCCCCGAGCGTCCCGACGCCGAGCCGTTTCCCGCGAAGTTCATCGGCAAGTCGGCCGACGAAAAATGACGCCGGTCAGGTCTGCCAGCGCGCGAGCGCCGTATCGTCGGACTCGCGCGCGTCGACCCAGCGTTCGCCCGCTTCGGTCTTCTCTTTCTTCCAGAACGGCGCCTGCGTCTTGAGATAGTCCATCACGAAGGCGCAGGATTCGAACGCCTCCGCGCGATGCATCGCCGTCGTCGCGACGAGCACGATCTGATCGAGCGGCTTGAGTTTGCCCACGCGATGCACGATCAGCACGTCCGAGCCGCGCCAGCGCTCGCGCGCCTGATCGGCGATCGCTTCGAGCGATTTTTCCGTCATGCCGGGGTAATGCTCGAGTTCCATCGTCTCGACGGCGCTGCCTTCGTTCAGATCGCGCACCGTGCCGACGAAACACGCGACCGCGCCCACTTTCGGATTGTCGGCGCGCAACGCGGCCACTTCCGCGCTGATGTCGAAATCGGCTTCCTGCACGCGGATTTTCGAACGCGTGTTCATCTCAGCCACCCGTCACAGGCGGAAAGAACGCCACTTCGCAACCCTCGGTGATGCGCTGTGACGGACTCGTCATCACGTGATTGCAGGCCATGCGCAATGCACGGCCTTCCGCGAGCGTCTCTTCCCACACGCCGCCGCGCATGCGCAGCCACGCGCGCACGTCGCCGACATTGACCACCGTGTCCGGCACGCTGACCGTCTCGTTCGCGACGCCCAGCGCCTCGCGCACGCTCGCAAAAAATCTCAAATCGATCTTCATTTCTCTACCGCGTCAGTTCTGAAAATGGGATGAAGCGCACGATCTCGCCCGCGCCGATCGCATGATTCGGCGGATTGTCGATGAGACCATCGCCCCAGACGGTCGATGTCAGCACGGCCGAGCTCTGATTCTCGAAGAGATCGAGGCCGCCCGACGCGTTCACGCGCGCGCGCAGGAATTCGTTGCGGCGATCGCCTTTTTTCTGGCTGAAGTCGGCGCGCATCGAATAGACGCGCGGCGCGACGTTCGTCACGCCCGCGAGCCGCAGCAGAAACGGCCGCACGAACAGCAGGAACGTGCAGAAACTCGAAACCGGATTGCCCGGCAAGCCGATGAAAAACGCCTCATCGCCAACCGCGCCGCCGCGCCGCACCGCGCCGAACGCGAGCGGCTTGCCCGGCTTCATCGCGATCTGCCACATCGAAATGCGTCCTTCGGCCTCGACCGCCGGCTTCACGTGATCTTCCTCGCCGACCGACACGCCGCCGCACGTCAGGATGAGATCGTGATCCGCCGCCGCGCGCCGCAAGGTTTCGCGCGTCGCATCGAGCCGGTCCGGCACGATGCCGAGATCCGTCACCTCGCAGCCGAGCTTCGCGAGCAGCGCGCGCAGCGTGAAGCGGTTCGAGTTGTAGATCGCGCCGGGTTCGAGCGGCTCGCCCGGCATGCGCAGTTCGTCGCCGGTGAAGAAGATCGCGACGCGCACGCGCCGCACGACCTCGAGCTGCGCACATCCGACCGACGCCGCGAGCCCGAGCGCCTGCGGCGTCAGGCGCGTGCCCGCGGGCAGGATCACCGAGCCGCGCCGGATATCCGCGCCTTGTTGCGTGATCCACTCGCCCGCCGTGGGCGCCTGCCCGAACGCGACGCGCCCGTCGTCCGACGCTTGGGCCATTTCCTGCATGACGACGGCATCCGCGCCGGGCGGCACCGTCGCGCCGGTGAAGATGCGCGCGGCCGTACCCGCCGCGAGCGGCTCGGCCGCGTGCCCCGCCGGGATGCGCTGCGACACCCGCAACGTGACCGGCGCGCCTTCGCTCGCGCCAGCGAGATCGGCGATGCGAACCGCGTAGCCATCCATCGAACTGGTGTGCATCGGCGGGACGTCGAGCGGCGAGGTCACGTCGGCGGCGAGCACGCGGTTCAGCGCATCGAGCGTGTCGACGCGCTCGCGGGCGTCGACCTGACGCGCGGCGTCGAGCAGACGGCCGAGCGCGTCGGCGGTGGCGAGCATCGGAGGACGGCTTGAAGCGGCTGGCGTGGATGACATGGCGTTCGGTTGGGACGCGCGCGGCGGCCTGATCGTGAAAGGGACATTGCAATTCCGGTCAACTATTGTAGCGAGAAGGCAGGCGTCGCACCTTCGCCGCCGGGCACGCCGGACATGCGCCGCGACCGATACCGCAATCCATTCGCGCGCCTCAAAGCCGCGGCGGTGCGGTGATACACTCGCAGCACACTTCCCACGTCCATTTCCATGAAATTCTGTTCCCTCTGCGGCCACGAGGTCGGTCTCGCCATTCCGCCCGGCGACAACCGCGAGCGCTTCGTCTGCAACAACTGCGGCACCGTTCACTATCAGAATCCGCGCAATGTCGTGGGCACCGTGCCGGTGTGGGACGACAAGGTGCTGCTGTGCCGTCGCGCGATCGAGCCGCGTTACGGCTACTGGACGCTGCCCGCGGGCTTCATGGAAATGCAGGAAACGACGAGCGAAGGCGCCGCGCGCGAGACGCTCGAGGAAGCGGGCGCGCGCGTGGAGATTCAAAGTCTCTTCACGCTGCTCAACGTGCCGCACGTGCATCAGGTGCATCTGTTCTATCTGGCGCGGCTGCTCGATATCGAAGTCGATCCCGGCGAGGAGAGTCTGGAAGTGAAGCTCTTCGAGGAAAGCGAGATTCCGTGGGACGAGATCGCCTTTCCGACGGTCGGACAGACGCTGCGATTCTTCTTCGCCGATCGCGCCGCCGGCAACTTCACGCTGCATACGGGCGACATCTTCCGCACGCTGCGCGACGGCTGATTCCGCCGCTGTCCGACGAATCTCACTGAACGCCGCCCTCCCGAGAACATGGTTCCCTGGCTCGCCGACGACGATCCCTTCCCGCCCGTCGAGCGCGCGCTCGGCGCGGCGAGCGGCGCGCCGGGCCTGCTCGCCGCGAGCGCCGATCTTCTGCCGTCGCGGCTCATCGATGCTTACGGGCGCGGCATCTTCCCGTGGTATTCCGACGGCCAGCCCGTGCTGTGGTGGAGTCCCGATCCGCGCATGGTGCTGTTTCCGGCCGAGTTCAAGGTGTCGGATTCGCTGCGCAAGACCTTGAAGCGCGTGGTGCGCGATCCGGTCTGGGAGATCCGCGTCGACGACGATTTTCCCGCCGTGATGCGCGCCTGCGCCGACACGCCACGCGACGGCCAGCGCGGAACGTGGATCACGTCGGATATCGTGGATGCCTACACGACCTTGCATCGCGCAGGCAACGCGCACAGCGTCGAGACGTGGTTCGACGGCGTGCGCGTGGGCGGACTGTACGGCGTGTCGTTCGGGCGCATGTTCTTCGGCGAGTCGATGTTCGCGCACAAGACCGACGCGTCGAAAATCGCGCTTGCGGCGCTCGTCGGACACTTGCGCCGCAATCAAATTGAGATGATAGACTGCCAGCAGAACACGTCGCATCTGGCGTCGCTGGGCGGCCGCGAGATCGCGCGCCGCGCGTTCGTCGCGCATCTGAGACGGGCGACGGCGGAACCGGCGATCGGCTGGCGCTTCGACAAATCCGTCCTTCTCGACGTGCTGGCACGCTAAACGTTACGCGCGTGATGCCCGAGCGACACATGCAATGCAGCCGCCGCGCGCCTGAAGACGATCTCGCGCGCCGGCCGGCAACGACGAGACGACGCCTGCGAGAGCCGCCAACGTGACACATCCGAACGAGCTGCCGCTGTCACCGCTTTCCGCGCTGCAATTCTATGCAACAGCGCCCTACCCTTGCAGCTATCTGGAAGGGCGTGTTGCGCGCTCGCAGGTGGCCACGCCGAGCCATCTCATCAACTCCGACGTCTACACCGAACTCGTCAAGGCCGGCTTCCGGCGCTCGGGCGTCTTCACGTATCGACCGTATTGCGACGGCTGCCGCGCCTGCGTGCCGGTGCGCGTGCCGGTCGCGCGCTTCGTGCCGAACCGGGCGCAGCGGCGCGTCTGGAAGCTGCACGGCAATCTGATCGCGAGCGTCGCGCCGCTGCATTACGACGAAGAGCATTACGCGCTTTACATGCGCTATCAGTCGGCGCGTCACGCGGGCGGCGGCATGGACCGCGACAGCCGCGATCAGTACGAGCAGTTCCTGCTGCAAAGCCGGATCAATTCGCGGCTCGTCGAGTTTCGCGAACCCGCGCATCCGGGACATCCGGACGAGCCCGGCGAACTGCGCATGATCAGCATGATCGACATACTCGGCGACGGCTTGTCGTCCGTGTACACGTTCTTCGAACCCGATCTGCCGAAGACGAGCTACGGCACCTTCAACATCCTCTGGCAGATCGAGCAGGCGAAGAGTCTCGACTTGCCGCACGTCTACCTCGGCTACTGGATCCGCGAAAGCGAAAAAATGGCGTACAAGGCCAATTTCCGGCCGCTGGAAGGTCTGATCGACGGCCGCTGGACGCTGCTCGATCCCGCGAACACTCACTCCGCGGGCGCGCTGCCGATGCCCGGGCGCATCAACGGCCCGAGCCAGCCGAAATAGCCGCCGAAGTCCCTCCCGCGCGCCCGGACCGGCACGCCGTCCGAAACGGCTAAAATAGCGGTCTTAAAAAAATTCGCCGTCGCCGGCTTTCATTTCGTGTTCAGTTCCCTCTATCCGATCGCGCGTTCGCATCTCTTCAAGATGGACGCGGAAGACGCTCATCATCTGACGCTGCGCATGCTCGGCGCGGCTGGCCGCACCGGGCTCGCCGGCATGCTCGCCAAGCGCGGCCCCGATTCGCCCCGCACCGTCATGGGCATCACGTTCCGCAATCCGGTCGGACTCGCGGCGGGGCTCGACAAAGACGGCGCGTGCATCGACGGGCTCGCGGCGCTCGGCTTCGGCTTCATCGAAGTGGGCACCGTGACGCCGCGCGCGCAACCGGGCAATCCGCGCCCGCGCATCTTCCGGCTGCCCGAGGCGAACGCGCTCATCAACCGGATGGGCTTCAACAATCGCGGCGTCGATCAGTTCGTCGCGAACGTCAAGGCCGCGCATTATCGCGGCGTGCTGGGACTGAACATCGGCAAGAACGCCGATACGCCGATCGAACGCGCCGCCGAGGACTATCTGTATTGCCTCGAGCGCGTCTATCCGTTCGCGAGCTATGTGACGATCAACATTTCGTCGCCGAACACGAAGAACCTGCGGCAGCTCCAGGGCGCGGGCGAACTCGATTCGCTGCTCGGCGCGCTCAAGGAAAAGCAGGCGCGGCTGTCCGATCTGCACGGCAAGCTCGTGCCGCTCGCGCTGAAGATCGCACCCGATCTCGACGACGAGCAGATCAAGTCGATCGCGGGCACGTTGCTGGCTCACAAGATCGACGGCGTGATCGCGACCAACACCACGCTTTCCCGCACCGCCGTGACCGGCATGAAGCACGGCGACGAAACGGGCGGCCTGTCCGGGCGTCCGGTCTTCGACGCGTCGAACGAGGTCATCCGCAAGCTGCGCGCGGAGGTCGGGACCGACGTGCCGATCATCGGCGTAGGCGGAATTTTCTCGGGCGACGACGCGCGCGCGAAGCTCGCGGCGGGCGCGTCGCTGGTGCAGATTTATACGGGGCTGATCTATCGCGGTCCCGCGCTCGTGAAAGAGTGCGTCGAAGCGCTCGCGTGACGCCCCAATCCGGCATATAGACATAAGCAAACGATATTACGCAGCGATTGCGTTTTCACTATGATCGCCGCATCGAAAAAAGACGCTGTGCCCATCAAGAGGAAAACAACACGATGAAACTGTCCACGCTCAAGAAGCTCGTCGCCGCCAGCCTGATCGGCGCGGCATTCACGGCCGTCACGACCGCCGCCCACGCCGAAGATCTGCTCGATCAGGTCAAGCAGCGCGGCACGCTGCGCGTCGGTCTCGAAGGCACCTTCCCGCCGTTCAACTCGAAAGCGCCGAACGGTGAACTGGTCGGCTTCGACGTCGATATCGCCAAGGCCGTCGCGGCCAAGCTCGGCGTGAAGCCCGAGTTCGTCACGACCGAATGGAGCGGCATCATCGCGGGCCTGCAGGCGGGCAAGTTCGACGTGATCGTCAACCAGGTCGGCATCACCGATGCGCGCAAGCAGACGCTCGATTTCTCGCCCGCCTACACGTACTCGAACGCGCAACTCATCCAGCGCAGCGACGACAAGCGCGAGTTCAAGTCGCTCGAAGAACTGAAGGGCAAGAAGCTCGGCGTCGGCCTCGGCACGAACTATATGGACATGGCGAAGTCGGTGCCGGGCATCGACGTGAAGACGTATCCGGGCGCGCCCGAGTATCTGCGTGATCTCGCCGCCGGGCGTCTGGACGCCGCGCTCAACGACCGCCTGATGCTCGCGTACTTGCTGAAGAATTCGCAATTGCCGCTGCGCACCGGCGCGAATGTCGGCGCGGGCAACCCGTCCGGCATTCCGTTCAAGAAGGGCAATCCGAAGTTCGCCAAGGCGATCGACGACGCCATGACCCAGCTCGAAGCCGATGGCACGTTCTCGAAGATTTCGGACAAGTGGTTCGGCATCGACGTGACGAAGCCGGCGAAATAAGACGCGCCGTTTCCGGCGTCGCGAGGGCGGCATCGTAACGGTGCCGCCCTTCTCTTTTGCCGGCTCGGTTTAATATGTGCCGGTTTGTTTCACTTCAGCACCGTTTCAGTCAACGCGTCTCTTAAATGTCCACGACATCCCTGCTCGTTCAATCGGCGCCCGTGCTGGCGCAAGGCGCGCTGCTGACGATCAAGTTCGCGCTCTACTCGATGTTCTTCGGCCTCATCGCGGCCGTCGTACTGGCGTTGATGGGCATCAGCCAGAACCGCGCGCTCGTGGCGATCGGACGCTGCTATGTCAGCGTGATGCGCGGCACGCCGCTGCTCGTGCAGATCTTCGTCATCTACTACGGCCTGCCGAGCCTCGGCATCTCCCTCGAACCGACGCCCGCGGGCGTGATCGCGCTGTCGGCGAACGTGGCCGCGTATCTGTCGGAAAGCATGCGCGGCGCGATTCTCGGCATCCACGCCGGGCAGTGGCTCGCGTCCTATAGCCTGGGACTGTCGCGCGCGCAGACGCTGCGTTACGTGATCGGGCCGCAGGCACTGCGCATCGCGGTGCCGAGCCTGTCGAACAGTCTCATCAGTCTGATCAAGGACACATCGCTCGTGTCGGTCATCACGGTGACCGAACTGTTGCGCAGCGCGCAGGAAGTGATCGCGGCGACCTATCAGCCGTTGCCGCTTTATCTCGCGGCGGCGTTCGTCTACTGGATTCTTTGCAGCGTGCTCGAATTCGTGCAGCGGATTTTCGAGCGGCGTCTCGCGCTGCCGGGGCGGCACTGATCGCAAACAGGCCGCTGAAAAGCGGCTTTTTCGCATTAGTCGGTTTCGAACGGAAACCTGAGATTCAAATCGCGCCGCGCGGCGTCGATGATCGCGATCATCCGCATCGACGTTGCGTGCGGCATGACCGGGCTCTCGGTTTCGCCGGCGCGCAGCAGCTCGCAGAAATGCGCGGTTTCGTAGTTGAGGCCGCCGCCCGAGAACGGCTCGTCGAGTTCGGCCTTTCTTCCGTCCGTATAAGCGATCGTCGCGCGCGATGGATTCCACCAGTTCTCGTGGATCGTCACCGTGCCGAGCGTGCCGCCGATGAGCGCATCGCCGCGGCCTTGCAGATCGAGTCCGCAGAAAAGTTGCGCGATGCCGCGTTCGTGGCGCACGTTCAGGCTCGCGAAGACGTCGACGCCGGTCGCGCCGAGCCGTCCGATGGTCTGCACGGCGAGCGCCTCGCCGAGCCAGTCGACCGCGAGAAACGCCTCGTAAATGCCGATATCGAGCAGCGCGCCGCCGCCCGCGTCCAGCGAGAACGACGGATGATCGAGCGGCACGTTCGCCATCGAGCAGCCGGCCCGAACGAGACCGATTTCACCGATCGGATCGCTTTGCACATGCTCGCGCAAGCGGCGATACAGCGGATAGAACGGCGGCTTCATCGCTTCCATGAACAACACGTTCGCCGCGCGCGCCGCGTCGATCATGCGTTGCAGCTCGCGCGCATTCACGGCCGCGGGCTTTTCGCACAGCACGGGCTTGCCCGCCGCGAACGCGCGCAACGCGTACCCCGGATGGCTGTCCTGCAAGGTCGCGATGTAGAGCGCGTCGATGTTGGCGAGCAGCGCGTCGAAATCGGTGAATGCGCGGGCATCGAATGCATCGGCCAATGCGCGCGCCGGTTCTTCGCGGCGCGACCACACGCCCGAGAGCCGCGCGCCTTCGACGTGCGTGAGACTGTCGGCGAAGCGCCGCGCGATGCGTCCCGCGCCGACGATGCCCCAGCGGATCGTCTTTTCATCGATATTCGTATTGCTCAAGCCTGCCTCCGTGCGCCAGATTCGTCGTGCGACGCATTGTGCCTGATTGCGTCGCATGACGACTGCGCGCGGCGGGCTCAGACGGCAAAAAGCCGGGACATGTCCCGGCTCGATACATTCGATCGTCCGATGCGTTCGAGGACCCGCTACGCACCCGCGGACGCGTTCACGTTCGGCGACGCAGGCTGACTGTTCACGCGCTCCAGCGAGAACGCGCGGCCGACTTCTTCCGCGGCCAGGTCGACGAGCGCGCGCGTCGCGGCTTCGGCGGCGGCGGGATCTTTCGCCTCGATCGCCTCGACGACGCTCTTCTGCGCCGCGAGCGTCGCTTCGCGCACGGACTCGATGCCGTCGACGATCGGATTGACCGTCACCAGCGCGCCGCGCACGATCGCCGTCATCTGACGAAAGAACTGGTTGCCGCTCGCCGCCACGATGCGCGTATGCAGCACTTCGTCAGCCGCCTGATATTCCGGCTCGCCGACCTGCAGACGCGACAGCGTGTCGAATGCATCGCGAATCCCGGCGATTTCGTCGGGCGTCGCGCGCGCGGCGGCGAGCGCTGCGGCGCGCGGCTCGATCAGCATGCGGAATTCGATTACATCGCGTAAAAACGTCTGATCCGGCTTGGCGCGAAAGCGCCAGCTCACCACGTCCTCGTCGATGAGACGCCAGTCGCTCATCGGACGAATGCGCGTGCCGGTTTTCGGCCGCACGTCCAGCATGTGCCGCGCGAGCAGCATCGAGAGCGCCTCGCGCATGACGGTGCGGCTCACGTCGAACTCCTTCGAGAGGATGTCCTGCGGTGGCAGTATCGCGCCATATTTTTGCTCGACGATCCCTGAGACGAGTCCGTCCATGACCTTCGCCACCAGCGATCGCTCTTTGTTGTCATCCATCTCGCTTCTCCCCTTCTCGCCTGTTCCGTAGCCGTGTGTATGAGCGCATCGCTTTCGCTTCCCGGGCTGCGAAAGGCACGACGGGTTCCCGACAGGTCCATTCGTCGTGCTTGATACGTTGCGTCTTCGTTGCTTCGAATGCCAGTTGGGAATTTCCTGACAGGGTAATCCCTCTGGCTTCGACGTCACTGTTTCGTTTTTTACTTCTTACCGCTTCACGTGCATCTCTTGCGCTCGCGCCGCGCGCGCGCAGGCATTCATCAGGGAAACTGAAGAATGGCTGCGTCGCGTCGCGGCGTGTGCGTTCTTTCGCGGCCCGCTGTTGCCATCGGACCGATCATGCACCCATTTGAGCAAGCATCTCGTAGGCTTTCTGTGCGAACGCGAACGGAAGCCGGCTCGCTTTTGCCTTTTGTATGATCGGATGGTTTGGACGAAAGTACCGTGGCGCGGTGCAAGCGGGGCGATTTGTCAGCCCTATGCTTAAATCGCGCCATCTGTCGTTCGGGGTGTGCGCGCGTCGAGATCGATCTGCCGGCGCTTCAATGCTTCGCGCTCCGTAAGCGCTTGCTGATACACCGCGAGGTACTCGTCGCAGACTCTTTCGACGGAAAGCTGGTGCAGGCCGTGACGCGCGCGCGCCGCCAGTTGCCCACGCGCCTGCCGGTCGAGCAGAAGCCAGCGCAGTTTTGCCGCTGCCTGCCCGATGTCGCCGGCAGGCACGAGCAGACCCGCAGCGCCGTCGTCGAGCATTTCGGGGATACCGCCCACGCGCGTCGCGACGATCGCGCAGCCGGCCTCGCGCGCCTCCGCGATCACGAGCGGACTCGGGTCCTGGCGCGAGAGCAGCGCGAATACATCGGCGCTCGCGAAATACGGCCGTGTATCGGCGACGAAACCCGTGAAGTGCGCGTTCTCCGCGATGCCGAGCTCGGCTGCCAGCGCTTCCATCGATCCGCGATCGGGGCCTTCGCCGACGAGATACAGATGCGGCTCCGCCATGAATTCGCGCTCGCTCGCGGACTGCTCGCGCACCTGCGCGAACGCCTGCAGAAGATCCGCAATCCCTTTCCTGCGATACATCCCCGCCACGCAGACGATATTCGGATGCTTGAGCCGCACCGGTTTCGCGGGCGGCCGCGTGATGAGCCGCGGCGCGCCGACGGCGCCGTTGAGCACGGTCGACAACCGCGCCGGCCCGATGCCGCGCGCCTCCAGATCGAGCGCCAGCGCGCGGCTCACGGCCACCATGCGATCGCCCACGCGCACCAGCGCCGCGCTTTTCTGCAGTTCGTGATGCACCGTGGTGACGAGCGCGAAGCGCCGCCGCATGCTGCCGAAACGCGAAATGAGCGCGCCGGTCATCATGTGCGCGTGCACGATGTCGGGATCGAAACGATCGATGAGACGATTGAATCCCGCGATCATCGACGGCACGCGCCACGGTTGCCGCGACTGCTGCAGCGAAACATGCGTGATGCCGTGGCGACGCAAAAGCGGCTCGAAGCCGCCGCCCGACGATGCGACCACGACGTCCTGCCCCATGCGCGCCTGCATGCAGGCGAGATCGACCATCATGTTGACGGTGCCGTTGCCGATCGTCTGCGCGTGATTGGCGAGATGGACTATTCGCATGAGATAGGCTGTTTGTGCGCTCGCCGGCCCATGCCGGCGGCGTCGATCTTATTGTTTCGAGGACGCGTCTCGAAGCGGCCTGCGCCGCGCCGATCGCGTTGTTATCGCGTTGTTATCGCTTTGTTATTGCCTCGATGCCCGGACGGTCCACGCCTTCGATGCTGCTGACTGCCGCGTTGGTTCTTTCGCCGCGCGCGCGGTTGCGGCGCACGCTGCGCGTCTCTGGTGGCGCTTACAGCAACTCGTACGTCGTGGCGTTGTCGCTCGCGGCGAACGGAGCCTTGCTCGCGCCCGATGCTTCGCGCGATTGCCGGCCCTTTCTCGTCAGACCGATGTACGGCATGCCGTGCTCGAGAAACGGCCCTTCGGTCTTGCGAAAGCCGAACGCCTCGTAGAAACCGCGCAGGCTCACCGGCGCGGTCAGCCGCACGCGGCGGCCGGGCCAACGCTCGGCGGTCACCGCGAGCACGCGTTCGATCAGGGCGTGCGCGGTGCCGTCGCCGCGACGCAGCGGGCTCGTCAAGATCTTGTCCACCACGACTTCCGGATCATCCGCGTCGCCCTCGTTGATGCGTGCATAGGCGAGCACGGGCATCGAACGGCTCATGTCCTCGGCGGCGAATACGTGCGTGCCGGTTTCATCGCGACCATCCGGGTCGAGATGGACATGCGACTGTTCGACGACGAACACCGCACTGCGCGCGCGCAAAATCAGATAAAGCTCCCGCGCAGTGAGTTGTTCGAAATCCAGCGTTTTCCAGTTCATCGATTATCTCCATGCTTTACCGGCAATTACCGGCGTTGCGACGATTGAACGTTACGTGCCGACCCGCCTGAATTCAGTGCGCCATCGCACCGACCCATGACGCGCGCGCCTTTCAAATAAGCTCGACCACACGCACAAAGGCGTCCCGGGGAAAAAGACGCCTTTCCGACGATCAATGCGACCGCGCTGCAGCCCGGGTTGCGGGCTGCCGCGCGCGCGTCGCATGGCGTCGATAGCACTCGCGTAATACGGCACCTTCATGGGAAAATCACAATGCATACCGCCATCGAACGCGATAGAGACGCACGATTAAAAGCACATTCGCTCCATTGCGCACGCGGTATCGAACGCCGGCCTTTCCGGCCCGAGGTCACGGCATGAGCGCGTTCCATACGAGCGGTGTGACGGATTCAGGAGCAAGTCGTTCCCGCGTCGTGTCACTCGATCCCTTGCGCATGCGTGCGCGGCGGCATCACGCGCACGCGCTGCATCGCGGCGAGCGCATCTGGCGTGAAGCGGTCGCGCCCGTCGATCTGTGGATCGAAATTCTGCACGGCAACGGGCTCGAACCGCGCGCTGCGCTCGCGTTCGCCGTCGCTCAGGACTTCGAAGCCGATCAGTTCACGCTCGGCAAGCTGCCGTTCGAAGACATCGAAAAACTCTACGGCCTGCAAGTGCAGGAGCTTTCCGTGTTCGATTCGCTCGAAGAGCGCGCGCTCGTGCAGACGCGCCGCGCGAATATCGTGCTCGTCGAAGTCGATGCATTCTATCTGCCGGACACGCGCACGGCTTCGTATCGCCGCGAACATGCGAAGACGACCATCGGCATCGATGTGATCGATCGCGATGCGCGGCGTCTCGGCTACTTTCATCACACGGGTTATCACCTTCTCGACGGCGAAGACTACGACGGCGTGCTGCGCTCGAATGCGACGCCCGAGCCGGCGCTTTTTCCGCACGTCGAGTTTGTCAAGCGCGTGCGCGAGCCGCTGTCGGGCACGCCGCTCGCGGAAGTATCGGCGGATCTGCTGTGCGCGCATCTGTTGCGGCGTCCGATGCACAATCCGATCACGCGTTGGCGCGCGGCGTTTCCCGAGCATCTCGATACGATGATTGCGCGCGGCGAATCGTATGCGCGTCATTACGCGTTCAACGTGATGAGGCAACTCGGCGCGAACTTCGAATTGCTCGCGCATTATCTGCAGTGGATGCGCGAACAAGGCTTCGACATTCCCGTGCAGACGTATGCGGGCGCGCGCAAGATCGCGAGCGAAACCATGGTGATGCAGTGCCGCCTCGCGCGCGCCCTTTCGCGCGGACGACGAGAGCTGTGCGAGACATCGTTCGACGTGATCGAGGATGCGTACGAACGCGTGATTCCTCCGCTTGCGGATATCGTGTGCTGAACGTTGATGTCGAACCGCGATTCGCACGCGCTTTCATCTCGGCAGCGACTGTTTAAAAAGACACATTTCAACCCTTGTTTCAAGGGTTTTTTCACTCGCTTACGTTCGCGTCTTATGCGGGTTTTTATGACCTCGTGATGTCGCCGCGAGAATTTCTGCGCGCCGGTTTCTCCGCGTTAATGAGTTCCGCATGAGATTGTCCTCGATGAAACATTTCAGGGCATCGCGTGCACGACTGAAATGCGCTGCGCCCGACCATGAATCCGATGAATGACGCGCAAACGTTTCACGGCGGCTAGTCGCGTGCCGAACTCGCGAGAGGGCCGCTACAAGGCCTATGTGGGCTACTCCTCGCCGAAAGCCGCGCTATTGAGGCGCTTATGCGCGAGGAATCGCACACGCAGATTTCACTTCGTGCAACGGGCGCAACGTTTCCGCTTCACGCAACGCCGCGCGGAAGACTTTTCCCGATGCCGGCAAAGCCTTATCCGGCAAGGCTTCGTGGGGAATCAAACAGCGCTCGGATAAACACGCGTTCGCCAGCCCACGGAGCCGATGGAACACGGATGAATCATTTTCCATTGTCCCTACGAAAGAAGGTGGTATGTCGAAGGGATGTCGACCCGTGAGGCCTGTCGCACCGTGGTCAAAAAATCCTCAACCGCCACTCGAGGGGTATGCGCTGATGAAACTCATCGGGGCACGCACGTATTCCTAAGACCACCGATGTTCAAGACTGAAACAAAAACGCAGCGCTGCGCTGCATCACAAAAAGTGCACGAGTTATGAGGCCCCGCCAGCATTGCGATTGCCCGCATTGGCACAGTCCTCGCTAATAGAAGCACGCAACCCAGACCAGTGCGATCAACCAAAAGCAATTCAAGTACGAAACGGGCGGCTACGGGGCTGATGTCATCCTTCCTCGAGGAACCGGCGCAAGCGGCAATCTTCGAAAACGGTCACATCAGTAAATAAAAATTGAAGCGCAACGCGCGAAAGTTACGAGAGAGAACAATCATGCTGACCCTCCAGTCCGACCTGCACGGCAATCATCTGCTTGGCGCGCTTCCTGCGCACGAATGGCAGGCGCTCACGCCGCATCTGGAACTCGTGCAATTGCGCACCGAGCAACTGCTGTGCGACTCCGGCCAACGGATTCACCACGTCTACTTCCCGACGACCGCGATCATCTCGCTGCTGCACACGATGGAAGACGGCGGTTCGGTCGAGATTGCCGCGGTGGGACGCGAAGGCATGACTGGCGTGCCGGTTCTGACCGGCGGCGAAACGATGCCGACCCGCGTGCAGGTGCAATGCCCGGGCTTCGCGTATCGCATGAGCGCGCAAGCGTTGCGCGAGCAGTTCGGCCGCTCGGACTTCCTGCGCCGCCTGATGCTGCTCTATATGCAGGCGCTGCTCACGCAGGTCGCGCAGACGGCGGCATGCAACCGGCATCACTCGCTGAACAAGCAACTTTGCCGCTGGCTGCTGATCGAAATCGATCGCACGGCGTCGAACGAATTGCAGGTCACGCAGCAACTGATCGCGGACATGCTGGGCGTGCGCCGCGAAGGCGTGACCGAAGCGGCGGGCAAGCTTCACGACGCGGGTCTCATTCATCACAGCCGCGGCTGCATCAAGGTCGTGGATCGCGAGGGTCTGGAAGCACGCGCATGCGAGTGCTACGGGCTCGTCAAGCGGGAGTTCGACCGACTACTTCCGCGTCTTCGTGCAACCGAGGCGATATCGGCCTCAAGTGTCTAACGGCTAGGATTAATGCAAGAAAAAAACCTCGATCTGTTCTCATGGCTGGCGCGTGTTCTGGATGTCTGTCTCATCATCGCGGGCGGATTGATCGCGCATGACGTACGCTTTTCGTCGCTGGATTTCGTCAGCGATATCGAAAGGCTTCTGATCGCGTTCAACTCCGCACTCGCCCTCCTGCTCTTCCCTGCTTTCGGCGTGTATGAAACCTGGCGCGGCAAGCCGTTCGCCATGATGCTGGCGCGCGTCACTTTGGCGTGGATGGCGGTCGTCGCGGGCGCCCTGCTGCTCGCCTTCACGCTACATCGCATGGATACGGTGTCGCGACTCTGGTTCGCGTATTCGACGCTCATTTCCGGCGCGCTCATCATCGCTTCGAAGCTGATCGTGTACTCGGCCTTGCGCCTGATGCGCGGCCGCGGCCTGAATCAGCGCACCGTGGCGATCGTCGGCGCGCAGGGTTTCTCGCGGACCTTGCTCGCGCACCTGTGCAGCACGCCCGAACAGGGCTTTACTCCGGTGTGCATTCTCGATACGACCGGCGACGAGGAACTGCACGCGAGCGGCATCAGCGGCATGCCCACGCCGACGACCGCGATCGGCATGGGCGGCAATCGTTTGCCGGTGCTGAACGATTTCGACGAACTCGTCGAAAAGGTGCGCGCCGAGGAAATCAACGAAGTGTGGCTCGCGCTGCCGCTGTCGCAGGAGCACACGATCTACCGCTTCGTGCATGCGCTGCGGCACGATTTCGTGAATCTGCGGCTGATTCCGGACACGCGCAGCATTTCGCTCTTCAATCATTCGATGACGGATGTCGCCGGGCTCGCGACCATCAACCTGACGACGTCTCCGATCAGCACGCTGCAGATGTGGCCGAAGATGCTCTTCGACCGCCTGTTCGCGGCGGCCGCGCTGCTCGCGCTCTCGCCGCTGATGATCGCGATCGCGATCGCCGTGAAGACGACCTCGAAGGGTCCGGTGTTCTTCACGCAGCATCGCAAGGGCGCGGACGGACGGCCGTTTCGCATCTACAAGTTCCGTTCGATGGGCGTGCATCGCGAGCACGGTCAAGTGACGCAGGCGACGCGCAACGATCCGCGCGTGACGAAGGTCGGCGCGTTCCTGCGGCGCACGAGCCTCGACGAGCTGCCGCAGTTCCTGAACGTGCTGTTCGGGCATATGTCGGTGGTCGGTCCGCGCCCGCACGCGATCGAGCACGACGATCTGTACAAGGATCTCGTCTACGGCTACATGTTCCGCTACCGCATCAAGCCCGGCATTACCGGCTGGGCGCAGGTGAACGGCTATCGCGGCGCGACGGAAAAGGTCGAGAAGATGCAAAGCCGCGTGAAGTTCGACCTCTTCTACATTCACAACTGGTCGTTCTGGTTCGACATCAAGATCGTCGCGATGACGATGTTCAAGGGATTCATCGGACGCAACGCGTATTGATCGGCGTAAAAACGCGAAAGGCCCGGCGATTTTCGGATCGCCGGGCCTTTCGCTTGGTGCGCGCGTGACTTACTTGTAGTCGATGCGCTCGACGCCGTTCTCCGTGCCGAGCAGACAGATATTCGCGCCGCGCGCCGCGAACAGACCGACCGTCACGACGCCCGGCCAGGCGTTGATCTGCGCTTCGAGCGCACGCGGATCGGTGATCGACAGGCCCTTCACGTCGAGGATTTCGTTGCCGTTGTCCGTGATGAACGGCGAGCCGTCCTTCGTCACGCGCACGATCGGCACGCCGCCGAGCGCCGCGAGCTTGCGGCCGATCGCCGTGCGCGCCATCGGCACGACTTCGACGGGCAGCGGGAACGTGCCCATCACCGGGACGCGCTTGCTCGCGTCGGCGATGCACACGAACACGTCCGCCACCGACGCGACGATTTTCTCGCGCGTGAGCGCGCCGCCGCCGCCCTTGATCATCGCGCCGCTCGCGTCGATTTCATCGGCGCCGTCGACGTAAATGGACAGCGTTTCGATGTCGTTCAGATCGAACACCTTGAAACCGTGCGATTCGAGCCGCGCCGTGGTCGCGAGCGAACTCGACACCGCGCCGCGATAACGCGCCTTGGACTTCGCGATGGCGTCGATGAAGCAGTTCGCCGTCGATCCGGTGCCGACGCCGATGATCGCGCCTTCCGGCACGTTCGCGTTCACGTAGTCGGCGGCGGCCTGACCGACCAGTTGCTTGAGTTCGTCTTGAGTCATGGGAGCGGTGCTGCTGTATCGGTGAAAACTGAGATTTTATCGGAGCGCGGGCGACGGCCTCGCGGATCATGCCAACGCGTGCAGGAAGCCGAGCGGATCGTGCGTGCGCGCCACCGACGCGATGAACGCGAACACGACGATCGCCAGCACGCCATAAACGGCGCGCGCGCCCTTCGTGCGGCCGCGCTTGAGCGCGAACGTGCCGAGCACGATATAGACGACGAGCCCCGCGATTTTCGCGCCGAGCCACGCAGCGTTCGCCGAAAAGCCGATGATCGCGACCAGCGCGATGGCGCTCGCGAGCAAAAGCGTATCGACGATATGCGGCAGGATTTTCGTCGCGCGCGCGGCGAGGAGGCGCGAATTCGTCAGCATCCAGATCCAGCGCAGCACGAATCCGGCGATGGAAAGGCCGGCGCATGTCATGTGGATCGCGCGCAGTGTCGGAAACCAGTCGTTCATTGTGGGAAGTATTTATCGAGCAGGGCCTGGGCGATCGCGTCGCTTTCTGCATCCGCGTTGCCCGCGTAATCCGACGGGCGAAAGTGCATCTGAAACGCGCTGAAGACGCGGCGGGTTTTGGCGTCGAGCACGCCGTCGGTCGCGACTTCGTAGCCGTAGCGCTTCAGCTTTTCCTGCAGCGCGCGCACGTCCGATGGCGCCTTCGGATCGCGGCCCGCGAGATGCGTGGCAACAGCCGCGTCGTCGGGCCATGCGCCCACGCCGGCGTCGTATAGCGCATGCCACGGGAAAAGCGGACCCGGATCGATCTTGCGTTGCGGCGCGATGTCGCTATGGCCGACGACGCGCGTCGGCGGGATGTGGTAGCGCGCGACGATATCGCGGGAGAGCTTGATGAGCGCATCGACTTGCGCGGGCGGATACGGCTGCCATTTTCCATCGCTCGACGGGCCGATCGGACCGAGATTCACGTTCTCGATGCCGATAGACGACGCGTTCAGCTCCGTCGCGCCCTGCCACGAGCTCACGCCGGCGTGCCAGGCGCGCTTGTCTTCCGGCACCAGTTGATAGACGACCGGCTCGCCTTTCTCGATGCGCGGGGCGTCGGGGACGACGTAGTGCACGCTGACTTCATCGCCGGTCAGGACGGCGAGCGATCCCGCTTCGTCGATCTCCGTGTAGTGCATCACGAGGAAACGGATGCGGGAATCGGCGTTCTTCGCGTGGTACTGCGTGTCGGCGATGTAGGTGGTGCGGTCTTGCATCGCGGTGCAGGCGGTGAGCAGGCATGCGGAGATTGCTGCGACCATGCCCAAAAACTTCGTGCTCGTCATGATCGCTTTTCCCATAGGGAGCGCACTAACATCCAGTGCGTGTGAAGCGCTTCGCTACTCGGCCGGTGTTTGGGATCCTTCGGCAGGCGAAGCACACGTCCCGCCAACCAGCCATACTCGCTATCCGCGAGTTCCGGTGCAACTGACACGGCATGAGTCGCGGGATGGATCGCGATCAGCGCACGGTCATAGAGCGTGTGCAGATCGGCGCGCAGCAGCAGCCCGTTTTCCACGACGTTCGTGTCTTCGCCCATATAGCGGCAGATGTGGGCGGCCTCGAGAACTTCCTCGACCGGACAGCCGCTCAGTACACAACGGCGTTCATATGCTTCAAGCAGTCTCCTACGGAACGCAGGTTGGCCCTGGCGCATGACAATGGCGGCGAACGTCTTCTTGCGCGCATCTTCGATGCTCGCGGGATCGAAAACACCGCTTGCTTCGAGTCGCGCTTCCGCTTCGGATTCGGCTTCCAGTTCGGCTTGAACCTGAGTTCGGTCCGCGCGTCGAAGCGTGAAACTCGCCGGCAACGCGCCCTCATGCGAGACGTAGTCGAACAAGCCTTCGAATTTGAACCCGGCGCCCGCGAACTCGTACTTTTTTGTGCGATAGAACAGCAGCAGTTCCAAATCGCGCGCTCGATGTTCAGCGATCAAAGCGTCGGTGCGCCCGGCGTTCTGTCCTTGCCAGTGCAAGATGTCGCCCTCGAGTGCATCGACATATTGAACTCGGTCCGGCGTTTTGGATCCCGTGACGAACAGCAGAACCGAATCGAAGCCTGCAGGACGAAATACGCCTGTGTTGATCGTCGCGTCCTGCGTATCGAGGATGCCCTTCAACTGCTCGCGGGTGTACACGCTTCCGACCGCGATCAGATCACTAAGTCGCTTCAAAGCCATGAATGACGTTGGACGCTGACCCTTACTTCTTCACCGCCCGCTGCCTCACCGCCTCAAACAAACAAACCCCCGACGCCACCGACACATTCAAACTCTCGACCGTCCCCGCCATCGGGATATTCATGATTTCGTCGCACGTCTCGCGGGTCAGGCGACGCATGCCCTCGCCCTCCGCACCGACGACGATCGCCACCGGACCATCCAGCTTGGTCTCGTAAAGCGATGCCGTCGCCTCGCCCGCCGTGCCGATCACCCAGACGCCCGCCTCCTTGAGTTCGCGCAGCGCGCGCGCCAGATTCGTCACGGTGATATACGGCACGCTCTCCGCCGCGCCGCTCGCCACCTTCGCCGCCGTCGCGTTCAGGCCCGCCGAGCGATCGCGCGGCGCGATCACCGCATGCGCGCCGGCCGCATCCGCGACGCGCAGACACGCGCCGAGATTATGCGGATCGGTGACGCCGTCGAGCGCCAGCAGCAAAGGCGTGCCCGAAATGCCATCGAGCAGTTCGGCCAGATTCTGCGCGAGCGGCAGATCGTGCGCGCGCGCCACCACGCCCTGATGCTGGACGTTGCCCGACAGCCCCCAGAGACGCGCTTCATCGGCCGCGATCAGCCGCACGCCCGCTTCCTTCGCGGTCCGCAGAAAGTCCTGCATGCGCCGATCCTTGCGCGTGGGGTCGTACAGCACCTCCTCGATCGACGATGCATCCGCGCGCAAACGTGCGGTCACTGCGTGAAATCCGTATAGAACCTTGAGACGTGACATGACTGATTCGAACCTTCGGTGAAAACTTGAAAAGCACGACGCGGTCCGAAGCACGAAGCATCGGACCGCGCGTATTCGATGGCGGCTGTATTGACGCGCCGCCCTAACGTTTCTTGCGCGCCGGCCGTCCCTGCGATGCCGACTTCGACGCCGCTCCGCGCTTCTTCGCCGCGCCGCCGCGCGGACTCGCCGCAAGCGACGCGCCCTTCTTCGTGCCGCCGCGCGCGCGCGTGCTCGGGGCGTCGTCGTCGCCGAACGGACGGATACGCGGTCCCGCGCCGATGCCGGCAGCCGCTGCATCGCTCGCACCGGTCGACGGACGCGGCGACGGCGGCTTCACCGGCGTATCGCGAACCAGCCGGAAATCGATCTTGCGCGCATCGAGATCGACGCGGCTCACCTGCACGCGCACGCGATCGGACATCCGGTAGCGAATGCCCGTGCGCTCGCCGCGCAGTTCGTTCTTGATCTCGTCGTACTGGAAATAGTCCGAGCCGAGCTCGGTCACATGCACGAGTCCTTCGATGAAGAGCGAATCCAGTTGCACGAAAATGCCGAACGACGTCACGCCGTTCACCATGCCGCCGTATTCCTCGCCGAGCTTGTCGCGCATGAAGTAGCACTTGAGCCACGCTTCGACGTCGCGCGAGGCTTCGTCGGCGCGACGCTCGTTCGACGAGCAATGCAGCCCGAGCTCTTCCCAGATCGCGACGCTGTTGCGAGCGCGGCCACGCGCGGAGTCGTCGGCCTTCTGCAGTTCGCGCGCGGCTTTCGTGAGGCCCGTGCTCAGGAAAACATCGTGACCGACGTCCGGCAGATACTTCTTGCCCTGCAAGATCGCGTAGATCGCGCGATGCGTGAGCAAGTCGGGATAGCGCCTGATCGGACTCGTGAAGTGCGCGTACGCCTCATAAGCGAGGCCGAAATGGCCGATGTTGTCCGGGCTATAGACAGCCTGCTGCATCGAACGCAGCACCATCGATTGCAGCATCTGCGCGTCGGGCCGGTCGCGAATCTGGGCGATGAGGGCGGCGTAATCGCTCGCGTGCGGCTTGTCGCCGCCGGTGAGCGTCAAGCCGACGCCGCGCAGGAACGCGCGCAGGTTTTCGAGCTTCTCTTCCGTCGGCCCCGCGTGCACGCGATACAAACCGGGATGCTTGTTGCGCTTCAGAAAGTCGGCCGCGCAGACGTTCGCGGCCAGCATGCATTCCTCGATCAGCCGATGCGCGTCGTTGCGATGACGCGGCACGATCTGCTCGATCTTGCCCTGCGAGTTCACGACGATATACGTCTCGGTCGTATCGAAGTCGATGGCGCCGCGCTTCTGGCGCGCGGCATGCAGCGACTTGTAGACGCCGTAGAGGTTCTGCAGCTGCGGCAGGATATCGGCGCGCTTCGCCGCTTCCGGACCCTTCGTGTTGGTGAGCACGGCCGCGACTTCGGTGTATGTCAGGCGCGCCGCCGAGTGCATCACGCCGGGATAAAACTGATACGCCTTGATCTCGCCGCGCGCGGTAATGACCATGTCGCACACGAGCACGCAGCGATCGACATCGGGGTTTAGCGAGCACAGGCCGTTCGACAGCTTCTCCGGCAGCATCGGAATCACGCGGCGCGGGAAATACACCGACGTGCTGCGATCGAGCGCATCGATATCGAGCGCTTCGTTCGGACGCACGTAATGCGATACGTCCGCGATCGCGACCAGCAGACGAAAACCCTGACCACGTCCCACGGCGACCGGCTCGCAATACACGGCGTCGTCGAAATCGCGCGCATCTTCGCCGTCGATGGTGACGAGCGGCACGTCGCGCAGATCGACGCGATGACGGATATCCGCCGCGCGCACTTCGTCGGGCAGCTTGGCGGCGGCGGCGAGCGCGGCGTCGCTGAATTCGTGCGGCACGCCGTACTTGCGCACCGCGATTTCGATTTCCATGCCGGGATCGTCGATATCGCCGATCACTTCGACCACGCGTCCGAGCGGCTGCGAATGGCGGCTCGGGAAATCCGTCAGATCGACGGACACGACCTGCCCGACCTTCGCCTTCTTCGGATTTTGCGTGATGAGGATGTCATGCCCGATGCGCTTGTCTTCGGGCACGAGAATCAGCGCGCCGTTCTCGTTGACGAGGCGCCCGATGACGCGCTTGTTGGCGCGATCCGTGACCTCGACGATGTGCCCTTCCGGCCGTCCGCGCCGGTCATAGCCGACGATGCGCGCGAGCACGCGATCGTTGTGCATGACCTTCTGCATTTCGCCATTGGGGAGGAAGAGATCGTCCTGGCCGTCATCGCGGATCAGAAAGCCGAAGCCGTCGCGATGCCCCTGCACGCGCCCCGCAACAAAATTCGACGGATGCGTGAGTTGATAGTGGCCGCGCTTGTCGAGGCGGATTTGCCCGTCGCGTTCCATGGCCGCCAGTCGCTTGAAAAATCCTTCGCGCTCCTGGCGCTTGATCGACAACGCTTCGGCGATGTCGTTCGCGGCATGCGGTGTCTCGCTCGTGCGCAGCACGCCGAGAATTTCTTCGCGGCTCGGAATCGGATACGGATATTTGCTCAAGGGCGTAGTCGTGTTTTTTCTCGTTGGACGGGACTTTTGCGGTGCTTTGCAACCAATAATGCGGTCATCGTTGCGGGTCATTCTAACACCCGTCTTTTAAGCGCCACGGGCGCGAGACGCCGACGCGGCGCGCTTCGCGGCTCGTTACAGGCATCGCATCGAAACGCTTGACAGATGCGTCAGGCTCGCTATAATTGCGTTCTCTGCTGCTGAACACTCAGTCGAACGATCAGTAAAGCGCAGCAGATTTGAAGTAACACGCACCCTTGCCCAGGTGGCGGAATTGGTAGACGCACTAGGTTCAGGTCCTAGCGGTGGCAACACCGTGGAGGTTCGAGTCCTCTCTTGGGCACCAGATGTTTGAAAAAGCCACCTTCGGGTGGCTTTTTCTTTTTATGCGGAGACCGTGTTTTTGTCGTAGACGAGTCGTATGACTTTTCGATTGACACGGCGCCCGTTCCCGCTAGAATAGCGGGCTTGCTGTACCCCTTGGCCCAGGTGGCGGAATTGGTAGACGCACTAGGTTCAGGTCCTAGCGGTGGCAACACCGTGGAGGTTCGAGTCCTCTCCTGGGCACCAAGGTCCCTCTTTCGCGAGACGCTCGTTCGAGCGCATCGCACGCAAAAACCCCGCGCATCGTCGCGGGGTTTTTTGTTTTCCGCCTTCGCTTTCGGTTCGCAATTCCGTTTCCCATTCGGTCCCCGGATGTCGAATTGAAATCGAAACGAATCTGCGTTCGCCGATTCACCTTCGTGCGGACGCGGCCGCGCGCCAGTCCCCGCGGCGCTGGTTTTCTTCAGCCGCAAGTGCAGCAGCATCGATGCCCCGCTCCGCGCGCAAGCCGACGCGACGGACAACTGCGTTTCTCCGCCACCCGGCTCGCGTCCGACGCGCCTCGCTTATCGCGCTTCGTCGCCCCGAAAGGCAAGCATCCGCAGCAGCGAATTCGTGTTCTGCGGGCGCAATGCGACGAGGCCGTGCAGTTCCCTCCGATAGCGATAAGCCGTCGTCACCGACAAGTTGACCTCGCGCGAAACCTCGACGACCGGCGCGCCATCGTGCAGCAATGCCAGCGCCTGGAATTTCCTCTTGAAGTCGACGCGTCCTCGGACGCCGCCGCCCGGCGACGCCTCGACGACCCGAAACTCCTTGCGCAATTTCCTGGGCGCCGAGCAGTCCAGCGATATGGACCGATAGCTATAGCCGTCCGTGCCGTTGCTGAAGAGATAGAGCTTGCTGTCGAAAACGTAGCTCCGATCGATCGGCGCGGTCTCTCTGTACAGCGAGTTTATTTTTAGCTCGACTCGGTAAACACATTTATTTAGGAACACTTACTCTCCTGTTGCCGATTGTTAACGGCAGGTGATTGCTGCCTACAGGAGACGACTGTAGTTTGCGATCGTCGTGCGCGGGTCTGCAAACCCGATCACGGCATTCCTACGCGTCCTGGCTTCGCCTGAGCGGAGTCAGGACCGATACTCGCTCGCACCCCTCGACCAGGGCAATCGCGGTGCGAGTTCTCGATATTTTTAGCTCGTTTCACCGCCATCCCCACCAGATGTTTCCGAATTGGCGCTGCCGACGTTCCCACGAGCTAGGCATCTCCGTTTCCCTCGAACGGCAGCGGGGGAATCAGTTGCAATCGGCTACCGCAATCGATGACGCCGACGGCAAAATGCCAGACAACGAGCAATAGATTCATCATCGCTTCGGACAGGCCGAGTTCGCACCTGATAGCCTGAATCGGCACGTCCCGCTGCAGAAAAACGAAGGCCAGAAACGTGGCAAGCAGTGTCGGCTCACCTCGACTATTCCGATAAACGCCATCTCCCTTTCGCATGGTCGACTTCCGCACGTTATTGAGCAGTTCCAGATCCAGCGGCACACGCAGATAACTGACCTCTCCACTGCAACGGGCCAGCAAATACAGCACATCCCCCGTAAGCAGCATCCAGTCAGAAACACCGATGTCATCAGGAACGGCGCCCATGCTTAGCCTGACTAAGTGATCTCTCGTCTCCATTTCCAAATATGCTCCTATGGCCACCGTACGCGTGGCAGGTGGTCACACTAGAAGCCCTCCGATGTGACCTGCTGTGGCGCATCCCGCGAAGAACGACCCACAGCCCCTTTGACGCCCCGCGTACTGCGGGGTGTCAAGAATCCAATCGCTTTAATTTTGTTTAGTAAATCGAACTAATCATTCGATTTTGTCGGTGCTAATGCGAAACAAAAGCATAACGCCCGAATCTCGAATCCTTGAAGTGGACACATCCTAAAGAATGAGACTTCCGAATTAGAGTTCTAATCGGTCGTTATGCTCTTGTTTATTCTGTGGCATGGTGTGTGCTCCGAGTGTTCAAATACCGGAGATTCGTGATGCCTGCCCTGTATGTCATCGCTTTCCTCCTGCTCGCCGGCACGCTCGCCTTCCTGCAGGCGCCGGCGCTCGCATGGCTCACCGGGTTCGCGGTCTGGGTCGCCGCCGGCGCGCTGACCGGTTTGACGGGCCCGCTCGGCGCGACGCTGCTCGCGATCGTCTTCGTGCTTCCGGCGCTCGCGCTCACGCTGACACCGATGCGTCGCGCGCTCGTCAGCCGCCGTGTAATCGCCGTGTTTCGCAAGATCCTGCCGGAGATGTCGTCGACGGAGCGTGACGCCATCGAAGCCGGCACGGTCTGGTGGGACGCCGAGCTTTTCTCGGGCCGCCCGCGATGGGACCGCCTGCTCGTACACGGCACGCCGAAGCTCACGCAGGAAGAGCAAAGCTTCATCGACAACGAATGCGCGCGTCTGTGCGACCTGTCGAACGACTGGGATACGACCGCCATCTGGCAAGACTTGTCGCCAGAAGCGTGGGCTTACCTCAAGGAACACGGCTTTCTGGGCATGATCATTCCGAAGCGCTATGGCGGAAAGGCTTTCTCCGCGTACGCGCACTCGCAGGTCATCATGAAGCTCGCGACGCATTCGTCGGCGGCGGCCGTATCGGTGATGGTGCCCAATTCGCTCGGTCCCGCCGAGCTGCTTCTGCACTACGGCACCGAGGAACAAAAAGATCACTATCTGCCGCGGCTCGCGCGCGGCGATGAAATTCCGTGCTTCGCGCTGACCAGCCCATACGCCGGATCGGATGCCGCGGCGATCCCGGATATCGGCATCGTGTGTCGCGGCGTGCATGAGGGCCGCGAGACGCTCGGATTTCGCGTCACGTGGGAAAAGCGCTACATCACGCTCGGTCCGATCGCGACCGTGCTCGGCCTCGCCTTTCGCGCGCTCGATCCCGATCACCTGCTCGGCGACGACGACGCGCCCGGCATCACCTGCGCGCTCATTCCGACGAACCATCCCGGCGTGAACATCGGACGGCGGCACTGGCCGCTCAACGCCGTGTTCCAGAACGGCCCGAACTGGGGTAAGGACGTGTTCATCCCGATGGACTGGGTCATCGGCGGACGCGCGCAAGTGGGTAACGGCTGGCGCATGCTGATGGAATGCCTCGCCGCCGGCCGCGCGATCTCGCTGCCTTCGTCGAACGTCGGCATGGCGAAGCTCGCGGTGCGCGGCACCGGCGCGTATGCCGCCGCGCGCCGTCAGTTCCGCACGCCGATCGGCCGCTTCGAAGGCATACAGGAAGCGCTCGGGCGCATGGGCGGCAATCTCTATGTGATGGACGCGGCGCGGCGTCTTTCCGCGCAGGCCGTCGATCTCGGCGAGAAGCCGTCCGTCATCTCGGCGATCGCCAAGTATCACATCACCGAACGCGCGCGCAAGGTCATCAACGACGGCATGGATGTCGTCGCGGGCAAGGGCATCTGCATGGGACCGTCGAATTTTCTGGCGCGGGCGTATCAGCAGATGCCGATCTCGATCACCGTCGAAGGCGCGAATATCCTGACGCGCTGTCTCATCATCTTCGGACAGGGCGCGATCCGGTGTCACCCCTACGTGCTGAAGGAAATGGCAGCGACGCGCGACAACGATCTGCGCGCGTTCGACGCCGCGTTCTTCGGACATGCGGCGTTTCTGGCATCGAACGCGATGCGCGCCTTCGTGTACGCATGCGGCGGCGGCGTGTTCGTCGCGAAGCCCGCGCGCGCCGATGCGCGTCTCGTGCCGTACTATCGTGCGGCCACGCGTCTGTCGAGCGCGTTCGCGTTGTTCGCCGATGTGTCGATGCTCACGCTCGGCGGCGAGCTGAAACGCCGCGAACGTCTTTCGGCGCGTCTCGGCGACATCCTCTCGCAGTTGTATCTGCTCTCCGCGACGCTCAAGCGTTTCGAGGACGATGGCCGCCCTGAAAGCGATCTGCCGCTCGTGCGCTGGGGCGCCGAAGACGCGCTTTATCAGGCGCGCGCCGCGTTCGAGGGCTTGCTCGCGAACTATCCGAACCGCGCGGCGGCGGCGTTTCTGCGCATCGTCGCGTTCCCGTTCGGCTTGCCGCACGCCCCTAGCGTCGATGCGCTCGGCAACGACGTCGCGATGCTGATGCAAGCACCCGGCGACGCGCGCGAGCGCCTCGTCGCAGGCTCGCACGTTTCGGCGCTCGAAGACGATCCGATCGCGCGCGGCGAAAAGCTGCTCGCGCTCACGCCTGCCGTCGCGGCGCTAGAGGCGCGTCTGCGGGACGCCGTCAAGGCGGGCGCCGCCGCCCCGCTGCCGCAAAGCCCGCACGACATCGAAGCCTGGTCGCAGACGGCGGCGGCGCGCGGTCTCATCGACGAAAACGAACGCGCGCTGCTCGCCGAATGGGCCGCTCATGCGAAGGAAGCGGTGAAAGTCGATGATTTTTCCGCAGACTTCGGTATCCTCGAAGCATTGCAAAAGCGCAGCGCGGCGCTCGAGCGGCACTTGCCCGAAGCCATTGCCTGAAGCATTCAGGACCAAAGGCACCGCCCCGCGCGCCCGACGACCGATCGACAATCGATGAAAGACCGCTATCTCGACTTCGTCAATTCGCCCTTCGGCACGAGCATTGCACGCTCGCTCGGCCTTCCGCGTCCCGAGGTTTTGCGCCGCCATCGCGCGGATCAGGCCGAATTCGGCGGCATGGCCGCCATCGGCGCGGGGCCGTCGCCCGCGCTCTTCGACGATCTGATGGCCGTGCTGTCGGCGATCGGCATGACGGGCATCGCGCACGAAAGCGCGTCCGGCTGGCTGCCGGTCGCCGCGCGGCACGGCGCGATGAGCGGCCGCTTCGAGCCGCGCTCGCGCGACGCTTCCGCGACCGACCGCGTCGAGGCGCTGATTTTCGATGCGACCGGCATCGGCGAAAGCGCGCAACTCCATTCGCTCTACGCGTTCTTCCACGATGCGCTGCGTTCGCTCGCGAAGAACGGGCGCATCGTCGTGCTCGGGCGTCCGCCCGCCACGCGCTCGAGCGTCCGCGCCGCGACCGCGCAGCATGCGCTCGAAGGCATGGTCCGCTCGCTCGGCAAGGAAGCGCGCAACGGCATTACGTCGAATCTGCTGCGCGC
The DNA here is from genome assembly GCF_022879815.1 of Caballeronia zhejiangensis. NCBI lineage: Bacteria > Pseudomonadati > Pseudomonadota > Betaproteobacteria > Burkholderiales > Burkholderiaceae > Caballeronia > Caballeronia zhejiangensis. The sequence continues at coordinate 1,703,661 of NZ_CP084283.1, forward strand.
AGCCGATGGCGCGGATGTCGAGTCGGCGCTGCGCTTTTTCCTTTCGCCACGCTCGGCCTATGTCTCGGGCCAAGTCGTGACCATCGATGCGCCCGCCGACGCGCCGCCAAGCTGGGCCAAGCCGCTCGCCGGCAAACGCGCGCTCGTGACGGGCGCGGCGCGCGGCATCGGCGCGTCGATCGCGGCGGTGCTGGCCGAGCACGGCGCGATCGTCACCGGGCTCGATATCGACGCCGCCCGCGATGCGCTCGATCAGACCATGCTCGCGATCGAAGACGCGTCGCCGTCATCGGGCGCGCACGCGGCGCTCGTCGCGGATATCGCCGCGCCCGAAACGCCCGCCGAAATCGCGGCGGCGCTGGCTGCGTCGGGCGGCATCGATATCGTCGTGCATAACGCGGGCATCACGCGCGACAAGACCATCGCGCGCATGACCGCCGACATGTGGGACAGCGTCATCGACATCAATCTGCTCGCGCAGGAACGCATCGACGACGTGCTGCTCGCGCAGAACGTGTTGCGCGCGGGCGGGCGCATCGTCGCGGTGTCGTCGATCAGCGGCATCGCGGGCAATCGCGGGCAGACCAATTACGCGACGTCGAAAGCCGGCGTGATCGGCCGCGTGCACGCGATGGCGCCGTTGCTGCGCGAGCGCGGCATCACGATCAACGCGGTCGCGCCGGGCTTCATCGAAACGCATATGACCGCGCGTATGCCCTTCGGCGTGCGCGAGGCCGGCAGACGCCTCAATTCGATGGGACAAGGCGGCTTGCCCGTCGATGTCGCCGAGACCGTCGCGTGGCTCGCGAGTCCGGGCAGCGCGGGCATCACGGGCAACGTGGTGCGCGTGTGCGGCCAGAGCCTGATCGGCGCGTGAGGAGGCAGAACGCGATGCACGCACCGACCATGCCGCGCGCCCGCACCGTCGTCGTCGAAACGCTGCCGCCGCCCGCGAAGCTCTACGGCCGCGCGCTGCCCGCGCTTTTCCGGCGCGCGCGTGCGCCGGAGCTGCCCGCGTTGCGGCTCGTGCGCCCGAATGTGAGGATCGACGCCGAACAGGTCGGCCGATACGCGCGCGTGTGCGGCTTCATTCCCGAGCACGGCGTGCCGCTCACGTTTCCGCACGTTCTCGCTTTTCCCTTGCATCTGATGATGCTCACCGATCCGTCGTTTCCATGGTCCGCGCTCGGCGTCGTGCATCTGTCGAACAGCGTGCGGCTGCGGCGTCCGCTCGCGGCCGGTCAGGCGTTGCGCATCGAAGTGGAATGCGGGCCGCTCGTGCCGCATCACAAGGGCCAGGCGTTCACGCTGCATACGCGCATCTATCGGCGCGGCGAGGCGGTGTGGGACGGCGACAGCGTGTATCTGAAGCGCGGCGCGCGCAGCGAGCGCGCGGCGCCGTCGATCGAGATCGCCGATGCCGCCGACGTACGCGTGCCGCTGCTCGCGCGCGAAGCGCGCTGGCAGCTTCCGCCGCAACTCGGACGCGACTACGCGAAGGCGTCGGGCGACTTCAATCCGATCCATCTGCACATGCTGAGCGCGAAAGCGTTCGGTTTTCCACGCGCCATCGCGCATGGCATGTGGACGCTCGCGCGCACGCTCGCCGCGTTGCATCCGGTCAAGGCGCTGGCTTCCGGTTACGCGCACGGCGATTTCAAGACGCCGCTATACATTCCCGGCGATGCGACGCTGTGGACCGCCGCGCCCTCGCCCGTCGCGCGCGATTTCGAAGTGCGCGATCTCGCCGGCGACCGGCCGCATCTGCGTGGCCATTTCGAATGGGAGCTGCCATGAGCGAAGCGCGTCGTGTCGCGGTAATCGGCAGCAATCGCATTCCGTTCGCGCGCTCGAACACGGCGTACGCGAGCGCGTCGAATCAGGACATGCTGAGCTTCACGCTGCAAGGACTCGTCGATCGCTTCGACCTGCACGGCATGCGCCTCGGCGAAGTGGCGGCGGGCGCGGTCGTCAAGCATTCGCGCGATTTCAATCTGACGCGCGAAGCCGCATTGTCGACGACGCTCGCGAAGGAAACGCCCGCCTACGACGTGCAGCAAGCCTGCGGCACCGGCCTTGAAACGGCGATTCTGGTCGCGAACAAGATCGCGCTCGGACAGATCGACGTGGGCATCGCGGGCGGCGTCGATACGGCGTCGGACGCGCCCATCGCGGTGAACGAGCGCATGCGCAGAATCCTGCTCGAAGCGAATCGCTCGCGCTCGGCGGGACAGCGCGTGGGCGCGCTCGCTAAACTGCGGCCCGGCATGTTCTTCAGGCCGCTCCTGCCGCGCAATGCGGAACCGCGCACGGGCCTTTCGATGGGCGAGCACTGCGAACTGATGGCCAAGCGCTGGAAGATTTCGCGCGAGGCGCAGGATGCGCTCGCGCAGGAGAGTCATCGCAAGCTCGCGGCGGCGTACGGGCGCGGCTTTTTCAACGATCTGATGACGCCGTACAAAGGCCTCGCGCGCGACAGCACGCTGCGGCCCGACGTATCGCTCGATCAGTTGTCGGCGCTCAAGCCCGTCTTCGATCGCGACGCGGGCACGCTCACCGCGGGCAACTCGACGCCGCTCACCGACGGCGCATCGGCGGTGCTGCTCGCGTCCGAGCAATGGGCCGCCGAGCGTGGCTTGCCGGTGCAGGCGTTCTTGACGTTTTCCGCGACCGCCGCCGTCGATTTCTTCGACAAGCGCGAAGGCCTCCTGATGGCGCCCGTCTACGCGGTCCCGCCGATGCTCGCGCGCGCCGGAATCGCATTGCAGGACTTCGATTTCTACGAGATCCACGAAGCATTCGCGGCGCAGGTGCTGTGCACGCTCGCCGCGTGGGAAGACGACGAATACTGCCGCACCGCGCTCGGACTCGACGCGCCGCCCGGTTCGATCGACCGCGCGCGTCTGAACGTGAACGGCAGCTCGCTCGCGACGGGGCATCCGTTCGCGGCGACGGGCGGGCGCATTATCGGTACGCTGGCGAAGATGCTCGCGAACGCGCCCGCGCGCAGCGACGGCAAGCCGTTGCGCGGACTGATCTCGATCTGCGCGGCGGGCGGACAAGGCGTCGTCGCGATACTGGAGCGGTAGCCGGAAATATCGGCCAAAAAAATACAAGCCGACGGAGACACCACATGAGCCCGGGACAGGCAGCGCCGCGCGGGACTTCCGAGCCGCACGCGACGGACGGCATCTGGTATGCGTCGTATCCGCCGGATGTCGCGCATGAGATCGATCCTTCGCGCTATCGCTCGCTCGCGCATTTCTTCGACGAATGCGTCGCGCGTTTTGCCGATCATGTCGCGTTCGTGAGCCTCGGCTCGGAACTGAAGTTCGCGACGCTCGGCGAAAAGGCGCATGCGTTCGCGGGGTATCTGCAGGGCATCGGCGTGAAGCCCGGCGATCGCGTCGCGCTGATGATGCCGAACACGCTCGTCTATCCGGTGACGCTCTTCGGCACGCTGCTCGCGGGCGCGATCGTCGTCAACGTGAATCCGCTCTATACGGTGCGCGAGCTCGGCCTTCAGTTGAAGGACAGCGGCGCGCAGACGATCGTCGTATTCGAGAACTTCGCCAAGACCGTGCAGGACGCGCGGCCGGGATCGCGCGTAAGGAACATCGTCGTGACCGGGCTCGGCGATCTGCTCGGCGGCGGTCTCAACGTGAAAGGCCGCGCGATCGATCTGATCCTGCGCTATGTGAAAAAGCAGGTGCCCGCCTACGCGCTGCCCGATGCCGTGCGCCTGCCGCAAGCGCTCGCGCTCGGCGCGCGGCGCAAGTTCGAACCGGTGCGCGTCGGTCACGGCGATATCGCGTTCATTCAGTACACCGGCGGCACCACAGGCATCGCCAAAGGCGCGATGCTCACGCATCGCAACGTGATCGCCAATCTGATGCAGGCGCTTGCATGGGCGGGCGCGCGGCTCGTCGAGGGCGAAGAGACCGTCGTCACGCCGTTGCCGCTGTATCACATCTATTCGCTCACGGTGAATGCGCTCGCGTTTCTTGCGATCGGCGCGCGCAACGTGCTGATCGTCAATCCGCGCGATATCGGCAGCCTCGTGCGCGCGCTGCGTCACGAGAATTTCACGGCGATCACCGCGCTCAACACGCTTTACAGCGCGCTGATGGACAACGAAGCCTTCCGTCAGCGCGACTTCTCGTCGCTCAAGCTCGCGATGGCGGGCGGCATGGCGACCCAGCGGGTGATCGCCGAGCGCTTCAGGGCGCTGACGGGCACAACGCTCGTCGAAGGTTACGGCCTGACCGAGTGTTCGCCGCTCGTCGCCGCGACGCCGCTCGATACGCACGGCGACAGCGCTTTCGATGGAACCATCGGCGTGCCGGTGCCGTCCACGCTCGTGCGCCTGCGCCGCGAAGATGGCGCGTGGGCGAACGTCGGCGAACCGGGCGAGCTTTGCGTCCAGGGTCCGCAAGTGATGAAGGGCTACTGGAACCGTCCGGAAGACACGGCGAAAGCCATCGACGCGAACGGCTGGCTCGCGACCGGGGACATCGGCGTGATGGATGCGCGCGGCATCATCCGGCTCATCGACCGCAAGAAGGACATGATGATCGTCTCGGGCTTCAACGTGTATCCGAACGAAATCGAGGACGTGCTCGCGGCGCATCCGAAAGTGCGCGCGGTCGCGGCCGTCGGCGTGCCCGATCCGGTGACGGGCGAGCGCGTGAAGGCATTCGTCGTGCGTCGCGACGACACGCTCACGGTGGAAGAACTGCTGAAGTTCGCGCGTTTACACCTGACCGGCTACAAGGTGCCTGCTTATGTCGAGTTCCGCGACGCGCTGCCGCTCACGCCGATCGGCAAGGTGCTCAGGCGCGAACTGCGCGACGCCGGATCCACATCGCAGGGCTAGCCCTCACGGAGATACCCATGCCGCGCTCGGCTTCCGGCTTCCGGTTCGCTTGTGCGAGCCTGTTGTGTCTCGCGCTCGCGTCTTTCGCGGCACGCGCCGATCCATCCGATGACGTTGGGCGCATCGGCGATCTCGGCGTCGAGCAGCAGGTGCAATGGCTGTCGCGATCGGCGGGAAGCGGCGCGCTCGCCAGTCTCGACGATGCGCAACTCGTCGCCCTCTTCCGCTCGCTCGACGCGCGCACGCTGCCGCGCTATCTGCAAGACGGCTTACGCGATTTCGATTCGTGCGAGTTCACGATGCGCCGCCGCGAGCGCATCAAAGGCAAATGGCCGAAGCGCGCGGATCACATGCTCGTGCGCGTCACGCGCGAGCCGCTGCGCATCTATGCGAAATGGCTGCCGGATGGCGGGCACGCGGGGCAGGAAGTCATCTACGACGATTCGAAGCGTCCCGATCAGCTTTACGGTCATCTCGGCGGCTTTCTGGGCGTCGTGCCGATGTGGGCATCGGTGAACGGCGCGCTCGCCCGCGCGCAGTCGAATCATTCGATCCGCGAGCTCGGCATCGACGCGATCACGCAACGCTTCATCGACGAAGGGCGCAAGTTCGCCGAAGCGGGCATCACGAAACCAACGAACATCGAAGTGAAGAGCGTCGACGGACTGCGCGTGATCGCGCTCACCTACGAAACGGTCGAAGGCCAACCCACCTTCTATGCGAAAAAGGAAGTGCTCGGACTCGACCTCGAACGGCCGCTTTTCCGCACGCTGGAGTCGTACGACAACGACGGCGAGATTTTCGAAAGCGTCGTGTTCGAGCGCATCGAGACGAAACCCTTCGACGACCTGACGTTCGACCCGAAAAATCCCGACTATCGCTTCTGATTTCCTTCTGATTTGAAGCGCGCGCTGACTTCGTGACATCCCGTGTAACAACTCGTCGCACCGCGCGGCGCGCGTTTTAAGTTTCGCCTAAGAGTCGGCCGATAACCTGCCCGCACTCCATCGACATCAAGGTCCGCGCGAAGCGTCAAGCCGAAAGCGCCGCACATCGTCATGCAAACCTGAGGACATCGTTCATGAACCTCCGCCGTCCGGCTTCCGCACCCGTGCGAGCCATCAAAAAGCTTCTGAGCCATCACGAAATCGCCACGCTGCTCCTGCTGATGCACGCGCCGATCGATGTGATGGCCGCCACGCCCGATGTCGCCTCGCTGCAGGAATACGGCTATGTCGAGATCGTGTCGCCGGACGCCGGCACCCCGAAAGTGCGCCTGACCGAAGACGGCAACGCCGTGCTGCGCGGGCTCGGCGTCAAGTAAGGCTTCATTTCGATACGGGCCGCGGACGCCCGGGAACGCGAACTCTGTAATAATCGGTCGATACTTTTTCATCACCGACCAAGGAGTGATTCGCGATGTCCGCCCTCTCACCCATCGTGCAGCGTGTGCTCATCACCAACGACGACGGCATCGACGCGCCCGGCCTCGCCGTGCTCGAAGCGGTCGCCGCCGAACTCGCGCACGAAGTTTGGGTCATCGCGCCCGAGCACGATCAGAGCGGCACTTCGCATTCCATCAGCCTGCATTCGCCGCTGCGCATCTCGCGTCAGGGCGAACGGCGCTTCGGCGTACAGGGCACGCCAGGCGACTGCGTCGTGATGGGCGTGCGCCACATCATGAAAGACGCGCCGCCCACACTTGTCCTGTCCGGCATCAACCGCGGGGCGAATCTCGGCGTCGAAACGATGTTCTCCGGCACCGTCGGCGCGGCGATGACGGGCCTCTTGCTCGGCTTGCCGTCGATCGCGCTCAGTCAGGCTTTCACGGACCGCGAGAACGTGCGCTGGGACACGGCGCGCGCGCTGGCGCCGGGCGTGATCCGCCAATTGCTCTCGATTTCCCACGACGCGCCGACGTGCCTGAACGTCAACTTCCCCGATTGCGACGCGTCTGCCGCGGGTCCGCTCACCGTGACGCGGCAAGGCATCGGGCTCGTGGAAGGCATCGACGTGTTGCCGCTCGTCGATCCGCGCGGCATCGACTATCACTGGCTGCGCTTTCAGCGTGGCCCGCGCCCGAATTCGCCCGATAGCGAAACGGCGGTGGTGGCGGCAGGCAGCGTGTCGGTCACGCCGCTCCATTTCGATCGCACCGACGAGCGCACGTTCGCCACGCTCGAAGCGGGTCTTAAACGCGCCGTCTGAGTTTTCGGTCCGCGCGCGTCTAGAACGATTCTTCTCAGACGGGAACGGTCGCTTTCTCGTATGCTCGGCCGTTCACGACAAGGAGACGACATGACCCGTTTCATCGGCTCGCGCGGTGCACGCGTGACGCTCGGCGCGCTGTGCGCCACTTTCGCCGCGAGCGTTTTCGCGCAGGCGACGCCCGTCGGCACCTGGCAGACCATCGACGATCAGACCGGCAAAGCGAAAGCGATCATCCAGATCGCCGACGACGGCAACGGGCAGTTGTCGGGCAAGGTCGTGCGTGGCATCGGCGAATTCGATCATCCGGAACGGCGCTGCACGGCCTGCACGGACGAACGCAAGGATCAGTTGATCAAGGGCATGACGATCATCACCGGCATGCGTCAGGACGGCGACGAGTGGGAAGGCGGCCAGATTCTCGACCCGGACAGCGGCAAGCTCTACAAGTGCAAGATGAAACTCGAAGACGGTGGCAAGAAGCTCGTCGTGCGCGGGTATATCGGCGTTTCGCTGCTGGGGCGCTCGCAAACCTGGGTGCGCCAGCAATAGCTTTATACAAAGACAAAGCCGGTCGAAGACGTCGATCTTCGACCGGCTTTGCTCATCTCGCGAGCACGCTTCGAGCAATCATGCGGCGTGACGATGTTGCGCCTCTTCCGCTTGTGCTTCGGCGGGCAGGTTCGGCTCTTCCGGCTTGAATTCCCCCGGCACACGCATGCGCGATGTCATCAACGCATAGAGCGATTCGCCGGCCGGCCCGAACAACTGCGTCATGACGCGCAGCAGGACGCCCGATTCGTGCCACGCCTTGAAGCGCCGATGGCACGTCTGATACGACGGATATTTGCGCGGCAGCGTGGACCATGACGCCCCGCTGTACATGACCCAGAGCACACCGTTGAGCACGGCGCGGGTATTGGCGAGCGGCCGGCCCCGCAACTCCGAACGCGGACGCAGTTCGGGAAGCAGCGGTGCAACCATCTGCCATTCTTCGTCGGACATGTCGCGATAGGGCTTCACGGTAGTTTCTCCAATTCACTGACTGATAACCGGTATCGACGATACCGAGTACCCGAAAGCCAGCAAATCGGAGTGGTCCGAATCTTGAAATTGCTCGCAAAACCTTATGCCGATTGGCCTACCGCAGATTTTTGATACTCGTATTAGGTCAGCGAAATATCGGTGACGCGGCGCGGCGCCTCCAGATATTCCTTCGACTGCATCTCGACGATACGCGACACCGTGCGCGTGAACTCGTTGGCCATCGGCCCTTCGACGTACAGTTCTTCCGCGGGCACGGCCGCCGACATCAGCAGCTTGACCTTGTGGTCGTAGAACACGTCGATGAGCCAGGTGAAGCGGCGCGCTTCCGATGCCATGCGCGGCGTCATTTGCGGCACGTCCGACAAGATGACCGCGTGAAAGCGGTTCGCCAGTTCGAGATAGTCGTTCTGCGAGCGCGGGCCGCCGCATAGCGTCGCAAAGTCGAACCAAACGACACCGTCGGCTTTGCGCAATGCCTTGATCTCGCGCTTCTCGATGTGCAGGATCGGGCTTTCGTCGGGCACGGCCGCGAGTTTCGCGAAATCCGCACGCAACGCCTCGCTCGCCGACGCACCAAGCGGCGTGTGATACGCCTTCACCGTCGAGAGCGTTTGCCTGCGGTAATCGGTGCCGGCATCGACGTTGAGCACGTCGAGATGCTCTTTGATGAGCTCGATCGCGGGCAGAAGACGATCGCGATGCAGCCCTTCCGGATACAGCGTGTCGGGCTGGTAATTGGACGTCATCACGAACTGCACGCCAGCCTTGAAAAGACGGTCGAGCAGGCGATACAGGATCATCGCGTCGGCAATATCGGAGACGTGAAACTCGTCGAAACAGATCAGCCGATAACGCTTCGCGATGCGTTTGGCGAGTTCGTCCAGCGGATCCGACTGCCCTTTCAGCTCCTCCAGTTCGCGATGCACCTCGCGCATGAATTCGTGAAAATGCAGACGCGTCTTGCGCTGCACCGGCACGACCGCATAGAAGCTGTCCATCAGGAAGCTCTTGCCGCGCCCGACGCCGCCCCACATGTAGACGCCGCGCGGCAACTCGGGACGCACGAGAAACTTCTTGAGCGCATTCGAGCGGCGCGCCTTGTACGCGACCCACTCTTCATAGCACTGTTGAAGACGCGCGACCGCCGCGAGCTGCGCCTCGTCCGATTGATAACCCCGCGTGCGCAGTTCGTTTTCGTAGTATTCGGTGACGTTCATCTTCGGCCGTTCGATGTGACAAAGGCGAGCGGATCAACCCGCTCGCCTTTGTTGTGCTGCCTTACTGCCAAGGCAAACGGTATTACATGTTCAACGCGCGCTTGTCGACGGCGAGCGCCGCTTCGCGCATCACTTCCGACAGCGACGGATGCGGATGGCAGATGCGGCCGATATCTTCCGACGCCGCCTTGAACTCCATCGCCACGACCGCTTCCGCGATCAGATCCGACGCGTCCGCAGCAATGACGTGCACGCCGAGGATTTCGTCGGTCTTCGCGTCCGCGATCATCTTGACGAAGCCTTCGGCACGGCCGATGCCGAGCGCGCGGCCGTTGGCCATCATCGGGAACTGGCCGGTCTTGATCTCGCGGCCTTCGGCCTTGAGCTGCTGCTCGGTCTTGCCGACCCACGCGATTTCCGGTTCCGTGTAGATGACCCACGGCACGCAGTTGTAATCGATGTGCGGCTTCTGACCGTCGATGATCTCCGCCACCGCCACGCCTTCGTCTTCCGCCTTGTGCGCGAGCATCGGGCCGCGCACCACGTCGCCGATCGCGTACACGCCCGGCACGCTCGTCGCGCAATGATCGTCCACGTCGATGAAACCGCGCTCGTTCGCCTTCAGGCCGATGCTTTCCAGACCGAGGTTATCGGTGTTCGGCACGCGGCCGATCGACACGATCAAACGATCCGCTTCCAGCGTCTGCGCGTTGCCTGCGTTGTCCGTGTAAGCGATCGAAACGCCGTTGGCGCTCGTCTTCACTTCGCCGATCTTCACGCCGAGGTGAATGTCGAGACCCTGCTTCTTGAACTGCTTCGCGGCTTCCTTCGCGAGCGACTCGTCCGCCGCGCCGAGGAATTGCGGCAGCGCTTCGAGCACGGTCACTTCCGCGCCGAGACGACGCCACACCGAGCCGAGCTCCAGACCGATCACGCCCGCGCCGATCACGGCGAGCTTCTTCGGCACGGAATCGAACGACAGCGCGCCTTCGTTGTCGGCGATCAGCTCGTTGTCGACCGGAATGTTCGGCAGATGGCGCGCCTTCGAACCCGTCGCGATGATCACGTTCTTCGCCGTGACGACTTCCGTCTCGCCTTCGCCCGACACTTCGATCTGCACGCCGGCCGCGTTCTTCCCGGTGAACTTGCCATGACCCTTGAGCCACGTGATCTTGTTCTTGCGGAACAGGAACTCGATGCCCTTCGTCATCTTTTCGACGATGCCGTCTTTACGCGCGAGCATCTTCGACACATCGAGCTTCACGTCCGACACGCTGATGCCGTGATCGGCCAGATGCTTCGACGCATTCTCGAATTCTTCCGACGACGCCAGCAGCGCCTTCGACGGAATGCAGCCTACATTCAGGCACGTGCCGCCGAGCTTCAATGCGCCTGCCGGGTTCTTCCACTTCTCGATACACGCAACCGACTTGCCGAGCTGCGCTGCGCGAATCGCCGCGATATAGCCGCCAGGGCCCGCGCCGATCACGACGACATCAAATTCTTTGGACATGACTTTCCTTGGTGTGTCTCCGCTTTTGCGGAGCAGCCTCTTGCGATGCGCGCGAGCCTATCGCGCGCATCGAGGCAACTAAGCTTGTATTACAGGTCCAGCAGCAGACGAGCCGGATCTTCCAGCGCGTCCTTCATCGCGACCAGCGACAGCACGGCTTCGCGGCCGTCGATGATGCGGTGGTCGTACGACAGCGCGAGGTAGTTCATCGGACGGATCACGATCTGGCCGTTTTCGACGACCGCGCGTTCCTTCGTCGCGTGCACGCCGAGAATCGCGGATTGCGGCGGGTTGATGATCGGCGTCGAGAGCATCGAGCCGAAAACGCCGCCGTTCGAGATCGAGAACGTGCCGCCGGTCATTTCTTCGATCGACAGCTTGCCGTCCTTCGCCTTCTGGCCGAATTCGGCGATCTTCTTCTCGATGTCGGCGAGGCTCATCTGATCCGCATTGCGCAGGATCGGCACGACGAGACCGCGCGGCGAACCGACCGCGATACCGATGTCGAAGTAGCCGTGATAGACGATGTCGTTACCGTCGATCGATGCGTTCACGAGCGGGAACTTCTTCAGCGCGTGGACGGCGGCCTTCACGAAGAACGACATGAAGCCGAGCTTCACGCCGTGTTCCTTCTCGAAGCGGTCCTTGTACTTGTTGCGCAGATCCATGACCGGCGCCATGTTGACTTCGTTGAACGTCGTCAGGATGGCGTTGGTTTGCTGCGATTCGAGCAGACGCTCGGCGATACGCGCACGCAGACGCGACATCGGCACGCGCTGTTCCGGGCGGTCCTTCAGCCACTGATCGGCCGATGCCGGTGCGCTGACTTGCGGCAGCGACGGCTTCGCGGCGCGCGCGGCGGCCGGAGCCGGTGCGGCGGCGGGCTTGGCCGGTGCGGCAGCCGGTGCGCCGGCTTGAGCGGCGAGCGCGTCGCCCTTCGTGATGCGGCCGTCGCGGCCCGAGCCCGACACCTGATCCGCCGACACGCCCTTCTCGGCGAGGATCTTCGTCGCGGCCGGCGATGCGGCGCCGCCCGCCGATGCTTGCGCAGCAGCCGGAGCCGACGTGGCAGCGGCGGTTTCCGCGACCGGCGCGGGCTTCACTTCGGCGTCGCCGGCAGCGGCGACGGCGGCAGGCGCTTCGCCCGCTTTCGCTTCGGTGTCGATCTTGGCGATGAGTTCGTCGGCGGTGACGATATCGCCGTCGTGCTTGATGACTTGCGCCAGCACGCCGGCCGACGGAGCCGGCACTTCGAGCACGACCTTGTCGGTCTCGATTTCGATGAGGATTTCGTCCTGGGCGACAGCCTCACCCGGCTTCTTCTTCCACTGCAGCATGGTCGCTTCCGAGACCGACTCGGAAAGCTGGGGAACCTTGACTTCTACGATAGCCATTTCTGTATTTTCCTGATGCGTGTCTGTGTGTACGAGCAGCGAAACCGGGGAACGTCCGTTCGCCCGGTTTCGATCAAGCAATGCTTACTTGGCGATGACCTGCGCGCCCTTGAGGCGGCCGAACGCGCCTTCCACGAGCACCTTCTGCTGCTCGTAGTGCTTCGCGTAGTAGCCGACCGCCGGCGATGCCGATGCAGGACGGCCGCTGTAGGCCAGCTTCATGCCTTCGCGCATGCCTTCGCGCAGATGGTGCTCGACGTAGAACCAGGCGCCCTGGTTCTGCGGCTCGTCCTGCACCCACACGACTTCGGTCGCGTTCTCGTACTTCTTGAGTTCCGCGTCGAACTGCTTGTGCGCGAACGGGTACAGCTGCTCGATACGCACGATCGCGACATCGTTGCTCTTCGCTTCGCGGCGATGCGCGATGAGGTCGTAATAGACACGGCCCGAGCACACGATCACGCGCTTGACCTTCTTCGCCTCGATGGCTTCGTCCGTTTCGCCGATGACCGGCTGGAACGAGCCCTTCGCCAGTTCCGACAGATCGGACACGGCTTCCTTGTGACGCAGCAGCGACTTCGGCGTGAAGATGATGAGCGGCTTGCGGAACAGGCGGATCATCTGACGGCGCAGCAGGTGGAAAACCTGCGCCGGCGTCGTCGGCTGGACCACTTGCATGTTGTGATCCGCGCACAGTTGCAGGAAACGCTCGATACGCGCCGACGAGTGCTCCGGACCCTGACCTTCGTAGCCGTGCGGGAGCATCATCGTGAGACCGGAGACACGGCCCCACTTCACTTCGCCCGACGAGATGAACTGGTCGATCACGACCTGCGCGCCGTTCACGAAGTCGCCGAACTGCGCTTCCCACGCGACGAACGTGTTCGGTTCAGCGGTCGAATAACCGTACTCGAAACCGAGCACCGCTTCTTCCGACAGCACCGAGTCGATCACCGTGAACTTGGCCTGGCCTTCCGCGATGTTCTGCAGCGGAATGTACGTGCCGTCGTTCCAGCGCTCGCGGTTCTGATCGTGCAGAACGGCGTGGCGGTGCGTGAACGTGCCGCGGCCCGAGTCCTGGCCCGTCAGACGCACGGCATAGCCCGATGCGACCAGCGATGCGAACGCGAGGTGCTCGCCCATGCCCCAGTCGAGCTTGGCTTCGCCGAGACCCATCGCGCGGCGGTCGTTGATGACGCGCTCGACGAGCGGGTGAACCTTGAAGTTTTCCGGAATGGTCGTGATGCGCTCGGCCAGACGCTTGAGTTCCGCGAGCGGCACCGCCGTGTCGGCCGCGTCGGTCCACTTGCGGTTCAGGAACGGCACCCAGTCGACCGCGTACTTGCTCTTGTAGTTCGAGAGCACCGGATCGATCGTGTGATGGCCTTCGTCCATCGCCTGACGATATTCCTTGACGAAGTTGTCCGCTTCCTCGGCCGTGATGACGCCCTGTTGCACCAGCTTTTCGGCGTAGACGGCGCGCGTGCCCGGATGCTTCGCAATCGTCTTGTACATCAGCGGCTGCGTGACCGCCGGCGTGTCCTGCTCGTTGTGACCGAGCTTGCGGAAGCAGATGATGTCGACGACCACGTCCTTGTGGAACTTCATGCGGAAGTCGATGGCGAGCTGCGTCGCCAGCACGACGGCTTCGGGATCGTCGCCGTTCACGTGCAGCACCGGCGCCTCGATCATCTTGACGACGTCCGAGCAATACAGCGTCGAGCGCGCATCGCGCGGATCCGACGTCGTGAAGCCGATCTGGTTGTTGATGACGATGTGCAGCGTGCCGTGCGTGCCGTAACCGCGCGTCTGCGCGAGGTTCAACGTTTCCATCACGACGCCCTGGCCCGCGAAGGCCGCGTCGCCGTGCACTTGCACCGGCAGCACTTGCAGGCCTTCTTCGTCGCCGCGACGATCCATACGCGCCTTGGCCGAGCCTTCGACCACCGGATTCACGATTTCGAGGTGCGACGGGTTGAATGCGAGCGACAGGTGAACCGGGCCGCCTTCCGTGGCGACGTCCGACGAGAAGCCCTTGTGGTACTTCACGTCGCCGGCCGGCAGGTCATCGACGTGCTTGCCTTCGAATTCGGCGAAAAGGTCCGCCGGCATCTTGCCGAGCGTATTGACGAGCACGTTCAGACGCCCGCGGTGCGCCATGCCGATGACGATTTCCTGCACGCCGTTCTTGCCCGCGTGACGCACGACTTCGTCCATCGACGCGATGAAGCTCTCGCCGCCTTCCAGTGAGAAGCGCTTCTGGCCGACATACTTGGTGTGCAGGAAACGCTCGAGGCCTTCGGCGGCCGTCAGGCGATTCAGGATGTGCTTCTTCTTGTCGTTCGAGAAATTCGGCGTCGAGCGAATCGACTCGAGCTGCTCCTTCCACCAGCGCTTCTGTTCCGGATCGCTGATGTACATGAACTCGGCGCCGATCGTGCCGCAGTACGTGTCGCGCAGCGCCTTGACGATGTCGCGCAGCGATGCCTGCTCGAAACCGAAGTACAGGTTGTTCGCGTTGAACACCTGATCCATGTCGGCTTCGGTGAAGTCGTAGAAGCCGGGTTCGAGTTCGGGAATGGGGGGACGCTCGCGGCGCTTGAGCGGATCGAGATTGGCCCATTGCGTGCCAAGGAAGCGATACGCGCCGATCAGCGATTGGACGTAGACTTGCTTTCGCGCGGTGGTCAGATCACCGGTGCTTTCGCGCGGCAGAAAGGCGTTCGCCTTCGCGCGCTGAGCGAAAGATTCGACGATGGGGCCGTGAGCCACGTCGTTGTGAGCCGTGCCGTCCGAAGCGGGCACGTTCTGCAACGCGTCGAAGTAGGCGCGCCAGGTCTCGGGCACTGACGCGGGATTATCGAGATATTGCTCGTACAACTCTTCGACGTACGGAGCATTACCGCCGAACAGATAAGAGTTCGACTGGAATTGCTTCATCATTTTACGCTCACCTTTCTTCGAGTTTCTCGAGGAAGTGCGGGTTACGAAACCTTCCGCGCCACGGCCTGACCGTTTAGCGGATTGCGCGAATCAAGTCTGCTTGGAAGGACCTAAAAAGCGACAGCTAATCCGAGAAGCATAGCACAGAACGAATAGTCATATGACGTATCGCCGCATGTGCCCTCGCCTCGTCGTCGCCTCGCCATCCTTTACGCAACAAGGATGTGCGGGCTATTCTGAGATAAGCAAGGGTGCGTTGCGAGGCATCGAAGAATGACAAAAGCCGCCCGAAGGCGGCTTTTGTTCCGACGTTGCTCACAGATGCATGCGCAGCTTATTCGGCGTTGGCTTCGCGGCTTGCGCGGCGACGCTCGTGTTCTTTCAGATGACGCTTGCGCAGACGAATCGACTGCGGCGTGACTTCGACGAGCTCATCGTCGTCGATGAACTCGACCGCGTATTCGAGCGAAAGCTGGATCGGCGGAACAAGACGCACGGCTTCGTCAGTGCCCGATGCGCGCACGTTCGTCAGCTGCTTGCCTTTGATCGGATTCACGACCAGGTCGTTGTCACGGCTGTGAATGCCGATGATCATGCCTTCATAGAGCGCATCGCCCGGCGACACGAACATGCGGCCGCGATCCTGCAGCTTCCACAGCGCATAGGCGACGGCAGCGCCATCGTCCTGCGAGATCAGCACGCCGTTACGGCGCTCGCCGACCGAGCCTTCCTTCACCGGCGCGTACGAATCGAAGGTGTGGCTCATCAGGCCCGTGCCGCGCGTGAGCGTCAGGAACTCGCTCTGGAAGCCGATCAGCCCGCGCGCCGAAATCTTGTACTCGAGACGCGTGCGGCCACGGCCATCCGAGGTCATGTCGAGCATTTCCCCCTTGCGGCGGCCGAGCTCTTCCATCACGCCGCCCTGATGCTGGTCTTCGATATCGACCGTCAGGTTTTCATACGGCTCGCACTTCACGCCGTCGATTTCCTGCAGCACCACGCGCGGACGCGACACGGCCAACTCGTAACCTTCACGGCGCATGTTCTCGACGAGAATCGTCAGATGCAGTTCGCCGCGGCCCGACACTTCGAACGTCGTTTCGTCGCCGGTGTCTTTCACGCGCAGCGCGACGTTGTGATTCAGTTCCTTCGTCAGACGATCGCGGATCTGGCGGCTCGTCACGAACTTGCCTTCCTTGCCTGCGAGCGGCGACGAGTTCACGAGGAAGTTCATCGTGAGCGTCGGCTCGTCAACGGTGATCATCGGCAGCGCTTCGGGATTGTCCGGCGAGCAGATGGTCACGCCGATGCCGATTTCCTCGATACCGTTGATGAGCACGATATCGCCGGCCTGCGCCTCTTCCACCTGCACGCGCTCGAGGCCGTGGAACGACAGCACCTGATTGATCTTGCGATTCAGGATCGCGCCGTCCGGACCCGAGCGCACGGCCACCTGCATGCCCGGGCGGATACGGCCACGCGCGACACGGCCCACGCCGATACGGCCGACGTACGAGTTGTAGTCGAGCGACGTGATCTGAAGCTGCAAAGGACCGTCCGGATCGGCCGGACGCACGGGAACGTGTTCGAGAATGGCTTCGAACAGCGGGCGCATCGTGCCTTCGCGGACATCGGGTTCGAGGCCGGCGAAGCCGTTGAGACCCGACGCGTAGACGATCGGGAAGTCGAGCTGCTCTTCGGTCGCGCCGAGCTTGTCGAACAGATCGAAGGTCTGGTTGATCACCCAGTCGATACGCGCGCCCGGACGGTCCACCTTGTTGACGACGACGATCGGCTTCAGGCCGAGCGCGAGCGCCTTCTTCGTGACGAAGCGCGTTTGCGGCATCGGGCCTTCGACGGCGTCGACGAGCAGCAGCACGGAATCGACCATCGACAGCACGCGCTCCACTTCACCGCCGAAGTCCGCGTGTCCCGGCGTATCGACGATGTTGATGTGCGTGCCTTCGTATTCGACGGCGCAGTTCTTCGCCAGGATCGTGATGCCACGTTCCTTTTCGATGTCGTTCGAGTCCATGACCCGCTCGGCGACCTGTTGGTTTTCCCGGAAGGTGCCCGACTGGCGGAGCAACTGGTCGACGAGCGTGGTCTTGCCGTGGTCGACGTGGGCAATGATGGCGATATTGCGGAGGGCGCGAGTCATAGAAAGTGTCTTGGTTGTGCGCCGTAAGAGCGAGTCCCTTCTGTTGCGAGACTCCGTGGCTCGGCAAGCCCCCTCTGGAAAGCGTCATGCAAGCATGACTACGCGGGCCCGGCGCGGTGAGAACCGAAGAGTATAGCACGCACGGATGGCTAAACCTGGCAATAGGACTCAACCCGTAAATCGGGCCAGCAACTGCCGCATGTCCGCGGCGTCGGGTCGCGACGAACCGCAGGCCGGGCGCGGGCGGATTGTTAAGCATATTCAGAAAAGATCCTTGCACGCCGCGAAACGCCTCCCTATAATCCTGCCTAGTCAACTATTGCAATCGCACAAATATTCTTATGAGCGACGCTCCGAAATCCGCGGCGATCGGCGACTACGTGCTCGCCGAGAGCGTCGGCTATCTGATCAGCCGGGTCCGCTCGACCATGTGGAACATGGTCACGCAACACACGACGTCCGAACTGGGCATCACGAGCACGCAGGCAAGCATCCTGTTCATGCTGGCGGTCGGCAAATGCCTGACGGCGGCGGATATTGCCCGCGAATACGGCATCGATGCGAGCGCGGTCACGCGTCTCATCGACAGACTGGAAAAGCGCGGCCTGCTTTCGCGCGTGCGCAGCGAGGAAGACCGGCGCGTCGTGCGCCTCGCGCTGACGGACGAAGGTCACGCGACCGCGGAAAAGATACCCGCCATCTTCACGCGCGTACTGGACAACCTGCTCGCCGGTTTCACGCCGGAGGAAGTCGGCTTCCTGAAAAGCATGCTGCGGCGGATTCTCGCGAACTCGTGCGATCCATCCGTCGCGCCACTGCTGGGCGGCAACGATAAGCCTGGTACGTCATTGCGATGACAAGCAAATTCGTCATCGCAACCCTACAAAAAGATTGCAACGTCCACCTTTAATTTGCATCTCGAGAGACGAGATATGAACCAGCACTTCCTGTCCGCCATGCGCGGCGAAAGCCGTGCGAAGCGCGCCGTCGCCGCCGCGGTGGCCGCGCTCGCGCTCGCCGGCTGCGCGAACTATTCGGGCATTTCGAGCGACAAGCAGATCGCCGCGCCGGAAAACTTCGAGGCCACGCAAAGCGTGCCGGGCCAAGGCGGCCAATGGCCCACGCTCGACTGGGCGAAGCAGTTCGGCGATCCGCAACTGCCGCAACTGATCGACGAAGCGCTCGCCGACAATCCGAGCATCGCGCAGGCGCAGGCGCGCATCGCGAAGGCGTCGTCGTATATCGAGACGTCGCGCTCGGCGCTTTATCCGAAGGTCACCGGCTCGTATTCGTGGACGCGCGAACTCTATTCCGCCAACGCCCTCTTCCCGCCGCCTTATGGCGGGACGTGGTTCAGCGAGAACAACGTGCTCGCGAGCGCGTCGTGGGAACTGGATCTGTGGGGCAAGAACCGCTCGCGCCTCAACATGGCGGTATCGCAGCAGAAAGCCGCCGAAGCCGACATGCAGCAGGCGCGCGTGACGCTTGCGGCGTCGGTCGCGCGCACGTACAACCAGCTCGCGCTGCTCTACGCGCTGCGTGACGTGGCGCAACGCGAAATCGCGAACCGTCAGGACGTCGGACGCATCACGAACGGGCGCGTCGCGGCCGGGCTCGACACCAACGTCGAGCGCCGAACGGCGGAAGGCAACGTCGCGACCAGTCAGACGAACTCGACGGAACTCGACGGCCAGATCGAAACCGTCCGCTATCAGCTCGCGGCGCTGCTCGGCAAAGGCCCGGATCGCGGCCTCAAGATCGCGAAACCCGTGATCGACCCGAACGTTAACGTGACGCTGCCCGACAACGTGCCCGCCGATCTCGTCGCGCGCCGCCCGGATATCGTCGCCGCGCGCTGGCAGGTCGAAGCCGCGACCCACAACATCAAGGAAGCGAAGGCCGAGTTCTTCCCGGACATCAACCTCGCGGCGGCCTTCGGTTTCGACGCGTTCGGCTGGAGCCGCTTCCTGCAGGCGAGCAGCCGCCAGATCCAGGCCGGTCCGGCGATCCATCTGCCGATCTTCGACGCCGGCGCCTTGCGCGCGCAGTTGAAAGGCCGTTACGCGGACTTCGAAGGCGACGTCGCGAACTACAACCAGACGCTCATCAACGCGATGAACGATGTCGCGACCAACATCTCCGCAATCCGCTCGCTCGACAAGCAAATGGCCGACGCCCAGCGCGCGCTCGCGGCGGCGTCGAGCGCGTATCAGCTCGCCGTGATCCGCTACAAGGCCGGCCTGTCGCCGCAATTGCAGGTGCTCAACGCCGACGAAAACCGCCTCGCCAACGAGCAGGCCGTGACGAATCTGCGCCTGAAGCGCACCGATCTGCAGATCGCGCTGATCAAGTCGCTCGGCGGCGGATTCGACGCGACGAGCAGCAATCTCGCGATCGACCGCAGCGGACAAAGTCAGACGACGACGCAGGCGGCCAATCAGGCCACGCCGTCGAACTAAGCGCCCACAAGAACACGCATCGGACCAAAAACGGAATTTTCGGAGTCTTTCATGAGCGACCCTCAACAAAACGCAGCCGCGGCCGCCGCGCCCGCGCCGAAACAGAGCAACGGCAAACGCCGAGCGCTGATGACGCTGATCGTGCTCGTCATCATCATCGCGGCTATCGCGTACGGGCTGTACTACTTCCTCGTCGCGCGCTTCCACGAAGCCACCGACGACGCCTACGTGAATGGCAACGTCGTGCAGATCACGCCGCAGGTCGTGGGCACGGTGATCTCGGTGAACGCCGACGACACGCAGACCGTGAAGATCGGCGATCCGCTCGTCGCGCTCGATCCGGCCGACTCCAAGGTCGCGCTCGATCAGGCCGAGGCAAATCTCGCGCAGACTGTGCGCCAGGTACGCACGTTCTTCGTCAACAACAACCAGTACGAAGCGCAGATCGCGTTGCGCCGGTCCGATCTGTCGCGCGCGCAGGACGATTTGAAGCGCCGCATGCAGGTCGCGCAGACGGGTGCAGTCTCGCAGGAAGAAATCTCGCATGCCCGCGACGCGGTGCGCAGCGCGCAGGCTGCGCTCGACGCCGCCGAGCAGGAGCTCGCGTCGAACCGCTCGCTCACGGCCAACACGACGATCGCCGATCACCCGAACGTGCTCGCCGCCGCCGCGAAGGTCCGCGATTCCTACATCAACTACGCGCGCAACACGCTGCCCGCGCCGGTCACGGGCTATGTCGCCAAGCGCTCGGTGCAAGTCGGCCAGCGCGTGTCGCCGGGCAATCCGCTGATGGCGATCGTGCCGCTCAACGCCGTGTGGGTCGATGCGAACTTCAAGGAAGTGCAGCTCAAGCACATGCGGATCGGCCAGCCGGTCGAGCTGACGGCCGATCTGTACGGTTCGGGCGTCGTGTATCACGGCAAGGTGGTCGGTTTCTCGGCCGGCACGGGCTCGGCTTTCTCGCTGCTGCCCGCGCAGAATGCGACCGGCAACTGGATCAAGGTCGTGCAGCGCCTGCCGGTGCGCATCCAGCTCGATCCGAAGGAACTGGAAGCGCATCCGCTGCGTATCGGCCTGTCGATGAACGTCGACGTCACCATCAAGGACGAGCAAGGCGGCCAGCTCGGCAACGCGCAGAACACGGTCTACCAGACGAATGTGTTCGACAACTACGGCGCGCAGGCCGATCAGGAGATCGCGCGCATCATCCAGCAGAACGCGGGTACGGGTGCGGGCGCAGGGTCGTCGGCGCAGAGCGCGTCGCCGGCGCACGGGCGCGCGACGAAGTCGGCGTCGGCCGCCAAGCTGATGTAAGCGGACTCGCCACATGTCTTCGCAAAACGTCGTACATCCGCCGCTGTCGGGCGGAAAGCTCGTCATCGGGACGATCGCCGTATCGCTCGCGGTGTTCATGAACGTGCTCGACACGTCGATCGCGAACGTCTCGATTCCGTCGATCTCCGGCGATCTCGGCGTGTCGTCGGATCAGGGCACGTGGGTCATCACGTCGTTCGCGGTCGCCAACGCGATCTCGGTGCCGTTGACCGGCTGGCTCACGCAGCGTCTCGGGCAGGTGCGGCTCTTTCTCGGCTCGATCATCCTGTTCGTGATCGCGTCGTGGCTCTGCGGTCTCGCGCCGACGCTCCCCTTCCTGCTCGCCGCGCGCGTATTCCAGGGCGCCGTCGCCGGCCCGATGATCCCGCTGTCGCAAACGCTGCTGCTCGCGAGCTATCCGCGCGAAAAAGCGCCGATGGCGCTATCGATGTGGTCGATGACCACGCTGATCGCGCCGGTCGCGGGGCCAGTCCTCGGCGGATGGATCTCGGACAACATCTCGTGGCCGTGGATCTTCTATGTGAACATTCCGGTCGGCATCGCGGCGGCGCTCGCTACGTTCGCGATCTTCCGCGACCGCGATTCCGCGATCCGCAAGGCGCCGATCGACACGGTCGGGCTCGGGCTGCTCGTCGTCTGGGTCGGCTCGCTGCAGATCATGCTCGACAAAGGCAAGGATCTCGACTGGTTCAACTCGACGACGATCGTCGTGCTCGCGCTCATCGCCGTGATCGCGTTCGCGTTCTTCATCGTGTGGGAGCTGACGGCGGAGCATCCGGTCGTGGATTTGTCGCTCTTCGAGCTGCGCAACTTCACCGGCGGAACGATCGCGCTGTCGATCGGATACGGGCTCTACTTCGGCAATCTCGTTCTGCTCCCGCTGTGGCTGCAGACGGATATCGGCTACACGGCGACGAACGCCGGTCTCGTGATGGCGCCCGTCGGCGTGTTCGCGATCCTGCTTTCTCCGATCACCGGCAAATTCCTGCCGCGCACCGATCCGCGTTACATCGCGACCGCCGCGTTCCTCGTCTTCGCGCTGTGTTTCTGGATGCGTTCACGCTACACGACCGGCGTCGACACTTGGGCGCTCACGATACCGACGCTGATTCAGGGCATCGGCATGGCGGGCTTCTTCATTCCGCTCGTGTCGATCACGCTGTCGGGCTTGCCGGGACATCGAATTCCGGCGGCGTCGGGGCTGTCGAACTTCGTGCGGATCATGTGCGGCGGCATCGGCACGTCGATCTTCTCGACGGCGTGGGAGCATCGTTCGATCGTGCATCACGCGCAACTCGTCGAAAGCGCCAATTCGTACAACCCGGTGTTCGCGAATTCGATGCAGCAGATGGGCGCGCTCGGTCTGACGCACGAGCAGACCGTCGGCCTCTATAACAGCATGGCGACGCAGCAGGCCGCGCAGCTCGGCGTGAACGACATGTTCTATATTTCGGCGGGGATTTTCGTCGCGCTGATCGTGCTGATCTGGATCACGCGGCCCGAGCG
Source organism: Caballeronia zhejiangensis (assembly GCF_022879815.1). Lineage (NCBI taxonomy): Bacteria > Pseudomonadati > Pseudomonadota > Betaproteobacteria > Burkholderiales > Burkholderiaceae > Caballeronia > Caballeronia zhejiangensis. The sequence continues at coordinate 1,726,320 of NZ_CP084283.1, forward strand.
TTCGGGCGGTGGAGATTCGGCGGCGGCGGCATCGGCGGCGCACTGATCGCCTGACTGCTCCCAAAAGAACAGAGCCCGGTCGACATCGACCGGGCTCTTTTTCATTGCGCCGTGACGATGAGCCGTTCCGGCGCGAGCACACCCTCGCCCGCGCGCGCCACGCCCAGCAGACGGCCGCCTTCTTGCGCATAAACGCGCACGCGGCCTGCTTCGAGACGCGTTTTCACGACGTCCGCGAGCTTCAGACGTTGGCCGTGCAGGAAGCGCTGCGTCGCTTCGTCGTTCAACTGAACCGCGGGAAACGTGGATAGCAGTGCATCGACGGGCTGAAGCCGCTCGTCGCGCTCCGCTTCGCTCAGGCTCGCGAGGTGATCGAGCGTGACCGCGTGTTCGAGCGTCAGCGCGCCGACACCGGTGCGCCGCAACGCCGTCAGATGCGCGCCGCAGCCGAGCGCTTCGCCGATGTCCTCGGCCAGCGTCCGTACGTAAGTGCCCTTGCTGCACGTCACGCGAAACGTCACGAGGGGCAGCGCGCACGCGATCAACTGCAGCGCGTGAATCGTCACTTGCCTGCCCTCACGCTCGACCGTCTGACCGGCGCGCGCGTATTCGTAGAGCGGCTTGCCGTCCCGCTTGAGCGCCGAGTACATCGGCGGGACTTGCACGATTTCGCCGATGAACCGCGTCATCGCTTCGACGACGGCAGCTTCGTCGCACGTCACGTCGCGGGTATCCACCGCCTCGCCTTCGGCATCGCCGGTCGTCGTGCGGATACCGAGGCGCATCGTCGCTTCGTAGGTCTTGTCGGCATCGAGCAGGTCTTGCGAGAACTTCGTCGCTTCGCCGAAGCACAACGGCAGCAGACCGGTTGCGAGCGGATCGAGCGTACCCGTGTGGCCCGCCTTCTTCGCCAGATAAATCCGCTTTGCCTTGATGAGCGCATCGTTGCTCGACAGCCCGAGCGGCTTGTCCAGCAAGAGCACGCCGTCGAGCGCGCGGCGGGGAATCTTCGGACCGCCCCTCACTCACGCACCTTCTTCGTCATCTTTTGCGCGCGTCGCGTTTGCCTCGTCGATCAGGCGCGACATCTCGACGGCCTTCTCGATCGTCTGGTCATAGTGGAAATGCAGCGTCGGCACCGTGTGGATGTGCAGGCGCTTGAACAGCATATTGTGCAGATGTCCCGCCGCATGATTGAGCCCTTCCTGCGTCTGCTTCGGATCGCCCGTCAGCGTCGTGAAGTAGACCTTCGCGTGCGCGTAGTCAGGCGTGAGCTCGACGCTCTGAATCGTCACGAGTCCGACGCGCGGGTCTTTCACCTCGCGCATCAGTTCCGAAAGATCGCGCTGGATCTGATCCGCAATCTGCACGTTGCGGTTCGCGGATGTCCGTTTTTTAGCCATGATTTCGTTTCCGTATTCTTGTCGCGCCGCCTGAAGCAAAAAGGGCGGAGCGAGCCGCAAGGCTCACCCCGCCCTTTTTTCAGCGGCTAGCGCATTACAGCGTGCGAGCCACTTCCGTCACTTCGAAGACTTCGAACTGATCGCCTTCGACGATATCGCTGAAGTTCTTGATCGACATACCGCACTCGAAGCCCTGACGCACTTCCTTGACGTCGTCCTTGAAGCGCTTGAGCGAATCGAGCTCGCCGGTGTGAATCACGACGTTGTTGCGGATCACGCGCACCGACGAGGAACGCTTGACCACGCCGTCCGTGACCATACAACCCGCGATCAGGCCGACCTTCGGCACGCGGATGACCTGGCGCACCTCGACCATGCCCGTCACCGTTTCGCGCTTCTCCGGCGCGAGCATGCCGGACATCGCCGCCTTCACCTCATCCACTGCGTCATAGATGATGTTGTAGTAGCGGATGTCGATGCCGTTCGCCTCGGCCACCTTGCGCGCCTGAGCATCCGCACGCGTGTTGAAGCCGATGATGACCGCCTTCGATGCCGTCGCCAGGTTGACGTCCGATTCGCTGATCGCGCCAACCGCGCTGTGCACGATCTGCACGCGCACCTCGTTGGTCGACAGCTTCTGCAGCGACTGGACCAGCGCTTCCTGCGAGCCCTGCACGTCCGCCTTGACGATGAGCGGCAGGTTCTGCACTTCGCCTTCGCCCATCTGCTCGAGCATGTTCTCGAGCTTGGCGGCCTGTTGCTTCGCAAGCTTGACGTCGCGGAACTTGCCCTGACGGAACAGCGCAATTTCGCGCGCCTTGCGCTCGTCCGGCAGCACGATGACTTCCTCGCCCGCCGCCGGCACTTCCGACAGACCCTGGATTTCCACCGGGATCGACGGACCCGCCGTCTTCGTCGGCTTGCCGGTTTCGTCGAGCATGGCTCGCACGCGACCGTAGGCGCTGCCCGCGAGAACCACGTCGCCGCGGTTCAGCGTGCCCGACTGCACCAGAATGGTCGCGACCGGGCCCTTGCCCTTGTCCAGCTTCGCTTCGATGACGAGACCCTTCGCAGCGGCTTCCACCGGCGCGGTGAGTTCCAGCACTTCGGCTTGCAGCGACACGTTTTCGAGCAGATCGTCGATGCCCCGGCCGGTCTTCGCCGACACTTCGATGAACGGCGAATCGCCGCCGTACTCTTCCGGCACCACGCCTTCCGCGACGAGTTCCTGCTTCACGCGGTCGGGGTTCGCTTCCGGCTTGTCGATCTTGTTGATCGCAACGACGATCGGCACGCCGCCCGCCTTCGCGTGAGCGATCGCTTCCTTCGTCTGCGGCATCACGCCGTCGTCGGCTGCGACCACCAGAATGACGATGTCGGTCGCTTTCGCGCCGCGCGCACGCATGGCCGTGAAGGCCTCGTGACCCGGCGTGTCGAGGAAGGTGATGACGCCGCGCGGCGTATCGACGTGATATGCGCCGATATGCTGCGTGATGCCGCCCGCTTCGCCCGCCGCCACTTTCGCGCGACGGATGTAGTCCAGCAGCGAGGTCTTGCCGTGGTCGACGTGACCCATGACGGTGACAACCGGCGGACGCGGCAGCTTCTCTGCCGTTTCCTCGGTGGTTTCGCCTTCGATCAGCAACGCTTCCGGGTCGTCCAGCTTCGCCGCGACCGCGCGATGGCCCAGTTCCTCGACGACGATCATCGCCGTTTCCTGGTCCAGCACCTGGTTGATCGTGACCATCTGGCCGAGCTTCATCATCACCTTGATGACTTCCGAAGCCTTCACCGACATCTTGTGCGCGAGGTCCGCGACGGAAATGGTTTCCGGCACGTGCACTTCACGGACGATCGGCTCGGTCGGCGCCTGGAATGACGTCTGTTCCTGATGCTTGCCGCGACCCTTCGGACCGCCGCGCCAGCCGCGATCGACACCACCGCTCGAATCGCCACGCGTCTTCATGCCGCGACGCTTCGATGCGTCGTCCTGCTGCCAGCCGCCCTTGCCAGCCTTCTTCTTGTCGCCGGCGCCTGCGGGAGCCGTCGATGCGGGTGCCGGCGCGCCTGCAGCCGGCTTCTTCGCCGCTGCGGGACGTGCCGCCTGCGCGCCTTCCGGCTTCGCGGGCTTGTGCAGCGTGCCCTTCGCTTCGGCGGCCTTCGCCGCTTCGGCGGGCTTCGGTGCAGGCGCGGGTTCCGGCGCCTTTACTTGCGCCTTGCGCGGGGTGTTCATCATTTCGCGGATCGCGCGGGCTTCGGCTTCCGCCGCCGCACGGCGCTTCGCGATGGCTTCCTGCTCGAGCCGAGCCTTTTCGGCCTTCGCCTTCGCGTCTTCTTCCGCCTTCTTCGCGGCTTCACGCTGCGCGGCACGCTCGCTCGCAGCCTTCTCTTCCGCTGCCTTTTCGGCGGCTTCGCGCTGCGCGGTGTCGTCCTGCTTCGGTTCCGGCTTCGCTTCGACGGCCGGTTGCGTGCGCGCTTCCTGACGCGCAGCCTGCGCCGCACGCGAGATTTCGGCAGCCTGAGCCGCAGCCGCCGCGCGGCGCGCCGCTTCCTCTTCCTGCTTCTTGCGCTCGGCTTCCGCCGCTTCCTCGCGAGCGCGGCGCTCGGCTTCTTCGCGCTCCAGCTTCGCCTGCTGTTCCTTCAGCTCGCGCTCTTCGCGCTCGAGCTGCTCGGCGGCACGGCGCGCTTCTTCCTCGCGACGCTGCAGTTCGGCTTCGTCGACTTCCGGCTCTTCGACGTGATTCGGCGCGGCCTCGGCCTGCTCCACACCGGTTTCGTCGCGTTTCACGAAAACACGCTTCTTGCGCACCTCGACCTGAATGGTGCGAGCTTTACCCGTTGCGTCGGATTGCTTGATTTCCGACGTATGCCGGCGGGTCAAAGTGATCTTGCGCTTGTCGGCGTCGGCGGAACCGTGCGACTTGCGCAAATGATCGAGCAGACGCGCCTTGTCCGTCTCGGACAGATCGTCGTTCGCGCTCGCTTTCTGGACGCCAGCCGCCTGCAACTGCTCGAGCAGGACGCCCGCAGGCATTTTGAGTTCCGCGGCAAATTGGGCTACGTTGTTACTCGCCATTCATTCCTCTTGATGCAAGGACCAATCCTTGCGGTTAGATCGGGGTCACGCGGCCAGACAGGCCGCCAAATATCAGTGCGCCATGGTCATTTCTCACTGGAACCAGTGTTCACGTGCTTTCATGATCAACGCCTTAGCGGCATCCTCTTGCATTCCGGTCATTTCGACCAGTTCATCTACTGCCAGCTCCGCGAGATCGTCGCGGGTCTGAATCTGGTGCTCGGCGAGCTTTGCGAGAAGCTCGTTGTCCATGCCGTCGAGGCTCTTCAAATCGAGGGCAACACCTTCCACCTTCTCTTCGTTGGCGATCGCCATCGTGAGGAGCGCGTCGCGCGAGCGATTGCGCAGCTCGTGCACGGTGTCTTCGTCGAACGCTTCGATTTCGAGCATTTCGTTGAGCGGCACGTAGGCGATTTCTTCGAGACTCGTGAAGCCTTCGTCGATCAGGATGTCGGCGACTTCCTCGTCCACATCCAGACGCGCCATGAACAGGTCGCGCAACTTGCCACGCTCTTCGTTCTGCTTCAGCGCGGACTCGTCCGGCGTCATGATATTGATTTGCCAGCCGGTGAGTTCGCTCGCGAGCCTCACGTTCTGGCCGGCGCGGCCGATGGCGACGGCGAGCTCGTTTTCGTCCACGACGACGTCCATCGAATGCTTTTCTTCATCGACGACGATCGACTGGACGGCTGCCGGCGCGAGAGCGCCGATCACGAACTGCGCGGGATCTTCCGACCATAGCACGATGTCGACGTTCTCGCCACCGAGCTCGTTACGCACGGCCTGCACGCGCGAACCGCGGATGCCGACGCAAGTGCCGATAGGATCGATCCGCTTGTCGTAGGCGATCACGCCGATTTTCGCACGCACGCCGGGATCGCGCGCGGCGGCCTTGATTTCCAGCAGACCTTGCTCGATTTCCGGTACTTCGAGTTCGAACAGCTTCATCAGGAACTCGGGCGCGGTGCGCGAGAGTTCGATCTGCGGGCCGCGCGCGGTGCGGTCGACCTTCGCGATGTACGCGCGCACGCGGTCGCCCACGCGCAGGTTTTCCTTCGGAATCAGCTGGTCGCGGCGCAGCAGCGCTTCGACACGGCCCGACTCGACAATGAAATTACCCTTGTCCAGGCGCTTCACCGAGCCGGTCATGATCTTTTCGCCGCGCTCGAGGAAGTCGTTCAGAATCTGTTCGCGCTCGGCGTCGCGCACCTTCTGCAGGATCACCTGCTTGGCGGCCTGCGCGCCGATACGGCCGAATTCGATCGACGGAATCGGCTCCTCGATGAATTCGTCAACTTGCGCGTCGGGCTTTTGCTCCTTCGCTTCGAACAGCAGGATTTCCTGATCCGGCTCTTGCAGGCCGGCCTCGTCCGGCACGACGCGCCAGCGGCGGAAAGTTTCGTGTTCGCCGCTCTCACGGTCGATGGCGACACGAATATCCACGTCTTCCTCGAAGAGCTTCTTCGTTGCCGAAGCAAGCGCAGCTTCCAGCGCTGCGTACACGACGTCCTTGTTGACGTTCTTTTCGCGTGCCAGCGCATCCGCCAGCATCAATACTTCGCGACTCATTGTTTGCGGCTCCTAAAGTCAACCTTGGGGACGAGACGTGCCTTATCGAGGTCCGCGAGCGTGAAATCGAGCATCGCAGCGCCGTCCTTCCCTTCAAATTCCAATCCGATCGTTTCGCCGTCAGGGGCGTGCAGGATGCCGCGGAACGACTTGCGCCCGTCCAGCGGCTTCTTCAATGTAATGGCGACTTCGCTCCCCGCGAAGCGCTCGAAATCCGCCAGTTTCTTGAGCGGGCGGTCGAGCCCCGGCGACGATACTTCGAGCCGGTCGTAGTCGATGTTCTCGACTTCAAACAAATATTGGAGCTGACGGGTGACCTTCTCGCAGTCTTCGATCGCGATACCAGCCGGCTGGTCGATGTAGACACGCAGCATGCCGCCTCCCGAACGCTCGAGATCGACAAGCTCGTAGCCAAGGCTCGAGACCGTGGTTTCAATCAATTCCGTCAGTTGCACAGTAACTCCAAGGTGTTCGCGCGCTCCACGCCGAAACACCTGCGGGCGAGCGCCTTCATGCGGGCGCGCACCCCTGCTCCCGAGATGCCGAACCGAATAGCCAAAAAAAAATGGGCGCAACGCCCACATTTTTCAACCGAGGTCGCACTCAGGGCAGCGAAAGAAAACTACGTGCCCAGCGACTTCATGATTTTAGCCATTTTTCAGGATAAACGCAAACGTAACGCGCACTTTCGCCCCTGTTGGACCCGGTTTCACGCCGGTTTGTCCTAACGATCAGAAAGAGCGAAACGCGAGATTTTCGTCGCCGGGGGCGGACCGATGCTTCGCATCCCGCTTTTGGACTTCCCCCGGCGACGTCTTTGCGATTTTTTACATATCGCGCTCAGCGGCCGCGCGAGCGATTACGCGCGCCCCGGCCCGCGCCGCCGGCTTTGTTCTGGCCAGCGCCCTGCTGTCCGCCGCCCTGGCGATTGCCCCGCGGTGCGTTGCCACCGGCGGCACGCTTGCCGGCGCCGCCCGCGCCCTGCGGACCGCCGCCTTGCGGACGCGCGCCGCGCGGACCCGGCCGTGCGCCGTTAGCGCGATTGCCGTTGGGCTCGTTGCCGATGCGGTTGCCGTTCGGCTCCCGGCCGCCGCGACGGCCCATGCCGCCCCCGTTGCCTGCATTGCCCGTGTTGCCGCCGAATCCGCCCATGCCGCCGAGCCCGAAGCTGCCCGGCACACCGCCCGGCTGGCCGCGCCGGCCGCCGCGTCCCGGCGTCTGCTGCTGCGTCATGCGCGAGTGCGAGCTCAGCACCGGCTCGCGCGTGATGAAGCCCATCGACGTCTGCATCGGATCGGGTTGCACACGCGGCGCGGCGCTGCGTCCGCCCTTCTCGGCCGTCGGCAATTTCAGCCCGACCGACGCCATCAGGCTGCGCACCTGATTGTCCTCGAGCTCTTCCCAGCGGCCGCGCTTCAGGCCGCGCGGCAGCGCGATCGGACCATGACGCGTGCGGATCAGGCGGCTCACCATCAGGCCGGCCGCCTCGAACATACGGCGCACTTCGCGATTCCGGCCTTCCGCCAGCGCGACGTGATACCAGTGATTCGTGCCTTCGCCGCCGCCGTCCTGGATGCGCAAGAAGTTGGCGGGACCGTCGTCGAGCTCGACGCCTTTCAGCAGCTTCTGCTTCATCGCCTCGGACAGTTGTCCGACCACGCGCACCGCGTACTCACGCTCGACGCTGTAGCGCGGATGCATGAAGCGGTTCGCCAGATCGCCGGACGTCGTGAGCAACAGCAGGCCTTCCGTATTGAAGTCGAGACGCCCGACCGCGAGCCATTTGGCGGTTTTCATCGACGGCAGCTTGTCGAACACGGACGGACGCCCTTCCGGGTCGGCATGGCTGACGATCTCGCCCGTCGGCTTGTGATACAGCAGGATGCGCGGCGGCTTGCTCGCGAGCTTGCGCTTGAGCGGCTTGCCGTTGATGCGCACCTGATCGGTCGGCATGATGCGCTGGCCGATATGCGCCGGCTCGCCGTTCACCGATACGCGCCCGGCGATGATCAACTCTTCCATGTCGCGCCGCGAACCCATGCCCGCATCCGCGAGCACCTTGTGCAGCTTCGGCGCGTCTTCGTCCGGTTCCAGCACGCGCTTTTGCGGTGCATTGCGGCCGCGTCGCAGCATCGGGGCGCGCACGCCGGCCGAACCGTTGTCGGCGTCGAAGGCCGGCGAGGTCACGTAGGCGAACACGTCGTCGACGGCTGCAGCAGCCGCGCTCTCGACGGTCGCCGGTCCCGCGTCGCTGCGCTTGCCGCGCTTTTGCTGCGGCGGATTCTTGCGCCGGCCGCCTTCGCGCGGCGCGGGCGCGGCGGCCTGTACGCCGGCCTCGTCCGCTGCTTCGACGCCGGTTTCGCCCGCTTCCGCGCGCGCGCTCTTGCGGCCGCGCGGACTCGCCCCTTCGCCCTTGCGCGGCTTCGCGCCCGGATCCTTGCGCGGGGTACGCACTTGTGCCGCCACGACGCCATCGGGCGGCGTCTCGTTGACGGCGCCCGGCGCGCCTGGCGCAGCGTCGGCGCCCTTGGTCTTCGCGACAGCGCGACGCCGTGCGATCAGGCTGCGCGGCCCGCGGCGCAATCCGCGGCGCGGACGGTCATCGCCCTCGCCGCCTTCATCGGCGCGGTCGGTGCGCGTGCTGTCGCCGGCATCGGCCGACTCAGGTGCGTCCGCGGCGTGCACGGGGCGCGCGGATTCAGGCGAATCGCTGTCGTGGGAGTGTGTCAAAACAACCTCAAATGTCGAATCGCGCGCCCGTCGCGGGCGCGTCAAAAAATCCGCTGACCGGTCCGGCTGGTCGTCTCGAAATAATCTTTATGGAGAGCCGGATTGCCAGATCAGGGGCCATGCAAATTGCGTCAGGCGCGGCGCGCCTTCGGTTCTTCGGAGTCGTCGTCCAGTTCGGCTTCGTTCGATGGACTCGCATCTCTTTCGTCTTCACGCGGCATCGGAACGGGCGCATCGTGCGCGGTGCCCAAAGGCTGTGCGTGAATCCCGGCTGTCGACGCGGCGCGCTCGTCCAGCGCATCCGCACGTTCCGTTCCGAGTCTTTCCTGCTGTTCTTCTGTCTGTTCTTGCTCCGCCGGCCCGGCGGCCGCGCGCTCATCGGCCGAAGCGTCGGGCTCGGCGGATTCCGCCGATTCCAGCGCTTCAACGGCGAAGACCTGCGCCGGGGCGTCAGGTTCCCCGTCATTCGACGCTTGTGGCGTGGCCGGCGGCTCGATGCCCGCCGGCGGCGCATTCCCGGCGATGCTGTCGGGAAATTCGATCGAATGCTGCGCGAGCAGCGATGCTTCGAGCTGCGCCGACGGATTGTCCAGCGCGGGCAACTCGTCGAGCGCGGTCAGGCCGAGATCGTCGAGAAACTGCTTGGTCGTCGCGTACAGTGCCGGGCGGCCCGGCACGTCGCGATGACCGATCACCTCGATCCAGCCACGGTCCTCCAGTTGCTTCACGACCTGCGTGTTCACCGTCACGCCGCGGATCTCTTCGATATCGCCCCGCGTCACTGGTTGCCGATAGGCAATGATCGCCAGCGTTTCGAGTACGGCCCGCGAATACTTGGGCGGCTTTTCCGGGTGCAGCCTGTCGAGATAGGCCCGCATCGCGGGCTTGCTCTGAAAACGCCAGCCCGAGGCAAGCGCGACCAGTTCCACGCCGCGTCCCGACCAGTCGGCCTTGAGCGCTTCGAGCAACGTGCGAACGGTATCCGCCGAAATGTCGTCGGCGAACAGCTTGCGCAATTCATTCAGCCTCAGCGGTTCCTGCGCGCAAATCAAAGCAGTCTCGAGGACGATCTTCGCCTCTTGGGTATTCATGCAGCTTGGGTCAACCCTATATGGTCAATGATTCAATTCAAATCGAGCTTGCGCAGGACCGAACGCCACCAAAATGGTGCGAACGATAAAGCTGGACGCGGAGTTTCAAGACGCGCTCGCCCGATTGTAATCGGTCATATTGATTGGGAGCACGCACCGGGGAGAGGCGTAAAGGGCGATCGGTGAGCGAACGCCGGGCCATCCAGCCGGACGAGGTGGCGCTTTCCTAGGCGAAAGCGCGTGACTGAGCGCCATATTACGCAAAAACAACCGGCGCGTAAAGGTGATCGATTGATCGGCGCCCGGACTCACTCGACGCCGGTCGTGCGCGGCCGACGTCGATCGGCACGGCTCAGGCGACGCCGCGCGCCGTCAGGAATCGCTGCAGGCGTTCGACGCCCGCGTCCAGCCGTGCGGGATCGCACGCGTAGCACCAGCGCACGAAGCCTTCGCCTTCCGGGCCGAACGCGCTGCCCGGCGCAAGTCCGAGACGGGCTTCGCGCACCAGCGATTTGCACAGTTCGAGGCTGTTTTGCGCGCCCGGTAGCGAGAAAAACAGGTACATCGCGCCGTCGGGCGTGCGCACGTCGACGCCCTCGATCGCCTGAAGCGCCCGCACGAGATGATCGCGGCTTGCACGCAGATCCGCGACGAGCGCCTGAGTAAAGCGCTCGCCCTCTTCCACCGCGACGACGCCCGCCTGCTGCACGAACGACGGCGCGCACGACGTGTTGTACTCGACCAGCTTGCCGAGATCGTCCATCAGTTGCGTCGGGGCGACGAGCCAGCCGAGGCGCCAGCCGGTCATCAGCCACGCCTTCGAAAACGAATTCACCGCGATCACGCGCTCGTCGCGCGCGGCGAGATCGAGAAAGGACGGCGCGACGCGAGCGTCATCGCCGTAGTACAGGCGTTCGTAGACTTCGTCCGCGACGATCCAGATTCCGTGACGGCGGCAATGCGCGAGCACGGCGCGCTGCTGATCGCGCGTCATCGTCCAGCCGGTCGGGTTGTTCGGCGAGTTGATCATCAGCATGCGCGTGTTGGGCGTGAGCGCCGCGAGCAGGCGGTCGAGATCGAGCGTCCAGCCACGCGGGCCGTAAGTCAGCGAAACGGTATCGACGCTCGCGCCGAGGATTTTCGGAATCTCGACGAGATTCGGCCATAGCGGCGTCACGGCGACGACGCGATCGCCCGCACCGACCACGAGTTGCGCCGCGAGCATCAGCGCGTTCACGCCGGCGCTCGTCACGGCGATGTGCGCCGGCGTCGTCGCGCCGTGCAGCGCGCTCACGTAGCGGCTGAGCGATTCGCGCAGCGGGGCGATGCCGAGATTGTGCGTGTAGAACGTGGCGCCATCGGCAAGCGCGCGGCTTGCGGCATCGCGGATGAATTGCGGCGTCACGCGATCCGATTCGCCGAACCAGAACGGCAGCACATCGGCGACGCCGAAACCCGCGTTTGCGACCTCGCGGATCTGCGACGGCCTCAACGCCCGCACGGCGTCGCGCGCATTCGGCGCACCCGATGCGTGCGCGCCCGCCAATTGACTCAGTTCGCTGACCACCGCGCCTTCCGATTCACTCATCGCTCGCCCCGTCGTCTTGTCTTAAAAAAGAAGTCTAACGCGCGCGCCGTGATTTTCGCGATGAACGGAGGCTTATCCGAGGTCTTCCGCACGCGGCGGCAGCGAGGCGATCAGCGACCACACCGATTCCGCCGCGGGCGACAGCGAGCGATCGCGCCGCCGCACGAGCTCCACGGTCCGTTCGGCGCGCGGTTCGAGCGGCAACGCGACCAGCGACGAATCCGCCGGCAGCGGCAGCGCGAGCCACGGCAGCACGCTCACGCCGACGCCCGCTTCCACGAGCCCGAACACCGTCGCCGAGTGTCCGAGTTCCTGCACCACTTGCGCCTCGACGCCGTGCTCCTGCATGACGGCATCGATGATCGGCCGGCTGCCCGACGCGTAGTCGAGCATCACGAGCCGCTCGCCCGCGAGCGCTTCCCACGGCACCGCCGTCTCGCGCCCGAGCGGATGATCGCGCCGCGCGACGAGACAGAACGAATCGGTCATCACGGGTTCGCCATGGAGTTCGTCGGAGGAAAACGGGCCGATCACGACGCCGAAATCGACCTCGCCCGACTTCACCTTGCGCAGGACATCGGACTGGACGTCGTCGCGCAGACTCAGCGTGATGAGCGGAAACTGCCGCAAGCACGACGCGATCACGCGCGGCATCAGCCGGCAGGCGACCGTCGGACTCGCCGCGACGATCACGCGTCCGCGGCGCTGCTGGCCGAGATCGCGCACCTCGCGCAGCGCTTCGTCCAGGTCGGCCAGCAGGCGCGACACCGTGCCGACGAGATTCACGCCGACATCGGTCAGCTGAACTTCGCGCGTCGTCCGGTCGATCAGCTTGAGACCAATTTCCCCTTCCAGCTCGCGCACGCACCGGCTGACCGCCGACTGCGTGAGGCCGATTTCATCGCCTGCGCGGCTGAAGCTGCGCAGCCTCGATACTTCGATAAAGACGCGCAGTTGCCGCAACGTCACGTTCAATGGCGCGTTCATTCAGAATGCTCATCAATATCCACAATTCATGCACGAATTATAGCGAGCATTGGTCTGAACTCATGCCCGAACGCGCGTTTCGCTGCGGTGCAGCAAATCCTCACGACGCACGGCGGATGGGCCTATTGCACTTGATTGGTGATTGTCCCGATTTCTTAATCAGTGTGTTTCGGGTCTGATACGGGCCATGCTGGCATCGCGTCAGCCTACTGCCATGCGGGTTTCCCGGATTTAGCAACATGCATGGCACGGTTCTCGCATTTCATTGCGCACAGAGGTTGGAGCCATTCGCGGTTACATCGAACATCGTCCGCCGCAATCGCTCTAGCCTTTCCAGGTATTCGTTCATCGGATTCCGACCAGAGTGCGCGGCGCGGGGCAGCGCACCGGGGTTAGCTTCGCTGAGGTGAGATATGGTGCTGTTCGACGATTTGAGAGATAACGAGTGGGCGCTGGTTGAGGCGTTGTTCTGTTCCGAGCCGGCGCGCAGCGAACGGCGCGGCCGTCCGCGCGTCGAAGCGCGGGCCGTGGTCAACGCGGTTTTGTGGGTGCTGTCGACGGGCGAAGGCTGGTCGAAGCTGCCCGGACGCTACCCGTCCCCGCCGACCTGCCGCCGCCGCTTCGACGAGTGGCAGGCAGACGGCACGCTGGCCGAGATCGTGAAGCGCCTGTCCAGCAACGGCCGTGAAGTGTCGCTGCGCGGACGCATCGGTTCCAGCGCCGCCAAACCGCCCGCGCCGCCGAGCCGCGATCGCCTGCGTGGCGCGTTCTGGACGAACCCGGAATCGTGGCGCGCTCCGGCCAAGATGGCCTGAACGGTTCTTTGCATCGACCGAAGCCGGCGCTCGCTGGCTTCACCCAGACATCTCACCCCTCGCGCGGGCCGCGGCCTGCGCGGATCTTTCTCCTCTTTGCGTTGCCGCATTCGGATGTCGTAGCACAGTCGCGCGCACTGCGTCGTCGACGAAACAACTCTTTACGATTCCTTACAGCGCCCCGGCGGATCGCAGCATAGCTTGGTGATTAATCGAACAAGCCCCACGAAGGCTTCGAGGATTTCACCATGAAGGCATCGACTCTGCTCGCTCATGGCGCCTTCGTCGCGCTGACGAGCACTGCGGCGATGAGCCAGGCGCAGCCGCCACCTCCCGCATCCGACTTTCACGTCAGCACGAAGGCTTCGATGGCCGCGCCGCAGAATGCCGGCCGCAATCGCGATGCGACGCCGCCCGCGCCACGCGGCGACCTGCGCGGCGATATCGCGAGCAACGTGCGCGCGCGTCCCGATACCGAACGCGATGCGCGTTCACAACATCATTGAGTTCGTCTGAACGATGCGCGTTTGACGGAACCACTCCGGCGCGCGGCAGTCACACCTCGTGCCATGAGCACAGCATGGCGACAGTGAGATCCGGTATGCCCGTGTCGTTCGCGATACGGGCACTTTTTTGGGGTATTGCCGTTGGCTGCAGGCAGATTGTCGGCTCTTTCATCCGACGACAACGCTCCCTCGACCCATGCGTCGACTGTCGACCGCTGCCGGCCTCGCTGCCGACGTGTCCGGCAGTGCTAGACTCGCGCCTCCAGGACCGCTTCCTGACCACCGAACGTATAAGGTTCCATGCGGCGCAAGTCCCAGTCGCTGCCACGTTCGTCGCGCGAAAGACGCGTGAATTCGTGCTTGCCGCGTTCGGTCACGACCGCGATATCGACCGGTGCGTGAAATCCGGGCGCGGGCGCCACGGTGCGCTGCCGGGCGAGTTCGAGCAAACCGAGCGCGCGCAAGAGATCGAAAACGTTGGGGCGTTTCGCCCAAGGAACCTGACGATACTGCGCTCGGCGAAGTGCTTCGAGTACAACTTCGTTGGAATACGTGGTCATCTCGTTGTTTCTTCCTGTGCAGCCATGACGACGCTCGTGACGGTCGCAAGACGGTCCGCGACGTCGACTAGACGCGGCGCGCCGAATTCCGATTGCGACGAACGACTCGCAGCCGAATGTTTGGCCACCGCTTGCGTTAGGTGCTGCTTTCTATTCAAGCCCCCGTTGACAGCGCGCTAATCACGCGCTCTGCTGCGACATCCGCCGATGCGTTCCGAAGCACGCGATGACGGAACGAATTGCCCTTAAACCAATACGTTACCCCAATCAAATTGGTTCTATTCACTTTATTGCTGCTTTTTTTTGCGTTATTCGCACTATGGCGACGCCGCCGCATCCAGATTGCGATCATCGTGGCGGCGCTCGCATGGGCGATCGGCGCGGGATGGTTCGCAACGCCTTTGCTCGATCTCGCCCAGCACGGCTATCGTCACACGGACGTGCCTTCGTTCGCACCGAAGACGACGATCGTGCTGATGGGCGGCGGCACGCATCGCAGCGAAGCGGGGCTCGTTCCGAAGTCCAACGCGGTGCGGCGCATCGACGCCGTGGCAACGCTGTATCGCGAATGCCGCGAAACCGGCGCGTCGTGCAAGGTGATTCTGAGCGGCGGCGATCCGGAACATCACGGGCAGGCCGAAGCCGACAATTACGCGCCATACGTGCTTGCGCAAGGCGTCGCTGCGGACGACCTCGTGCGCGAGAATCAAAGCCTCAATACTTACCAGAACGCGCGAAACGTGGCCGGTATTCTCGGCCACGCACATGACAACCGTTTGATCGTCGTCACATCCGCGTATCACATGCGCCGCGCGTTGCGTGCTTTCGAGGCTTTCGGCTATGCGCCGGTGCCGTATGTGTCGGATGTATGGCCCACTCGCCCGACGTTCTTTCCCCGTGTGCGGGGCTTCACGAACAGCGAGCTCGCGATGCACGAACTCGTCGGGCTCGCGCGCTTCGACGTGTATCGCTGGCTGCATCTCTATTAGCGCCTCGTGATTCGGGAGCGAAGCGCATTGATAAGCACTGGAAAATAATTCGACGCTTGTGCTCGATCATGCGCGTCCGCTTTTCGGACAGACGCACGACACACCCTTGCCCGATTCAAGGCTTATGATTCAGGTTGTCTGATCGTCAGACGCGCGAGGTTAGCGGCTGACTTCCCGCACAGCGGGAGCGATTTTTGCTCAGACACAAGTGTCGTTCCAACGGATCGGACAGACGATTCCCAGGTTCCAACTGCCACTCGGAGGTAACAATGAAGAAAGTGTCCCTGGCTGTTCTGTTGTCCCTCAGCGCGGTCGCATCGGCCGCGTATGCCCAGAGCGATCAAGGCGTGACCATGAGCACCGATCCCGCCAAAATCGCTGATGTCGAGTCGCGCGCGCAGGCTCTGCAGTCGCGTCAGGAAAGCCAAAAGATGACCGAGCAGACGCCTTCTTCGCACAAGTCGATGCATCACAAGAAATCGCACAGCAAGCCGGCGGCCCCGAGCCAGTAAGCCGGTTCCCGCTGCAAGGCGCGGGGCCATTCACGCCGCGGTGAGTCGACGCATCGGCTCACCGCGGCGCGAGCAAAATCAGTTTCCCTGCTTCGCGCATTCAGGCGCGTTCGGCGCGATGCGTCACCCAGTCGCCGCCTTCGATGCACGGCAGCCCGGCAGCGGACGCAGCCCCGACGGGATAGATCAGGCAATCGACCCGATCCTTTCTCCCCTCGATTTCCACCTCCACATGCAGGCGATGCGAGCGGAATAAGCCTTCCACGCCCGGATACACATGTTCGATCTCGTCGAGCACGGGCACGAGCGCGTCCTCGATCCGGTAGACATCGCCGCGAATCGGCGCGCCCTTCTCATCGATCACGAGACCAGGATAGTTGCCGAAGTCGAAAAGCTGACCCCGAACGTGGGCGGCACCGATCCATTCGGGCGTAGCGATGCCGTTTCGCGCGGCTGCGTGGTTGATATCGTTGGCCTCGCCCGCGCGCAGCGTGCCGTAGACAAAAACGTATTGCATTGGGAAAAACGCTCCTGTTGTCGCAAAAGGTGACGACGGGCATTATGCGCCGGGCAATATTCGCGGTGCGCCGGGGCGAGCGCTTTCGGCTACCATCGGCGCGTGGCGGTCGATGAATCCGGCCGCCTGCCACCATCAACTCGAGCGAACATGGCCACGTTTGTCGAATCGAACTCGTCGGGCGAAGAAGTCGAGCATCTCGACATTCCCGTCGAGCATTCGCCGACGCTCGATCATCCGATTCGCGTGCGCTCGCGGCCCGTTCCTTACGGCGTGCGGATCGCGCTGCATACGCATCCGTGGGCGCAGGTCGCCTATACGTCGCGCGGGGTCTTGCGTGTCGCGACAGCGGATTCGACTTGGATGGTGCCGCCTTCGCGCGCGATCTGGGTGCCGCCCAATGTCACGCACGAGGTCGTGATCGTCGAGGACGCTTATCTGCGGACGCTTTACGTCGACGCGAGCGTCGTGCCGGCGGGTCTCGGCGCGTGTCGGGTCGTCGAGGTGTCGCCGCTTTTGCGCGAAGTCATCGCGGCGCTCGATGAAGAACCGATTTCGCGTCAGCGCGAGCGACTGCTGGGCACGCTCGCGCTCGATGAAATCATCCGCTCGCAGCCGCTGCCGCTCTCCGTGCCGATGCCGAACGAGAAGCGCCTGCGCGCCCTGTGCAACGCCGTGCTCGCCGATCCGTCGCATTCCGATCTGGAGCGGTGGTCATCGGAGGCCGGCGCGAGTTCGCGCACCATCGCGCGGCTTTTCAGACGCGAACTCGGCGTGAGTTTTTCCCAGTGGCGTCAGCAGGCCGTTCTTGCGCGCGCCATTCCGCTGCTCAGCCAGGGCCGTCCGCTCGCGCAAGTTGCGCGTGAACTGGGCTATCAGAGCCAGAGCGCATTCTCCGCGATGTTTCGCCGTGCGTTCGGCGAAAGCCCGCGCGCATTTTTCGCCCGCGATGGCCGCGACGAGCGCGACATCGACGGCTCTTAGCGCGTGTGCGCGCTTTCTTCAGACGCGCCGCACCATGTGCCGGATTGCGCCGAGCTGCGCGAGCCGCGGTCCGGCCGGCCGGTATCCGAGCCGAATGTAAAGACGCGCCGCGGGGTTATCGACGAACACGCGCAACTGACATTCGGCGAGCCCGCGCGCCCTCGCCCATCGATGCGCCGTGTTAAGCAGAAAGGTCCCGGCGCCGTGTCCACGATAGCCCTTCGCGATCTGCACGTCGCGAATATGCAGCGAATTGTCTTCCTCGGTGACACGCATGACGCCAATGGGAACGCCATCCGCCTGCAGGATGAAATTTTCGGACTCGCGCCAGCTGGAAAGGAAAAGATCGCCGCGCCACACGAGATTGTGACGCCGATAGTAGCCCACCATGTTGTCGTGCGTGAGCGCTTCGGCGAAGGCGAAGTCCGCCATGTTCGCCTGGCGCAGTTGATAGAGCGAGAGGTCTTCGGTCGGGTCGAGCATCGCACGGGCACGAGAAACAGGTGCCTAAACACTAAGACAGTGTGCGCGGGCTGGCAATGGCCATTATCACGGTCGAATGCGCAGGGAACGCGTACGAAAGGGAATCGGATATGGCGAGCGGCGGAAAGCGGGCAAAAAAAATCCAGCCCGAAGGCTGGATTTCCTTAAAACAGCTTGGCGGAGCGGACGGGGCTCGAACCCGCGACCCCCGGCGTGACAGGCCGGTATTCTAACCAACTGAACTACCGCTCCACTTCTTTTCATCGTTCACAGTGTCACTTGTGAACTTGCAGCGCTTTTGACTAG
This sequence comes from Caballeronia zhejiangensis, assembly GCF_022879815.1. NCBI lineage: Bacteria > Pseudomonadati > Pseudomonadota > Betaproteobacteria > Burkholderiales > Burkholderiaceae > Caballeronia > Caballeronia zhejiangensis. The sequence goes on from NZ_CP084283.1 coordinate 1,744,436, forward strand.
CAGCCGCCGATGTTCTGGCGTCCCCTAGGGGATTCGAACCCCTGTACTCACCGTGAAAGGGTGATGTCCTAGGCCTCTAGACGAAGGGGACTTCAACTTCTGCACACCCTGCGGCGAAAAAAAACCGGCTCTCATTAGCCGGAGTGTTTCTGCTCGCAAGTGTTGGCGGAGCGGACGGGGCTCGAACCCGCGACCCCCGGCGTGACAGGCCGGTATTCTAACCAACTGAACTACCGCTCCACTTCTTTTCATCCGTTCACAGTGTCACCTGCGAACTTGCAGCGCTTTCTACTAGCAGCCGCCGATGTTCTGGCGTCCCCTAGGGGATTCGAACCCCTGTACTCACCGTGAAAGGGTGATGTCCTAGGCCTCTAGACGAAGGGGACAGAAACTTGTGATTCTGTCTTTACTACTGCTCCGCTGATCTACTTGCCGCCGATCAGCGAAGACCGAAATTCTATACAACTTCGTGTTACTTGTGAAGTATTTTTTGCGACTTCCGTTTCCGGAGAACAAGCTTCGCACTACTTCAACTGCTTTCTGCTGTTCTTGGTGGAGGTAAGCGGGATCGAACCGCTGACCTCTTGCATGCCATGCAAGCGCTCTCCCAGCTGAGCTATACCCCCTTGCAGAACAGAAACGAGATTGTATAGGGCGTTTTCGAAGTTGTAAATACCCTCTGACGACTTCATTGAAACTTTTTGCCTCGACAGACGCCGATGCGCGCAATGGATCACGCCCCGCGATCCATTGCGTGGATCTCAACCCGCCGCCTTTTCCAGACGCGCCAACACGACATCGCGTCCGAAGAGCATCAGGACGGCATCGATCGACGGCGTGTGGGTCGTGCCCGCGACCAGCAGGCGCACCGGCATCGCGAGTTGCGGCATTTTCAGCTTGTGCGCGGCGAGCGTCGCCTTGAGCGCGGCCGCGATCGCTTCCTTGGTCCACTCGACGTTCGCGAGCGCCGCACGCAGGTCCGCGATAGCCGGACGCACCGCATCGGTGACGTGCTGCGCGAAGGCGTCCGCATCGATCACCGGCTCACGATAGAACATGGCGGCGTTATCGGCGATTTCCTTCACCGTCGATGCGCGGTCCTTCAAGAGCCCGATCACCTGATCGAGCGGCGCGCCGCCGTCGATCGCCGCGGCATCGATACCGGCCTGCAGCAGGAACGGCTTCGTCAGCTCGGCGAGACGCGCGTTGTCCGCTTCCTTGATGTAGTGCGCGTTGAGCCAGTTCAGCTTGTCGTGGTCGTACTGCGCGGGCGACTTACCGAGATGCTCGAGATCGAACCATTCGACGAACTGCTCGCGCGAGAAAATCTCCGCATCGCCATGCGACCAGCCTAGGCGCGCCAGATAGTTGACCACCGCTTCCGGCAGATAGCCGTTGTCGCGATAGCCCGTCACGCTCATCGCGCCGTGGCGCTTGCTCATCTTCTCGCCCTGCTCGTTCAGCACGGTCGGCAGATGCGCGTACACCGGCACCTCGCCGCCGAGCGCGCGCAGAATGTTGATCTGGCGCGGCGTGTTGTTGACGTGATCGTCGCCGCGAATCACATGCGTGATCTTCATGTCGAGATCGTCGACGACCACGCAGAAGTTATACGTCGGCGTGCCGTCGGGGCGCGCGATCACGAGGTCGTCGAGTTCCTCGTTCGAAATTTCGATGTGGCCTTTCACCGCGTCGTCCCATGCGACCGTGCCCGAGAGCGGATTGCGAAAGCGCACGACAGGCTTCACGCCTTCCGGAACCGGCGGCAGCACCTTGCCCGGCTCGGGGCGCCACGTACCGTCGTAGCGCGGCTTCTCGCCCGCGGCGCGCTGACGCTCGCGCAGCGCGTCGAGCTCTTCCGTCGACATGTAGCAGTGATACGCGAGCCCCTTTTCCATCATCTGCGCGATGACCTCGCGATAACGGTCCATGCGCTGCATCTGATAGAACGGGCCTTCGTCGAAATCGAGCCCGAGCCACGCCATGCCTTCGAGAATCGCATCGACCGACGCATCGGTGGAGCGCTCGAGATCGGTGTCCTCGATGCGCAGCACGAAAGTGCCCTTCATCTTGCGCGCGAACGCCCACGGATAGAGCGCGGAGCGGATGTTGCCGAGATGGATGAAGCCGGTCGGACTCGGAGCGAAGCGTGTGCGGACTTGGGTGGTCATTGCTGTTTACTCGATGAATGGCAGTGCGCCAGGCGCTGAAATGCCGCGCAAAATGAGACGAAATTATACTCGCCGCCCGCTTCGCGCCGGTCCGCGCGCCTTTTGTTTTATGATGTGCGCGCTTTTCAAGATCTCCCCGAACGCCCGCATCGACGGGCCTGCCGGAACCCGCCGCACCGCTGGAGCACACTTTGAGTTCATCGTCACCCCGTCTTTCGCGCCGCGCGTTTTCGCTCGCGGCCGCGTCGTCCGTTCTCGCCGCCTGCACTACCACGAGCGGCGGCAATTCAGGCGAAACGGCGATCGTCACGCCGCCGGCGCCGCCGAAGGCAGAACCGCAACAACCGATGCGTATCGGGCTCGCGCTCGGCGGCGGCGCCGCGCGCGGCTTCGCGCATATCGGCGTGATCAAGGCGCTCGAGGCGCGCAACGTGCGCGTGGATCTCGTCGCGGGCACGAGCGCCGGCTCGGTCATCGCGGCGCTGTACGCATCGGGGATGAGCGGCATCGCGATCAACAAGCTCGCCCTCACGATGGACGAAGCCTCGATCAGCGACTGGGCGATGCCCTTTCGCGCGCGCGGCATCCTGCAAGGCGTCGCGCTGCAGAACTACCTGAACAGGACGCTCGACAACCGTCCGATCGAAAAGATGGCGAAGCCGCTCGGCATCGTCGCCACGGATCTGAAGAGCGGCCAGCCGATTCTCTTTCAGCGCGGCAACACGGGCGTCGCTGTGCGGGCGTCGTGCAGCGTGCCGTCGATTTTCGAGCCGGTGAAGATCGGCGATCGCGAGTATGTCGACGGCGGGCTCGTGAGTCCGGTGCCAGCGGCGTTCGCGCACAAGATGGGCGCGGATTTCGTGATCGCCGTCGATATTTCGGCGCGGCCGGAAAGCGGGCTGACATCGAGCTCGTTCGACGTGCTGATGCAGACCTTCACGATCATGGGCCAGACCATCAAGGCCTACGAGCTCGACAAATACGCGAACGCGGTCGTTCGCCCCAACCTCAACGCGATGAGCAGCAGCGATTTCAGCCAGCGCAATGCATCGATTCTCGCGGGCGAGGAAGCCGTCGCCAAGATGTGGCCGACGTTGCAGCGACAGCTCGCGGAGCGCGGCGCGAAGGTCTGAACTTCTGCAATGCGAAGCATCGGCGCAAAAGAATGCCCGCAAAACAAAACGGCGGCTTCTCACGAAGCCGCCGTCATGGCGAATTAGAACCGGTCAGTAGTCCGCGTCCTCGATCCAGGCCGCCTGGATTGCCTCGAGAATCTTCTCGTTGGACTTTTCGGGATCGTCGTCGAAACCGTCGAGTTCGGTGATCCAGCGATGCAGGTCAGTGAAACGCACATATTGGGGATCGACATCCTGATGCGCGTCGGTGAGTGCCATCGCGATCTCCTGGGTATCTGTCCACTTCATGGGCGAGCCTCCTGTCAGTGATTTTCTTTGGCGTGATTGATGGAGTACCGCGGGATCTCGACCACCAGATCCTCGTCGGCAGGCACCATTGCCTGACATGATAACCGCGATGTCGGTTCGAGACCCCACGCTTTATCGAGCAGATCGTCCTCGTCTTCCTCGGACGGCTCGAGCGCGTTGAAGCCCTCGCGAATGATGACGTGGCACGTCGTGCACGCGCACGATTTCTCGCAGGCGTGCTCGATCTCGATGCCGTGATCCAGCAGATTGTCGCAGATGCTCTTGCCGATGTCGGCGTCGATCACCGCGCCGTCCGGGCAAAGCTCCACGTGAGGCAGCACAACGATTTGAGGCATGTTTCGTAATTTCTCGAATAGGATGATTTAGACGTCGTCGAGCTTGCGGCCCGCGAGCGCGCGGCGGATGCTCTTGTTCATGCGGCGCGCGGCGAATTCATCGGTGCCGGTGGCGAGCGTCTTCGTCGCATCTTCGATCTTCTCGACCGAATCGCCGTTCGCGAGCGCCGCCAGTTCGGTCACGAGCGCGACGATTTGCGCGCGTTCATCGTCGTCGAGCAGTTCGCCGTCGGTTTCGAGCGCAACGTGCGTCGCTTCGATGAGACGCTCCGCTTCCACCTGCGCCTCGCGCAACGCACGCGCGCGCATGTCCGTCTCGGCGGTCTTGAAGCTCTCTTCGAGCATGCGGGCGACTTCGTCGTCGGCGAGTCCGTACGACGGCTTCACGACCACCGACGCCTCCACGCCCGACATCTGCTCGCGCGCGAACACGGACAAGAGACCGTCCGCGTCGACCTGATAGGTCACACGAATGCGCGCCGCGCCCGCCGCCATCGGCGGAATGCCGCGCAACTCGAAGCGCGCGAGCGACCGGCAATCGGACACGAGTTCGCGCTCGCCCTGAACGACGTGGATCGCCATCGCGGTCTGGCCGTCCTTGAAGGTCGTGAAATCCTGTGCGCGCGCGGTCGGGATCGTCGAATTGCGTGGGATGATTTTCTCGGTGAGGCCGCCCATCGTTTCGACGCCGAGCGACAGCGGAATCACGTCGAGCAGCAGCCAGTCGTCGCCTTCGCCGCGACGGTTGCCCGCGAGCAGATCGGCCTGAATCGCAGCGCCCAGCGCGACGACCTGATCTGGATCGAGATTGATGAGCGGCGGCTGGCCGAAGAACGTTTCGACCGCGCGGCGGATCACCGGCATGCGCGTGGCGCCGCCAACCAGTACGACGCCCTTGATGTCCTTCGCGGCGACCTTCGCATCGCGCAGCGCCTTTTTCGTCGGCGTGAGCGTGCGCGCGACGAGCGCCTCGGTCAGCGCGGCGAACTCCGCTTCGGTCACGGCGACATCGATCTGCTGGCCGGTCGAGAGCGTCGCCTGGACGCGCGTTTCGTTCGTCGACGACAGCGCTTCCTTCGCGTTGCGAACGAGATCGAGCAGCAGGCGCACGTCTTCCGGCGCATCGACCGACACGCCCGCCGCCGTCAAGACGTGCCGATACAGCGCGTGATCGAAATCGTCGCCGCCGAGCGCGGAATCGCCGCCCGCCGCGAGCACTTCGAAGACGCCTTTCGTGAGCTTGAGAATCGACAGATCGAATGTGCCGCCGCCGAGGTCGTAGACGGCGTAGAGGCCTTCCGCGCCGTTATCGAGACCGTAAGCGATCGCGGCTGCGGTCGGCTCGTTGAGCAGGCGCAGCACGTTCAGGCCGGCGAGCTTCGCCGCGTCCTTCGTCGCCTGACGCTGGGCTTCGTCGAAATAGGCGGGCACCGTGATCACCGCGCCGACGAGATCCTCGCCGAGCGTGTCTTCCGCGCGATAACGCAGCGTCGCGAGAATTTCCGCCGATACTTCGACCGGGCTTTTCACGCCGTCGACGGTGCGAATCTGCACCATGCCCGGCGCGTCGATGAAATCGTACGGCGCGTTCTCCGCGCCCTCGACCTCGCTCTTGCCGCGGCCCATGAAACGCTTGACCGAGACGATCGTATTGCGCGGATCGATGACCGCTTCTTCCTTCGCGGCGCGGCCGATGCGCCGTCCGCCCTTCTCCAGATAGCGCACGACCGACGGCAGCAGCACGTGGCCGTCCTCGTCGGGCAGCGCTTCGGGCACGCTGCTGCGCACGGCCGCGACGAGCGAGTTCGTCGTGCCGAGATCGATGCCGACCGCCACGCGCCTTTGATGCGGCGCCGGCGCCATGCCGGGTTCTGAGATTTGCAGTAAAGCCATCGTTGGTCTTATGGGGTTGTATGCGGCGCGTTTGCCTTTAGTGTTCGAGCCGTTCGATCTGCGCGCCGATTTCATGCGCCACGCGTTCGATGAACATCAACTGACGCACGGCCTCGCCCGCCGCCTGATCCGACTTGCTGTCGATCAGCGCCTCGAGCTTGGTGAAGCGCATGCGCTCTTCGTCGCGCAGTTCGTCGAGCAGCGCTTCGAGCGCACCGATGTTCTTCGCGTTCGCCGCATCCTCGATATTTTCGCGCCATTCCATCTGCTGCATCAGGAACGCCGGCTCCATCGCGGTGTTGTTCTCCGCGCCGACGTCGATGCCGCGCTGCGCGAGCATATAGCGCGCGCGCTTCAGCGGATCGCGCAGCGTCTGATACGCCTCGTTCGCGTGCGTGGCCCACTGCATCGCGAGACGCTTCTGCGCATCGCCGGCCGCGGCGAAACGGTCCGGATGCACTTGCGCCTGCACGGTGCGATAAGCGTCGTCGAGCTTCTGCTGGTCGACGGCGAAGGTCTGCGGCAGATCGAAGAGATCGAAGTGACTGTCGGTGAGCGTGGCCATGCTATGTCTGTGAATTCAGTGTGCGCGAATGAAAAAGGCGGCACGCGCCGCCTCTTTTGCCGATACCGCCGGCGTCATTCCCGTCAGACGCGGAACGATTCGCCGCAGCCGCATTCGTCCTTCGCGTTCGGATTGTTGAACTTGAAGCCTTCGTTCAGGCCTTCGCGGGCGAAGTCCAGCTCGGTGCCGTCGAGATACGGAAGACTCTTCGGATCGATCACGATCTTCACGCCCGACGACTCGAACACGGTGTCTTCCGGTGCGAGCTCGTCGACATACTCGAGCTTGTACGCGAGGCCCGAACAGCCCGTCGTCCGCACGCCCAGCCGCAAGCCGACGCCCTTGCCGCGCCGCGTCAGATACTTCTGTACGTGTTGTGCCGCTTTATCCGTCAACGTGATTGCCATAGTCTTCGCTTCTCTCTTCGGGGCGCCGCCCCGGACGCCCGTCGTCACAATTACGCCGCTGCCTGCTTCGATTCCGCCGCTGCCGCTTCCGGCGCCGCGACGCCATGACGCTGCTTGTAGTCCGCAACCGCCGCCTTGATCGCGTCTTCCGCGAGGATCGAGCAGTGGATCTTCACCGGCGGCAGCGCCAGTTCTTCGGCGATCTGCGTGTTCTTGATGGTGAGCGCCTGATCCAGCGTCTTGCCCTTCACCCATTCGGTGACGAGCGAGCTCGATGCGATCGCCGAGCCGCAGCCGTAGGTCTTGAACTTCGCGTCCTCGATCACGCCATCCGCGCCCACGCGGATCTGCAGCTTCATCACGTCGCCGCACGCCGGCGCGCCGACCATGCCGGTGCCGACGGTGTCGTCGTCCTTCGAAAACGAGCCGACGTTACGCGGGTTTTCGTAGTGGTCCAGAACCTTGTCGCTATAAGCCATGATTCAAACTCTCCTAATATTCGGTGTCGCGTGGCGCTCAGTGGTCGCTTAGTGCGCAGCCCACTGGATGGTCGAGATGTCGATGCCGTCCTTGTGCATTTCCCAGAGCGGCGACAGATCGCGCAGTTTCGCGATCTTGTTCTTCAGCAGGTTGATCACATAGTCGACGTCCTGCTCGGTGGTGAAGCGGCCGACCGTGAAGCGGATCGAGCTGTGCGCGAGTTCGTCGTTACGGCCGAGCGCGCGCAGCACATAAGAGGGCTCGAGCGACGCCGACGTGCACGCCGAACCCGACGACACCGCGACGTCCTTCACCGCCATGATCAGCGATTCGCCTTCGACGAAGTTGAAGCTGATGTTGAGGTTGTGCGGCACGCGGCGTTCCATGTCGCCGTTGACGTACACCTCTTCGATGTCCTGCAGCCCCTTCAGCAGACGGTCGCGCAGCATGCGGATGCGCTCGTTCTCCGTCGCCATTTCCTCACGCGCGATGCGGAACGCTTCGCCCATGCCGACGATCTGATGCGTCGCGAGCGTGCCCGAACGCATGCCGCGCTCGTGACCGCCGCCGTGCATCTGCGCTTCGATGCGCACGCGCGGCTTGCGACGCACGTACAGCGCGCCGATGCCCTTCGGACCGTACGTCTTGTGAGCCGAAAACGACATCAGATCGACCTTCAGCTTTTGCAGATCGATTTCGATCTTGCCGGTGGCTTGCGCCGCATCGACGTGGAAAATGATGCCCTTCTCGCGCGTGATCTCGCCGATCGCCTCGATGTCCTGAATCACGCCGATTTCGTTGTTCACGCTCATCACGGAGACGAGGATCGTGTCCGGACGGATCGCCGCCTTGAACTTTTCCAGATCGATGAGACCGTCGTCCTTCACGTCGAGATACGTGACTTCGTAGCCTTCGCGCTCCAGCTCACGCGTGGTGTCGAGCACGGCCTTGTGCTCGGTCTTCACGGTGATGATGTGCTTGCCCTTGCTCTTGTAGAAGTGCGCCGCGCCCTTGATGGCGAGGTTGTCCGATTCCGTCGCACCCGACGTCCAGATGATCTCGCGCGGATCGCAATTCACGAGCGCCGCGACGTTCTCGCGCGCTTCCTCGACCGCACGCTCCGCATCCCAGCCGTACTGGTGGCTGCGCGAGGCCGGATTGCCGAACTGCTCGCGAAGATACGGAATCATCTTGTCCACCACGCGCGGATCGACGGGGGTCGTCGCGCTGTAGTCCATGTAAATGGGCAGGTGGGGAATATCGTTGTTCATCAGTCGCTCCGGGAAAATCGGTCAAAGCTCTTGGCTGGGACGCTTTCGTCTGCGCGCGCGGCTCGCGCCGGCGCGGCGGTTATGTCATCCGGCCAGATTGAAAATGGAATTCGGCCCCTTGGGCACGACACGCGCGGCCTCGACGCCAGCCGATTCCGCGCGCCGGTCGCGCAGCACCGCCGACGAACCTTCGCGCGCACGCTGCTGGTCGACCAGATCCTTCAACGAGACGGAATCGAGATACTCGACCATCTTCTGGTTCAGTGTCGCCCAGAGCTCGTGCGTCATGCAGTGGCCGTCGTGCTGCTTCGTGCCTTCGCACGTGCCCTTGCCGCCGCACTGTGTGGCGTCGATCGGCTCGTCGACCGCGATGATGATGTCGGCAACCGTGACGTTCTCCGCGCGGCGCGCGAGGTTGTAGCCGCCGCCCGGTCCGCGAACCGATTCGACGATCTCATGCCGCCGCAGCTTGCCGAAGAGCTGTTCGAGGTAGGAAAGCGAGATGCGCTGGCGCTGACTGATGCCTGCCAGCGTCACCGGGCCCTGCTCCTGGCGCAGCGCCAGGTCGATCATCGCCGTGACGGCGAAACGGCCTTTCGTGGTGAGTCTCATAATTGGGGGCTAACGCTAATACTCGATGGTTTTCGTCAAGTATAAATAGCCCACGTTTTTAGTCAAGTATCCGGGGCGAGATAAGTAGTCTTTTAACGCGTTTTTTTCGGATCGCGCGGCCGCGCCGCCGCTCAGGCAGTCAACTGAGCGCGTAAGGCTTTCAGCAAGCCTTCACATGCGTCCTCGCATTGGTCGAGCACTTTTTCGAAGCCCTCTTCGCCACCGAAATAGGGATCGACCACCACGCGGCTGTCGTCGCGCGTCGCGAACTCCATCAGCAGGCGAATCTTGTCGCGGTGGTCGGACGGGCAGACTTCCGCCAAGGCGGCGGCGTTGGCGTCGTCCATGACGATGAACAGATCGAAGCGCGCGAAATCGGCCGCGGCGACCTGACGGCCGCGCAACTTCGACAGATCGTAGCCGCGCTTCTTCGCTGCCTTTTGCGCGCGTTCGTCCGGTGGCTCGCCGATGTGCCAGTCGCCGGTGCCCGCCGAATCGATCACGATGCGCTCAGCCAGTTTCGCGCGCTCGACGAGGTCGCGCATCACCGCTTCCGCGCTGGGCGAGCGGCAGATATTGCCGAGACAGACGAAGCAGACCGCGATCGAGTTCATCTAAAGCGGGGAAAAGTCGTGATGTCCGGCGTCGATAGAAACAGCACCGGAATGCGTCCCGAATTATACAAAGGGGCACAAATTCTCGCCCACACGGCTCATTCCATCTTGCGCAACGCTTTCATCGCTCGTCCCGATGGATGTCATGCGTGATGAAGCGCGACTCGCCGTTGGGCATGTCGAGCCAGTCGCGATGCGCAAGCGTGCGGCGCATATCGGAGAGACCGCTTTCCCAGTGTTCGCGCATTGTCGAAAAGCCGAACTGGTAGTCCTTGAAATGCCCCTCGTACTCTTTTTGCCGGTATATCAGGTGGATGATGTTGTAACGCTTCGAACATGCCAGTTCGGCGGCGAGCCTGCACCATTCGTCGCCCTCGCGGACGTCTTCGGGCACGAGATCGAGAACGTGCTGCAACACGTTACGGTAGCGCTGCGCGCGCTGCATCTGATCCGTGACGAGACGCGTGCGGCTCGAATACTGCACGTCCTTCACGCGCCCCATCACGTCGACGATGCTGTCGGGCACCGGCCCGCGCGCGCTCCACAGATCGACCTGGAAGGCGAGCGTGTCGCGGCGCGGCGTCGCCTGCGCGATTTCGTAGAGCGGCGTGTTCGACATGAGACCGCCGTCCCAATAGAACTGGCCGTCGATCTCGACTGCGGCGAAGCCCGGCGGCAAGGCGCCCGAGGCAATGAAATGCTCGGCGCGCAAGCGGATCTGCGTGTTGTCGAAATACGCGAAGTTGCCGGTCGCGACGTTCACCGCGCCTACCGACACGCGCGTTTCGCCGGAATTGATGCGGTCGAAATCGCAAAGCCGCTCGAGCGTGGCCTTGAGCGGCGTGGTGTCGTAATAGCTCGCGGTCTGCGGCGAGCTCGACGCGATCGGCGACGGCGGCGGAAAGCGCGGGATGAAAAATCCCTTCTGCCCTTCGACGATCGCACCGAAAGCCTGCATCGCGGTGAACGCCTTGCGAATTTCGTCGGCGGAATCGAATAGCGCGCGCTCGAGGAACGCGGGCAACGGGAAACCGAACGCGGGCCGGCAGATCGTCTCCCAGAATTCAAGCAGACGCGTCACGCGATGCTCGGGCGCGTTGCCCGCGATGATCGCCGTGTTAAGCGCGCCGATCGAGATGCCGGCGATCCAGTTCGGATGGATGTCCGCCTCGTGCAACCCTTGATAGACGCCCGCCTGATAGGCGCCGAGCGCGCCCCCGCCCTGGAGCATGAGCGCGATCGTCTCGTAGGGCGGCAGGTGCACGCGGGTTTGCTGCCCGGCGGACGCCCGAGTCCGCGCGCCTTCCCGTCCTATGACTTCTTCGTTCTCGATTTCCGACATCCCGCGCGTTCTCCTTATTGCATGAACCAGCCGTGACTCACGACGAACGATTGCCCCGTCAGCGCCGCCGTTTCGAACGCGGAAAGGAAGAGCACGGTCTGAGCGACGTCCTCGACGGTCGTGAATACGCCATCGACCGTACCACCGAGCATCACGCGCCTGACGACTTCTTCCTCGCTGATTTTCAACTCCTTGGCCTGCTCGGGAATTTGCTTGTCGACGAGCGGCGTACGCACGAAGCCCGGACAGACGACGTGCGAGCGCACGTTGTGCTTCGCGCCTTCCTTCGCCAGCACGCGCGCGAGGCCGAGCAGTCCGTGTTTCGCGGTCACATAGGCGGACTTCAGCGGCGACGCCTCGTGCGAATGCACCGAACCCATATAGATCACTACCCCGCCGCGATCGTCCTTGTACATATGCTTGAGCGCGGCTTTGGTGGTGAGAAACGCGCCGTCGACGTGGATCGCCATCATCTTCTTCCAGTCGGCGTACGCGTAGTTTTCGATGGGATTGACGATCTGAATGCCCGCGTTCGACACGAGGATGTCCACAGAGCCCAGTTCCGCAGCGACGCGATCGATGCCCTGATTGACGGCGTCTTCGTTCGTCACGTCCATCGCGATGCCGATAGCCTTGCCGCCCTTGCCGCGGATCTCTTCGGCGACCGCGTCCGCGCCCGCCTGATTCAGATCGGCGATGGCGACCGCCGCGCCCGCGCCGGCGAGCGTGAACGCGATAGCCTTGCCGATACCGCTCGCCGCGCCCGTCACGATCGCGGCCTTGCCGTCGAGCTTACCGTTTGATGACATGCGAACCTCCTATCCAGTGGGAAGACATCGGGTGTATGACAACATCCGTCGGCACGGCTATCAAGCTGGCCGTTCGGCATAGGAAAAGTCGGGCGAAACTCAGAACGCTTAGGCCGTTCGGCCGACTGTTCATGAAAGTCCGGGAGCGGTTATTGTGCATGAAGGACGCAATGCGCCGCAGCACGCGCTGGGCGTCGTGAGTCATGCAGCGCACGGGGTCGGCTAGAATAGGCGCCCTTCCGCCGCACCTTTTCATTTTGCTTCTCGCGCCCAACGCGGGCCTCCTGTCATGCTCAGTTACCGTCACGCCTTTCATGCGGGCAACCACGCCGATGTGCTGAAACACGCGATCGTCATTCAGATGCTTCGCTATCTCGGCCAGAAGGACAAATCGTATTGGTATGTCGACACGCACGCCGGCGCCGGAGTGTATTCGCTCACCGAAGGCTTCGCGACGAAGAACGCCGAGTTCGAGACGGGCATCGGCAAGCTTTGGGATCGCGGCGACCTGCCGGCGCTGCTCGCCGACTATGTCGACGAAGTGAAGGCATTGAATCCCGATGGCGGTCTGCGTTTCTATCCCGGCTCGCCCTATCTGGCCTGGCGCACGATGCGCGAGCAGGATCGCATGCGGCTTTTCGAGTTGCACAGCACGGAAATCGACGTGCTGCGCCACAATTTCCGCGATGCCGGCCGGCGCGCGATGATCTACGAAGGCGACGGCTTCGACGGCATTAAGGCGATTCTTCCGCCGCCGCCGAGGCGTGCGCTCGTGCTGATCGATCCGTCGTACGAGGACAAGCGCGACTACGCCCGCACGATTACGTGCCTCGAAGAAAGTATCAAGCGCTTCTCGACCGGAACGTATGCGGTCTGGTACCCCATCGTCACGCGCCAGGAGTCGCAGCGTTTCGCCGATCAGCTGAAGGCCATCCAGCCGAACGGCTGGCTGCATGCGGCCCTCACGGTGAGGAAACCGCCGACGGACGGCTTCGGGTTGTTCGGCAGCGGCATGTTCGTAATCAACCCGCCCTACACGCTGGCGAAGGAACTGAAGGAATCACTGCCCTACCTCGTCGACGCGCTCGGCGAGGACGGCAACGCTTCGTTCAAGCTTGAACATCGCGCCGACTGAGCACGGTTTCGGGGTCAGGGATGAGGCGCGCGCGGAGTTCTGGGGCGCACGCCGCCGCCAGGCTGAACGGGCACCGTGTTCTGTCCGCTTGAATATTCGACGTATGGTGAAACGACGATGGGCGGTTGAGCCTCCTGCGGGATGCCGGGCAATGTCGCCATCGGCACCATGCCCGGGCCGCCGAGCGGGCCGCTCTGGAGCACCGTGCCGCTCACGCCGCTGTGGATACCGGTTTGCGTATCGAGTACGAGCGGTTCGCCGCCCGGCTTGGCGAGCGCCGGTTGCGAGCCGGGCAAGACTGCGGCGAGCGCGATGCAAACCTGCGTGACTTTCGTGATTCGATGGCGGAACCCGATATTCGTCGTGTCATTGATATGGCCTGGCATCGCGCGCTCTTTTGTGTAGACGAAACCGCTTTACCTTACCCCGGTGGCAAGCTTTAGGCTAGGTGGTTCGACACATAAGCAGCCTTGCAACCGCCCCTTCCACAGGAGATACGATGAAATCAACAAGAATCGCACTTGCCATCTTCACCATCCTCTGCAGCGCAAGCGTGAATGCCCAGACCGCCGCGCCGGCGAGCGATGCAATGCCAGGCATGAATATGGAACAGCACGAGCCGAAGCCGACGGACGTCTCGTCCACCGCCGCGTTCCAGGCCGCCGATCAGAAAATGATGTCGGGCATGTCGAGCATCGAGTACACGGGGGACGCCGACCGGGATTTCGTCGCGCACATGATTCCGCATCATCAGGGCGCGGTGGAAATGGCGAAGGTCGAACTGAAGTACGGCAAGGACGCCAAGCTGCGCAAGCTGGCGAAGGACATCATCGCCGCGCAGAACAAGGAAATCGCATTCATGAAACAGTGGCTGGAGCAGCATCCGCACAAGCAGTAAAACGCTCCGCTCACGTGACGAGCAAAAAGCAAAAGCCCAGCAATTGCGGGGCTTTTGCTTTCACATCGGGCGTGTTCGACGCCAGGAACGAAACGCTTAAGCGTTGTAGCCGTTCGTTTCCAGCGAGCGGATGCGCTGTTCAAGCTGGACGATGTCCGTCGATTGCGCAAGATAGGCTTCGCGGCGGCGCTGCTCGGCGGCTTCAAACCAGATGCTCAGTTTTTCGATGAGGAATGCAAACATGGTGTTCTCCAAGGTCTTCGAAAGATCCCTGGCGGTTCGGGTCAGGGATTACCCGCGTTAGGGAATACCCGGATTATAGGGGAGAACGTCCGTGCCGGGGTAGTGAAATGCTTGAATAGTGTGCATTCGGATTCGGAATGGTGCAGGCCGCATTCTTGCTTAAACCACTGATTTCTCGTATCAATTCGCTCTTTGTCAACAATCTGGTCGTTGCACATGCACCCATTTAGGGCATTACTGCGCCAGCTTGTCCAAGATCGGGCAATCCGGCCGCGCGTCGCCGTGACAATGATTAGCCAGATGCGACAGCGTGTCGCGCATCTCGGTTAATTCGGCGATCCGCCGGTCAAGTTCCGCAACGTGTTCCAGCGCAATCGACTTCACCTCCGCGCTCGCCCGCGACCGGTCCTGCCACAAGGCGAGCAGCTTGCGGATATCGTCGACGAGAAAACCGAGCCGGCGTGCCTGCCGCACGAAACGCAGCGCGTGGACCTCGTGATCGCCATACACGCGATATCCCGATGACGTCCGTCCGACCGGATTGAGCAATCCGACGCTCTCGTAGTAGCGGATCATTTTCGCGGTCACGCCCGAGGCGCGGGCCGCTTCGCCGATATTCATCGTCTGCTCCTGAAAAATGTCATTCCGACTCTACACCTTCCCATGATGGCAAGGTATACGATGTCGTTGATCCGGACTTTTTCAAGGGGAAACAGCAATGACCGAATTCGAAGTTCAGGGCATGAGTTGCCAGCACTGCGTCGCCGCTGTGACGCGCTCGATTCAGGAAATCGATCCGCAAGCGCAAGTTCGCGTCGATCTGGAGCGAGGCAAGGTCGCCGTCGAATCCGCAAAATCGAACGATGCGCTCAAGGAAGCCATCGACGAGGCCGGCTATACGGTCGTCGGCGTCGCTTCGGCATGAGGCAAAACGAGCGCTTTACCGTCGCGCTGATCGGGGCGTCGGGGTTGCTGGGCCGGGCGGTTGCCACGGAACTGGCGAGCGCGGCCAGCACGCAGACGTGGCGCGTCGTGCATACGGCTCACCGGCGCGCCGACGCCGCGAGCGTGAAGCTCGACCTGCTCGACCATGACGCGGTACGCGCGTTCGTGCGCGATCTCGCGCCGGATGCGATCGTGGTCGCGGCAGCGGAGCGGCGTCCGGACATCTGCGAAAACGATCCGGCGCTCGCGCGCGCGTTGAATGTCGAGGCGTTGAGCGTGATCGCCACCGAAGCGCGCGCGCTCGGCACATGGGTATTGTCGATTTCGACCGACTACGTCTTCGACGGCGCGTCGCCGCCCTATTTGCCCGACGACGCGCCCGCGCCGCTCAACGCCTACGGCCAGAGCAAGCTCGACGGCGAACGCGCGCTGCTCGCGAGCGATCCGATGTCCTGCGTGCTGCGTCTGCCGCTGCTTTACGGGCCGTTCACCGACTGGAGCGAATCTGCGGTGACGAGCCTCACGCCCGCGATCGTGAAATCGTCCGAGGCGGCCGGCGCGCCCGCCTCGATGGACGCCTGGGCGACGCGTTATCCGACATACACGCCCGATGTCGCCGTGGTGATTCGCGGCATGCTCGAACATCACGCGAAAGGCGCGACGATCTCCGGGATCGCGCAATGGTCCGGCGACGAGCCGATGACGAAGTTCGATATCGCCGAACGCATCGCGCGAGCACTGAAAGTGGACGCGAAGCTCGTTGCGCAGCGCACGCCCGCGGACGCGACGCCGCGCCCGCGCGACTGTCATCTCGATTCCGGCCGGCTGGAAGCGCTGGGCATCGGCCGGCGCACGCCGTTCGACATCGCGATCGGCAGACTGCTCGCGAAGTATCCGGACGTCTCATCTCAGTGAAAATCGCGGCTCGGCGCGGCCAGGCGGCCGAGCAAAGCACTATGGTCTTCGAGCCGCTGCGCCACCAGATGGCGCACCTCGCCTTCCATTTGCCAGACGCCGTGCACGCCGAGCAGCGACGCGCCTAGCAGCACCTTGCGCTGTTTCTCGACGAGCCCCGGCCAGACGATCACGTTGATTGCGCCCGTTTCGTCCTCGATCGATACGAAAATCGTGCCGTTGGCCGTGCCCGGCCGCTGCCGCACCGTCACGATGCCGCACGCCCGCACGAAGCGCCCGTTTCTGATATCCGCGAGTTCGGCCGCGGTCTTGAAGCGCATACGCGCGAGCTTCGCGCGCAAAAGCGCGAGCGGATGCCGATTGAGCGTGAGCCCGAGACTCGCGTAATCGTCGACGATTTCGCGACCTTCCGATGCTTCCGGCAGCAGCAGCGGCGCCTCGCTCATCGGCGCGTCGCGCAGCAATTCCGGCGCGCGCTGCTGTGCGGTGACCGCCCACCACGCCTGACGCCGGTGTCCTGCAATGCTCGCGAGCGCATTGCCCGCCGCGAGCGCTTCGAGTTCGCGGCGCGACAACGCGGCACGGCGCGTGAGATCGTCGACATCGATGAACGGCGCTTCTGCGCGCGCGGCCATGATCCGCTCGGCCGCCGCTTGCGGCAGACCTTTGATCAGTTGCAGGCCGATCCGCACGCCTGGCCCTTTCGCGCCGTATTGCCGTCCATCCAGCTCGACGCGCTTTCTGAGCCTGCGCGCCGCTCGCTGCACGGTCTTCCGGAACACGCGATCCGACTCTGCCGCGCCGTAAAACTGTTGACGCCGCCGCTCCTTGCCGGCATCGAACCCGATGCGCTCGCCATCGCCGGCGCGCGCTTCCAGCACCGACTCCCAATCGCTCAGCGAAACATCGGGCGCGAACACCGGCACGCCGTGACGCCGCGCGTCCTGCACGAGTTGCGACGGCGAATAAAAGCCGAGCGGCTGGCTGTTCAGCAGGCCGGCCAGAAACGCCGCGGGCTCGTAACGCTTGATCCACGCGCTGAAATAGACGAGCAGCGCGAAGCTCGCCGAGTGACTCTCAGGAAAGCCGTATTCGCCGAAACCCTCGATCTGCTTGCACACGCGCGCGGCGAAATCGTGCTCGTAGCCGCGCGCGAGCATCTTCTGCATGAGATCGGCTTGATACTTTTCCAGATGACTGCCGCGGCGCCACGCGGCCATCGCGCGGCGCAACTGATCGGCCTGTTCCGCCGTGTAGCCCGCCGCGACCATCGCGAGCTTCATCACCTGCTCCTGAAAGATCGGCACGCCGAGCGTGCGGCCGAGCACCGGCCGCAGTTCCTCTTTCGGATAATCCTCCTCTTCGAGGCCCTGCTTGCGGCGCAAATACGGATGCACCATGCCGCCCTGGATCGGGCCGGGCCGCACGATCGCCACTTCGATGACGAGGTCGTAATACTTCTGAGGCCGCAAGCGCGGCAGCATGCTCTGCTGCGCACGCGATTCGATCTGAAACACGCCGATGGTGTCCGCGCGGCAGCACATTTCGTAGACGGCCTTGTCCTCGCGACGAATATGCGACAGCCCGAAGCCCGGCACGCCGCGCCGCAGCGCGACGAATTCGAGCGCGCGCCGGATCGCCGAAAGCATGCCGAGCGCGAGCACGTCGACTTTCAGGAGCTTCAGCTGATCGATGTCGTCCTTGTCCCATTGAATCACGCAGCGGTCCTTCATCGCGGCGTTTTCGATCGGCACGAGCCGCGACAGACGTTCCCGCGCGATCACGAAGCCACCGACATGCTGCGACAAATGCCGCGGAAAGCCGCGCAACTCGCGCGTGAGCCGGATCAGATGCTTCGTGACGTGCGAATCGTCGCTGAAGCCGGCTTCCCGGAGATAACCCGCCACCGCCGACGGCCCGTCCCACCATTGCTGCGATTTGCCGATGCGCTCGATCAGCGATGCATCGAGCCCGAGCGCCTTGCCGACATCCTTCAGCGCGCTGCGCGTGTGATACGTGATGAGCGACGCCGCCAGCGACGCGCGATGCCGCCCGTACTTCTGATAGATGTACTGGATGACTTCCTCGCGCCGCTGATGCTCGAAATCGACATCGATGTCGGGGGGCTCGTTGCGCGCTTGCGAGATGAAGCGCTCGATCAGGAGACCCATCCGCACCGGATCGAGCTCGGTGATGAAGAGGCAATAACAAATGATCGAATTCGCCGCCGAGCCGCGTCCCTGACACAAAATTCCTTTGCTGCGCGCGAACGCGACGATGTCGTAGACCGTCAGGAAGTACTTCTCGTATTCCAGCTTCGCGACGAGCGCCAGTTCCTTGTCGATGAGACCGATCGTCTCGGCGTCCATGCCGTTCGGCCAGCGCTGCAGCGCGCCCGCCATCACCCGCTTGCGCAGATAGCTCGCGGGCGTCTCGCCGGGCGGCACCAGTTCCTCGGGATATTCGTACTTGAGTTCGTCGAGCGAGAAGGTGCAGCGCGCGGCCACCTTCAACGTTTCCCGGATCGCCTCTTTCGGATAAAGCGCGCCGATGCGCAACCGCGTGCGCAGATGCCGCTCCGCGTTCGCTTCGAGCGCATAGCCGCATTCGGCGAGCGGCCGGTTCAGGCGAATCGCGGTGAGCGTGTCCTGCAAGGGCTTGCGCGAGCGCGCGTGCATCAGCGCACCGCTTGCCGCGATGAGCGGCAATCCGCTCGCCTGCGCGATCACGCGGCACGAAGCGAGACGCTCGTCGTCGCTGCCGTCCTGCCAGAGCTCCAGCGCGAGCCACGCGCGGCCCGCGGCGAAACCGGCCAGCCAGTGCGCGCGATCGAGCGTATCGGCGAGCGTCGCTGCGCGCTGCGGCACGAGAATCAGCAGGCAATCGGGCAAGTGCTTCAGATGCGCGATATCGCCGCGCAAGTCCGATGTATCGGATGAAGCGGCGGGATCGGTGAAGTCTTCCGGACCGATCCGATAGCTGCCCTTCGGCGAACGCGCGCGCGCGTGCGAAATCAGCTCGGACAGGTTGCCGTAGCCCGCCCGATTCGTCGCGAGCGCGATAAGCGTGCAGAACGGCTCGCCATCGGCGTCCGTGAGATGCAGTTCGCTGCCGATGATCAGCTTCAGATCCTGCCTCTTGGGCGGCGGCTCGCCGGCAAGCCGCGCGGCTTCGGCGTCGGCTTGCGCCTTCGCCTCGATGTCCTTGATCGCGGCATGCGCGCGCACGACGCCCGCGAGCGAGCATTCATCCGTAATCGCGAGCGCGGTGTAGCCGTGTTCGAGCGCGGCCGCCGCCAGTTCCTGCGGATGCGATGCGCCGCGCAGAAACGAAAAGTTACTCAGGCAATGCAGTTCGGCATAACCGGGCAACAACGCCGACGCCGACATCGAGCCGGGAAACGCGTTGTCTCCATGCAGACCGATGATGTCGTTCAGATCATCCATCGCGCATCATCCGAAAAAACCGTGCAGGAACCAGTCGCCCGTAAGACGTTCGCGATAGAGCCAGAACATGCGCCCGCGATCGTCGGCGGCGACGTAGTAATCGCGCTGGACGCCGTTGCCGTCCCACCATCCCGCCTCGATACGCTCGGTCCGGCTGATCAGCTTCAACGGACGCCGATAGAACGGCCGCTCGTTGCGCAGCATCAGCTTTTGCGGCGTTTCGAGTATCCACGACGGACGCGGCTGCTGAGGCACGGCGAGATCGGGAAGTTCGAGCGGTTCGTCTGACTCCGTTTGCACTTCGGGTTCTGCTTCTGCCCTTGCCGTTTGCGTCTTCGGCGACTTTTTTCCGCGCTTGGGTTTCGTTTCGCTTGCGGGCTTATAAGGTTCGACGGTCATCGCCGCCTCGGGCCGATGATCGTCGCGCGCGACCAGTTGCACCACGTTCTCCGCGCCCAGCCGCGCGCTCAGGCGTTCGAGCAGTTGCGCCATCGATTCGCTGTCGGAACCAGGCATCGGAAACAAGGTGTCGGGCGGCGGCGCATACTCGCTGACCTTGTCGGCCAGGAGTTTCATCTCGATGACGGGCGCGGCGAGCGTCGTCTGATTCAGCTTCTCGCGCAAGAGCCACAGGATGTGGTCGGCGTCGCGCGTCGGCACGGCCCACGCCACCTTGAATGTCGACGTTTTCGGCGCGTGACGGGCGGCCAGTTCGTGTTCGAGCAAGAGCGAAAATTCGCTGACCGCCGCATGATGCGCAGAGAGCCAGCCGGCGAGTTGCAGCACGAGCCGGCGCGCGGCGAACAGCAGCGCCTCGGCGCTTTCCACGCGCGCCTGCAATTCGAGCCGCGCTTCGAACGACGCCGGCGCACAAAATGCCTCACGCGGGTCGGGCGCCTGTCCGTACGCTTGCGCGAGCCATTGCAGAACGCCTTGCCCGAAGCGGCGCGCGACGCCCTTGCGCGGCAGACGACGCAAATCGGCGAGCGTCGCGCAACCGATCTGCTCGAACACGTTGCCGTGCGAATGCGCCGATGGGATGAGCGATACGGGCAACTCATCGAGTACGTGCACGAGCGTCGTCTCTTTCACGATGCGTACGCGCCGCGCGACCCGGCGCGTGCGCGCGTGCGCCAGCAGCCACGCGCCCCACGCTGTCGGCGCGCAGCCCATGCGGGACGTGAAGCCACATCCTTTAACCGTCGATGTCACTCTGGACAGCAACGCGCGCAATCCGCCGAAGAGCCGCATGCTGGCGCCGACTTCGAGCAGTACCGTATTCGCATGCGCGAGCACGACTTTGGGCGTGAACGCGAGCAGCGCCAGCGCAACGGCTTCGAGCGCGTTCTGCTCCTCGCGAATGTCGACGGCAAGCAACGTCAGTTGGGGCGCGAGCGCGAACGCATGCGAGCGCGTGCTGCCGGGCCGCACGCCGAGCCGAAACGCGACGAGATCGGGCATCAGGACGCGCGCGTGATCGGCTAGCGCGAAGCATGACTGATCGATATTGTCATTCGCCGTCGAGCTCGCTCCAGGCGATGTCGAGTTCGCCGGCGCTGAGGGCATCGAAGGCGGCCTGACGGCTTCGAGCGATAAAAGCGGCAATGTCACCGCTATCCACAACATGTTTGACCTCTCGTGCTTTCCTTGCCTGATGCGCCCGACGAATATGTTCGGGCAGCGCAGGCATCTGCAGCGGCAAGTTCAACTGCAAGGGCTTGCCGAGCAATGGGCCGCGCCGCTTGATGATGTCGATTTCGAGCATGACGGCCTGCATCCATTCGCGACGGTTCATCGTCTGCGCGTTGGCGGGAAGTATCGGCTTGCAGACCATGCGCAGCGGCGCAGCGGAGGATTGCTTCGCCGCTTTGAGCGGGCGGAACAGAAATGCCAGCGACTGCGCTTCCTGAGCCGCTACCTGCAGTCTTCGCAAGGCTTTGGCATCGACTTGTGGTAGCCAGATCAGCACTGCGCCGATGCCTTCCTGCTTCAACGACTGCTCCGCGGCCCAGAGCACCTGATCCTCGGCCGCTTTGACCCAAACCAGCTTGTTCACCGCGATGTTCATCGTCCGAAGCGCGGCCAGATTGGGCTTCCACGGTGGCGCGACGAAGATGACGGAGCGGCCTTTGCTTGCTGTCAGTTCGCGGATCGAGTGCGCGAGCAGTCTGATTTCGCCTACGCCACTCTCTTCGATCAGCAACTCGGTGACTGAGCCGGGCATCCAGCCTGCGCCGGGCAAGGCCAAGTCGAGCGCTCGAAAGCCGCTCGAGATGATGTTCGAATCGGGATCGTTGACCGGACTGCCCTGCCAGACCTGACGCTGCAGATGCGATGTCAGCCCGATGTCGAGCAATGAAAGTGCTGCACCCATGAGTTTTCCCCGTCCGACGCGAATACAGGGGCCTGCTCATGGCGCAAGCGCTCGGTGGGCCTCCGGTTTACTGTATATTTATACAGTATTTTTGCGGGCGAGGGTAAACAGCTGGCGGATAGAAGGATGCGCCGATGGGGCGCGAGGCAAGTCGCAGCGCGGGTTATCCGGATTCACGGTTGCCGCGCTTCAAACGCAAAAACCCCACCTTTTGGGGTGGGGTTTTTGTTTGAAGCATGAGGAGCCTGACGATTACCTACTTTCACACGGGTATCCGCACTATCATCGGCGTGGAGTCGTTTCACGGTCCTGTTCGGGATGGGAAGGGGTGGGACCGACTCGCTATGGTCATCAGGCATGACTTGTTGTTGTCTCGCCTGGGTGGGCGCGACAACCAATCTGGGAAGAAGTAGAAGTGTTTGGGGAGTGAGTGTCGCACAACGATACTCAACCAGGGGTGGTATTGACCAAGCGCTGTGGCGCCAAGTCAGTACGTGAAACACACTGGTTATAGGATCAAGCCTTACGGGCAATTAGTATCAGTTAGCTCAATGCATTACTGCACTTACACACCTGACCTATCAACGTCCTGGTCTGGAACGACCCTTCAAGGGGCTCGAAGCCCCGGGGATATCTCATCTTAAGGCGAGTTTCCCGCTTAGATGCTTTCAGCGGTTATCTCTTCCGAACATAGCTACCCGGCGATGCGACTGGCGTCACAACCGGTACACCAGAGGTTCGTCCACTCCGGTCCTCTCGTACTAGGAGCAGCCCCCTTCAAATATCCAACGCCCACGGCAGATAGGGACCAAACTGTCTCACGACGTTTTAAACCCAGCTCACGTACCTCTTTAAATGGCGAACAGCCATACCCTTGGGACCGGCTACAGCCCCAGGATGAGATGAGCCGACATCGAGGTGCCAAACACCGCCGTCGATATGAACTCTTGGGCGGTATCAGCCTGTTATCCCCAGAGTACCTTTTATCCGTTGAGCGATGGCCCTTCCATACAGAACCACCGGATCACTATGACCTGCTTTCGCACCTGCTCGACTTGTCGGTCTCGCAGTTAAGCACGCTTATGCCATTGCACTATCAGCACGATTTCCGACCGTACCTAGCGTACCTTCGTACTCCTCCGTTACGCTTTGGGAGGAGACCGCCCCAGTCAAACTGCCTACCATGCACTGTCCCCGACCCGGATCACGGGCCAAGGTTAGAACCTCAAACAAACCAGGGTGGTATTTCAAGGACGGCTCCACCGAAACTGGCGTTCCGGTTTCATAGCCTCCCACCTATCCTACACAGATCGGTTCAAAGTCCAATGCAAAGCTACAGTAAAGGTTCATGGGGTCTTTCCGTCTAGCCGCGGGGAGATTGCATCATCACAAACACTTCAACTTCGCTGAGTCTCGGGAGGAGACAGTGTGGCCATCGTTACGCCATTCGTGCAGGTCGGAACTTACCCGACAAGGAATTTCGCTACCTTAGGACCGTTATAGTTACGGCCGCCGTTTACCGGGACTTCAATCAAGAGCTTGCACCCCATCATTTAATCTTCCGGCACCGGGCAGGCGTCACACCCTATACGTCCACTTTCGTGTTTGCAGAGTGCTGTGTTTTTATTAAACAGTCGCAGCCACCAGTTTATTGCAACCCTTTCACCCTCCTGGCGCAGGCCAGTCAAGCTACAAGGGCGTACCTTATCCCGAAGTTACGGTACCAATTTGCCGAGTTCCTTCTCCCGAGTTCTCTCAAGCGCCTTAGAATACTCATCTCGCCCACCTGTGTCGGTTTGCGGTACGGTCATCGTTAGACTGAAGCTTAGAGGCTTTTC
Organism: Caballeronia zhejiangensis; assembly: GCF_022879815.1. Classification (NCBI taxonomy): domain Bacteria; kingdom Pseudomonadati; phylum Pseudomonadota; class Betaproteobacteria; order Burkholderiales; family Burkholderiaceae; genus Caballeronia; species Caballeronia zhejiangensis. The sequence goes on from NZ_CP084283.1 coordinate 1,768,174, forward strand.
TTGGAACCACTTCCAATTGCTTCGCTTCCGAAGAAGCTCGCGCCACGCCCTTGAATTACGCACCCGGATTTGCCTAAGTGCCTTCTCCAACGCAGCGACCGGGACGTCCAACACCCGGACAACCTTCCGCGATCCGTCCCCCCATCGCATCTAACAATGGTGCAGGAATATTGACCTGCTTCCCATCAGCTACGCATTTCTGCCTCGCCTTAGGGGCCGACTCACCCTACGCCGATGAACGTTGCGTAGGAAACCTTGGGCTTACGGCGAGGGGGCTTTTCACCCCCTTTATCGCTACTCATGTCAGCATTCGCACTTCCGATACCTCCAGCACGCTTTTCAACGCACCTTCGCAGGCTTACGGAACGCTCTCCTACCACACGTACTTGCGTACGCATCCGCAGCTTCGGTGACTGGCTTGAGCCCCGTTACATCTTCCGCGCAGGACGACTCGATCAGTGAGCTATTACGCTTTCTTTAAAGGGTGGCTGCTTCTAAGCCAACCTCCTGACTGTTTTAGCCTTCCCACTTCGTTTCCCACTTAGCCAATCTTTGGGACCTTAGCTGGCGGTCTGGGTTGTTTCCCTCTTGACACCGGACGTTAGCACCCGATGTCTGTCTCCCGTGATTGCACTCTTCGGTATTCGGAGTTTGCTATGGCGTAGTAATCCGCAATGGACCCCACAACCATGACAGTGCTCTACCCCCGAAGGTGATACACGAGGCACTACCTAAATAGTTTTCGGAGAGAACCAGCTATTTCCAAGTTTGTTTAGCCTTTCACCCCTATCCACAGCTCATCCCCTAACTTTTCAACGTTAGTGGGTTCGGTCCTCCAGTACGTGTTACCGCACCTTCAACCTGGCCATGGATAGATCACTTGGTTTCGGGTCTACGCCCAGCAACTGATCGCCCTGTTCGGACTCGCTTTCGCTACGCCTGCCTTAATCAGTTAAGCTCGCTACTGAACGTAAGTCGCTGACCCATTATACAAAAGGTACGCCGTCACCCGTTTCCAGGCTCCGACTGTTTGTATGCATGCGGTTTCAGGATCTATTTCACTCCCCTCCCGGGGTTCTTTTCGCCTTTCCCTCACGGTACTGGTTCACTATCGGTCGATCACGAGTATTTAGCCTTGGAGGATGGTCCCCCCATCTTCAGACAGGATTTCACGTGTCCCGCCCTACTTGTCGTACCCCTAGTTCTTCCTCGCTGTTTTCGTCTACAGGGCTATCACCTGCTATGGCCGCACTTTCCAGAGCGTTCGACTAACAACAAAGATAAAGAGTACAGGCTGATCCCATTTCGCTCGCCACTACTTTGGGAATCTCGGTTGATTTCTTTTCCTGCGGTTACTTAGATGTTTCAGTTCACCGCGTTCGCTCCACACAACCTATGTATTCAGTTGTGGGTACTCCATTAGGAGTGGGTTTCCCCATTCGGACATTTGTGGATCAAAGCTCGTTTGCCAGCTCCCCACAACTTTTCGCAGGCTACCGCGTCCTTCATCGCCTGTGATCGCCAAGGCATCCACCACATGCACTTGTTCGCTTGACCCTATAACAAGTGTGTCTCTCTCGAGCCACTCTCGCCATAGGCTGAGTATTCGCGTTGTGCCGTATTCCAAGTCATCATCAAGATCACTTTTCATACTTGATACAATCACACCCTGACTACCCGACTCACACCCATCTCTAAGTGCTTTTAGATAGTCTCTTTACTACTTCTTCCAGATTGTTAAAGAACGTTTAGCCGACAAGCTCACTTCACTCGCCTGCGACATCAACTGGCTTTCAATCGCCAATGCAAAGTGCTTCACGAAACACTGCGCATTGAGGACTTGGTGGAGGATGACGGGATCGAACCGACGACCCCCTGCTTGCAAAGCAGGTGCTCTCCCAGCTGAGCTAATCCCCCGCGTCTTGCGTCTGCAGCCTCACTGACTGCCTGACTCATCTTGACCGTGGTGGGTCTGGTTGGATTCGAACCAACGACCCCCGCCTTATCAAGACGGTGCTCTAACCGACTGAGCTACAGACCCAAAGCCTGTCTTCAAACAACAGCCGATAAGCGTGAGCGCTTAACTTCGTGTGCGAAGCTCGAGAAAGGAGGTGATCCAGCCGCACCTTCCGATACGGCTACCTTGTTACGACTTCACCCCAGTCATGAATCCCACCGTGGTAAGCGCCCTCCTTGCGGTTAGGCTACCTACTTCTGGTGAAACCCACTCCCATGGTGTGACGGGCGGTGTGTACAAGACCCGGGAACGTATTCACCGCGGCATGCTGATCCGCGATTACTAGCGATTCCAGCTTCACGCAGTCGAGTTGCAGACTGCGATCCGGACTACGATCGGTTTTCTGGGATTGGCTCCACCTCGCGGCTTGGCAACCCTCTGTTCCGACCATTGTATGACGTGTGAAGCCCTACCCATAAGGGCCATGAGGACTTGACGTCATCCCCACCTTCCTCCGGTTTGTCACCGGCAGTCTCCTTAGAGTGCTCTTGCGTAGCAACTAAGGACAAGGGTTGCGCTCGTTGCGGGACTTAACCCAACATCTCACGACACGAGCTGACGACAGCCATGCAGCACCTGTGCGCCGGTTCTCTTTCGAGCACCCCCACCTTTCAGCAGGGTTCCGACCATGTCAAGGGTAGGTAAGGTTTTTCGCGTTGCATCGAATTAATCCACATCATCCACCGCTTGTGCGGGTCCCCGTCAATTCCTTTGAGTTTTAATCTTGCGACCGTACTCCCCAGGCGGTCAACTTCACGCGTTAGCTACGTTACTAAGGAAATGAATCCCCAACAACTAGTTGACATCGTTTAGGGCGTGGACTACCAGGGTATCTAATCCTGTTTGCTCCCCACGCTTTCGTGCATGAGCGTCAGTGTTGGCCCAGGAGGCTGCCTTCGCCATCGGTATTCCTCCACATCTCTACGCATTTCACTGCTACACGTGGAATTCTACCTCCCTCTGCCACACTCAAAGCCTGCCAGTCACCAATGCAGTTCCCAGGTTAAGCCCGGGGATTTCACATCGGTCTTAACAGACCGCCTGCGCACGCTTTACGCCCAGTAATTCCGATTAACGCTCGCACCCTACGTATTACCGCGGCTGCTGGCACGTAGTTAGCCGGTGCTTATTCTTCCGGTACCGTCATCCTCCATCCATATTAGGGACGAAGTTTTCTTTCCGGACAAAAGTGCTTTACAACCCGAAGGCCTTCTTCACACACGCGGCATTGCTGGATCAGGGTTGCCCCCATTGTCCAAAATTCCCCACTGCTGCCTCCCGTAGGAGTCTGGGCCGTGTCTCAGTCCCAGTGTGGCTGGTCGTCCTCTCAGACCAGCTACAGATCGTCGCCTTGGTAGGCCTTTACCCCACCAACTAGCTAATCTGCCATCGGCCGCCCCTATAGCGCGAGGTCCGAAGATCCCCCGCTTTCTCCCTTAGGTCGTATGCGGTATTAATCCGGCTTTCGCCGGGCTATCCCCCACTACAGGACACGTTCCGATGTATTACTCACCCGTTCGCCACTCGCCACCAGGGTTGCCCCCGTGCTGCCGTTCGACTTGCATGTGTAAGGCATGCCGCCAGCGTTCAATCTGAGCCAGGATCAAACTCTTCAGTTCAATACCTGTTACTGTTTTCTATTCTTCCGAATAGGTCGCTCACTCAACGTACTGACGATGATTTATTCCATCCAAAGATGGAAAAACCTTCCTCTGATACTTCGTGTGAGACTCTTGATACTTTTGCTATTACCGATTCCGGAGAACCAGCCGCACTCGCCATCAAGCGCCCACACTTATCGGCTGTTAGTTTTTAAAGAGCACATCGCAAGACAAGCCTTACTTCAACTTCCGCCTTGCGTCGCTGCATCAGCAGCAGAGAAACGAGATTATGAAGAACGTTTCGGTTCGTGTCAACAAGAATTCGAAGTTTCTTTTTCTTGCCGATCCGCGCCCGGAGCCTTCTACAACCTACCCCCGAGCGCACCGCCGATACCGCCCTCTCCCGCTTCCTTCGCGTTCATCGAATCGCGAAGGAACGGAATTCTAGTGAGCGAATCCCGACTCCGCAAGGGGGATGCAAAGAAATTATCGTGGCGCTCCAAGTCACGCTGCACTCTCCTCCGATCGACGTGTTGCAACGCCGCACGATAAAAGCATCGCCCGAGCGACTACAATCAAAGGTTCACCGCACTAATTCACTCTAGTATCTATATGCGCTCGCGAATCGCAAAACGTATTCCCCCAGATGCAGACAAGCTCGTCAGCCTCTCCCTCGCGCTTTTCGCGTCCGGCAGCCGTGTCGAGGACCGCTTCTGGGAAGCTCGCCTCGACACGCTCATCGCCAAACTCGTGCGCAACGGCAATCAGACGACGCTCGACGCCGCGCTCGACCATCTGCAGCAGAATCATCCGGACGCCTACGGCGCGCTCGCCGATATGGCCGAGACGCACAGCGAGTCGTTCAGATTCGACATCGAAGGCGCACCGCATGAAGCCTTGCTCATTGCCGCGCCGGTGCTCGCGTGGACGCGCTACGCGATTCCATCGGGCTCGCTCAAGGGCGATGCCGTCGACGCACTGCGCACGCAGATGCAGGCTCATGTGCTCGCAGCCGATGCCCGGGTAGCCGTCGCGCCCTATCTGTACAGCATCGATCAGTTGCCACGCCACCATGTGGATACGTCGCGCCTCGCGCAACAGTTGCTGCAGACGGTGACGAGCGGCAGCGTCGCACGTCTGAATCTGTCGGACCTCCCGGAAACCTCGCCGATTCTCGCGGACCCGCGATTTCTATTGGCGCTGGTCGTCGTACCGGCCGGTGCGGCGTTCTTTCGCTGGCAGGAAGACGAAAACGGCAGCCGGGTGGAGCGCGGTCAATGCCTCGAACAGTGGGCCGCGCAAGGCGGACCGAGCTTCGCGGCAATTCTGCCGGGCTGCGAGTTCGAGTGCTTGCTTCCTGACGCCTACTACTCCGCCTGCCGCGACGCCGACGAACAGGTGCGTCCGCACACCGTACGTACCGCCGTCCGATATCTGTTCGATACGCTCGGCACCGCGCCCCAGGACTTGCGCGCGGTCATCGCGGGCTTCGGCGAGCGGCGCATCGACGAATACCGCATCGGCTTTACACGTCGCGGCAGCAACGATGTGATCTACGGCGTCGTGTGGCCGCTCTACGGCCGCGAGAACGGGGAACTCGGAATGGACGAGGATCCGGTCGATCTCGAGGGCGCCAATGGACCGGTGGAAGAAATCGTCGAGTTGCTGAAGAAGACAGGTGTCTCTGACGTACGCCGCCATGCGGGACGCTTCGAACCGGAGTTCTGCGACGACTGCGGCGCGCCGCTCTATGCCGATCCGCTCGGCGAGATCGTTCACGCTGAAATGCCGGAAGACGCTGATCCTGCGCAGCCACATTTCCATTAACGATGCTCGATAGCAGCTATTTACGCCAAAAAGAACCCCGCCGCGTGCGGGGTTTTGTGTATTTATGCCTATGCCATTCGGATAGGGGGCCAAATCACCTTAAATTTGTCAACATACCGACTGGCGCCGATGCAAACCGGCGCCGAGTTCCGAAGCCGGTAGGCGACGGTGTATTGACAAGAGGTGAAGCATGATAATCAACATCATTGGTTCCGACGCAGAACGCCGGGCGGGCCTTAAAACATTGCTGCGCCGCGTTGCGCGCCAAGCGCAATTCATCGAGGCGAAGGATTGGAGACAAGCCCGTTCCGCCTTGAAGCGCTCCTCCCCTGACATGATCGTGATCGACTGGGCGCCCGAACTGCGCACCGGCGACCTGCAGATCCTGCTCGACGACGCCCCAGATGTGCCAGCGGCCATCATGGTCGACCGTTGCGGCGCCGCGCTGGTCTACGCGCTGATGAGCGTCGGCGCAATGGGCGTGATCCCGCGCGCCCTCGATCCCATCCTGATACTCCGCGCGCTGGAGATGGTGCTCGTCGGTGGACATTACATTCCGCCGGACGTGGTCGACCCGGAACTGACGCTTGAGCTCACCACCCGCCGCATTCGAAACAGTGCCAAGCTGCCGAAGATTCGCCATCATCCGACGCTGTCACCGCGACAACAGCAAATCATGCGCTGCGTGCACATGGGCAGCACGAACAAGATGATCGCGAAGACACTCGGTATCAGCGAAGGCACGGTGAAAATCCACCTTGCAAGTATCTTCCAGCAGCTGGGCGCGACAAATCGCGCGGCCGCGGTCGCGATCTACAACGGCGTGCAGAATTCGCATCTCGAGATTCTGCGCAGCGGAGGCGAGAAACCGGTGCGCGTCGTATCGGGCCAGCCAGGCGTGATTCCGCTGCGCCGGCCGCGGACGCGCTATCCGTCGCTTCTCGACAACGATGCGGCCGCGCTGCCGATGGCCGCCGAGCCTGAATCAACCTTCTAGCAACAAACGAGGCAAACGGGTCCGTCCTTTGCGCACACGTTTTACGCGCAACGAGTAATATGCAAGGCATGGGGTTCTTCTACACACCGCTACCGCTTTGGCTAACCGTCGGCAGCTGGATCGCCGCCGCGGGGCTGCTCGCGCTCGCAATGCTGCAGCGTCCGTTCGCTCGCCTGCAGGACGCCACGCTGCAAAACGTGTGGCTTGGCGTCATCGTCGCGATCTCGGTGCTATGGGCATGCAACGCATGGTTCGATGACGGACCCGTCATCCATCTATTGGGCGCAACGTTGATGGTCACGCTGTTCGACTGGCGGCTCGCGCTCATCGGCACGGCCGCGACCACGGGTCTCGCGGCCGTCGTGCTCGATGCATCGTGGCTGTCGGTCGCGACCACCTATCTTCTCTTCGGCGCAGTGCCCGTCGCTGTGTCGACATTGCTGCAGCGCTTGAGCAACCTATGCTTGCCGCGCAATCTCTTTACCTTCATCGCCGGACACGGGTTCATCACGTCGGCGGTTGCGGTGGCCGCCGCTTGTGGCGCGACGGTCGGGCTCGAGATGGCGCTTGCCGGCGGCCCGGTCATCGTGCCTCCGGCATTCACGCGCGGCTCGCTGCTGCTGGGCGCCGGCGAGGCGCTCTTCACGGGCCTGCTCACCATATTGATCACGGTGTACAAGCCCGCCTGGATCACCACCTATGACGTGCGCCGCTATCGCCTGGACCGCGGCCCGCGCGTCTAGGTTGCGCGAAACGTATCAATTCACTGCTACTGGCGGAGTCGGATATCGGACTCCGGGCGATGGGTACGCGCACAAAGTACGATAAGATTGAACTCCCTCCCCACACGGCGCATCTTACTTGCCCGTGTCTTCTTAGCGCCAGACTTGATGGAAAGTAACTTCGCACCGCGCCGGCTCCTGCGGCTCGTCGGCCGGTTGGCGGTATGTGCATCGTTGGCATGCGCCGTGTCCGCTTTTGCCGATTCGCTCGACGAGCGCAACGAACTGATTCACCACTTCGTCACCGATTTCAAAGCCAACCCGCTCGTCGCGGATTGCGCTGCACATGGCAACTTCATCGCCAGCACGTCGTCGGCGTTCGATCACGTCGAATTTCCGCCTGCCTCGTTCGATGCCTCGCATTCCGCGATCGAGCCGTGGAACGATTCGTTCGACGAGAAGAAGCAGCGAATCAAAGTGGACAACGTCGTGACCGTCGAAGGTCAAGGCATGCCGAAGGACGGCGGGAACGATTACACTCCGCTCAAGTTCCGCTGCGGTTATGTCGGCAGTCAGATGCTCGCTTTCGGCTGGAACGATCCCGTCCCGCCATTGCGCGCGCGCGCTGAACCTCGCTCGACGCACGCCACGAAGGGCAAGCACGGCGCGAAGACGAAGGCGTCGTCGGGTAAGTCGAAGAGCACGTCGAAGTCCTCGACCAAGTCGACGAAAAAGACCACCAAGAAGCACTAGCTCCCTTCGTCCTGCGACGAAGACACGACAAAAAAGGGCGTGGCTGCATGAAGCGGCCACGCCCTTTTCACATCGGCGGCAAGTCGGCGGCGCTCAGGCGCCGAACGCCTGCAGATGCCACAGAATGGCTTGCAGCATCGATGCGCCGAGCGCCGCGCTGCGCGCGCCGTTCCAGCCGACGCTCTCGTCGGGCAGATTCGCGTTGTCCTTGAACGGCATCTCGAGCGTAAGCGACAGGCATTTATACTCGTTGCCGATGTACTTCGACGCGAGCTTGAGCGCATCTGTCTGATACTTGCTCGACTCGTAGCCGTGGACGTCCTGGAAATCCGGGCTCGCCTGCTTGAAGAAATCGACGAACGCCTTCTGCTCCTTCGCCTGCTGCTCGGTGAAGCCCGGCAGCATCTCCGAGCCCGCGACGAACACGTACGGAATGGCTTCGTCGCCGTGGATATCGAAGAACAGGTCGCAGCCCGTTTCCTCGATCGCCTCGCGCACGACCAGCACTTCCGGACTGCGTTGCGCGCTCGGCTCCATCCATTCGCGGTTGAGGTTCGCGCCCGCCGCGTTGGTGCGCAGGTTGCCGAGCACGCTGCCGTCCGGATTCATGTTCGGCACGATATGGAAAATGGCCCGCTCGAAGAGCGCGCGCGCCACCGGATCGCCCGCCCAGTCGCCGAAACCGGCGAGACGCTTCACGAGTCCTTCGACGAACCATTCCGCCATCGTCTCGCCCGGATGCTGACGCGCGATGATCCAGACTTTCTTCTTCGGCTCGGCGTCGCCGAAATCCGGGATGCCGAGCGACAGCACCGATATCGGGCGGCCCTGAACCGTGCTGCCGAGCTCGGTCAGCGTCGCGAGCGGCATCTGCTGGACCGCGCCGAGAAACTCCGAGTGGCGCTCTTCGCTGTACGGCTCGAAGTACGCGTAATAGATGCGATCGAAGTCAGGCGTGTGATCGATCTTCATCACCTGCCCGTCGTACTCCGTCGACACGCGGAACCAGTTCACGCGGTCGTAGCTGGCGACCGCTTCATAGTCGCGCCAGCCCTCGGGAAACGCGCACTGCGCCGCGTTCTCGAAGGTCATCACGAGACGCTCGCCGCGCGCGCCCGACACGCGGAAATAGAACCATTGCGCGAAATCCGCGTGCGAATCGGGACGAATGCGCAGGCGAATGTCGGCGGGATCGTCGGCGTTGAGGACTTCGATCGCGCCCGCGTCGAAGTTGCTTGAGATAGAGAGAGTCATCTGCGTTTCCTTGCGTGCTTGCCGCGTGGATCTCAGTCCGCGACGCGGCGACGAAATACATAGGTCGTGTCGTTCGATGCTTTTGCATCGAATTTGTAGCCTTCGCTGTCGAAGCCCTTGAGCGCTTCCGGTTCGTCGATGCGGTTCTCGACCGCATAACGCGCCATCATCCCGCGCGCGCGCTTCGCATGAAAGCTGATGATCTTGTAGCGCCCGCCCTTCCAGTCCTCGAACACGGGCGAGATGACCGGAGCCGCCAGCAGCTTCGGCTTGACCGACTTGAAATATTCCTCCGACGCGCAATTCACGAGCACCCGCGCGCCGCGCTGCCTCTGCAACTGCTCGTTGAGCGCCGCCGTAATGCGCTCGCCCCAGAAAGCGTAGAGGTCTTTGCCGCGCGCATTCGGAAACTTCGTGCCCATTTCGAGCCGATACGGCTGCAGCAAATCGAGCGGCCGCAACAAACCATACAGCCCCGACAGCACGCGCACATGATTTTGCGCGAAATCGAGATCGCCGGCAGACAGCGACTTCGCGGCAAAGCCTTCGTACACGTCGCCGTTGAACGCGAGCACCGCCTGCTTGGAATTGTTCGTGTCGAAGGTCTTCGACCAGTCCGCGTAACGCTGGAAGTTCAGCGCCGCGAGCGGGTCCGAAATGCTCATCATGCCGCCGATCTGCTGCGGCGAAAGTTCGCGCAGTCCGTCGATCAGTTCCGCGGCGTCATCGACGAATTGCGGCAGCGTGTGCTTCTTGATATGGGCAGGCGTCTCGTAGTCGAGCGATTTGGCGGGCGAGAGAACGATTATCATGGAGGCTCGCCGGCACGCCGCCGGCGATCATTGGCATAAACCCCTGATTGTATCGAATGGACAATTCCGCCGCGCCGCAGCCTGGCTCCCCGCGCGTGGTGCTCGATTCGAATGTGTGGATCGACATCCTCGTATTCGACGACCCCGCCACGCGTCCGATTCACGCCGCACTCGTTGCCCGCACGCTCGAAGCGCTCATCGACGAGCGCTGTCTCAGGGAACTCACGCGCGTGCTCGACTATCCGCAATTCGTGCGAATGGACGTCGACAAGACCGCCGCGCTCGCGAGCGTCGCGCGCCTCTCGACGCTCGTGGCCGCGACCATCGACGAAAACGGGCGTCCGCTGCCCCAATGCAAGGACCGCGACGACCAGAAGTTTCTCGAACTCGCGCACGCATCGGGCGCACAGTGGCTCGTATCGAAAGACCGCGCTGTGCTGAAGCTCGCGCGGCGCGTCGCGCGCGATTTCGCGTTTCGCATCGCCGAGCCGAAGCCGTTCGTCATCGAATTCGAGGCACAGGCGGCCATCGGCTGACGGTGTCTTAAAATAGTCGCGAGCCAAATTCAACGCCCATCCGACCATGAACACGACGCACGAATTGCCGCCGACACCGCCCGAACTTTCCTTCCCGTCGCGTCTGCCCAACGTGGGCACGACCATCTTCACCGTGATGAGCGCGCTCGCCACGCAAAAAGGCGCGGTGAATCTCGGCCAGGGCTTCCCCGATTTCGATTGCGACGCCCGCATCGTCGATGCCGTCGCGGCCGCCATGCGCGACGGCCACAATCAATATCCGCCGATGGCGGGCGCCGCGCCGTTGCGCCAGGCGATCGCGCGCAAGATCGACGCGCTCTACGGCCGCGCGTATAACCCCGACACCGAAATCACCGTGACCGCCGGCGCGACGCAGGCGCTGCTCACGGCGATCCTGTGCTGCGTGCATCCGGGCGATGAAGTCATCGTCATCGAGCCGATGTACGACAGCTATGTGCCGTCGATCGAACTCGCGGGTGGCAAGCCGGTGTTCGTGTCGCTCGAAGCGCCCGACTACGCGCTGCCCTTCGACAAGATCGCCGCCGCGATCACGCCGAGGACGCGCCTCATCATGATCAACACGCCGCACAATCCGACCGGCCGCGTGTGGCGCGCGGAGGACATGAAGAAGCTCGAAGAGATCGTGCGCGACACCAATGTGCTGATCGTCTCCGACGAAGTCTACGAGCACATGGTCTACGACGGCGCGCCGCACGAAAGCGTGTCGCGCTATCCGGAGCTGGCGAAACGCAGCTTCGTCGTGTCGAGCTTCGGCAAGACGTTTCATGTGACCGGCTGGAAAGTCGGCTATGTGGCCGCGCCCGCCGCGTTGACGGCCGAATTCCGCAAGGTGCATCAGTTCAACGTGTTCACCGTGAACACGCCGATGCAGATCGGTCTCGCGCATTATCTCGAAGACCCGAAACCGTATCTCGAACTGCCCGCGTTCTATCAGAAGAAGCGCGATTTCTTCCGCGAAGGTCTCGCGAAGACGCGCTTCTCGCTGTTGCCGTCCGAAGGCACTTACTTCCAGTGCGTCGATTATTCGAAGATCAGCGACATGCCCGAAGCCGAGTTCTCGCAATGGCTCACGAGCGAGATCGGCGTCGCGGCGATTCCCGTTTCGGCGTTCTATCACGAGAGCCATGAATCGGGCGTCGTGCGCTTCTGCTTCGCGAAAAAGGAAGAAACGCTCGCACTCGCGCTGGAACGTCTCGCGAAGCTTTGAACCGCGGCGCACGCGCCATAACCGCCACAACGAGGAGTCGAACGGAACATGAGTACGCAAGACTTCAAGATCGAAACGCTCGGCATCGTCGGCAGCGGCGCGATGGGGCGCGGCATCGCGCAGATCGCGGCGCTCGGCGGGCTCAGCGTGCGCATCTACGATACGAATCCGAAAGCGCTCGCTGCGGCGCGCGAGTATCTGTCGGACACGTTCGCGAAGCTCATCGCGAAAGGCAAGCTCAAGGAAGCCGACGCGCACGCGGCGCTCGCGCGCATCCGCGATGCGGGCGACACGGGCGAGCTTTCCGATTGCGACGCCATCGTCGAGGCGATCGTCGAGAACCTCGACCTCAAGCGCGAACTGTTTCGCGAGCTCGAAGCCGTGGTCGGCGAGCGCTGCATTCTGGCGTCGAACACGTCGTCGCTTTCGATCACCGCGATCGCCGCCGGATGCGCGCATCCGGAGCGCGTCGCGGGCTTTCACTTCTTCAACCCGGTGCCGTTGATGCGCGTCGTCGAAGTCATCGACGGACTGCGCGGCGACCCGCGCGCAGGCGACGCATTGATGGACCTCGCCCGCCGCGTGGGTCATACGCCCGTGCGCGCGAAGGACATGCCGGGCTTCATCGTCAATCACGCCGGGCGCGGCATGAACACCGAAGGCCTGCGCGTGGCGAGCGAAGGCGTCGCGAGCTTCGCGGAAATCGACCGCATCATGCGCGAGCAGGCAGGCTTTCGGCTCGGACCGTTCGAGCTGCTCGATCTCACCGCGCTCGATGTATCGCATCCGGTGATGGAGTCGATCTATCACCAGTTCTATGAGGAGCCGCGCTTCAAGCCGTCGCCGATCACGGGCACGCGGCTCGCGGGCGGGCTCATCGGGCGCAAGGCAGGCGAAGGTTTTTATCGCTATGTCGATGGCAAGCAGGACGTGCCGCCCGAACCCGCCGCGCCGACCGAACTGCCGACGCGCGTGTGGATCAGCCGCGCATCGCACGAAGGACGCGAGCAAGTGCTGAAGCTGATCGCCAAATGCGATTGCTCGGTGCACATCGACGCGGGCCACACGCCGGAGCCGGATTCGCTCATCATCGTGACGCCGCTCGGTTTCGATGCGACCACCGCCGCGGTCAACGAGCATCTCGATGCGACGCGCGTCGTCGCCGTCGATACGCTCTTCCCGCTCGATACGGTCGCGCGCCGCACGATCATGACGACGCCCGCGACCTCGCCCGAGATGCGCGACGCCGCGCACGCCCTCCTCGCTTTCGACGGCGTGCCGGTCTCCGTTATCCGCGATTCGACCGGCTTCGTCGCGCAACGCGTCGTCGCGACGATCGTCAATATCGGCTGCGATATCGCGCAGCAAGGCATCGCGACGCCCGAGGACATCGATCTCGCCGTGATGCTCGGCCTGGGCTATCCGCAAGGTCCGCTCGCGCTCGGCGATACGCTCGGCGCGACGACGATCCTCACGATCCTGCGCAACATTTGCACCGCGCTCGGCGATCCGCGCTACCGGCCCTCGCCGTGGCTCACGCGGCGCGCGCAGCTCGGACTTTCGCTTACCCATACCGAGGAGCTCAGATGAGCGCCGAACTTCTGACAGACTGTCCTGCGGGCAGCGACACCACGCTCGTGCTCAAGTTGTCCAATCCCGGCGCGCGCAACGCGCTGCATCCGGACATGTACGCGGCCGGCATCGAGGCGTTGAACACGGCGGAGCGCGACAACAGCGTGCGCGCGATCGTGCTGACCGGCGCGGACAACTTCTTCTGCGCGGGCGGCAATCTGAATCGCCTGCTGGAAAACCGCGCGAAGGATCCGTCGGTGCAAGGCGAAAGCATCGATCTGCTGGCGGAATGGATCAGCGCGTTGCGCTCATCGACGAAACCGGTCATTGCCGCCGTCGAAGGCGCGGCGGCCGGCGCGGGTTTCTCGCTCGCGCTCGCGTGCGATCTGATCGTCGCCGCCGATGACGCCCGATTCGTCATGTCGTATGCACGCGTCGGCCTGACGCCCGATGGCGGCGCATCGTGGTTTCTGTCACGCACGCTGCCGCGCACGCTCGCGAGCGAAGTGCTGCTCGAAGCGAAGCCGATCGGCGCGGCGCGGCTGCATGAAGTCGGCGTCGTGAACCGGCTGACGAAGAAAGGCATCGCGCTCGATGCGGCTATCGCGTGGGCCGACGATCTCGGCAGCGTGTCGCCGAAAGCGATGGCGCGCATCAAGTCGCTCATCAACGCCGCCGAGCTGCAGCCGCTCGCCGCGCATCTCGACATGGAGCGCGACAGTTTCGTCGATGCGCTGCATCACGGCGACGCGCTCGAAGGCATCACCGCGTTCCTCGAAAAGCGCCAGCCGAACTATCGCTAAGCTCATGGCTCACTACGAATTGCCGAAGCGCCGGCGCATCTTTCTGATGCGTCATGGAGACGTCACCTATTTCGACGACAGCGGCCGCGCGATCGATCCCGAAAGCGTGCCGCTCAACGAGCGCGGACGCGAGGAAGCGAGCGCCGCGGGCCGCGAGTTCGCCGCGCAGAACGTGCGCTTCGATCGCGTGATTGCGAGCGGATTGCCGCGCACGATCGAAACCGCGCAACGCGTGCTCGACGCGACGGGGCAAAGCATCGACATCGAAGTGTGGCCCGAGTGGCAGGAAATTCGCGGCGGCAAGCTGAAGGATCTGACGGTGTCGGACATCGAGCGCGCGTTTCTCTCGGTGTTCGACGGCGTCGTGCCGGAAGAGACGCAATTCCTCGGCGGCGAAACCATCGGCGAATTGCTCGACCGCGTGCTGCCTGCGGTCGCGCGTCTGCGTGAAGATCGATCGTGGGACACGGCGCTGCTCGTGCTGCACGGTGGCGTCAATCGCGCGCTGCTCTCGCACGCGATCACCGCGGGCGGGCGCGCGTTCTTCGGGCATCTGTCGCAGGCGACGGGCTGCATCAACGCGCTCGATGTCGGCGACAAGCCGGCCGACTGGGTCGTGCACGCGATCAATCATTCGCCGCCCTCGCCGCTGCACGCCGACGTGCGCAATACGACGATGGAACTGCTCTACGCCCAATTCGTTCGCTACAAGGCCGGCGACATGAACTGAAAACCGCAGTCCGGAGGAGACGATGCAGAACAACGAGACGCAAAAGCAGTCCGATTTCTCCGCGTTCGAAGGAACGCGGCCCGTGCAGGACAAACAGCGTTTCGATACCGATGCGCTCGTAGCGTGGCTCGCGGCGAACGTCGATGGCTTCGACGGCCCGTTGACCATCGAACAATTTGCCGGCGGCCAGTCGAATCCGACATTCAAGCTCGTCACGCCCGCGCGCAGTTACGTGATGCGCGCGAAGCCCGGACCCGCGGCGAAACTCTTGCCGTCTGCGCATGCGATCGAGCGCGAGTATCGCGTGATGCACGCGCTCGCCGCCACCGACGTTCCCGTCGCGCGCATGCTCGCGTTATGCGAGGACGAAAGCGTGATCGGCCGCGCGTTCTATGTGATGGAGTTCGTCCAGGGCCGCGTGCTGTGGGATCAGTCGTTGCCCGGCATGACGCCCGTCGAGCGCGCCGCGATCTATGACGAAACGAATCGCGTGATCGCAGCGCTCCATACCGTCGATGTCGAGGCCGCCGGGTTATCGGGCTACGGCAAGCCGGGCAATTATTTCGAGCGGCAGATCGGACGCTGGAGCAAGCAATACGTCGCGTCCGAAACCGAGAAGATCGACGCGATGAATCGCCTGATCGACTGGTTGCCGCGGCATATTCCCGCGTCCCGCGAACCGAAAGTCAGCGTCGTGCACGGCGACTTCCGGCTCGACAATCTCATCTTTCATCCGGCCGAGCCGCGCGTGCTCGCCGTGCTCGACTGGGAACTGTCGACGCTCGGCGATCCGCTCGCCGACTTCGCGTATCACTGCATGGCGTGGCATGTCGACCCATCGCAGTTTCGCGGCATCGCCGGACTCGACTGGGCGGCGCTCGGCATTCCCGGCGAAGCCGCGTACGTGAAGCGCTATTGCGAGCGCACCGGCTTCGCAATCGAAGGCGACTGGAACTTCTATCTCGCCTACAACATGTTCCGCATCGCCGCGATCCTGCAGGGCATCATGAAGCGCGTCGTCGATGGCACCGCCGCAAGCGCGCAAGCCGTCGATGCGGGCAAGCGCGCGCGGCCGATGGCCGAACTCGCGTGGACATACGCACAAAAAGTGGGGACAAGCGCATGAACTTCGACTACACGCCCAAGGTGCAGGCGTTGCGCGAGAAGCTGCTCGCTTTCTTCGACGCGCACATCTATCCCAACGAAGGCGCTTACGCCGATGAGATCGCGGCGAATCGCGCGGCTGGCAACGCGTGGATTCCGACGCGCCTCATCGAAGGCTTAAAGGAGCAAGCGCGCGCCGAGGGACTGTGGAACCTCTTCCTGCCCGCATCGGCGCGTGGCGCGGGGCTGACGAATCTCGAATACGCGCCCTTGTGCGAAATCATGGGTCGCGTGCCGTGGGCGCCCGAAGTCTTCAATTGCAGCGCGCCCGATACGGGCAACATGGAAACCATCGAACGCTACGGCACCGATGCGCAAAAAGCCCAATGGCTCGAGCCGCTGTTGCGCGGCGAAGTCCGCTCGGCGTTTTTGATGACGGAGCCGGAAGTTGCGTCATCGGATGCGACGAACATCCGCTGCAGCATCGCGCGCGACGGCGACAGCTACGTGATCGACGGCCACAAATGGTGGTCGTCGGGCGCGGGCGATCCGCGCTGCAAGGTGTATATCGTGATGGGCAAGACCGACGCCGACGCGCCGAAACACGCGCAGCAATCGATGATTCTCGTGCCCGCCGATGCGAGCGGCATCACGGTGCATCGGCCGTTGAACGTCTTCGGCTACGACGACGCGCCGCACGGCCATATGGACATCACGCTCGACAACGTGCGCGTGCCCGCGACGAACATGCTGTTAGGCGAAGGACGCGGCTTCGAAATCGCGCAGGGGCGGCTCGGGCCCGGGCGCATCCATCATTGCATGCGTCTGATCGGACTCGCCGAACGCGCGCTCGAGTTGATGACGAGACGCACACTCGCGCGCGTCGCGTTCGGCAAGCCGATCGCGCAGCATGGCGTGACGCAGGAGCGTATCGCCGAGGCGCGCATCATGATCGAGCAGGCGCGGCTTCTGACGCTCAAGGCCGCGTACATGATGGACACCGTCGGCAACAAGGGCGCGCGCGGCGAAATCGCGATGATCAAGGTCGTCGCGCCGAACGTCGCGTGCCAGGTCATCGACTGGGCGATCCAGGCACACGGCGCGGGAGGCGTCTGCGACGACTTTCCGCTTGCTTATGCGTATGCATCGGCGCGCACGCTGCGTTTAGCCGACGGCCCCGACGAAGTGCATCGAAATGCGATCGCGAAGCTCGAACTCGGGAAATACGCGTCAGGCGGCTGACGCGCCCGGATCGACAGGATTGCGCAGGCCGAAAAGCGCGGCGGAATCGACGGTCAGCACGAGCTCGCCGTTCTGGTTGTGCGCTTCCCAGCGCGTCTGCACGATGCCGCGATCCGGCTTGCTCTTTGACACGCGCTTGTCGAGCACGCGCACGGTGAGGCGCACGCTATCGCCGACGCGCACCGGCTTGATCCAGCGGATGTTGTCGAGACCGGGCGAGCCCATCGAGGTCGAACCGCGCAACATGTCGCGCACGAGGATGCCCATCATCGCGGAACAGGTGTTCCAGCCGCTCGCGACGAGCCCGCCGAAATGCGACGCCTCGCCCGCCGCCTCCGAGAGATGAAACGGTTGCGGATCGTAACGCTCCGCAAATCCGACGATCTCCTCTCTCGTGAACGTGTGCGCGCCCAGCGTCACGGCGCTGCCGATTTCGAAATCCTCAAAAGCGTAGGTCATGCGTTCTCCTTTACGTGGCGGCAAATTCTGACAACGGAGAACACGGTCGCGCAGAACGCACGGAGGACTGGCGTCGGTGAGAAAAACTGAGGTCCATGCGCAGTGTCTCCTTCACGGCCCCTTCCGGAGCCCGAAAATACACCGCGCAAGAACGTTACTGCAGCGGCTCTTTCAGCGCGTCCGGAACAGGCAACGGCATCACGTCGATCCCTTCTTCGAGCAGCGCGTGCGTCTCTTCGGGCGTCGTGACGCCGCGTATGTTGCGCGCCGGCGCCTCGTTGTAATGAATGCGCCGCGCCTCGTCGGCAAACCGGTCGCCCACGTTTTCGGTCTTCTCGATCAGCTCGCGCATGAATTGCAGCGCGCGCGCCTGCAATGCCGCCGCTTCAGGCGCGGCTTGCGCCCGCGCAGGCTGGGAAGCCGCCTCACCTCGCGCGGACGACAAATTCAAGCGTGGCGCGGACGGCATACGACTCACATCGGTCGCCGAGCAAACCGGACAAGCAACCAGCTTGCGCGACAATTGCGACTCGAACTCTTCGGTCGAGGCGAACCAGCCTTCGAACCGGTGATCGTGCGAGCACTTTAAATCGAGGACCTTCATGCTGATGGGGCTTCGTTGAAGTTTATCTCAAAAACGCGCTTTATGAACGGTCGTTCGCAAATCTGCAGGAATGTGCAGTGGCCGTCAAACGCTGAACTACTCATTCTAGCCGCTCGGCCCGAAGGGCGCCTTCGACGACGCAAAAACGACAAAAGCGGCCATCGAGGCCGCTTTTGCACGCATCCGTGTGACGAGCGCTCAATCCTCGATCGACTCACCAGGCTTCCACTCACCCGAGCGGATCTTCTCCAGCCAGAACACGCCGATGATCGTCTTCACGTCGCTGATGCTGCCGTCCTTCACCCAGGCCATCAACTGCGCTTCGTCGGCGACGAAAGTCTCGAGGAATTCGCCTTCGTCGAGTTTCGCATCGCCGGCATCGAGGCCGCGCGCAAGATAGATGTCGATGAACTCGGTCGAATACGAAATCACCGGATGGATTCGCGTGAGGAACGTCCATTCACGCGCGGTGTAACCCGTCTCTTCCTGCAACTCGCGTTTCGCGCACGTCAGCTCGTCTTCGTCCGGATCGAGCTTACCCGCCGGAAATTCGAGCAGCACGCGGCCCACCGGATAACGAAACTGGCGTTCGAGCAGCACGCGTCCGTCGTCGAAGACCGGGAGAATCATCACCGCGCCGGGATGCTCGACGAACTCGCGCGTCGCGTGCTTGCCATCGGGCAATTCAACGGTATCGCGTTTCAGCGTGAGGAACTTGCCCTCGTGCAGCGTGACGCTTTCGACCTTCTTTTCGATGAGGCCGTCGTCGTTACCGGGAATCGAGGAATGATCTGCCATCTTGAGCCCTGTGCTGTTGAAGCAAACAAGCCGCTGACAGCACGAAGCGGTCAGCGGCGTTTGACGAGATATTGATACGTGAAGCCCGGAAAGGCGAACACGACGAAGAGACTGAAGGTAATGGCATAGAACTGCCATTCCTGATCGAATCGGTTGCCGGCGCGCGCTTCGAGCATGAAGCCGAGCGCACCGACCACAAAGTAAAGAACGACGAGCTCGCCGATGCGAATCCACGCGCTCTTCTTCGCCGCCTTGCGTCCCGTCGACGCCGGAAGCGGCAACGGGACGATGGCGAAGAGGCGCTGATTCAGGAACGGCACGTTGGCGAGAACGAGCGCCAACAGCACGATGAACCAGCCTGCCGCCGACATTACAGCGGCAGCGTATGCGAGATCGCCGTGAGGCACGCGCTCATCAACGGACCCGGCACCAGACCGAGCACCAGAACGGCCAGGCCGTTGAACGCGAGCAGCGAGCGGTTCAGGCCGCCGGCGACGATCGGCGATGCGTCCGTCGGCGCATCGAAGTACATCAGCTTGACGACGCGCAGGTAGTAGAACGCGCCCACGAGCGAGGTCATCACGGCGAGGACGGCGAGCCATGTGAGACCGGCGTTCATCGTCGCTTCGAGCACGGCGAGCTTCGCGTAGAAGCCGACCGTCGGCGGGATGCCGGCGAGCGAGAACATCATGATCATCATGACGAAGGCGAATACCGGGCTGCGCTGATTCAGGCCCTTGAAGTCTTCGAGCATTTCGGCTTCGAAGTCGCGGCGCGCGAGCAGCATGACCACGCCGAAGGTGCCGAGCGTCGTGACGAGATAGATGATGCTGTAGAACATCGCCGAGCTGTATGCGCCCGCCGCACCCGTCAGCTTGCCGTCGACCACGCCGGCGAGCAGACCCAGCAGCACGAAGCCCATGTTCGAGATGGCCGAGTAAGCCAGCATCCGCTTGATGTTCTTCTGCACGATACCCGTGATATTGCCGACGATCAGCGACAGCGCCGCGAGGATCACGAGCATTTCCTGCCAGTCCACCGCGAGCGGCAAGAGGCCCATCACCAGGAAGCGCAGACCCCACGCGAACGCCGCGACCTTCGGTCCGCCGCCGGTGAGCAGCGTCATCGCAGTCGGCGCGCCCTGGTAGACGTCAGGCACCCACATGTGGAACGGCACCGCGCCCATCTTGAACGCCACGCCCGCAACGATGAAAATCGCGCCGAACAGCAGCACGGCGTCGTTGATGCGGCCCGATGCGACGGTCTTCAGCACTTCGTTCAGATCGAGCGAGCCGGTCGCGCCGTAGATCATCGAGATGCCGTACAGCAGGAAGCCGGATGCGAGCGCGCCGAGCACGTAGTACTTCATCGCCGACTCGTTCGACTGCGGCACGTCCTTGCGCAGCGCGATCACCGCGTACAGCGACAGCGACATCAGTTCGAGGCCGAGATACAGCGTCAGGAAGTTGTTGCCCGAAATCATCACGCACTGGCCGAGCAGCGAAAACAGGCCGAGCAGGAAGAAGTCGCCGCGGAACAGGTCGCGGTCTTCCAGATACTTCTTCGAGTAGATGATCGACACCGCGTAGCCGAGACACACCACCGCCTTCATCGCGCTCGCGAACGGATCGACGATATACATGCGCGTGAAGAAGAAATGCGGCGTCGGGTCGAGCGCGGTGACGGCGAACCACACGCCGCAGACGATCGTCGACACGAGCGCGATCAGATACGTCGTGCCGCGGCTCTTCGGGCCGAACATCGTGTCGTTGAGCCAGGCCAGAACGACCGACGCCATCAGGACCGCGTCAGGCCAAAGAATACTCATAGAGGCGTTTTGCATGATCTTTTAGTTCCTCCGCACGACGTTACTGAGCCAGCGGCAGCTTGGACTGCGCGACGTGGGAGAGCAGGTTTGCCACGGATTCGTGCATCACGTCGGTAAAGGGCTTCGGATGCAGGCCCATGTACAGCGTGAACAGCGCAAGGATGGCGAGCATCAGGAATTCACGCCCGTTGATGTCCTTGAGCTTCGCGACGTGGTCGTTCGCGACCGCGCCGAAGTACACGCGCTTGTACATCCACAGCGTGTAGGCCGCGCCGAGGATCAGCGTGAACGTCGCGAGGAAAGCGATCCAGAAGTTGTACTTCACCGCTGCCAGAATCACCATGAATTCGCCGACGAAACCCGAGGTACCCGGAAGGCCGCAGTTGGCCATCGCGAAGAGCATCACGAATGCCGCGAACTTGGGCATCGTGTTCACGACGCCGCCGTAATCTGCGATCTGGCGCGAGTGCACGCGGTCGTACAGCACGCCGATCGAAAGGAACATCGCGCCCGATACGAAACCGTGCGAGATCATCTGGATGATCGCGCCTTCGACCGCGAGCTGGCTCGACGCACCGAACATGAAGAAGCCGAGCGTGACGAAGCCCATGTGCGCGATCGACGAATACGCGACGAGCTTCTTCATGTCGGACTGCACCATCGCGACGAGACCGATGTAGATCACCGCGATCAGCGACAGCGTGATGACCACCGGCGCGAGGAAATGGCTCGCGTCCGGCGCGATCGGCAGCGAGAAGCGCAGGAAACCGTACGCGCCGAGCTTCAGCATGATCGCCGCCAGCACGACCGAACCGCCCGTCGGCGCTTCGACGTGCGCGTCCGGCAGCCACGTGTGCACCGGCCACATCGGCACCTTCACGGCGAACGCCAGGAAGAACGCGATGAACAGCAGCACCTGCGGCGTCATGTCGAGCTTCGCGGCTTGCCACGTCGCCAGATCGAACGTGTGCGTCTGCGTGTAGAGGTACAGCAGCGCGACCAGCATCAGCAGCGAGCCGGCCAGCGTGTACAGGAAGAACTTGAACGCCGCATACACGCGGTTCGGGCCGCCCCACACGCCGATGATGATGTACATCGGAATGAGCGTGGCTTCGAAGAACACGTAGAACAGCAGGCCGTCCGCCGTCGAGAACACGCCGATCATGATGCCCGAGAGGATCAGGAACGCGGCCATGTACTGCGACACGCGCTCGGTGATCACTTCCCAGCCGGCGATCACGACGATCACCGTGATGAGCGCGGTCAGCACGACGAACCACATCGAGATGCCGTCGACGCCGAGGTGATACGTGATGTTGAAGCGCTCGATCCAGTTCGACTGTTCGACGAACTGCAGCGCGGCCGTCGACGTATCGAAGCCGGTGATGAGCGGAATCGTGACGATCAGCCCGAGCACCGAGCCGACCAGCGCGACCCAGCGCGCGGGCGCCGGGTTGCGGTCGTTACCAACTGCGAGCACGAGCAGGCCGAAAACGATCGGCAGCCAGATCGCGACACTGAGAATCGGAAAAGAGTGCATAGGATCCCTCGCCTTATTTGCCGCCGAGCGTCACAAACAGGGTCAAGAGCCCCAACATGCCGATAATCATGGCGAACGCGTAGTGATAGATGTAACCGGATTGAAGGAAGCGGATCACACCGGCGAACCAGCCCATGAACCGCGCACTGCCGTTGACGATGCCGTCGATGACGACCACATCGCCCTCTTTCCACAAGCCGCGGCCGATGGCGACAGCGCCCTTCGCGAACACGACCTCGTTGATCTTGTCGCAGTAGTACTTGTTGTCGAGCAGCACGTAGATCGGGCGGAACGTGCGCGCGACAACCGCCGGCAGGTCCGGACGCTTCATGTAGAAGAACCACGCGACGATCACGCCGAGCGCCGCGAGCCACACCGGACCCGGGGTGATGATGCCGTGCAGCGCCATCGCAATCCAGCCGTGGAACTCTTCGGCCATTTCCTTCAGGCCTTCGTGGTTCTCGGCGATGTAGATCACCTTGTCGAACACGACGCCGTGCGAGAAGAAGTCGCCGTAGATCATCGGGCCGATCATGATCGCGCCGATGATGATCGACGGAATCGCGAGCAGCACGAGCGGCAGCGTCACGACCCAAGGCGTTTCGTGCGGGACGTGAGCGTGTCCGTGACCGTGATCGTCGTGATGACCGTGCGAATCATGACCGTGGCCGTGCGCTTCCGCCTGGCCCATCGGCGAGTCGGGATGCTTCGGACCGCGGAAGCGCTCTTCGCCGTGGAACACCATGAAGTACATACGGAACGAGTACAGCGACGTGACGAACACGCTCGCGACCACCGCGAAATACGCGAAGCCCGAGCCCGCCAGATGCGAGTACTTCACGGCTTCGATGATCGAATCCTTCGAGTAGAAGCCCGAGAAGAACGGCGTGCCGATCAGCGCGAGCGAACCGATCAGCGATGTGATCCAGGTGATCGGCATGTACTTGCGCAGGCCGCCCATGTTGCGCATGTCCTGATCGTGGTGCATGCCGATGATGACCGAGCCCGCGCCGAGGAACAGCAGCGCCTTGAAGAACGCGTGCGTGCCGAGGTGGAACACGGCGACCGGATACGCCGAGACGCCGAGCGCGACCGTCATGTAGCCGAGCTGCGAGAGCGTCGAGTACGCGACCACGCGCTTGATGTCGTTTTGCACGACGCCGAGGAAGCCCATGAACAAGGCCGTGATCGCGCCGATGACCGTCACGAACGAAAGCGCCGCATCCGAATGCTCGAAGAGCGGCGACATGCGCGTCACCATGAAGATGCCGGCCGTCACCATCGTTGCCGCGTGGATCAGCGCGGAGATCGGCGTCGGGCCTTCCATCGAGTCGGGCAGCCAGACGTGCAGCGGGAACTGCGCCGACTTGCCCATCGCGCCGATGAAGAGGCAAATGCACGCGACCGTCAGCAGACCCCATTGCGTGCCGGGGAACGTCATCGTCGCGAGCTTGTCGCCCTGCGCGAACACGTCGCCATAGTTCAGCGAACCGGCGAACGCGAGCAGCAGGCCAATGCCCAGCAGGAAGCCGAAGTCGCCCACGCGGTTCACGATGAACGCCTTCATGTTGGCGTAGATCGCGCTCTCACGCGTGAAGTAGAAGCCGATCAGCAGGTACGACACGAGGCCCACCGCTTCCCAGCCGAAGAACAGCTGCAGGAAGTTGTTGCTCATGACGAGCATCAGCATCGAGAACGTGAAGAGCGAGATGTACGAGAAGAAGCGCTCGTAGCCGACTTCCTCGTCCGCCATGTAGCCGATGGTGTAGATGTGCACCATCAGCGAGACGAAGGTCACGATGACCATCATCATCGCCGTGAGCGAGTCGACCAAGAAGCCGACTTCCATCTTCAGCGTGCCGACGCTCATCCATTCGTAGATGGTCGCGTTGAAGCTCGCGCCGTGCATCACGTCGTTGAAGACGATCGCCGAAAGAATGAACGAGATGAAGACGCCGAGGATCGTGACGCGATGCGCGCCCTTGCGCCCTACCCATTTCGCGAACAGCCCCGCGATCAGACAGCCGGCAAGCGGCGCCAGCGGAACCGCGAGCAGGAGGTTTTCATTGAGTGTCGTGGACATAACAGCCTAGCCTGAAATTAACCTTTGAGCTGATCGAGGTCCTCGACGTTGATCGTGTCGAGGCTACGGAACAGGGTCACGAGAATCGCGAGACCGATCGCGGCTTCAGCGGCGGCGACAGTCAGCACGAAGAACACGAAGATCTGGCCGTGCACGTCGCCCAGATAGTGCGAGAACGCGACGAAATTGGTGTTCACCGCGAGCAGCATCAATTCGATGGCCATCAGGATGATGATGACGTTGCGGCGGTTCAGGAAGATGCCGACGATGCTGATCGCAAAGAGGATCGCACCGAGCACGAGGTAATGGGCAAGACTCAACATATTCGATTTCTCCTTCGCGCTCAGCCCTTGTTGTCGACCGTGCCCGCGCCGATGTTGCCGGTCACGGCAGGTTCCGTGGAGGCGTCGGGCGCCTGCGTTTCGGCCTGCATCTTCACGAGGCGCACGCGGTCTTCGCGGCGCACCTTGACCTGCTGGCTGACGGTTTGGGTCTTCTTGTCCTTCTTGTCGCGGATCGTGAGCGAGATCGCCGCGATGATCGCAACCAGCAGCACGAGGCCGGCGATTTCGAACGCGAAGATGTAGTCGGTGTAGATGACCTTGCCGATCAGTTGCGTGTTCGACATCGCCGCTGCGCCCGTCACCGCCGTCGACGTTTCGGGTGTGATCGTGCCGCCGTAGCCGTGCCAAAGGATCAGCGCGGTCTCGATCACGATGATCGCGCCGACGATGCTCGCGAGCGGCACGAAGCGCCTGAAATCCTTGCGCAGGACATCGATGTTGATGTCGAGCATCATGACCACGAACAGGAACAGCACCATCACGGCGCCGACATATACGAGAACCAGCAGAATCGCGAGGAATTCGGCTTGCAGCAGCATCCAGATCGCGGCCGCGTTGAAGAACGCGAGCACGAGGAAGAGCGCGGACGACACCGGGTTGCGCGAAGTGATCACCTTCAGCGCGGAAACGACCAGCAGCAGCGCGAAGATATAGAACAGTACGGTTGTGAATTCCATGATTACCGGTTCATCGTTAGGCCATCATCAGGCATGGTGTGTCGGCGCTTTCGGACAGGAGCCGCCCTCGGCGCGCGCCGCAGTGTGCCAAACAGCAACAACAAAATCGCTACGGTGCGATGCCGGAACATGAGGCTCGGGCATCGGACGCATATCAACGATAAGGCGCGTCGGCCGCCTTCGATGCGGCGATTTCCGTTTCGTAGCGATCGCCCACCGCAAGCAGCATGTCCTTCGTGAAATACAGGTCGCCGCGCTTTTCGCCGTGATATTCGAGGATGTGCGTTTCGACGATCGAATCGACCGGGCAGCTCTCCTCGCAGAAACCGCAGAAGATGCACTTGGTCAGGTCGATGTCGTAACGCGTGGTGCGACGGGTGTTGTCCGCGCGCGTTTCCGATTCGATCGTGATCGCCATCGCCGGGCACACCGCTTCGCACAGCTTGCAGGCGATGCAGCGCTCTTCGCCGTTCTCATAGCGGCGCAGCGCGTGCAGACCGCGAAAACGCGGCGAGATCGGCGTCTTTTCTTCCGGGAACTGCACCGTGATCTTGCGCTGGAACGTGTAACGTCCCGTCAGCGCAAGACCCTTGAGCAACTCGGTCAGGAAGAAGGTCTTAAAGAAGTTCTGAATAGCATTCATGATGTTTTCGTCCGCGCTCGCTTACTTCCAGATGTTGAGCGGCGACATGATCCAGAAACCGACCACGACCACCCAGATCACCGACACCGGCAGGAACACCTTCCAGCCGAGACGCATGATCTGGTCGTAGCGGTAACGCGGGAATGTCGCGCGCGCCCAGATGAAGACCGACAGCAGCAGGAAAACCTTGAAAACGAACCAGAATACGCCCGGAATGAACGACAGGAAGCCGAACGGTGCATCCCAGCCGCCGAGGAACAGCGTCGCTGCGATCGCCGAGATCACGATCATGTTGATGTACTCGGCGAGGAAGAAC
Source organism: Caballeronia zhejiangensis (assembly GCF_022879815.1). NCBI lineage: Bacteria > Pseudomonadati > Pseudomonadota > Betaproteobacteria > Burkholderiales > Burkholderiaceae > Caballeronia > Caballeronia zhejiangensis. Next base: position 1,794,664 of record NZ_CP084283.1, read on the forward strand.
AGCGCGAACGCCATGCCCGAGTAATCGATCATGTGACCGGCGACGATTTCCGATTCGCCTTCCACCACGTCGAACGGGTGACGGTTCGTTTCCGCGATGCCCGAGATGAAGTACACGACGAACATCGGCAAAAGTGGCAGCCAGTTCCACGACAGGAAGTTGATGCCCCAGCCCGCGAACATGCCGCGCTGCTGCGAGTGCACGATGTCGGACATGTTCAGCGTGCCCGCGACCATCAGCACCACGACGAGCGCGAAGCCCATCGAGATTTCGTAGGACACCATCTGCGCCGCGGCGCGCATCGCGCCGAGAAACGCGTACTTCGAGTTCGACGCCCAACCCGCCAGAATCACGCCGTATACGCCGATCGACGAAATCGCCATGATGTACAGCAGACCCGCGTTGATGTCGCCGAGCACCGCTTTCGCCTGGAACGGGATCACCGCCCACACGGCGAACGCCGGCACCACGGTCATGATCGGTGCGATCACATAGATCCACTTGCTCGCAGCCGTCGGCTGGATGACTTCCTTGAGCAGAAGCTTCAGCACGTCGGCGATCGGCTGCAGCAAGCCTGCGGGGCCGACGCGGTTCGGGCCGAGACGCACGTGCATCCAGCCGATGAGCTTGCGTTCCCAGAGAATCAGGTAGGCCACGCACAGCAGGATGACCACCGAAACCACCAGGATGCGGACCACCGCCCACACCGTCGGCCATGCGACGCCCAGAAGCTGCGTGCCGCCTGCGTTGATCGTATCGAACAAGCCCATTTTTACGCCTTCTCCACTACCAGTTCACCGAACAGGCCGCCGAGCGCGGCGCCAGCCGTCGTGCCCGCCGACACGCGGACCACCGATTCCGCGAGATTCGCATCGCGGACCGCGGGCAACGTCACCGACAGATTGCCTTGGCGAATACGCACTGCTTCGCCATCCTTCAGACCGAGCTTGTCAAAGAGCGCGGTCGGGAGGCCCGCCACGTTCGCATCGCGTGCGGCTGCCGTCAAATGCAACGAGGGCGCGCGGCGCACGAGCGCATCGGCGTGATAGATCGGCACATCGGCGAGACGCTGCAGGCCGCTGCCGTTCAACACGACGTTCGATGCAGCGCGCTTGGCCTGCACCGTCGTCTTGTTCGACAGACGCGCGGTCAGATCGCCCGTGCCCAACGCCGCGACACGCACTTCGTCAGCGGTGTCGAACTCGAAGCCCGGCAGGCCGAGGATCGTGCCCAGCACGCGCAACACCTTCCAGCCCGGACGCGTCTCGCCGAGCGCGCGCACGACGCCGTTGAACGACTGAGCGGTGCCTTCCGCGTTGACGAACGTGCCCGACGTTTCCGTGAACGGCGCGATCGGCAGCAGCACGTCCGCGTAGTCCATGCCGTGCTTGAACGGCGACATCACGACGACCATTTCCGCTGCCTTGAGCGCGGCGATGGCTTGCGCCGGATTGGCCGTATCGAATTCCGGTTCCGCGTTGAAGAGCACGTAGCCCTTGCGCGGCTGCTCGAACACTTCGCGCGCGTTGAGACCGCCCTCGCCCGGCAATGCATCGACGAGATGCGCGCCGACCGAGTTCGCCCCTTCCGTGAGGAAGCCGAGCGTCGCGCCGGTATTGTCGGCGATCCACTGGGCGGCCGCCTGAATCTGCGCGAAATCCGGATGCTGAACCGCGAGGTTGCCGAGCAGCACGACGCGCTGTTCGCCCGCCGACAGCGACGCCGCGACGTCCTTCGCCGCGGCCGACACTTCGCGACCCGCGAATGCGTCCGGCAGCGCGACGCCGCGCGCTTCCGAAACCGCCGCAGCGATGCCCGCAAGCTGATCGAGCCACGCCGACGGCGCCGCGACCAGGCGATGCGCGGTCGGGATCAGCGAGTCGTCGTTGCTTGCGTTGAGGAACGTGAGCTTCGCGCCGTTTTTCGCGGCCTGACGCAGACGCGCGGCAAACAGCGGATGATCGCGACGCAGGAACGAGCCGATGACGAACGCAGTGTCGATAGTCGACAGATTCGCGATCTTCGTGCCGAGCCACGGCGCGCCGACGCCGACCGGCGCCGAGAAATCGTTCTGACGCAGACGGAAATCGACGTTCGGCGTGCCGACGCCTTCAGCCAGCGTCTTCAGCAGATGCAGTTCTTCGACCGTGCTGTGCGGCGTGGCCAAAGCGGCGATGGCATTCGCGCCGTGATCCGCCTTGATGCCCTTCAGGCCCTTCGCGACGTACTCGAGCGCGGTCTGCCAGTCGGTTTCGATCCAGTTGCCGCCCTGCTTCAGCATCGGCGCGGTGAGACGCTCGTCGCTGTTCAGGCCTTCGTACGAGAAGCGGTCCTTGTCGGAGATCCAGCATTCGTTGATGGCTTCGTTCTCCATCGGCAGAACGCGCATCACGCGGTTGTTCTTCACCTGCACCACGAGGTTCGCGCCGACGGAATCGTGGGGGCTCACCGACTTGCGGCGCGACAGTTCCCATGTACGGGCGCTGTAGCGGAACGGCTTGCTCGTCAACGCGCCGACCGGGCACAGGTCGATCATGTTGCCCGACAGCTCCGAATCCACGGTCTTGCCGACGAACGACGTGATTTCCGAATGCTCGCCACGGCCCAGCATGCCGAGCTCCATCACGCCGGCGACTTCCTGGCCGAAGCGCACGCAGCGCGTGCAGTGGATGCAGCGCGACATCTCTTCCATCGAGATGAGCGGACCGACGTTCTTGTGGAACACCACGCGCTTTTCTTCGCTATAGCGCGACTGCGACTTGCCGTAACCGACGGCCAGATCCTGCAATTGGCACTCGCCGCCCTGATCGCAGATCGGGCAATCGAGCGGGTGGTTGATCAGCAGGAATTCCATCACCGACTGTTGGGCCTTCACGGCCTTGTCCGACGTCGTGCGGACGATCATGCCGTTCGATACCGGCGTGGCGCAGGCGGGAACGGCCTTCGGCATCTTTTCGACTTCGACGAGGCACATCCGGCAGTTCGCCGCGATCGACAGTTTCTTGTGATAGCAGAAGTGAGGGATGTACGTATCGACCTTGTGCGCAGCCTGGATCACCATGCTGCCTTCAGGCACCTCGACCGCCTTGCCGTCAATTTCTAGTTCAACCATGATGGATAAAGATCCTCAACCCTTCTCGAGCGTTGTCGCGCATCTGACTGCGCGCCTGATTACGCGGTAAGCGCTTCGGACGGCGCGTGATGCGCGTGCCCGCCGACGAGACAATGCTTGTGCTCGACGTGATATTCGAATTCGTCCCAGAAGTGCTTGAGCATGCCGCGCACGGGCATCGCCGCTGCATCGCCGAGCGCGCAGATCGTACGGCCCATGATGTTCTCGGCGACCGAGTTCAGCAGATCCAGATCTTCCTTGCGGCCGAGACCGTGCTCGATGCGATGCACGACGCGATACAGCCAGCCCGTGCCCTCACGGCACGGCGTGCATTGGCCGCACGACTCTTCATAGTAGAAGTACGACAGGCGCAACAGCGAGCGCACCATGCATCGCGTTTCGTTCATCACGATGACCGCGCCCGAGCCCAGCATCGAGCCGGCCTTCGCGATCGAGTCGTAGTCCATGTCGGTCGCGAGCATCATGTCGCCCGGCACGACCGGCGCGGACGAGCCGCCCGGAATCACGGCCTTGATCGACTTGCCGCGCACGCCGCCCGCCAGTTCCATCAGCGTCGAGAACGGCGTGCCGAGCGGAATCTCGTAGTTGCCCGGACGGTTCACATCGCCCGAGACGGAGAAAATCTTCGTGCCGCCGTTGTTCGGCTTGCCGATCTCGAGGTAATTCTGCGGGCCGATTTCCAGCAGGAACGGCACCGCCGCGAACGTCTCGGTGTTGTTGATCGTGGTCGGCTTGCCGTACACGCCGAAGCTCGCCGGGAACGGCGGCTTGAAGCGCGGCTGGCCCTTCTTGCCTTCGAGCGATTCGAGCAGCGCGGTTTCTTCACCGCAGATGTACGCGCCGTAACCATGGTGCGCGTACAGCTCGAACGAGAAACCCGAGCCCAGGATGTTCGCGCCCAGATAGCCGGCCTGACGCGCTTCTTCGAGCGCCGCTTCGAACACGCGATAGACTTCGAAAATCTCGCCGTGGATATAGTTGTAGCCGACGGTGATGCCCATTGCATACGCGCCGATGGCCATGCCTTCGATCAGCGCGTGCGGATTCCAGCGCAGGATGTCGCGATCCTTGAACGTGCCCGGCTCGCCTTCGTCCGAATTGCAGACGAGATACTTCTGCCCCGGAAACTGACGCGGCATGAAGCTCCACTTCAGGCCGGTCGGAAAGCCCGCGCCGCCGCGGCCGCGTAGACCCGACGCCTTGACGTCGGCGATCACCTGCTCGGGTGGAATCTTTTCTTCGAGAATGCGGCGCAACTGCTTGTAGCCGCCGCGCGCGACGTAATCTTCGAGATGCCAGTTCTCGCCATTGAGGCCAGCGAGGATCAGCGGCTTGATGTGACGATCGTGGAGTGACGTCATTTCGAAAGTTCCTCGATCAACTGGTCGATCTTCTCGCGGCTCATGAAGCTGCACATGCGATGGTTGTTCACGAGCAGCACAGGTGCGTCGCCGCACGCGCCGAAGCACTCGCCTTCTTTTAGCGTGAACTTGCCGTCGGGCGTGGTCTCGCCGAAATCGATTCCAAGCTTCTGCTTGAGATATTCGGCAGCGCTGTCCGAACCGCCATCCGGGCCGAGCTGGCAGGGCAGATTCGTGCAGAGCGTGATCTTGTGCTTGCCGACCGGCTTCAGCTCGTACATCGTGTAGAACGTGGCGACTTCCTGCACCGCGACCGGCGGCATGCTCAGGTAATCGGCCACGAACTGCATGATTTCGGGCGAGAGCCAACCATGCTCTTCCTGAGCGACAGCGAGCGCCGCCATCACCGCCGATTGCTTTTGCTCGGCGGGATACTTCGCGACCGCGCGATCGATTTCTTTCAGGCCTTCAGCTGAGATCATTTTCAGACACGACTCTTTCAATTCCTACCGAACGAAAACCTGCCGCGCCCTTCGTATTGCGGCAGACCTGGCGTTCCTGCGGGTTCCTGTTATTGCTTTCGCGTTTCTTGCGCAGCGGCTCGGCGAGCCGACCGCGCAGGCGCCGATGAATCAGCGATCGATCTCGCCGAACACGATGTCTTGCGTACCGATGATCGTCACTGCGTCGGCGATCATGTGGCCTCGCGCCATTTCATCGAGCGCTGCGAGGTGTGCATAGCCCGGCGCGCGAATCTTCAGGCGATACGGCTTGTTCGCGCCATCCGAGATCAGGTAGATGCCGAACTCGCCCTTCGGATGCTCGACCGCAGCGTACGTTTCGCCTTCCGGCACATGGAAGCCTTCGGTAAAGAGCTTGAAATGATGAATCAGCTCTTCCATGTTGCTCTTCATGCCGACGCGCGACGGCGGTGCAACCTTGTGATTATCGACCATCACAGGGCCAGGATTCTTGCGCAGCCACGCAATGCACTGTTTGGCGATGCGCGTCGACTGGCGCATTTCTTCCACGCGCACCAGATAGCGGTCGTAGCAGTCGCCGTTCACGCCGACGGGGATGTCGAAGTCGAGCTGATCGTACACTTCGTACGGCTGCTTCTTGCGCAAGTCCCACTCGATGCCCGAGCCGCGCAGCATCGCGCCGCTCAAGCCCATCTGCAACGCGCGCTCCGGGCTCACCACGCCGATGCCCACGAGACGCTGCTTCCAGATGCGGTTGTCGGTGAGCAGCGTTTCGTACTCGTCGACACAGCCCGGGAAACGATTGAAGAAGTCCTCGATGAAGTCGAGCAACGAGCCCTGACGGTTCTCGTTCATCTTGTCGAGCGCCTTCGCGTTGCGGATCTTCGACGCCTTGTATTGCGGCATCGCGTCCGGCAGATCGCGATAGACGCCGCCCGGACGATAGTACGCCGCGTGCATGCGCGCACCCGACACCGCCTCGTAGACGTCCATCAGATCTTCGCGCTCGCGGAACGCGTAAAGGAAGACCGCCATCGCGCCGACGTCGAGCGCGTGCGAGCCGATCCACATCAGATGGTTCAGCACGCGCGTGATTTCGTCGAACAGCACACGGATGTATTTCGCGCGGATCGGCACGTCGATGCCGAGCAGCTTCTCGATAGCGAGCACGTAGCCGTGCTCGTTGACCATCATCGACACATAGTCGAGACGGTCCATGTACGGCACGGACTGCAGGAAGGTCTTGGTCTCGGCGAGCTTCTCGGTCGCGCGATGCAGCAGACCGATGTGCGGGTCGGCGCGCTGGATCACTTCGCCGTCGAGTTCCAGCACGAGGCGCAGCACGCCGTGCGCTGCCGGGTGCTGCGGGCCAAAGTTCAGCGTGTAATTCTTGATCTCTGCCATGGCGTTCTCTTAATGTTTCAGACCGCCATAGCGATCTTCGCGAATCACGCGCGGCGTGATTTCGCGCGGTTCGATCGTCACGGGCTGGTACACCACGCGCTTCTCTTCCGGGTCGTAGCGCATTTCGACGTAGCCGGAAATCGGGAAGTCCTTGCGGAACGGATGACCGATGAAACCATAGTCCGTGAGAATGCGGCGCAGATCGGGATGGCCTTCGAATACGATGCCATAGAGGTCGAACGCTTCGCGCTCGTACCAGTTCGCCGACGTCCAGATATCGACCACCGAAGCCACGATGGGCACTTCGTCGTCCGGAGCGAATACGCGCACGCGCACGCGCCAGTTGTGCGTGATCGAGAGAAGATGACTGACTGCCGCGAAACGCGGACCGTCGTAGACGCCGTCGCCATACGTCGAATAATCGACGCCGGAGAGGTCCATAAGCTGCTCGAAGCGCAGCGACGGGTCATCGCGCAACTGCTTGCAGACGTCCAGATAGTCGGCCGCCTTGACGACGACCGTCACCTGACCCAGCGACTCGGTAATGCTCTGGAGACGGCCGCCAAACGCCGTCTCGAGGTTCGCTTTGAGGGTCTCGAGTTTGCTTGCCATAGTTTGGGGAGACTCAGGCCCTTACTGACGGGCGATGGTGTTGGTGCGGCGAATCTTCGCCTGCAACTGGATCACGCCGTAGACCAGCGCCTCGGCGGTCGGAGGACAACCGGGAACGTAGACGTCGACCGGGACGATCCGGTCGCAGCCGCGCACGACGGAATACGAATAGTGATAGTAGCCGCCGCCGTTCGCGCACGAGCCCATGGAGATGACCCAGCGCGGCTCGGCCATCTGGTCGTACACCTTACGAAGCGCGGGCGCCATTTTGTTGCAGAGCGTGCCGGCGACGATCATCACGTCCGACTGGCGCGGGCTCGGGCGGAACACCACGCCGAAACGGTCCAGGTCGTAACGGGCGGCGCCCGCGTGCATCATTTCGACCGCGCAGCATGCGAGACCGAACGTCATCGGCCACAGGGAGCCGGTGCGCGTCCAGTTGATGAGCTTGTCAGCCGTGGTGGTGACAAAGCCTTCCTTCAAGACCCCTTCGATACTCATTTGTTTTCCACTCCAGATGAGCAGCCAGCCAAAGCCGCCCATGAATCCGGTGATCTAACTGTCATTCCCAGTCGAGTCCGCCCTTTCTCCAGATGTAGGCGAAACCGAGCAAAAATTCGAGCAGAAAAATCATCATCGCGATGAAACCAGGCCAGCCGATATCGCGCAGGGAAACACCCCACGGGAACAGGAACGCCGTCTCAAGGTCGAAAATGATGAAAAGAATCGCGACGAGATAGTAACGCACATCGAACTTCATACGCGCGTCTTCGAACGCTTCGAAGCCGCACTCGTACGGCGCGTTTTTCTCGGTGTCGGGCTTGTTGGGACCGAGGATCTTGCCAATGCTGACCAACGCTATACCTAAACCAAGGCCCACCAGAAGAAACAAGAAGACGGGGTAATAGGGTGCGAGGTTCAAGGCTATCCTCAGATCGGTAGATGTGGCCTGTAATTGATTGGGGCGCTTCAGCCGGGACGGACCACCCGGCAGGAGATATCACTTGGGACCGCTCACGATATCAGCACAACGTGACAACCGCTTTGATGTTGTCGATGCCGCCGCAAAAACGTAAGCGTACTCCAGAAGTGACAATGCCAGCCGAAGCGATGCAAGCGGCTGGCATTGGATAACTTTGGTGCCGACGGCGAGACTCGAACTCGCACAGCTTTCGCCACTACCCCCTCAAGATAGCGTGTCTACCAATTTCACCACGTCGGCACTGTACTGCAATCCGGGAAAACTACTTCTTAATTGCCGCGAATCGCTTCAAGACTTGAATTATAACTGGGCCCTTGGAATTGTTCAACGCACAAAATGCAAAATCCGCGAAAAATCTGTTCCGTCGTTATTTGGGCACGTCAGCGCCCGGCGCCGACGATGCAACCGGTGCCGACACAGGCGCGGACGCTCCTGATGCGGCCACGGCCGGAGCCGATGCCGGCACAGGAGCCGCACCGCCCAACACACCCGCGGACGTCTGCGGCTTATAGCTTCCGAGATAGGTCAGCGCCAGCGTCGTCACGAAGAAGATCGCGGCGAGAATGGCCGTGGTACGCGACAGGAAGTTGGCCGAACCCGTCGCACCAAACAGACTGCCCGATGCGCCGCTGCCGAACGCCGCGCCCATGTCCGCGCCCTTGCCGTGCTGGAGCAGCACGAGGCCGATTACACCCAACGCCGACAGCAACTGAACGACGATAATCAATGTCTTCAAATACAGCATTTCAACTCACCCGATTCCTGATGTTTCCGTGACACCTTCGTGTCGCACTATGCTCTTTCGCCTGCCCTGCCCGCTCGCCGTTCGACGCTCAATGCGTCACGGTTTGCGCCGCCCGGCAGATCGCCAGAAAATCTTTCGACTTCAGCGACGCGCCGCCAATCAGCCCGCCGTCGATGTCTTTCTGCCCGAACAGCTCTTCCGCGTTTTCCGGCTTCACGCTGCCGCCATATAAGAGCGGCACGTTCGCAACCGTTGCGCCCTTCTCCAGCAGCTTGTGACGCAGAAACGCATGAACATCCTGCGCCTGCCCCGGCCGCGCGGTCTTGCCCGTACCGATCGCCCAGACCGGTTCGTACGCGACCACGATGCCCGCCGCCTGCTCTTCCGTGAGCGCCTGCAACACGGCTTCGAGCTGCGTGCCGATGATCCGCTCCGTCGTGCCCGCCTCACGTTCTTCCAGCGTCTCGCCGACACAGACGATCGGCGTAAGGCCCGCTTCGATCGCGCGCTGCGCTTTCGACGCGACGAGTTCCGGACTTTCGCGATGATACGCGCGTCGCTCCGAATGCCCGACGATCGCGTACGTGACACCGAAGTCCGCCGCCATCTCGGCCGCGACTTCGCCGGTGAACGCACCGCCCGTATGCGCCGACACGTCCTGAATGCCCCAGCGCACCACCGAGCCGCTGAGCAGCGCTTGCGATTGCGCGAGATACGGACACGGCACGCACACGCCGACGCTCACGCCCTTCTGCAAAGCCGATGCGCCCGCGGCGACCTCGATCAGCAAGGTCGCATTTTCTCCGATGCGGCCGTGCATCTTCCAGTTGCCCACCACCAGTTTCGCTCGTTCTCTGGACATATGTCTCGTCAGTCGGTGGCGGCTTGTTGCATGCACGTGGTCAGCCGCCCTGTTATAAGAATGAACCGCTACGAACCGCAAACTGCCTGCAAAACAGGCGATTTTACTGTGTTACGACGAAACCGGTCAAACCATCAAAAGCGAGCCGCAACATGAAACGCTCGCTCCCGGCGAATGTCACGCGTCGTCGCGCCAGTCGAGCACGATCTTGCCGACGTGCGTACTGCTTTCCATCAGTGCGTGCGCGGCGGCTGCATCGCGCGCCGGGAACACCTGATGGATCACCGGCTTGATGCGCCCCGCCTCGATTTCCGGCCAGACGCGCTCCTTCAGCTTCGCCGCGAGCTTCGCCTTGAATGCGACGGGACGCGGACGCAGCGTCGAACCCGTGATGACGAGACGCCGGCGCAGCACGTCGTTCAGATTGATCTCCGCCTTCGCGCCGCCGAGCAGCGCAATCACGCAGATGCGCCCGCCGTCGGCAAGCGCCTTGAGCTCGCGCTGAAGATAGTCGCCAGCGACCATATCCAGAATGACGTCGACGCCGCGATCGTTCGTCAGCGACTTCACCACTTCGACGAAATCTTCCGTCTTGTAGTTGATCGCCCGCTCCGCGCCGAGCGCTTCGCACGCGCGGCACTTTTCATCGGTGCCGGCCGTGGCGAACACGCGAAAGCCGAGCGCTCTGGCGATCTGAATCGCCGTCACGCCGATGCCGCTCGACCCGCCCTGCACGAGCAGCGTTTCTTCCTCGCCGTTCTCGCCCGCGCCCAACTGACCGCGTTCGAACACGTTGCTCCACACCGTGAAGAACGTCTCCGGCAAGGATGCCGCCTCGATGTCCGACAGACCCTTCGGCACCGGCAGACACTGTTCGAGCGGGGCCACCGCGTATTCGGCGTATCCGCCGCCCGCGAGCAGCGCGCACACGCGATCGCCTTTTTTCAGACCGAACGGGTTGTGCTTCGGATCGAAATCGCCATCGACGATTTCACCGGCAACCTCCAGCCCCGGGAGATCCGACGCGCCCGGCGGCGGCGCATAAGCGCCCTTGCGCTGGAACACGTCCGGCCGGTTGACGCCGGAAGCGGCCACCTTGATCAACACCTCGCACTTGCCCGGCGCAGGCGTCGGACGCTCGCCGAGTTTGAGAACTTCGGGTGCGCCGAACTCAGTGATTTCGATGGCCTTCATATGCTCTCCCTGTGCCGCCCAGAGTTAGTGTGCATCCGAACCGGATGGCACTGCGCGCGCCTCTAAGCAATCCGCGCTCCACACACTGCCATCGAGTCCGATGACGCGTCGGACAATGCATAGCGTCCCAAGCGTCATACATGAAAACGGCCGGCTCGCTGAAGCGGCCGGCCGTCTACACATTACCGCATTACTGCTGCGGGTGCGTCGGTTCTGCCTGCTGCGCGCCTTCGTTCAGAAGCGCCTTCGCCGACAGACGCACACGACCCTTTTCGTCCGTCTGGATGACCTTGACCTTCACGATCTGGCCTTCCTTCAGATAGTCGTTGATGTCCTTCACGCGCTCGTTGACGATCTCAGAGATGTGCAGCAGACCGTCCTTGCCCGGCAGAATGTTCACGATCGCGCCGAAATCGAGCAGCTTGAGCACCGGGCCTTCGTAGACCTGGCCGACTTCCACTTCCGCCGTGATGTTCTCGATGCGCTTCTTCGCGTCGGCCATGCCTTCCGCGCTCGTGCTCGCGATCGTCACGACGCCGTCGTCCGAAATGTCGATGGTCGTGCCGGTTTCTTCCGTCAGCGCGCGGATCACCGAACCGCCCTTGCCGATCACGTCGCGGATCTTCTCCGGATTGATCTTGATGGTGATCATGCGCGGCGCGTAGTCCGACAGTTCCGTGTTCGTCGTCGGAACGGCGGCGGTCATCTTGCCGAGGATGTGCATGCGGCCTTCCTTGGCCTGCGCGAGCGCGACCTGCATGATTTCCTTCGTGATGCCCTGGATCTTGATGTCCATCTGCAGCGCCGTGACGCCCTGCGACGTGCCGGCCACCTTGAAGTCCATGTCGCCGAGGTGATCTTCGTCGCCGAGGATGTCGGTCAGAACCGCGAACTTGTTGCCTTCGAGGATCAGGCCCATCGCGATGCCCGCGACGTGCGCCTTCATCGGCACGCCGGCGTCCATCAGCGCGAGGCAGCCGCCGCAGACGGAAGCCATCGACGACGAACCGTTCGATTCAGTGATTTCCGACACGACGCGAATCGAATAGCCGAACTCGTCGGCGCTAGGCAGGCACGCGACCAGCGCGCGCTTCGCCAGACGGCCGTGGCCGATTTCGCGGCGCTTCGGCGAACCGACGCGGCCGGTTTCGCCCGTCGCGAACGGCGGCATGTTGTAGTGAAGCATGAAGCGCTCGCGGTATTCGCCTTCGAGTGCGTCGATGCTTTGCTCATCGCCCTTCGTGCCGAGCGTCGCGACGACGAGCGCCTGCGTTTCGCCGCGCGTGAAGAGCGCCGAGCCGTGCGTGCGCGGCAATACGCCCGTACGAATTTCGATCGGACGGACGGTGCGCGTGTCGCGGCCGTCGATGCGCGGCTCGCCGTTCAGGATCTGCGTGCGGACGATCTTCGCTTCGATATCGAACAGGACGTTGCCGACCGTCGCCGCATCGGCCGCGACCGTGCCGCCCGTCGCGGCTTCTTCCGCCAGCTTCGCCGACGTCGCCGCGTAGACTTCCTTCAGCTTGGCCGAGCGCGCCTGCTTGTTGCGCAACTGATAAGCCGCTTCGAGTTCCGGCTTGGCGATTTCCGTGACGCGCGCGATGAGCGCTTCGTTCTTCGGCGCCGGCTGCCAGTCCCACTCGGGCTTGCCGCCTTCGCGCACGAGTTCATGGATCGCGTCGATGGCGGTCTGCATCTGCTCGTGGCCGAAAACGACCGCGCCGAGCATCACTTCTTCGGAGAGCTGCTGCGCTTCCGATTCGACCATCAGCACCGCGCGCTCCGTGCCCGCGACGACCAGATCGAGCGCCGATTCCTTCATCTGCGGGCGCGTCGGGTTCAGCACGTACTCGTTGTTGATGTACGCGACACGTGCCGCGCCGACCGGACCGTTGAACGGCAGTCCCGACACGGCGAGCGCGGCGGACGCGCCGATCAGCGCCGGAATGTCGGCCGGAACATCCGGGTTCAGCGACAGGACGTGGATCACGACCTGAACTTCGTTATAGAAGCCTTCCGGGAACAGCGGACGCAGCGGGCGGTCGATCAGACGCGAAATCAGCGTTTCGCCTTCCGACGGACGGCCTTCGCGGCGGAAGAAGCCGCCCGGGATCTTGCCGGCGGCATAGGTCTTTTCGAGGTAGTCGACGGTCAGCGGGAAGAAGTCCTGGCCCGGCTTGGCGGTCTTCGCGCCGACGACGGTTGCGAGCACGACGGTATCTTCGACATCGACGATCACCGCGCCGCTCGCCTGACGGGCGATTTCACCCGTTTCGAGGCGGACGTTGTGCTGTCCCCACTTGAACTCTTTGACGATCTTATTGAACATTTCGACTCCTTCTACGTTTGCGCCGCGCCGGTCGACTGGCGCGTGCGGGAAGGTCCGGAGCCACGCTTGAGAGGTGTGTTATGCCATTCCAGCGCGATGCGTTTCGATGAACGTCGTCGCGCTGGAATGACACAAAGCTCCGCTGCGAGGCTGGACCGAGTGTCGGACCGGATGGACTCATCCGGGATAAAGCTTATGAACTGCCGAAACTTCCGACTGCGTGGCAACTCCGGGCGCCGATTGCCAAAAACACGATCGGGCACCACTTCGCGACCGAAACGCACAAAAACAAAGTGCCTGTATCAGCGGACTGACACAGGCACTTCATTAGGACGTTGGCCGCAAAGCCACGCTTGGCGCCAATTACTTGCGCAGACCCAGCTTTTCGATCAGCGAGCGATAACGATCCGCGTCCTTGCCCTTCAGGTAGTCGAGCAGCTTACGACGACGGCTCACCATGCGCAGCAGACCGCGGCGGCTGTGGTGATCCTTCGAGTGCGACTTGAAGTGGACGGTGAGTTCGTTGATGCGGCTCGTCAGCAGTGCGACTTGCACTTCGGGAGAACCGGTGTCGTTTGCGCCGCGTGCGTATTCAGCGACGATGTCGGATTTCTTGATTTCTGCTACGGACATTTGCTTTTCCTTTGATACAGACAGGCGGTCACGGAAGAAAGGCCGTGCCGTGGATTTACAAAAAATGAATCGTTTCCGGCAATGCGCCAAAAACGAAGCGCAGAGTATAGCACAGTGCAATGTCTCGCCGAAGCACTTCTGCGCGGGGCGAATCGGCGCCTTAGCGCGGCGGGCGCGACATACGGCACGTCGTCGGTTGCGCGGTCTTGTCGGCGGGGACGCTCAGAAGCGTGCGGAAGCCGTAGCCCGAACCTTCGTTATCGAGCGCGACGCCTTTCGTCCCCGCCTTGTCCATTTCCATGACGTAAAGGGGCTGGATCACCTGATGATCTTCGGCACGCACGGTCATCGGGTGGAAGCCTTCGCCGTCGAACTTCATGCCTTCGAGCGTGCGCGCCACCGCGAGCGGGTCCGCGCTTTTTGCGCGCGTCATCGCGGCGGCGAGCATTTCTACCATCAGCGGCATACGCGCGACAAGGTAATCGTCCGCGGCGGCAGGATAGCGGGCTCTGAACGCGCGATAGTACGCGTCCGACGCAGCGCCGCCCGCATTCGGATGCCAGTCCGCCACGGCGATCACGCGCTTCACGCCGGCATCGCCGAGCGCGGCCGGAGCGCCCAGACTGTTGCCGTAGAACGTGTAGAACTTCGTGTCGAGCCCCTGCTCGCGCGCGGCTTTGACGAGAAGCGTCAGATCGTTGCCCCAGTTTCCAGTGATTACCGCGTCCGCTCCACTCGCGCGGATTTTCGCGATGTAAGGCGCGAAATCCTTCACGCGCCCGATCGGATGAAATTCGTCGCCCGCGATCGCGATGTCCGGGCGCCGCTCCCTGAGCGCGCGCTGTGCCTCGCGGCTCACGTCGTGGCCGAAGCTGTAATCCTGATTGAGCAGATAGACCTTCTTCACCGCGCGATCGTCTTTCAGCGCATCGGCGAGGGCATCCATCCGCATGCCGGCGTGCGCGTCGAAGCGGAAATGCCAGAAACTGCACGCGTCGTTGGTGAGCGCGGGATCGTCGGCGGAATAATTGAGGAACAGCACGCGGCGATCCGGCTCGCGAGCGTTTTGGCGGTCGACAGCCCCTACGAGCGCCGCCGCCACCGCCGAACTATTGCCCTGCAGGACGAAGCCGATCTTCTCGTCGATCGCCGCACGCAGCTGCACGAGACTCGCCTCGCTGCTGCCCTTGCCATCGAGCACTACGAGTTGCAGCGGATGCGCGCCGTCCGCGAGCTTCACGCCGCCTTGCGCGTTCACGCGCTCGACGCCGAAACGCAGATTGCGCTCGACCATTGCGCCGGCGTTCGCGAACGGGCCGGACATGCCTTCGATCAGCGCGAGCTTGATGGGTGGCAATTCGGCCGCCCGCGCCGTCATGGACAAGGCAAGACACGCCGATGCCGCGATGCGCAGCCATTGCATCGCGCGCGCGCTGGTTCCGTTCTTCATGAGTTTCCGCCGATCCGCCGAAAGCGCGGATCATAGGCTGCAGCGCGCGCCCCGCGCAAGTCGCGATTGCCGACACATCGGCTTGAATGCCGCGACGTATCGGAGAATGCTTTGCCGCGCGCGCATGTCAAAATCACGGGAAACATCGAACAAACGCTGCTCGCCGCCGCGAGGAGCAAGCACGTGGAGGCTTCAATGCTGCACATACTCAACCGCATGCGCGCATCGCTGACATGCGCCGGGGTCGCGCTCCTTCTGTCCGCCTGCGCGCAGCCGTGGCAGAACTATCAGGCTGGCGCGGATGCCTCGACGATCACCGCCCGCCTCGGCCCGCCGCGCGAAATCTACGATCTGCCCAATGGCGGCAAGCGGCTGATGTGGCCGACGCAACCGCTCGGCGAATTCACCACCGCCGCCGATATCGACGCTTCCGGCAAGATCGTCAATGTTCGGCAAGTGCTCGACGAAAACGAGTTCTACAAGGCGCAGATCGGCACCTGGACGAGGCAGGACGTGCTCGTGAACTTCGGGCGGCCCGTGGAGACGTCGTACTTTCCGCTGATGAAGCGCGAAGTCTGGAGCTATCGCTACATGGAGGCGAACATCTGGTATCTGATGTACAACTTCTATTTCGACGAGCAGGGCATCTTGCGCATGACGCAGAAAACGCCCGATCCGTTGCACGATCCGGATCGGCGCAATCTGTTCTGAGCGCATCGACGCCATGTAAAAAGCCCTCGCGAAGAGGGCTTTTTTGCGTTTCGACCGATCGAATCAAAGCTGCGGATTGAGCTTTTCGACCTTCGAATGCAGCTTGTTCAACGCGGCGATGTACGCCTTCGCCGACGCCGCGACGATGTCCGGATCCGTGCCCACGCCGTTCACGATGCGACCGCTCTTCGACAGACGCACGGTGACTTCGCCCTGCGCCTGCGTGCCGGTCGTGATCGCGTTGACCGAATACAGCACGAGCTCCGCGCCGCTCTCGACCTTCGATTCGATCGCGTGCAGCGTCGCATCGACCGGACCGTTGCCGCGCGCTTCGCCCGTGACTTCGGTGCCTTCCACCGCGAACACGACCTTCGCTTGCGGCTGCTCGCCGGTTTCCGAATGCTGCTTCATCGACACGAAGCGGAAGTGCTCTTTCGCCTGCGCCTCGGCGGATTCCTCGGAGACGATCTGCATGATGTCTTCGTCGAAGATTTCGGCCTTGCGGTCAGCGAGATCCTTGAAGCGCGCGAATGCCGCGTTCACATCGGCTTCGGATTCGAGCGTCACGCCCAGTTCTTCCAGACGCTGCTTGAACGCATTTCGGCCCGACAGCTTGCCGAGCACGATCTTGTTCGCGCTCCAGCCCACGTCTTCCGCGCGCATGATTTCGTAGGTGTCGCGCGCCTTCAGCACGCCGTCCTGATGGATGCCCGAAGCGTGCGCGAACGCATTCGCCCCGACGACCGCCTTGTTCGGCTGCACGACGAAACCGGTGATCTGCGAGACGAGCTTCGAGGTCGGCACGATCTGCGTCGTGTCGATGCCCAGATCGAGGCCGAAGTAGTCCTTGCGCGTCTTCACCGACATCACGATTTCTTCGAGCGACGTATTGCCCGCGCGCTCGCCCAGACCGTTGATCGTGCATTCGACCTGACGCGCGCCGCCGATCTGCACGCCCGCGAGCGAATTCGCGACCGCCATGCCGAGGTCGTCGTGGCAATGCACCGACCAGATCGCCTTGTCGGAGTTCGGCACGCGCTCGCGCAGCGTCTTGACGAGATTGCCGTAGAGCTCCGGCACGCCGTAGCCGACCGTATCCGCGATATTGATGGTGCGCGCGCCTTCGTCGATCACGGCTTCGAGCACGCGGCAGAGATAATCGATATCCGAGCGGCTGCCGTCTTCCGGCGAGAATTCGACATCATCCGTGAACTTGCGCGCGAAACGCACCGCGAGGCGCGCCTGGTCGTAGACCTGCTCCGGCGTCATGCGCAGCTTCTTCTCCATGTGCAGCGCCGACGTCGCGATGAACGTGTGGATACGGAACTGGCCGGCGGGCTTGAGCGCATCGGCGGCGCGCTGGATGTCCTTGTCGTTCGCGCGGGCGAGCGAGCAGACCGTGCTGTCCTTCACGAGCCCCGCGATGGTGTGGATCGCGTCGAAGTCGCCGTTCGAGCTGGCCGCGAAGCCCGCCTCGATCACGTCGACCTTCATGCGTTCCAGTTGCTTCGCGATGCGGATCTTCTCTTCCTTCGTCATCGACGCGCCGGGGGACTGCTCGCCATCGCGCAAGGTCGTGTCGAAGATGATCAACTTGTCTGCTGCCATGTTGGGCTCCTGTGGGGAGATTTATCGATTGTTGGAGATATCGAGACGAAACTCAAAAGGGAATTCGGGTGTTCGCGCCACCGCTGGCGTCGAAAACCTGAATGGACGAGCAGACGGGAGGCGTGAAGGATCAGCGCGGTAGGCGCGCTAGCAGCGATAGTGCGCGTAGCGACGCACTAGCCGGAAACAACGAGAAGGGGAACGTGAAAAAGTTCATTCAAAAACTATAACGACTTTTGATGACGTGTGCAATGAGGCTTTCCGATTGCGCCGATTGACTTTACCTCGCGCCCGAACGCAAAACAAAAAAGCCTGCGTCCGCAAAGGAGGCAGGCTTTTTTCGATGCCGACAGACGATCAGTAACCGCCGATCGACGCGCTCACGCGCTGGCGCAGTTCCGCGCCGTCGCCGACTTGCGCGTTCTCGATGCGACGCGCGCCCTGAAAACGCTTTTCCCAATAGCCGTCTTCCATGTCGTCGACACGGATCGTGCTGCCGGTCGACGGCGAATGCACGAACTTGTTGTCGCCGATATAGATGCCGACGTGCGAGAACGAGCGGCGCATCGTATTAAAGAACACGAGGTCGCCCGGCTTCAGATCGGAGACGGTCACTTTCTCGCCGACCCGGCTCATTTCCTCGGCGCGGCGCGGCAAGGTCATGCCGAGCGTGTCCTGGAAAACGTAGCGGACAAAGCCGCTGCAATCGAGACCGGAATCCGGCGTGTTGCCGCCCCAGCGATAACGCACGCCGATCATGTTGAGCGCGCCGACGACGACGTCGCCCGCCTTGCTCGCCACGCCCGACAGAAACGACTTCGCGCCGCCCGGATTGCTGGCGGCGTCTGCGCTTGCTGCATCGCTGGATTTGCTGGAGAAAATGCCGTTGTTGGCATTTTGGCTGCTACTGCTGACTTCGTCGGCGAACGCGCCGGAAGTTGTTGTCATCAGGAGGCCGATTAACATGCTCGCGGCGGCGCGCGCACATGTCTGAGTCATCGTTAGTGGCTGCATCGGTCGGTAGGTTTTACAATTAAAAGCTGCTAAATCAGGGAGATACGTGAAAGTTTGGAGGGATACTAGCCATAAAGTATTTAACTGTCAAAAGAAATAGAAAAATACAATTGAGACGCGCACCCAATTGGCGAAAAAGAAAGATTTTTAGGAAACTAGCGATGCTTTCAGAAGCTTTCTTGTGTATTCGTCAGAAGGGTTCGCAAAAATCTTCTCTACTTCCCCCGACTCCACGACAAAACCATTCCGCATGACCGCGACGCGATGAGCCATCGCGCCGATCACCTGCAGGTCGTGGCTTATGAAAACGTAACCAAGATTGTGCTTCTTCTGAATATCGGCCAGAAGCGCAAGCACTTGAGTTTGAATGGAAACATCGAGCGCGCTGGTCGGCTCGTCCAGGATCAGGATGCTCGGTTCGAGCACGAGCGCGCGCGCGATCGCAATGCGCTGGCGCTGCCCGCCGGAGAATTCGTGCGGATAGCGATCGAGCGCCGCGCGCTCCATGCCGACTTCGCGCAGCACGGCGATCACTTTCGCCCGTCGAGCGGCGGCATCGAGTTCCGGTCGATGCAGCGCGAGCCCTTCTCCGACGATGCGCTCCACCGTCTGCCGCGGCGAGAGCGAGCTGAACGGGTCCTGAAACACCACTTGCAGGTTCGAGCGCAGCACGGTTTTTTCGCGTCCGCGAAAATCGCCGATTGCGCGCCCCTGGAACTCCACCGCGCCGTTCGAGATGCGCTGCAGGCCGAGTAGCGCCATCGCGAGCGTCGATTTCCCCGACCCCGATTCGCCGACGATGCCGAGCGTCTCGCCCTGGCGCACCGTCAGCGTGACGTCGTCGACGGCCTTGAAGCGGCCGCGCCGGAACCAGCCCGCGAAACCCGGCAGACGCGTCGGGTAATCGACGGACACATCCTTCGCATCGAGCAGCACCGGGGCGATGGGCAGCACCGGCAGCACGCTGCGCTTCGGCTTGCTCTCGATGAGCCGCTTCGTGTACGGATGCTGCGGCGACGCGAAAATGGCCTCCACCGTGCCGCTTTCGACGAGCACGCCCTTCTCCATCACCGCGACGCGCTCGGCGAAACGCCGCACGAGATTCAGGTCGTGCGTGATGAGCAGCACCGCCATGCCGCGCTTTTCGGCTTCATCGCGCTGAAGTTCGAGCAGCAACTCGACGATCTGCGCGCGGATCGTCACATCGAGCGCGGTGGTCGGCTCGTCGGCGAGCAGAAGCCGCGGCCGGCAGGCGAGCGCCATCGCGATCATCACGCGCTGACGCTGTCCGCCCGAAAGCTGATGCGGATAACTGTCCACGCGCCTTTCCGGCTCGGTGATCCCGGTACGCGCGAGCAGCGCGATTGCGCGTTTTCTCGCCTCGCGCGGGCTCGTGCCGTCGTGCAGGCGGATCGTCTCGCCGATCTGGTCCCCGACCGTGTAGAGCGGATTGAGCGCGGTCATCGGCTCCTGAAAGATCATCGCGATGTCGGAACCGCGCAGACCTCGGATCGCGCGCTCGCTTTTCGACAGCAATTCCTCGCCGTTGAAGCGGATCGATCCGCTCACTTCGGCCTCGTGCACGAGGCGCAACACCGACAGCGCCGTCACGCTCTTGCCCGAGCCCGATTCGCCGACGAGCGCCACACGCTCGCCCGCGCGAATGTCGAGATTGACGCCATCGACCGCGAGCGTGTCGCCGAAGCGCACGCGCAAGTCTTCGATCGAAAGTAGCGGCTCCGTCACTGCCCGCCTCCGGCTTTCACGGCATCGGAAATACGCGTATCGAGCGCGTTGCGCAAGGCGTCGCCCATGAAGGTCAGCAGGAGCAGCGTCGCGACGAGCACGCCGAACGTCGACAGCGAAATCCACCACGCGTCGAGATTGGCCTTGCCCTGCGCGAGCAACTCGCCGAGCGACGGCGTCGGCGACGGCACGCCGAGGCCGAGAAAATCGAGGCTCGTGAGCGCGAGAATCGCTCCGCTCATGCGAAACGGCAGGAACGTGATGACGGGCGTCAGGCTATTGGGCAAGACGTGCCGCCAGATGATCTGCCAGTTCGACAAACCCATCGCGCGCGCGGCGCGGACATAGTCCTGCGTGCGGTTGCGCAGAAACTCCGCGCGCACGTAATCCGACAGGCCGATCCATCCGAACAGCGACAGCAGGATGATCAAAAGAATGAGACTCGGCTCGAATATCGACGCAAAGATGATCAGCAGATAAAGCTCCGGCAACGCGCTCCAGATTTCGATCAGGCGTTGCCCGGTGATATCGATCCTGCCGCCGAAGTAGCCCTGCACCGCGCCCGCGACGACACCGAGCACGGTGCCGATCGCCGTCAGCACGAGTGCGAACAGCACCGACACGCGAAAGCCGTAGACGAGGCGCGCGAACACGTCGCGGCCGCGATCGTCGGTGCCGAGCCAGTTCTCGCGCGACGGCGGCGCCGGGTTCGAGCCCTTCGAAAAATAGTTGAGCGTGTCGTAGTAGTAGTGATTCGGCGGATAGATCGCGAAGTTGCCGGGCGCGCTGAAGCGATCGCGCACGAACGGATCGAGATAATCGGCGGGCGTCGGAAAGTCGCCGCCGAAGGTCGTCTCCGCATACGTCTTCACGAGCGGAAAGTAAAAGTGGCCCTGATAGCGCACGACGAGCGGCTTGTCGTTCGACCACAGCGGCCCCGCGAGACTGATGACGAACGCCGCGATGAACACGATCAGGCTCCAGTATCCGAGCCTGTTTCGCTTGAAGCGCAGCCATACGCGCCGTCCTGGCGGCACCGATGCCGCGCCGCGCAGCGGTTGCGCATCGCTGCCGTTGGCACCGCGCCGTGACGATTCCGGTGAAGCGGCTCGATTCAAATCAGCGCTCCAGTTGTTCGAATTGAATGCGTGGATCGACCCAGACGTAACAGAGGTCCGAGATGAGCTTCGTCGCGAGGCCGATCAGCGTGAAGAGATAAAGCGTGCCGAGCACGACCGGATAGTCGCGCCGCACGACGGATTCGTACGAGAGCAGTCCGAGGCCGTCGAGCGAAAAGAGCGTCTCGATCAGCAGGCTGCCCGTAAAGAACGCGCCGATGAACGCCGCCGGAAAACCGACGATCAGCGGCAAGAGCGCGTTGCGGAATACGTGCTTCCACAGCACGCGCCGCTCACTCAAGCCTTTGGCGCGCGCGGTCAGCACATATTGCTTGCGGATTTCGTCGAGGAACGCGTTCTTCGTGAGCATCGTGACGACGGCGAAGCTGCCCACCACCGACGCCACGACCGGCAACGTGATGTGCCACAGATAATCGAGAATCTTGCCGCCGAGCGAGAGCGTCGCCCAGTTGTCGGACGTGAGATTGCGCAGCGGAAACAGTTGCCAGAACGTGCCGCCGCCGAACAGCACGAGCAGCAGCACGCCGAGCACGAAGCCCGGAATCGCAAAGCCGACGAGCACGATGAGACTCGTCGCGACATCGAACTTCGAGCCGTTCTTCACGGCTTTGGCGATGCCGAGCGGCACCGATATCAGATACGTGATGAAGAAGGTCCACAAGCCGATGCTGATCGACACCGGCAGCTTCGACACGATCAGCGACCACACGCTCTGATGCCTGAAATAACTCTCGCCGAGATCGAAGCGCGCGAACTTGCCGAGCATCAGAAAGTAGCGTTGCAGCGGCGGTTTGTCGAAGCCGTAGAGCTTCTTCAGTTGCTCGACCTGCTGCGCATCGACGCCCGTATGCGTGCGCAGCCCGAAGCCGCCGCCGCCTTCGGACTGTCCGCGCCGCAAGTCGTGCACCGCCTGTTCGACCGGACCGCCCGGCACGAACTGGATCACGACGAACGTGAGCGTCAACACGCCGATGAGCGTCGGGATCATCAAGAGAATGCGTTTAAGGATGTAGCTCCACATGGCGCGTCCTCGTTACTTCGCCGCGTGCGCGACGGGCCCGGATTTGGCCCACCACGTCGATATGACCCACTCTTCCGCGCCGTAATACAGCGGCAGCGTCGACGGGTACGCCAGCGTATTCCGATACGCCACGCGATGCGTCGCCGAGTACCAGTGCGGCACCACATAGTAGCCGTTGATCAGCACGCGATCGAGCGCGTGCGTCGCGTCCACCAGTTGCTCGCGCGTCTGCGCGGAGATCACTTTCTGCAGGATCGCGTCGACGGCCGGCGACTTCACGCCTGCGAGATTGTCGGAGCCCTGCTCGTCCGCGGACTTGCTGCCGAAGCGCGAAACCTGCTCGGTGCCCGGCACCTGCACGTCGGGCATGCGCACGCTCGTCATGTCGAAGTCGAACGCATCGAGACGTTTCTGGATCAACGCGTAATCGACGGTGCGAAAGTTCATCGTGATGCCGAGCTTCTGCAGATTGCGCCCGAACGCGGCCGCGACCGGCTCCATCGACGCGCCGCCGCCGGTGTCGTCGAGAATCTCGAAGACGAACGGCTCGCCCTTCGCGTTGCGCAGCGCGCCGTCGCGATACGTCCAGCCGGCTCGAGCGAGCAATTCGCGCGCCTTGATGAGATTGGCGCGCAGCGAGCCGGGCGGATCGGTGTCCGGCTGACGCGGCATCTCGCCGAACACGGAAGGATCGAGCTGCTTCTTCAGCGGGTTCAATATCGCGAGTTCGCCTTCGCTCGGCAATCCCTTCGCCTGCAGATCCGTGTTGACGAAAAAGCTGTCGATGCGCCTGTACTGATTGAAGAACAGTTGCCGGTTGAGCCACTCGAAATCGAGCGCGAGATCGAGCGCCTGACGCACGCGCACGTCCTTGAAGAGCGGCTTGCGCGTGTTCATGAAGAAGCCCTGCATGCCGGTGCCGTTGTGGTGCGGGAACTCGCGCTTGATGAGCTCGCCGCTGTCGAAGCGTTTGCCGATATCGCGCCGCACCCAACTGCGCGCGACGTACTCGACCAGCACGTCGTACTCGCCCGCCTTGAACGCTTCGAGGCGCGCGGTCGGATCGCCGTAAAGCTTGTAGTCGATGTGCGCGAAATTGAACGTGCCGACACGCACCGGCAGCGCCGTGCCCCAGTAATCCGGATTGCGCCGGTACGAGATCGTGCGGCCGTTGTCGTAACGATCGATCAGATACGGCCCGCTGCCGATGGGCTTCTGGAACGCGATCTTGTCGAACGGAATGCGCGTGCCGTCCGGCTTCATGCCCCACTTGCGCGAAAACACCGGAATGCCGCCCGCGAGCAGCGGCATCTCGCGCGTCGCGATCTTGAACTCGAAGCGGATCGTCTGCGGATCGACGATCACCGCGCGCGCGATCTGCCCGAAGTACACGGAGAACTGCGGCGCGGCAAGCGGACTCTTGAGCGTCTCGAACGAGAACTTCACGTCTTCCGCCGTGACCGGATCGCCGTTGGAAAAGCGCGCTTTCGGATTGATGTGGAAGGTGGTCGACATGCCATCGGGCGCGACGGAAATGTCATCGGCGAGCAGGCCGTAAGCGGTCGATACTTCGTCGGAACTGCCTGTCGTCAGACTCTCGAACATCAGCGAAAGACCGGGCGCGGGATTGCCGCGCAACGTGAACGGATTGAACTTGTCGAAGCTCGTCAGCCGGTTCGGGTTCGCGAGGACGAGCGTGCCGTCGCGCGGCGCGTCGGGATTCACGTAATCGAAGTGCTTGAAACCGGCCGGGTATTTCGGCTCGCCGTATTGCGCGATGGCATGCACCGCGTAAGCCGGACTCGCGAGCCATGCAGCCGATGCGGCCAGCGACCAGGTCAGGACCAAGCGTGAGGCGCTGCATAAACGGATCGTCATGTGCCTCTGGGCGCGATTTGAGTGTGTGACGCGATGGAGTGACCCGGCCGGAAACCCGAAGCGCGAGCCGCGGGAATCTTAAGGCGAGGCATTGCGATGTGAGAGAATTCTACCCAAAATCACGCACCGCTCGGCCTGCGACCCAAGGGTTGTCGACTGGCCGATCGCGCCACGCACGACCCCGCGCGGCATCGGACAACCGGTGCGCGCCGCGACACTGACATCAAAGAAGGAGCATTCATGGGCTTTCTCGCTGGAAAACGAATTCTGCTGACGGGCCTGCTGTCCAACCGCTCGATCGCTTACGGCATCGCCGCGGCCTGCAAGCGCGAAGGCGCGGAACTGGCGTTCACGTATGTCGGCGAGCGCTTCAAGGAGCGCATCACCGAGTTCGCGACCGAGTTCGGCAGCGACATGGTCTATCCGTGCGACGTCGCCGACGACGCGCAAATCGATGCGCTGTTCGCGTCGCTGAAAGAACGCTGGGACTCGCTCGACGGCCTCGTGCACTCCATCGGCTTCGCGCCGCGCGAGGCGATCGCGGGCGATTTCCTCGACGGCATGACGCGCGAGAACTTCCGCGTTGCGCACGACATCTCCGCCTACAGCTTCCCCGCGCTCGCGAAAGCCGCGCTGCCGATGCTGAAAGACGGCTCGTCGCTGCTCACGCTGTCGTATCTCGGCGCCGAGCGCGCGCTGCCGAACTACAACACGATGGGCCTCGCGAAGGCATCGCTCGAGGCGAGCGTGCGTTACATGGCGGCGTCGCAGTCGCTCGGCGCCAAGGGCGTGCGCGTCAACGCCATCTCGGCCGGCCCGATCAAGACGCTCGCGGCGAGCGGCATCAAGAGCTTCGGCAAGATTCTGAACTTCGTCGAACAGAATGCGCCGCTCAAGCGCAATGTGACGATCGAGCAAGTGGGCAATGTCGCCGCGTTCCTGCTGTCGGATCTGTCGAGCGGCATGAGCGCGGAAGTCGTCCACGTCGATGCCGGATTCCATGCGGTCGTCGGCGGAATGGGCGGCGACGCGGAATAAGCGCCCGTTCGCAGCTTCAAAATGAAGCGCCGCTCACTTCAGGTGAGCGGCGCTTTTTATTTGCCGCGATGACCGCGCCCTGCGCTCAACGATAGCCGTGCGGGCCGCCATGTCCGTTGCCGTGCCCGTTGCCATGTCCGTAACCGTGCCCCGGCGGCGGACCATGCGGGCGCGGCGGAGGCGGCGGACGGCCGTGCCCGTAATGACGATAGTAGTCGTTGCGGCTCCAATAGCGTCGGCCGTCCCAGTACCGGCTGCCATGCCAGCCGATGACGACCGGCGGCGCGTACATCGGCGCGGGCTGATAGACGACGGGCGGCGGAGGCGGTGCATAGACCGGCGTCGGCGCGACGTAGACCGGCGCCGGAATGCCGATATTCACGCCGACATGAACATCCGCCGCGCGCGCGATGCCCGTCGCGCTCAGCGCCGCCATGGTCAGCACACCGGCCACGATTCGTCCCGAGAACTTCTTTTTCATATGCAACCGGACCTCGCTTTGTACTTGTTCGCTTGCGCCCAAATATAACGAAAACCTTTCGACGCAATATTTCAGCTTTGTAAGTTATTGCCTGCTCGCGCTTTACGTCTGGAGAAACCTTACCTTTTGTTACATCGCGCGGGTGAGAATTCGCGGCGTTGTTGTTTTACTGGGAATTCGCCCTTCCACGTTCAAGCGGCAACAAAAAAGCCACCCGTGACGAACGAGTGGCTTTCGGCGACGGACGCCGGGCGGCGCGGGACGATCAACGCCAGCCGTTGTGACGGCCGTGGTCATGGCCGTCGTGATCGTGGCCGCGGCCATGATCGTAGTGGCGATAGTAATCGTCGCGATCCCAGTAGCGACGGCCATCCCAGTAACGATCGCCATGCCAGCCGACCACGATGGCCGGCTGCACGTAGACCGGCGCCGGAGGCGGCGCGTACACGACGGGCGGCGGAGGCGGCGCATAGACCGGCTCGGGCGCGACGTACACGGGCGCGGGCACCCCGATGTTCACGCCCACGGACACACCCGCATTGGCCGCGCCGGACACCATCAGACCGCCGAACATCACGGCGCCAGCCAGCACGGAAGCCTTCGATACCTTGTTCATGTAAAGCCCCACCCCGATGGGTTGTTTGTTGTGTTGACCGGACTATATCGGACGGATGCCGCATCGAGTGTTCGACTTCGTAACCTGCTATTACCGAGGAAAAACTTACGAAAAGTAAGCTCGTGCAGATGGAAAAACGGCGGCCCTCGCATCGCGAAGATCGCCGTTCGTGAGAGGCGCAGCGAAGATCAGTTCGGCAGTTCCTGGCCTTTGGTTTCCGGCGCGAGCGGGATCACCGCGAGACCGATGAGAAACGCAATCGCGGTAATGGCAATCGGCACGCCGAGCGTCTTCATGTTGAGCACCATCGCGCCGATGCCGAAGTTCACGATCGCGCCGAAGAAGCGCCCGACCGACGTGCAGAACGCGAAGGCCGTCGCACGCACGCGGGTTTCGAACTGCTCGGGCAGCCACAGCGAGAAGAGCGCGAAGTTGCCGCCGAAAAAGCCCAGCACGACGAGCAGCGCGATGAACGGCACCAGCCCGTTCGGCAGATAGAACGCCCAGCCGAACGCGAGCGCGATCGACGCTGCCATGCCGACGAAATACACCGCGAGCGTCTTTCTGCGGCCGATCTTTTCGGCCATCGGCGGCAGCGCGAGACAGCCGACGATCGTGCCGATCGAAAGCAACCCCGTCGCGATCGACGCCATGCGCGCGGCATCGTGCTTGTCCATGCCCGCCTTCGTCGCGAGCTGAACGACCGCCGACGGTTCATACACCGCGCCCGCCCACAAGCCGATGATCGCCACCGTCAGCAGCACGGCCGCGACGATCGTCCGCTTGCGATATTGCGCATTGAAGATCGCCTTCAGCGAACTCTCGTGCTTGACGTGCGGATGAGCGGTTTCGGCGCGTTCCCACTTGTCGGTTTCCTTCACGCGCAGGAGCACCATGATCGACACGACGACCGGAAACAGGCCGACGAGAAACATCGCGCGCCAGCCGAACGTCGCGCCGATCGTGTAATTGAGCGCGGCGGCGAGGAAGAAGCCCGCGTAGTAGCCGGTCTGCAGATAACCCGCGCCCATCTTCCGGCGATCTTCCGGCCACGCTTCCGCGACATACGTGCCCGCGAGCGCCCATTCACCGCCGATCCCCACGCCCGCGCAAAACCGATAGAAGCCGAGCTCCCACACGTTATGCGCGGTCGCCGCGAGGCCGGTGAAGATCGCGAACGTGAAGATGGTCGCCGCGAGCACTTTCGTGCGTCCGAAACGGTCGGCGAGCGGTCCCCAGATGAACGACAGTCCCCATCCGACGAGAAAGAGCGCGAAGAGAATTGAGCCCGCAAGCCCGATGTTCGCCGGCGTCGCCGCATAGCCCGAACGCGGCAGCAATTCGGTGAGCGCCGGCGCGAGCACGAGCGCGTAGATGAACGAATCCATTCCGTCGAGCGTCCAGCCGGCCCACGCACCCCAGAAACCGGTGATCTGCGACCGGTTGAGCGGTGTCTTCGTGGCGCGCGTGGCGCTTATCTGTCGATCCAGCGTGCTGGGCATGGCCATGTCTCCAAAGGAATTAGCGACGCGCCGGTTAAAAATGTTTGTTATGGCGTCTAGGGAAAGCACCGAAGTACCGTGTGCGTTTTTATATATAATATTTGAACATCGAGACACGACAAGTCCGCACTTTCACCTAGCCATGCCGACAGATCTCTCAGCCGGATCGACTCCGGCCTCATTTCGCGACGCGCAGTTCGAACCGCGCCAGAGCACGTCGCGCTTCATCGCGGATGCGCTGCGCGCCGCCATCGTCGATGGCTCGCTGTTGCCGGGCGAGCCGCTGCGGCAGGACGCGATCGCCCGGCAGTTTTCGGTCAGCGCCATTCCGGTGCGAGAAGCGTTCCGCCAGCTCGAAAGCGAAGGCTGGGTGACAATCGAGCCGAATCGCGGCGCGGCCGTCAGTCTGCAATCGGCCGACGAGGCGCGCGAGATCTACGAGATTCGCGCATCGCTCGAAAGTCTCGCGATCGGCATTGCGATCGCGCATCACACGCCCGAAACGCTTGCCGACGCGAAACGCCTGCTCGAAGCCGCCGAGAACGAGCCCGATCCGACGCTCTACGTCGTGCGCAACGAGCAGTTCCACATGGCGCTCTACGCGCCCGCCGACCGTCCTCGGCTGATGGAGCTGATCGGCCAGATGCATCGGCGCGGCGAACGCTATTTGCGGCTGAAGCTCGGTCTGCCGATCCACAAGGATTCATCCGATGCCGAGCACCGCGCGATCTTCGATGCCCTCGCCGCGCGCGATATCGAACAGGCGCAGACGCTCGTCGCGCGCCATCTGCTCGCGACGGGCGACCTGCTCTACCGCTTTCTCGCCGATGCCCAGGCGCTCGCGCAATCGAGCCACGTCAAGAAGAAGAAACGCCGCGCATCTTCCCGATCGAATTCCGTCAAGGCCGACCAATGAACGACGTCATCGCTGAAACCCGCAACTGGAACACGCGCGCGCAGGAAAAGGCGCGGCGTCTTAAGCTGATCGAGCCGTGGATGAACGGCTCCGTGCTCGATGCCGCGCACATCGTCGATGCGTTGAGTGCGCTCATCGTCACCGGCGACCGTGTCGCGCTCGAAGGCAACAATCAGAAGCAGGCGGACTTTCTCTCGCGCGCATTCGCGAAGCTCGATCCGGACCGCGTGCACGACATCCATCTGCTGATCTCGAGCATCAGCCGTCCCGAGCATCTCGCGCTCTTCGAGCAAGGCATCGCGCACAAGGTCGATTTCGCGTTCGCCGGGCCGCAAAGCCTGCGCGTCGCGCAACTGCTCGAAGACGGCATGCTGGAGATCGGCGCGATCTATACGTACATCGAACTGTATGCGCGCATGTTCATCGACTTGACGCCGCAGGTCGCGCTCGTGTGCGCGGTGCAGGCGGACCGGCATGGCAATCTGTACACGGGCGCCAACACCGAGGACACGCCGACGATCGTCGAAGCCACCGCGTTCCGGCATGGCATCGTGGTCGCGCAGGTGAACGAAATCGTCGACGAACTGCCGCGCGTCGATATTCCCGGCTCGTGGGTCGATGTCGTCGTCGAGGCCGATCGTCCGTTCGCCGTAGAGCCGCTTTTCACGCGCGATCCGCGTCACATCGGCGAATTGCAGATTCTCATGGCGATGATGACGATCCGCGGCATCTACGAGCGCTATGGCGTCAAGGCGCTCAATCACGGCATCGGCTTCGATACGGCCGCGATCGAACTGCTGTTGCCGACATACGGCGAGAAGCTCGGCCTCAAAGGAAAGATCTGCACGAACTGGGCGCTCAATCCGCATCCGACGCTGATTCCCGCGATCGAATCCGGCTGGGTGGACAGCGTGCATTGCTTCGGCAGCGAAGTCGGCATGGAGGACTACATCGCGGCGCGCTCCGATGTGTTCTTCACCGGCCGCGACGGCAGCCTGCGCTCGAATCGCGTGTTCTGCCAGCTCGCGGGGCAATACGGTGTCGATCTCTTCATCGGCTCGACCTTGCAGATGGACGCCGACGCGAATTCGTCGACGGTCACGCTCGGGCGGCTCGCGGGCTTCGGCGGCGCGCCGAACATGGGACACGATCCGCGCGGCCGGCGTCATTCGAGCGAAGCGTGGCTGAAGCTCCTGAAGGACGACGGCCCGAATCCGAAGATCGCGCGCGGGCACAAGCTCGTCGTGCAGACGGCCGAGACGTACAAGAAAGGCGGCGAGCCGACCATCGTCGATGCGCTCGACGCGATTGCCGTCGGCGAGAAAAGCGGCATGCCGATCGCGCCCGTGATGATCTACGGCGACGATGTCACGCACGTCGTGACGGAAGAAGGCATCGCGTATCTGCACGCGGCCGAAGGCGTCGACGAGCGCCGCGCCGCGCTCGCGGCGGTCGCGGGCGTGACGCCGATCGGCATGCGCGCCGATCCCGCGAAGACGGCGGAATTGAGACGGCGCGGCATCGTCGCGTATCCGGAAGATCTGGGCGTGCGGCGCGGCGAAGCCAAGCGCTCGCTGCTCGCGGCGCGCAGCATCGACGATCTCGTCGCGTGGTCGGGCGGCTTATACGCGCCGCCCGCGCGCTTCCGGAGCTGGTGATGAAGCCGGCTCTTCGCGAACTTGCGCGCGCGGTCGCGTCGCCGCCGCTCATCGCGCAATGC
The DNA here is from genome assembly GCF_022879815.1 of Caballeronia zhejiangensis. Classification (NCBI taxonomy): domain Bacteria; kingdom Pseudomonadati; phylum Pseudomonadota; class Betaproteobacteria; order Burkholderiales; family Burkholderiaceae; genus Caballeronia; species Caballeronia zhejiangensis. The sequence continues at coordinate 1,825,241 of NZ_CP084283.1, forward strand.
GCCGTCGATGCGCTGATCGCCGAGGCGCGTCTCACGCCGAAGCCCGCGCTCGTCGATGAACGTGGCAGCGGCGCGCATCGCGATCTCGATCTGGACACGATGCTGCGTTCCGCTCGCGCCCTGCATCCGACGTTTCTCGCGATCGCGCGCGCGGCGTCGCACGCGGAGCCGTCGCAGATCTTGCGCGAGCAACTGGCGCGCATCGGCCGCGAAGGCGAATCCGCGATGATGCGCGCAACCGAAGGCAGCAACGCGCATCGCGGCGCGATCTGGATCATCGGTTTGCTGTGCGCGGGCGCGGCGATGCAAGCGCCCGACGACAGCGGCGCGATCTGCTTCTCGGCGGCGAAGATCGCCCGTTTCGACGATCGCTACGCGCCGCTAACGGCAACGAAGAGCCACGGTGCGCGCGTCAGCGAACGCTACCGCGTGGCGGGCGCACGCGGCGAAGCGCGCGATGGTTTTCCTCACGCGCGGCTCGTCGGCCTGCCCGCGCTGGACGCCGCGCGCGCAAGCGGACTCGACGAATCCGACGCGCGGCTCGATGCGCTCGTCGCGATCATCGCGTCGCTCGACGATACGTGTCTTCTGCATCGCGGCGGAATGCCCGCGCTCGAAGCAGCGCAACGCGGCGCGAGCGATGTGATCGCTTGCGGCGGAGCGGCGAGCGTCGCGGGCCGTCGCGCGCTCGAGGCGCTTCACGAAGAACTGATGAAGCTGAACGCATCGCCCGGCGGCGCGGCCGACCTGCTCGCGGCGACACTCTTTCTCGACAGTCTCAGGCGCTTGCCCTGAAGAGGAACGAACGATGGAAAACATGCGATACGAATATCCGGCCAAACGGCCCGTCACGCGCCGCGCGCACGTGGGCGTCGTCGGCTCGGGCGATCTCGAAGTGCTGCTTTCGCCGTCACAAAACGCGAACGCGGAAGTGGTGATCCGCACGAGCGTCGATGGCTACGGCCATGTCTGGAAAAGCGTGCTCGACCGCTTCTTCCAGCGCTACGACGGCGCGGCGAAAATCGAACTGAACGATTTCGGCGCGACGCCCGGCGTCGTCATGCTGCGACTCAACGAAGCCGTCGAAGCAAGCGAAAGCGAAGGAGACACGCCATGAACGCGCACGACACGTTTCTCGCGCGGCACAGCTTCATCGAAATGACGGCGCGCGAACGCGCGCACGCGCTGCTCGACCAAGGCACGTTCCGCGAACTGCTCGGCCCGTTCGACCGCATCGAATCGCCGTGGCTCGCGATGCAGAACATCGTCTGCCAGGCGGATGACGGCGCGGTCATCGCACGCGGCATGCTCGGCGGCGAACCGGCGGTGATCGCCGCGATCGAGCCGGCGTTTCAGGGCGGCAGCATCGGCGAAGTATCCGGCGCGAAGATCGCCGCCACGCTCGAAATGGCCTTGAGCGAATTCGAAGCCGGGCGCGCGATCCGTCCCGTCGTGCTGTTCGAAACCGGCGGCGTGCGCCTGCAGGAAGCGAATCTCGGGCTCGCGGCCATCGCCGAAATTCAGGCGGCGATCGTCGCGCTGCGGGCTCATGTGCCTGTCGTCGGGGTGATCGGCGGGATGGTCGGCTGCTTCGGCGGCATGTCGCTCGCGGCCGCGCTCTGTACCGAGCTGGTGATGACGCGGCAGGCGCGCCTCGGCATGAACGGGCCGGAGGTGATCGAGCAGGAAGCGGGCATCGAGGAACTCGATTCGGGCGACCGGCGCCTCATCTGGTCGATGATCGGCGGCGAGGAACGCGTCGCGGTCGGTCTTGCGGACACGCTCGTCGAAGACGATACCGAGCAGGTGCGCGACGCCGTGCTCGCGGCGTTCAGGCGCGGCGTGCCGCCGCGGCATCGCACGGAGAACGTGGATGGCTTCATCGCGCGGCTCGCCGACGTCAACCCCGACGCCATCGATCCCGACACCTTGCGCAAACTGTGGGGCGCATCATGACCGGCATACTTTCCCGCGGCGAGCGCTGGCTCGACGCGCTGACTTCTGCGTCGACGCAATCGGAGCGCGGGCCGATCCGCGTGCGCGAAGGCGCTCTCGATGGCGAACGCGCGAGCTTCTTTGCCGTCGTGCCCGATCCGCAGAACCGCTTTCCGCGCGCGACCGATAACGTCGTCGGCCTCGAACAGGGCTGGCTGCTCGCACGCGCCGTGCGCGAAACGATCGACGCCGATCGCGATGCCGGGGTGAAGCGCGCCATCGTCGCCGTCGTCGATGTGAAGAGCCAGGCGTACGGACGTCGCGAAGAACTGCTCGGCATTCATCTCGCGTGCGCCGCCGCCGTCGATGCCTACGCGAGCGCGCGGCTCGCGGGCCATCCGGTGATCGCGCTGATCGTCGGACCGGCGATGTCGGGCGCGTATCTCGCGCACGGCTATCAGGCGAATCGCATCGTCGCGCTCGACGCGCCCGGCACGGCCGTCCACGCGATGGGCAAGGAAGCTGCGGCGCGCGTTACGCGGCGCAGCGTCGAAAGCCTCGACGCGCTCGGCGACGCGATCCTGCCGATGTCGTACAAGATGAGCGCCTACGCGAAGCTCGGCTTGCTGCACGAGCTGATCGAAGGCGTCGACGCCGACGCGCCCTCTTCCGCCGACATCGAGCGCGTGAAGGCATCGCTCGCGGCGGCGGTGAAGGATGCGCGCAACGGTCCGCGCGATCTGTCGAACCGGCTCGCTTCCGCCGATGCGAAACGCACGCGCGCCGCATCGATCGAGGTGCGCAGGCGCATGCGCGAGCAGTGGAGCGTTTGATGGACCGCGTGATGGAGCGCGCGCCGCGTCCGCACGATTTGCTGCGGATCGCGCCCGGGACGGCCGCCTTTGACAACGCGCCGGCGTGGGTCGCCGCGTCGCTCGCGCGCGCGCCGTTCGTCGTCGTGCGGCGCGCACCGCGCATCGGCGCTGCGATTCCCGTCGGCGTGCGCGGAATGGCGCGCGGCGAACGCTTCGGCGCGTGGATCGAGACGCGTCACATCGACGCGATGCTCACGCCCGAAGCGCTGCGCACGCGCGCGCCGGATCCGGCGCGTCGCGACCTGCCCGCGTTCGCGTTGTTGCGCGCGGTCGCGCCGATCATCGACGGATGCGGTCTCGAATGGGGCCCGGCCGGCAGCGCGGGCTTCGAGCTCGCGTGCGCGATGCCGGCGATCACGCGCGACAGCGACCTCGATATCGTCGTGCGCGCGCCGACGCCCTTGCCCCGCGAAGACGCATCGGCGCTCTTCGATGCGCTCTCGCAAGCGGCGCAGAAGGAAGACACGCGCATCGACGTGCAGATCGAAACATGCGACGCGGCTTTCTCGCTCGCGGAGTTCGCGCGCGTCGGACTACGCGTCATGCTGCGGCACGCCGACGGCCCGCGCCTCGTCGCGAATCCGTGGGCAGCGGCATGATCGCCTATCTCTTTCCCGGACAGGGCGCGCAAGCGCCGGGCTTTCTGCATCGGCTCGGCGGCGGCGAGCCGCATCCGGCGATCGTCCGCACGCTCGACGAAGCATCCGATGTGCTCGGCGCGGACGTCCGCGATCTCGACAGCGCCGACGCGCTCAAATCGACCGTCGCCGTGCAGATTTCGCTCGTCGTCGCGGGCGTGGCCGCGGCGCGCGCGCTCGCGGAGGAAGGCGTCGAGCCGGAAGCCGTCGCGGGCTTGTCGGTCGGGGCGTTCGGCGCGGCGGTCGTGTGCGGCGCGATTCGCTTCGACGATGCGCTCGAACTGGTGCGCCTGCGCGCCAGGCTGATGGAAGACGCGTATCCGAGCGGCTACGGCATGCTCGCCGTGCTCGGGCTCAACGAAAGGGAGATCGCCCGCGCGATCGCCGATTGCGGCGCCGACGCCTACATCGGCAATCTGAACGCGCCGCGTCAAATCGTCCTTTCGGGCAGCGACGCCGCGCTCGCGCAAGTCCGCGACATCGCCCTGTCGCGCGGCGCGCGGCGCGCCGAACGGCTGTGCGTGAGCGTGCCCTCGCATTGCGTGCTGCTGGAAAGCGCCGCGCAACGGCTCGGCGAAGCGGCGAGCAAGGTGCGGATCGAGGCGCCGCGCATCGCCTACATCGGCAATCGCGGCGCGCGCGTGCTGCGTCGCGCCGACGCCATTCGCGAAGACCTCGCCACCAATCTGCGCTATCCGGTGCGCTGGCACGAATCGACGATCGCGCTCGCCGAACTCGGCGCGAAGGTGTTCGTCGAGATGCCGCCGGGACAGACGCTCACGCAGCTTGCCGCCGAAGCCTTGCCGGACGCGGCTTCGATCGCGATGGACGCCGCACCCGCCGCATCCGTCGCCGCACGCGTGCGCGCCGCCTGCAGGCGCACGACCGATTGATTCGCGTTCCGTGCGCGACTGATGCACGGTTTCCGCTGGCGTTTTCATCTTTTTTGCCGACAAAATCGGAATTTTCGAATAGCTTACGAATCGACTGTCATTAGCATTTCGCTGCGTTCGCGCACTCTGCGCAGAACGACGATCACAACAACATTCGAAAGGTAAAACTATGATGATCTTCCGCATCGCGCTGGCGGCCTCCGCTGTGTTCACACTTGCGTCGTGCAGCAGCATGAGCAGCATGGATCCGAACCAATTGATGCAATCCGGGCAAATGGCGACTCAGGCGCTGTCGCTGAGCGACTCCGATGTCCGCACGCTGTCCGACAAGTCCTGTGCCGAACTCGACAAGGAAAACAAAGTCGCGGCAGCCAACAGCCCGTACACCCAGCGCTTGAACAAGATTTCGAAGCAGCTCGGCGACAACATCAACGGCGTGCCGGTCAATTACAAGGTCTATCTGACGAAGGACGTCAACGCGTGGGCGATGGCGAACGGCTGCGTGCGCGTTTACAGCGGCCTCATGGACCTGATGAACGATGACGAAGTGCGCGGTGTCGTCGGGCACGAAATGGGGCACGTCGCGCTCGGCCATACGAAGAAAGCGATGCAGGTGGCGTACGCGACGTCGGCGGCGCGCACGGTGGCTTCGGCGGCGGGCGGTATGGTCGGAAGCCTGTCGGCGTCGCAGCTCGGCGATCTGTCGGAAAAATTCGTCAACGCGCAGTTCTCGCAAACGCAGGAATCGGCCGCTGACGATTACTCCTTCGATACGCAGAAGAAGAAGGGCTACGACCCGAAAGGACTGGTCACGGCGTTCCAGAAGCTCGCGACCATCGATGGCGGCAAGTCGAGCATGCTGAGTTCGCATCCGTCGTCGCCGGCGCGCGCGAAGCATATCGAGGACCGGATCGCGTCAGGGAAGTAAGGATGTGACTGAGCGCGAGCGGCGACGCTCGCGTTCTCTTCGGCGACGATTCAGAAGGATGACGAAGCGATGCACTTCGTCGCAATGCACTTCGTCGCAATGCACTTCGTCGCAATGCACTTCGTCGCAATGCACTTCGTCGCAATGCACTTCGTCGCAATGCACTTCGTCGCAATGCACTTCGCCGCAATGCACTTCGCCGCAATGCACTTCGCCGACTAACGCGGCAAAAAGAAAAAGCCCCGCAAGTTTTTAACCTTGCGGGGCCTTTCTACGACAACTGGCGGAGACGGAGGGATTCGAACCCTCGATCCAGTTTTTAGCCAGATGCTCCCTTAGCAGGGGAGTGCCTTCGACCTCTCGGCCACGTCTCCCAAACTTTTCGCCGCACCGGGAGTGCAGTGCAACGAGATCGAGATAATAGCGTGTTCGCAGGCCGGGGTCAAATTCACACGACGATTTTTTTCGAAACGGCCAATATGGAATCGCGCGTTCAGCGAACCGCAACGATGTGAAGGCCCGCGAGCCTTCACATCTCCGTCACACGCTTACACGCTTACGCGCGATCCAGCTCGAACGCCTTGTGCAGCGCGCGCACGGCGAGTTCGGTGTACTTCTCGTCGATCAGCACCGAGATCTTGATTTCGGACGTCGAGATCATCTGGATGTTGATGCCCTCTTCCGACAGCGTGCGGAACATCGTGCTCGCAATACCCACGTGCGAGCGCATGCCGACGCCCACCACCGACACCTTCGACACCTTCGGGTCGCCCAGCACGGTTTCGGCCTGGACGTGGCCCTTCACCTGGTTGTTCAGGATTTCGAGCGCGCGCTGATAGTCGCCGCGGCCGACCGTGAACGTGAAGTCGGTCTTGCCGTTCACGCTCTGGTTCTGAATGATCATGTCGATGTCGATGTTCGCATCGGCGACCGGGCCGAGAATCTGATACGCGACGCCCGGCTTGTCAGGCACGCCCATGACCGCGATGCGCGCTTCGTCGCGCTGGAACGCGATGCCAGAAATCACTGCTTTTTCCATGTTCTCGTCTTCTTCAAAAGTAATCAGGGTGCCGGAGTGCATTTCGGCTTCGAGCGGCATCAGCGGGTCGGTCAGGCTGGAGAGCACACGCGTCTTCACCTGATACTTGCCGGCGAATTCCACCGAGCGGATTTGCAGCACTTTCGAGCCGAGGCTCGCCATCTCCAGCATTTCCTCGAAGGTTACGCGGTCCAGCCGGCGCGCTTCTTCCACCACGCGCGGATCGGTCGTGTAGACGCCGTCGACGTCGGTGTAGATCAGGCATTCGTCCGCTTTCATCGCCGCCGCGATCGCAACCGCCGACGTGTCCGAGCCGCCGCGTCCGAGCGTCGCGATATGGCCTTCCGGATCGACGCCCTGAAAGCCCGTGATGACCACGACCTTGCCCGCGTCGAGGTCCTTCAGCACGCGTTCGCCGTCGATTTCGCTGATACGCGCCTTCGTGAACGCGCTGTCCGTCTTGATCGGCACTTGCCAGCCGGCATAACTCACGGCGTCGAGGCCTTCCGCGTGCAGCGCGATGGCCAGCAAGCCCACGCTGACCTGCTCGCCGGTGGAGGCAATCATGTCGAGTTCGCGCGGGTCCGGATCGGCCTTGATGTCTTTCGCGAGACCGAGCAGGCGATTGGTTTCGCCGGACATCGCCGAGGGCACGACGACCATCTTGTGGCCGGCCTTATGCCATTTGGCGACGCGCTTGGCGACGTTCTTGATGCGCTCGACCGAGCCCATCGAAGTGCCGCCGTATTTGTGTACGATGAGTGCCATTGTCGTTCTTGAACTGGAGAGAAAACCGCGCTTCACGCGCTTTGACGCGAGAACGCTCGAGACTCGCGCTCGATCGCTTCAGGGGATGTCGAAGCCGGCTACGATACGCGGGCGCTGCCGCACGCCCTTCGCACGCTCGCGCCATTGATAAGCGACGCGAGCGGATGCGTCGTTGCGGGCGAAATCGAGTCTTTTGAACGCAGATGCCGCGCAAAAACGCGCTTGGGCGAAAACGAGTTACCGTACCCGATCGAGGCTGAAATTACAAGATGAGGCACCGGTGACGGCGATTTTACCGGCTTCGGCGCAACGTTTGCCCAAAGCGCCTCACACGAGCAGCAAATCCGGCCGCCACGAAATGCGCCGCAGCGGTCCGTGCGCGGCGCTCGGCGCGGCCTCGCGGTTCACGCCGACATGCGGCACGAACAGCAGCGCCTCGCCGATGAAAAGCAGCGGCACATCGCGCTTCCAGGCCGGCACGCCGCGCTCCTGAAAGAGGTTCTTGAGCGTGCGGCTCGGCGCTTCGGCCGCGACGCGCATGCGCTCGCCGCCCGCACGCGAACGCGCAACGAGCGGCGCGGCGCGCAACACGCCCTCCCCGACGACATCGTCGGCGGAAGAATCAGCGGGCTCGAACACGAACGAGCCGCGCCATTGCGGCAGACGCCACACCTCTTCGCCCTGCCATAGCAGTTCCGCCGCGACTTTGAGCGCGGCCGCGCCTTCATCGAGATCGGGCGCATCGGCGCTGTCGCCGGCTTCCCAGAACAGCAGATTGCGATACACGCGCAAGCTGTGCCCCGCATGATCGACGCGCAGCGCGTGGCCATCGCGCGCGGCGGCGGCATCGCGCAACTGACGCAACATGTCGGCGATGCGCGCCGTCGATGCCGCCATCAAACCGCGCGAGCGGATCCAGAAACGCATGAGATTGATCGCGCGCTCGTCGTCGAGTGCGAGAAACGCGTCGAGCACGAGCGCGCCCTCTTCGTCGGCGCTCTGAACGTGTCCGAGATCGATGCGCGCAAGCTGATCCAAAAGCCGCTGCGCCGACGCGGCATGCGATGCCGTGCGCGCGAGGGCATCGCGAAAGCCGGGAAAATGCACCGCGAGCATCGGCAGCACGTCATGGCGCAGCGCGTTGCGCGAATAGCGCGTGTCGGCGTTGGATTCGTCGTCGATCCAGCTCAGGTCGCGCTCGTGCGCGTATTGCTCCAGTTGCGCGCGCAGCAGGCGCAGCAGCGGACGCACACGCGGCGCGGCGCCGTCCGCACGTTGCGGCGCCATCGCCGCGACGCCCGCGACGCCCGCGCCGCGCAGCAGTTGCAGCAGCACGGTTTCGGCCTGATCGTCGGCATGATGCGCAATGAGCAGCGCCGCCGCGCCATGCTGATCGCAGAGCTCGTCGAGCGCGCGATAACGCGCGTCGCGCGCCGTGGCTTCGAGGCTCTCGCCGCCGGTCCGCGCGACATCGACATGACGCGCGTCATACCGCACGCCGAGCGACGCCGCAAAGCGCTCGCAATGCGCGGCCCACGCGTTGGCGTTCGGACTCAGACCGTGATGAACATGCAGCGCGATCACACGTCGCGCGCCGAAGCAACTCACGGCCGCGTCGAGCAGCACGGTGGAGTCGAGCCCGCCGCTCAATGCGACCGCGAGAAGTGAATCCGGGGAAAGGTCCGCGTCCGAAACCGCCGCGCGCACCGCCTGTAACACGAGGCGGCCGGCCGGGGTTTCGTTATCGGATGTCACGAGAGTTCGTGATGGATGAGATGACGAAGATGACGGGAACGGATTACGCGCCCGGCAGCGATTCCTTGAACTTGCCGTACGCCATCAGCTTTTCGAAGCGGCGCTCGCGCAAGTCGTTGACGCTCATGCCCTGGAACTGACGCAGCGAATCGGCGAGTGCGCGGCGCAGGAGCGCGGCCATGCCCTTCGCGTCGCGATGCGCGCCGCCGAGCGGTTCGTTCACGATCTTGTCGATGAGACCGAGCGCCTTAAGACGATGCGCCGTGAGGCCGAGCGCTTCGGCCGCTTCCGGCGCCTTCGCCGCGCTCTTCCACAGGATCGACGCACAGCCTTCCGGCGAAATGACCGAGTACGTGGAGAACTGCAGCATCATCACGGTATCGGCGACGGCGATCGCCAGCGCGCCGCCCGAGCCGCCTTCACCGATGATCGTCGTGATGATCGGCGTCTTGAGCTCCGCCATCACATAGAGATTGCGGCCGATGGCTTCCGACTGGCCGCGCTCTTCCGCGCCGATGCCCGGGTACGCGCCCGGCGTATCGACGAACGTGAAAATGGGCAAGCTGAACTTCTCGGCGGTACGCATCAGGCGCTCCGCCTTGCGATAGCCTTCCGGACGCGGCATGCCGAAGTTGCGCAGCGCGCGTTCCTTCGTGTCGCGGCCCTTCTGATGGCCGATCACCATGCACGGCTGGCCATTGAAGCGCGCGAAGCCGCCGACGATCGCGAGGTCGTCCGCGAATGCGCGGTCGCCATGCAATTCATGAAAATCGGTGAAAAGCTCGCTGACGTAATCGAGCGTGTACGGACGCTGCGGGTGACGCGCAATCTGCGAAACCTGCCACGGCGACAGGTTTGCGTAGAGATCCTTCGTGAGCTGCTGGCTCTTCTTCGACAGCCGCTCGATTTCTTCCGAAATATCGACAGCGGAATCGTCCTGAACGAAGCGGAGTTCTTCGATCTTCGCTTCGAGTTCAGCGATCGGCTGCTCGAAATCCAGAAACGTGGTCTTCATATGTTCGAGTCCTGGGAACATCGGGCAGCGCGTATTCTAACCGCGTCCGCCCCTCAAAAATTCGCGCGTGAACTATCGATTATAAAGCAACGATAGCGCGCGCTTTTCGCGTGGTTATTTTAGTGATCTGACGGAATCGGATTGAGGCTGCGCCACATGTACCACGTCGCGACCGTGCGCCACGGCTCCCAATTCGCCGCCACTTCGCGCGCCTCGCTGCGCGTCACCGGCTCGCCGCTGAAGTAGTTGACGCTGATCGCCTGAATCAGGCCGAGATCGTCGAGCGGCAGGACGTCCGGGCGCGACAGATTGAAGATGAGGAACATCTCCGCCGTCCATCGGCCGATGCCGCGAATCTGCGTGAGCTCGGCGATGACGGCTTCGTCGTCCATCGACGTCCATGCGTCGACGTGCAGCGCGCCCGATTCGAAATGCTGCGCGAGATCGAGAATGTACTCGGCCTTGCGTTTGGATAAGCCGCACGCCTGCAGTTTCTCGTGACCAAGCTTGATGAAGTGCGCCGGATGAACCTCGGGACATGCGCCCTTCACCCGTTCCCAGATCGCCTGCGCGGCCTTCACCGAAATCTGCTGGCCGGCAACGGAACGCGCGAGCGTGGAGAACGGATCGCCGAGATTGACGAGATGAATCTCGCCGAACTTCGGAATCAGCTTCTTGAGTATGCGGTCGCGTCGCATCAAATCTGCGCACGCGCGGTCCCAGTAGTCGGGACGAACGGCTTCGCGCGTGAGTCCGCCGATTTGCACGGGCACCGCGGCATCCGATGTGACGACGCGCGACTTGCGCACCACTTCGCCACGTTCGGCGACCAGCGCCTGAGCGCGCGCGCCATCGCCTGCGACCGCGCGGCCGTTGCCCTTCGCGGGCGACGCTTCGGCTTCTTCCGTGCCCGCTTTCGATGCGCGCGCAGCGCCGTTCAGCCGCGTTGCCGTCTCCGGCTTCGCGGCCTTGAGCGCAACGCTGCGCGCCGGCTTCGCCGTCTTGCCGGCCGCCGCACCCGCGCCATCGATCTTCTGCGTGTTCACTTTCGTTTGTGCGCTGCTCGCGCGCTTCGTTGCGCCCGACGCATCGCTGACAGACGCGGGTCGCTTGACCGGCGTCTTCCTGGCCGTTGCCATCTTGCCTCCTGCCTGGTGAGTCGATCAGAGGGTTCGAAGGGCCGCGCTCAAACGCGGCGCCATTCGGTCGACCCACCCGGTTTGTCTTCAAGCGCAATACCGGCTTCGAGCAATGCAGCGCGAATCCGGTCTGCTTCGGCATAGTTCTTCGCCTGCTTCGCGGCGATGCGCTCGGCGATCTTCGCTTCGATCTCTTGCGGCGAGAGTCCCTCGCTCGAGCCTGCGCCGCTCGCCCGCTGCAGGAACGCACGCGGCTCGCGCTGAAGCAGTCCGAGCACGCCCGCAAGACCCTTGAGCTGACGAGCGAGCGCGGCATCGCGCGTACGATTCACTTCGCTCGCGAGATCGAACAACACCGACACGGCCACCGGCGTGTTGAAGTCGTCGTTCATCGCAGACTGGAAACGCTGCGCGTTCGCCTCGCTCCAGTCAAGTTGCTGATTGTCCGGCTCGACATCCTTCAACGCCGTATATAGGCGCGTCAACGCGTTCTTTGCGTCGTCGATATGCACGTCGCTGTAATTCAGCGGCGACCGATAGTGTGCCCGCGCAATAAAGAAGCGCACGACTTCAGCATCAAATTTTTCAAGAACTTCGCGGATCGTGAAAAAGTTGCCGAGCGACTTCGACATCTTTTCACTGTCGATCTGCACAAAGCCGTTGTGCATCCAGTAGTTCACGAACTGCTTTCCGGTTGCGCCTTCGCTCTGCGCGATCTCGTTCTCGTGATGCGGGAACTGGAGATCCATGCCGCCACCGTGGATGTCGAACTGTTCGCCGAGCAACGTGCAGCCCATCGCGGAACATTCGATGTGCCAGCCGGGACGCCCGCGGCCCCACTTCGAGTTCCAGCCTGTATCTTCCGGCTCGCCCGCCTTCGATTGCTTCCACAGCACGAAGTCGAGCGGATCTTCCTTGGCGTCGTTGGCCGTGACGCGCTCGCCGGCGCGCAAGTCTTCGATCGACTTGCCGGACAGCTTGCCGTAGTCGGTGAACTTGCGCACCGAGTAATTGACGTCGCCGTCTTTGGCCTGATATGCATAACCGTTGGCGTGCAACGCATCGATCATGCCGAGCATCTGCGGCACGAACTCGGTCGCGCGCGGCTCGATGTCCGCACGCGCGACGCCGAGCGCGTCCATGTCCTCATACATCGCCTCGATGAAACGCTGCGTGAGCGACTTGATCGATTCGTTGTTCTCCACCGCGCGGCGAATGATCTTGTCGTCGATGTCGGTGATGTTGCGGACGTAAGTCACCTTGTAGCCGATCTCGCGCAGCCATCGCTGAACGATGTCGAACACCACGAACATGCGCGCGTGCCCGACGTGACAGTAGTCATACACGGTGATTCCGCAGACATACATGCGTACCTCGCCGGCGCGAAGCGGCGTGAAGGTTTGCTTGTCACGCGCGAGCGTGTTGTAGATGCGCAGCGAGTTCATAGAAGGCGAAGCATGGGCCGGAATCAACCGTGTGCCGGGCAGCGAGCGCCGTGAGCGATACGCGCGGGAGCGAAGAGACCCACACGCGAGCGCGAACACGACGGTCATGCGACCAGGACGGAGACGGCCACGAGTGGCGAAAGACAGTCTGGAGTCGGCGCGAGATGCTCGCCTGGAGATCCAGGCGCAAGACTCGTGCGCGGGACGTGCAGACCTTTTGTTAGAATGGGTCGGAGTATAACACCGGGACTTGAGCCTATGAAATCTCGAAGCGGCCGCGCGGCGGGCATGGCAAGCCGCGCTCCGGGCCGGGCCGAAAGCCTTGCCGGACACGACGCCGCATCGGGCATTTCCGCTCGTTCTCCAGTGCTCGCACGCCTTCGCGTGTTCGGGCGCTCGCCGTCCCTTTCGCCGCTTTCACGGCTTCTTTCGCCGCCTCATTCATTGACTCGATTCCAAGTGACTCATCGCCACGCGCGCACGCCTCTGCAACTCTCTTGCCGGCTCGTTTCCCGGACGCTCGCCATCGCGGCGCTCGGCTTCGCATGTGTCGGCATGTCCGGGGCCGCGCTCGCGCAGACCTCGACCGCAACTCGCGACGACACGCCGCAGATCGATTCGGCCATCGCGGGCAAGGACTGGAACGCCGCGCTCACACAGCTCGATGCGCGCATCGCGAGCAATCCGCGCGACGTGCAGGCAAAGTTCAAGCGCGCCACCGTGCTCGCGCGCCTGAATCGCGACGACGAAGCCATCGCCGCCTTCACCGAGCTCACGCAAGCCTATCCAGAATTGCCGGAGCCGTATAACAACCTCGCCGCGCTCTATGCGAAGAAGGGCCGCTACGAGGATGCACGCGTCGCGCTCGAAACCGCGGTCAAGGCGAATCCAAGCTACGCGCTCGCCTATGACAACCTGGGCGATCTTTATCTTCGTCTCGCGAGCGAGTCGTACAAGCGCGCGCAATCGCTCGGCTCGAAGAGTCCGCTCACGCGCCAGCGCATCACGGCGATTCAGAACATCTACAACCCGCCGAAGAAGCGCGCGGGCGCGGCAGAAGGCACATCGGGAACGGGCGCGGCAATTGCGCCAAGTCCGGCCGCGGACGAATGGGCGCCGGCATCCGGAGCCGCCTCGCCGACGATGCCCGGTCCCGACGATTACGCGCCGTTCGGCGGCCCGACGAGCCCGCTGCCGGCCACGCCATACGTCGCGCCGCAAGCGCAGCCATAAGCAGGCGCATTCGCGGCCGACTGTTTGCATTCACCACACGAGGATCGATCCTTCATGAAATTCCTGATGTTGGCGCTGTCGAGCGCTGCCCTGATCGCGACCACGCCTGCGTTAGCGCAGCCGAACGCGCAGGCCGCGCACCCCACCGTGCTCTTCAAGACCACGCAAGGCGACATCAAGGTCGAGCTGTATCCCGAGAAAGCGCCGAAGACGGTCGCGAACTTTCTCGACTACGTGAAGTCCGGTCAGTACAGCGGCACGATCTTTCATCGTGTGATTCCGGGCTTCATGATCCAGGGCGGCGGCTATAGCACGAGCTTCGCCGAGAAGCCGACGCGCGCGCCGATTCCGCTCGAAAGCAAGAACGGTCTGAAGAACGCCACCGGCACGCTCGCGATGGCGCGCACGAGCGATCCGAATTCGGCCACCGCGCAGTTCTTCATCAATACCGTCGATAATGCGGGTCTCGACTATCCGAGCCCGGACGGCAACGGCTACGCCGTGTTCGGCAAGGTCGTCGCGGGCATGGACGTCGTGAAGAAGATCGAAGGCAGCCCGACCACCACGCGCGGCCCGATGCAGGACGTGCCGCAAAAGCCGACCGTGATCGAGTCGGCCACCGTGGTCCCGCAGTAATCCGTAAGCGCCTGTCGCTGACCTGGCGCGCGCTGCGCCAGGGCTCAATCAAACACAATGGAGAGAACATCATCATGGTCGAACTGCATACGAACCACGGCGTCATCAAGATTGAACTGGACGCCGACAAGGCCCCGAAGACGGTCGAGAACTTCCTCAACTACGTGAAGAAGGGTCATTACGACAACACCGTGTTCCATCGCGTGATCGATGGCTTCATGATCCAGGGCGGCGGCTTCGAGCCGGGCATGAAGCAGAAGCCGACCGATGCGCCGATCGACAACGAAGCCAACAACGGCCTCAAGAACGAAAACGGCTCGATCGCGATGGCGCGCACGAACGACCCGCATTCGGCGACTGCACAGTTCTTCATCAACGTGAAGGACAACGACTTCCTGAACCACTCGTCGCCGACGCCGCAAGGCTGGGGCTACACCGTGTTCGGCAAGGTCGTCGAAGGCATGGACGTGGTCGAGAAGATCAAGAAGGTGAAGACCGGCTCGAAGGGCTTCCACCAGGACGTTCCGGTCGACGACGTGGTGATCGAGAAGGCCGTCGTGGTCTGATCACGGTCATTGCATGATCGATACGAAGACTTCATTCGATCGCGAAGCAGCGGGCACAGCGAAAAACGCGCGCCCGCTGTTTTTCATTGGCGATCTGCATCTTTCCGAAGCGATTCCGAAAACGGTTGCGGCCTTCGAGCATTTCATCGAGGTCACGGCGAACGACGCCGATTCGGTCTTCATCCTCGGCGACCTGTTCGAGTTCTGGATCGGCGACGACATTCTCGACGGCCCGCCAACCGACCCGCGCGCCAGCTTCGCGCGCCGCATGACGCGCCTCATGCATACGCTCTCGGAACGCGGCATCGGCCTATATGTGATGCACGGCAATCGCGATTTCCTGCTGGGCAAGCGCTTCATGAAAGATGCAGGCGCGCTGCCGCTGCCCGATCCGTTCGTCATCACCGCGTTCGGCAAGCGCATCGTGCTCGCCCACGGCGATGGCCTGTGCACCGCCGATCGCGCCTATCAAGGCTTTCGCTCGTTCGCGCGCAACAAGCTCGCGCAACGGCTCTTTCTGGCGTTGCCGCTCGACACGCGCCTGGGCATCGGCCAGCGCATGCGCTCGAAAAGCGAGGGCGCGCGCGTGACCACCGGCGTCAAGGCGAAGTACGACGTGACGAAGAAAGCGGTCGCGGAACTCTTCATCAATAGCCGCACGAACACGCTGATTCACGGCCACACGCATCGTCCGGCGATGCATCGCGAAGTCGCAGGCGTGCGCTGGGTTCTGCCCGACTGGGAACTCGACGCGGACCCGCCGCGCGGCGGCTATCTGCGCGTCGATGAAGAAGGCGTGCGCCCGCTGCCGCTTTAACTCGCGCGTTCGAGCGACGCGGCGCGCTCGTCCGCCGCCTTGCCATCCATCGACGTGCATAGGCGCTTGAGATCGACGAGCGCGGCGCCATCGACGGCGTTGAGCGCTTCCACGCGCGCGCCGAGCCGTTCGAGCGCCGCGACGATGTCGTCGATGCGCTGCGTCTGCGTCGACGCGTGATCGATCAGCCCGTGGATCGCGAGCGACACGGGATCGTCCGCGTTCGGCGTAATGCCGTAAGCGCAAAAGCCGCTCTTCGCGGTTTCATCGGATGGCTTCTTCGCGACGGCCGGCATCACGATGCGCGCCGGATTGCCCACCGCCGTACCGCCCGCCGGCACCGGCTTCACGACGACCGCATTCGAGCCGATCTTCGCATCGGCGCCGACCGTGAAGCCGCCGAGCACCTTCGCGCCCGCACCGACGATCACGCCGCGCCCGAGCGTCGGATGACGTTTCGCGCCGCGCGTGAGCGACGTGCCGCCGAGCGTCACGCCCTGATAGATCGTGCAGTCGTCGCCGATTTCGGCCGTCTCGCCGATCACGACGCCCATGCCGTGATCGATGAACACGCGCCGTCCGAGCGTCGCGCCCGGATGAATTTCGATGCCGGTGAGAAAGCGCGCGATCTGCGACACGAACCGCGCGAGCCAGCGCCACTGTCCGCGCCAGCACGCGTTCGCGATGCGATGCAGAGCGATCGCGTGCAGCCCCGGATAACAGGTGACGACTTCCCAGGCGCTGCGGGCGGCGGGATCGCGCTCGCGGATGGCGGCGATGTCTTCGCGAAGTCGGTCGAACATGGCGATGTCTCTGAAAGGGGGACGAGTGCTTTGCACGAATCGCGCAAAGCTTATCGGCGTTCGCCGTTTTTCGCCGATTGTAGGACGAGCGCGCGCAGTCTGCCCGATGCCCCCGACGCCAGCGCGGTCAGTCCTTTTTCGTCCGAAGGAGGATGTGCTTCGCGATGCCGCGCAAAATATTCACTTCTTCGCGCTCGAGCCCGGAACGCGCGAACATCCGCCGCACGCGCGACATCAGCTTCTTCGGATTGGCCGGATCGAGAAAATCGAGCGCGACGAGCGCGTCTTCGAGATGCGCGTACATGCCTTCGATTTCATCGCTCGATGCGCTCTGCCCCGCCGATTCCACCACGGCAAGCGGGCTCGCGGACGTCTGGAACGCGACGCGTAGTTCATACGCGAGCACCTGCACGGCCTGCGCGAGATTGAGCGAGCTGTAGGCGGGATTGGCCGGAATATGTGCGAGCGCGCTGCATCTTTCGACGTCCGCGTTGGAAAGCCCGGTGCGCTCGTTGCCGAACACGAGCGCGATATCGCCGTGGCGCACGAATTCATGCGCGCGTTCGGCGAGCGCGCGCGGCGGCATCTGCGGCGGCCCGTATTCGCGCATACGCGCGGTCAGCGCGACCGACCAGCGCACGCCGACGAGCGCATCGGCGAGCGTGTCGACGACATGCGCGGACGCGAGCACGTCGTCGGCGCCGGAGGCCATCGCGATGGCTTCGGGCTCGTTCTTGACGTCGGTCACGCGCGGCGCGACGAGGACGAGGCGCGCGAAGCCCATCGTCTTGAGCGCGCGGGCGGCCGCGCCGACATTGCCCGGATGACTCGGCTCGACCAGGATGAAGCGCGTCGACGTGAAGCCGCCGGCGGGCGCGGAAAGTTCGTTGGGTTCCAAGGCGCGGTTCGTGCTGAATTTTGAAGAAAGTGCGACCCGATATGTTAACGCGCTTTGGCCATGCGCCGGAACCGCGCGGCCACTTTCGGGTAAAATGGCGCCTTCGCGCGCGGCGAACGGTTCTTGCATGGCTTCCAAAGAACCTTCGCGCGAACGCCCCGCTCTTATTCAATTCGTCTTTCGTCGACATAGTCGTTGTCGCCAATTTTCCCGTCCACACGAAGCTGCTGGGCGGTCAGAGGATTTCGCTCATGCATCCGATGCTCAATATCGCTGTCAAGGCCGCCCGCCGCGCCGGACAGATCATCAACCGCGCGTCGCTCGATCTGGATCGTCTCCAGGTCAGCAAGAAACAGCACAACGACTTCGTGACGGAAGTCGACAAGGCGTCCGAAGCCGCGATCATCGAGACGCTGCACACCGCCTATCCCGATCACTCGATCCTCGCCGAAGAATCCGGCGCGACGGATCGCGAGTCGGAGTTTCAGTGGATCATCGATCCGCTCGACGGCACCACCAACTTCATCCACGGCTTTCCGTACTACTGCGTGTCGATCGCGCTCGCGCACAAGGGCGTCGTGCAGCAGGCGGTCATCTACGATCCGACGCGCAACGACCTCTTCACCGCATCGCGCGGCCGCGGCGCGTATCTGAACGAGCGACGCATTCGCGTGGGCAAGCTCGACCGTCTGTCGGATGCGCTGATCGGCACCGGCTTCCCGTTCCGCGACGGCCAGGGTCTGAACGCCTATATGCGCCTCTTCAGCGAAATGACGCTGTCGTGCGCAGGGCTGCGCCGTCCGGGCGCGGCGGCGCTGGATCTCGCGAACGTCGCGGCCGGCCGTCTCGACGGCTTCTTCGAGCAAGGCATCCATCCGTGGGATGTGGCGGCGGGCAGCCTCATCGTGACCGAAGCGGGCGGACTCGTCGGCAACTACACCGGCGAATCGGATTTCCTGTTCAGAAACGAAATCGTCGCCGCCAATCCGAAGGTCTACGCGCAGATGGTCAAGATCCTCGACATGTACTCGCGCACGCGCCTGACCGGCGAATAAGCTGCATCGAAGGGGCGCGTCTTGCGCCCCTTTTGTTTGACCTCTTCCGCATCCCGGGCGCGCCGCCTGCTCTGCACCGAATGCAGGGCTCCGTTACAGTGCAAGCTTTGCCCTCGTTCCGGCAACGGCGATGCGCGCTTTCTTCCGCCCGCCCCGCTCTCACGCCGCGCGCCGCGCCCCACGTCATTCCCGCTCATGAAGAAAGGCTTCTATACGATCATCGCCGCGCAGTTCGTTTCGTCGCTCGCCGACAATGCGCTCCTGATCGCGGCGATCGCCATGCTCGCCGTCGTGCATTCCGCGCCGTGGGTCACGCCGCTGTTGCAGATCTTCTTCACGATTTCGTATGTTCTGCTCGCGCCATTCGTCGGCGCATTCGCCGATGCGATCCAGAAGCGCCACGTCATGTTCACGTCGAACGCGCTCAAGGCGGCCGGCTGCGCGATGATGATCGCGGGCGTGCATCCGATGATCGCGTATGGCGTCGTCGGCCTCGGCGCGGCGGCCTATTCGCCCGCGAAATACGGCATTCTCACCGAGCTCTTGCCGCCGCAAAAGCTGATCGCGGCGAACGCGTGGCTCGAATCGGCGACGGTCGGCTCGACGATTCTCGGCACCGTGATCGGCGGCGCGCTCGTGAGCCAGGTCGTCGGGCGCTGGGTCGAGCACGCGCATCTGCCGTTCGTGAGCAGCGCCGCGCACGCCGCGCTCTTCGCCGTGATGGTGATCTACGCGTCGGCGGCCGTCATCAACGTATTCATCCCCGATACCGGCGCGCGCTATCCGAATCTGCTGAACGAACCGACGAAGCTCGTCCACGATTTCTCGCGCTGCTTCATGGTGCTGTGGAAGGACAAGCTCGCGCAGATCGCGCTGTGGGTCACGACGCTGCTCTGGGGCGCGGCCGTCACGCTGCAATTGCTCGTGCTGAAATGGGCCGATGCGAACCTCGGCCTGTCGCTCTCCAAAGCCGCCGTGCTGCAGGGCGTGACGGGCGTGGGCATCGCGCTCGGCGCGGCGGCGGCGTCCGCGTGGATCGTGCTGCGCCAGTCGCTGAAAGTGCTGCCGGTCGGCGTGCTGATCGGCGCGGTCGCGGTCGCGATGGCGTTCTACAACAAGGACCTCTTTCCGGCCGGCGCGGGCGTGCATATCGGTCCGCTCTTCGCGCCGGCGTACATCCTGATGGCCTATCCGCTGATGATCGCGCTCGGCGGCCTGTCGGGCTTTTTCATCGTGCCGATGAACGCGATCCTGCAGCATCGCGGCGCGACGCTGCTGTCGGCCGGACATTCCATCGCGGTGCAGAACTTCAACCAGAATCTCGCCGTGCTCGCAATGCTCGGCGCTTACGCCTTGCTGTTGACGGAGAAGGTGCCGGTGCAGTGGATCATCGTCGTGTTCGGCGTCTTCGTGTGCCTGATGATGGCGCTGGCGATGCGCCGCCACACGCACAACGAGCGCGAAACCGATCTCGTCGCGCTCGTCGAGGAATGAACCTTGCTCCACGGTGAACGGTGTATTCTGGGTTCATGCCCCGGCGCCGGCTCACGAGGAAACCATGGGAGGAACGCCGGCGGCGGGGTCGGGTCGTAACGCCATGTACGGCCCGGCGCGGCCGATCGCGGGCATCCGCATGGCGCATCGCGGACGGACCCGGCGATATTCATTCCTCGGCAAACGTCAATAAAGGAGCATGGAAATGGGATTGTTCACACGTTCGACGCTCGACAGCAAGATCAATGGCGCAGCCGATGTCGGCCAGCGCGCGGTACGCGGTGCGAGCGACGCGGTCGATTCGGCGAGCAGCCAGTTGCGCAGCCTGCTCGATGATCTGGAAAGCTCGATCTCCGGCGCAAGGGACGTCGATGCCGACAAGCTGCGCAAGGAACTGCAATCGCGCCTCAAGACCGCCCGTTCGCAGATGAACGGCGCGGGCACGGCGCTCACCGGCAGACTGAACGACGCAGCCGGTTACGCCGACGAGTTCGTTCACGACAAGCCGTGGCACACGCTCGGCGCGGTGGCGGGTCTCGCATTGCTCGTCGGATATCTCGCCGGGCGCGCGTGACGCGCTCCGGCGTCATCGGAAATCGCCGCCGGCACGGCATCGCGTCCGTGCCGGCGGCGGCGTTCGCGCAGGCGATGCACATCGACTAGACACATCTCGTTGGCCATTCGGCCGACTCGCCGTCATCTCGCGACAGGTTAAACTCCTGCTCTATCGGCTGAACGACGGCCGGCGCACGTCGCGCCCGGCCGTTTAGTCATTCTGGCCTTCAAAGCACGCAAGATGGGCACTCAAACGGCAACTCCCGACACCTCACCAGACACCGCCGCGCCGCTCGCGGACCTGTCGCAGCACACGCCGATGATGCAGCAGTATCTGCGCATCAAGGCGGAGCATCCCGGCACGCTCGTTTTCTACCGGATGGGCGATTTCTACGAGCTTTTCTTCGACGACGCCGAGAAAGCCGCGCGTCTGCTCGATCTCACGCTCACGCAGCGCGGCGCATCGGGCGGCAATCCGATCAGGATGGCGGGCGTGCCGCATCACGCATGCGAACAATATCTCGCGAAGCTCGTGAAGCTGGGCGAATCGGTGGCGATCTGCGAGCAGATCGGCGATGCGGCGACATCTAAAGGTCCGGTCGAGCGCAAGGTCGTGCGCGTCGTCACACCGGGCACGCTCACCGACGCAGCCCTGCTCTCCGATAAGAGCGATGTCTATCTGCTGGCGCTCTGCCCCGCGCACAACCGTCGCGGCGTGGTGACGAGCGTCGGCCTCGCGTGGCTCAATCTCGCGAGCGGCGCATTGCGTCTCGCGGAAGTCGCGCCGAATCAGGTCAGCGCGGCGCTCGAGCGCATTCGTCCGGCGGAAACGCTCATCGCCGATTCGATCACCGACGTTCAGGCGTCGCTCGGCGTGACGCATCCCGGCGCGACCACGCGCGTGCCGGCGTGGCACTTCGACGTCGGCTCGGGCACGCAGCGCTTGCGAGAGCAACTCGATGTCGCGAGCCTCGACGGTTTCGGCGCGCAAACGCTCACCTGCGCGTGCGGTGCGGCCGGCGCGCTGCTGCTCTATGCCGCCGCCACGCAAGGCCAGCAGTTGCGCCACGTGCGCAGTCTGAAAGTCGAATACGAATCGGAGTACATCGGGCTCGATCCGGCCACGCGACGCAATCTCGAACTCACCGAAACACTGCGCGGCACCGAATCGCCGACGCTGTTCTCGCTGCTCGACACTTGCTGTACGACGATGGGCAGCCGCCTGTTGCGCCACTGGCTGCATCATCCGCCGCGCGATGCGTCGATCGCTCAGGCGCGCCAGCAGGCGATCGGCGCATTGCTCGACGCGCCCACGAGCGGCGGCCTCGACACGCTGCGCGGCGCGCTACGCAAGATTTCGGACATCGAGCGCATCACGGGCCGTCTCGCGTTGCTGTCGGCGCGTCCGCGCGATCTGTCGAGCCTGCGCGATACCTTCGCCGCGCTGCCCGATCTGCGCGCCCTCGTCGCCGCAGTCGCCACGCATGCGCCGGCGCTCGAGCGCATCGACGCCGGGCTTGAACCGCCGCACGAATGTCTCGATCTGCTGACGAACGCCATCGCAGCGGAACCCGCCGCGCTGATTCGCGACGGCGGTGTGATCGCGCGCGGCTACGATCCCGATCTCGACGAATTGCGCGATATTTCGGAGAACTGCGATCAGTTCCTGATCGATCTCGAAGCGCGCGAGCGCACGCGCACCGGCATCGCGAATCTGCGTGTCGAGTACAACAAGGTGCACGGCTTCTATATCGAGGTCACGCGCGGGCAGACCGACAAGGTGCCCGACGACTATCGCCGCCGTCAGACGCTCAAGAACGCCGAGCGCTACATTACGCCCGAACTGAAGGCGTTCGAAGACAAGGCGCTTTCCGCGCAGGAACGCGCCCTCGCCCGCGAACGCGCGCTGTACGACGCGCTCTTGCAGAACCTGTTGCCCTTCATCGCGGATTGTCAGCGCGTCGCAAGCGCGCTCGCGGAACTCGATCTGCTGTGCGCGTTTGCCGAACGCGCCCGCGCGCTCGACTGGGTCGCACCGGAATTCAGCGCCGACGCGGGCATCGATATCGAACAGGGCCGGCATCCGGTCGTCGAGGCGCAGGTCGAGCAGTTCATCGCCAACGACTGTTGTCTCAGCCAGGACCGCAAGCTGTTGCTCATCACCGGCCCGAACATGGGCGGTAAATCGACCTTCATGCGTCAGACCGCGCTGATCGCGCTGATGGCGCACGTCGGCAGTTACGTGCCCGCGAAGCGCGCGCGTTTCGGCGCGCTGGATCGCATCTTCACGCGCATCGGCGCCGCCGACGATCTCGCGGGCGGACGTTCGACCTTCATGGTCGAGATGACGGAGGCAGCGGCGATTCTCAACGACGCGACCGCGTCGAGCCTTGTCTTGATGGATGAGATCGGACGCGGCACGTCGACCTTCGACGGCCTCGCGCTCGCATGGGCGATCGCGCGGCATCTGCTCACGCACAACGCCTGCTACACGCTCTTCGCCACGCATTACTTCGAGCTCACGCAGTTGCCCGCGGAATTTGCGCAGGCGGCCAACGTGCATCTGTCGGCGGTGGAGCACGATCACGGCATCGTGTTCCTGCACGCGGTGAGCGAAGGTCCGGCCAATCAGAGCTACGGTCTGCAGGTCGCGCAGCTCGCCGGCGTGCCAGGCGCCGTGATCCGCGCGGCGCGCAAGCATCTCGTCCATTTGGAGCAGCAGTCGATCAGCCAGCCCGCCGCGCAATTCGACCTGTTCGCGAGCCAGCCTTACACGCCTTATGAAGATGAAGCGCCAGCGAAGGAAGCGCCCGAACATCCGGTGATGGAAAAACTGCGCGCGCTCGATCCGAACGATCTGCGGCCGCGTGAGGCGCTCGATCTGCTCTACGAACTGCATGAACTGGCGAAGCTTGCGCCGGATGCCTCGCGTTGAGCGTGACACTTCGCGCGTTGCGCGTGCCGCGACACGTTTGACGCGCGTCATGGCGATCGGCGCCGCACTCGCGTGCGGCACGATCGCGCAGGCGCGCGCCGAGGGCAGCGCGCCGCTCGGCTTCGCCGTTCTGTCCGGCGCCATTTCCCGCCCCGCCGACGAAGCGCCCGTGCGCCGCATGCTCGACGCGATCGGGCGCGACCCCAACATCGCGTTCATCGTCTACGACGGCAATTTGAAGGACGGCGCCGAACCGTGCCGCGACAGCGTCTATCAGTCGCGGCACGATCTGCTCGACGCGTCGCGCACGCCGCTCGTGCTGCTGCTCGGCCAGCACGACTGGGCGGATTGCGGACTCGCGCATGCGGGTGCCTACGATCCGGTCGAGCGGCTCGACTTCGTGCGCCAGCTCTTTTTCGCCGATGCCGGGTCGCTCGGGCAGAACCCGCTTACGCTCTCGCGCGAAAGCGATGTCGCGCGCTTTCGGACCTTCCGGGAAATCGTGCGCTGGCAGGCGCAAGGCGTCGCGTTCATCGGGCTGAATGCACCGAGTCCGAACAATCACTATCTGACCGCGGGCGGGCGCAACGGCGAGTTCGAGGATCGCGCCGTCGCGACAACATTCTGGCTCGAACACGCGGCGGAATCGGCGCGACGTTCCGAGATGCGCGCGCTCGTCATCCTGTTGCAGGGCGATCCCGATTTTTCGCGCTACGAACGGCGCGAGCGCTTCGCGTGGCTGCGCTTCTCGCGCACGAACCAGCCGCGCGATGGCTTTCTCGAATTGAAACGCAGCCTCGTGAAAGCGGCCGAAAGTTTTCGCGGGCCCGTGATCGTGATTCACGGCACGGATGCGCCCGAGCCGAACGGCTTTCACATCGATCAACCTTTGCGCAACGACAAGGGCTTGATCGTTACGAATCTCACGCGCGTCGCGATTGCGTTCAAGAAGCCGCAATCGCAATGGCTCGAAGTGCAGAGCGATGCTCAGTGGCATCCGCCGTTTCGTCTGCGCGTGCGCGATGTGAATGTGAATGTGAAGGACACGCGCACGCGTGAACCGGTCGCGCCACCAGAGACGCCAGCTGCATCCTACCCGGCTCCTTACCCCGCGCCCTACCCCGCGCCTCAGCCGACGATGCCCGCATCAGCG
Source organism: Caballeronia zhejiangensis (assembly GCF_022879815.1). Lineage (NCBI taxonomy): Bacteria > Pseudomonadati > Pseudomonadota > Betaproteobacteria > Burkholderiales > Burkholderiaceae > Caballeronia > Caballeronia zhejiangensis. The sequence continues at coordinate 1,849,816 of NZ_CP084283.1, forward strand.
CCGCGCGCGTTGCCGCGTAACGACCTGCCCGAGTCGCTGCCGGCGCCGCCGTCGATGCCCCTGCCGGCATCCGACCTGCCGCCGATCCTCACGCCGCCGCAGTCGTTGCCGCCGATCTATCCCGTGCCCGCGTCGGGCGTGCAGAACGGGACCGGCGCGACGAACGGGCAATAAAAAAGCGCAGCCGTAGCTGCGCTTTCTTCATCGGCCGACGCGCTCAGTGCAGCGTCGGACCTGCGTCCTTGGGCGGTGCGTCGTCATCGTCTTCGTCGTCATCGACGACATGCAGGCCGTCCGCGCCGTGCGCGTGTTGATGTTCGATTTCGTCGTCCGTCGCCGTGCGCACTTCCTGCACCGACAGCGCGAAACGCAGCGCCATGCCGGCGAGCGGATGATTGCCGTCGAGCACCACTTTGTCTTCGGCGACGTCGGTCACGGTGTAGATGAGCGAGTCGATATCGTCATCGCCGTCTTCGGGCGTGCCTTCGAACTGCATGCCGACTTCCAGCGGCTCCGGAAAACGGCTGCGCTCTTCGACCTTCACGAGCTCGGGATCGTACTCGCCGAATGCATCCTGCGGCTCGAGTTGAATGAGCGTTTCATAGCCCGCCTCGTGACCGTCGAGCGCTTCCTCGATCTTGGGGAACGTGCCATCATAGCCGCCGTGCAGATAGACCATCGGCTCGTCGCTCTCCTCGATCAGATTGCCTTGCGCATCCGATAGCTTGTAAGCGACCGAAACGACAGTGTCTTTCGCAATTTTCATTGGATCCTCCAAGATACAAGCCTCGATTATACGATGCCCAAGCGGCCCTCATACGCAACACCGTCCCCCGTTTCCGGCCTTCCCGAGCATGCCCGCGCGCCTTTGCCGGACGAACTCACACCGCTGTTGGGCAACCGTACGCCGCGACAGTTCATGCGGCGTTACTGGCAGAAGAAACCGCTCTTGATCCGGCAGGCGATTCCCGATATCGCGGCGCCGCTCGCACGCGACGAACTGTTCCAACTTGCCGATCTCGACGACGTCGAGGCGCGGCTCATCACGCATTTTCGCAATGCGTGGAATCTGGAGCACGGACCGTTCGCGCCCGACGAATTGCCATCGGTCAAAAAGCGTGAATGGACGCTGCTCGTGCAAGGCGTGAACCTGCATCACGACCGCGCACACGCGCTGATGAACCGGTTCCGCTTCATTCCGGACGCGCGCCTCGACGATCTGATGATCTCCTATGCGACCGATGGCGGCGGCGTCGGACCGCACTTCGACTCTTACGACGTGTTCTTGCTTCAGGTCCATGGCAAGCGGCGCTGGCGAATCGGCGCGCAGCGCGACCTTTCGCTAAAACCCGGACTGCCGTTGAAAGTTTTACAGCACTTCGAGCCCGAGGAAGAATGGGTGCTGGAGCCGGGCGACATGCTTTATCTGCCGCCGCATATCGCACACGACGGCATCGCCGAGGGCGAATGCATGACGGCATCGATAGGCTTTCGCGCGCCCTCGTCGCACGAGCTCACGGCTCAGTTCCTCTATCACCTCGCCGAGCGCGCCGGTGAAGCATCGGAGGGTGCTCGCGGCAACGCGCGGTATCGCGATCCGGCGCAGGAGCCGGTGTCGAATCCAGCGGCGCTGCCCGCGCTGCTGATCGACCGCGTTGGCGCGATACTTGCGAACGTGAACTGGAACGAAAAGGACATCGCGGAGTTTCTGGGTACTTATCTGAGCGAGCCGAAAGCGAACGTCGTGTTCGATGCACCCGACCGTGCGCTGAATGAGCAAAAATTTGTAGAACGAGCGAAAAAGACAGGCGTCAGGCTGGATAGAAAGACCATTTTGCTCTACAACGCCCGTTCTTATTTCGTAAATGGCGAAGCGGAAGTCTTGTCGTCGAAGCTGAAAAAGTGGCTCCCTGAATTGGCCGATACTCGGTCTCTGGAGGCGAAACGCTTTGTAACACTTACAGACGAATCGACAATGACAGCGCTGCTACACGAATGGTATCGTGCGGGCTGGATTCTTTTGGGCGCTTTGCCTTGACGGGCGTGCCTTTACAGGATTTCACGGAATACAGCAGATGCTAGAAATTTGCTGTTCCGCAATATGAAAATTTGTATGAGAAAGACAACGTATCGTCCCCTGATTTATCGACGGTCGTTACGAAAGTGCCTATAATTTCCGGCCAAGCCGTAGGAAGTCTCACATAAAAAAGAATTGTGAGTCTCCACAGCGGCCCAGGTCGGTGTTGGAGCACACATTACCGGTACTTTGCGCTGTTGCTTACCTTTAACCATAAAAGGACGTGATCATGAAGAAATCCCTCCTCGTAGCATCCCTGTTGGCTGCTGTTGCTCTGGCTGCATGCAACAAGTCTAGCGAAACGGCTGCTCCGAGCGCTGCAAGCGATACGTCGGCTGCTTCGGCTCCGGCTGCTGCTGCTTCGGACGCAAACGCTGCTGCATCGAGCGCTTCGGCCGCTGCAAGCGACGCAGCTTCGGCTGCTGGCGCAGCTTCGGACGCTGCCGCTTCGGCTGCCGCTCCGGCATCGGGCGCAAGCCAGTAAGGCTAGCGCTACGCCGCAGGCCGCTTCATGCGGTCTGCCAACGAAAAAACCGGCCCTTGGGCCGGTTTTTTTGTATCTGCTTTTGTATCTGCTTGCGGCGTCGGTCGGCGCGCAAGGCGTCTTCGATTCAGAGCGTGAGCCAGTCGAAGCCTTCCGCCTGAGTCGCGACGACGACGTCCACCGCACTCGCGCCCAACACGGACGCAAGCGCCGCCTGCGCGAGGTGCGGCAGATTGTTTTGCTGACTCAGATGCGCGGCCACGAGATGGCGCAGCTTGGAGCGATCCAGCGACGCTAGAATGGCCGCCGCCGCTTCGTTATTCAGGTGTCCATGCGTGCCGCCAATACGCGCCTTGAGCATCGGCGGATAGCGGCTCGCGGCAAGCATCTCGACATCGTGATTGGATTCGAGCACGAGCGCGTCGCAGCCGCTCAGCACGCTCGTGATATGCGGCGTCGACACGCCGACATCCGTCAACACGCCGAGCCGGCTCGCGCCGTCGGAGAACACGTATTGCAGCGGCTCACGCGCATCGTGAGGCACGGTGTACGGCAGCACGCTCAGATCGCCGATGGCGACGCTTTCATCGCCCCATAGCACGTTCAATTCGACCTTGGCTTCATCGGCGCCGATGGCGCGCGCCGTGCCCCAGCTCATGTACAGCGGAATCGACCAGCGGCGCGCCAGCGTCAGCGCGCTGCCGATATGGTCCGTGTGCTCATGCGTGATGACGATGGCGTCGAGATCTTCGGCACGGCAGTTCAGACGCGCGAGACGGCGCTCGACCTCCTTGCCGGAGAATCCGCAATCGAGCAGCACGCGCGTCGTCGTCGTACCGCTCGATGCCTCGACGAGCAATGCATTGCCCTCGCTGCCGCTGCCGAGACTGGCGAATCTCACGATGTCTTCACTTCAGGATGTCGTTAGTTCAACTGCGCGTGCAGCAAGGAAACGATGCGCTGCGCATCGGACGACGTGTCCGGCTGGCCGTTCGCATCGACGACGCCGACTTGCGTGACCGAGTCGGCCTTCGGCCTCACGTTGACGAGGAACTGGCGCGTCGGCTTCGGCGTGTTGCTCGAGAAGAACTTGCCGAAGAGGCCGTCCTTCTTCAGCTCCGCCATGGAGTCCGAAAAATGGACGTAATAGATGCCCTTGTCGCGATCGCGATTGTCGACCGTGAAGTTGGTGCGATCGAGCGCGAGGCCCACACGCAGCCAGGCGCGATCGAACGGCTCGGCGAGATCGAGCGTGGAGCCGCCCGCGCTCGGGTCGACCGCGACCTTCGCGCCGATCGGACGCGCTTGCGCCATCAACTGCTGCGACTGCTTTTCGGTCAGGCCGAACTTCTGCATCAGCTTCGTGAGCACCGCGGCTTCGAGCTGCGGATTACGCGGACGCGCCTCCCAGCGCGACGACGTCTTGTCCTGCCCCGTCAGCACTTCTTCCATCGCGCTGTGCGTGACGGAGATGTCGGTCGAGCCATCGGATGCGCGATCGACCTGCGTGCGGAACATGTCGCGCGTACCCGACGAGTACGCGAAGTCGAGCAGCTTGCCCACGCTGTTCCTGAACCAGTCGTTCGGAATGTTCGCGCGGTTTTCGGCCCAGTCCGTCGCCATGATGCCCGTCTGCGGGGCATCGGTCTTGAGCGTAAAGCCGTTCTCTTCCCAGAACTCCTTCAGCGGTCCCCAGACCTGGTCCGGCGAACGGCCATCGACGACGAGCCAGCGGCGATCGCCATCGCTTTCGATGTGCATGCCGAACGGATCCTGCGCGTTCGGCACGCCGAGCGTCGCGTTGCCGGCCGGCGTGACCGCTCGCTCCGCGGCGCCGCCGAGCGAGTTGATCTTGGGCGGCGCGGCATAACGCTGGCTGATGTCGGCCGTGGTCAGGTCGGACGGAACGGCCAGCGAGGGTGCGGTTTCAGCAGCCTTGTAGTTGACGCGATCCGGCGCGAGCCAGTCGTTGAGCGTGTCGCAACCCGCGAGCGCGAAGACCGCACCGGCGCCGAGCGACAGCACGCCCAGGCGTTTGGCACGAGTAAGAAGAGCGGAACGTTTCATGAGGTCCTTCTTTGCTGCTGATGCGCATTGCCTCGCGCCGAACCCGCTCTAGGCGAGCGGCTCAGCGAGGCCAATGTCGAGGCCAATGAGCGGCGGTTGATGACTGAAGGTGTGGTTCATTTCGATCACGTGCGGCGGCGCGGCTTTCGATTCCTTGTGACTCGGCGCGCCGCCCATGCGATCAGGCGAGGAGCCCGGCGTCGCGCAACGCGCCACGCACCACGTCGTGATAGCGCGCGTCGAGCGGCGTGAGCGGCAGCCGGATGCCGCCTTCCATGCGGCCGAGCGCCTGCAGCGCCCATTTGGCCGGAATCGGATTCGATTCGCAGAAGAGTTGCTTGTGCAGCGACAGCAGCTTCAGATGGATGCGGCGCGCGGTGATCGCATCGCCTTCGACCGCGGCGCGGCAGAGCTGGCTCATTTCCTTCGGCGCGACGTTGGCCGTCACCGAGATGTTGCCGTGTCCGCCGAGCAGCATGAGCGCGATCGCCGTGGGATCGTCGCCGCTGAAGATGCTGAAATGCGCCGGCGCGTGCTTGATCAGATGCGCAGCGCGATCGATGTTGCCCGTCGCTTCCTTGACGCCGATGATGCCCGGCACGTCCGCGAGGCGCAGGATCGTTTCGTTGCTCATGTCGGCAACGGTGCGGCCCGGCACGTTGTAGAGCAGCACCGGCAGATCGACGGCTTCGGCGATCGCCTTGAAATGGCGATACATGCCTTCCTGCGTCGGCTTGTTGTAATACGGAACGACTTGCAGCGTGGCGTCGGCGCCAACCTTTTTGGCCTGCTTCGAGAGCTCGATGGCTTCGGCGGTCGAATTGCCGCCCGCGCCCGCGATGATCGGAAAGCGCTTGGCCGTGTGCTCGACGGCCGTCTGGATCATCAGGATGTGTTCTTCGACCGACAAAGTGGCCGACTCGCCACTGGTGCCGACCACGACGAGTCCGTTCGAGCCTTGTTCGACGTGCCAGTCGATCAGTTTTCGAAACGCCGGCAGATCGAGACTACCGTCCTCGTGCATCGGTGTGACGATGGCAGGGATACTGCCGCGGATCTGGATGCCGCCGTGTGTTCCGTTTGTCATGAAACTCTATGAATTTAATCGTGAATTTAATCGCAAAAAGCGATATTACGCGATTGTAGCGGATTAGCCGCCGAGCGCGTAACGTGGCGGACCCGGGGGTATGTTACTAATCGTGAGTGGGTTTTCCGCTGACTGCGGTGCGCGAACCGCACAGATTCGCTGCACGTAGGCAGGGCGCGGGTCATCGACGAACCCGTCTTCGTAGCCGATCACGCGCAGTCGCCCTCGCACCGCTTCGAGCAGTTCGCCGGGTTCGAGCAGAAACGCCGGATTCGACGGCTTGCCGATACTGCCGTTGCCCGCCGCGAACGTTTCATAGATCAGCACGCCGCCGGGCGCGAGCGCGTCGATGAAGTGCCCGAACAGCGGCCGATGCAGATAGTTGGTGACGACGACGGCATCGAACTTTCGATCGCCCGAAAGCGGCCACGGCGCGCCGTTTTCCAGATCGGCGGCAAGCGTTTCGATGCCTTCGAGCGCCGCCATCGACGCGAGCGCGTCCGCGTCACGATCGACCGCCAGCACGGAAAAACCACGCGCCGCGAACCAGCGCGCGTGGCGCCCGCTGCCCGCGGCGACGTCGAGGACCGCGCCGCCGGGCGCGACGAGATGCGCCCAGCGCGCGACCCACGGACTGATCGCACTGTCCATCAGTTGTAAGACAGCCCCATGGCCTCGCGCACGTCGCGCATCGTTTCGGTCGCGAACTTGCGCGCCTTGTCGCAGCCGTCCGCGACGATCGCGCGCAACAGCGACGGATCGTCCATGTACTTCTGCGCGCGTTCCAGCATCGGCTGCTGCTCGCGCAGGATGCCTTCGATCACCGGCTGCTTGCACTCCAGGCAGCCGATGCCCGCGCTGCGGCAGCCCTTCTGCACCCATTCGTGCGTGTTTTCGTCGGTGTAGACCTGATGCAGTTGCCACACCGGACACTTGTCGGGATCGCCCGGATCGGTGCGGCGCACGCGCGCCGGGTCGGTCGGCATCTTGCGGACTTTCTGCTCGATGGTCGCCGCGTCCTCACGCAAGCCGATGGTGTTGCCGTACGACTTCGACATCTTCTGGCCGTCGAGGCCCGGCATGCGCGACGCTTCGGTCAGGAGAACCTGCGGCTCGACCAGAATGATCTTGCGCGCGCCTTCGAGATAGCCGAACAGACGCTCGCGATCGCTCATCGACAGGCTTTGCGATTCCTGCAGCATCGCGCGCGCTTGTTCGAGCGCTTCGTCGTCGCCTTCCTGCTGATACGCGACGCGCAGCTCGTGATACAGCTTCGAGCGCTTGCCGCCGAGTTTCTTGGCCGCTTCGAGCGCCTTCTCCTCGAAATCCGGCTCCTTGCCATAGAGATAGTTGAAGCGGCGCGCGATCTCGCGCGTCATTTCCACGTGCGGCACCTGATCCTCGCCCACCGGCACGAGCGACGCGCGATACAGCAGGATGTCCGCCGCCATCAGCACCGGATAGCCGAGGAAGCCGTACGTCGACAGATCCTTTTCGCGCAGCTTTTCGATCTGCTCCTTGTAGGTCGGCACGCGTTCGAGCCAGCCGAGCGGCGTGCCCATGCCGAGCAGCAGCGAAAGTTCGGCGTGCTCGGGCACGCGGCTCTGGATGAAGAGCGTCGCCTGTGCCGGGTCGATGCCGGACGCCAGCCAGTCGATGAGCACTTCCCAGACGTTTTTCTCGATGACCTCGGGCGTCTCGTAGTGCGTCGTGAGCGCGTGCCAGTCGACCACTGCGAAGAAGCACGGATATTCGGACTGCAGCCGCACCCAGTTTTTCAGCACGCCGTGATAGTGGCCGAGGTGCAGCGACCCGGTGGGCCGCATGCCGGAGAAGATACGGTCAGGGAACATGATGTTATGGGAATAGTGAAGCGAGGGGATTCAAGATAGCCGACACCGCCGTATAGCCGACGTTCACGAGCGGCCCGAGCCAGAAGCGCGTCAGCACGCCGGTCACGACGAGCGCCATCACGATGAAGAAGCCGTACGGCTCGAGCTTCGAAAACGCGATGGACGCGCGGACCGGCAGAAGCGCCATGACGACACGGCCGCCGTCGAGCGGCGGCAACGGAAAGAGATTGAGCACGCCGAGCACGAGATTCACGCTGATGCCCGCCTGAGCCATGCCCGTGAAGAACGGCTCGTCGATGTGAAAGGCCCGCAGCAGCACGAAGATCACGCCCCAGACGATCGCCTGGGCGAAGTTGCTGCCCGGCCCGGCCGCCGCGACCCACAGGCTGCCCCAGCGCGGATTGCGCAGGTTGCCGAACGCCACGGGCACGGGCTTCGCATAGCCGAACATGAACGCACCGCTCGTCACGAAGTAAAGGACGATCGGAATGACGATCGTGCCGATCGGGTCGATGTGGCGCATCGGGTTCATCGAAACGCGGCCGAGAACGTAGGCCGTGTTGTCGCCGAGCAGTCGCGCGGCGTAGCCATGCGCGGCCTCGTGCAGCGTGATCGCGAAAATCACGGGGAGCGCGTAGACCGCGATGGTCTGTATCAGGGAAGCATCCATAGGGCGGTATTGTAACAAGCAGGCAGGTTGGATCAGACACGCACGGCGGCGCCGGGCGCGCACTATTTCGCCCATGGTGTGAGCAAACGCTTAATCGGGTCGTATGCCCGTGTGCGCTACTGCGCGGCGCTTACGCCGTGAGCCCGAACGGTTCGAGACTGCCTCTCCCCGCGCGCACGAGCACTGGCTCCCCCGAAGAAAGATCGATCACCGTGGACGGCTCCGCCGGACACGCGCCGGCATCGATCACGAGTTCGATCTGTTTTTCGAGGCGTTCGCGGATTTCCTCGGCGTCGTTGAGCGGCTCGGTGTCGGGCGGCAGGATCAGCGTCGATGCAAGCAGCGGTTCGCCGAGCGCCTCCAGCAACGCGAGCGTGATCGCGTGATCGGGCACGCGCAGCCCGATCGTCTTGCGCGACGGATGCGAAAGCCGCCGCGGCACTTCCTTGGTCGCCTGCAGCACGAAAACGTAAGGCCCAGGCGTCACCGACTTGATCAGCCGATACTGCTGGTTGTCGACCATGGCGAAATTGGACAGCTCGGAGAGGTCGCGCACGAGCAGGGAGAGCAACTGCTTGTCGTCGATGCCGCGCACGCGTCGCAATCGCTCGACCGCGTCCTTGTCGTCGAGATGGCAGCCGAGCGCGTAGCTCGAATCGGTCGGCAACGCGACGAGACCGCCGTCCTTGATGATCTGCACGGCCTGATTGATGAGCCGCGGCTGCGGATTATCCGGATGAATGCGAAAGAATTGAGACATGGCGACGCCTTATTGTTTCGATCGTTATCGCGATGGGCCGAGCGGCGCGCGACTTCTTGTCTCGCGCGCGAGCGCGCCCTGCGCGATGAGCGTGCGGAAAATCACAGGTGATGCAAAGACCGTGCGCGAGCAGAAAGACGCGCGCCGCGGGAACGCTAAAGCCAGCGCTCCCAGACAGGCGTGAGATCGTCGGGCAACGGCGGAAGCAGGCCGAGATCGACGCGCCCTTCGCCCGCGCCGTGGAAGTCCGAGCCGCGCGATGCCTCGAACCCATAGCGGCGCGCGACATCGGCGTATTCGCGGTACTGGTCGGGCGTATGGCTGCCCGTCACGACTTCGATGGCCCGGCCGCCGAGCTCGATGAATTCATCGAAGAGCGCGGCGAACTCGACCGGCGTGAAGTCGTAGCGGCCCGGATGCGCGATGATCGGCTCGCCGCCCGCATCCTTGATCCATTTCACGGCGTCCGCGAGCTTCGCCCAGCAATGCCCGACGAAACCCGGCTTGCCGTCGCCGAGATAGCGCGCGAACACATCCGACGTGGACTGCGCATACCCCGCCTCCACCAGATACCGCGCGAAGTGCGTGCGCGAGATCATGTCGGGATCGTCGGTGAAGCGCAGCGCGCCTTCGTAGCAATCCGGAATGCCGACCGCCGCGAGCGCCTCGCCGATCGCCACGCCGCGCGCCGCGCGCCCGTTGCGCGTCGATTCGAGCCCCTTGCGCAGCGCATCGTTATGCGGATCGACGTTCATGCCGACGATATGCACCGTGCGCGAAGCCCACGTCACCGAAATCTCGACGCCGGGCAGATAGCGCATGCCGAGCGCCTCGGCGGCCTTCTTCGCTTCGTCCTGCCCGCCGAGCTGATCGTGATCCGTCAGCGACCATAGCGTGACGCCGTTCGCGTGCGCGCGCGCGGCGACATCGGCGGGCGCAAACTGTCCGTCGGACACGGTGGAATGGCAATGCAGATCGGCGTTCATCGTCGTTTATCGGGCTTCACTCACATTCTAACTGTATCGGCGCGACAAGCCGATTATGTAGTTCCTTCGTTCCGTGCTGCGCCGCTCACGCGCAGAACGATTCGACGAGCGCCGCGACGCGCTCCGGCTGATCGTGATGGATCATGTGACCGGCCTCGTCGACGATTTCCTCGCGCCAGTCGGGAAACGCCTGAAAGCGCGTCTTGAATTCGGCGATGGGCGTCTCGCCCGCGAAAGCCGCGAGCGTCGGCGAATCCTTCGCCTCGACGTGCAGCACGGGCGCCGCCACGCGCGCCCACGCCGCGCTCACCTCGTCGAGCCGATACAGCGTCGGTCCGCGCAATTTGTGCGCCGGATCGGCAAGCAGATGGAAGCGCCCATCCGCTTCCTCGCGGGACCAGTGTTGCGCGAGATAGCGCGCACGCGCGAGCGGCAGACGCGGATTCGTGCGGATCAGCCGGTCGGCGACTTCGTCGAGGCTCGCGTAGCTGCGCAGCGCGGGCGGCGCGCGCAGATCGTCGAGCCATTGCGAAATGCGCCCCGGCGATTGCGACGCGCGCGCCGCCGGCAATCCGAAGCCTTCGAGATCGACCACGCGGCGCACGCGCGCGGGCCGCACGCCCGCGTACAGCAGCGCGACGTTCGCGCCCATGCTGTGGCCGACGATGTTCACCTGACCGCCCGGCGCGTAATGGTCGAACAGCACGTCGAGATCGGAGAGATAGTCGGGAAAGTAGTAATGGCCGCCGCCCTTCTGCGCGACCGGCCAGTCGGAGAGCCCGAAGCCGCGCGCATCGGGCGCGAGCACTTGCCAGTCGCCCACGAGTGCATCGACGACGAACTGGAACGACGCGCCGATATCCATCCAGCCGTGCAGCATGAAGAGCATCGGGGCGTCGGGCGAGCCCCAGCGGCGTACGTGCAGGCGCACGCCGCGCGCGTCGACGAATTCGGAGCGCGAATCTTTCATGGTGTCGTCTCGAAGTAAAAAAGGATGATCGTTCGATTATAGCGACGAAGAACCTGCCCTACTTCGCATCGTCCAAGCCGGCGAGTGCGCGCAGTTCGGCTTCGTCGAAACCGGCGTCGCGGCGCGCTTCGAAATTGAACGGGCCGCGCAGCTTCGGCGCGTGATATTGCGCGGCGAGGCGTCCGTAAGTCGTGTGCGGGTCCAGATTTCGCGCGTCGCACAGAAACCGGAACCAGCGATTGCCGATCAACACATGGCCGACTTCATCGCGCAGGATGACGTCGAGGATCGCCGCGGACGCGTGATCGCCCGCCTGCGCGAGACGCTTTCTGATCGGCGGCGACGCGTCGAGCCCGCGCGCCTCCAGTGTCCGCGGCACGAGCGCCATGCGCGCCAGCACATCGCCGCGCGTGCGTTGCGCCATGTCCCACAGCCCATCGTGCGCCGGGAAGTCGCCGTAAGCGTGGCCGAATTCGGCGAGGCGCGCGCTCAACAGCGAAAAGTGATGCGCCTCCTCCGCCGCCACCTTCAACCAGTCGAGATAAAAATCCTGCGGCATCGACGGAAATCGCCAGACGGCATCGAGCGCGAGATTGATCGCGTTGAATTCGATGTGCGCGAGCGCGTGCAACAGCACGGCGCGCCCCGCATCCGACTGCATGCTGCGACGCTTCAGCGACGATGGCTCCACGAGCGCCGGACGCTCGGGCCGGCCAGGCAGATCGCCGGGTTCCGCGAACTCGGCTCGTGGATCGATCCGCGACGGCTGGGCGCGCGCCGCATCGAAAAGTGCGCGGGCGCGCGCGGCTTTCGTCGCGGGATCGCGCTCGCGCAGGACCGCGAGCGCTGCGCGGCGGGCGCAGTCATCGGCTTCCGGGGAAATGACAAGGTCGTGCATCGGACTGTCTCGAAAACGGGCGTCGAACACTGCGTTCCAGCGGACGCTTACGGCAAACAGCTAAAATGGTAATCCCGGCGGACGCCTCAAAACGCGCAACAATGCGCGTGCGCCGCCTCACCGGCAGGCGCGCATTGTAGTCCCACCTTCACGACATCACGCCTCAGGAGACAATGTGGCCATCTACAAACTCGGCGACGACGCCCCGACCATCCACGAAAGCGTGTTTCTCGCGGACACCGCGACCATCATCGGCCGGGTGACGCTCGAGGAAAACGCGAGTGTCTGGCCCGGCGCGGCGCTGCGCGGCGACAACGAGCCGATCGTCGTCGGACGCGGCAGCAACGTGCAGGAAGGCGCGGTACTGCACGCCGATCCGGGTTTTCCTCTGACGATCGAGAGCGATGTCACCGTCGGCCATCAGGCAATGCTGCACGGCTGCACGATCAAGGAAGGCTCGCTGATCGGAATCCAGGCGGTGGTCTTGAATGGCGCGGTGATCGGCCGCAACTGTCTGGTTGGCGCGGGCGCCGTCGTCACCGAAGGCAAGGTGTTTCCGGACAATACGCTGATTCTCGGCGCGCCCGCCAAGGCAGTGCGGGAAATCGGCGAGGCGGATATCGCCCGCATGCGTGCGGCCACGGCGAGTTATGCCGACCGTCGCGAATATTACAAGGCGCACCTCGTGCGTATCGGCTGAACGGACGCCGCACGAGACGGCGCAGCAGCCTCAACACCCAAGGAAGAGTTGTGAACGACCAGTTGCAGAAATTCATGTTCAACGCGGCGCCGGTGCGCGGCGAGATCGTCTCGTTGCGTCATACGTGGCAGGAAGTGCTCGCGCGCCGCTCGTATCCCGTGGCCGTGCGCAACGTGCTCGGCGAAATGATGGCCGCATGCGCGCTGCTGTCCGCGAACCTCAAGTTCGACGGCACGCTCATCATGCAGATCTACGGCGACGGCCCCGTGAAGATGCTGGTCGTGCAGTGCAATTCCAACCTGTCGCTGCGCGCCACGGCGAAGCTGGCCGATGGCGGCGAGAGCGAGCTCGACAGCGAAATGTCGCTGCCGGACCTGCTGAACCGTCACGGGCGCGGCCGCTGCGTCATCACGCTCGATCCCTCCGACAAAAAGCCGGGGCAGCAACCGTATCAGGGCATCGTGCCGCTGTCGGACGAGCATGGCGCGCTCAAGTCGATGGCCGAAGTGCTCGAGCACTACATGCATCACTCCGAGCAGCTCGACACACGCTTGTGGCTCGCCGCCGATACCGACCGCGCCGTCGGCCTGCTGCTGCAGAAGCTGCCGGGCGATGGCGGCATCGTTCCGCATCCGGGCGAGCACGACGCCGATACGTGGCAGCGCGTCTGCCATCTCGGCAGCACGCTTTCGAACGAGGAATTGCTGAAGGAAGAGCCGGATACCGTGTTCAAGCGCCTTTTCTGGCAAGAAAACGTCCAGCACTTCGAGCCGGCAGCGGCGCGCTTCCAGTGCACATGTTCGCGTGAGAAGGTCGGCGGCATGCTGAAGATGCTCGGCCGCGAGGAGGTCGACAGCGTGATCGTGGAGCGCGGCAATGTCGAAGTGCATTGCGAGTTCTGCAACCAGCGCTATGACTTCGACTCCGTCGACGTTGCGCAACTTTTTGTCGCAAACGAACTCTCACAAGGTGTGAGCCCGGCGTCGGACCGGCGCCACTGAAACGCCGCGCAAGCCTTGTCCAGTCGAGGTTTCGCCACGCGCGCCGGTGGCGCTCGAAGCACGGCGCGCCGCTTGCGGCCTGCTTTCGGCCCGGCTCTCACGACAGATTCCGCAAGCTATGATGGGACTCCTGCACAGATGTCCGGCCCGCTGGAGGTCGCAAAATGAAAACCGCAACACTCAACTGGAAATTGCTGCCGTGTCTGGCCGGGGTCGCGCTCGTCGCCGGCTGCATGATGGATCCGCCCGGCCCGTCGCCGATCTATAGCCGCTTGCCTGACACATCGCCTGCGCCGCAACAGACGCTCACGCCGCAGCAGGAGATGGACCGCTACAACGCCATCGACAAGCAGGCGCTCAACGAATCGCAGCAGGCAGCCGCGGCTGGCAACGCCGCGAAGACGATGTCGCAGTTCTACGCGCCCGCGCCGGTGTCGGTCTACGGCGGCTATTCGAGCGGCGGCTGGGGCGGCCCGTACTGGGGCACCGGCATCGGATTCGGCACTTCGTGGTAGGCGAGGCGGCCATCCGCCTTTGTCTGCCAAATACAAAAATGGCGCGGTCGTGACCGCGCCATTTTTTATCTCACCCAGCCGGCGTCTTACTGCGCCGCGCCCTGCTGCTTTTTCTTCGCTTCGGCCGCTTTTTCCTTCTGCGCCTTCTTGTCCAGCTCGCGCAACTCCTGCTTCGAGCGCGACACGGGATTCGGCACCACGCGCAGCGGCGCCGCTGAAACCTGACCGCGCGTCGAGCCGTTCATGCCCGGCACGTTCGCGGAATTGACGGGCGCGTTCGAATTCGGCGAGACGAACTGCACGAACACCTCGCTGTCCTTCACCATGCCCATCTCGTAGCGCGCGCGCTCTTCCACGGCGGCGGTGCCGTTTTGCAGGTCCTGCACTTCGCCCTGGACGCGCTCGTTGCGCAGTCTCAGATTCGTGTTCTTGTCCGTCTGCTGCGCGAGCTGCTGCTGCAATTCATGCACGCGCAGCCAGCCGCCATGTCCCCACCAGAGCGGGTATTGGATCAGCACCAGCAAAAGAACCAGAACGACAGTTACGAGCCGCATTCACGTAGCCGAAATAAGCGCCGCCCGGCGGCAAGCTGCCCCGGGCGACGGGCTTCAAAAGATGACGCTTCAAAGACCACTAAGCGTCCTTATCGACTAAAGCGGCAAAAGCTTTAGCGCAAGTTGTAAAACGCCGACTTGCCCGGGTAGCTGGCGATATCGCCGAGATCTTCCTCGATGCGCAGCAACTGGTTGTACTTCGAGATGCGATCGCTGCGCGACAGCGAGCCGGTCTTGATCTGGCCGGCGTTCAGGCCGACCGCGATGTCCGCGATGGTCGAATCTTCCGTCTCGCCCGAGCGGTGCGAGATGACCGCCGTGTAGCCCGCGCGCTTGGCCATTTCGATCGCCGCGAAGGTTTCCGTCAGCGTGCCGATCTGGTTGATCTTGATGAGGATCGAGTTCGCGATGCCCTTCTCGATGCCTTCCTTCAGAATGCGCGTGTTCGTGACGAAGAGATCGTCGCCGACGAGCTGGATCTTCTTGCCGAGCTTGTCGGTCAGCGTCTTCCAGCCTTCCCAATCCGACTCGTGCATGCCGTCTTCGATCGACACGATCGGGAACTTGTCGGCGAGCGTGGCGAGGTAATCCGCGAATTCGGTCGACGACAGTTGCAAGCCTTCGCCAGCCAGTTGGTACTTGCCGTCGTGATAGAACTCGCTCGCCGCGCAGTCGAGCGCGAGCAGCACATCTTCACCGGCGCGATAACCGGCCTTCTCGATGGCTTGCAGAATCGTCGACAGGCACTCGTCGTTGCTGCCGAAGTTCGGCGCGAAGCCGCCTTCGTCGCCCACCGCGGTGCTCATGCCGCGCTCGGCCAGGATCTTCTTCAGCGCGTGGAACACTTCCGCGCCGCAACGCAGCGCTTCGCGGAACGTCGGCTGGCTCACCGGGACGATCATGAATTCCTGGATGTCCAGGCTGTTGTTCGCGTGCGCGCCGCCGTTGACGATGTTCATCATCGGCACCGGAAGCTGCATCGCGCCCGAGCCGCCGAAGTAGCGGTACAGCGGCAGGCCGGCTTCTTCGGCGGCAGCCTTCGCGACCGCCATCGACACCGCGAGCATCGCGTTCGCGCCGAGACGCGACTTGTTATCGGTGCCGTCGAGTTCGAGCAGGGTCTTGTCGAGGAAAGCCTGTTCCGAGGCGTCGAGGCCCATGATGGCTTCGGAAATCTCGGTGTTGATGTGTTCGACGGCCTTAAGCACGCCCTTGCCGCCGTAGCGGCCCGCTTCGCCGTCGCGCAATTCGATGGCCTCGCGCGAGCCGGTGGATGCGCCCGAAGGCACCGCCGCGCGGCCCATCGTGCCCGACTCGAGCAACACGTCGCATTCGACGGTCGGATTGCCTCGCGAATCGAGAATCTCGCGGCCGATGATATCTACGATAGCACTCATGGTTTCCTCAAGAAATGACGATGAATTCTGTCAGTCACAACGAAGCGCGCCGCCTGTTTTTACACTTCGATACACGCTTCACTGGCTTCGCTCAGACCCATTCGATGACCGCCGGGTTCAGCTCCGGCGCAAAGAGCGGTCGTTTCGGGACCGGATCGAATCCGGTCCGCATCGCTTTCGTGGGAGCGGGCGTCTCATCCGCCGGTTGCGGATGCCGCCCCGATGCGTTGCACGCTCCTCCGTTG
The DNA here is from genome assembly GCF_022879815.1 of Caballeronia zhejiangensis. Lineage (NCBI taxonomy): Bacteria > Pseudomonadati > Pseudomonadota > Betaproteobacteria > Burkholderiales > Burkholderiaceae > Caballeronia > Caballeronia zhejiangensis. Next base: position 1,866,080 of record NZ_CP084283.1, read on the forward strand.
CCCGGATGACGCCGGACGGCCTGATCTCGCAACACGGGCGCCCATGATGACGCCCGCGCCGTACTACTTTTTGCTGCCGACGCTCAGTTGAAGTCGTTCTCGAGGAACGAACCGCTTTTCACCGCGCGATCGATCGTGATGAGCGTCGAAAGCAGCGCTTCCATGTGATGCAGCGGCACCGCGTTCGGGCCGTCGGACTTCGCGCAGGCCGGGTCCGGATGCGTCTCCATGAAGAGGCCCGCCACGCCCGTCGCGACCGCCGCACGCGCCAGCACCGGCACGAATTCGCGCTGACCGCCCGAGCTCGTGCCCTGCCCGCCCGGCAACTGCACCGAATGGGTGGCATCGAAGACGACCGGCGCGTTGGTTTCGCGCATGATCGCGAGCGAGCGCATGTCGGACACGAGGTTGTTATAGCCGAACGACACGCCGCGCTCGCACGCCATGAAGCGGTCTTCCGACAGACCCGCTTCACGCGCGGCGTCGCGCGCCTTGTCGATCACGTTCTTCATGTCGTGCGGCGCGAGAAACTGGCCCTTCTTGATGTTGACCGGTTTGCCCGAGCGCGCGCACGCGTGGATGAAGTCGGTCTGACGGCAGAGGAACGCGGGCGTTTGCAGCACGTCCACGACCGATGCGACCGCTTCGATTTCTTCCTCGGTGTGCACGTCCGTGAGAACGGGCACGCCGAGCTGCTTCTTCACTTCGCCGAGAATGCGCAGGCCTTCGTCCATGCCCGGACCGCGATACGACTTGCCCGAACTGCGGTTCGCCTTGTCGAACGACGACTTGTAGATGAACGGAATGCCGAGCTTCTGCGTGATTTCCTTCAGCCGGCCGGCGACGTCGATGGTCATTTGCTCCGACTCGACGACGCACGTGCCCGCGATCAGGAAGAACGGCTTGTCGAGGCCCGCTTCGAAATGACACAGCTTCATGCTTGCGCTCCCGCGGTGGCTTTCGCCGGCGCCTTCACGCCATTGCCTTCGGCGTGCGCGCGCGCTGCATCGACGAATGCCTTGAAGAGCGGATGCCCGTCGCGCGGCGTCGACGTGAATTCGGGGTGGAACTGCACGCCGACGAACCACGGGTGCAGCGACTGCGGCAACTCCATCATCTCGGGCAGATCCTCGCTCGGCGTACGGGCGCTGATGATAAGCCCGCCGGCTTCGAGCTGGGGCACGAAACGGTTATTGACTTCATAACGGTGACGATGACGCTCGTTCACATCGCTGCCGTAGATGCGCTCGGCCATCGTTCCTGGCTTGATCGGGCACTTCTGCGAGCCGAGGCGCATGGTGCCGCCGAGATCCGACTCTTCGTTGCGCTTTTCGATGCGGCCCGCGCGGTCGTACCACTCCGTGATGAGCGCGACGACCGGGTTGCCCGTGTCCTGATCGAACTCGGTGGAATTCGCATCGGCGAGACCGGCGACATCGCGCGCGAACTCGATCACCGCGAGCTGCATGCCGAGGCAGATGCCGAGATACGGCGTCTTCGATTCGCGTGCGTAGCGGATCGCCTTGATCTTGCCTTCCGTGCCGCGACGGCCGAAACCGCCCGGCACCAGCACGGCGTCGAGGTGCTTCAGTGCGTCGGTGCCTTCGGCGTCGATCTGCTCGGAATCGATGTACTCGATGTTGACCTTCGTCGACGTATGGATGGCCGCGTGACGCAGCGCTTCGATCAGCGACTTGTACGATTCGGTGAGTTCGACGTACTTGCCGACCATGCCGATGGTCACTTCGTGCTTCGGATTTTCGAGCTTCTCGACGAGGTTCGACCACATCGCCAGATCGGCCGGCGGCGGCGCGAGCTTCAGCTCTTCACAGATGATGTCGTCGAGGTGCTGGTCGTTGAGCATCTGCGGAATCTTGTAGATGCTGTCCGCGTCCCAAACGGAAATGACCGCGTCTTCGGGCACGTTCGAGAACATGGAAATCTTGGCGCGCTCGTCGTCGGGAATGCGGCGGTCGGCGCGGCACAGGAGCACGTTCGGATAGATACCGATTTCGCGCAGCTTCTGCACGCTGTGCTGCGTGGGCTTCGTCTTGAGTTCACCCGCCGTCGCGATGAACGGCACGAGCGTGAGGTGCACGAAGCACGCGCTGTTGCGGCCCATGCGCAGGCTCATCTGACGCGCGGCTTCGAGGAACGGCAGCGATTCGATGTCGCCCACCGTGCCGCCGATTTCCACGATCGCCACGTCCGGCTGGCCGCACGTCGCCGCAGCGGCGCCGCGCTCCACGAATGCCTGGATTTCGTTGGTGATATGCGGAATGACCTGCACCGTCTTGCCGAGATACTCGCCGCGGCGTTCCTTGCGGATCACCGATTCGTAGATCTGGCCGGTGGTGAAGTTATTGGCCTTGCGCATCTTCGTGCTGATGAAGCGCTCGTAATGGCCGAGGTCGAGGTCGGTCTCCGCTCCGTCTTCCGTCACGAACACTTCCCCGTGCTGGAACGGGCTCATCGTGCCGGGGTCGACGTTGATGTAGGGATCGAGCTTGAGGAGAGTGACTTTGAGACCGCGCGATTCGAGGATCGCGGCGAGAGAGGCGGCGGCAATACCCTTGCCAAGGGACGAAACTACGCCGCCGGTGACGAATACATATTTGGTCATCGCTAGATGCTCGCGGGAAAAACGGATTATACCGTAAAGGCCGGTTCCCACGAAGCGCGCCCGGCGCGGATATTGGCTACAAATCCGCGCATTTCGGCGTCATTTTTGCGGAACGTGACGCGGGCCGTTCGTCAAGTCCCGCGCGCGTGCTCGCGCCCTTTTCAGCGCGCCGTCTGCATGGCCGTGAGCAGCCGCTGCACGGCGCGCGCGGTGTCGATCGGGCGCTCCATCGGAAAGAGATGGCTGCCTTCCATCCATTCGATGTGCTCGCCCGCGATGCGCCGCGTCATCCCGAGCCCGACCTGGCGCACTTCGCGCGAATGCGTCCCCGCGATGAAACCGACGGGCACCGGCGCGCCGTGCGCGAGCCGCGCGCCGAGCGTGTGCGGCAGCGTGCGATAGATCAGATATTCCACATGGCGATCGAATGCGAGCGAGCGTGCGCCGTTCGCATGGGTCTGCGGAATGGCGAAATCGATATAGTCGGACAGCATGCGTTCGTCCCAGCGCGCGAACGCCGGTTTCGACAGGAAATGCCGCCACGCCTCGTCGCGGCTCGCCCACTGCGTGCGGCGCTTGCGCGTCGCGGCGGCGGGCGACAGGCGCTCGTCCAGCCCGGTCCATTGCGTGACGCGCAGGAGTCCGCTCTTCCAGCCCGCGATCACCGGCGAATCGAGCATCACCACGCCTTTCACCCATTCCGGGCGCTTCAGCGCCGCCATCAGCGACAGATAGCCGCCGAGCGAATGCCCGACGAGCCACACCTTCGGATGATCGCCGTCGGCTTCGCGCCGATAGCGGCTCATGTCGTCGATGAGCTGATCGACGAGATACGGCCAGTCGCGCGTCACGGGAAAGCGCGCGTCATGACCGATGCGCTCGATGCTGCGAACTTCGTATTCGTCGGAAAGCTCCGCGAACATCGTGCGATACGTCGATGCGGGAAAACCGTTCGCGTGCGAGAAATGGATGATGTCTTTCAAGCGTGTCTCTTGTTTTTTTAGCGTTTAGCGCGCCATCCAGTAGCGCGCGTGGCTTTGCCGGTAGCGCTCGAACGTAATCTGCGAACCGATTTCGATACGCGCCGCGCCGTCTTCGTCGCTGCGCGAAAGCACGATGTCGCGCATCCGGTAGCGCGCGAAAACGGTCGGATGCGGATGATGAAAACGGTTGCGATAGCCTACCTGAAATATCGCGGCCAACGGCCCGACAGAATCGAGGAAAGGCTCGGTGGACGAAGTGCGGCTGCCGTGATGCGGCACGATGAGCACATCGGCGCGCAGGTCTGACGCGTCGCGCGCGATCAGCATGCGTTCGACGTCCGCTTCGATATCGGCGGCGAAGAGCGCCGAGCGTCCCGCCGCGTTCGTCACCTTGAGCACGCACGACTGCCGATTCGGCTTGCCCGAAAGCGGTCCCGGCTCGGGCCACAGCATTCGGAATTCGACGCCGTCCCACGTCCAGCGCTGCCCCGCCGCGCAACGCAGCGTCTGCGCGCCGCGTGCGCGCGCATCGGACCACGACGCGTCCTGCGCGGGCAGCGACGCGAGCAGTTGCCGCACGGCGATCGATTGCAGCACCGCCGGCGCGCCGCCCGCGTGATCCGAATCGGAATGGCTGATGACGAGCGCATCGAGCGCGCGCACGCCCGCAGCCTGCAGATACGGCACCACGATCCGCTCGCCCGCATGCGTCGATTCGGGACCGGGACCGGCGTCGAAGAGCAACGTGTGCCGCGCCGTTTCGACGACGAGCGCCGAGCCCTGGCCGATATCGAGCGCGGTGACGCGAAACGCGCCGACCGGCGCGGGATGCATCGCGGGCGCGAGCAGCGGCAGCCACGTCAGCGGCGCGGCGAAGCGCAACGGCCAGCCGCGCGGCGCGAGCGCCCATGCGACGCCGACGCACGATGCCGCGAGCGCGAACGCATCCGGCCGGGGCAAAAGCCAGAGCGACGCGGGCGCGGCATTCGCGAGACGCGCGAGCATGTCGCAGAGCACGGACAACGCGGCATGGGCGACGTGAAGCATCGGCGCATCGAGCGGTGCGGGAAGCATGAGACCGGCGAGCGTCGCGGGCGTCACGAGCGCGCTGATCCACGGAATCGCGAACGCATTCGCGAGCGGACCGAGCAGCGGAATCTGCGAGAACCAGTAGACGGTGAGCGGCGCGAGCGCGATCGTCACCGCGTACTGCACACGCGCGCTCGACGCGATATACCGCCGCGCGCGCGCGGCGAACCGCGCGACGATCGCGAGCGGCCTGCGCTTCGCGACATGTTGCGGACGATGACCGACTTCGCTCGGATCGACGCGATCCCATTGATCGACGTCGTCCTGTTCTTCCGTTTGCGCCCGCGACGCGCGACGTCCCGCCGACGCGATCGCATGCAGAATCGCCGCCACCGCGCAGAACGACAGCCAGAATCCCGGCGCTGTCACCGCCCACGGATCCGCGATCAGCACGAACGCGAGCGCCCAAAGCAGCACGAGCGACGACAACGGCCGTCGTCCGAAGAAAAACGCGAGCGCAACGACCAGCAGCATCCACAGCGTGCGTTGCGCGGGCACGTTGAAACCGGCGAGCGCGGCATAGCACGCAGCGAACACGGTCGCGCCGATGGCCGCCGCTTTCGGCGTGGCCGCGATCAACGGCGCGCTCAGGCCGCGCAAGCGCACGCGCTTCCACACGAATCCGACGATCAACGCCGCCAGCCCCGCGACGAAGCCGATATGCAAGCCCGATATCGCAACGAGATGACTCGTGCCGGTCGCGCGCATGACGGTCCAGTCGGCATCGCTGACGGCGTCCTGCGCGCCCACCGCGAGCGCGACGATGATCCCGCGATGCGGCGCATCGCCGAGCACGGTCTCGATGCGTTCGCGTGCCCGCGCACGCAGCCGGTCGATCGTCAGCCGCGGACCCGACGCATCGGCGTGCAAACGGCGCGGCTCGCGTGCTGCCGATACATAACCCGTCGCGCGAATGCCGCGTTCGAGCAGCGTTGCTTCGGCATCGCGCAGACCGAAGTTGGCGTTGGCATGCGGACGCTTCAAACGCGCCATCAAGCTCCATCGCTCGCCGGCGTGCAGGTTCGGAACATGATCGCCCGACATCCAAAGCAAGCGCACGACGCGCGGAAAGTCATGCAATTTCGCGCCGTTGGCCTCGACTTCGAAGAGAAAGCGCGTACCGTCGGCCCGTCGCTCGGGCATGCCGCGCACGAAACCCGTCAGTTCGATGTCGCGCTGCTCGTAGCGTGCTGGCAATTGTTCGCGCAGCCGCACATCCGCGCGTATCGCCGCATACGCGAAACCCAGCGCGCAAGCAGCCAGCGCGAAGCTCGCGATGCGCGCACGCGGCTCGATCGCGCCCGACGCAATCGCGATGACGAACGCCGTGCAGCACGCGCACCACGCGATGACATCCGGCAAGCGAGCCTGCTGCTGCAACCACCAGACACCCAATGCAAATCCCAGCAGAATCGCCCGCACGTCTTCCCTCTTCGTTCCTCGTCACGGCGAACGCATGCAGCCGATGCGTCCATCGAAACGATTATGAAGAGGCGAGCGCGAGCCGTGGGAGCGCAGCGTGAGCGTTAGCCGTTGTGCCTAGGGAAAGCACGTTTTCGTCGATGCCGCGCAGTTGCGCGAGCACTTGCGCGATGCGCGCGACCTGGTCCGGCGTGTTGCGTTGCTTGTAGCGCCAGGACGGCGCGATGTCGGGCGCATCGGTTTCGAGCACGATCGCGTCGAGCGGCAGCTCCGTCGCGAGCCGGCGGATCTGCAGCGCGCGCTCGAACGTGAGATTGCCGCCGAAGCCGAGATGCATGCCTTGCGCGATGAACGCCTCGGCCTGCTGGAAACTGCCGTTGAACGCATGCGCGATGCCGCGATGAATGTCGTGCGCGCGCAAGCCCTTCAGCACCTTGTCCTGCGACTTGCGCACATGACAGATGACCGGCAGATCGAACTCGCGCGCGAGCTTCAGTTGCTCGTTGTAGAAGAACTGCTGGCGGGCGTCGTCGAGCGTCGGCACGAAGTAATCCAGCCCGATTTCGCCGATGCCCACAAAGCGCGGATCGTCCATGCTCGCTTCGATTTCCTCGCGCAGCGCGCGCAGGTCGTCTTCGTGCGCGCCCGGCGTGAAGAGCGGATGAATGCCGAGCGCGTACGCGCCGCCTTCGATGCGATGCGCCAGCGCCCGCACCGTGTCGAAGTTGAAGCGCCCGACGCCCGGAATCACGATGCGCGTCACGAGCGCATCGAGCGCGGCATCGGCGACGGCATCGCGGTCGGCATCGAATTCGCCGGCATCCAGATGACAGTGCGTATCGATCCACATGGCGGCCTCCGCGCGTCGCGAAAGATTCAGACCGGCACGACCGGCTCTTCGTGCAGCACGCCGTCGCGCAGGCGCAGGATGCGGTCGCAGCGCGCGGCGAGATCGGGATCGTGCGTGACGATCACGAAGCTCGTCTCGAGCGTGCGCGACAGCTCCAGCATCAGGTTGAAGACGGTATCGGCGGTGCCGCCGTCGAGATTGCCGGTGGGTTCGTCGGCGAGCACGCATGCGGGATGCGTGACGAGCGCCCGCGCGATCGCCACGCGCTGACGCTCGCCGCCCGACAATTCGCCCGGCCGATGCTTCGCCCGATGCCCGATGCCCACGCGCTCCAGCATGACGAGCGCTTCCTTGCGCGCGTCTTCCTCGGGCATGCGGCGGATGCGCAGCGGCATCGCGACGTTGTCGAGCGCCGTGAATTCCGGCAGCAGATGATGGAACTGATACACGAAACCGAGCGCGCGATTGCGCAGCTCGTTGCGTTCCTTTTCCTTCAGTTCGGTGAACGGCTTGCCGAGCAGCGAGACCTTGCCCGCGCTCGGTTCGTCGAGCCCGCCGAGCACATGCAGCAGCGTGCTTTTACCCGAGCCCGATGCGCCGACGATCGCGAGCTTTTCGCCCTTCATCACGTCGAGTTGCGCGTTGTTGAGCACCTGCACGTTGAAGCCGCCCTGCACGAACGTCTTCGAAATCGCCGATGCCCGCAGCACGATGTTGTTGGCCGGAATCAGATCACTCATAGCGCAGCGCCTCCGCCGGACGAACCTTCGCGCCGCGCCAGCTCGGATAGAGCGTGGCGAGCGACGACAACAAAAATGCGATGACGCCGATCTTGACGACATCGCCCGGCACGAGCTCAGACGGCAGTTCGCTGATGAAATACACCGAGGACGGCAGGAACTGCACGTTGAAAAGATGCTCGATCATCGGCACGAGCCATGGAATGCTCCACGCGATCAGACAGCCGAGCGTCACGCCGAGGGCCGTGCCGATGAAGCCGATCGTCACGCCCTGCACGACGAATATCTTCATGATCGAGCCCGGCTGCGCGCCGAGCGTGCGCAGAATGGCGATATCGGCCTGCTTGTCGGTGACGGTCATCACGAGCGACGACACGAGATTGAACGCCGCTACCGCGATGATCAGCGTGAGGATGATGAACATCATGCGTTTCTCGATCTGCACGGCGGAGAACCACGTCTTGTTCTGCTGCGTCCAGTCGCGAATGTACAGATCGCCCGACAGCGTGCCCGCGAGCTGGCGCGCGACTTCGGGCGCGCGCTGCATGTCCTTCAGGCGCAGGCGCACGCCGGTCGGCGCGGGCAGGCGAAAGAGCGCTTCGGCATCGCGGATTTCGATGAGCGCGAGCGTCGAATCGTATTCGTAGTGCCCCGACTCGAAAACGCCGACGACGGTGAACTGCTTGAGGCGCGGCATCATGCCGGCCGGCGTGATGGTGCCTTCGGGCGCGACGAGCGTGATCTTGTCGCCCCGCGTCACGCCGAGGTTGGCCGCGAGATCCTTGCCGAGCACGATGCCGAACTCGCCCGGCTTCAGGTCCGTGAGCTTGCCTGCGCGCATTTCCTTGCCGATGTCGGACACTTCCGGCTCGAGCGTGGGCTCCACGCCGCGCAGCGCGACGCCGCTCACGGCGCCCTGACGCGTGAGCAGCGCCTGCGCTTCGACATAAGGCGCGGCGCCGATCACTTCCGGATTGCGCTTCGCTTCCTGCGCGGTCAGTTGCCAGTCGGGCATGGAGCCCGTCGGCGAGAAGATTTCGACGTGCGCGAGCACCGACAGCATGCGGTCGCGCACTTCCTTCTGGAAGCCGTTCATGACCGACAGCACGACGATCAGCGCGGCGACGCCGAGCGCGATGCCCGCCATCGAAACGAGCGCGATGAAGGAGATGAAGCCGTTGCCCGTGGTGCGTTTGCTGGCGCGCGTGTAGCGCCAGCCGATCTGCCATTCGTACGGAAGTTTCAAGCGATTCCTTTCTGCTGCTGTTCCAGCGTTGTTGAGTCCGGTGAAGCAAATTTGCGAAAGTTTGCCATATGTCGCGAAAGCCACGCACTGGCAGCCTTCGTCCGCGAGGCGGGAACGGCGCGCCGAGCCTGATCGGAGAAGGCGCTTTGCCCTACAATGCCGAGCATCATGCCCGTTCATCATCTCCATCTCCTGTTGCCGTTCGCCCTGCCTTCGGCCGCGGACGCCGCCACCGCCCTGCACGGACTGGAGAGCGCGGCGCTCGACAAGCTGCTCGCCCGCGCCACGCTCGAAGAACGCGTCATCGGCGAGGATTTTCAGCGCACGCTGCCGCACGAACGCTGGATCGCGCGCCGCTTCGGCGCGGTGACGCCCGCCGATCAGCGCTATGCCGACGACGCCCCGCTCGCGCCCTTCATGCTGCTCGCCGACGGCGGCACGCCCGGCGATGCGCTCTGGGCCTGCATCGAGCCGGTTCATGTCCGTATCGCGCACGATCATCTCGTATTGATCGATCCCGACACGCTCGGCGTGCACACGGAAGAAGCGCGCGCCCTGCTCCAGACCGCGCGGCCGGTGATCGAAGCGCTCGGCGTGACGCTGCAAGCGCCGACGCCATTACGCTGGTACGTGTCGGGTAAAGCGCTGGGCGCGCTCGCGGGCGCATCGCCGTTGCGCGCGACCGGGCGCAACATCGAAATCTGGCTGCCGCACGAGGCCCGCACCGGCGATCGCTCGCGCGCGTGGATGAAGCTGCAGAACGAAGTGCAGATGGCATGGTTCGAACATCCGCTGAATCTGGAACGCGAATCGCGCGGCCTGCCTGCGATCAATTCGATCTGGCTCCACGGGCAAGGCGCGATGCGGCCCGTGCAAAGCCCGTTCGCGCGCGTGATGTCCGATGCGGCCGCGACGCGCGGTCTCGCGCTCGCTTCCGGCGTGAAGCCGTCGATGCCGCCGGAATCGTTTGCATCGCTCTCGAAAGACGACGCGCAGGACGCGACGCTCGTCGAGCTCGATGCGTTCTCCGCGCCGTTCATCGAACAGGATTGGGCGCGCTGGAACGATGCGCTCAAGGCGCTGGAAAACGCGTGGTTCGCGCCCGCGCTGCAGGCGCTTCTCGACGGCTCGCTCGGCCGCCTGAGTCTCACGCTTTGCGGCGATACCGGCTCGGTCACGCTCTCGGTCACGCGCGCCGATCTGCGCAAGTTCTGGCGGCGCCGGCCGATCGCGGCGCTCTTCATCGAATAAGGCACTTTGCAATGACGCGAATCGTTACGCGCGCTTCTTCTCCCGCCGATGCCGAAGCGCTGATGCGCCACGGCCTGCATCCCGTCATCGCGCGTCTTTACGCATCGCGCGGCGTGACTTCTCCCGATGAAGTCGAAACCGAATTCAAGCGCCTGCACGCGCCCGCCGGCCTGAAAGGCTGCGACGCCGCCGCCGTCGTGCTCGCCGATGCGCTCGCCTCGGGACAACGCCTGCTCGTCGTCGCGGACTACGATTGCGACGGCGCGACCGCATGCGCCGTCGCCGTGCGCGGGCTGCGGATGTTCGGCGCGAACATCGACTATCTGGTTCCGAACCGCTTCGAATACGGCTACGGGCTGACGCCGGAAATCGTCGAGCTGGCGTCGCGTTCGAAGAGCGGCCTGCCCGATCTGCTCATCACGGTCGATAACGGCATCGCGAGCGTCGATGGCGTCGCGGCGGCAAACGCGCTCGGCATCGACGTGCTCGTCACCGATCATCACCTGCCCGGCGACGAGCTGCCCGCCGCGCGCGCGATCGTCAATCCGAATCAGCCGGGCTGCGCGTTTCCGAGCAAGTGCATCGCGGGTGTCGGCGTCATGTTCTACGTGCTGCTCGCGTTGCGCGCGGAGTTGCGGCGGCGCGGCGCTTATGCCGATGGGATACCCGAGCCGCGTCTCGATGGCCTGCTCGATCTCGTCGCGCTCGGCACCGTCGCCGATGTCGTGAAGCTCGACTGCAACAACCGCATTCTCGTCGCGCAAGGCCTGAAGCGGATTCGCTCGGGCCGCATGCAGCCGGGCATCGCCGCGCTCTTTCGCGCCGCCGGCCGCGATGCGCGCGCGGCGTCGGGTTTCGATCTCGGCTTTGCACTCGGGCCGCGCCTCAACGCGGCGGGACGGCTGTCGGACATGTCGCTCGGCATCGAATGCCTGACGACCGACGATGTCGGCCGCGCCTGGGAGCTCGCGCAGCAACTCGATTCGATGAACCGCGAGCGTCGCGAAATCGAAGCCGGCATGCAGCAGCAGGCGCTCGCCGAATTGCAGACGATCGATCCGGGCGAGCGCGCCACGCTCACGCTCTACGACGCGAGCTGGCATCAGGGCGTGATCGGCATTGTCGCGGGGCGGCTGAAGGAGCGGTTTCATCGGCCATCGTTCACGTTCGCGCACGCCGACGACAGCGGCACGCTCAGCAAGGGCTCCGGCCGCTCCATTCCGGGCTTTCATCTGCGCGACGCCGTCGATCTGATCGCCAAACGCGAGCCCGGCCTCATCCACAAGTTCGGCGGACACGCAATGGCCGCGGGCCTGACGCTTTGCACCGCCGACATCCCGCGCTTCACCGCCGCGTTCGAAGCGATCGGGCGCGAATGGCTGACGGCCGAAGCGCTGTCGCGCACCGTCGAAACCGATGGCGAACTCGAAGACGCGTACTTCACGCCGCAATTCGTCGAAATGCTCGACGCCGCCGTCTGGGGACAGGGCTTTCCCGCGCCGACCTTCTCCGGCGAGTTCGAAGTCGCGTCGCAGGCGCTCGTGAAGGACAAGCATCTGAAGCTGTCACTGTTGCGCGGGCGGCAGCGTTTCAACGCGATCTGGTTCAACCACGTCGATCCGCTGCCGCCGCGCGCGACCGTCGCGTACCGGCTCGTCAGCGATTCGTGGAACGGCGTCGCGCGGGTGCAGCTGATCGTGGAGCACGCGGGCTGAGCGGCCCGCCGCGCACCCCGAAGGCCGGGGAAACCCTGTCGATCGGCTATAATTTCATCTTTTTACGAAGCCGAAGATCGACAATGGAAGCGGAACGTCTCAACGCGATCGAAAGCCTTCTGGCCGACCTGCGCCGCCGCGCGGGCGAGCTACGGGGGTATCTTTGACTACGACGCCAAGTCCGCGCGTCTAGCCGAAGTCAATAAGGAACTCGAAGACCCGAACGTCTGGAACGACTCGAAGAACGCCCAGGCGCTCGGTCGCGAAAAGAAGCTGCTCGACGGCGTGGTCTCCGCACTCACCGCCCTCGACAACGACCTGCGCGACGCGGACGAACTGTTCGGCATGGCGCGCGAGGAAAACGACGAGGACACGCTCGTCGCATCCGAATCCGATGCGGATGCGCTGCGCCTGCGCGTCGAAGACATGGAATTCCGCCGGATGTTCTCGAACCCGGCCGACCCGAACAACTGCTTCATCGACATCCAGGCGGGCGCGGGCGGCACCGAAGCGTGCGACTGGGCGTCCATGCTGCTGCGCCAGTACCTGCGCTACTGCGAACGCAAGGGCTTCAAGACCGAAGTGCTCGAAGAGTCCGAAGGCGACGTCGCGGGCATCAAGAGCGCGACGATCAAGGTCGAGGGCGAATACGCATACGGCTATCTGCGCACCGAAACCGGCATTCACCGCCTCGTGCGCAAGTCGCCGTTCGACTCGTCGGGTGGGCGTCACACGTCGTTTTCGTCGGTGTTCGTGTATCCGGAAATCGACGATTCGATCGAGATCGAGATCAATCCCGCCGATATCCGCACGGACACGTATCGCGCATCCGGCGCGGGCGGCCAGCACATCAACAAGACCGACTCCGCCGTGCGACTCACGCACGCGCCGACGGGCATCGTCGTGCAGTGCCAGAACGACCGCTCGCAGCACCGCAATCGCGCGGAAGCCATGCAAATGCTCAAGGCGCGTCTCTACGAATTCGAGATGCGCAAGCGTCAGGCCGAGCAAGACAAGCTCGAATCGAGCAAGACCGACGTGGGCTGGGGCCATCAGATCCGCTCCTACGTGCTCGACCAGAGCCGCGTGAAGGACTTGCGCACCAACGTGGAAATGAGCAACACGCGCGCCGTGCTCGACGGCGACCTCGACGACTTCATCAGCGCGAGTCTGAAACAGGGCGTTTAATTCGCCGACGCGGGTATCGACTTCGATATCCGCGTTTTCAATTCAGCCCGCCTCGCATCAAAAAGCCACAATCATCATGACCGAACCGATTCAACCGGGCGCCGCTCCCGAACTGGAAGAGAACCAGATCATCGCCGAGCGACGCGACAAGCTGCGCGCGATGCGCGAGCAAGGCATCGCCTATCCGAACGACTTCCGCCCGACGCATCAGGCCGCCGCGCTGCAGAGCGACTACGCCGAAACGGATAAAGACGCGCTCGAAGCGAATCCCCTGCCCGTCGCGATCGCCGGCCGGATGATGTTGAAGCGCGTGATGGGCAAGGCGAGCTTCGCGACGGTTCAGGATGGCAGCGGCCAGATCCAGTTCTTCGTGACGCCCGCGGACGTCGGCGCCGAAACCTACGACGCATTCAAGAAGTGGGATCTGGGCGATATCGTCGCCGCCAAGGGCGTGTTGTTCCGCACGAACAAGGGCGAGCTGTCGGTGCGCTGCACGGAGTTGCGTCTGCTCTCGAAGGCGCTGCGTCCGCTGCCGGACAAGTTCCACGGCCTCGCCGATCAGGAAACGCGCTATCGCCAGCGCTATGTCGATCTGATCGTCACGCCGGAATCGCGCAAGACCTTCATGGCGCGCACGAAAGCCGTCACGTCGATCCGCAATTTCATGGCGCAGGCGAGCTTCATGGAAGTCGAAACGCCGATGCTCCACCCCATCCCCGGCGGCGCGGCGGCCAAGCCGTTCACCACGCATCACAACGCGCTCGACATGCAAATGTTCCTGCGCATCGCGCCCGAGCTGTATCTGAAGCGGCTGATCGTCGGCGGTTTCGAGCGCGTGTTCGAGATCAACCGTAACTTCCGGAACGAAGGCGTGTCGCCGCGTCACAATCCGGAGTTCACGATGATGGAGTTCTACGCCGCGTACACCGATTACCGCTGGCTGATGGACTTCACCGAGCAACTGATCCGCCAGGCCGCGATCGATGCGCTCGGCACCGCCACCATCACGTATCAGGGGCGCGAGCTTGATTTGAGCAAGCCGTTCCATCGTCTGACGATCAATCAGGCGATTCAGAAGTACGCGCCGCAATACACCGACGCGCAGTTGTCCGATGCCGCGTTCCTGCGCACGGAACTGAAGAAGTTCGGTGTGGATACGACGCAGCCCGCGTTCCTCAACGCCGGTCTCGGTTCGCTGCAGCTCGCGCTGTTCGAAGAGACGGCGGAATCGCAATTGTGGGAGCCGACGTACATTGTCGATTATCCGATCGAAGTGTCGCCGCTCGCGCGTGCGTCGGATTCGGTGCCGGGCATCACCGAGCGTTTCGAGCTCTTTATCACGGGCCGCGAAATCGCCAACGGCTTCTCGGAGCTGAACGATCCGGAAGATCAGGCCGCGCGCTTCCAGAAGCAGGTCGACCAGAAGGACGCCGGCGACGAAGAAGCGATGTACTTCGACGCCGATTACATCCGCGCGCTCGAATACGGCATGCCGCCGACGGGCGGTTGCGGCATCGGCATCGACCGTCTGGTGATGCTGCTGACCGACAGCCCGAGTATTCGCGACGTGATTCTGTTCCCGCATCTGCGTCGCGAGGACTGAGCTTTCGCCTCGGTTTTCAGCGAAAAAAGCGCGCCTTTCGAGGCGCGTTTTTTTTCGGCGGAACGATCGTTGTTGTAACCGCTGGTAAAAATTTCAAGCCGTATTCGGCCCGGAAGGGCGCAGAGCCGCGAGCCATCGCGATTGGCATTGCTCCTGCTTTCCTCGAAAGAGACAAGCTCCGCGAATTTGTTACACGCCGAAAAAGCGGAAAGTCGGCGCGTCCCCGAGAATGGGCGTGATTGCCGACATCGGTAGCGGCAGTTCGCCTCGAAACGGAGGTTCGATAATGGATAACGGAACCAGCAAACTCAGCACGTCACCCTCTTCCGGCAGCGCTCAGCCGCCGCAGCGGCGTCTGCATCCGCTCATCGCCACGGCGGCGGGCGCGGTCATCGTCGCGAGCCTCGTGGCTACCGCCGCGATGACGGGACTGTTCCCGAGAGCATCGAGCAATTCCTCGCAGAACCCGCAGACACAGACGGCGGCGGTCGCGCAGCAGCCAGTAGTCGATTCCGCCGCGCCGAGCCCGGCGCAGCAGCAAGCCGCCGCTCAACAGCAGGCGGCGCAGCAACAAGCCGCCCAGCAACAGCAAGCGGCACAGCAGCAGGCGCAACCGGCCCCGGCGCAGCCACGACCCGCGCAGCCATCGTATGCGCAGCAACCGCCGCAGCATCCGGCGTATTGCTCGACGTGCGGCACCGTCGAGTCGATTTCAGCCGTCAAGCATGAAGGCCACGGCACCGGCATCGGCGCGGTCGGCGGCGCGGTGGCGGGCGGCGTCGTTGGCAATCAGTTCGGCCGTGGCGGCGGGCGCACGGCGATGACGCTGCTCGGCGCGCTCGGCGGCGGTCTGGCCGGCAATTCGGTCGAAAAGCATATCCGCAGCGAAACCGATTACTCGGTGCACGTGCGGATGGAAAACGGCAAGACTCGGACCTTCACGTACAAGAATCCGCCGCCGTTCCAGCAAGGCGAGCGCGTGCATATTCAGAACGGCACGCTGGTCGCGGGTTGATCGGCGCGCAAAAAGCAAAAAGGCGGCGAACCTCATCGGTTGCCGCCTTTTTTGTTTGAAAGCGTCGAGGCCTAGTGTTCCCGCTGCGAACTGCGCGCGGGATTCGGCCGTCCGCGCATCGCAAGATAGCCCCACCAGATATAGCCCGAGAAGCCGTACAGCACGAACAGGCAGAACAGCATGACCGGCGGATCCGACGACACCAGTACGAACGCCACCACGATCAGCAACACGCCCGCGAACGGCACGCGATAGCGCACGTCGAGCGCCTTGCCGCTGTAGAACGGCGCGTTCGATACCATCGTCACGCCGGCGTAGATGGTCAGCGCAAACGCGACCCACGGCAGCCACACGAGCTTGAGCGGCACGCGATTGTCGGTCGCGAGCCAGACGAAACCGGCGATCAGCGCAGCCGCGGCCGGTGACGGCAAGCCCTGGAAGTACCGCTTGTCGACCACGCCGACGTTCGTATTGAAGCGCGCGAGCCGCAGCGCCGCGCCCGAGCAGTAGACGAACGCGGCGAGCCAGCCCCAGCGCCCGAGATCCTTCAACACCCATTCGTACATGACGAGCGCCGGCGCGACGCCGAACGACACCATGTCCGAAAGGCTGTCGAACTGCTCGCCGAACGCGCTCTGCGTGTGCGTCATGCGCGCGACGCGTCCGTCCATGCCATCGAGCACCATCGCGACGAAAATGGCGATGGCCGCGATCTCGAAACGCACGTTCATCGCCTGAACGACGGCGAAGAAGCCGCAAAAAAGCGCGGCCGTGGTGAACGCGTTGGGCAGCAGGTAAATGCCGCGTTTTCTGAGGAACTGCTGCCGCTTCGCGCGCCGCGTCTCCACGGCGCCGACGTCCTGCGCGGCCTTGTTGCGGCGGAACGCGCGCGGAGGCGTCGCGTTCGCGCGATTACGGCGCGGTTTGAATGCCGCCATCGAATCCTCCGCGTTATTCCGCGAATTCGGCGAGGATCGTCGACGAAGCCGAAACCTTCTCGCCGATCGACACGCGCGGCCGGCTGCCAACCGGCAGATACACGTCGACACGCGAGCCGAAGCGAATGAAGCCGTAGCGCTGGCCGCGCGTGAGCGGCTCGCCCACATGCACGTAGCAGAGAATGCGTCGCGCGATGAGGCCCGCGATCTGCACCGACGTCACGGTATGCCCGCCCGCCGTCTGCAGCACGACCGCGTTGCGCTCGTTCTCGGTCGACGCTTTATCGACGGCCGCGTTCAAATACGCGCCCGGAAAGTACTGCACCTTCGTGATGGCGCCGTCCACCGGCGAGCGCTGCGAGTGTACGTTGAACACGTTCATGAACACGCTGATCTTGAGCGCTTCGCGGCCCACGTACGGATCGTGCGCGGTTTCGACCGCGACGATGCGGCCATCCGCCGGACACAGCACCGCGTTGGGCTGGGTCGGAATCGGGCGGGCCGGATCGCGGAAGAACTGGACGACGAAAATCACGATCAGCCAGAAGATCCAGGCGAAGCCAAAGCCGCCGATCGCCTGAACGAGGATGGCGACGACAGCCGCGATGGCGATGAACGGCCAGCCTTCGCGGGCAATGATCGGATGAGGATAGTTCATGAACGAGTTCTGTGTTTTATAAAAACCGTAGGATAGCAAAAGCCGCCCGGCGCACAGGGCATCCGGGCGGCTTTCGATGCAGCAAAAAGCGTGACTAGCGAAAGATTTAGTTCTTCGACTGGTCGACGAGCTTGTTCTTCGCGATCCACGGCATCATCGCGCGCAGCTTCTCGCCGACTTGCTCGATCTGATGCTCCGAAGTCAGACGGCGGCGCGATTGCAGCGTCGGCGCACCCGCGCGGTTCTCGATGATGAAGCTCTTCGCGTATTCGCCCGTCTGGATGTCCTTCAGCACGGCCTTCATCGCCTTCTTCGTCTCTTCCGTGACGATGCGCGGACCCGTCACGTATTCGCCATATTCGGCGTTGTTCGAGATCGAGTAGTTCATGTTGGCGATGCCGCCTTCGTAGATCAGGTCGACGATCAGCTTCAGTTCGTGCAGGCACTCGAAGTACGCCATTTCCGGCGCGTAGCCCGCTTCCACCAGCGTTTCGAAGCCGGCCTTGATCAGGTCGACGGTGCCGCCGCACAGCACGGCCTGCTCGCCGAACAGGTCCGTTTCGGTTTCTTCACGGAAGTTCGTTTCGATGATGCCCGCGCGGCCGCCGCCGTTCGCCACCGCATACGACAGCGCCACGTCGCG
Organism: Caballeronia zhejiangensis; assembly: GCF_022879815.1. NCBI lineage: Bacteria > Pseudomonadati > Pseudomonadota > Betaproteobacteria > Burkholderiales > Burkholderiaceae > Caballeronia > Caballeronia zhejiangensis. Next base: position 1,884,044 of record NZ_CP084283.1, read on the forward strand.
CGCGGAGCCGGACTTGTCCTGCGCCACGGCGACCAGGTGCGGCACGCCGCCGCCTTGTGTGTACGTGTTGCGCACGGTGTGGCCCGGCGCCTTCGGCGCGATCATGATGACGTCCAGATCGGCGCGCGGGATCACCTGACCGTAGTGCACGTTGAAGCCGTGCGCAAACGCGAGCGCCGCGCCCTGCTTGGCGTTGTCATGCACTTCGTTCTTGTAGACCTCAGCGATCTGCTCGTCCGGCAGCAGCATCATGACCACGTCCGCGCCCTTCACGGCTTCGGCCACTTCCTTCACCTTGAGGCCCGCGTTCTCGGCCTTGCTCCACGATGCGCCGCCCTTACGCAGGCCGACCGTCACGTTCACGCCGCTTTCCTTCAGGTTGAGCGCGTGTGCATGGCCTTGCGAGCCATAACCGATGATGGTGACTTGCTTGCCCTTGATGAGGGAGAGGTCGGCGTCCTTGTCGTAGAAAACTTTCATGGTGGTTCCTTGATCGTGCGTTGAATTTGGTTGCGCTACTTTGCTTCGTTTTGACTGGAAAGGCGTCAGACCTTGAGAATCCGCTCGCCCCGGCCGATGCCTGAGCTGCCCGTGCGAACCGTTTCGAGGATCGCCGTGGCGTCGAGCGCCTGGATGAACGCGTCGAGCTTGTCGGACGCGCCCGTCAGTTCCATCGTGTAGGTCTTCTCGGTCACGTCGATGATGCGGCCGCGGAAGATATCCGCCATGCGCTTCATTTCTTCGCGTTCCTTGCCGACCGCCCTTACCTTGATGAGCATCAGCTCGCGCTCGATGTGGGCGCCCTCTGTCAGGTCGACCACTTTCACCACCTCGATCAGGCGGTTCAGGTGCTTCGTGATCTGTTCGATCACGTCGTCCGAGCCAATGGAGACGATGGTCAGCCGCGACAGCGAACTGTCTTCGGTCGGCGCCACCGTCAGCGTTTCGATGTTATAGCCGCGTGCCGAAAAGAGCCCGACGACGCGCGATAACGCGCCCGGTTCGTTCTCCAGCAAAACGGAGATGATGTGTTTCATTGTCTTTTCCCGAATGTGTCCAGAAGAGGCGTTCGTCCGAAAAACCCGCGCGCGTCACATGTCCTTTGTGAAGACAGGCGCGCGCGGGCCTCGCGAGTCGAAGCCGCGTTATAGATCCTCAGACCCGAGCAGCATTTCCGTGATGCCTTTGCCTGCCTGCACCATCGGGAATACGTTTTCGGTGGGATCGGTCTGGAAGTCGAGAAATACGGTGCGATCCTTCAGGCGCAGCGCTTCCTTCAGCGCCGGCTCGACGTCCGCCGTCTTTTCGACGCGAATGCCGACGTGACCGTACGCCTCAGCGAGCTTCACGAAGTCGGGCAGCGCGTCCATGTACGAACTGGAATAGCGCTTCTTGTATTCGATCTGCTGCCACTGGCGCACCATGCCGAGATAGCGGTTGTTCAGCGAGATGATCTTGACGGGCGTGTTGTACTGCTTGCACGTCGAGAGCTCCTGAATGCACATCTGGATCGAGCCTTCGCCCGTGATGCAGACCACTTCGTCGTCCGGATAGGCCATCTTCACGCCCATCGCCGCCGGCAGGCCGAAGCCCATCGTGCCGAGACCGCCCGAGTTGATCCAGCGGCGCGGCTTGTTGAACGGATAGAACTGCGCCGCCCACATCTGATGCTGGCCGACATCGGAACACACGAACGCGTTGCCGTCGGTCAGTTCCCAGAGCTTTTCGACGACGTACTGCGGCTTGATGATCTCGCTCTTGCGGTCGTAGGACAGGCAATCCTTCGAGCGCCAGCCTTCGATCTCGTCCCACCACTTCGCGAGCGCCTGCGTGTCCGGGCCGTGCTCGGCGTGCTGAAGCTGCTCGATGAGCTCCTTGAGCACTTCCTTCACGTCGCCGACGATGGGGATATCCACCTTCACGCGCTTGGAAATGGACGACGGGTCGACGTCGATATGGATGATCTTGCGCGGCGACGACGCGAAGTGCTTCGGATCGCCGATCACGCGGTCGTCGAAGCGCGCGCCGATGGCGATCAGCACGTCGCAGTTCTGCATCGCCATGTTGGCTTCGTACGTGCCGTGCATGCCGAGCATGCCGAGGAACTTCTTGTCCGATGCGCGATAGCCGCCGAGGCCCATCAGCGTGTTGGTGACGGGATAGCCGAGCAGATCGGCGAACTGGTTCAGCTCGCGCGATGCATCGGCGAGGATGATGCCGCCGCCGGTATAGATGTACGGGCGCTTCGCCGACAGCAGAAGCTGCACCGCCTTGCGGATCTGGCCCGAATGGCCCTTCGTGACCGGATTGTACGAACGCAGCGACACGCTCTTGACCGGCTCGTACTTGCACGGCGCCTTCGACACGTCCTTCGGAATGTCGATCAGCACCGGGCCGGGACGGCCGGTACGCGCGATGTAGAACGCTTTCTTGACGGTCTCGGCCAAGTCGCGCACGTCCTTCACGAGGAAGTTGTGCTTCACGCATGGACGCGTGATGCCGACGGTGTCGCACTCCTGGAATGCGTCGAGACCGATGGCCGCGGTCGGAACCTGCCCGCTGATGACGACGAGCGGAATCGAATCCATGTAGGCCGTGGCGATGCCGGTGACGGCATTGGTGACGCCCGGGCCCGAGGTCACGAGACACACGCCGACGTTGCCGGTCGAGCGCGAATACGCGTCGGCGGCGTGCACGGCGGCCTGCTCGTGGCGCACGAGAATGTGCTGAATCTGGTCTTGCTTGTACAGCTCGTCGTAGATGTAGAGTACCGAGCCGCCGGGATAGCCCCAAATGAACTCGACGTTCTCATCGGCCAATGCGCGCATGAGCACGGTGGCGCCGATGGAGTCAGCTTCGTGAGGAGGAGTCGTATCCGACGTGGAGAATTCCGCGCTGGGCATGTTCATTCATCACCTTTCGAATTTTCGGCAAAAAATTGATCGGGTGCTCTCTGCCGGGCTTGTGGCTCGGGTTCAAGCGGCGCGTCTAGGTTTGACTGGCGTGCTTCTTGGGCTCGCCTCAAAGCAGACATTTCACTGATGATGCGAGTCAGAAAATGTAACAGCGGCGCGCGCGGGCGGTCAAGCAAAAAGTTACCGAACGCGGCATGCGCGCTGATTTTGCGCCGTTGCGGCGCGAAAGTTCCTTTACGGGGAGAGGCTGTCCGGGGCGCATTCGACCGGTCGAGTGCAGGCGGCAAATGGCAACAAAAGCTCTCATCCGCTCCGGATGCGGCGAAACTTTGCTAGGATTCGCAGGTTTTCCTAGAACTCCACGATCCTCATCGACGCAACTTCGGACGCAGCTTCGTTGCGCCGGGTCCCCAACGGATGGCATCAGACAAGGAACTCGCCGACTTCCTGGCGGGCGTCGAAAGACGCGCGTTCAAGCAAACCGTGTACACCGTTCGCGACGACGACGCGGCGCTCGACATCGTGCAGGACGCGATGATCAAGCTGGCGGAAAAATACGGCGACCGGCCTGCATCCGAGCTTCCCCTTTTATTCCAGCGTATCCTTCAGAACGCGACGCATGATTATTTTCGTCGCCAGAAGGTGCGCAACACCTGGGTCAGCCTGTTTTCGTCCTTCGGCAACGCGGACGACGACGAATTCGACCCGCTCGAAACCCTCGAATCCGAGGACGGCGCGGCCAGCAGCGAGAGCAGCGAAAACCGTCTGGAGCGCGAGCAGGTATTGAATCTGATCGACGCCGAAATCCAGAAACTGCCCGCGCGTCAACGAGAAGCTTTTCTCATGCGTTACTGGGAGGATATGGATGTCGCCGAGACGGCCGCCGCGATGGGATGCTCCGAGGGTAGCGTGAAGACGCACTGTTCACGCGCTACGCATGCACTCGCGCAAGCCCTGAAAGCCAAAGGGATCACGCTATGAGTTCCACTCTTGAAACGAAGGAAAACGAGTTCGCGCTGAAAGTCGTGCGCGCACTCGATGAAAGCACGTCGAACATTCCGGCTGCCGCCGTCGACCGGCTGCGCGATGCGCGCCGCGCCGCGATCGCGCGCAAGAAGCCGGAGAAGGTGGCCGTCGCGATGACCGCGCCCGCCTTCGCTCCGGCGTTCGCCGGAGGCACGCTCGACGCGGGCGGCGCCGATAACGGCCGCGGCGCAAAAGGGCTGCTCGCGCGGCTCGGCGGCCTCGGACTCGCGTGGCCGCTCGCGGCGCTCGTCATCGGGATTGCGGGCATCGCGTATTGGGAAGATCAGCAGCGCAAGGCGGAACTGGCCGACATCGACGCGGCCATGATGAGCGACAGCCTGCCCATCGACGCCTATCTGGATCACGGTTTCAACGCGTATCTGACGCGCAATCATTAAGCACTGAAAACAGCGGGGGAATTTCCGGGTGAGTTACAAGCGCGGTCTCGCGATTGTCTTTAGTTGCGCGATTGCGGGTCTGGTTGCGTTCGCCGCGACTTATCCGCGCTTTTATTCCACCGCCGCAGCGCCGTCGTCCGCCGCCGCGCCGAGCGGCAGTTCCGGCACGCCCGCCGATTCGAACGCATCGCCGCTCGCGGCGCTGTCGTCCGACAGCCCGATCTCCTGGAGTCATCTCACCGAAGCGCAGCACGTTGCGCTCGCGCCCTTCGCCACGCAGTGGGACTCGTTCTCCGACGAGCGCAAGAAAAAGTGGCTCAGGATCGCGTCGCGGTTCCATCGGATGTCGCCCGACGCGCAGAAGCATCTGCATCAGCGCATGGAAGAATGGGTGCGGCTCACGCCCGACCAGCGCAAGGTCGCGCGCGAGAACTATCAGGTTTCGAAGTCGGTGCCGCTCGAAAAGCGCGAGAAGGCGTGGGACGCGTATCAGAAGCTCTCCGAAGAACAGAAGAAAAAGCTGGCCGCGAGCGAGCACACGCGCCGTCCGACAATCGTTTCCGCGCCGCCCACCGGCAAGACGGAAGTGAAGGACATCAACCGGCTCGTCGCGGCGCGCGAGCAGGGACACGTCGGCGGCCACGCGGACGGCAGTTCGGCGGCGGCCGCGCCGGCAGTGCCCGTTTCCGGCGCGCCGGCGCAACCCGCCATTCCGAACGCGGCGAGCATCGTGCCGGCCACGCCGATTCCGGTATCGCCGCAGCAGGCGCCTTCGATGTACAACGGCTCGTGAGCGCGCAGCCGGCAGTGGCCACCGTCGATCCGATGCGCGCGCCCACACTGCGCCGCCGGCTCGCGACGATGCTCTACGAAGGCGTCATTCTCTTCGGCGTCGTGTTCCTCGCCGGTTATCTCTTCAGCACGCTCACGCAGCAACGCAACGGCCTCACGCATCACAACTGGCTGATGTCGTGGATCGGCATCGTCCTCGCGGCTTACTTCGTGTATTTCTGGACGCACGGCGGCCAGACCCTGCCGATGAAAACCTGGCGCCTCAAACTCGTCGATGCGCGCGGGCAACCCGTCAAACCCGCCCGCGCGCTCGCGCGCTACGCGCTCGCGTGGCTGTGGTTCCTGCCGCCGCTCGCGCTGCATCCGCTCTTCTCGCTCGCCGTGCCGCAGACGCTCGCCGTCTTCGCCGCGTGGGTCGCGCTGTGGGCCGCCGCCGTGTGGCTCGATCCGGCGCGTCAATTTCTCCATGACCGCCTCGCCGGCACGCGCATCGTTCCCGCGCAATCCGTTGTCAAGTAATAAGAACTTCTCGTGACTGTCACGGCTCGGTCACGGCCGGAAGGCGTAATGCGCATACCGAAACCCGATGCGCGAGCCAATGGCCTTCAACTCGTCCGCCCGACCGGCAATCGACCCGCCCTCTCCCTTCAGCTTCAGCAATAGCGAACTGCGCACCGGTCCCTTCGCGCTGCGATCGGAGTCCACGGAATCGTTCGGGTCCGAATCCGCGTCGCCGGGCCAGCACGACGGCATCGCCGATTCTGGCGGAGAGCCGCATCGATACCGCACGATCTGGCTGTCCGATATCCACCTCGGCTCGGGCGGCTGCCAGGCGCCGTATCTGCTCGATTTCCTGCGGCACCACGAGTCGGAGTATCTTTATCTCGTCGGCGACATCATCGACGGATGGCAGCTTCGCAAAGGCTGGTTCTGGCCGCAGGCGCACAACGACGTCGTGCAGAAAATCCTGCGCAAGGCGCGAAAGGGCACGCAGGTCGTGTACATCCCCGGCAATCACGACGAAGCGGCGCGCCAGTTCTGCGATCTCGCGTTCGGCGACATCCACGTTCGCGGCGAAGCCTTTCACACGACGCTCGCGGGCAAGCGTCTATGGATCGTGCACGGCGATCTCTTCGATGGCGTGATCCAGCACGCCAAATGGCTCGCCTATCTCGGCGACACCGCCTACACGATGATCCTGCTGCTCAACCGCTGGTTCAATCGCGTGCGCACGAAGCTCGGCTTCAACTACTGGTCGCTGTCGCAATACCTGAAGCATCAGGTCAAGAACGCGGTGAACTTCATCTCGCAGTTCGAGCGCGTGATGACCGACGAAGCGCGCCGCCGCGGCTGCGACGGCGTCGTGTGCGGGCACATCCACAAGGCCGAAATCCGCGACATCGACGGCATTCTCTACTGCAACGACGGCGACTGGGTCGAGAGTCTCTCGGCGCTCGTCGAAACCTACGACGGCGAACTGAAAATCGTCTACTGGACGGTGATGCGCTCGCCGGAAGCGCGGCCGGCGAAAGCACGCGCGACCGTCTGACCACGAACGAACCAACGGGGCCAAAGCCGATGAAGATCATGATCGTTACCGACGCATGGGAACCGCAGGTCAACGGCGTCGTGCGCACGCTCACGCAGACGACGAAGGAACTCACCGCGCTCGGACATCGCGTGGAATTGCTCACGCCGCTCGAGTTCAGAACGATTCCCTGCCCGACCTATCCGGAGATTCGCCTGTCGCTGATGCCGGGACAGCGCGTCGCGAGCCGCATCGACGCGTTCGGGCCGGACGCGCTGCACATCGCCACCGAAGGTCCGCTCGGACTCGCGGCGCGCGCGTATGCGCTGCGTCACAAGCTGCCGTTCACGACCGCGTACCACACGCGCTTTCCGGAGTATGTGAAGGCGCGCTTCGGCATCCCGCTCGCGCTGACGTATCGCTTCCTCCACTGGTTCCACAAGGGCTCGCAGGCGGTGATGGCGCCGACGCCCGTCGTCAAAAGCGATCTCGAAAAATACGGCTTCACCAATGTCGTGCTGTGGACGCGCGGCGTCGATCTCGACATCTTTCATCCGATGGAGTCGAAGGTGCTCAACACGGCGCGGCCGATCTTTCTGTACGTCGGGCGCGTGGCCGTGGAAAAGAACGTCGAGGCGTTTCTCAAGCTCGATCTGCCCGGCTCGAAGTGGGTCGCGGGCGAAGGTCCGGCGCTCGCGGAGCTGAAGTCGCGCTATACGAACGTCAACTATCTGGGCGTGCTGTCGCAGCCCGAGCTCGCGAAGGTCTACGCGGCGGCGGATGTCTTCGTGTTCCCCAGCAAGACCGATACTTTCGGCCTCGTTCTGCTCGAAGCGATGGCCTGCGGCACGCCGGTCGCGGCCTATCCGGTGACGGGCCCGATCGACGTGCTCGGCGAAAACGGCCCCGGTGCGCTCGACGACGACCTTCACGAAGCCTGCCTGCAGGCGCTGAAAATCGAACGCGCCGATGCCCGCGCGTGGGCCGAACGCTTCTCGTGGCGCGCGGCCTCGGAGCAGTTCGCATCGCATCTGCGCCAGTTCGGGCCGCGCGCCGCGAGCTCGGACCGGGCAGCGGCATGACGCGACACGCCGTGGCGCAGGAACGGGCCGAAGCGAACGCGCGAGGCGCATCGTCCGCGACGGCCCGCGCGCGCGATCCCTTCGACGATGACCCCGAAGACATCGACGAAACGTCCGCGCAGCCGCCCGAGCCGCTCGGCCCCGACGACCAGCCCTTTAATCCGTACAAGGGCAACCGCGGCTTCACGCGCGCGTGGCACGCGATGAAAAATTCGCTGTACGGTTTTCGCGTCGCGATTCGCGAGGAAAGCGCGTTTCGTCAGGAACTGACGCTCGCCGCGATCCTCCTGCCGTGCAGCCTTTTCGTGCCGGTCGCGCCCGTCGAGCGCGCGGCGCTGATCGCGTCCGTGCTGCTGGTGCTGATCGTCGAGTTGCTGAATTCGAGCGTCGAGGCGGCCATCGACCGGATATCGCTCGAACGTCACGAGTTGTCAAAGCGCGCGAAGGATTTCGGCAGCGCCGCGGTGATGGTCGCGCTCGGCGTCTGCGTCATTACCTGGGGTCTGATTCTTTGGCCGTTTGCATCCGCTTGGCTCGCGCGTATCTTATAAAAGAGAATTCGTGCGCTCAAAGCTCGCGTCCGTGCCGCAGAACGACCGGTTTATAATCGTCCGATATTCTCAAAAATAGCAACGGAAGCGGCCGCGCGAACGCTCATCCCGAGCCCTCGCGGCCCGATCCCAAGGTCGGACGACATGGAAGCCAAACCACCCCGCCGCACCCGCGAACGGATACTCGAGCTGTCGCTGAAGTTGTTCAACGATATCGGCGAGCCGAACGTCACCACGACGACCATCGCCGAGGAGATGGAAATCAGTCCGGGCAACCTGTACTACCATTTCCGCAACAAAGACGACATCATCAACAGCATCTTCGCGCAGTTCGAGCAGCAGATTCAGAAGCGTCTGCGCTTTCCGGACGATCATCGCCCGACGATCGACGAGATGTGGTCGTATCTGCAATACATGGCGGATTTCTTGTGGACTTACCGCTTCCTGTATCGCGACCTGAACGATCTGCTCGCGCGCAACCGCACGCTCGAAACGCACTTCAAGCAGATCATCACGCACAAGGTGCACTTCGCGAGCCAGTTGTGCGAGGCGCTCGTGGCCGATCAGGAAATGGTCGCGACGCCCGAGGAGATCAAGGTGATCGCGACGAACATCGGCGTAATCGCGACGTACTGGCTGTCGTATCAGTACGTGATGAATCCGCGCAAGTACAACGATCAGGAAGCGATCCGCACGGAACTGCATCAGGCGAGCCTGCATATCATCTCGATCATGGCGCCGTATCTGCGCGGACGCTCGCGTCAGCTCTTCGACGATCTCGTTTCCGGTAAGCTGCCAAAGCGCGAGTATGCGGATTTCCTGCCGCCGCGCGAAGACGCGTCCAACGCATCGAACGCGTCGAAGACCGAAATACCGAAGGATTCCAGATAAATGAAGGCAGTTTGTGTTTATTGCGGCTCCGCGACCGGCGCCCGCCCCGTCTATGCCGAAGCGGCCAAGGCATTCGGCCGCGCGCTCGTTGAAAACGATCTCTCGCTCGTCTACGGCGGCGGCCGCGTCGGGCTGATGGGACTCATCGCCGATGAAGTGCTCGCCGCGGGCGGACGCGCCGTCGGCGTGATTCCCGAGTTGCTGCTCGCAAAGGAAGTGGGCCACACGGATCTCACCGAATTGCACGTCGTGCCCGACATGCACGAGCGCAAGAAGAAGATGGCCGATCTGTCGGACGCGTTCGTCGCGATGCCGGGCGGCGTCGGCACGTTCGAGGAGTTTTTCGAGGTCTACACGTGGGCGCAGCTCGGCTATCACCAGAAGCCGGTCGGCTTGCTCGACGTGAACGGCTACTACGATCCGCTCATGGCGATGCTGCGTCATACGGTCGACGAAGGCTTCATGCGCGAGGCGTATCTGGATTTCATTCAGGTCGCAGCCGAACCCGGCGAGATGATCGCAAAGCTGAAGACCTACACGCCGCCCGCGATCGACAAGTGGTCCGAAAAACGTAACGCCGTCTGAGGAGCGGAACCGATGTCGAAAGTGATCCTGATTACGGGGGCAAGCCGCGGCATCGGCCGCTCGGCTGCGGTGCTCGCGGGCGCGCGCGGCTGGTCGGTCGGCGTCAACTACGCGTCGAACGCCGCGGCCGCCGATGACACCGTCGCGGCCGTCGTTGCGGCGGGCGGCAAGGCCATCGCGATTCCCGGCGACGTCAGCGACGAAGCCGCAATCATCGCGATGTTCGACGCGACCGAGAAAGCCTTGGGCAAGATCGATGGCGTCGTGAACAACGCGGGCATCGTCGCGCCCGGTTCGATGCTCGCGGACATGGATATCGCGCGCATGAAGCGCATCTTCGACATCAACGTGCTCGGTGCGTATCTCTGCGCGCGCGAGGCGGCGCGGCGCATGTCGACTTCGCGCGGCGGCAAGGGCGGATCGCTCGTGAATGTATCGTCGGCGGCGGCGCGGCTCGGCGGGCCGAACGAGTACGTCGATTACGCGGGATCCAAAGGTGCGATCGACACGCTCACGATCGGGCTGTCGAAGGAACTCGGGCGCGAAGGCGTGCGCGTGAACGCGATTCGCCCCGGGCTCATCGATACCGACATCCACGCGAGCGGCGGCAAGCCGGATCGCGCGCACGTACTTGGCGTGCAGACGCCGATCGGACGCGCGGGCACCGCCGATGAAGTCGGCGAATCGATCGTATGGCTGTTGTCGGATGCGTCGTCGTATGTGACGGGCGCGATTCTGGACGTGTCGGGCGGGCGTTGATCAAGCAGGCTCGGGCATGAACTCGAGCCGATAACCGCGCTCCTCGAGCATCTTGACCACAGGCGGCTCCAGCGGATGTTCGTCGATGTGGCGCCGCGTCGCGCCATAACGCACGACCGGCGGATCGATGCTGGCAAGACGCCGCCATGAACCGTGCATGCCAAATACAGCGTGAAGGTTCACGCCGATGTGACTGAGCGCGGCATGTTCGAAACCGAAACGCGCCGCGACTTCGAGCGGAGCGAACCGCAGACCCACGGCTTCCAGCTCGGGACGCAACATGCAGGTGAGTTGCACGTCTTCATGCGTGGCGTCGTTGAACCAGCTCATGGCGATCGGCTCGGAATCGCTGACGTCGGGCGGCGGGACCACCATCCGGATGTGCGGATGATCGACCAGCGCACGAAGCATGCGACGGCTACGGAGACTGAAGCCTCCGTTGAGCACCGGAATCACGACGGAGTCCGGGTTCTCGAGATCGCCGTACCAAGAAAAATCCTTCTTCCAGTAAATGCCTTCGGGTCTGTCGACGCGCGCGAGGTGTCCGGGCGCGCCGATATAGTCGTATTCGAGGAATTCATCGGTCCAGTTCGAGGCGTCGAGCAGCCAGCCGTCTTCCTGGACGATGAGCACGTACTCCGTTTCGACCATGCGCCACAACGCGAACATCATGAAAAGGCTGTATTCCTTGAAGCTCAGCGGCGCGATGGCACGGTGACGAATGTCCGGCGGAAGATTGCCGGGTGCGGACGGGCTTAGAAGCAAGGCGGAAGCGCCGGGCATTTGCCGGCGGGAGAATTCGAGCGCCAGCGCCGCGCCGTGGGCGTCGTTCAGTCCGGTCACGGAGACCAGAGTGATGTTGCTGAAATCGGGCATGAAACACGTCGGATGATAAGGATGCCGAGCGATTCTAAATCACTGGCATTCGACGCCATCTCAAAAGGCTGGGTCATTCATCGACGCGCATTTGGCGGCGAGAATATGGTTTTGACGGGGAAAGTGCGCGATCATTTTCGATGAAGCGAGCAAATCGATCGGGTGGCTGATGTCGCATATGTCGTTATCGACACCGAACTCAGGCGCGCGGCAACTGTTCAGATCGTTGAAGGCCCGCGGCAGGCGAGCCTTCCATTCATACTCGACGACGTCTCGAGCGCGTAACAGCGGGATCTGCCCTGTCAGCTTCGTTTGATCGCCAGGATGCTCTCAACGGCCTTCCGGGCATTGATGAGACCCGCGCCACAACCCTCCGGACACTGTGCGGCCATCGATGTCGCCGTTGAAGTCAGGGCGGACTTTAACTCGTCGACGGTCGCCCCGGGGTTCGCCTCGAACATGAGTGCAATCACTCCTGCTACGTGCGGAGTTGACTGCGATGTGCCACTCAATATCGAAAACATGGAGTTGGATGCGGGAACGGTCTTACCTGTATCGACGGTCGAGATGATCGATCCGCCGGGGGCCATCACAGTGACCGGCGGCCCGTAATTCGAGAATACAGCACGATTGCCACCGGAATCCGTTGCACCAACAGTGACGATCCCGTTGCAGTTCCCAGGCTGCTGCGTCGAAACTTCCCCCTTGCCGTTAGGCCCGTTTCCGGAAGCAGTCACTCATTATTCGGATACCTTATTTAATTCGTATCCTTAATTTAACCGACCGTAAAACTGAACATTGCACCCAGATACTATGCGACCATGCCACCCTCCTTCGTCGATGATGAGTTCCCGAAAACCTCCCTAGCGTCATCGTCTGGGGGCGATGTCTTCCAGTGCGTCGCCCTATGCCTGCTCACTCCGCAGCGAACGTTACGCGATACCCGCGCGCCTCCAACATACGCACGACATCCATTTCCCGGAATGCCCGCTGTGCCAAACTGCGTTTGACTTTGTACTCCACGCTCGGTGGATCGATGCTGACCAGACGGCGCCAGGAAGCGTGATGGCCGAAAAGGTCCATGAAATCGGCATCGCCATAGATAGGACCGGAATCTTCGACTGCGAAGCGCTTGCACAAATCGAGCGGAGCGTACTTGATCCCGACCGCCTCGAGTTGCGGACGCAAAGTGGCAGTCAGTTGCACGTCTTCATTGGGTGCGCGATTACTCCAGCGCATGCGAAATTCGCTGTTATCGAGTAATTCCGGCCGCGGAATCTCAACCTTGATTTCCGGATGATCCATCAATGCGCGCAACATGCGCCTGCTGCGCAGGCTGAAGCCTCCATTCAAAACAGGCCGCACGACATGGCCCGGACGATCTATCCGATCGCGCCATTTGAAGTGTGAAATCCATTCGGTACCGGCGGCCGATTCGACGCACGCCTGATGAACGGGTGCCCCTATGTAGTCGTAGTCGAAGAATTCGTCACGCCAGTTATTGCCGTCCAGAACCCAGCCATCATCCTGCAAGACGAGCGCGAAATCGGTGTCGATCAGCTTCCAAAGCGCAAACATCACGAACCAGCTGTATTCGTGGTAGTTCATGGGAGCGATCTTGCGGTGCGCGATTCCTTCAGGCAGCCCGCGCGGCGAATTCGGGCTGCAAAGTAATGCGCGCGCGCCTGGCATTTGTCTGCGACTCAATTCCAGCGCTGGAACGGCGCACGTGGCGTCCTGCAAACCTGTTACGGAAACCAAAGTAATTCGATTAAAGTTCGCGCGCGTCATGCTCTTGCGATGGTCCGATATATGAATAGTGCCTTGATACAGCGGTATTCATATTAGGGGCGCATCGCTCATGCATCAATAGAACTAATCGGAAAACGGATCGTCAACGACCAATGTCAATCCGTTCGATCGACGATGTGACGCGGGCTTCCTCACGTAAAAGGGATGCGGCACACGCTTCGTCCGTGGCTCAAAACCCGCCATGCGCCGCCAGCCACGCCTCCTCATCGGCGCGCATTTCGCGTCCGAGAATCCGATTGCGATGCGGAAAGCGTCCGAAGCGCTCGACCACTTCCGCGTGCTCCAGCGCCGATTCATGGAAGCTCGAAACGCCGGTCTCTTCTTTCAGCTTTGCGAATAAGCGCAGCGCCTCGCGCTGGCTCCCCATCGATTCATCGTGCTCGAACGGCATGTACGCGAACGCGCGATGGTACGCACTCGGCAAGCGCAGATCGTCGCCGCGCTCGACCAGCGTCTTCGCCAGCGCGAGCGCACGCGCATCGCCCGCAAACGCGCGCGGCGTGTTCCGATGACAGTTGCGCGAAAACTGATCGATGAGCACGATCAGCGCAAGCGTGCCGAGCGGCGTGCTTTCCCACTCGCGCAAGCCGCCCGCGTGCGCCTCGTCGAGCAGCGCGCCGAAACGTTCGGTGAGCAGCGAATCGAAGGCGCGCTTCTTCTTCCACCACAGCTTGCGATCCTGACCGAATTCCGCTGAACCGGGCGCGCCGAACCAGAGATCGAGCACGGCCTGAGCGCGCGGATCCATGTTCAGACGAGTTCCAGCACCAGTCGCCGCGTGCGCGCGCTCTTTTTCTCCAGCTTCGCGATGCGCAACTCGCCGATCTCCTCCGTGTTGCGCACATGCGTGCCGCCGCACGGCTGCAGATCGACATTCTCGATGCGCAAGAGACGCACGCGGCCGAGGCCCGTCGGCGGCTTCACGCTCATCGTGCGGACGAGCTCGGGACGCGCGGCCATTTCATCATCGGTGATCCATTCGGTCTGCACGCCGTGCGCGCCGCCGATCAGCGCGTTGAGCTTCGCTTCGACGGCTTCGCGCTCGATCGGCTCGACCGTCGCGAGATCGAGCCGCGCGTATTCCGTCGTGATGCTGCAGCCGTCGACGGGATACGGCAGCACCGCGCAGATCAGATGGCTCGCCGTATGCAGCCGCATGCGCCGGTAACGCTGCGCCCAGTCGATCTCCGCGCTCACCTTGTCGCCGGTTTTCAGCTTCGCAAGCGCATCCTCCTGACCGGGCGCGGGAACGTGAACCGCGTCATCCGGCGTTGCGCCTTCGAACTTCGCCTTGCGCGTATCGGCGATCGCGATGACCGTGCCGTCCGCGAGCGTCAGCGTGCCGGCATCGCCCGCCTGGCCGCCGCCGAGCGGATAGAACACGGTTTGATCGAGGTGGATGCCCTGCTCGTCGATGGCGGTGACGGTCGCGTCGCAACGCGTTTGATAAGCGTCCTCGCGAAAGAGTGCGCGTGTGCTCATGGTCGTGCTTCCTTGCGATGAGGCGAAAAAGCCGATGATGCATCAGCCGCGCCCCGCCTGAACCGGTACAAAAGAAAGCGAATCAACCGGGACGGTTGCGCATCCAGTCTGCGGTATCGAAGAACGAAGTGAGCAGCCGCTCGCGCAAGGATGCGTCGATGCCGATGTCTTCCATCGCCCACGCCATGCAGCGCAGCCATTGGTCGCGCTCGCTCGACGCAATTGCGAACGGCAGATGCCGCGCCCGCAAACGCGGGTGACCGAAGCGGCTGATGTAGTGATCCGGCCCGCCCATCCAGCCGCACAGGAACCAGAACGTCTTGTCGCGCGAATTGTCGAGCGTCGGCGGATGCAGCGCGCGGATGCCCGCGAACTCCGGCTCGAGGTCCATCAGATCATAGAAACGGTCGACGAGCGCGCGCACGCGCTCTTCGCCGCCGACCAGCTCGAAAGCGGTCGGCTTTTGCACATCGTCTTCGGGATTGACGTCGGTCATTGCTCTGATTCGAAAAACTACGCGTCGCGCAGCGATTGCAGCGCGGGGCGCGCCAATACGCGCCGCAGGCTCAGCCAGCCGCCGAGCCCCGCGCACGCGACGCCCGCGACGATGCCCACCGGCACGAGCCACGGATTGAAATCGATATGAAACTCGAACACGCGCGCCGCCAGCACATAGCCGATGCCCTGCGCGCCGACCGCGGCCATCAGCCCGGACAGCGCGCCCACGGCGACGAACTCGGCGACCTGCACGGAGCGGATCTGTCCGTGCGACGCGCCGAGCGCGCGCAACAGCGCCGATTCGCGCACGCGTTCGTCGCGCGTGCCGGCAAGGGCCGCGTAGAGCACGAGCACGCCCGCCGCGAGCGTGAAGAGGAACAGGAACTGCACCGCGCCGATCACCTGCGCGAGCGTGCGATGAATCTGCGCGAGAATCGGCGCGATATCGATCGCCGTCACGTTCGGATAACGCGCGACGAGCCCGTCGATCACGCGTTGCTCGTCTGCCGGCAGATGAAAGCTCGTGATGAAGGTCGCGGGAAGATCGGCGAGCGCGTCGGGCGGCAGCAGCACGAAGAAGTTGACCTTGAACGAATTCCAGTCGACCTTGCGCACGCTCGTCACCGGCGCTTCGACCGGCAGTCCGGCGACGTCGAAACGCAGCACGTCGCCCATCTTCACGCGGATCGTCTTCGCGATGCCCTCTTCGATCGACACCTGCGGCTTGCCGTCTTTGCCGAACCACGCGCCTTGCGTGACGCGGTTATCGCCCGGCAGTTCGGTCGTGTACGACAGATTGAATTCGCGATCGACGAGGCGCTTCGCGTCGGCACGGTCGTAGTTGTCCGGATTCACAGCCTTGCCGTTGATGGCGACGAGACGCGCGCGCACCATCGGCGAAAGCGCGGCGTCGGGCTGGCCGTGCGTGTGCAGATAGTCGAGCACGCCGGCGCGCTGGTCCGGCTGAATGTCGATGAGAAACTGATTCGGCGCGTCGGGCGGCGTCGCGTCGCGCCAGCCCTTGATGAGATCGTTGCGCGTCATGCCGATGAGCAGCAGACACATCAGCCCGATGCCGAGCGCGGTGATTTGCAGCGCGCTCGACCCGCTGCGCCGCTCCAGCGACGCGAGCGCATAACGCCAGCCGACGCCCGCGCGGCTGCGCTCGCGCCGCACGAAGCGCGCCGCCGCCCAGAGCGCCGCGCGCGCGATCGCGCCGAACACGAGCAGGCCCGCCGCGAAACCGCCCGCGACGATGCCGCCGAGCTTCAACTCGCCCGCCGCGACGATCAAAAGCGCCGCGAACAGCAGCACGCCGACGCCATACGCGGCATGGGCGACGCGTTGCGCATCGCCGAGTTCGCGCCGGATGACATGCACCGGCGGCACGCGCGTGATCGGCAGAAGCGGCGGCAGCGCGAAGCCGAGCAGCAGCACGAGCCCCATCGCGACGCCTTGCAGCGCGGGCCAGACGCTCGGCTGCGGCAGTTCGACATCGACGAGCGAGGCGAGCCAGTTCAGCAGCACGAGATGCCCGCCGAAACCGAGCACGACGCCCGCCGCGCTGCCGATCAGGCCGATCGCCAGAAATTCGTTCAGGAAGAGCGCGCGCAGCGTGCGCTGGCTGACGCCGAGACAGCGCATCGCGGCGCAGCCGTCGAGATGACGCCGCGCGAAACGATGCGCCGCCATCGCGATCGCGACCGCCGCGAGCAGCGCCGTCAACAGCGACACCAGCGTGAGGAAGTGGCTCGCGCGATCGATCGTCTGGCGCACTTGCGGCTGGCCGTCGGAGAGCGATTCCAGCGCGACGCCGCGCAGCTTGCCGCCATCGACGTTCTCGCGCGCGAACTTCGCGAACTGCTCGACCTGGCTGTCGGAACCGGCGACGAGCAGGCGATACGTCACGCGGCTGCCGTAGCCGATGAGTCCCGTGGCGGCGATTTCGTCGGCGCGCATCATCAGGCGCGGCGAGAAGTTGACGAACGAGAAGCCGCGATCCAGTTCGCGCGTGATGACGCCCGCGACCGTGAACGTGCGCGTGCCGACTTTCACCGTGCCGCCGACCTTCGTCTTGAGCGCATCGAGCAAGGCGGCGTCGACCCAGACGGTGCCGGGCGCGGGAATGCCGTGCGCGGGCGCATCGGCGGCGTCGACGGCGGGCGCGATGCGCAGCGCGCCGCGCAACGGATAGCCCTGCGTCACGCCCTTGATCGCCGCGAGGCGCGAGAGCGGCTGGGCGGACGTCGAACTGATCATGCTCGGGAAAATCGTCGTGCCCGCCGTCTCGAGTCCGAGCGATTTCGCTTGCGTTGCGAACATCGGATCGACGGGATGATCGGCGCGCACGACGAAATCGGCGGCGATCATCTGGCGTCCGTCGCGCGCGAGTCCCTGGCGCATGCGATCCGCGAGAAATCCGACGCTGGAGAGCGCCGCCACCGCCAGCACCAGCGCGAGCAGCAGCATCGTGAGCTCGCCCGCGCGCCAGTCGCGGCCGGTCATGCGCCACGCCTGACGCATCGTCTGCATGAAACCGAGCGTGATGTGCGGATGCGAATGTCCTGCCTTACGTGCGGCCTGATCGTTCCTGAATGCGGTGCTCAATCGTGCTTGCTCCGCAGCCGGTTCATCCGATGTTCCGAGCTCGGCAGCATGTGCTTGGCCATGCGCGACACCCCGCCGTGCACGCCGCGCGCGAGCCTCGGCAGCGCCCAGCCCGCCAGCACCAGAAACGCGAGAAGCAGCACGAGAAACAGCAGCGGCACGAAGAGCGCGAGCGCGATGCCGGTGACTGCGCCGACATCCTCGGTCGCCGACGCCGCCCAGTTCGACACCGGCTCCGGCGACAGATTGATGAGCGCCCGCGTGCCCGCCTTCGCGAAATGCGATGCACCGGCGAGCGTGCCGCCCGCGAGCGCGGCGATGGTGAGCATGGCGGGATCGGCGTGGCCGAGGGAGCCGGCGGCGAGCACCGCGCCCGCCGGAATGCGGATGAACGTGTGCACCGCGTCCCACAGGGAATCGAAGGCGGGAATTTTATCGGCGAGAAATTCGACGACCGCGAGCACGCCCGCGACGCCGATCACCCACGGCGAGCCGAGCACTGCAAGCGAATCCGGCAGGTGAACGATTCCCATGCGCTGGAACATGCCGGCGATGAAAACAGTGAGATACAGGCGCAGCCCGCTCGCCCATGACAGGCCCGCTGCGAGCGAAAGTGACTCAAGCATTGCCGTCTCCCTTAATGCTGCCAGCCGCCGGCGTTCGCCGCTACGGGACGATTTGCCGACTGAAAAGAGCGGTCTTTGCGGCAGATGCCGGAAGAAGCCGCCTACATACGCGAAGATAGAACGAAAACGCGCAAAACGTTGCGCTCAGACAAATGCGGATGACCTCGAACCATTATATCCACGCAAATACGCGCGGTGCAGCACGGTTCAAGCGATTGGCGTTCCCGGCGCCCTCAGTGTCCTGACGAGAGCTTGAGCCCGATCAGCCCGGCGACGATCAGCACCGCGCTCAGGATGCGCGCCGCCGACAGCGCTTCGCCCATGAACACGATTCCGAAGACGAACGCGCCGACCGCGCCGATGCCCGTCCAAACGGCGTAGGCCGTGCCGAGCGGCAGTTGCTTCATGGCCATCGCGAGCAGGACGAAGCTGCCGAGCGCGGTGATGACGGTAAAGACGGACGGTCCGAGCCGGGTGAAGCCTTCGGACGATTTGAGACCGGCGGCCCAGGCGACTTCCAGCAGACCGGCGACGAAAAGAAGAATCCAGGACATCGAGCGACTCCCTTGAAAAATGGGGCCGTCCCCGACGAAACGATGCGCATGCGGTCGTCCGCATGGCTTAGGCGCGAAAGCCGAAGATTGTACCAAACGGGTGCATTCGCGGCAGGCGCACGTGGCGCTTCGCCGCGCGGCGTGTGGTCGCGTTCCTTAAAACCATGCTATTAAGGAGGAAAGCGCCCGCGCGAGGCGCGCCTTTCGACACATCCGCTGCAAAAAGCCTGAACAAGGAGCGTTCATGGATGTCGACTCGGTCCTGCTCTCCCGCTTCCAGTTCGCGTGGGTCGTCGCCTTTCACATTCTGTTGCCGGCCTTCACGGTCGGTCTGTCGTGCTTCATCGCGACGCTCGAATTCAACTGGTGGATCACGAAGCGCGACGTCTATCGTCGCCTGTCGGCGTTCTGGCTGAAAATTTTCGCGGTGTCGTTCGGCATGGGCGTGGTGTCGGGCATCGTGATGCCGTTTCAGTTCGGCACCAACTGGAGCCGTTTTTCGGATGCGACCGCGAACGTCGTCGGCCCGCTGATGGGCTACGAAGTGCTGACGGCGTTCTTCCTCGAATCGGCGTTTCTCGGCGTGCTGCTCTTCGGGCGCAAGCTCGTGCCGCAGTGGGCGCATGTGATGTCGGCGATCTTCGTCGCGGCGGGCACCGTGATCTCGTCGTTCTGGATTCTCGCCGTCAATAGCTGGATGCAGACGCCGCAAGGCCACCGCGTGCTGCCGGACGGCCGCTTCGAAGTGGTGAGCTTCTTCGACGTGATCTTCACGCCGTCGTTTCCGTACCGGCTCGGGCACACGGTGAGCGCGTTTCTCGTGACGGCCGGCTTCGTGATTCTCGGCGTCGGCGCGATGTATCTGCGCCAGCGCCGCGCGCTCGAGGAAAGCCGCGTGATGGTGAAGATGTCGCTGATCTTTCTCATCATCATGGTGCCGGTGCAGATGGTGATCGGCGACGCGCATGGACTCAACACGCTCAAGCATCAGCCGGCCAAGCTCGCGGCGATGGAAGCGCTCTGGGAATCCGGCACGCGCGTTCCGGCCAATCTCTTCTCGATTCCCGATCAGGACGAGGAACGCAATCACTTCGAAATCTCGATTCCGGTGCTCGGCAGCATTTATCTCACGCACGATCCGAACGGCTACGTGCGCGGCCTCAAGGACTTTCCGCGCGAGGACCGGCCGCCCGTCGCGGTCGTGTTCTTCGCGTTTCACATCATGGTCGGCATCGCGCTGCTGATGTTCGCGCTCGTGCTGTGGGGCATCGTGCAGTTCGCGCGCGGGCGCATCGAGACGAGCACGCGCTGGCTGCGCGCGGCGACGTGGGCGATGCCGCTCGGCTTCATCGCGGTGATCGCCGGCTGGACGACGACCGAGGCCGGCCGTCAGCCGTGGACGGTCTACGGCATCCTGCGCACGAAGGATTCGGTGACGCCCTCGCTCACCGCCGCCGATGTCGGTCTCTCGTGGCTGCTCTATGTGCTCGCCTATCTCGTGATCTTCGGCGCGGGTTTGTTCCTGCTGCGGCGGCTGGTGCGCGTCGGGCCGGCCGAAGTCGGCCATGCGCACGAAAAGGACGAACTCGATACGAAGGCGCGCGCGGCGCGTCCGCTGTCGGCGGTATCGGCGGGCGCGAACGGCGCGACGCCCCGCGTGAGCGAGGACGACATCGTGCCGCCCGGCCGCGGACGCAAATAAGCAACGAACCGGAGAACGCGATGCTCGATCTCGTGCCGCTGTGGGCCGCCATTCTCGCGCTGGCGGTGTTCATGTATGTGCTGCTCGACGGCTTCGATCTCGGCGTAGGCATGGTTTTTCTGCTGCGCCGCGACGCCGAATCGCGCAATCTGATGATCAACTCCGTCGCGCCCGTCTGGGACTTTAACGAGACCTGGCTCATTCTCGGCGGCGGCGGATTGTTCGCGGTGTTTCCGCTCGCGTTCGCGATCATCGTGCCGGCCGTTTATTTCCCGATTCTCTTCATGCTGCTCGGGCTGATCTTTCGCGGCGTCGCGTTCGAATTCCGCGAAGTGACCGGCGCGCGCAAATGGCTGTGGGACGGTGCGTTCGGCTGCGGCTCGCTCGTCGCGACGTTCTCGCAGGGCATCGTGCTCGGCATGTTTATCCAGGGCTTCCCGATCGAAGGCCGCGTCTACGCCGGCACGAGCTGGAACTGGGTCGCGCCGTTTCCGTTGCTCGTCGGCGTGGGGCTGATCTTCGGCTATGCGCTGCAAGGCACGACGTGGCTCGTGCTCAAGACCGAAGGCGAACTGCAGGACTGGAGCCGCAAGATGGCGCGCTATGCGCTCATCGGCGTGATCGCGTTCATTCTGCTCATCAGCCTGTGGACGCCGCTCAAGGACGCGCGCATTGCCGCGCGCTGGTTTGCCTTCCCCGACAGCCTGGCGTTCGCGCCGGTGCCTGTGCTCACCGTGCTGCTCGCGTGGACGCTCTGGTCGAGCCTCGCGAAAGACCGCGACGTGCTGCCGTTCCTGTGCTCGATCGGGCTCTTCTTTCTCGCGTTCACGGGGCTCGTCATCAGCCTGTGGCCGTTCATCGCGCCGCCTTCGGTCACGCTCTGGGATGCGTCCGCCGCGCCCTTGTCGCATCAGTTTCTGCTGATCGGGACGATGTTTCTGCTGCCCGTCCTGATGATCTACGTGATCTGGTCGTACTGGGTGTTCCGCGGCAAGGTACGCGGCGACATGGGTTATCACGCGGAATAGTCAGAGCTTCTGCTGCGTGGCGAGCGACAGGATGCGCGCCCATTTGTGCGCCTCGCCGCGATCGCGCATCGGCAGCGTCCATTCGCCGTGCTTCGCGTCCCGCACGTCGAGCACGACCTGCCACGCGCCGTTCGTTCCATTCGCCTGCCGCATGCGCGCGCCGCGCAGGTCCGCGAAGATATAGCTGCCGCGCTCGTCGCCGACGCGCACATCGCACAGACGCTTGCCCGCCGCGACCCGCACGCCGCCCCAGTCGGATTTGAGTTCGTGGGTCCAGTCGCCGTGTTCGCCTTTGCGCAGATTCGGCGCGATCTCGCGGCGGCTCGCGAGCCAGCGCATCACGCCCGCCGCGATGATCGCCAGCACGACGATCGCAACCGCCACCGCGACGCCGAGGCCGAAGTGCGCGTGTAGCGCGTCGAACGACCATATCGCGCCGTAAATCAGCAATCCTAAGACGATCAGTCCGACGACGATGGGCATCGCGCCTCCCGCACGCTCAATCGATGAGACCGCAGCGTATCACTGCGCCTTGTGCTTCGCGTTCCAGTCGCGCAGCGCCTGCAGCGTGTTGGCGACGTGCTGGTCCGGCGACAGGCTCGTGTATTCGTAGATGACGCGGCCGTCGGGCGCGATCACGTAGGACACGCGCTTGGCCATCGTGCTTTTCATCGGCATGGAGGCGTCGTAGGACTTGATGATCTTCGAGTTTTCGTCCGCCGCGACCGGAAACTTGCTGCGGCATTCGCTCACCGAAAACTTCTTCAACGTATCGATGTTGTCGTGCGACACGCCGATGACCGTCGCGCCTTCGGCCTTGTACTGATCGACCGCTTCCGCGAACTCATGCGCCTCGATCGTGCAGCCCTTCGTGAACGCCGCCGGATAGAAGTACAGCACGACCGGGCCTTTCTTGAGGGCATCGGCGAGCGAATAGTCGTACACGTTGCCGCCGAGCGACGCCTGCGCGGTGAAGTCGGGCGCGGCATCCCCGGGCTTGAGCGTCGCGCCTGCGACGAGCGGATAAACGGCCGCGGCCGCGGCCATCGCCAGAACAGCAGCCGCTTTCATACCGGAAAATCTTTTCATGCGCGCTCCTTTCGAAGACCTCGTTCATGCAAAGACGCCAACTATGCGTCGTCCTCGCCCTGATCCATCCGGTGTTGCGCGAACCACGCCGCCGCTTCGAATTGCAGTTTAGCGAGCACCGCGGGCGTGAGCACGTCGAGCGATGGCTGCGCGTGCCGGCTCGCGTCGATGGCGGGCGCATCGCCCCGCTCGGCAGCCCGCGCGATGCCGAGCAGCGCGCCGAGCAAGCCTTCGCCCGCGAGAATGGCCGTGCGGATTTCGGCCGCCAGATGGAGCTTATCGAGAATTTCCACGGGCTGCATGTTCAGCACGACATGCACGAGCGAGAAGATGCCGGTCATGAACGCGGCGTCGGAGAAGGCTTCGTCGGCGGGACGCAGCTTTTCGGCCGCGAGCTCCAGGAAGCGCGCGCGCGTGCCGACGAGTTGCAGCAGCGGATCCGAGCGCCACGGCAAACCGCTGCCGTCCGCGTAAAGCAGCAGCTGCGCCCAGCGCATCAACTGGCGCGTGCCGGTCGCGGCGATCGCCTCGCGCAACGACGACACGCGCCGCCCGCGCGTCTGCGCACTCGAATTCGCGAGACGCATCAGCTGCACGACGATATCCGGATTGCGCTTCAGTTCCGCTTCCAGCTCGCGCAGGCCCGGCTCGCCGGCGAGCACGGCCATGAGGCGCAGGAGCGAGCCGCGCGCCGGGCTCTCGCGCCGCGCCGAAAGCACCTGCGGCCGCGCGAAGAAATAGCCCTGAAAGAGATCGAAGCCGAGACGTTTGGCGCGCGTCAGATCGTCGAACGTCTCGATCTTTTCCGCCACGAGCAGCTTGCCGCGCCGCTTCACCTCCGCAGCGAGTAGCGGCAGATGCCGATCGTCCGCGGCGAGGAAATCGACCTTGACGATATCGACGGTCGGCAGCGCGGCATGCAGCGCGTCGTCGAGCTTCACGACGTCGTCGAGCGCGAAGCGAAAGCCCGCGTTGCGCAACTGCGCGCAGCGTTTGAATAGCGACTCGTCGAACGTGATGCTTTCCAGCAGCTCCAGCACGAAACGCTCGGGCTGCATGATGTGGACGATGTCGTCGAACAGCAGCTCGCGGTTCATGTTCACGTAACCGGGATGCGGCCCGAGCACCGCCGGCACGCCCATCTCGCCGATCGTGCGCGCGACGACATGCGCGGTCGCCTGCACGTCGTCGTGGATGCGGGCGCGATTGTCGGGGCTGTCGCGAAAGAGCAGTTCGTAGGCGACGAGCGCGCCTTCGCCGTCGAGGATCGGCTGACGCCCGACATAGACGCTTTGCCCGCGCCGCGCCGATGCCGCGCGCTTCAGGGAAGAATCGGGCATGGCGCGGACCGGTCGGATGCGCGCGGCGGCGCCGTGAAGCGTTGCGTGATGGCCGGCTCGATGGCCTTGGCTATGGCACAGGCCGGCCGCTTGGTGGATTCGATCATGGGGCGAACGAGTCGAACGGAATTCTGATGGTCAACAGCACGGCGAAAGCCCTGCGTCCGGCGGCACACCGACGAGAGAACGGGTTCCCGGCCGCAAACGCGCCACTGTAACCGAATTCTCCTGACGAGATAATATGAAACCTCATATCGACAATAACTGGACATTCTTGATGCCGCGATGCGCCCGCCGCATCCGCGCCGCCGGTTAAAGAAATCCCCGATCGCGCCGATAACTCGCCTGATAGAGCGTGTCGCGCCTCATTGCGGCACGTCCCGGCCGGAACCCGCGAGGCGCGTGTTCCGCGCGCCGCCGCCTGGCCGAAAAAGCAGGCGCTGCCGCCAGAAACCAACGAGACCATGCAAGCGAACCGGATCAACGTCTCCCGCCGCGCACCGTGGCGCATCGCGCTCGATGCGCTCTCTCGCGCATGGGGAAGCGCCGCGCGCGAGCGGCATCCCGAGAGCGCCGGGGAGCCGCCCGCGCCCGCGACATCGCCCGGGGCCGGCGCGCCGGATGCGCCCGTCGCCGCCGTCGCGAATGCCCTGACCGACGCGTCCGAGGCCACGCTCGGCGCGGTCGACTTCCTCGCCCAGCTCGACGATGCGCTGCGCTTCCAGTATGTATCGGATGCGAGCATCGAGTTCATCGGCTATCACCGCGATTATCTGAGCATGCTGACGCTGCACGATCTCGTCGCATCCGAGGAAGCCGACGAGCTGCATGCGCTCGTCGCGCGGGCGCGCGTGAGCGGCAAGCTCGAATCGGCGACGCTGACGGTCGTGAAGTCGCTCACCTATCCGATCTGCGTCGAGTTGCGGCTCGTGTCGACGGCCGCGCGCGGCATGCCCGGCTTCGCGCTCGCCGCCTTCGACGTGACGCACTGGCGCGAGCGCGAAGCGGCGCTCGTGCATACGATCAATCACGATGCGCTGACGGGCCTCGACAATCTCATCGCCCTGAAGGCCGCGATCGTTGCGGCGCAGGACGAAGCCGAACTCACGCGCACGCACGCGGGACTCGTGCTGCTCGACATCGACGATTATCAGCGCATCAACCGCGCGCTCGGCTACGACGCCGGCGACGAGCTGCTGCGCGAAACCGCGCGGCGCATCCAGCATACGGCGGGACACGGCGAGCGCGTCGCGCGCGTGGCCGGCGACGAATTCGCCGTGCTGCTGCCGCCCGGCACCACGGCGGAACTCGCCGAAAGTCTCGGGCGGCGCTTGCTCACCGCGATCGCGCAGCCCTACCGGCATCGCGGGCAGCACACGCATTTGTCGGCGAGCGTGGGCGTCGCGCTGTATCCGGATCAGGCGGGCAGGCTCGCGAAAAGCGAAGCGCAGACCAACCTCTTGCGCATGGCCGATCAGGCGCTCGCGCAGGCGAAGGAATCGGGCGGCAATGCGCTCGTCTTCCACACGATCGACGACAACCCCGCCGACGCCGAGCGCCTCAAGCTCGAAGCGGACCTGTACGAAGCCGTGCGCAACGGTGAGTTCTCGCTCTACTTCCAGCCGATCACGAAGATCCGCACGGGCGCGGTGGTCGGCGTGGAAGCGCTGATGCGCTGGAATCATCCGGTGCACGGGCTCGTGCCGCCGTCGACGTTCATTCCGCTCGCGGAATCCATCGGCCTCATCAATTATCTGGGCAACTGGGTGCTGAAGGCCGCGTGCATGCAGATCGTGCAGTGGGACGCGATCGGCATCCGGCTCGATTACGTGTCGGTGAACGTGTCGCCGCAGCAGTTCCGCGACAAACGATTCACCGCCGCAGTGAAGGAAGCGCTCGCGCTCACCGGCATCGACGCGCGGCGGCTCGTGTTCGAGATCACCGAAAGCCTTTTGATGCACGATCCGGAGGAAGCGACGCGCCTGCTCGAAACGCTGACGACGATCGGCATCCGCTTCGCCGTCGACGATTTCGGCACGGGCTATTCGAGCCTCGCCTATTTGCAACGTTTTCCGCTCTCGAAGCTCAAGATCGACCGCAGCTTTGTCGAGAACCTGATTACGTCCCGAAACAATCGCGCGATCGTGAGCGCGGTGGTCGGGCTGGCGCAATCGCTCGGACTGGAGCTGGTGGCCGAAGGCGTCGAAACCGAGGCGCAGCGGGATTTGCTCGCGGACCTCGGATGCGACCATATTCAGGGCTGGCTCATCAGCCATGCGTTGCCGTCGGACGAGCTGGCGCGCTCGTTCCAGTCGCATTCGCTCGTATTGCACGAGACATTATGAACGGACGATTGTTCGTGTTTTAATCGAAGCACGCGCCGTAACTCCCTAATAACGTGTACATTTCGTTGTTGGGTGCTGGATTGCAGGACCGCCTCGGGTTAGCCGTCGCGTAACGAACGAGTTCTTATTTTTTGCAATGGCACGCACCAAGGCCGAACTACTGGACAAGCTGTGGTCGCGCATGAGCGAGCGCGGGGATTTCCCCATGCTGTCTCAGGCGCTGCGCTCGACTGTGTCCGCAATGAGCGATGACGACCTCGACTTCACGTCCCTCGTGCAAGTCGTGCTGTCGGACGTCGGCCTCACGCAGAAGGTGCTGCGGCTCGCCAACTCGGCGATGTACATCGCGTTCGGCGGCAACATCACCACCGTCACGCGCGCGTTGATGGTGCTCGGCATGGACGCCGTCGGTCATCTCGTCGTCGGGTTGAAGCTCGTCGACCACTTCCATCAGAGCGCGCCGCGCCGTATCGACGCGAAGCTCGAACTGAACCGCACCCTGCTCTCGGGCGCGGTTGCGCGGCAGCTCACCGAGCACAAGGACTTGCGCTCCGCCGAGGAAGCGGTCGTCTGCACGCTGATGCGGCAGATCGGCAAGCTGCTCGTCGCGTTCTATCTCGAACACGAGTGGGATCAGTTGCGCCGCAAGGCCGCTTCGGAGAACATCCCCGACAGCGCCGCCTGTGCCGCGCTGCTCGGCGTCACCTTCGACGAGATCGGCCTCGAAGCGGCGGACCGCTGGCGTCTGCCCGAGACGATTCGCGAAGGCATGCGCGCGACCGATCCGAACGCGCCCGTCGATGAAACCGTGCCGAAGCACGTTCGCTGGCTGCGCGCGATCTCCAACTATTCGACCGAAGTCGCGGACGCGCTCACGGCGCAAAACGTGGCCGCGGACGGCCGCGAATCGGTGCTCTTCGATATCGCGAACCGCTACACCGGACCGCTCAACACCGACGCCGACACGCTCACGTCGATGAGCCTCGCGCTCGCGAACGAAGAAGCGAGCGACGGCGTGATGCGCGAGATCTCCGAGCTGCAGGCCAACGCCGATGCCATGGCGCGCGCGAACGTATCGGCGGAGGCGCGCATCGGCGCGAGCGTCGCGGACTTGCGCTCGTTGCCGTCGAAGAATGCGCTCGCGCCGGCGCTCGCGCTCGCGTCGGAATCGATACTCGGCAGCCTGCATCTGTCGCGCACCGTGGTGTTCGTGCGCCAGGCCAACAACGAATTCCACGCGCGTCTCGGCCTCGGCGCGGGCGTCGAGCCGATGTTGCCGAAACTGCGCTTCTCGGCGGAGTTCCGGCCCGACGTGTTTCATCTCGCGATCAGCAATCCGGTCGGCATCTTCATCGAGAACGCGCACGACGCGCGCATCGACGCCCGCCTGCCGCGCTGGTACAAGGAGACGCTCGGCGAAGCGCAGGCGTTCGTCGTGCTGCCGGTGAAATCGAACGATACGACCGTCGCGCTGATCTACGGCGACTGGACCTCGCCGCAACACGTGCGCAAGATCTCGCCCGCCGAGATGAGCGCACTGAACGAGCTCACGAAGGAGCTGAGCCGTTTTTTCTTTAGCGCGAACTGGAAGGAAGTCGAGCTCATCTGAGCGGCTTCCTTCTTGCGCGCAGACCCCTTCCTCCGCCTTATTCCCGCTTCAGAATCGCCACGGCCTGCTCGCCGTATCGCACGATATAGCCGCCGTGCGCGCGCTGCCATTCGCGTGCTTCCGATTCGTTCGCAAACCAGTTCTTCTCGTAGTCGTTGAACGCGCCGGCGTCGAGCCGATAGCGGTCGATCGCCGCGTCCGGCTGTTCGTCGATGTGGAATTTGCACGCGTCCCAGCCTGGGTAGCCGAGTTCGACGGCGAGCATCGAAAGCAGATGCTTCAGTTGCAGATCGTCGCGCATCGCGTGCAGATCGGCGAGGCGTTCCGCGCGCGTGACGTTCGCCGCGAGCAGGCGGCGCAGAACGGGCATCGACGCGCTCGTATCGCCGTCTCGGGCGTGACGAAGCAGACGCCGCGCATGTTCGCGCAGATAGTCGCTATTGGAAACGGAAGAAGAGATCGGACAGGATGTAGACCACATGACGTTGTTCCTTTGTTGCGCCGTTCTCGCTGCGGCTATAAAGGTTCGACGTTGCGGTTCGATCCAAAGTTGAGGTGCTGCACGGCAGGTGCGTAAGACTTTCGCGAGACCGGGCGCCCTGCCGCGCCCGTCCGCGATTCTATCCTCAAGCCTTGCGTCAAGCCAACTGGAATTTTCCGACGAGCGACTTGAGCGCGCGCGCCTGATCGTCGAGCGATTGCGCGGCGGCCGCCGCCTGTTCGACGAGCGCGGCGTTCTGCTGCGTGTTCGCGTCCATCTTCGTGACGGCCTCGCCGATCGACTCGATGCCCGTCTTCTGCTCCGCCGATGCCGCCGAGATCTCGCCCATGATGTCCGTGACGCGGCGCACGGCCTTGACGACTTCCTCCATCGTGGCGCCCGCTTCCTGCGCGTAGGTCGAGCCGTCCGACACGCGCGACACCGATGTATCGATGAGCCCTTTGATCTCCTTCGCCGCCGACGACGAACGCTGCGCGAGACTGCGCACCTCGCCCGCGACGACCGCGAAGCCGCGCCCCTGCTCGCCCGCGCGCGCCGCTTCGACCGCCGCGTTCAGCGCGAGGATGTTGGTCTGGAAGGCGATGCCCTCGATCACGCCGATGATGTCGCCGATGCTCTTCGCGCTCGCATCGATGCGCTGCATCGTTTCGACGACGCGGCCCACGACCGCGCCGCCCTTCTCCGCGATCTCCGACGCGCTCGCCGCGAGCGTGCTCGCCTGCTTCGCATTGTCGGCGTTCTGACGCACCGTCGACGTGAGCTGCTCCATGCTGGCCGCGGTTTTTTCCAGCGCGACGGCCTGCTCCTCGGTACGGCGCGACAAGTCGACGTTGCCCGTTGAAATCTCGCTCGATGCCGAAGCGATCGCCTCCGCGCTCGCCGCGATATCGCCGACGGTCGACGACAGTCCCGCCTGCATTTCGGAGAGCGCGTGAAGCATCGACGCGTCGTCGCGACGCTTGAGCTTGACCGGATACGCGAGATCGCCCGATGCGATGCGACGCGCGATGTCCTTCGCATAACCGGGCTCGCCGCCGAGCTGGCCGGCGAGACGCCGCACGACCCATTCGGAGACGACGATCGCGAGCGCGAACAACGCGAGCGTCAGCACCGACACCATCACGAACGACGAATGGAAGATGAACGCGGCGGATTCGATCGTCGCCTTGGCTGCGGCGCCGCGGCGCGCGACGAGTTCATCGACCATCTTTTCGAGCTTGCCCGTTTCGACGAGCAGCGACACGTCCTGCATGCCGACTTGCCAGTTCATCTGCGAGAGATCGAGCGGTTGCTCCTTCACGAGCTTCACGAACGTCCGCAGATTCTCGGCCCACTTGCCGAGCGCGATCGAGAAGTTCTTTTGCTGCGCGAGCGCGTCCTTGTCGGCGTGATCGATGTATTGCGCGAGCTGCGCCTGTTCACGTCCGATTTCGGCGAGCGATTGCTCGATCTGCGCGCCGAGATCGTCGCGCTCTTTCGCCGTGCTCGCGGTGAGCAGCATCTTCTGCGACCGGCTCGCGCGCAGCAGATAGCCGCGCGTTTCCTCGGCCGCGCGGCTCGCGACGTAGCCTTGCGTGTAGATGGATTCGGTCGCGCCGTTCAGACGGCTGATCTGCGTGAGCGAAATTGCGCCGATGACGAGCGTGCCCGCGAGCACGAGTCCGAAAGCCAGCCTGAGCGATGCCTTGACTGATAGCGTGCGCTTCGCTTCGTCATGCGCCATGAAGCCCGCGTCTTTTGCGCCGCGTAGCGAAAACAGTTTCATCGATCGAATCCCCGAATTTGTTCTTTGGACTTGGCCGTCGTGAGGCGTGTCCTGGTCTGATCCCTGCCGGGAATACGGCAGGTTTGCGGGCTTTCTTGAGCCTTTTTTTAGCAGGAGCGCACGTTCGTTCGCTCCGCCGTCGCTTCTTATAACCGGCCAAAAAACCTTGCGTGCGACGAAATCGCAGCTGGATTCGCTGCCGATCCTGTCCGATTCGCGACAAAGCTTGGCAGGACAACGCGTCGGGGACAGCCTACACTTGTCAGAAATTCAGTCTGCGCATAAATGTCGCACTGACAAAAGATCGATTCCGAGACGCTTTCCTGCTTTCACAAGCCATCACTATGCAAACGAGCATCGACAAGGGCGCTTTGTCGCCTTCCGGCGCATCGGCCGGCGCTTCCGCCAACGCTTCTGCAAACGCTTCCGCCGCGACATCAGCGGGCGCGCAACGCACCGTTTATTCCGTTCTGGGCGCGATCAGCTTTTCGCACCTTTTGAACGACATGATCCAGTCGCTGATTCTGGCGATCTATCCGATGTTCAAGAGCGAATTCGCGCTCACGTTCGGACAGATCGGCCTCATCACGCTCGTGTATCAGGTGACGGCTTCGCTGCTGCAACCGCTCGTCGGCCTGTACACGGACAAGCATCCGAAGCCGTATTCGCTTCCGGTCGGCATGGGCTTCACGCTGTCGGGTCTCTTGCTGATGTCGGTCGCGGGCAGCTTCGGCACGCTCTTGATCGCGGCGGCGCTGGTCGGCTGCGGATCGTCGGTGTTTCATCCGGAATCGTCGCGGGTGGCGCGCATGGCGTCGGGCGGCAAGCACGGTCTCGCGCAGTCGCTCTTTCAGGTCGGCGGCAACGCCGGTTCGTCGTTGGGTCCCTTGCTCGCCGCGCTGATCGTCATCCCGCACGGGCAAAAGAGCATCGCGTGGTTCTCGGTGGCCGCGCTCGTCGCGATGTTCGTGCTGGCGAATATCGGCCGCTGGTACAAGCGTCATCCGGCGACGAAGAAGGGCCGCGCGCAGACCGCGCACGCGACGCTGCCGCGCAACAAGGTCGTCATGGCGATGAGCGTGCTCGTGCTGCTCGTGTTCTCGAAGTACTTCTATCTGGCGAGCATCACGAGTTACTTCACGTTCTATCTGATCAGCAAGTTCGGCATCTCGGTGCAGGCCGCGCAGATCCATCTGTTCGTGTTCCTCGCGGCGGTGGCGGCGGGCACGATCATCGGCGGTCCGGTCGGCGACAAGGTCGGGCGCAAGGCGGTGATCTGGGTGTCGATTCTCGGCGTCGCGCCGTTCACGCTCTTGATGCCTTACGCGAACCTGTTCTGGACGGGCGTGCTGTCGGTGATCATCGGGCTCGTGCTGGCATCGGCGTTCTCGGCGATTCTCGTGTATGCGCAGGAACTGATTCCGGGCAAGGTCGGGATGGTCGCGGGCTTGTTCTTCGGATTCGCGTTCGGCATGGGCGGCGTGGGCGCGGCGGTGCTCGGGCATCTCGCGGATGCGACCAGCATCGATTATGTGTACAAGGTTTGCGCGTTCCTGCCGTTGCTGGGCGTGTTGACGGTGTTGTTGCCGAAGACGCATGAGGGGAAGGCGAAGGCCTGAGCGCACGCGATGACGATCACAACGGGCACGCCGGACCGCGTGCCCGTTGTGTTTTGGGCGCTCAGTTTCCCAACGCCTCCCTCACCTGCATCAACGCGCCCGGATCCTCGATCGTCGGCAGCTCGCCCGGATCGCGCCCTTCCGCCAACGCCGCGATCGCGCGTCGCAGCAGCTTCCCCGAACGCGTCTTCGGCAGCATCGTCACGAAATGCACGCGCGCCGGACGCGCGATCGCGCCGAGCTGCGAATCCACCGCGTGACACAACTCCGCTTCCATGCCCTCGCGCGCGCCCGGCGCATTGATGCGATCCGCATCGCGCAGCACGACGAACGCCGCGGCCGCCTGCCCCTTCACGGAATCGGCGATGCCGACCACCGCGACCTCCGCGACCGCCGGATGCGCCGACAACGCCTCTTCGATCTCGCGCGTGCCGAGCCGATGCCCCGCCACGTTGATGACATCGTCGGTGCGGCCGAGGATCGACACGTAGCCGTCCTCGTCCTGCACACCCCAGTCGAAGGTCGAATAGACCATCTGATTCGGCACGCTCTTCCAGTACGTGTCGACGAAGCGCTGGTCGTCGCGCCACACCGTCTGCATGCAGCCCGGCGGCAGCGGATACGCCAGCGTGACGACGCCCTTCTCGCCGGGCGCGCAGGCATCGCCGGTCGCTTCGTTGCGCAGCGTGAGATTGAAGCCCATCGACGGTACGCCCGGCGAGCCGAGCTTCGACGGCAATTCTTCGATGCCGCGCGGAATCGCGATCATCGGCCAGCCGGTTTCCGTCTGCCAGTAATTGTCGATGACGGGCTTTTTCAACGCGCTCTGGATCCAGTGCGCAGTCGGCTCGTCGAGCGGCTCGCCCGCGAGAAACAGCGTGCGCAGGCTCGACAGATCGTATTTCTCCATCAGCGCCGGATCCTGCTTCTTCAGCACGCGGATCGCGGTCGGCGCGGTGAACATCAGATTGATCTTGTACTGCTGGACGAGCCGCCACCAGATGCCGCCGTCGGGACGAATCGGCGTGCCTTCGTACATCACGGTCGTGAGGCCGGCGATCAGCGGCGCATAAATGATGTAGCTGTGCCCCACGACCCAGCCGATGTCCGATGCGGTGAACATCGTGTCGCCCGGCGCGCCCTGAAAGATGTGCTCCATCGATGCGGCGAGCGCGACCGCGTAACCGCCGACATCGCGTTGCACGCCCTTCGGCCTGCCCGTCGTGCCGGACGTGTAGAGCACGTACGACGGCTCGTTCGATTCGAGCCATTCGCACGGCACGTGCGCGTCGAAAAATTGCTCGCGCAGCGGTTCGTACGCGACGAGATAACTCGCCTGCAAGCGCTCGGGCGCGAGTTGCCGGTCGATCAAGAGCACTTGCGGCACCTTGTATTCGGCGCGCGAGAGCGCTTCGTCGACGAGCGGCGTGTAGTCGATCACCTTGCCCGCGCGCGCGCCGGCATCGGCGGTGACGATGAGCGCAGGCTCGGCATCGTCGATGCGCGCCGCGAGATTCGGCGCCGCGAAGCCGCCGAACACGACCGAGTGGATCGCGCCGATGCGCGCGCACGCGAGCATCGCGAAGAGCGCTTCGGGAATCATCGGCAGATAGATGAGCACGCGATCGCCCTTCTTCACGTGCAGCGAGCGCATGACGGCTGCCATGCGGTTCACTTCCGCGTGCAGCTCGGCGTAGGTGTAGCGGCGCTCGATGCCCGTTTCCGTCGATACGTAGACGAGCGCGTCCTGTTGCGCACGCGACGCGAGATGCCGGTCGACGGCGTTATGGCACAGATTGGTCTTGCCGCCGACGAACCACCGCGCGAACGGCGGCTTGCTGCGGTCGAGCACCCGCTCGAACGGCGTCTGCCAGTGAATGCGACGGGCCTGTTCGGCCCAGAACGCTTCGGGCTCGTCGATCGACCGTCGATACGCTTCTCGGTAAGTCGGCATGCGCGTCCTCTGCAAAGCGGCGTTGGCTGAGCCCTGAGCATAGAGCAGCCGTCCAACCCGCGCCAGACCGGGCGCGCCCTGATCGGTCCGGCGCGTCAGAGCGCCCGGGTGCGCGCTGCGGCGCGGCCCTCGGACGCGGTGTGCTTGAGCAGCACCGGCGCAAGCTCGCCCGCGACGCGCATGCTCGACACGACGACCGTTCGTACGCCGCATCCGTCCGTCAATGCGCGCAGCGTTTCTCGCGTGCTCGCGCGCGCCTCGATGCGCGGTTCGATCAGGATCAGGCCGCGGCAGTACGCGGCCAGCATCGCGCGATGCGTGCGCATCCACGCGGCGCGCAGACGGGCGTCGTCGGCGGTTTCGTTTGCGTCGTGCTCGGCCACGAGAACGAAAGGCGTCGCGAGGGCACGAGACGGCGCATCTGCGCGCCCCATGCGAACGCATAGCCCGGTTTCACGGCGCGCGGACGCAGGCGCACGAGCGGGAATCGGCTCGCGTCGAAAAGACGCTCGTCGAGTTCGATGGATTTCGGTGCAAGGTCGGCGGCGTTCACAGCGGTTTCGGACTCCAGTAGTTGAGCGCGGCGACGAGCGACGGCCAGCGGGAACGCCGCGGCACCACGCGTTTCTTGGGCTGCGTGGCGCGTGGCGCGCGGCGAGCCGATTCCTGCGCCGCCTGCGCCGCCTGCGCCGTCGCCTCCGTCCACGCGCGGCGCGTGGTTTCGAGCACTCTCGCGGCGTTCGCCCAAACAGCGCAACGCTCGCCCCGCTCGCCGCTTTCGGACGCCGGGCGCGCTTCGCCCATCGTGCCGATGGCGGTGAAATCGTTGGTCATGTCGTCGGGCCTCCTGTGTCTGCCTCACGGTGTGCGAGTCATTGTATTGAGAATCATTCTCAACTACAAGCAGGATTTTCGACGATGCGCGGCCCGTGGAAAGCCGCGTCCGCGTGGGATTCGGCGCTCGATCAGCCGGCAGCGCGGAGAAAGCGCGACAAAATGCCCGACGAGTAAGTCGCGGCGATCGACGTCAGAAATTCGGTGAACGATAGCGGCGCGGCGGCGTCCGCCGCATCGGAAATGGTCCGCACGACCGCGCACGGCACGCCGTGCTCGTAGCAGACCTGCGCGATGGCCGCGCCTTCCATTTCGACCGCGAGCGCGTCGGGCAGCGCGTCGCGCAAGCCGAAGAGCGCGTCGTGGCTCGCGATGAAGCGATCGCCGCTCACGATCAGCCCGCGATGCACGCGCGGCCCGGCGACGGCGAAGCGCTCCGTCAGCGTACCGCCCTCGTCGGCGATGAACGCATCGGCGGCGGCGGCGAGCGCATCGGAAAGCGCGCGATCGGCCTCGAAGCGCGCGCGGTCGAGCAGCGGCACTTCGTAGCGCGGAAAGAGCGGCGATGCGTCGAGATCATGCTGCAGCAAAGCATCGGCGATGACGACATCGCCCACTTGCACGTCCGCCCGCACGCCGCCCGCGACGCCTGTGAAAACGATGGCATCGGTTTCGAACACATGGATGAGCGCGCTCGCGGTCGCGGCCGCCGCCACCTTGCCGATGCGCGCGAGCGTGACGACGGCCGGCAGCCCATGCGCGTCGCCGACGTAATACTCGCGCTGGCCGAGCGTCACGGTGCGAACTTCGCCTGCCGAGCGCATCTGCGCGATGAGGTCGCCCAGTTCCTGCGGCAGCGCCGCCATGATGCCGAGCCGCTTCGTCTTCATTCGACGGCCTGCAGTTTCGCCACGGCCAGCGCGAGCCACTTTTCGCCGTGGCGCTTGAAGCGCACTTGCGCGCGCGCGTCGCCGCCCGAGCCTTCCAGCGCGGTCACGGTGCCTTCGCCGAACTTCGTATGGAACACGGCCTGGCCGACCTTGAAGCCGGATTCCGCCGCGCGCTGCTCGTTGGCGAACGACGGCAATGCCGCGCTGGCGCCCTGATCCCGCGCATAGCCGGAAGAACCGCCGCGCTCCTGTCCGGGACGCGCAAACCAGTCGCGGCCCCAGCCGGCGTTGTCGGCGCGTCCGCCCCAGCGCGCGCCCGCCTCCATCTTCGGCGTGAGCCACTTGAGCGAGCCTTCGGGCAATTCGTCGAAGAAACGCGAACGGATGTTGTAGCGCGTCTGGCCGTGCAGCATGCGGCTCTGCGCGAACGACAGATAAAGCCGCTCTTTCGCGCGCGTGATCGCCACGTACATGAGACGCCGCTCTTCCTCCAGCCCGTCCGATTCCTGCGCGCTGTTCTCGTGCGGGAACAAGCCCTCTTCCAGCCCGGTGATGAACACCGCCGTGAATTCGAGGCCCTTGGCCGCGTGCACGGTCATCAGTTGCACGGCGTCCTGGCCGGCCTGCGCCTGGTTGTCGCCGGCTTCGAGCGATGCGTGCGACAGGAAGCCGGCGAGCGGCGTCATCGTGTCGGGATTCTGCGCGGGATCGGCGATGCCGGGCGCATCGAGCACTTCGATCTCGCCGTCCTCGCTGACGATCTCCGGCAGCGCCGACGCGCCCGGACGCAGCGGAATCGAGCGCGCGGGCGTATCGAGCCCGTAGCCTTCCTCGCTGACGAACGCCGCCGCCGCATTCACGAGTTCCTGCAAATTCTCGAGCCGATCCTGGCCCTCTCGCTCGGTTTCGTAGAACGCGGCGAGACCGCTCGCGCGCACGACGTATTCGACGGTTTCCGGCAGGCTCATCTGCTGCGTTTCGGCGCGCATTTTCGCGATGAGCGTCGCGAATGCGCCGAGGCTCGTGCCCGCCTTGCCGGTGACGTACGGCACGGCGGCGGCCATCGAACAGTTGTAGAGACGCGCCGCGTCGGCCACTTGCTCGATGGAGCGCGCTCCGATCCCGCGCGTCGGGAAATTGACGACGCGCGCGAACGCGGTGTCGTCGTTCGGATTGTCGATGAGACGCAAATACGCGAGCGCATGCTTCACTTCCTGCCGCTCGAAGAAGCGCAGACCGCCATACACGCGATACGGAATGCCCGCGTTCACGAGCGTATGTTCGATGGTCCGCGACTGCGCGTTGCTGCGATAAAGCACCGCGACCTCGCCGCGCGACACGCCCGTATTGATGAGCGCCTTGATTTCCTCGACGATCCAGCCCGCTTCCTGCGAATCCGTTGCGGCCTCGTAGACGCGCACCGGCTCGCCGTGTCCCGCGTCGGTGCGCAGATTCTTGCCGAGCCGGTTGGCGTTGTTGGCGATCAGATAGTTCGCGGTATCGAGAATATGGCCGTGCGAGCGATAGTTCTGCTCCAGCTTGATGAGATTGCGCACGCGGAATTCGCGCTCGAAATCGTGCATGTTGCCGACGTTCGCGCCGCGGAACGCGTAGATCGACTGGTCGTCGTCGCCGACCGCGAAGATCGCGTTGTGCTCGCCCGCGAGCAGCTTGAGCCACGCGTACTGCAGCTTGTTCGTGTCCTGAAACTCGTCGACGAGAATGTTGCGAAAGCGCGCCTGATAATGCGCGCGCAGCGGCGGATTGTGCGCGAGGAGTTCATAACAGCGCAGCAGCAGTTCGGGAAAATCGACGACGCCTTCGCGCTGGCATTGCTGATCGTAGGCTTCGTAAAGCTCGACGAACTTGCGATTGAACGCATCGGTGGCGTCGACGTCTTTCGGACGCAGGCCCTGCTCCTTCGCGTTGTTGATGAAGTACTGCAGATTCTTCGCCGGATACTTCTCGTCGTCGACGTTCAGGCCTTTCATCAGCCGCTTGATCGCGGACAGCTGGTCGGCCGTGTCGAGAATCTGGAATGTCTGCGGCAGGCCGGCGTCGCGGTAATGCGCGCGCAGCATGCGGTTGCACAAGCCGTGAAACGTGCCGATCCACATGCCGCGCGTATCGATGGGCAGCAGCGCGGACAGGCGCGCCATCATCTCGCGCGCGGCCTTGTTCGTGAAGGTGACGGCGAGCACGGTCGGCGGCGACGCGTAGCCCTGCTGGATCAGCCACGCGATGCGCGTGATGAGCACGCGCGTCTTGCCGCTGCCGGCGCCCGCGAGAATGAGCGCGGGCTCGTCCGGGAGCGTCACGGCGGCGAGTTGTTCGGGATTCAGATTCGCGAGCAGGTCGGGCATGGGAAAGAGGCGTCGAGGTAAGCGAGCATTATAAATGTCCGGTTCTTCGACGACTTTCCGCGTCGCCCATCGCAGCCGACACTCGATTACGGCGCAGACGGCCTACTTTCCATGGATTGTTGCATTTTCTGGGCCGCGTCCGCGCCTAGCGTATTTCGCACACGTCCGTTCACAAGCGTGTTCAGAAATTTGTCATCGAAGCCATTCGCCACTTTCCAGGCGTCCCGATCCCGCTCGAACACGAATTCGCCCTTGAGCTGCACGTATGGCATCGCACCGATAACGCTCAACAGATCGTCCTTATAGTCGACCAAAACCGGACATGCGTAGGAATGGTCATCGATCCTGCGGCAATCCGCTGCCGGAAGCACGCCGATGACCCTCGCTTCCATCGTCCTCGGCACATCTTCCCCGTACACCGGTTTGTGATGCGACGGCGACCGTCTGCCCACGCGATCGTCGATTCCCTTGATTCCCGCGATGACCGCCGCGCGAATCGCGTCGCGGCCGAGCGGGGCGCCCAGCGCCTTGTTCAGCCCGGCCTCGTTGTAGCGCGCGGCGACGTATTCGTACGGATAGGTGTGCACTTCGAACTCACCATTCTTTTCCCTGGGCCGGATCACGTAGCCTATGGGGCTCGTCGCCTCCCCCGCTTTGATGACCGCTGTGCAACCGCGCGATCTGTCGCCATCGTCGTAGCCCACTTCCTGGAAATCCGAAAATCGTGGCGTCAAATCGCGGTCATCGTTCAGCGACAGGCCCGGACGCTTCGTGGCGAGATCGCTCTTCGATTGGACGCCGATCCGGAACAGCGCGTCCTTCGTGCTGCTTGCCGCGCAGGATGGCGTGCTTGCCGACCAGAGGGTGTAGGCCCCGACCGCCGCGAAGATCACGCAAAACGCCGATGCATATCCGATCATGCGACGTTTCACCTTCTTGCGCGTGCGCGCGGCGAACGCCGCGAATGGCGCCCGGAAACGCGGGTCGATCTGCCCGACGACCGACTCGTACTGCAACAAGTCCTCGGGCGCCTTGTCCGTCTCCAGCGTTTCCACGAAACGGACCGCCGCCGCTTCCGCCGCTTGCTCATCCAGGAAACCTTCTTGAATGAGCCAGTCGAGCATCGCGCGCGCGGAATCGAAGCGCAGGTCGATCTCGGACATCTGGTCCATCGACTCTAGCACCCGCAGGGCCGTTTTATCGTCGATATAGCCGCAACTATTCAACACTGCCAAAGTCTGCAAGCGGACCATGCCCGCGACGCTAACCTTCTGACACTCCTGATCTGTGGTCATCTCGCCCCTTTCTCTTGCGCCACTCGTGCCGGATGCACGCGTGCGAATCCGCCAGCGTAGAACCATGGCTTTTTGCGATACAGGGACAGAGCGCGCTTTTGACAATTACTTCCAGATATCGCTCTTACGGGGCACTCGGGCACCGTACGAGTAGGCCACGTGGGCACCGCTATAATTGACGGATTCCCTGCTTTCAGATCTAGACGAACGACGACATGAGCGACAACACACTGGCAAAAAGCTTCGAGCCTCAAAACATCGAGTCCCAATGGGGCCCGGAATGGGAAAAGCGCGGATACGCCGCTCCCACGTTCAAGGAAGGCGCGAAGAATTTCTCCATCCAGTTGCCGCCGCCGAACGTCACCGGCACGCTGCACATGGGGCACGCGTTCAACCAGACCATCATGGATGGCCTGACGCGCTATCACCGCATGCTGGGCGAAAACACGCTGTGGGTGCCGGGCACGGACCACGCGGGCATCGCGACGCAGATCGTCGTCGAACGCCAGCTCGATGCGCAAGGCATCTCGCGCCATGACCTCGGCCGCGAAGAGTTTCTGAAGCGCGTCTGGGCGTGGAAGCAGCAATCCGGCTCGACCATCACGAATCAGGTTCGGCGTCTGGGCGCATCGATCGACTGGTCGCGCGAATACTTCACGATGGACGACAAGATGTCGGCCGCCGTGCGCGACGTGTTCGTCACGCTCTATAAACAAGGGCTGATCTATCGCGGCAAGCGGCTCGTGAACTGGGACCCGGTGCTCGGCACCGCCGTGTCCGATCTCGAAGTCGTGAGCGAAGAAGAAAACGGCAGCCTGTGGCACATCAACTATCCGCTGCCGGACGGTTCCGGTCATCTGACGGTCGCGACCACGCGCCCGGAAACCATGCTGGGCGACACCGCCGTGATGGTGCATCCGGAAGACGAGCGTTATCAGCATCTGATCGGCAAGACGGTGACGTTGCCGCTATGCGATCGCGAAATCCCGATCATCGCGGATGAATACGTCGATCGCGAATTCGGCACCGGCGTCGTCAAAGTCACGCCCGCGCACGACTTCAACGACTACGCCGTCGGCCAGCGCCACAAGCTGCCGCAGATCGAAATTCTCACGCTCGACGCGAAGATCAACGACAACGCGCCTGAAAAATATCGCGGCATGGATCGCTTCGACGCGCGCAAAGCCGTCGTGAAAGATCTCGAAGCGCTCGGCCTGCTCGAATCCGTCAAGCCGCACAAGCTGATGGTGCCGCGCGGCGACCGCACCAACGTGGTCATCGAACCGATGCTGACGGACCAGTGGTTCGTCGCGATGAGCAAGCCGGCGCCCGAAGGCACCTTCAATCCGGGCAAGTCGATCACGGAAACGTCGCTCGATGTCGTGCGCAACGGCCAGATCAAGTTCGTGCCGGAGAACTGGACGACCACCTACTATCAGTGGCTCGAAAACATCCAGGACTGGTGCATTTCGCGCCAGTTGTGGTGGGGCCATCAGATTCCCGCGTGGTACGGCGAGAACGGCGAGATTTTCGTCGCGAAGACCGAAGAAGAAGCCCGCGCCGAAGCCGACGCGCAAGGCTACAAAGGCGCACTCAAGCGCGATGAAGACGTGCTCGACACCTGGTTCTCGTCCGCGCTCGTGCCGTTTTCGTCGCTCGGCTGGCCGAACGAGACGAAGGAACTGAAGGCGTTCCTGCCGTCGTCGGTGCTCGTGACAGGCTTCGACATCATCTTCTTCTGGGTCGCCAGAATGGTGATGATGACCACGCATTTCACCGGCAAGGTGCCGTTCGACACCGTCTATGTGCACGGACTCGTGCGCGACGCCGAAGGCCAGAAGATGTCGAAGAGCAAGGGCAACACGCTCGACCCGATCGATATCGTCGATGGCATCGACCTCGAATCGCTCGTCGCCAAGCGCACGACCGGCCTCATGAATCCGAAGGCCGCCGCGCAGATCGAGAAGAAGACGCGCAAGGAATTCCCCGAAGGCATTCCGTCGTTCGGCACCGACGCGCTGCGCTTCACGATGGCCTCGATGGCCACGCTCGGCCGCAACGTGAACTTCGATCTCGCGCGCTGCGAGGGTTATCGCAACTTCTGCAACAAGCTCTGGAACGCCACGCGTTTCGTGCTGATGAACTGCGAGGGCCACGATTGCGGTTTTGCGAATCCGGGCGCGTGCAAACCAGGCGATTGCGGCCCTGGCGGCTACACGGATTACTCGCAGGCGGATCGCTGGATCGTGTCGCTGCTTCAGCGCGTGGAAGCCGAAGTGGAAAAGGGTTTCGCGGACTATCGTTTCGACAACGTCGCGAGCGCGATCTACAAATTCGTGTGGGACGAGTACTGCGACTGGTATCTCGAACTCGCGAAGGTGCAGATCCAGACCGGCACGCCCGAGCAGCAGAGGGCGACGCGTCGCACGCTCTTGCGTGTGCTCGAAACGGTGCTGCGCCTCGCGCATCCGATCATTCCTTTCATCACGGAAGCGTTGTGGCAGAAGGTTGCCCCTCTCACCGACGCCTTCCCGCAAGGCGCGAAGGAAGGCGAAGTCTCGATCATGACGCAGCCTTATCCGCGCGCCGAGCAGAAAAAGATCGATGAATCGTCAGAACAGTGGGCTGCCGAACTGAAGAGTGTCATCGATG
This sequence comes from Caballeronia zhejiangensis, assembly GCF_022879815.1. Classification (NCBI taxonomy): domain Bacteria; kingdom Pseudomonadati; phylum Pseudomonadota; class Betaproteobacteria; order Burkholderiales; family Burkholderiaceae; genus Caballeronia; species Caballeronia zhejiangensis. The sequence goes on from NZ_CP084283.1 coordinate 1,926,013, forward strand.
CATGTCGTAATCTACGTGGCGAAATGAATCTGTCGCCCGCGGTGAAGGTGCCGTTGCTCGCGCACGGCGACGCGGCGCGCCTCACCGCGTTCGCACCGTATATCGCTGCCCTCGCGCGTCTTTCCGAAGTGAAGATCATCGACGACGAAGCCGCCCTCGACAAGGAAGCTCATGGCGCGCCCGTCGCGATCGTCGGCACGAGCAAGCTCGTGTTGAAAGTCGAAATCGATATCGCCGCGGAACGCGAGCGCCTGACCAAGGAAGTGGACCGTCTGACGGCCGAGATCGCAAAATGTAACGCGAAACTCGGAAACGAAAGCTTTGTTTCAAAAGCGCCGGCCGCTGTCGTTGAACAGGAGCGTAAAAGGCTGGCAGAATACGGAACCACTATCGAGAAGCTTCAGGCCCAATTATTGCGTCTGCCTGCTTGAATTTGAGGGTTCGAATCATTTATCGATCCGCTCCGTCTGTCTCGACGTTTCATTGATTAAGAGGATCAGGGTCATCACATGCTAAAAGTTACCAAAGCGGTTTTCCCCGTCGCAGGTCTGGGCACGCGGTTCCTTCCCGCGACCAAGGCCAGCCCGAAGGAAATGCTGCCTGTCGTCGACAAGCCGCTGATTCAGTACGCGGTCGAAGAAGCAATGGCGGCCGGCATTACCGAAATGATCTTCGTGACGGGACGCAGCAAGCGCGCCATCGAAGATCACTTCGACAAGTCCTATGAGATCGAAGCGGAACTCGAAGCGCGCGGCAAGGACAAGCTGCTCGAACTCGTGCGCAGCATCAAGCCGAGCCATGTCGACTGCTTCTACGTGCGTCAGGCCGAAGCGCTCGGTCTCGGCCACGCTGTGCTCTGCGCGGAGAAGCTCGTCGGCGACAATCCGTTCGCCGTGATCCTCGCGGACGACTTGCTGTACGGCAAGCCGCCCGTCATGTCGCAGATGATCGAAGTCTTCGATCACTATCACAGCTCGGTGATCGGCGTCGAAGAAATCCCGCCGGAGGATTCGAAGTCCTACGGCATCATCGACGGCAAGGAATGGGAAGACAACATCTTCAAGCTGTCGGGAATCGTCGAAAAGCCGGAACCCGCCGCGGCGCCGTCGAACCTGGGCGTAGTCGGCCGGTACGTGCTGAAGCCGCGCATCTTCGATCACATTCGCGCGCTGAAGCCGGGCGCGGGCGGAGAACTGCAACTGACGGACGCGATTCAATCGCTGCTGTCGGATGAGCAAGTGCTCGCGTACAAGTATCAGGGCACGCGCTTCGATTGCGGCAGCAAGCTCGGCTATCTGAAGGCGACGGTCGAGTTCGCGCTGCGTCATCCGGAAGTGAAGCAGGAATTCGAGGAATATCTGCGCAATCGCGCGCCGATTCTCGAAGACTGACTTTCTGGCCGGATCGGATGAAAAAAATGCCCGTCACCTGCGTGACGGGCATTTTGCTTTTGGGCGTTTGCTTGTGCGTTCGTTGGCTTCAACGCCGGCGCATCAGGAAGATGAACGTCTTGTCCTGTGCGGTCGATTCGACGATCTCGTTGCCGGTCTGCTTCGCGAAGGCCGCGAAATCGCGTTGCGATCCCGGGTCGGTCGCGAGCACTTTCAAAATCTGACCGCTCGTCATGTCGGCGAGCGCCTTCTTTGCCCGCAAAATCGGCAACGGGCAGTTGAGCCCGCGCGCGTCGACTTCCTTGTGAACTTCCATCGCGATTGAACGTTTGTTTGCCGGTGAGGGGAGCGCTCGTGAAGGTTCGATTTTAACGCAGAGGTCAAAACTCCACCGCCCGCCCACTCTCATAAGCCTGCCGCATCGCAATACCAATGCGCGTCGCCTCTCTTGCATCGTCGAGCGTCAGCCCCGTCGGCTGCCCTTGCCGAAGCAACCCGACGAACGCCTGCGCCTCGCGCAAAAACGCATCCTCGAAGCGCTCGAAGAACGTCGGCGTGCAGGCATTGCGCACGCCCTGCGCATCCGCGATTTCCACGCGATTCGCCCGCGGATTGCGTCCCACCGACAGCGCGCCCGCCGTGCCGATCACTTCCGTCTGCGTGTCGTGCCCATGCGCCATCGTCCGCGACGCATACAGCACCGCGAGCCGTCCGTCATCGAACTCGATCGTGCCCACGCCATTGTCGATGTCATTGCACTCGCGCAAGCCTTCGTGAATCGCGATGGTTCCGCTCGCATACACGCGTTTCGCGCGCGGATTGCCGAGCAGCCAGCGCGCAAGATCGATGTCGTGCACGCTGCAATCGAGAAACAGCCCGCCCGATGTCGGCGCGAATCGCACGAAGAAGCCATCGGGATCGTTCTTGTCGCAGGTCTGCGAGCGCACCATGAACGGCCGGCCGATCGCGCCGCTCGCGACGCGATCGAACGCATCGCGATAGCTCGCATCGAAGCGCCGCACGAAGCCGATCATCACATGCAGATGCGGATGCCGCGCGTGCTCTTCGATCACCGCGTCGCATTCGGCGAGATCGAGCGACAGCGGCTTCTCGCAGAACACATGCTTGCCCGCGCGCAACGCGGCGATGATCTGCCGCGCATGCAGCGACGTCGGCGTGACGAGCCACACGGCATCGACGGAGGCATCGGCGAGCAGTTCATCGTAATCCGCATAAAGCGACAACTCGGGAAGACTCGACGAAGCCCACTCGCGCTCGTCCACAACCGGACTGCACGCCGCGACGAGTTTCGCGCCCGGCACGCGCCACGCGAGATTCTCCGCATGCCGGCGCCCGAGCCGCCCCAGTCCGGCGATGCCGAAGCGCACCGCGCTCATGCGACATTCTCCCCGAGCTTGACGATGCGCTTCTCGCGCCACGACAAGGTCGCCGCTTCGGCGAGTTCGAGCGCCTTGAGGCCATCGGCGACGGTGGTTCGCACCGGTTTGCCGTTGCTGACCGCATCGAAGAAATGCGCGATTTCCGCCGCATACGCCGCGCGATAACGTTCGAGAAAGAACGCCTCGGGCTTGTCGCTCGACACCGACGCCGACGTGTACGCGGTGACTTCCGTCGGCCGCACATTGCCCGCCTGCAGCATGCCCGCGCTGCCGAGCAGCTCGAAGCGCTGATCGTAGCCATACGCCGCGCGCCGCGCCGTATTGATCTGGCACAGACGCCCGCGCTTCGTGCGAATCGTGACCGCGGTCGAATCGATATCGCCCGCTTCGGCGATGGCCGCATCGCTCAAGCAACTGCCCGTCGCGTGCAGCGTGTCGGCTTCGTCGTCGAGAATCCAGCGGAAGATGTCGAAGTCGTGAATCAGCATGTCCTTGAAGATGCCGCCCGAATGCAAGATGTACTCGACCGGCGGCGCGCCCGGATCGCGGCTCGTCACGATCAGCATTTCCGGATCGCCGATCTCGCCCGCGTCGATACGCGCCTTCAACGCCGAGAACGTCGGATCGAAGCGACGCTGAAAGCCGATCATGCAGACGACGCCCGCCTTCTCGACAGCATCGGCGCACGCGCGCGCACGCTCGGTCGTGAGATCGACGGGCTTCTCGCAGAACACATGCTTCTTCTGCGCCGCCGACGCCAGAATCAGATCCGCGTGCGTATCCGTGCTCGAACACACGACGGTCGCGCCGACGGAGGCATCGCCCATCGCGCCATCGACATCGGCGACGGTCGCGCCATGCGCTTTCGCGAGCGCGGCGGCCGCGTCGCGATTCACATCGACGACGTATTTCAGACGCACGCCCGGTTGCCGCGCGAGATTGGCCGCGTGAATCTTGCCGATGCGCCCCGCCCCAAACACCGCCACATCAATCGTCATAGCCACCTGTCTCCTTGGATTCCTCAACGTTCAACTCGAGCCGGTACGCGAGCGCGATGAACAACGCCTGGCACAGGCAAATGGTGCTCGTGAGCGAGCGAAACGCGAACGCGCTGCCCTCCTTCACGAACAGACTCGCGCTCGCGTGACGCGCGAGCGGCGAAAGCTGGCTATCGGTGATGACGAGCGTCGCCGCGCCGTGATGCTGCGCGGCGCGCACGCAATATTGCGTCTCCTTGCCGTAGGGCGCGAAGCTGATCGCGATCACCACGTCTCCCTTCTTCACGCTGCGCACCTGTTCGCGAAACATGCCGCCGAAGCCCGAGATCAAATGCACGCGCTTCTTCGTGTGCTGCAATGCATAGACGATGTAGCTCGCGACCGCGAACGACCGGCGCACGCCGATCACGTAGATGTTCTCCGCCTGCGAAAGCATCTCGACGGCGGCTTCGAACTGCGCGTCGTCGAGACCGGCTTCGAGCTCGTCGAGACCCGTGCGGCTCGCCGCGATGAACTCGCGCGCGACCGACACACCGGACGCATCGCCCGCCTTCTCGTCGATGAGCTTACGTATGCGCTGCTGATACGTCTGCTGCGAACCGCCCGCGCCCGTGTACGCCTGCCGGAACACGGCCTGCAAGTCGGAGAAACCGGAGAAACCGAAGCGCTGCGCAAACCGCACGACCGCCGACGCATGCACGCCGCACGCGTTGGCGATATCGCTCGTGCGATCCATCATCACGCTTGGCCGATGCTGCTCGATATACGTCGCGACGCTCTTCAACTGGCGCGGCAGCGAGTCGTAGGCGTCGGTGATCCGCTGCATCAGTTCGTCGACGCTTTGCACGTCGGTGCTGGTCTCATCCATCACAGGCTCTTTCGATGTTCGTCGTGAACCGATTATAGGAACACGGCAAGCAAATTGGAATGTATTTTCCATTTGCCGCACCAATGAAATTTCTATTGCAGGCCACCGAAAACTGACCTACTCTTGGTCCTGAGCACGGCACATCGAAGGGTCGGCTCGCGAAACATCACACCAAACAACAACCGAGATAGGTGGAGACAATGACCATTTGCAACGGTCGGGCCGCGCTGCGCGCGCTGGTGGCTGCTGCTGCGTTGTGCAGCGCATCGATGATGGCGGCGAGTCCCGCACACGCGGCGCCCGACGCGAAGTTCGTGCTGATCAGCCACGCGCCGGACTCGGATTCCTGGTGGAACACCATCAAGAACGCGATCAAGCAGGCCGACGAAGACTTCAACGTGCAGACGGACTACCGCAATCCGCCGAACGGCGACATCGCGGACATGTCGCGCCTGATCGAGCAGGCCGCCGCGCGCAACTACGATGGCGTCATCACGACCATCGCCGACTTCGATGTGCTGAAGAGCGCCATCAACAAGGTCACGGCGAAGAAGATTCCGCTCGTCACGATCAACTCGGGCACCGAGGAACAGAGCGCGCAACTGGGCGCGATCATGCACGTCGGCCAGCCGGAATATGTGGCGGGCAAGGCGGCCGGCGAGAAGGCGAAGGCCGCGGGCGTGAAGTCGTTCGTCTGCGTGAATCACATCGCGACGAACACGGTGTCGTTCGATCGCTGCAAGGGCTTCGCGGACGCACTCGGCATCGACTACAAGGCATCGACGATCGATTCGGGACAAGACCCGACCGAGATTCAGTCGAAGGTATCGGCGTATCTGCGCAATCATCCGGATACGGGCGCGATCCTCACGCTCGGACCGACGCCCGCATCCGCGACGCTCAAGGCCGTCACGCAAATGGGCCTGCAAAACAAGGTGTATTTCGTGACTTTCGACTTCTCGGACGACATCGCGAAGGCCATCAAGGACGGCACGATCAAGTTCGCGATCGATCAGCAGCCGTATCTGCAAGGCTATATCCCGGTGGCCGTGCTCGCGATCGTGAAGAAGGAGCATACGACCGATCCGGCGAAGATCCGTCAGCTTCTCGAAGCCAATCCGAAGTTCAAGGCGCGCCTCGAAACCTACGGATTGCAGCCGTCGTACGGACCCAAGAACATTCGTTCGGGCCCGGGTTTCATCACCAAAGAAAATCTCGACAAGGTCGTGAAGTACGCGGGTCAATATCGTTGATCCCGGCGTGACCTGATTCGGGCGGCGCTTCGCGCACCGCCCGCTTTTATCGACGTTCAGCGCGCCTTGCTGCGTCCGTTCGCGGACGCGGCGGCGACGCGCGCATCGGTACCGCATCGACATCGAGTCTCAAGGAGCCATCATGGGCGTAGCCGGCAAACACTACCCTCCTCACGTGAACCGTCAGCAGGACAACGCTGAAACACCTGACCAGGCCAAGCCCTCGGATGAGCGCGTACGCCACACGTCGTGGTTCGGTCATTTGCTGAATCGCCCGGAGTTCGCGGCCATTTCCGGCACCGTGCTCGTCTTCATCGTGTTCGGCTTCGGCGCGGGATCGTCGGGGATGTTCAACCTCGACGGCGTGATGAACTGGTCGCAAGTGGCCGCCTATCTCGGCCTGCTCGCGGTCGGCGCGTGTCTGCTCATGATCGCGGGCGAGTTCGACTTGTCCATCGGCTCGATGATCGGCTTCGCTGGCATGATGGTCGCGTTGCCGGCGGTCTATTTTCATTGGCCGCTATCCCTTTCGATTCTCTTCGCGTTCGTCATGTCGATGCTGCTCGGCGCATTGAATGGCTATCTCGTCATGCGCACGCGCCTGCCGTCGTTCATCGTCACGCTCGCGTTCCTGTTCATTCTGCGCGGCCTCACGCTCGCGCTGTCGATCATGTTCGCGGACCGCACCATCATCTCGGGCGTCGGCGATCTCGCCCAGGCCGATCCCATCGCCGACACGCTCTTTCATGGCGTCGCGTTTCACGGCCTGTTCACCTGGCTCGCGCACATGGGCATCGGCAAGCTGCTCGACAGCGGCCAGCCGCTCGTGCCGGGCATTCCGAAAGTCATCATCTGGTGGCTCGCGCTCGCGGCGGTCGGCGCGTTCGTGCTCGCCAAGACGCGCTACGGCAACTGGATTCTCGCGGTCGGCGGCGATGCGAATGCCGCGAAGAACGTCGGCGTGCCGGTGAAGCGCGTGAAGATATCGCTCTTCGTGCTCACCGCGTTCTGCTCGTGCCTCTTCGCCGTGCTGCAAGTGTGCGATATCGGCTCGGCGGCGGCGGATCGCGGCTTGCAGAAGGAATTCGAAGCGATCATCGCGGCGGTCATCGGCGGCACCTTGCTGACGGGCGGCTACGGATCGGTCGTCGGCGCATGTTTCGGTGCCCTGATCTTCGGTGTCGTGCAGATCGGCATCACTTATACGAACGTGAGCTCGGACTGGTTCCGCGTGTTCCTTGGCGTGATGCTGCTCATCGCCGTGCTCTTCAATCACTACGTGCGCCGCCGCGTGTCCCAGGCTCAATGAGAGGAGCAACGAACATGCAAGACGACAACATCCTCGCGCTCGAAAACGTCAGCAAGTTCTTCGGCAAGGTGATCGCGCTGAACGGCGTCACGTTGCGGCTCAAACGCGGTGAAGTGCATTGTCTGCTCGGCGATAACGGCGCGGGCAAATCGACACTCATCAAGACGCTCGCAGGCGTGCATCAGCCCTCTTCCGGCGACTATCTCGTCGATGGCAACCCCGTGCATTTCGACTCGCCGAAAGAAGCGCTCGATCTCGGTATCGCGACCGTGTATCAGGATCTCGCGCTCGTGCCGTTGCTATCGGTGGCGCGCAACTTCTTCATGGGACGCGAGCCGCAAAAGAAGCGCTTCGGCATCAGCGTGATGGACCTCGATCTCGCCGCCGAAACGTCGCGCGCCAAGCTCGCCGAAATGGGCATCAATGTGCGCGATCCGCATCAGCCGATCGGCACGATGTCCGGCGGCGAGAAGCAATGTCTCGCGATTGCCCGCGCGATTCACTTCGGCGCGCGCGTGCTGATCCTCGACGAACCGACCGCCGCGCTCGGCGTGAAGCAGAGCTTCAATGTGTTGAAGCTCATCCACAAGGCGCGCGAAAAAGGCATCTCGGTGATCTTCATCACGCACAACGTTCACCATGCCTATCCGATCGGCGATTCGTTCACGCTGCTCAATCGCGGCCGCTCGATGGGCACGTTCACCAAGGACAACATCAGCAAGAACGAAGTGCTCGACATGATGGCGGGCGGCGCAGAAATGCAGCAGATGATGACCGAACTCGAAGGCGCGACGATCTGAGGACATTGAATCCATGCCAACGCAAAATCCCTCTCGCTTCGCGCCGGATCGCACGCGCGATATCGTGTGTCTCGGCCGCCTCGCCGTCGATCTCTATGCGCAGAATGTCGGCGCGCGGCTCGAAGATGTATCGACGTTCGCGAAGTATCTCGGCGGCTCGTCGGCGAACATCGCGTTCGGCTGCGCGCGGCTCGGGCTGAATGCGTCGATGCTCGCGCGCGTCGGCAACGATCACATGGGGCGCTTTCTCACGGAGACGCTCGAACGCGAAGGCTGCGATGTGAGTCACGTTCGCATCGATCGTGACCGGCTCACCGCGCTCGTGCTGCTCGGCCTCGAAGACCGCGACACGTTTCCGCTCGTGTTCTATCGCGAGAACTGCGCGGACATGGCCGTCGACGAACAGGATTTCGATGAAGCGTATATCGCGTCATCGAAGGCGCTGCTCATTACGGGCACGCACTTCTCGACGGAACAGGTGAACCGCACGAGCCGTCGCGCGCTCGACTACGCGCGAAGCAACGACGTTCGCACGATTCTCGACATCGACTATCGGCCTGTCTTGTGGGGTCTCACGGGCAAGGCGGATGGCGAGACGCGCTTCATCGCGAATGAAGGCGTCACTGCGCATTTGCAGCGCATTCTGCCGTTGATCGATCTCGTCATCGGCACGGAAGAAGAGTTTCGCATCGCGGGCGGCAAGGACCGTCTGATCGATGCGCTCGCGATGGTCCGCAAGGTCACGAGCGCGACGCTCGTCGTGAAGCGCGGGCCGCTCGGCTGTTCGATCATCGAAGGCGCGGTGCCGTCGTCCATCGACGATGCGCCGGTTCATGGCGGCGTCGAAGTGGAAGTGCTCAACGTGCTCGGCGCCGGCGACGCGTTCGCTTCAGGCTTCTTGTCGGGATGGCTGCGCGACGAGCCGCTCGAAGCCTGCGCGCGAACGGCCAATGCATGCGGCGCGCTCGTCGTGTCGCGTCACGGCTGCGCGCCCGCGATGCCCACGCCCGCCGAGCTCGATTACTTTCTCGCCGCGGCGAAGGAAGACCCCGCGCGCATGCGCCGCCCCGATCGCGATGCAAAGCTCGCGCGTCTGCATCGCGTGAGTCCGAAGCGCAAGCAATGGGACGAAGTGCTCGGCTTCGCGTTCGATCATCGCAATCAGTTCTTCGATCTCGCGCAGCAAACGGGCGCGAGCGAAGCGCGCATCTCGACGTTGAAAAACCTGTTCGTCGAAGCCGTTGCACAGACGGAGAAAGAACTCGCGCTCGAAGGACGCATTGGCGTGCTGATCGACGATCGCTACGGGCAAGATGCGTTGAACGCGGCGACGGGACGCGGCTGGTGGATCGGCCGGCCGGTCGAATTGCCCGGCTCGATGCCGCTCGAATTCGATCATGGCCGCTCCATCGGCACGACGCTCGTGCAGTGGCCGCGCGAGCAGGTCGCGAAGTGTCTCGTGCAATATCACCCCGATCATCCGCATGACGTGCGTCTCGAACAGGAAGCGCAGTTGCGCGCGCTCTACGATGCCGTTCAGGAAAGCGGCAACGAACTGCTGCTCGAAGTGATCGTGCCGAAGAACGGGCCACCGATTGAAGACGACACGGTGCATCGTGCGTTGAAGCGTCTCTACAACCTCGGCATCTATCCGGAATGGTGGAAGCTCGAACCGATGAGCGCGAAGCAATGGCAAGCCATCGATGCGCTGATTGCGCAGCGCGATCCGTATTGCCGTGGCGTCGTGTTGCTGGGCTTGTCGGCGGGCGTCGATCAGTTGCGTGAAGGCTTCGCAGCGGCGGCATCCTCGAAGACGTGCAAGGGCTTCACCGTCGGGCGCACGATTTTTCATGAGCCGAGTCATGCGTGGCTCGCCAATGAGATCGACGACCGCGAATTGATCGCGCGCGTGCGACGCACGTTCGAAGCGCTGATCGATGCATGGCGCGAGGCGCGTTCGTCTTCGGGCGCAGAACTTCGAGTGACACAGGAGCAAGCCGCATGAACCAGCGTGCAACGCAATCGGAGACTGCAGTGAGTTCGACCATTCGACTGACCGCCGCGCAAGCGCTCGTGCGCTATCTCGCGGCGCTTCGCACCGAACACGGCGAGCCGCTTTTCGGCGGCGTGTTCGCGATCTTCGGGCATGGCAATGTCGCGGGTATGGGCGAGGCGCTGTATCGGCATCGCGATGAATTGCCGACGTATCGCGCGCACAACGAGCAGGCGATGGCGCATGGCGCGATCGCGTATGCGAAGGCGCATATGCGGCGGCGCATGATGGCGGTGACGACGTCGATCGGTCCGGGCGCGACCAATCTCGTGACGGCGGCCGCGCTCGCGCATGTGAACCGCTTGCCGGTACTGCTGTTGCCGGGCGATATCTTCGTGTCGCGCGCGCCCGATCCGGTGTTGCAGCAAGTGGAGGATGGTCACGATGGCGGCGTCTCCGCTAACGATGCGTTGAAGGCGGTATCGCGTTACTTCGATCGCATCGTGCATCCCGCGCAATTGTTGAGCGCATTGCCGCGCGCGATACGCGTGCTCACCGATGCGGCGCAATGCGGCCCGGTCACGCTCGCGTTGCCGCAGGACGTGCAGGCGATGGCGTACGACTACCCTGCTTCGTTCTTCGAGCCGCGCGCCGTCGAGTTTCATGCGCCGGCACCGATTCCGCGCGAGATCGAACGCGCCGCCGCGATGCTGCGTGAAGCGCGCGAGCCGTTGATCGTATCGGGTGGCGGCGTGCTGTACGGACTCGCGACCGATGCGTTGCGCACGTTCGCGCACAGGCATGGCGTGCCCGTCGCGGAGACGCAGGCGGGCAAAGGCGCGCTCGCCTGGGACGATGCGTTGAACGTCGGCGGTATCGGCGTGACGGGCGGCACCGCTGCGAACGAACTCGCGCATGCGAGCGATTGCGTGCTTGCTATCGGCACGCGTCTACAGGATTTCACGACCGGATCGAACACGCTATTCACGCAGGCGCGGCTTGTCGCGGTCAATGCGAATCCGTTCGATGCGCTCAAGCAGAACGCGCTCGCCGTGCAGGCGGATGCGCGTGCCGCGCTGGAAGCGTTGTCCGAAGCGCTCGGCGACTGGCACGCATCGCCGCAATGGACGACGCGCGCGCATCGGCTCGCGAATGAATGGCGCGAGACCGTGGCGCATGTGACGAACACGCCCGTCGCGGATGGCAAGCTGCCGCGCGAAGCCGATGTGATCGGCGCGGTGCAGCGCTCGGACGATGCTTCTTCAGCCAACGATATCGTCGTGTGTGCTGCGGGCACTTTGCCCGCGGATTTGCAGAAGCTCTGGCGCACCAGCGCGCCGGGCGGTTATCACGTCGAATACGGCTATTCGTGCATGGGCTATGAAGTCGCGGGCGGACTGGGCGTGAAGCTCGCGCGGCCCGAGCGCGAAGTGATCGTGATTGTCGGCGACGGCTCGTATCTGATGATGAATAGCGAGCTCGCTACGTCGGTGATGCTCGGCGCGAAGTTGCTCGTGGTGTTGCTCGACAATCGCGGGTTCGGGTGCATCAATCGCTTGCAGCAGGCTTGTGGCGGGGCGCCGTTCAACAATCTCATCGATGATTGCAAGCAGGGCGCGCTTGGGGCGCCGGAGATCGATTTCGCGATGCATGCGCGGTCGCTCGGGGCTTTGGCGGAGCATGTTTCCAGCATCGATGAGCTTATCGTCGCGATGAAGCGCGCGCGGGCGGCGGATCGCAGTTATCTCATCTCTATCGATACGGATCCTTCGAGGACTACCGAGGAAGGTGGATGGTGGTGGGAAGTCGCCGTTCCTGAAGTGTCGGATCGCGCGGCTGTCGTCGTTGCGCGTGAGGCCTATGAGCAGGCCGTCAAAGCTCGTAGTGTTTGATTGAGCTTCTATGGAAGCCTGTGATCGCGTCGGTCTATTGGCGTTGCCCCTGTGCGGGGCGGCAGTCACTTTCTTTGCTGCTGCAAAGAAAGTAACCAAAGAAAGCAGCTCGTCACGGCCCGCGGTCACACGCAATTTGGGTAGTTCTCTCGTCCCAGGCGGCACTCGCCTAAAGAGTGCCCTCAAAGGACCAACCGGGCTTGGCTTGCGCACGGTCCGCCGCCCGAAAACGTTGAGCGCGCTGGTTCAGCACGAAACGGTATCGGCACAGCGCTGCGCGCTGCCGCCGGGTCTGCAAGGGAAACCGACGAGCGGCAAGTGCAGTGAGATGGAGACGGCAGCAAAGAAGCACGCGCGGACCCGATTGACCGGTCGGCCGCGCAGCGGGCTGGAGCTATTTGGTGCTGAGCCCGTTTATTGTGTGGTGCGATGTGGCAGACCGTGCGCGAGCCAAGCCCGATGGGGCCTATGAGGGCACTCTTTAGGCAGCCCACGATGGACGAGAGGACTACCCAAATTGCGTGTGACCGCGGGCGTATCGGAAGCTGCTTTCTTTGCTTACTTTCTTTGCAGCAGCAAAGAAAGTAAGTGCCGCCCCGCACAGGGGCAGTGCTAATAGACCACTAAGAAACCGGGATCCGGCGAAAGCGAAAGCAAAAAGCAAAAAGGAGAACCCAACATCATGCCTTTGAAAAAGATACGCATCGGCATCAATCCATTGTCATGGATGAACGACGACCTGCCTTCGCTCGGCGGCGAGACGCCTCTCTCCACCGCCCTGACGGAAGGAAAACAGATCGGCTATGAAGGCTTCGAGCTAGGCAACAAGTTCCCTCGCGAACCGCAAGCGCTAAAAGCCTTGCTCGCGCAGTACGAGCTAGCGCTAGTCTCCGGTTGGTATTCAGGCCGACTCGCAGAACGCAGCGCAGAAGAAGAAATCGAAGCCGCGGGCCCCCATCTCGACCTGCTCGCGCAAAACGGCGCGACCGTAATGGTCTACGGCGAGGTCGCCAACTCGATCCAGGGCGCGCCAAAACCGCTCTATCAACGTCCGCGCTTTTTCTCGGATGCGCAATGGACCGAGTACGCAGACCGCCTGAACCGCTTCGCCGAATACACCCTCTCGCGCGGCGTGCGCGTCGCCTATCATCATCACATGGGCGCGTATGTCGAAACGCCCGCCGACGTCGACCGCCTCATGGCGCTCACCAACGATTCGGTCGGCCTGCTATTCGACGCGGGACACATCACGTTCGCGGGCGGCGATGCCCTGAGCGTGCTGCAAAAGCACATCGCTCGTGTATGCCACGTCCACTGCAAAGACGTGCGCCCCGAAATCGTGAAGCTCGCGCGCAATCGCAACTGGAGCTTTCTCGATGCGGTCATCAACGGTGCGTTCTCCGTGCCCGGCGACGGCTGCGTCGACTATCCGGGCATCATCGCGTGTCTCGCGAAGCATGATTACGAAGGCTGGCTCGTCGTGGAAGCGGAACAGGATCCGGTGATCGCGCCGAGCTACGCATACGCCGACAAGGGCTATCGCACGCTGCGTACGCTCGTCGACGCAACATTCAAGGAGGCAGCATGAGCCTGCTAGTGAAAGCATCGCGCGAAGGACAAACCATCGCGCGCGTCACGCCCGATTCCGCGGGCTGGAAGCACGTCGGCTTCGCGGCGTATCGCCTGAATGCGGGCGATGTCGTGCATGTCTACGACGCGGATCGCGAAAGCTGCATCGTCGTGTTGACGGGCACGGTGAGCGTCGAAGCGGGCGACGAGCATTATCAGTCGATCGGCTCGCGCGACAGCGTGTTCGAAGACGCCGCGCCGTATGCCGTCTACGTGCCGCCGAAGCTGGCCGCCATCGTGCGTGCGGAACGCGATGCGCAGATCGGCGTCGCGAGCGCGCCCGCGAAGGGCGAGTTTCCGCCGCGTCTCATCGAGCCATCGCAGATGAAGCGCTCGACGCGCGGCAAGAACGCGAATACGCGCTACGTGTGCGACATTCTTCCGCAAACGGAAGATGCCGAGTCGTTGCTGGTCGTGGAAGTGCGCACGCCGGGCGGACATGCGTCGAGCTATCCGCCGCACAAGCACGATCAGGACAATGTGCCCGTCGAAAGCTCGCTCGAAGAGACGTATTACCATCGACTGAATCCGCCGCAAGGATTCGCGTTTCAGCGCGTTTATACCGATGAACGCGATCTCGATGAAACGATGGCCGTCGAGGATCACGATGTCGTCATGGTGCCGCGTGGGTATCATCCGGTGGTCGTGCCGTATGGCTACGATAACTACTATCTGAACGTGATGGCCGGCGACAAGCGGACGTGGCACTTCAAGAACGATCCGAAGCATGAGTGGATCGTGGAGAGGGATAGCAAGGCGCAGGGTTAAGCGAGCGGGAAGGCGAATGCCGCATGTCGCGGCATTCGCTGCACTACGCGTTCCAGGGATCGAAGATCATCGCGTCGAACTGACTAATGGGTGCCGATGCTCTTTCTCGACGCAGCGATTTCCGCGTACGCATCGGCTGCATCGTTATCGAAACTCGGCAGACGGCCAGCGAAATCTTCACTGAAGATGATCCGCGTGGCGTCCCATAGGCGCTGCCGCCTGATACCTGCGGCCATCGACCATATTCCATGGAGAATTTCTCCACGCGTGACAGTCGTGGTGAACAGTGCCGAACGCGGCTCGTTGGCGAGCCATGTCAAAACGCGCTGTTCCGGCGCCGGACGCAGCAACTCGGAAAGGACGTTGGTATCCAGAACGATCAGTCATCGAACCCCGACGGGTTACAAATCGCCTCGCGCTTGGGAAGCTCCAACTCGACTCCGCCAAGCGGATCGATGCGGCCACGAATCGATTCGACAAGATTCTTTCCTTGCCCCGGTTCTGTCCAAAGAGCTGTCCGCAGAATGTCGCGAGCCTCTTCCTCCATCGAGCGACCGTGCTTCGCTGCCTGCATACGCAGGAACTTCAGGCATATTAACTCGAATCGAACGTGCCACCGACCGACAGCCATTGCCGCGAGATCGCTTCATCGCGCGCGAGCGTCTCGATCGTCCCATCGAACTGTATCGCCCCATGCCCCATGACCGCGACGCGCGCATCGAGCGTGCGCGCGATCGTCAATCGCTCTTCGATCAGCAGCGTCGCGACGCCGCGGTTGCGCAGCATCGCGAGACACGCGGCCACTTGCGCGAGCACTTGCGGCGCGAGCCCTTCGCCCGGTTCGTCGATGACGACCAGCGACGGATCGCCCGTCAACGTGCGCGCGAGCGCGAGCATCTGCTGCTCGCCGCCCGACAGCGCGCCCGCCTTCACCGACGCGCGTTCTTCGAGCACGGGAAACAGCCGATACGCATCGCGCAACGCAAAACGCGTGCCCTTCCTTTCGCCCAGCACGAGATTTTCGCGCACCGTGAGCGCAGGGAACACATCGCGCGTTTCGGGCACGTAACCAATGCCCAGCCGCGCGATGCGATGCGCCCTCAAGCCGACGAGCTGAACATCGCGATAGCGCATGTCGCCCGCGCATCGCACGAGTCCCATGATGGCTTTCGCGAGCGTCGATCGTCCCGATCCGTTGCGGCCGACAAGCGCCACCGCTTCGCCTTCGTCAATGCACAGGTGCACGCCGTGCAGCACTTGCGCCGCGCCGTACCACGCGCGCAAATCGTCGATACGCAACTGCGCCTTCATGACGCGACTCCACCGAGATACGCGTCCTGAACAGCGCGATTCGCGCGTATCGCAGCGGGCGTATCGGTGGCGATCACGCGCCCTTGCACGAGCACCGAAATGCGATCCGCGAGGCCGAAAACCGCATCCATGTCATGTTCGATGACGAGCAGCGTGCGCCCTTCCGTCGTCGCGCGAATCAGTTCGAGCGCGCGAGTCGCCTCCGCGCGATTCATGCCGGCGGTGGGCTCGTCGAGCAAGATCAGCGGCGCATCGGTGGCAAGCGCGATGCCCAGATCGAGCGCGCGTTGCTCCGCGTACGTCAGGCGTGCCGCGAGTTCGTCGGCGCGCGTGGCAAGGCCGATGGCATCGAGCATCGCGTGCGCGCGTTCGTCGATTCGTCGCGAAGGCAGCCATCGATCGACAAGCCGCGACGATGCCGCGCCGAGCGCCGCGCAACGCAGGTTCTCGAACACGGACAAGCCGCCGAACACGCTCGTCGTCTGAAAGCTGCGGGCAAGCGAGCGCGATACGCGTTGCGGCGGCTTGCCGGTGATATCGATTCCGCTCGCGACGATGCGTCCATCGTCGGGCCGCGTGCGTCCCGAGATCAGATCGAAGAGTGTGGATTTGCCCGCGCCGTTCGGTCCGATGAGCGCGTGCCGCTCGCCCGCAGCGACCTGCAAGTCGACGCCGCGCAGTACGCGCGTCACGCCGAAGCGCTTGACGATGCCATGCAATTCGAGCGCCGCGTTCATCGCGCGGTCCTCGTGCGTCGCGCGAGCCACAAGCCCAGCAACGCGCACGGCAACGCGATGAACCACGCGCGTGCATCGGTTCGTCCGGCGTAAAGCGCTTCGACCGGCACGACGACCGCGACGCCCCACGCGATCGCGCTCAGCATGCCGATGCACAAGGACCGCGCATCGCGCCGAACGAGGCCCGCGACGCCTTCCGGCGCGGCCACGACGACCCCCATGAACAAGAGCCCGAGATACATCGGCCACGCGGTGCTGACGCTCGCGAGCCCGACGCTGAAGAACGTGAGCAGCACCGCGCCGACGACCGGCCCGGCGAACGTGCCCGCGCCGCCGATGACGGTCGCGACGAGCGCGCTCGTCGAGCGCGCAAGACCGACGCTCTCCGACGACACCAGCTCGACGTTGATCAACGCCAGCACGCCCGCGATGCCCGCGAAAAACGCCGACACGATCAACACGTGCAAGCGCACGCGCGCGGGCGCGAAGCCGATCGCGGCGGCGCGCGCGGGATTGTCGCGCACGGCGTTGGCGAGACGGCACATCGGCGTGCGCGAAAACGCGAACATCGCGACCGCCGATATCACGCACCAGCACGCGATCAACGCATACGCCTCGCGCGGCGGCCCGAAGGTCATCGCGAAGAACGAAGGCCCGCTCCCGCGATCGATCGTCACGCCGCCTTCGCCGCCGAACCACCCCGGCACGAGCCACACGCATGCGGCGACGAGCTCGCTCAAGCCCAGCGTGATCATCGCGAAGGACGTGCCCGCGCGCTGCGTCGAAATCGCGCCGAAAACGACCGCGACGAGCATCGCCGCGCATCCGCCGATCATCGGCAGTAACGGCAACGGCACGCCGAATCGAGCGAACGCATGCGCGGCGGCGAACGCGCCGAGACCCGAATAGACCGCGTGCCCGAACGAGAGCAAACCCGTCTCGCCGAGCAACAGGTTGTACGAAAGCGCGAGGACGATGAGCGTCGCCGTCTGCGCGAGATACGCGAGCAGCCACGATTGATCGACGACGAGCGGCGGCAGCGCGAGCGCGACGATCAGCGCGATGAAGACCTTAAGCATCGCGCGTGCGCTCGCCGAAAAGCCCGCGCGGCCGCGCGGCCAACATCGCGACGAGCAGCAGATATGGCAGCACGGGCGCGAGTTGCGCGACCGTCAACGCGCTCCACGCAGGCGGCAAGGTCACGCCGAGCGATGCCGCGATGCCGCCCGCCGTCGCGCTCGCGCCGACCGCGAAGGTCTGGACGCAGCCGATCAGAAGCGACGCGACGAGCGCGCCGCCGAGCGATCCGAGCCCGCCGATCACGACGACGACGAACACGATCGGGCCCATCGCATCGGCCATCGCCGGTTCGATGACGGCGAGCGGCGCGCCGATCACGCCAGCGAGCGCGGCGAGCGCGGTGCCGGCGGCGAAGACCATCGTGAAGACGCGCGGCACATCGTGGCCGAGCGTTTCGACGGTCGCGGGATGCGTAAGCGCCGCGCGCACGATGAGCCCCGTTTTCGATGTACGCAACACGAGCCACAGCGCGCCGAGCATGACGACGGCGACCGTCATCATGAACACGCGATAGCGCGCGAACGATGCGCCGTACAGCATGAAAAGCGGTCCGTCGAGCACGCGCGGAACGGCGGCGGGCAACGGCCCGAGTCCCCAGACGAGCTTCACGCCCTCGCCGATGACGATGGCCGCGCCGAAGGTCAGCAGCATGTCGGCGAGCGCGCCGCGCGCATGGACGCGCCTCAATAGCAGGCGCTCGAACAAGGCCCCGGCAACGCCAACGATCAATGGCGCACAGATGAGCGCGAACCAGAATCCGCCGTACGCGGCGAGCGCCTGCCCGACATACGCGCCGAGCATGTAGAAACTCGCGTGCGCGAAGTTGAGCACGCCGAGCATCGAGAAAATCAGCGTGAGTCCCGCCGACAGCATGAACAGCAGCAATCCCACGCTCACGCCGTTGAGCAGACTCACGCAAAACCACTGAAGCAAAACGCGACCCTCAGCCGGTGATGAGCGGCTTCAACGCATCGACGAGCGGCGCGGGCAACGGTACCGGCCTGCGCGTCACGCGATCCACGTAGACATGCACGAAATGCCCCTGCGCGGCGGCTTCGTCCGCGCCTTGCGTGAAGATCGCGACTTCGTAGCGCACGCTCGTATTGCCGAGCTTCTCGACGCGCAAGCCCGCCTCGATCGGTTCGGGAAACACGACCGGCGCGAAGAAATTGCAGCGCGTCTCGACGACGAGGCCGATGGTTGCGCCCTCGCTGAAATCGAGCACGCCCGCGCGCAGCAGATACTCGTTCACGACCGTATCGAAGTAGCTGTAGTAGACGACGTTGTTGATGTGGCCGTAGACGTCGTTATCCGACCAGCGCGTGCTGATCGGCAGGAAGTGCGCGTAATCGGCGCGCGTGGTCGGGACCGGCTTGCTCATCGCTCAGAGAGACTCCATCAGCATGCGTCGATAATCGTCGGCGCTCGCCTCGCGCGGGTTCGTCTTGTGGCAGTGATCCGCGAGCGCGCCCTTCACGACCTTGTCGAACATGCTTTCGTCGACGCCCATCTGCGACAGACGCGTCGGCAGGCCGAGGCGCGCGGTCATGTCGTGCACGGCCTGCGCGACATCGGCATCATCGGGGAGATTCATCACGCGGCGCATGCGCCCGAAACGCCGGTCCGCGACGACCGTCGGCGCGCTTTCGTTGAAGCGCAGCACGGCAGGCAAGACCACCGCGTTCAGCGTGCCGTGATGCAGCGACGTGCGTCCGTTCACCGCCAGCCCGCCCAGCGGATGCGACAGCGAATGCACGCAGCCGAGGCCCTTCTGGAACGCCATCGCGCCCTGCATCGACGCGGACATCATGTTCAGACGCGCGTCGCGGTCCTGGCCGTCGTGCGTCGCGCGCTCGATGTTGGCCCACGCGCGTTCGAGTCCATCGAGCGCGATGCCGTCGGCGGGCGGATTGAACGCGGGCGCGAGAAACGTTTCGATGCAATGCGCGATCGCGTCCATGCCGGTCGCGGCGGTGAGCGACGGCGGCAGGCCGAGCGTGAGCGACGGATCGCAGACCGCCGATTTCGGCAGCAGATGCCACGAATGGAAGCCGAGCTTGCGCCCGTCGTTCAGGATGATGATCGCGCCGCGCGCCACTTCGCTGCCCGTGCCCGACGTGGTCGGCACCGCGATCAGCGGCGCCGCGCGCTCGGTGATCTTGCCGCTGCCGCCTTCGATCGTCGCGTAGGTCGTGAGCGGCTCGTCGTGCGTCGCGGCAATCGCCACGCCCTTCGCCAGATCGATCGATGAGCCGCCGCCCACCGCGATCAGGCCGTCGCAGCCTTCGCGCTTGTATTGCGCGGCGGCTTGCATGACCATCGCTTCGGTCGGATTCGACGGCGTGTCGTCGAACACCGGCAGCGCGCCGAGCCGCGCGCTTTCGATCACGCGATCGGCAAGCCCCGCCGCCTTCACGCCTTTATCGGTGATGACGAGCGGACGCTTCATCCCGATGCGCGCGCATTCGCTTTGCAGCGTCTGTAGCGCGTCGTAGCCGAGATGAATGTGGGTCAGATAGAAGATGAAGGCCATGGCGTCAGCGTCGATAAAAGAGGTGCGGCCATGTTGAAACCGCACGCCGGAAGTGTCAATCGGGGTTAGATCGACGCCGACAAGGCGCGCACTTCATCGACGAAGCGCTCGACGGTCCCCCGCTGCGTATCCCACGCGCACATCAGACGGCAGCCGCCCGAGCCGATGAACTGATAGAAGCGCCAGCCCTTCGCGCGCAGCGCCGCCGCGACGTGCGCCGGCAACTCCGCGAACACCGCGTTCGACTCGGGCTTGAAGAGCAGCGACACGCCCGCAATGCCGGCGAGGCGCTCGGCCATCAGCGATGCCATCGCGTTCGCGTGACGCGCGTTGCGCAGCCAGACGTCGTCGTCGAGCAGACCGAGCCACGGCGCGGAAATGAAGCGCATCTTCGAGGCGAGTTGCCCGGCCTGCTTCAGGCGATAGGCAAAATCGGCGGCGAGCGCCTTGTCGAAGAACACGACCGCCTCGCCCACCGGCAGACCGTTTTTCGTGCCGCCGAAGCACAGCACATCGACGCCCGCGCGCCACGTGATCTCCGACGGATGCACGTTCAGCGTCGCGACCGCGTTCGCGAAACGCGCGCCGTCCATGTGGATCTTCAGATGCCGCCGCTTGGCGATGGCAGCGATCGCGCGGATCTCCTCGACGGTGTAGACGGTGCCGACTTCCGTCGCCTGCGTAAGCGAGACGACCTTGGGCTTCGGATAGTGGATATCCGAGCGCTTCGTGACGAGTTCCTCGATCGCGTCGGGCGTGAGCTTGCCGTTCTCGCCCTTCGCGGTGAGCAGCTTCGAGCCGCCGGAGAAGAATTCGGGGCCGCCGCATTCATCGGTTTCGATATGCGCGAGTTCGTGGCAGATCACCGAGTGATACGACTGACAGAGCGACGCGAGCGCGAGCGAATTGGCCGCCGTGCCGTTGAAGACGAAAAAGACTTCGCAATCGGTCTGGAAGAGGTTGCGGATGCGGTCGCAGACTTGCGTGGTCCACGAATCGTCGCCATAGGCGGGTTCGTGGCCGCTCGTGTTGGCCTGGATCAGCGCTTGGAGCGCTTCCGGGCAGATGCCTGCGTAGTTGTCGGAGGCGAAGTGTTGGATCGGGTCCGTGGGCGCTGTCATGGGGTCGCTGTGATGGCCGGTTTGAACGCGGCGCGCGCGGACGCTAAGACATCGAACGTCATCGCGCGCGCCGGCAATCGGGCCATTTTAGCGGTTCATCGCCTTCCGAACCGCGTGCGCCTACTTGGTGTTCGGCGCGCTCGCGGCGTTGGCCTGCTGCGCCTGTTGCGCCTGCTTGTCCTTCTTGTTCGCTTCGTGATGGCCGATCGCGCAGCCGCCGATCGCGCCCGCGGTGCCATGTCCGCCCGCGACATGTCCCGCGACGCCGCCGACCGCCGCGCCCTTCAGACAGCCCTTCGCCTGCGCGGCGCCCGTTGCTGCGAGCATCGTCGAAGCCAGAATGATCGATGCGAGTCTGCGATTCATATGTCGTCTCCCTTGCGTTGATGGAACTTCACGGGAAGACGCACGCGCCATACCTGACAGCGTGTAAAGAAAAACGGCCCGATCTTCGTCAGATCGAGCCGTTTTGTCAGAAGCGATGAACGCTTAAAGCTGCTGCTGCACCCATCCGGTCACGCCGGCCAGCGCGGCCGGCAGATTGGCCGGTTCCGTGCCCCCTGCCTGCGCCATGTCGGGACGGCCGCCGCCCTTGCCGCCGACCTGCTGCGCGACGAAATTGACGAGCTCGCCCGCCTTCACCTTTTTCGACGCGTCCGGCGTCACGCCCGCGATCAGGCTGACCTTGCCGCCATCGACGGACGCGAGCACGATCGCCGCGCTCTTGAGCTTGTCCTTGAGCTTGTCGACGGTTTCACGCAGCGTCTTCACGTCCGCGCCTTCGAGTTGCGCGGCGAGCACCTGCACGCCGGAAACATCGACGGCCTTCGAGACGAGTTCGTCGCCCTGGCTCGCCGCCAGCTTCGATTTCAGCGCGCCCAGTTCCTTCTCCAGCGACTTCACGTGCTCCTGAACCTGCGCGATGCGTTGCGTGAGTTCGGACGGTTGCGCCTTCAGCACGCCCGCCGCCGCATTGATGCGCTGATCCAGTTCCTGCACGTAGCGCACGGCGTTGTCGCCGGTGATCGCCTCGACGCGGCGAATGCCCGCCGCCACGCCGCCTTCCATCACGATCTTGAAGAAGCCGATGTCGCCGGTGCGCTGCACGTGCGTACCGCCGCACAGCTCGCGCGAGAAGCCGAGATCGAGCACGCGCACGGTGTCGCCGTATTTCTCGCCGAAGAGCGCCATCGCGCCGCCCTTCACCGCGTCGTCGTACGGCATCACGCGCACGACGCCCGGCGCGTTCGCGATGATCTCGTTGTTGACGATCTGCTCGACGCGACGGATTTCTTCGTCCGACATCGGCGCGTTGTGGGCGAAGTCGAAGCGCGTCTTGTCCGCATCGACGAGCGAGCCTTTCTGCTGCACGTGACCGCCGAGCACTTCGCGCAGCGCCTTGTGCATCAAATGCGTGGCCGAGTGATTGCGCGCGGTGCGGGCGCGGCGCACGCCGTCGATTTCCGCCTTCACGACGTCGCCGACCTTGAGCGTGCCCTGCTCGACCGTGCCGTGATGACCGACGACATCGGCCTGCACTTTCAGCGTGTCCGCGACGGCGAAGCGCACGCTTGCGTTCGCGAGCACGCCCTGATCGCCGACCTGGCCGCCCGATTCGGCATAGAACGGCGTGTGATCGAGCACGACGACCGCTTGCTGGCCGTCCTTCACTTCATTGACCGATGCGCCTTCGACGTACAACGCGAGGATTTTCGCGTCGTCGAAGATTTCCTTTTCGTAGCCGTGGAACGTGGACTTCGCGCCCGAGTATTCGAGGCCCGCCGCCAGCTTGAACTTGCCGGCCGCGCGCGCCTGATCGCGCTGACGCGCCATCGCGTCGTCGAACGCGGGTTCGTCGACGGTCACGCCACGCTCGCGGCACACGTCCGCCGTGAGGTCGAGCGGGAAGCCGTAGGTGTCGTGCAGCTTGAACGCGAGTTCGCCGTCCAGTTGCTTCACGCCCTTCTTTTCGAGATCGGCGAGTTCGCCTTCGAGGATCGACATACCGTGCTCGATGGTCTCGAAGAAGCGCTCTTCTTCCTGACGCAGCACGTCGGTCACGCGTTGTTGCGCATCGGTGAGTTCCGGATACGCCGCGCCCATTTCCGCGACGAGATCCGCGACGAGCTTGTGGAAGAACGCGCCCTTCTTGCCGAGCTTGTAGCCGTGACGGATCGCGCGGCGCACGATGCGGCGCAGCACGTAGCCGCGGCCTTCGTTGCCGGGAATGACGCCGTCGACGATCAGGAACGAGCATGCGCGGATGTGGTCCGCGATCACCTTCAGCGAGTTGTTTTCCAGGTCCGGCGTGTTCGTTTCGCGCGCCGCGGCCTTGATGAGATTCTGGAACAGGTCGATCTCATAGTTGCTGTGCACGTGCTGCAGCACCGCGGCGAGACGTTCGAGGCCCATGCCGGTATCGACGCACTGCTTGGGCAGCGGCGTCATGTTGCCTTGCGCGTCGCGATTGAACTGCATGAACACGAGATTCCAGATCTCGATGAAGCGGTCGCCGTCTTCTTCGGGCGATCCCGGCGGGCCGCCCCAGATTTCCGGGCCGTGGTCGTAGAACACTTCGGAGCACGGACCGCACGGGCCGGTGTCGGCCATCTGCCAAAAATTGTCCGATGCGTAACGGGCGCCCTTGTTGTCGCCGATGCGGATGATGCGCTCGACCGGCACGCCGATTTCCTTCGCCCAGATATCGAAGGCTTCGTCGTCTTCCTGATAGACCGTGACCGTGAGTTTTTCCGCCGGCAGGTTGTAGACCTTCGTCAGCAGTTCCCAGCAGTAGTGGATGGCGTCGCGCTTGAAGTAATCGCCGAACGAGAAGTTGCCGAGCATCTCGAAGAACGTGTGATGCCGCGCGGTGTAGCCGACGTTCTCCAGATCGTTGTGCTTGCCGCCTGCGCGCACGCTGCGCTGCGCGGTCGTCGCGCGCGAATACGGACGCGATTCGCTGCCCAGGAACACGTCCTTGAACTGGACCATGCCCGAGTTGGTGAAGAGCAGCGTCGGGTCGTTGCCGGGCACGAGGCTCGACGAACGCACGATCGTATGGCCCTTCGATTCGAAAAACTTCAGGAATTTCTCGCGTATTTCGGCGGCTTTCATAGCGTACGGGGCGTGTCTTCGGTTCTTTGATGGCGCCCGCGGGCAGCTGATTTCGCAGGCTGCCGGCGGAACAAGGGTGATTGTCGATTATACGGGATTCGCCGCGCGCGCCCGGGCGATGCGGACGCCCGCGCTATCGCGCACGCCGCGGTTCTGTGCGACAGTCGCACTCCGGAGACACAACGTAGCGAGACACATCGATGGGAGCCTTGAGCCATATTCGCGTGCTGGACCTGACCCGCGTGCTGGCGGGACCGTGGTGCGCGCAGACGCTCGCCGACTTCGGCGCGGACGTCATCAAGATCGAGCGGCCCGGAACCGGCGACGACACCCGTCACTGGGGCCCGCCCTACCTCAAGACGCCCGAGGGCAACGACACGCACGAAGCCGCGTACTACCTCGCGGCGAACCGCAACAAGCGCTCGGTGACGGTCGATATCGCCACGCCCGAAGGCCAGCAGATCGTGCGCGAACTGGCCGCGCGAAGCGATGTCGTCCTCGAAAACTACAAGGCCGGGCAACTGAAGAAGTACGGGCTCGACTACGAGTCGCTGAAGGCCGTGAAGCCGGACATCGTCTATTGCTCGGTGACGGGCTTCGGGCAGACGGGGCCGTACGCGTCGCGCGCGGGCTACGATTTCATCGTGCAGGGCATCGGCGGATTCATGAGCATCACCGGCGAGCGCGACGGCCAGCCCGGCGGCGGTCCGCAGAAAGCGGGGGTGGCGATCGCCGATCTGATGACCGGCATGTACGCGACCATCGGCGTGCTCACCGCGCTCGCGCACCGCGACCGCACGGGCGAGGGCCAATACATCGACATGGCGCTGCTCGACGTGCAGGTCGCGATGCTCGCCAACATGAACACGAATTTTCTCGCGAGCGGCAAGCCGCCGGTGCGCTGGGGCAACGCGCATCCGAACATCGTGCCCTATCAGACCTTCCAGACGAGCGATGGCTGGATCATCGTCGCGGTGGGCAACGACGGGCAGTTCCGCAAGTTCGTCGAAGCGGGCGGACGCCCCGAGCTGGCCGACGACGCGCGTTTCGCGGCGAATCCGTCGCGCGTGCGCAACCGCGACATGCTCGTGCCGATTCTCGCGGACATGGTGCGTCTGAAAGGCAAGCACGAATGGATCGCCGAGCTCGAGGCGGCGGGCGTGCCGTGCGGGCCGATCAACGATCTCGGCGAAGTATTCGAGGATCCGCAAGTGCTCGCGCGCAGGATGCAGATCGATCTGCCGCATCCGACGGCCGGCACCGTGAAACTCGTCGCGAGCCCGATCAAGATGAGCGCGACGCCGCC
The DNA here is from genome assembly GCF_022879815.1 of Caballeronia zhejiangensis. Taxonomy (NCBI): domain Bacteria; kingdom Pseudomonadati; phylum Pseudomonadota; class Betaproteobacteria; order Burkholderiales; family Burkholderiaceae; genus Caballeronia; species Caballeronia zhejiangensis. Next base: position 1,951,516 of record NZ_CP084283.1, read on the forward strand.
CGAAGCGCGCACGCATCCGCCGCTGCTAGGCGAGCACACGTCGAGCGTGCTGGCCGACGTGCTCGGCTACGACGAAGCGAAAATCGCGCGATTGCGGGAAAAGAAGGCGATCTGAACCCTTATCGAACGCCCGCGCCGATCAGACCGCCCGCCGCCGCGCCCGCGACGGTGCCGATCGGCCCGCCCGTGACCAGATACCCGAGCGCGCCGCCGGCGGCCGCGCCGACGCCCGCGTGAGCCTGCTGACGCGAGACGTTTGCGCAGGCGGCGAGGCTCGATACGAGCGCGGCTGCGGCGGCGAATTTGAGCGTCGTGAGGGCGATCTTCTTCATGATGGGCTTCCTTGTGTTGTCGTTGTGATGTGTTGTGCCTGGCGCTCGAGCGTGCCCCCGGAACCGGCGCGCTCGATGCACGCGAGCCGATCTTAAGAGCCCGCGCGCGCGCCTTTCAACGCGATTTACGTCCCGTTACGGCGGTTACGAGGCGTGCCGCGGCACGTAAACCATGTAACGGAACTCGCGAAACGGCGCGACGGCTGGAACCGCCCGGCGAAACAAAGCGCGAGCGCTTCCTCATACGCCGCCGCGGCCTGCCCCGGACGGTTGCGTAAGGTAGAATCGACCCAATATTCAAGGCCTTCGTACGCGTTTCGAGTTTCATCGAGCGCTTCCCGAACCGATCACGCGCGCGAGCGCATCCGCTGCCACTTTTTCCGCATGAACACCGATCGCAACGACGCTCCGGCGCCATCCAATTTCATTCGCAACATCATCGAAGACGACAACCGCTCCGGCAAATGGTCGCAGCGGGTCGAGACGCGCTTTCCGCCGGAGCCGAACGGCTATCTGCATATCGGCCATGCGAAGAGCATCTGCGTGAACTTCGGCCTCGCCGCGGATTACGGCGGCGTGTGCCATCTGCGCTTCGACGATACGAATCCCGAGAAGGAAAGCGTCGAATACGTCGATTCGATCATCGACGCCGTGAAATGGCTCGGCTTCGACTGGAACAAGAACGGCATCGAGCACCGCTATTTCGCGAGCGACTACTACGACAAGCTGTACGAATACGCCGAAATGCTCATCAAGAAGGGCCAGGCGTACGTCGACAGTCAAACGGCCGAAGAGATGCGCGCGACGCGCGGCTCGGCCACCGAAGCCGGCATCAACTCGCCGTATCGCGATCGTTCGCCCGAAGAAAACCTCGACCTCTTCCGCCGCATGAAGGCGGGCGAGTTCAAGGAAGGCGAGCACGTGCTGCGCGCGAAAATCGACATGGCGTCGCCGAACTTCAACATGCGCGATCCGGTCATCTACCGCATCCGCTTCGCGCATCATTACCGTACCGGCGATACGTGGTGCATCTACCCGATGTACGACTACGCGCACTGCGTGTCGGACGCGATCGAGAACATCACGCACTCGCTCTGCACGCTGGAGTTCGAAGATCATCGGCCGCTCTACGACTGGTTCCTCGCGCAGCTCGCGGACGACGGCGTGTTTCAGCGTCCGCTCCCGCAACAAATCGAGTTCTCGCGCCTGAACCTCACCTACGCGATCACGAGCAAGCGCAAGCTGCTGCAGCTCGTGCAGGACAATCACGTCGACGGCTGGGACGATCCGCGCATGCCGACCATCGTCGGCGTGCGTCGCCGCGGCTTTACGCCGGAAAGCATTCGTTTGATGGTCGAGCGCGTCGGCGTGACGAAGGTCGATTCGTGGATCGACATGAGCATTCTCGAAGGCGCACTGCGCGACGATCTCGACGAGAAAGCGCCGCGCGCGATCGCCGTGCTCGATCCGCTGAAGCTCATCATCGACAACTATCCGGAAGGACGGAGCGAGGAATGCAGCGCGCCGGTGCATCCGCATCATGCGGATCGCGGCGTACGCACGTTCCCGTTCTCGCGCGAATTGTGGATCGAGCGCGAGGACTTTCAGGAAACGCCGCCGAAGGGCTATTTCCGCCTCTTCCTCGGCAACAAGGTGCGTCTGAAGTACGGCTTCATCGTCGAATGCACGGGCGCGGACAAGGACGAGAACGGCAACGTGATCGCCGTGCACTGCAACTACTTCCCGGACAGCAAGTCGGGCACCGAAGGCGCGAACAACTACAAGGTGAAGGGCACGATCCACTGGGTCAGCGCGGCGACCGCTTATGCGGCCGAGGTGCGTCTGTACGACCGTCTGTTCAAGGAACCGCAGCCGGGCGCGGGCGGCGCGGAGTTCCTCGACGCGCTCAATCCGGATTCGAAGCGCGTCGTGAACGCCTATCTCGAACCGAGCGCGCGCGATGCGAACGCCGAAGACCGCTTCCAGTTCGAGCGGCACGGCTACTTCGTCGCGGACCGTGTGGATTCGCAGCCGGGTAAGCCCGTGTTCAACCGCATCGTCAGCCTGCGCGACAGCTGGGGCAAGCCGGCCTGACATCGATGCAACGAGGGCGCCGCGCGGCGCCCTCGTCGTGTCTGGCGGCCCGGCCATACGCCGCTTCCAACGAGGAGAACATGAAGCAGTCGCATTCCTTCGCGCCGCGCCGCACACGGGCCCAACGAAGCGCCGCCCTCGCCTCCGTGCTGCTGTTCGCATCCGCCGGCGCGGGTGCCGCCACGAGCGCCGAACTGGCGACGGCCCAAGCCAGCGTCGATCAGATGCCGCCGTCGGCGACGCTGCGCAAGATCGCCGAGAACGGCGCGATCGTGCTGGGCACGCGCGAATCGTCGGTGCCGTTCTCGTACACGGTGAAGCAGCAGCCAGTGGGCTACTCGTACGACATCGCACTGAAGGTCGTCGACGACATCAGGAAGCGCCTAAAGATGCCGAACCTCGCGGTCAAGAACGTGATGGTCACGTCGGCGAACCGCATCTCTTATGTCGTGAACAATCAGGTCGATCTGGAATGCGGCTCGACCGCGCATGTGGCCGATCGCGATCCGCTCGTCGCGTTCTCGAACAGCTTTTTTCAGTACGGCATCCGCATGGCCGTGAAGAAGAAGTCGGGCATCCGCGATTACGACGATCTCGCGAACAGGACGGTCGTGACGACGGCGGGCACGTCGGACGAGCGCATGCTGCGGCAGATGAGCATCGACAGGAAGCTGAACCTGCGCATCATCAGCGCGCGCGATCATGCGGAGGCGTTCGCCGCGCTGAAGTCGGATCGCGCGGTCGCGTTCGTGATGGACGATCCGCTTCTCTACGGCAAGATCGCGCAGGAAGGCGCGGCGCGCAATGAATACACGGTGACGGGCGCATCGCTCGCGAACGAAGCGTACGGCTGCATGATGAGAAAGGGCGACCCGGTGTTCAAGCGCATCGTCGACGACGTGATCGCCGGCATGCAGCGCTCGGGCGAAGCCACGAAGCTCTACGAGACGTGGTTCATGCGCCCGATTCCGCCCGACGGCATCAACCTGCAATTCCCGATGTCGCCGGAAATGAAGGCGCTCTTCGCCAATCCCAACGACCGCACGATCGACTGATCGCGCCGGTCAAAGCGTCTCGTGCAGTTCGGCGAGCGAGAGCGTGGTCTGAAAGAGCCGCGCGAGACTGCGGCTCGCGAACTGATCGACATCCGCCGGACTGACCCAACGATACGCATCCATCTCCGGAATCATGGTGCCGTCGCTGTAGCGCGGGAAAAACGATTCGCACACGCAATTTTCAAGCTGCACTTCCTCGGCGGAAACGCGCACCGCGAACAGATGCAGATCCTTGTCGCGGCGATAGACGAAGCGCCCGAGATCCTTCAGACGTTCAGCGGGCAGCACGATGCCCGTCTCCTCGACGAGCTCGCGCAACGCCGCCTCGCGCGGGCTTTCGCCCGGATCGGCGGCGCCCTTGGGCACGTCCCAGTGCGTGGTTTCGGTCGCGTGACAGAGCAGCACGTCGCCCTGTTCGTTGAGGATGACCACGCCGCACGATACGGTGCGCGCGGTCATCGATCGCTTGCCCGGTTCGTCACTGCTTCTTGAGTTTCCACGTGCCGTCGCTCTGCTTGCATGCGGTCGGGATCCAGGTTTGCGTCTGTCCCTTCGCGTGCGCGACGAGCGTGACCTTGCGGCATTTGAGGCCGCCGGATTCGAAGGTTTCCTGCGGCGTCACCGTTCCGTTGATCGGGACCGTGTTGCCCGTGCCCTCGTTGTTCCAGTCGAGCGATTCGCCGTCCTGCTTCGTGTTGAGCGCGATCTGCGCGGCCTTGTTGAGCGCCTGCAGGTCGCGCTGCTTCATGTAGGTGATCGGCGTGTTGTTCAGGAAGCCGAGATTGGCGGCGGATGCGGTCGCGCTCACGGCGACGAGCGCGGCTGCCGCGATCGTCCGGAGAGAGGCGTGAGCGAACGCTCGATCTCGTATCGGCATGAAGTTTCTCCTCGTTGCATTGGTGTTTCGCCGATGACCGCGCCGGCCGTCGGCTGCAACGAGAATAGCATGAGGCGCGGGCCGCGCCGCCCGCGCTGTCTCAGTTTTGCGCGGACTTCATTTCGTTGATGCCGATGCCCTTTTGCGAGTCCTTGTCCCTCGCCGGATCGTAGCCGTCGGTGAGCGTGCCGAGGAACGCGACGACGTCCTTGATCTCGGCTTCGTCGAGCGCGGGTTTGTCGCCTTTCTTGCGATCGAACGGCGGCTCGGTGTTGACGTTCTCCCAGTACTTCTTCGGCAGGTCGTCGAACTTCTGCACGGCGCCGTTCTTCGACACCGGATAGAACTTTTCCGGATTCGTGTCGCGCTCGACATAGAAACGCACCACGTCTTCCAGACGATGATAGATGCCGTTATGGAAGAAGGTCTTGCGCGTCGCGACGTTGCGCAGCGACGGCGTGCGGAAGATCCCGCAATACTCGTCCATGCCCTTCAGGTCGCGACGCTCGGGACCGCATGCGCCGAGATCGTGGAAATTCGGATTCTTGTTGATCGGCAAGGCGCGGTTGCGCGGCACGCCGATCGCGATCAGGCCGAAGTCGCTGAACTGCGGCGGCGAGCCGTCCTTCGCGCGCTGGCTGATGTGGCACGACGCGCAATTGCCCTTGTTCTCGTCGTTGAAGAGTTGCAGGCCGTGCATTTCGGCGTCGTTGAGCTTCGCGCGGCCGGCGAGGAACGCGTCGTACTTGCTCGTGTACGGATAGAACTTGTCGGGCGATTGCTCGAACGCTTCGAGCGATTCCAGCACCGACGCGAACGCCTTGTCGTCGCTTGCGAAGACATCGGCGCCGAACGCGCGGCGGAAATCATCGGCATAGGACGACGCCTTCACCGCCGCGACGACCTTGCCCGGCGTGCTGCCCATTTCGAACGACGACAGAATCGGGATGCGCGCCTGATCCGATCCGCGATCGACGCGGCCGTCCCACGTCAGGCCGCCGGTCGGACCGGCATCGACGCTTTCGTCGCCTTCATCGTCGGAATCGTGGAAGTGACGCGTGAAGGCCGGCACCGACTGCAAGTACCTGAGCGACGGCACCGCGCGAAAGCCCGCCTGATGCATGTCGTTGCCGCCGAGCTGCACGGACAGCGCATTCGGCGGCCCGAACGCATGACTCGGGCTATGGCACGACGCGCACGCGAGCTTGCCCGACCCGGACAGCGACGGATCGAAGAAAAGCTTCTCGCCGAGCGAGGTGATCTGCTTCACATGCGCGAATACTTCCGCGCGCGATTGACCGTGCGGCGCCGTGTTGTCCGCGTTGGCCGCATTCACCGTCCTGGCCGCGACGTTCGCCGCGTGCGAATCGCAGCCGCTCATCGCCGCCGAAAACGCGGCAAGCGCGATGGAACACAGGACGAACGGCAGGCGCATCGAAGACATGGCGTAGGAGGCGGAATCGAAAGATGCCGAAGCGTATGTCGTCTGCGTGTCTTTCATGTGACAAGCCTCGACGCTTTCACATCGAACCATCTACGCGAAATTTATTAAGCAAACATTACGCAAACGAAAGCGTTATTACATGGTTGCGTCAATTTGCGTTGCGACACTGCGCACGCCGGCGAGCAAAGACTCATTCGACGATGAAGCCGCGCCGTGCGCCGGTCCCCAACACAAGAGAGATCCTCAATGAACAAGAAACTCGTTTGCGCGGTGCCGATCGTGGCCACTGCCGCATTCGGCCTCTACGCATGCGGTGGCGACGACCATCACGACAGCAGCGATATTTCTTCGGTGAAGAACGTCGTCGTGATCTACGCGGAAAATCGCAGCTTCGACAATCTGTACGGGCATTTCCCCGGCGCGAACGGCCTGCAGAACGTAACGGCGGCGAGCGCGCAGCAGCTCGACCGCGACGGCAGCGTTCTGCCGACATTGCCGACGATCTGGACCGGCCTGACGGCGACGGGCGTGACGCCCGCGATCACCGCGGCGATGACGACGAATCTGCCGAACGCGCCCTTCGCCATCGACGATCCGAAGGGCTTCAACATTCAGCTCAACGTCACGACGCGCGATCTGTATCACCGCTTCTACGAGAATCAGATGCAGATCGACGGCGGCAAGAACGACAAGTTCGCCGCGTGGGGCGATTCGGGCGCGCTCGTGATGGGTCACTACGACACGCCGCCGGACAAGCTGCCCCTCTACAAGATCGCGCAGCAATACACGCTCGCGGACAACTTCTTCATGGGCGCGTTCGGCGGCTCGTTCCTGAATCACCAGTGGCTCGTCTGCGCCTGCACGCCGATCTATCCGAACGCGGACAAGAGCGTCGCGTCCGGCTCGATTTCGGCCGTGAATGCCGATGGCGTGTCGCTGAAGCTCAAGACGAATCCGCCGCCTTCGGCGCTCACCGGCTCGGCGGACGCGCAGTTCGTGAACTCGGGCACGCTCACGCCCGACTTCTACGCCGTCAACACGATGCAGCCGCCGTATCAGCCGAGCGGCAACCCGGCGCCCGCGGGCGTCGATCCGGCGCTCGGCGATGCGACCAAGGCCAACACGCTGCCGCCGCAGACGCAGCAGCACATCGGCGATCTGCTGAACAGCGCGGGCGTGAGTTGGGCGTGGTACGGCGGCTCGTGGGCGGCGGCGCTCGCGAACCGCTCGGTCATCAACGGCGCGGTCAACGTCGTGCCTGACTTCCAGACGCATCATCAGCCGTTCAACTACTTCGCCGATCTCGCGCCCGGTACGGCGAACCGCGCGCAACACTTGCTCGACGGCGGCACGAACGGTTCGGAGTTCATCAAGGCGATCGACGCGGGCACGCTGCCGCAAGTCGCGTTCTACAAGCCGCAGGGCAACCTGAACGAGCACGCCGGTTACACGGACGTCGCGCAGGGCGACCAGCACATCGCCGATCTGATCTCGCATTTGCAGAAGAGCCCGCAGTGGAAGAACATGGTCGTCGTCGTGACGTACGACGAAAACGGCGGCTTCTGGGATCACGTCGCGCCGCCGAAGGGCGATCGCTGGGGTCCGGGCACGCGCATTCCGGCGCTCATCATTTCGCCGTACGCGAAGAAGGGCTTCGTCGATCACACGCAGTACGACACCACGTCGATCCTTCGCTTCATCACGAAGCGCTTCAACCTGCCGACGCTGCCGGGCCTCGCCTCGCGCGACGCCGCGCTGGTGGCGAACGGCGCGCCGAAGATGGGCGATCTGACCAACGCGCTCGACTTCTCGCAGTAAGCATCGCGCGCACGCAACAATGACAGGGCCGCGGCTTTCGAAGCCGCGGCCCTTTCTTTTTGCCGACGATCACGCGAGCGCGAAGATCGTCGCCAGATCGCTCGTGCGCGACGCGCCCGCTTGCGCGAGAACGCGCGCTTCCAGTTCGTCGATGTGCGTACGCATCGCAGTTAGCGCGGCATCGAGATCGCCCTGTTCGAGGGCGTCGATGAGTTGCGCGTGTTCATCGGATGAGCAGTTCGACAGCTTCGATGGATCGAAAAGCGCCTTGTAGAGCTCGGTCTTCGCGACGAGCCTCGCGAGAAACGCCTCCACTTCCGGCGCGCCCGCGAATTCCGCGAGGAGCACATGAAAGTGGCCCGCGAGACGCACGCATTCCGCGACGCTCCCCGCTTTCAGCGCGCGCTGTTCGGCCTTGACGTGAGCGCGCAACGCACGCAACGCCTTCACGCTCAACGCGCCGCACAGCGATGCGACGATGCCCGCCTCCACCACTTGCCGCGCGCGATAAACCTCGCGGATGTCGTCGACGGTCGGCGACGGCACGAACGCGCCGCGATTCGCTTCGAGCGTGAGCTTGCCTTCCGCGCCGAGGCGCGCGAGCACCTTGCGGATCGTGCCGCGCGTGCACTCGAAGGCTGCGGCGAGCTCGCGCTCGACGAGCTGCGCGCCGGGCGCGAGCTTGCCCTGCAAAAGCGCGGACGCGATTGCCGCGTAGACGCGCTCGTCCGCGGAAATGTCCTTCGATGAAGTGTCCTTGCGTGATGCCATGATGCCCGCCGTGCTTGCGATGAATCGCATTGTAGCGAGCGCGCACCGCCGCGTACGAATGCGCCCTATTCGCTCCGTCGTGTTTTTGGTTGACCAAAAATAGATAGAATGGTCAACCATTTCGCTCCGAGGAACCGTCACATGAAAGCATCGAACGTCGCGTGGCTCGCGGTGATCGTCGCGATCGGCCTGAATCTGCGGCCGCTGCTCACGTCCGTCAGTCCGCTGATGGGCGTGATCTTGCACGCGACAGGACTGTCGTTTCGCGGGGCGTCGATGCTGACCGGCTTGCCCGTCGTCGCGATGGGCGCGTGCGCGTTCGGCGCGAGCGCGCTGTCACGCTCGGTCGGCAATGCGCGCGGCGTGGCGCTCGGGCTCATCGCGATCGTCGCGGCGTGCGCGGCGCGCCTCGTCGCGGGGAACGCGGTGGCGCTCGTCGCGAGCGCGGCCATCGCGGGCACGGGCGTCGCCGTCATTCAGGCGCTCTTGCCGGGCGTGATGAAGACGCGCTTTCCCGCGCGCCTGCCCTTCGCGATGGGCCTCTATTCCGCATCGATCATGGCGGGCGGCGGGCTCGGCGCGAGCATCACGCCGGCGGTCGCATCGCGCGTGACGTGGCAGGCTGGACTCGCGTTCTGGGCTGTTCCGGCGCTGATGGCGCTCGCGGCGTGGATGATGCTGATGCGCGCCGATGCGTTGCCGCGCGTTGCATCGACGGGCCGCGCGAAGCCCGCGCCGTCGCTCTTTCTCAATCGTCGCGCGTGGACGCTCGGGATTTTCTTCGGGCTCGTCAATGGCGGCTATACGAGCCTCGTCGCGTGGATGCCCGCGTATTACCAGCAACTCGGCCGCGGCGTGACCGAAAGCGGCGCGCTGCTGGCGATGCTCACGGCGTTCCAGGCGTCGTCCGCGCTGCTGTTGCCGATGGCGGCGGCGCGTTTCGGACGCGGCAGGGATCGTCGTCCGTGGATCGCGCTCGGCCTCGCCGCGCAGCTCGCGGGGTTCGCGCTGTTGCTAGTGGCGCCGCTTGCCGCGCCGCTCGCCGTCGTCGCGTTGCTCGGCGCGGGCCTTGGCGGTGTGTTCGCCCTTTCGCTCGTGCTGACGCTCGATCACGCCGACGATCCCGCGTTGGCCGCGCGGCTCGTCGCGTTCGTGCAGGGCGTGGGGTTCGTGATCGCGGCGATTGCGCCGGTCGTCGCGGGCATCGTGCGCGACGTGAGCGGCGGCTTCTCGATGTCGTGGATGATGCTCGCCGCGAGCCTCGTCGCGATGATCGCGCTCGACGTCGTGTTCGGCCCGCGCGGGTACGCGCGCGCGATGCGGTCCGCGCGGGTCAGCGAACCGCGTGACAGGCGAAGAACTCGTCGAGCAGATCGGTCATCTGCCATACGGGACACGGACGGCGGCAATGGCCGTCGTAGCCCGCCTCCTTGAGATGCGCGATCGGCTCTTCGGGCAGAAAACCGCTCATCGCGATGATGAGGCGAGTGGCGTCGTCATCGGCTTCGCGCAGCGCCCGCACCAGCGCGTAGTTGCCGGAACCTCCGATGCGCGTATCGAGAAAAAGCACATGCGGACGCCATTGCTCGACGATGTTTCTGGCCGATGACACATCCGCCGCAAGCTGCGCCGGAAAGCCCTTCAGCTCGAACAGCGACGCAAGCGACGCGCCGAGCACGCGTTCCGGCAGCGCGAGCAGCACGCGGCGCGATTCCGGTTGCAGGCGCAGCTTCTTGCGATTCCATAGCGAGCATTGCGCCGGGCTGGTTTCGTATGCTCGATTGTTCAAGTCACCCTCTTTCGACGATGCGGTACGCACCGTCACCGTTGTGGCGCACCGCGCGCCACGATGACGCATCGGCGCACCGTCGATGGGCGGCACGTCTGCTTGTACGAGATGGTTAAATTTGTGAAGCGTTGTGTGGCGCGGAGTTGCGGGGATCGGGCGCGCACGCGGGGGAAGGACGGGCAGGAAGCGGGCCAGGCGATGGCGCCTCGCTGCTTGCTTTGCGCGGAGCGCAAAGCAAAAAGCCCAGCCGAAGGAAGACTGGGCTTTTGCCTGTGTGCAGGCCGTTTGGCCCGCCCTACACGACTCGAACGTGTGACCTACGGCTTAGAAGGCCGTTGCTCTATCCAGCTGAGCTAAGGGCGGAGAACCGGAGCGCGCGGCGGAAGCAACGCGAGTAAGACGCGAGACAACCGCGAAAACCGCCGCGAATCAGAGGAGATCGCGATTTTACCTCATTCGCCGCTGCCCTTGTCCCGGCTCGTCACATCGGCTGCGGATGCATCATGAACCAGCCGAGGAAGAAGATTCCCGCGATCACGCAATACACGCCGAACGACGCAAGCTTGCCGTGGCCTTCGAAGTAGCGCATCAGGAAGCGCACGCTCAGATACGCCGCGATGCCCGTCAGCACCCCGCCCAGCACCGAATCGGCGAGTTGTCCCGGCGCGTGAAAGAGCTTCGGCAATTCGAGCACGCCCGCCGCGAAGATGATCGGCGTGCCGAGCAGGAACGAGAATTCCGCCGCCGCTTCAGCCGTGAGACCCGCGCCCACGCCCGCGATCATCGTCAGGCCGCTGCGCGAAAAGCCCGGAATCAGCGCGCCGATCTGCGCGAGCCCGACCAGAAACGCCTGCCTGAACGTGAGCTTTTCCGGCGCCCGCGTCGCGCGGCTTCGCTGCAGACGGTCACCGAGCCACAGCAGCACGCCGTTGACGATCAGCGCCGCCGCGACGATCCGCAGATCGTGAAAGATGGCCTCGAGCCGCTTCTCGAGCAGCAAGCCGACGATGCCCGTCGGAATCGTGCCGATGATGAGCGCCCACATCATGTGCCCATCGTCGTTCTTGCGTCCGCCGAGCGACGCGAAGAAGCCGCGGATCAGCGCGATCCAGCGTTCACGGAAATACCAGAGCAGCGCGACGGCCGTGCCCAGATGCAGCGCGACGAGAAACGGCAGCAGTTGCGGCGCGTGCTTGTCGATGTGCATGCCGATCAGGCCGGGAACGAGGAGCGTGTGCCCGAGGCTGCTGACAGGAAAGAGCTCGGTTACGCCCTGGAGCACGCTTAAGAAAACGAGAAACCACAAAGTCACGCGTCGGTCCTTTTTCGGGGAAGGTGGAGGACGCGCCGTGCAGTTCCATTCCTCGCGTCACGCGAAGCCAAAGATGCCGGACAGGGAATGTGGAACAGGAAGGATGAGTCGATACGGCGCGCAAACGGGACCGATTATGCCGTCGGCTAAATCGAGCGCCAAGCGCTTACCGCACACAAATTGCGCCGACAGTCAATCGTCGGCAAAACGAAGCATTATCGAAAGTCGATGACAGGCAATACGAAAGCGAGCGCGCCTCCGAACGGGACGCGGACTCGCAATTCGGCGATCGCCCGTCAGGCCTTCAGCTTGTAGAGGAAAAGCGCCGTGCTTGCCCCGAAGAGCCCGAACATCGCGACGCCCATTGCCATCGCCAGATCCATGGTTACTCCTTGTCCGTCTGATTCCCAACACAGGGAGCATATAACAACATATTGCATAAGCCTTGCTTAGTCGCAATTTCCCGCAAAGGGTTTTTCCGGACAGAATTCCAAGGCAGAATCGTCGGGTTAAGCCGCGTCGCTCAGGAGCGTGCGCGGCGTCTCGCCATCCAACGGAGCGCCTGCCATCATGTCACCGGAATCCGACATCATCGAAATCGAGCGCGACGGCGCCGCCATCCAGCTCGCGCCGCACGCGGGCGGACGGCTCATGACCTGGCGCGTCGGCGGCAAGCCCGTCGTGCACTGGCCCGACGCCGCCGACTGGTCCAATCCCGCGAAGATCCGCGGCGGCAATCCGCTGCTCTTTCCGTTTCTCGGACGGCATTTAGTCGATGGCGAAATCGGCAAGTGGCGCGATCCGGAAGGCATCGTGCATGCGCTGCCGACGCACGGCTTCGCGCGCAACCTGCCCTTTTCCCACACGCGCGACGCTGACGGCCACGGCCTGCGCATGACGCTCGTCGACAGCGACGCCACCCGCGACGGCTATCCGTTCGCGTTCCGCTTCGAGGCGGCGTACCGCATCGTCGACGGCCATACGCTCGAAGTCGAGCTGACGACGTCGAATCCGGGCGAGGTCGCGCTGCCCTACTACGCCGGGCATCACTTCTATTTTCATCTGCCGCACGGCCAGCGCGGCGAGAGCAGCGTCGCGCTGCCGCATACCGAACGGCGCCGTCAGCTTCCGGACGGCTCGATCACCGAAGCCGAGCCCGGCCTGCCGCGTTATTCGCTCGCCGATCCGGGCATCGTCGATACGTTTCATTGCCTCACGCGGCAGTCCGACGAACCGGTGCTGTTGAATCTGCCGGGCCTGAAGCGCACGATCGCCTTCGAGTTGCAGCAGCCCGATTCCGTGCCGTGGTACGCGGTCACGACCTGGACCGAATCCGACGCATCGGACTTCTACTGCGTCGAACCGTGGATCGGCCTGCCCGATGCCATCCACAACGGGCGCGGCCTGCGCTGGCTCGCGCCGGGCAAGACGGAGACGGCTTCGCTGCGGCTCGTCGTCGGCGAGCAGGCGTAGGCGAAGCGGCGTCATTCTGTCCGGGGAAACCCGAGACGGTAAAATCCTGCCTTTCGATTCGCCGCGCGGCTGTGCTCGCACTGCTCGCGGCGATGCTTTGCGAGGTCAGGTTTGCAAAAAACAATTCGACGGCTCGTCTGCGCATCGCTCATCGCAGTGTTGGCCGCTTGTGGAACGGGGCCGGTCGCGCCGGGTTTCTATCGTGTAGAGCGTGGAGACACGGTTTCCAAAATCGCGCGCGAGAATCGCACGACGATCGCGAACATCAAGCGCTGGAACGGGCTCGCGAATCCTGACGCCATCGAGGTCGGACAGGTGCTGCGCATCGCGCCGCCTGCGGGCAGCGCGAGCACCGCGGATTCATCGGGTGCGGCGGCAACGGGCAGCGCGAAGAGCGAAGCCGGCGCGCAGGCGTCCTCGCAGAGCAAGGCCGGACCGGGCGTCACGCTCGTGTGGCCGGCGCAGGGCAGCGTCGTTCGCAGCTTCGACGGCAAGAACTCGAAGGGCATCGACATCGCCAATGCGGCGGGCACGCCCGTCGTCGCCGCCGCGAGCGGCAATGTCGTCTACGCCGGCAACGGTCTGCGCGGCTACGGCAACATGCTGATCGTCAAGCATGACGACGATTATCTGACCGCCTACGCCCACAATCGCGTGCTTCTGGTGAAGGAAGGCCAGACCGTGCAGCAGGGCCAGCAAATCGCCGAAATGGGCGACACCGACAGCAATCGCACCATGCTGCATTTCGAAGTGCGCTACATGGGCCGCTCGACGGACCCGGCGCGCTATCTGCCGCCGCGCTGACAGCCGGCGGCCGCTTTAAGGAAGATCGATGAGATTGACGATGAGGATCAACACCGCCGCGCTCGGCGCGGCTCTCGCGCTCACCGGCGCACTGGCCGGCTGCGCGAGCGGCCCGACGATGACCTATCTGCCTTCGGGCGACACGGGCTTCGCGATCAACTGCAGCGGCGGCGACGCGGCGACGAGCTGGGCGGCCTGCTACAAGCAGGCGGGTGAAACGTGCGGCGCGTACGGTTACGACGTGATTTCGAAGGATGCCGACAACGGCGCGACCGCAGGCGGCACGGTGGGCGGAATCTTCGGCGCGAACATCAAGAACCGTTCGATGGTGATCCGCTGCAAGCAGTAACGCCCGTCAGCGGTCTTTCGGCGCCCACGTGCGCCAATGCCCCGACAACGGATCGATATGCGCGGCAAACGCCACGAGCGAAGCGACGGCGAGCGGCGCGACAGCAGCAAAAATCCAGAGCAGATCCATGACAGATACATTTTGCAACAAGTTCGGGCGATGATACCCGAGCAGCAAATGTTTCGTTGGATCAATCCCGCCGATATCGCCGAAACGGGAAGAGTTACGCATTACGGTTTCTTGCATCCCTGCACGAGGCGCCTTGCATCCCGTTACGCACGGAAACAAGCGCAAACAGCCGTGACGCGCTCGAATTCCTAGACTGGCGGCAGCCCGTGCCGTATCTCCGCGCGAACGGTTGGCGCGGGTCAGAAGCCCCGGTGCGCCCGCATCGGGGCTTCGTCTTTGCGGGGCTTACTGAGGCTTGGCAGGATCGGAGATCATCGACGGCGGCGTCATGTCCGTCGGCACGCCCTTGTAGTCGGGCGGATCTTTCGGTTCGTGCTTTTGATGGCCAGACTCCGCACAGGCGGCGAGACCGAGCGTGAAGAAAACGGCGCAAGCGAAGGCGGAAACAGCGCGCATTGAGACTCCTGGAAGAGCGTAGAAAAGACAAAGGGGTTACAAGCCGTAACTTGTAACCCCTTCGTGTATCGTGGTCGGAGCGAAAGGATTCGAACCTTCGACCCTCTGATCCCAAATCAGATGCGCTACCAGGCTGCGCTACGCTCCGACGAGCCGCAGATTGTAGCGTGCCTGACCCGCGTCCGCAATGCCGAACTCAGGCACGCAACTTTCTGCTGCATCCGAAAGCGAACCTCATCATCCGGAGACAATCGATGAACCTCATTCTCTGGCGACACGCCGAAGCAGAAGATCAGGCGTCGAGCGATCTCGCGCGGCAGCTCACGCCGCGCGGGCGCAAACAGGCGCAAGGCATCGCGAAGTGGCTGAAGGCGCGCATCGACGATGACGCCGTGCTGCTCGCCAGTCCCGCGACGCGCACGATCCAGACGGCCGAAGCCTTCGGCGACCGCTATCGCGTCGTCGACGCGCTCGCGCCCGGCAACGGCGCGCAGGCCGTGCTCGATGCGGCGGGCTGGCCGGACGGCATTGCGGAGACGGTCGTCGTCATCGGGCATCAGCCGACGCTCGGCCGGGTGGCCGCGCTCCTCATGACGGGCCACGAAGCGGATTGGTCGATCAAGAAGTCGGGCATCTGGTGGCTCCAGTCGCGCACGCGCGGCGGCGACGGGCAAAGCGTGCTGCGCGCGGTCATCAATCCGGACCTGCTTCAGGCGTCGTAAGCTCGCATTCATGCGGATGTCGTTTCATCGAAACGTCATTGCGATGCCATGCGAGCGTCACCGTGCATTACTACATTGGCGAGGACTTGAAGCCACAGCAACGTCCTGTCGAGGAACGCCAATGCAAGAACTGCCGACGCCTTTCCTGCAACTCGGAGCGTCATCGCTCTCGCTCGATTCGCGCCGCCACCTTCCGCGCACGTCGGAAACGAACACGGGCCGCGAGCGCCTGCAAGTCGCGTGGGCGCGCGACGACGACGCCCTGCGCGACGCGCAGCGCCTGCGCTTTCGCGTGTTCTCGGAGGAAATGGGCGCGCGTCTGTCCGGCCCCGCAGGGCTCGACGTCGACGCCTTCGACGCCTATTGCGATCACCTGCTCGTGCGCGATCTCGACACGCTGCAGGTCGTGGGCACGTATCGCGTGCTGCCGCCGCATCAGGCGGCGCGCATCGGGCGTCTCTACGCTGAAAGCGAATTCGACGTGTCGCGCCTCACGCACCTGCGCCCGAAGCTCGTCGAAGTAGGACGCTCGTGCGTGCATCCGGACTATCGCAACGGCGCGGTGATCATGTCGCTGTGGGGCGGCCTCGCCGCGTACATGATGCAAAACGGCTATGAGACGATGCTCGGCTGCGCGAGCGTCGGCATGATCGACGGCGGTCATTACGCCGCGAATCTCTACACGTCGCTACCCGCCGATGCGCTCACCGCCCCTGAGTACCGCGCGTTCCCGCACACGCCGCTGCCCGTCGAGGAGTTGCGCACCGGCGCGAACGTGAGCCCGCCGCCGCTCGTGAAGGGTTATCTGCGGCTCGGCGCGAGGATTTGCGGCGCGCCGGCATGGGATCCGGATTTCAACACCGCCGACTTCCTCACGCTCTTCCGTCTGTCCGATATCAACGCTCGTTACGCGCGGCATTTCATCGGCGACATGCAGGGACGTTGAAGCCCTGAAACGCAAAAGGCCCCGTTGGCTCGACGGGGCCTTCTCTTTCTCACGACGCGAAAATCAGTCGCCCGTGTATACCACGCGATACGGCCGCCCGATCTTCTCCCATTCCATCGCTTCCTGAACGAGGCTGTAGTCGGTGAGCGGATTGTTCGCCACCCACTCGTTCGGCAGATGCACTTCGAAACCGCCACTCGCCTGCCTCACTTCGATGCCGGGCAGCCCGACATCCGTGCGCCGGCGCGACAGCAGCGCGGCGAGCCGCAGGCAAAACAGCAGCGTCCATTCGACGTCGCGCGCCTGCGCGAGCTTGCCGAGCTTGCCGGCGTGGCCGAGCACGAGCGCGGCGAGACGCGCCTGATCGGTGCGGGAAAACCCCGGCATGTCGGCGTTGCTCGCGATATACGCCGAATGCTTGTGATACGCACTGTGCGCGATCGACAGTCCGATCTCGTGCAGCGACGCGGCCCACGCGAGGAACATGCGGTTCTCCTCGCGCACGTCTTCGTCGGGTTCGCCGAGCTGGTCGTAGAAGCTGATCGCCAGTTCGCCGATGCGCTCCGCCTGCGCGGCATCGACGCCATAACGGCGCTTGAAGCCTTCGACCGTCACCGTCCGCATGTCCTGATGCTGCGAGCGTCCGAGCAGGTCGTAGAGCACGCCGAGGCGCAGCGCGGCATCGGTCGTATCGGCATAGTCGATGCCCAGTTCCTCGAACACGCCGAGCATGATCGACAGCCCGCCCGCCAGCACCGGCACGCGATCGGGCTTCAACGCGACGAGCTTCAGCCGGTTCACGTTCTCGGCCTTGATGAGCGCGCGCTTGAGCTTCTCCAGCCCGCCGCGCGAGATGCCGTGCGTGATGCCTTCGTCGTTGAAGCCGTTCGCCTCGATCAGTTCCGCGAGCGCGCGCGCCGTGCCCGACGAGCCGATGGCCTGATCCCAGCCGGTGCCCTTGTATTCGCTCGAAATGATCTGGATCTCGCGTTTGGCGGCGAGTTCGGCCTGCCGCATCGTGTATTCGTCGACGTTGCCGGCCGGGAAAAACTGGCGGCTATGGCTCACGCAGCCGATATAGAGGCTTTCCATGTGGATCGGCGTGTAATGCGATCCGATGATGAATTCCGTCGAGCCGCCGCCGATATCGACCACGAGCCGCTTGCCCGCGCTCGCCGGCACCGAATGCGCGGCGCCCGCGTAGATGAGGCGCGCTTCCTCGCGCCCGGCGATGACTTCGATCGGAAACCCGAGCGCGGCTTCCGCCTCGGCGAGAAAGTCGGGCGCGTTTTTCGCGACGCGCAGCGTGTTGGTGGCGACGGCGCGCACCTGGTCGGGATGGAAATCGCGCAGACGTTCGCCGAAGCGCTTCAGCGCGTCCCAGCCGCGCACCTGCGATGCGCGGTCGAGCATCTTGTCCTTCGAGAGGCCGCCGCCGAGGCGTACGGGCTCGCGCAGCGCGTCGACCTGATAGATCTGGCTGCCGGCGGGCGTTTCCTCGACCCGTCCGACGATCAACCGGAAACTGTTCGATCCGAGGTCGACCGCGGCAAGTAGATGGGGATGTGTGACCATCGGATATCCAGAAATCGTGAAGTGGGGGGAAGCACTGTCACAGCGGCGCTGCTGCAGCGCACGAATTCTATTCTATGCCGGGCTGGCGAGCGGGCCTTGCCGTCCCGTTCGGAACCGCGCGTTTGCGCTGGCAACGCTATCCGCAATGTGAGTAGAATTTGTGACATCCGTTATGTCATAAAAAATACATCATACTGTGAGAGCATCCGAGAGTTCCCTTGCCCATCTGATCGAGACACCTTCCCTCCCTCCGATGTCCATACGCTATCCGCTCTTCAACCGCGAACTGGGCATATTAGGTTTCAACGAGCGCGTCCTCGCGCAAGCCGCCGATACGACGGTTCCCCTGTTGGAACGCCTGCGTTTCATCTGCATCACCAGCAGCAATCTCGACGAATTCTTCGAAGTCCGTATGGCGGGTCTGCAAGAGCAGATGCGCGACAACCCCGGCTCGCTCTCGCCGGATGGCATGTCGCTGCAGCACGTCTACGACCTCGTCTCCGAGCGCGCGCAACGGCTCGTGCGCCAGCAATATTCGATGCTGCATGACATCGTGCTGCCCGCGCTCGAAATGGAAGGCATCTATTTTCACGGCGCGGAGGACTGGACGGAACAGCAGACCGGATGGGCGCGCGACTACTTCTACAACGAACTGCTCCCCGTCCTGACGCCTATCGGGCTCGATCCCGCGCATCCGTTTCCGCGCGTGCTGAACAAGAGCCTGAACTTCGTCGTCGAGCTGGAAGGCACCGATGCCTTCGGCCGTCAGGCGATGATGGGCATCGTGCAGGCACCGCGCGCGCTGCCGCGGCTCGTTCGCATGCCCGAAGCGCTGTCGGGCTATCCGCATGGTTTCGTGCTGCTGAGCTCGTTCATGCAGCACTTCGTGAACGAGCTGTTTCCGCATCTCGTCGTGCGCAGTTGCAATCAGTTTCGCATCACGCGCAACAGCGAGCTTTTCGTCGATGAGGACGAAATCACCAATCTGCGCGTCGCGCTGCAGGGCGAATTGCCGGCGCGGCATCTGGGCAACGCGGTGCGTCTCGAAGTGTCGGCGGAAACGCCGCCGCATCTCGTGCGGCGTCTGCTCGACGAAGGTCAGCTGAGCGAACGCGATCTGTATCGCGTGAACGGGCCGGTGAATCTCGTGCGGCTCATGCAGTTGCCCGAGATGGTCGATCGACCCGATCTCAAGTTCGTGCCGCATATTCCGTCGGTGCCGAAGGCGATCGTGAACACGTCGAATCTTTTCGATGCGATCGATCAGGGCGATATCCTTTTGCATCATCCGTACGAGAGTTTTCAGCCGGTGCTGGAGCTGCTGCTTCAGGCCGCGAAGGATCCGCAGGTCGTCGCGATCAAACAGACGATTTATCGCACGGGCACCGATTCGCCGCTCATGGATGCGCTGATGCAGGCCGCGCGCAATGGCAAGGAAGTGACGGTCGTCGTGGAACTGCTCGCGCGCTTCGATGAAGAGACGAACATCAATTGGGCGTCGCAGCTCGAAGCGGTTGGCGCGCATGTGGTGTATGGCGTCGTCGGCCATAAGTGCCACGCGAAGATGATGCTGATCGTGCGGCGCGTGTCGCAAGGCGGCAAGTTCGTGTTGAAGCGTTATGCCCATTTGGGCACGGGCAACTATCATCCGCGCACGGCGCGTCTTTATACCGACTTCGGTCTGATGACTTCCGATCAGGAAATGTGCGAGGACGTGCATCACGTCTTTCAGCAACTGACGGGCATTGGCGGAGAGATTCCGCTGCATCAGTTATGGCAATCGCCTTTCACGCTGCATGCGAAGCTGATCGATGCGATCCGCGCCGAGGCCGAGCATGCGCGGGCGGGACGGCGTGCGCGCATCGTCGCGAAGATGAATGCTCTGCTCGAGCCTACGGTTATTGCCGCGCTTTACGAGGCTTCGCATGCGGGCGTGAAGATCGATCTGATCGTGCGCGGGGTTTGTTCGTTGAAGCCCGGCGTCGAGGATCTTTCGGAGAACATTACGGTTCGGTCAGTCGTCGGGCGCTTTCTCGAGCATCATCGGATTTTTTACTTCTATGCGAATGGCAGGGAAGATGTGTTTTTGTCGAGCGCTGACTGGATGGATCGCAACTTCTTTCGTCGTGTGGAAGTGGCGTTTCCGATTCGCGATAGGCGGTTAAAGCGGCGGGTTATTGCTGAAGGGTTATCGGTTTGTCTTGGCGATAATCAATCGGCTTGGGTCATGCAGAGCGATGGGCATTATCGGAAGCGCCGTCCGGGTAAGTCTATTCGCAACGCGCAGTTAGGGTTGCTGGCTAAGTTTTGTTCTTGATGTTTTTTGCCCTTTTTCGTGCGTGTTTTCTTCTTCGCTGGATTCGGTATTCGCGTCGGGCTTTGTGCTTGTTCGCTTCCGCTTTCGTGGAATCCTGCGTTCGTGTCGGTCTATTAGCACTGCCGCCCCGCACAGGGGCAACGCTAATAGACCGACGCGAAAACAGGATTCCACGAAAGCGGAAGCAAACAAGCACAAGACCGACACGACAACGGGATCCGGCGACAATCACCAGAACCCACTCAAGCCGCAAGCGACTTCCTAAACGCTGTCCGCGACCCTGGAAACCTCACGATAAACATACTCCCCTTCCCCACTTCGCTTTTAACGTCGAGCTCTGCACCGTGCCGTTGCAGCACATGCTTGACGATGGCAAGCCCAAGCCCTGTCCCCCCCGTATCCCGCGACCGGCTCCGATCCACTCGATAAAACCGCTCCGTCAAACGCGGAATATGCTCCGCAGGAATCCCGAGCCCCGTATCCCGCACCGTGAAAACCGCACGATCCTTCATGCGCTGCCACGTCACCTCGATGGTCCCGCCATCAGGCGTATAACGCACGGCGTTGGTCACGAGATTGCCGAGCGCACTCATCACTTCGGTCTCGACGCCCGCAACCGTCAGCGCATCGTCGCTATGAAACGTGATGCGATGGCGCCCGTTCGACAGATTGTTCGCGTCGTCTTCCAAATGACGCAGCACGGCGCGCATATCCAGCAGTTCATCGCCAGGCGGCCGCATGTCGCCTTCGAGATTCGCGAGCACGAGCAGATCGCGCACGATGTTCTGCATGCGCGACGCCTGCTGCTCCATCATGTCGAGATAACGCATGCGATCGGCTTCATCGAGCGGCAACTCACGCATGGTTTCGAGAAAGCCGGATAGCACGGTAAGCGGCGTCTTCAACTCATGCGAGACATTGGCGACGAAATCGCGGCGCATCGAATCCGTGCGCTCCAGTTCGGTAATGTCCTGCGTCAGAAGCAGCTTGCGATTGTCGCCGTACGGAAACACCTGCACCGAAACCGTGTATTTGCGATTCACGCCCATGCCGCGCATCACGAGCATCTCTTCGTAGTGGTGCGCGTTCAGATAGCGGACGAAATCGGGATTGCGCACGAGATGCGTGATGTGCTGGCGCAAGTCGCGCTTCGCATCGAGACCGAAGTGCTTCTCGGCGATGTCGTTACACCACTCGATCTGATCGTGATCGTCGAGCATCGCGACGCCGTTCGGTGACGCCTGGATCGCCTGAATGAAGCGCGCATGCTGTTGCTCGACCTGACGCACTTGCGCGTGCCAGCGCTTCGCGAGCTTGTGCAGGCGATAGTAGATCTCGCCCCAGATGCCGAGCGCGCTCGGCACCTCGCCGTAGACCGGCGCTTCGAGCAGACGCCAGAGGCGCTGCATGTGATACGTGACGAAGAAGCCCTGCACGACGAGCATGAGCACCGCGAAGGCAAGCGCGATGCGCAAGCCCGCGAATGCGCCGATCGCGGCGCAGAGCGCGGCGAGCAGCGCGAGGGACACGATCGCACGCGTCCAGATGATGTTCATGTTGTCGGTGAGTCTGAGTGACGTTGATGCGGCAAGTTAAAGCGGATAACGTTGAAGCAGAACTCAGGCGCTCTTCGCAAGCCGGTATCCGCTGCCACGCACCGTTTCGATCATAGCATCGCAACCCGCCGGCTTGAGCGCAGCACGCAGACGCTTGATATGCACATCGACCGTGCGCTCTTCGACGAACACGTGATCGCCCCACACCTGATCCAGCAATTGCGTGCGGCTGTGCACGCGCTCAGGATGCGTCATGAAAAAGTGCAGCAGGCGAAATTCCGTCGGACCGAGATCGAGCTTGATGTCGTTGCCCGAATGACTCGCCGCCACGCGATGCGTCGCCGGATCGAGACGCAGCCCGTTGATCGCGACGACGTCTTCGGTCAACTGCGGCGCGCGCCGGCGCAACACCGCCTTGATGCGCGCCATCAGTTCCTTCGGCGAGAACGGCTTCGTGACGTAATCGTCCGCGCCGATTTCGAGGCCGAGCACCTTGTCCTGCTCGTCGCCGCGCGCTGTCAGCATGATGATCGGAATGTGCTTCGTGCGCTCGTTGTTGCGCAGCTCTCGCGCGAACGCGATGCCCGACTTGCCCGGCAACATCCAGTCGAGCAACACGAGATCGGGCAGCACGTCGCTGATCAGGTTTTGCGCCTGTTCCGCGTTATACGCACGAATCGGGCAATGTCCCGCATGTTGAAGGTTCACCGAAATCAGTTCGGAGATCGCGGGTTCGTCTTCGACGACGAGGATACTGCTGGGCATCGGCACCTCTTGACCTTTTGCTTGAAATGAAACGATTGCGCGCGATTAACTCAGCGCCTCACGTTCGAGCTGATCGCGCGAAATATGCCGCACGTCGGTGCCCTTGACGATGTAGATGATGAACTCAGCGATGTTCTTCGCGTGATCGCCGATGCGCTCCACCGCTTTCGCGATGAACAGATAATCGAGGCCCGCCGAAATCGTGCGCGGATCTTCCATCATGTACGTCACGAGCTTGCGCACGAAGGCGCGGAATTCCTCGTCGATGGCCTTGTCGTCGCGCACGATCTGCGCGGCGGCAACCGTGTCGAGACGCGCGAACGCATCGAGCGCGCGGCGCAGGATCGATACCGCCATTTCGCCCGACAGCTTGATCTCGGCGATGTTCACCGTGCGGCCCGCGCCGTCTTCGTTGATGCGCTTCACGCGCTTGGCGATCTTCTCCGCTTCGTCGCCGGCGCGTTCGAGATTCGTGATCGTCTTCGAGATCGCCATCAACAGACGCAAGTCACGCGCAGCCGGCTGACGGCGCGCGATGATGTTGCTGCACTCTTCGTCGATCTCCACTTCCATCATGTTCAGACGCGCTTCGGCCGCGATCACCTGATCCGCGATGCCGATGTCGAATTCGTTCAGCGCCTGCATCGCCGCGATGATCTGCGACTCGACCAGACCGCCCATTTCCAGCACTTTCGACGACACCGCGTTGAGATCGGCGTCGAACTGGCTCGAAAGATGTTTATCGGACATATATGCTCCTTAAGCCTTCTGTTTCACCTGGCTGACGATCAGCCGAAGCGGCCCGTGATGTAGTCTTCCGTTTCCTTGCGGGCCGGCTTGATGAAGATCTTTTCGGTGTCGCCGAACTCGATCAATTCACCGAGATACATATAGGCAGTGTAGTCCGAACAACGCGCCGCCTGCTGCATGTTGTGCGTGACGATGACGACCGTGTAATCGCTTTTCAGTTCGGCGATCAGCTCTTCGATACGGCCCGTCGAAATCGGGTCGAGCGCCGAGCAAGGTTCGTCCAGCAGCAGCACTTCCGGACGAATCGCGATGCCGCGCGCGATGCACAGACGCTGCTGCTGGCCACCCGACAGACCGTAGCCGCTTTGCTGCAACTTGTCCTTTACTTCGGTCCAGAGCGCGGCTTTCGTGAGCGCCCATTCGACGCGGTCATCCATTTCCGAGCGCGACAGTTGCTCGAACATCTTCACGCCGAACGCGATGTTGTCGTAGATCGACATCGGGAACGGCGTCGGCTTCTGGAACACCATGCCCACGCGCGCGCGCAGGAGCGAAATATCCTTCGTCGTGTCGAGCAGATTCGTGCCGTCCATCAGGATTTCGCCTTCGGCGCGCTGCTCCGGATAAAGCGCATACATCTTGTTGAACGTGCGCAGAAGCGTGGACTTGCCGCAGCCCGACGGACCGATGAACGCCGTCACTTTCTTCTCGGGAATGCGCAGGTTGATGTTCTTCAGCGCGTGATACTTGTTGTAGAAGAAGTTGAGGTTGTTCACCTCGATCTTCGGCTTGATGGAATCGGCAGGCTGCGAACTGTGCGTCGGGCGCACGCTGCCCGGCACCGGGCCGCGCTCGATCTGCTTTTCCTGGTGGTTGACACCGCTTTCGACCATGTTCATGGAATCACTCCACCCTTATTTCTTCGAGAAGATCGCGCGCGCCAGGATATTCAGACCCAGCACGCCGAGCGTAATCAGGAACACACCGGCCCACGCGAGCGATTGCCACTGCGGGAACGGACTCATCGCGAACTTGTAGATCGTCACCGGCAGATTGGCCACCGGCTGGTTCATGTCCCACGAGAAAAATTGATTCGACAGCGCCGTGAAAAGCAGCGGCGCGGTTTCGCCGGCGATACGCGCGACCGCCAGCAACACGCCCGTCACGATGCCGCCCACCGACGCCTTCAGCGTGATCGACATCACCATCTTCCACTTGGGCGTACCGAGTGCGAACGCGGCTTCGCGCAATGCGTTCGGCACGAGCTTCAGCATGTTTTCCGTCGTGCGGATCACGATCGGAATCTGCAGCAGCGCCAACGCGATCACGCCGGCCCAGCCCGAGAAGCGGCCCATCTTCGCGACGACGATCGCATACACGAAGAGACCGACGACGATCGAAGGCGCCGACAGCAAGATGTCGTTGATGAAGCGCGTGACGCTCGCGAGCCAGCGCTTCTGGCCGTACTCCGCGAGGTAGACGCCCGCGAGAATGCCGAGCGGCGTGCCGACGAACGTTGCGAGCACGACGAGCATCAGCGAGCCGACGATCGCGTTGGCGAGACCGCCGCCATCGGTGTTCGGCGGCGGCGTCGATTGCGTGAACAGATCGACCGACAACCCGCCGATGCCGAGCCTGAGCGTCGTGAAGAGAATCCACACGAGCCAGATGAGGCCGAAGGCCATCGCGGCGAGCGAGAGCGTCAGCGCAACCGCGTTCGTGCCGCGGCGGCGGCGCTGCAGCTTCTGACGCGTGGCTTCCACGCGGCTCGAATCCTGGTTGAACGTAACGGGACGGCTCATTATTTACGGCCCTCCCCGCGTTCCATGCGCAGAAGCATCAGCTTCGAGAGCGCGAGCACGAAGAACGTGATGACGAAAAGAATCAGACCGAGCTCCATCAACGCCGACGTATGCAGGCCCGGACTCGCTTCCGCGAATTCGTTCGCGAGCGCCGAGGTGATGCTGTTGCCGGGCGAGAAGAGCGACACGTTGTCGAGCAGGTTCGTATTGCCGATGACGAACGTCACAGCCATCGTCTCGCCGAGCGCGCGGCCGAGGCCGAGCATGACGCCGCCGATCACGCCGGCGCGCGTATAGGGCAGCACGATCTTCCACATGACTTCCCACGTCGTGCAGCCGATGCCGTATGCCGATTCCTTCAGCAGCACGGGCGTTACTTCGAACACGTCGCGCATCACGGATGCGATGTACGGAATGATCATGATCGCGAGAATCACGCCGGCGCACAGAATGCCGATGCCGATCGGCGCGCCTTGAAAGAAGATGCCGATCAGGGGCACGTCGCCGAGCAGCTTGCCGAGGGGCTTTTCGAAGTATTGCGCGAAGATCGGCGCGAACACGAGCAGGCCCCACATGCCGTAGACGATCGACGGAATCGCCGCGAGAAGTTCGATCGCGACGCCGAGCGGACGGCGCAGCCACGCGGGCGACAGTTCGGTCAGAAAGAGCGCGATGCCGAAGCTCACCGGCACCGCGATGATGAGCGCGATGATCGACGTCGCAATCGTGCCGTAGATCGGCACGAGCGCCCCGAACGAGTCGCTGGGCGGATCCCATTCCGAACGCCAGAGGAACGAGAGGCCGAATTTCTGAATGGTCGGCATCGACGCGATGATCAGCGAAACGATGATGCCGCCGAGCAGGAGCAGCGTGATGACAGCCGCAAGCCGCGTCACGCCGCCGAAAATGATGTCGCCGATGCGGCTCGGCGCGCGCTGCGTATGCGCCGCCGGCACCGCCGACGATAGGTTGATGTCCGACATGGGAGCCTTGGTTTCGCTACGTGTCAGACCGCGCGGCGAACGTTGGCTCGCCGCGCGGCTTCCTTGCTGCGTTGCTGTCCCGCGAATCAGAAGCTTAGGACAGTTTCAAACGACTGCTTGCTTCCCTTATTCCGCGACCGCCTTGCCCGATGCGTCCTTGACCTTCGCCTTCCATTGCGTCTTGATTTCGGCGACGACCGAATCCGGCAGCGAGATATAGTCGAGATCGTTCGCAGCCTGGCCGCCGTTCTTGAACGCCCAGTCGAAGAATTTCAGCGTTTCCGTGCCCTGCGCCGGCTTCTCTTGCGTCGCGTGCAGCAGCACGAAGGTCGCGCCGACGATCGGCCATGCGTTCTTGCCCGGCTCGTCCGTCAGGATCTGATAGAACGACTTCGACCAGTCCGCGCCCGCTGCCGCTGCCTTGAACGTGTCGGTCTTCGGCTCGACGACCGTGCCGGCCGAATTCTTCATGCCGACGTAGGTCATCTTGTTCTGCTTCGCGTACGCCCATTCGACGTAGCCGATCGCGCCCGGCAGACGCTGCACGAATGCCGCGACGCCGTCGTTGCCCTTGCCGCCCGTGCCCGTCGGCCAGTTGACCGTCGAACCTTCGCCGACCTTCGACTTCCACTCGGTGTTCACCTTCGACAGATAGTTCGTCCAGATGAAGCTCGTGCCGGAGCCGTCGGCGCGGCGCACGACCGCGATGTCCGTATCCGGCAGCTTGACCTTCGGGTTCAGCGCGGCGATTTCCGGGTCGTTCCACTTCTTGATCTTGCCGAGGTAGATGTCGCCGAGCACCTGGCCCGATAGCGTCACTTCGCCAGCCTTCACGCCCGGCACGTTGATGACCGGCACCACGCCGCCGACGACCGTCGGGAACTGGAACAGGCCGTTCTTCGCGAGTTCGTCGTCTTTCAACGGAGCGTCCGAGCCCGCGAAATCCACGGTCTTCGCGATGATTTGCTTGATACCGCCCGACGAGCCGATGCCTTGGTAGTTCACCTTGCCGCCGCCCGTTTTCTGGTAGGCGTCCGCCCACTTCGTGTAGATCGGCGCTGCAAAGGTGGAACCCGCGCCGGTGATGTCGGCTGCTTGAGCGGAGATGGCGAACACTGCACCAATCAGGCCGGCCAGCGCGGTTTGCATCAATTTCATTCTTAATCTCCAGTAGTGAGCGTGTGTCGCGTGAGCGTGTAGACGACACCGCGCAATATAGGAGGAGTCTGTGACAGTAATATGACTAATCGTGAAGCCAGGATGTCAATGCGCTTACGCGCTGAAAGTTTGATCACAGCCGATCCGTCAAGCCGGTGGCGCAAATAAAAAAACGGGCCGAAGCCCGCTTTTAGCGAAACGCGATGAACTTCAGTGAACGCCTACGAAGTCGCGTCCTTTACGACCTGCGCAATCGTTTCCGCGTATCGAACCGCGTCCTGTTGCGCCGATGCTTCCACCATCACGCGCAAGACCGGTTCGGTTCCCGACGCGCGAATCAAGACGCGGCCGTGCGATTGGAGGGATTGCTCGGCTTGCTCGACCGCGCGGCGAATCGCGGCGCTGCCTTTCCAGTCCGCGCCCGCGCTCATCCGCACGTTGATGAGCTTTTGCGGGAACAGGCTGACGCCGCGAAGCAGATCGGCGAGCGACTTGCCGCTGCGCTGGATCGCTGCTAGCACGAGGAGCGCCGAGACGATGCCGTCGCCGGTCGAGTGACGGTCCAGCGAAAGAATGTGGCCCGAGCCTTCCGCGCCCAGCAGCCAGCCGTTCTCGCGCAATTTTTCGAGGACGTAGCGGTCGCCGACCGCTGCGCGCACGAACTGCACGCCCGCCTCCTTCAGCGCCACCTCGACGGCCATGTTGGTCATCAGCGTGCCGACTGCGCCTTCCACCTTGCCATCGGTCGCGATGCGATCCTTGACCAGCACGTAGAGCAATTCGTCGCCGTTATAGAGACGGCCGGACGAATCGACGACCTGCAGACGGTCCGCGTCGCCGTCGAGCGCGATGCCAATATCCGCCTTGTGCTCGACCACCGCGCGCACGAGCGCGTCCGGGGCGGTCGCGCCGACGCCGTCGTTGATGTTGAAGCCGTTCGGCGACACGCCGATCGACACGACTTCCGCGCCGAGTTCATGGAAAACGTGCGGCGCGACGTCATATGCGGCGCCGTGCGCGCAATCGACGACGAGCTTCAGACCGCGCAAGTCGAAACTCGCGGGAAAGGTGCTCTTGCAGAATTCGATGTAGCGTCCGCCTGCATCATCCAGACGTCGGGCTTTACCGAGGCGCTCGGAAGGCGCGCATTCCATCGGCTGCTCGAGCTGGCGCTCGATTTCCAGTTCGACTTCGTCGGGCAGCTTGTTGCCGTCGGCCGAGAAAAATTTGATGCCGTTGTCGTCGTACGGATTGTGCGACGCGCTGATCACGACGCCCGCCGACAGCCGCAGTGCCCGCGTCAGATAGGCGACGCCAGGCGTCGGCATCGGGCCGGCCAGCATCACGTCGACACCCGCCGCCGAAAAGCCGGATTCCAGCGCGGCTTCGAGCATGTAGCCCGACACGCGCGTGTCCTTGCCGATCAATACCGTCGGACGATTGCCCTTCTTTTGCTGTGCGCGGTCGGCGCCCGCAAGCACCTTTCCGGCCGCGTAGCCGAGCTTGAGTACGAAATCCGGCGTGATCGGCGCGACGCCTACGCGGCCGCGGATGCCGTCGGTTCCAAAATATTGACGTGCCATTGTTGCTTGACCCTCCTCGCGACCGTTCGGCGCATCGTATCGGTCCACGATTTTAGTTAATGAGTTCTATCGGCGCGCGCCTGCGCCCAAATTGCTGATGAATGAGGCCAGTGTCAATAATGCCCATTCCCGGCAGCATTCTTTGTTGCCTGCCAGACTTTCAGCGCATCGACGGTTTCGGCGACATCGTGGACGCGGATGATGGCCGCGCCCCGCTCTGCCGCGCACACCGCCGCGGCGACGCTTGCCGCGAGCCGCTCGCCCGCGCCGCGTCCGGTGACGGCGCCAAGCATCGACTTGCGCGACATGCCCGCGAGCAACGGAAAGTTCGTCCCGGCGGGCGACGTGTCCGTGAGATGCGCGAGCAACGCGTAATTATGCTCGACCGTCTTGCCGAAGCCGTAACCCGGATCGAGACTGATGCGCTCTGTCGCAATGCCCGCGCGCCCGAGCGCGGCGACGCGCTCCGCGAAGAACGCGCGCACGTCGGCGACGACGTCTTCGTACACCGGCTCGTGAAGCTGCATCGTGCGCGGCTCGCCGAGCATGTGCATCACGCAAAGTCCGCAGTTGCTGCCCTTAACGGCGTCGATCACGCCGTCCTGACGCAAGCCCCAGATGTCGTTGATCATGTCCGCGCCGGCGTCGAGCGCGGCGCGCATCACGGCTGGTTTGTACGTGTCGACGGAAAGCGGCACTCGAACGGCGCGCAATGCCTCGACTATCGGGACCACGCGCTCGAGTTCCTCGTCGAGCGGCACGGGCGGCGCGCCGGGACGCGTGGATTCACCGCCGATATCGATCATGTCGGCGCCGTCGGCGAGCATCTGCTCCGCGCGAGCCAGTGCGGCGTCGCGCGAAATGAAGCGGCCGCCATCGGAGAACGAGTCCGGCGTAACGTTGAGAATGCCCATGACGAGCGGGCGGTCGAAGGTCAGCGTGAAGCGTCCGCATTGGAGCGGCGCGGCTGAAATCGGGGATGGGGTTGAAGTGGCCAAGCGGATAGAACGGAACGGAGGGACGGAGACGGCGCCGCGTTCAGCACCTGATTAAAAACGGACGCCATAAAGTGAAAATGGGCCGGCGTGCTATGCACACCGGCCCATGAACTCATGCAGGAAACTCAGGCCGTTGCCGGCGCGTTGCCCGGTTTGACCTCGGTGCCGCTGCTACCACCGGATGGCGTGTCGCCGGACGGCGGCGGCATGTTCTTCGGCGGACGCGGCGGACGATCCGACATGATGTCGCCAATCTGGTCCGCGTCGATGGTTTCCCATTCGAGCAGCGCCTTGGTCATCGCTTCGACCTTGTCGCGGTTGTCTTCCAGCAGCTTCCGGGCGAGCGCATATTGCTCGTCGAGGATGCGGCGGATTTCCGCATCGACCTTCTGCTGCGTGGCTTCGGACACCGACTTCGCGCCCATCTTGCCGAACATGCCGTTGTCTTCCGTATCGACGTAGACCATCGTGCCGAGCACGTCGGACATGCCGTAGCGCGTCACCATGTCGCGCGCCATCTTCGTTGCGCGCTCGAAGTCGTTCGACGCACCGGTCGACATCGAATTCAGGAACACTTCTTCCGCTGCGCGGCCACCGAACAGGATCGCGATTTCCTCCAGCATCTTGTCGCGATACAGGTTCACGCGGTCATGCTCGGGCAACTGCCACGTAACGCCCAGCGCCCAGCCGCGCGGCATGATCGTGACCTTGTGCACCGGATCGGCATGCGGAAGCAGCTTCGCAACCACCGCGTGACCCGACTCGTGGTATGCCGTATTGCGACGCTCTTCTTCGCGCATCACAGCCGATTTGCGCTCCGGACCCATGAAGATCTTGTCCTTCGCGTCCTCGAAATCCTGCATCTCGACGATGCGCTTGCCGCGACGCGCCGCGAACAGCGCAGCCTCGTTCACGAGATTCGCGAGATCGGCGCCCGAGAAACCCGGCGTGCCGCGCGCGATGACCGATGCATCGACATCGTTCGCGATAGGCACCTTGCGCAGGTGCACCTTCATGATGTGCTCGCGGCCGCGGATATCCGGCAGACCGACATAGACCTGACGGTCGAAACGGCCCGGACGGAGCAGCGCCTTGTCCAGCACGTCCGAACGGTTCGTCGCCGCGATCACGATCACACCGGAATTCGCCTCGAAGCCGTCCATCTCGACGAGCATCTGGTTCAGCGTCTGCTCGCGCTCGTCGTTGCCGCCGCCCATGCCGGCGCCGCGATGACGGCCGACCGCGTCGATTTCGTCGATGAACACGATACACGGCGCATGCTTCTTCGCCTGCTCGAACATGTCGCGCACACGAGCCGCGCCCACGCCGACGAACATTTCGACGAAGTCCGAACCCGAAATGCTGAAGAACGGCACTTTCGCTTCGCCCGCGATGGCGCGCGCCAGCAGCGTCTTACCGGTTCCCGGCGGGCCGACCAGCAGCACGCCGCGCGGAATGCGTCCGCCGAGCTTTTGGAATTTCTGCGGGTCGCGCAGGAAGTCCACGAGTTCCGAGACTTCTTCCTTGGCTTCGTCGCAACCCGCGACGTCGGTGAAATTGATTGCGTTGTTGTTTTCGTCGATCAGCCGCGCTCGCGACTTGCCGAACGAAAACGCCCCGCCTTTGCCGCCTCCCTGCATCTGCCTCATCATGTAGAACCAGAAGCCGATGATCAGGATCGTAGGTCCGAGGTAGTACAGCGCGGAGACGAGCGCATTCGGTTCATCGTCAGCCTTGCCGCTGACCTGAACGCCGTATTTCATCAAGTCGCCGACCATCCATATGTCGCCGGGCGACACGATCTGGTACTTCTGGCCGTCGTTCGGAGTGACCGTCAGATTGCGGCCCTGAACGGTGACGTTCTTGACTTTGCCGTTCTTCGCGTCGTCCATGAACTGCGAATAGGACACACCTTCCTGGACGCGGGGCTTATCGAACTGCTTGAACACCGTAAACAGCACCAGTGCGATCACGAGCCACACTGCCGCTTTAGAGAACATATTGTTGTTCAAAGCACCACTCCTCACTCATAGACGGGCGCCTACATAAACCTTGCGACGCCACCAAAGCATTCTAATCCAGACCGCTAACCCCTGCCATAAGGTTTAACTACCGCACAAATAGCGGCAGAGAGGTTTTTTTCGGCATATTCCGCGAAAATATCGCCGTAATTCGCCGAATCGCTCGAGCGGGCCGTTCAGTTCGGTTGCTTGAGCCGCCGCCCGAGAATAAAAGTCTCCGACGATTTGTCGCGAGAAGCTTTCGGCTTGCGTGGCGCAACCACCTTGAACTGTTGCTTGAACTTCTCAACGATCTGGCTGTATCCGCTGCCGTGAAAACATTTGACCAGCAGCGCACCCTCCGGTTTCAGATGGTTCTGCGCGAACTCCAGCGCCAGATCGCATAGATGCTCGATGCGCGCGGCATCCGCACTCGCCACGCCTGAGAGGTTGGGGGCCATGTCGGAGATTACAAGGTCCACCTGACGCTCGCCGACGATTTCATCGAGTTGCGCAAGCACTTCGTCCTCGCGAAAGTCGCCCTGGATGAACGTGACGTCCGAAATCGGCTCCATCGGCAGAATATCCAGCGCGATGATCGTGCCGTCGATGCCGCCCTGGCGCTCGGCATCGCGCTTCGCGCCCTGCGCGAGTTTGTTGCGCGCGTACTGGCTCCAGGAGCCGGGCGTCGAGCCGAGATCGACGATGACCTGACCCGGCTTGATGAGTTTGTCCTGCTCGTCGATCTCCTTCAGCTTGTATGCGGCGCGCGCGCGATAGCCCTCGCGCTGCGCCATCTTTACGTAGGGATCGTTGATGTGGTCATGCAACCACGAATGATTAAAACGGTTCTTTGCCATTCAAACTGAGCTCATGTGGCGCGCTGACAGCACGCC
This sequence comes from Caballeronia zhejiangensis, assembly GCF_022879815.1. NCBI lineage: Bacteria > Pseudomonadati > Pseudomonadota > Betaproteobacteria > Burkholderiales > Burkholderiaceae > Caballeronia > Caballeronia zhejiangensis. The sequence continues at coordinate 1,984,270 of NZ_CP084283.1, forward strand.
CGGTGCGTATTTTGCTGCATCGTGCGAGGCTTTTAGCGGATAATACGCGTCTTGTCGGCCGGACCGGTCCTCGGCGCGCTCGCGCTCCGAAAACCCGTGCATCCGGCCTGTTCTGTTTCTGGTGGGCGGTGGCGCGACCGATGCGCCGAAGATCCGGCACGAAGCCGTGCGCTTTCGCTGCAGCGTGTTCAAACCGCCTCGCGAATCTACCTCACGCCGCCCACATTTTAGTCGAGTCCGAAATTTCTCATGCCAGCTCTTAAACTCTCCCCCGCCGAACGCGCCGATCTGCGCTCCCAGGCCCATGCGCTCAAGCCCGTCGTGCTCGTCGGCGCGGAGGGTCTGACCGATGCCGTGCTGAAGGAAATCAACGTCCACCTCGAAGCGCATCAGCTCATCAAGGTCCGCGTATTCGGCGACGAACGCGAAGCACGCGTCGAAATCTACGACGAAATCTGCGATCGCCTGAACGCCGCGCCTATTCAGCATATCGGCAAGCTGCTCGTGATCTGGAGACCCGAAGGCGCCGCTCCGAAAACCCGCGCCACCCGCACGCGCAGCACGATGCCTCCGAGCGCAGGCGAAGCCGCCGAACGCGAGACGAAGGGCCGCGCGCCGCGCACGGTGAAGGCAGTGAAAATCACCCGCGATGCGCCCGCGTTCAAGAAACCCAAAAAGCAGACGCTGAAGGTATTGGGCAACGAACGTGTGACCGCCGGCGGCAACGTGAAGCGCGCGAAGAAACGTCAGACCAGTTCGAAGCGCCAGCATCAGACGGTCAAATGATCGAACGGCGTGTGCATTTCCAATGAAACGCACGCGCCGTCCCGAGCAAGCGCGATTCAGCTCCGCGCTCTTTTCGCCGCCACCTTGGCGGATTTCCCCTTCGGCACGATCTTGACGGGCGCCGCGCCCGGCAAGCGCCACACCAGCGCAATGCCGAACAGGCATTCGATCAGATAGATCGCGCTGGATAGGCCGTGCAGAATGCCGAACTCCTTCGCATACGGCGAGCTCGCGAGATCGGTGCCCGCTTCCTGCGCCGCCATTCGCAGCGAGTTCATGAACGGCTGCAAGGCGAAATAGCCGACCAGCACGCACACGAGCATCACCGCGACGATCCACCGCACGCGTTTGTAATCGACGATGCCGCTTTTCACGAAGCGATTGCCGATGAGGATCAGCACCAGCGCGCTGATCACGCCGATGATCGCCTCGATGCGGAAGAGCTGCGCCGCCACCGAGCCCGCCGACGTGCGGTCGAGCATCGAAAAGAGCACGGGCGCAGCGACCAGGCCGAGGGTCAGCAGACTGCCGACCCAGACCATGCTGATGGTGCGAAAGAGCCGGTGCTCCATCAGACGTAGCGAACCGCGATGATCTCGTATTCGCGTGCGCCGCTCGGCGCCTGCACCGATGCCACGTCGCCTTCCGACTTCGCGATCAGCGCGCGCGCGATCGGCGAGCTCACGGAGATGAGGCCGTGATCGATGTCGGCTTCGTCATCGCCGACGATCTGATACGTCACCATGTCGCCCGATTCCAGGTCCTCGAGTTCGACGGTCGCGCCGAACACCACGCGACCTTCCGCTTCGACCTGCGTCGGATCGATCACTTGCGCGGCGGCCAGCTTCGACTCGATTTCCGCGATGCGGCCCTCGATGAACCCCTGCTTTTCCTTCGCGGCGTCGTATTCCGCGTTTTCCGACAAGTCGCCTTGCGCGCGCGCCTCCGCGATCGCGTTGATGACCGCCGGACGCTCCACGGCCTTCAGGCGTTGCAATTCGTCGCGCAGCAACTCCGCGCCGCGCTTCGTCAAAGGAATCGTGCTCATAGACCACTCACAAACAATTTCGTCAAAAAAATTACCGCGGTTAAGCGCATCTCCCACAGAGCAGGAGACGCCGCTTAACCGCGGCTCGTGATACTTAGACCAGTAATCGAAGCCTTAGTTTAGGCGAGCATGCAAGCCTTGTAAATCATAGACTTCCAAATCTCGGAGATACCTCAACCCTTCGACCGCCGCGCGCGCTCCCGACATCGTCGTGTAGTACGTGACCTTGTTGGCCTGCGCGCTCATGCGGATCGAGCGCGAATCGGCGATGGCGGCGCGCGTTTCGTCGACGGTCGTGAAGACGAGCGCGATCTCGCCGTTCTTGATCATGTCGACGATGTGCGGACGGCCGTCTTTCACCTTGTTGACGACCTTCACCGGCACGCCTGCCGCCGCGATGGCCGCGGCCGTGCCCTTGGTCGCGACGATCGGATAGCCGAGCTCGTGCAGCATCTGCGCGACTTCGACGGCCTTCGGCTTGTCGGCGTCCATCACGGTCAGAAGCACCGTGCCCGATTCCGGCAGACGCGAGCCCGCCGCGAGCTGCGACTTGAAGAGTGCTTCGCCGAACGTGCGGCCCACGCCCATCACTTCGCCGGTCGAGCGCATTTCGGGTCCGAGCACCGGATCGACCGCCGGGAACTTCACGAACGGGAACACCGCTTCCTTCACGCTGAAGTACGGCGGAATGACTTCCTTCGTCACGCCTTGTGCCTTGAGCTTCTGGCCGACCATCGCGCGAGCGGCGATCTTGGCGAGCGGCAAACCGGTTGCCTTCGACACGTACGGCACCGTGCGCGATGCGCGCGGATTCACTTCCAGCACGTAGATGATGTCCTTCTTGGAGCCGTCGTCTTGCGGGACTTGCTGAATCGCGAACTGCACGTTCATCAGGCCGATGACGTTCAGTGCCTTCGCCATTGCGGCGGTTTGCCGCTTCAGTTCGTCGACGGTTTCCTGCGACAGCGAATACGGCGGCAGCGAGCAAGCCGAGTCGCCCGAGTGCACGCCCGCCTGTTCGATGTGCTCCATCACGCCGCCGATGAACACGTCGTCGCCATCGGAGATGCAGTCGACGTCGCATTCGATCGCGTCGTTCAGGAAGCGGTCGAGCAGCACCGGCGAATCGTTCGACACCTTCACGGCTTCGCGCATGTAGCGCTCGAGGTCGCGCGGCTCGTGGACGATTTCCATCGCGCGGCCGCCGAGCACGTACGACGGACGCACGACCAGCGGATAACCGATTTCCTCCGCGAGCTTCAGCGCTTCGTCTTCGGCGCGAGCGGTGCGATTCGGCGGCTGACGCAGATCGAGATCCTTGAGCAGCTTCTGGAAGCGCTCGCGGTCTTCGGCGGCGTCGATCATGTCCGGCGACGTGCCGATGATCGGCACGCCGTTCGCTTCCAGATCGAGCGCGAGCTTGAGCGGCGTCTGGCCGCCGTACTGCACGATCACGCCGACCGGCTTTTCCAGATCGACGATTTCGAGCACGTCTTCGAGCGTCAGCGATTCGAAGTACAGACGGTCGGACGTGTCGTAGTCGGTGGACACCGTCTCCGGATTGCAGTTGACCATGATGGTTTCATAGCCGTCCTCGCGCATGGCGAGCGCGGCATGCACGCAGCAGTAGTCGAACTCGATGCCCTGCCCGATCCGGTTCGGGCCGCCGCCCAGCACCATGATCTTCTTCTTGTCGGTCGGATTCGCTTCGCACTCTTCTTCGTACGTCGAGTACATGTAGGCGGTCTTCGTCGCGAACTCGGCCGCGCACGTGTCGACGCGCTTGTACACCGGGCACACCTTCATTTCGTGACGCTTCTTGCGCACGTCTGCTTGCGTCGAACCGGTCAGCTTCGCCAGACGCCGGTCCGAGAAGCCGCTCTTCTTCAGATACAGCAGTTCGTCACGCGTGAGGCTCGCGAGCGTGCGGCCTTCGAGCGCCTTTTCCTTGAGGATGATCTGTTCGATCTGCGCGAGGAACCACGGATCGATCGACGTCTCTTCGAAGATTTCTTCCATCGTCAGGCCGAGACGGAAGGCGTCGCCGAGATACCAGATGCGGTCCGGACCCGGCTCGCCAATTTCGCGGATGACTTCGTCGCGGCTCGTGGTCTTCTCATCGAGACCGTCGACGCCGACTTCCAGACCGCGCAACGCCTTCTGGAAGGACTCCTGGAACGTGCGGCCCATTGCCATGACTTCGCCGACGGACTTCATCTGCGTGGTCAGGCGCGAATCCGCTTCGCGGAATTTCTCGAACGCGAAGCGCGGCACCTTCGTCACGACATAATCGATCGTCGGTTCGAACGATGCGGGCGTTTGTCCGCCGGTGATTTCGTTCTTGAGTTCGTCGAGCGTGTAGCCGCACGCGAGCTTCGCGGCGACCTTGGCGATCGGGAATCCCGTTGCCTTGGATGCCAGCGCCGACGAACGCGACACGCGCGGATTCATTTCGATGACGACCATGCGGCCGTCCTTCGGGTTGATCGCGAACTGCACGTTCGAGCCGCCGGTATCGACCCCGATCTCGCGCAGCACCGCGAGCGACGCGTTGCGCAGCACTTGATACTCTTTGTCGGTGAGCGTCTGCGCCGGCGCGACGGTGATGGAATCGCCGGTGTGCACGCCCATCGGGTCGAGGTTTTCGATCGAGCAGACGATGATGCAGTTGTCCTTTTTATCGCGGACGACTTCCATCTCGTACTCTTTCCAGCCGAGCAGCGATTCTTCGATGAGCAGTTCGCGCGTCGGCGAGAGATCGAGACCGCGACGGCAAATCTCTTCGAACTCTTCCTTGTTGTACGCGATGCCGCCGCCCGAGCCGCCCAGCGTGAACGACGGACGAATCACGGTCGGATAGCCGCCGCTGCCGGTCGCTTCGGCGATCTGCTGCTGCACGGCGAGCGCTTCTTCCATCGAATGCGCGATGCCCGACTTGGCCGAACCGAGGCCGATCTTCGTCATCGCGTCCTTGAACTTCTGGCGGTCTTCCGCCTTGTCGATCGCTTCCGGCGACGCACCGATCAGCTCGACCTTGTACTTTTCCAGCACGCCGTGATGGAACAGGTCGAGCGCGCAGTTGAGCGCGGTCTGTCCGCCCATGGTCGGCAGGATCGCGTCCGGGCGCTCTTTCGCGATGATGCGTTCGACCACTTCCCACGAAATCGGCTCGATATACGTGACGTCGGCCGTGTTCGGATCCGTCATGATCGTCGCCGGATTGCTGTTGACGAGGATGACCTTGTAGCCTTCCTCACGCAGCGCCTTGCATGCTTGCGCGCCCGAATAATCGAACTCGCACGCCTGGCCGATGATGATCGGACCCGCGCCGATGATGAGGATGCTCTTGATGTCTGTGCGCTTCGGCATAACTGTGCTCTGTATATTTGCGATGTTCTGTTCTTAGGCTGCGACCTTCTGTGCTTCCATCAGCTTGATGAAGCGGTCGAACAGATACGCGATGTCGTGCGGGCCGGGCGACGCTTCCGGATGGCCCTGGAAGCAGAAGGCGGGCTTGTCGGTGAGCGCGAAGCCTTGCAGCGTGCCGTCGAAGAGCGAGACGTGCGTGACTTTCGCGTTGGCGGGCAGCGTCGACGCATCGACCGCGAAACCGTGGTTCTGCGACGTGATGACCACGCGGCCGTCGTCCATGTCCTTCACCGGATGGTTCGCGCCGTGGTGGCCGGTCTTCATCTTCATCGTCTTCGCGCCGACGGCGAGACCCATGATCTGATGGCCGAGGCAGATGCCGAACGTCGGAATGCCGCGCTCGATGAATTCCCTGGTGGCCGCGATGGCGTAATCGCACGGCTCCGGATCGCCGGGGCCGTTCGACAGGAAGATGCCGTCCGGATTGAGCGCGAGCGCATCGGCGGCGGTCGATTTCGCCGGCAGCACGGTCACGTGGCAACCGCGCTCCGCCAGCATGCGCAGGATGTTGTACTTCACGCCATAGTCGAACGCGACGACGCGAAACTTCGGCGCTTCCTGCTTGCCGTAGCCGCTGCCCAGACGCCATTCGGTCTGCGTCCATTCGTAGGGCTTGTCCGTCGACACGACCTTCGCGAGGTCCATGCCCGCGAGGCCCGGGAACGAGCGTGCGAGCTCGAGCGCTTTCGCTTCGTCATCGGAACCGGCGAGAATGCAGCCGTTCTGCGCGCCCTTCTCGCGCAGGATACGCGTGAGCTTGCGCGTGTCGATGCCGGCGATCGCGACGACGCCTTGCGCCTTGAGATAGTCGGAGAGCGTCTGCTCGGAACGGAAGTTGGATGCGAGCACCGGCAGGTCGCGAATGATGAGGCCGGCGGCATGGACTTTGGTGGCTTCGACGTCTTCGGCGTTCACGCCGTAGTTGCCGATGTGCGGATAGGTCAGCGTGACGATCTGGCGGGCATAGCTCGGATCGGTCAGGATTTCCTGATAACCGGTGATGGCGGTGTTGAACACCACTTCGCCGATCGTCGAACCGGGCGCGCCGATCGATTGACCACGAAAGACCGTGCCGTCGGCAAGTGCGAGAAGTGCGGGGGAAAATGACGGCAACACGGGAAGCTCCTTGGGGAACACCCTGTTACCGACCTGTCTGTCCGAAATTCAGGCTTGGCTTCCCGTCGCTCGAAGAACGAGGGGTTTCCTTCGCGCAGTGTGGCGGCGGCTCGCGAGGCGCGCGTCGCGGTTCGGTTCAGCTCGCTTGCATGGGCAAACGCAGTGACGAAGCAGGCGACTGGCGGCGTGCGGCGCGCGCCGACTGGCGCAGCGAACGACGGTGTGTGGGAGGTAGGCGCTAGGGTGCGGGTTGATGTGCTCAAACCTTCGAATTATAGCGTTAAATTGACACATCTGCCAAATTTGGGAGCGCTCTGCTTGCCTCCCGCCCCCCCCGATCACGACGCCGCGTTTTCCACTTCCGCCTCGCGTTCGTGCAGCGCGCGGCCCGGCAACATGTACCAGATCGCGCTCGCCACTTGCAGCGCAATCAGTGCCGCCCACACCGAAATATGCGCCGATGCCGGATAGCGCCCCGCTTCCGCAGGCCAAAGCGACAACATAGTGCCGACCCCGACCTGAAAGCCGAAGATCAGCAGGAAGATGACGAGCGTGAGCGTCGTATTCACGCGTCCCGCCATGTGCGACGGGAAATACTTCGCCGCGACCGCATAACTCAGGATGCCCGTGCCGCCGAATACGCCATACGCGGCGATGAGCGTCGCGGGCGGCAGCGGCACGCGCAGCACCATGAGCAACTGCGTGGCGACGAAAAGCACCATGCCCGCGCCGCAGAACGCGTACACCGACACGCCGCGCCGCTCCAGACTGCGCGCCGCCGCGCCGAAGCCCACCGAGCCGAACATCATCGCGAAACCGAGCACGGAGACGATCGCCGACGAATGCGCGGGCGTGAGATTCATCACGTCGATGAGATAGGGACGGATCCAGAGCGACTGCATCGCGAAGAAAACGCCCTGCGTGACGACCGGAAACGACGCGATCTTCCAGAACGCGGCGCTTCTCATGATGTGCCACGTGCCCTTGAACTGCGTGACGATGTCCGCCTGATGATGCGTATCCGCCTTGCGCGGCGCGAAGAGCGCAATCGCCGCCGCGACGACGAGCGTGAACACCGCGAGCCCGAAGCACACCTGACGCCACGTTGCGAATTGCAGCAGCGCCGACAGCGGCGATCCGACGACGACGCCGCCCAATCCGCCGACGGCCATCGTGAATCCGTTGATGAGCGGCAGGCGCCAGATCGGGAAATGCTGCGCCGACGCCTTGAACGCCGCCGCCAGACACACCGACACGCCCACGCCGATGAGCAGGCGCCCGGACATCAGCCCTGCCAGGCTATTCGATGCCCCAAACACGCCAATGCCCGCCGCGGCGAACACGAGCATGCCGGCCGTCACACGCGCCGGCCCGAAGTGATCGAGCAGTACGCCGACAGGAATCTGCGCGGCAGCGAAGCCGATGAAGTACAGCGCCGTCAGCAGGCCGAGATCGGCGGCCGACAAGCCGAGTTCGTGCGTGATGAGCGGCGCGAAGCCGAGATTGACGCCGCGGAACACGTACGAGACGAAGTAGCCGGCGGCAAAGAGGATGAAAACGCGGAGACGAACGGTGGACGACATATGAAACGGACGCTTCATCGATTCTTTCGGATCGACAGTTTAGCGGCGTCCGCAAAAGAACACGCCGTCACCTTGGTGACGGCGTGGGTTATCGCGCCGGCAAAACCGAGTGCGTTATTTCTTCTTGCTGCTCTTCGACGTGGCAGCCGGCTTCGCGGTCTTGGCCGCGGCAGCAGGCTTTGCAGCATGCGATGCCGAAGAAGACGACACCTTGGTCACCTTCCCCGACGTATGGGCACTCGTCTTGCCGCCGCGCGATGTCTTCGGCTCAGGTACGCGCGTGCCGATCTTCGACACGCCGCCCGATGAACGGCTCGACGCCGCCACCGTCTCCACACGCGCCGGACCCGGCTCGGCCGGAACCGGTCGGCCATACGGCACATGCAGCACGACCACCTGCCCCGGCATGAACATGTCTCCGCGCGTGCGGTTCCATGCGCGCAACTGTGCCGGCGAAACGTTGTAGCGGTCTGCCAGCGTGCCGATCGACTGCTTGCGGCGCACGCGGATGACGAGCCGGCGCGTGTCGGGCACGTCGCGCTCGATTGCGAGCATCGCATTGGCCGCGACGTCGGCGCTGATGTCTTCGTCGTCATCGTCGGTGCGGGGCACGACGATCGTCGAGCCCGGCTTCAGGCGCATGCCCGCCGGAATGCGGTTGACGGACATCAGCGTGTCAGCGTCCACGCCGATTTTTTCGGCGATCGCCGCCGGACGCGCGCGCTCGGTGACGGTGTACGTCGTCCACGACGACAACGCGCCCGAGTACGACGATAGGTTGCGCTGAAACGAAGCAGCGTTATCGAACGGCAGCAGAATCTGCGGATTGGTCGCGCCGAGAATCACCGGCTTCGAGAACGACGGATTCAGCGAGCGAAATTCTTCCACGCTCATGCCGGCAAGCTTCGCGGCCATCGTCACGTCGATGTCGCGCGCGGTCGTGACCGTCACGAAATACGGGTGATTCGGGATGTCCGGCAACGTGAGACCGTACATCTGCGGATTGCTCACGATGTTCTTCACGGCCTGCAGCTTCGGCACGTAGTTGCGCGTCTCGTTGGGCATGCGCAGGCTTTCGTAGTCGGTCGGCAAGCCCGCCGCTTCGTTGCGCGCGATCGCGCGCTGCACGTTGCCCTCGCCCCAGTTGTACGCGGCGAGCGCGAGATGCCAGTCGCCGAACATGTCGTGCAGACGCGAAAGGTAGTCGAGCGCGGCAGACGTCGACGCGAGCACGTCGCGGCGCTCGTCCTGCCACATGTTCTGCTTGAGGTTGTAATCGCGGCCGGTGCCCGGCATGAACTGCCACATGCCCGCGGCCTTCGCGACCGATAGCGCCTGCGGGCTGTATGCCGATTCGATGAACGGCAGGAGCGCGAGCTCGGTCGGCATATGCCGCTGCTCGAGTTCCTCGACGATGTGATACAGATACTTCTGCGAGCGCGTGGTCATGCGCTCGACGTAATCCGGGCGTTGCGCGTACCAGTTGACCTGCATGTCGACGAGGTCGCTTTGCAGATCGGGAATCTGGAAGCCGGCGCGGATGCGGTTCCAGAGATCGGACGAACCCGCGAGCGAAGTCACGGGCGTCTTGTCGACGTTAATGGTTTCCTTGGCTGCTGCGGTGCGGCGAATCGTGTCGGCGACTTGTTGCGGCGAAGCGTTGGAGTTGGCTGTTGCTGTAATTGGATCTGACGCCGTAGGTCCTTGGCTCGCGCACGCGGCGAGCATCAGGACGGACAGCGCGCTAAGGGCTAGTCGCATGGAGAACGTCTCTGCTTCCAAAAGATGATGCTTGGAAATTTGCAGCCGATAGTACGGAACAGCACTTAAGACGTCAATAAGAATGCGCGCAAAACCCCTGCAAAATCCTGCATCTAACGTCGATTCCAACGTTTCGGTTGAAGTTAGCCCCAAATAGGTTCGGGTTAGCGGAACTTATCCTTCCAGCCGCGCATGATTCGAAACGCTTCGAGCCGGTCCGAAACGGGCGCGCCGAATTGCGACGCAAGCGTTGCGTGGATCGCCGGGACGTCCGCACGCAGGAACGGATTCACCGTTTTTTCGTGGCCGATGGTCGTCGGCAAAGTCGGCTTGCCGGCGGCGCGCAACGCCTGCGCGTCCTCGCTCCAGCGCAGCAGCGCGGTGTTGTCCGGCTCGCACGCGCGTGCGAACTTGATGTTCGACAGCGTGTACTCGTGCGCGCAGTGAACCTGGGTGTTGTCCGGCAGCGCGGCGAGCGCGTCGAGCGAACTGAGCATCTGCTGCGGCGTGCCCTCGAAAAGACGGCCGCAGCCGCTCGCGAAGAGCGTGTCGCCGCAGAAAAGATGCGGCGTGCCGTTCGGATCGCCCGACTGGAAATAGGCGATGTGTCCGGCCGTGTGACCCGGCACGTCGATCACGGAGAGTTCGAGCGCCGGCTTGTCGATGCGCACCCTGTCGCCGCCGGTGACGCGCTGCGTCAGATGCTCGATGCGCTCGCCAGCCGGGCCGTAGACGGGAATCCCACCCTCTGCCGTTCGGCTATCGATGAGTGCTTTCACGCCGCCGACGTGGTCGTGGTGGTGGTGCGTGAGTAAAATAGCGGTCAGCCGCCAACCACGTTTGGCCAGATAGGCCTCGACGGGCGCGGCGTCGCCGGGGTCGATCACGACCGCATCGCGCGAGTCCGACACGAGCCAGATGTAGTTGTCCTCGAATGCCGGGACCGGCACGTATTCGAGTGCATCGAGTGCATCCTGGGCAGGCGATTTCTTGGCAAGCGAATTCATGGCGATCATCTATGCGGCAATCCGAACATGTCTGACCGATCGATTATAGACTGGCCCACCTGGACGAGCTCGGCGCCCGGGCGCTACGTGCTCGAATGGGAGCAGGCGCAGCTCGATCACGTCGTGTCCGACATCTTCGGCTATCACGCGCTGCAGCTCGGCATGCCGCAGCTCGACGCGCTGCGCGAAAATCGCATGACCGGGCGCGCGCTCGTGCTCGACGCCGAAAGCGCATCGAGCGCACCGTACACGCCGCCGCGCGCGACGACGCCCGGCGTGAGCGCGCTTCCCGCGGCGAGCGCGCCCGACGGCCGCAGCACCGTGTGGTGCGATCTGCTCGACCTGCCTTTCGAAGCGCAGAGCGTCGATTTGCTCGTGCTGCCGCACACACTCGAATTCTCGCCCGATCCGCACCGCCTGCTGCGCGAAGCCGAGCGCGTGCTGGTGCCCGAAGGCCAGTTGATCATCCTCGGCTTCAATTCGCTGAGTTTGTGGGGCGCGCGGCAGTCGCTCGGCAAGGTCGCGGGACGGCCGTTCGTGCCATCGGCGCACGAGATGATCGCGTTCACGCGCATCAAGGACTGGATCAAGCTGCTCGGATTCGACCTTGAACGCGGGCGCTTCGGCTGCTATCGTCCGCCGCTTGTCACGGACAAATGGCTGCAACGCTATCAATTCATGGAAGCCGCCGGCGATCGCTGGTGGCCCATCTTCGGCGCGGCGTACATGATCACGGCGGTCAAACGCGTGCGCGGCATGCGCGTCATCGGTCCGCGCAAGCTCAAAAAACCCGCGCTCGCGCCTGGCCTCGCTCCGGTCGCCGCTCCGCACACGCGCAACGAGACTCGCAAAGAGCATTGATGACTCAAGAATCCGCATCGAACAAGGTAATCGACATCTACACGGACGGCGCCTGCAAAGGCAATCCCGGTCCCGGCGGCTGGGGCGCGCTGCTGCGTTTCGGCTCGCTGGAAAAGGAGCTGTTCGGCGGCGAAGCCGCGACCACCAACAACCGCATGGAACTGATGGCCGTGATCTCCGCGCTCGAGGCGTTGAAACGTCCGTGTCACGCGATCATCCACACCGATTCGCAATACGTGCAGAAAGGCATCAGCGAATGGATTCACGGCTGGAAGAAAAAGAACTGGATGACGGCCGCGAAGACGCCCGTCAAGAACGCCGATCTATGGAAACGCCTCGACGAACTCGTCGCGCGGCATGAGATCGAATGGCGCTGGGTCAAGGGCCACGCCGGACATCCCGAAAACGAACGCGCCGATGCGCTCGCCAATCGCGGCGTGACATCGCTTGCGGACAACTGAACGAAACGCACGCCAACTTATGCGCCAACTGATACTGGACACCGAAACCACCGGCCTGAACGCGAGGACGGGCGACCGGATCATCGAAATCGGCTGCGTCGAGCTGGTCAACCGCCGGCTGACGGGCAACAACCTGCACCTCTACGTGAACCCGGAACGCGACAGCGATCCCGGCGCGCTCGCCGTGCACGGCCTCACCACCGAATTCCTGAGCGACAAGCCGAAGTTCGCGGAGATCGCCGCGCAACTTCGCGACTTCATCGCGGGCGCGGAGTTGATCATCCACAACGCGCCCTTCGACGTCGGCTTTCTCGATATGGAATTCGCGCTGCTCGGGCTGCCGAAAATCGCCGAGACGTGCGCGGGCGTGATCGACTCGCTCGCGCAAGCCAAGCAGATGTTCCCCGGCAAGCGCAACTCGCTGGATGCGCTGTGCGATCGTTTCGGCATCAGCAACGCGCATCGCACGCTGCATGGCGCGCTGCTCGACTCGGAGCTGCTCGCCGAGGTCTATCTCGCGATGACGCGCGGCCAGGAAAGCCTCGTCATCGACATGCTCGGCGATCAGCCCGCGTCGGGCTCGGTTTCGACGTCGCGCATCGCGTTCGACGATCTCGATCTGCCGGTGATCGCCGCGAGCGCCGACGAACTCGCCGCGCACGAAGCCCTGCTGAGCGATCTCGACAAGGCGATGAAAGGCACGAGCGTCTGGCGCACGGAACCGGCTCCCGCGGAAGGAGAAGCCGTTCCTGCGTAATTTTTCGAATTTGCTTAACGAAGCACTAGACGAAACCAAAAACGCCTGACATAATCTCGTCTCTCTTCGGGTGGTTAGCTCAGCGGTAGAGCACTGCCTTCACACGGCAGGGGTCACTGGTTCGATCCCAGTACTACCCACCAGAATTCTGGTGTTGGTAAAGACAAGCACCGAAGATCAAAAGGCCCAAGTCTCACGACTTGGGCCTTTTTCATTTTCAGCCGGTGAAACGGGCATCACGACGCCCACACGCCGCGCGCCATGCCGCTCGCGGCGATCACCATCAACATGACGAGTCCGGCTTCGAGATCGCTCAGCCATGCGAAGCGTCGCGCCCGCGTGAGATCGATCGGCCCGCCCTGCGCGAGCGCGATGCGCCAGCGGATCAGCGCGAGCATCGGTGAGACTTCGATCAGCAAAATCACGACGAGCGCCGTCATCTTCAGATGGAAAAGCGGCTCGTGCAGATAGAACGCGCCGCCCTTTTCGAATCCGCCGAACGCGCGCGTCACGCCCGTGACGATCAGCACGATCGCCGTGACGCCCCACACGGAATCCGAACGAAAGACGTCACGCAGGCGCAGTGCGTTCGCCTGAATGGATTCCGCGGGATCGAGACGCCGCAACGCGCGGGCGCGCGCGAGCACCGAGCCGAGCGCGAAACCGAAAGCAAGAAGATGAAGCGCGGCCAGCAACCAACGTATCAGCATCCTTTCCTCCCTGAAGAGACAGGAACGACGTGTACGGCAATTTCGGCTAGATCAGACCTGACGCAGCGTCGCATCGAGCGCGCGCGCCGCGTTGCGGTCGCCTTCGCTCGCGAGCGGCGCGCGGAACACGGTGGTGCGATTGTGCCCGGCCGCGGCCGGCGAGTCCCACAACAATTCGACTTTCGGCCGGCGCGCGAACAGGCCGTGCCGCACTTCCCCGCTCGCGCGGATAGCAGGCGCGGCGGGCTCGGTCGCCGGCGCGAGCATGCTCGTCGACGGCGACGTCTCCGCCGGCTCCGGCCATTTCACCGACAGCTCGCGCGCGTCGTACTGGCCGAGCTTGCGGCTTTCCGCCCATACGACGGCGGTACGCGTGACGGGATCGAGCGAGAGCGCATAGCGCCCGATCGCGAAGCGCCGCGCCGCGATATTCGTGCGCCAGAGCGCGCGCGGACGGCAGATCCACATGACGATGGCATAAAGCGCCGGCCCGACGAGCAGCCAGCCGTTGGTCTCGGCGAGCGCCTGCGTGAAGCGCCGCCATCCGGAACTCCAGACGAACGCGCCGACGGAAAACATCGCGAAGCCGAAAGCCAGCAGCGCAATGAAGCGCAACGCCTGCCGCAGCCATTGCGGCAGCGGATGCAGCGGCCGCTCCGTGCGCGCCTTCGCGCCCGGCAGCACGATCAGAAGAAAGATCAGGACGAGGTTCACGCACGCCCACGGCGACGACGTCATCGCGCGCAGCGAGGACAGATAGCCCATCTCGGACATCGAGAACGCCCAGCGCGCCGCGAGCACCAGCCCGATGGCGCGCAATGCGAACACCGTGCCGGCGCCCGGCGCCGGGTTCGCGCTGATTTGCTTGGGTCTCGCCAAAAGAAACACTCCTGTCCACGTGCGATGCATGCCGCTCCGCGCATCGCGAAGCCCGGTCATTATAGGGAGATTACGGATGTCGTCAGAGGTTTCACATCCGCAGCGCGGTCTGTCGCGCGAAAGGCATGCCTGAATGTGCTATTACGACAACGCCCCGCGTGCCTTGAGGCACGCGGGGCGTCGTTTTTCAACTCATGCCGCGGCGAAGCGGCAAGACTTGCTTAGCTCGCGTTGACTTCGCGCAGAACCGTGCGGCGCTTCTGGCGCAGCAGTTCTTCATACACGTTGACGTAGTTCGCGGCCATGACCTTCGACGAGAAACGCTGCTCGAACGCGGCGCGAACCTTTTCGCGGGGCAGTTGATCCAGGCGCTTCACGGCGGCGATCGCCGAAAGTTCATCTTCGACGACGAAGCCCGACACGCCGTTCTCGATCACTTCCGGCACCGAGCCGCGGTTGAACGCGATCACCGGCGTACCGCAGGCCATTGCTTCGATCATCACGAGGCCGAAGGGCTCCGGCCAGTCGATCGGGAACAGCAGCGCGTGGGCGTTGCCGAGGAACTCGGTCTTCTCCGCTTCGCTGATTTCGCCGATGTACTCGACGTGCGGCAGCGCGAAGAGCGGCTTGATCTCTTCTTCGTAGTAGGCGCGGTCGGCCTTGTCGAGCTTCGCCGCGATCTTGATCTTCATGCCCGCCGCCTGCGCGATGCGGATCGCGCGGTCGACGCGCTTTTCCGGCGAGATGCGGCCGAGGAACGCGAGATAGCCGGGCTTGACGTTCGGGATCGGCTTCAACAGGTTTTCCGGCAGACCGTGATACACCGTCGAGAGCCAGTGCGCCTGCGGCAGCGGCTGACGCTGGTTGTCCGAAATCGAGATGACCGGCACGTCGTTGAACGTGTTGAAGATCGGCTGCAGTTCGGGCAGATCGAGACGACCGTGCATCGTCGTCAGGAACGGCACTGGCTGGCGCGCGAACAGCGAGAACGGGTAATAGTCGATGTGGAAATGCAGCACGTCGAACTCGTCGGCGCGGCGGCGGACTTCTTCGAGCAGCAGCATATGCGGCGCCATCGTGTCGCGGATCGTCGGGTCGAGGCGCAGCGCCTGCGGCCAGAACGCCTCGAGCTTCGCGGACGTCTGCGAATCGCCGCTCGCGAAGAGCGTGACGTCGTGTCCAGCATCCACGAGTGCCTCGGTCAGATAAGACACCACGCGTTCCGTGCCGCCATACAGCTTCGGCGGAACAGCCTCGTGGAGGGGCGCGATTTGAGCGATTCGCATGTCGTGAAACTCCTAATAAAGAATCAGGCAAGTACTGCTGTCATGTTGACGTTGGAAAGCGAATCGCTCGGCTCGGGCGAAGCTTTCCGCGGCGCGGCGGCCGCGGCGCAAAGGCTGATGCTCGAGTGAAAAAGCGGGGTCGCTGATCACCGGTTCGTCGCGCAGGCGATTCGATCTAGCAATTGCGGTTCCATATCTCAAAATCGCCGCGCGCCAGCAATTAACGCGTATCTGCTGCGGCGGTTGACGCGAACTTGCAAAAACCTGTCGATGGCCTAAGGGGAAACCCGGCCCGGATTATGGAGTTTTTTCCAGAGCGGCGCCGGCAGTCATTTCAACTTATTTACCTTGTTACAAGGGGGATACACTTTGCAAACCACTGTTTATTAAGGTTGTTCTACATTTGAGCACGGGCTTTGACGATGCCCGGGCGGCAGCACGCACTCCGCTCCGTCTGACCCGCCGCGTAGGCCGGATTGCGGCACCGGCTGCGTTATCGGGCGCGACACGTGCTTTTGTGTTCGCTGGCGCGATTGGCGCAGATCCTTCAGACGAGCGTTCCATCGCAAAAAGTCGTGCAATGTGCTTACAATGCGCGCCCATGCCGTCAGCCGCGCTCGGCGGCCGAAAGGCTGAGGCGACGCCCGATTTTTGCCGTGGATGATGTTCGGATGGCCACACGCGCCGAGCGTCACATGCCCGAAGTCGCGATGCCGCAGCGCGATACTGGCTACAATTCAGTGATGGAGACGGCGCAGCGTCGCCTCGCTTGACGTCAGTCGCGCCGGATCGGGCGACGCATCGCATGCCGGCAGTCGCATCTCGTACCGCGCATGGCACTGCCCGAAGGCGCAACACACGCTCAACCGCTCTACGACCAAAAAAGACCATTGGACCAACTCACCGTTTCCCAGCGTAACGCGCACAACGCGAAGCTTTCGAGCTACGCGCATCGGCCGCTCGCGTTCCTGATGCGCTACATCCGCCGTCACCCCGTCGCGCATGCCATCGTGCTCTTCAGCGTGTTCGCCGCGGTGGGTTGCGCCCTCGCCTCGCAGTACGCGATCAAGCATCTGATCGACGTCCTCGGACAAGGCCGCGGGCATCCCGGCCCGCTGTGGGGCGCGTTCATGATCCTGGTCGGGCTGATCGCCGCCGACAACCTGCTGTGGCGGGTCGGCGGCTGGGTCGGCGCGCACGTCTTCGTGATCGTTACCGGCGACTTGCGCAAGGACCTCTTCTCGTATCTGTCCGGCCACTCGCCGACGTACTTCTCCGAGAAGCAGCCAGGCATGCTCGCGAGCCGGATCACGGCGACGTCGAACGCGATCTACACCTCCGAGAACGTGATGGCGTGGAACGTCCTGCCGCCGTGCATCGCGGTGCTGGGCGCGATCGTGATGATCGTCTCCGTCAATCCGCTGATGGCCGCCGGTCTCATGACCGCATCGCTGATCCTCGCGCTGATCCTGTACCGGCTCGCGAAGCGCGGCTCGGCGCGGCATCACAGTTTCGCGTCGAAGGCGGCGTCGGTGGATGGCGAGCTCGTCGACGTGATCGGCAACATGGCGCTCGTGCGCGCGTTCGGCATGACGTTCCGCGAGCAGAAGCGTTTCGGCTCGACCGTCAAGGCCGAAATGGTCGCGCGTCAGCAGAGTCTGCTGTACCTCGAAAAGCTGCGCCTGTTCCACGCGGTCGTCACGGCGATCCTTTCCGCAGGCCTGCTCGGCTGGGCGCTGTGGCTGTGGTCGCAAGGCCGCGCGACGTCGGGCGATATCGTGCTCGTCAGCTCGCTCGGTTTCACGATCCTGCACGGCACGCGCGACTTGGCCGTGGCGCTCGTCGATGTGACGCAACACGTCGCGCGTCTCGCCGAAGCCGTGCAGACGCTGCTGGAGCCGCACGGCATGCCGGACCGCTCGGACGCGACGGAACTCGTGCCGCAAGGCGGGCGCGTCGATTTCGAGGGCGTGACGTTCGCCTATCCGCGCCGCCGTCCGATTCTCGACAATTTTTATCTGCATATCGAGCCGGGCCAGCGCGTCGGGCTGATCGGCAAGTCGGGCGCGGGCAAATCGACCGTGCTCGCGCTGCTGCAACGCTTCTACGAGCCGCAAAAGGGCAGCATCAAGATCGACGGCCAGGATATCAGCGCGATCACGCAGGACAGCCTGCGCCACGCGATCGCGCTCGTGCCGCAGGATATTTCGCTGTTCCATCGCACCGTGTTCGAGAACATCGCGTACGGACGTCCGGATGCGAGCCGCGAGGAAGTGCTCGCCGCCGCCCGCGAGGCGCGCTGCACGGACTTCATCGAGGCGATGCCGGAAGGATTCGACACGATCGTCGGCGACCGCGGCGTGAAGCTGTCGGGCGGTCAACGTCAGCGCATCGCGATCGCGCGCGCGATTCTGAAGAACGCGCCGATTCTGCTGCTCGACGAAGCGACGTCGGCGCTCGACAGCGCATCGGAAGAAGCGATTCAGCAGGCGCTCGACCGGCTGATGGTCGGCCGCACCGTCATCGCGATCGCGCACCGTCTGTCGACGCTGCAGAACTTCGACCGCATCATCGTGATGAGCGCGGGCAAGGTCATCGACGACGGCCCGCCGCAGGAATTGCGCGAGCGGCCGGGGCTGTATCGCGAGTTGCTGGCGAAGCAGCACGGCAAGGTGCCGTCGATCGTCGCGACGCCGCACAAGCAGCCGGCGTAAGCGTCATCAAGCAAAAAGGCCGCGTTTCCAAAGGAACGCGGCCTTTTTCACGTCTTGAGGTCGCGCAGAAAGTTGTCGCGCCACACCGAGACGTTGTTGTCGCGCAATTGCGCCATCATCTCTTCGTAGCGCGCTTTTCGCTCGTTCAAAGGCATGCTGAGCGCGATGGCGAGTGCATCGGCCATGCCATCGATATCGAGCGGATTGACGATGAGCGCGGCCGTCAGCTCGCGCGCCGCGCCGGCGAATTGCGACAGCACGAGCACGCCGGGATCGTCCGGATTCTGCGCCGACACATATTCCTTCGCGACGAGATTCATGCCGTCGCGCAACGGCGTGACGAGACCCACGTGCGCCTCGCGGAACAGCGCGGCGAGCACCGGCCGCTCGTACTGACGATGGATATAGCGAATCGGCGTCCAGTCGAGTTCGGCGTATCGCCCGTTGATGCGGCCCGATTCCGCTTCGAGCTGCAAGCGGATGTCGCGATAGGCATCGACATCGGAGCGGGTCGGCGGCGCGATCTGCAGGAACGACACGTTGTTGCGCTGCTGCGGATCGTGTTCGATCAGCCGCTCGAACGCGCGAAAACGCTCGACGAGCCCTTTCGAATAATCGAGACGATCGACGCTCATCACGAGCTTGCGATGATGCAGCGTCGACTTGACGATTTCCACGTCGCGTCCGCGCTCGCCGTCTTTCGCGAGCGCGGCGATTTCATCCGGATAGACGCCGATCGGATACGCCGCCGCACGCAGCGTCTGACCGAACGCGCGAATCGCGACCGGCTTCGCGCCGTCGCGCTGCAACGCGCCGCCCGCTTCCGTTTCGATGTAATCGCAGAACGCGCGCAGGTCCGGCTCCGTCTGAAAACCGAGCAAATCGAACGCGCACAGCGCCTCGACCAGTTCGCGATGACGCGGCACGCTCAACAGAATCTGCGACGCCGGAAACGGAATGTGCAGAAAGAAGCCGATGCGATTCTTCACGCCCAATGCGCGCAGCGCCTGCGCGAACGGAATCAGGTGATAGTCGTGCACCCAGATCACGTCGTCGGGCTTGAGCAGCGGCGCGAGCTGCGCCGCGAGCCAGCGATTCACGCGGCAATAGCCGTCGTATTCGTGCCGGTCGAACTCGATCAGGTCCGGCCGATAGTGAAACGCGGGCCAGAGCGTCGCATTCGAGAAGCCGCGATAGTACTGGTCGTAATCGCGCCGCACGAGTCCGATGGTCGCGAACGTCACCGGTCCGTGCTCTTCGAGCTTGATGTCGTCAGGTGCGGACGTGAGCACGTCCCCGCTCCAGCCGAACCACATGCCGCCGGTTTCCTTGAGCGCGTCGTAGACGCCGACCGCAAGCCCGCCCGCCGCGGGCCCGCCTTCGGAAATCGGCGCGACGCGATTCGAAACGATGATCAGCCGGCTCACGCGTGCTTCCCCGCCGTGCCCGCGATTACTTGCAGCCAGTCGAGCAGCAACTCGACCGATTCGATGCGCGCGCGCGCAACCGTATCGCCGGGGCCGACCTTGATCGACAGGCCATCGAACTCGTTCACGACCGCGAAACCTTTTTCATCGGTGAGATCGTCGCCGATAAACACCGGCTTGCGCCCCGTGAACGGCGGCTCGCCCATGTACGCGCGCACCGCGCGGCCCTTGTCGACGTCCTTCGGCTTGATCTCGTAGACCATCTTGCCCGGCTGCAGCACGTAGGCATCGGCATATTCCGCGACGAGCTTTTGCGTCGCCGCGCGCGCCGCCGGCTCGCGGTCGGGCGCATTGCGGTAATGCAGCGCGAGCGCCGCGCCCTTGATTTCGAGCAGCATGCCCGGATTCGCGCTGACGACTTTCTCGAGCGCGTGCTCCATGCGCAGGAGCCGCTCGTCGTTGAAGCCGATGCGCTGCACATCGCCGTTCGAATCGCGCCGTTCTGCGCCGTGCATGCCCGCGACGGGCAGATCGTCCATCTGCAGGAACGAATCGATATTGTCGATGCCGCGCCCCGATACGACCGCGACCGCGCCGTTGGTCGCGCGTCTCAACGCGGCGAGGATGTCGGGCACCGAGCGCGGCACGAAGATGCCATCGGGCGTCGAGGCGAGTTCGACGAGCGTGCCGTCGAAATCGAAGAAAAAGGCGGTCTCGGCAAGAGACAGGGAATCGGGAAGAATTTGCATCGATCTTTGGCCTGTGGTTTGCCTGTGATGTGGCGCGCGGTCCGTTTTGGACGACGCAATGCGTGCGAATCTTACCGCGCGAAGGCTTTCAATTCAGAAAGCTCCGAACTTTCAGCTTTCGACGTGCGGCCTTTCAGCGCGCTTGAACCATGCGGCAAATCGTCTCAAAAATAGTCCGATAGCGACATGATGCGCTGGAGACGCGTGAAAGGCGTGTATTTTGCGACGAAGTTCAAATCGAATCATCCTGCAACGCCATTCCCGATGCACGCTTCGTTCCTCGAATTTCCCGCGTGGCGCCTCGTCGCCCTTCTCTCGCTGTGCGCCCTCGCCGCCTGTTCGAAGCCCGCCGAGCCGTGGCATCTGACGGATGTATCGGGCCATCTGCCGGATCTCGACTTCTCGCTCATCGACGATGGCGGCGCGAGCGTCACCGGACGATCCTTCGCCGGGAAGACGACGCTCGTCTACTTCGGCTACACGCATTGCCCCGATGTCTGCCCGGAAACGATGGCGCGCTTGATGCAAGTGCTGCAACGCGTTGGGCCGGATGCGGACGAGACGCGCATCGTCTTCGTTTCGGTCGACCCGGCGCGCGACACGCCCGCGCTTTTG
This sequence comes from Caballeronia zhejiangensis, assembly GCF_022879815.1. Classification (NCBI taxonomy): domain Bacteria; kingdom Pseudomonadati; phylum Pseudomonadota; class Betaproteobacteria; order Burkholderiales; family Burkholderiaceae; genus Caballeronia; species Caballeronia zhejiangensis. The sequence continues at coordinate 2,005,459 of NZ_CP084283.1, forward strand.
CGCTCCTACGTGCGCGCCTTCGACGACAAACACGCGGTCGGCCTGACCGGCACGGATCGCGCGATCGAGAAAGTCGCGCAGCGTTATCGCGTCGCGTATCAGATGGAAAAGCGCGATCCGGACGGCGCGTATGAAGTCACGCACAGTTCGGCCGTCTATATCTTCGATGCCGCCGGTCACGCGCGCCTGCTCGCGACCGATCACGATTCGATCGACGCCATCGCGGCCGATCTGAAGCGCGTGATCCACGCAAAGGACGCCTGACGATGAGCACGCTGCTTTACTGGCTCGATCCGTGGGAGCCGTCGCCGACGGTCGTGATCGCGGTGCTCGTCGCGGGGATTCTGTTCGCGCGCGGGGCGCGGCATGCGCGCGTGTCGGTGTCGCGGCGCATCGCGTTCTGGTTCGGCCTCGTTGCGCTTTACGTGGCGCTGCACACGCGGCTCGATTACTTCTTCGAGCACGAATTCTTCATGCATCGATTGCAGCATCTCGTGCTGCATCATCTCGGTCCGTTTCTGATCGCGCTGTCGTATCCGGGCGCGGCGCTGCGTGCGGGCATTCCGTTCGGATGGCGGCAGCGCTGGTTGCGTCCGGCCGCGCAAACGCGCATTGCGCGCGTCTTTTGCGATGTCGTGTTCAATCCCGTGATCGCCGTCGCGCTGTTCGTCGGGCTGATCTATTTCTGGCTGCTGTCGCCGATCCACTTCAAGGCGATGCTCGATTACCGGCTCTATCGCGTAATGAACTGGAGCATGGTGATCGACGGCCTGTTGTTCTGGTGGTTCATTCTCGACCCGCGGCCAGCGCCGCCCGCGCGCCTCGCGCCCGGCAGACGGATTCTCGTCGTGATCGCCGCGATTCCGCCGCAGATCATTCTCGGCGCGTACATCTTCTTCACGCCGCACGAGCTGTATCCGATCTATTCGATTTGCGGCCGCGCGTTCACCTGGATCACGCCGATGCGCGATCAGCAGGTCGGCGGCCTGTTGCTGTGGATTCCCGGATCGATGATGAGCGTGATCGGCGCGCTGATTGCGCTGCGTCACTGGCTGCGGCTGTCGGCGCGCTCGCGGCTCATCAAGGAACGCAGCGTCGCGATCGCGGCGCCCGTCAACGTCAGCGCGTCATGAAGGAAAACCGGGACGGCGCATCCAGACGTGCGGAATGCCGTCTTCGTCATGCACACCCGACGACGGCACGAAGCCGAACGCGCCGTAGAAGCGCTGCAAGTGCGCCTGTGCGTGAAGGCTGACCGGCTGATCGGGCCATTGCTTCAGGATCTGCTCGAGCGCGCGTTCGAGCATCGCATTGCCAAGCTTCAGGCCGCGAAACTTCGCGGTCGTCAGCACGCGGCCGATGCGCACGTCCTTCTCGCCCTCGTCCGGATGACCCGGCAACAGCACGCGCAGATAACCCGCGAGCGCCGGGCGCTTCTCGCCTTCGCCATATGCGAGAAGATGCCACGCGTCGACATCGAGGCCGTCGATATCGCCATACACGCAATTCTGCTCGACGACGAACACGGCGCTACGGGCCGCGAGCATGTCGTAGACCTCGGTCGTCGACAGATCGTCGAAGCGCTTCCAGCGCCATTCGAGTTGGGAGAGTGAGTCGGTCATTGGAGTAGGTGTGGCAGAAACGTTGCAATTATGCCGTGCCGCCACGGGACGCAGAATCGGTGGCTACCGGCGTTCCGAAAAAGAAAAAGCCCTGACGGATCAGGGCTTTTCAAGTGGAGGCGCGGACCGGAGTCGAACCGGTCTAAACGGCTTTGCAGGCCGCTGCATAACCGCTTTGCTACCGCGCCACAAGCGGTTCTGGTGCCACCGGCAATTGACCGGCTGAGCCACCAAACAAAAAGGGAAGCTTGGCTTCCCCTTTGACTGGAGCGGGAGACGAGTCTCGAACTCGCGACCTCAACCTTGGCAAGGTTGCGCTCTACCAACTGAGCTACTCCCGCAATATCCTGCGATACAACTACTGCCGGTACTGCTGCCGCGTTGCGCTTTGCCAATTCAGCGCCGACGACCTCAGAACCTTCAAAATCTGGAGCGGGAGACGAGTCTCGAACTCGCGACCTCAACCTTGGCAAGGTTGCGCTCTACCAACTGAGCTACTCCCGCGTGTTACTGCTTTCTTTTACTGCTTTCTTTTGCTCTTGCTTCGCTTGCTGCGTCGCGTCGTGCATCAGAGAAACGAGATTATGTAGAAGCCAAAGAAGGCTGTCAACTGTTTTGTGAGAGGATTTTTTCGCTTCGACGCAATTTTTGCAATGAGCGCGTTTTCCGCCTCAAAGCATGCCGCCGCGCTCGCGAATCTGCGGCCACGCGAGCTTCATGTAGTAGAGCATCGACCAGACGGTGAGGAACGCGGCGACGTAGATGAGCCACAGGCCCCACACGCGCGTGTCGATGATCCATTGCGTGCCGGCGATCTTCAGCGGCCCGTAGAACAGCAGCATCGGGATCGCGACCATCTGGCACACGGTCTTGAACTTGCCGAGCTGATTCACCGCGACGCTCTTCGATGCGCCGATCTGCGCCATCCATTCGCGCAGCGCGGAAATCGTGATTTCCCGTCCAACGATGATGAGCGCGATCACCGCATTGAGCCGCGACAGTTGCACGAGCACGAGCAGCGCGGCGGTGACCATCAGCTTGTCGGCAACGGGATCGAGGAACGCGCCGAACGACGACGTCTGATTGAGCTTGCGCGCGAGAAAGCCGTCGAACCAATCGGTGAGTGCGGCGAGCACGAAGATGACCATGCCGAGCAGGTTGCGATGCTCCGGGCTCATCATCATGTCCGGCAGATAGAACACGCCCACGACGAGCGGAATCAGCACGATTCGCAGCCACGTCAGGAAGATCGGTAGATTGAACGGCATGGGCGAAAGCGGTTGAGGGACATGTAAGGAAGCCGCCATTGTGCCGCGTCGATCCGGCGCTCACAAGGCGGCGCACCGCTGTGGCGCGCCGCGCGGCCGGCTTTGCGGCTCAATGCAACTGACGATAAATCTGCTGCGCGAGCGCGAGCGAAATGCCTTCGACGCTCGCCAGGTCCTCGACGCTCGCCGCCTGCACGCCGCGCAATCCGCCAAAACGCGACAGGAGCCGCTGACGCCGTTTCGCGCCGACGCCTTCCAGTTCCTCCAGCCGCGAAGTCTGGCGCGCCTTTGCCCGCTTCGCGCGCATCCCGGTGATGGCGAAGCGGTGCGCCTCGTCGCGGATCTGCGCGACGAGCATCAGCGCCGCGCTTTCCTTGCCGAGTTCGAGCGCGGCGCGGCCGTCGGCGAACACGAGCGTCTCCAGGCCGACCTTGCGCCCTTCTCCTTTCGCTACGCCTACCAGCATGCCGTGATCCAGACCGAGCTCGGAGAACACCTGCCGCGCGATTTCCACCTGGCCCTTGCCGCCGTCGATCAGCACGATGTTCGGCAGCGTGCCGCCCGCCGCGACCGGTTCGGCGCCATCGGGCGTGACGTTGGGATCGGCGGCATCGTCGGGTTGCAGGGTCGCGGCTTCATCGTTGGCGTTCGCGGCGGCCTGCGCGACCATCTTCTCGTATCGGCGCGTGAGCACCTGCCGCATCGCGGCGTAATCGTCGCCCGGCGTGATGCCGGTGATGTTGTAGCGCCGGTATTCGCCCGACTGCATCTTGTGATGGTGATACACGACGCACGATGCCTGCGTCGCCTCGCCCATCGTATGGCTGATGTCGAAGCACTCGATGCGCAGTTGCGCGAGATCGTCCATCTCCATGGACAGCGTGTCCGCGAGCGCGCGCGTGCGCGCCTGCTGCGAACCCTGTTCCGACAATAGGCGCGCGAGCGCGAGCTTGGCGTTGTTCTCGGCCATCGAGAGCCACGCGCGCTTTTGCCCTTGCGGCTGACGCAGCAGCGTGACCTTGTGCCCCGCCTGCTCGATCAGCAGATCGACGAGCTCGCGACTCGACGGCGCATGACTCACGACGAGCACCGGCGGCACGCGATTGCCGATGTAATGCTGCGCCATGAAGGCTTCCAGCACTTCGGATTCCAGCGAGCTTTCGCGTGGCTCTTCGGACTCGGTTTCGGTTTCCGTTTCGGTGGGCGCATCTACCGTTTCGTTGGCATCCGCAAGCTCGTCTTCGTCGCCGAGCGCCATCGCGCTTTCGACGTGCGCCGGGAAATACGCCTTGTCGCCCAGATGCCGGCCGCCGCGCACCATCGCGAGATTCACGCACACCTTGCCCCCGAGCGCGACGACCGCGAGGATATCGACATCGCTCTCGCCACCGACTTCGATCGCCTGCTGATGCAGCACGGTCGACAGCGAGCTCATCTGATTGCGCACCGCCGCGGCCTGTTCGAACTTGAGATCCGCGGCGAACGCGTGCATCTTCTGCTCGAGCTCCTTCATCACCTCGCCCTGACGCCCGAGCAAAAAGCGCGACGCATTCGACACGTCGCGCGCGTAATCCTCTTCGTTGATCAAGCCGGTGCACGGCGCGGTGCAGCGCCCGATCTGATGCAGCAAACACGGCCGCGTGCGGTTGTTGAACACCGAGTCCTCGCAGGTGCGCAACTGGAAGACGCGCTGCAGGATCTGGATGCTCTCGCGCACCGCCCACGCGCTCGGAAACGGGCCGAAATACTGGTTCTTCTTGTCGACCGCGCCGCGGTAATACGCCATGCGCGGAAACTTGTGGCCGGTGAGCTTGAGAAACGGATACGACTTGTCGTCGCGAAAAAGGATGTTGTAGCGCGGCGCGAGTGCCTTGATCAGATTGTTTTCGAGCAGCAGCGCTTCGGCTTCCGAGCGCGTGACGGTCGTCTCGATCTTGCGGATGCGCGTGACCATCATCGCGATGCGCGGCGAATGCAGCGTCTTCGTGAAGTAGCTCGACACGCGTTTCTTCAGATTGCGCGCCTTGCCGACGTAGAGCACGTTGCCGTCGCCGTCGTAGTAGCGGTACACGCCGGGCAGATGCGGCAATTGCGCGAGCGTCGTTTTCGGGTCGAAATCCGGTTGGAGGGCGTCGGTGTCAGTCATGCAGCAAGGGGACGAAAGGCATCGGCACGACGGTGAGCCGTGCCTGGAGCGTTATCTTAGAATCGCCAGTTTAGAACATTAAACTGCGCGCCTTCGTCCTCATGACTACGCTTGCCGCCAATCAGGAACTCGCCTGCGACATCTTCTGCGCGGTCGTCGACAATTTCGGCGACATCGGCGTGTGCTGGCGTCTCGCGCGGCAGTTGCACGCGGAGCACGGCTGGCGCGTGCGTCTTTTCGTCGACGATCTGACGGTCTTTCACGCGCTCTGCCCCGACGTCGATGCGACGCTGCCGCGCCAGGAGGCGATGGGCATCGCGATCGAGCACTGGCGCGAGCCTGCGCATGCGGGCGACACGCTTGCCATCGCCGATGTCGTGATCGAGGCGTTCGCGTGCGAATTGCCGCATGCGTACATCGCCGCGATGGCACGCCGCGATCCGAAGCCGGTCTGGATCAATCTCGAATATCTGAGCGGCGAGGATTGGGTCGCCGATTTCCACATGCGCCCGTCGCCGCATCCGCGCTATCCGCTCGACAAGAGCTTCTTCTTTCCCGGGCTCGGCAAGGGCACGGGCGGCGTGCTGAAGGAACGCGATCTCGACGCGCGCCACGAGCGCTTCGATGCGAACGCGTGGTGGCGCGAGCGCGTCGGGATCGAGCGGCCGGGCGGCGAACATACGGTCGTGTCGCTGTTCGCATATGAGAATCCGGCTGTCGACGCGCTCCTCGCGCAATGGCGCGACGGCGATGTGCCCGTCGTGCTGCTCGTTCCCGAAGGCCGCATCTCGGGCGCGGTCGCACGCTTTTTCGACGTGCCGAACTTCATCGCCGGCACGACGGCGCGCGCCGGCGCGCTGGAGGCGCGCGCGCTCGGCTTCGTCGAGCAAACGCGTTTCGACGAACTGCTCTGGGCCGCCGACATCAACTTCGTGCGCGGCGAGGATTCCTTCGTGCGCGCGCAATGGGCGATGAAGCCCTTCGTCTGGCACATCTACCCGCAAGCCGACGACGCCCATCTGCCCAAGCTCGACGCCGCGCTCGCGCATTACACGCGCACGCTCGATCCGTCCGCGCGCGAGGCGGCCGCACGCTTCTGGCACGCGTGGAATGGCGTGGGCGTTCCCGACTGGGCGGACTTTTGGGCGCATCGGCGAGAATGGGAGCGCCGCGCCGTGAAGTGGGCGAAGGAACTCGCGGGCATCGGCGATCTGGCCGGCAATCTCGCCGCGCATGTGGCCTCGCGAATCAGCAGATGAAACTCGCACTGACGCGTTTCCGGAGCGCCAATCGACTGGCCAAACAAGCAAAAACTCAGTTAAAATAAGCGGTTATCCGAGGAAGCAAGGCGCAGTTCGTCCAGTTTTGCGCCGCGAAGATCAAGCCATTTGCTCAAGCCGTTCGCGGCCGATCCCTCGTTAGCCCGAACACTCGCACGGCGGCGGCATAAAACCGAGGCACCGCCGCCGTCGGATCGATTCATTTCAGGCATTCAAGCCAAATCCATTCGTACAGGACCCAGTTTTATGAAGACCGCACAAGAACTCCGCGTCGGCAACGTCGTCATGATCGGCAACGATGCCATGGTCGTGCAGCGCGCCGAGTACAACAAGTCGGGCCGCAACGCCGCGGTCGTGAAGATGAAGTTCAAGAACCTGCTGACGGCAGCGGGCATGGAAACCGTCTACAAGGCTGACGACAAGTTCGACGTCGTCGTGCTTGATCGCAAGGAAGTGACGTACTCGTACTTCGCCGATCCGATGTACGTCTTCATGGACGCCGACTACAACCAGTTCGAAGTCGAAGCCGAAATGATGGGCGACGCGCTCAACTACCTCGAAGACGGCATGGCGTGCGAAGTCGTGTTCTACAACGAAAAGGCCATCTCGGTCGAACTGCCGACCACGCTGGTTCGGGAGATCGTCTACACGGAACCGGCCGTCAAGGGCGATACGTCGTCGGGCAAGGTGCTGAAGACCGCCAAGCTCAACACCGGCTTCGAACTGCAAGTGCCGCTCTTCTGCAACATCGGCGACAAGATCGAAATCGACACCCGCACGAATGAATATCGCAGCCGCGCGTAAGCCTTACGCCGCTGTGTCGTAAGCCGAACGGCCGGTGCAGCGCACCGCCCGATCGGTTCAAAAAAGCGCCCCATCGCGGGCGCTTTTTCTTTTGCATGAATTTTTTGACAATTTCAGGCAAACTTTACCGGTCGCGCCCCGACACGCTCCACCGCCGATTCCCCCAGCCGCCCGCGCTGGCCCCGCGTGCGCGACGTACATCGGAAAAATTAACTGCCTGGCACGGTTTCTGCTCGGTCACCAGATCAAGATTTCCAAGCCGATATGCAAAGCACGCCTTTCATCCGGAGCAGGTTTCTGATCGTCGCGGCGCTCGCATTGCCCGCCTTTGCTCTCATCGCCGGCTGCAAGTCGAGTCCGGCGACATCGGCGAATGCGAACACCGGCGGCGAAATCGCAACCGACGACGCTGCGCTCGCCGCTCGCGTGAAAGCCGCGCTCGCCGCCGATCCGCAGTTGAAGCCATTGCCGGTGAGCGTCGCGACGTATCGCGGCGTCGTGCAGTTGTCGGGATACGCAGATTCGGAGGTGCAGATTCAGAAAGCGCTGGCCGTGGCGCGCAGTGTCCCGGGCGTGCAGTCGGTCAGCAACGAACTGCATCTCAGACCGCAATGACGCGCTTGCAGCACAACGATGCCGAACGAGTAACGCAGGACAAAAAACCGCAGCGGGGTACGCGCCGAACGCCGGAAAGCGGCGCGGTATTCCGCCCACGACACGCCCGATCCCATGCGGAAACGGCGCATTACAGTCCACTTTGATACGTTGGTCCGCCATGCCACACGCACTGATTGTCGAAGACGATCCCAATAGCCTCTCCGGCCTGTCCGCGATCCTCACGGCAGACGGCTTTTCCGTCGATACCGCGACGACGCTCGCCGAGGCGCGCTCCGCGCTGACCCGCTTCATCCCCGATGTCGTGCTGATCGACCTGAATCTGCCGGACGGCAGCGGTCTCGACTTGTTGCCGAGCCTGCCCTCGCAACCGCCCGATGGCGCGCTGCCGGTCATCGTGATGACAGGGAATGCGACGGTGGAAAGCGCGATCGAAGGCTTGCGACACGGCATCTGGGACTATCTGCTGAAGCCCGTGAACATCCCGCGCTTGCGCAGCTTGCTTGCGCGCATTCCGCGGCCGTACGAGCTCACCGAGGAAGTCCAGTCGCTGCGAACGACGCTGCGCGATCTCGGCCATTTCGGCGACATGATCGGCCGCAGCGCAGCGATGCAGCACGTCTACGATCTGATCGAGCACACCGCGCCGACCGAAGCCGCTGTGCTGATCTGCGGCGATCCGGGCACGGGCAAGAAGATCGCGGCGCGCACGATCCATCAATTGAGCCGCCGTCGCAAAGGCCCGTTCGTCACGTTCGATTGTTCCGCGAGCCGCCAGGCGCCCGACGGCACGCAGCGCTCGATGGAAAGCATTCTCTTCGGCCATGAGCGCAACGCCTTCGCGGGCGCCGAGAACCGCGAGCCGGGTCTGCTCGAACAGGCGGGCGGCGGCACGCTGTTCCTCGACCAGATCGATCTGCTGCCCGCCGCGCAACAGGAAGCGCTCCTGCGCGCGCTCGATTCGCAGACGTTCATGCGCGTCGGCGGCAGCAATCGAATCATGACGGACTTCCGCCTGATCGCCGCGTCCCGCACGCCGATGCGCGAAGCCGTCGCGAGCGGCGCGATGCGCGAGGATCTGTTTCAGCGTCTGTCGGCGTCGTCGATCATGCTGCCGCCGCTCGCCGATCGCGACGACGACATCGCGCTGATCGCCGAAACGCTCGTCGACGAATTGAACCGCGAGAATCACATCGCCGGGATCACGAGCGGCTCGCCGAAGCGTATCAGCCCGGCGTTTATCCGCGAGTGCATCGCGACCGAATGGCCCGGCAATGTGCGCGAGCTGCGTGAGCGCGTGCGGCGCGCGTATCACGCGTCGGGCGAGACGATCGAGACATTGCGCGTCGATGAGCCGGGCGGCCTCGGCGGTCGCGGTCTCAACGGCAGCAGCGTGCAGGTGACGGTCGGCACCGCGCTCGCGGACGTCGAGGACATGCTGATTCGCGCGACGCTCGAAGCGGTCGGTGGCACGCGTCACCGCGCGGCGACGCTGCTCGGCATCAGCCCGAAGACGCTCTACAACAAGCTGCAGCGGATGAAGCTGGAGTCGTCCTGATTTCACCTGCCACAAAAAAACGCCACGAGATCCGTGGCGTTTTTCGTTTACCCGAGCATCTCTTTGACGAGCGCGCGCGCCGCCTGATATTCGGCCTGCGCCTGCAGCTTGCTCCAGCGCAGCGCCTTGCCGCGCGGACGCATCTGCTTGAGACGCTGCGCCGACGCCTTCGGCGGCGTATAGCGCAACTGCTCCAGCACCTTGCCCGCCTCTTCCGGCTGATTGCAGATCAGCGCCATGTCGCAGCCCGCCGTGAGCGCGGCCGTCGCGGCCTCGGTGAGCGTGCCGCCCGCGCGCGCGGCTTCCATCGACAGATCGTCGCTGAAGATCGCCCCGTTGAAGCCGAGCCTGCCGCGCAGGATGTCCTGCAGCCAGATGCGCGAGAATCCCGCCGGTTTGTCGTCGACCTTCGTGTAAATCACATGCGCCGGAATCACCGACGCCAGCGACATGCCGAGCCAGTCGTACGGGCGCACATCGGCGGCGAGAATCTCGTCGAGCGTGCGATCGTCGGTCGGCAGCGCGACGTGCGAATCGGCTTCGGCGAAACCATGACCCGGAAAATGCTTGCCGCAGTTCGCCATGCCCGCGAGCGCGAGGCCGTGATTCAGGCTCTTCGCGAGCATTGTCACGACGCGCGGATCGGCGTGAAAGGCGCGATCGCCGACCACTTTCGACTGTCCGTAGTTCAGATCGAGCACGGGCGTGAAGCTCATGTCGATGCCGCACGCGCGCAACTCCGACGCGAGCACGTAGCCGAACGCGGTCGCCGCCTTCGTCGCGGCGAGCACGTCCTTGTCCCACAGCTCGCCGAGCTTGCCCGGCGCGGGCAGCACGGTGAAGCCGTCGGTGCGAAAACGCTGCACGCGGCCACCTTCGTGATCGACGGCGATCAGGATGTCATCGCGCACCGCGCGGATCGCATCGGTCAGCGCGACGAGTTGCGCGCGGTCGGTAAAATGCCGCGCGAAGAGAATGATGCCGCCCGTCATCGGATGCGTGATGCGTTCGATATCCGCGTCGGAGAGCGTCGTGCCGGCGACGTCGAACATGACGGGGCCGGGAGTGCGTTTCATCGGATTCAATTGGCTTTTAGTCTTGGTTGGATTGAATTCAGGATTGGCCGGGCGCGCTGTCGGCCACTTCCGCGATCACGAACGACACCGCGTAATCGCGCTCGTCGCTGACCGTGATTTTCGCCGTGATGCCGCGTTGCTCGAGCCATTGCGCGAGTTCGCCGGAGGCCGCGATCATCGGCTTGCCGCTCGGCTCGTTGAGCGTCTGCAGCGCGCGCCACGTCATCGGCCAGCGCATGCCGAGGCCGATCGCCTTCGAGAACGCTTCCTTGGCCGAAAAGCGCGTCGCGAGAAACGCGAGACCGCGCACTTCCGAACGCGCGTTGCGCGCGTGGTAGACGCGCAGTTCGTCGGGGCCGAGCACCTTTTCGGCGAAGCGGCCCTTGGTGCGTCTCATGACCGCCGCGACGCGGCTCACCTGCACGACGTCCGTGCCAATTCCGTAGATCGTCATGATGTGCCCGCTCAGCGCGCGTTGGCCGACGCGAGACGCGACGCGACCATGATCGCCTTCATCTCGCGCACGGCGTTGTCCCAGCCCGCGAAGATCGAATGCGCGACGATCGCATGTCCGATGTTCAGCTCGACGATGCCCGGCAGCGCCGCGATCGCCTGCACGTTGGTGTAGTGCAGGCCGTGGCCCGCGTTCACCTTCAGCCCGAGCGCGTTGCCGACATCGACGCTCGCCGCGACGCGCTCGAATTCGCGTTGCTGTTCGGCTTCGTCGTGCGCTTCGGCATATCGGCCCGTGTGCAGTTCGATGACGGGCGCGCCCGCCTCTTTCGCGGCGCGAATCTGCGTCTCGTCAGGATCGATGAAAAGCGACACGCGCGCGCCCGCGTCGGCGAGTTGCCTGCACGTGGCCTTGACCTCTTCGAAGCGGCCGGCGACATCGAGGCCGCCTTCAGTCGTCACTTCCTGACGCTTTTCCGGCACGAGACAGACGTCGTGCGGCTTGATCTCGCACGCGATGTCGAGCATCTCGCGCGTCACCGCGCATTCGAGATTCATGCGCGTTTTGAGAAGCGGACGCAGCGTGCGCACATCGGCATCGACGATATGACGGCGATCCTCGCGCAGATGCAGCGTGATGGCGTCCGCGCCCGCTTCCTCGGCGGCGAGCGCCGCGCGGATCGGATCGGGATACGACGTGCCGCGCGCGTTGCGCAACGTGGCGACGTGATCGATGTTCACGCCCAGATCGATCACATTCGCAGGCGATGTGAGGAAGAAGCTCATAGTTTTTGCAGGTCGATCAATATCTGACGGGTGGCGAGCGGCGTGCCGCCCAGGTAGTGATTCAGCAGAAAGCGCATCAGCGTCTTGCTCTGCGCGGCGGTCTGCGGATTCGTGTAGTCGTCGCGCTCCATGTCGATGAGCGTTTGCCCCGAAATCATCGGCCATTGCGCCGGAAGATCGTCCGACGCTTCGCGCACGCCGCGGTCTGGATCGAAGACATAGCGGGCGTCGGCGGCGACCGGCTGGCGTGTCACCGTGCGCACGAGATTCATCGCGTAGCCGGTTTCGCGCAGCAGCACGCATTCGAATGAACGCAACACCTGAGCGGCGGGTTCGTCGTGCGCGAGGCGCGAGAGCGTCAGCACGTAATGGTTGAAGAGCGCCGGATGCGCGTCCTCGCGGGCGCAGAACTTCACCAGCAATTCATTGACGTAGAAGCCGCACAGCAACGCGTCGCCGGCGAGCGGCAACATGCCGCCGACCCATTCGGCGGTCGTCAGCGTGCGGACTTCGCCCTTGCCGGTCCACGAAAGTCCCAGCGGCTGAAACGTCTGCAATACGCCGCGCAGCGCGGAATGCGGACGCTTCGCGCCCTTCGCGACGAGCGCGACGCGCCCGTGATCGCGCGAGAACACGTCGATGATCAGACTCGTCTCGCGATACGGATAACTGTGCAGCACGAATCCCGGCTGCTCGGCGACGCGAAAATCCGAACGCGGCTTTCTCGGCGCAGACCCGGCATCGGATGTCGATGACGGCGCCGCGCGCCGCCGCTTTGGCACGGCGCGCGCGGCCGGGCGCTCTTCCGCGTCGAAATCGTCGTCGGGACGATCATCGGCGGGCGGAATCATCCGGGCGTCGTTCGGGCCGTCGTCCATGCATCACTCGTAGCCGTACGCGCGCAGGCCCGCTTCGTTGTCCGCCCAGCCGCTCTTCACCTTGACGAAGGTTTCGAGATACACGGGACCGTCGAAGAGCTTCTCCATGTCCAGACGCGCCTCGGTGCTGATCTGCTTCAGCTTCGCGCCCTTCTGGCCGATGATCATCGCCTTGTGCATGTCGCGATCGACGAGAATCGTCGCGAACACGCGGCGCAGACGCCCTTCGGTCTCGAACTTGTCGATGAGCACTGTGCTCGTGTACGGCAGTTCGTCGCCGGTCCAGCGGAACACCTTCTCGCGCAGGATTTCGGCGGCGAGGAAGCGTTCGCTGCGATCGGTCAGATCGTCCTCGCCGTAGATCGGCTCGCCTTCCGGCAGATACGGCTTCACGACCGACAAGAGGCGCTTGATGTCGTCGACGTTTTTCGCCGACAGCGGCACGATCTCGCGGAAGTCCCGCAAGGCCGACATCTGCTGCATGAAGGGAAAGAGCGAACTCTTGTCGCCGACGCGATCCAGCTTGTTTGCGATCAGCAAAGTCGGCGTGCCGGTCGGGATCAAATCGAGCACCTTCTGGTCGTCCGGACCGAAGCGGCCCGCTTCGATCACGAAGAGAATCGCATCGACGGACGTGAGCGTCGACGTCACCGCGCGGTTCAGCGAGCGATTCAGCGCGCCGCTGTGACGTGTCTGGAAACCGGGCGTGTCGACGAAAATGTACTGCGCGTCGTCGAACGTGTTGATGCCGGTGATGCGGTGGCGCGTCGTCTGCGCCTTGCGCGAGGTGATGCTCACCTTCTGGCCGACGAGCGCGTTCATCAGCGTCGACTTGCCGACGTTGGGACGGCCGACGATCGCGACCATGCCGCAGCGGAAACCGGAAGAAGTAGGAGCGTTCATAGATGTGTGCGGCAAGAAGTCGTTGGGGCGCGGGGGCGCGATGTGCGCTCGATGCGCGCGTCAGTGACCGGCGTCGGCGGCGCGCACGACGCGGCCCGCGGGCGCATCCGCGGCGGCGCTGTTGCGCGTGCCGGCGTCGTCGTCGCGTTCGTCGGACGGCGCGGGCTTGTCCGCATTCGCGCTGCGTTCGGACGTTTGCGTCGCATCGCTTTTCGCCGCTTTCTCCGGCCGGTGAATGACGGCGCGTTCGGGCTTGTCGGCGGCTGCGTAAGCGCCCGCCGACGGCTCGACGTGCGTCGCGCGAATCACGGCGAGCGGCGCGGTGGCCGGGCGTTCCTGCGGCGCCTGCTGCGTGCCGTGCGGTGCATGTTGACGCTCGCGACGATCGGGCGACCGCAGATCGAGCGCCGCCTGAATGCCGGTGACGCCGGGCACCACTTCGGGCTCGACCTGTTTCGCCGCGCGCGCGCCCTTGCGCTTCGGCTTCATGCCGAGCGTCGGTGCAGCGGCCATCACTTCGTCGAGCGCCTTCTTCGCGGCAGCCTGCTCGGCGGCGCGGCGGCTCGCGCCGGAACCGGACACTTTCACGTCGAGTTTCGGCACCGTGCATTCGACTTCGAACTGCTGATTGTGCGCGGCGCCGTGCGTTGCGATAACGGTGTAAGTCGGCAACGCGATCTTGTGGCCCTGGAGATATTCCTGCAGAAGCGTCTTCGCATCCTTGCCGATGGTGCGCGGATCGATGTGATCGAGCACCGGCGTGTACAGCCGCTTGATGACGGTGAAAGCGGCGTCGAAACCGCCGTCGAGGAAGATGGCGCCGAAGATCGCTTCGAGCGTGTCGGCGAGAATCGACGGACGGCGAAAGCCGCCGCTGCGCAATTCGCCTTCGCCGAGCCGCAAGCCTTCGGACACGTTCAACGCCTGCGCGATTTCGTAAAGCGACTGCTGTTTGACCAGATTCGCGCGCACGCGCGACAGGTCGCCTTCGTCGAGTTTGCTGAATCGTTGGAACAAAAGCGCGGCCACCACGCAATTTAGAACGGAATCGCCGAGAAATTCGAGCCGTTCATTGTGCGTGGCGCTGTGACTGCGGTGGGTCATCGCCTGGCGCAGCAATTCCGCATTGCGAAATTCGTACCGCAGCCGGCTTTCCAACGGAGAAGATGGCATGGAGAGAGTATAACGCGGGCGCGCGGGCGGACGATTCCGCCGGACCGCGCCGGAAAACGCGTGGCGAGACGGTGTTAGCCGCGCTTCTTCACGCCGTTTCGAAGCTTGTTTTAAGAATGAGCAACGCCGGCTGTCTCAGGAGACGAGCCGGCGTGATGTGTGTTCACTGGAAAGCGCCGATGCGCTTGAGATTGCTGAAGTTCATCCAGATGAAGAAGGCGCGCCCGACGATGTTCTTGTCCGGCACGAAGCCCCAGTAGCGGCTGTCCGCGCTGTTGTCGCGGTTGTCGCCCATCATGAAGTAGTTGCCCGGCGGGACTTTGCACGTCACGCCCTGAGCGTTGTAATTGCAGTTGTCGCGGAACGGGAAATCGTCCGCGCCGACGATGAACGGCGGCACTTGCGGATTGTTCAGGATCGCGTTCTTGCGGCCGTCGAGATCTTCCTCGAACTGCTTCGCGTAACCGATGCGCTCGTCGTCGAAATAATCGGGCAGCGGCGTCTCCGGCACCGGCTTGCCGTTGATCGTGAGCTTCTTGTCTTCGTACGCGACGGTATCGCCCGGCAGGCCGATCACGCGCTTGATGTAGTCGACCGATTCGTCCTTCGGATACCGGAACACGACGACATCGCCGCGCTTGAGCGGGCTGCCGTTGGTCATCTTCGTGTTCGTGATCGGCATGCGCAGGCCGTATTCGTACTTGTTCACGAGGATGAAGTCGCCGACGAGCAGCGTCGGCACCATCGAGCCGGACGGAATCTTGAACGGCTCGATGATGAACGAGCGCACGACGAATACCGCGAGAATCACCGGGAAGAAGCTCGCCGTGTATTCGAGCCACCACGGCTGGCGCAGCTTGTCGTCGTGCAGGCGGGCGCGCGTCTGCGGGGCGTTTTCATCGGCGAAACGCTCGCCGACGCGCTCCTGTTGGCGATCGAACTCGGCCACCGCGGCATCGGCGGCGCGGCGCCGTTGCGGCAGAAACACCAGCTTGTCGAGCACCCAGGCAATACCCGTCAATACGACGAGGATCAAAAGAATCAATGCGAAATTCATCAATCGCTTCCGGTTGTTATCGTTGTTTGCTTCGCCGTGCGCGCGTTACTCGTCGACGCGCAGAATCGCCAGGAAAGCCTCTTGCGGGATTTCGACAGAGCCGACCTGCTTCATGCGCTTCTTGCCGGCCTTCTGCTTCTCGAGCAGCTTCTTCTTGCGCGAGATGTCGCCGCCGTAGCACTTCGCGAGCACGTTCTTGCGCAGCGCCTTGATGTTCTCGCGCGCGATGATGTTCGAGCCGATGGTCGCCTGGATCGCCACGTCGTACATCTGACGCGGAATCAGTTCGCGCATCTTCGACGCCACTTCGCGGCCGCGATGCTGGCTCTGCGAACGGTGCACGATGACCGACAGCGCATCGACCTTGTCGCCGTTGATGAGCATGTCGACCTTGACGACATCCGCCGCGCGATATTCCTTGAACTCGTAGTCCATCGACGCATAGCCGCGCGACGTCGACTTCAGGCGGTCGAAGAAGTCGAGCACGATTTCCGCCATCGGGATTTCGTAGGTCAGCTGCACCTGACGGCCGTGATACTGCATGTTGATCTGCGAGCCGCGCTTGGCCGTACACAGCGTGATGACCGAGCCGACATATTCCTGCGGCATATACAGATTCACGGTGACGATCGGCTCGCGCACTTCCTCGATCTTCTGCGGCTCCGGCATTTTCGCCGGATTCTCGACCATGATGGTCGTGCCGTCGCGCTGCTCGACCTCGTAGATCACCGTCGGCGCGGTGGTGATGAGGTCCATGTCGAATTCGCGCTCGAGACGCTCCTGCACGATTTCCATGTGCAGAAGGCCGAGGAAGCCGCAACGGAAACCGAAGCCGAGCGCCTGCGACACTTCCGGCTCGAACTGCAGCGACGCGTCGTTGAGCTTCAGCTTTTCGAGCGATTCGCGCAGCGCGTCGTACTGATTCGCCTCGACCGGATAGAGCCCCGCGAACACCTGCGGCTTCACTTCCTTGAAGCCCGGCAGCGGCTCGGTGGCCGGACGGCTCGCGACCGTGACGGTATCGCCCACTTTCGCGGCCGTCAGTTCCTTGATGCCCGCGATCACGAAGCCCACCTGCCCCGCCGACAATTGCGCGAGATTCGTGGACTTCGGCGCGAACACGCCGACATGCTCGACCGGGTATTGCGCGCCGGTCGCCATCATCTTGATCTTGTCCTTCGGCTTGAGCGTGCCGTTGACGATACGCACCAGCATCACGACGCCGACGTAGTTGTCGAACCACGAGTCGATGATGAGCGCCTGCAGCGGCGCGTCCGGATCGCCCTCGGGCGGCGGCACTTTCGCGATCAGCGACTCGAGCACGTCCTCGACGCCGAGACCCGTCTTCGCGCTGCAATGGACGGCGTCCGCGGCCTGAATGCCGATCACGTCCTCAATTTCCGCGATCGCGTTTTCGGGGTTCGCGGCCGGCAGATCGATCTTGTTGAGCACCGGCACGACTTCGACGCCGAGTTCGATGGCCGTGTAGCAGTTCGCCACCGTCTGCGCTTCGACGCCCTGCGACGCATCGACGACGAGCAGCGCGCCTTCGCACGCGGAGAGCGAGCGGCTGACTTCGTAGGAGAAGTCGACGTGCCCCGGCGTATCGATGAGGTTGAGGTTATAGACGCGGCCGTCGCGCGCCTTATAGGTCAGCGCCGCGGTCTGCGCCTTGATCGTGATGCCACGTTCGCGCTCGAGGTCCATCGAATCGAGCACCTGCGCTTCCATCTCACGGTCGGACAGGCCGCCGCACAACTGGATGATGCGGTCAGCGAGCGTCGACTTGCCGTGGTCGATGTGCGCGATGATCGAGAAGTTACGAATATGATCCATTCAGTGCCGATCGTGCCAAAAAAAGCGAAAAAGGCGCGCCCTCACCAACGCGGAGCACGCCTTGAAAATTTGGGGAAAACTTGAGCATTTTAGCCGAAAACGGGGGTGCCCCGGCGGATTTCGCCTGCGCCGCCCTCACCGACCGCGCGCGAGCAGCGCTGCGTGTACCGCGTCGGCGTCGAGCCGGTACTGGCACAGCTCGACGCCATCGAGCGCCAGAACCGGCACGCGTTCGTCGTAGCGCGCTTCGAGCAGCGGATCTTCGTCGATGTCGATCCATTCGATCGGAATGCCGTGTTGCGCGGCGATCGGCTCGAGTTCGGCCCGCATGTCCTCGCACAGATGACACCAGGCGCGCCCGTACAGAATAAAGGCCGCACCTGGCTTCGACGTCATCGCGCTTATTTCTGCGCCGGCACGCGCGGGCGCACCGGCACGAACTGCGTGTTGTCGCCGCGACGCACGAGAATCGCGACCATCTTGCTCGCGTCGAGGCCCTGCGCGACTTCCTGGAACTGCTTGGCGCTCGTGATATCCGTATCGCCGATACGCATGATGATGTCGCCCTTCTGGAAGCCCGCGCGTGCCGCCGGTCCCTCGACGGCATCGACCTGAACGCCGCTCGACAGCTTGAGCGCCTTCTTTTGATCTGCCGGAATGTCGCTCACCGCCATGCCGAGCGAATTGCTCGCGCGCTCCTTCGGCTGCGGCGGTTTCTTCTGCTCGGTCTTCGCGACCTTGTCCGGCTGCATTTCGGCGACCGTGATCGACAGATCGCGCGTCTGGCCCTTGCGCCAGATCGTGAGCGTGGTCTTCGTGCCGGGCTTCGTATCGCCGACCATGCGCGGGAGATCGGTCGCGGTCTCGACGTTCTGACCGTTGAACTTGAGGATGATGTCGCCTGGCTGCACGCCGGCCTTGTCGGCCGGCCCGCCCGATTCGACGCTCGACACGAGCGCGCCTTGCGCTTTCGGCAAGCCCAGCGAATCCGCGACGTCCTTCGTCACTTCGCCGATCGCCACCGCGATGCGCCCGCGCACCACCTTGCCCGACGTCTTCAGCTGATCGGCGACGCGCATGGCTTCGTCGATCGGAATCGCGAACGAGATGCCCATGAAACCGCCCGTGCGGCTGTAAATCTGCGAATTGATACCGATCACCTCGCCCGCCATGTTGATGAGCGGACCGCCCGAGTTGCCCGGATTCACGGCGACATCGGTCTGGATGAACGGAAGGTAATCGCCCGTATCGCGCCCCTTCGCGCTGACGATGCCCGCGGTCACGGTGTTGTCGAGGCCGAACGGCGAACCGATTGCGAGCACCCACTCGCCGACGCGCACCTTGTTCGAATCGCCGATGGTGATCGCCGGCAGGTTCGATGCGCTGATCTTCACGACGGCGACGTCCGTGCGCTCGTCGACGCCGACGAGACGCGCCTTGAATTCGCGCTTGTCCGTGAGTGTGACGTAGATGGTGTCGGCATCGTCGACGACGTGTGCGTTGGTCATCACGTAGCCATCGGTCGACAGGATGAAGCCCGAGCCGACGCCACTGCTCTGCTCCGAGTTGTCCTGGTTGTCGTCGGGCGCGTTGCGGCTGCCGCCCTTGCCCTGATCGCCCTGACTTCCGCCGCCGTTATTTCCGCCGCCACCTCCACGAGGCGGCTGACCCGGCATCGGAATGCCGAAGAAGCGTCGGAAGAATTCCGACATGTCGCCTTCATCGAGACCGGGCGGCAGGCCGCGCAGATCGCTGCCCGAACCGACGCGCGAGGTCGTGCGAATGTTCACGACCGAGGGCCCCACCTTGTCGACGAGCGTCGTGAAGTCCGGCAGGTTCACCGTGGGCACCGCTGACGCAGATTGCGATACGAACGGCAGGCACACGGCGAGCGCCGCGGCCGCGATGAACTTGCGCAGCGAGAAGTTGCTCATAGGTTGGAGGCCGGGATCTGGATTACTTGGAAGGCTTGTATTCTATGGTAGAAGCAAATTGCTGCAATGTGGCTTGCGGCACTTCACCCAGCAAGGTGATCCAGAAATCCCCGCGGCGCTTCACCAGAACGTGCGTCGCTCCGCTATTGCCCGCGCCTTCCTTGCGCGTATTTTTCTCCACCGGCTCGACGAAAACCGAGATCGTCGCGAGACCGTCGGAGAACACGGCCTGATCGACCGGAATCGGCGGCTGGCCTTGCTGGCTCGACGCCATCGGACGGCGCAACTCGCGAATCTTGCGAAAGCCCGCGATAGTCGGCGTCAGTTGCCAGCCCTGCGCTTCCATGTCGACCGGCTGCACGGGCGGCCGCACGACGGTCCAGCCCGACGTGTTGCGAATGCCGTTCGCGATCGGCGCCTTGTCGATCGGCCCGCCAATACGTACCTGAGAGAAAGAAAGCTGCTCGAGGACTTGCCCGTCCGGATCGAGCGTTTGCGCGCGCAGCAGCAAGCCGGTTTTCGCATCGGCCCACAGCTTGTAGGCAAAACGATAGGAATCTTTCGGATCGAGCTCCAGCACCTGGCTTTCGATCCCCGCGACGCGGTCCGTGCCCAACAGCTTCGGATCGTAGACGGAAAGCACCTGATCGCCACTCGTCGACAACAGCGCCGGGAACGAATCCCGGTTCTGCCGATGCTCGACCACGAGCAGATGACGCTCCGGCACGAAGGTGAACATGTCGTCGTCGTGACGCAGCATCTTGCGCGGCGCGCCGTCGAGACTTTCGAGCGATTCGTATTCGCCGTCACCGCGCGTGGCGACGTGCGTAATGCGCGACGACTGCACCGTCGCGCCACGCTGGTAGACGAACGTGCCCTCGTAATTCTGCTGCTGGGCCGCTTCGTGGATGCGGTTGAGCAGAGTGGCGGCTGTCTTGCGGGCGGTGGCGGGATCGTCTCCCTGAGCGAACGAGCTCGTTGCCGCCGTCAACAACGCGGCTGCGCAGAGCATCAATGCCGGCAGCCGCCCCCAATATCTTGTTTTATTCAACCGCACACTCAGCATCAAATTATTGGCCTTGCGTTATAGCCGCCGCGCGAATCAGGGGCATCGAACCGGGCATCGCGGGCTGCTGGGAGAACTGCTGATGCGCTTCGAGATACTGATCGAGATTCGCGTCGCGGATGATGTTCGCTTCGACGATCGGCGTACGCGTGGTCACCGCGGGCACCGACGCGAGCGCCACCCGCTGCATCGACGAATCCGCCGGCGCGACGCTCGCCACCTGCGCGCCCGAGTTGCGATCGACGCCTTGCAGCTGCGGCACGACGATCCATGTCAGCGTAGCGGCCGCCGCGGCAACCGCGAAGGCCGGCATCACGCGACGGCGCAACATGCCGCCCCGCGCTTTCGTCGTCACGCCCGGCAATGCAGCCGGCGCGAGTACGTGCGCCTCAGCTTCGAAACGTTCGGAGAATGCGGCCATGAACGCGCTGCTGCGCGCCGGGCTGACCGCGAGATCGTCGGAGCGCAAGGCGTCGCCGATCAGGTGATATTCCGACCACGCCGCGCGTTCGTCGCCTTTCAGATCCGCGAGAAACTGGCTGATGCTGTGAATTTCGCCGAGCGCTTCGCCGTCGACGAAAGCCGACATGCGCTCGCCGCGCGAACCCGCCTGTGTTTGATTCTGCACCGAGACCGACCCCATGATGCTCCCCATCTTTGACCACACCCCGTTGTGACACCACCAACCCAGATATCGCGTCCCTGCCCCGAGGGTTTTCGCCGCCTACCAGCGTTTGCCTTCGGGAGTGTCCAACAACGGACGCAATTTTGCCGCAATGGCTTCGCGAGCACGAAAAATTCTCGATCTGACGGTGCCGATCGGGCAATCCATCATTTCGGCGATTTCCTCGTAGCTCAGTCCTTCAATCTCCCGAAGCGTGATGGCGGTGCGCAATTCCTCGGGCAGCAACGCCATCGCGGCGTTGACAGTCTGAGCGATCTGCTTGCTCATCAACATCGACTCGGGCGTGTTGATATCCCTTAGTTGGTCCGCGTCGGAGAAAGTTTCCGCTTCTTCTGCATCGGCTTCGGTAGAAGTGGGAGCGCGGCGGCCCTGAGTTGCAAGATAGTTTTTTGCCGTATTGACAGCAATGCGGTAAAGCCAGGTGTAAAACGCCGATTCGCCGCGAAACTGCGGCAGCGCGCGGTAGGCCTTGATGAAGGCGTCCTGGGCGACGTCCTCGACCTCGGCGGGGTCGCGCACGAGGCGCGAGATCAGTCGAATGATCTTGCGGTGGTATTTGGCGACCAGCAGTTCGAACGCGGCCTTGTCACCCTTCTGGACACGTTCGACCAGCAATTGGTCGATTTCTTTTTCACTCACCTGGGAAATCCGATTAGCTTGGGGAAGTTGCGCGGACGGCTATTGTAGCGTTACCGCCTGTAAGGCTACCGGAACGCTCATGCGCCGTTACAGTCGTTACAGGTGGGACGCTGCGGCGCGGCGAGCCTGGACCGAGAGCTGGCGGAAGGTGTCGGCATCGACGGAATCGGCCGCGACGACGAGCGTTTCGCGCCGCCCGCGCGTATCGCAAAGCGTCAACGCGATGAGGCGTCCGCTCCATTGCGCGCACCCAGCGATGCTCGTGTGGCGCATCTCGCCGCTTCGGTTCCAGATCGTGATGCCGTCGGAAAGAAGGCCAATCGCCGATGGCTGGGCGTTCATCCACCGGTACGACGCCAGCCCGAGCACCGCCAGCGCCGCCGCGCAAGCCACGGCGGCGTGCCCCGCGTGCTCCGCATGCGCGAAAACGCACTGGAACACCGACGCTCCCGCAACGGCTACGAAGCCGAGCATTGCGCCCCGCAAGAAACGCGACGGCCGCATCGCGACGCCTGCGTCACGATGCGGCCGATTCACACACACGCTCGCCATATGGATCCCCGCGATGACGAGCGCGCCGAGCTCAGTGGCGCTTGAAGACGAGCGAGCCGTTCGTGCCGCCGAAGCCGAACGAGTTCTTGACCGCCACGTCGATCTTCATCTCCCGCGCGGTGTTCGCGCAGTAGTCCAGGTCGCACTTCGGATCCTGATTGAAGATGTTGATGGTCGGCGGCGACACCTGATTGTGGATCGCCAGCACGGTGAACACCGACTCCAGGCCGCCCGCGCCGCCCAGCAGGTGGCCGGTCATCGACTTGGTGGAGTTCACGACGACCTTCTTCGCCTGATCGCCGAGCGCACGCGTGATGCCGATCGTCTCCGCGATGTCGCCGAGCGGCGTCGACGTGCCGTGCGCGTTGACGTAGTTCACTTCATCGGGATTGATGCGCGCGTTCTTCATCGCGTTGACCATCGCGCGGCGGCCGCCGTCGCCGTCTTCCGGCGGCGCGGTCATGTGATACGCGTCGCCGCTCATGCCGTAGCCGAGCACTTCCGCGTAGATCTTCGCGCCGCGCTTCTTCGCGTGCTCGTACTCTTCGAGCACCATCACGCCCGCGCCTTCGCCGAGAACGAAACCGTCGCGGTCGGTGTCCCACGGACGGCTCGCCGTCGCGGGATCGTCATTGCGCTGCGAGAGCGCGCGCGCTGCCGCGAAACCGCCGATGCCGAGCGGGGAAACCGTGGCTTCCGCGCCGCCCGCGATCATGACGTCCGCGTCGCCGTATTCGATCAGTCGCGACGCCTCGCCGATGCAGTGCAGGCCGGTGGTGCAGGCCGTGACCATCGACAGATTCGGGCCTTTCAGACCGAAGCGGATCGAAAGATGGCCGGAGATCATGTTGATGATCGACGCCGGCACGAAGAACGGCGAAATACGGCGCGGGCCGCGATTGAGCAGTTCGGTTTGCGTGACTTCGATCATCGGCAGACCGCCGATGCCCGAGCCGACCACGACGCCCACGCGCTCCGAGTTTTCATCGGTGATTTCGAGGCCGCTGTCCTGCATGGCCTGCACGCCCGCGGCGAAACCATAATGGATGAACGTATCCATATGGCGCGCCTCTTTGGCGGGCATGTAGTCTTCGATATTGAAGCCCTTCACCTCACCGGCGAAACGCGTGGAAAAGTTCGTCGCGTCGAACTTCGTGATATTGGCGATGCCCGACTTGCCCGCGACCAGATTGGCCCAGCCGTCGGCAACAGTATTGCCGACAGGCGATACGAGCCCAAGGCCTGTAACAACAACTCGACGACGGCTCACGGTAACCCCTTATCCATAAAATGACGAAAAACAAAAGCCACAGCGGCCACAGGAAACCGCCCTGTGTGCCCTGTGGCTGTCAAATCGGTTTGCAGCGACGATGCATCGAGCTGATTGACGATGAGTCGCTGGCGCGTCCGGCCTTAGGCCTTGACGTTGGCGCGCGCGTAGTCGATCGCTTGCTGAACCGTGGTGATCTTTTCGGCCTCTTCATCGGGAATTTCCATGCCGAATTCGTCTTCCAGCGCCATGACGAGTTCGACCGTATCGAGCGAGTCAGCGCCCAGATCGTTCACGAACGAAGCTTCGTTCTTGATTTCGGCTTCCGCCACGCCCAGTTGTTCGGCGACGATCTTCTTCACGCGCTGTTCGATGTTGTCCATGCAGCCCTCCGAGGGGAAAAAAGTTCAAAAATACAAGTGCGCGCATTTTATCAGGTTTGGACCCGCAAAATACGACGCGTCAGTTCCATGCTCCACCGTGTCCTGCCCTTCATCAAGAGGGCGGCGGCCGGCATTGCATCGATTCTTCACTGCCGCGCGAAAGCGGTACGCACGTTGCTCCTTCGAGCATTTTGCGCGCCCGTTCCGGCGCGGATATTAAGCGAAATTCTGCGAAATGCCTATTAAGGCCTTACATGTACATGCCGCCGTTCACATGCAGCGTCGTGCCGGTGATGTAACCGGCGAACGGCGAGGCCAGGAATGCCACAGCATGCGCGATATCTTCGGGCGCGCCCAGTCGGCCAAGTGGGATAGACGCGGTGAGCGCGGTGCGCTGCTCTTCCGGCAGGACCTTGGTCATGTCGGTGTCGATGAAACCGGGCGCGATGCAGTTCACGGTGATGCCGCGGCTGCCGATCTCACGCGCGAGCGCGCGCGTCATGCCGGCGACGCCGGCCTTTGCCGCCGCGTAGTTGGCCTGGCCAGGATTGCCCGACGAACCCACCACCGACGTGATGTTGATGATGCGGCCGCCGCGCGCCTTCATCATCGGGCGCAGCACCGCGCGCGAAAGACGGAACACCGCGCGCAAGTTCGTATCGATGACGGCGTCGAACTCGTCGTCCTTCATCCGCATCGCGAGCTGATCCTTCGTGATGCCCGCATTGTTGACGAGCACGTTCAGCCCGCCGAATTCCTTGACGATGCCGTCGATGAACGCATCCGCCGCGGCGGCGTCGTTCACGTTCAGCACCGCGCCACGGCCCTTGCCGCCCGCTTGCTGCAACGCTTCGATGATGCTCGCAGCACCGCTTTCGCTCGTCGCCGTGCCGATGACCGTCGCGCCCTGCTTCGCGAGTTCGAGCGCGATCGCGCGTCCGATGCCACGCGACGCGCCCGTGACGATTGCTACCTGGTTTTGCAGATTCATGTTGTTCGTCCTTAGCCAGCGATCAGTTTGCGCGTTTCTTCGAGCGATGCCGGATCGAAGATCGAGCCGCCGACGAGATTACCGTCGATACGCTTCGTCAGGCCCGCGAGCACCTTGCCCGGACCGCATTCGATGACGTGCGTGATGCCGTCTTTCGCCATCGCCTGCACGCACTCCACCCAGCGCACTGGACCGGCGGCCTGACGCACCAGCGCGTCCTTGATCGCGGCGGGATCGGAGACGATCGCGACATCGACGTTATTGATCAGCGGAATCTGCGGCGCCTTCACTTCGACCTTGGCGAGATAGTCGCGCAACTGATCCGATGCGGGCTTGAGCAGCGAAGAGTGGAACGGCGCGGACACAGGCAGCGGCAGCGCACGCTTCGCGCCCTTCGCCTTCGCCAGCTCGCACGCTTTCTCGACGGCCGCCTTCGAACCGGCGATGACCACCTGCGCCGGCGCATTGAAGTTCACCGCTTCGACGACGCCCGCCGACGAGGCTTCAGCGCACACGGCGCGCACGGTGTCGTCGTCGAGGCCGAGGATCGCGGCCATGCCGCCTTCGCCGACCGGCACCGCGTTCTGCATCGCCTGCGCGCGAAAACGCACGAGCGGCACGGCGTCCGCGAACGCGAGCGCGCCCGCCGCGACGAGCGCGGTGTATTCACCGAGGCTGTGACCAGCGACGAGCGCAGGCTTCAGGCCCGTTTCCTTTTCCCACACGCGATAAATCGCATACGCGGCCGTCAGCATGACGGGCTGCGTGTTCGTCGTCAGGTTCAGCTCTTCTGCCGGGCCTTCGGCGATCAGCTTGCCGAGATCCTGGCCGAGCGCGTCGGAAGCCTGCTGCACGGTCTCGCGCACGATCGCGTGATCGGCGAATGCGTTGAGCATGCCGATGGACTGCGAGCCTTGTCCGGGGAAAACGAACGCAAATTTCATATCGTCCTCGTTGATTGGAATGATCCGCGATGTCCTCATGGACCGCGCGCTGGAGGAGCGCGCGGGGTCAGCGATGAAGAGGGATCAGTTACGAATTGGGTAGAGGGATCTGATCGGCGAATCAGTAGCGGATGACCGACGCGCCCCACGTGAAGCCGCCGCCCACGCCTTCGATGAGAATGTTGTCGCCGCGCTTGATGCGGCCGTCGCGCACCGCGACGTCGAGCGCGAGCGGAATCGATGCCGCCGACGTGTTGCCATGCTCGCCGACCGTCACGACCATGCGCTCCGGCGGCAGATGCAGCTTGCGCGCCGTGCTTTGCATGATGCGGATGTTGGCCTGATGCGGAATCAGCCAGTCGATGTCTTCAGGCGTGAGCTTCGCCTTGTCGAGCGCTTCGAGCGCGACCTTTTCGAGCACGTTGACCGCGAGCTTGAACACCGCTTGCCCGTCCATGTGCAGGAACGCGCTGCCCTGAACCACGCCGCCGTTCACGTTGCCCGGCGTGCAGAGAATGTCCGAATAGCTGCCGTCCGCGTGCAGCGCGCTCGACAGCACGCCCGGCTCATCGGACGCCTGGAGGATGACCGCGCCCGCGCCGTCGCCGAACAGCACGCACGTGGTGCGATCGTTGAAATCGAGAATGCGCGAGAACGTCTCCGCGCCGACGACGAGCGCCGTGCGGTTCAGGCCGCTGCGAATGAAGCTGTCCGCCGTCGCGACGCCGTAGGCGAAGCCGGAGCACACCGCCTGCACGTCGAAGGCCGCGCCGTTGTTCTTGATGCCGAGCTTGTTTTGCAACAGGCACGCCGTGCTCGGGAACACGAAGTCAGGCGTGGAAGTCGCGACGATGATCAGATCGATCGATTGCGGATCGATGCCCGCCGCCTCGATCGCCTTCTGCGAAGCGATCAGCGCGAGATCGCTCGTGGTTTGATCCGGTGCTGCGAAATGTCGCGCGTGAATGCCGGTGCGCGCGACGATCCATTCGTCATTGGTCTCGACGCCCTGCTTCGCGAGACGGTCCGCCAAGTCCTGATTCGTGACACGCTCGGACGGCAGATAGCTGCCGGTGCCCAGCACGCGAGAGTAAAGATTGGATTGAGCCATTATGCCTTCGAATGTAGCGCAGTACCGGACTCGCCCGGCGGGTTCGGCTGCGAGTTTGGCTGTGGGTTCAGCTGTGAAGCGGCCTGCTGGATCGATTGATCCGCGGCCGCCGACGCGGGACCGTTCGCGTCCGCCTCGCGCGCGGCGGGAGCGTTTTCTTCCATCGCGCGCACCAGGCGTTCGAGCACGCCATTTTTGACGGCATCATACCCGCGTTTGATGGCCCACTCAAACCCGAAGGCCTCGGCCGAACCGTGACTTTTGATTACGAGCCCGCGCAGGCCGAGCAAGGCCGCGCCGTTATATTGCGCCGGATCGACACGCCTCTTGAAACGCTTCAGCACGGGCAGCGCGACGAGCGCCATCAACTTCGAGGCGAAGTTGCGGCTGAACTCTTCCTTGATCATGTCGGCGAGCATTTTCGCGAGACCTTCGGAGGTCTTCAGCGCGACATTGCCGACGAAGCCGTCGCACACGACGACATCGGTCGTACCTTTATAGATGTCGTTGCCTTCCACGTTGCCGTAGAAGTTGAGCGTGCTCGCGCGCAGCAGTTCGCCCGCGCGCTTGATCGTTTCGTTGCCCTTGATGACTTCTTCGCCGATGTTGAGCAGACCGATCGTGGGCCGTTCGCGCCCTTCGATCGCCGATACGAGCGCGTGGCCCATCTCCGCGAACTGCAGCAGATGCTCGGGTTCGCAATCGACGTTGGCGCCCAGGTCGAGCACCGTGGTGTAGCCCTTCTGGCTCGGCATCGCGAACGCAATGGCAGGCCGCTCGATACCGGCGAGCGTCTTCAGCACATAGCGCGACACCGCCATGAGCGCGCCGGTGTTGCCGGCGGAAATGCAGGTCTGCGCCTCGCCCTCTTTCACGAGATTGAGCGCGACGCGCATCGACGAATCTTTCTTCTTGCGCAGCGCGACTTCGACCGGGTCGTCCATCGCGACGACTTCGCTGGCGGGAACGACGGTCAGACGCGGCTCGTCGGAAGCCTTGTACTTCTTGAGCTGAGCGCGGATGGGCTGCTCGAGACCGACGAGCATCAGGTGCGCGTCGGGATGCGAGCGCACGAAATTGACGGCAGCGGGAACGGTCACGGCCGGACCGTGGTCGCCTCCCATGCAGTCGATGGTTATCTTTACAGTCATGGAACGCGACGAATTTCGGACACAAAAAAGCGGCAGTGAAATGCCGCCTTCTCGTCGTACCGGGAAAGTGTCAAGAGCGAGTTGCGCCCGCGCGCCCGTGGAATGATTCCGGCGGGCGCATCGAGCGTCGATGAACGCTTAGTCGTTCTTCGTCTTGATGACTTTCTTGCCACGATAGTAGCCGTTCGGGCTCACGTGGTGGCGCATATGCACCTCGCCCGTGCTCGGCTCGACAGCCAGCGGAGCCGTCGGGAGGAAGTCGTGGGAACGGTGCATGCCGCGCTTCGACGGCGACTTCTTGTTTTGCTGAACTGCCATGATTACTCCAGAAAAATTTTGCGAATTCTAACACAGCCCGATCCGCCGACAGCCCTCGGCCGTTCGGCCATCGGGTGCGCACATCGCGCTACCAGTTTGTTGCGTGCTACAAAACCATTTCAGTGCTTCTTGCCGTCGGAGCCGCCCTTGAGCTTCTCCAGCACGGCAAACGGATTCGGCTTTTCGTCTTCATCCGTCACATCGCTTTCATCCGGCTCGTCGTCCGCCGTGCCCGGAAGCAGACTTTCGTGCGTCTCGGGACATACGTTGTGCTTGGGCACGAGCGGCAAGGACAACAACAACTCCTCTTCGATCAAGTCGACGAGATCGAACTGGCGCGAGCCCACGATCACTTCGACTTCATCGTCGTCGAGCGGAAATTCGTCCGCTTCTTCTTCCGTCGCCACGATCCGATATGTCGCATCGACATCGAGATGCTGCGAATACGGCTGAAGGCAGCGCTGGCACGTGAGCCACACCGAACCGTGCACCGCAAGACGCAGATACGGCTGCGGCGCCTCCGTGCCGTCGTCCTGCAATTCCGGCTGGGTCGAGCCCTCGCCTTGCCAGGTGAACACGGTATCGCCGTCTGGCACATCAGCCGGCACTTCGGCTAACATGCGCGGCATCTGCGACACACGCAGCGCGCCGGCCGATTGCCTGCCGCTCTTGGCGAATTCGTAAATGTCGAGCGCGCGCGGATCGGCGGGGCTCACAGGTTTGCCAGGATTCTGAGTCATGTGCGCTCCTGCTTGGCCTTACTTGGGTTAGTGCTACCGGTGAGTGCTCAGTATGCACCGCGACTCGGCTTAAATGCAGCTTCGATGCAGGCCCGACTTGCCCGAATTTGCCCCAATGTGCATCTGGCCGGCATCATGCTGTCTGACCTCGTGCTTTCTGACTCTTCGGCTCGACCGGTTTCATCGATGACAGGAGAGCCTTCGCCCGCGCACGTACCGATGAAAAGCCCAAAATCATATCGGCTTTATTCTTTCGAGTCAAATACTTAAGGGCTGAATCGCAGCCCGTCGTTTTTACACCCTTTTTTGTCCGGTTCGTCTCATGTCTGAAGCTTCGAAATCGCCGCCACGCCTGATTCTGGCGTCCAGTTCACCTTATCGGCGCGAATTGCTCGAACGCCTGCGCATTCCGTTCGACGTCGTGTCGCCCGATATCGACGAAACGCCGCTCGCCAACGAAACGCCCGAAGCGACCGCGGTTCGGCTCGCGATCGCCAAGGCGCGTGCGGCGGCCGGACGGAGCGGCAACGACGCGAACGCCCTCGTGATCGGCTCGGATCAGGTGGCGACCTTCGACGGCAAGCAGATCGGCAAGCCCGGCACGCACGAGAAAGCCTTCGCCCAGCTCCAGGCGATGCGCGGACGCAGCGTCGAATTCCACAGCGCGCTTTGCCTGTTCGACAGCCGCACGGGCGACGCGCAATCCGCCGATATCGTCACGCGCGTGCGGTTTCGTCGCTATTCGGACGCCCAGATCGAGACGTACCTGCGTGCCGAAACGCCGTACGACTGCGCCGGCAGCGCCAAGGCGGAAGGCCTGGGCATCGCGTTGCTCGAAGCGATCGAATCCGACGATCCCACCGCGCTGATCGGCCTGCCGCTGATCGCGCTGACCGGAATGCTCGCGAACGCCGGCTATCCGGTGCTGGAGGCGGCATGAGCGGCGTTCTCTATCTGATTCCGAACACGCTCGGCGAAGGCGACGCCGACGCTCTCGCCCAAGTTCTGCCCGAACCGGTGCGCGGGCAGGCGGCCGCGCTCGCGTACTACATCGGCGAAAACGCCAAAACGACGCGCGCCTTTCTGAAGAAAGTGGGCACCGAACGTCCGATTCAGGAAATCGAGGTGCGCGAGCTGAACGTGAACACGCCGCCAGCGGAAATCGACAAGCTGCTCGCGCCGATCCTCGCCGGCACCGACGCCGGCCTCGTCTCCGAAGCGGGCTGTCCCGCCGTCGCCGATCCCGGTGCGTTGCTCGTGCGGCGCGCGCATCAGCGTGGCGTGAAGGTCGTGCCGTTCGTCGGACCGAGCTCGATCTTGCTCGCGCTGATGGCTTCCGGCATGAACGGCCAGAGCTTCGCGTTCAACGGCTATCTGCCGGTCGATGCCGGCGAACGCGCGAAACGGCTGCGCGAGCTGGAGCAACTGTCGCGCAAGGCCAATCAGACGCAGATTTTCATTGAGACGCCCTATCGCAATAAGGCGATGCTCGACGCGCTCATCGCTGGCTGCGCGCCGTCGACGCTCATTTGCGTCGCCGTCGATCTGACGCTGCCGGGCGAAAACATCGTCACGCGCACGGCGGCCGACTGGAAGAAGCAGGCCGCGCCGGACCTGCATAAGCGCCCGGCGATCTTCCTCT
The DNA here is from genome assembly GCF_022879815.1 of Caballeronia zhejiangensis. Lineage (NCBI taxonomy): Bacteria > Pseudomonadati > Pseudomonadota > Betaproteobacteria > Burkholderiales > Burkholderiaceae > Caballeronia > Caballeronia zhejiangensis. The sequence goes on from NZ_CP084283.1 coordinate 2,036,340, forward strand.
TGCTGGCTTCGTAAAACTCAGCGCAACTGGGGCTTGCCGCCGAGCGTGAGCGCGCGCATGGCGGCATCGCCCACGGATGCGCCGAAGCGCCGCACCACACGCTCGCTGATGCTTTCCTTTTGCGTGTAATCGACGATATCCGGCTGCTTGATGACCTCGCGCGCGACATAGCTGGCGTCGCCGAAACCATCGGCGAGACCGAGCTCGACGCTCTTTTCGCCGGTCCAGAACATGCCCGAGAACAGCTCCGGATCGTCTTTCAGACGCTTGCCGCGCCCGAGCTTCACGGCATCGATGAACTGCGTGTGGATCTGATCGAGCATTTCCTGCGCGTGCGCGTTCATCGCGGGTGTTTCCGGCGAGAACGGGTCGAACGCGCCCTTGTTCGCGCCCGACGTGTGCATGCGGCGCTGGATGCCGAGCTTGTCCATCAGGCCCGTGAAGCCGAAGCCGTCCATCAGCACGCCGATCGAGCCGACGATGCTCGCGCGGTCGACGTAAATCTTGTCCGCCGCCGCCGCGACGTAATAGCCGCCCGACGCGCACATGTCGTCGACGACCACGTACAGCGGCGTCTTCGGATACTTCGCGCGCAGCCGCCGGATTTCGCCGTTGATGATTCCCGCCTGCACCGGACTGCCGCCCGGACTGTTGATGCGCAGAATCACGCCCGCCGTGTTCTCGTCCTCGAACGCGCTCTGTAGCGCACCGTCGATGTTGTCGGCGCTGGCATCGCTGTTCGCGGAGATCTCGCCCTGCAGATCGATGAGCGCCGTGTGCTTGCCAGCCTTCGCGGCACGATCGCCGGTGAAATCGAACACGCCCCAGGCGATCAGCGCGATCACGCCGAGAAACAGGAAGCGAAAGAAGATGCGCCAGCGACGCGCGGCGCGCTGCTCGCGAATCGCGGCGAGCGCGATGCGTTCGAGCGCTTCGCGCTCCCAGTTGTCGTTATTGCGCGGCGGAATGTTGTCGGACATGCGTCGTGGATGTGTAGAGATTGAATCAGGCGGGACGCACGGCGTCGTCGGGCAGCCAGAAGACCGCGCGCCCTTCCGGCGTGTCGCGCTCTTCGACCGTCACGGCCCGCAGGCGCGCGCCGCGGCAAGGACCGCCGACGCATTTGCCGGTATCGGGCTCGTAGATCGCCCCGTGCGTCGCGCACATCAAGTATAGGCCCGAGCTTTCGAAGAACTGGCCCTCGTTCCAGTCGAGCTCCATCGGCACGTGCGCGCACCGGTTCAGATAACCGAACGCTTCGCCGCCGTATCGGACGAAGAACACGACCGCGTCGCCGCTCGCTTCGGTCGCGTTGACGCGCACGCCCGCGCCGCCATCGACGAGTTCGTCGGACGCGCATACCCGCACCGGTTCGCTCATGCGTGCTCCCGCAGCCAGCCGGCGAGCGACGCGACGCTGTCGGCGCAGTACTGCGGCTTGAGCGCCGCGAGAGAATCGGCCGGATGCGCGCCATAACCGACGCCGACGCCCGCCGCGCCCGCGTTGATCGCCATCTGCAGATCGTGCGTCGTGTCGCCGATCATCACCGTGCGCCCGAGATCCTGCCCGAGCTCGCGCGTGAGTTCCTGCAACATTGCGGGATGCGGCTTCGAGAACGTTTCGTCCGCGCAGCGCGTGCTGTCGAAGAGGCTCGTGAGCCGCGATTCGTCGAGCGCGCGATTCAGCCCGACGCGGCTCTTGCCCGTCGCGACCGCGAGAAAATAGCCGAGATCGCGCAATTCCTGCAGCAGTTCGCGCACGCCGCCGAAGAGTTCGGTTTTCTGGCCCATCGTCAGGAAATGGAAGCGGTAACGTTCGGCCAGGCGCGGATAGTCGGACGGATCGAGCGTCGGCGCGCATATCTGCAGCGCGTCCTTCAGGCCGAGGCCGATCACATAGCTCGCGGATTCATCGGCGGGAACCGGCAGCCCGAGGTCGCGGCACGCGGCCTGAATGCTGCGCGTGATGTGGACGGTCGAATCCATCAGCGTGCCGTCCCAGTCGAAAACGATCAGATCGAATTGCTGCCGCGCCATTTACTCGGTCTCCCGGTTTTTCAGTTGTTCGATGAACCGTTTGCACTCGACGGGCAGCGGCGCTTCGAATTGCAGCGGCTCGCCCGTCGCCGGGTGCGTGATTTTCAGTCGATACGCGTGCAAAAACATGCGTTTCAGCGACGGCTTCGCGCTCGGGCGGGCCAATTCCTTGTTCAGCGTGAAATCGCCGTATTTGGCGTCGCCCGCGATCGGCAGGCCGATGCTCGCCATGTGCACGCGAATCTGGTGCGTGCGGCCGGTTTTCAGCTCTGCCTCGACCCACGCGTAGTCGCGCCAGCGCTCGATCAGATTGAAGACCGTATGCGACGGCAGCCCGTTCTCCTGGATTCGCACGCGCCGCTCGCCATCCGCTGCGACATATTTATGCAACGGCGCCTTGACGATGCGCCGGCGGCCCCAGTCGCTCTGCCAGTCGCCGTGACCGCACGCGTAATAGCGCTTGTCGACCCGATTTTCGCGAATCTGCTCGTGCAGCCCGACGAGCGCCTGGCGCTTCTTGGCGAGCATGAGCACGCCCGACGTCTCGCGATCCAGCCGATGCACCAGTTCGAGAAATTTTGCGTGCGGCCGCGCATTGCGCAACTGCTCGATGACGCCGAACGCGACGCCGCTGCCGCCATGCACCGCGACGCCGGACGGTTTATCGATGACGATCAGATGGTCGTCCTCGAAGAGAATCGGGAATTCGGCGGCGGGCGCGTTCGACGACACCGGCGCCGCGTCCTGCTGCGCGATGCGGATCGGCGGCACGCGCACGAGATCGCCCAGTTCGAGCCGGTAAGCCGCGTCGATGCGTCCCTTGTTCACGCGCACTTCGCCACTTCGGAGAATGCGGTAAATATGGCTCTTCGGGACGCCCTTGCAGACGCGCAGCAAAAAATTGTCGATCCGCTGACCGGCGGCCGTTTCGTCGACTTCGATCATCGACACTTGTTCGCTTGCGACCTGTTTATGGGATGTTTTGCCTAACTCATTCATTCTGAATATAATTTGCGAGCAGCCTGAAAAGGTCGACGCTTAGGATCAAGCAGCGGCCGAATTATTCAGACTGTATCGGTGCAAGCGATAAACCATCATTTTACTTGCGCCCAAGGTCGGTTGCTCACCCGGAAAATCGAGAGCGACGAGTTGCACGCACGGCGATATCACCGGCAAGGACGGAGCCCACAGGCGCGTTCGGTCGAGTCGATCGCCGACGGTAACGGATTTTTGGTCAAAAAGAATTTTATCGGCGAGAAGCGACGGCGCCCGGCAAAACCGGATGCCAGCCCGGATCGACCCTGCCGTCGAGCGGGAGAAAAAGGCAAATCGACGCTCGCCGATTTTGCGAACAACTGACGGCGAAATCGCTGCTGCGCTGATTTCTGCGAAGCGCGACAACGCCGCAAACGAGGCGAGACATGCGGCCGCGAGCCGACGGGAGCCGACAGAAACAAGTCGGGCCCGCGGCCGTGCCGGCGCGGCAAGGCAGCAAAGAGGATCGGTTACGAAGCATCGCGCCGGTTTGCGCGAGACCGCTCTTCCTCGCGGCCGCCGTTGGGAGGAATCAGGCTCTTTGCAAGAGCGCAGGCCGGTTCGGCGCGTCCATTTTGAGACGCGGAGCCGCAGCGCCGCCGTTCATCCTCGCCACGAGCCGAGCGATCTGTCGTACGTCTCGCAGTTGCTTCGCAATGCGCCCCACGGCGCGGCTGTCCGATGCGGAAGCCGCGGCCTGCTTTCGGCAATTCTCCCGCCAGAAGTCCCGCTCCAGCGTGCTTTGTGACAACACACAAAAAAGCGTGGCACGCCCACCTTCCCGCTTCGCGCGCGTGATGTATCAGTCACCGACGCCGATTCGCACGACGAGGGAGGACGGAGCCATTCTGGAGCCGTTTCATGAAACGAATGCTGTTTAACGCGACGCAGCAAGAGGAATTGCGCGTCGCCATCGTCGATGGGCAGAAGCTCATCGATATCGACATCGAAACCGCCGGGCGCGAACAGCGCAAAGGCAACATCTACAAGGGAGTCGTCACCCGCATCGAGCCGTCGCTCGAAGCCTGCTTCGTCAACTACGGCGAAGACCGCCACGGCTTCCTGCCGTTCAAGGAAGTCGCCCGCCAGTATTTCCGCGATGGCGTCGAGATGCGCTCCGCGCGCATTCAGGACGCGCTGCGCGAAGGCCAGGAACTCATCGTCCAGGTCGAGAAGGAAGAGCGCGGCAACAAGGGCGCGGCGCTGACCACGTTCATCTCGCTGGCCGGACGTTACCTCGTCCTGATGCCGAACAACCCGCGCGGCGGCGGCGTGTCGCGCCGCATCGAAGGCGACGAACGGCAGGAACTGCGCGAAACGATGGCGCAGCTCGAACTGCCGGAAGGCATGAGCATCATCGCGCGCACGGCGGGTATCGGCCGTTCGGCGGAAGAGCTCCAGTGGGACCTGAACTACCTGATGCAACTGTGGCGCGCGATCGAAGCCGCGTCGCAGAGCGGCGTCGCCGGCCAGCCGATGCTCATTTATCTCGAATCGAGCCTCGTCATCCGCGCGATTCGCGACTACTTCCAGCCGGATATCGGCGAAATTCTCATCGACACGACCGAAATCCATGACCAGGCGCGCGCCTTCATGGATATCGTGATGCCCGACAACCTCTCGAAGGTGAAGCGCTATCACGACGACGTGCCGCTCTTCTCGCGCTTCCAGATCGAGCATCAGATCGAAACCGCGTACTCGCGCACGGTGCCGCTGCCGTCGGGCGGCGCGATCGTGATCGATCACACCGAGGCGCTCGTCGCCATCGACGTGAACTCGGCGCGCGCGACCAAGGGCGCGGACATCGAGGAAACCGCGACGCGCACCAATCTCGAAGCCGCCGACGAAGTCGCGCGTCAGCTTCGTCTGCGCGATCTGGGCGGGCTGATCGTGATCGATTTCATCGACATGGAATCGGCCAAGAGCCAGCGCGAAGTCGAGCAGCGCCTGAAAGATGCGTTGAAGCACGACCGCGCCCGCGTACAAATGGGCAAGATTTCGCGCTTTGGCCTGATGGAACTGTCGCGTCAGCGCCTGCGTCCGGCGCTGTCGGAAGGCAGCCACGTGACCTGCCCGCGCTGCAACGGCACGGGTCACATCCGCGATACCGAATCGTCCGCGCTGCAAGTGCTGCGGATCATTCAGGAAGAAGCGATGAAGGAAAACACCGCGGCGATCCATTGCCAGGTGCCGGTCGAGGTGACCGCCTTCCTGCTCAACGAAAAGCGCTCGGAAATCAACAAGATCGAGTCGCGCTTCAAGGTCAATGTCGTCCTGATTCCGAACAAGCATCTCGAAACGCCGCACTACAAGCTGGAGCGTCTGCGTCACGACGATGCGCGTCTCGACGATCCGCGCGCGTCGTGGAAGATGGCCGTCGAAGCGGCGAGCGAGCTCGAATCGGAGACCGGCTACAGCAAGCGCACCGAAGAGGTGAAGCCGAAGCAGGAGGCCGCCGTGAAGGGCATCACGCCCGAGAAGCCCGCGCCGAGCGCGCCGGTGAAGCCCGCGCCCGTCGAGGCCGCGCCCGCGCCGACGCCCGTTCCGGCGAGCGGCGGATTCATCGCGTGGATCAAGAATCTGTTCGGCATTCAGCCTGCGCCGCAACCCGCGCCGGCTCCGGTCGAAGCACAACCGGCCACGCGCGCGCCGCGCGAACGCGGTGAACGCACCGGCGGCGGCGATCGCAACCGCAATCGCCGTAGCGGCGGCGCCGCGCGCGAAGGCGCTGCGGCAGGCACGGCGGCGGGCGCCAACGGCGCCGCGCGCCAGGGCGGCCGTCGCGAGGATCGCGAGGCGCGTGGCGGACGCGAAGGTCGTGAACTGCGCGAGGCACGCGAAGCACGCGAGCCGCGTGAGGCACGCGAGCCACGCGAACCGCGTGAAGCGCGCGACCGCAACGCGGAACGCGCAGCGCGTCCGGAAGCGACCGAACGTCCGGAACGCCGCGAGCGTCCGGATCGTGGCGAACGCGCCGAGCGTGGTGACCGCGCTGAACGAACCGAGCGCGCGGAACGCGGCGAGCGTCGCAAGCCGCAACCGGAAGCCGCCGTCGAGGCGCTGACGCAAGGCGAAACGGTGCCGTCGGAAATCGTCGAAGCGGCGCAAGCCAATGCGGACGCGCAAGTGACCGGCATCGATGCGGCATCCGACGCGGCGGCCGCACGTGACGGCGAAGAGCGTCGTCGCCGTCGCCGTGGGCGTCGTGGCGGTCGTCGCGAGCGCGAAGAAGACGGCATGACGGTGAACCACGCGGCGGACGTCGCCGAAGCAGAAGGCGCAGCAGAGAGCACCTCGGCGCAAGCCGGCGTGTTTGATGCGGAAGCCGCGCAGGAAGCGGCTGCACGTCGCGAACCCCGCCCGGCCGCGCCGCAACCGGTGGAAGCGTCGGTGCAGCAACCGGCCGCTCAGCCCCTCGAAGCGAAGCCGCAAGAGCAAGCGCCCGCCGCTGCGGAGGAAGCGCCGGTCGCCAAGACTGTTGAGGCCGAGCCTTTCGAACTGAAGGCGCAAACGCCCGAACCGACGAACTTCGATCTCTTCGCCAAGCCCGCTCCGGCACCGCAGGTCGAGAATCCGTTCGGTCCGGAGCCGAAGGTCGCCGAGACGAAATTGGCCGATCCGTTCGCACCCGCGTTCGCGCCGGTCGCATCCGAAGAGCCGAAGCCCGTGGAAACGGCGCCGACGCCCGTCGAGCCGGTCGCGGCCGAGCCTGCCGAAGTCGCCGAGCCGGTGAAGACCGCCGCTGTCGCATCGACGCCCGAAGCGACGGCCGTCGAGCCAGTGAAGCCGGTCGAGATCGCGCAAGCGCAGACGCAAGCGCCGGTCTTCGCGCCGGAGCCTGTCGCAGTCGTCGCCGAGCCGGTGAAGGTCGCTGCGCCCGCCGCGCCTGCAACGTCGACGCCGATCGCCGTCGACACCCTTCAGCCGATGCTGGAGCGTGCGGGCCTCGTCTGGGTGAACACCGACGAAGGCAAGCTGCGCGAAGCCAATGCCGCCGCCGCACGCGAGCCGGCTGCGGTGCGCGTGCCGCGCGAACGCAAGGCACTTCCGCCGGCCGACACCGCGCCCATGCAGCAAGTGGAAACCAGCAAGCAGGCCCACTAAGCGCGCGCGTCCCGTTCACTCCGGTGAACGGGCAAAAGCCAGAAACGCCATCGATCCCCGATCGATGGCGTTTTTTTGCGTCGTAGAACGGCTGAACCGAGGGAAAACCGCGACTCCGTGGCAGTGCGTCCCGATGTCCCGCTTCCGTTAGAATGGAACGATCCAACCATTATTCGAACAAGGCCGAAGCGGCCGAGCCGAGCCCCGAGTCATCATGCCCCGACGCATCATTCCTCTCGCCGATGTCAGCGCGATCCCGGATTTCTCCGGCGCCGCGACATCGCCGTCCGGGCTGCTCACGGACACGCTCGCGCGCCCATTGCGGGATTTGCGCATTTCCGTGACAGATCGCTGCAACTTTCGCTGCGTGTACTGCATGCCACGCGAAGTGTTCGATAAGGATTACCAGTTTCTCCCGCACGCCGCCCTGCTTTCGTTCGAGGAAATCGAGCGCCTCGCGCGCGTATTCGTTGCGCATGGCGTGGAAAAGATTCGCCTTACGGGCGGCGAGCCGCTTCTGCGCAAGAACATCGAATTCCTGATCGAGCGGCTCGCGCTGTTGCGCACGCCGGAAGGCCGCCCGCTCGATCTGACGCTCACGACGAACGGCTCGCTCCTCGCGCGCAAGGCGAAGTCGCTGAAGGACGCGGGTTTGTCGCGCGTCACAGTGAGCCTCGATGCGCTCGACGACGCCCTCTTTCGCCGCATGAACGATGCCGATTTCGCGGTCGCCGACGTGCTGAACGGCATCGAGACGGCGCAAGCCGCCGGGCTCGCTCCGATCAAGGTGAACATGGTCGTGAAGCGCGGCACGAACGATCAGGAAATCGTCCCGATGGCGCGCCATTTCAAAGGCAGCGGCGCGGTTCTGCGTTTCATCGAATATATGGATGTCGGCGCGTCGAACGGCTGGAACATGAGCGAAGTGCTGCCTTCGGTGCAAGTGGTCGAACGCATCGACGCGCACTTTCCGCTGGAACCGCTCGAAGCCCACACGGCCGCGGAAACGGCGCAGCGCTGGGGCTATCGCGACGGCAGCGGTGAAATCGGCGTGATTTCGAGCGTCACACGCGCGTTTTGCGACTCGTGCACGCGTGCCCGGCTCTCGACGGAAGGCAAGCTGTATCTGTGTCTCTTCGCGGTTTCCGGCCACGACCTGCGCGGACTGATCCGCAGCGGCGCGGGCGACGACGAAGTCGCCACAGCCATCGCGCGAATCTGGGAGGCGCGCGGCGACCGGTATTCGCAATTGCGCGGCAGCGCGTCGGCGCCATCTCGCGACGATGCACGTCGCGTCGAGATGTCGTACATCGGCGGCTGAGCGCGGCGGATCGTTCGTGCTGAGCGCTCATTCATCGTCCAGCGTCACGGCGCTCGTGCTCGCGGGCGGACGCGGCTCGCGCATGGGCGGCATCGACAAGGGCATGCAGCCGTTTCGCGGTGAGCCGCTCGCGTTGCACGTGATGCGGCGCATCGCGCCTCAGGCGGGCGCGCTTCTGATCAGCGCAAATCGTTCCATCGAAGACTACGCGCGCCTCGGCGCGGCATTCGGCGCGCGCGTTGTCGCGGACGCGCGCGCGGATTTCCCCGGGCCGCTCGCCGGCATCGCCGCTGCGTTGCGCGTTGCGAGCACCGAATTCGTTCTGACCGCGCCTTGCGACGCCCCTTTCGTCGACGAACACATCGGCGCCGCGTTGATGCAAGCACTCGACGCGCACGGCGGCGACGTTGCATACGCAGCAACAATCGACGCGTCGGGCGAAGTCATGGCCCACCCCGTTTTCGCGTTGCTGCGTACATCGCTCGCCGACGACCTGGACGCCTGGCTGGACGCGGGCGAGCGCAAGGTGCGCGCGTGGTACGCGCGCCACAAGGCGGTGGAAGTCCAATTTCACGACGAACGCGCGTTTTACAATATCAACGATTTACAGCAGCTCGCCGATCTGGAACGCCGCTGACTCGTTCAACCGGCTGCCCGCTCACATCGCCATTGCGGGCGCTCAACCACCGCGCGGCCACGTGCTGCTTCGCCGGATTCCGGCCGCGATCCACGCCGATTCATGACCACGTCCAAGGATTTTTCCGCCTGCGTCGCCCACTACGATCCGAATGCGCTGCCCGTTGAAGCCGCGCAGGAAATCGTGCGTCAGTGGGCCATGCCGCGCATGCGGGACGCGCAGATCGAGCGCGTGAGCCTGTTCGACGCGCTCGGCCGCGTGCTCGCCGAGGATGTGATCTCGCCCATCGACGTTCCCGCTTACGACAATTCCGCGATGGACGGCTACGCGTTCGCCGGCGATGTGCTCTCGCGCGGTGGCGATACGGTCGGCTTGTCCGTCGCGGGCACGGCGCTCGCCGGACGGCCGTTCGAAGGCGCGCCGGGCGCGGATCAATGCGTGCGGATCATGACGGGCGCGCTCATCCCGCCCGGCTGCGACACGGTCGTGCCGCAGGAGTTCGTCACGCGCGAAGGCGACGCGATCCGCTTTTCGCCGGCGACGATCCGTGCCGGCCAGAATCGCCGCCTCTCCGGCGAGGATCTCGCGAAAGGCAAGCCGGCGCTGCTCGCGGGTCGCGTCGTGCGGGCGTCGGATCTCGGTTTGCTCGCGTCGCTCGGTATCGGCGAAGTGTCGGTTCGCAGGCGGCTCACCGTCGCCTTCTTTTCGACGGGCGACGAATTGCGTTCGGTCGGCGAAACGCTGAACCCTGGCAGCCTTTACGACAGTAATCGCTACACGCTCTTCGCAATGCTCAAGCGGCTCGGCGTCGAAACCGTCGATCTGGGTATCGTGCGCGACGATCGCGCCTCGCTCGAAAAGGCGCTGCGTCATGCGACCGAAAGCGCCGATGTCGTCATCAGTTCGGGCGGCGTGTCGGTTGGCGATGCGGACTTCACGCGCGCGCTGATGAATTCGCTCGGCGACGTCGCCTTCTGGAAGATCGCGATGCGCCCCGGCCGCCCGCTGGCATTCGGCCGGCTGTGGTCGGGCGAGCGCCCGGGCGCGGGCGAGTCGGCGCTCTTCTTCGGGTTGCCGGGGAACCCGGTCGCCGTAATGGCGACGTTCTACTTCATCGTGCGCGAGGCGCTTCTGGCGATGTCGGGCGCGATGCGCCAGCCGCTCACCGTCATCCGCGCGCGCGCCGCCGAGCCGATGAAAAAGCGCGCGGGCCGCACCGAGTTCCAGCGCGGAATCGCGACGCGCGACGACGACGGGCGCTTTCGCGTCGTCACTACCGGTCCGCAGGGTTCCGGCGTGCTGAGTTCGATGAGCGAAGCGAACTGCTTCATCGTGCTCGAGCACGCGCGCGGCGACGTCGAAGCGGGCGACGAAGTCGAAATCGTGCCGTTCGACGGCCTGATCTGATCCGGCGCCGCCGCCAGCCGGTACAAACATTCCTACATCGATAGACGGGGCTTTCCTTCCATGAAAAAGCAGATTTCATTCATCGCACCGGGACAGACCGCCAAGGCGCTGATTCTCGTGTACCTGACTTTCAGCGTGCCCATTGTGCTGCTCGGCGTCGTGGTCGCGTTCGTGCGATACGGCTCGGTGGAAGTGAGCACCGTCACGAGCGCGCTGCTCCTGAACGCGATTCTCGGTTTCATCCTGCTGTGGATCGCGTGCCACGCGTACAACTGGGTGGCCTCGCGTTTCGGCGGCATCGAGATCGTGCTCTCCGACGCGCCGGAGGAAGCGTGAGCGCCCCGATCATCCGCGCGGCCTCGCCCGCCGACGTCGCCGCGATCTTCGGCCTGATGTACGAGCTGGCCGAGTTCGAGAAGCTCACGCATCTGTTCATCGCGACGGAGCAAGGCGTGCATGACGCGCTCTTCGGCGCACGACCGGCCGCTGAAGCGCTCGTCGCGGAAGTCGAAGGCGAAATCGTCAGCTATGCGCTCTTCTTCCAGAACTTCTCGACCTTCCTCGGCAAGCGCGGCCTGTATCTCGAAGACCTCTACGTGCGTCCTTCGATGCGCGGCAGCGGCCTCGGGACGCTGATGCTGAAGAAGCTCGCCGCGCTCGCGGTCGAGCGCCAGTGCGGCCGCTTCGAATGGTCGGTGCTGGACTGGAATCAGAACGCCATCGATTTCTACGAAAAGATGGGCGCGACCGTGCTGCCCGACTGGCGCATCGTGCGCGTGACGGGCGAGCCGCTCGAACGCCTCGCGTCCTGAATCGCGTCCTGCATCACGGCTCGTCGTCGCCTTCGGGCGATGACGGATCGCCGAACGCCTCGCCCAACAATCCCGCCGCCTGTTGGCCGGGCAACGCCTCGACATCCCGAAGGCGCTTGCCCATCTGCCGCGTGCGCGTCTGCGCCGCTTCGATCGAGCGCGTCACCGTTTCGAGCTGCGACTTTGTTCGCGCCAGCACTTCGCCGAACTTGCCGAACTCGGTCTTCACCGCGCCGAGCACCTGCCACACTTCGCTGGAACGCTTCTCGATGGCCAGCGTGCGGAAGCCCATCTGCAGGCTGTTGAGGAGCGCGGTCAGCGTCGTGGGTCCCGCGACGGTCACGCGAAACTCGCGCTGCAACGAATCGCTCAGGCCAGGACGGCGCAAGACTTCCGCGTAGAGACCTTCGGTCGGCAGGAAGAGCAATGCGAAGTCCGTCGTGTGCGGCGGCGCAACGTACTTCTGCGCGATCGATTTCGCCTCCGCGCGCAAGCGCCCTTCCAGCGCGCGCGACGCGTCCTCGACACCGGCCGGGTCCGCGCGTTCCTGCGCATCGATCAGACGCTCGTAGTCCTCGCGCGGAAATTTCGCGTCGATGGGCAGCCACACGGGCGTAGCCACGTCGCCCGGCGCACCCGGCGCGTCGTGCCGGCCAGGCAGCCTGATCGCGAACTCGACGCGTTCGTTGCTCTTCGGAACCGTCGCGACGTTCTTCGCGTACTGATCGGGCGTGAGCAACTGTTCCAGCAGCGCTTCGAGCTGCACTTCGCCCCAGATGCCGCGCGTCTTGACGTTGGTCAGCACCTTCTTCAGATCGCCGACACCCGCCGCGAGCGTCTGCATCTCGCCGAGTCCCCGATGCACCTGCTCCAGCCTGTCGGAGACGAGCTTGAACGACTCGCCGAGCCGTTGCTCCAGCGTCGCGTGCAACTTTTCGTCGACGGTGCGGCGCATCTCGTCGAGCTTCGTCGCGTTGTTCGCCTCGATGTCCTTCAGGCGCGCTTCGAGCGTCGCGCGCACTTCGCCGAGCCGCCGCTCGTTCGCTTCGGAAAGCTGCGCGAGATGCAGCGACATGGAATCGGCGAAGCGCTTCAACGCGTTGCCCTGATCCTCGCGCGCCTGCTGGCTTTGCTGTGCGAGCTGCTGCGCAAGCGCGTCGAATTGCGCGTTCTGCACGTTCGACGTGCTCGCCAGTTGCGTCGAAAGCGTCTGATGGAATTGCGCGAAGCCGCTTTGCGATTCCATGCGCGAGACGCGCGCGCTCTCCGCGATATCGCCACGCAAGCCGCGTTCGAGCCGTTCCTGCGCGCGCGCGTGTGCCTCGCCCATGTCGTTGACGCGATCGGTGAGCGCTTCGAACTCGTCGAAGATGACCGCGTTCGAATTGCGCCGCATCGACATGACGAGCGCGACGAGCGAGACCACCAGCGCGATCGCCAGCAGGGCGATCGCGCCAACCAGCAGTTCCATCATTTCTTCAGTACGTCCGGATTGATCGGGTTCGGCGGATTGCCTGCGCGCGGCCCTTCGCCCAGCGCGGCGATGAGATTGTCGGCCGCGAGATTGGCCATCGCGCGGCGCGTGCCTTCGGTCGCGCTCGCGATATGCGGCGTCAGCACGACGTTGTCGAGCAGCAGGAAATCCGGGTTGAAATTCGGCTCGCCCTCGAACACGTCGATGCCCGCCGCCGCGATGCGCTTGTCGCGCAACGCCGCGATCAACGCCGCATCGTCGACGATGCCGCCGCGCGCGATATTCGTCAGCGTCGCCGTCGGCTTCATCAGCGCGAGTTCGGCCGCGCCGATCGTATGATGGCTTTCCTTCGAGTAAGGCACGACGAGCACGACATGATCCGCGCGCTTGAGCAGATCTTCCTTCGACGCGTACTCGGCATTCAGCTCGCGCTCGATTTCCGGCGCGACGCGCGAACGGTTGTGATACATCACGCGCATGTTGAAGCCGGCCGCGCGCCGCGCCAGCGCCTGCCCGATGCGCCCCATGCCGATCACGCCGAGCGTCGAGCCGTAGACATCGGTGCCGAGGAACGAGTCGAACGACCACTTCTGCCACTTGCCCGCGCGCAGAAAGTGCTCGGATTCGGTGACGCGACGCGCCGCCGCCATCATCAGCGCCCAGCCGAAATCGGCCGTGGTTTCGTTCAGCACGTTGGGCGTGTTGGTGCCGAGCACCTTGTGCGCGTCGAACGCCTGCATGTCGAAGTTGTTGTAGCCGACCGCCATGTTCGCAACGACCTTCAGATTCGGCGCGCCCGAGAGCTCTTTCTCGCCGACCATCTCGCCCGCCGTGAACGCGCCGTCCTTGTCGGCGAGACGCCGCGCGAATTCTTCCTGCGGGAGCACGTCGCCGAGATTCACATCGACATCGAAATGCTGCTTCAGTCGCTCGATCACGTCGGGAAATGTGGGACGCGCTACCAGCACTTTCTTCTTCATCGGTTGCTCCTAGAAAAATAGCCAGCCCAGAACGGCGAAAAGCGGCAAGAGAATCGCGCCCGACCACGCCATGAAACCGAAGAAACTCGGCATGCGTACGCCGCGCGATTCGGCGATCGCCTTCACCATGAAATTCGGCGCATTGCCGATATACGTGTTCGCGCCCATGAAGACCGCGCCCGCGGAGATGGCGGCGAGCGTCGTGGCGTCGGTGGTCATGAGCGTGCGTGCGTCGCCGCCCGCGAGATTGAAGAAGACGAGGTAGGTCGGCGCGTTGTCGAGAAACGACGACAGAAGACCGGTCGCCCAGAAATACGCGATGTCGACGGGCTTGCCCTGCGCATCCGACACCGCGTGCACGATGCCCGCGAACGCGCCCGATTCACCCGCGCGCAGGATCGTGATGACCGGCGCGATGGTGATGAAGATCGCCGCGAAAAGCTTCGCGACTTCCTCGATGGGCGCCCAGTCGAACGCGTTGCCCGCGCGCGCGCTTTTCGGCGTGAGCGCGAGCGATGCGAGCAGCACGGCGACGAGCAGCACGTCGCGCACGAGATTCTGCAACTGGACATGCGTGCCGAAGATGTCGAACGTGATGCCGGGTTTCCAGATGCCGCTCATCAGCACGAGCACGACGATCGCCGCGAGCAGCGCGAAATTGATCTTGCCGTCGATGCCAAGCGGAGGCGTATCCGGCGTCGGGTCGAGAAACGCGGGCCGCGCGTCGTGCCTGCGCCAGTAGAAACCGTCCAGCACGAAGAACACCGCGAGGAGCACGGCGCAGACGAAGAGCATCGGCAGCGCGAGATGCACGGTAGTCCAGAAGAAGCCGACGCCGTTGAGAAAGCCGAGAAAAAGCGGCGGATCGCCGAGCGGCGTGAGCGAGCCGCCTGCGTTCGCGACGAGAAAGATGAAGAACACGACGACATGCACGACGTGCTTGCGATTGTCGTTCGCGCGCAAAAGCGGACGGATCAGCAGCATGGCCGCGCCCGTCGTGCCCATGACGCTCGCGAGCGCGGTGCCGAGTGCGAGCAGTCCGGTATTGAGATGAGCCGAGCCGTGCAGGTTGCCGCGCACGCAAATGCCGCCCGCGACCGTATACAGCGCTGCGAGCAGAATGATGAACGGCACGTACTCTTCGAGCATCGCGTGGACGAGCACGCTGCCCGCCGTGCCGACACCGAACGCAAGCGCGAACGGCGCGAGGAACGCGATCGCCCACCCCGCCGCGATCTTGCCGAAATGGTGATGCCAAACCTTCGGCGCGACGAGCGGAAACACCGCGATGGAAAGCAGGATGCCGACGAACGGTATGCCCCATGTGGCCGGGAGCGTCGCGCCGTCGAGCGTCGCAGCAGCGGCCGGCGCCGCGATCAGCGCCAGCATCGCGCAAGGCACGTACAAAACCAGACGCCGCATTGACTCACGCTCCGCGCACGACGATCACATGCACGCGATACGGCCCATGCGCGCCGAGCACGATGGTCTGTTCGATATCGCCGGTGCGCGACGGACCCGACACGAAGTTCACCGCGCGCGGCAACTCGCCGCGCTCGGCGCGCATCAACGCGAATGCATCTTCATGCGCGGCGACGATGCGCGACGCCGGCACGATCGCGATATGCGTCTGCGGCAAGAGCGCGCCGGATGCGGGCGTCTGCGCGCCCGAGAGCAGCACGAGCGAACCGGTTTCAGCCGTCGCGCAGAAGCAGCCGGTGATGCCGACGAGATCTTCATCGGCAGGCTTGCGAAACGCCGCCCGAATGCCCGCTTCGGACCAGCGCAGATGAGCAAGCGCGGGCCACGCGACGACATCGACGGGAAGGTTCAGCGACTGGAGATAGCGCACGGCTTCGGCGGGCGCATCGTCGAGCGATTCGACTTCGGCGACGGTCGTGGAGAGACGCTCCGCTTCGAGCGTGAAGCGCGCGATCAGCTCGTCACGCGTCTGAGGCAACGGAGGACGCGGACCCGCCGGATGTCGCTCGACATACTCGTCTGCGCCAGCGCGCTCGGCATCCGTAGCCGTGCCGCGACGGCCCTGCGCGCTGCGAATGCGCGCGAGAATATTGCGGCGCGCGTCCGATGTATCCATGGTGCCGTCCTCGTGTTGGCGTGCTTGAGATTCGTGCGCGCCGCGATGATTTACGACGCGTCCGAATTATAGCGAGCGGCATACACGCACGAACCTCGGCCGAACGGCATAGGCCGAATGGACGAATGCGCGTCGCTCAGTCGTCGCCGACCGGCTGCTCGATGCCGAAGACCTGACGCAGATAGGCGAGATACGCCTTGTCGTCGCACATGTTTTTGCCGGGCGAATCGGAGAGTTTCGCGACCGGCTGACCGTTGCATCGAACCATCTTGATGACGATTTGCAGCGGCTGATAGCCGAGATCGTTGGTGAGATTCGTGCCGACGCCGAACGCGAGCTGGCAACGTCCGCGAAAACGCTCGTACAGCTGCAGCACCTTCGGGATATCGAGCGCGTCGGAGAACACGAGCACTTTGGTGCGCGGGTCGCAGCGGTTTTCTTCGTAATGCCGGATGAGGCGCTCGCCCCAATCGAAGGGATCGCCCGAATCGTGGCGCGCGCCGTCGAACAGCTTGCAGAAGTACATGTCGAAGTCGCGCAGAAACGCCTTCATGCCGTAGACGTCCGACAGCGCGATGCCGAGGTCGCCGCGATATTCCTTCGCCCACATCTCGAAGCCGAAGATCTGCGAGTCGCGCAGACGCGGGCCGAGCGCCTGACACGCCTGCAAGTACTCATGCGCCATCGTGCCGAGCGGCCGCAAGCCGTGCTTCATCGCATAGAAGCAGTTGCTCGTGCCGGCGAACTGCGCACCGAGCTTGTCCTTCAGCGTCAGCACGACTTCCTCGTGCCACTGCCCCGAAAAACGGCGGCGCGTGCCGTAATCGGCGATCTTGCAGTCCGAATATTCGGGTGGCGTGGCAAGCAGCTTGATCTTGTCGCGCAGGCGCTCGCGGCCGGTTTCGTACTCGGGCTTGCGCTGCGTGTTGCGGAAATAGACTTCGTTGACGATCGCGAGCACCGGAATCTCGAAGAGAATCGTGTGCAGCCACGGCCCTTCGATCTCGATGTCGATCTCGCCGTTCTTCTTGGGCGACGGCGAAATGCGGATCGACTTTTCATTCAGATGGAAGAGCGCGAGGAAATCGATGAAGTCGCTCTTGATGAAGCGCATGCGCCGCAGATAATCCAGTTCCTCTTCCTTGAAGCGCAGATTGCAAAGCTGGCGCACTTCGTCGCGAATTTCATCGATATACGGCACGAGATCGACATTCGGCGTGCGGCAGCGGAAGCGATATTCGACATGCGCCGCGGGGAAGTGATGCAGCACGACCTGCATCATCGTGAACTTGTAGAGGTCGGTATCGAGCAGCGAATTGATGATCATGGTTCTGACGGGAACATCCACGCGAATGGACCGCGCGCTTTGCCTGCTTGCCAGCGCGCAGCCCGAGGCCTTTAGGGTCATGTTACCCGAATGTCCGCGCGGACATGATCCGCGCCCCGCCCTTTTGCGACGCCGCGCATACATACATCACGAATCGATATAAAGAGCGCTTCGCGCGCCGCGCGCCCACTTTTACCGTTACGCTACAATATGCGTTTCGGCAAGCGCACCTCCCGGCCCATGCAGCCGCCAGGGCGCCGCCCCCACGAATTCCGCATGCAGGAGCCTGAATGACTCACGTTGTGACCGAAAGCTGCATCAAGTGCAAGTACACCGATTGCGTGGACGTGTGCCCGGTGGATTGCTTCCGCGAAGGTCCCAACTTTCTCGCGATCGATCCCGACGAGTGCATCGACTGCGCCGTGTGCGTCGCCGAGTGCCCGGTGAACGCTATCTACGCCGAAGAAGATGTGCCTGGCGACCAGCAGCACTTCACCGAACTGAACGCTGAACTCGCGCGTAACTGGCCGAGCATCACGAAGACGAAAGGTTCGCTTCCGGAAGCGGACGAGTTCAAGGACGTCAAGGAAAAGCTGAGTCTGCTCGAGCGTTGATTGTTGCGCTCGCCGACGCACGCGCTTCATTTGATTGCAAAAAATGCGTATCAAATGAAGATTGAGCGTTGACACGCCAAAAGCAGCCCCCTATAATTCCGCTTCTCTGCTGTAGATGTTCCCCGATAGCTCAGTCGGTAGAGCGCCGGACTGTTAATCCGTAGGTCCCTGGTTCGAGCCCAGGTCGGGGAGCCAAAAACTCCAGCAAGTCGGTTTCAAAAGAGCTCGGTCAGTTGGCTGAGTTTTTATTTCAGTTGTAGATGTTTCAGTTGTTCCCCGATAGCTCAGTCGGTAGAGCGCCGGACTGTTAATCCGTAGGTCCCTGGTTCGAGCCCAGGTCGGGGAGCCAAAAGCTTCTGTCAAAAAGCCCAGTCGCATGACTGGGCTTTTTGCTTTGTGCGCTGACTTCATCGCTTCACGCAAGCCACACGACGGTCAGCGAGCGCACGCCCTGCGCGCCGCGAATCAGCACGCCTTCGATATCCGCCGTCGCCGACGGCCCCGTCACGAGTACCGCATAGCGCGCCGATTTGAAATCGTCGCGTCGATACACCTGCTGCAAGCCCTCGACGAGTTGCGCCGGGTCGAGCAGCACGACGAGATGCTGCGACAGATAGCCGATCGCGTTCACGACGTACTCTTCTTCGCTGAACCACACCGAGCCCGTTTCAGCGACGCCGAAGCGCCCTCGCACGATGCCCACATCGACATCCTGAAGCGATGCCGGCACGGTATCGGATGAAAGCGGCCGCGTGCCGTCGACGCCCGGAACCGCCGATGCAATCACCTTCGCATCGGCAAAGCGTGCCGCGATCAGCGCGTTCACGTCTTCGAGACGGGCCGCTTCGACGCATGTGCCGCCCATCGCGGTGAGCGCGGTCGTAAAGCGCGCCTTCAGTTCGCCTTCCGGCGACGGGAACACGGGCACGTCCGGGCGCGGACGCGATGGGGGCTGCGCCGCGCGGATCTTCGAGAGAAAAGCTTCGCGAGTCGTCATTTATCGAGCTTCCGGTTTTTCCTGTACCACTCGTGAAAAGTCTCGGCGGGCGCTTCGGGCAGATCGCGGCCGCGTCCCCAGATATTGAGCGGGTTGTAGAGCACGAAGTTGGGCAGGCGCTTCAACGCGCCGCCGAGCGATGCGACCGTCGCACGATAGAGCGTCGGGCTCGCGAGCAGGCGCCCCGCCATCTTCAGCACTTCCTGCTTCACGAACGGCACTTCGTGCTTCTCGGCGATGACCTCGCGCCACTTGTAGATCTGCTCGTGAATGTTCACCTTCACGGGACACACGTTCGTGCAACTGCCGTTCATCGTCGACGCGAACGGCAGCGCGCTATAGCGCTTCAAATCGTGCGTCGGATTGATGATCGCGCCGATCGGACCGGAGTACGTCCCGCCATACGAAAGCCCGCCGCTTCTGCGATACACCGGACACGTATTCATGCACGCGCCGCAGCGGATGCACTTGAGCGAGTACCAGAAATCGTCCATCGCGAGGCGTTCTGAGCGGCCGTTATCGACGAGGATGAAGTGCATCTCCGTGCCCGGACGCGGCGCGCGAAAATGCGACGTGTACTGCGTGATCGGCGAGCCGAGCGCGCTTCTCGACAACATTCGAACGAACACGCCGAGATCGCTGATCGTCGGAATGATCTTTTCGATGCCGATCGACGCGATATGCAGCGGCGGCACGTTCGCCGAAAGATCCGCGTTGCCCTCGTTCGTGCACACGACGACCGTGCCCGTCTCCGCGACCGCGAAGTTGCAGCCCGTCATGCCCGCCGTCTTCTCGCGCACGAAATACGGCCGCGTGTTCATGCGCTGGCTTTCCGCGAGATAGTGGATGTCGCTGTTCCGCGGATCGGTGCCGATCGTCTTGCCGAACAGTTCGGCCACGTCCGCGCGCAGCTTGTGCACGGCCGGCACGACCATATGGCTCGGATCCTGATGATCGAGTTGCTGGATGCGCTCGCCGAGATCGGTTTCCATCACCGTGATGCCGCGCGGTCCGAGATAGTCGCGCATGTAGCACTCGTCGGTGAGCATCGACTTGCTCTTCACGAGCGACGTCATGCCGCGCTCGCTCATCAGCTTGAAGACGAGCGCGTTGTGCTCCTCGGCGTTCGCCGCGAAATGCACGACGACGCCGTTTTTCTCGGCCTGATCGACGAACTGCGCGATGTAATCGGCGAGATTGGACAGCGTGTGTTCCTTGATCGCCGATGCGAGATTGCGCATCGTCTCCCATTCGGGGATGCCGTGCGCCTGCGCGTCGCGCTTGCTGCGCAAGTCCCACAGACGCTTGTCGTGGAACGCGACGTGATCTGGCTTCTGCAGGAACGCGCCCGCCGCCTTCGCGTGATCGATCCGAACGCTTTTGCTCATGCGCGCGCTCCGTTCAGAACCTGCGCGATGTGGATGAACTTCGCATCGGCTTTCATGCGCTCGGCGCAGCCTTGCTGATGCATGAGACACGACATGTCGCCCGACACGATGTACTCCGCGCCCGCGCCGACGTGATCGCGCACCTTGTCCTGACCCATCCGCACGGAGACGGCCTCTTCCGTCACCGAGAACGTGCCGCCGAATCCGCAGCATTCGTCGGCACGCGCGGGCGCGACAAACTCGATACCCCTCACGCGTTCGAGCAGCGTGCGCGGCTTCGAATACGGCGTTCCGGCCACTTCCGAATTCGACGTTTCGCGCAGATGCCGCACCGCGCTGCAACTGTTGTGCAGCCCGACCTTGTGCGGAAATTCGGCCCACGGAAACTCGCGCACCTTCAGCACGTCGTGCAGGAATTCGACGAGCTCGAACGTGTTGCGCCGCACCTTCTGCACGGCGCTCGTCTGCTCGATCGCGGTGAAATGCTCGCGTACGTGATGCGTGCAACTCGCCGATGGCCCGACGACATAGTCGTAGTCGGCGAAATTGCGCGCGAACACGCGCTCGGCGCCGGCAGCCTCCTTGTGTGCGCCGCTATTGGCCATCGGCTGGCCGCAACAGGTCTGATCCTGCGGATAGTCGACGTCCACGCCCAGCCGTTCGAGCAGTTCGAGCGTGGCGATGCCGACCTGCGGATAAAAAGCGTCGATGAAACAGGGGACGAACAAGGCGACTTTCATGACGGGTTCGGCGATTTGGTAAGCTTGGTCTGACCAAGACTTTAATGAGATGCCTCTTTCGTGTCAAACTCGGGCATTCCCCGGCTTTCACCTCGCATTCACGTCGAACGATGACTTTCCAGCCCGTCCATGCGCATTCCTACGCCCGCGTGCGTCTCTCCGATGTCGTGTCGGGACAGATCCGGGAATTGATTTCGAACGGCACGCTGCTGCCGGGCCAGCGCCTGCCCGCCGAGCGCGATCTGGCGGAGCAGTTGAACGTGTCGCGTCCGTCGCTGCGGGAGGCGTTGATCCGTCTGGAGTCGGACGGATTCATCCGCGCGGCCGGGCGCGGCGGTTTTGTCGTATCGGATGTGACCGCGCCGCTCGTGTCGCATCCGCTCGCCGCCCTGCTCGAGCAACAACCGAACGCGAGCGCCGACGTTCTCGAACTTCGCCACGGCCTCGAAACGCTCTCGACCGCCTACGCCGCCGAGCGCGCCACCGACGACGATCTGGCGCGCATCGCCGCTGCCTTCGACGCGCTGCAAAACGCCGTCGCCGAAAAAAGCACGCGCATCGCGGAGAGAGACGCGGCGTTCCATCTCGCCATCGCGGACGCGACGCACAACGTCGCGCTCACGCACGTCATGCACGGACTCAATGAACTGGTGCGCGAATCGATGCTCACGTCGCACCGTCTCGTCGATTACGACGACGAAGTCGAAGCGAACCTGATGACGCAGCATCGCGCGATCTTCGATGCGATCGTAGCGCGCGATCCGGCGCGGGCGCGGGAGTGCGCGGGCGCGCATCTCGATTACGTGCGCACGCTGTATCGCGATGTTCCCGCGAAGAAAAACCGCGCGGCCTGATCCAATCACATTACGAATCTGTAAGCCGCAAGAAAGTGATGATAGGACGTCGCCTACACGCATTTCGGACACGCACGGCTAACGCGGGCGGCGCATCCTCGCGATACTGAAACCGTCGAAAACAACATGCGAAGGAGGACAACATGCCTTATCTACTCGGATGGCTGCTCGGCGTGCCGGTCATCGTGCTGGTGATTCTGTATCTGATCTTTCATTGACCGCATGCGGGCACGAGATGCATCGAAGAGCCAAGGGCGTCGATACAATACGACGCCCTTTCTCTTTTCCGAAGGATGACGATGAACCGCTCCGTCCTCGCGCTCGCCGCATCGCTCGCACTTTTCTCCGGCGCCGGACTCGCGCACGCGGAGGAAATCGCGAGCGTCAACACCAACTTCCGCTTCACCGGATCGGACCGCGTGACCGTCGATGCGTACGACGATCCGCTCGTCCAGGGCGTCACCTGCTATGTGTCCCGCGCGCGCACGGGCGGCGTGAAAGGCACGCTGGGCATCGCCGAAGATCCGACGGAAGCGTCGATCGCGTGCCGCCAGGTCGGGCCGATCAAGATAGCCGAACCGCTCAAGCAGAAAACCGACGTGTTCTCGGCCGGCATGTCTTTCATCTTCAAGACGCTGCATGTGGTGCGCGTCGTCGATACGAAACGCAATACGCTCGTCTATCTGACTTACAGCGACCGCATCGCGACCGGCAGCCCGAAAAACAGCGTGACGGCGGTTCCGATGCCCGAGGGCACGACCATACCGGTGAAGTGACACGCAACTGTCCGGCCGGGCGCGAAGCAAAGTTGTAAACTGGGCGATTCCGCTTATCTCAGAATTGCTCGATCATGCACGCCGACCGTTTCCGCAATGCCGCACGCTACTGGCGCTCGCCGCTCGTGCCGGACGCGGACATGGTCACGGCCGAATACTACGATCACGAATTCTCGCCGCACTGGCATGACGCCTATACGGTGCCCGTGATCGAGGCCGGCGCGGAGTGCTTCGACTATCGCGGCGCGCATCACGTCGCCGAAGCCGGTTCGGTGCCGGTGATCAATCCCGGCGAAGTGCATACCGGCGCGCGGGCCGTCGATGCGGGCTGGCGCTATCGCGTGTTCTATCTGCCGGTGCCGTTCGTCGAAACTCTCGCGCGCGACCTGTCGGGGCGGCCGGAATCGTCGCCGTGGTTTCCGGATGAAATCATCCGCGATCCCGATCTCGCGCGGCGTTTGCAGATCGCGCATCGCCTGCTGGAAAACGGCGCCGACCCGCTCGCCGCGGAACTGGCGCTCGTCGATGCAGTGACGACGCTGCTCGGACGCCACGCGCTCGAACGTCCGCGCATCGCGCCGCTCGCCGCCGACGCGCACCGCGTCACGACGATGAAATCCCGCCTCGCCGACGATCTCCTCGAACCCGTCACGCTCGCCGAACTCGCGCAGACGGTCGGTCTCTCGACCTTCCACGCCGCGCGCCTCTTCACGCGCGAAACCGGTCTCGCGCCGCATGCGTGGCGCAATCAGCTGCGGATCGTGCGCGCGCTGCCGGCGTTGCGCGCGGGCGCATCCGTGACGGATGTCGCGGCGGCGAGCGGTTTCACGGATCAGAGTCACTTCACGCGCCATTTCAAGCGCACGTTCGGCGTGCCGCCCGGCCGCTGGCGTTAGGCGGTCCGGCCTCGGGAAAGCGCAAGAACGTACAAGCATTCTCATCGACGTTTTGCGTATCCTCGCTTCCATAGGAGGAAATCTTGAAAGCAACACCTTTGCGCGAATTCGCCGCCGGCGCACGCGACACCATCCCGATGATGATCGGCGCCGCGCCCTTCGGCGTGATCTTCGGCACGCTCGTCACCGCAAGTCCGCTCACGCTCTGGCACGGCCAGTTGATGTCGCTCGTCGTGTTCGCGGGCTCGGCGCAGTTCATCGCGGTCGGCCTGATCGCGTCGCACGCGAGCTTCGCCGTCATTCTGGCGACGACGCTCGTCGTCAATCTGCGTCATGTGCTCTATTCCGCGACGCTCGCGCCGTATGTCGCGCATCTGCCGCGCCGCTGGCGCTGGGCGCTCGCGGGCATGCTCACCGACGAGGTCTTCGCCGTCGCCTACGCGCACTATCGGAAGCGCGCGCCGGGCGAGATCGGGCCGCACTACTTCTTCGGCTCCGGCGTCGCGATGTATCTGAACTGGCAGTTGTGGACGCTCCTCGGCCTCCTGTTCGGCGCCGCGTTTCCCGGACTGAAATCGCTCGGGCTCGACTTCGCGATGGTCGCGACGTTCATCGCGATCGTCGTGCCGCAGCTCGTCGCCGTGCGCTTCGTCGCGGCGGCGCTCGCATCGGGCGTCCTGTCCTTCGCGTGGCAAGGCTGGCCGTACAAGCTCGGCCTGCTCGCGGCGGTGTTCGTCGGCGTGGCCGTCGGCATGCTGCTCACGCTGATGGAAAACCGTCCGCAGGCGAAGGGCCACGCGAAACATCGTCTGAAGAACGCGAAGGAGCGCACGCAATGAACTACGTCACGCTGATCTTCGGCATGGCGGCCGTTACGTTTGCGATCCGCGCCGCCGTGTTCGTGCTGGGCGAACGCCTGCCCTTTCCGCCGATCGTCCGCACCGCGCTTTCGTTCGTGCCGGTGACGGTGCTCACCGCGATCATCGTGCCGATGACCGTCTCGCCGCACGGCAACGGCGCGGAAATCACCTGGCGCAATCCGCAGCTCGTGGCTGCGATCGTCGCGATCATCGTTTGCGCGTTCACGAAACGGCCGCTTTTGACGATTGCCGTGTCGCTCGCGGTGTTTTTCGCGTGGCAGTTCGCCGTGCTGCGCTAAACGTTTTCTCTCCATCAGCCGTTAAACGGCTTTCAAAGAGCATCGAAGAATCCTCAAGTTCCTGAAGCGCGCGCCGATAACAGAAACGAATGGACTCCGCCTGAGACGCGGCGCCGACAGCTTTTCCCGCCTTCGGAGATCGAAGGCGGAACCGGGAACCAACATGCGTCAAATCACCTTATCGTTACGCGACGAGACCATCGCTTCGCTGCAGCGCGATTTCGAAGCGTTCACGCGTCTGTCGCTGAAGCTGGATCCGCAATTCGTCACGCCTTCGTTCGAGGACTTCCTGCGCGCGAAGCTCCTGGACAACAACACGCCGCTCACCGAGCAGGCGGTGCAGCGCATGCTCACGCACGGCCAGTACGCGTGGGCGAAGCGCGCGCTCGACAAGGAGTTTCCGGACGTCGTCGAGATCCTGATCCGGCAGGCGGCCGAGCACGGCTTCGCCTTCGCGATCCGCGCGGACTGGACCGCCGAGGATCTCGTCAAGGCATCGCGCGCGTGGGCGACGGCGATCGTCACCGAAGCGGACGGCGACGTATCGCAAGTCGACATGCTCGCCTCGCAGATCAAATCGGCGGCGGCGGATATTCGCGAAGTCGAGGAAAAGATGCAGACGCCCGCATGGCGTCTCGCCGATTCGCTACGTCAGCGCGTGTATGAAACCAAGATTTCGGTGGAGACGAGCATCGGTTCGACCGCGCGCGAGAAGCTCGGCGAACTGCGCTGCCTGCTGCGGCTCGGCATCTTCTATGGCTCGATCCAGAAGCAGGAAGCGCAGCAAGTGCTGGAATATCTGCGCTCGCTGCGGCCCGAGCTTTTCGTCGAAGAGCCTTACGACGGCTACACACGCTTCGCAGCATGGCTGCGCAGCATCTTCTCGCCGTCGCCGCGCGCGCCGCGTGCATCGCGCGCGCAGCGCTGAGATTCAGGTCAGTCCCACATTCCCTTTAGGCGCGCCGCGATATCGATCTTCGCTTTCGCGGCCGCAGCCAGCCCCGCCGCCGTCGGCGCAGCGGGCGCGATGACGGGCGGCCACGCGGCCGCTTCGAAGTTCTGCATCAGATGCGGCGGAATGAAACGCGTGCGCTGCGCCCATACGTGACGGTCGCCGAGATGCGTCTGGTTGTACACGTAGAAGCGCTGCGGCGTGATGATGTGCAGGTCTTCCTTCGCGCGCGTCATCGCGACGTATAACAGCCGCCGTTCCTCGTCGAGTTCTTCGTCGCTGCCCGTGCCGAGATCGGACGGAATGCAGCCGTCGACGCCGTTCAGCACGAACACGTTGCGCCATTCCTGGCCCTTCGCCGAATGGATCGTCGAGAGAATCAGATAGTCTTCGTCGAGCAGCGGCACGCCGGATTCGTCGCTGGTCGCGTCGGGTGGATCGAGCGTCAGTTCGGTGAGAAAGCGCTCGCGCGTGGGATACGTCGCCGCGATGCTTTCCATCTGCAACACGTCGCCGATGCGGATCGCCGCGTCCTCGTGATTGCGTTCCAGATGCGGCTCGTACCAACGCCGGATCATTTCGAACTCGGCGGGCCAGCCGGAGTCGCGGCCGCAGAGCTTCGCCATCAGGCCGACGAAACGCGGCCAGTCCTCCGACGCGCGCGCGGGCGCCTGAAACGCGGCGATCGCATTCGACGCCACCGCGTCCGGCGCGCTCACGCTGTCGAGCAGGCGCCCGGC
Source organism: Caballeronia zhejiangensis (assembly GCF_022879815.1). Classification (NCBI taxonomy): domain Bacteria; kingdom Pseudomonadati; phylum Pseudomonadota; class Betaproteobacteria; order Burkholderiales; family Burkholderiaceae; genus Caballeronia; species Caballeronia zhejiangensis. The sequence goes on from NZ_CP084283.1 coordinate 2,062,687, forward strand.
GATCGCCGGTCCGACGCCCGGCAACAACTGCGCGACGCGAAAGCCCGCGACGCGATCGCGCGGATTCTCGGCCCAGCGCAACACCGCGAGCACGTCCTTGACATGAACGGAATCGAGAAACTTCAGCCCGCCGAACTTCACGAACGGAATGTTCCGGCGCGTCAATTCGATTTCGAGCGCCGCGCTGTGATGCGCGGCACGAAACAGCACCGCCTGCGCCTTGAGCTTCATGCCGCCTTCGCGCGCTTCGAGCACTTTTTCGACGACATAGCGCGCCTGATCGGCTTCATCGGCGACGGCAACGACGCGCGGCTTTTGCGCCGATGCCTTGTCGGTCCACAGATTCTTCGTGTAGCGCTCGGTCGCGAGGCCGATCACCGCGTTCGACGCTTCGAGAATCGGCAAGGTCGAACGATAGTTGCGGTCGAGCGTGACGGTCGCGGCGGGCGGATCGAAGTGGCCGGGAAAATCGAGGATGTTGCGCACCGTCGCGCCGCGAAACGAGTAGATGGATTGGGCATCGTCGCCGACGACGGTGAGGCCGCGCCCGTCCGGTTTCATCGCGAGAAGAATGGATGCCTGCAGACGGTTCGTGTCCTGATATTCGTCGACGAGAACGTGATCGAAGCGGCTCGCGAGATCGGCGGCAATCGACGGCTCCGCCGCGAGATGCGACCAGTAGAGCAGCAGATCGTCGTAATCGAGCACGCTTTGCGCCTGTTTCGCGCTGACGTACGCGGCGAAGAGGCGCTTCAGGTCCGCTTCCCACTCGCGGCACCACGGATACGACTGATCGAGCACGGTCGCCAGGGACGCGCCGGTGTTGACGACGCGCGAGTAGATCGCGAAGCACGTCGATTTGGCGGGAAAGCGCTTTTCCTTCGGCGACAAACCGAGCTCGTGCCGCACGAGGTTCATGAGATCGGCCGAATCCTCGCGATCGTTGATGGTGAACGACGGCGCGAGCCCGACGAGATCGGCGTATTCGCGCAACAGCCGCGCGCCGACGCTATGGAACGTGCCCGACCACGACAAACCCTGCGCGATTGCGCTTCTCGTGCCGAGCGCGTTCATTGCGATGCGCGACACCCGCCGCGTCATTTCGAGCGCCGCGCGGCGCGAAAACGTGAGCAGCAGGATGCGATGCGGATCCGCGCCTTTCACCAGCAGATGCGCGACGCGATGCGCGAGCGTGTTGGTCTTGCCCGATCCCGCGCCCGCGATGACGAGCAGCGGCCCGCCCGCGCGCCCCGGTTCGTCGACGCCGAATTCGACGGCCTGACGCTGCGCCTCGTTGAGCTTCGCGAGATAGTCGGCGACCTGTTTCGTGGTGGATTCGTCGGCGGTGTCGGGGAGCGTGAGCACGGGAGAAAAGGCGGCGGGAAATGAGTGACGCACACTGTATATCCATACAACCCGCACGCGCAAGCCTTTGGCTCGACAAGGGTTTTGGCCCCAAATGCAACGAGCCCGGCTCGCACGGAACCGGGCTCGCATCGCTGGAAAAGATTTGCGTCAGTCGGCCTTCTTCGCGTTCTTGAGCTTCGCTTCGGCGGCGGCTTCATTGGCGTCCGATTGCGCCTCGGTCTTTTTCTTGTCGGCCTTGGCTTGCGCGACGGCCGCCTTCTTGTCGGCCTTGCTCTGTTCCTTCGCGGCCTTTTGATCGGCGGCAGTCGGCGTATCCGACGTCGTTTGTGCGAACGATGCCACGCTCGCGCTCGCGAACGTCCCCGCGATCAGCGCGGCCAGCAGTGCATGAGTTTTTCGATTCATGGTCTTCTCCCTTGTTCGATGCCGCGAGCCGCGCCAAACGCGAGCTCGCGGCGATTCCCGGTTCGCCCGCTTAATGCTGCAAGCCGGTGTCCTTCGGTGCGTTCGGCTCGGTCGCGTTCAATTCGGCCTTGGCGGCGTCCTTGTCCGCCTTGCGATTGATCTTCGCGTTCTTCACCTCTTCCTTGTACTGCGCCTTGGCCTGCTCGGTTTGCGCCTTCAATTCGGCCTTCGACGCCTTCTTCGACGCGCTGTATTCGGCGTTCGCCTTCGCATTGGCATTGCGGCGCTCGACGAGCGGATCGGTCGGCGCGGGCGCGACGAGGTTCTGCGGCGGCGGCGTCATCGGCTGTTGGGCTTGCATCGGCTGCACTTGCGCTTGCGTTTGAGTCTGCACCGGTGCGGACTGGGTCGCGGTTTGCGCATAGGCGCCCGAAGCGGCGAACGTGGCGATGGCGGAGCCGATCAAAAGGATTCGTGCGCGAGTCATGAGCTAGTCCTCTCTTTAGTTGGCGTCGGCGGCGCTCTTACGACGGTGAAACGAGCGATCCGCGCGACTTTTGTCGATTGGAAAGATGACCGAAGCTGCATCGATCAAATGGTCGGACCGGCGGTCAATCGGGCAAGTTCGCGAAAATCAGTCACTGTTACCGACGGTTTCATCTGGCTACATTTGCCAACGAGCGCGCTTGAGTGGGGATTACCGGTCCTCGCGATCCCTGAGCACGGCGCATGCCCGGCGTGGTTTATCATTGAGCCCTTCCCGCATTCCCGCCTTGCCCGCCTCATGCCGCCACTCCAATTCACCCTGACGGGCGACTTCATCGAACTCCACAATCTGCTCAAGCTGATGGGCCTCGCGGACAGCGGCGGCTCGGCGAAGGCACGCGTCGCCATGGGCGATGTCACCGTCGACGGCCAGGTGGAACTGCGCAAGACCTGCAAGATCCGCGCGGGTCAGCGAGTGAAGCTCGACGGCCAGACGATTTACGTGCGCGCGCCCGATTAAGCGCGCGGCGATTTGCGCGCACACGCCGCGCAATTGCGAAAATCCGGGCATAAGCAAACGCGTCATCGACATGCCGCACGCGACGCAATAAGCTGACGGTCTGTTCTTTCGTTCTGGTTTCAGCGTCGGTTCCCGTCAGCGCGTTTGCGCTTCGATCCTTGCCCCCTCGCGTTCCAGTCCGGCCGCACTCATTGCGGCCTTTTCGTTTCGATCCGATCAACATGCAACCGCCAGTCACGCGCGCCGCGCGCGCGCATCAAGGACCGCCGAGCCTCTCGCGTCACGCCGTCGACACGGCGCGTCTCGCCGCGCCGCTTGCCATCGCGCAGCTCTCGCAGATGGCGATGGGCGTCACCGACACCATCCTGCTCGGCTCGCTCGGCCCCGATGCCCTCGCCGCGGGCGGCCTCGGCGCGAATCTCTTTTTCGTCGTCGTGACGCTCCTGCAGGGCGTGCTGACGTCCGTTTCCGTGTCGGTGGCGCATGCGCGCGGCGCGAATGCCGATCATCGCGTGCCAGGCATCTACTGGACCGGGTTCGTGCTCTCCTTGCTGCTCGCCGTGCCCGCGTTCGTGCTGCTGAGCTACGCCGAACCGATCCTGCTCGCGTTCCACGAACCCGCGACGCTCGCGAAGAACGTCGGCGAATACTGCGCGGTGCTGCGCTGGGGGACGCCCGGCAGTCTGATCGGCGTCGGGATGATGCGCGCGTTTCTGCCCGCCATTGGCGCGGCGCGCAGGCTCTTGTGGATCTCCATCGGCGGCGTGTTCGTCAACGGCTTTCTCAACTACGGCCTGATCCACGGCGCGTACGGCCTGCCGCGCGAAGGCTTCCTCGGCTCGGCGGCGGCGACGACGATCACCGTCTGGGGCATCGCGATCGCGCTCGTCGCGGTGCTGCATCTGCGGCCGCGCTACCGGCATTTCGTCGCGCGCGCGCGCCCGCGCCTGCCGCTGATGGGCGAACTGTTCAGCATCGGCTGGCCCGTCGCGATCACCTACGGGGTCGAATCGACGCTCTTTCTCGCCACCGGCATGATGGTCGGCCTGCTCGGCGAAGCGCCGCTCGCCGCGCATCAGATCGCACTCAACGTCGCGTCGGTCGCGTTCATGGTGCCGCTGGCGATCGGCCAGGCGGCGAACGTGCGCGTCGGCTACTGGGTCGGCGCGGGCGTGCCTGTCGCCGCGCGTCACGCGGGCTTCGTCGCGCTCGCGCTCGGCGTCGGCTTCATGATGTGCTCCGGGCTCGTGCTGATCGCCGTGCCGCGCGCGATCGTCGGGCTGTATCTGCATCTCGACGATCCCGCCAACGCGCATACCGTCGCGCTCGCGGCGTCGCTGCTCGGCGTCGCGGCGGTGTTCCAGATCGTCGACGGCATGCAGACGGTCGGCTCCGGCTGCCTGCGCGGCCTGAAGGACACGCGCATTCCGATGCTCGCCGCCGCGTTCGGCTACTGGGGCGTCGGCTTTCCGACCGGCTATGTGCTCGCGTTCCACTTCGAACTCGGCGCGAAGGGCCTGTGGTGGGGCCTCGCGGCCGGGCTCGCGAGCGTCGCCGTGCTGATGACGCTGCGCTTCCATCGCATCAGCCGGCGCTTCATCGAAACCGGCATCACGCCACGGCCGGACGACGCCGGCGCCGCGAGCGCCGCGCCGCACGGTCACGTCTGATAAGCACACGATCCGCGCGCCGATTTGCATAGCACGAATGCTTGGTTGGGCCGCGCGGCGCGCATTGCTACGATGAACCCGTCTCCTCCTTGAGACATCTGTGACAGGGGTTGTAGGCCCGCTCTAGCCAGCGGGCTTTTTTTCGTCCGTACGCCACCGCCCAGTGCAACGTTCGGCGCTTTCCCGATTTCCCATAGAATAATTTCGAGATCCGGCGCGAGTACGCTCCTTGCTACTTTCGTGCTGAAGACCGAAAACGCGAAAACGTCGCCGAGCGCTTCACGAGCGGCGACCAGAACGGGGAATCGAAGTGTCGGAAAACCGGGGATTGCGGGAAATCGCGCGCCGCGACGCGCGCGCACGAACATTCGGCGCCGCCGTGCGCAACATCGCCGTCATCGTGACGATGACGACGCTCGTCGCCGCTTGCGAGACGCGCCCGCCCGCGACGGCGTTCGACCGGCCGGAGAGCCACGCGCTGGCATCGACGGAAACGACGCCCCTCGCGACCGCCCTCGCGCCGCTCGAGAAACGGCATCCGGACGAGTCGGCGGTGCGCCTGCTGCCGACCGGCACCGACGCGCTGCAGGCGCGCATCGCACTCGCGCGCGCGGCGACGAAGACGCTCGACATGCAGTACTACATCGCCAACGAGGACAACACCGGCAAGCTGCTGCTCGGCGCGGCGCTGTATGCGGCGGATCGCGGCGTGCGCGTGCGCATGCTCGTCGACGATCTGAACTTCAAGGACATCGACCAGATCATGGCGGCGCTCAATTCGCACGACAAGATCGAGATTCGCGTGTTCAACCCGTACGGCAGCGCGCAACGCAGCTTCTCCGAGCGCACGCAGAATTTCTTCACGAATCTCAGTCACTTCACGCGCCGCATGCACAACAAGGCGATGATCGCGGACAACCAGATCGCGATCGTCGGCGGCCGCAATCTCGGCGACGAGTACTTCAGCGCGAGCCCGACCTTGCAGTTTCGCGATCTCGACGTCTTCGCCGCCGGTCCGGTCACGCAAGAAATATCCGCGAGCTTCGACGATTACTGGAACAGTTCGCTCGCGTACCCGCTGCGCGCGCTCAACAAGCAGAAGTTCGACGCCCGCGAACTCGACAAGACCCGCGACGACTTGCGCAAGCACTGGCGCGAGCAGGCCGATCCGCTGAACGCGAAGCCGCTCAATGCGACGCCGCTCGCGCAGCAGATCGCGCGCGAGGAAATGGGCCTCGTGTGGGCGCCGACGGAGTTCCGGGTCGATTCGCCATCGAAGATCGAGCATCCGAGCGACGACTATAAAAGCCCGCCGATGGAGCGCCTTGTCGCTCTGCTGAAGGACGCGCAGAGCGAATTCCTGATCCTGTCGCCCTACTTCGTGCCGCACGACGCGGGCGTGAAGGCGCTCGCCGGTCTGACGAAGCGCCGCGTGCGCGTCGCGGTGCTGACGAATTCGCTCGCCGCGACCGATGCCGTCGCCGTGCAGGCGGGCTACGCGCCGTATCGCATTCCGATGCTGCAAAGCGGCGTCGAACTGTACGAGTTCAAGCCGATTCAGGTCGAAGGCGAAAGCAGTCCGCGCGCGGGTCTCTTCGGCTCGCAGTCGCGCGCGAGCCTGCACGCGAAGGCCTATGTGATCGATCGGAGTATCCTCGTGATCGGCTCGATGAATCTCGATCCGCGTTCGGCGAAGCTCAATACCGAGCTCGCGCTCGTGATCCACAGCAAGCCGATCGCCGAGGAAGCCGCGAAACTCTTCGAGAACGGCATTTCGCCGAAGGTGAGCTGGCAGGTGCAACTGGCGAGCGCGGCGGTGACGGAGGAGCTTCGGCGCACGGGCGCGCCGCAGTCGGGCCTCGTCTGGATCACCGAGGAAAACGGCAGTCTCGTCACCTACAATTTCGATCCCGAGGCAGGTCTTTATCGCAATGCGATGACGGGCCTCTTCATGATGCTGCCCGTCGACAAGCAGCTTTGATCCAACTTCGTAAGGAAACTCACGCCATGTCACACGATGCGAAGGGCGACGTACGGATGGAGAAGGACACGTTCGGCGAGATCGCCGTGCCGAACGACAAGCTCTGGGGCGCGCAGACGCAGCGCTCGCTGCAAAACTTCAAGATTTCGACGGAAAAGCAGTCGCCCGAGCTGATCACCGCGCTCGCGATCATCAAGCACGCCGCCGCGGAAGTGAACGAAGGCCTGAAGGTGCTCGACTCGAAGAAGGCGAAGGCGATCGTTCAGGCGGCCGAGGAAATCATCGACGGCAAGCATCCCGACGAATTTCCGCTCGCCGTCTGGCAAACCGGCTCGGGCACGCAGACCAACATGAATCTGAACGAGGTGATCGCCAATCGCGCGAGCGAAATCATGGGCGGTCCGCGCGGCGAGGAGCGCCTCGTGCATCCGAACGACGATGTGAATCGCGGCCAGTCGTCGAACGACGTGTTTCCGACCGCGATGCACGTCGCCGTGGCCGTGGCGATCAAGAAGCATCTGCTGCCGTCGCTGAAAACGTTGCGCGATACGCTCGACAAGAAGGCGAAGGCGTTCGACAAGATCGTGAAGATCGGCCGTACGCACTTGCAGGACGCGACGCCGCTCACGCTCGGGCAGGAGTTTTCGGGATACGTCGCGCAGCTCGATCAGAGCATGAAGCACGTCGAGGCGACTTTGCCGCATCTGTATCAGCTCGCGCAGGGCGGCACGGCGGTCGGTACGGGGCTGAACGCGCATCCGGAATTCGCGGTGAAGGTCGCGCAGGCGATCGGCAAGCTCACCGGCCTGCCGTTCGAGACCGCGCCGAACAAGTTCGAGGTGATGGCCGCCGCCGATGCGCTCGTCGCCGCGCACGGCGCGCTGAAGACGGTCGCGGCGAGCCTGATGAAGATCGCCAACGACATCCGCTGGCTGGCGAGCGGACCGCGCTGCGGGTTGGGCGAGCTGTCGATCCCGGAGAACGAGCCGGGCAGCTCGATCATGCCGGGCAAGGTGAACCCGACGCAATCCGAAGCCGTCACGATGCTCTGCTGCCAGGTCTTCGGCAACGATGTCGCGGTGAACTTCGGCGGCGCGAGCGGCAACTTCGAGCTGAACGTGTTCCGGCCGATGATCGCGCACAACGTGCTGCAATCGGTCCGCCTGCTCGCGGACGGCGCGCAGAGCTTCAACGATAACTGCGCGGTGGGCATCGAGCCGAACGAGAAGCGCATCGACAGTCTGCTGAACGAATCGCTGATGCTCGTGACGGCGTTGAATCCGCATATCGGCTATGACAAGGCCGCGCAGATCGCGAAAAAGGCGCACAAGGAAGGCACGACGCTGAAGGCCGCCGCGCTCGCGCTCGGTCACGTGACCGAGCAGCAGTTCGATGAATGGGTCAAGCCGGAGGAAATGGTGGGAAAAAGGTAAGCGCGTTCTTGCCCGAAGAGCGGCGGGTTACACCTTCCCCGCTGCCACCTCTTCCGGCTTCAGCTCGACGATTGCATCGAGCGCGTCCTTCACGTCCATCGCGTATTTCGCGAGGCGCTTTTCCTCTTCCGTTTCCGGCACGAACGCAGGCACGGGCGTCGGCTGGCCTTTTTCATCGACGGCGACGAAAACCATCAGGCAATCGGTCGTCTGCTGAAGCTCGCCGACTTTCGGATCGCCCGCATGCACGGAAATGTGGATGTGCATGCTGGTGCGCCCCGTCGTCACGACGCGCGCGCGCAATTCGACCAGATTGCCGACGAGAATCGGCCGCCGAAAACGGATGTTGCCGACGCTCACCGTGACCGCATAGCGCCCGGACCACATCGCGGCGCAGGCGTAGGCGGTTTCGTCGATCCATTTCATCAGCGCGCCGCCGTGCACCTTGCCGCCGAAATTCACCGAAGTCGGCTCGGCGAGAAAGCGGAAAGTGGTTTCCGCACGGCTTTTCGGGACGGCTGGAATGGGGGATGAGGTCGGCGTATTCATGGGAAGCCCGTCTGATGCGGAAAATGAATGCCGATTATAGGGTCGGCAATATTCAATCGTGGACGGTGATGCCCTGATCGATCGTGCCGTACATCGTGATGCTGCCGCCGCTGCCCGCCGCTGACGACGGCGCGCCCGCGCAGCCCGCGCAGAGCACGAGAACGCCTATAGCGCTCGCGAGAATGAATCTGGCCATGGAATTCTCCCCTGCTGCCTCGAAATGCCAGCGGTCATTCTAGCGCCGCGCCTCGCGCATCGACATTTCGGCGCACGGTGAAACGTCGGTTGCGCGATCGCGCTACAGTGGACGCATCGACTACTTCGCCCGATACGGAAATCGCCATGAACCCCGCTTTCGACGACGCCGATTCCCGCGCGCGCCATTTTCCCGGCCTGTCGCGCATCGGCGCGCTGATCGCGGATCCGGGCCGCGCCGCCATGCTCTGGTCGCTGATGGACGGCACCGCGCGCCCCGCCGGCGAACTGACGATGATCGCGGGGCTGTCGCCATCGGCGGCAAGCGGGCATCTCGCGCGGCTGACCGAAGGCGGACTGCTCGCGCTCGAAGTGAGCGGACGGCATCGGTACTACCGGATCGCGACGGCGGATATCGCCGCGGCCATCGAAGCGCTCGCCAATCTCGCGCGGGCGAGCGCGCCGCAGCGCGCGCCGGAACGGCCGCCTTCCGCCGTGCCTGTCGAAATGCGTTTCGCGCGCACCTGCTACGACCATCTGGCGGGCGAGCTCGCCGTGCAGCTCTTCGAGCGGATGATCGCGCGCAACTGGCTCGCCGCCGCCGATCGTCACGACGCCGCGCACGGCCCCGCCGCGCTCGACGCCACGCCCGAAGGCGCGCAGGCGTTCGCCGAACTCGGCATCGATCTGAAGGCGCAGCGCGCGCGGCGGCGACGGTTCGCGTGCACCTGCATCGACTGGAGCGAGCGCCGGCCGCATCTGGGCGGCGCGCTCGGCGCGGCGTTTCTCGACGCGTGCGAGTCGCACGGCTGGATCGAGCGCACGGCGAAACGCCGCGTCCTGCGCGTGACGCCCGCGGGGCATCGGCATTTCGAAGGCTTCCTGTCCGCGCGATAAAGCTTTGTTACGCGCGCCTGCGAGCCGTTACAAACGGCATCGTACGGATACAGGCGCCGGCGATACATTGATCCGACAGGTCTCGCGAACTCAGTGCGCCGAACGGAACGCACGCGCGGCCGCCGGAGAACGTAATGAAGATCAAGATCGCCGCTTTGTGCGTGCTTTTGTCGGCATCGGGGCTTAACGCGTTCGCGCAAACCGGACAAGGCGATCCGCCCGGACGCATCGCGCGGCTCAACTACATGGCGGGCACGGTGACGACCGAGCCAGCGGGCGCATCCGACTGGTCCTACGCGCAGATCAATCGTCCGCTGACGACGGGCGATCAACTCTGGAACGACGAGAACGCGCGCTCCGAACTGCATATCGGTTCGACGGCGGTGCGGCTCGGGTCATCGACGGCGCTGTCCGTCCTCGCGCTCGACGACGACACCGTGCAACTCAAGATCGCCCAGGGCACGCTGTCGACGCGCGTGCGCGAACTCCCGCCCGGCACGACCTACGAGATCGACACGCCGAACACCGCGCTCGCGATCACGACGCCCGGCGAGATGCGCGTCGACGTCGCGCCCGATGGCCGCGCGACGACCGTGACGGTGCGAAGCGGCGGCGTCACCGCGTACGGCGACGGTGGCTCCGTGCAACTCGCGGGCGGGCAGCAGATGACGTTCGAGGGCACGAATCTGCAGCAGGCATCGGCGAATGCGGCGCCCGCGCCCGACGCGTTCGATGAATGGGCCGCCGGGCGCGACGCATCCGAAGATCGCTCGATTTCGGCGCGATATGTATCGCGCGACGTGCCCGGTTATCAGGATCTCGACGCCAACGGAACGTGGCGCAACGATCCGTCGTACGGGCCGGTCTGGACGCCGACCGCCGTGTCCGCCGACTGGGCGCCGTATCGTCAGGGACATTGGGCCTGGCAGGATCCGTGGGGATGGACATGGATCGACGACGCGCCGTGGGGCTTCGCGCCGTATCACTATGGCCGCTGGGCGTATATCGGATCGCGATGGGCGTGGGTGCCCGGCCCGATGGACGTCAGCGCGCCGCCCGCGTATTCGCCTGCGCTCGTCGGTTTCGTCGGCGATGGCGATGGCGGCCCCGACTGGAACGTCGCGGTGACGGTCGGCGGCATCGCGGCGGCGGGCGTCGCGTGGTTTCCGCTCGGACCGGGCGAAGCGTGGCGTCCGCATCGTGATGGCTGGAGTCCGCGTTATTTCGAACGCGTGAACCGCAATGTCTATGTGCGCAATACGTACGTCAACTATCACGCGCCGCGCGGGCTGACGGCCGTGCCGACGAACCTGTTCGTGCTTGGCCAGCCGGTCGGACGTCAGCCGTACGCGGTCGATCCGTCGCGCTGGCGCCATCCGCGCTTCTTCGCGGGCGCGCCGGGCATTGCGCCGACGCGCGACAGCTTCGCGCCCGGTGGGCGACGCGCGAGTTATCAGCCGCCGCAGGCCGGATTCGGACGACCGGTGGTCGCGACACGCGCGCCCGTCGCGCCGCCGGCTTTTCATGACCGGTACGTGCAGCAGAATCGCGATCCGCGCGGCGGGTACGGCGCGCGCAACGAACAGGTGCATCTCGTCGCGACGCATGGACCGGCGCGGTCGGTCATCGCGGGGGGCGCGTTGCCGGCGCCGGTTCCCGCTCAGCCTGCGCAGCCGCATGGCTACGGCGTTGCGCATCCGCCGCAGGCTGCGCAATTCGGCGCGAACGATCCGCGCTTCGCGCATGGGGATTCATCGCGCGGACATGCCGTTTCGCGCGAGCCGCGCGCGCCGCAGCAGGCGTATCAACCGATGTGGCAGCGTCAACGCGCAAACGATGCGCCGCACGTCGATCAACGCATGCCGATGCATTCGATGCAGCCGCAGCCCAATCACGCGTCGCCGGAGGCGTATCGCCAGGCGCGGGTCGAACAGCCGCGCCATGAGATGCCGCCGCCTCATCCGCAGCCGGAAGCGCAGCGGCCGCAGCCTCACCAGGAGCCAACGCGTCAGCCGATGCATCAGGAAGTTCGTCAGGCTCCGCCGCCGCAGATGCAGAATCGGGAGCCTCATCAACCGCAACAACCGCAACAGCAACGTGGCGGCGGCAACGAGCACCATCGCGGTTAAGACCCCAAAAACAAAACGCGCGGCCTCGACCGCGCGTTTTCTTGTGCAAAGCGACGAAACCCGGCTTATACGGCCATCGGCGCCGTGAGCGCGTCGTGATGCTTGTAGCCTTCGAGCGCGAAATCCTTCGGCTCGATCTTCTCCAGCCATTCCGGTTCATAGCGCTTCGTCACCGCGTAATCCGGCACGCGATCGGAGATGATCAGTTGCGGCGAAGGCAGCGGCTCGCGCTTCAGTTGCTCGTGCAGCATGTCGAGCTGGTTTTCGTAGATGTGCGCGTCGCCGATGAAGTACGTGAACCAGCGCGGCTTGTAGCCCGTCAGCCGTCCGACGAGATGCAGGAGCGCCGCGCCTTCGGTCAGATTGAACGGCGTGCCGAGGCCGACGTCGTTGCTGCGAATGTACAGACACAGCGAAATCTCGCGCGTCACCGCGTTCGGGATGAACTGATACAGCAGATGGCACGCGGGCAGCGCGATCTCGTCGAGCTTCGCCGGATTCCACGCGTGAAACAGAATGCGCCGGTCGGTCGGGCGCTCGATGATCGTGTCGAGACATTGACGCAACTGATCGATCGCCTTGTACAGCAGCACCTGCTCGCGCCCGTTTTCGACGAAACTCGTCACGAGCTGATAGCCGCGATTCGTGGCGTCGGCGATCTGGTCGCCCGCGCAGGCGTCGACGAGCTTGTACGCGGGCCACTTGCGCCACTGCACGCCGTAGACGTCGCCGAGATCGTCCGGACCCTGGCGATACGGATTCTCGAGCCACTCCGGATTCTCGTTGGCGTTGGCGTCCCACACCTTGCAGCCGAGCGCGCGAAAGTCCGCCGCGCTCTTCGACGCGCGCAGAAAGCCCACGAGTTCGCCGATCGCCGACTTGAACGCGAGCTTTTTCGTGGTCACGGCCGGGAAGCCTTGCTGCAGGTCGAAACGCAGCATCGCGCCGGGCATGCTGATCGTGCGGATGCCCGTGCGGTTTTCCTGCCAAGTGCCGGTATCGAGAATCGTCTGGACGAGCTCGAGATACTGTTTCATTCGATGTTCCCTGGGTACGCTGCGCGCCCTCGCGAGCGGAAGGCGTAAATGATCGATTTTACCAAGCGATGGATGCGGGCGCTTAGTGCAGCGGCACGAAAAAACGGGCGCCTTGTGGCGCCCGTCCGGTGTTCGTCCGCGACCTGGCTGTCAGCCGCGCGTGGCGTGTTCCGAGGGCGCATCGACCTCGATGTGACGCATGCCATGCGCGCTCAACAGCCGATACAGCGTCACGCGCGAGATGCCCAATTCGTGCGCGGCGTCGCCAAGACGCCCGCGATGGCGCAGCAGCGCGAGTTCGATCGCCTGTCGTTCGGCGGCCTCGCGCGCCTGTGCGAGCGAGACCGGCGCGACTTCGACGTATTCGCCGAGTTCGAGATCGCGCGCTGTGATCTGGCGCCCTTCCGACATCACGATGGCGCGCCGCACGCGGTTGATGAGCTCGCGCACGTTGCCCGGCCAGCCGTAGTTGTGGATCGCGGCGATCGCATCCGGCGAGAATCCGCGCAGCCGACGGCTCGCGTCCTTCTTGAAGCGGTCGAGCATGTGCTTCGCGAGCAGCTCGATGTCCTTGCCGCGCGCGCGCAGCGGCGGCTCGTCGATCTGCAGCACGCACAGCCGGTGATACAGGTCCGCGCGAAAGCGCCCTTCGATCATCGCGGTCTGCATGTCGACGTGCGTCGCGGAAATGATGCGCACGTCGACGGGCGTCGAGCCGTGTCCGCCGAGGCGCTCCACCTTGCGCTCCTGCAGGAAGCGCAACAGGCTCGCCTGGCTTTCGAGCGGCAGGTCGCCGATTTCATCGAGGAACAGCGTGCCGCCATTGGCCGCTTCGACACGGCCGATCTTGCGTTGATTCGCGCCCGTGAAAGCGCCGCGTTCGTAGCCGAAGAGCTCCGATTGCAGCAAATGCGCGGGAATCGCGCCACAGTTGATCGCCACGAACGGCTGATCGCGGCGCGCCGAGCGCTCGTGAATGGCAACAGCCGTGAGTTCCTTGCCGGTGCCGGATTCGCCGGAGATGAACACGGGCGCATCGGTCATCGCGACTTTGCGGATCGAGCGGAAGAGCGCGAGCATCGCGTCGCACGAACCGACCATTTCGCCCTCGGCGCGGCCCTCGCTGCGCGCATCGTTCGACGCGGCGTCATGCAGCGAAACCATGCCGTACGCATGACCGACGGAATCGACGATGCGGTCGTTGGACGTCGGCAGCGTCACGTAATCGAAGCAATAGTCGCGAATGAGACGCCGCACGGCAGCGTCTTCCAGTTGCCCGGCAACCGTGGCCGCGACCCAGCCCACGTTGGTCATCGTCAGCGACGATTCGAACGCCGCCAGTTCATGAGATTCGAAATGACTCGACAGATCGAGCAGCCCGCCGGTCGCCAGATCGCTGCGCAAAGCCTTGCGCGTGTCGCGCGCGTTCGCGACGATTTCGATATGCCAACCGCGCTCCTCGAATCGCGCGCACAGCGTCTCGCTTGGATCGCGAGTCACATAGATGAGTTGCCGCCGAGCGACGTCCATTATTCAGATCCTTTGTTCAACATTCGTTGAAAAGGTCACGTAGTTCAAGGCTCGCGCTACATCGCAAACTTCGTTGCCCTCGCACGTTGCTCGCAAACGTCTGGAGAGGATTTGCCATTCGAACCGTCGCCCCCGGGACACGGCGCGAAACACCACGCACCCTTCCACGAAACCCTTTATGTCTGATTCTGCGCCGTTTTTGAGAGACTACTATAACCCAGAAACCCCGGAAACAAATATCGCGAGAGTCGCCGGATTAGCCACAAAACCTTGACAGGACGGCCTTGGCAAGAATTTCTCACACGATTATCAACGAGATTGCGCACAATTTAATAAGACAAAATCTTATACCGATTTCGCCGGAAGTTCACGTTTTTCTGCCTTCATGTTTCAGCAGTGAAACGTTTACAGCCGAATTTTTGCTGCGGACTTTCGTCGGATTTTCGCGATTCATTGCGCAGCAACGCTCTGCCGGACATGGCACGCAATTCGCTCCAATAGAACCGCGCTCGAAGGTAAGAAATACTCGCTGCCGAACGAGCGTTCATCTTTATCCCTGCATTCGACTCCCGCTTAATCGTTTTACCGAGAAAGCGATTACTTTATTTCCGGATATTTCCGTGGCGGGAATTTATTACTTGGTTATGTCGTCACGATGGCACGCGATAGTTCTTTAAGGCGCGGAGAAACAACCGACGCGCATCAAAATGGCGAGAACGCGGACGAATCCGCCGCGTCGGGCCTGCCCGACGATCGTCCGACTGGCTCGGGCGTCAGCGTGACGCTATGGGACGAGATCGCGCCGCCCCCATGGCACACGACGCTGCCGCTCGGCGACGAAGCGCCGGAGGCGTAGGCCCGCGCGGCGCGCCGAGCGCTGGCCGCGCCGCAAGCGTCGGTTAGAATCGTCACCCGGCCGCGCTGCCCGCGCGCGCCAGCTTGCCGGACTTCTATTCCATGACGACGCTGACTCTGATCGTCGCCCGCGCGCGCAATGGCGTGATCGGACGCGAAAACCAACTGCCCTGGCGCCTGCCCGAGGATCTCGCCTTCTTCAAGCGCACGACGATGGGCGCGCCCATCATCATGGGCCGCAAGACGCATGAATCCATCGGCAGGGCGCTGCCGGGGCGGCGCAATATCGTCGTGTCGCGCGACGGCACCCGGCGCTACGAAGGCTGCGATGTCGTGACGAGCCTCGAAGCGGCGCTCGCGCTCGAACCGGCGAAGGAAGCGTTTCTGATCGGCGGCGCGCAGTTGTATCAGGATGCCATTGCGCGTGCGGACAAGATGATCGTCACCGAGATCGACGCCGATTTCGATGGCGACACGCGCTTTCCGGCGCCCGATCCCGAGTTGTGGCGCGAAGTGTCGCGCGAGCCGCATCGCGCAGCGGCGCCGAACGATTTCGCGTTCGCCTTCGTGACCTACGAGCGCATCGCCTCGTCGGAATGAAGCCGGAATGAAAAAAGGCTCCGGATGCGCTCCGGAGCCTTTCTCTTCTCGACCGGCGCGGCTTACTGGCCCGCGACCGTCATCCGCTCGATCAGCACCGAGCCGATTTCCTTCGTGCCGCGCACGACGGTATCCGCGCCGATTGCCTCGATATGGCGGAACATCTCCTGCAGCGTGCTCGCCACGGTGATTTCCTCGACGGCATGCACGATCTTGCCGTTCTCGACCCAGAAACCCGACGCGCCGCGCGAGTAGTCGCCCGTCACGTAGTTCACGCCCTGCCCCATCAGTTCGGTAAGCAGGAGGCCGGTATCGAGCTTCTTCAGCATCGCTTCGAAGTCGTCCTCGGGCTTCGTGTGCGCGCTCGTCATCGTCAGATTGTGCGAGCCGCCCGCGTTGCCGGTCGTCTGCATGCCGAGCTTGCGCGCGGAGTACGTCGACAGGAAATAGCCCTGCACGACGCCATCCTCGACGACGTTACGGCGTTGCGTACGCACGCCTTCTTCGTCGAACGGGGCGCTGCCCATGCCGCCCTTCACATGCGGATCCTCGACGATCTGGATATGCGGCGCGAACACCGGCTTGCCGAGGCTATCGACGAGGAACGTAGTCTTGCGATACAACGCGCCGCCGCTCACCGACTGCACGAACGCGCCGAGAATGCCCGCCGCGAGCGGCGCTTCGAACAGCACGCGGCACTTGCGCGTGTCGAGGCTCTTCGCGTTGAGCCGCGCGAGCGCCCGCTCGGCGGCGTAGCGGCCGACGGCTTCGGGCGCCGCAAGCGCGGATGCATCGCGTTTGGACGTGTACCAGTCGTCGCGCTGCATGTCGCGGCCGGCCGCGGCGATCGGCGCGCACGCAATGTAGTGACGCGAGTACGGATAGCCCGCCATGAAGCCGCGCGACGTCGCGAGCACGAACTGCGAATGCTGCGCGGAAACGCTCGCGCCTTCCGAATTGGTCACGCGCTTGTCGACGGCGAACGCTGCGGCCTCCGCGCGGCGCGCGATCTCGGCGGCCTCTTCGGCGTCGATGTCCCACGGGTGATAAAGATCGAGGTCCTGCGGCGACTTTTCCAGCAACTCGGCTTCCGCGAGGCCGGCCGCGCTGTCCTCCGCCGTGAAGCGCGCGATGTTGTACGCGGCCGCGACCGTGTCGCGCAATGCGTCGCGCGTGAAGTCCGCAGTGCTCGCGTTGCCGCGCTTCTTGCCGATGAACACGGTCACGCCGACCATCTTGTCGCGATTGTGCTCGATGGTCTCCACTTCGCCGCGCCGCACGCTCACCGACAGGCCGTCGCCCTCGGAGATCTCGGTGGCCGCATCGCTCGCGCCGAGTTCCTTCGCGTAGCGCAGGATGTCGGAGGCGATCTCCTTCAGCTCGTCCTGCGTATGCGGGAAGTAGCGTTGCTTGACGTCCATGTCTGCTGCCATTTTTGGTTGCCTTTGGAAGTCGGGCGTGTCGCGCCCGCGCATGTCGTGATTGCTTCGGGATTCCCTGCCAGATGCGCTCGTCGTCGAGCATCGCAAAGCGGGACCGGCGTATCACGCGATCATAGCAAGGACGGCGTGCATTCACCCGCCAAGGTTTGTCGCAGCGCCGGCCGCGACCCGGCAAAAGCGATGCGGGCGCAAGCTACAATGTCGGGATGAACCGTAAAACCCGCATTCAACCGATCGATTCCGGCCGCGACGACGATCGCGAGGCCGACGAAAACGGCTACGACCGTCCGAGCAAATCCCAGCTCAAGCGCGAAATGCACGCGCTGCAGGAGCTGGGGGAAGCGCTCATCGCGCTGCCCAAGGATGCGCTCAAACGCATGCCGATGCCCGAGGATCTCGGCGACGCCGTGCGCGAGGCACGCCGCATCACCGATCACGAAGGCAAGCGCCGTCAGTTGCAGTACGTCGGCAAGGTCATGCGCTCGCTGACCGAAGACGAAGTCGCCGCGCTGCGCACCGCGCTCGACACCCATCGCGGCGTGAACAAGGCCGAAACCGCGCGCATGCACTGGATCGAGCGCACGCGCGAACAATTGCTCGCCGATGACGCCGCGCTCACCGAATTCATCCGCACGCATCCGGGCGTCGATCCGCAGGAAGGCCGCACGCTGATCCGCAACGCGCGCAAGGAGCGCGAGCAGCAAAAGCCGCCGCGCTATTACCGCGAACTCTTCCAGTGGATCAAGAACGCGTCGGGCGCGCAAGACGACGAGGACGATCGCGATGACGACGCGTGACGAACTGATAGTCGGACTGGTGTCGATCAGCGATCGCGCGTCTTCCGGCGTCTACGAGGACAAGGGCTTGCCGTCGCTCGTCGAGTGGCTCGGCGCGGCGCTCTCGACGCCGTTTCGGGCCGAGACGCGGCTGATTCACGACGACGCCGCGACCATTTCCGCGACGCTCGTCGAGCTCGTCGATACGCACCGCTGCGATCTGGTGCTGACGACAGGCGGCACCGGCCCGTCCCGCCGCGACGTGACGCCCGAGGCGACGCTCGCCGTCGCCACCAAGCCGATGCCCGGCTTCGGCGAGCAGATGCGCCAGATCAGCCTGAATTTCGTGCCGACGGCCATTCTCTCGCGGCAAGTCGCGGTGATTCGCGAAACGGAAGACCACGCTGCGCTCATCATCAATCTGCCGGGCCAGCCGAAGTCGATCCGCGAAACGCTCGAAGGTCTGAAAGACGCAGACGGCAGAACGAAAGTGCCGGGCATTTTCGCGGCCGTGCCGTATTGCATCGATCTGATCGGCGGGCCGTATATCGAAACGCGGCCGGAAGTGGTCGCCGCGTTTCGTCCGAAGAGCGCGATCCGCCCGCCGAAGAATTAGGACGCGGCTGCGCTCTAGGACGCGGCTGCGCTCGCCGACGGAATCAGGAAATGCTGGCGGTAGTACTTGAGCTCGTCGATCGACTCGTGGATATCGGCGAGCGCCGTGTGCATCGCACGCTTCTGAAAGCCCTTGTAAATCGCCGGCTGCCAGCGGCGGCACAGTTCCTTCAACGTGCTGACGTCGAGATTGCGATAGTGGAAGAACGTCTCCAGTTCGGGCATCCAGCGCGCCATGAAGCGGCGGTCCTGGCAGATCGAGTTGCCGCACATCGGCGATTTGCCGGGCGGCACGTAAGCCCCGAGAAAATCGCGGATCTGGCGCGTGGCTTCGGCTTCATCGACCGTCGACGCCTTCACGCGCTCCGTCAGCCCCGAGCGGCCGTGCGTGTTGCGATTCCACTCGTCCATGCGGCCGAGCGCTTCTTCCGTCTGATGAATCGCGAGGACCGGGCCTTCGACCATCTTGTCGAGCGTCGAATTCGTGACGACCACCGCGATCTCGATGATGCGATCGTTGTCCGGATCGAGGCCGGTCATCTCCATGTCGAGCCACACGAGGTTCATGTCGCTGCGCGCGAGCGCGTTTTCTTCTGATTCGGGCGTGGTGGAGATGTCGGTCATGAAAAGCGGCCTGAAAGATGGGAAAGCCATGCCGCACAGTTTCTGAGCGCGCCGGCACGGCCTAGAACCTATAATTCTCGCATAGTTCAATCGGAATTCCCGGATGACCAACCTCACTCTCGCCTTCTCGACGATCTTCGTCGTCGCCCTCGTCGCGATGGTTTCGACCAAGCTGTGGCTCGCATCGCGCCAGATCCGCTACGTCGCCGCGCATCGCAACGGCGTGCCCGCGCAATTCAGCGGCACGATTCCGCTCACGGCGCATCAGCGCGCCGCGGATTACACCGTCGAGCGCACGCGCCTCACCATGATCGAAGTCGTCACGAGCGCGGTCGTGCTCGTCGCGCTGACGCTGCTCGGCGGCGTCCAGGCGCTCGATCTCGCCATTTCGGACTGGCTCGGCCGCGGCTATCTCGGACAGATCGCGCTGGTGGCGTCGGTGGTGGCGATCACGAGCGTCATCGATCTGCCGTTCGACTACATCCGCCATTTCGTGATCGAGGAAAAGTTCGGCTTCAATCGCATGTCGAAGAAGCTCTTCTTCGTCGATCTCGTCAAGGGCACGGTGCTCGCCATCGTGATCGGCGCGCCGCTCTTGCTGCTCACGCTCTGGCTCATGGATCGCGCCGGCACCTTCTGGTGGCTGTGGACGTGGATGGTCTGGGTGGCTTTCCAGCTGCTCGCGATGATCATCTATCCGACCTTCATCGCGCCGCTCTTCAACAAGTTCGAACCGCTGAAGGATGAAGCGCTCGTCGCACGTATCACGAATCTGATGTCGCGCACGGGCTTCGCCGCGAAAGGCCTGTTCGTGATGGACGGCAGCCGCCGCTCGGCGCACGGCAACGCGTATTTCACCGGCTTCGGCGCGGCAAAGCGCATCGTGTTCTTCGACACGCTGCTCGCGCGGCTTTCCGGCAACGAAATCGAAGCGGTGCTCGCGCACGAACTCGGCCATTTCAAGCGCCGTCACGTTCTGAAGCTGATGGTCGTCATGTTCGGCATCAGCCTCGCGATGCTCGCGCTGCTGGGCTGGCTCATTCAGACGACGTGGTTCTACGAAGGTCTCGGCGTGCGGCCGTCGCTCGTCGGCAGCAATAACGGGCTGGCGCTCGTGCTCTTCATGCTCGTGCTGCCCGTGTTCATGTTCTTCATCACGCCGCTCGGCAGCCTGACATCGCGCAAGAACGAGTTCGAAGCCGATGCTTTCGCCGCCAGCCAGACCGATCCGAAGGATCTCGTGAACGCGCTCGTGAAGCTGTATGAAGACAACGCGTCGACGCTCACGCCCGATCCGATCTACACCGCGTTCTACTACTCGCATCCGCCCGCCTCGCAGCGCATCGACCGCCTGATGCAGCACGCCGCATGACGCGCGGGTTCAAGCGGTCAGGTGCGGCGGCACGGCTCGAAGGCACGGTGATCGCCGCGCACGGGCGGCACTATCTCGTCACGCCCGAAGACGGCGGCGCGATGCTCCAGTGCTTCCCGCGCGGCAAGAAAAGCGAAGTGGCCGTAGGCGATCGCGTGTTCTACGAGCAGTCGTCGGCGGATCAGGGCGTGATCGTCGAGATCGCCGAACGGCGCAATCTGCTCTATCGCTCGGATCAGTTCAAGTCGAAGCTCTTCGCGGCGAATCTCGATCAACTTCTGATCGTGCTCGCCACCGAGCCGCATTTCAGCGAAGACCTGCTCGGACGCGCGCTGATCGCGGCCGAGGCGCACGGTCTGGAATCGCTGATCGTATTGAACAAGATCGATGTCGAAAGCGCGTTGCCGTTCGCGCGCGAACGTCTCGCGCCGTATCGCGAACTCGGCTACACGGTGATCGAGCTCTCGGCGAAGATGGCGCCCGGCGACGTTCATCCGCAACTCGACGCACGCCTCAAAGACCGCTCGACGATCCTGCTCGGTCAATCCGGCATGGGCAAATCGACGCTCGTGAACCTGCTCGTCCCCGATGCCGACGCCGCCACACGCGAGATTTCGTCCGCGCTCAACAGCGGCCGTCATACGACCACATTCACGCGCCTCTACGATCTGCCAGGCGGCGGCTCGCTGATCGATTCGCCGGGCTTTCAGGAATTCGGCCTGCATCATCTGTCGGAAGGCCAGCTCGAGCGAGCCTTCGCCGATTTCCGGCCTTATCTCGGACATTGCCGCTTCTACAACTGCCATCATCTGCACGAGCCGGGATGCGCGGTGCTCGAAGCCGTCGAAGCGGGAAAGATTCGCCCCGAACGTCACGCGCTCTACGCGCAACTCGTGCACGAAGCCAGCCAGATCGTTCGATGAAGCGGCTCACGGGCGCTCCCGATCTCATCACGGCGCAGCATTGGGTGAACGTGCTGTCGGCCGCGGGCGTGCCGTGCGAGTTGCACAACCGTTATTTGAATGGCGCGATGGGGGAGATTCCGGCCGATCAGTGCGCGCCGGAAATCTGGATCGTCGACGATCGCGACGAAGCGCTGGCCTTGCGCCTTCTGGAGCGCGCGAGAAAAGGGCCGGACGCGAACGCCCGGCCCTGGAAGTGCAAGCATTGCGGCGAGTGGCTGGAGCCGCAGTTCACCGTCTGCTGGAATTGCCAGACGGCGCGCGATCCGCTCGACGATTGATTACGCCAGCCACACGGCGATCGTCAGCATCAGCAGCAGCAACATCCACAAAATGACTGCCCGCCATACGAGGCCGACAGCCGATTGCAGCGTGCGCGGCGTGCAATCGTCGCCGACGGGCAACGGACTGGCATCGCCGACGGCAAGCGCTTCGACCGAAAGCGGCTCGGCGAGCGGCCCCGCGAGACGCGCGCCCAGCGCACCGCTGCCCGCTGCCAGCAACACGCCTTCGTTTGCGTCCGGCCATTGGCGCGCGTGATTGCGCCACGCGTAAATGGCGTCCTCGAAATTGCCGACGATCGCGAAACCGAGCGACGTCAGACGCGCGGGCACCCAATCGATGATGAAGAACGCGCGTTGCGCGAACGACGAGAACTCCGCGGTGCGCTCGGGATTCGGCTTCGACCACGCGCGCGCGAGGTATTCGGCGATGCGATAGAGCACCGCGCCCGCCGGGCCGATCGGAATCAGAAACCAGAAGAACACGCCGAACACGTGCCGGTGCGATGCCACGACCGCATGAACCAGCGTATGCCGGACGATTTCGCTGACGGGCATGTCGACCGTATCGATGCCGGTCCACTCGGCCAGGACTTCCCGCGCGCGCGGAACGTCGTCGTTGTTGAGCGCGAGATGGATATCGGTGAAATAGTGGCTGAACTGCCGGAAACCGAGCGTGAAATAGACGATCACTACGTTCCAGAAGAATGCCAGAACGAAGTTGATCCGATAGAGCACGTAATAGACGAGCCCGACGAAGAGCGTCCACGGCAGCACGACCACGAGCCACGCGACGATGCCATGCTTCTCCTTGCCGGCATCGAAACCGTGCGCGGTGGATTCCGCATGATATTGAAGCAACGCCGAAATCGGATTGTGCGGCGATAACGCGCGCATCTGCTCAATGACGAGAGCCAGCAATACGGAGAAAAAAGTCATGCGAAGCGCCGAAACGGTCGGATAGTTCGAGTTTCGCGTAACGATAGCACAGCGCCCGACGCCTTTAATGCGCTAAGTATTTGCGCAACGCGCAACAAGGGCGCGGACTTTTCGCGCCGTCACGCGCGAGCCACGAGGAAGCGATAAAAATTGCGCAACATGCCAGCCGTTGCGCCCCAGATGAAATAAGGAGCCTTCCCGTCGCCGGGGCTGTATGGCATGGCAAAAAAACGACGCTCGCCGCCTTCCCAGCGAAAGACCCGCACTTCATGATTCGCGGGATTCATGAGCCACGCGAGCGGCACTTCGAAGATATCGGCGACTTCGCGTGTATCGGCCTTCAATGTGAATGGCGGATTCACGAGCGCGACGACCGGCGTCACCTTGAAACCCGTGCCCGTCAGATACTCGGGCATCGCGCCGATGACCTCGCAATGCTCCGCGCCCAACCCCACCTCTTCGTAGGCTTCGCGAAGCGCGGTGGCGGCGGCATCGGCGTCTTCGGGCTCGCGTCGGCCGCCCGGAAAACTGATCTGCCCCGCGTGATCCGACAGATGATCGGCGCGCTGCGTCAGCAGCACGGTCAAGCCGCCCTCGCGCACGACGAGCGGCACCAGCACGGACGCCACGCGCGGATCGCCGCCGATCGCCTTGATGCGCTGCTCGCGCTCTTCCTGCGCCCAGTCGAGATCCATCGCGAAACGCGCGCGCAAGCCTTCAGGCGTGAGGCGCTCGGGCGGAACGGGCGGGAGTGTCTCGCCCGTCGAGAGGACGGGCATCGTTTCGGGTTCGAGGATGCGGGGAGTCGAAGTCTTTCCGGTGGACACGGGTCGAGAACGGTTCTGTGGAAGCCTCAATTTGAACACACCAAAGAAAAAAGCACCCGAGGGGTGCTTTTTCCGTACTGCTTCTGGCGAGGGACTTACTCTGCGGAAGCAGCAGACTTGTCCTTGAACACCAGCTTTTCCTTGATTCGAGCCGACTTGCCCGAACGCTCGCGCAGGTAGTAGAGCTTCGCACGGCGGACATCGCCACGACGCTTCACGACGATGCTCGCGAGCAGCGGCGAGTAGGTCTGGAACGTACGCTCGACGCCTTCGCCCGACGAGATCTTGCGGACGATGAAGTTCGAGTTCAGGCCACGGTTACGCTTCGCGATGACGACGCCTTCGTAAGCCTGAACACGCTTGCGCGTGCCTTCGACCACGTTCACGTTGACGACGACGGTATCGCCCGGCGCGAAGTCGGGGATGCTCTTCTCGCCCAGAACGCGTGCGATCTCTTCCTTCTCGAGTTGCTCAATCAGATTCATTACTGACTCCTTGTGCCATCTTGCCGGAGTTGTGTGCCTTGTATTGAGTCAGGCCCCGGTAGAGGATGGGTTTGCTTCAGGCGCCGATACCACTCGACGCCCCCATTTTCCCGCTCGTCCGCTCGAAACCTATGCGGGCTTCGACGCTTCCTTCGCGAGTTCTGCGAGCCACGCCTCATCGGCACGGCTCAACATCTTGCTGCGGCGCGCCCGCTCGATCAGATCGGGCCGCTTGTTGAATGTGTTGCGCAATGCTTCGCGCCTGCGCCAGGCGTCGATTTCCTTGTGATGGCCGCCGAGCAGCACATCGGGAACGCGCACGCCGTCGTACTCTTCCGGACGCGTGTAGTGCGGGCAATCGAGCAGCACATCGACGAAACTGTCCTGCACCGCCGATTGCGCGTCGTTCAGCACACCCGGCAACTGACGCACTACGGCGTCCATCAGCGCCATGGCGGGGAGTTCTCCGCCGGACAGCACGAAGTCGCCGAGGCTCACTTCTTCGTCCACTTCACGGTCGATCAGGCGCTGATCGATCGCTTCGTAACGGCCGCACAGCAATACGAGACCGGGTTCCTGCGCGAATCGCATCACGCGATCGTGATCCAGCTTCGCACCTTGCGGCGACATCATCACGACGCGCGTCGACGTGATGCCCTGCTCGCGCTGCGCAGCCTTCGCCGCGTGGATCGCGTCTTCCAGCGGGCGCGCCAGCATGACCATGCCGGGGCCGCCGCCGTAAGGGCGATCGTCGACGGTGCGGTAGTTGTCCGTGGTGAAATCGCGCGGATTCCACGTACGCAGACCGAACCGCTCCTGCTTCACCGCCCGGCTGGTGATGCCCCAGTCGGTCAGCGCGCGAAACATTTCGGGAAAGAGCGTTACGACATCGAACTGCATCGCTCTCTCCGTAACGTGCCGATGTTCAATAATCGGCGTCCCAGTCGACGACGATACGCTTCGCCGCCCGGTCCACCGTCTTCACATATACGCCGACGAACGGAATGAGCCGCTCGCCGGTGACGGGCGCGCCGTCCTTGTTCGTATCCGGATACTCGATCCGCAGAATGGAATGCGCGCCGTTGTCGATCAGATCGGCGACGCGACCAAGCGCAACGCCAGCTTCATTTTCGACATCGAGGCCGATCAGATCGACCCAGTAGAATTCGTCGTCGCTGTCGAGCTTCGGGAAATCGCCACGCGCGATATTCACCGTATGGCCCTTCAGCGCGAGCGCCGCATCGCGGTCATCGCAGCCGGCCAGACACGCGACGATGGTATCGGCGTGCACTTTCGACTGCAGGCAGCGCGCGGACTTGCGATCGCGGCCTTTGACGAGCCACCAGCGTTTGGCGCTCAGCAGCGCGTCGCCGCCCTGCTTGCCGTTCGCGTGCGGAACGATCTTGACCCAACCCTTCAGACCGTACGCATCGGCGATAAAACCGACTTCGACGGCGTCTTCGGGCAAAGCCTCGACCCGCTCGATTGCGGCTTCCGGCTGAATGCTGCCTTTATCGCTGCCTTTGTTGCTACCCGAAACGTCGCCCGCCACGCGGCGCGCGCCCGGCTTGCGGACGAACGCGCCAAACGTGGCGGAACTTTCATCTTGCCCCGGCTTCGTTCGGCCGATGTTTTCCGATGCGCGGCCGGATTCAGAATCGCGCGCGGACATCGGCGAACCTTTGGGCAGGTTTCGAGCGTTTACTACAGCGTCGGCTCAGCGAACTCAAGCAGCCGGCTGGGCTTGCTGAGCTTGCTTGACGAGACGCTCGACGGTCGGCGACAGTTGCGCGCCAACGCCTTGCCAGTACGTCAGGCGATCTTGCGCGATGCGCAGCGATTCGCCCTTGGTCGCGACCGGGTTGTA
This sequence comes from Caballeronia zhejiangensis, assembly GCF_022879815.1. Classification (NCBI taxonomy): domain Bacteria; kingdom Pseudomonadati; phylum Pseudomonadota; class Betaproteobacteria; order Burkholderiales; family Burkholderiaceae; genus Caballeronia; species Caballeronia zhejiangensis. The sequence continues at coordinate 2,088,532 of NZ_CP084283.1, forward strand.
GAAACCCACGCGCTCGATGAAGCGGCCGTCACGGCGGCTACGCGAGTCGGTTGCGACGATGTTGTAGAACGGGCGCTTCTTCGAGCCGCCACGAGCCAAGCGGATGATGACCATGCTGAAATCCTTGAAAACCGGGGTTCGGAACAACGAGAACAGGCGATTATAGCCGGATTCCGACGCGCTAACAAACACTTAACGCATTTTTTGCATGTGACGCCAAGTTCGGCAAGACTTCGGCGCGTTGCCAGATACCGGAAATCACGCCGATGCGGCAACGTGCCATGGGCGGCGTGCTCGGCGGTAGGCGTAAAATATCAGACCGGCGTCCGCCTCAATCCACCACCGCTTTCGCTGATGACTTCCTCGTCCGTCGCCACGCAATCCGGCTCCAAGCCGGCCGGCAAGCAGGTTCCGCCATACTTCCGCTCGAAAACGCTGACCGCCGCACTGGCGTTCCTGTTCGGCTATATCGGACTGCATCGCTTCTATCTCTATGGAATGCGCGACAAGTACGGCTGGGCGCATATCGTCGGTATCGTCATGGGTGCGTTCGGCTATCTGCTGCTCGCCGAAACGGAGCGCACGTCGATTCTCGGCTGGGCGCTGGCATTTCCCGGCGCAATCTCGCTGCTTGCGGCTTTCCTCTCCGCGCTCGTCTACGGCCTGCGCCCGGACGCCAAGTGGGACGCGCAATTCAACGCGCACACGGGACGCGAAAGCCGCTCCGGTTGGACCGTGATCTTCGTCGTGATCTTTTCGCTGCTGATCGGCGCATTTCTGCTGATGACCGGTCTCGCGCTCACGTTCCAGACTTATTTCGAAGGCCAGGTCGAAGCCGCGAAGACTTTGTCGCAATAGAACGTCAGAACAAATCGAGCTGCGGGCTCGCCGGCGGCGGCGGCCGTTTCGCCGGTCGCTGAAACTCGGACATATCGAGAATCCCGCGCTGTCTTGCATTAAGCCCAAGACGTTTCGTCGCCTTCTGAAAGCGCTGTTTCAGCATGTCGGCCCAAAGGCCCTCGCCTTTCATGCGCTTCGAGAAATCCGAGTCGTAATCCTTGCCGCCGCGCATGTCGCGCACGCGGCTCATCACGCGATCCGCGCGGTCGGGAAAATGCGCGGCCAGCCAATCCTTGAAGAGCGGCGCGACTTCCCATGGCAGACGCAGCACGATATAGCTCGCGGTCGTCGCGCCCGCCTCTGCGCACGCTTCCAGCACACGCTCCAGGTCCGGCTCCGTCACGAACGGAATGACCGGCGCGATGCTCACGCCCACTGGGATGCCCGCCTCCGCGAGCGTGCGAATCGTGCGTAGACGCCGCGAAGGTGTGGCCGCGCGCGGTTCGAGCGTGCGCGCGATATCGGCATCGAGCGTGGTGACTGTGATCGCCGCCATCATCTGGCCGCGTTCGGCCATCGGCGCGAGCAGGTCTATGTCGCGCTCGATCAGCGAGCTCTTCGTGATCGCCGCGAACGGATGGCCGCAGTCGTGCAGCATCTGAATGACGCGCCGCGTGAGTTGCAGATCCCGTTCGACCGGCTGATACGCGTCGGTGTTGACGCCGAGCGCGATCGGCTCGGGCTCGTAGTTCGGCTTCGCCAGTTCGCGTTCGAGCAATTCGGGCGCGTTGATCTTCGCGTAAATGCGGCTTTCGAAATCGAGGCCGGGCGACAGTCCGAGATAGCTGTGCGTCGGACGAGCGAAACAGTAGATGCAGCCGTGTTCGCATCCGCGATAGGGATTGAGCGATACGGAGAACGGAATGTCCGGCGAACTGTTGCGCGTGAGGATGGTTTTGGCGCGCTCTTCGAACACCTGCGTGCGCAGCGGCGGCGCGCTCTCGTCCTCGGCATCCGCGGCGTGCAGCCAGCCGTCGTCGACGCGCTCGCGCTCGTCCTTCTCGTAGCGGCCCTGGATGTTCGTGACCGCGCCGCGCCCCTTCAACGGAGCGGGCGGCGCGACGGGATATTCACGATCCGGCGATGACATTTGCGACAAAATCCAACGATTGATACTGTACAAATATACAGTATCGACGTTTCGTCGCAAGCGGAAAATCACGTCTCGACGAGAATCTTCAGCGTCTCCTTGATCTCCTCCATCACCACATAGCTCTTCGACTGAACCGCGCCCGGCAGTTGCAACAGGATGTCGCCGAGCAGCTTGCGATAGTCCGCCATTTCGCCGATCCGCGCCTTGATCAGATAGTCGAAATCGCCCGACACGAGATGACACTCGAGCACTTCGGGAATCTTCTGCACTTCGCGCCGGAACTGCTCGAACATGTTACCGCTTTTGTGATCCAGCGTGATCTCAACGAACACGAGCAGCGCCGCGCCGAGTTCAGTCGGATTCACGCGCGCGTAATAGCCGACGATGACGCCGTCGCGCTCCATGCGTTTCACGCGCTCGATACACGGCGTCACGGACAATCCGACGCGCTCCGCCAGATCCTTCATCGCGATGCGGCCGTCCTCCTGAAGGATGTTCAAGATCTTGTGATCGAGCTTGTCGAGCGTACGGACCGGATTTCGCTGCGTTCGCATTTCTTTTTCCTGAAAATCGACCAAATACAATAACTAAAACTGCTTTGATCTCAATACTATAGGCGATAACACTAGACGGACAGGGTGTCGCAGGTTTGGCCGGCTGTCCAGCGAAATCGAATTGGAGATCACATGCGAATCGTTATCCTCGGAAGCGGCGTCGTCGGCGTGACGAGCGCGTATTACCTTGCTCGCGCCGGCCACGAAGTCACGGTCATCGATCGCGAAGCCGGCCCCGCGCTCGAAACGAGTTTCGCGAACGCCGGACAGATCTCTCCCGGTTATGCATCGCCGTGGGCCGCGCCGGGCGTGCCGCTGAAGGCCGTGAAGTGGATGTTCGAAAAGCACGCGCCGCTCGCGATCCGCCTCGACGGCACGATGAATCAGTTGCAATGGATGTGGCAAATGCTGCGTAACTGCACGCAAGATCGCTACACGGTGAACAAGGGCCGCATGGTCCGCCTCGCCGAATACAGCCGCGACTGCCTGCAGGCGCTGCGCGCGGACACGGGCATTTCCTATGAAGGCCGCACGGGGGGCACGCTGCAACTGTTCCGTACGCAGCAGCAATTCGATGGCGCGGGCAAGGACATCGCCGTGCTGAAAGACGCGAACGTGCCGTTCGAGCTGCTCACCGCCGACGAACTCAAGAAGGCCGAACCCGCGCTCGCCGCCGTGTCGCAGAAGCTGACGGGCGGTCTGCGTCTGCCGAACGATGAAACCGGCGACTGCCAGATGTTCACCACGCGGCTCGCCGCAATGGCCGAAGCGCTCGGCGTCAAGTTCCGCTACAACACGTCGATCGACGCGCTCGCCGTCGCGAATGGCCGCATCGCCGGCGTGCAGTGCGGCAAGGAACTGGTGACGGCGGATTCGTACGTCGTCGCGCTCGGCTCGTATTCGCCGAAACTGCTCGGCGATCTCGTCAAGATTCCGGTCTATCCGCTGAAGGGCTATTCGATTACCGCGCCGATCGTCGATGCGAACCGCGCGCCTGTGTCGACCGTGCTCGACGAAACGTACAAGATCGCGATCACGCGTTTCGACGACCGCATCCGCGTGGGCGGCATGGCGGAAATTGTCGGATACGACAAGAACCTGAAAGCGGCGCGTCGCGAAACGCTCGAAATGTGCGTGAACGACCTCTTCCCGGGCGGCGGCGACACCACGAACGCCACGTTCTGGACCGGCCTGCGCCCGATGACGCCTGACGGCACGCCGATCGTCGGCCGCACGCCGGTGCCGAACCTGTTCCTGAACACGGGCCACGGCACGCTCGGCTGGACGATGTCGTGCGGCTCCGGCCAATTGCTCGCCGATCTCATGTCCGGCAAGCAGCCCGCGATCCGCGCGGACGACCTTTCGGTGCATCGCTATTTCGGCGACGTCGGCGTGAAGACGCGTCCGGGATACGCGAACGCGTAATTCGCGTTGTCGCATCAAAGCAAAGCAAAGGCGCCTTCGATGAAGGCGCTTTGTCGTTTCTAGAACTGATCTTCGCTGAGTGCGAGCACCCCTTCCCCGCCGTTCGCGCTGACGATGGACGCCTCGATCCCAGGAGCCAGCGACAGAATGTGCTCCGCGAAAAACTCGGCTGTCGCGATCTTCGCGGAATGAAAGCGCTCGTCTTCCGCGCGCTTCACCTGCGAGACGAGCATCGCGCGCGCCATCTGCCATCCGGACAACACGATGCCCGCAAGCCGCAGATACGGCACGCTGCCCGCGAACACCGCGTTCGGGTCGCTCTTGAACTTCGCGACGATGAACTCGATCGCGCGCGCCAGCGACAGACTTCCCGCGCTCAAATGTCGATGCATCGACTTGAACGGCTTGCCATCGACTTCGGCGAGCGCGGCGATCGTCTGATCGATCTGCGCGAGCAGCGCTTGCGCCGCACGGCCACCATCGCGCACGGTCTTGCGGCCGACGAGGTCGTTCGCCTGAATCGCCGTCGTGCCTTCGTAGATCGGCAGAATGCGCGCGTCGCGATAATGCTGCGCCGCGCCCGTCTCCTCGATGTAGCCCATGCCGCCATGCACCTGCACGCCGATACTCGCGACATCGACCGACATTTCCGTGGAAAAGCCCTTCACGATCGGCACGAGATATTCGTAGATCGCCTGATGACTCTTCCTCGCGTCGTCGTCCGGATGGCCGTGCGCGAGATCGCTGTGCGACGCTGCGACGTAGGCGAGCGCGCGGGCGCCTTCAGTGTAGGCGCGCATCGTCGAGAGCATGCGGCGCACGTCGGGGTGATGGATGATCGTCACCGGCTCCTTCGCGCTGCCATCGACGGGACGGCTCTGCACGCGCTCCTTCGCGTACGCGACCGCCTGCTGATACGCGCGCTCGGCGATCGCGACACCCTGCATGCCGACCGCAAAACGCGCCGCGTTCATCATGATGAACATGTATTCGAGGCCGCGATTCGCCTCGCCGATCAGATACCCGGTCGCCCCGCCGTGATCGCCGTATTGCAGCACGGCCGTCGGGCTCGCCTTGATGCCGAGCTTGTGCTCGATCGACACGCAATGCACGTCGTTGCGCTCGCCGAGCGAGCCGTCGTCATTGACGAGGAACTTCGGCACGAGAAAGAGCGAGATGCCTTTCACGCCCTGGGGCGCATCGGGCGTGCGCGCGAGCACGAGATGGACGATGTTCTTCGCCATGTCGTGTTCGCCGTACGTGATGAAGATTTTCGTGCCGAAGACCTTGTACGTGCCATCGCCCTGCGGCTCGGCCCGCGTGCGCACGAGCGCGAGATCGGAACCCGCCTGCGGCTCGGTGAGGTTCATCGTGCCGGTCCATTCGCCGCTAATGAACTTCGGCAGATAGCGCGCCTTCTGCTCGTCGCTGCCGGCGGTGAGGAGCGCCTCGATTGCGCCGTCGGTGAGCAGCGGGCACAGCGCGAAAGAGAGATTCGCCGAGTTGAGCGCTTCGATGCACGGCGTCGCGATGAGCTTCGGCAGGCCCTGTCCGCCGAAGTCCGCCGGATGCACGACGCCTTGCCAGCCGCCTTCCGCGAACTGGCGGAACGCGTTCTTGAAGCCGGGCGTCGTCGTGACTTCGCCGTTCGCCCAGGCGCTTGGATTGCGATCGCCTTCGACGTTCAGCGGCGCGATTACTTCGCTGCAAAAGCGCGCGGCTTCTTCGACGACGGCCTGCGCCGTATCGAAGCCCGCGTCTTCGTGACCGGGCAGCGCGGCGATGCAGTCGATATCCGCCAGCTCCTTCACTACGAACAACATGTCCTTGACGGGTGCGCGATAGCTCATCGTCCTGTCTCCTCCTGTTTCAATTTTCGGGTACAAAAAAAGGGCGCAACGTTCGTCGCGCCCTTTCTTATTTTTGTGGTGAGTGTTCGACTCACATGGCGCGGTTAGCCGAGCTCTTTCACCAGTTCCGGCACGACCGAGAACAGATCGCCGACGAGACCGTAATCGGCGACACTGAAGATCGGCGCTTCGGGGTCTTTGTTGATGGCGACGATGACCTTCGAGTCCTTCATGCCGGCCAAGTGTTGAATCGCGCCCGAGATGCCGACCGCCACGTACAGTTGGGGCGCGACGATCTTGCCGGTTTGACCGACCTGAAAATCGTTCGGGACATAGCCCGCATCGACCGCCGCGCGCGATGCGCCCAGCGCCGCGCCGAGCTTGTCGGCGAGCGGTTCTAGCGTCTTCGTGTAGTTCTCGCCGCTGCCCAGACCACGGCCACCCGACACGATGATGTGCGCGCTCGTCAGTTCCGGACGATCGAGCTTGGTGACTTCGCGCGACACGAACGATGAAATGCCTGCATCGGCTGCGGCTTCGATCTTCTCGACCGCTGCGCTGCCGCCTTCCGCCGCGACCGGATCGAAGCCCGTCGCGCGAACGGTGATGACCTTGATCGGATCGCTCGATTGAACCGTGGCGATGGCGTTGCCTGCGTAGATCGGGCGTTCGAAAGTATCGGCGCTATCGACGGCGGTGATGTCGCTGATTTGCGCGACATCCAAGTGTGCAGCGATACGCGGCGCGATGTTCTTACCGTACGCGGTCGCCGGAGCCAGAATGTGCGAATAATCCTTCGCGATGTTCAACACCGTAGCTTCGACGTTCTCCGCCAAGCCTTCAGCGAGTTGCGGCGCATCGGCGAGGAGCACTTTCGAAACGCCCGCGATCTTCGCCGCCGCATCCGCCGCGCCCTGCGCGTTCGATCCTGCGATCAGCACATGCACATCGCCACCAATCTTCGATGCCGCCGCAACCGTGTTCAGCGTCGCTGCCTTGATCGACGCATTGTCGTGTTCTGCAATTACGAGAATCGTCATGTTCAGATCACCTTCGCTTCGGTTTTCAGTTTTTCGACCAGCGTCTTCACGTCGGGCACGGTGATGCCCGCGCTGCGCTTCGGTGGCTCGACGACTTTCAGCGTCTTCAGACGCGGCGCGACATCGACGCCGAGATCGGCGGGCTTCACCGTCGTCAGCGGCTTCTTCTTCGCCTTCATGATGTTCGGCAGCGTCACATAGCGCGGCTCGTTCAGACGCAGATCGGTCGTGACGACTGCGGGCAATTTCAGCGACAGCGTTTCGGCGCCGCCATCGACTTCGCGCGATACCGTGGCTTTGCCATCGGCAACGACGACCTTCGATGCGAACGTCGCTTGCGGCAGACCCGCCAGTGCAGCGAGCATCTGGCCGGTTTGATTCGAGTCGTCGTCGATGGCCTGCTTGCCCAGGATGACGAGCTCAGGCTTCTCTTGATCGACCAATGCCTTCAGGATCTTCGCGACCGCCAGCGGCTGCAACTCATCGGCGGATTCGACCAGAATCGCGCGATCCGCACCGATCGCCAGCGCCGTCCGCAACGTTTCCTGACATTGCGTCACGCCGCACGATACGGCGATCACTTCCGTAGCAACACCCGCTTCCTTCAGACGCACCGCCTCTTCCACGGCGATTTCGTCGAACGGGTTCATCGACATCTTCACGTTGGCGATATCGACACCCGTGTTATCCGATTTCACGCGGACCTTCACGTTGTAGTCGACCACGCGCTTGACTGGCACCAGAATTTTCATGCACACGCTCCAAAGTTACGATTACGTCAACCCAGCGCCATTATACGAGTGACGCGTAAGATCACCCCTCCAAAAGCGGGTGGGGTCGGCGATCGTGCAATAGGTATGAGCCGAATTTTATCGAACGATCGTTCTATTTATATCCACGAAAACCCGAATCCGACCATGAAAACGATTACCAGGCCGTAATCACCGCGCCGGCGTACTTGCCTTCGATGAACTGCTTCACTTCCGGCGAGTGATACGCCGCGATCAGCTTCGCAACCCACGGCTTGTCCTTGTCGGCCGCGCGAACCGCGATGATGTTCACATACGGACCGCGTGGATCTTCGATTGCGATCGCGTCCGACTTCGGCTTCAGGCCCGCTTCCATCGCGAAGTTCGTATTGATGGCGGCGGCATCGACGTCGTCGAGCGAGCGCGGAATCTGCGCGGCGTCGAGTTCGACGATCTTCAGCTTCTTCGGATTCTCGACGATATCGAGCGGCGTCGCTTTCAGACCCGCATCCGCGCGCAGCTTGATGAGACCTTGCTTCTGCAGCAGCAGCAATGCGCGGCCGCCGTTGGTCGGATCGTTCGGCACCGCGATGCGCGCGCCGTTGGCAAGCGCCGACAGCGACTTCAGCTTCTTCGAGTAGATGCCCATCGGGAACGTCACCGTATCGGCGACCTTGACGAGCTTGTAGCCGCGATCCTTCACTTGCGCGTCGAGATACGGCAGATGCTGATAGCTGTTCGCATCGAGATCGCCGGCGGCGAGCGCGGCGTTCGGCTGCACGTAATCCGAGAATTCGACGACCGTGATCTTCAGCCCGTTTTTCGCGGCGACCTGCTTCACCACGTCCATGATCTGCGCGTGCGGGCCGCCGGTCACGCCCAACTTGATGGCTTCATCGGCGTGCGCGGCACCGTTGAACAGCGTTGCGCTCAACAGCGCGGCGGCGAACTTCAGAATGAATCGACGTTGCATGGTTTCTTGAGTGGTTATTTGTGACTGAGACGACGAACGAGCCAGTCGCCGAACGACTGAACCAGCTGCACGAACACGATGAGAATCACGACGACCGTGATCATCACTTCAGGAAGAAAACGCTGATAACCATAGCGGATGCCGAGATCGCCGAGACCGCCGCCGCCGATCGCGCCCGCCATCGCCGAATAGCCGACGAGCGACACGAACGTGATCGTCAATCCAGCGACGACGCCCGGCAGCGATTCCGGCAACAGCACTTTGAAGACGATCTGGGATGTCGTCGCGCCCATTGCCTGCGCGGCCTCGATGAGTCCGCGATCCACTTCGCGCAGTGCCGTCTCGACGAGCCGCGCGATGAACGGCGCAGCGGCGATCGTCAGCGGCACGACGGCGGCCGCGGTGCCGATCGACGAGCCGACGACGAGCCGCGTGAACGGAATCACCGCGACGAGAAGGATGATGAACGGCGTCGAGCGCACCGCATTCACGATGCCGCCGAGCACCCGATTCACGCCGATGTTCTGCAGCACGCCGTCGCGATCGGTGAGATAGAGCAGCACGCCGAGCGGCAAACCGACCGCCGCGCCGACGAGTCCCGAGATGCCGACCATGATCAGCGTTTCCCAGAACGACTGGACGAACATGTCGAACATTTCACTCAACATGGGACAACTCCTCCACGACGACGCCCTGCGAGCGCAAATATTCGATCGCTTCGGCGATCTTCACCGGCTGACCGCCCGCGAGCACCGCGAGCGATCCGAATGCCTGCCCCTGAATCTCGTCGATCTGGCCGTGCAGGATGTTGAAATCGAGTTCGTAGCGGCGGATCGTCTCCGAGAGAATCGGCTGATCGACGCCCGAGCCCGTGAACGCGAGCCGCAGCAAATGACCGCTGCCGGTCTTGAGCCGCTCGATCACGCGTGCCTTCAATGCGGGCGGCAACTCGTGCGCGATCACGTCGCCGATCAGTGCGCGCGTGACTTCGTGATGCGGCTGCATGAAGACATCGACGACCTTGCCCTCTTCGACCACGCGCCCGGCGTCGAGCACCGCGACGCGATCGCAGACCTGTTTGATCACTTCCATCTGATGCGTGATGAGCACGATGGTGAGCCCGAGCTCGCGATTGATCTTGCGCAGCAGATCGAGAATCGCGCGCGTGGTTTCGGGATCGAGCGCGGACGTGGCTTCGTCGGAGAGCAGCACTGTCGGCTTGCTCGCGAGCGCCCGCGCAATCCCGACGCGCTGCTTCTGTCCGCCGCTGATCTGCGCGGGATACTTGTCCTTGTGCGTCGTGAGGCCGACGAGATCGAGCAGCGGCAACACGGCCGCTTCGATTTCCGCGCGCTTCTTGCCAGCGAGTTCGAGCGGCAGCGCGACGTTGTCGTACACCGTGCGCGAACTCAGCAGATTGAAATGCTGGAAGATCATGCCGATGTCGCGGCGCGCGGCGCGCAGATCGTCCTTGCCGAGCGTCGTGAGATCGCGTCCGTCGACGATCACATTGCCTTCGCTCGGCCGCGTCAGCAGATTGATCGTGCGAACCAGCGTGCTCTTGCCCGCGCCGCTGCGCCCGATGATGCCGAACACTTCGCCGGCGGGAATCGTCAGATTGACGTTGTGCAGCGCTTCGACCCAGCCTCGGGGCCCCGCGAAACGCTGCGAAAGATTGCGTATTTCGATCATGAAAATGCAAACGGCGGAAGGCTTGTCGGGTGGAACCCACCCGCGCCGCCGGCCGCCGCTCGTTCTTAGCTGTTCGTATCGTGGCGGGGATTTTACAGGACGCGTTACATTCTGTTTAATAATGATTTCAGATCGGCTAATAACGTGGAGATATTTACCGCGCCATGTCACGCACTATCTATTCGACGAGCGCCGTCACGACGCGACACGGCGTCGAACTGTTTCTGCATCGCTGGCACCCCGCGCCGGGCATCGAACTCAACGCGCGGATCGCGCTCGTCCACGGTCTCGGCGAACACGCGGGCCGTTACGACGCGCTCGCGACCGCGCTGAACGCGGCGGGCATCGAGCTGATCGCGATCGATCTGCGCGGACACGGGAAGTCGTCGGGCGAACGGGCGTGGGTTCGCGTCTTCACGGACTATCTGCGCGACACCGATGTCCTGCTCGAAGCGTGCGCGGCCACGCCGCCCGCCGGCACGCCGCTCTTTTTGATGGGCCACAGCATGGGCGGAACGATCGCGGCGCTCTACGCCGCCGAGCGTGCGCAGGCGAACAAGCTGGCCGGTCTGATCCTGTCGAGCCCGGCGTTGAAGATCGGACCGGGCACGCCGCGCTGGAAGGCCAAACTGAGCCGCATCGTGGGCGTGGTCGCGCCGCGCGTCGCCGCGTTCAGCATCGATCCGGTGCTGCTGTCGCGCGCGCCGGGCGTCGTCGAAGCGTACAAGCGCGATCCGCTTGTGCATCACGCAGCCGTCTGCGCACGCACTGCCGCGCAGATTCTCGCCGGCATGGAGCGCGTGGCGGAAAAGCGCGGCGACATCAAGCTGCCGCTTCTCGTCTTTCACGGCAGCGCGGACGCGATCTGCGATCCCGCCGGCAGCCGCGAGTTCGAAGCCAACGCGGGATCGACCGACACCACGCTCATCGTCCACGAAGGCAGCGCCCACGAAACGCTCAACGATCTCGACCGCGAGCGCGTGATCCGCGAGCTGATCGACTGGACGCTCGTGCGCGCGGACTACGCGCGCGCTCGCGCCCGCTAGATTTCCGCCAGCACCCGCAGATGCGCAACGACGCTGCGGCCCAGCGCCGACAGGTTATAGCCGCCCTCGAGACAACTCACGATGCGCCCTTGCGCGTAGCGCTTCGCGACGCCGCGAATCTGCTCGGTGATCCACGCGTAATCGTCCTCGACGAGACCCATGTTCGCCATGTCGTCTTCGCGATGCGCATCGAAGCCGGCCGAGACGAAGATCATCTGCGGCTTGAACGCTTCGAGCCGCGGCAGCCACATCATGTCGACGACCTCGCGCACCTGCATGCCCTTAGTGCGCGCGGCGAGCGGCACGTTGACCATGTTCGCCGCGTGATTGTCGGCGCCGGAAAACGGATAGAACGGATGCTGGAAGAAACTGCACATCAGCACGCGCGAATCGCCGCTGAACGCGGCTTCGGTGCCGTTGCCGTGATGCACGTCGAAATCGACGATCGCGACCCGCTGCAGGCCGTGCACTTCCAGCGCATGCCGCGCGGCGATCGCGACGTTGTTGAATAGGCAGAAGCCCATCGCGCGCGCGGGCTCGGCGTGATGGCCCGGCGGCCGGATGCTGCAAAACGCGTTGTCGTAACGGCCTTCGATGACGGCATCGGTGGCCGCGACCGCCGCGCCCGCCGCGCGCAACGCCGCGCGATAGGACTGGGGGCACATCGACGTATCGGGGTCGAGTTCGCTTCGGCCCGATTCCGGCGTGCGGCTCTTGATGTAGTCGATGTGCGCCTGCGTATGCACGCGCGCAAGGTCGGCTTCGTCGGCGAGCGGCGCTTCCTCGCGCTCGATGAGCGAATCGATCCGGCTCGCGATCAGCTGGTCTTCGATCGCCTGCAGGCGCGCCGGACACTCGGGATGCCATTGGCCGTTGTCGTGCTGGAGGCAGTCGGGGTGGGAGTAGAAGCCGGTGGCCATGATGTCTCGCAATGCCGCTTGTCGTCGGCTCTCGTCTCGTATTTTTTCGTCATACGCGACCACTTGTCGCGTAATTGACGTTAAGTTACCACACCGTCCGGCACGGCCGCCCTCGCCCGGGCACATGGCCGATATGGGCGCGAAGCGTCGGTTATACTGCCCCGACGCCTTGCCGGCCGAGCGATTGCGCGCGGCATGTTGCAGGCTGTTGCGTTCCGTTGAGAATCGTTGCATCGATTCGACTTCACAGGCGTTTTTGGCCACTCGCGCATCCGGCATCGCCCCAACCGCCCCCAACCACGCACACTATGACTTTCCAGTTTGCTCCGTTCGTCTTCACGGCTTCATCCAGGCCGGCAAAGCGCGCACTCGTTGCTTCCCTCGTCTGCGCGCTCGGCTTTCTCTCCGGGAACAGTGCCTTTGCGCAGTCGCAGCAGCCGCAGGCCGCGACGCCGCAAGGGCAGGTGTTCGAAGAAGAGATCGTGCCGCAGCGCTACGCGAACAATCCGAATGTCGATGCGTTCATCAATGACATGGTCGCGCGCTACGACTTCGATTCGTCTGCGCTGCACGACCTGTTCGCGCGCGTGAGCTATTCGGCGACCGCGGCGAAACTGGTGTTGCCTTCGCCCACGCCGCAGGCCAAGAACTGGCGCGCGTACCAGGGGCGTTTCATCGAGCCGGTTCGCATCAACGCGGGCGTGAAGTTCTGGCGCGCGAATCAGGCGACGCTGCAGCGCGCGTCCGAGCAATTCGGCGTGCCGCCGGAGGTAATCGTCGGAATCATCGGCGTGGAGACGATCTACGGGAAGTACATGGGCAACTTCCGCGCGCTCGACGCGCTGACCACGCTCACCTTCGATTACCCGAACACGCCGAACCGCGTCGAGCGCATGGCGACGTTCCGCAAGAATCTCGAAGACCTGCTCGTGTGGACGCGCGATTCGCAGATCGATCCGACGACCGTCCTCGGTTCATACACGGGCGCGATCGGGATTCCGCAGTTCCTGCCGAGCAGCATCGTGCAATACGCGGTCGATTACGACGGCAACAGCCGCATCGATCTGCGCACGAGCCCGGCAGACGCCATCGGCAGTGTGGCGAACTATCTGAAGCAGAACGGCTGGGAACCGGGCCGGCCGGTCGTGTGGCGCATCGCCGGCGATGTCGGCAGTCAGGGCATCGCGCAGGCCGCCGCCGATGGCGCGCCGGAACCGAAATGGTCGCTCGCGCAACTGACGAAGGCCGGCATGCTGCTCAACGAGCCGGGCTTGAATATCGACGCAGAAGCGCCGACGCCGCTCACCGTCGTCGATTTGCCCACGCCCGGCCGCGCGACCGAATACACGCTCGGGCTGAAGAACTTCTACGTGCTGACGCGTTACAACCGCAGCTTCTTCTACGCGCTCGCGGTGTATCAGCTTGGCGAAGCGGTCAAGGCGCGCATGGTCGCGGGCGACACGGGCGCGAATTCGCAGTGACGTTTGTCCGCTACAGACGTAAAAAACCCCGGCTCGCCGGGGTTCTCTCATTGCGCGATCAGGATGCGCGGCATCATGCCGGGAACACGCCCGTCGAAAGATAACGATCGCCGCGATCGCAGACGATGAACACGATCGTCGCGTTCTCCACCTGGCGCGCAATGCGCAGCGCCACTTCGCACGCGCCGCCCGACGAAATGCCCGCGAAAATGCCTTCGACCGATGCGAGGCGTCGCGCCATCGCTTCGGAGGCCGCCTGACTTACGTTCTCCACGCGATCCACGCGGCTGCGATCGAAAATCTTCGGCAGATAGGCTTCCGGCCACTTGCGGATGCCCGGAATGCGCGAGCCTTCTTCCGGCTGAGCGCCGATGATCTCGATCTTTTCGTTCTGCTCCTTCAGATACTTCGACACGCCCATGATCGTGCCGGTCGTGCCCATCGACGAGACGAAGTGCGTAAGGCGGCCTTCGGTCTGACGCCACAGCTCCGGGCCCGTGCCTTCGTAATGCGCGAGCGGATTGTCCGGGTTCGCGAACTGATCGAGAATGATGCCTTTGCCGTCACGCTGCATCTGGTCGGCGAGATCGCGTGCGTATTCCATGCCGCCCGTCACCGGCGTCAGCACGATTTCGGCGCCATACGCGGCCATGCTCTGGCGGCGCTCGATCGACAGATCTTCCGGCATCAGCAGCACCATCTTGTAGCCGCGCATCGCGGCGGCCATCGCGAGCGCGATGCCGGTGTTGCCGCTCGTTGCTTCGATGAGCGTGTCGCCCGGCTTGATGCGGCCGCGCTCTTCAGCTTTCCTGATCATCGACAGCGCCGGCCGGTCCTTCACCGATCCCGCCGGATTGTTGCCTTCGAGCTTGCCCAGCACGACGTTGTTGCGGCTGCGAATTTCATCGTCCACGATGCGGACGAGTTGCACGAGCGGCGTGTTGCCGATCGTGTCTTCGATAGTCATGTAAGCCATATGCGGAGCCGATTCGGATTCCCGCGGACGACACTGCCTTTCCGCGCGGATTTTGATATAGGGATTCGTCGATTGTAGCCCACCGGTTCCGCCGATGCCGGCGCATCCCTGATGCACGGATGGAATGCCGCTCGCGCGCGCCGTCCACGCATGCAAAAAGCCCCGCGGGGAGGCCGTCCGCGGGGAGCCCAAGACATCCGAAGGCTGAAGGAGATCGATGGCGCGCCGCGCACCAGGGCGCGCCTCCGGGCCGTGCTTATTTCTTCACAATGACCGGTTTAGCTGATGCGGACGCCGAAACCGGCGTCGCGACAGCCGAGTTCGCGCCGCCAGGCGGTGCGGCGACGGCCGCGGTCTTCGTCGTTGCGCCGATTGTCAGTCCTTCCGCTTCCAGACGCTGGACGGTCTTGCCGCCCATGCCTTTGACGCGCGTGCCGAGATCGCTCGCGTCCTTGAACGGACCGTGCGCCTGACGTTCATCGAGAATGGCTTTCGCCTTCGCCGGACCGATGCCCTTGATGCCGCGCAGCGCGTCGGAGTTGGCGGTATTGACGTCGACGGCCGCGAACGCGCTACCGATGGAAAAGATGAGCGCGAACGCAGCGATCGACGAGAGTGCTTGCTTGAACATGACTGAGTCTCCGTGAAGAACCGGCCGGCACCAGCGCCAACCGTGAGACCCAGTTTAGAGAGGCTCGAAGCGCGTTTATAGCGGGCCGAATAGCCAACGCACGTAGCGATCGACACCTTCCTGAACCGTAAGGAACGAGGCGTCGTAACCGGCTGCGCGCAGCTTCGACTGGTCCGCCTGCGTGAAGCATTGGTACTTGCCGCGCAGCGCGTCGGGGAACGGCACGTACTCGATCAGACCGCGCTGCACGAGTTCGGCGAGCGAGAGCGCCGCTTCGCCGTTCAACGCGCGCAGCGAGTTCACGACCGTCGACGCGATGTCGTTGAACGGCTGCGCGCGCCCGGTGCCGAGATTGAAAATGCCCGACTTCTCCGGATGATCGAAGAAGAACAGATTCACCTTCACGACGTCTTCGACCGAGATGAAGTCGCGCGTCTGCTCGCCGGCCGCATAGCCGTTGTACTCGCCGAAGAGCTTGACCTTGCCTTCCGAGCGGAACTGATTGAAGTTGTGGAACGCGACCGACGCCATGCGTCCCTTGTGCGTTTCGCGCGGGCCGTACACGTTGAAATAGCGAAAGCCGGCGATCTGGCTTTCCGCCTTCGGCAGCACCTGCCGCACGATCTGATCGAAGAGGAACTTCGAATAACCGTACACGTTGAGCGGCTTCTCGACTTCGCGCTCTTCGACGAAACGGCTCGATCCGCCGTATGTCGCCGCCGACGATGCATACAGGAACTGCGCGCCCTGCGCGAGGCACGCGTCCATCACGTCGCGGCTGTAGCGGAAGTTGTTGTCCATCATGTAGCGGCCGTCGGTTTCCATCGTGTCCGAACAGGCGCCTTCGTGGAACACCGCGCGCACGCGGCCGAAATCGCCGCGCTTGAAGCGCTCGACGAACTCGGTCTTGTCGAGGTAATCGTCGATTTCGCAATCGACGAGATTCTTGAACTTGTCGGCGCGCGTGAGGTTGTCGACCGCGATCACGCGATTCTCGCCACGCTCGTTGAGCGCCTTGACGATATTGCTGCCGATGAAGCCGGCTGCACCGGTAACGATGATGGTCATGGCGTTATTTCAGATAAGGTCAGGCGAAGAGTTCGTTGTAGTCGACGGTCGCCGTACCGAGCTTGCCCACGACGATGCCCGCCGCGCGGTTCGCATAGACGATCGAGTCGACGAGCGGCACACCCGCGCCCAGCATGGTCGCGACCGTTGCGATGACGGTGTCGCCGGCGCCCGAGACATCATACACTTCGCGCGCTTCGGCCGATGTGTGCAGCACCTGGTCCTCGGTGAAGAGCGTCATGCCCTCTTCCGAGCGCGTGAGGAGCAGCGCTGAAAGATCGAGCTCCGCACGCAGTTTCCTCACGCGCTCGTGCAGATCTTCTTCCGATTTCCACTGGCCGATGACTTCGCGCAACTCCGCGCGATTCGGCGTGATGAGCGTCGCGCCGCGATAACGGTCCCAGTCGTCGCCCTTCGGATCGACGAGCACGGGCTTTCCGGCGCGTTTCGCGTCGGCGATCATCTGCGTGACGTGCGTGAGGCCGCCCTTCGCGTAATCGGACATGAGGATCACGTCGTGCTGCGGCAGGATCTCGGTGAACCGTTCGAGACACGCGCGCAGCACTTCATGATTCGGCGTGTTCTCGAAATCGACGCGCAGCAACTGCTGCTGACGCGACAGCACGCGCAGCTTGATGGTCGTGAGCAGTTCGGGATCGCGCTCGAGATGCGCCGCGACCTTGCTTTCGCCGAGCAACTCGACGATGCGCTCGCCCGGCTCGTCATGTCCCACTACGCAAAGCAGGCCGGCCTGCGCGCCGAGCGCCGCCGCGTTGCGCGCGACGTTCGCCGCGCCGCCGAGGCGGTCTTCCTTCTTCTGCACGTGCACGACCGGCACGGGCGCTTCGGGCGAGATGCGGTTGACGTCCCCGAACCAGTAGCGGTCGAGCATCACGTCGCCGACCACGAGCACGCGCGCCGCCGAAACGCGCGCAAGCGGGACGACGGGAATATCGGCGTTAGTTGTGGCTGCCGTTGCGGTCGAGTTCGACATGGGGACGTCCTATTGCAAAGTAGTCGATGCCCATTTCGGCCATCGCTTCCGGTTCATACAGATTGCGGCCGTCGAAGATCACCGGCGTCTTCAACGCGCTCTTCAAGTGCCAGAAATCCGGGCTCTTGAATTCCTTCCATTCGGTCACGATGACGAGCGCGTCCGCGTCCGTCAGCGCATCCTGTTGCGTGTTCACGAGATGCAGGCGCTGGAAGTCGTCGGGGCGATCCGCGAGATCGAGCGCGAACACGCGCTCTGCCTCGTCGCGCGCGACGGGATCGTAGCCGCGCACCGTGGCGCCGCGCTGCAGCAGCGCCTCGATGATGCGCCGGCTCGACGCCTCGCGCATGTCGTCGGTATTGGGCTTGAATGCGAGGCCCCACACGGCGAACGTGCGCCCGCGCAGATCCTCGCCCATGCGCTTCACGATCTTGTTGACGAGCACTTCCTTCTGATCGTTATTGACCGCTTCGACCGCCTCGAGCACGCGCAGCGTGTGGCCGTTTTCGCGCGCGGTTTGCGCGAGCGCCTGCACGTCCTTCGGGAAGCACGAGCCGCCATAGCCGCAGCCCGCATACAGGAAGTGATAGCCGATGCGCGGATCCGAGCCCATGCCCCGCCGCACCGATTCGATGTCGGCGCCGACGGTATCCGCGAGATTCGACAGATCGTTCATGAACGAGATGCGCGTCGCGAGCATCGCGTTAGCGGCGTACTTCGTGAACTCGGCCGAACGCACGTCCATGTACAGCGTGCGCTCGTGATTGCGGTTGAACGGCGTGTAGAGGCGCTTCATCTTCTCGCGCGCGAGGTTGCCCGCGCGGTCGTCGTCGATGCCGATCACGATGCGATCCGGGCGCATGAAGTCGTCCACAGCCGCGCCTTCCTTCAGGAACTCAGGATTCGACACGACCGAGAAGCCGTGCTTCTCCGACTCGCCGAGCCCGCGCGCCCGCAACTCTTCCTCGACGACGCGCTTCACTTGCAGCGCCGTGCCGACCGGCACCGTCGATTTATCGACGATCACCTTGAAGCCGTTCGAATACTTGCCGATATTGCGCGCGGCGGCGAGCACGTATTGCAGATCGGCTGAGCCGTCTTCGTCGGGCGGCGTGCCGACCGCGATGAATTGAATGTCGCCGTGCTCGACGCTCGCCTTCACGTCGGTGGAAAACTGGATGCGGCCTGCCGCGCGCGTGCGCCTCAGCATTTCCTGAAGGCCCGGCTCGTGGATCGGCACGCCGCCATTGTTGAGAATTTCGATCTTGCGCGGATCGACGTCCACGCAAAACACGTCATTGCCGATTTCGGCAAGGCACGCGCCGGTTACGAGACCGACGTAACCCGTGCCGACGATGGTCACTTTCATACGCTTTCCGGTTGTTCCTGAAATGCCGGTGGCAGAAGCGGCGCATTCGCGCGCCGCCCGATGTCATGCTCGCCGCGCTGGCTCAGGCCGAGCTCGTGATCGGCTCGACGCGACGCGGCGCGTACGTCTCCCAGCCGCTGCAGCCGGGGCATTGCCAATAGAATAGACGCGCACGGAACCCGCAAGTTTGACACGTATAACGCGGCAGATTCTTAGTGCGCTGTTTCACCAGATTACGCATCAGTTCGAGCTCGCCGCGGCGCGGCTCGTCGGCCGTCGCCTCCTGCGCCTCGAGCAGACGCGTCATGCCCGCGAGATTCGGCGCGCTTTGCATCTGCTTGCGTGCCAGCTCGTGCGCGGCTTCGAGACCGCGCAACTCTTGAACGTGCTTGTAGGCGACATCGAGCAGATCGTTCGACGGATAGCGCGTCGCGTAATCGATCAGCAGATCGACGCCCTCTTCCTTGCGCCCGAGCGCGGCGTACGCCTTCATCAGCTTCTCGGCGACGAGCGGCAGATACGCCTCGTTCTGCTCCTCGACGCGCTTCCAGTGCGCGATCGCCACATCGACGTTGCCGGCGGCCGCTTCGACATCGCCTGCCAGGATGGTCGCGCGCACGTTGTCCGGGTTCGATGCCAGCGCGAGCTTCAGTTCGGCGCGCGCACCATCTGGATTCTTGCGCTGAAGCGCTTCCTGCGCGAGCTCGCAGTGGAAATGCGCGATTTCCATATGCAGCGAGGGCGCGCCCATCTTTTCGATCTGCTCGGCCGTCGCGATCGATTTCGGCCAGTCCTTTTCGATCTCGTAGATGGTCAGCAGCGCGCGCTGCGCGCCGAGCGAATATTCGCCGGCGTTGAGCGACTTGAACGTTTCCTCGGCGCGATCGAGCAGGCCCGCCTTCAGGAAATCCTGTCCGAGTTCGTAGAGCGCGTGATCGCGTTCCGCGACCGGCAAATCGGCGCGGCTCAACAGATTCTGATGCACGCGAATCGCGCGATCGGTCTCTCCGCGACGGCGAAACAGATTGCCGAGCGCGAAATGCAGTTCGATCGTTTCGGGATCGAGCTTGGCGACTTCGATGAACGCATCGATCGCCTTGTCGTGTTGCTCGTTGAGCAGAAAATTGAGGCCGCGAAAATACGAGCGCGGCAGATTCGCATTTTCGGACAACAGCGCTTTCAAGTCATAGCGGGACGCCATCCACCCCAGCGCGAAAGCGACGGGGATGACAAGCAGCCACCAGAAGTCTAGATCCATGCGATTAGTCGTTGAGTGTCAGATGTCTGCGCGAAAGGTCAGATGAGCGGCGGCATCGGCGGTTCTTCCTTCACCACCGGCGTCTCGCGAGCGACGCGCAGCTCGCGCTTCAGACGCCCGTTCTCCATGCGCAGACGCACCCTGGCCGGCACAGCCGACACGAGCCCCGCGAGCAATCCCACCACGAAAAACGCGAGGCCGATCAGAATAAGCGGCGCCTGCCACGCGTAGCCCGCGAGAAAGTTCAGCGTCGCGGGCTGGGTATTGGCGAGCGCCAGCACCAGCAACAGCACGAATACCAGAACGCGGATCAGCCAGACGATGAATTTCATGTAGGGTCTCGCAAGAGCGGTTGCACCAGACGGCCCTTCCGTTTCGGCCGGGCCTGCGCGGTTGAACACCCAGGTCAAAGTGACCGGTATTGTAATTGATGCTCCCGGGCGCCGGCAGTCGCCCGCTCGACGCATGAATTTTTAGCAAACAACGCACCCGTCGCGCTGGATCGCTGCTATCGAAACGCCGCGCATAAAAAAAGCACCCCGAAGGGTGCTTTTCTGGTCGATTGCCTCGCAGGCCGACGCCGCGAACCGAAAATCCTGAAGGATCATCAGTCAGGATGCGTGCCGATCAGAGATCGTCGGCATCGTCGTCATTCGAAGCTTTCAGCGGCTCGCCCGCGCGGCCGTCGACGCGTTCGCGCAATTCCTTGCCCGGCTTGAAGTGCGGCACGAATTTCTCCGGCACCAGCACCTTTTCACCCGACTTGGGATTGCGCCCGACGCGCGACGGACGACGATTGAGCCCGAAGCTGCCGAAGCCGCGAATCTCGATGCGATGACCGTTGGCCAGAGCCTCCGACATCGCATCCAGCATCGTCTTCACCGCGAAATCCGCATCCTTGAGGACAAGTTGCGGAAATCGCGACGCCAACTGGGCGACCAATTCCGATTTGGTCATTCTGCAGCTGTGCCGTTAAGGGCTTAGCTGTTCTGGCCGTCGAGCTTGGCCTTGAGCAGCGCGCCGAGGTTGGTCGTGCCGGTCGCGGCGGCGTTCGAGTCGCCCTGCAGGCTGCGCATGGCTTCCTGCTGTTCGGCCGAATCCTTCGCCTTGATCGACAGGTTGATGCCACGCGACTTGCGATCGATGTTGATGATCATCGCGTTGACCTTCTCGCCTTCCTTCAGCACGTTGCGCGCATCTTCCACGCGGTCTTGCGCGATTTCCGAAGCACGCAGGTAGCCTTCGACTTCGCCGGACAGCGTGATGACCGCACCCTTCGGATCGACCGACTTCACAACGCCGTCGACGATAGCGCCCTTGTCGTTGATCGCCACGAAGTTGCTGAACGGATCGCCTTCGAGCTGCTTGATGCCGAGCGAGATGCGTTCCTTGTCGACGTCGATGCCCAGAACCACGGCTTCGACTTCGTCGCCCTTCTTGTACTTGCGGACGGCTTCTTCGCCGGTTTCCGACCACGACAGATCCGACAGGTGAACCAGACCGTCGATGCCGCCAGGCAGACCGATGAACACGCCGAAGTCGGTGATCGACTTGATGGCGCCGCTGATCTTGTCGCCCTTCTTGAAGTTGCGGCTGAAGTCATCCCACGGATTCGGCTTGCACTGCTTCATGCCGAGGGAGATACGGCGGCGGTCTTCGTCGATTTCGAGAACCATGACTTCGACTTCGTCGCCCAGTTGAACAACCTTCGACGGCGCAACGTTCTTGTTGGTCCAGTCCATTTCCGACACGTGGACGAGGCCTTCGATGCCCGATTCCACTTCGACGAATGCGCCGTAGTCGGTGATGTTCGTGACCTTGCCGAACAGGCGCGTGCCCGACGGGTAACGGCGCGAGATGCCTTCCCACGGATCGTCGCCCAGTTGCTTGATGCCGAGCGAAACGCGGTTCTTCTCTTGGTCGAACTTGAGGATCTTGGCGGTGACTTCCTGGCCAACCGACAGGACTTCCGACGGGTGACGCACGCGGCGCCATGCGATGTCGGTGATGTGCAGCAGGCCGTCGATGCCGCCGAGGTCCACGAACGCGCCGTAGTCGGTGATGTTCTTGACCACGCCTTCGACGATCGCGCCTTCCTTCAGCGTCTCGAGCAGCTTCGCGCGCTCTTCGCCCTGCGTCGCTTCGATGACCGCGCGGCGCGACAGCACCACGTTGTTACGCTTGCGATCGAGCTTGATGACGCGGAATTCGAGCGTCTTGCCTTCGTACGGCGTCGTGTCCTTGACCGGACGCGTGTCGACGAGCGAACCCGGCAGGAACGCGCGGATGCCGTTGACCATCACGGTCATGCCGCCCTTGACCTTGCCGGTGATCGTGCCGGTCACGAGTTCGTTGTTGTCCAGCGCCTTTTCCAGCGACAGCCACGAAGCGAGGCGCTTCGCCTTGTCGCGCGACAGGATGGTGTCGCCATAGCCGTTTTCCAGCGCGTCGATCGCGACGGAAACGAAGTCGCCCGCCTGCACTTCCACTTCACCCGCGTCGTTCAGGAATTCTTCGAGCGGAATATAGGCTTCGGACTTGAGACCAGCGTTGACGACCACGAAGTTGTGGTCGACACGCACGACTTCGGCGGAGATCACTTCGCCGGCGCGCATGTCCTGCTTGGTCAGCGACTCTTCGAACAGAGCCGCAAAGGATTCGGTATTCGGGGTGGAGGTTTGCAGGTCGGACATAAAAATCGATATTTGCACGGCCTTTGCGCGGTGATTCGGAATGAACCGGCGGGCTTTACCCAGATGCGCAACGCCATACGGGGTTAATGGTTTAACACACGCCCTGCCTCCCGGCAGAGCACCTTACTTCTACTGCACTACACGAATCTCGCTGAACCAGCCGATGATCTGCTCGACCGCTTGATCGATCGACAAACCGGAGGTGTCCAGCGTCTTCGCATCCGCCGCAGGCTTGAGCGGCGCGGCGCTCCGGTTCATGTCCCGGGCATCGCGTGCGCGCAAATCTCGCAGCAAGTCATCCATATTAGCAGAAAAACCTTTTTGCATCAATTGCTTATACCGCCGCGCCGCGCGCGCCTCGACGCTTGCAGTCAGGAACACCTTCAGCGTGGCGTCGGGGAAGATGACCGTGCCCATGTCGCGGCCGTCGGCGACGAGGCCGGGGCGCTTGCGAAAAGCCCGCTGGCGCGCGACGAGCGCCTGGCGCACTTCGGGATGCACGGCGATGGCGGAGGCGCGGTTGCCGACTTCTTCCTGCCGGATTTCGCCCGAGACATCGGCGCCATCGAGCTGCGCGCAACCTTCGCGGAACGTGATATGGAGCGCCTCGACCAGTTTTGCAAGGCCGGGGGCGTCGTCCTTGTCCACTTCGTAGCGGATGCTCGCGAGCGCCGCGAGCCGGTAGAGCGCGCCGCTGTCGAGCAGGTGGAAGCCGAGCGTCGCCGCGACGATCGCCGCGACCGTGCCCTTGCCCGACGCCGTCGGCCCGTCGATGGTAATCACTGGTGTTGGGTCGAAAGGACGGGTCGGTTTCATTGAGTCTGGCCGTTCTGGCCCGTTATTACGATCATGGAAGTCGAAGTCATCGCGTTTCACGGTACAGCGCTCCCGTTACGCTTTCACGAGCGTCGAGAAGCGGTCGAAGTAGTCCGGAAAGGTTTTAGCCACACATTTCGGATCGTTGATGCGGACCGGCACGCCGCCGAGGCTCACGAGCGAAAAGCACATCGCCATGCGGTGATCGTCGTAGGTGTCGATCGCGGCGTTCGGCGTCAGTTTCGCCGGCGGCGTGACGACGAGATAATCCGCACCCTCTTCCACGGTCGCGCCGACCTTGCGCAACTCGTTCGCCATCGCGGCGATGCGATCCGTTTCCTTCACGCGCCAGCTCGCGATATTGCGCAGCGTCGTCGTGCCGCTCGCGAAGAGCGCGGCCACGGCGATCGTCATCGCGGCGTCGGGAATCAGGTTGAAATCCATGTCGATGGGCGCGAGCCTGCCATCGTCCGATTCGACGCCGCGCACTTCGATCCAGTCCTCGCCCATCATCACGTTCGCGCCCATGCGGTTCAGCGCGTCCGCGAAGCCGACATCGCCCTGAATGCTCGAACGACCGACGCCCTCCACGCGCACCGGTCCATGCCCGATCGCGCCCGCCGCCAGGAAATACGAGGCCGACGACGCATCGCCTTCCACCATGATCGCGCCCGGCGACTTGTAGCTCACGCCGGCGGGAACGGTGAAGCGCGCCCAGCCGTCGCGCTCGACCGTGACGCCGAAGCGCTCCATCAAACGAATCGTGATTTCGATGTACGGCTTCGAAATGAGTTCGCCTTCGATCTCGATCGTAACGGGACCGTTACGGCCTTCCACGACCGGCAGGCTCATCAGGAGCGCGGTGAGAAACTGGCTCGACACGTCGCCGCGCACGCGGATCGGCTTGTCGATGGCGATCTTCGCGGCGTGGATCCTGAGCGGCGGGAAGCCGTCGTTGAGCTCGTAATCGATCGCAGCGCCGATCTGACGCAGCCCGTCGACGAGATCGCCGATCGGCCGCTCGTGCATGCGCGGCACGCCGTGGACGCGATATTCGCCGCCGTTCACGGCCAGCGCCGCGGTCAGCGGACGCACCGCCGTACCCGCGTTGCCGAGAAACAGCTCCGCCGATTTCGACGGAAACGCGCCGCCCGTCCCGCCGACGATCACGCGCTCGCCGTCCTCGCGCACGGCGACGCCCAGGTTCCGGAGCGCGGCGAGCATCACGCGCGTGTCGTCGGAATCGAGCAGATTCGTGATCGACGTTTCACCGTGCGCAAGCGCCGCGAGCAGCAGCACGCGGTTCGAAATGCTCTTCGAGCCGGGCAGGCGCACGGTGCCGGACGCGCGGGAAAAAGGTCCGAGATCGAGATGTTCCATGTTGTTTCCTTGTTTCGCGGCTTACTTGGCGGCGATGTCGTTCGAAGGCTTGATGCCGCCGCGTTCCTGCCATTCTTTCCGGGCGACGCGCGAACGCGCGAACGCCGCTTCGAGCGCCGCGCCGTCCGAGGCGTCGATCGCCGCGCGAAAACGCGCGAGCACCGCGGTGTAATCGTCGAGCTCGGCGAGCAGCGCGGCGCGGTTCGCGAGACAGATATCGCGCCACATTTCGGGACTCGACGCCGCGATGCGCGTGAAATCGCGAAAGCCGCCCGCGGCGAACGAGAATTTCAGATCGGCATCGGGCGTGTCGAGAATCTGATCGACGAGCGCGAACGAGAGCACGTGCGGCAAATGACTCACCGACGCGAACACGCGATCGTGCTGCGCCTCGCTCATCTGACGCACGCACGCGCCGCTCGCGCGCCACATCGACGCGATGCGTTCGACGCCATCCGCCGCATTTTCCGGCAGCGGACACAGCACCACATTGCGATCGACGTACAGATCGGGCAATGCCGCATCGACGCCGCTCGACTCGCGCCCGGCGATCGGATGGCCCGGCACGAACAGCGCGACGCGCGCACCGAGCGCGCGCTTCGCCGCCGCGACGACATCGGATTTCGTGCTGCCGGCGTCGGTGACGATGGTTCGCGCGTCGAGAAACGGCGCGATGCGCGCGAGCAGCGGCTCGGTCTGCGCGACGGGCGCGGCGAGCAATACCACGTCGGCGCCTTCGAGCGCCTTGACGAGCGCGGCGTCGTCGTTGAGCGCGGCGGCTTCGTCGATCACGCCGAGTTCGATGGCGCGCTCGACCGACGCACGCGACCGACCCACGCCGACGACGCGACCTTCGAGCCCCGCGCGCTCACGCAACGCGCGCGAGAGCGATCCGCCGATCAGGCCGACGCCGAAGATAACCAGTTTATTGAAAGAGAACATCGATGCAGCCTGAAGCTGAAAACGAAGCGGCCGCTCAACGCGCCCGCGGATACGAACCGAGAATCTTCAGGAACGCGGACTTGCGCCCGAGTTCGTCGAGCGCGGCCGCAACCGCGGCATCGTCGCGATGGCCTTCGATGTCGATATAAAAGTAGTACTCCCACGCGCCCGAACGCGCGGGACGCGACTCGAAGCGCGTCATCGAAACGCCGTGTTTCGCGAGCGGCTCGAGCAGCTTGAAGACCGCGCCGGATTCGTTCTTCACCGTGACGATGAGCGACGTCTGATCGTGGCCGCTCGAATCCGTCGGCTGCTTGCCGACGATCACGAATCGCGTGCGATTGTGCGGATCGTCCTGAATCATCGAGAACACGACGCCGAGGCCGTAATGCGTCGCGGCGCGATCGCCGGCGATGGCCGCGACCGTCGGATCTTCGACCGCCATGCGCGCGGCTTCCGCGTTGCTCGACACCGCTTGCCGTTCCAGATGCGGCGCGTTCGCGGACAGCCAGCGCTGGCACTGCGCGAGCGCCTGCGGATGCGCGCATACGCGCTTCACGCCGTCGAGCGTGCCGGACGCGGTCAGCAGATTGTGATGGATCGGCAACGCGAGTTCGCCGCCGATCAAGAGCGACGTCTGCAGCAGCAGATCCAGCGTGCGCGACACCGCCCCTTCCGCCGAATTCTCGACCGGCACGACGCCGTACTGCGCCGCGCCCGCCTCGACGGCGCGGAACACTTCGTCGATCGACGGGCACGGCACGCCCTGAATCGAATGCCCGAAGTATTCGAACATCGCCTGTTCGCTATAGGTGCCGACCGGGCCGAGGAACGCAGCGCTGATCGTCTGTTCGAGCGCGCGGCTCGCGGCCATGATCTCGCGCCAGATCGACGCGATGTGCTCGTCGGCGAGCGGCCCGTCGCTCATTTCCTGCAGGCGCGCGATGACCTGCATCTCGCGCTCCGGACGAAACACGGGCGCATTGAAATGCTTCTTCACTTCGCCGACTTCGAGCGCGACGGAAGCGCGCTGATTCAGCAGCCCGATGAGTTGCGCGTCGAGCGCATCGATGCGCTCACGCAGCGGTTTGAGTCTTGAATTGAGATCGTCGTCCATGCGGTGCTTGATGTTTGAAGCCAGGTTTAAGCGCTTTCGCGCTCGAATTCCTTCATGTAATCGACGAGCGCTTTCACGCCCTCGATCGGCACCGCGTTGTAGATCGATGCCCGCATGCCGCCGACGGACTTGTGGCCCTTCAGTTGCAACAGCCCGCGCGCCTTCGCGCCGGCCAGGAAATCGGTGTTGCGCGATTCGTCGGCGAGGAAGAACGGCACGTTCATGCGCGAACGGTTCGGGCGCTCGACCTTGTTGACGTAGAAATCGCTCGAATCGATGGTGTCGTACAGCAGCTTCGCCTTTTCGACGTTGCGCGCTTCGATCGCCGTGAGGCCGCCCTGCTTCTTCAGCCACTTGAACACGAGACCGGCGATGTAGATCGCATACGTGGGCGGCGTGTTGTACATCGAGTTGTTCTCGGCGACGGTCTTCCACTCGAACGCCGAAGGACAGATGGATAGCGCGCGGTCGAGCAGGTCTTCGCGCACGATCACGACGGTCACGCCCGCCATGCCGATGTTCTTCTGCGCGCCGCCGAAGAGCACGCCGAACTTCGCGATGTCCATCGGGCGCGAGAGGATGTGCGAGGACGCGTCGGCGACGAGCGGGATGTCGCCCAGATCGGGAATCTCGAAGGCTTCGACGCCGTCGATGGTTTCGTTGCTGCACAGATGCACGTAGGCCGGATCGTCCGACAGCTTCCATTCGCTGAAAGCCGGCACGCGCGTGAAGCCTTCTTCGGTCTTGCCGCTCGCCGCGAGATGCGGCGTGCCGTACTTCTGCGCTTCCTTGAACGATTTCGTCGACCATGAACCGGTGACGACGAAGTCGGCGGTTTGCCGCTTGCCAAGCAGATTCATCGGCACGATGGCGTTTTCGCCGATGCCGCCGCCCTGCAGAAACAGAATGCGATGCGACGCCGGCACGTCCAACAGTTCACGCAGATCGGTGAGCGCGGCCTCGTGGATCGACATGAACTCCGCGCCGCGGTGACTCATTTCCATCACGCTCATGCCGCTGCCTTGCCAGTCGAGCATTTCATCGGCTGCCTGCTTCAGGACTTCTTCTGGCATGGCGGCTGGGCCGGCGGAGAAATTGAACACGCGCATCTGGAGGTCCCGGAAATCCGATTCGGCAGGCGCGAATTGCGCGGCGAATGCAGCGAAGACCGCGCAATCACCGTTTTCGCGCCCGAAAAAGAAATGGCTGCTTGCGCTCGCGCGCAAACAGCCATTATCGCACTGTCCTGAAAACCCGCCAATGCACGGGGCGGTGAGCCCGGCCGGCGGATTCCCGTCAGGCCGACGTCATCGAGCTTACTTGGCGCTCGGCTTGACGCTCGCCACTTCCTGATCGGCTTGCGTGCGCGTTGCCTTGATGGCTTGCGGCATGTACTTCTGCATCAGGCCATTCACGACGTCGCGGCCAACCTGGTCCTGAACCTGGATGAACTTGCGGCCAGTCGTGCTCTTGTAGAAGTTGGTCAGATCCTTGATCTCGTCCGTCGAGTAGTACTTCGCGTATGCGTCGTACTGAGCTTGCATCGCGTCCTTGCGGAAGGCGTCGGTGGCGAAAACCTGGCCGGCGGAGTCAACCAGCTTCGGCACTGCGTTCTTCTGCAGCGTCGGAACGGCGGCTTGCTTCTGCTTGTCGTTCATCGTCTTGTTCTCGGACAGCGCGTCCGAGAGGATCGCCGGCACGAGTTGCTTCGATTGCATCTGCGCGCTGTTACCGATCGCACCGACCAGCTTCTGCGCGTCGATCGCGTCGAGCAGGTCCTTGATCGCGGCTTGCTTGGCCGGATCAACCGGTGCTGCTGCGGCTGCCGGTGCGGCCGTTTGCGCGGGCGCCTGATTCTGAAGCGACTGAGCCATCGCGAAGGTCGGCACGAAAGCGGCCAGCAACATCCACTGCTTGAAACGTCCTTGCATTATTACTCCCTGTAAAAAATATCCAGTTCAGCACTGGCGACGAGCGTTGCCTGTCGTTTCGACGCCGGCAACCCGCTCATGTCACGTCGCGCAGCTTAACCAATCCGAGCTTTCAAAAGCGATAACGAGAGCGTTGGGACACAAAAAATATCAGGCGTTTTCTTCGCCTTCACCATTTTCCGCGTCACCCGGTTTCGCTGCAGAATCTTCCGAACCGGCGTCTGCCTCGAGTTCGGCCTCGGCTTCCGCTTCGGCGATATGCTGCAGTCCCGACAACTTCGTTCCCTCGTCAAGGCTGATGAGTGTAACACCTTGAGTTGCACGGCCCATTTCGCGGATTTCCGAAACTCGCGTGCGAATAAGCACGCCCGCGGTCGTGATCAGCATGATCTCGCTCTCCGGCTCGACGAGCGTCGCCGCGACGACGCGGCCGTTACGCTCCGACGTCTGGATCGCGATCATACCCTTCGTGCCGCGGCCATGACGCGTGTACTCGTTGATCGGGGTGCGCTTGCCGTAGCCGTTCTCGGTCGCCGTCAGCACCGACTGGTTCTCGCCGCCCGCAACGAGCATCGCGATGACCTGCTGCCCGTCTTCGAGCTGCATGCCGCGCACGCCGCGCGCCTCGCGGCCCATCGCGCGCACGTCGTTCTCGTCGAAGCGCACGGCCTTGCCCGCGTCGGAGAACAGCATGACGTCGTGCTGGCCGTCGGTGATGGCGGCGCCGATGAGGTAATCGCCCTCGTCGAGACCCACCGCGATGATGCCCTTCTTCATCGGACGGCTGAACGCTTCGAGCGGCGTCTTCTTGACCGTGCCGAGCGCGGTCGTCATGAACACGTACTTGTCGACCGAGAATTCCTTGACCGGCAGGACGACGTTGATTTTCTCGCCATCCTGCAGCGGGAACATGTTGACGATCGGACGGCCGCGCGAGTTGCGCGAGCCCTGCGGCACTTCATAGACCTTGATCCAGTACACGCGGCCGCGATTCGAGAAGCACAACATGTGATCGTGCGTGTTCGCGATGAAGAGCGTGTCGATCCAGTCGTCTTCCTTCATCTGCGTCGCCTGCTTGCCGCGACCGCCGCGCTTCTGCGCGCGATATTCGGAAAGCGGCTGCGACTTCACATAACCGGAATGCGACATGGTGACGACCATGTCCGTCGGCGTGATGAGGTCTTCGGTGTTGAGCTCGGTCGCGTTCATCTCGATACGAGAACGGCGGTCGTCGCCGAACTCGGCGCGAATCTGGCCCAGCTCCTCGACGATGATCTGGCGAATCCGCTCCGGCCGCGCGAGGATGTCGAGCAGGTCGGCGATCTGCGCCATCACTTCGCGATACTCGCCGACGATCTTGTCCTGCTCCAGACCCGTCAGGCGCTGCAGACGCATCTGCAGAATTTCCTGCGCCTGAACGTCCGACAATTTATACAGACCGTCTTCCTGCAGGCCGTATGCCGGATTCAGCCCTTCCGGACGATACGCCGCGCGGCCGCCCGAAGCCTCGGTCTCGGTGCGCGTGAGCATTTCGCGCACGAGCGACGAATCCCACGGACGCGCCATCAGTTCCTGCTTCGCGATAGGCGGCGTCGGCGCGGCCTTGATGATCGCGATGAATTCGTCGATGTTAGCGAGCGCGACAGCGAGACCTTCGAGCACGTGCCCGCGATCGCGGGCCTTGCGCAGTTCGTATACAGTGCGCCGCGTCAGCACTTCCCGTCGATGCGACAGGAAGCACTCGAGCATCTCCTTCAGGTTCAGGAGCTTCGGCTGGCCGTCGACGAGCGCGACCAGGTTCATGCCGAACGTGTCCTGCAGCTGAGTCTGCTTGTACAGGTTGTTCAGAATGACTTCCGGCACTTCCCCGCGCTTCAGCTCGATCACGACGCGCATGCCCGACTTGTCGGATTCGTCGCGAATATCGGAAATGCCTTCCAGCTTCTTCTCGTTGACGAGTTCGGCGATGCGCTCGAGCAGCGTGCGCTTGTTCACCTGATACGGAATTTCGTCGACGATAATGGCCATGCGCTGGCCGCGGTCGATCTCTTCGAAGTGCGTGGCCGCGCGCATCACGACGCGCCCGCGCCCCGTGCGATAACCGTCGCGCACGCCCGCCACGCCGTAGATGATGCCGGCGGTCGGGAAGTCCGGCGCCGGCACGATCTCGATGAGTTCGTCGACGGTGGCCTCGGGCGTATTCAGCAGATGCAGGCAGGCGTCGACGATTTCGCGCAGGTTGTGCGGCGGAATGTTGGTCGCCATGCCGACCGCGATGCCGGCCGAGCCATTGATCAGCAGATTGGGAATGCGCGCCGGCAGAACGAGCGGCTCGTTTTCGCTGCCGTCGTAGTTCGGCCCGAAGTCGACCGTTTCCTTGTCGATGTCGGCCAGAAGCTCGTGGCCGATCTTCGCCATGCGGATTTCGGTGTAACGCATCGCCGCGGCGTTGTCGCCGTCGACCGAACCGAAGTTGCCCTGGCCATCGACCAGCATGTAGCGCAGCGAGAACGGCTGCGCCATCCGAACGATCGTCTCGTAGACGGACGCGTCGCCGTGAGGATGGTACTTACCGATGACGTCACCGACGATACGCGCCGACTTCTTGTACGCGCGATTCCAGTCGTTGTTCAGCTCGTGCATCGAGTAGAGCGCCCGACGATGCACCGGCTTCAAGCCATCGCGTACATCGGGAAGCGCCCGCCCGACGATCACGCTCATCGCGTAATCGAGATACGAGCGGCGCATTTCCTCCTCGAGGGAGATTGGCAGAGTCTCTTTGGCGAATTGATCCATTATCCGTGTCTTGAACTATGCAGCGGCGACACGGCAGCGCGCGACGATTTCGCGAAACTCGCCCGTCAGCCGCACGACTTGAGGCTGCCGCGGGGCGTAGCCGGCGTACGCTGCGCGCCCCCATATGCGGCGCACGCCTCTGAGCGCTGCGTACGGTGCATATGCTGCGCATGTCATATTTATGCGTGCGAACGCAGCGCATCAGGAGATTCTACCACGCGCGACATTGGCGCCCTGACGACTGCTGTATACATACAGTGTGTTGCGCGTCCAGCCGGAATGTGCACACCGAGTTCGCATTGCGCAACGTCGTACCAATTACTTACAAAAACCGGGGAACGATTTCCGTCCTTTCGTCACTTCGGCGGGCTATCATGCCGCCTCGTCTTTTTGCTGATCGATAAAGTACCCGCGATAAAAACACGCAGGAAATGGCATTCAGGCACGCAATATGCGCGGATTTCGCGCCTTCTTCGGGCCTGACCGTCTCCTGTCCCCTTCTTGTTGCGCATGCACCACATAAGGTTGCGGGCGTGCAGCGTGCGGGGATATTTTTATCGTTGCAAGGGAACGATATGGCAAAATGCCAACGCACAAACTTAGACACTGCTCGAAGTCTATACAGCGCGTTTTGTTCCGTAGGGAATGTTATACTTCGAGCAATGTATGACTTGTCTTCGTCTACAGGCTCGCAGTAAACCTGCGGTAATCTCAATTTCGAGAGGAGAAATATGAATAAACTTTCAAAGCTCGCGTTCATTGCAGCTACCGCAGTTATGGCTGCATCGGCCTCGGCACAGTCGGTGCCGGCCTCGCGACAAGCCGTGAATGACAACTGGGTGAACGGTACGGGCGAGTATGTGTGGATGAACGGCACGAACGAACTGTGCTGGCGCGACGCATTCTGGACGCCGGCTACGGCAAACGCGAAGTGCGACGGCGCGCTGGTCGCGCAAGTTGCACCGCCGCCGACGCCGGTCGCTCCGCCGCCGCCTGCTATCACGACGCAGAAGATCACGTATCAAGCTGACGCCCTGTTCGACTTCGACAAGGCTGTTCTGAAGCCGGCTGGCAAGACGGCGCTTGACGACCTGGCATCGAAGATCGGCGCGCTGAACCTCGAAGTCGTGGTTGCAACGGGTTACACCGACCGCATCGGTTCGGACAAGTACAACGATCGTCTGTCGCTGCGCCGTGCGCAAGCTGTGAAGGCTTACCTGGTCAGCAAGGGCATCGAAGCCAACCGTATCTACACGGAAGGCAAGGGCAAGCGCGACCCGGTCACGAAGGGTAGCTGCCAACAGAAGAATCGCAAGCAACTCATCGCTTGCCTCGCACCGGATCGTCGCGTGGAAGTCGAAGTTGTCGGCACGACGCGTCAGCCGCAGCAGTAATAGCGAGCAGGATTGCCGCAGATCAAACCCCCGCCTCGGCGGGGGTTTTTTTATGCCCGAAGCATTTCGCGCATTCGTTTAATGGGCCGCCGATTCAGGTAGGCTTCGGCTATGGCGCGTTTTGCCCGCCCATTGCGTCGCCTATATACTCGGTCCTAATCGATTCACGACTCAAACAAGGCACTCCCGAACATGACCAACGTCGATCCCCACGAACTGCAGAAATTCAGCGAGCTCGCGCATCGCTGGTGGGACCCGAACGCCGAGTTCAAGCCGCTGCATGAACTAAACCCGGTTCGGCTCGACTGGATCGACGCGCACGCGCATCTGATGAGCAAACGCGTTCTCGACATCGGCTGCGGCGGCGGCATTTTGTCCGAGTCGATGGCCACGCGCGGCGCGAACGTCAAAGGCATCGACTTGTCGTCGAGCGCGCTCGGCGTCGCGGATCTGCACAGTCTCGAAAGCGGCGTCGAGGTCGCGTACGAAGAAATCTCGGCGGAAGCGCTCGCCGCGCGCGAACCGGGCTCATACGACGTCGTCACCTGCATGGAGATGCTCGAGCACGTTCCGAATCCCGCGGGCACCGTTGCCGCTTGCGCCGCGCTCGTGAAGCCAGGCGGCTGGGTCTTCTTCTCCACGTTGAACCGGAACGCGAAGGCGTATTTGTTCGCCGTCATCGGCGCGGAATACATCGCGCGCATGCTGCCGCGCGGCACGCACGATTACGCGCGCTTCATCAAACCGTCGGAGCTCGCCACGTTCGCGCGCGCCGCCTCGCTCTTGCCCGTCGATATCAAGGGCATCACGTATCGGCCGATCTCCAGGCACTTCGGCCTGTCGAACGACACGAGCATCAACTACATGATGGCTTGCCGCCGCGAAGCCTGACGCCATGACCAACGACGATCCCTTGTCTACGGGCACCATCGATACCACGCCCCTTCCGGAAGACACGAATCCCCTGCCCCAGCGCCTCGCAGAAGGCGATGGCCTCGGGCTGTGCCAGGCCGTGCTGTTCGACCTCGACGGCACGATCGCCGACACCGCGCCCGACCTCGTCGCCGCGGTGAACAAGATGCGGCACGATCGCGGCCTCGAAATGCGCCCGCTCGAAACGTTGCGGCCGTTCGCGTCGGGGGGCGCGCGCGGTCTGCTCGGCGGCGCGTTCGAGATCGGGCCGGAGCATCACGACTTCGCGTCGATGCGCGAGGAATTCCTCGCCAATTACGAAGCCGATTTGTGCATCGAGACGACGCTCTTTCCGGGCATCGCCGAGATACTCGATCAACTCGATGCGCGCGGCGTGCGCTGGGGCATCGTCACGAACAAGGTGACGCGGTTCGCCGCGCCGCTCGTGGCCTTGCTGGGACTCGACACGCGCGCGGGCTGCCTCGTCTGCGGCGACACGACGCCGCATTCGAAGCCGCATCCGGCACCGCTCCTGCACGCGGCCGAGCTGCTGGATGTCGCGCCGGAGCGCATCGTCTATGTCGGCGACGATTTGCGCGACGTGCAGGCCGGTTTCGCGGCTGGCATGATCACCGTGGCGGCAGCCTACGGCTATTGCGGCGACGATATTCCGCCGCGCCGCTGGCACGCCAATCACGTCGTCGATTCGCCTGAGGAGTTGCAGCATCTGCTGCGTGACATCGCCTGACTTGAAAGTCCCGCGATTCGCCTCACATGGCTTTTCGTGGGATAATTTCTCTTCCGCTTGGGGGCGACCTGGTTTCGACAGGGGTTGTGAAGCGGTCAGGGCATACCGAGGACCCGTCACCTCGTTAATCAATGGGAAAAACGTAACTGCAAACGACGATACGTTCGCACTGGCAGCCTAAGGGCTAGCCGTCCTCTCACTAATTCGCTGACGGGTTAGGGTAGCAATACCACGAGAGGTCATATACGTCAGATAAGCTTTGGTGGCGTCACGACGCCCGAGTCGAAAATCTAGTGAATCGCCGTAACGCAGCGTGTTCGTCCGCGTCGTTACGGTTAAATCAAATGACAGAACTAAGTATGTAGAACTGGTCGTAGAGCGCTTCTGGACGCGGGTTCGATTCCCGCCGCCTCCACCAAAACACCCCCGTGAAACCCGCGATCGCGCAAGCATCGCGGGTTTTTCTTTGGCCGCACGGCAGGCACAACGAGAGACGAAAAAAAAGCCCCGCACGGGGGCGGGGCAAACATCCTTGAGAGACATAGCGAGGACAGAGACAACCATCGCTACGTCCGAGAGAATAGGCGGCCACGCGCTGCGTTCGTATCGGAGCGGTCCGAATGCTGTTGCTTTGTGTCAATGACCAACAGATCGAAAGCCGGTTTACTCAGAAAACTCCGATTCTCGCCGTCCGAGCCTCAGCCTATTCTGAAGCTGCACTTCGGAACGTCGGCGGTTTGCGGCGGGCCAGGTGTCATTCCAAGTACCTTGGCCTCGCTCCGTGCGAGGTCTTTTTTTTGCCTTAGTTCGAACCGTCCTGCGGACACTTCAGATTGCAGCCGTTCGGATCGCCGTTATCGCCACGGCGGCGCATGGCCGATTTGCCCTGCTGATATTTCGCCGACGGCGCCGACGCCGCGAACTGCATCTGCGGATGCTCGTTCAAACGGAATTGGTCCTGCAGCACGCCGCCCGGCACGCCCGGCGAGTTCTGGGCAAAGGCGACGGGAACCATATAGATCGCGCCAGCGACGAGCGCGGCGGAAGAACAAGCAAGCAACGAGAGTTTCATGGCAGTGAAGTCGACAGCAAAGCGTTAGGTTAGCTCAATTCGCCGTCGATGGCAGTTTTGCGTCCGCCCCGCTCTTTTACAGCGCGTTTCCGTTTCAGCCGTGCAGGCCTTCGTCGACATCGACGAGCAAGCCGCAGTGCGCCGGATCGTAGCCCTCCAGATGAGCGACGCTCTCCGTGAAGCCGTCGCTGCGCAAAATACGCAGCACCGACGCGAGCTGCGCCTCGTCGAGCCGGGCGCGCTCGCACGCGAAGAAGTAATCCTCGTCGATGATCGGGATGAAATCGAGCGCGAAATGATGAGCGGCGGGCTGCACGCCGAAGCCGAGATCGGCCATGCCGCTCGCGACGAACGCGGCGATCGCCGAATGCGTGAGCTCGGTGGTCGCGTAGCCGTTGATTTGATCGGGATCGACGCCCACGCTACGCAACGACAGATCGAGCAGCATGCGCGTGCCCGAACCCGGCTGACGATTGACGAAGCGCACGTCGCCGCGCGCGAGATCGCGCAAGCCGGAAATCTGCTTCGGATTGCCCTTCGGCAGAAACAGCCCTTGAGTGCGGCGTGTGAGCCGGATGAGCTGATGCCTGTTCCGGTCCAGAAACGGCCGATAAATGTCCGCGCAAGTGGAACGGAATTCGCCGATCGGCAAGTGAAAGCCCGCCAGTTCGCACTCGCCGCGCGCGAGGGCGCTCACCGCTTCGGCGCTCTCGCGATATTTGATGTCGACCGGCACGCGTTGATCGCCCAGCGCGCGCACGAGCGCCGCGACCGCGTAACCGTGCGACGCGTGAATCCGCACCTGGCTGACGCCGCCCGCGAGACGCCGGTTCAGCTCGATGGCCACATCGTTCGCCACCGCCTGCAACGGCGTTTCGAGCCGCTCGCCGCACACGCGCTGCGCGCGCAATACCGATTCGCCCAGTTCGGACAGCACCGAGCCGCGACCGCGCGATTTGGTGATGAGCGCACCGCCCAGCCGCGCTTCGATTTCGCGCAACAAACCCCACGCGTGACGATAGGACAAACCCTTAGCGCTCGCGGCGTTCGCGATGCTGCCCGTCTGCGCGACGAGCTTCAAAAGCGGCACAACCGCGCTGAGACTGGTTTCCCGGCCATCCGCGTCGCGCAGGATCAACTCCGCGCGGCATTCGACGTCCACCATATGCACTCCCCCTTCCTATTGCCAAGATATATCACGACGCCTATTGTTCTTTTACAGGCTCGGCACCCGTAATTATATCCGTCCAAATATGTACCAACAAAACATATGCCGAGTGTTGGAGGAGCCCCATGACACATCCGCAGCTTTCCGCCGCTGCATCCGCTGAAATCGTGCGTCGCCACGCGGTACAAGGCGCGACGTTGATGACCATTCTTCACGCCATCCAGGACGAAGTCGGCTATGTGCCGGAGACGGCGATCGCGCCGCTCGCACAAACGCTGTCGCTGTCGCGCGCAGAAGTTCATGGCGTCGTCACGTATTACCATCACTTCCGGTCCGCCCCGCCCGCGCGCGTGACCGTGCAGCTTTGCCGCGCGGAAGCGTGCCGCAGCATGGGCACGGAAGCGCTGAAGGATCACATCGAAGGACACACGGGTTGCCGCTTCGACAGCGGCCATGCCGAAGAGACCGAGCTCGAATCCGTGTTCTGCCTCGGTCAATGCGCGCTCTCCCCGGCGATGACGATCAACGGCGAACTGCACGCGCGCGTGACGCCGGCGAAGTTCGACCGCCTGTATGCAGCGGCGCAGACGAAAGTCGCGGAGGTGACGGCATGACCCGCATCTATGTACCGATCGATTCCGCCGCGCTCGCGCTGGGCGCGGACGCCGTCGCGCAAGCCATCGCGAGCGAAGCGCTGAAGCGCGGCCTCGACGTCCAACTCGTGCGCAACGGCTCGCGCGGCCTCTTCTATCTTGAACCGCTCGTCGAGGTCGAGACGCCGGACGGGCGCATCGGCTATTCGAACGTCGACGCGGAAGACGTCGCCTCGCTCTTCGATGCGGGCTTCCACGAAGGCAGCGCGCATGAAAAGAACGTCGGCATCGTCGATGAGATTCCGTATCTGAAGAACCAGCAGCGTCTGACGTTCGCGCGCATCGGCATTACCGATCCGTTGTCGATCGACGATTACGTCGCGCTCGGCGGACTCCATGGCCTGCGCAACGTGCTCGACATGAACGGCGACGCCGTCTGCGCAGCGCTGCTCGATTCCGGCCTGCGCGGACGCGGCGGCGCGGCGTTTCCGGCGGGCATCAAATGGAAGACCGTGCGCGGCGCGCTGGCGGACCAGAAATACATCGTCTGCAATGCCGACGAAGGCGACTCCGGCACGTTCTCCGACCGCCTCGTCATGGAAAGCGATCCGTACATGCTGATCGAAGGCATGATCATCGCGGGCGTGGCGGTCGGCGCGACCAAGGGCTACATCTATGTGCGCAGCGAGTATCCGCATTCGATCGCGACGCTGAACCGTGCGATCGACAAGGCGCGCGACGCGGGCTGGCTCGGCGCGAGCGTGCTCGGCACGTCGCACGAGTTCGAGCTGTATGTCGCAAAGGGCGCGGGCGCGTACGTGTGCGGCGAGGAAACGGCGCTGCTCGAATCGCTCGAAGGCAAGCGCGGCATCGTGCGCGCGAAGCCGCCGGTGCCCGCGCTCACGGGTCTGTACGGCAAGCCGACGGTCATCAACAACGTCATCACGCTCGCGACGGTGCCGATCATCTTCGCGAAGGGCGCGGCCTTCTATCGCGACTTCGGCATGGGCCGTTCGCGCGGCACGCTGCCCTTCCAGATCGCCGGCAACGTGAAGCAAGGCGGACTCGTCGAACTCGCGTTCGGCGTGACGCTGCGCGAGCTGATCTATACCTACGGCGACGGCACCGCGAGCGGACGTCCCGCGCGCGCGGTGCAAGTCGGCGGTCCGCTCGGCACGTATCTGCCGGAAAGCCAGTGGGATATTCCGCTCGATTACGAGGAGTACGCGAAGGTCGGCGCGGTGGTCGGCCACGGCGGGCTCGTCGTTCACGACGACACGTCGAACCTTGCCGAGCTCGCGCAATACGCGATGCACTTCTGCGCGCTCGAATCGTGCGGCAAGTGCACGCCGTGCCGCATCGGCTCGACGCGCGGCGAGGAAGTCATCGCGAAGATTCGCGAGGGCGATACGTCGGTGAAGCAGATCACGCTCTTGCGCGAACTGTGCGACACGATGGTGTCCGGCTCGCTCTGCGCGATGGGCGGCATGACGCCGTTTCCGGTGATGTCCGCGCTCGATCACTTCCCCGAAGATTTCGGCTTGCCCCGCACGCCCGCGCAGAAGGCGGCGTAAAGAAAAGGAGACAAACATGTCCAACACCATCAACGGCTGCGGCTCCGGCAACTGCGCGTGCAAGAGCGCGGCATCGGTGCAGCGCCGCGATCCGTTCGACGAAACCGACTACGGCACGCCGCTGCGTCATGCGGATGTCGACGTGACGCTGGAAATCGACGGCGAAAGCGTCACGGTTCCGGCCGGCACGTCCGTGATGCGCGCCGCGATCGAAGCCGGCGTCAACGTGCCGAAGCTCTGCGCCACCGATTCGCTCGAACCGTGGGGTTCGTGCCGCCTGTGCCTCGTCGAGATCGAAGGCAAGCGCGGCTATCCGGCATCGTGCACGACGCCCGTCGAAGCGGGCATGAAAGTACGCACGCAAAGCGACAAGCTGCAATCGCTGCGCAAGAACGTGATGGAGCTCTATATCTCCGATCACCCGCTCGACTGCCTCACCTGTCCCGCCAACGGCGATTGCGAGTTGCAGGACATGGCGGGCGTCGTCGGCTTGCGCGAAGTGCGCTATGGCTACGAAGGCGCAAACCATCTGAAGGACAGGAAGGACGAGTCGAACCCGTACTTCACCTACGATCCGTCGAAGTGCATCGTCTGCAATCGATGCGTGCGCGCGTGCGAGGAAACGCAAGGCACGTTCGCGTTGACCATCGCCGGACGCGGCTTCGAATCGCGCGTCGCCGCGAGCGAAAACGTGCCGTTCATGGAAAGCGAATGCGTGTCGTGCGGCGCGTGTGTCGCCGCGTGCCCGACCGCGACGCTGCAGGAAAAGAGCGTCATCATGCTCGGCCAGGCGGAGCATTCCGCCATCACGACGTGCGCGTATTGCGGCGTCGGCTGCTCGCTCAAGGCGGAGATGAAGGGCAACACCGTCGTGCGCATGACGCCGAACAAGAACGGCCAGGCGAACGAAGGCCACGCGTGCGTGAAGGGCCGCTTCGCATGGGGTTACGCGACGCACAAGGACCGCAT
The DNA here is from genome assembly GCF_022879815.1 of Caballeronia zhejiangensis. Taxonomy (NCBI): domain Bacteria; kingdom Pseudomonadati; phylum Pseudomonadota; class Betaproteobacteria; order Burkholderiales; family Burkholderiaceae; genus Caballeronia; species Caballeronia zhejiangensis. The sequence goes on from NZ_CP084283.1 coordinate 2,128,656, forward strand.
CAAGAAGCCGATGATCCGCGCGAAGATCACCGATCCGTGGCGCGAAGTGTCGTGGGACGAAGCGCTCAACTATGCGGCGAGCGAGTTCCGCCGCATTCAGGACAAGTACGGACGCGATTCGATCGGCGGCATCACGTCGTCGCGCTGCACGAACGAAGAGACGTATCTCGTGCAGAAGCTCGTGCGGGCGGCGTTCGGCAACAACAACGTCGATACCTGCGCGCGCGTCTGCCATTCGCCGACCGGTTACGGCCTCAAGACGACGCTCGGCGAATCGGCGGGCACGCAGACGTTCGCATCGGTGGAACAGTCGGATGTGATCATCGTGATCGGCGCGAATCCAACCGACGGCCATCCCGTCTTCGGCTCGCGGCTGAAGCGCCGCGTGCGTGAAGGCGCGAAGCTCATTGTGATCGATCCGCGCCGCATCGATATCGTCGATACGCCGCACGTCAAGGCGCAGTATCACCTGCAATTGCGCCCCGGCACGAACGTCGCGATGGTCAATTCGCTCGCGCACGTGATCGTCACGGAAGGCTTGCTGAAGGACGATTTCATCGCCGAGCGCTGCGAGGAGCGCGCGTTCGGCCAATGGCGCGATTTCGTCGCGACGGAAGAGAACTCGCCCGAAGCGATGGAAAGCGTCACCGGCGTGCCCGCGAAACTGGTGCGCGAAGCCGCGCGCGTGTACGCGACGGGCGGCAACGGCGCGATCTATTACGGCCTCGGCGTCACGGAGCACGCGCAAGGCTCGACGACGGTCATGGGCATCGCGAACCTCGCGATGGCGACCGGCAATGTCGGCCGTGAAGGCGTCGGCGTGAATCCGCTGCGCGGCCAGAACAACGTGCAGGGCTCGTGCGACATGGGCTCGTTCCCGCACGAGCTGCCGGGCTATCGGCATATCGGCGATGCTGCGACGCGCTCGCTCTTCGAAGAAGCGTGGGACGTGAAGCTGCAGCCGGAACCGGGCCTGCGCATTCCGAACATGTTCGATGCCGCGATGCACGGCACCTTCATGGGCCTTTACTGCCAGGGCGAGGACATCGTTCAGTCGGATCCGAACACGCAGCACGTCGCCGATGCGCTGTCGTCGATGGAATGCATCGTCGTGCAGGACATCTTCCTGAACGAGACGGCGAAGTACGCGCACGTGCTCTTGCCCGGTTCGACCTTCCTCGAAAAGGACGGCACCTTCACCAACGCCGAGCGCCGCATCTCGCGCGTGCGCAAGGTGATGCCGCCGCTCGCGGGCTTCTCCGACTGGGAAGTGACCATCAAGCTTTCGCGCGCGCTCGGCTACGAGATGAACTACGCGAACCCGTCCGAGATCATGGACGAGATCGCGCGTCTCACGCCGACGTTCCACGGTGTCTCGTACGAACGTCTCGACGAGCTCGGCAGCATCCAGTGGCCGTGCAACGAGCGCGCGCCGGACGGCACGCCGACCATGCACATCGACGAATTCGTGCGCGGCAAGGGACGCTTCGTCATTACGAAGTTCGTCGCGACGCCGGAAAAGGTCACGCGCAAATATCCGCTGCTGCTCACGACGGGGCGCATCCTGTCGCAATACAACGTGGGCGCGCAGACGCGTCGTACCGAAAACTCGCAATGGCACGACGAGGATCGCCTGGAGATCCATCCGGTCGACGCGGAAGATCGCGGCATCAAGATGGACGACTGGGTCGGCATCGAGTCGCGCGCGGGGCAGACCGTGTTGCGCGCGAAGATCTCGGAGCGCATGCAGCCGGGCGTCGTCTATACGACGTTCCACTTCCCCGAGTCGGGCGCGAACGTCATCACGACGGATTCTTCCGACTGGGCGACGAACTGTCCGGAGTACAAGGTGACGGCGGTGCAGGTGATGCCGGTCGAGCAGCCGTCGCAATGGCAGAAGGAGTATTCGCGCTTCAACACGCAGCAGCTCGAACTGCTCAACCTGGCCACGACTTCTTCAGGAAAATAAGCAATGGATGTCGATAACCTGATCGAGATGGCGAACCGCATCGGCGAATTCTTCGATTCGATGCCGGACCGCCCCGAAGCCGTCGATAGCGTCGCGGACCACATCCGCCGGTTCTGGGAGCCGCGCATGCGGCTCGCGATTCTCGCCGCGCTCGACAATCCGGAAGCGAGCGCGACGATGGAGCCGATCGTGCGCGAGGCGCTCAGTCTGCATCGAATAGATCTGACGCCGAAAGCTGCGACCGCCTGAAACTCCTCGAAGCCCTGCACCGCAGGGCTTTTTCAATCCTCCCGATACTCGCGTTGCGGCTGCCGCTCGATGTTCGTCTCCTGCGCGCCGAACCACGTTTCGCAGTGACGCAAGAGCGCGTGCACATCCGACGGCGCCCGCCCGCGCGCCGCGATATAGCCATCGGGACGCACGAGATAGAACGCGGGGCGCGTGCGGCCATAGTTGTCGGTGAGCGAGTTCGCGCCGTCGCCTTGCGTGTCGGTGATGCGCCACACGCGCACCGCGTTCGGCAGGATCGCTTCGACGGACCGCGCGAGGCCGTCGAGATCGGGATCGCGCATCGCGTGGGCGACGATGATCGTCGCGGGCGCGAGGGCGATATCGTCCTCGCCCGACGGATTCACCAGCAGAAACAGCGAGAAGCAGCCGGGATCGTGCAGATCGTAAAGACAGCCGACGCCCGGCAAACGCCCGAGCGGCCCGTCGACGACATGCACACGCGCATCGGGCGCGCGCTCGCCCGCGCGCGGACCGCCGTCGAGCAGACGCTCCAGCGTGAGCGGACTCTTGCGATAGTTGATCGACAGCTCGCTGACCGTGCGCCGCATCGCGTCGCGCAACGGACCGATCGCGGCGAGCGCGGGCATCACGTGATCGCGCATCAGCTTCATCGGGCCATGCTCGGCACCGGCCATCTGCGTGAGCATGCTCGATTGGCGCAGCACGTCGCGCTCGATCGGATGCCGCTCCATGTGATAAGTGTCGAGCAGCCGCTCGGGCGCGTTGCCCGCGAGCATGCGAGCGATCTTCCAGCCGAGATTGAATGCTTCCTGAATGCCGGTGTTCATGCCCTGCGCGCCGGCGGGACTATGCACGTGCGCCGAATCGCCGGCCAGGAACACGCGCTCCACGCGAAGCTTGTCGACCATGCGGCTATTCAGATGAAAGTACGACGACCACGTCATGTTCGACAGCGCGATCTTGTGATGCACGCGCCGCTCGACGAGCGCGCGGCATTCGTCGAGCGTCGGGCCGGCTTTCGCGCCGGCCGCGTTGACCGCGCTTGCGGCAGGCGCGGGCAGATCGGCGATCAGGCGCGCGCGGTCGCCGCCCATCGGAAAGAGCGCGGCCAAGCCTTCGCCCGAAGCGAAGATGTGAAATTCGTCGTCGGGCCAGTCGGAGTCCGCATCGAGATCGGCGAGCAGGTACGTTTGATCGAACGTCTTGCCGTCGAAACCGATGCCGAGCCGATGCCGCACGAAACTGTGCGCGCCGTCCGCGGCGATCAGATACGAAGGCCGCAGCAGCTCGTCGCGCCCGTTCGGATGGCGCAGCGTCGCGTGCAGACCGGCGGAGCCTTGCGACACATCGACCACTTCGACACCGCGCTCGATATCGACGCGACAGCCCGCCAGATGCTCGGCGAGCAGACGTTCGGTCTGCGACTGTTCGAGAAAGAGCAGATACGGATAACGCGTCTGCAGCGGATCGAAATCGAGGCGCGCGAGGCGCTGGCCGTTGGAATAGAGATTCGCGACGCGCGCGCGATGGCCGAGCTCGAGAAACGGCTTGACGACGCGATGCTGTTCGAAGAGTTCGAGCGTGCGCGCCTGAATGCCGATCGCGCGTGAATGCGGCGACGGCTCGCGCGCGCGGTCGACGAGCCTCACCGGAATGTGCGCGCGCGCGAGACTCATCGCGGCGGCGAGGCCCGTCGGACCGGCGCCGACGATGAGAACGGGCGCCACGTCCAGCTTGTCGTTCGGATTCAGCTTTGGCGCGAACATGCAGTCGGTCCTCCCTGAAACGTCACGCGCTCTAGTGTACGCCCGCGAACCGCTCGCTCAGTGGGCGTGGCCGCGCTCGCTGAGCACGCACGCCTGGCATGCCTCGCCGAACTCGACCTGCACGGTCGCGTGATGCATCGAATATTCGCTGCGCAAGGTCGTGACGACGTCCTGCACGAACGCATCGCCGGGATGGCCTTGCGGCATCACGAGATGCACGGTGAGCGCGTTTTCGGTCGTCGAGAGCGCCCAGACGTGCAGGTCGTGGACGTCGCGCACGCCGGGAAGCCCGGTCAGATATCGCTCGATGCGCGACATGTCGACCGAAGGCGGAACGGCGGCCATCGCGAGGCGCATCGCGTCGCGCCCGAGTCCCCAGGTGCCGTAGACGATCACCGACACGACGATCAGGCTCATCAGCGGATCGAGCCAGCTCGCGCCCGTGAACAGGATGATGAGGCCGCTCACCGCGACGGCGGCGGAGATCGCGGCATCGGCGGCCATGTGCAGGAACGCACCGCGCACGTTGAGGTCTTCCTTGCTGCCGTGCATGAAGAGCCACGCGGAAAAGCCGTTCACGACCATGCCGAGCGTCGCGACGATGAACACGTCGAGGCCCGCGACGGGCGCCGGATCGAAGAGACGCTCGATCGCTTCGAGGACGATCGCGCCGCACGCGAACAGCAGGAGCGCGGCGTTGGCGAGCGACGCCAGAATCGACGAGCTGCCGAGACCGAACGTATAGCGCGCGTTCGGCCGGCGCTTGCCGAGCCACACGGCGCCCCACGCGAGCAGCAGGCCGAGCACGTCGGAGAGATTGTGGCCGGCGTCGGCGAGCAGCGCGGTCGAATGCGCGAGAAAGCCGTAGATGGCCTGCACGATCACGATCAGCAGATTCAGGCCGACCGCGAGCGCGAACGTGCGGCCCTGCCCTTCCTGCGGCGCGTGATGATGGTGATGTCCATGTCCGCCGTGCCCGTGCCCGTGCGCGTGCCCGTGCTCGTGCCCGTCGTGATGCTCGTGTTTGTCGTGCTGATGCGTGCTCATCGGCGTGCTCGTTGTTCGGTGAGTGTCATTCGATGTCCGCGGCATCGGCCTGCGGCTCCGCGATGTGCTCTCGCAACTCGGCGAGCATCGTGCTGATATGGCGATCCGCCGCCACGTAGAAAACCTGCTTGCCCTGGCGTTCGGCCCGCACGATTCGCGCCGCGCGCAAGAGCCGCAGATGATGGCTCACCAGCGACGCGGACAACCCGAGCAACTCCGCGATCGCCCCCACCGCGCGCTTGCGTTCGACGCACGCGAGCACGATGCGCAGGCGCGTCGGGTCGCCGAGCAGACGGAACAGATCGGCGAGCGGCACGACGCGGTCATCGGAAGTGATCGGGACGGCGGCGGAAGAATCGGAAACCGGATCGGAAGCCACGGACATCGTCAACATATGAATAGATGTTCATATGTTAAGTGCCATCGCCGCAACAAGTCAACGTCGCTTTGGCGGGGCGCTGTCGCCGGTGTGGGAAAATGCGAGGTTTGCTTTTCCGGGACAGCAGTTTCCCCGTCATGGACACCGTATTCGCCCGCGGTTTCGCGGCCCATCGCGACGGTCGCCTGACCGACGCGGAGCGCGACTATCAGGCCGCGCTCGCCGCCGAACCCCATCATGTCGACGCCTTGCACTATCTCGGCGTGCTGCGCCATCAACAGGGCCAGCACGCGGAAGCGGCCGAGCTCGTGCGCCGCGCGGTCGACCTGCGCCCGACCGATGCCGGCCTGCAGCTCAATCTCGGCAACGCGCTGAAGGCGCTCGGCCGTCTCGACGACGCGATCGAGCGCTTTCGCAACGCGCTCACGCTCGCGCCGGGCTTTCCGCTCGCGCAGTACAACCTCGGCAACGCCTACACGGCGGCCGGCCGTCACGAAGACGCCGCCGACGCGTTCGAAAAGGCGCTGCGCCTGCAGCCGAACGACGCCGCCGCGTGGAACAACTTCGGCAACTCGCTTTCCGCGCTGCAGCGCTTCAAAGACGCCGCGCAGGCGTTCAGGCGCGCGCTCGCGCTGCGTCCGCGTCATGCCGGCGCGCACAACAATCTCGGCATGGCGTTGAACGCGCTCGGCGATACCCTCGGCGCGATCGCGCACTTTCGCGCCGCGCTCGACGCCGAGCCGAACTACGTCGCCGCGCACTTCAATCTCGGCAATCTCCTCGAAACGCACGGCCATCCGGAAGACGCGCTGCCAGCGCTGCAGAAAGCCGTCGCCTTGCATCCGCATTTCGCGCCGGGCTATTTCGGGCTTGGTCACGCGCTCGCGAAGCTGGGCCGTCACGATGACGCCATCGCGCACTTCGAGCGCGCGGTCGGGCTCGATCCGAAATACGGCGTCGCCTGGCTGTGCCTCGGCAACGCGCGGCTTGCGCTCGGCGCGCATCAGGCGGCGCTGCGCGCATTCGACGAAGCGTTGCGCATCGATCCTTCGATGCCCGCCGCGCATCTGAACCGGGCGCTGGCCCTGCTCGCCATCGGCGATTACGCGCGCGGTCTCGCCGGTTACGAGTGGCGTCTGCAGACGCCCGGCAGCGAGCCGCCGCCGCGCCTGCCACGCTGGAACGGCGAACCGATGCCGGGCCGCACGCTGCTCGTGCGCGCCGAGCAGGGCTTTGGCGACACCTTGCAGTTCGCGCGTTTCGTGCCGTTCGCGGCGAAGCTCGCCGGCAAGCTGGTGCTCGAAGTGCAGCCCGCGCTCGTGCCGCTGCTCGCGCCTGCCGCGCATGCCGCGCGCGTGGAACTGAAGAGCAAGTCCGATGGCGTCCCGGTGCACGCCGACGCGTTCTGTCCGCTGTTAAGCCTGCCGCTCGCGCTCGGCATGACCGCGCTCGACGCGATCCCGGCGCGCGCGCCCTATCTCGTCGTGCCCGCCGAATACCGGCGCAAGTGGCGCGGCTCGATCGGTGGCCAGCACAAGCGCAAGATCGGCATCGCCTGGTCCGGACGGATGCAGCCGGGCGAAACGCGCTCGATCCCTGTCGCCGAGCTCGCGCCGCTGTTCGCGCTCGAAGGCATCGACTGGGTCGTGCTGCAGCCGTTCGTCACGGGCCGCGAGCGTGACTTGCTGGGCGCGCATCCGAACGCGGCATCGATTCATCTGCTGGAAAACCGGCTCGAAAACTTCGCCGATACGGGCGCGATCGTCGATCGGCTCGACGCCGTCGTCTCCGTCGATACGTCCGTCGCGCACCTCGCGGGCGCGCTCGGCAAGCCGCTCTGGGTAATGCTGCCGTTCGCCGCCGACTGGCGCTGGGGCATCGGCAGCGCCGAATGCGCGTGGTATCCGGGCGCGCGGCTCGTGCGTCAGCGCGCGCCGGGGCAATGGCGCGAAGTCATCGACGACACCGCGGCGGCGCTGGCGGCGCTTCCCGCATAAAAAATCCCCGCTTCATCATCGGCGGAGATTTTTTTCGACTGTTCAGCCGGATCACGCCGTCTTGTACTGATTGCGCGCCTCGGGCGAGCGATACAGCACGAGCGTCGCGATCAGGCCGCACACCGCGGCAAGTCCCATCCACAGTCCGGGCGCGGCCTTGTTGCCGGTCGCGTGGATCAGATACGTCGAAATCGCGGGCGTGAAACCGCCGATGGTCGTCGCGAGGCTATAGGCCATCGAGAAGCCGGTCGTGCGTACATCGACGGGCATTACTTCGGTCAGCGCCACCACCATCGCGCCGTTGTAGCTGCCGTACAGGAACGAGAGCCACAGTTCGCACATCAGCAGACGCACGAACGACGGCTCCGCGACGAGCCATTGCACGACCGGATACGACGTCAGAATGGTGAGAATCGTAAAGACGAGCAGCACCGGGCGGCGGCCGACGCGATCCGAGACCGCGCCCATCAGCGGCAGCCAGACGAGATTCGAGATGCCGACGCATACGGTCACGACGAGCGCATCGATCGCGGAGAGCTTCAGCACTTCCTTGCCGAAGGTCGGCGTGTACGCGGTGATCATGTAGAACGACACCGTCGTCATGATGACCATGCCCATGCCGGCCAGCACGATGCCCCAGTTCTGCCCGATCGAGCGCGCGATCTCGCCCATGCTCGGACGATGCTTCCGCGCGAGGAACTCGTCTGTTTCACGCAGCGAGCGCCGCACGATGAAGAGAAACGGCACGATCAGGCAGCCGATCAAAAACGGCACGCGCCAGCCCCACGCGGTCATCTGCTCGGGCGGAAGGAGCCGGTTCATGATGACGCCGATCAGGGCGGCGAACACGACGGCGACCTGCTGGCTGCCCGACTGCCACGAACAATAGAAGCCCTTGTTGCCCTTGGTCGCGATTTCGGACAGATACACGGAGACGCCGCCCAGCTCCACGCCGGCCGAGAATCCTTGCAGCAGCCGCCCGCCTAGTACGATGACCGGCGCGAGCGCACCGATGGTCGCGTAGCCCGGCACGAGCGCGACGCACGCGGTCCCGACGGCCATTAGCCCGAGCGTGAGGATCAGGCCTTTGCGCCGGCCGTGATGATCGATATAGGCGCCGAGCACGATGGCGCCGACCGGCCGCATCAGAAAGCCCGCGCCGAAGACGGACAGCGCGAGCATCAGCGAGGCGAATTCGTTGCCGCTCGGAAAATAGGTTTTGGCGATCGCCGAGGCGTAATAGCCGTAGACCATGAAGTCATACATTTCAAGGAAGTTTCCGCTGACGACGCGAAACACCGTCTTGAACTTCGACTCGTTGGCGGGTGCTACGTGGGCTGTGGACATGAATTTCTCGAAAGAGCTGTGGGCGCACTCAGTTTTGGTTTCGGCGTGGCCGCAAGACCGTACACGGTCGCCGTGCTCGGCCGGCCGCCACGACGGGACGACTTGTGCCATCTTTTGTAAGTGCAACGTCGACAATCTTAACGCCGCGCCGCTCGCGACTGTACACAACTTCGCGCAATATCGCCGAAATAAAGCTTAAAATACGATTACGTATGCCTAACTTTTAACTGACAGCACCTCAAAAGATGAACGCGAATATCAGGCTACGCACGGCGACCGCCGAAGACACCGCCCTCATCGCCTCGATGCACGCGTCGAGTTGGGCGTCGGCGTATCGGGGCATCCTGCCGGACGAGTATCTCGATCGCGATCTGAGCGCGGAGCGCGCCGAACACTGGATCGCACGCATGAAGGATGTCGCGGCCGGCGCGGCGACCGTGTTCATCGCGGAGCACGAGGGCGAGCCGGTCGGCTTCATCTGTCTCGTCGAGCCGGATGCGGCGGGCAGCGTGCTCGTCGACAATCTGCACGCGCTGCCGGGACATCGCGGCCTCGGCACCGGCACCGCGATGCTCGAGGAAGCGGCGCGCTGGGCACGCGCGCGCGGGGCGCGGGAACTGTATCTTTCCGTGCTCGAACAGAACGCCGTGGCGATCGGCTTTTACGAATCGCGCGGCTGGCAACTCGCGGCGCGCGAAGCGGATCACATGGCGGGCGTCGCGCTTTTCTCTCTTCGATACGTGTATCCGCTCGACTGAGCACACGAGGATCGGCTCGGTCAATAAGCATTCCTGTCAAAAATCGACAATAGGAATCTTCTGGTCGTCGGGGACGTGACCGTTTCGTATGATCGCGGGTCGAAATTTCGGCGATTCTCGCGTCGAACCCGCGGTGCTGTCTCCATACACCACGATGGTCCGGGTGAGTTGTCGCGTTGCCCACGCCCGGGCGCATGCATGTGGAATCTTCATGTCCGAACCCTTGATCGTAGTGGAAGGCAATCTGCGTCTGCCGGCGCTGCGCGTGCTGAAGGATCCGTCCTTGAAATTCGGTTGCGAGTGGACGCCCGCGTGCGCGCGACCTGTCCAGTCGGAATCCGAAGTCGCGCTGTTCGCCGCGCGCTTCGCCACGGCTTATGTGCCGGCGCTGAGCCTGTCCGACACCAGTTCGCCCTATCGCGCCACGAGCCTGTGGGGCGTGTTCGGCAAAGAGGACATTCCCCGCGCGATGCTGCGCCTCATGCAAGGCTCGAATGCCCCGAGCAACGCCAGCGACTCGCGCACCGATCCCATCCAACTGGCGGTCAACGCTCCGAAGACCGTACGGACCTATCGCCTGAGCGCGCCGGTCGCGACTGCGATCGCGGCGGCTTGCGGCGTGTTCATCGTATGGCTCGTGCCCGGATATCCGTCGGACTCGAAGCGCGACGCCGCACCGGCCGCGCAGAGCGAGACGCGCACGCAGCAAGCCGAGCCCGCATCGGCTCCGGCGCCGGTCGCGGCGACCGCCGTATCGACGGCCGATCAACCCGCGACGGACGCGCAGCCTTCGGTCGCGGAGCCTCCCGCCTCGCTCCCGGCCGCAACCGCCAATGACTCCGTCGCGCCAGGAATCGTGACTGCTGACAATCCGAAGTCACCTGCGGCATCGACGGCAGGACCGGAAAAGAACGGCGGTCGTGTGCGAGCCGTACTGACGCCGCGAGGGAAGCCGGCCTTTTACCGCATCCCTGCGTCGGACGCGCGCGTCGTGAAGCAGGAATCGGCGCGACCGGCGCGGGCGACGCGGGTCGAAAAAATCGCGAGCCGGTCCGCCAAGCACGGACCCGCGCGGCGCACGCGCTCGACGCCGGCCGCAACAATCGCGAGCCAGTCGAAGGCGTCGGAATCGACGAATCCGGCCACGCTCTACGCGATGCTTCAGCACTCACCGACACTCGACAGCAACGCGGCCTCGTCCGGTCGCGCATCCGCGAACAGCGCGCGCTGAAGCGCGCAATACGCATCAGAACGATCAACCATTCCCGGCCACGACGCCAACATGAAGCAACTACGTCATCATCTCCGTTACGCGACGCTCGCCCTCGCCTTGTCCCTGTGTGGTTTCCTTGCGCCTTTCGGCAGCACGTTCGCGGCGCCCGCAACGGCGGCGAAATCCGCCGCAAGCGAGCCCGCGCAACCCGCGCCCGTAGACCTCTCCGACTTGACCGCCAACTCGAACGCGCCGCGCGTCGAGGGGAACATCGCCGAGTTGCAGAGTCTCGTGCAGGCGGGAAGCCTCACCGAGTTGCGCGCCACGCGCAACGGCAGTTACGGGGCGCGGCTCTACTTCCTCGCGCAGGAAATGCTGTATTACGTCGCGCTGTCGCAGGACGCGCGCTTGTGGCGCGTCGTGAAGACACAGGACGCGGCCCGCGCGGAAACGATCTACGCGCAGTTCTCACGCAAGAGCTTCGAGCTTGCCGATGGCGAAATCCGCCGCGCGCAATTGCAGGCGCAGAAAGCGCTGCTCGATCGCGTGATCGCGAAATCGGCGGATCGCGCCAACCGTCTCACCGCCGATCTCGAACTCGCGCAGCAGCAGGATTCGCAGGTGTCGCAACGTCAGCAGCAATTGCAGGCCGAATCGGCCGTGCTGCAGACGGACAAGCTCGCAGCCGAACGTAAGCTGCGCACGCTGCAGTTGCAGGTCGAGCAGCTTCAAAAGCAGACGGAAGCCGGACTCGCGCCGGTGAGCGCGTCGCCGTCGCGTTGATCTGCGCGATACGCATCTGAAAACGAAGAAGGCCCGCTCGATCCGAGCGGGCCTTCCTGCTTGGCGACGTCGAAAACGCGTCTCGCGTCAGAAGCGTGTTTCGCGCGCGACGCGCAGAAACGTATCGAGCAGCGGCGTGCAATCGAGCAGTTCCGCGCCGCCCGCGCGATGAAACTCCGGATGCCACTGCACGCCGACGACAAACGGCGCCTTCCGGTAGCGCACCGCCTCGATGATCCCATCGGAGGCCGACACCGCCTCGATGTTCAGATCGCGCCCGATCGTCTTCACCGCCTGATGGTGGATCGAGTTGACGATCGCCTCGCGCTGGTTGGGGAACATGTTGACGAGCGTGGAGCCTTCGGGGAAGCGGATCGAATGCCTATGCTGGTCGTACTGCTCGTTGACGTGGATGCCGGCCGTGGGCACATCGGTGGCGATGTCGCCGTAAAGCGTGCCGCCGAACGCCACGTTGATGAGCTGACAGCCGCGGCACACGCCGAGCACCGGCTTGCCCGACTCGACGAACTCATGCAGCAACTCCAGTTCGTACATATCGCGCACGCGGTCGCCCGGCCATTCGGGACGCGTCGTCGCTTCTTCGTACGACTGCGGCGAGACGTCCGCGCCGCCTTGCAGCAGCAGGCCGTCGAGATGCTTTGCGTAGTCGCGCAGACGGATATTGCTCGTGTGCAGCATGCCCTGATTGCCGACCGTCGGAATCATGAACACGAGCACGTCGCGCGACATCACCCAATGCGCGATGGATTCCTCGAGATATTGCAGCGTCTTGCCGCGCAACCCTTTCGCGCCCGGCTCCGGATGAAAGATCCGCGCCGACACGCCGATGCGCAACGTGCGCTGAGTCATGCGCTGTCCCGCGCGATCGAAAATCTGCCGCGCGCGCGCCGCGATCACGCGGCCAAAGACGGACCACGCCGAATCGGATTGCTTGAGATACGCGGGTTGAGGCTGCGCGGACGTCTGCTCGGTGGCGGGCAGCGGCGGCGGATTGAGCTTGCCGAAGTCCGGCACCTCGGTGAATTCGGGCGGCAGAACGGTGGCGCGGCCAGTCGGGGAATCGGATGACGCGGATTGCGCGTTCGCGGTGCTGGCGGCTTCCGCATCGGTCGCGGCCTCGAAGTTTTCGGCGAGGCTCGCACGCGGTTTCGCCGATGCGCGCTGCTTCTCGCGCACCGCGGCTTCCTGCGCGGCGGTCGCGCTAGCCGCCGATGCGCGCGCCTCGCGGGCGTCCTGCAGCGCGTCGTCGCGGCGGGCTTGCGCCGTGTCGGCCGGCTCGACGTTCGACGCGCTCGAAGGCGCATCCGTCGATGCCCGTTCGGTCGCGCTCGCCTGCGGACCGGGCGCCGAGGCCGCGGCGGCGGCTTCGGGCGAGGCCGTCGGGTTCGCGCTGCGCGGGGCGGCTTGTGAATCGGCGCCGCTGCGGCGGGCATCGGTGCTGCTTGCGTCGTTGGACGTTTTGTTATCGCTCATTCCTGATTCAGGCGCTCGAACGCCATAAGGAGAGTGGACAAACCCCGATTATCCGCCTGAGACCTGCACGGGGCAAACCAGCACACATTTGGTCACATTGGCTCACATTATCGCGGGAACCCGGTACGGGCCGCTGTCGGGGCTATCCCGTGACGAAAACCCTCAATGGTCGCGCGGCTCCTCGAAGGTCTCGCGCAAGGCGATCTGCATCGTCGCGTGGATTTTCACGCACCAGCGCCACAACACGGTCAGCAACAGCGCGACGCACACGAGCACGCCGACCATCAACCCGAACGGCGGCAGGATCCCGCCCGACAGTGCCGCGACGAGCAGGAAGACGCCGAACATCGCGACGATCGGAATGAGCCCGGAAATCGCCGAACGGATCGCGCTCGTGAAGCGCCCCGCTTTCGCGGGCTGCACGCTCACTTCGGCGAGCAGCAGCGCGAGCGATTCGAGCTTGCGATACACCGCGACGAGAAACGGCAGCGCGATCACCAACGCGGCGCCCCACAGCACGACGCGCTGCGCGTTATCGGTGTCGAGCCAGCGCGCGAGATAGCCCGACGCGAACGGGGCCGCATACGACGCGCCGAGAAAAATCGCCGCGACGAGCGCGAGATTCACCGCGATCTGCATGACGATGCGCCGCGTCATCGAGAAAAGCGTCGGGCCGCCGGACGCGGGCGTCAGGCTCGCGAGCCACTGCGAATACAGGCCGAAGGTATGCGCGAGCGGCGCGGGCATCGCGCGGGAAAGGCGCATCGTGAGCGGATCGGCGGCGCGGATCAGATACGGCGTGAAGAGCGTCGTGAGCGCGGACACGGCCACCGCGATCGGATAGAGAAAGCTGCTCGTGACCTTCAGCGACAGGCCGAGCGACGCGATGATGAACGAGAACTCGCCGATCTGCGAGACGCTCATGCCGACGCGCATCGACGTGCGGCCGTCCTTGCCGGCGAGAAACGCGCCGAGCCCGCACGACACGATCTTGCCGAGCACGACGGCAATCGTGATGACGGCGATCGGCCACGCGTAGTCGACGAGCACCGTCGGGTTCAGCAGCAAACCGATGGTGACGAAGAAGATCGCCGAGAACATGTCGCGCACCGGCGCGATCAGATGCTCGATGCGCGCGAGATGCCGCGACTCCGCCATGATCGCGCCGATGAGAAACGCGCCGAGCGCGATCGAATAATCGAGCTTCACGACGAGCAGGCAGAAGCCGAAGCAGAAGCCGAGCACGGTGACGAGCAGCATCTCGTCGCTCTTCGCCTTCGCGACGTAGTTGAGCGCGCGCGGCACCGTGAGAATGCCGACGACCAGCGACACCGTCATGAAAAGCAGCAGCTTGCCGAGCGTGACGACCGCGACGCCAGCGCTTACGGACCCCGTCTGCGCGATGCCGGAGAGCAGCACGAGCATCGCGATCGCGAGTATGTCTTCGACGATCAGAATGCCGAACACGATCTGCGCGAAGTGCTCGCCCTTCATGCCGAGTTCGGAAAGCGCCTTCACGATGATGGTTGTCGACGAGATCGCGAGCATCGCGCCGAGAAAGAGCGAGTCCATCGAGCTCCAGCCGAACCATCGCCCGATCTCGTAGCCGACCCAGATCATCAGCACGATTTCCGAAAGCGCGGCGACGAAGGCGGTCGCGCCGACCTTGAAGAGCTTGCGCAAGCTGAATTCGAGCCCGAGCGAAAACATCAGGAAGACGACGCCGAGTTCGCCGAGCGTCTGGATGGTCGCTTCGTCGTGGATCAGATTGAACGGCGGCGTGTACGGCCCGATGATCACGCCCGCCGCGATATAACCCAGCACGACCGGCTGCCGCAGACGGTGAAAGAGCACCGTCACCACGCCCGCGATGGCCATGATCACTGCGAGATCCTGAATGAAGCCGATCGCGTGATGCATCAACTATTTCCTTACAAAATGATAATGGGATAGCCGATGTTACCGCACGGACGCGGATTCCTGCCCTCCGGCAAGCGATCTTTTCGACGCGCATCGCGCTGGTGCAAGCGCAAAGAAAAGGCCCGCGCAAACGGCGGGCCTCGATGAAAACGAAAGAACGACGGCGCTCAGACTGCCGCTTCGTTTTCCTCGCCGGTGCGAATGCGGATCACGCGCTCGACATCGGCGACGAAGATCTTGCCGTCGCCGATCTTGCCCGTGCGCGCGGCGCCGATGATCGCGTCGATGACCTGATCGGTTTGATCGTTCGCGACGACGACTTCGATCTTCACCTTCGGCAGGAAGTCGACGACATACTCTGCACCACGATAAAGCTCGGTATGCCCCTTCTGACGGCCGAAGCCCTTCACTTCCGTGACCGTGAGACCGGTCAGGCCCACTTCGGCCAGCGCTTCGCGAACTTCGTCGAGCTTGAACGGTTTGATGATGGCGGTGATGCGTTTCATGGCGTGCCTCGCGTAAAGATCGATTCAAGGGGTTCGAAAAAAGGTCGTGTCCCGCGCGGGACAGATGTTTTCGATTCTAGCCGCGTTTCATCGAGCAGGCGGTCCGTATATTCGCGAGGACGTCGGATATCACTCCTTCGTCGGCACGCGTTCGAGGTCCGCGAGCCACACCGTCGCCTGGCCGTCGCTCGGCGCGCGCCAGTCGCCGCGCGGCGAAAGCGAGCCGCCCGAGCCGACCTTCGGCGCGTTCGGCACGCATGAGCGCTTGAACTGACTCGTGCGGAAGAACCGATCCAGGAAGATGCGCAGATTTTTGCGGATCGCGCCGATGTCGTATTGATTCCGCGTAACGGTCGGTCCTTCCGGCCACGCGCCCGCATCGCGATCGCGCCATGCATGCAACGCGAGAAACGCGACCTTCGTTGGTGCAAAGCCGAAGCGCAACGTGTAGTACAGATTGAAGTCCTGCAATTCGTACGGGCCGATGACGCTCTCCGTCTTCTGCTCCACCACGCCGCTCGTCTTGCCGGGGATGAGTTCCGGGCTGATATCGGTGGAGAGGATGTTTTCGAGCACATCGGTTCCGCTTCCGCCGATCTGTCCCGACTCGGCAACCCAGCGCACCAGATGCGTGATCAGCGTCTTCGGCACGCTCGCGTTCACGTTGTAGTGGGACATGTGATCGCCCACTCCGTAGGTGCACCAACCAAGTGCGAGCTCGCTCAGATCGCCCGTGCCGATGACGATCGCATGGTTGAAGTTCGCAAGCCGGAACAGATGGCTCGTGCGTTCGCCCGCCTGCACGTTCTCGTACGTGATGTCGTATTGTTCGGCGCCCGTGCTGTGCGGATGGCCGATGTCGGCGAGCATCTGCACGCAGCTCGGACGAATGTCGATCTCGCTCGCCGTGCAGCCGACGACTTCCATCAGCTCGCGCGCCTGCTTGAGCGTGCGGTCGCTGGTGGCGAAGCCGGGCATCGTATAGGCGAGGATGTTCGAGCGCGGCAGACCGAGGCGGTCCATCGCTTTCGCGCACACGAGCAGTGCATGCGTCGAGTCCAGCCCGCCCGATATGCCGATGACCACCTTCGACATCCCCGACGATTGCAGCCGTTGCAGCAACGCCTGCACCTGAATGTTGTAGACCTCGTTGCATCGTTCGTCGCGGCGCGCGGCATCGGCGGGCACGTACGGAAAGCGCGCGACCCGGCGTTCGAGCGGCAGCTTTTCATCGTCGGGAATCGATAGTGGAAATTCGATCACGTCGAATTGCGCGACTTCGCCGGCGTGGCGATGCGTCGAGCGGCCGAACGTGGTTTGCCGCATGCGTTCGCGCGAGAGGCGTTCGAGATCGATATCGGCGTAAATGAGGTGCGACTGGTCCGAGAAGCGCTCGGACTCCGCCAGCAGCTCGCCGTTTTCGTAGATGAGGCCTTGCCCGTCCCAGGCGAGATCGGTGGACGATTCGCCATTGCCCGCCGATGTGTACAGATACGCCGCGACGCAACGCGCAGACTGCTGCCCGACGAGCTGATGCCGATAAGCCGACTTGCCCACGACGATATTCGACGCTGACAGATTCACGAGCACGGTCGCGCCCGCAAGCGCCGCGAACGATGACGGCGGAATCGGCACCCACACGTCCTCGCAAATCTCGACGTGAAACCGGAAGAGCGGAAGATCCTCGATCTGAAACAGCAGCGACGCGCCGAACGGCACGTCCTGACCGCATAGCGTGACCGTGTTTTCGGCGGCGGCATCGGCGGGACTGAACTGGCGCGCCTCGTAGAACTCGCCGTAGTTCGGCAGATAGCTCTTCGGCACGACGCCGCGAATGAAGCCGCCGGCGATGACGATCGCGCAGTTGAAGAGCTTGTGCTCGGCGCGCACCGGCGCGCCGACGATCATCGCGATATCGAGTTGCTTCGATGCGTCGAGAATGCTTTGCAGCGCGTCTTCGCACGCGTCGAGCAAGGCGCGCTGATGGAAGAGATCGTCGCAGGTATACGCGGACACCCCGAGCTCGGGAAACGCGACGAGCACCGCGCCGTGCGCGGCGGCTTCTTTCGCGAGTTCGATCGTCTGCGCCGCGTTGAACGCGGGATCGGCGACCTTGCAGGACGGAACGCCGACCGCGACGCGCGCGAAATCGTGGCTGTACAGGTTGAAGAAATTTCTGCTCATGGCTGACATGGATGTGCGCGAGTTGCAGCGAAGGGGGTCGAATCGATTATCGCATCTCAGGTTTTCTTCCTGAACGGCGTGTGCGCTTCGAGTTCCTCGATGTGCTGATCCATCGCCTGCGTTTCGGCATCGAGAAATTCGGCGATCGCGTGCGCGAAACGCTGATCCGCGATCCAGTGCGCGGACCATGTCGGCGTCGGCAACAGTCCGCGCGACATCTTGTGCACACCCTGCGCGCCGCCCTCGAAACGCGCGAGCCTATGTTCGATGCAATACGCGATGCCCTGCATGTAGCACGTCTCGAAGTGCAGCCCGGAGACGAACTCCCGCGTGCCCCAATAGCGGCCGTACATCGTGTTGCCGCCGATCATGTTGAGCGCGCACGCGAGGCGCTCGCCGTCCACTTCGGCGATGACGAGCAGCATGCTGTCGGGCGCATCGGCGTGAATGCGGCCGAAGAACTCGCGCGTCAGATACGGCGCGTTCCAGTGCTCGCGATACGTGTTGTCGTAACAGTCGTAGAAGAAGTCGAGCGCGGCATCGTCGATTTCGCCACCGCGCAGCCACTTGTACGTGACGCCCGCATCCGCCACGCGCCGGCGATCCTGCTTCACTTTCTTGCGCTTGTCGTGGCTCATCGTCGCGAGGAAGGCGTCGAAGCTCGCGTAGCCATCGCCGGGCAGATTCTCCCAGTGGAACTGCACGCCTTCGCGCAGCATGTAGCCCGCGTCGGTGAGCGCCTCGACATCCTGCGCGTGCGGAAACAGCACGTGCAGCGACGACAGTTCGAGTCGCCGCGTCAATTCGATCGCGCCGCGCGCGAGCAGCACGCGATCCTCGTGATGCGCGGCGATGAGGCGCGGGCCCGTGACCGGCGAAAACGGCACCGCCGACAGCGCCTTCGGGTAGTAGCGCAGACCGTGGCGCTCGAAGGCATCGGCCCAGGCGTGATCGAACACGTATTCGCCGCGCGAATGCGACTTGATGTAGAGCGGCATCGCGCCGGCAAATTCGCCGCCACGCTTCAGTATCAGATGATGCGCGCGCCAGCCGGTGCGCTTGACGGCGCACTCCGTCTCCTGCAACGCCGAGAGAAACGCGTGACGCACGAACGGGTTTTCGCCGGCGAGCCGGTTCCAGTCGTCGGCGGCGATGTCGGCGAGCGCATCGACCACATGAATTTCGACCTCGCGATTCAACAGGCTACCTCGCTGTGATTGACCGACGAGCGCGCCCGAACCATCGCAGAGCGCGCCCGAAAGCGGCTATTCTCGCGCAAGTCGCAGCGGCGCGCCGATGCGGACAAAACGCCCCGGCGCGGTGCTTTCGGCGATAATGCGCGGCAAATCTTTCATCGTTCTCCCATGCCCTGGTTTCTGTATCTGATCGAATGCGCCGACGGCAGCCTCTACACGGGCATCGCGACGGACGTCGAGGCGCGCTTCACCGCGCATGCGAGCGGCAAGGGCGCGCGCTACACGCGGGCGCGAAAGCCGGTGCGCGTGCTGGCGTCGTTCGAACTGGCGGGGAAATCGGAGGCGCTGCGCGCGGAATATCGCGTCAAGCAACTGACCGCGCAGCAGAAGCGCGCGTTGATTGCGGGGGAAAGGACGCTGGAGTCGTTGTTGCCTCAGACCGAAGCAAGCGAAGAAGAATAAAAAACGCCGCCGCGTGAGTGACATGCGGCGGCGTTGCGTCGGAGAACGCGTTTACTTCTTGTAGTTCGCGACGCCTTCCGAGATTTCCTTGTGCGCGGCGTCGATGCCGGCCCAGCCTTCGACCTTCACCCACTTGCCCTTTTCGAGCGCCTTGTAGTTCTCGAAGAAGTGCTTGATCTGGTCTTTCAGATACTCGGGCACGTCGTCGATCGACTTGATGTTCGCCGTCATCGGGCAGACCTTGTCGTGCGCCACCGCGACGAGCTTCGCGTCCACGCCCGATTCATCGGTCATCTGCAGCATGCCGACCGCGCGCGCACGCACGACCGAGCCCGCCAGCAGCGGATACGGCGTGATGACGAGCACGTCGACCGGGTCGCCGTCGCCGGAGAGCGTCTGCGGAATGAAGCCGTAGTTCGCCGGATAGCGCATGCCGGTGCCGACGAAACGGTCGACGACGAGCAGGCCCATGTCCTTGTCCGCTTCGTATTTGACCGGATCGCTCTGCGCGGGAATTTCGATGATGACGTTGAAATCGTGCGGGAGATCTTTGCCGGGAGGTACGTTGTTGAAGCTCATGAGCGCTCTCTGGAGAAGTTGAGATCGGAGATGGAATCGCACGGGCGGACGGTGTCTTGCGGCCCGTCGCGCTTGTCTGCGCGTGATTTCGCCATTATAGCCAATCGACCCCGCACGCCCGACGCACGTTCCCGGTTGGCGCGATAATCGGTTTCCGGCTCCAGAACATCCGATTTCAGGAGACATGCATGGAAGACGCGAAGCATTTCATCGATAACCGCTGGATCGCGGCATCGGGCAACGAGACGATTCCGGTCGTCGATCCGTCCGATGGCCAGGTCTTCGCGCAGATCGCGCGGGGCACCGCGGCGGACATCGACCGCGCGGTCGCCGCCGCCCGCGCGGCCTTCGACGGCGGCTGGGGCGCGACGAGCGCGGCGGAACGCGGGCGCATCCTCGCGCGCCTGTCGATGCTGATCGGCGCGTGCCACGAGGAGATCGCGCAGGTCGAGGCGCGCGACACCGGCAAGCCGCTGAAGCAGGCACGCGCCGACGCCACCGGCATCGCGCGCTATTTCGAGTTTTACGCGGGCGCCGCCGACAAGCTCCACGGCGAAACCCTGCCCTATCAGCACGGCTACACCGTGCTCACGATCCGCGAGCCGCACGGCGTGACCGGGCATATCGTGCCGTGGAACTATCCGCTGCAGATTTTCGGGCGCAGCGTCGGCGCGGCGCTCGCCACGGGCAACGCGTGCGTCGTGAAGCCGGCGGAGGACGCGTGCCTGTCGCTGTTGCGCATCGCGGAACTGGCGGCGGAAGCCGGCCTGCCGGATGGCGCGCTCAATATCGTCACCGGATACGGTCACGAAGCGGGCGCGGCGCTCGCGCGGCATCCGGGCATCGATCACATCTCGTTCACCGGCTCGCCCGCGACGGGCGCGGCCGTCACCAAGATGGCCGCCGACAATCACGTCCCCGTCACGCTGGAACTCGGCGGCAAGTCGCCGCAAATCGTATTCGCCGATGCCGATTTCGACGCCGCCCTTCCCGTGCTCGTCGCCGCGATCGTGCAGAACGCCGGACAGACGTGCTCGGCGGGCAGCCGCGTGCTGATCGAGCGCGCGGCGTACGAACCCTTGCTGGATCGTCTCTCGGAGGCGTTCGCGGCGCTGAAGGTCGGTCCGAGCAAGCTCGATCTCGACTGCGGCCCGCTCATCAGCGCGAAGCAGCAGCAGCGCGTGTGGGATTTTCTGTCCGATGCGCAGCACGACGGCATTCCGATGGCCGCGCACGGCGAAGTCGTCGGCGATGCGCCCGAAGCGGGCTTCTATCAGGCGCCGACGCTGTTGCGCGACGTCCCGCCGACGCATCGTCTCGCGCGCGAGGAAGTGTTCGGCCCGGTGCTCGCCGCGATGCCCTTCGACGACGAAGCCGACGCGCTGCGACTCGCCAACGGCACCGACTACGGGCTCGTCGCCGGCATCTGGACCCGCGACGGCGCGCGTCAGATGCGGCTCGCGCGCCGCGTGCGTTCCGGACAGGTGTTCATCAACAACTACGGCGCGGGCGGCGGCATCGAATTGCCGTTCGGCGGCGTCAAGCATTCGGGACACGGACGCGAGAAAGGCTTCGAGGCGCTGTACGGCTTCACGACGCTCAAGACCATCGCCATCAAACACGGATAAGGAGACACGCATGCGACTGCAAGGCAAAACCGTCATCGTGACGGGCGGCGGCTCGGGATTCGGCGAAGGCATCGCGAAGACGTTCGCGCGTGAGGGCGCAAACGTCGTCGTCAACGATCTGAACGGGCCGGCCGCCGAGCGCGTCGCGAGCGAGATCGCGCTCGCATCGTCGCCGGAGGTGAAGCACGGCCGCGCGATCGCCGTTCAAGGCGATGTGACGAAGCGCGCCGACTGGCAAACGCTCTTCGATGCCGCGATCGGGGACTTCGGCAGCGTGCAGGTCGTCGTCAACAACGCGGGCACGACGCACCGTAACAAGCCCGTTCTCGACGTCACCGAGGCCGAATTCGACCGCGTCTACGCGGTGAACGTGAAGAGCATCTATTGGAGCGTCGAGCAGTTCGTGCCGTACTTTCGCGAACGGGGCGGCGGCGCGTTCATCAATATCGCGTCGACGGCGGGCGTGCGGCCGCGTCCGGGACTCGTCTGGTACAACGGCAGCAAGGCGGCGGTCATCATCGCGAGCAAGGCGCTCGCGGTCGAACTGGGCGCGGACCGCATCCGCGTGAACTGCATCAATCCGGTGATGGGCGAGACCGCCCTGCTCTCCGAGTTCATGGGCATGGAGGACACGCCCGAGAACCGCCGCAAGTTTCTCGCGACGATACCGCTCGGCCGGCTTTCGACGCCTCAGGACATCGCCAACGCGGCGCTTTATCTCGCATCCGACGATGCCGAGTTCATCACCGGCGTCGCGCTCGAAGTGGACGGCGGACGCTGCGTCTGACGCTTGCCCGCGCACGCCGCGCGCCGTGTGCGGCGGGCGCGGGCATCGGTGCTTTCCCTAGCAGAAACGGGCGTTTTGCGGTGCGGCCGACGGGCTAGAATCCTTACGCGCCTGTAATCGCGAGCGGGCCCGTCCGCTCGCCTGGCGCACACAAAAAATATTGGAGACAAGCATCATGGCCAGCACCGCCAAACCCATGCCGCGCCCCGGCGCGGGCACGCCTTCCGCGTTCGAGGAGGCCACTTACCGAAAGGTCGTCTGGCGTCTCGCGCCGCTTCTGCTGATCTGTTATGTGGTGGCGTATCTCGACCGCGTGAACGTCGGCTTCGCCAAGCTGCAGATGGCCGCCGATTTGCAACTGTCGGATGCCGTGTACGGCTTCGGCGCGGGCATTTTCTTCTTCGGCTACTTCATCTTCGAGATTCCGTCGAACATCATCTTGCATCGCGTCGGCGCGCGCGTGTGGATCGCGCGGATCATGATTACGTGGGGCGTCATTTCGGCGCTCACGATGTTCATCACCACGCCGACGATGTTCTACGTCATGCGCTTTCTGCTCGGCGCGGCGGAAGCGGGCTTCTTCCCCGGCATCATTCTTTATCTGACGTACTGGTTTCCGGCGCAGCGGCGCGGGCGCATCACGACGCTGTTCATGACGGCGATCGCGCTTTCGGGTCTGATCGGCGGGCCGATCAGCGGCTGGATCATGGATGCGTTCCACATGAAGAACGGCTGGCACGGCTGGCAATGGCTGCTGCTGCTGGAAGGCATTCCGTCGATCATCGTCGGCATCGTCGTGTTCCTGAAGCTCGACGATCGTATCTCGAAGGCTTCTTGGCTCACGCAGGAAGAACGCGAACTGCTCGAACGCAATATCGCGGCGGATAACGTCCAGAAGGAAGATCTGTCGCTGGGCAAGATCTTGTCGAGCCCGAAAGTGTGGCTGATGAGCATCATCTACTTCTCGTTCGTGATGGGACTGTATGGCGTGAGCTTCTGGCTGCCGACGATCATCAAGTCGATGGGAATCAAGGATGCGCTGCATGTCGGCCTGCTCTCCGCGATTCCTTATGGCGCGGCGGTGATCGGCATGCTGTACGCGGCGCGCAGCGCGGATCGTTCCGGCGAGCGTCGCTGGCATATCGCGATTCCGGCGTTGATCGGTGCGATCGGACTGGTGCTGTCGGTGGTGTGGTTCAACAACACGACGCTCGCGATGCTCGGCCTCACGCTCGCCACGATGGGCATTCTCACGACGCTGCCGCTGTTCTGGAGTCTGCCGACGGCGTTTCTTGCCGGCACCGGGGCGGCTGCGGGTATTGCGATGATCAACTCGCTTGGGAATCTCGCCGGGTTTTTGAGTCCTTATCTCGTGGGGTGGTTGAAGCAGGTCACTGCTTCTAATTCGAGTGGGATGTATATGCTCGCGGGTTTTCTCGTTCTTGGGGCTGTGCTTGTGCTTAGTGTGCCGGCGCGGTTGGTTAATCGGTAAGGTTGCGTTCCGCTTTTTTTAGCGGAAGCCTGTGATCGCGTCGGTCTGTTGGCACTGCCCTTGTGCGGGGCAGTCCCAACAGACCGACGCGTAATCGGGAGCCGGCGAAAAAGAACGAAACCCGCACCGCAACGATGCACATCTCCCGTGCATGCACCAAAACCTCGCCCGCTAACCCACATCCCCCGAAGTAAAACTTCCCTGCGATTCCCCGCAAACCCCCGCCATTAGGGCAAAAGACCCCAATTGGCATACCCCTTGCAGAACGCTCCGAGCAATCGTCATTGCTCAAACAACCACATCGGCAAGGGGAACACAGAAATGAAACGACGCAGTCTGCTGAAGTTCGGCTCCATGTCGGGCGCGCTCGCCCTTGCGGGCCAACTTCCGATCACGAAAGCCCACGCCGCCGATACCGGTCCGATCAAAGTCGGCATCCTCCATTCGCTGTCGGGCACGATGGCGATCTCCGAGACGTCGCTGAAAGACACGGCGCTCATGACCATCGCCGATATCAACAAGAGCGGCGGCGTCATGGGCCGGCAGATTCAGCCCGTCGTCGTCGATCCCGCTTCGAACTGGCCGCTCTTCGCCGAGAAGGCGCGTCAGCTTCTCACGCAGGACAAGTGCGCGGTCGTGTTCGGCTGCTGGACCTCGGTGTCGCGCAAGTCCGTGCTGCCGGTGTTCGAGGAACTCAACGGCCTGCTCTTCTACCCCGTGCAGTACGAAGGCGAAGAGATGTCCCGCAACGTGTTCTATACGGGCGCCGCGCCGAATCAGCAGGCGATTCCCGCCGTCGAATATCTGATGGGACCGGAAGGCGGCAGCGCCAAGCGCTTCTTCCTGCTCGGCACCGACTACGTGTACCCGCGCACGACCAACAAGATCCTGCGCGCGTTCCTTCACTCCAAGGGCGTGAAAGATGCAGACATTCAGGAGGTCTACACACCGTTCGGACATAGCGACTATCAAACCATCGTCGCGAACATCAAGACCTTTGCCCAAGGGGGAAAGACGACTGTCATCTCTACGATCAACGGCGATTCGAACGTACCGTTCTACAAGGAACTCGGCAACCAGGGCCTGAAAGCGACGGACGTGCCTGTCGTCGCGTTCTCGGTCGGCGAAGAGGAACTGCGCGGCATTGACACGAAACCGCTCGTCGGCCATCTTGCCGCATGGAACTACTTCATGTCGGTGAAGAACCCGAACAACTCGAAGTTCGAGAAGGAATTCTTCGCGTACGCAAAGGCGCAGAACCTTCCGGGCGGCGACAAGCGCGTCACCAACGATCCGATGGAAGCGACCTTCGTCGGCATCCACATGTGGAAGCAGGCCGTCGAAAAGGCGAAGAGCGCCGATGTCGACAAGGTCCGCACCGCGATGGTCGGTCAGACCTTCGCCGCGCCTTCCGGCTTCACACTGACGATGGACGGCAACCATCATCTGCATAAGCCCGTGATGATCGGCGAAATTCGCGGCGACGGTCAGTTCAACGTCGTCTGGAAGACGAAGACCGCCATACGCGCGCAGCCGTGGAGCCCGTATATCGCGGGCAACGAGGGCAAGCCGGATGTCGTCAGCTCGATTCCCGCGTTCCTGCGCCGTCAGCGCGTGCGTGTCGCGTAACGCGTGACGTCGATGCAGCGAGGCCGCGCGTTTCATGCGATGCGCGCGGCCTTTCGAGTTCTAACGGAAAGGCCCACATGACCGGCTCCCTCAAGCGCGCGCTCTTTGCGCTCATCCTCGCGATGACGTCGCTCGCGGCCCACGCGCTCACCAACGACGATCTCGCCCCGCTCGCCGGCGACGACTTCGAAGCCAAGACCGCCGCCATCGACAAGCTCATTGCCAATGCCGATGCGCCTTCCATCGCCGTGCTCGGCGCGCTGTCCGATGGCTCGCTCGTCGCGACCGATAACGGTCACGTCTACATTCAGACCGATGACGGCACGAAGGACGCGATCACCGGCAAGACCGCCGAAGCGCCCGATGCGCAGCCGATCACGCTGAACAATCTGCTGCGCACGAAGGTCGCGGGCGCGTTGTCGGGGCTGCAGCTCGCATCGCCCGATACGGCCAAACGCCGCGACGCCATCGCTGCGTTGCTGAAGAACCCGGACGCATCGATGAAGCCGATGATCGACCGAGCCCGCGCCATCGAAAAGGATTCCGAACTAAAGAAGCGCCTCGACACGCTCTGGGCGATGACCGCGCTGCACGATCCCGACGTGAACAGGCGTCTCGAAGCCGCGCAACTCGTCGCGGCGCGCCATGACCTCGACATGTACGAACTGCTGCGCCCGATCGTCGCGAAGAAGGCCGACGGCACGTTCAACGAACCCGACGAACGCGTACGCAACGCGGCTCAGGAAGGCATCTACGCACTCGATTCGATTCAGCGCCGCAGCGAAATCTTCGGCACGATCTTCGCGGGCCTCTCGCTCGGCAGCGTGCTGCTGCTCGCGGCGCTCGGGCTTGCGATCACATATGGGCTGATCGGCGTCATCAACATGGCGCACGGCGAGTTCCTGATGATCGGCGCCTATGCGACCTATGTCGTGCAGAACCTCGTGCAGCATTACGCGCCCGCCGCGTTCAACTGGTATCCGCTCTTCGCGGTGCCTGCGTCGTTCATCGCCGCGGGGCTCGTCGGCATCGTGCTCGAAAGGCTCGTGCTGAAGCATCTCTACGGACGTCCGCTCGAAACGCTGCTGACGACCTTCGGCATCAGCCTGATCCTGATTCAGGCGACGCGCACGCTCTTCGGCGCGCAGAACGTGCAGGTGACGAATCCCTCGTGGATGAGCGGCGGCGTCACCGTGATGCAGAACCTCATCCTCCCGTACAACCGTCTGACGATCCTCGCGTTCTCGCTCGCCGTCGTCGCGATCGCGTGGGGCGTGCTCACGAAGACGCGCCTCGGCCTCTTCGTGCGCGCGGTGACGCAGAACCGCCGCATGGCCGCGTGCGTCGGCGTCAAGACAGCGCGTGTCGATTCGTACGCGTTCGCGTTCGGTGCGGGCATCGCGGGACTCGGCGGCTGCGCGCTCTCGCAGATCGGCAACGTCGGGCCCGATCTCGGCCAGAGCTACATCATCGATTCGTTCATGGCGGTGGTGCTCGGCGGCGTCGGCCAGCTCGCGGGCACCGTGATCGGCGGCTTCGGGCTCGGGCTCGTCAGCAAGGCGGTCGAGCCGTTCTGGGGCGCGGTGCTCGCGAAGATCGCGGTGCTCGTGCTCATCGTGTTGTTCATCCAGAAGCGTCCGCAGGGCATGTTCGCCCTCAAGGGCCGCAGCGCGGAGGCTTGAGACATGACCGCCTCGACCAATGTCGGCACGAACCTCGACGTCACGCCGCAACCCGATCCGGGCGCGGCGCGCGCGGGTTTCGCGCTCGGCCTGCCGCCGCGCGCCGCGCTCTTGCCGAAGAATGGCTGGCTCGCGTTGATCGCGCTCGTCATCGCGATGAGCATCTTCGTGCCCGTCAGCGCGCTCGTGCTGCCGGAAACGAGCACGTTCCATCTCTCGGCTTATGCGATGACGCTCGTCGGCAAGCTCATGTGCTACGCAATCGGCGCGCTCGCGCTCGACCTCGTATGGGGCTATTGCGGCATTCTGAGCTTGGGCCATGCGCTTTTCTTCGCGCTCGGCGGCTACGCGATGGGCATGTACCTGATGCGCTCGATCGGCCGCGAGGGGACGTATCAAAGCGATCTTCCCGACTTCATGGTGTTTCTCGACTGGCACAAGCTGCCGTGGTACTGGGAGGGCACGGAACATCTCTGGTATGCGCTGTTGCTCGTCGTCCTCGTGCCTGGCGTGCTTGCGTGGGTGTTCGGCTTCTTCACGTTCCGCTCGCGCGTGAAGGGCGTGTATCTGTCGATCATCACACAGGCGATGACCTTCGCCGCGATGCTGCTTTTCTATCGCAACGAAACGGGCTTCGGCGGCAACAACGGCTTCACCGACTTCAAGCGTATCGCGGGCTTTCCAATCACGCATCCGGGCACGCGCACTGCCCTCTTTCTCATCACGTTCGCGGTGCTCGTGCTCGCGTTTCTCGCGGCGAGATGGATCGTCACGTCGAAGCTCGGGCGAGTCGTCACCGGCGTGCGCGACGGCGAAGCGCGCCTGATGTTCCTCGGCTATAGCCCGCTCGCGTACAAGCTCTTCATCTGGACGGTGTCGGCGGTGTTGTGCGGCATCGCGGGCGCGTTGTATGTGCCGCAGGTCGGCATCATCAATCCGAGCGAGATGTCGCCCGCGAACTCGATCGAAATGGCGATCTGGGTCGCGGTCGGCGGACGCGGCACGCTGATCGGACCGATCGTCGGCGCGTTCGCCGTCAACGGCGCGAAGAGCTTTTTCACCGCCTATTTCGCGGAGTATTGGCTGTTTTTCCTCGGCCTCATCTTCACGCTCGTGCCCTTGCTTCTGCCGAACGGCATCATGGGACTGATCGATCTCGCGCGCCGCAAGAAGGCGCATGGAGACGCTGCCGAATGACTGCACATAACGCATTGATCGTGGATTTGCCGCCGATTCCGGAGACGAGCCACAAGAACATCAACGTGTCGTCGGGCCTGGGGCATGTGCTCGCGCCCGGCGAGATCGATGTATCGCACGGCACGATCCTCTATCTCGAGGACGTCACCGTGAGCTTCGACGGCTTTCGCGCGCTGAACAAGCTGACGTTGTCGATCGATGTGGGCGAGTTGCGCTGCGTGATCGGCCCGAACGGCGCGGGCAAGACGACGATGATGGATGTCATCACCGGCAAGACGCGTCCCGACGACGGCAAGGTTTTTCTCGGGCAGACGTTCGATCTCACGCGCATGTCGGAGCCGGTGATTGCGCGCACGGGCATCGGGCGCAAGTTTCAGAAGCCGACTGTGTTCGAGAATCATCCGGTGTGGGAGAACCTCGAACTCGCGATGAAGACGGACAAGCGCTGGTTCGCATCGTTGAGGGCGCGGCTGGATGGTGCCGCGCAGGCTCGCATCGAAGAGACGCTGGAGCTGATTCGCCTTCAGCATCAGGCGACGCGGCTTGCGGGCGAGTTGTCGCATGGGCAGAAGCAGCGGCTCGAAATCGGCATGTTGTTGATGCAGCAGCCTGCTCTCTTGCTGCTCGATGAGCCTGCGGCCGGCATGACCGATCATGAAACGATGGAACTCGCGGAGTTGCTCAACAAGCTGCGTGGGTCGTGTTCGATGATGGTCGTCGAGCATGATATGGAGTTTGTTGCTGCGCTTTCGGGGGATAGCGGGAAGGTAACTGTTATGGCTGAGGGGAGTGTTCTTGCCGAAGGCACGCTCGATGACGTCAAACGGGACGAGGCCGTTATTGAGTCTTATCTTGGGCGTTAGTGTTTTATGTCGGCGTGGGTCGTCGTGGAAGCCTGTTTTCTTAGTGGTCTATTAGCACTGCCCCTGTGCGGGGCAGTGCTAATAGACCGACGCGATCACAGGATTCCACGCAAGCGTAAGCAAACAAGCGCAGACCAAGAGACAAAGCAAATGCTAGAAGTCGAAAACCTGAACCAATACTATGGCGGCAGCCACATCCTCCGCGATGTGAAACTCACCGTCCCCGATGGAAAACTCACCGTCCTGCTAGGCCGCAACGGCGTGGGCAAAACGACGCTCCTTCGCTGCCTGATGGGTGTCGTCCCGACAAAAAGCGGCACCATCGCCTGGCGCGGCAACAAGCTCTCCTCGATGCCCACCCACGCGCGCGTCGCAAACGGCCTCGCCTACGTGCCGCAAGGCCGCGACATCTTCGGCCGTCTCACCGTCGAAGAAAACCTGCTCGTCGGCGCAGCGAGCCGCAAAGCGCCATCGAAGATTCCCGATCACATCTACGCGCTGTTCCCCGTCCTCAAAGACATGAAGAACCGCCGAGGCGGCGATCTCTCCGGCGGTCAACAACAGCAACTCGCAATCGGCCGCGCGCTGATGAGCGAGCCGCAACTGCTCATCCTCGACGAGCCGACCGAAGGCATTCAGCCATCGATCATCCGCGATATCGGCCGAACGCTTCGGCAACTCGTCGACGAAATGGGCATGACGGTCCTGCTCGTCGAGCAGTATTACGACTTCGCGCGCGAACTCGCCGATCGATACTGGGTCATGAGCCGCGGCGAAATCGTCGCGGGCGGCGCGGGCTCGGAAATGGACGCGCATGGAGTGCGCGAGCTGATCGCCGTATGATCGAGGCTCCGCTCTAGAAGAACGCATCGCTCATGCACCACGAATCGCACGCAACACTCGCCGATCCGAACATCTGGCGCGGCTCGCTCGAACTCGGCTACGCGCGTCAGCACGGCCGCACTGTCTGCGTTCATCGCAAGCACGAAGGCCCATTGCGGCTGCAACGGCCGCTCTATCCCGAAGGCGATATCTGTCATTCGGTGATCGTGCACCCGCCCGGCGGCGTCGCGGGCGGCGATCGTCTTTCCATCGACGTTCGTCTGCACCAAGACACGCACGCCGTCATCACGACGCCCGGCGCGACCAAGTGGTACAAGGCCAACGGCAAGCTCGCGACGCAGCGCATCGATATCGATCTCGCCGCGCATGCGAAGCTCGACTGGCTGCCGCAAAACAACATCGTGTTCGAATCGTCGAACGTCGAACTCGAATTCAACCTGACACTCGATGAAGGCGCGAGCGCGATCGGCTGGGACGCAATGCTGCTCGGGCGCGCCGCCGCCGGCGAAAAGTGGACGCAAGGGCAAATCAAGGCGACATCGCGTATCGCGCATCGCAATGGTTCGACGCTCTGGTTCGAACGCACGCTGCTCGATGCGCGCGATCCGCTGCGCGACTCCGCTCAAGGTCTCGCGGGCTTCCCCGCTTACGGCACGCTCTGGGCGATCGGCCCCGCATGCGACGATGCCCTCGCCGAGACCCTCGCCGCACATCTTCCCTTCGACGATGAGCTCCGCGCAGGCGCATCGTGCGTCGCGCCGGGCGTGCTGATCGTGCGCGCGATCAGCCGCTCCATGGAACCGCTGCAAAACGCACTCACCGATTGCTGGTCGTGTCTTCGTCCGCTCGTGCATGGCGTCGATGCGCGACCTCTGCGTTTGTGGACTACCTAGTACGCACCAACGAAGCGCACGCGTCTGCACATCGGTTGTGCGCGGCGATATATGCGTAACCGGCAAACGCTGACAGCATAAGAAATAAGCATCGATGGCACGACTCTCGCTTTAAGCCTTCGCTCGAGAGCCGCGCATTCCAACGCGGCCGTTCAAGACCGAAGGATCATCGATGCTCACGACTTTTTCCCGCACGCGGCGCACCGCACTCGTCGCGCTGCTGCTTTCCCTCGCGCCTCTCGCCGCGCATGCCGACGCGCTCGACACCATCGCGAAGAACGGCACGCTGCGCGTCGCCGTGCCCGAAGACTATCCGCCCTTCGGCTCGGTCGGCGCCGACATGAAACCGCAAGGCTACGACGTCGACATGGCCGCGCTGCTCGCCAAGTCGATGAACGTGAAGCTCGAACTCGTGCCCGTCAACAGCGCGAACCGCATCCCGTATCTGACGACCAACAAGGTCGATCTCGTGATCTCGTCGCTCGGCAAGACGCCGGAACGCGAGAAGGTGCTCGACTTCTCGACGGCTTACGCGCCCTACTTCCAAGGCGTGTTCGGCCCCGCCGACATCAAGGTGACGAGCCCCGCCGATCTCACCGGCAAGACCGTCGGCGCCACGCGCGGCGCGCTCGAAGAGATCGCGCTCTCGCAGATGGCGCCCAACGCGACCATCAAGCGCTTCGAGGACAACAACGCGACCATCTCGGCCTTTCTCTCGGGACAGGTGCAACTGATCGCGGCGGGCAACATCGTCGCGGCGGCGATACTGTCGAAGAATCCGCCGCGCCGGCCGGAAGCGAAGTTCATCATCAAGGATTCGCCGTGCTTCGTCGGCATGAACAAGAACGAGCCGCGCCTGATGTCGAAAGTGGACGACACCATCGCGCAGGCGAAGAAGGACGGCACGCTCAACACGATGTCGAAGAAGTGGTTCAACCAGCCGCTGCCCGCGACCCTTTGATCGGGAGCGCGGCATCGTATGGCCTATGAACTTCAATTCGCCGATCTAGCGCAGTACGCGGGCATGTTCGCGAGCGGCGCGGCGACCACGCTCGCGCTGACCGCAGTCTCGACGGCGCTCGGCGTGTCGGTCGGCGTGCTCGGCGCCGCCGCGCGCAACAGCCGGCATGCGTGGCTCGCGGCGATCGTCGGCGGCTATGTCGAAGCGGTCCGCAACACGCCGTTCATCGTGCAACTGTTCTTCGTGTTCTTCGGCCTGCCCGCGCTCGGCATTCATCTCAGCGAATACGTCGCGGCCATTCTCGCGATGACGCTCAATCTCGGCGCGTACTCGATCGAGATCGTGCGCGCGGGCGTCGCCGCCGTTCCGAAGGGTCATCTCGAAGCGGCGGCATCGCTCGCGATGTCGCGTGGCGAGACGTTCCGTCATGTCGTGTTGCCGCAAGCGCTCGCCAAAGTGTTCCCCGCATTGACCAGCCAGATCGTCATCACGATGCTCGGCTCGGCGGTCGTCTCGCAGATATCGGTGCCCGATCTCACGTATGCCGCGAGCTATATCCAGTCGCGCAACTTCCGCGCGTTCGAGACGTGCTTCTTCATCACGGCCGCGTATCTCGTGATGGCGCTCGCTCTGCGCGCCGCATTGAACGCCATGGGCAAGCGCTTTCTGATGAACCACCGGAGCGCCGCGCGATGATCGAATTCACGCTCGCGCAGATCTTCGAGAACCTGCTGCTCGCGGCGCGCTGGACCGTCGTGCTGTCGATCGTGTCGTTCGTGTTGGGCGGCATCGTCGGCTTCGTGCTGCTCGTCATGCGCGTGTCGAAATCGCAAGTGCTGCGCATGCTCGTCAAAGGCTATATCCAGCTCTTTCAGGGCACGCCGCTTCTCATGCAGTTGTTCCTCGTGTTCTTCGGCCTGCCCTTGCTCGGCATCGACGTGTCGCCGTGGCTCGCGGCGAGCGTCGGTCTCACGCTCTTCACGAGCGCGTATCTCGCGGAGATCTGGCGCGGCGCGGTCGAAGCGGTGCCGAAGGGCCAGTGGGAAGCATCGTCGTCGCTCGCGATGAGTTACATGGAGCAGCTTCGTCACGTGATCCTGCCGCAAGCGACGCGCATCGCGGTCGGCCCGACGGTCGGCTTCGCGGTGCAGGCGGTGAAGGACACGGCGCTCGTATCGATC
This sequence comes from Caballeronia zhejiangensis, assembly GCF_022879815.1. NCBI lineage: Bacteria > Pseudomonadati > Pseudomonadota > Betaproteobacteria > Burkholderiales > Burkholderiaceae > Caballeronia > Caballeronia zhejiangensis. The sequence goes on from NZ_CP084283.1 coordinate 2,161,664, forward strand.
ATCGGCTTCACGGAACTGACGAAGGCCGGCACGATGATTTCGAACGCAACTTTCCGGCCGTTTCTCGTGTATGGGCTCGTCGCCGTTATCTACTTCTTGCTTTGCTATCCGCTGACGCGCTATGCGCGCACGCTCGAAAGGAAATGGAATGCCGCTCGTTGAAACCCGCAATCTTCAGAAGCAGTTCGGCGCGAATCAGGTGCTGAAGGGCATCGACTTCGCCGTCGAGCGCGGACAAGTCGTGTCGATCATCGGGCGCAGCGGCTCGGGCAAGAGCACGTTGCTGCGCACGCTCAACGGTCTGGAGAGCATCGACGAAGGCTCGATCGAAATCGACGGCGAGCATATCGATGCGCGTCATGCCGACCTGCGCGCGCTGCGGCTGAAAGTCGGCATGGTGTTCCAGCAATACAACCTCTTTCCGCATCTCACCGCGGGCGAAAACGTGATGCTCGCGCAGACCGTCGTCAGGAAGATCCACAGGGCGAAGGCGCGCGCGACGGCGCATACCGTGCTCGAACGCGTCGGTCTCGGCGACAAGTTCGATGCTTTTCCCGATCAGCTTTCGGGCGGTCAGCAGCAACGCGTCGCGATCGCGCGCGCACTTGCGATGAAGCCGACCGTGCTGCTCTGCGATGAGATCACATCGGCGCTCGATCCCGAACTCGTCGGCGAAGTGCTAGCGGTCGTCGAAGACCTCGCGCGCGACGGCATGACGCTCATCATGGTCACGCACGAAATGCGCTTCGCGCGCAAGGTGAGCGACAAGGTCGTGTTCATGCATCAGGGGCGCGTGTGGGAATCGGGCGCGCCGGACGCCATCTTCGAGCGGCCGTCGACCGTGGAGTTGCAGCGCTTCATCCAGTAAGCCGAAAGCCTACCGAAAGCCCCTTAAAAGCGCATGAGACGCGGCATTCCGGTGCTAGCATTGCAAAGCCCGAAACACTTTTCTCCATAGAAGAAGCCCATGAAACTCACGCCCAGAGAAAAGGACAAGCTGCTGATCTTCACAGCGGCCCTGCTCGCCGAGCGTCGCCGCGCGCGCGGCCTCAAGCTCAATCATCCGGAAGCGGTCGCGTTCATATCGGCGGCATTGATGGAAGCGGCGCGCGACGGCAAGACTGTCGCCGAAGTCATGCACTACGGCACCACGCTGCTCACGCGCGACGACGTGATGGAAGGCGTGCCCGAGATGATTCCCGACATCCAGATCGAAGCGACCTTCCCCGACGGCACCAAGCTCGTCACCGTTCATCATCCGATTCCCTGACACCATGATCCCCGGCGAATATTTCATCGACGATGGCGAGCACGAGCTCAATGCGGGCCGCGAGACGGTTACGGTCGTCGTCGCGAATCATGGCGACCGGCCGGTGCAGGTCGGCTCGCACTTCCACTTCTACGAAGTCAACGCGGCGCTCAAATTCGAGCGCGAGAAGGCGCGCGGCTTCCGATTGAACATCGCGGCGGGCACGGCAGTCCGCTTCGAACCCGGTCAGGAACGCACCGTCGAACTCGTCGCGCTGGCCGGCGATCGCCATGTGTACGGCTTCAACGCGCTCGTCATGGGCCCGCTCTAAAAAAGGACAGATATGACGCTACGCATCGGCCGCCGCGCTTATGCGGAAATGTTCGGCCCGACCACCGGCGACCGCGTGCGCCTCGCCGACACCGATCTCATCATCGAAGTGGAACGCGACTTCACGACCTACGGCGAAGAAGTGAAGTTCGGCGGCGGCAAGGTGATTCGCGACGGCATGGGCCAGTCGCAGCGCCCCGCCGCCGACGTCGTCGATACTGTCGTGACCAATGCGCTGATCCTCGATCACTGGGGCATCGTGAAGGCCGATATCGGCATCAAGGGTGGACGCATCTTCGCCATCGGCAAGGCGGGCAATCCGGACATTCAGCCGAACGTGAACATCGCGATCGGCGCGGCGACGGAAGTGATCGCGGGCGAAGGCATGATCGTGACGGCGGGCGGCGTCGATACGCACATTCACTTCATCAGCCCGCAACAGATCGACGAAGCGCTCGCGAGCGGCGTCACGACGATGCTCGGCGGCGGCACCGGCCCCGCGACCGGCACCAACGCGACAACTTGCACGCCGGGCCCGTGGCACATGGAGCGCATGCTGCAGGCCGCCGACGGCTGGCCCGTCAATCTCGGCTTTCTCGGCAAGGGCAACGCGAGCCTGCCGGAGCCGCTGATCGAGCAGGTGAAAGCGGGCGCGATCGGCCTGAAGCTGCACGAGGATTGGGGCACGACGCCCGCCGCGATCGACAATTGCTTGAGCGTCGCCGACGACACCGACACGCAAGTCGCCATCCACACCGACACGCTGAACGAAGCGGGCTTCGTCGAAACGACCATCGCCGCGTTCAAGGGCCGCACGATCCACACGTATCACACAGAAGGCGCGGGCGGCGGCCATGCGCCGGACATCATCAAGGTCGCGGGCGAATCGAACGTGCTGCCCTCTTCCACGAATCCGACGCGCCCCTACACCGTCAACACGCTCGATGAGCATCTCGACATGCTGATGGTGTGCCATCACCTTGATCCGTCGATCGCGGAAGACATCGCGTTCGCGGAATCGCGGATTCGTCGCGAGACCATCGCGGCCGAAGACATCCTTCACGATCTCGGCGCGCTGTCGATGCTTTCTTCGGATTCCCAAGCAATGGGCCGCGTCGGTGAAGTCATCATTCGCACATGGCAGACCGCGCACAAGATGAAGGTGCAGCGCGGCGCGTTGCCCGAAGACAGCACGCGTAATGATAATTTCCGCGCGAAGCGCTATGTCGCGAAGTACACGATCAATCCGGCAATCACGCACGGCATCGCGCATGAAGTCGGCTCGATCGAGCCGGGCAAGTGGGCCGATCTGGTGTTCTGGGAACCCGCGTTCTTCGGCGTGAAGCCCGCGATGATCGTCAAGGGCGGCATGATCGCGGTCGCGCAGATGGGCGACCCGAATGCGTCCATTCCGACGCCGCAGCCAGTGCATTATCGCGAGATGTTCGCGACACGCGGCGGCGCGCTCGGCAAGACGTCGCTGACATTCGTATCGCAGATGGCGATGGAGGCGCGCATCGCGGATCGTTATGGCTTGCAAAAGCAGATCGTCGCGGTCAGGAACTGCCGCAATGTGACGAAGGCCAACATGATTCACAATGCATGGCAGCCGTCCATCAGCGTCGATCCGCAGACCTATCAGGTGATCGCCGACGGACAATTGCTCACATGCGATCCCGCCACCGTTCTGCCGATGGCGCAGCGTTACTTCTTGTTCTGATATGCGTACCATCGACAAACGTCTGACCGCGAAGCTTGCCGACGTCCTCAAAAAGCGCGCGCCCACGCTGACTCTTCCCTTCGATGCGCGCTGCAAGAGCCGCCTCGCCGCCACGCTCGACAACGGCGAGGAAGTCGCCCTCGTCATGCCGCGCGGCACCGTGCTCGCGGGTGGCGACATGCTCGTCGCCGACGACGGCGGCTTCGTGCGCGTCGTCGCGGCGGCGGAGGACGTGCTCATCGTGCGCGCGCCGAGCGTGCGTCTCTTGACGCGTGCGGCCTATCACCTCGGCAACCGGCATACGCCGGTCGAAGTCGGCGCGGAGTATCTGAAGCTCGAAGCCGATCCCGTGCTCGAAGACATGCTGAAGCGCTTAGGCGTGCTCGTCGCGCACGAATCGCAGCCGTTCCAGCCCGAAACGGGCGCGTACGGCGGCGGACACAAGCACGGCCACGACGAGACATTCAGCGAAGACTACGCGCTCGCGCAGAAGGTATTCGACGAGCATCACGGGCACGATCACGATCATTCGTCGTGCGGCCACGATCATAGTCACGATCATGGTCATCATCACCACGGCCATGCGCATCGCTGAGCTCACCGCGCTGTTGCATCTCGCGTCGCCGGCATTGCCGATCGGCGCGTTCAGCTATTCGCAAGGGCTCGAAGCGGCGATCGAGCACGGCCTGATCCACGACGGCGACAGCGCGCGCGACTGGATCGCGAGCGGCCTTTCCAGCGTGCTCGCGCGCGGCGAATTGCCGATGCTCGCGCATCAGATCGAACACTGGCGTTCGCACGACGAAGCCGCGCTGAGCGCCGCGAACGATGAATACATCGGGAGCCGCGAATCGGCGGAATTGAGACGCGAAACGGAGCAGATGGGCTGGTCGCTCGCGCAGTTGTGCGTGTCGCTCGAATGGGGCGACGAAGCACGCCGCGCGACGCTCGCCGCGATCAAGCCGATCGCGCAGCCGACCGCCTTCGCGTTCGCCGCGTTCGCGCACGATGCGGCACCCGACGCCGCGCTCGCGGCCTACGCATTCAGCTGGGTCGAGAATCAGGCGGCCGCCGCGCTCAAGGCCGTGCCGCTCGGCCAGCTCGCGGGACAGCGCATCATCGTCGCGTTGCGCGAGCCGATCGATGCCGCCGTGCGCCGCGCGCTCGATACAGCGCCTCAACACATCAACACCTTCGCGCCGCAGCTCGGCGTTTTGTCCGCGCGGCACGAATCGCAATATTCGCGGCTTTTCCGCTCCTGAACCGACACTCCATGAACGCTCCCGCTTACTCTTCCGCCGCTCGCCGAACCAAGAAACTGCCGCCGTTGCGTGTCGGTGTCGGCGGGCCGGTCGGCTCCGGCAAGACCACGCTGCTCGAAATGCTCTGCAAGGCGATGCGCGAGAAATACGATCTCGTCGCCATCACCAACGATATCTACACGAAGGAAGATCAGCGCCTGCTGACCGTCGCGGGCGCGCTGCCGGCCGAGCGCATCATGGGCGTCGAGACGGGCGGCTGCCCGCATACGGCAATCCGCGAAGATGCGTCGATCAATCTCGAAGCCGTCGATCGCATGGTGTCGAAGTTTCCGGATGCGGATATCGTGTTCATCGAATCGGGCGGCGATAACCTCGCGGCGACTTTCAGCCCCGAACTCTCCGATCTGACTATCTACGTGATCGATGTCGCGGGCGGCGAGAAGATTCCGCGCAAGGGCGGGCCTGGCATCACGAAGTCGGATCTGCTCGTCATCAACAAGACCGATCTAGCGCCTCACGTCGGCGCGAATCTCGACATCATGGCGAGCGACGCGAAGAAGATGCGCGGCGAGCGGCCCTTCGTGATGTGCAATCTGAAGGCGCTCGATGGGCTCGACGAAGTCATCCGCTTCATCGAGAAGAAGGGTTTGCTGCTGGCTTGACGCGGAAAATCGCGTGACGACAACGCGTTACGGCAGCGCGATCGAATTCGATATCGAGACCGCGTTCTCGCCGACCTGCACGAAGTCGCGCTTCATCGCGACTTGCCATTGCAGGAAGTTGCGGCTGTTCGATTCGCCGGGAAGCATCCAGTCGTGCAGCTCGATGATGATGACCGGAAACATGTTCAACGCATCGCAATGGCGCGAGAACAGGTCGGCCTCCGCGCCTTCGATATCGATCTTCAGGATGAACGGCGTCGTGCCGGACGGCATCACGTCTTCGAGCGTGAGCGCATCGACGGCATAGCCTTTCTCGGTGGGCTGCTCCGCGGTGCGAAACGCCCACTCGCCGCCGCCCGGATCGTTCAGATAAAGCGTGCCGCGCTTGGCCGCGATCGCGGCGTTGAGCGGTTTGATCGACGGAAACGCCTGTGCATTCTTGTTGAGCAGCGCGAAATTCGATATGTCCGGCTCGATGGCGACGATCTTCGCTTTCGGATAAGTGAGCGCGTGCCACACTGCGGCGGCGCCGATATTGGCGCCCGCATCGACGATCAGCGGATTTTCGCAAGCCTCATAGAACGCGGCGATTTCCTTCGCGCGCATGAGATGATCCGTCGCGTATTCGCGAAGAAAGAAGATCTGCCGACAAACCGAGCGATCCGCCGGACAAGGCCGGTATTCGAAGCGCCGATTGCCGGGAAGAATCAGGCCATGCGCGCCGTAACGGACGGTGCCCCATGCATCGGTCGGTCCTGGGGATGGCCGCAGCAGGCGCAACAGTCTTGGCGGCAACATGTCCTTGACGACGGACTTGATGAGATCTTGCATGCGCGTCCTCGAAGAAAACTGGAAGCACGTTCGCAGGCACCCGGCCGCTTGTTATGCGTTCGAAAGGATCGGCTCGAGGAAGTTCATTATCCTCCGAACTTACTTCGCAAGATTCATCTGAGGAAAAGCGCAGTTGGCGGCAGGAAACAGCGAGATCGCGTCGGATCACTTCGCCGCTTCGCTGTCCTCTTCAAGCAGCGCGCTCAGCACGCTCACGGTACGCTCCGTCGCGCCGCGATGCCGCGCCGCGAACGCCGAAGCCGCCGCGCTCATCGCGAGACGCCGCGCCTTGTCGCCGAAGATTTCGCGCAGACCGCGCGCGAGTTCCTGCGGATCCTGCACGCGCAACGCCGCGCCCGCCGCGATCGCATCGTTGGTCGCCTGCGTGAAGTTGAACGTGTGCGGGCCGATCAGCACCGGCACACCTGCCGCGCACGCTTCGATCAGATTCTGCCCGCCGAGCGGCAACAGACTTCCGCCGATGAACGCCAGATCCGCGGCCGCATAATACGCGCCGAGCTCGCCCATCGAATCGCCGAGCAAGACCTGCGCGCTCGCCGGCAACGGCTCGGGCACGTCCGCGCCCGAGCCCGCCGCGACGGGCTTCGGCGCCCACACCGACCGGCGCGCGCTCGTCAGCCCGAGACTCGCGATCAGCGCGGACACTTCGTCGAAACGCTGCGGATGACGCGGCACGAGAATCAGCAACGCATCGGGCACGTTGAGGGCCGAGAATGCGCGCAGCACGAGCGTTTCCTCGCCCTCGCGCGTGCTCGCCGCGACCCACACGGGCCGCTCGCCGATCGCCGCGCGCCACGCGTGACCGCGCGCGATCAGTTCGGGCGGCGCGGTCATGTCGAACTTCAGATTGCCGAGCACGGCGACATTGCGCGCGCCGAGCGCGGTGAGCCGCTCGGCATCGGACGGCGTCTGCGCGAGCACACGCGAAAAGCCGCCGAACACCTCGCGCACCGCGCGCCCGAACTTCGCCGCGCGCCGGTACGAACGTTCCGACATGCGCGCGTTCGTCAAGACGAGCGGCACGTCGGCGCGTTTGCATTCGTCGATGAGCGTCGGCCAGACTTCCGTTTCCATCACGATGCCGAGCGACGGCCGCCACGCGCGCAGAAAGCGCCGCACGAGAATGGGCAGATCGTAGGGAAGATAGCTGCGCAACACGCGGTCGCCGAAAAGCTCGACGCCGGTCGCGCGGCCGCTCGGCGTCATGTGCGTGAGCAGCACGCGCGCTTCGGGATGCGCTTTCATCAGCGCGTCGATGAGCGGCTGCGCCGCGCGCGTCTCGCCCACGGACACCGCGTGCACCCAGATGAGCGGCGCGAGATCGTCGGCGCGGCGCGGCGCGATGTGGCCGAAACGCTCGCCGATATGCTCGCGATAACCGCGCTCCTTTCGCGAACGGATGTAGAGCCGCAGCACCGCGAGCGGCGCGACGATCCACCAGAGCGCGCGATAGACGAGCCGGAGCACGGAAGCCGATGCGCCCGGCGTAGCGGCGGACGAGGCGGCGCCGCTCAAACGAGCGCCCGGCCCTTCAGGCGTTCGAGAATGCCGAGCGGCGCGTGATCGGGGCGCGCCATCGCCTTGACGGGCAGGAAGAAGGTCTGCTCCATCATGAACTGGCCGGACATCACCGCATGCGAGGTGTGATCGGAAAAGCAGACCCACACCGAGCCGGGCGGAAACGGCATCGTCTCCTGCGGCGAATTTTTCTGATAGTCGAGATCGGCTTTCATCGCATCATGCAGATGCAGCATCAGATGGTCGTACTCGCTGCGCGGCGACTTCGTGATGTGCAGCAGATTCATCAGCCACGCCGAGCCGGGCGCCTGCGCCTTGATGCCGGGCAGGAAACGCTTCGCCATGTCCTCGAACGGCTCCCCGACGCGCCACACGCGCGGCGCGCCTTTCGGATTGATGTTCGTGAACACGCGCAAGATGCGCTCGCCGTGCGTTGGCCGCGACGGGAAGGCATCGACGTGAAGACGGGCATCGTCCTTTCGCCAGGATGTTTCGCGCGTCTCGACCTGACGCAGCCTGAGGCTCGTGGGCGCGACGCGCAGCTTGCCGTCGTATTCGGGAAAGAGCCCGTCGACGAGCGAACGCGCATGATCCTGATAGCGCTTGATGAGCGAGCGCACCGCCGACTGCATCACGCTGTCGCCGAGCACGCCGTTTAACGCGCCGCCGTTGGGCGCGAGGCTGATGTTCTTGCGCTTCGGATCCGCGATGCCCGGATCGAGCAGCGAAAGCTCGCCGCCTTCGATCGGAAAGCGCAGGTTGGGGAAATACAGCACTTTGCCGTTCTCGACGCCGGCGAGCAGCGTCTCGCGCGGCACGGACAGGTTCTTGCCTTGCCAATCGCCCGAGGCGACTTCGATGATTTGAGATTCCGTCATGTGTCTACGACCTTGAGTTGCCCGCACACAGCGCAGCGCGGTGAAAACTACAGCAGGCCGAAGCCCGCGAGCGCGGTCTTCACTTCGGAAAGCGTCGGATGCCGGCTCGCGTCGCCGAGATTGACGACGTTCGGCGACCAATAGCCGCCGGTGCGCCATGCGGTCGAGAAATTGTACAACTCGACGGTCGGGCGCTTCAGCGCCGCGGCAATATGCACCAAACCGGTATCGACGCCGACGGTCGCCGCGGCACCGTCGATCAGCCCGACGACCGCGGGCAGCGACATCTTCGGCGGCACGATCGCGGCCGCGCCGAATTCCTTCGCGAGCTTTTCGCTCGTTGCGCGTTCGGCCTCGCTGCCCCACGGCAGCACGATCGACGCGCCGCGCGTCACGAGCGCTTGGCCCAGTTCGATCCACGCGGCTTCGGGCCATTGCTTGTCGGCGCGCGAGGTGGCGTGCACGAACACGACGTAAGGCACGGGAAGATTCAGCCCGAGCGCGGAGACGGCGAGCGTCGCGCGTCGCGTGTCGAGGCCGAAGTCGATGTCGTCGGTCGTTTGCGGCTTCGGCAGGTCGAGCGCCGCCGCCACGAGTTGCCGCGTGCGCTCGACGACGTGCGTGCGCGGTTCGATCGGCACGCGCCGGTCGTAGAAAAAGCGCACCGGCCATTCGTAGCCCGCGCCGTCGGTGCGATTGCCGAGGCCGACGAGCGGCCCGCGCGCCCAGCTCGCGACCCACGCGGTCTTGATGAGACCCTGGCAGTCGATGACGAGATCGTATTTTTCGGCGGCGAGCTCGCGCTTGAACTTGCCGATCTCGCGCCAGTTCGCCGGCGACGTGAACGCCTTGCGCCAGCGCCTGAGCGAAAACGGAATCGCGCGGCGCACGCCGTGTACGAGTTCGACGAGACTCGCGAAACTTTCCTCGACGAGCCAGTCGATTTGCACATCGGGATAGCGGCGGCGGATGTCGGCGATGGCCGGCATGTTGTGGACGACGTCGCCAAGCGACGACACGCGGACGATCAGGATCTTTTGCACGCTGAGATGGAGAAGCGCGGACGGCGCGGCGCGGTGAGCAGGAAAACGGGGATTTTAGCGCGGCGCGTTCATCGGATAAGCAAAAAAAGCGGCGCAATCGATTCGATTGCGCCGCTTTTCACCGGGCATCGAGTGACGCCCGCAATACTTAAAACGGCAACTGCGCGTCCGGCTTCTCCGCCAGAATCACCCGACGAAAATCTTCCTGAATGCGCTTAAGCGCCGCGTCGTTGTCCGCTTCGAAGCGCATCACGACGACCGGCGTCGTATTCGACGAACGCGCCAGCCCGAACCCATCCGGGTACTCGACACGCAGACCGTCGATCGTCAGCACGTCGTCCGCGCCAGTGAACTTCGCCGATTTCTGCAGACGCGCGATCAGCTCGAAATTCTCGCCCTCCTGCAACTTCAATTGCAGTTCAGGCGTGGAAAGCGAATTCGGCAGATCGTTGAGCAGCTTGCTCGGATCGGCCACGCGCGACAGGATTTCGAGCATACGCGCGCCGGTGTACAAACCGTCGTCGAAGCCGTACCAGCGATCCTTGAAGAACACGTGGCCGCTCATTTCGCCCGCGAGCGGCGCGCCCGTTTCACGCAGCTTCGCCTTCACAAGCGAATGGCCGGTCTTCCACATGACCGGCTCGCCGCCCTGCTCGCGCACCCACTTCGCGAGATTGCGCGTGCACTTCACGTCGTAAATGATCTGGCCGCCCTTGTTGCGCGACAGCACTTCCTGCGCGAACAGCATCAACTGGCGATCCGGATAGATGACCTGCCCGTCCTTCGTAACGACGCCGAGACGGTCGCCATCGCCATCGAACGCAAAGCCGACTTCCGCGTCCGTTTCCTTGAGCGCCTTGATGACGTCCTGCAGATTCTCCGGATGCGCCGGATCCGGATGATGATTCGGGAAGTTGCCGTCGATCTCCGTGAAGAGTTCGACCAGCTCGCAGCCGAGCGCCTTGAAAAGACGCGGCGCGAGACCGCCCGCGACGCCGTTGCCCGTATCGACGACGATCTTCATCGCGCGCACCGGCTTCACGTCCGACACGATGCGGTCGAGATACATTTGCGACACGTCGAATTCGGTGTACGTGCCTTCGCCCGTCGTGAAGTCGTTATCGACGATGCGCTTGTACAAGCCCTGGATCTGATCGCCGTAGATGGCCGCGCCGCGCAGCACCATCTTGAAGCCGTTGTAGTCGGGCGGATTGTGGCTGCCCGTCACGACGATGCACGAATCGACGCGACGCTCGCCCGAAGGCAACGGCAGCGGCACGCTCGCCGCGAAGTAGCCGACCGGAGTCGGCACCATGCCGATATCGACGACATCGACGCCCGCCGCGCGCAGGCCATCCGAGAGTGCGCCGACCAGTTCGGGACCGGAGAGACGACCGTCGCGCGCGACCACGACCGAATCGCCGCCCTGCTTTTTGATCTCGCTGCCGAACGACTGACCGATGCTCTTAGCGACGTCCTTGTCGACCGTCTTGCCGACGATCCCGCGAATGTCGTAGGCCTTGAAGATGGATTGGGAAACTTGGCTCATGAGATGGCTACCTCCTCTCTATTAATTGATGGTTTCTCGGCGATGCAGCCATGAGGGCATGCAGGTCGTGACGGTTGGCGCGCCGCTGCAATGCACAGCGCGCGCGAACGACTGCCAGATGACGTATCGAATTCTGCCTATGCGTCTGGTAAACCAATACGAAAGAAACAATTCGAAGCAAATGGATGCAAAACCGGCGCAGCGGGCGGCCCACGGATCGCACTTATAATCGCTGTCTTTCGGCGCTCTGGTGGTTGCGCTCGCTCTGACGAAGCCGGTTGGAGCGTGCGCGTTCATTCTAATCCAATGCTCAAACGCTCTTTCGCCTCGATGCCTTCGAATGAGGCGCGTCTGCGTGCAAACACACAAAACTTGACCGATCGCTCGTTTGCGCGAGGCGGTCAGGCTTGGGTAGCACGCGCCGTGCCCGATTACGCCGAGCGCTTCACCGCATGAAGGCGCTCACGCGCTCCGGCAATCCGGACGTCGCCCGCGCGCTCGCCAACATCGTCTGGCTCGGGCTGGAGCGGCTCACGCAGATCGCGGTCGCCATCGTCATCTCCGGTTTGCTCGCGCGCTACCTCGGCCCGGACGACTTCGGCAAATGGCAATACGCGAACACGCTGCTGCTCGTCATCGCGCCGATCACGTGGGTGTGCGGCGCGGAGATTCTCGTGCCGACGATCGTCAACCGCAAGCCCGCCGATACCGGCGCCGTACTCGGCAGCGCGTTCGTGCTGCGCATGGGCGTGTCGGTCGTCGCACTCTGCGTAACGTGGATCTGGATCGCCGCCGGCGGCACCGACCCGATGGTCGGGCTGATGCTCGCCGGACTCGCCGTCACGATGCTCTTTCGCGAGCCGTTCATCGGCGTCGTCAATTCGTGGCTGCAAAGCCTCACCTACAGCAAGCCGCAGCTCATCGCGAGCATGGCGGCGGCCATCGTCAAGGCGGCGCTCGTCTTCGCGCTCGTGCGCATCGCGGCCGCGCCGTCGAGCTTCGGCTGGCTCTGGGCGCTCGAAGCCGCGGCGATCAGCGCCGCGCTCGTCGCGTACTACGTGCGCCGTCACGGCGGCACGCTCGGCTGGCGTTTCGACCGCGCACTGTTCAGACATTTCGCGAGCGCGGGCACGGTGTTCTGGCTCGGGCTCATCTGCATGTATCTGTTCCTGAAGCTCGACCGGCTGATGCTCGCGCATCGCGTGTCGTTCGCGGAACTCGGGCTTTACTCCGCCGCGCAGCAATTGAACGAGAACTGGATCGCGCTCGCGCTGATGCTCTCGCAGACCATCGCGCCGGCGTTCGTGTATCGCGTGCAGGAAACCGCGCGCCTGAAGCGCAATCTCGTGCGCCTCTTCGCGATGACCGCCGCGCTGATGATCGCAGGCGCGGCCGTCCTCGATGCGCTCGCGGGCTTCATCATCGCGCGCGTGTTCGGACCGAATTACGCGGGCGCGGCGGACATCTTCCGCTGGGCCGTGTGGCTTTCGGTGCCCGCGGGCATCGAAGCGATCGGCAATCTCGTCGTGCTGAAATATCAGGCGAAGTATGTGCTGCTATCGAAATGGCTTTTCGCGCTCGCGGTCGCGTTCGCGGTGAACTGGTTCGCGATACCGCGCATGGAAGGCTACGGCGCGCTGATCGGACTCGCGGCGGGTTATGTCGCGGCGGCGTCGGTGAATTTCTACTACATCCGTTTTCGGCTGCGCGCATGAACGAACTCCACGATGTCGCCGTGCTGATGCCCGCGTTCAACGGCCAGGCCGATGTCGAACGCACGCTCGCGTCGTTTCGCGAAACGTCGATGGTGAACGTGCTCATCGTCGACGATGGCAGCACGCCGCCTATCGTCGCGCCCGTCATCGACGGCATGAACATCGACATTCTGCGCATGCCGAAAAACGGCGGCATCGAGCGCGCGCTCGAAGCGGGCATCGCGGCGCTGCACGCGCGAGGCGTCCGTTACGCGGCGCGCATCGACGCAGGCGATCTCGCGACGCCCGCTCGCCTCGCGAAGCAGCGCGCGTATATGGAGGCGCATCCGCGCGTCGCGGTGCTCGGCATGTGGACGCACGTCGTATCGACCGATGGCGCGCCGCTCTTCGATCTCACGCCGCCCGCCGATCCCGCCGCGATCCGCCGCATGATGCTCGCGCGCACATGCTTCACGCATCCGTCGCTGATGCTGCGCATCGACGCCGTGATCGAAGCGGGCAACTATCGCGCGCAGTATCGCGCCGCCGAGGATCTCGATCTGATCCTGCGTCTGCTACAACGGCACGACGGCGCGAATCTGCCCGAGTTCGGTCTCTTCTACGAACTGAACGAAAGCGGCATCAGCGCGACCAAACGGCGTGCGCAAATCATGTCGACACTGCGTCTGCAACTGCGCCATTTGCGCGTGAGCAATCCGCTCGACTGGGCGGGCGTCGCGAAGAGCATCGCGCATCTCGTTTTGCCGTATCGCGCGTTGCGTGGATTGAAGGCGCGCTTGCTGAAGGGCGCATCCGCCGCGTGAACCTATTCCTGACTTCCGGATGACCAAAGAAAAGTCGAAGCTTCGTATCGCCCTCGTGTGCAACACGGCGTGGGCGATCTATACCTACCGGCAAGGCGTGCTGCGCATGCTGACCGCGCGCGGCGCGCAAGTCACGATCATCGCGCCGCGCGACCGCACCTTCGAGCCGCTCACCGAAATGGGCTGCCGCTGCGTCGAGTTGCCGGTCGCATCGAAAAGCACCGATCCGCGCGATGACCTCAGGACGCTCGCCGCGCTCTTTCGCGAATATCGTGCGACGCGTCCGCATATCGTGTTTCACTATACGATCAAGCCGAACATCTACGGCTCGCTTGCCGCGATGCTCGCGCGCGTGCCGTCGATCGCGGTGACGACGGGTCTCGGCTACGTCTTCATCCAGAAGAGCCGCACGGCGCAGGTCGCGAAGCGGCTGTACCGTTTCGCGTTCCGCTTTCCGCGCGAAGTGTGGTTCCTCAATCGCGACGATCACGAAGCCTTCCTGCACGAGAATCTGCTCGCGCATCCGGATCGCGCGCGGCGTCTGCATGGCGAAGGCGTCGATCTCGACGAATTCGCGTTCGAGCCGCTGCCCGCGCGCGAGGATTTCGTGTTCATCCTGATCGGCCGTCTGCTGTGGGATAAAGGCGTGGCGGAATATGTCGAAGCCGCACGCAGGATTCGCGCGAAGTTTCCGCACGCGCGTTTTCAGTTGCTCGGGCCGGTCGGCGTCGACAATCCGAGCGCGATCAGCCGCACCGACGTAGAAAAGTGGGAAGCGGAGCATATCGTCGAATATCTCGGCGAAGCGAACGACGTGCGGCCGCTCGTCGCCGCGGCGGATTGCGTCGTGCTGCCTTCGTATCGCGAAGGCGTGCCGCGCACGCTGATGGAAGCATCGGCGATGGGCCGCCCGATCGTCGCCACCGACGTTCCCGGCTGCCGCGAAGTGGTCGAGGACGGCGTGAACGGCCTGCTCTGCGAGGTCAAAAGCGCCGACAGCCTGACCGAAGCGCTCGAGCGCATGCTGACGCTCTCCGCCGACGAGCGCGCCGCCATGGCGCGGCGCGGCCGCGAAAAGGTCGCGAGCGAATTCGACGAAAAAAATGTCGTCGAACGCTACAAGGGCACAATACATGCCATTACCGGCATTTCACTTTGATTTCATGCAATCGGGAGAGCACAAGATGAATGGCAATCAGCCGACGAAGGGCACGATTCTCGTCACCGGCGGCGCGGGCTTCATCGGTTCGCATACGTGCGTCGAACTACTCGACGCGGACTATGGCGTCGTGGTCATCGACAATCTCGTCAACAGCCGCGCGGAGTCGTTGAAGCGCGTCGAGCGCATCACGGGCAAGAGCGTCACGTTTTATGAAGCCGATGCCCGCGACGAAGCCGCGCTCAACCGCATCTTCGACGCGCACGCGATCACCGGCGCGATCCACTTCGCGGCGTTGAAGGCCGTGGGCGAATCGGTCGCGAAGCCCATCGAGTACTACGAGAACAACATCGGCAGCCTGCTCGCGGTGCTCAAGGTCATGAAAGCGCGCGGCGTGCGCAACTTCGTGTTCAGCTCGTCCGCGACGGTGTATGGCGTGCCGAAGAGCGTGCCGATCGACGAATCGTTTCCGCTTTCCGCGACGAACCCCTACGGCCAGAGCAAGCTCATCGCCGAGCAGATCCTGCGCGATCTCGAAGTGTCCGATCCGTCGTGGCGCATCGCGACGCTGCGCTATTTCAATCCGGTCGGCGCGCACGAGAGCGGTTTGATCGGCGAAGATCCGGCGGGCATTCCGAACAACCTGATGCCGTATGTGGCGCAAGTGGCCGTCGGCAAGCTCGCGCAACTGCGCGTGTTCGGCAGCGATTACGATACGCACGACGGCACCGGCGTGCGCGATTACATCCACGTCGTGGATCTGGCGCGCGGGCATATCGCGGCGATCGATGCGCTCAAGAAGCTCGACCGCAGCTTCGTCGTAAATCTCGGCACCGGGCAAGGCTATAGCGTGCTCGATGTCGTGAAGGCGTTCGAGGCGGCGTCGGGCAAGCCGGTTCCGTATGAGCTCGTGCCGCGCCGTCCGGGCGATATCGCCGCCTGCTACGCCGATCCGGCCGCCGCGGCGGAACTGATCGGCTGGCGCGCGGAGCATGGCATCGAACGCATGTGCGCGGATCACTGGCGCTGGCAGTCGCAGAATCCGCAAGGGTTCGCTTAAAAGCGTCGAGGCGCTGCGCTTTGCGCGCGGCGCCGCTTTTTTCCATCGGTTCTATTTCATGCTTAGTTTCGCGCTTGCTTTTCTGGTCTCGCTCTTCGTGACCTTGTTGATCGTGCGCTTCGCACACCTGCAGGAAGGCGTGCTCGGCGACACCGATCTCGCCGGCGTGCAGAAGTTTCACGCGCGGCCCGTTCCGCGCATCGGCGGCGTGGGCATCATCTGCGGGCTCACGGCATCGGCCGTGCAGTTGCGATGGGGCTATCCGGCCGTATCGGGCGGCATTCTCGGCATCGTCGCGTGCGGCTTGCCGGCGTTTCTCTCCGGGCTGATCGAAGACCTGACCAAGCGCGTCTCGCCGCTCGCGCGCCTCGTCTGCACGATGGCCGCCGCGGGCCTCGCCTATGCGTTCCTGAACATCGCGGTCACGCGCATCAGCGTGCCGCCGCTCGATTTCCTGTTGTCCTACGCGGTCATTTCATGCGCGGTGACGGTGCTCGCCGTCGCGGCGCTCGCCAACGCGGTGAACATCATCGACGGCTTCAACGGCCTCGCATCGATGGTCAGCTTCATGATGTTCGCCTCGCTCGCCTATGTGGCGTTCCAGGTGCACGATCCGATCGTGCTCTCCGGCTCGCTCATCATGATGGGCGCGGTGATGGGCTTCTTCATCTGGAACTTCCCCGCCGGGCTGATCTTTCTCGGCGACGGCGGCGCGTACTTCGTCGGCTTCATGCTGGGCGAACTCTCGATCATGCTCGTGATGCGCAACCGCGATGTCTCCGCGTGGTATCCCGTGCTGCTCTTCATGTATCCGATCTTCGAGACGTGCTTCTCGATCTATCGCAAGAAGTTCATTCGCGGCATTTCGCCGGGCATTCCGGACGGCGTGCATCTGCATATGCTCGTCTACAAGCGTCTGATGCGCTGGGCCGTCGGCGTGAAGAACGCGTATGAGCTGACGCGGCGCAATTCGCTGACGTCGCCGTATCTGTGGCTGCTGTGTCTCGTCGCCGTGATTCCCGCGACGCTCTTCTGGCGGCATACGGTGCATCTGTTCTGCTTCGTCGTCGTGTTCGCGGCAACTTACGTGTGGCTCTACATGAGCATCGTGCGCTTCAAATCACCGCGCTGGCTCGTGTTTCGCCGGCCGCACACGGTGAAGAAATGAAGCGACGCCGCCTGAGTTCCAGGCGGCGTTTTTCATTCGAAGCCTTATTTCAGGTGCTTTGCGAAGAAATCCGCTGTGCGGCCGTTGGCGAGTTGCGCGGCCGCCGCGTCGTAATGCGCGCCCTGATTGCGCGCGAACGCGTGATGACAGCCGGGATACGTGTACACCTCGACATTCGGCTGCCCCTTCACCGCCGCCAGCACGCGGTTGCGCGCATCGGCGGGAATGAACTCGTCCTCTTCCGCGAGATGCAGCATGAGCGGCACCTTGATCTTCGGCAGTTCGGCGAGGTATTGATCCGTGCCGCCGCCGTAGTACGAAACCGATGCGTCGACATCCGTGCGCGCCGCCGTCAGGAACGAGAGCAAGCCGCCGAGACAAAAGCCGACCGAGCCGATCTTGCCCTGCACTTGTGAGAGTCCGCGCGCGAAACCGATCGTCGCCGCGATGTCCTCGACGCCCGTGTTCACGTCGAATGCGTTGTAGTACTTGAGCGCCTGCTGCCATTCGGCTTCGGTGCGATCGGTGAGTTCGACGTTCGGCTCCAGCCGCCAGAAGAGATCGGGGCATAGCGCGACGTATCCCTGGCGCGCGTATTCGTCACAGGTTTCGCGCATGTCGGCGTTGATGCCGAAAATTTCCTGAATCACGATCACGGCCGGCGCGGTCGTTTGCGCGGGATATGCGACGTAAGCGTCGAAATTGCCATCGGGGATGGAGATGCTGAGCGTCTCGGACATGGGAAGTCTCCTGGATGATGAAGCGAGCCCATCATATCCAAACTTTCCCGCGCCGCGCTCGAAGCGGACCACTCATCTCGGCGATGATCGCGAGTCCCCGGATGAATCGAGCGTATCGATCGATCGGGGCCTTGCATGCGTGTCGCGCCGAACCGCCCATGCCATTTCCCTTCTGCGAGGGTCGATTGTTATCGAGTGGCTCGCGCGGCCGGAACCGCGCGTCCTCGTGGGCCTGCTTCCCCGGCATCGCGGGGCACCTCGTTCCGGCGTGTAGCACGCACATCGCGCATATTGAGTGGTCTCAAGCCGGATCGGACCGCTTCCGGCCTTTGCATCTTCGGGCCATCGAACGGCGGCGATCCGCCAGAATGCCGTGCTTTGCGGACATCGATTCGAAGCGTCCGATGAAGCGTGGTCCGGCGCACACGCGCTTCCGTCGTTTCGCGCCGAAGACTAGTCGCAAGACGCCGCCGCAACCGCGCACGACAGGAGCCGCTGCTATATTCGACGCAAAAAATAGGGGTGCCGGGGCCGTCATGCGCAACAAGTTCGCCGTCGTCTGGATCTGGCTTTGCCTGCTTCCGCTCGCGTTCGACTTACGAAGCGTCGAGACGGCCAGCAAGGCCATCGATGTTCTGCTCACCGTGACATCGATGGGCGCTGCCTGCGCGATGCTGCTCATCGCGCCGCGCTTCGCGCGCCGCTCGCGCATGCGCGGGTTCGTCAGCGCGCTCTTTCTGCTCACGATCTTCGGCAGCGTCGCAACCCAATGGCTGCAAGGCAACGACGCCGGCAACTACGCGCGCGTCGTGCTGCCGTTCCTCTTGATGCTGCTCGGCTATTTCGTAGGCTGCCGTCCGTGGGATGCGCAGCGTCTTGCGCAGATCGAACGCGCGATGGTCTGGTCGATGATCGCATCGCTCGTGTTCGGCGGCGGTTTCGGCATGGCGATGCCTGGCGGCATCGACACCTTGAGCATTCGCGTCGTCCCGGTCACGTTCCTTTGCCTGCAAGGGCTGTTGCTGCACGAAATCGTCTTCGCGCAGCGCATCGGGAAGCTGGCCGGGCTGTTTTTTCTCGCGACGATCGTCATCGAGATTCTGTTCGGCACGCCGGGCCTCCTGGTCGGCACCGTGCTGCTGATCGCTTATGCGACGTGGCTCGCCGCGCCTTCGCTGCGCGCTTTCTTCGCCGCCGGTCTGCGCACGGCCACGATCCTGACGCTGCTGATCGCGATGGCCACCGCGACGGCCACGTTCTTTCCGACGATCGGAGCCCCGTGGATTAAGCGTCTGTCGCTCGTGCAGGATGCGCCGCCCGCACGCGATCCGGTGCTGATCGCGCGTCTCGCGGAAATGAAGGATCAGGTCGATCAGACTACGTCGTCGGCGATGTCGACGATCGTCGGCATGGGCTACGGACACGACTATCGCTACGCGCCGTCGTATCTGCCGGATCTTGCCGGCGACATCAGCGAGCAGGACTTCTACGCCTTCAAAAAATGGGCGGCTGGCCGCGACTTCTGGGTCTATCAGTTCTTCGCGGGCGGCGTGCTGTTCGGGCTCGCGCTGCCGATCGCCATTCTGTGGGCGCTCTGGCGCGGTTCGCGGGCGTATCGCGCATGGCGGCACAGCACGCCCGATGCGCCCTGGCTGCCGGTGCTCGGCCGTGCGCTCTTCGTGCTCGCTGCGCTGCCCGCGACGTCGATCGGCGGTAATCCGCTCGGCGAGCGTTTTCCGGGGCTGATGTTCGGTGTCGCGCTGGGTCTCGTCGTCGCGTCGTATGCGCGCATCGCGCATGGCATCCACGCGCGCGCCGCCGAAGCGGCCGGTCGCACGCCGCAGCAAAGCGCGCCTTTTTACGGCGCGCCGCCCGACATGCATCCGCAAGACGGGCCGCTCACGGAGATACGTCCGGCGAATCCGCCGCGCGCGTCAGGTTCGCTGCCCGCGCAGTAAGGTCCGTCCGCTCACTGCGCGCGCAGATGTGCCCGCAGATAAGGCGCGAAGCCGTTTTGAACGGAGATGATCTTCGTCGCGCAGTCGTCGAAATCCGAGCCTCGCGCGCGCTCGTCCTCGAACATGCCCTTGCATTGCGCGAAGAGCGAGATCGTCGCGCCGTCGCCGTTCGGGACGCGCGTCGCCGAGAACACCGGCTTGCCGGTGTCCGAAGGCACGTCGGTTTCGATCGCGGCATTGTCGGCGCGTGTCAGGCGTTCCTTCGAATTCTGCTCGACGTAAGTCTTCGTGAGCTTCCAGGCCGCATCGCACTGCGCGGCGTCGCGGCATGCGACGGTCGCATTGCGTTGCGCCGTATCGAGCGATTGCTGCGAGAGCAGGAACGTGCGTTCCTTCGTCTGCTCCTTCTCGACGGACGAGCACGCGGTGAGGACGGTGGAAGCGACTGCGAGAGCGATGAGCTTTTTCACGGACGGAAAGCCAAAGAACCAGGTCGGACGGCGATTATAACGACGCCCGCTTTCGGCAACCATTTGCGTGCGGTATCGCGCGATCAGGAGGAGACACATGAAACACGCGCTTTTGTGGCTGGCCATCGCGGCCTTCGCGCCGTCGTTCGCGTATGCGGGCGATTCGGCCGATACTCCGTCGATGGACGCGCTGCTCGCGCAACAGAACGGCTATGTGGGCAATCCGGCGGGGGGCGCGCGGCTGCGTCCGGGCACGCGCAAGGCCGACGCAAAAGCGATGATGATGCCGCGAAGCGCGGCGGCGACGCTTTATCCGGCGCCTTCGGGTCTGAAGGCGCCGGCGTCGAATGCCGCGCGTGCGCGCGACATCTACAAGTCGCCGTATTGAACTGAGAAGACCTACTCCGCGATGCTCTCGTAGCTGTAATAGCCCGCGTAGGTGCTGCCCATCAGCACCTTCGATTGCGGCACATCGGTGAGGAGCACGCCCTTCATGTGCACGCCGCCGTGATAGAGGCGCTTCATCGTTTCGCCGATTTCCTGCACCTGATTCTTGCCGTGCCGCACGACGAGCAGGCTCGTGCCCGCGTGCCGGCCGATCACGGTCGCGTCGGTGACGGCGAGCACGGGCGGCGTATCGATGACGACGAGATCGTAGAGCTGCTTCAGTTCGCCGAGGATTTCGCCGAGCCGATCGCTCGCGAGCAGTTCCGCCGGATGCGATGGCAGCGAGCCCTTCGGAATCAGATCGACGCCGGGCAACACGTCGTGAACGATGACGTCCATCGCGTTGGCGCCCATCAGCACGTCGGATAGACCCGGCGTGTGACGCACGCCGAAGTGCGAGTGGATGTCGCCGCGGCGCATGTCGCCGTCGATCAGCAACACGCGCTTTCTCGTCGATGCGACGAGCGTCGCGAGATTCGCCGACAGAAACGACTTGCCCGCTTCGGGCCGCGAGCCGGTCAGCATCACGACGTTGTTGCGCGCTTCGCCGAGCTGCAGTTGCAGCGACGTGCGCAAGCTGCGAATGCCTTCGACGGCCGCATCCTCCGGCGCCTGCGCGGCGAGCACGTGCATGCCTTCGCGGCGCATGCCGACCTGACGTTGCAGACGAAGCTGCTGCGTGCTGCGCGGCACGATGGCGAACACGCGCGTGCCCAGTTGCCGTTCGATGTCTTCGGGACGCTCGACGCCGCCCCACAGCGACTTGCGCACGAACGCCGCGATGATGCCGAGCACGAGGCCGATGCCCGCCGAGATCAGGATCACGAGCGCGCGCTTCGGACGCACGGGATCGTCGGCGGGTTGCGCGAGATCGACGATCCGCACGTTGCCGACCTGCCCCGCCTTCGCGATGCGCAATTGCTGCGCGCTGTTCTGCAGGTTCGCGTAAAGCTCGCTGTTCGAGCGCACGTCGCGCGTATAGCGCAGCGCGGTCTGCTCGGTATCGGGCAGCGTCGAAACGTTCTTGCCGAGGCGCGTCTGCGCGGCGGTGAGCGATGCAATCTGCGCATCGAGCGCCTGCACCGACGGATGATTCGCCGTGAAGCGCAGCGACAGTTCCGCGCGCTGTTGCTGAAGATCGGAGAGCTTCGTCTTGTTGTCGACGATCTGCTGCAGGAGCAAGCGGCTCTCTTCGGAGAGATCGACGGAACCTTGCTTGTTGCGAAACGCGCTCAGGCGCTGCTCGGCTTCATCGAGCTGCTTCTTCACGAGCGGCAGTTGCTGCTCCAGAAACGCGAGCGTGTGCTCCGCTTCGGCCGAACGCTTCTGCGTGTCCTGCTCCACATAACGATTCGCGATGTTGTTGACGATCGCCGCGATTTGCTTCGGATTACTTCCTTCCAGAGATACGCCGATGATGCCCGATTGCAGTGCGGTCTCCGCCACGGTCAGGCGCTGCTGAAGACGGTCGATGGTCGTGATCGTCGAGAAGCGTTGCAGTTCGAACTGCACGCCGGGCTTGCCGTCGAGCTTGTCGACCTTGAGCGTCACCGGGCCTTGCGGCGTCGCGCCCGACACTTCCTTGCCGACCTGCCCCGTCAGCACGATCAATCCGTTCGGATCGCGCAGTTCGTAAGCGCCGCGCTCGAGCGCGACGAGTGTGAACTTCCTGTCGTAGAGCTCCTTCGGCGTGTCGAAGAGCGGCACGTCGATGGCTTCGCCGCCCCACGCGAAGCGCGACAGATAACCCTGCGGAATCGGCCGGTTCAGCATCGCGAACACGTTGCCGACGAGCTTGCCCACGACCGGCAACACGCGCGGCGAGGCATCGATATCCAGATGCAGACGCCGCACCGTATCGTCGATGACGAGTCGTGAGCGCAGCAGTTCGATCTGCGCGGCAGTCGAAGTCTTCGTTTCGGTGAGTTGCGGAACGGCGGCTTGCAGCGCCTTGGCGCCGGCGTTCGCGTTGTTCGTGTTGGCCGGCTCGTCGACCTGGATCATCGCGTCGGCCTTGTAGGTCGGCGTCGCGAGATACGCGTAAGAGGTGCCGAGCGCAATCACGGCGAGCATGACGAGCGTCACGAGCTTCCAGTTGAGCATCGCCGCGGCCAGGTAATCGGACAGGCGCAGTTCGTCACCCGTCGATACGTCCACGTATCGCGTATCAAAGTTCATCGACATGATCTCGCTCGCTTATATTTTTTAAGTCGAACCATGATGCTCCGGCGCGCCCCGCGCGCGCCGGTCAGACACTTGATGCCAGATGCTTACTTCGTCAACACGGCCGCCGTCAAACCAGCGTTGATCGCCGGCAGCAGCAGGTTGAGCACGCGCGAGAAGCGCACGAGCCCGTTGTTGTCGACATAGACGACGTCATGCGGCTGCAGCTCGAAGTTGTTCGCGAGCAGCATCGACACCGGCGACAGCGCGTCGAGCTTGTAGACCTCCGGCTGGTCCGTCGCGCCATTGCGGATCACGTACAGCTCGCGCGGGTTCGACGTTTCCGGGTTGAAGCTGCCCGCCTGCGAGATCGCGTCCGACAGCGTGAGCTTGCCGTTGCGCATCGGGATGACGGTGGCCGGCTTGGTCACTTCGCCCATCACGTAGACGCCGTTTTCGTCGCGCGAATCGACACGCAGCGCATCGCCCGGCTTGAGCATGATGTCCGACGGGCTGCGGCCCTTCGACGTCATGCCGGCCATGTTGATGTGATACGTGACGCCATCGCGGATCAGCGTGACGCGGCTCTGATCCGCCGTCGTCGCGAAACCGCCCGCGCGGCCGATCGCCTCGGTGAGCGTCATCGGAATGTCGTTGATCTGCTGCGCGCCCGGCGTGCGGACATCGCCGTCGATATACACCTGCGACGCGCGGAACGACGCGACGCGCACCGTCACCTGCGGCTTCACGAACACCTTCGACAGCTCGGCATACAGCTCGCGCTGAACCTGCGTCTCGGTCTTGCCCGCGACGTGCAGCGGCTTGTTCACGTACGGGAATTGCAGATTGCCGTCGGCATCGACGACGAAGCCGGGCGCGGCATCCGACGTGCGCGTCTGGTTCGCCGGCTGGCCGAGCGCCGCGACGAGTTCCGGGTGATCCCAGACCGTGATCTGCAGCACGTCGCCGACGCCCAGCTTGTAAGGCGCGGGCTTGCCGTAGAGCGAGGCGTTCGGATCGCCCGTCACGGACGGCTGCGCGGCGCGCATCTTCTTCACGAGCGCGGCGTCGATCGTCGTGATCGGAATGTTGGTGGTCGTGGCCGGATCGCCCTGATCGTTCGACGTTTCGACGAGCTGGGCGGGCTTTTCCATGTGCATGCCCGGCGAGAGCCCGCAACCCGTCAGGATCACGGCGACGGAAGCTGCCGCAGCCAGGCTCGTGAGGCGGAAGATACGCGACACGTTGGTGTTGGCGGCCATGGAGGTGGTGCCCGGTTGTTGTTGGTTGTGCATGATGGTCGTCCCCTGCATCAGTAAGCGTTGGTGTGGCGTAGTCCCTTGAAGATCGTTGCGGCGATGATTCTCATATCGAGTCCGAACGACCAGTTACCCAGATAGTACAAATCGTGAGCGACGCGTCCTTCCATCTTTTCGATCCGATCCGTTTCCCCACGAAAACCGTTGACCTGGGCCCAGCCGGTGATGCCTGGCTTGATCCGGTAACGATGGATGTACCCCGATACGACCTTCTGATACAGGTCGTCATGTTCGAGCGCGTGTGGACGCGGGCCCACGACCGACATGTCGCCGCGCAGAACGTTGAAGAACTGCGGCAGCTCATCGAGGCTGGTGCGGCGCAGAAACGCTCCGACACGGGTCACGCGCGGATCGTTGCGCGTGGCCTGGCGAAGCACTCCGGCCTGTTCCGTGTGCAGGCGCATCGAACGGAACTTGTAGATGGTGAAGACGCGGCCATCCGCGCCTTTGCGGTTCTGCCGGAACAACACCGGCCCGCGCGAAGTGAGCTTGATTGCGAGCGCGATGCAGATGAGCGCCGGCGAGACCGCGATGATCGCGCCGAGCGCGAACAGGCGGTCGAAGATTTCCTTTTGCAGCTGCGCCGACGCCGACAACGGCGTCGCGACGAGATTGATCGCGGGCTGGCCGAGCAGATCGGTGACGCCGCTTTCGAACAGCGCGAGGCTGCGCACGTCGGGGATGAAGCGCACGTTGATGAGATCGTCGCGGAATTCGTTCACGAAGCGCAGGATCGTGGGCTCCTCCGACAGCGGCAGCGCGAGCCACACTTCATGGACGTTCTGCGCGCGCACGAAGGCGACGAACGCGTCGAAATCGTCATACACGGGCAGGCGCGTGTTCAGACGCGACTTGCCCGCCGCCGCGTTGAACGCCGCGCACATGCGAAACCCGGTGTCCTGCGAACGCTCGATCTTGCGCAGCATCGAATCGCAATGTCTGCCGCAGCCGACGATCGCCACTTGCTGCAGGTTCAGGCCCGCGTTGCGCATGTGCGCGAGAATCGCGTGCGTGATGAGACGGCCGGCGATCATGAGGCCGCCGGACATCGCGGTCCAGTAGGCGAACCAGAGGCGCGACACGTAGTCGAGCCGATGCAGCGAGAACATCAGCGCGAGCGCGCAGCCCTGCACGACGAGCCAGCCGAGCGAGACCTGACACGCAAGCTGAAGCTTGCTGCGGCCGCGCCACGACTGGTAGACGCCGAAGCCAGGAAAGAGCGCAAGCGAGAACGCCGCCGCGAACGCGACGAACGCCACCGAATAGGTGTGTGCCTCGATGTACTCGAACCTGATTTGCGACGCCACTGCCGCACCGCCGACGATCATCAAGACGTCGAACAGGCGCGCGAGCAATCCCTGTAAATCGCGCATGTTTTTTTCCCCGGAACGCAATCAGCCCTTTACCGCCCTTCAGTCTCCTCCTCGCGTTAGCCCCGTCTTCTTCTTGTGAACGGTTGCAAGAAAGTCTTCTGCCTTCGAACGCTCAACTGCGCCCGTAGGTGTCGTCGAAACGCACGATGTCGTCTTCGCCGAGATAGCTCCCCGACTGCACTTCAATGATTTCGAGCGGCACCTTGCCCGGGTTCTCCAGACGATGCCGCACGCCGAGCGGAATGAACGTCGATTCGTTCTCGGAGAGCAGAAACTGCTCTTCGCCGCGCGTGACGAGCGCCGTGCCGCACACGACGATCCAGTGTTCCGCGCGATGGTGATGCATCTGCAGCGACAGCTTCGAGCCCGGCGACACCACGATGCGCTTGACCTGGAAGCGCTCCCCGTGCTCGATCGAATCGTAGAAACCCCACGGGCGGCGCACCTTGCGATGCGTATCCGCTTCGGGCGCGTGCTGCTCGCGGATGCGCGCAACCAGCCCCTTGATGTCCTGCACGCGCGAACGGTCCGCGACGAGCACGGCGTCGTCCGTCTCGACGACGATCACGTTGGTCGTGCCGACACACGCGACGAGCCGTCCGCCTTCGGAGCGCGCATAGCTCGATGTCGCGCCTTCGAACACGACTCGGCCGCTCGCGACGTTGCCCGATTCGTCCTTGTCCATCGCGTCCCACACGGCGTCCCACGAACCGAGATCCGACCAGCCCGCGACGAGCGGCACGACCACGCCGCCGCACGGCTTCGTCGGCGTGCCGATGTGCTCCATCACCGCATAGTCGATCGAGTCGGACGGCGCGCGCCCGAACTGCGCCGCCTGCGGGCGGAAGAACTTGCCGTCGGCCTCGCCCTCCTGCGCGGCGGCCGAGCACGCCGCGTGCATGTCGGCATTGAGCTTTTGCAGCGCCGCGAGCCACACGCTCGCGCGCACGACGAAGATGCCGCTGTTCCACCAGTACGTGCCCGCCGCGACGTATTGCGCCGCGAGTTCCGCCGCCGGCTTTTCGACGAAGCGGTCGATCTCGTGCGCGCCGTCATCGAGCGCCGCGCCCAGACGGATGTAGCCGAAGCCGGTGTCGGGGCGCGTCGGCGGAATGCCGAGCGTCGCGATCACGCCGCGCTCCGCATGTTCCGCCGCGATCGCGATCGCGCGATGCAGCGCCGGAATATCGGCGATGGAGTGATCCGCCGGCATCGCGACCATGATCGCGTCCTCGCCGTCCTTCACCGCGGCAAGTGCCGCGAGCGTGAGCGCGGGCGCGGTGTCGCGGCGCGCCGGCTCGACGATGATGCGTGCATCGACGCCGGCTTCGCGCGTCTGTTCTTCCGTCGTGAACCGATGCTCTTCGCCGCACACGATGATCGGCTCGCCATCGACCTTGAAGTTGCCGGCAAAGCCTTTGAGCCGCGACACCGTCGCCTGGAGCAGCGAGTCACGTCCGACGACGCCGATCAGCTGCTTCGGGAATTGTTCACGCGACATCGGCCACAGGCGCGTGCCCGAGCCGCCGGCGAGGATCACAGGGACGAGGCGGCGGCACGGCCCGGCCGCCTTGGCCGGGCCCGCCTCCACACCTGCTGCTCCCTGCTTCACCCCACCTTCCGTGCGTGCTTCATTCGTCATAAAGAACTCCTGCCTGCCTGTTCGTCCGAACGGCGAACCGTTCGGGAAATGATTAAGTGCCGGACCGATCGGGTCCGGCCAAAGGTCCGACGTTTTACGCCATAGTCGGGCTCAGAGCGGCCCACGTCACATAAGCGCGCGGGTCAGCCGTTCGCCTCGCGTCTGCTCTGCATCCGGTACTCCGTCGGCGAGATCAGAAGGCGCTTGCGGAAAATCTTCGCGAGCCTGTCGCCGTTGCCCATGCCGCTTCTGCGCGCGATCTTGTCGACCGGCAGTTCCGAATCCGTCAGAAGCGCACAGGTCACGGCGAGGCGCGCCTGCAGCAAATAATCGGACGGCGTGATGCCCATCTCGATCTTGAAGCGGCGCAAGAAGTTGCGCTCGCTCATCGCGGCCACCTGCGCCGCATCGACGACCGAAATCGGCCGTTCGCAGTTGTCCTGCAGCCAGCGCGCCGCCGCGCGGATCTTGTCGCCCGCCGACGCCACGCCGCTGTCGCCGAGGATCGACACGAGCTTCGCGGCCGAACCGGGCATCAGACGTTCGGCGACGCTGCGCGACACGTCGATGCCGAGATCGCGCTTCACGATCAGAAGCGCGCCCTTCATCGACTCGTAGCGGTCGCCGGCGTCGCCCTGCTGCTCGTCGCGCACGAGTTGCATCGCGTTGCCGTAGCGCGCCTGCGCGTCCTGCGCCTGACCGATGCCCGCGGCGTCGAGCACCTTGCGGCCCTCGGAAATCGCGCGCACGACCGTGGTCTTGGTCTGCACGCGACGCAGCCATTCGATGATGCGATCGTCCTTCGCCGCTTCTTCCGCGCCACGGCCGCCGGCGACGAAAAGCGCGTCGAAGCCGCCGTAGTGGCGCGCATCGAGACCGTCCGTCCAGACGCGCACCGACGACGAGCACGCCACGTTGCCGCCTTCGACCGACAGGAACCGCACGTCGTACGTGCAATCCGGCCGCGACTTCGCCGACGACAGCTCGTTCGCCATGTGGAAGACCTCCGCGACGATTCCCGCGCCGAGCAGCGAGAAGCCGTCGAACAGCAGGATCGCGACCTGGCGCACCTCGGTCTGCGAGGCGTTCGACGCGGGAGGCGTCCAACCCATGACGGCGGGTTCAAGAGTGGCGTAAGGCATGGTCATCCCCTGCAGCTTGTTTCCTGGAAGGCGCGGAAGAGTTGTTCGGTCATTGCGGCGCATCAATGGACTTCCCGAACTTCGCCGGGTTGCCGTGACCGATTGGAACGAAGTGTTGGCGGAATCGATCCGCTGGCTTGAATAATAAGCAGACAATGTTTTTTGTGCTCTGGATTTTCGCGCTTAAACCACAGAATCTGTTCCGCTATGAGGGTGAGCGCACATTGAAATCCTTCCCCAAATTCCGGAAAGCCTGCATTCAATGCATGGAAAACAAATGCGGATTTGTCATACAAGGGTTGATTCGGCGGTTTAGCTCAATCTGATTCCCGTGCCGCCAGATCGGACACAGCGTTGCTCACTAAGCTCCACAGGACGGCCCCGCGCGGTCCGCCGGATCCGATGGCCGCCAAGTCCGATCATTCGAACTGATTCATTTATGAAACATCGATGTGTGCGAAAGCGGACGTTCGTACCGCTGCAATCGGAAAATTTTGGTTTCGCCGTTACATTTAGGAACGATATGTAATGCGCATTTCAGACGCCGATTAAAATCCGCGAACGGCTTCGGCATTAATACTCAATTATTTTCTAATAACGCAATCGAGGTTCCCAACGTGATTTTTGATTAACCCGTTTCATTTTTGTTCAAAGGCATAATGCGGTATTTTCATATGAACTTAGATGCTGCATTGCAGCGGACGCGAGATCGCGTCGAACCTGCATGCGCGCGGGACTCGGGCGCTGTCACCGTCCGCCATCGGCTAGTATTTTTGCGGCGGCGCACGCTTTGACACTATTTGCCGAATCGCCCAATTCTTGTTTTGCTATGATCGGCTGAATGCGGCTCGAATCGCGCGTACGTTCGCAATCGTCTTTACGCAAATTTTCGTACAGCGCGCGGACACGCAAATCGGTCAGGTTTGCCGCCCGCGCTGACAATGTGCTGACCGTTGCTCGTCAGCCTTGCATGTTTCAGTCGTGAAATTCGCTCGCGCGTGCGCGCACGCACGGTCACGCGGCGTCGCAGCGGGCATCGTTTGCGCGACGCACGACTCGCCGAAGCCAACCCGGAGCAACGATGCTGAGCAACGCTGATTTCCTGACGGTCGTGCGGCTCGCGCCGCTCGTGGCGATCGATCTGATCGTCACCGATGGCAACCGGCGCATCCTCGTGGGGCATCGGCGCAACCGGCCCGCGCAGGGCACATGGTTCGTGCCGGGCGGCCGCAT
Organism: Caballeronia zhejiangensis; assembly: GCF_022879815.1. Lineage (NCBI taxonomy): Bacteria > Pseudomonadati > Pseudomonadota > Betaproteobacteria > Burkholderiales > Burkholderiaceae > Caballeronia > Caballeronia zhejiangensis. Next base: position 2,191,119 of record NZ_CP084283.1, read on the forward strand.
TAGAAAAGACGAATCGCTCGATGCCGCCTACAGGCGCATCGTCAGCAACGAGTTAGGCGTCGCGAGCGCGCAGCGTTCGGCCGCACGCTTCTTCGGCGTCTACGAGCATCTCTACGACGACAACTTCGCGGGCGCCGATGGCATCGGCACGCATTACATCGTGCTCGCCTACGCGCTGACGCTCTCGAGCAAGGTTCCGATCGGCCGCTTCGATCAGCACAGCGACTATCGATGGCTTGTGCCCGACGAACTGCTCGCGCGCGACGACGTGCACGAAAACACCAAGGCCTACTTCCGCTGATCCGCGCGAAAAGGCGCGTACCGAGATCATCTGCCAACACTTCGTCAATTTCGGACTCGGCGCTCGGCGGCTGCCGGGCGCCGCGTATAGTGCGCCCATGTAAGCTCACTTTCCCGCTACTTACGTTCCTGCATCGATCGAACCCCGGCCGGACACGACGCCTGCCGCGGTTCCCACAGGGAGAAGTCGATGGTGTACGCCAATGGTACGGGCCGGCTTCAGGTCGTGCGCGCGGTCGCGCCCGACGTGCCGTCCGCCGATATGACCAGCGCGGCGAAGCGAATCGGCATTCTGATCTTCGAGGACTTTTCGCTCGTCGAAGTCAGCTCGATCTCCGAGGTCTTCTCGGTCGCTAATCAGGTGCATCTGCCCGCCGACGCCAACGCACGCGCGCAGGCGCCGAATTATTCGCTGATGTTTCTGTCGAGCGATGGCGGCAGCGTGGCGAGCAGTTGCTCGATGCGGATCTGGACCGAGAGTCTCGAAACGCGCTGGATGAACGAATGCGACGCGCTGTTCATCGCGAGCGGCGTGGGCGCGCGTCATGCGCGTAACGATGCCGCGCTGCGCAAGCGCCTCGCGCGCGTGGCGCCGAAGATTCCATTCATCAAGGCGATCGGCGAAGGCGCGCAGATTCTCGCCGCGGCCAATCTCGACGTGCAGAACCGCACGCTCGATTTCGCCGGCGAGCCGCAAGGCCGCGCGCTTGCGCCGGCGTTGTCGAATCCGCTTTTCATCGCGGAACAAACGCTCACGCTCGACGATCCCAAAGGGCCGATCGCGGCGGCGCTGTCGATCATCAAGCGCGATCACGGCGCGGCGCTCGCGCGTGAAGTATCGGAGCGCTCCATTCCGGGCGCGTGGCAGAAGCTCGCCACCGTGCTCGACGATACCGAAGCCGGCAGCGTGCGCCAGAAGATCGACGCCGCCGCGCGCTGGATCCGCGAGAACTACGTGCGGCCGATCTCGATCACCGATGCGGCGCGCGTCGCCGCGATGAGCGAGCGCAATTTCCTGCGCCGCTTCAAGGCGCAGATCGGGCTGACGCCGTCGGAATATCTGTTGCGCGCGCGGCTCGATGCGAGTTGCATGTTGCTGGCCGCGACCGATCTGCCGGTCGACAAGATCGCGCGGCGCTGCGGCGCGGGCAGCGGCGACGGCCTCGCGAAAATCTTCCGCAAGCGGCTCTCGATCTCGCCGACCGAATACCGGATGGCAGGCCGCCGAAAACAGGGCGACGGTTCGTAAACGTTCCGAGCCGGCCTAGAACAAATACGCATGGAATCAAAGGTACTCTGGACGCTTTCGAATCTCGGCGACGCGGCCTTTCTGCTGCCGCTCGCGCTTGTTTGCGCGCTGTGGCTGCGCACGGTCGACGTGCGCCTCGCGGTGCGCTGGGCCGTGCTGCTCGCCATCGGCATGGGGCTCGTCGGTCTGTCGAAGATTCTCTATGCCGGCTGCGGCGTCGAGATCGCCGCGACCCGGTTGCGCATGATCAGCGGACACACGATGCTCGCCGCGTCGATCTACACCGTCGAGGGCGGCTTGCTGTTCGGCGCATTCGGCGGAAGCTGGCATCGGCTGGGCGCGGCGGGCGGACTCGCGCTCGCGGCGGCCATCGGCGCGAGCCGCATCATGCAGGACGCGCACACGCCCGCCGAAGTCGTCGCGGGCTGGGTGCTCGGCGCGGTCGTCGCCGCCCTCTTCCTCATGCGCGTCTTCGAAACGCCGCGCAAGATGCCGCGCGCGCTCGTCGCGGGTTGCGCGCTGCTGGCGGTTTCGTCGATCGCCTACGGCCATCACGCGCCGTTCCAGCGGATGATCGAGCACTATTCGTGGCGGCTCTGTCAGGGACTCGGGCTCTGAGCTTCGCGTCAGTTCACTCGCAGCGCATGGGCTGACGAACTTCAGTATGATCGCAGGCTCTTTTCTCTCGCGCGCCCATCGAGGCGCGCGATCACGTTTCCGGGATCGAGCATGGACCGCTTCCTTGCAATGAAAGTCTTCGCGCGAGTCGTCGAGGCGGGCAGTTTCTCCAAGGCAGCCGATGCCCTGCGCCTGCCGCCCGCGAGCGTCTCGCGCACGCTTCAGGCGCTCGAAGCGCATCTCGGTGCGCGCCTCATCAATCGCACGACGCGCAGCATCAGCATCACCGAAGACGGCGAAGCCTATTACGAGCGCTGCGTGCGCGTGCTCGGCGAAGTGGACGACATGGAAGCGTCGCTGTCGCATTCCAAGCTGAGTCCCAAGGGCAATGTGAAAGTCAGCCTGCCGCAAGTGATGGCGAAGAACACGATCATTCCCGCGCTGCCGGAATTCTTCGCCGCGTATCCGGATATCGGCGTCGAGCTGGTGCTGACGGACCGGCAAGTCGATCTCGTCGAGGAAGCGGTCGATTGTGTCGTGCGCGTGGGCGCGGTGGGCGATGTCGGGCTGGTCGCGAAACGCATCGGCGCGTATACGCAGATCACCTGCGCGTCGCCGGGATACATCGAAAAGCACGGCGAGCCGACGTCGCTCGATGACCTCGAGCAGCATCTCGCCGTCGGCTATGTGCTGAACAACTCGGGACGCGTGCGCAACTGGGAATTCGTCGTCGATGGCGAAACGCGCACCATCGCGATGAAGCACAAGATCGCCGTGAACGACGGCGATTCGTATATCGCGGCGGGCGCCAACGGGCTCGGGCTGATTCAAAGCTCGAGCTATACGCTCGATCCGCTCGTCAGAAGCGGCGCGTTGAAGGAAGTGCTACGGGAATATCCGTCGTATCCGCGCGTGGTGTCGGTGCTGTATGCGGCCAACCGGCATCAGCCGAGGCGCGTGCGCGTGTTCATCGACTGGGTTGCGGAGTTGTATGCGCGCCTGCCGTCGTTTCAGGTGAGCAAGGGAAACTGAACGCGGGCGTCGTTTGCGGCGATGCATCCGCGAACGGCATCGCGCGCCAGTCGTAATCGCGATAGGCGCGCTCGAGCGCGCGCAGATCGGCGGGCCGCGCGCTCGCGTGCACGCCCTCCAGATGCGGCAAGCTGAATTCCACCTTGACGCAGTTCGCATAATCGCGCGCGCGCATGTTGGCGGGGATCGTCGTGAAGAACGCGGTCGTCGGCACGTCGAATCCCGCGCCGGCGTGTAGCGCCGCCGTATCCGCCGTGACGAGATAGCGCGCGCGCCCGATCCACGCGAGGAAATCGTCCGTGTCGATGCAAAACGGCGCGATATCGCGATAACGCGGATCGTCGACGGGCCCGAAACCCATCACCGGCAGGCCGGTTTCATCCGCGAGACGCGCGACGATACGCGCGCGCATCGACGCCGGAATGCTGCGCACCGGCGTGCTCGCGTTCGGGCAGAACAGCGCGTAAGGCTCGCTTGCGATTGGCTTGAGCGGCACATCGGCGAGCCAGCGATTGCGCTTGTCGGCGGCGGCGATGGTCGAAGGCGCGATGCCCATCGCCCAAAGGAAGAAGTCGATCATCGGCATCCAGGCGAAGCGCGGCCAGAAAAGCTGATTGCCGACGTCGATCTTCGGTTCATCGGCAGGCAGGCTCGCGAGCGGCACAGGCAGACCGACGATATCGGCGAGACGCGGCGCGGCAAGCTCGTAAAGACGCTGCACGTAGCGCGGCGCGCGCGCCGGCCGATAGATCGTGAACCGAAGATGCGGATAAAGGCGCTTGACGGCGGAGAGCGCCGTAAGCCCGATGATCGAATCGCCGAGCGTGACGCCGAACGCGTTGACGAGATGCACGCGGCGCTCGCGCGCATAGTCGGCGTCGAAGTGTTCGCGGCCCGCGTTCAGGATGGTGGCGGGCAGCGCGGAGAACGCGGATGCATCGGCGTGCGCGACTTCGAGATCGTAAGGCGCGACGATCTCGCCGCTTAGCGATAACAGCGATCCCGCGTGGGTCAGCGCATGAACTTCGTCGAGCGTCGTCATGCGTGACCCCGTTGCGGTCAGCCGGCCGCGCCGCGTTCGTTCGCCGCCTTCGCGACGGGCACGCTTTGCAGCACGGGCATCGTCGCCGTCTGATACTCGGGCACCCAGCGGCGCAGATCGCGGCGCACTTCTTCGTCGGAGAGCACGCGATGCTGCATCAGCCAGGGCAGCAATTCGTCGATGAAATCGTCCGGCACGCCGCGCGCCTGCGCGATGCGCAGCTTCGGATGCGGCGTGCGCGTGGTGGTTTCGTCGTCGGCGAGCAGTTCTTCGTAGAGCTTTTCGCCCGGACGCAGCCCCGTAAACGTGATGCGGATCTGCTCTTCCGTGAAGCCATAGAGACGGATGAGGTCGCGCGCGAGATCGACGATTCTCACGGGCTGGCCCATGTCGAGAATGAAGATCTCGCCGCCGCGCCCCATGCTCGACGCCTGCAGCACGAGTTGCGCGGCTTCCGGAATCGTCATGAAGAAGCGCGTGATTTCCGGATGCGTGACCGTGACCGGACCGCCCTTCGCAATCTGCTGCTGAAATTTCGGAATCACGCTGCCCGCGCTGCCGAGCACGTTGCCGAAGCGCACCGTCTCGAACTGTGTGCGCGGCGCGGATTGCTGCAGCGCCTGACAGGCCATCTCGGCGAGACGCTTGGAGGCGCCCATCACGTTGGTCGGGTTGACGGCCTTGTCGGTGGAGATCAGCACGAAATGGCGCACGTTGTGTCGAATCGCCGCGCGCGCGACGCGCAGCGTACCGAGCACGTTGTTGCGCACGGCCTGCCACGCGTTCTGCTCTTCCATCAGCGGGACGTGCTTGTAGGCCGCCGCATGGAAAACGATGTGCGGCGTGAAGCGCGCCATCGTCTGATCGAGCAGCAGCGAATCCTTCGCGTCGCCGACGACCGGAATCACCGAGCACTCCGGAAACTTCTCGTGCAGTTCCTCGATGAGGCGATACATCGCATATTCGGAGAGGTCGTAGGCGATGAGCTGCGCGGGCGAGAAACGCAGAATCTGACGGCACAGTTCCGAGCCGATGGAGCCGCCGCCGCCCGTCACCATCACGACGCGCCCGTGGAGCAGTTGCTCGACGTGCGGCATGTCGATCTTCACCGGCTCGCGGCCGAGCAAGTCTTCGAGGTCGATCTGCCGCACGCGCGACAGGAAGTTGCCGCCTTCGGTGAGCGGCGTGAGCGCGGGCAGCACCATCACCTTGACGCCGGCGCGCACGCACAACGTGGCGACGCGCCGCTGCTCCTCGACCGACGCCGAAGGAATCGCGATGATCACGTAGTCGGTCTTGTACTGCTCCGCGAATCGGGAGAGGTCGCTGAACCCGCCGAGGACCTTGTGGCCGAGCACTTCGCGGCCCTGCTTGGCGGGATCGTCGTCGAGCAGGCCGACGAGACGCCATTCGCTGGAGCGCGCGAGTTCGCGGGCGAGCATCGCGCCCGCCGTGCCCGCGCCGAGCACGATCACGGGCTTGCCCTGGCCGACCAGACCGCCGTACAGATAGAACTCCTTGCCCGCGCGATAAAGCGCGCGCGCGCCGCCCATCGCAAGAAACAGCAGAAGCGGCGAGACGATAAGCACCGAGCGCGGGATGATCGGCGTCGGCTGCGACATCACCGCGCCCACCATCACGACGAGCGCGCCCACGACGATCGATTTGGAGATACGCATCAGGTCCGGCAGGCTCGCGAACACCCACATGCCGCGATACAGCCCGAAGACGCGAAAGACGATGGCGTAGACCGGCACGACCCACAAGAGCGCGTGCAGCGCGCCATCGCGGAAATCATGCGGCACGCTGCCGTTGAAGCGCAGCAGGTAAGCGACGACCCAGGCCCCGACGACGGCCACGAGATCGAAGCCGAACGCCCCCGCCGATAGCCATGTAGCTTTTATTCGATTCATCAGCATGGACCCTCAAGATTGTCCGGTATGGCGCGTTTCATGACGACGCCACTGCGCGTCGACGACCGCGCCCGCTGCCACAACCACGACTGCCCAGCCAGCAACCGCCGACCACTGCCCCGTGACGGAAAACCACAGCGCCCAGTTCGCGAGGATCATGCCCGCCAGCATGAGCAGATACCACGTGAGCGCGGTGCGCGCGTGCCCCATTCCGAGGCGCACCATGCGCTGATAGTAATGCTCTCGATGCGCCTGCCAAAATTTTTCACCGCGCGCGAGGCGTCGCAGCAACGTGACCGTGGCATCCGCGATGAAAGGCGAAAACACGAGCGCCGGAAACCAGACGGGCCACGCGCCCCGTTGCCAGCCCCAGAACCCGAGCGCGCCTGCGAGAAATCCCAACGGAATAGACCCGGCATCGCCGAGAAAAATCCGAGCCGGATGGAAATTGAGGGTCAGGAAACCGGCCGCCGCTCCGGCGATCGCCGCGCTCGCCAGGCCGAGATCGGCTTGCGGCGCGGGTCCGGCGAGCGCCGCGAGCGCGTAGCCGCCGAATCCGAACAGCGCCATGCCGCCGGCGAGCCCGTCGGAGCCGTCCATGAAGTTGTAGAGATTGACGAGCCACAGCATCAGAAAGCCGACGAATGCGAGCGCCCACCACGGCGCGTTCGCCGGATGCGCGACGATCACGAGCGTCACCGCGACGATATGCGCCGCGAAGCGCACGCGCGCGGGCAAGCCGCGGCGGTCGTCGATCTGCGAGACGGCTGCGAGGAAGACCGCGCATGCCGCGACGAGCCACATCGACGGGGCCGCGACGAAAAGCGCGACGACGGCGACCGGCACGATGCCCCAGCCGCCGACGCGCGGCGTGGGCCGTTCGTGCAGCGAACGCTCGTTGGGGATATCGGTGGCGAGGCGCCACGCGAGGCCCGTGCGGATGAGCGTCCGCAGAATCAGCGCGCAGGCGGCGAACGCCAATACCGCGACCGACATCGCGGCCAACGGCGGCGAAGCTTGGAAATACGAATGCAGCATGCGTTGTTATGAGTTGTCGAAAACGAAGCCCCGATCGTCCCGGCGACTTTTATCCCGGGCAAACCCGCAAGGATACGCGAACGGTCGCCGGAATTAGTCGTAAATAACTGACGGATAACGAAAATCGCGCCGATATCGAAGCCGCGCATATTTTAACGTTCGCGACGGACGTTCCCGATCGCGAGAACCGTTTATTGCGCGCGCGTCGAGCGAAACCACGCGGCCGTGGCGGCGAGGCCTTCGTCGAGCGATTGCGGCGCTTGCCAGCCGAGCGTCTCGCGGATGCGGCTCGAATCGAGGCGCAGGCTGCCGGTCAGCCGATCGATCTGCGCGGTCTTGCCCGTCAGACGCCCGACGCCGCGCAAGAGTCCCACCGGCACCGGCACGAGCCGCGCCGGTTTGCCGAGATGTTGGCCGAGCTTGCGCGCGAGTTCGGCGACGCTCGGGTCGTCGCCGTCCGTGACATGGAACAGGCGGCCCGCCGCGGCCGGATGGAGCGCGCATTCGATCGTCGCGCTCGCGAGGTTGTCGACGGAGACGAGGCTGCGGCGCGCATCGATCGCGCCGAGCGGCAACGGGATGCGGCGCGCGATCGCGTTCATCATCGCGAGGAAATTGGCGCGCACGCCGGCGCCGTAGACGAGCGGCGGCCGCACGATGGCGATCTCCAGCCCGGTGCGGCTGCCGAATTCGAGCAGTTTCACTTCGGCTTCGGCTTTCGACACGCCGTAGGCATCGGGCGGATTGCGCGCGTCGTCTTCGGTGAACGGGCGGCCCGGATCGCTTTCGCCGAGCGCCTTGACGCTGCTCATCATGACAAAGCGCGTCACGCCCGCTCGCCGCGCGGATTCGGCGGCGGCGAGCGTGCCGTCGACGTTGACCGCCCGATACGCCTCCAACACGGCCTGCGATTGGGCGGCGGCGTCGGCCATTACGTGGACGCGCGCCGCAAGATGGATCACTGCGTCGCAACCGGCAAAGGCTTCGGGCGCGATCGAATCGAGGCCGTCAATATGTCGCACGTCGACGCCCGGTTCGCATTGCGCGTCGCGCCGCACGAGCCCTGTCGCGCCGATCCCGCGCGCCGCGAGCGCACGGCTCACCGCGCGGCCGACGAAGCCGTTGGCGCCGGTTATCGCGATGCGTCGGCCGGATTCGCTCATAGCCATTTCCAGCCGAAACGGTTGAAGAACCGGTACGCCGACGTGACGAACAGCTTGATGTGCACCGAGCCTTTCTTCGCCGCGCCGCCGCCGTGATGCAGGATTCGCACCGACGGCACATAGGCGATGCGCGCGACGCGGCGCGTGCGCAGGCTCAGGTCGTAGTCCTCGAAATAGAGGAAATAGCGCGGATCGAAGCCGCCGAGCGACTTGAGGACATCGGTTCTGAAGAGCATGAAGCAGCCGCTCACGATCGGCGGATCCCACACGATATTGCTGTCGCCGATGACATCGCGCATTTCGTAGCGCGCGAGGCGCCCCGCGAACGGCTTGCGCAGCGCCGACGGCAGAAAGCCGCGCACGAAAAGGTCGAGCACGGTCGGATAGCGGCGGCAAAGAAACTGCTGACGGCCATCGTCGCCGCCGATCCACGGCGCGAGCAGACCGGTTTCCGGCGAGCCGTGCAGAAAGGCGAGCGCGCGGCGCAGGCCATCGGCATTGAGTTCGACGTCGGGATTGAGAATCAGATGGAAGCGGCTGTTCGCGCGCTCGATGGCGAGATTGTGGCCCCGCCCGTAGCCGACATTGCCGTGCCCTTTGAGCACCACGGTGTCGAATTCGGCATCCGAGGACGCCGGCAGGTCGGCGAGCTCGCCCGGATTGCCGTTGTCGATCAGATACAGGCACGGGCGGCCGGCGACATCGTGCAATTGGGCGAGCGCGGATTCCAGCGTTTCGACGGTGCGCGCGAGCAACGCGGCATCGGGCCGGTAGACGACGATGGAAATGCTGAGAGTGATCGGCGGGGCGTTCGCGTTCATCGGACAAATGGGGCGTCCGCGCCACGAAAGGAAAACGGACCGCATCGACGGGTGGAAGACGCCAAGATTGTCCTTAATGTCGGAGGTTTCGGCAACCGCGGGCGGCGGGGCGTCGCGTCAGGCGAACGTGCGAAACACGTAGCGCTTGTCGAGGCGGTACTTGATCACATAACCGATCGCGAGACCGATGCAGCCGCCGACGTAGCGCATTTCGGCCGTTCCAAAGACGTGATTGAAGCCAAATTCGACGCCCCAGAAAATCGCTGTGGTGACGAGGCCCATCGTGACGTAGAGCGTGAACATGGTCGCGTCGTGACGCGCATTCTCCGCCTTGAAGCGGAAGATCCATTTCTTGTCGAGCAGATATTTCACGACGAGACCGACGCCCGTGCCGACGAACACCGACAGCAAAACATGCCAGGGGCCGCTATAGACGCGCGTGGTCAGATCCTGCGCGCCGATGTTGGCAAGCGTCGCGATGGCGGCGAAAAAGGTGTAGAGCAGCGCGAGTTGCATGTGTTCAGAACATGGTTCGGTGGTTCGGCGTTTTTCCGGCGCTTTGTCACACGTTGCTTGGCGGAAAAATCGACACCATATACGATGTGCCTGGAAAACTCGACAAAGCCGGTGCCGAAGCCGTCGCGGAGAAGACGGCCAGGCCCGGTTCCGCCCGGTCGTGGGCTTAAGCAATCATCTCAACGTGAATTGAATGAGCAAGCCCATCGTCGTCGATCTCGATGGCACGTTGATTCACTCCGACATTCTCGTCGAGAGCGGATTCGCCTTCCTGAGATCCTCACCGCAGAAATTCTTCAAGCCGCTGCTGTGGCTTTCCAGCGGCGGCAAGTCCGTGCTCAAGTCGCGGCTCGCCGAGCACGTGAGCATCGATGTCGCGACGCTGCCCTACAACACGCAGGTCGTGAACTGGCTGAAGGACATGCGAGCCGGGGGCCGCACGATCGCGCTCGCCACCGCGAGCCACGAATCGTTCGCGCATCGCATCGCGGAGCATCTCGGCATCTTCGATCGCGTGTTCGCCACCGACGAGCGCGTCAACCTTTCCGCGCACCGCAAGCGCGACCGGCTCGTCGCCGAGTACGGCGAGAAGGGCTTCGATTACGTAGGCAATTCGCACGATGACATGTCCGTCTGGGCCGCCGCCGATCGCGCGTACGTGGTCAATCCGCACGCGGGCGTCGTGCGCGCCGCCTCGAAGCACGACAACGTCGAACAGGTCTTCGAGAATCGCCCGCCGACGCTCAAGGTCTGGGCCAAGTCACTGCGGCTGCATCAGTGGCTGAAAAACGTGCTGATCTTCGTGCCGCTGCTCGCAGGGCATCAACTGAAGTCGCCGGCGGCCATCGAGTCCGCCGTGATTGCGTTCTTCGCGTTCGGGCTGTGTGCATCGAGCGTGTATCTGCTAAACGATCTGCTCGACTTGCAGGACGACCGGCAGCATCCGGTGAAGCGCCGGCGCCCGCTCGCCGCCGGCACGATGCCGCTCGCATGGGGCATGGCGCTCTGCCCTGTCCTGCTCGCCGCCGCGTTCTCGATCTCGCTCACGTTCTTGTCGTGGGAATTCAACGCGGTCCTGCTCGGCTACTACGTGCTGACGCTCGCCTATTCGCTCGCGCTCAAGCGTCAGGTGATGATCGACGTCGTCGTGCTTGCCGCGCTGTACACGACGCGCATCGTCGCGGGCGCCGCGGCGATCCATGTCCCGCTCACTTTCTGGCTGCTAGCTTTCTCGATGTTCGCGTTCCTGAGCCTCGCGCTCGTCAAGCGCTACACCGAGCTTCACGCGATGATGAAGTCCGGGCGCGAAGGCGCGCGCGGGCGAGGTTATCTGGCGAGCGATCTGGCCATCGTGTCGTCGCTGGGCACGTCGTCGGGTTACATCTCAGTGCTCGTGCTCGCGCTCTATATCCAGGACGAACGCACCACCGTGCTTTACCGGCATCCGCAATACATCTGGATGGTATGTCCGCTGATGCTCTACTGGTTCAGCCGGACATGGGTCATCACGCATCGCGGACGCATGAACGACGATCCCATCGTGTTCGCGGCGCGCGATCGCATGAGCCTCGTCGTCGTCGCGCTGTGCGGCTTCACGTTCTGGCTCGCGATCTGACCGATGAGCGAACTGCTTTCCTGGGGCCGCTACCCGCGCCTGCCGCAGACCGCGCACGCCGCGCACTGGCGCGACGAAGCGCAGGCGCGATGGCGCGACGTGCAGCGCGAACACGGCACGACGCTCGCGTTCGGCAATGGCCGAAGCTACGGCGACGTCTGCCTCGCGAGTTCGAATCACGTCTTTCAGACGCTCGCGCTCGACCGGATCATCGCCGCCGACTGGACGCGCGGCATCGTGCGCGCCGAGCCCGGCATCACGTTCGAGCAGATTCTCGCGCTCGCGGTGCCGCGCGGCTGGATGCTGCCGGTCACGCCGGGCACGAAGTACCTGACGCTGGGCGGCGCGATCGCCAACGACGTGCACGGCAAGAATCATCACGTGCGCGGCACGTTCGGGCGGCATGTGCGCGCGTTCGGCCTCGCGCGCAGCGACGGCACGTTCATCGAATGCTCGCCGGAATCGAACACGGAGATGTTCAATGCGACGATCGGCGGGCTCGGGCTGACGGGACTCATCCTGTGGGCCGAGTTCTCGCTGATGCAGATCCGCACGAGTCTCATCGACGTGACGAGCATCCGCTTCGGCAAGCTCGACGAGTTCTTCGATCTCTCGGAAGAGTACGACGCGAAGCACGAGTATTGCGTCGCGTGGGTCGATTGCGCGAGCCGCGGACCGGCGCTCGGGCGCGGCATCTTCATGGCGGGCGATCACGCAATCCACGGCTCGCTCGATGTCGAACAGCGCAACACGCGCCGCGTGCCGTTCACGCCGCCCGTTTCGCTCATCAACGGCCTCACGCTGCGCGCGTTCAACGAGCTGTACTACCGGAAGCAGCGACGCGCGATCGAGCTTTCGCGCGTCGGTTACGACGGCTATTTCTATCCGCTCGACAGTCTGCTCGAATGGAACCGCATCTACGGGCCGCAGGGGTTTCAGCAGTATCAGTGCGTCGTGCCGGCAGCGAGCGCGCGCGATGCGGTGCGCGCGATGCTCAATCGCATTTCATCGAGCGGCACGGGTTCGTTTCTCGCGGTGCTCAAGCGCTGCGGGAACATTCCGTCGCCGGGGCTGCTGTCGTTTCCGATGGAAGGCACCTCGCTCGCGCTCGACTTTCCGCAGCATGAATTGCGTAATTCGCAGCTCTTCGACGCGCTCGACGCGATCGTGCGCGATGCTGGCGGACGCATCTACCCGGCCAAGGACGCGCACATGTCGGGCGCCGATTTCCGCGCCGCTTATCCTCGATGGCAGGAGCTCGAATCGCTTCGCGATCCGGCCATGCTGTCGCATTTCTGGAAACGAATGACTGGCCTATGAAGAACATCGTCATCGTGGGCGCCACGTCCGCTATCGCCATCGCCTGCGCGCGAGAATGGGCCGCGAAAGGCGCGCGCTTCTTTCTCGTCGCGCGCAATCAGGAACGCATGGAGCAGGTCGCCGCCGATTTGACGGCGCGGGGCGCGGCTTTGGTCGCCGCGTATTGGCTCGATATCGACAAGCTCGACGATCACGCCGCGATGCTCGCTGACTGCGCCGCGCACATGGATTCGATCGATATCGTGCTGATTGCGTCGGGCACGCTGCCGGACCAGGCGGCCTGCCAGAGCGACCCCGCCGTCGCGGTGCGCGAGTTTCATACCAACGCGCTTTCGCTGATCGCGCTCATCACGCCGATCGCCAATCGGCTTGAGGCGCAGCGGCACGGGGCGCTCGCGGTGATCTCGTCAGTGGCGGGCGATCGCGGGCGTCCGTCGAATTATCTTTATGGCAGCGCGAAGGCCGCGTTGCAGGCGTTTCTCGAAGGCTTGCGCGCGCGGTTGTTCAAGGTCGGCGTGCATGTCGTCGATATCAAGCCGGGCTTCGTCGCCACGCCAATGACTGCGGGGCTGCCGTTGCCCGGGCCGCTCGTCGCGACACCGGAGAAGGTCGCGAAGGACATCGTGCGCGGAATCGACAGGAAGAAGGACGTGCTTTATACGCCGTGGTTCTGGTGGGGGATTATGCTGATCATCCGGAACGTGCCGCGGTTCGTGTTTAAGCGCGCGTCGCTTTAAGTAGGCGCAGTTTCAGCGCGATAGTTGACACTCCGCAGACCCCCAAGCCACCAAGAGCGCCGATATATGTTGCCGAAGATGTGGTTGGAGTCAAACCCCACTTGCGGAGTCACGGCACTGCCGACTCCCATCATCAGATACGCCGTGACAGAGTGGCGCCGTAATGTGTACTTTGTGACTTACAGTCGACGATCTATTTTGTTGTCTCGTATGAATTTCAGGCCGCCATGGCCGTTGTTGAACAGCACTGGGGAAGAGAATCGCTAGGGAGCGTCGACGCGTGTCTCGAGGCCCCGCGCTGGGACGTTCGCGACGGTGGGGAGCGCGAGAACAGGTGCAAAGGCAACTCGCATGTATTTTAAGTGCGAAGTTCAGCAACCATTTTCAAGAACTCTCGGCGCCTTAAACTCGAACGCTCCAGTTTTAAACGCTCGAACGCGAATCAGTGATCCGAATAAAATATGGGCCCGCACACAAGAAGGTAAAAACTTGCAAGGTCTTTTCGTCGTGGCGTTCTTGATTTTGATTATATTCGAGAAGCCATGGCACACCACTTTTCCCATGTGCGCCTCTACCTAATCTTCGTCGCTCGCGTTCAATCTATGCGATTTTTTTGAGCCACGAATCGCATTGTATTGATGCGGGCTTTGTCTAAAGTTGCTCACCCCAACCCCAACCCCAACCCCAACCCCAACCCCAACCCCAACCCCAACCCCAACCCCAACCCCAACCCCAACTCCGACCCCAACTCTAGGGATTAGCCGCACATCGACTCTCCCTAACTTCATAGGTATCCGAGTTCGAAGTAAACTCGTAGCGCCGCGACCAAAAAAGCCAGAAATAAAGGTGCAAGCCCTACACAAAGCTAAAGTGGTTGCACGAGCATGCAACAAAATACATTTAACGCTAGTGCATAAGTAGCAATCGGATTGAAACACTATTTAAGGACTGAGTCGTCGGAAGATACGATGTTTTTTCGCAAACCGAGGAAAATTGAGTGACGCTAGACAGTCGGCTCATTTGCGTTGCAAAGATTGTTCGATACAACGGAAGATTGAGGACGTCTACGAGCGGTCATCCTAACCGACGTTGTTGACAAGTCTGCTGATCGTTCCGTTACCGTTCATCGAATTAGCTTAGCTTCAATCGATGCGCCCTTGCAGTCCTATCGGGACTGCCGTTCATTTCTGCGCATGCGTTCAACAGCAAACCAACTTCCTTTCAGAGCCACGGGCATATATGAATCCGCGCTCCGCCAGGTTTATTCGTATCCGAGTTTTACGAGCGTGGAGTGATTGCGCACGGTCGGGAGACAGACGCCAGTGAGACTTCACTCACGATTGCAGTCTCCAAGAATATTGGGATTCGCTTGCTATTTGTCCCGTCTAAGCAAAGCGCGGCCTTAATCGTCCCATATTCGGCAGAACGTATTTTGAGCACGCGCCGCGATACCAATATTTCAACAGCGAATTGACCGCACGCCCAGGCATCACTCAGTCGATCGGCCCGGCCAAAAAGAGCCGCTTCTTATGCAAGATTCTCCTTCGGACGGCTGCGGAACCACGACCCCGTGCGGTCAGAAGCGTCTCTGGCCGAACGTGCAGAAGTTTCTTCACGACCCCGCTCGACTACGCCTGCGGCCCAACTACCGGAGCTCACTCGTTGCCGCCGTTCGCCAATCGGACGCCTTGTCGGCCGGCATTGTCAGCGGAGCGGACGTTCGAAGATCCGATGCATCGATGCTTCAGTGAAAATCCGCCCACGTCAAACCTTCTTAGCCGGCAACGCATCCTGAGCGATCACGAAGTTGGGGGCGGCCCGACGAGGTCCGCGTTCGTATGTGAGCGCTTTGCGGGCGAAAGTTCGGCACTTTTCTCGAGCTGACATAGCAACCCGCATTTGCCCCCGAACTCCGATCGACGATTTCGTGAACCTCGCTACCGCTGAATTTTTTCGTGGTGCACGTGTCGTCGTCCGCGAAACGCTGCATTTCAAACTTGAACGTAGATGAATTTTGCAGGATGCCCTAACCTTTCTGCTAGCGGTGAAGCCAGCCGCCGTCTGATTGCTGGCGCGCCGTACTCAATGTCAGTTCCTGTGCGATGCTCTATGCGCGAATTCAACGTTCAATTTGACACCGACGGCACCCGGGTCCATTGCGTCTGCTACCTAGTTTGTGCGACGCTAGTGTCGTACGGACTGACGCGAACATGGTCACTTCCTCACTTAGTCGAATCTACGCGCCTGTGGCAGGCACGATCGACAACATCCTTTGACTGGATGACGCGCGTTCAGCTTGGCCAACTCGCGTTGAAACTTTGCAGAGAACACGTCAAACAAAAGCGTCGCTGCCCCCAAGTCGAAAGTACTTTCACCGAGTCACTTGCGCTGGATCTGACGAGTGCGGAGGTGGTCGAATTGTGGGCACGCTGTCGTGACGCGCTGAAACCGCAAAAATCTTGAATTCCGTCTGGCGCGAGATCTTTTCCGCGTGCAGTTACCCCGAGATCTGCGGCATGCTGAACACAAGATGATCTCATCTTCCTACCACTTCGCTTTTGGCGACCGTGGAAGATTGTGCCGCTGTGGTCGCTCCGACGGCGCTAACGTCCGCTACGGAAAGAATTTCATCCCGATGGACGTCCGCTTGCCAGTATTCTTCTAGGACCGTATATGAACGCGTCCCGCTTGCGCCAGTTTTTATGTGAATCGACCTGGACAAGATGGGTTGCAGTCGTATATCCGGGCTTGTTGCAGCCTTAGACGCTGCGGCCCCCGATGAAATCCGCTGACTAGTTTCATGACGTCAGCCGTGTGGGCGCGTCGTGCGAGTCACGTGCACGCGACGCCATCATGTCATGGCCTTCATTGCGAATTAGGCCAGCCTGCGATTTATGCGACGTTTTCTCCCAACTTGCTGGTTCCGTCTAAAAAAACGCAGGCGTTGCCAACATGGTCTTCCATAGCTCCTTGGCCGGTCCTATCAAAGCGCCATTCAGATTCATACGAGCGATCCGACAATTGGCCCACCGGCCACTACTTTCGTCCAGCGTTTGGACGTTAGCCATAGCCCGTTCCTCTTATGTTGACCGATGCTGCGGCCGTTGTGAAGGGTCCGCCGCGAGTACGTGCGAGCAGCGCTAAGGCGCCATAAATTGGCTCACCTCGCGATTCAGTAGGAGACGGAGCAACAGAGTTGTGCCCATCGCGCGTCTAATTGCGGGCAGATCCGGCCATCTGAATGCCGTGGCGATGGTTGCGAACGTCAGCTCGTGGCCGATGAGTGTCTGATGCGATTTGCATACGGAGTCAGCTACTGCCGGCGCTCGCGTTTCGGGCGGAGGCGATCCTGAACTGCCCGTCGACCCACTGTACCGGCCAGACCCGCTCGCAAAACGATAGTCGTCATTGCCCCGGTAAACTGCCGAAGCGACTTGCTTCCTTGCAATATTTCGAATATATTGGAAATATGGAAGAAAAAGACGTTATTCGCGCCCTTGCGGCGCTCGCCCACGAACTACGCCTGCGTGTGTTCCGCATGCTGGTCGTCGCGGGTCCAACCGGCTTGACCCCGGGCGCCATGGCGGACCAGCTCGACGTTCCGAACGCGACGCTCTCCTTTCACCTGAAGGAACTGATGCACGCTGGCCTCGTCACGCAGGAGCGCGACGGGCGCAGCCTGATCTATCGGGCCGGTTATGACCAGATGAGCGCGGTGCTTGGCTTTCTGACCGAAAACTGCTGTCAGGGGCAGCCTTGCCTTGAACCTGGCGCGGCCTCATGCAAATTCTGATGGAGAACCACCATGAAGCGGTTTCACATCCACGTCCACGTTGACGACATCGCAGCCAGTGTCGCGTTCTATTCGAAACTGCTCGCCGCCGAACCGGCACGCGTCGAGGCCGACTACGCGAAATGGATGCTGGACGATCCCCGCGTGAACTTTGCGATCTCGACGCGAGGCATGAAAGTCGGCGTGGATCACCTCGGCTTCCAGGTGGACGCCGCCGCCGAGCTTGCCGAACTCGCGAAGAGGGCCGAGGCCGCGGACCTGGCCCTGCTCGATCAGGGCGAAACCACCTGCTGTTATGCGCGCAGCGACAAGCACTGGGTTCTCGATCCGCAGGGTATTGCCTGGGAACACTTCCATACGCTGGACGGCGCGCCCGTATATGGCGAGAGCCGGAAGACATCGCCGTCGTCAGGGGCAACGTCCTGCCGGGCTCCGAGCGGCAAACCAATTCGCATTGCTGTGAAGCCTGCCGGCTCGGCCTGTTGCTGACTACGCTGTCCGCTGATAACCCCATGACCACGAACGTATTGATTCTCTGCACCCACAATTCTGCGCGCAGCGTGCTATCCGAAGGCATGCTGAACCATTGGGAAGAAGCTCGGCAAGGACGTCCGCGCGTACAGCGCGGGCAGCGCCCCGAGCGGCCGCATCAATCCGTTCGCGCGCGAAGCGCTGACGAACGCAGGTATCAACACGCAAGGCTATCGCAGCAAAAGCTGGGATGAATTCGCGCAGGACGGCGCGCCGCAGATGCGCATCGTCATCACGGTCTGCGACAGCGCTGCGGCCGAACCGTGTCCGTTCTGGCCGGGCAGCCCCGTCAAGGTTCACTGGGGCTACGCCGATCCGGCGAACGCGCCGGGCGGCGATGAAGGCAAGCGGCAGACGTTCGAACTCACGCGCGAAGCGATCGGCTACCGCACGCTGCAACTGCTCGCGCTCGCTCTGGAGCGGCTGGACAACGCCCAACTGCCGCAGGCGCTGAACGACATCCTTCAGAGCTGAACCCTTTCCATCGAGTCACCCATGAACACCCCCAATGTTGCCGCTTCGGGGAAGCCGCCCGCGAAACCGGCCATCAGCTTCTTCGAGCGATACCTGACCGTCTGGGTCGCGCTGTGCATCGTCGCGGGCATTCTGCTTGGACAGGTCCTGCCTGGTGTCTTCGAGGCAATCGGCCGGATGGGATATGCGCACGTCAATCTGCCGGTCGGCCTGCTGATCTGGGTGATGATCATCCCGATGCTCGTCAAGGTCGACTTCGGCTCGCTGCACGAGGTGCGCCAGCACGTTAAGGGCATCGGCGTCACGCTCGTCGTGAACTGGCTGATCAAACCGTTCTCGATGGCGCTGCTCGCGTGGCTCTTCATCAAGCACCTGTTCGCGCCAATGCTGCCTGCAGAGCAACTCGACAGTTATGTCGCGGGCCTGATCCTGCTTGCCGCCGCGCCCTGCACGGCGATGGTCTTTGTCTGGAGCCGGCTGACCGGCGGCGATCCTCTGTTCACGCTCTCACAGGTCGCGCTGAACGACAGCATCATGGTGGTCGCCTTTGCGCCGCTCGTCGGCATGCTGCTCGGCATTTCCGCGATCACGGTGCCGTGGGCGACGCTGCTCACGTGCGTCGTGCTCTACATCGTGATTCCGGTCGTCCTCGCGCAGATCCTGCGCAAGGTGCTACTCGTTAGGGCGCAGGCCGCGTTCGATGCCGCGTTGGCAAAGATCGGCCCGTGGTCCATCACAGCATTACTGGCGACGCTGGTGCTGCTCTTCGGGTTCCAGGGCGAAGCCATCCTGAAGCAGCCGCTCGTCATCGTGCTGCTCGCTGTGCCGATCCTGATCCAGGTGTTCTTCAACTCGGCCCTTGCATATGGGCTCAATCGCGCGGTCGGCGAAAAGCACAACATTGCCTGTCCGTCGGCGCTGATTGGCGCGTCGAACTTCTTCGAACTGGCCGTCGCCACGGCAATCGGTCTGTTCGGCTTCAATTCCGGGGCTACGCTCGCGACCGTCGTGGGCGTGCTGATCGAAGTACCCGTCATGCTGCTCGTGGTGCGCATTGTGAACCGCTCAAAGGACTGGTACGAGTGCGCCTGACGAATAACGAAACGATCACAGAGGGCAAACGTGTCCGATCTCGCTACTGATCTCCCACAGGTGAACCCCGCGCTGTTTCGCGTGCCCGATATCAATCGACTGCAGGCTGCGAAGGCGTCGCCCCATCAGCCGCGCATCCTGCTGCTCTATGGTTCGCTGCGCGAGCGCTCCTTCAGCCGCCTGCTGAGTGAAGAAGCCGCACGCCTGCTCACGGCGATGGGTGCCGAAGTACGCACATTCAATCCGAGCGGCCTGCCGCTGCCGGACGACGCGCCGGACAACCATCCCAAGGTGGCTGAACTGCGCGAGCTGGTGCTGTGGTCGGAAGGCATGGTCTGGTGCTCGCCGGAGCGGCACGGCGCGATGACTGGCATCATGAAGGCGCAGATCGACTGGATTCCGCTTTCGGTCGGGGCGGTGCGGCCCACCCAGGGCAAGACGCTCGCCGTGATGCAGGTTAGCGGCGGCTCTCAGTCGTTCAACGCCGTCAACCAGATGCGTGTGCTCGGACGGTGGATGCGCATGCTGACCATCCCCAACCAGTCGTCGGTGGCCAAGGCGTTCATGGAGTTCGACGAAGCCGGCCGCATGAAACCTTCAGCGTATTTCGATCGCGTCGTTGACGTGATGGAGGAACTGGTCAAATTCACGCTGCTGACGCGCGACATCGGTCCATACCTCGTAGACCGGTACAGCGAACGCAAGGAGAGCGCTGAGGAACTGATGAAGCGCGTGAATCAATCGGGTATCTGATGCGAGCGGTTCCAGTCGCCACTCGCGTTCAGCGTCGCGCCGCCCATTCGCATGCTGTCGAATGCTCCGCGTCTCTGTGAAATTCTTCCGGCTGTTGAGACTCACTGGCACACAGGACCTGCATCATGCATCTTCGATAGCAGTTGCAACCGACCTCGCCGCGATAGAGGCATTGCTCGAAGCCAACGAATTGCCTACGGTCGGCGTTGCGGAGCACCTGACCAATTTCCTCGTAGGAGTGGATCCATCTGCGACCATCGCGTGTGGCTGCGTCGAATATCACGGCGAGTTCGCTCTCATGCGCTCGATCGTTGTTGCACGGGACGCCCGTGGTTTCGGTCTCGGCGAAACCATCATCGCCCATTTGCTGGCAGCGTGCCGGACGCGGGCGGTTCGATCGGTAGTGTTGCTAACGACAACGGCTGAGCACTATTTTGCTGGTCAAGGCTTTGCACCCGTTGCGCGCACCGAAGTGCCTCGCCTCTGCTGGCATCCAGCCAGTTCCGAGGCGTGTGTCCGGTGTCTGCTACCACGATGTTGAAGGTGTTGAAGGTCGACGAGGGAATAAAGCAGTACCACCGAGGAGGAAAGATTACAACGGGCAACTTTCATTGCGTTCGCGGACGCAGCGTCCCTATGAAGAACTCGTCAGAGTCGTGTCGGAATTGCGTCCGGCTGCATATCTACAGAAAGTCCACATCAATAAATATCCGCGTTCCTGCGATAAACTGGCGCTCATCGACGAACACGTCATGCCTGATCTACCACGCGACGAACCGGTCACGCTGTATCGGGGGCCAGCCCGCCGTTCTTGGGCGAATTGGTTAGACGGTCTTTGCCGAACGAGCCGACAGATTCGAACCTGGCGGGATCCTCCGCCGCGAGTTGGTCAACTGGGCGGAGCAAGTAAAAGCGCGCCGATCTAGCGGACGGGGCTTTGTAACCCTACCTTACCTCCGCCGAACAATGACATAGCTGTTTCTATCAACTTTTCATAGGATAGCTTAATATCGACGTTCGTCATCGCGGAAAGCTGACCCTCCGACATCGGCAGGCCGATGGTTGCGTCTAACTACAACGGGATAGTTATATTTAGATATCTGTCACGTCGTCGCGCTCAGTCGCCGGCCGTCAGCACGGGATCGCACGCAATCGCACGCAATCGCACGCAATCGGCCCCGATCGCGGGGCTGCGGTCGCATGGCCACAGCATCCTACGGTCAACACGCACAAGCCGATGAAGCGCTCCGCAAGCGCCGCGACGACGTCGCCGTGAGACCTTTGTCATTGGATTCCCGCAGAAACGTAATCTGCACCTGACGGTCGCTCGGAGCATCGTCGCCCCCTACCCAGCCTATGGCAATTTTCTACGGAAGCGCCCACCCGTAATAGCGGCGATAGAGAAATGTGAAAATTCCGCCACGTGGCGTAAAATGTAGAGACACGTGGCAGAATGGAGATCGAGATGAAGCGGACAGTCCGCGACAGCGAAACGGGAAAGCCGTTTCGGAGCCTCGTCCTTGCGATCCAAACCCGCATTTCTTCGTTCGGACCATATGTAAGCAACGGGACGTCACAGTTCGGGGACATGGCAAGAGTTGCTGATATGACCCCGTTACAGGCTCACGACGTCGTAACAAGGGGTCTACCAGTGGCCCTCGCGCGCGAAATGATCGATGAGTATGGTGTCGTCTCGCGTGAAGCGTTACTGCTCGCAATCGGCGTGAGTGAGCGAACCCTGCAGCGCGGCAAAGACGAAAGCCGCCTGCTCGACAGCAATGCCACGGATCGGCTACTCAGGCTTGCTTGCATTACCGAACAGGCGATTGATGTCCTCGGATCGAAGGAAGCCGCAGAGCGATGGCTATCGCAGCCCGCGATCGGGCTCGATCAGCGTCGGCCGGTCGAACTGTTGCAAAGCTCCGGGGGTGCGGAATTGGTGAAGACACTGCTCACCCGTATGGACTACGGGGTGTACTCTTGACGCCTTTGCCGGCGGGGCTTGGGACGAGCGCACTAACCGTTTGGCGCCTCGAACGAGAGAAGCACTTCCCTACCTGGAACACGGCCGAAGGCGCTTTTCTCGTTGGAGGACGGTGGTCGTCGCCCGGACAACGAGTGATCTATGCCTCACTGGACCCTGCTACTACGATATTGGAAGTTGCTGTGCACAAGGGCTTCGACGTGTTGGATAGCGTGCCCCATCGACTACTAGAGATTGAACTCGGAACCACGCCGATCAAAGTCCTCCTTCCTTCCGAGGTTCCAAATCCGCACTGGTTGAGCCCGGGTGCCGTCAGCCCAAATCAACAGAAATTCGGCGACGCGCTGTTGGCTGCAAGCCCGCTCGCCTTAGTCCCGAGTACCGTCAGCAAACATTCTTGGAACTTGCTGATCAACGTTGCTTCAGCATCAGACCAACTCGCCTTGAAAAACCACGAACGTTTTGCGCTCGATCCTCGGCTAACGATGATCCGCTAGCCCGGGGATTGAGTTTCGGTGTTGCGCAATCGCCCAGGTAAGCGTCCTGTTGCCCGTTCAGTACGAAATCGGGCTGAGAAGAGCAGGAGCGCCGAACTCCTGCACCTTCGCATTGGATTGCTGAAAATACAGTGTCCAGAACTGCCTGAGCGCTGTCATCGTCTGCGGATCGCGGTATGCATTGCGCGCTTTCGCATCGCCGGAAAGCAGCCCGGCGCCGATCACATAGACACGCGCACCGCCGAAATCGGCGATCAGACCCGCCGCGTTCGCCTTCCTCAGCTCCACCGCAGGATCGACGCGCCGGACGGTGTTGTGGGCGTAGAAGCTCGCGACCGAGCTGTTTTCGAGCATGTCCGACGCTAGGAAAAGCACACGGTCGGCGGCCGGAGAGGCGCGCACTTTATCGCCGATGTCCTTTAGCGCGGCGAGGATGTCCGACTTCGCAAGATCATTGGTCGCCGTCGACTGGACCTGCACGACCGCCGCCAGCAATGACTTCCTGGCGAACGCAGACTGGCCTGTCATGCACGCGTCGAACGTGCGTAGCGCGCGTTCGCTCACGTCGTCGCGCAGCTTCGCCGATATTGGCGCTTCGATGATGCCGCGTGTCACCACTTCCGTATAGCGACCTTGCGAGAAGGCCGAAAAGTCGATCAGCGTGTAGGCGCTCCCCGGCTTGACAGCGGTAGCCGCGGTCGCGGCGATCTGCGCTTGCAGCTTCTCATCGAAGACGGTCGTCTGATCGATCGCCATGAACAGTTCACGGTCGATTCCACTCGCAGGCGGATTAATGTGATTGGCCGCGTAACAGCTTGGAATGTCGTTACTAATGCCCGCCATCGCGGTACTTGCGGACAGGGTCATTGCGACCGCGGCAAATGCGATTTTGACAATTCGTTTCATGGTCGACAGTCAAACCTTGAACAGATCGTCGAGTTGCGATTCAAGCGCAGTTTTGGCCTGCTCCGCGCGCTCCTTTCGCAACTTGATCTCGGCGATGACTGCCGTCCGCACCGGTTCGTTGAGACGATAGATCAGCTCCTTCTTGCGCGCGAGATCTGCTGTTCCCTCGATTTCCGACACGAGTTCGTCGATGGTGACGCTCGCAGCGACATCGGCGACGGGCGGCGGTGTCACGGGCTGAGCGGCTGCTCGTTCATCGGTCCGCGTGTCGGCAGGCGCGCGAACGGGAGCGGCATCGAGATCGGACTGTGCGCGCAACTCCATCGCGTAGTCGCGGAATGTCTTCGTGAACGTCTTGCCCGAAATGTCGGCGTTCTCGGCCATCCGCTTTTGAAGATTCTCCAATTGCGACTGCGTGATCGCGCGCAGCGGTGCGAAGTAGTTGTTGTAGTCCTCAAACGTGGTGAAGCCCTTCGTCGTCTTCCACGCGGCGCGGCTCTCGCGACCGCCGAACCCCCAAGCGAAGCCGCCGAAGATTCCGACGATCTGCGTCACCACAAAAATCACTGCGAGTGTGATGAA
Source organism: Caballeronia zhejiangensis (assembly GCF_022879815.1). Lineage (NCBI taxonomy): Bacteria > Pseudomonadati > Pseudomonadota > Betaproteobacteria > Burkholderiales > Burkholderiaceae > Caballeronia > Caballeronia zhejiangensis. The sequence goes on from NZ_CP084283.1 coordinate 2,215,095, forward strand.
CGCGGCGGCGCCTTCGCTGCGCGTCGACGACGACTCTTCCGCGCGCGCCCGGTCATCGGCAGCCTTCTGGCTAGACATGAGTTCCGCAGGGACTGCATTGGCCGTGGCGAACGGATTGCCGGCATCGGCGCTTTGGCTCATGCCCATTGCTTCACGCGTCTGCTCGGCGTTGAGATTGCTCCAGCGCATCCAAGTCGACGTCACAGCGATGATCACAATCACCGCAATCGTCACGCCCACCATGAAGTAGCTGTGGTTGGTGCCGATGCGATTCACGACCTGTGTATAGTCCGGTTCGCCGTCGTCGAGCGACTGGTCATCGTCGAGCTTGACCTTGCGGCTTGAGAAGCGCTCCTGGGTCTTGTCTTGCTTCCACTGCTTGCGGCTACGGACGACAAGATTCGAGCGGTATAACTGATGCCCGGCCACGTGCGTCAGGAACACCATGATCACGCAGAGCACGAGTACGATCGCCACCATCAGCAGCGTGTGCGTATTTGCACTGCCGTCGCGAGCCATCCAGCTTCCGAGCAGATATGAAAACCCAAGGCCTTCGGCGATGACCAGCACGGTCAGGAGCGCGAGAAGCCACACGGGCGTCGGGGAGCGACCACTGTCATCGGCCTTGGAGAGATACGCGTTGCGCTTGTTGAATTCTTCCTTTGACAGATACGAGATGAACTTGTTGTAGTCGCCACAGAGCGTGCGTTCCGAGTCGGTCCACCCGCCCTGTGCGTGAATCCCGTGGCGCGCGAGGCGTGCAGTCTTGCCTAGCACGGGAAACGTGTATTTCCAGTGGTTCAGCCAGAACTCAAGCGTCGAACGGTATGCGAACGCGCCGAGCGCAACGACGGCGGCCACGACGCACCAAATAACGGTGCTGAGATTGGCCTGTATGAGGTCCATCATGATCGTTTTTCCTATTCTTATGTGCGTGCGATGACTGGCACGTATTCGACAGTGAAATACTGGCTGCTCTTATGGCGCACGAGTTCGCCTGCAGTCGCCTTGCCGTTCGCGAAGATGATGTCGGCGCAATCGAATACCGCCGCGTTATTGACGAACACTCGATACAGTACGCCGCCATCCACAGCATAGGCATTGACTTCTGGAGACAGGCGCACCTGTGCGGGGCCTGCCAAACCGCCGCTCTGCTGATAGTCCTTCCAGACCAGCAACGTCGGCTTCGTGCCAGCCGTCGAGCCGTTGCGCAGGACGGACACGTCCTTCAGCGCGAGATACTGTCCGTTCAGCGTTGCGCCCCAGCTGCTGCCGTACAAGTTCTGCACGTGGTCCCTCACAGGCACGGCCTGATCGTCCGCAACTGACTTCATCGCGTGCGAAACGCGCGGGCGATCGTTCATGCAACTCTTCGTGACCGGCGCTTCGTCGGCGACTGCCTTGGACATCAAGGAGAAAGACGGCGAGACGGGCGTGGCGGCGAAACGAAGGCCGATTGCTGCGGGCATCGTTTCGCGCCAGCCGAAGTCGATGCTATCAGGTGTCGCCGTCGAGACAGCTTCGATGGGCTTCGAAGTCGAACCCGACGGCGCTGCGGCGATCCGGGTCGTGCTCGTCTGCGCCTTCTTCGGACGTGCGGGCCTCTGTGCGACCGCCGTCTGCGTCTGGCCAGGCTTCACGCTCGCCGCTTGCACGCGAGCATCGTCTTGTTGGGACGACAACGGCCGATAATACTGATACTTCGGAACGCGGCTGCTCGCGTAGCTTTGCAGGATGTCGGTTCTCGCGCCAGCCAGATCTACGATCTCGACGCGACGATTCTGCGCGCGTCCTTCCTCGGTCCGGTTATCCGCGATCGGCAAGGTCTCGCCCGCGCCTTGATAAAAAACGTTCCCCGCTGCCACGCCGTGTTCCGCGAACAATTTGGCCACCGTGCGCGCGCGGCGCTCCGATAGATCGGCGTTCAATTCCGAGTTGCCCGTGTCGTCCGTGTGGCCGATCAACAGAATCTTCGCATCGGCTGCGGCAGCCTTGTCGCCATCGCCCGAGGCTTCTGCTAAGCGGGTCGATGTCCGGTATTGTTCTGCGATTTCGGCGAAGTAGACTTTCGCGTCGGGTGTCAGCTCCGCGGAACCAGTCTCGAACTGCGTGTGGCGCGTCGTATCAACGATCGTGAACGAGCTTCCGATCTGTTCAGTCTTTCCCGTGTCTGCCGCCCGGACTTCGAGAGGCGCGGCTGTATAGATGAGATCGTGCTTAGCAGCAATCTTAGAAAGGGCACAGCGCCGGCTGTCGACAGCATGGCCGACCAGTCCGCCGGCGATACCGCCCGCCGTCGCCGCGATGGCCGCTGCCGCCACTTTATTCTTGGGCGCAATGACTGCGCCGAGAATCGCGCCAAGGCCGACGCCCACTGCAATACCGGTGTTCCGGCTGCTGTTCGCACAGGGATCGGGATTGGCGAATGTGCTTTCGAAGATATTGAGGTCGCTTTGTCCAGAAGCGCCCCCTCTGTTGTTGCTTTGAAGGCCGCCAGTGTTGACGCACCCCGTAGCGGCAAAAATAGTGATCGTGGCAAGCCATAACGGCCTTGCCCTTCCGAATGCAATTGACATTCGCCCCTCAGTTCTTGGTTTTTATCGCGTCCGCTCGGCCGCTGCTTTTCGTTGCCCGTCGATGCGGCATGACAGGCCCACCTAGAGTGGTTTACGGCAAGCTCTTGCTTAACTTTAGTGCTCTTTTGTCGCTATGCGGCGAATGCATCGGGGATTTGGAAGCGCAAATGATGAATTGCGTCACGAGCCTGAGCGCGTCGACCTCTTCGAACCGACAAGGTCGCAGGACCAAGCTCCATCGTGTGCCGAGCGGCGCGCCATTTAACATAGTGCCGGTGTCTCACACCGCGCCCATGTGCATGACCTTGCTTACCCGCATCGGCGACCTCAGTCTTGAACGTGATCGCTGCACCGAACGAGGACGCCTTCCCGAGAGCAGCTCCGCCGACGAAGGCTGCAGCCATTGCCGGCACAATCAAGCCTATGAAGGATCAGTTTGCTGAGTCATCGCGCACCAGGCACGTGGCAACTGGCATTGAGCCGAAGCAAATCACAGTCGTGCTCGCCGCGTTGGAAGAAGTGAAGAAGCGATTCTCGTGCGCCTGTTTTTTGAGAGAGACAAGCGAAAGGAAGAGAAGCTTCTCGCGGTCATCGACTAATACTTCCACCTGTTGAACTTGCTCAAAAGGACGGGTGCAATGGCTGAACGAAACCTTTCCTCACGACGAAAGAACGCGGCCCGGCCATTGCGGACATCGAGGTCGGTCGTGTTTCGCGTCTGCACCCCGGTGGATTGCAGACGTTGCCGGCGTCGCGCGACGGCACAGCAGCTACCGCCGTCAGCGAATTAACAATTACGACTCACTCCGGTCAGACGACCATCTCCAAAGCGGTCATTCAGTCGAATCCGGGGGGTGGAAGCTGGAACGCCTCAAAGCGGCCGTTAGCGAACCAAAGCATTCGGCCACAAGCCGCCATTCATCAACACCGACAAGCTGCGGTTCAAACGGCTCGTCTAGTCCCGAAGCGGCCGATAGGCAAAATCCAGAGCGGGGCACGAAGCATGGGACCGTCTGTACGAACGACGCTAGCTTCCCATCTTGTCGGGTGAGGTCACCCACTACTCACGTTTCAGCTCTGTTCTCGCGAACGCTACATCGGATATCCCACCGCCGCGCGCGGCGAGCAGCATCACACCTCCGCAAATTCCGGCGATTCCTAGGGCGACGAACGACGGTCCAAAGTCTGTCGAAATTGACTTCGTGTATCCAACTAGCAATGGGCCGAAGAGCTGCCCCAGGAAGCTTCCGCCGCCGATGACCACGCCGACGGCTGGCACTGCCTTTCTTAGCGGCAGAATCTCCGTCAAATAGGAAGAAATTAGGGGCGTGGGCATTTTCAGCACGAATCCGACCATCAGAATCAATGCGACTTGAGCGTAGACTAGGTGCGTCGGGATCAGCGCGAGACCGATCAGAGTCGCCCCAGAGATGAGCATCGGTATCGCAGCGTGCCAGCGACGCTCCTGCTCATGTCTATCGGACCGATTGGCGATGTAGTAGATACCGAGCATTGACATGACAAATGGCGCTCCCGAAAGCACGCCAACCATCATGCCGCTGATTTGATCGATGCTTTTGAAGATGGTGGGTAGCCACAACGTCAGGCCGTACAGGATGATCTGACTGCAGGCGAACCCGAGCACCAAGAACCAGACAAACGGTTCTTTGAAGATGGTAAGCCAAGAGTCGACCTCCTTGTCCTTATGTGCGGCCTGTTCGTCAGCGATGTGAAATTCGATGAGTTCGCGGTCCGCAACCGACAGCCAGCGCGCGGTGTCGAGCCGTCGCGGGATGGCGCAAAACCACACGAGACAAAAGATCCAAGCGGGCAGCCCCTCGACAATCATCATTACTCGCCAGTCGTGGTGAGCAAGAACCATGGCGGAAATAGGTCCGGCGAGGAATCCGCCTGCAGCCACGCTGAGATTTGAGATACCGAACGCGCGGCCTCTTTCTGACTTTATGAACCACTGAGCCAACAACATCGAAGAAGCCGCGTATATCGGACCTTCAGAGAGGCCAAGCGCGAAGCGGATCACGAGCAGTTCTTCGAAATTGCGTGCGAGACCCGTCAGCATCGCCAGGCCGCCGAACAGCACAAGACAGATCCCAATCAGCCGTCGGGGGCCCAGTCTAAGCGCCAGATACCCGGCCAGCAATTGAGTAACGATGTAGCCCCACGCGAAAGCGGCTCCGACCCAGCCGGCCTGCACGGGGTTTAGCGCGAACTCCTTCGTAATATCCGGCAGTGCCATGCCGACGTTGACTCGGTCGAAGAACGAGATCATGTACATCACGAACACCGCCGGCAAAATGATCAGCCAGCGCTTTCTCGCCGTGCTATTAACAGGTTTTGTTGAGCTCAAAGCCATTTTTGCGTCTCTCTCCATGTTCTTCTGATTGCCGCGGCAGCGCGTGGCCTGCGTTAAGAACGGTTTAATTCATCCCCCGCGAGGAATCGACATACGGCGATGCAAGCAGGAACCTTCCAAACTGGATCGGCCGCGTTGGCCTAATTGCGATGCCACGCAACGATTTGCGGTTAATGCACGCGAGCGCCTCCGCCTGTGTTCTATTCGAACGCCGGCCGCCGCGAATGCAGCGTCATGACGGGCGAGGGATCTATCCCGCCAGCCGAAGGTCGAGCCAAGGTTGCTCCTTAAGCCGGCCGCTCTCGAATTGGCGGATGCTTTGCGACCTGCGCAGCGTCAGTCCGATGTCGTCAAATCCGTGCAAGAGGCAATATCTACGGAATTCGTCAACCTCGAAGGAGTACTCAATGCTGCCATCGATACTTCGCACGAGCTGTGCGTTCAAATCGATGGTCAACTGGAAGCCGACGAAGGTGTTGGTATCGGCGAACAGACGATCGACCTGGTGCTCCGCTAATACTATTGGCAGCACACCATTTTTGAAGCAGTTGTTGTAGAAGATGTCAGCGAAGCTCGGAGCGATGAGTGCGCGAAATCCATACTGCTGCAATGCCCACGGCGCATGCTCTCGAGAACTGCCGCAGCCGAAATTCTGCCGGGCGAGCAGAATCGAAGCGCCGCAGTAGCGTTGCTGGTTCAGGACGAAATGAGGATTGAGCGGTCGCTTGGAGTCGTCCTTACCCAGTTCGCCTTTGTCGAGGTAGCGCCATTCGTCGAAAGCATTCGGGCCAAACCCCGTGCGCTTGATTGACCTGAGGAACTGCTTCGGAATGATCGCATCGGTGTCGACGTTTTTTCGATCGAGGGGGGCAACGACGCCCGTATGTACGGTGAATTCTTCCATTTTGCTTTGTATGATTCAATGCGCCGGCTCAAGCCGGTGATGATGACTGCAACCACCCGTGAAGACTTCAGCGCCGTAGTGACTGCATTTCCGTTTGTTGCTCAAGGTGTCTCTTACCGAAGCCTTTCACAATCCTGCTGCATGATCTGGCCTCTCAACCGAGCTTGCGGATATCGACAAAATGCCCTTCGATTGCAGCGGCGGCCGCCATTGCCGGGCTAACCAGGTGCGTGCGTCCGCCCGCGCCCTGACGGCCTTCAAAGTTGCGGTTCGACGTAGACGCGCAACGCTCGCCCGGTTCGAGACGATCTGCATTCATCGCAAGACACATCGAGCAGCCCGGCTCACGCCATTCGAAGCCCGCTTCCGTGAAGACCTTGTCGAGCCCTTCACGTTCAGCCTGCGCCTTCACGAGACCCGAGCCCGGCACAACCATCGCGAGACGGATGTTCGACGCGACGCGGCGGCCAAGCTTCTTCACGACCCACGCGGCAGCTCGAATGTCTTCGATGCGCGCATTCGTGCACGAGCCGATGAAGATCTTGTCCGGCTTGATTGATTCGATGGGCAGGTTCGGTTCGAGCGCCATATATTGCAGCGCGCGCTCCATAGCGTCGCGCTTGACGGGATCTTTCTCTCTTTCCGGATCCGGAACACGTCCGTCGATGGACGTGACCATTTCCGGCGACGTGCCCCACGTGACTTGCGGCACGATCTCGGCGGCGTTCAGTTCAACGACGCGATCGAAATGCGCGCCGTCGTCGGACTTGAACTGCTTCCAGTATTCGACGGCCCGATCCCACTCAACGCCTTGCGGCGAGTGCGGACGGCCCTTCAGGTACTCGACAGTCGTAGCGTCGACGGCGACCATGCCGGCGCGCGCGCCCGCTTCGATCGCCATGTTGCAGACGGTCATGCGGCCTTCCATCGACAGCGCGCGAATGGTCGAGCCGCCGAATTCGATCGCGTAGCCCGTGCCGCCCGCCGTGCCGATCTTGCCGATGATGGCGAGCACGATGTCCTTCGCGGTACAGCCGCGCGGCAACCCGCCCTCGACCTTCACGAGCATGTTCTTGCTCTTCTTCTGTAAGAGGGTTTGCGTGGCCAGCACGTGCTCGACTTCCGACGTGCCGATACCGTGCGCCAGCGCGCCAAAGGCACCATGGGTGGAGGTATGCGAGTCACCGCACACAATCGTCATGCCAGGCAGCGTCGCCCCCTGCTCCGGCCCGATGATGTGGACGATGCCATGGCGGATGTCGTTCATCCTGAATTGGGGGATCGCATACGCGTCGCAGTTCGCATCCAGTGTATCGACTTGCAGCTTGGATACAGGATCGGCGATCCCGCGGCTGCGGTCGGTAGTTGGCACATTATGGTCTGAAACCGCCAGGTTCGCGCTGTAGCGCCACACTGGACGATTCTGCATTCTCAGACCTTCGAAGGCCTGCGGGCTGGTCACTTCATGCAGCAGTTGACGATCGATATAGAGAAGTGTCGTGCCGTCTTCTTCTGTGTGGACCACGTGGGCGTTCCACAACTTGTCGTAAAGTGTTTGTGCCATGGTAAGCGGAGAATATTGCAACTACGATGCAATAAGGGGGTGGTGGTTGATTAAAGGTGAGCGGACGCGAACGCGGCGACGTTGACAAACTGTCGGCCGGTTGACGCGCTGACGCGTAAGTCGACAATGAGACACTTGTTAAGTCCGGCATCGCAGGTCTGTAGTACGAGAACCGCTGGCGTTAGATTACACAGACACCAATGGAATGTGCGTCTGTATTCGACGGTTAAACTGCGCATGCGCAGTCGTTCTATACTGCGATTCACGTAACTTCAGAATTTTTCAACTATGGACCGCGTGCGGGCGGTGAAAATCGCGCCATCAAAGGTCGCGATTGACTCAAGTATCCAGGCAGATGCATCGACAGCGCGTCTCAGTCCGGTCGCTCATCGTCCTTGAAACTCAATGTGAGTCCCCGCTCCGGCAATGGCAACGCTGTGCGATAGCGGACTTGCTTTAACGCGAAACTTGACCTTATGTTGGCAACGCCAGGGATAGTCGTCAGTTCATCGAGGATGAAACGTTCGAGGCTGGGCATGTCCGCGACGACCACACGCAATAGATAATCGGAATCTCCCGACATCAAATAACACTCCATGACTTCCGGGCGCTTGTCGATTGCTTCCTCGAAGCGGCGCAGCGCAAACTTTTCCTGCTTCTCCAGACTGACTTGAATGAACACGTTAATCCGCAGTCCTAAGGGCTCGGGATTGAGCAAGGTAACCTGCTGCTTGATGAGGCCGAGCTTTTCAAGGACGCGAACTCGATTGAAGCATGGCGTAGTCGACAGGTTGACAGCTCGCGCCAGTTCGGCGTTCGTAATGCGGGCGTTCAGTTGCAGTTCGTTGAGAATCGCGATATCAATTCGATCCAACTTGCGAGCCATAATATGGAGGACGTTTTAAGCCCCGGACGGTTGTTATCGAGTGGCCGGAATCTTCTATCTGAATAGACTATTTTCTTGCAGCCCAAGGAGAGTTACGCATAAGAGCGCTGAAGTCTCGACGGATGAAGTGGGGATCTTCGTAGGCCATTACATCCGCCAAACCGGTGCCCTGAGTTGTTTCGGGCCGATGCCTAAGGCTGTCATAAAGAGCACGCATGAATGCCTCGGCGAAGTCAGGCGGGTGAGGATAGGCCGTCTCGATGGCGTCTCGCTGGTCGGCGGTGAAACCTTCGTAGCCCGCGCCCACGAGGTCCATGTTGGCTCCCTGAGCAACGAGTGCGGCCAGCGGCGACACCTGCGCCGGGATACCGTTCGTCGTATGTAGCGCAATCGCAAGCCAAACCTGTTCGCTGGCGGCTTCGGAAATTCCATGGCTTCGCAGGAATTCCCGCGCGGCGTCGGCACCGTCGACTTCATATCGCTTATGGCTTTGGGCATACCTCTGCGTCAAGCCGTAGTCATGAAACATGGCCGCAACGTACAGAAGCTGCGGGTCGTAAGGTATGCCGCTTCGTCGCGCTGCTAAGGCAGCCCAGTAATAGACCCGTGTTGAATGCTTAAAAAGAAAGTCTCCCTCGGAATCACGGATGTATTGAGCGGCGTCGCGAGCCAACTTGCTGTCGGGGATCGCGACGTCCGAAAGCCTGTCGGCCGCTTCGGGGATTGGGAGGTCCGGCGCAGGAGCCCGGTCAGCGGCACGGACGTCAGCCGCTCGAACGAAGAATAGAATGGAAATGACAAGCACAGCGCAAGCCGTGCTCAGTAAGTTACCGATTTTCATAGTGCAACCCCTTTTCAACGAGCTTATGCATGCTGCCGTCATGTCGGCGAGCGATCGCTATGTCATCGCTCGCCTCCATGGTTGTTGTGTGATCCTTGCTAAGACGCTCGGGACGATGGTCACCGTCAATTACACGTGCTGATGCGCGGGATCCTGACACCTGCAGGCGTAGTGCGAGTCGTTCCAGGCGTTGCCCAAGATGATGCTGCAGAAGTTCATGCGGCGGAAGCCGGGGTCCTTAAGCGCGAGGACGTCGTCGTTCACTGTGCCGAAGGTCGAATCAGGTCGATGCTTCATTCCCTCGTTGAATGCATCGATGATTTGCTCCTTGAAATTCTCTCCGCGTGGGTGAGCGCTGACCACCAGCGTGCGCTGCTCCTCGGTGAACTCGTCGTAGGCGAGGCCAAGGACATCCATTTCGACGCCGGCGGTCACCAGTTGAACCACCGGCTTCTTGAACGGGGGAATACCGGGGGTCGTATGCAACGCTATGGCGTCCCATACCAGATCAATCTCATCTTCGGGCACGCGATGATTTTGAAGGAAACGTCGAGCGGCGTTTGCGCTATCGACTTCGAACCGATTCTGGGACGCGCGAAACTGGGCTGTCAGCCCGATGTCATGAAACATCGCGCCGATATAGAGAAGTTCCGGATCGTATTTCAGCTGCTTGCGCTCCCCTGTCAAAGCGCCGAAAAGAAACACGCGAGTCGAGTGATGGAACAGTAAATCCGACTCTGTGTCGCGAATAAGCTCGGTGGCCGCACGCGCCATCGCGCTGTCGGGAATCTTGATGCCTGCAATGATCGTCATGAATAGGACTCCGAATGTAAGTACTGATGCCGCAAAGTTGTTCCAGTTCCGCGTTTGAGATATGGGCGCAGTATCTGCCGAATTCGAGGCGCTTAGATGGTGTGCGCACCCAGTGTGGGTTTACTGTTCCAGCACAGCCTGAGGCGTGTTCCGGAAGCTGATTGCCATACGGTTGTAGGTGTTCATCAGGCTGATCGCGATGGTCAAGTCAACCAGTTCTCGCTCATTGAACACGGTGCGGGCAGACTCGTAGGATGCGTCGGGTACACCGGTCTGTGCCACCAGCGTGACCGATTCCGCCCATGCGAGGGCTGCGCGCTCGCGGTCATCGAACAGATGGCCCGCTTCCCTCCACGCCTGCACAAGCGCCAGCTTTTCGATCTTCACGCCTTTCTTCAGGAGGTCGCGTGTATGCATGTCGAGGCAATAGGCGCAGTTGTTGATCTGCGAGACGCGCAGGTAGACGAGGTCCACGAGAACCGGCGAGAGGTCGCTCTGCATGACGTAGCCATAGACGCCGCCGAGGGCTTTCACGCCAGCGGGCGCGATCTTCGTGTAATCGAGACGCTTGCTCATGATGTGACTCCTTGATGAGGGGCTTACTTGATAGGGGTAGTCAGGGATTGGTCGTTGCTGTCCGCGATGAAAACGGCGAGCAACTTTGCCGGCTTCGTGTTGCTCGCGTTGCGGCTTATCCGGTGAATGGCGCCAGGCGCCTCGAAGAAGCTCTCGCCAGCGTGGTAGACGCGCTTTGGACCATCGTCTACCTGGGACTCGACGTTGCCCGACACGACGTAGGCATAGATGAAAGCCGAGCCCGCGTGCTTATGGGCGGGCGACGCTGCACCCGGTGGGTAATCGACGATGACAGCGGTCAACGACTTGCCCGGTACATTGGGAATGGCGTGTTGAAAACTCGGTGTGACTGTTTCAGTCGTGCCATGCGCAGACGCCGGAACGGCGATGGCAAAGGCCATAGCTGCGCCGGCGGCTCTCACAACAGTTTGGATGTTCATGATGTCTGGCTCCTTTGTGTTGCTCCATTGTCATGTGACGCGGGGGCACGCAAAAGCACCAGGAATGAACAATTTCAATGCACCAAGAAGCGAGTCCCGGCCGCATTCGCTAAGTCAGTGGCGCCCCCGAACGATTTCCAAGAGGCGAGAACAGTTGGCCGCCACTGTTCTTTCACTGAGATTCGTGACACCGAGCAGCAGGCCCTGTTGCGCGGGCTTGCGCGTGTACCAAGGCGACAAGGGAACTGGGGCCAACCCGAATAGTCGCGCCCGGGAAGCGATATCCGTATCCGATACGGATTGAGGCAGCGCGGCAACCACAGTCATGCCTGCCGCGGCGTGGACGCTGAGTGATTCCGAAGACAGTTCATTCAGACAACGAACCAGGGCGGCCTGTCGGGCAGCATAGAGACGCTTCATACGTCGCAGATGGCGGAGGTAGTGTCCATCGTGCATGAACTCCGTTACAGCATGCTGCACGGATGAAGTCGGCGCGGGCGCGAGGCTCGCCGCGACTTCGCCGAACCGGCGCGCCATGGCGAGCGGAACAACAAGAAATCCCAGGCGCAGTGCCGGGCTAATCGTCTTACTAAAAGTGCCGATGTGCAGTACCCGACCGTCTTGATCCAGCGAGGCCAGTGCCGGTGCGGCCCGTCCTTTCAGCTGCAACTCGCCGAGATAATCGTCTTCGATGATCCACGCGTCGTTTTGTTTTGCCCAGCCAAGCAGTGAAACGCGTCTGGGAAGTGACATCGTCATTCCGAGTGGCGCTTGCTGGCCAGGGGTCACCACTGCGAGGGCGGCTTCAGGCGCACCACGGAGGCCTGCATCGATATCGAGCCCGTCCGCGTCTACCGCAACCGCTGCCACGGTCATGCTGGCAAGGCCGAGCGCCGTACGCGTGAGCGGAAAGCCAGGATCTTCCATCCAGGCCTGTCTGCCCTCCAGTTGCAACCCGCGAATCGCCAGGTTGAGCGCGCCGGCAAATCCTGCCGTGACGAATACTTGCGACGGACTGCAACGAAGCCCGCGTGAGACGGCAAGATACGACGCGATCTCCTGTCGCAACTCCGGCTCGCCCCTGGGATCGGGATATCCCACAGGCGCGGCTGCGGCCCGCCGCGCCGCACGCGACTGGATGCGCGACCACAACTTAAACGGAAAGGCGTCCTGGGAGGGCACGCCCATCTGAAACGCCAAAGGCGCCGTGCTGAAGTCGTAAAAGAGATCCGGAAGCGGCGGTGCGTCCGGTGCCCATTTTGTTGTCGCCGGCAAGGGGCGCGCCGCTACCCGAGTGCCCGCAGCGCCCATGCCGACCGCGAACTGCTCGTCGATCAAACGCTCATAAGCGGCCCGCACGGTGCCCCTGGACACGCCGAGTTGCGCAGCGAGATCGGACCAGGACGGCAGGCGCGCGCCGGAGGCAAGCTGGCCCGACTCGATCGCACCTCGAATCGAGCCGTAAATTTGCGCGGACAGCGGGATGCGCCCGGCGCGATCAAGGCTTACAGAGAGCGTTGCCATGGGCGCGATAGTACATTGGAATTCCTCAAACTTGGGCCTTTTCCATAACCTGTAGGAAGCGTAGCGTCCTAGGGTGTAGCCCCTCCAGCCGCTTCCGGTGCGCAGTCTTCGCCGCCGTGGGGCGCTCCGGAAATCCAGCGTGCGGCAAGAACCGCGCGTTCTTTACAGCGCGAGTACCTCGATGAAGCAAGATCAAGCAGCGCAGGCGAATCAAACGCTCGACATCGTAATCCCTGACAGTCAGCTGGTTCGGGAGGTAACACAGCTTATTCGCGACACCGAAAGCGAACTGCTGTTCAACCACTCGACACGGGTCTACCTCTGGGGCGCGCTGTTGGGAAAAAGAAAGAGCGTCACCTTTGACCCGGAGCTGCTCTACGTTGCGGCCATGTTCCACGACATCGGTTTGACGCCGGCCTATCGCGAAAGTGAACTGCGTTTTGAAGTCGATGGCGCCAACGCAGCGCGCGATTTTCTACGCAGCCATCATGTCGACGAGGCGGACGTAGCCAAGGTGTGGACCGCTGTAGCGCTCCATACCACGCCGGGCATTCCAGAGCATATGCACGGTGAGATCGCGCTGGTCCAAGCCGGCGCCGGGATGGACGTGGCGGGACGGGGCTTTGATGACTTCACCGACAAAGAGCGCGCGGCGGTGGTCGCAGACTTCCCGCGCGGCGCTGATTTCGCCGGCAAGATGATTGACGCCTTCTACGACGGCATGAAACATCGGCCAGGCACCACCTTCGGCACGTTCAACGACGATTTCCTGGCGTACAAGGACCCAAGCTTCGAGCGCGTGAACTTGTGCAGCATCATCTTGAATTCCCGTTGGGGCTAACGTCCTTTCGGACCATCGAATAGCGTGGCCAACCGCACGGCTTTCGCCGCGGCGAAAGCCGCAATGATGAGCTCTACGCGCACATGGGCGCTTGAGCTTCGCAGACGGGCATCACTGTCGGTTCCGTCGCGCCCTGGCCAGCCGGAACCTACTATTTCTGCAGAGTACGCCCGTTGGCAGAGAAGCCGAGCAGCGTTTGTGTCGCTTGTGGCGATTGAAGCAATTTGGCAAGCCTGAGGACCTCGCCGCGGCCGTAGCATCTCTTCTTTCCGAGAATGCGGGCTTCATCACTGGACAAACGGTGGTAGAGGTATTTAAGGACGCAACATCGCGCTTCGGTAACGCGCCCGAAACGACTATGCGACGGTCACCGGCGCGGCAGCAGCTAGACTCACAACTTTCTCCGGTTCGTCAACTGCTAATGGCATAAAGACGAACTTTTACGCCGCTCCAGCAATGGGGCGGCTTTTCTACCCATACCCTGAACTGAACGACTGTTGCGCTCCGCCAAGAGACGCCCATGGCGGCAAGTGTTGATTGGCCGAAGTGGGCCGTCAAGAGCCGGTGCCCGGGGACGGCCACCGTTCGAGGATTGCGACAACCTGCCGAAGCCGAAGGCGTGGCTCCGGTTACAGATGTGCTTGCACGCCGCGCATTGCGATAAGTGTGATTATCGTAACGGCGGCGTTCGTTTGAAAACTCGCTGATCAGCGAACGCGCCAGCCCCTTCCCTCGCTCGCCGATCGGGCCGCGCAATGCAACCTTGCTGCAGTCCAATGTCGAGGAGGTCGGTCGTCGACACGCTCGGGCCACGCGCCACGCTGCATGTGGTGGACGACGGCGTGCGTGGCATCGCTTTCGTCGCATTCCCGTTGCAACCGGCGGGCGCGCCCAGCGTGGAGCGTGCCCAGCACCGTCGTCGATGCGGCAGGCGTCGCTTATCGTGGCTATGCGACAGCCCCCGCGGGTAGCGAAGCGACCGACCGGGCGAGTCCGACGGCGGGAAGACGGCAGGCCCAAGCCTTTTCGCGCGCCGCATCACGGCTAGCCGCCATCCGGGGTTTGCGGAAACAGATGCTCGCTCAGAAAGTCCACAAACGCGCGCACTTTCGGCGGCATCATGCGTCCCGAAGGCCACAACGCGCGAAACGGAACGCGGTCGTGCAGGAACGCGTCCAACACGGTCACGAGCGAGCCGTCGGCCAGTTGCCTGCGCACTGCGAAATCCGGCGCGTTGGTGAGCCCGAGCCCTTGTTCCGCCATCGCGATGAGTGGCTCGACCGCGCTCGCCACCGCCGTCGACGGCAGCTCGACTTCGACGGGCGCACCGTCGCGCATCAACGCCCAGCGCCGCAATCTCCCGGTGCGCGAGAAACGATGCTGAAGGCACGCGTGCCCGGCCAGGTCTTCCGGCTGGGCCGGCACGCCGTGCCGCTTCAGATAGTCCGGCGAAGCGACGATCACATGCGTGTAATGGCCGAGCGTGCGCATCGTGAGTTGCGAATCGAGCGCATCGCCCGTGCGCAGCACGACATCGAATCCATCCTCGATGACATCGACGATACGATCGCTGAAATCGATATCGATCTGCACCTCGGGATAGCGCCGCATGAACGCCGACAGCACCGGCATCAGCAACGTGCCGACGAGCGGAATGCTCACGCGCAGCCTGCCCGACGGACTCGCGCGCGACAGCGCAAGTTCAGCTTCTGCCTCTTCGATCTCGCCGAGTATGCGCTGGCAGCGCGCGAGAAAAAGCTCGCCTTCGCTCGTCAGACGCACACTGCGCGTGCTGCGATGAAAGAGCCGCACCGCGAGCCGCGTCTCCAGGCGCGCAATCGCCTTGCCGATCGCCGATGCCGAAAGCCCCAGTTGCCGGCCCGCTTCCGCGAAGCTCAGGGTTTCCGCCGCGCGCGTGAAGACGACCATCGCGCTCATATGATCCATCGCCCCGCCGCCGCCCGCGTGAGCAACGGGCGCACGCACGGCGGATTCCGACTGTTTCATCGCGACGCTCTCCCGAATACTCATGTCGATGTCCGCACGTCGATGAAGCGCCGCTGCGCATACGACGCCTGCGCAGCGTCGATTAAGCGATGCATGTTCACGGCATCGGCGAACGTGGGGGCGGTACGCGTGCCGTGCCGCACGTCGTCGGCGTACGCCCAGTACAGCTCGGCGAGTTCCAGCACCGACGAAGGAAGGTCGGACGCCGGCAAGCGATGATAACGCTCCGGCACCTCGAGACGTTCAAGCGGCGCCTTGTCGCCATGCGCGCCGTGGATCGCGTAGTCGTCGCCGGCATCGCCGAACGCCGACACGTTGGTCACGCGCAGGTCGCCCTGCGTGCCCGTGATGTCGATCTGCACGCCCGAGCCGTTGCGCTTGCCGCCTTCGATATGCACCGACAACACCGCGTTGCGCTCGAGCATGCCGGCGAGCACGAGCTGGTCGGGCGTCGATGTCGGCATCGACACGCCCGTCTCCCTGATCGTGACCTCGGGAAACTGGTTCGGTGTGAGCGCGGCGATCGACACCGGCCAGCCCGTCGACGCAAACAGCATGTCGAGGAAATGCCCGCCGTAGATCGATACGACCGACGAGAAGTTCTCCGGCGGCACGGTCCATTCGAGCGCGCGCGTTCGCATCGCCTGGAAGTAGTTCATGCTCACGTGCATGCGCACCGAGCGCACTTCGCCGACGTAACCTTCGCCGATGAGATCGTGCACATAGCGGTTGTGCGGAGCGAGCCTGCGCTGCAATCCGGCGACATGACGCACGCCGCGCGCGTCGGCGAGGCGCAGCAGCTCTTCCGATTGCGCGAGCGTCGTCGTGAGCGGCCATTCGCAGTACACGTTCTTGCCCGCCGCGATCGCGCGTTTCACGGTCTGCGCATGTTGCGGCGCGGTGTTGAGCACGACGACGAGATCGATGTCGTCGCTTTCGACGAGTTCGTCGATCGACGCCGCCACGCGCCCGATACGATACTCGCGCGCCGCTGCTTCGGCCGCCTCGCGCCGATGGCTATACACGGCCTGCAACGCGTACTGCGGCAACAGATCGAGCACGCGCAGATGACCGTGCCGCGCCCAGTTGCCGACGCCGATCACGGCCACGCGCAACGGCGCCTCGTGTTGTGCAAGAGCAGGCATCATCTCGAACCTCCGCGTATGGTGCGCGTGTCCCAGGTATGCAGGGGAATCGCGGGCAGCCGGATCACGTCGTGCGTCCGGACATAGGTGTTCGCTTCGCCGCGTCCGATCAGACGCAGCTTGCGCGTGTCGATGTAGGCGCGTGCGGCGTCGATGACCGCGCCGTCATCGACGTGCATCGCGACGATGCGCCCCAGTACGAGCGAGCGCGACGGCCCGAGTGCGATGATGTCGAACAGCCGACATTCGAACGACACCGGACTCGCTGCGATACGCGGCGTGCGGATCACGCTCGAAGGCGCTGCGACGAGCCCGGCCTCCGCGAACTCGCTGCGCTCGGGCGGAAAGTCGATCGCGGTGACGTTCATCGCCGGCAGATTCGACTCGCCGACGAGATTGACTACGAACTCGCGTTCGCGGCGCACGTTCTCGCCCGTGTCCTTTCTGTCGCTCTGCGAACGATGCAGGATGCTGAACCCGACGATCGGCGGGTCTTCACCGAAGGCATTGAAGAACGAAAACGGCGCGGCGTTCGGCTCGCCGTTTTCGCCGAGCGTCGATACCCACGCGATCGGGCGTGGCGTGATGGCCGCGCCGAGCAGCTTGTAGCGCGCGCGGGCATCGATCGATTCGAAATCGAATTGCATGTCGCTCTCCTTGCTCGTCAGACCGTCACCACGATTCGCCCGAAATGCTCGTTGCGTTCGAGCAGCGCGTGCGCGTCGGCCATGCGCTCAAAGGCAAAGCGCTGCGCGATTACCGTGCGCAGCGCGCCCGAGCGCAAGCCGTCGAAGATGAACGACGCGGCTTCGCGCTGGCGTTGCTCGTCGGTGGTCGTCGAGAACAGGTTGTAGCCGTGCACGGTAATGCGTTTCGAAAGCAGCGGCAGTACCGGCAATACCGTTTCGTCGGTGCTCAGTGCGCCGTACAGCAGGATCGTGCCGCCCGCGCGCGTCGCGTCGATCAGCCGCGCGAGCGTCTTGCCGCCGACCGGATCGAAGACGAGATCCGCGCCGCGTCCTCCGGTGATGCGCATGACCGCATCGACGAGATTCTCCTTGTCCGTCACGATCACGTAATCCGCGCCGAGTTCGAGGAGCGCGTCGCGCTTCGCGGACGTTCGCGTGAGCGCCACGGCCGTCGCGCCGAGTTGCTTCGCGACCTGGATAGCGCCGATGCCCACGCCGCTCGACGCGGCCGGAATCAGCACGACATCGCCCTGTTTCAGGCGCGCGTCTTCCGTGAAAGCCGCGTAAGGCGTCACGAACACGTTCCAGATCGCGACCGCGTCTTCATGCGAAAGCCACGCGGGACTCTTGACGACCGCGTGCGCGGGCGCGAGCACGCGTTCGCCGTACATGCCGTAGTCGTTCATCGAAAACGACGGCACGGTGGACACCGCGTCGCCGAGTGCGACGTGCGTGACGTCTGCGCCGATCGCATCGACGATGCCCGACGCCTCGTAGCCGACGCGCGCCGGCAGCTTCGCGGGCTCGACATACGCGCCGCGCCGCCACATCGACTCCGCGCGATTCAGGCCGATGGCCTTCACGCGAATACGCACTTCGTTCGCCGCGGGCGCGAGATCGCCGACTTCGGTGTACTCGAAGACGTCGGGGCCGCCGTGCCGCGCGAAGGTGATGATTCTTGCCATGATGCATTCCTTCCGGTCGATTTGAGTGGACGAGAGGCGCGCTTAGGCGGCACGCCTCGAAGTGGCTCGAATTATCGGAACGGTCTTCACCGCAATAAATCGGGATACCGCGAACTGACTGTTCTTCGCGGCCGAACAATGCCGTTTCATCGGCGCGAAGCCGCGCCAGCCGGGCGGCGCGCCATTGCGGACGCGCACGGCCGCAGTGCCGCGACCGGCAGACCGTTTTTCTCGCGGCGGCATTCCCCTACATTGGCCTCAAGCGTCGCCGCTCATGGCGCCGGCAGCATCCATCCCGAATACCACAGCTTGAGGAAATCGAAATGTCCACGCTCTTTTCGCCGGTGAAAGTCGGTTCATATGCATTCACGCATCGCGTCGTGCTCGCCCCGCTCACCCGGATGCGCGCCGAAGACGGCGCACGCCCCGGTCCGCTGATGGCCGAATACTATGCACAACGCACTTCGCCCGGCGCGCTGCTGATCGGTGAAGCGACCATCGCCGCGCCCGAAGGCAACGGCTATCTCGGCGCGCCCGGCCTCTACGACGACGCTCAGATCGAAGGCTGGAAGACCATCACCGATGCCGTGCATGCCAAGGGCGGCCGCATCTTCCTTCAGCTCTATCACGCGGGACGGCAATCGAATGCGCAGTTGCAGCCGGACGGCGGGCAGCCCGTGGGGCCGTCGGAGATCGCGCATGGTGGCGTCGCTTATACGGAATCCGGCTGGGTGCCCAACACGCCGAACCGCGCGCTGCGCACGGACGAGATCGCGGGCATCGTCGAAAGTTTTCGGCTCGCGGCGGCGCGCGGCGTGAAGGCGGGCTTCGACGGCGTCGAGCTGCATGCGGCCAATGGCTATCTGTTCGACCAGTTTCTTCAGGACGGCAGCAACCGGCGCACCGACGAATACGGCGGCCCGATGGAGAACCGCGCGCGTCTTCTGCTCGACACGACGCGCGCCGTCATCTCCGTGTGGGGCGCGGACAAGGTCGCGGTGCGCCTCGGCCCGAGCGGTTCCTGGGGCGACATGTCGGACAGCAATCCGCAAGCGCTTTTCGGCTACGTCGCCGATCAACTCGACAAACTCGGCATCGCGTATCTGCATCTGATCGAGCCGCGCATCGCCGGCAACGTCGAGGACGATACGCGCGACCAGCGCCCGGTCGCGGCGCAATCGCTGCGCGCGCGCTTTCGCGGTCCGATCATCGTGGCGGGCGGCTTCGACGGAGACAGCGCCGAAGCGATTCTCCAGTCCGGCGACGCGGATCTGGTCGCGTTCGGACGTCACTTCATCGCGAATCCGGACTTGCCGGAGCGGCTGCGCAAGCATCTTCCGCTGAACCCGTATGACCGCCCGACATTCTTCGGCGGCACGGAAATCGGCTATACGGATTACCCGTTCTATCGCGAAACCGCGCTCGCGGCCTGGGAGGCCGTGCGTCACGCGCGCGGCGGCGCCGGACAGCGCCGCCGCGCTTTCCTTTGCATTCGACGACAAGATTACTCATGGATATCGACCATACCGCGCCCGCGGATTCGCGCGCGGCCGCATGGTGGCCGTGGCTCGCGGTGCTCTCCATCGCGCTCGGCGCATTCGCATTCGTGACGACCGAATACATGCCTGTGGGCGTGCTGCCGGCCATCGCGCGCGATCTCGGCGTCACGCCGGGCACCGCCGGACTGATGACCACGACCCCAGGCATCATCGCGGCCTTCTCCGCGCCGCTGCTGCTGCTCGCGGCGGGCCGCGTGAACCGGCGGCTGATTTTGCTGTTGCTGTCGGGCGCGCTCATCGCGTCCAACGCGCTCAGCGCGCTCGCGACAAATTTCACGACGATGCTCGCGGGCCGCGCGCTGCTCGGCCTTGCGCTCGGCGGATTCTGGACGGTGGCGCTCGGCGTGTCCGGGCAGATCGTCCCGGAAAAGGATAGCGCCCGGGCCAGCGCGACGATCTTCATGGGCATCACGCTCGCGACGGTCATCGGCGTGCCGCTCGGCACCTACATCGCCGACGCGTCGTCGTGGCGCGTGTCGTTCTTCGCGACGGCGGCGCTCGCGCTCGCCGCACTGCTGTCGCAGGCGCTGTTGCTGCCGCAGTTGCCGCCGCGCGTGGCGGCGCGCGGCGCGGATTTCGCCCGTATGCTGGCACGCGGCCCGGTGCTGCGCAGTCTCGCGCTCGTCGCGCTGCTGTTCGGCGCGCACTTTAGCGCCTACACCTACGTCGCGCCCTTTCTCGAGGACGATGCCTCGTTCGATGCCGCCCGCGTGAGCGAGCTGCTGCTCGGCTTCGGCATCGTCGGCTTCGTGTCGAACTTTGCCGCTTCGGCTTATGTGACGTCGCACCCGCGCGCATCGCTCCTTACGATGGGCGCGCTCGTGATCGCTTCGCTCGTCCTGCTGCCGGCGTTCGCGCACACGCCGGGCGCGGTCGTCGCGGGCGTGCTGGCGTGGGGCTTCGCGTATGGCGCGATTCCGCTGGGCCTCAGCGTCTGGATGCAGTCGATGTCGCCCGGACAGGCCGAAGCGGCGTCGGCGCTTTTCGTGAGTGCGGTGCAGACGGCAATCGCGGCGGGATCGGTAGCCGGCGGCGTCGCGTTCGACCGCGCGGGCGCGGCAGGCTCGATGCACCTCGGCGTGCTGCTGTGCACGGCGGGACTGGCGGTGCTAGCGAGCTTCACGACGACACGGCGCGCGATGGTCGTCGTGTCAGGCGAATAAACGTGCGGCGTGTCTGAGCCTAAAGGCGCCTTTGAACAGGTCGTTACGTCGGATATCACGGCCATGGCATTTACCATGGCCAAGGTGGATACCGTGCCCATGGTAGCAAGGTCATTCGAACCCTTCTCTTCGCGGCGATGCCGACGTGCCGACGATCCCAGCGATCGGCGGCTCGCCGCTGCGACCAGTGGTGACATCGTGTCGACCTCGCTTTACCTACCACGTGATGCAGCGGTCTTAACCGTGTACCCGGACGACAAAGAGGAGCACGCATGGTGGACCGTGCGCGCAGATAAACCGTGCGTTCGAAGGATTCGTTTAAACAGCTTCCTTCTGGTCGCTCCGTCTAACAGCTTCGCCAACCTTCGCGACGGGCGCCGACCAGCCGGCATTAAATCTTTTGCCGACCTCGAGAGATTCGCTGAATGGCGACAGCGGCCTACCTTACCGATCGTTATCTCAAGGTCAATAGATCATCCTATGGTGCGCGCTCAAGATCGACTTCAATGCTGACGCCGTCGCGCACGTTCCTAAGCTTCCCCGTGTTATGCGCAAAATGTCTTCCAGCACGGAGTATCTGTCGGTCTCAATGGTCAGGGCGCTATAAATGTAATTTGGCTTTCGCTATCGCTGCGCAAGCAGAGCAACCAAGGAGCAATGCAGGCGCCCAGAGGGCGAATCTACTGCCGCCCGGCTGACACAAACGTCTTGGTGAAACGGTGAGTTTCATTTCAAGAGATTGCCTGAACGGCCGACGCAGCACTTCGGCCTTTGCGGACATCGAGGTCGGTCGTGTTTAGCGTCTGCACCCCAGTGGATTGCAGACCTTGCCGGCGTCGCGCGACGGCACAGCAAATACCGCCGTCAGCGAACTAACACTACGACCCCGATCGGTCAGTCGACTTTCTCGAAACCGGCCGTTCCACGCAGCTCTGCAAGTGGCCATTGTCGCCAGTCGCCTCTCTAATTTCGCTTTGCCATAGATTTTGGATCAGAAATTCCTCGCAGCAAGATCTCGTCAACCCAGTTCCGGTCACATTGGTCAGGCGTGCGTCGTGCAAAGCAAGCCGGCGCGCTGGCATCGCGTGACCGAAGCGCTAGAACAGCAGGGTTCATGGATGGACGACCCGTCATCCTGAACGGGCCGCCATCCATCGCAGCATGACTGAGCGGTCACGATCCAATCGCCATACTCCGCTGTGGGAAACGGCGCGGTGGCGAGTGGCTCAATGTTGCGTTCAATGCCGTTCCGGTCGAAGCCGTTCCCAGCGCAGACACCAGCGCCCACGAACGACTGCGAGAAGGGACGAAATTAAAAGCCACCCCATTTTCGAGAGCTTTCGCTTGCTCGCACGCGCCTGTACCCCGGTACAGTGGACTTGGTCGGTCGAGCCTGGACTTCTCAGCCACGGGAAACCAGAAGCGCTGCCTCGACGGCACGGAACCAACTCGCATTGCCCCACCCACGAACGACTACCGGTGAACTTTGAAGCACTAGGCATCACTAGGGTAATGAATATCCCTTTCTCATACTTACAAACGCCATGCCCCTCCTCGGAATGCGACATTTACCTGCAGCGTCGTGACGCAGATCAATGCTGCGGCAAGTCACTACATCTTCAGCTCGAGCGCTTTCTTACTGCGTCGTGTGAGCAAGTTTGATGCAAGCGAGGAAGCGCTATGTCGGAATGACCACAATGACGACTTCATTGGAAATAAAGATAACGATCAACGAGTTTGTCACGCCAGACTTGTTTCGCGCCGTGTCTGCCGTCTCAAATCCAAGGCAACGAGCGGCGCTACTTAAGCGCCTCGCCGAGGACGCGCTGCGCAACAGCGGTCCGACTAGTCAGATAGCGTCTTCGGCGACCTCCGGTGCGGCAGGCGCCGGTGTCGCGCCGCGGGTGATCCAATCCGGAGCAGAGCCAAGTTCATTGTCGATTAAGCCTGCGTGCCTCTTCTCCGAGACAGGCGTTTGCGACGAAGACCCAAGGCAGTTCGAATGCACGGCCGACGTGGCAGGAGCCCGCTCACAGCGTGAGACCGTCGCGTCTTTGGTAGCAATCGTCCCTGACTGCGAGGCAAGCGCGACGAGTTCGACAAAAGAACCGACAATGCCCGAGCAACCTGTCGAATATGGTGAGACGCCCCAGGCGCACACTACCGCCCAATCGAGCGTCAAGCGCGACTTCCTAACGCAGGCGTTGGTAACGGCGACGCTCGCTATTGAGAGAAGCGCATACCGGCTCCGTTGCGCCATCATCGGTGAGAAAGAACGGCGAAGAAGATAATTAGTAAATGACGGAGCAGCCTTGCACTGCCCGCTGCTCCTTGCGTGCGAACGATCCGACACATGCATGATTCCGTTCTTCGTTAGCGGTAATTCCTCCGCATCTGGCGAACCCAACTGAGGAGGGTCAAGTTTGTGTCCGCAGCCATAACTTGCGGACGCAAACAGGACCCCAGACGATCTTGATTTCCTCCCTTTCAAAGTTACGCATATCGATGAAGGCGGCCGCGCTGCTTTGATCCAGAGAGCAAGCGCCGGTTGATCGAGGCATGCCAAAGACCGGGAACGTCTGTGTCCGGACTGGCCCTCATGGCTGGCATGAACGCCAAACAGTTGCGCAAATGAATCCAGCGAGCGCAGACTAGAGTGCCACCGAGCGGAGAGGCCTCTTGACGTCCGGGTGCCGGCGTTCGTGCCCGTCGTAGGGCTCGCACCTGCCGGGGCAGCGAGGTCCGAAGCCTTGCCAGCCTCCACGCGACGTGAAGCAACGCGGTCCTAGCACCGCCCGCCGTTTTCCACCCGCCTGGTGGCGCAGTTTCCCAACGGAGTGAGTCCTAACTTGAATGTGGCCAACAAGATACGGCGCTGATCGGCGCGCTGAGGAGTCGCTGATGCTGCGCTTCGCCGATGACCTGAGGGTCAATCTCTACCGCGAGCCGGTCGACTTCCGTTGTGGCATTAACACCCTTGCCTTCCCTCGTCGACGACTCGATGCAGATGGACCCGCTCGCCCGCGCCGTGTAAGGTACGGGCGAAATTGCGCCGAAGGCGCAGCACGAGGAGGCCATGCGTCAGGTGCGCGAAGCGGCAGGCCACAGCCGGCCATCGATTGCAAACGCGTATCTATCTATCGACGCATAGGGTGCAGCAGGAAGAAGCGCCCGGCGTCACCTTCGACCAGGTCCGTGATGCCATCGTTATGTTCAACGGCAACAAAAAGGCTGGCGCAAACTTCCTTCGGATCTCAAGGCAAAGCGTGTATCGAATGCTCGAGCGAAGCCCTGAGTGTGACAAATAGCAGAAAGTCCCCACTTGTCACACGCGAAAATTTTGGAGTTCTCGTTTCGTGTCAGAGGGTTAGCGGAGAGGGACCAGCACAAAGCGCCATATCAGTGATATGGTCTGTGGGTTTAGTCCGGCGCTTTTCGGTCAATTCAAGAGCCAATCCAACGACCGGCTTGTCATAGCGTAATAGGTGAGAATGGCGGCCAAGGCGAGGACCACAGCGATTTGCGGTGCGAGCTTTGCGCGCAGGCGGTAAGCGGCGCAAAGGTAGTCGATCGGCGACATGCGTTTCCTGTGTGGCGGTTGCTGGCCATCGAAGACGCACGCTTTTTCGTGTGTGCCTTTCGGAAGCAGGCGGAAGTATCCTTTCACTCAGTTCACCTCACCTCCGTTCACGCCCGCGTGTGGCGGCAAGTAAGAGACAGCAGCGCCGCAATGCTTCATTTCAACGCTTTCGTTTCAGCGAGAGAGGCAACTTCGTCCGCGACGATTTCCCGCCCTCGATTGTTACTGCGGAAGCCATCTTTGCGGCCATTACTATTCCTCGTGCGCGCTCGGGTGGCGCCGTTTGATACGCGTGGTCACTTGACCCGTTTTCTACTCGTGTCTTTCGTTTTGTACTCCGAACTAGGAACGGGCCGTCTGAATAGGATACGCGGACATGCGTACTGAAATGTGTCAGATTTGTCCGCTCTTGTGTTCCCCGATCGATGTGATTGGCAACCCACGCTAGAAGCGACCTGTGCTAGGTCCACTGACTTGCGTGCCTCGGAACGAGCCGCTAGTTCGCCTGGGCCGTAACCTCCGAGTTTGCTTCTGCAGGCCGTGCAGCGCCCTGAGGGTGGATTTCGCGTTGCATGATTGGGGCAAGCCGCGTCGTACGCCGCGGCTTGCAATGAACGAAAAATTGCAGACGCGC
Organism: Caballeronia zhejiangensis; assembly: GCF_022879815.1. Lineage (NCBI taxonomy): Bacteria > Pseudomonadati > Pseudomonadota > Betaproteobacteria > Burkholderiales > Burkholderiaceae > Caballeronia > Caballeronia zhejiangensis. Next base: position 2,240,176 of record NZ_CP084283.1, read on the forward strand.
TGACGGCGCGCGTCGGCTATCAATCGGACTATATCGATGATCCGAGAACCCAATGGCCTCAATGGCGAACTATACGGTTAGCGATCCGCCGTACGAACATCCGAAAAGCAAATGTGCCCGACCACGAACAACGTCAACGATGTGAAGCAAAGCAAAACTGTTTCAATGACTGCGCGCAAGTCCCAGGTCTTCGTCGTGTAGACCAAATAGCCTGCACCGATAAGCGCCCAAGCGCTCAACAAGTGGGCGAATTGTCCATTAAGCCGCCGTTGAGACTCACTCGGCGCTTCAAAGAGTCGCAGTTTGGACAAGCAGCGCTCGCGAATGCTTAGCCTCGCGCCTACGACATATTCACCGTTTTGCTTCCGTTCGACTCGATAGCTGACCCCATCTACTTTGACGCTCATACTGATCTGTCGCTCCGACGTCTCTAGCATACCGAGCAACGCACTTAGCCGCGGCGACAGGGTGAGACGAGATGACGCCTGCACCACGACATGATCCGTCAGATCCAGACCGCCTGCATAACGGACTTCCAATACAGCGACTTTCATAAAACCTCCTTAGGTTGAAATATGCATGCCTTCAGCGTTATGCCGAAAGCGGACTACAACGGTTGAAAACAACGATGGCGGCGGTATGCGCGTCGCGATCAGCTAAGCCCCATCGGCCCTCAAGCGCAGACACGATGGAAATAATGTGGAGGTGGAGCGGCACGCGAATTGTTGCCGTCGATAAACGTCCGGTTCGGCTAATCGGCATCAAGAACGCGACCGACAATGGCGGCGACACGTCCGACGCGCTCGCGAGGGCAAGCGTGTTCTTAATTCCGCCGGAATAGAGAGATGAAGATCTGGTGACGAGCGAGCAGAAGCCGCTCGCCTGACATGTCGATGCGTTAAAACGCGGTGGGTGAATTCAATATAGGCCGACAGCCGTTCTCCGTGAGGCGGAAAGCTTCGAAAAAACGCAGTCTTTGCGGTTTTGCTTGGAGCCGCGCCGAGTTCGGTCCCGAACGAGAGGTACGGATCGCTCTTGTGGCCGCGTGCCCGAGTTGAATCGACGCTGCGCTTGCCCTACCCTTGGCGTTGTTTCGCCATATCGCTTTCGTTGTACTTCCGCTCCGGTTCTTCGTCGCGTTACCGTCTTGTTTCTAAACGACGGGTGAGCGCCGCCCGGTGATCGACAGCGTGACTGGCATCGCCGGCATGACAGCATGTCCGAGCTATCAGGCTATCAAGTCGCGCTGCGTCCAGATGACGTGCATGCGTTGCGCGAAAGCTGAGCAATCTCGTGCGCAAAAAGTAATGTAAATCGGGCAACGCTAGAACGCCGTCCGGTGCGGTCGGATGAAGGCAACAGTCCGCCTCAGCAAATACGGCGATACTCTCGACCGGGCAGTCGTGTTGAGAGAGCACTGACCGTAGATAACGCACCGCCGGCTTTGCGCGCCGTAGAGGCGACGTGTGCACCGTGATGCCGCCCAAGTCGTCGATCACGAGCAGCTCATCTTCGTTGGTCCCTGGCCTGACCTCGCCCCTCCAGTCGTAGTAATTGACGACGAAAACACCGAAATGCGTAACGGCGAGGCAATGGACCAATGTCGTTGCGTTTGCGGTTCCCGGCGCATGTTCGAGGGTTACGTCTTCATGAAAGCGCACTTGGCTCTCACACACGCGGCCGAATACGGGCGCGATTCGGCGGCGCAGCCAGCGGCAGACCCGCCGACGGCGGGCGCCTGAGACTGAATCGTGCTCTTGCGGATGAGTGGCGTGATCGGCGCCGCTTTGCATTCGATCGTTAAACGGATGGAATGCGGCTTCTCGTTTCTGAATCGGGTCTCTCATTTCGTTTTCTCGCGGTTGGTTTATTGCGGTCATCAATCAGTGTCGCCGTGCGCTGCAGGTTGATGGACGACGCTTTGCTAAGTTGGCCTGGCTCGCTCGCACCCAGCAAAAAACATTGAGCGATAGGCATCGTGACGTCGAAGATTGCTTGGCGTCCTGGTTATGGAACCGGCAATCGCGCGCAATTAAAAGCGGCGCGAGCGTCCGATTGCCGCGTGATAAGTTGCGTAGAGCGCGTTCCAGTGGGTGCACGTTTATGCACATTCCCGACGACATGATGCGTCTGCAATCAGAAGGTTTCGAAGGGCGCCGAGACGCTTCATCTGCGCGGGGACAAGACAGGTTTCTTTCTCTAGACGCTCGAGCCGCCTGAGCCAGTAGGACCGGTCAAGGTAAAGCGGCATGGGCGCTGCATTCGCGTTTAGCAGGTGGCGTATCACGCATTCAAGGTGCTCCAATTCGGCGTCCGCGAACCGTGAAGGTCGCTTCAGCTCCGACGCTCCAGACGTTGCGGTGGGTTGCCGTTTCATCGCACGCATGCTTTCGCTCCGCCAGAGCGAGGGCGCTTGGCGCGCAGCGGGTCGCGCGTGCGCGCTCGAGACCACATAAGGCGCGAAATACGCTGCTTAGGAGGGGCGCTGTGCGCTCGTTGTGCGAGTGGCGGATGACACAGACGTTTCGTTGTCGGCATAGCGGCGGATAACTGGTTTGAACAAAACCAGCATGCCCGCGACAAGAAAAAGTCAAGGCGCGACCCGTGACCTGCAGGAAATACGGAAAGAAAGATTTGCGCCCCGTCAGGGCAGGCGGGGTCACTACGTTCGCATGCCGCAACTACGAGCGACAAAAGACACGAACGAAAGCAGCAGTCGCCTCGAGTCGTTTGGAGGTTTCTGTAGGATCACCGAGCGGCGCGCAAAAAGCCGCACGCGGCCGCCATGCGCTCCCTTCGCGCGCCGCGGCGCGAGTCTTTCTTAGCGTACGAACGCATGAATGCATGCGCGTATAAGTTGCTGAATTTTTTCGCCGACCCAGAGTTGCGATCGCCCAACGGTAGGCTCGCAGTCTTCTACCGATGTCGAATATTGCGTCTCAGATGCACGTGAATGGTGTTCGCAACACTGCTATCACCACGGCCGCAGCGTGTGCCCACGCCGCGGACTTGAGCAAATAAGCCATCATTTCTGTGTGTTGACAGCGTCATTCCTAACGCCATGCAGAGGAGGGAATATGAGCCGACGTCCCCACGTCCACGCATTGACACGCTCTGCAGACCGGGATGTTATGAGCGTCTGGTCGCGATAGTTGAGCGATGATCCGGGCGATGGCTATCGGGCATCGTTGCGGCCATCATCGGCAGACACTCAAGATCGACGATTGTCGTCCGAAGCATGCGAGACACGTCGCCCAACGCATCGCTTAATGTGATCTTCAGGAGGGACGGGGCGCGAATGTACTGGGCAAGCGGGCGAGGAGAGTTTTATTGAAAAGGCCACCAAATTCCCGCATCAGCTCAACAAGTTGGGCATCAGTAATCCGCTTTTTCAGAACTCTGCTGATCGACTTCTCGATCTCAGCGCGGTACTTCCAGAGAAGCTCCGAATCTTTACATTCGATCACCAGTCGATTCCGGCCTCTTCCTTTCTTAATGCGTACACGGGTAAAAGTCGATGGGCGGATATTCTCCGCGTTGAGCTCAGCGAGGATGTTTGCCGCCGTCCGGCCGCTCGCGTCGAACATAGACTCCACGCTGCGTGCCCGCACAAGCATCTCGTCGAGTCCTAGTTCGTCCTTCAGCGCGAGAAGTCGCTTCCCAACCGCAAACGTTAGGTCCTTCTCATAGAACAGATGGCGAACTGGGTCGGGAAGCTCCCGGATCGAAACGGCGACGCTAACATTCCGTCTCGATATCCCGAGCGCCTTCGCACATGCACTGAAACTTGCCCACTCTCCATTCGTCACCCCGAGGTGATAGCGGTCTGAGATGTTTTTAGGCAGATCAAGCGCGCGGGCCGCGATTTTTACGGGGTCCTGTCCCGACCAGCGCAGCATTTTCTTGGATTTCAGTGCTTCCCCTTTGACGATCTTCAATACTGTCTTATTCGAATGCTTTGCATTGGTCGCCCCGCTCTGCCGGATGCGAGCGAGCACCGTTTTGATCCCATCATGAATGATTGTGTGGCGAATCACTCGAACGGTGTGGCTGCTGATTCCAATGCGGTCATCAAATAGGTCAAGAACTTCATTGGGCAAACCTTGAAGCTGCAATGCCAACGACAAATCTCCCTGACTTACGCGTAACGTGCTTAACGCGCCGAGTTGCGTCTTCCACTTCCCTTCGTTGAGTCCTTCTTGGTAGTTTCTCGCAAGCAATAAACAACTGCGACGGCTTATCAAGCGATATGGCCTTTTTGAGCTTTTCATTTGGTCTCCTTTCGTTCAGCATCTGGATGATCGCATATTCATAGCGCGAATGAGCGACTTGTGGCGACGGTCTAAGAGATATTTGCATTGCTTTAGCGAAAGACGTATAAAAAACATCGTCTTTCAACTTTTTCGCGATCAAAATGTTACGCGGGGCGTCGAGTTGAGCGGGCAGCGTGCCTTGCAACGGTGGCTATAAGCTTCTCTACCCAGTCCGCTTCCGTTGTCCGCTGCGCCATTACGGGAGCGTAGGATCCAGAAAGCGGTTATGCGTCACCGAAAGTCCCCGTAGACTTTACGGTAGTCTACGCATCGCGTAATCGACGAACTGGACGATCGTTGCGAGGTAGCAAGCAGCTGCTTCGCCGCCAAAACCCTTCCGCCTTCTCGCTCTATCTCCCACTGCACTGTTTAACCGGCATCACGGAAAAGTTGCGTCCGGAGAGCTTCACTTTTTCGTCGATACCAACCGATATAAATGGTTGATTTTTTGGGGAAATGTCCGGAATATTGCGAAACTGATTTTGTGAACCACGTGGTCATGTTTCGCTTGCGCGAGGGCTCGAACGCCGGCGCCGGCCTTGGCGCAACTCGCCAAGGCCCTGGGTTCGTCTCTGTAAAGGCGCAACTGACGTTGCTCACGAACATCCGCGCATAACTGAGAGAAAGCCTTTAGTCGGTACACACCCGAAATCAGGCGCCTCTACGCCCAACCTCCCTTTTGCGAGTTCAACCTCACTCCTCCAACGTTTCACTTTTCGTCACCGCGAAAACTACGGCGACGTGGCGACACCGATGCAACGTGTTGATTTCCTTGGAACACCGGGCGATATTGCGAAACCGAACAGACTAGCCAGATGCTCGCTTTTCGCTTGCGCCGAGCTATCAACAGCCTTGGAAGCCAGCCTCGCGTGCGCCGAAGGGTAGTGTTGATTTCGTTGGAGCAAGGCGCTCGGGCACGATGCTAGTCGAAGTTGCTCGACCAATATCAGCGACCGTCGATTTGCGCACCGAGACCCGGAGATGACAAGGTCGTCAATAGGTCTTTCGTCGCTGACACCGCGGGCGACCCCGCGAGCGGACGTACGATAATCGGTGGGCGTTTCCGGTCGATGCGTGCCGTCGCAACGACGAGATCTGGATAGTTAGCAACCGGTCGGCGCGAAGAACTGAAGCGCTTTGTGACTTCGAGGCATGCGCAAGGCTACGCCGTAGCGGTAGCCGAGACTGAACGAATCACCACCCAGCGGTAAGCTGCCTCGCGGCGGATGCCCACGAACCGGTCGCACCCGCCAGAGATATCATGATATTTTCTGCAGAAGCTTTGGTTTCACCCATCCGCCTGATTTGAATTTTCCTCCGGCAGAGACGCGTGACAAAAACCGGCACGCGAGATATTTTCACACCAGTGCGTTTCGTCGCGCGGATTCTTTCTGCCATAACACATTTTGAGCGCGTCCGGAGCCGGAAAGAGATACGATTTTGTGCCTCTTTCCCCGTTTCGGCCTATATCATGATATGGCCTAGCTCGCCGCTTCTAATCGGCACACCGGCTTGGACCGGGCATCGGGTACTTCTATCGCGACCGTTTGACCGAGGGAGACATTCGGATCGAACGAATTTTGCAAGGATTCCGGTTTGCGGCCAGCGGAGAAATGAGAACAGTGCGACGCACTCATTCTGCATTACGAGCGCTGTCCGGATAGCGTTCGTCGTCGAGCCGCCCGTTCGCGGTGTCGTGAAGAATGCTTAACTCACGCCGGACGTTCCGCGCTGGCTGCGTATTGGGCGCACTCCGTTGCCGCGTGCACGGCGCGATAGACGAGAGCATTCAGCGTCTGTCAATGAGCGAGCGATTGCGCGTCAGCAACTTTGCTTTACGGTCGACCGGTTCATGAAAGCGGTGCGGGTTCTCACAAAGATGACGACGATGGGAAAAGGTCTGTCGAACCCGTTGAGCGACGATGTTACGCATTGAACCACCGATTACATGCGGGATCGAACGCTTTGAAGAGAATGAGCTTGCATGGTCGAGAACGCCGGCCGAGATGGCCGACGCTACCCTTGCCAGCCTCGCAACAACCATCGACTTTTCAAGAATTGTATATGTCAGTCTGGCAGATCGCCGAGTAACGACAGTTGACCACACACAGGATCGTCGAGCGACGCATCGCCACGTTCGGTCAGCCTGGAATCAGGGCAAAATGGTGCTGGCACTGCATGCTCGACGGCGGTAACCGCGGTTGTGGCGAATTGCAAAGGGCCGCACTTCGCGAGAAGGCGATAAAGCGCTTGCCTCGAGATTTTCAAGCGCTTGGCGGCTTCCGATTTGACGCCATTCGCGCCCTTAAGGGCGGCGATCACCTGTTCGGGCGTGGTCACGGGTCGCGATAGGCGCTCGGCTGTCGCAAATGTCGAGATGTATGCCGTTGCCTTTGCTGCGAGACTATGTCCAGCGGCTTCCACTAACTGTTGCATGGCCCGCTGATGAAGCTCTGGATCGGGCCGATGGTCGGCCCGCTTGATGGGTGCCGGTACCCCGGTAATTTGCTCGTACATTCTCTGGAGGTACGCATGGCGTAGTCCATGCACCGTGACGCCCAAGCCGCCGCGGGAAATGCCCTCTTTTTGCAGGACATGGTAGAAATGGCGATACCACTTCTTTAACGACCACGGCTCTGGAATCATCGACCCCGTGCGTGGGTTGGCAAGCCTTGCCGCGCGGATCAGAACTTCATATTGCCACTCGGCATCAATCGGCACGAGCCGGGGCCGCCCACCCTTCGTGCCGTCGATGACATGCAGGTGGCCTGATACGCGCAAACACTGCAGGGGACGCAAGCGCATGCTTTCCTGTGCGCGCAGCCCAAAGGTGGCCTGCAACTCGACTTGGATTGCGACCCAGCGATCACACTCGCAAAGTCGAGAGATCGTGTCATTGACGTCGACGTTGGCCGCTTCCCACGATTTGTCTTCCTGCGCCACGTAGTACCGGCGGTATCCGTCGGGCCGCTTGATGTAGTCATCAACGGTTCCTACGAGTTGGTGCTTTTTCATCCACGCGGCGAGGGTGCGCCAGTAGGTGAGCTTGTTTTCGACGGTGCCTGGCGCCTGTTCCTTCTCGGTGACCCAAAGCTTAACGAGATAGGCGATGTGCTTTTCCGAGAGGTTCCACGGCGACTGAAGCGCGAAGCCGCCCTTCCGTAGCTCGCGAAAGCCGGCGATGAGATGGCGCACGCGGTACGTTTGGGTCTTGATGGAAATCGCGTTCGAGGTCACGCGGGTCTTGCTGTGTGCTTTGGATAGGTGGTGTTGAAAGAGTTCGGTGAGTTCTTTCGTGAGCCGCTGTGGCAGCCCGGCGTTGTCCAACAGCGTCGAGAAGTTGAGTTGAATTTTCACGGCTGTGATCCGAAAGGCGACGTTCTCACCTATCAAAAGAACGTCCCGGGGTGGTTGGAATACTGCACGCTTTGCTTTCCGGGATCTTAGAGATCAGATTTTCGATTCACCCGGCGCAGGGAAGCACTGCGACCCGATGATCCCTACTCCGGACGAATCCGAAGTCCGGCTACTTGACCGCAGGCAAAAGCCTGTCGAGCCAAGCAATTCTTGTTGCGCATTTTGTTTTCGGCTGCGCGGGCCGACAGAAAGAGATCAAGAAATCCGCACTCATGGTGCAAGTGATTTCCCGTCTCGAGAGCTTGTTCATCACGGTCGCCTCGATGTGGGACCGCGTGAGTCAGGCTTGGCGTGATTGCCGGAGACGAAAGGAAAGTAGACGTTCGCACTGTCCGTGCGAGGTTGTTCTCAGTCGATGAGGTTTTGCGTTTTGCTGGAAAGGCTAGCGTTCACGCGGTTCTGATAGGACTCAGTTTCCGCAAGACGTGGCGAGCTTGGTGGGCAGCAAAGCTGCCGGACAAGAAGATTGCGCTCATCGAGCGCGAGGCTTGAAACAAATGGAGTGCGATGCACTCAGGTCGATGCGTCGGTGACGCGGATAGGTAGATAGGATATTAGGAGCTTCGGAGCGCGAATTCCGATGGAAAGCTCGCGATTTTGGTATGCCTTTCGAGTTTTCGCACCTTTCCGGTTGGGCTTATAAATAACCGCCGCCGCGCGGCGTGGGCCGTTCGTGCAGCGAACGCTCGTTGGGGATATCGGTGACGAGGCCCCAGGCGAGGCCCGTGCGGATGAGCGTGCGGAGAATCAGCGCGCATGCGGCGGACGCCAAAAGCGCGACCGACATCGCGGAAAGACGCGGCGATGTCTCACAGAAATGGAAGCAACATGCAAGGTGTCGGGGTTGACTCGACGACGGGACGGAACGCCGCCCGAACAAGTTCAGCAAAACTTCATAGGATACGAGAATGCGCAAGGGATTTACTTTTTCTTCTCTCTGAAGATTGCAAAAAAGCGATGGGAGCACCTTGGTCCTCTTCGTAAAAAAAACACGAATGCGTTCTCATTCTCGGTAAGATCTGGCAAGGTCATCCCGAATTGCAAACGTCCTGACAAGGAGCGCTAGCCTTGCATACGACCGCGAATGTGCAGCTTTTCGATTCAGCATATGCCGATCCGGAAACAATTGATCGAGTAAATCACCTTATCGCGTCGGCCGATGCGACGCTCGGTATCGGCGGCGGCGGCAGTAATTTCGATGCGCGGCGCATGGCGCTCTCGATCGGCTATATGAACGCCTTCGGGCTGCATCAGGGCTATTGCGTCGAAATCGGCAGTCTGGATTATCTGACTGCGAAGGTCGTCTGGTCCTTCTTCCCGAATGCACAGGTGGTCGGCACGCATCACGACCTGCGCCATACGCCGATGCCTTTCCCTGACGGCTCAGTCGATAACGTCGTGTGTCTCGAAGTCATCGAACATATTTCGGATATTCGCTATCAGCAGGCCACGACGCTCGACGGCATCTTCTATTTTCTGGAAGAAGTGTTTCGTGTTCTGCGCGTTGGCGGCCGGGCACTGATTTCGACGCCGAACGCCGCGAGCCTGTGGTCGCTGATGCAGGTATTGCGCGAGCAGCCGCCGATGATGTACGACTGGCATTTCCGCGAATTCACCATGAACGAGATGCGCCAGATAGTCGAGCACTGCGGCTTTCAAGTGGTTGCGCATAACGCCGAATTTGCATGGCATCTCTGGGACTTCTCGTTCATCACGGGCTTTCTCGAAGACATGAACTTCAGTTGCGCAAACCGGGGTGACGATCAGTTCATCGTCATAGAAAAACCCGCGGTCAGCGAACGCAAGCCGCATGCGCTGAACCTGCCCGGGAGCGTGCGGCGCTATCCGGAACACCTTGCGCTCAAGACACTTGCGCGCAAGATCAAATGGAAGCTCGGCATGCGCCCGACGCCCAGGCGCTGAAAGTGGCATGCATTACCCGCCGTGCGTCGAGCGAAACCACGCGGCGGTTGCGGCAAGGCCTTTTTCGAGCGACATGGGCGCTTGCCAGCCGAGCGTCTCGCGATGCGGCTCGAATCGAGGCGCAGGCTGCCGGTCAGCCGATCGATCTGCGCGGTCTTGCCCGTCAGACGCCCGAGGCCGCGTAAGAGTCCCACGGCACCGGCACGAGACGCGCCGGTTTGCCGAGACGTTGCCCGAGCTTGCGCGCGAGTTCGGCGACGCCTCCGCTCCGATGGGAGCCTGAAAGTCTTGACTTCACGCAAGACTTCCTGAAAAGCAAGTCCAACGACCCCAACGGTCCCAGCTATGAAGATTTGGCAACCGGCGAAGACCCGATACTCCAAGAGGCTCAACGAATCGTTGGCCGTTGTCTGCCTCCTACCGAACCTGCGGGGATTTCGATCCCACGCTTGCTCCGATCATGCCGGGTGACGAGCAGAGATCGGCAGCGGGGACCGACGATTGCTGAGCGCCACGGGCCGGTCGAACAGAAGGAAAATACATGATTTCCCCTAGCCTACTCGAATTTCGCCGCGCATCGCCCACAATGAGATCGAGCGTTTGCATGGCGCTCGGATTCATCTAGCCATTTGCCCAGCCGCGCGTCGGGGTTTTCTTGGCGCCAGGCATCCTGCGCCCCCGCTCGCGTTCTCATCGGAGATACATCCGTCCTAAACGGGGCGGACCTCTTCTTTCAGCGTCTAAGCCAAAACCACATGAATCACCCAAGTGCTGTACGTCTGAGCAGCATCTAAGACAGCGCTCGATGGCTCTTTATAAAGCCGATGAAGATGCGCACCACTTTCACAAGTGTTGAAGCTTTTTCATCAACAATGGTGAGCAAGAAAGTGCGAGCACACGATTCGCGTCCCCGACTTCGTCTCGCGTTTCGTGCGTGCGGCGCGTCGCTTACTTTCGCCGTCGCGACGGCGGGCGGCGCGGCTTTTTCGACTCCGTCGACGGCGGACATCATCGTGTATGGAACAACGCCGTCGGGCATCTCCGCCGCGATCGCGGCAGCCAAGCTCGGCAAGAAGGCGCTGATTCTCGCACCGTACAAACATCTCGGCGGAATGGTCACAAGCGGTATTAGCGTCACCGACGCCTATCCGCAGGAATTCCTGTGGGCGATGAGTGGTTTCGCGGGCCAGTTCACGCACGCCGTCGAGCAGCACTACGGCGCGACGTGGACGCTCGGAGGCACTCGGCATGAGCCGCATGTCGCAGAAAGCAGCTTCAAGAGCATGCTTGCGAGCCAGCCGAACATCGAGATCGAATATCAGTCTGTCATCAAGAAGGTAGAGGTCCGGGACAGGAAAATTGTCGGCATCACAACCGAACAAGGCAGGAAGTATTCGGCCCAAATTTTCGTCGATGCGAGCTACGATGGCGAACTCATGCTGCTCTCTGGTGTGCGCTACGTGCAGGGGCGCGAGTCGCGGCTCAAATACGATGAATCGATGGCCGGCTTCATGCCCATTAGCCTCAAGGAAGGTGCGCGCGTGGACCCGTACCGGATCGCGGGCGATCCGAAAAGCGGCCTGCTGCCACATATCAGTCAAAATCCCGGAACACCCGTCGGCGCGGAGGACACGTCAATGCAGGCCTATGGTTACCGGCTATGTGTGGCAGAACGGACCGGGTTCATCCACCGTTCTCACAGGTTATGGCGGCGAGCCCTGCAAAGATTGTCGTCTTCAATTTCGCGCTCAAAGATCGCTACTACGCTGCCAGGCCGAAGGCTGGTGTTCCAAGCGAGTCCGTCGATGAATATTGGGCAGACATGTCCCCGCTCTGCCAGAGTGCTCGCAGTAATGGCAAAACCTGCGTTTTCCAAGAGCCAAATCCAGTGAATGGCGTGCAGACTGACCCGAGCGCGCCCATTTTTGGCTACATGTATGTCTTGAGGCAGATGTCCGCACAAATCAATGCGCCGCTTGTCGCCCAGTTCGACGCGTTTCAGAGACTTCCAAATTGGCTGTCATGGCTGAGCGATGATCTGACTCACCCTACCGATGCCGGGTATGCATACAAGGCGGCGAATACAGAGGCCGTTCTACGCCCGATCGTTGCCAGCTTAATAGGCACGAACGGACCGTGATCATCGATATGGGAAAATGGGCGCGATCAGCCATATAAGATTGCGCCTTCTCGAATCGACAAATCAAAATGCTTGGAGCAATACGCACCTTCTTAGCTTTAATTGTCATGGCGGCCCACCTGGGACGATGGACCGACCTTACGGCGACGTATGCCGTATCGACGTTCTTCCTAATCAGCGGCTACCTGATGACCGCAACGCTTCATCGAAATTATGGCTTTGGCGTCGAGGGGTTCATTCGGTTCTTCATGAATCGGTTTCTGAGGCTATACCCGATGTACTGGGTCGCGGCCGGAATGTCGGTGTTACTTATCTGCATCGCGCCCGCACTTGCCGAGGCGTTCCACCGAAACTTCACCCTTCCTGATTCGTGGTATTCGTGGATCGGCCTGGCTGCGAATTGGTATTGGCGGCCCGACTTTCCCGTGGCGGGAACGCAGAGCGTCTCGCATGTAGTACCCCCGGCATGGGCACTGGCAGTTGAATTCGCCATGTATATCGTGCTGGCATTGGGTGCCGCGAGAAACGTAAAGACCGGCATCATTTGCCTGCTCGCGGGCGCCCTGTTCCATCTCATCATGTTCCGCGATGTGAATGAGCGAATCTATGCAGTACCGGCAGCAACCTTGCCTTATGGAATTGGCATATGCCTCTATTTTGCAGTCCAGAAATATAAGTTGCTGATCAACAGTGCCGGCTCACTTCTTGCGGCCGGGGCCTATGGTTCGCTCATCTGTTCACTGCACTATCTTCCGCTCGATGCAGCCAGGGTGCCTTACTACCTGAACTTGGCGGGATTCGCTGTTGCTTTCTTCTTCATCGCAAGCTCCACAGAACGCCGCAGTTTTCGATGGATCGATCGTAACGTGGGAGGGCTGTCCTACCCTATTTACCTGCTGCATTACCAAGCCGCCTTCGCAACCCAGCATTTGCTATCCACGAAGTCGACCGGCTGGACCCTATTCTGGCTTGCGCTCCCGTTGGTCATAGGACTATCGGCAATACTTGAGTACTTGAACCGAAAGATTGTCGATCCTTATCGAAACACCGTTCGCGCAAGAACGTCCACAGCGCCCGAGATCGTCAATACCTCCGAGCAGTCGGGCGCCAACTGAATCGAATGTGTCCTTCGGAAACCCGGAAGCATATGACGTCCACCGCTCGTCAGTATCCGACACGAGACCCTGATATGGCCAACGGTTTCGTCTTGCGCACAACCGAACGATGCGCAGATCACCGACTCTGTCGAGTCAGTAAAAGCAACGAATAGCTCCATAGCGGATTCCTTAAAACGTGTAGGCGGTTATATTGATGAGAAAGTTCAGCGTTCCAGTTGACACCGACGCACTATAAAAAAGAGTTTGAGGCGTCAGGATTGCGATGTGAGGGAAAGACGTGACAGCAGTCGCGCCCGCGGTCCGACTCGTTGTCCCGACCGCCGGCGCCCGATTTCGTTTGCCGATCCACACAGCACACCACTCGTGCCCGCAGTAGCAGAGGACGAACCGATAGTCATATCTCCGCGACAAGTGCGCGCATTCGGTGGTAAGACGCTCGCAGCAGAAAACGATGTCAGTGACGCCTGAACCGTTGACGTCGTGATGACATTGCTTGTCGCAATGTTTAACTCTCGATCGCACTGCTGTCCGATTACAAACTGCCCACTGCCATTTGTCGGTCAAACGGATATCAGTGCGGACGCAGTGTAACCGGCCGGCATGTTTGCGCCGCCATAGACGTTCGGTTGCACCGCCGACGTTGCGTTCTTTGCGAGCAGAGCGCTTGCTCCGGTCGCCGGGTTGTAGATCACCTACAGCACGACGAATCCGCTCACTGGAGCTGCACCAGTGTCGATGCCGCCGGCACCCGTCGTTGCGAGATTAATCGTCTTGCTAAAGCTCGGAAGCATATACGTCTGCGCGCCAAGCGTTGTGAACACGACGATAAGGTCTGCGCTCTGCGTTGCCGTCGCCGAGGCAGCAGTCGATCAGATCTTGGCATTTACCGCGGCCGGTCGCGCGGACAAGATGCTCGTGCGGCGTGATGATGTATTCGACGGTGTCGACGTACCCCGTCAGCGACAGATTGTCCGCGTCGATAGCGATCTGAATTGGTGCCCCCCCAATCAGCGAAGCCTCATCGACCTCTTCCGGAAAGCGCTCGGTCATCTCTAGCACGAACGATCCGGTGCAGCTCTCGATCGAGCGCGTGACGCGCGCGCCTTTCCATCCGGTTATCGAGATCTTCGATTCCGGAAGCGTCACAACGAGCGAATTCATCAGTACGTCGCCCCAAGCGCAAATTGACTGGTTGAGCCGGTCGAGCCTCGCTCGATCGTCGATTTCACGTTAGGCGTACCCGACACTTCAGCGCGAGAGCCCTTAGACAGCGGAGCTGGCTCCTTCGACGGGGCGCTCTGACGGGCAGTGGAACTATCGCCACATCAGTGGCGAATCGACGCGATCGGTGAAAGCTTGGGATCGCGCAAGCGCGATGAGTGTTTCGGATCGCTTATCAAGATAGCTGCTCTGCGACCACTGCATTGCAGCGGTCTGGCCGGGCGAGTGAACTGCAAGCGGTCCGGTCCGCCTATGAGATTCAGGTGGCGCCTTGATGCTTCGTCCGTGGTTCGGCGGCGAGGATTTTAATGGTCAGAATTCGGAGCGAAGACGGCGATTGAACGCAACGAGTTGATTTCAACAGAAAATCAAACACGACTACGCGACTGGGCTTGTTAAGAATGAAAAGCGCGAGTCCGCAAAGACGAGTTTCGTCGGACTTCACGACGGCACACACATGTCCGTGTCCAATATCGCGCACACAACACATGGATAAGTCGTTGCGTCGAATTGTGCAATCCGAACGGCGCATCCGAATGCGCCCGCAGAGGGCTCGGCGCAGAGTTCTGGCAACCGCAGGGCCCGCTGGCTCTGCCGTTGTGATAACCTCGCAGCCGCGAATGAAGCGTTCGCGAGCGTCGAACGGTCCGTCGCATTCGCATGATCCAGTTCCGGCCTCGCCCCGGGCTTACCTGATCAGCCAGATCGTCCAATCCAATGAGCAAGCCCATCGTCGTCGATCTCGATGGCACGCTGATTCACTCCGACATTCTCGTCGAGAGCGGATTCGCCTTCCTGAGATCGTCACCGCAGAAATTCCTCAAGCCGCTGCAATGGCTTTCCAGCGGAGGCAAGTCCGTGCTTAAGTCGCGGCTTGCCGAGCACGTGAGCATCGATGTCACGACGCTGCCCTACAACGCACAGCTTGTCCGATGGCTCCATGAAATGCGGGACGCCGGCCGCAGCATCGTGCTCGCCACCGCCAGCCACGAATCGTTCGCGCATCGCATCGCGGAGCATCTCGGCATTTTCGACCACGTATTCGCCACAGACGAGCAGGTGAATCTTTCGTCGCACAAGAAGCGCGACCGGCTCGTCGCGGAATATGGCGAGAAAGGTTTCGACTACGTCGGCAATTCGCACGACGATATCGCCGTATGGCAAGCGGCCGATCGCGCCTACGTGGTGAATCCGCATGCGGGCGTCGTGCGTGCCGCCGGCAAGGGCGAAAACATCGAACAGGTTTTCGAGAATCGCCCGCCTTCGCACAAGGTCTGGGCGAAGGCGCTGCGTCTGCATCAATGGCTCAAGAACCTGCTGATCTTCGTGCCACTGCTCGCGGGCCACAAGCTTGGTTCGCCGGAACTCGTGGGCGCGGCCGTGCTTGCATTCTTCGCTTTCGGGCTGTGTGCGTCGAGCGTGTATCTGCTCAACGATCTGATCGATCTCGAAGACGACCGCCATCATCCGGTCAAGAAGAATCGTCCGCTCGCCGCAGGCACCATGCCGCTGTCATGGGGAGTCGGGCTCTGTCCGGTGCTCCTGCTCGCCGCGTTCGCGATATCGCTTGCGTTTCTGCCCTGGCGCTTCAACGCGGTGCTCCTCGGTTACTACGTGCTGACGCTCGCCTACTCGCTCACGCTCAAGCGTCACGTGATGGTCGATGTCGTCACGCTCGCCGCGCTCTACACGCTGCGCATCATCGCGGGCACGGCCGCAATCAGCGTGCATCTGACGTTCTGGCTGCTCGCTTTCTCGATGTTCCTCTTCCTGAGCCTCGCGCTCGTCAAACGCTACACTGAATTGCACGCGACGCTCAAGGCCGGCGGCGAAAAGACGCGCGGGCGCGGCTATCTGTCGAGCGATCTTGCAGTGGTGTCATCGCTCGGCACTGCGTCCGGCTACCTCTCCGTACTCGTGCTTGCGATGTACATCCAGGACGAACGCACGGCGGCGCTCTACCGGCATCCGCAATACATCTGGTTCGCCTGCCCCGTCATGCTCTACTGGGTCAGCCGCACGTGGCTGATCGCGCATCGCGGCGAGATGAACGACGATCCCATCGTCTTCGCGGCGCGCGACCGGATCAGCCTGCTCGTCGTCGCGCTTTGCGGCTTCGCGTTCTGGCTCGCGATCTGACCGATGAGCGAACTGCTCTCCTGGGGCCGCTACCCGCGCCTGCCGCAGACCGCGCACGCCGCGCACTGGCGCGACGAAGCGCAGGCGCGATGGCGCGACGTGCAGCGCGAACACGGCACGACGCTCGCGTTCGGCAATGGCCGAAGCTACGGCGACGTCTGCCTCGCGAGTTCGAATCACGTCTTTCAGACGCTCGCGCTCGACCGGATCATCGCCGCCGACTGGACGCGCGGCATCGTGCGCGCCGAGCCCGGCATCACGTTCGAGCAGATTCTCGCGCTCGCGGTGCCGCGCGGCTGGATGCTGCCGGTCACGCCGGGCACGAAGTACCTGACGCTGGGCGGCGCGATCGCCAACGACGTGCACGGCAAGAACCATCACGTGCGCGGCACGTTCGGGCGGCATGTGCGCGCGTTCGGCCTCGCGCGCAGCGACGGCACGTTCATCGAATGCTCGCCGGAATCGAACACGGAGATGTTCAATGCGACGATCGGCGGGCTCGGGCTGACGGGACTCATCCTGTGGGCCGAGTTCTCGCTGATGGCGATCCGCACGAGTCTCATCGACGTGACGAGCATCCGCTTCGGCAAGCTCGACGAGTTCTTCGATCTCTCGGAAGAGTACGACGCGAAGCACGAGTATTGCGTCGCGTGGGTCGATTGCGCGAGCCGCGGACCGGCGCTCGGGCGCGGCATCTTCATGGCGGGCGATCACGCGATCCACGGCTCGCTCGATGTCGAACAGCGCAACACGCGCCGCGTGCCGTTCACGCCGCCCGTTTCGCTCATCAACGGCCTCACGCTGCGCGCGTTCAACGAGCTGTACTACCGGAAGCAGCGACGCGCGATCGAGCTTTCGCGCGTCGGTTACGACGGCTATTTCTATCCGCTCGACAGTCTGCTCGAATGGAACCGCATCTACGGGCCGCAGGGGTTTCAGCAGTATCAGTGCGTCGTGCCGGCAGCGAGCGCGCGCGATGCGGTGCGCGCGATGCTCGATCGCATTTCATCGAGCGGCACGGGTTCGTTTCTCGCGGTGCTCAAGCGCTGCGGGAACATTCCGTCGCCGGGGCTGCTGTCGTTTCCGATGGAAGGCACCTCGCTCGCGCTCGACTTTCCGCAGCATGAATTGCGTAATTCGCAGCTCTTCGACGGGCTCGACGCGATCGTGCGCGATGCCGGCGGACGCATCTACCCGGCCAAGGACGCGCACATGTCGGGCGCCGATTTCCGCGCCGCTTATCCCCGATGGCAGGCGCTCGAATCGCTTCGCGATCCGGCCATGCTGTCGCATTTCTGGAAACGAATGACTGGCCTATGAAGAACATCGTCATCGTGGGCGCCACGTCCGCTATCGCCATCGCCTGCGCGCGAGAATGGGCCGCGAAAGGCGCGCGCTTCTTTCTCGTCGCGCGCAATCAGGAACGCATGGAGCAGGTCGCCGCCGATTTGACGGCGCGGGGCGCGGCTTCGGTCGCCGTGTATCGGCTCGATATCGACAAGCTCGACGATCACGCCGCGATGCTCGCTGACTGCGCCGCGCAGATGGATTCGATCGATATCGTGCTGATTGCGTCGGGCACGCTGCCGGACCAGGCGGCTTGCCAGAGCGATCCCGCCGTCGCGGTGCGCGAGTTTCATACCAACGCGCTTTCGCTGATCGCGCTCATCACGCCGATCGCCAATCGGCTTGAGGCGCAGCGGCACGGCACGCTCGCGGTGATTTCATCGGTGGCGGGCGATCGCGGGCGTCCGTCGAATTATCTTTATGGCAGCGCGAAGGCCGCGTTGCAGGCGTTTCTCGAAGGCTTGCGCGCGCGGTTGTTCAAGGTCGGCGTGCATGTCGTCGATATCAAACCCGGCTTCGTCGCCACGCCAATGACTGCGGGGCTGCCGTTGCCCGGGCCGCTCGTCGCGACACCGGAGATAGTCGCGAAGGACATCGTGCGCGGAATCGACAGGAAGAAGGACGTGCTTTATACGCCGTGGTTCTGGTGGGGGATTATGCTGATCATCCGGAACGTGCCGCGCTTCCTGTTCAAGCGCGCTTCGCTTTAGGCGCGGGAGAAGGTGCGGAAGACATAGCGCTTGTCCAGACGGTACTTGATGACGTACCCGATTGCGATACCGATGCAACCGCCCACATAGGGGCATTTCGGCGGTCCCGAAGACGTGGTTGAAGCCGAACTCGACGCCCCAGAAGATTGCGGTCGTGACGAGGCCCATCGTCACATAGAGCGTGAACATGATCGCGTCGTGACGCGCTGCCTTGAAGCGAAAGATCCATTTCTTGTCGAACAGATACTTCAGGGCAAGGCCGACGCCCGTGCCGATAAACACGGATAACAGAATGTGGTACGGACCGTCGTAGACGGGCGTGGCAGGTCCTGCGCACCGATGTTGGCGACCGTTGCGATGGCGGCAAAGAGGGAGTAAAGCAACACGAGTTGCATCAACTTCGAATCCGGATCGAGGGAATCGGGAAAATCAGACAGGCTGAACGGTCCGCGCGGAACCGTCCGGACTCACACTTGCGCTGTGGCGTGCAAGCAGCGCAATCACGCCCGGCACGAAGAGTACCGCCGATAAGGATAGTGCATAGCTCGCAGCGATCAGATGCCGGGTACTGTCCGCGAGGCCATCGCCGAATGTCGTCGCGTAGCACGCGAAGCCGAAGAGCGCCAGCAGACACGACACCTTCAGCAAAGCAAGACGGCCTGCCCGCTCCGTCTTGCGAAACCGTGCAATCAATATTATCGACACGAACAGTGAGCCCAGCACCGCGCAGTTCACATGATGCACGTATAGGTCGCGCCACCAAGCAAATACCGGCACATACATGAAGTTGCCGGTGTGTTCCATCGTCGTGCCTAGGTAGCCGATGCGAATGTCGTTGCCCGCTTCGAACATCGCACCGATGACGCGCGGGACGATCGCCGGCTTCAGCGCCACGAGCCGCAGCACGTCGAAATAGGTCGAATGAGCGCGTTCGAGACACGACAGTCCCTTCGGGTCAAAAGCAACGACCTGGATGCACTCCTTGAGCACGGGCTTATCGCCGATGTGCCCGATGCTCGCGGCTTCGTCCTGGCTCAGCACAGTCAGCGCGCCCGCGTAGAGCGCATGATACTGGTTGACGCCCTTGAATGCGCCTGAAAACACCGGCAACACCGTGATGCACAGGCAAAGCGCCATCACGGCGGCAGCTTTCAAAGCAGCGCGTCTTCCCGCGTACAGCGGAAGCACAAATGGCGCGACGATCAACGGCAGCGGAAAGTAGGCGGTCTTCGCCGCGCCGATGAATGTGGCTAAGCCAAGCGCGCTCCACCTTAGCGCGCGTTGCCCCTGCCTGGACCGGTCGATGCAGTAGACAATCAGCGCAAGAACCGGCAGAAAGATGATGACGAGCTGGTCTTCGAAGAAGGTGTTGAAAAACGCAGAGAACTCGGAGGAAAGCGCCAGCACACCGGCGAGCGCCATGAAGACCCACGAGACGAGCAAGTTTTCGGTCCGGCGCGTTTGCACGAACAGCGTCAGGAACGAGCCGAAATAAATCGCGCGCGAAATGAGTGAGCCGATGATAAGCGAGTAATCGTGCGTGCCGCCATTAAGCAGACGGACGAAAAGAGACTGGGCGAAGAGATAGATCTTGTATGACGACAGCGTGAAGAGCGCCGGCCGTTCAAACAGCCGCGGCCGGAAAACCCATTTGTCATGCCAGTAAGTCAGAAATAGCCGATGCGCTTCGTCGCTTCCCGCGACGGGAAACAACGAATCGAAACCGTCGGGGCGTTGGATGAAAAACGAAATGCTGCGATTGAAGTCCATGTTGTCGGCGATTCCGCTGAACAAGTGCAGCGCACCGAGTGCGAGCACCAGCGCCGCGAAAGCGCGGAACAGCCCTTTCGACGCAAACAGCCGCTTGAGAGTGTCTGGCATGAAGATCCGGATGAAGGATTCGGGTGAACGGCTACGTGCACGCGTGGCGTTCGATGGACGAACCGCGCTCTGCCGACCCTACCAGTGAAGACAGCTATGCAACAGCGATACAAATGTAACGGACGTTTCAAAGTTCAAAGAGGCTTGCTCTGGCACGCGCATCCACGGACCATGATGGGCTTTGCCCAGCCTCTTCGGGCTGCGGGCACGGCTCGCCTGCCGTCCGCAGGGCGAGGCCAAAGGCTCAGAGCGTAAAGACGTATGCAGTATAATTCGCCGCCCGCCTTCATGCAGGCGCGTGGTCTGGGGCACGTTCACGCATGAGCCGTATGAAGAGAGGCACAACAAGGCAAAACCCTTATTGCCGATCAACGACCGCTTTGAGCAACGAAACGGGTTGCTTTTACACGCAACGCCGCCCCGGGGCCGCGCAGGTCCTAAGATCATGCAGGCCGTTTCACGGCGGACGAAGGCAGCTTTGAGTTCAGTGAGGACTGGGCCGAGGCAGTTTTCAACAGCATTGGCATAACTCGATGAATCCACATTCGAAGCATCCCGCGTCGCTCGCCGCCATTTTGAGGAGTGTCTGGAGCAACCGCGGACTGATTCTGCAAATGACACAACGTGAAGTCATCGGCCGTTATCGCGGCTCGGTGATGGGCCTTGCATGGTCCTTCTTCAATCCTGTGCTGATGCTCGTTGTCTACACGTTCTTCTTCTCGGTCGTGTTCAAGGCCCGCTGGGGCACGCTCGATGACAACAAGGGAGCGTTCGCCGTCGTGCTGTTCGTCGGTCTGATCCTGCATAGTTTGCTCGCCGAGTGCATCAACCGCGCGCCGACTCTGATTCTTGCGAACGTCAACTACGTGAAAAAGGTGATCTTTCCACTTGAGATCCTGCCGATCGTCGCGCTCGGCTCGGCGCTCTTTCACAGCGCGATCAGCCTGTTCGTGCTGATCGTCGCGGAAGTGCTCCTTCTGCACGCATTGCCCTGGACGGCCATCTTGTTCCCGCTGATCCTCGCGCCGCTGATTATCGGCGCGATGGGCTTTGCATGGTTCCTATCGGCCTTCGGCGTGTACGTGCGCGATATCGCGCAGATCACGGGCATCATCACATCCGTGCTGATGTTCCTCTCGCCCGTGTTCTATCCGGTATCCAACCTGCCGCAGCAGTATCAAAGCCTGATCCGGCTCAATCCGCTCACCTTCATCATCGAGGAAGGCCGCAATACGCTCATCTTCGGCAAGCAGCCCGACTGGACGAGTTGGGTCGTCTGCATGGCCGGATCGATAATCGTCTGCTGGCTGGGCTTCTGGTGGTTCCAGCGCACGCGTAAAGGTTTCGCCGATGTGCTGTAAGCTCGAAGGCAGCATCCGCAACGACATCGGCACATGAGAATGAGCGCGCGACTTTGTTCGACGCGCCGGAATTTTGGAAGTTTTTCGGAGGCTAGCAATACCATGTCGGCTCAACTCGTCCCCACCATTCTTTGCGGCGGCGCCGGCTCTCGCCTGTGGCCCGTGTCGCGCGAGTCGCACCCGAAGCCGTTCATTCGGCTGGAAGACGGTGAAAGCCTGCTGCAGAAGGCGTTCAAGCGCGGCGCACATCTTCCGGACGTCGCCCAGATATTGACGGTCACGAACCGCGAACTCTTCTTCAAGACCAGCGACGAGTACCGCGACGTGAACAAGGAAGGCCTCCCCGCCTCGTTCATTCTCGAGCCGTTCGGACGCAACACGGCCGTGGCGGTCGCGGCCGCTGCGCTGCACGTGTCGGCCACACTCGGCGACGACGCGGTTTTGCTGGTGTTGCCTGCCGATCATCTCGTGAGCAACCAGCCAGCCTTCGCGGAAGCGGTGAAAAGTGCCGTGGCGCTCGCGCAGGCGGGCGCGCTCGTCACCTTCGGCATCACGCCGACGTTTCCAGAAACGGCTTACGGTTACATCGAGGCGGACGGCACCAAGGTTCGCCGTTTCGTCGAGAAGCCGAATGCCGAAACCGCGCAGGCCTATCTCGACTCCGGCAACTTCCTGTGGAACGCCGGCATGTTCTGCTTCAGCGCGGGCACGGTCATCGCCGAAATGTCGAAGCACTGCCCCGACGTGCTCGACGCCACGCGCAAGTGTCTTGACGCAGCCCACCGCGCATCCGGCGCGAGCGGCGCGCAGATCGAACTCGACGGCGGCACGCTCGGCCTCGCGCCGGACATCTCGATAGACTACGCGTTGATGGAGCGCTCGTCGAACGTGGTGGTCGTGCAATGCGATATCGGCTGGAGCGACATCGGCTCGTGGAACGCGATGGGCGAACTCGCCCACCCCGACGAGCGCGGCAATCGGGTGGAAGGCGAAGCGCTTCTTCATGACGTGTCCAACTGCTACGTGCGCAGCGACAGCCGCCTGGTCGGTGCAGTCGGCGTGGAGGACCTGTTGATTGTCGATACCGCCGACGCGCTGCTCGTCGCCAACCGGCATCGCGCGCAGGACGTGCGGCATGTCTACGCGGCGCTGAAGGCGAGCGGCCACGAGGCGTACAAGGTGCATCGCAGCGTGCATCGGCCGTGGGGCATCTACACGGTTCTGGAAGAAGGTTCGCGCTTCAAGATCAAGCGCATCGAGGTGAAGCCGGGCGCGAGTCTTTCGTTGCAACTGCATCACCACCGCAGCGAGCACTGGATCGTGGTGAGCGGCATGGCGCTGGTCGTCAATGGCGAGAACGAGTTCTACGTACGCACCAACGAATCGACCTACATCCCGGCGGGTCACAAGCACCGGCTCACGAACCCGGGCGTCACCGATCTCGTGATGATCGAAGTGCAGAGCGGCGAGTATCTGGGAGAGGACGACATCGTCCGTTTCGACGACAACTACGGACGAAGCTGACCTATGAGCCAGGCAAGTACGCGTTCGAGCCTGAAGCATCGCATCAAGGCGAGGCTGCTGCGCTCCTCGACGTATTACTTTCTCGCCGCGCTGAAGTACTACGTCGGCAATAACGTGATTGCGCACGTTCCGTGGGAACGGCTGCGCACCGCGTACTACCGCCGCATTCTCGGCGTCAGGATCGGTCAGCGCACGCACGGCAGCATGCGTCAGTTCCTTACGGGCTATCACTCGCGCTGCAACGTAAGCATCGGCGACAACTGCGTGCTCAATCGCGAAATTTATATCGACGGGCGCACGGGCGTGATGATCGGCAACAACGTGAACATCTCATTCCAATGTTGCATTCTCTCGCTGCATCACGATCATAATCACCCCGGTTTCGCGTCGATCGGCGGCGTGGTCGAGATCAAGGACCACGCATGGCTCGGCGCGCGGGCGACCATTCTGCCAGGCGTGACCATCGGCGAAGGCGCAGTCGTGGCGGCTGGCGCGGTGGTGACGAAAGACGTCGCGCCCTATACGGTCGTAGGCGGCGTGCCCGCGAAGCTAATCGCCGAGCGCAATCGCGAGATTGCATATCTGACCGATTTTTCGCCCTTTTTTGACACAGACGTGTTTGACGAATCTCATGGCTAGCATGCGTAAAAAGAACGTTCTCGTATTCACCCTGGCGCCGCCCTTGCCGGCCAATGCGGGTGGAGCGATTTACACGATGAACACGCTCGCGCCGCTCGTCGACGAGTACGACTTCCATTTGTTCACGATCGGCGGCGGGGAGGAACGGAGGAAGGTCGAGCAGCATGGCGACCTGTACGCGCGCCACTTCAAGTCGGTGCACGTCGAACCGCGCGCGCCGATGCCCGCCGACAAGACGACCGCCGGCCGCGCGCTGCATTCGCTGATGCATTCACTGCACGGCCTGCCCTTCATGGACGCGAGCTACTTTAGCCGCGACGCCGTGCGCAACGCGCGCCGCATCATCCGCGAGCAGAACATCGACATGCTGGAGGTGCACACGACGCACCTCGCGTTCTTCCGAAAATTCGCGCCCGATCTGCCGGCAGTGCTCGTGAGCCATAACATCGAGTCCGACCTGTTCCCGTTTTGGATTCCGGGCGGCCTCGGCGGCTGGCAGAAGCTCGCGGTAAGCAAGGTCGCGGAGATCAGCCGCCGCAACGCCAGGAAGGTGGAGATCGACAACGCCTGGAACTTCGATGCGATGACCTTCATATCGCGCGAGGACATGGACCGCGTCACCGCTCCGGTCGAGAAGCACTACATTCCGCTATGTTTTCCGGTGAAGGAATCGGATTACAGCGCGAAGCCAAAAGATGTCGTCAACATGCTGTGGATGGGCGGCTTCTGGTGGTATCCGAACGCGGAAGGCGTCGCCTGGTTCGCACGCGAGATCCTGCCGCTCGTGAGAGACCGGCTCGCGGAAAACAACATCAGGCTGCAATTCCTCGGCGCGAATCCGCCCGACGATCTCAAGGCGCTGCATGACGGCAAGAACATCTTCGTGCATGGCTTCGTGCCTTCTATCGAACCAATTCTCGACGAAGCTCACCTGCTCTTCGTGCCGCTCCTTTCGGGCAGCGGCGTGCGCGTGAAGATTCTCGAATCGATGAGCAACGGCATCCCGATTCTCTCCACGGCAAAGGGCTGCGAGGGACTCGGCGCGGTCGATGGCCGCGATCTCGTGATCGCCGATGCCGCCGAGGACTTCGCGGAACAGATGATCCGTCTCGCAAACGATCCGGAAAAGCGCGCCGAGATGGCGCGCAACGCGCAGGCGCTGCTCAGAACGCGCTACAACCTGGATGCGTGCGTGGACACCAAGCGCCGTCTGTACAACAAACTGTTGCGCATCGCGCCCGGCGAGGCCGCGCGCTCCGTGGCGGCCTCGCACTGACGAACAAGGCGGCCGCATGCAAGCGGCCGCGCGATGGCAACCCATCGCCACGCTCGAAGCCGATACAGCCGTCCAACTACAAGCTCATGCAAACTGCCGCGTACAATCAGCCGGAATCGGCGAATGAACTGCTCGTCGATGTCGACCATCTGTCGAAGGTTTTCCGGATCTACGACAAGCCAGCCGATCGCCTGCGGCAATCCTTCGCCTCGCGGGTCAAGCTGCCGGGCCGCGCTGCGCGTGAATACGGCCGAAATTTCTGGGCATTGCACGATGTCTCGTTCTCGGTGAAGCGCGGCGAGACGATCGGCATCATCGGGCGCAATGGCTCAGGCAAATCGACGCTCCTGCAGATCATCGCCGGCACCTTGTCGCCGAGCAGCGGCGAAATCGCAGTCAACGGCCGCATTTCCGCTTTGCTGGAACTGGGCGCTGGCTTCAATCCGGAGTTCAGCGGGCGCGAAAACGTGTTGCTCTCGGCGCGCATCATGGGCGTCTCGCCCGAGGAAATCGCCGGGCGCTTTCACGAGATTGAAGCCTTTGCGGATATCGGCGAGTTCATTGATCAGCCGGTCAAGACCTATTCGTCCGGCATGTATGTGCGGCTCGCGTTTGCGGTGGCGATTCACGTTTCCCCGGACATCCTCGTCGTCGACGAGGCGCTTGCCGTCGGCGACACGGCGTTCCAGACGAAATGTCTGACGCGTATCCGCGAGATGCAGAAGTCAGGCGTCACGATTCTTCTGGTCACGCACTCTACCAACACGCTCGTCGAGTATTGCGACCGTGCGATCTATCTGAAGCGCGGCCGGCTGATCAAGGATGGCGCCTGCCGCGACGTGGTCAAGCTTTACGCGAACGATCTCGTCGATGAAGAAGGCGGAAGCGCCATCGATATCGCCATCCCCGAGGACGATGCGGGCCAGGCGCCCGGACAGGCCCACCGCGGCTCGGAGACGAAAAAGGTCGTGTCGGACAGGACGTCGATCCTCGATGTGAAGATCACCGACGAAAACGGCCGAGACCGCACGACTTTCTCCTTCGACGATCCGTTCAAGGTCACCGTGTCGATTCGCGTCGCGCAGCCGAACAAACGGCCGTGCTTCGGCGTGCAGTTGAAGAGCGTCGACGACATCGTGTTGTGGAGCACGACCACGCAGCACATGAATATCGAGCTCGAGCCGCTCGACGCGGGCATCTATCACTTCACGTGGTCGTTGCGCGCCAATTTCTCGGGCAATCGCTATGTCGTAGCGATCGGCGTGGGCGATGTCGATTCCGGCGAATACAAGCGTCATGCGCGTCTGCCGTATGCGGGGCATATCGACGTGCTGCCGCAAAGCAACGGCGGCTCCGGCTGGCTTGCGCCCTGCCCTGTTTTCGATTTCACGAAATGAGCAAGGAGGGCAACGTCATGTCCTATCGCGTCAAAGTGGTCGCCGTGGGTTACTACGGCGCGCCGAACGTCGGCGACGAGCTGTTGCTCGCCGCGCTCGCGCGCCAGGTTCACGCAAGAGGCGGCGAGCTTGTCGCGCTCAGCAACAATCCCGAGTACACGAAGAAGCGGCTCGGCATCGACGCGGTCGATTACTTCAATCTAGGCGATGTCGGCCGTGCGCTCGCAACGGCCGACCTGCTCGTGTTCGGCGGCGGCGGGATCTTCCAGGATCACCATCCGTTCAACGTCGAGGCGCTCTACGACCCGACACAGAACGATATCGCCGCTTATGCGCGCATCTTCTACATGGCGCGGCAGTTCGGCTTGCGCACGGCGATCTGGGCGCACGGCATCGGCCCGCTCCATCATCCCAAGGCGCGCGAAGTCGTAAAAGACGTCTTCACGCTCGTCGATGATGTCACGCTTCGCGACAACGACTCCCTTGAGCTGCTGCGCTCGCTCGGCGTCGACCGGCCAATCGAAGTCGGCGCGGATCCGGGTTGGGGCTACGTCGCCGAGCAGGCGCAGCCGGTCGCCTTCGAGCAGCCGGGCATCGAGGCGCTCTCCGGGCGCAAGAAGCTCGCGATCATCGCGCGGCTGTGGGAGTTCTCGCACGACTGGGAAGAGAAGCTCATCGCGGCATTGCGCAAGACGCTGCCGCCGGAATGGTCTGTCATCTGGATCGGCTTCCAGTGGTCGGAAAGCACACGCGAACAGACCTCTGACCGGGACTTCCTCGAATCGATGCAAAGCCAGCTCGGGGAAGGTGTTCCAAGCGTGATCGTGGATCGTCTCACACCGGACGAGGCGCTCGCGGTGCTGCGGAAATGCGACGCCGCGTTCTCCATGCGCCTGCATGCCAGCATCATGGCGATAGCGTCGAACATTCCGACGGCCGCGCTCGAATACGACCGCAAGATGGCGCTCGCGCACGATATGGCGGGTATGCCCACCAACCTGCGCCTGCAACTGACTGACGACGAAACCAAGTTCAGCCACGCGTTGCACAGTCTGACCGCCGCCGACGCTCCCGCGTGGGTCGTCGCACCGGAGACGCTGGCCGGGCTCGCGGCGTCGTCGCATGCACACGAAGTCATGCTGGACGCTTCCATGGAACGCGCGCGGGACGCATCGCAATCGCGCGAAGCATGGCAAAGCCGCGATTTCGATTGGATGAGCGCCTGGCTCGAACAGACTATCTGGCAGAAGAAGGCGGCCGTCAGAATGCGCGAGAAGGCGCTCGAGATCGTGGGCTTTCGCGACATGCAACTGAGCGCGAGCGAGGCGCAGGCGGCGCACGCGCGCGCTGCCGAAGGGGCCGCGCGTCAACTGTCCGAGGAGCACGAAAAGCGCGTCTTTGAACTGAGCGACCTGTACAACGCGTCACAGGCAACGCTCGCCGACTTGAACGCGCGGCTCGAGGAAAGCCGCGCAGAAACCGAAGCTGTGCGCGAAGCGCTGTCCGTCGCGCAGGAACAGCTCCGCGTGGCGAACGAACTGCGAGCGAAACACGAGCTCGAGCTGGAGCAAATTCGGAATCGCAACCGACTATTATGGGTTCGTTTGCTGCGAATTCTGCACATCGGCGCCGATTCCTCCACCGCCGCCGCTCGCTCACCCTTTCTTGAATCGAACATGCTCGTACGTAAGTTGATTTCCGCGCCGCGTGCCTACGCGGAACGCGCCGTCTATATCCTGCGCAATGGCGGCTTACGCGCGCTCGCCTCCGCGGCGAAGCGCCACCTCCACGCGCGGCAGGCCATCGAGAACGCGCACGCAAAGATCATCGAGGCTGCGCCTCAGGAACTCGCGCCAGGCGATCCGGAATTGTGGTTTCGTGCGGCGGCGAAGCTGCAGCGTTCGGAATTGGTGATCATCGCGCAGCATCGCTATGATTGGGCGGGCGCCGCGCACCGGCACGCGCAACTCTCGCTCGCGGCGCTGCATGCCGGGCACCGTGTGATCTATCTCTATGTATCGGCAACGGATGGCGCAGCGGACAAGGCGCCAGCGCCCGCGCTGCGGATTCCTGGCCTGATCCATCAGCCGATCGAAACGACGACGCTCGAATACGTGTTCGAGCGGGTATCGGAAGCGGCGCGACTTGTGATCGGCGTGCCCGACTCGCGAATATCGGCCTTCTTCGAGTACGCGAAGCATCGGGGCATCGAGACAGTATTCGACGTCGACTCCGACTGGTCGCACGCCGCCGAGCCGCACCGCTCAATGTACTCGACGCTTCTTGCGCAGGCTGACCGGTGCACGGCCGCAACTCCCGCACTCGCCGAACTCGTGCGCGGAAACGTTCGCGAGGAAGTAGAACTGCTGCCCGGCGCGGCGCTGCACACGGTATTCGATCCGTACAAGACCTTCGATGCGCCTGACGGCTTCGCCGCGAAGAAGGGCCGCGTCGCGCTCTTCTATTCGATGGAAGGACTGGAGCTGGTCGACTGGGCATTTGCGCGGCGTGCCGCCGAACAGTCGCCGGACGTGACGTTTTGCTTCATGGCCGACGGCACGCCGCCGCCGAATTTGCCACCAAACGTGGTCGTGCGCGCGACCGAAGCCCTCGACAAGCTTCCGGCATATGTGGCGAACGCGCATTTCCTCTTTTTCCCGCTGCTGCGCGACGCACTTGTCGACGGCGACGCAACGGTCGGCATCTATGCCGGCTTGCATCTGCGCAAGCCGGTCGTAGCCTCGCTCGACTTCCGCATCACGCCGACGGCGGGCCTGCACGTTTGCGCGGACGAAAGCTCCTTCGCGGCGCGCTGCGAGGAACTCGGTAGCGCGGAGGCTGCCGCACTCGCCGACGACAGCTTCGTCTCGAAGAACAGCTGGCTCGGTCGTCTCGAACAGCTTTGCCCGGCTGCGCCGCGTCGCGACGTCAGCGTCGTGATCCTGATTCACAACAACGCGAAGATCATTGCGCGTGCGCTGGAAACGCTGCTCGCGCACTGCGGACCCTATCTGGCCGATGTCATCGTCGTAGACAACGCGAGCGTCGATGGCGGCGCCGAAATCGTCGAGCAGCGGTTCCCGCAGGTAAAGCTCGTGCGCAACCCGCAGAACGGCTGCTCCTCGGGCCGAAATCTCGGCGTTGCGCATAGCACGGGCAAGTACATCGCTTTCTTCGACAGCGATCAGTGGTTCACCGGCTCCTCGGGCTTCGCCGAGGCACTGCATGTGCTCGAAAACGATGCCAGCGTCGGGGTTATCGGCTGGAACGCCGGATGGTTCGACAAGACGCGCACAGACCTGGGCGGCATGATCGCCGACTACTGTCCAAATCGCGCGATGAACGCGATCGCGATCCGCGACGGTTATCGCGCGGACATCGGCTTCCTGGGCACGAGCGGCTTCTTCATGCGCCGCCGCACCTTTGACGCCACGCACGGCTTCGATACCTTCTACGACCCAACCTGCTTCGAAGACACAGACCTGTGTTTCCAGATCAAGGCGCTCGACATGAAGGTGACCTTCCGCGACCTCTCGGGCGTGCGCCATCAGCCTCACCAGACCACGCAGGCCAACTCCGGCAGTGACAAGTACACCGCCCTATTCTTGCGTAATGCGCAGTATTTCAAGGAGAAGTGGCGCGATTATCCGCACTTCTATCTCGACTATACGTGGTAAAGGAACCGCACATGCGGCATACCATTCTGTGCGCGGTGGGTACGCGGCCTGAGGCAATTAAGATGGCACCTGTCATCCTCGCGCTGAAGGCCTGCTCGGAGTTCGAAGTGCGCGTGCTCAACACGGCGCAGCATCGTGGCATGCTGGACAAGATTCTGGCGTGCTTCGGGCTGGTTCCGGATATCGATCTCGACATCATGAGGCCAAACCAGTCGCTCGCCGGGCTGACCGCGCGTCTGCTCAAGGAGATCGATCGTGTGCTGGCACAGGAAAAGCCCGCGCTCGTGCTCGCACAAGGCGACACGACGACCGTGATGACCGTCGCAATGGCGTGTTTCTATCGGCGCATCGAATTCGGGCATGTGGAAGCCGGCTTGCGCACCGGCGATATCGACAATCCGTTTCCCGAGGAAATGAACCGTGTCGTGGCGGGGCGCCTCGCGTCGCTGCATTTCGCGCCGACCGAAGGCGCGCGCCAGAACCTGCTGAGCGAACGCGTACCCGACGACACGATCTGGATGACGGGCAACACGGTAATCGATGCGCTCTTGTCGGTTGCACATGAAAAGCCCGCCCTCGATCTCGATCTCGACGAGCGCAAGCGGCTCGTGCTCGTCACCGCGCATCGCCGCGAAAACTTCGGAGAGCCGCTCAGGAACACCTGCAGCGCCTTGCTCGAACTGCTGGCACGTCACGACGACATTGAAATCCTGTTTCCGGTACACCCGAACCCGAACGTGCGCGACGTGGTGCATCCAATGCTGAACGGTCATCCGCGCATCATCCTCACCGAGCCGCTCGACTACATTCCGTTCGTCGCGGCGATGCAGCGCGCGACGCTAATCCTGAGCGACTCGGGCGGCGTGCAGGAGGAAGCGCCCGCCCTCGGCAAGCCGGTGCTGGTGCTACGCCACGAGACAGAGCGGCCGGAGGCGGTCGAAGCCGGTGTCGTGCGGCTTGTGGGCACGCAGACCGATGTCATCGTCGATGCGGTATCCCGTCTTCTGAGCGATCCCGCCGAGTACCGTACGATGGCGCGCGGCGTTTCACCTTACGGCGACGGCAACGCAGCAAGTCGTATCGTCGATGTGCTGAAGGAACGCTTTTGCTGATGCAGCAACTCGTCTATCTGTCGCCTTTGCCCTGGGCGAGCTTCGCGCAGCGTCCGCACAAGTTCGTCGAATGGTTTCATGCGGCTACGGGCGGCCGCGTGCTGTGGATCGATCCATACGCGACACGACTGCCCGCGCTGCGCGATCTGCGTCGTCCGCCAGTGAACGCTTCGGGCGCGCAAGTGCGTTCGCCGGAGTGGGTCACCGTCGCGGGCGTGCGCGCGCTGCCGATCGAGCCGATGCCCGGCGGCACGATCGTCAACCGGCTTGCCTGGCGGGCTGTCGCGGAGCGCGTCGCGGCCTTTTGCGCCGCCGAAGAGACGCTGCTCGTAGTCGGCAAGCCGAGTGCGCTCGCGTTCGATCTGCTGGAACACGCCGGCGCCGCGCGCTCGGTCTACGACAGCATGGACGACTTCCCCGCGTTCTACACCGGCGTATCGCGCGCGGCGCTGGCGCGCGTCGAGGAGCGCATCGCTGCGGGCGTGGTGCGGCTGCTCGTGTCGTCCACGGCATTACGCGCGCGCTGGCAAACGCTGAGGCCGGATGCGCGCGTCGTCTATAACGGGCTCGATCCGGCGGTCCTTCCCGCACCCGATGTCGCGAAGCTCACACGGCTCGGCGATGGCCAGACGAAAATCATCGGCTATCTCGGCACCATGGGACCGTGGTTCGATTGGGCGTGGCTCATCGCGCTCGCGAAGCAACGGCCGAACGACAGGATCCGCCTCATCGGCCCGGTGTTTTCACAGCCGCCGGCCGCGCTGCCGGGCAACGTGCAGATGCTGCCGCCAGTGCCGCATGCCGAAGCACTGAAGGCGATGCGCGAGTTCGACATCGGCCTGATTCCGTTCATCCGCAATCAACTGACTGACGGCGTCGATCCGATAAAGTACTACGAGTACCGGGCGATGGGCCTGCCCGTCATTTCGACAAGCTTCGGCGAGATGACGCTCCGCGGCAATGAACCGGCCACGTTCCTGATCGACGCCCACGACCGGCTCGGCAGCGGAGTCGATGCCGCGTTGCGCTGCCCAGCAAGCGACGACGGCATCGCGGCGTTCCGCGAAGCGAACAGCTGGACTGCGCGCTTCAATGCTGCGGGCGTGCTCGAATAGATAGATCAGTCCTGCTGCGCGCATAGCTCCAGCGCGCGCACCCAGTCCGGCGCGGCGAGGCCGAACGTCGCCGCGAGTTTTTCGTTGGACAGGCAGGAGTTGAACGGACGGCGGGCTCTGACCGGATAAGCGCTCGCCGGAATCGGTTCGATGCGCGTTCTGTCTTCGCAACCCCAAACGCGCAGGATTTCACGCGCGAACTCGTACCAGGAAGTCCTTCCGCCGTTGGTGAGGTGATAGACGCCGCTCCGTTCGTCGAATGCACCGGGCTTGCTTCGTTCCGCGGCGGCGATCTGCGCCAGCATGTTCGCGGTGACCTCGGCGATCGTTCGGCTCCACGTGGGCGCGCCAAATTGATCGGCTACGACCGTCAATTCGGGCCGCTGCTCCGCCAAACGCAGAATCGTGCGCATGAAATTCGCGCCGCGCGCGCCGTACACCCAGCTCGTCCGCAAGATCAGGTGCCGGCATCCGCTTCGCGCGATCGCGCGCTCGCCTGCGAGCTTGGTCTCGCCGTATACGTTCAATGGGGCGACCGCGTCGCTCTCGACATAGGGCGATGACTTCGCGCCGTCGAATACATAGTCGGTCGAATAATGGACGAGCCACGCGTTGGTCCGCGCGCACTCTTCCGCGAACACTTCGGGCAATTCGGCATTCAGCCTATGGGACTCCTCGCGTTGATCCTCCGCTTCATCGACAGCCGTGTACGCCGCCGGATTCACGATGACATCCGGCTTCGTCGCACGCACGAAGTTCCGCACGCGATCGAGATCGCGCAGATCGAGCGCATTGCGATCGACCGCGATCACACGCCCAAGGCCTTGCAACGTGCGAGCAAGCTCGAACCCGACTTGTCCGTTCACGCCGGTCAGCAGGATAGTCATGCGTAGCATTCCGCATCGACGAGACGCTTGCCATCACGATCTTTCGCGGCGAGTATGGGTTCGAAGTCGATGGGCCATTCGATACCGATCGACTCGTCGTTCCACACGATGCTGCGCTCGTGCTCAGGAAACCAATAGTCGGTCGTCTTGTAGAGAAACTGCGCAGAGTCCGAAAGCACGACGAAACCATGCGCGAATCCTGGCGGCACCCACAACTGCCGATGGATGTCTGCCGACAGTTTCACGCCCGTCCACTTGCCAAAATTCGGCGAGCTCTTGCGAATGTCGACCGCGACGTCGAACACTTCGCCTTCCACAACGCGCACGAGCTTCCCCTGTGCATGCTCGATCTGATAATGCAGCCCCCGCAATACAGCGCGCGCGGAGCGCGAATGATTGTCCTGCACGAACTCGACGCCCGGCGCGACCAGTTCGGCGAACTCACGCGCGTTGAAACTTTCGTAGAAATACCCGCGCGCATCGCCGAAGACCTTCGGCTCGATGATCTTGACTTCGGGCAGTGCCGTAGCGATTACTTCTTGGATGGCCATGCAAGGTGTTCTTTCGGAAGGTTAAGCAGATATTGTCCGTAGGCGTTCTTTGAAAGCGGCGCTGCGAGCCGGAGGAGTTGCTCCTCGTCGATCCAGTTGCTCCAGTAGGCGATTTCTTCGGGACACGCGACGATCAATCCTTGCCGTTTCTGCAGCGTCGCAATGAAGGTCGCGGCCTCGATCAGCGATTCGTGCGTGCCGGTATCGAGCCATGCGTGCCCGCGCCCCATGATCTGCACCTGCAGCCTGCTTTGCTTCAGATAGCACGAGTTGACATCCGTGATTTCCAACTCACCACGCGGCGACGGCTCGATGTCCGCCGCAATATCGCACACCGTGTTGTCGTAGAAATACAGCCCCGTCACCGCGTAGTTCGAGCGCGGCTTCGCGGGCTTCTCCTCTATCGACAACGCGCGGAACTGCTGATCGAATTCGACCACGCCATAGCGCTCCGGATCGTGCACATGATACGCGAACACCGTTGCACCTTCGGCGCGTGCGCTTGCGCCTTCGAGCAGCTTCGCCAGGTCGTGGCCGTAGAAGATGTTGTCGCCGAGTATGAGCGTCGACGGATCATTGCCGACGAACTCCCGCCCGATGATGAACGCCTGCGCAAGTCCGTCCGGCGACGGCTGCACCGCGTAGCAGATATTCATGCCCCACTGGCTGCCGTCCCCGAGCATCGCCTCGAAGCGCGCGGTGTCCTGCGGCGTCGAAATCACCAGCACGTCCCGTATTCCCGCGATCATCAGCGTCGAGAGCGGGTAATAGATCATCGGCTTGTCGTACACCGGCAGCAGTTGCTTGGAGACCACATGCGTGATCGGATAGAGCCGCGTGCCCGAACCGCCCGCCAGAATGATGCCCTTGCGCGCCATCTTCAGTCCTTCACGCGCGCTGCGCGTAGTTCGTTTCCACCCACTTCCGGTACTCGCCGGAAGCAACCTCGTCCACCCACGGCTGATTGTCCAAATACCACCGGACCGTCTTCGCCAGTCCCGTTTCGAACGTCTCGGCGGGCTTCCAGCCCAGTTTCCGTTCGAGCTTGCGCGCATCGATGGCATAGCGGCGATCATGACCCGGACGATCCTTCACGTACGTGATCTGATCGCGATATGAGCCGCTCGCCTTCGGACGCGCCGCGTCGAGCAAATCGCACAGCGTATGCACGACATCGAGGTTCTTCTTCTCGTTCCATCCACCAATGTTGTACGTCTCGCCACGCTCGCCGCGTGCAAGCACCTCGCGGATCGCCGCGCAGTGATCGCCGACATACAGCCAGTCGCGCACGTTCTGGCCGTCGCCATATACGGGCAGCGGCTTGCCGCCGAGCGCATTGGCGATCATCAGTGGAATCAGCTTCTCGGGGAATTGATACGGACCGTAGTTGTTCGAGCAGTTCGTCGTCAGAACCGGCAGGCCGTACGTATGGTGATAAGCGCGCACGAGGTGATCGGAACCGGCCTTAGTCGCGGAGTACGGGCTGTTCGGCGCGTAAGGCGTAGTCTCGGAGAATTGAGGATCGGTGGCTGACAGCGAGCCGAACACTTCGTCGGTCGAAACGTGCAGGAAACGAAACGCCTGCTTCTCGGCTTCGGGCAGTTTGCCCCAGTACATGCGCGCGGCTTCGAGCAGCGTGAAGGTGCCGACCACGTTCGTCTGCACGAAATCGGCGGGACCGTGAATCGAGCGATCGACATGGCTTTCCGCCGCAAAGTGCACGATCGCGCGCGGCTTGTGCTGCGCCAGCAAGGCGTCGATGGCCGCCCGGTCGCAGATGTCCGCGCGCGCGAAGACGTGACGCGCGTCATTCTTGAGCGACTGCAGCGTGCCCAGATTGCCCGCGTACGTCAGCTTGTCGACGTTCACCACGGACTCATCCGACTCGTTCAGCCAGTCCAGCACGAAATTTGCGCCGATGAATCCGGCTCCGCCCGTGACGAGAATCATAAATGCCCTTTTTCTTTGACGGCGCACGTGCAAGCCGCGCGAAGACCGCCTGGCGGATCAAAATTGGCCGCCGATCAAACGTTCAATGATACGGCGGACCATGACGAATGTTAACGTGCTGCCCGAATCGCCGCGCAGACAGTATTCACCGTCTGCTTCATAATTCAGCATACTCTCACGGCGCTTCTTCTCAATGATCGACGCATCAACCACCCGCATCGACGACACCCTCGCCCCCCTAGTCTTCGGCGACCTCCAAGGCTGTTGCGACCCGTTCGAGCGTCTTCTGAAAAAAGCCGCGCCCGCGCCGGACACACCGCTCTGGTTCGCGGGCGATCTGATCAACCGCGGCCCGAAGTCGCTGCAAACGCTGCGCGAAGTGATCGCGCTCGGCTCGCGCGCGACCGTCGTGCTCGGCAATCACGATCTGAATCTGCTGTCTGTCGCTGCTGGCCTGCGCAAGCCGAAGAAGGGCGACACGCTCGATGACATCCTCGCCGCGCCCGATGCCGACGATCTCATCGAATGGGTGCGCCACAAACCCGTCGCGCATTTCGAAAATAACGTGCTGATGGTCCACGCGGGCGTGCTGCCGCAGTGGGACGCGACGATGACCATGGAACTCGCGCACGAACTGGAGCAGGCCTTGCGCGCGCCGAACTGGAAGGAGGCGCTCGCGACGCTCTACGGCAACGAGCCGCATCGCTGGGAGGACAACCTGAAGGGCGCGGATCGTCTGCGCGTCATCTACAACGCGTTGACGCGCATTCGTTTCTGCACGCCCGAAGGCGCGATGGAGTTCGCGAACAACGGCGGCCCCGATGCCGCGCCGCCCGGCTACATGCCGTGGTTCGACGTGCCGGACCGCCGCACGCGGGACGTGACGATCGTCTTCGGCCACTGGGCCGCGCTCGGTCTGATGATCCGCGACGACGTTCTCTGCCTCGATTCGGGCTGCGTGTGGGGCAACAAGCTGTCGGCGGTGCGCCTGACGGCCGATCCCGCACAACGCGTCGTCACGCAGGTGAGCTGCGCGATGAAGAAGTGAGCGGCACCTCCGGCATCGCATCGCCGACGGCGGGCAGGCCACGCATCCGCTGAAGCACCGCATCGACGGAAGCCTGCGCCTCGCTCGCGAGCAACCGCCGGTCCGCGCCCGGTGCGAGCGGATCGCACACGTAAAGATGCGCGGTGAGCGGCCGCGCGCGCAAGAGCGCATCGAGCGAATCGTTGAGCGACATATCGCCGATATACGCCGGCGCGGTCGATTGCCTTCCTTGCGCATCCTCGTACATCAGGCAGATCGGCTGCACCGGGCACGACGCCGACACCGCCGCCTGAAACATGTTCGCGTGAAAGGGCAGCAGCGCTTGCCCGTCCGAGGTCGTGCCTTCCGGAAAGACGCACATCTTTTCGCCAGCGAGCAGACGATCCGCGAGCTCGTGCATGATGCGCTTCGCGTCGCTGCGCTTCTCGCGCTGCACGAACACCGTATCCAGTTGATGCGCAAGCCAGCCGACCACCGGCCATTTGCGGATCTCCGCCTTCGACACGAACGGCGTCGGACGCCACGCGTTGATGACGTAGATATCGATCCACGAGATGTGATTGCCGACGACGAGCACGCCGCTATCGAGCCGCGCCTCGTCGTTATGCACGACGAGCTTCATCCCCGAAAGCCGCAGCATTTCGAGCGACCACAGTCGGTTCATCTCGGCGCGTTCGGCCGCCGACGCGCGGGCAAAGCGCGTCGCGACGATCCACATGCCGTACAACAGATGCGCGACGAGCCGAAGCTTGCGCCATGCGAAGCGCATGTTCAGCGGCTCTCGTAAGCGACGTGACCGCCGACCACCGTCGCACGCACGCGCGCCGGCAATTCGTAGCCACGAAACGGCGTGTTGCGGCCCTGGCTCTTCAGCTTCAGCGGATCGACGCGCCATTCGCTCGCCGCATCGAACACGCACAGATCGGCGAGCGCGCCCGTCGCAATGCGGCCGGCGGGAAGCTTCAGCACGTCGGCGGGCTCGGACGTGATGCGCGAGAGCGCCTTCGCGAGCGGCACGTTCGCTTCGCGCGCCCACTTCACCGTCAGCGACAGCAGCAGTTCGAGGCCGGTCGCGCCGGGCGTCGCTTCGGCGAAGGGCAGCAGCTTTTCGTCGTCGTCGAGCGGCGTGTGATCGGAGCAGATCGCGTCGATGGTGCCGTCGGCGAGACCCGCGCGAATCGCATCGCGGTCGCGTTGCTGACGCAGCGGCGGATCGAGCCGGAATTGCGAATCGAAATAGCCGATGTCGATGTCCGTCAGATGCACGTGATTGATAGTCACGTCGCACGACACGGCGATTCCTTCGGCCTTCGCCGCGCGCACGAGCGCGACGCCCGCCGCCGACGACAGATGCGACAAATGCACGCGCGCGCCCGTCACGCGCATCAGTTCGAAGATGGTATGCAGCGCGATCGTTTCCGCCGACACCGGCACGCCCGACAGCCCCAGCCGCGACGCCACCGCGCCGCTCGCCGCCACGCCGCCCTTCGACATGTACGCATCCTGCGGACGCAGCCACGCGGTATAGCCGTACGTGGTCGCATACTGCAGCGCGCGTTGCAGCGTGCGCGTATCGACGATCGGGTTATCCGCCTGCGAAAAGCCGACGCAGCCCGCTTCGGTCAGCTCGACCATCTCGGTGATGGTCTCGCCCTTGAGCCCGACCGTCAGCGCGCCGAGCGGATACACGTGCGCGAGATGCAGTTTCTGCGCGCGAAACTTGAGCATTTCGACGAGACCGGGTTCGTCGAGCGTCGGATCGGTGTCGGGCGGGCACACGAGACTCGTCACGCCGCCCGCCATCGCGGCGGCCATCTCGGATTCGAGCGTCGCCTTGTGTTCGAAGCCCGGTTCGCGCAGACGCGCCGACAAATCGACGAAACCCGGCGCGACGTAAAGCCCCGAAGCGTCGATGACCTTGGCCGCGTTGAAATCCGCGGGCGCCTCGCCGATGCCGACGATCCTGCCCGCCGCGATGAACACGTCCTTGCGCTCTTCCGTGCCGGCCGCCGGATCGATGATCGTGCCGTTCTGAATCTGGATCTTCATGTCGTCTTTGTCAGTCAGTGTTGCCGGCCACGATGCCCATCACCGCCATGCGCACGGCGATGCCGAAAGTCACCTGATTCAGGATGACCGACTGCGGGCCGTCGGCCACTTGCGAGTCGATTTCCACGCCGCGATTCATCGGGCCGGGATGCATGACGATCGCATCGGGCGCGGCGAGCGCGAGACGCTCGGGCGTCAATCCCCAGCTCTTGAAGTACTCCTGCGCGGACGGCAAGAGCGCGCCGCTCATGCGCTCGTTCTGCAGGCGCAGCATGATGATGACGTCGACGCCCTTCAGCCCTTCGTCGAGATTGTGATAGACGTGCACGCCCATCTGATCGAGATTGCCCGGCAACAGCGTGCGCGGTCCGATCGCGCGCACTTCGGGCACGCCGAGCGTCGTCAGCGCGTGAATGTCGGAGCGCGCGACGCGCGAATGCAGGATGTCGCCGACGATCGCCACGCGCAGCTTCGTGAAGTCGCGCTTGTAATGGCGGATCGTGTACATGTCGAGCAGGCCCTGCGTCGGATGCGCGTGACGGCCATCGCCCGCATTGATGACGTGCACGTGCGGCGCGCAATGCTCGGCGATCAGATACGGCGCGCCGCTCGATGCGTGACGCACGACGAACATGTCGGCGTGCATCGCGGAGAGATTGTTGATCGTGTCGAGCAGCGATTCACCTTTGCTCGTCGACGATGCGTTGATGTTCAGATTCAGCACGTCGGCCGAAAGACGCTTCGCCGCGATCTCGAACGTGGTGCGCGTGCGTGTCGAGTTCTCGAAGAAGAGATTGAACACCGACTTGCCGCGCAAAAGCGGCACCTTCTTCACTTCGCGATCGGTCACGCTGACGAACTGCTCGGCGGTATCGAGGATGTGCGTGACGATCGAGCGCGGCAATCCTTCGATGCTCAACAGGTGCTTCAGCTCGCCGTTCTTCGTCAGCTGCGGATTGCCCTTGAGAAAGCCGTAGCGAAAGGTGTCGGGCGCGGCGGCGCCTTCGGTGGCGGTATTCATGTCGATCCCGGATGTACTTTGAAAAGACGTCGAAGCGCTCGCTTCAGCTGGCGCGCGCTTCCGTCCTGAAGTCGAATGCGCCGTCTTCGCGACGCGCGAGCACGAGATTCTGATTCGCGGGCACATCGAGCGTCGCGCCGGTGAAACGCGCGCCGATCGGCATTTCGCGCCCGCCGCGATCGGCGAGCACCGCGAGATCGATCGATGCCGGACGGCCATAGTCGTACAGCTCGTTGATCGCCGCGCGCACGGTGCGCCCCGTGGACAGCACGTCGTCGACCAGGATGATGCGGCGGCCGTTCACCTCGAAGGGGAGCGAGGTCGGGCTCGCCTGGCTGTGCAGGCCTTTCTTCGCGTAGTCGTCGCGATGCAGCGCCACGTTCACCACGCCGAAGCGCGGCGCGTTCAGATCCTTCGCGAGCCGCTCGGCAAGCCACACGCCGCCGCTGAAAATGCCCGCGAGAACGGCGCCGTCGGGCGCGGCGAGCGATTGTCCGTAGGCAGCGCGAATCTGGTCGACGAGCGCGCGATACAGCGCCTCGGCGTCAATGGAACTCATGATCGTCGGCAAGTCCGTCGAGATATTGTTGAAGGATGACGCGCGCGGCTTCGGCGTCGATTTCGTCGAAGCGGCCGCGCGCATTGGCGCGCACGCCGCGCTCACGCAAATCGGCTTTGGCGTCGACGGACGAGTAGCGCTCGTCCACCCATTGCACCGGCACGTTGAAACGTCCGTTCACCTGATTGCCGAAGCGCTTCGCAAGCGCGCTCATTTCGTGCGGCGTGCCGTCGGGATGCATCGGCATGCCGACGACGATGGCGTCGGGCTTCCACTCGTCGAGCAGCTTGCCCACTTCGACGAAGCGATATTCGCGATTGCGGTTTTCCAGCGTGACGAGCGCGCGCGCGTGGCGGGTGAGCGTATTGCCGACGGCGACACCAATGCGTTTCTCGCCGTAATCGAATGCCAGCAGCGTGGCTTCGCGGCTCATGCGTGCCCTGCTTCGCCGGACAACATCGAGCGCGACACGCCGAGCAGCGAGAGCGCCGCTTCGAGGCGGTCTTCGGCTGGTACGTCGAAGATGATGCGCGGATCGGCTTCGACGGTCAGCCAGCCGTTCTTCGAGATTTCCTCTTCGAGCTGGCCCGCGCCCCAGCCGGCGTGACCGAGCGTAAGCAGGAAGCGATCGGGGCCCTTGCCGCTCGCGACTGCTTCGAGCACGTCCTTCGACGTGGTCATGGCGAGTCCGCCGGGCACGCTCATCGACGAGCTATAGGGTTCGCCCTCGCCCGCTTCGTGCAGCACGAAGCCACGCTCCGTCTGCACGGGACCGCCGAAATAAACGGGCAAATGGACGAGCGGCTCGAT
Source organism: Caballeronia zhejiangensis (assembly GCF_022879815.1). NCBI lineage: Bacteria > Pseudomonadati > Pseudomonadota > Betaproteobacteria > Burkholderiales > Burkholderiaceae > Caballeronia > Caballeronia zhejiangensis. Next base: position 2,281,361 of record NZ_CP084283.1, read on the forward strand.
TTCGAGCTTGAGATCGATGCGATTGAAGAGCGATTGAAGGTCGATGTCGGTCGGCCGGTTGATGACGAGACCGAGCGCGCCCTTCTCCGTGTGATCGCAAAGGTAGACCACCGTTCCTGAAAACGTCGGATCGGCCATGTTGGGCATGGCGATCAGGAACTGATTCGTCAAATTGATGCGATCGGAAGTCTTGGACATAATTCAGAATTTTAACAAAGGCGCTGCGAGATGGCCGAGTTTGATGTGGGTCTGGTCTGGTTTCGGCGGGATCTGCGCGCGGCAGACAATGCTGCACTCTATCACGCGCTTACAAGGTGCCGTCGGGTACTGTGCGCCTTCGTTTTCGATCGCGATATTCTCGCGCCGCTCGACAAAAAAGACCGGCGCGTGCCGTTCATTCACGCGAGCGTCGTCGAGCTGGATCGCACGTTGCGCGAGGCCGGCGGCGCGTTGATCGTGCGGCACGGGCACCCCATGAACGATATTTCTTCGCTCGCACGCGAATGCGGCGCGAACGCCGTGTTCGTCAATCGTGATTACGAGCCGGCGGCGAAGGCGCGCGACGAAGCCGTCGCGCAGAAGCTCGCGAGTCATGACATCGCGTTCTTTTCGTTCAAGGATCAGGCCGTCTTCGATCACGACGATGTGATGACAGGCGCTGCAAAGCCCTACACCGTCTTCACGCCGTACAAGCGCAAGTGGCTCGCGACACTCACGCCCGATGCGCTTGCGCCCTACGCATCCGAAGATCACCTGGACACGCTCGCGAAGCCGCCGTCGAACGTAAAGCATGCGATTCCATCGCTCGATGCGCTCGGCTTCGGCGATGCACCCGCCCCCGCGTTTCCCGCAGGCGCGCGCGGCGCCTACGAGCTCTTCGACGATTTCCGCGACCGCATGACCGACTACGGTCGCACGCGCGATTTCCCCGCGCTGAAGGGCCCGAGTTATCTCGGCGTTCATTTGCGGCACGGCACGATGTCGATCCGCGCGCTCGCCCGCAGCGCCCACGATGCGCAGCGTCACGGCGACAAGGGCGCGGAAACGTGGCTAGGCGAGCTGATCTGGCGCGAGTTCTATTTCTCCGTGCTGCACCATTTTCCGCACGTCGGCGTCGCTGGCGATCATCGCGCGTTCAAGCCGGAGTACGACCGCATCGGCTGGGAAACGGGCGATGCCGCCGACGCGAATTTCGCCGCGTGGTGCTCGGGTCAGACGGGCTATCCGCTCGTCGATGCGGCGATGCGGCAGATCAACGCGTCGGGATACATGCACAACCGTCTGCGCATGGTTGTGGCGAGTTTTTTGACGAAGGACCTGGGCATCGACTGGCGACGCGGCGAGGCGTACTTCGAAGCCCATCTGAACGACTTCGAGCTCTCGAACAACAACGGCGGATGGCAGTGGGCCGCGTCGAGCGGCTGCGATGCGCAACCGTACTTTCGCATCTTCAATCCGGTCACGCAGTCACGGAAATTCGATTCGGCGGGCAAGTTCATCCGTCATTACGTGCCAGAGATCGCGGCTCTTTCCGATCGCGATATTCACGCGCCGTGGCTTGCGAAACCGGATGCGCTGAAAGCGGCGAAAATCTCCCTCGGCGCGGATTTTCCGCAGCCGATCGTCGATCACGAAGCCGCCAGAAAACGCACGCTCATGCGTTATGACGTCGTGCGCGCGCCGGGCCCGAAGCAGCTTCCGCCCGACGACGACGGCGAAGACTAGCGCGCAAACGGCGCAGGTTTTTCGATCATCGACGTCAGCGCAACGATCGATCCGCGCCCTTCTGAAGGCGCAATGCCGGCCGCCGCCTGATGCAGCATCGAACGCAGCATTTGCGCGGCGCGCTCGGGCACGGTCGCGTCGATGCCGCGTGTCGCGCCTTCGGCGCCATCGGCGTGCGTTTCGCCGTGATGCGCGACGCGCCGCCACGCGAGGCCGAGCGTATCCGCCAAGAGCGCGACATGCCCGAGGCCCAGCGCGCAAGCCGCCGCGCCCAGCCGATGCGACGCGTCGGCCGCCGACAGCGCCGCCGCTTCGTCGACCATGCCGGTTTCGTTCGCCTGCGTGCCGCGCTCGACGAGCGCGTCGATCGACGTTTCCGCGCTCTGCAGGAAATCCTCGTAAGCACTCGCGTTCACGCGCAGCACGCCGAGATCGCGCGTCGCGGCGTCGCGCGAGGCTTCCTCGCCCGCCTGCGCAGCGCTCTCTTCCCACGCCGCTTCCGATTCGGGCGTCGCGGCGACGTGCCACGCGACCGTCAGCCCGTAATCGCGCAAAACATCGACGTGGTCGGCATCTTCCGGCCGCGCGCCGTACAGCGCGAAATCGCGCCACAGCAGCGCGAGCGTCGCGCGCACGAGCGAGCGCGGCGCGTACGACAGCGCGTGCGCCTGATCCGCCAGCACGAGGTTGAAGCGCGCGTAGAGACGCTTGACGTCGGCGATGTAGTCCAGCTCGCCGCCGGTGCGCTGCGCGCGCTCGCGCAGCGCCACGACCGCCGACGACGCGAGCCGCCAGAAATCGTAGGGATCCGGGCCGCGCAGTTCGTCGAGGCAGGCGTCGAGGCGCGCGAAGGTGTCGGCGGAGCCTTCGGCCGGTCCGCGCAAGAGTTTCAGCAACGTTTCCTCATAGCGCGCCCGCGTATGCGCGAGCCGCTCGGGCGCGATGCCGCGCAGCGTCGCCGGCGCGATCGCGCGGCCCGCGAGGGCGAGGTCATCGTAGGAAACCGGCGCGATGCGCGTATGCGATGCAAGCAACGCATGCAGGCCGCGATAGTGATCGAAGAGCGCCGTCGAGCACGAGAGTTCGCGCAGATTGCGCCGCTCGACCGCGCCGCGAAAAACCGCGATCGCATCGGCGATGCGTGCGTGGCTACCTTCCGATTCCTCGCCGAGCGGCGCGACGAGCGTCAGCGCCTCGGCGAAGCGCTGCGCGGGAAGCCACCCCGCCGAATGCAGCGCGGCGATCGCGCGCTTGAGCGCCGCCCCGGTTTCGCCCTGACGCTGGAACGCGTGCAGCGCGTCGGTCAGCGCCTTTTCTGCGAGTCGCACCGATCCGCCGCGCGGATTGGGCAAGGCTTCGTACGGAACGGGCAGATCGGGACGAGATGTCATAACAAGCGCTCACAAGCCGGTTCGCGGGCGCGGCGATGGAAGGCCGCCGTCACCCGCCGTTTAAATGCGTCATCGACAGGCGGGAGACGGCGTCGCCGCGCCTGCTTCAAGCGTATGCCTTAACGGGCCAGTGCGGGAACCGAACCTGCAAAGGCTTTTCGCATCTTTGTTCGCCAACGTCGGTCGACGCCGGAATCGCCGCAACGAACTCATCTGACGCTGCAAAATCCGAAAAATCGGACGGGCCGCCCGACGGCGGCCCATGCGTGGCACGCGCCGTCAGCGACGTACGCGGTCCGCAAAAAACGCGCGCCGCATGACGCGAGTCATGCGGCGCGGCAGAACGACAAGATCAGATCTGGACCATCTCGAAATCTTCCTTGCGGGCTCCGCATTCGGGACAGGTCCAGTTGATCGGAACGTCCTCCCAGCGCGTGCCCGGCGCGATGCCCTCGTCAGGCAATCCCGCCTCCTCGTCGTAGATCCAGCCGCAGATCAGGCACATCCAGCTTCTGTATTCCATACTTATGCCGAGTCGATTGGTCGTTTAAAAATAGGACATGATGGTACCGTGTTGCCGTGCCGATGCCTAGCAAGCCGCCCGCCTGCGGTGCGCGCATCGTGACATCGGTCGAAACGGCCGTCACGCCGGGTCCGGTGAAGAAGGCTAGCGCACCGGAAAAAAGTGCGCAAAGGAACATTCCTGGCGGCGTTAGGCCGCATAATCAGACATGACCGAGCGGGCATTCGCTCACGCGCCGAGGCGCGCACGAGTTCGCTTAGAGCCGATCGTCCATCCAAGCAATCCAATACCATAATGTCCGTTTTTGCCATGACCGGCGATTCCCCACCGATCGTACTCACCTTCGGCCTTTCCGATCCCACGGGCGGCTCCGGCCTGCAGGCCGACTTGCTGACGCTCGCCAGCATGGGCTGTCACGGCGCGACCGTGCTGACGGGCTACGCGGTGCGCGATTCCGCGACCTGCGATGAAGTGACGGGCCTCGATCCGGACACCGTCGCGACCCAGGCGCGCATGTTGCTAGAGGACATGCCGATCGCCGCCTTCAAGATCGGCGCGGCGACGCGCGCGGAGCTCGTGTCCGCCATCGCCGAAGTCGTCTCCGATTACGACGACGTGCCGCTGATCCTCGCGCCCGATTTCACGCTCGACGACGAACACGTCCTGTCCGCCGATGAACTGCGCGAATCGCTCGCCGATCTGCTCGTGCCGCAGACCACCATGCTGATTGCCGATCACGCCACGCTACTGCAACTCGCGCAGCCCGACAGCGACGCGGAATCGCCGACGCTCGATTCCGCGATTTCCCACATTCTGGCGCAGGGCTGCGAGTACGTGCTCGCGATGGAAACCGGCACGCATCGTCACGTCAACACGCTCTACAGCGAAGAAGGGCTCGTGCGACAGGATACGTGGGAGCGCAGCGTGCAACGCGTCATGGGCCTGACCGATACGCTCGGCTCGGCGGTCGCCGCCCTGCTCGCCAACGGTCAGGAACCTGCCGAGGCCGCGCGTGAGGCGCAAGAGTACGTATTTCAGGCCGCGCGCGCCGCGTTCCGGCCCGGCATGGGTGCGTATTTGCCGGATCGCTTTTTCTGGGCGCGCTCGAACGATGCAGACGAAGAAGGCGACGCATCCGCGTTGCCCGACGATCCAACGGGATTGCCCGGAGAAGCCCGACACTGACACACAACAAGAAGGGAGGCGACGCGAACGCATGCCATACCGACTACCCCATCTGCACAAGCCCGGCCCGCAAGGCGCGATCCGCATCGGCTGCGCGGGCTGGGGCCTGTCGAGCGGTGTCTCCGCGAGCTTTCCGCATGAAGGCACTCATCTCGAACGCTACTCGCACGTTCTGACGTGCGTCGAGATCAACTCCAGTTTCTACAAGCCGCATCGCGAGCAGACCTACGCGAACTGGGCGCACAGCGTGCCCGAGTCATTCCGGTTCTCGGTCAAGCTGCCGAAGGCGATCACGCACGACGCGCGTCTCGTCGATATCGAATCGCTGCTCGACGACTTTCTCCGTGCGGCCGGCCAACTCGGCGACAAGCTCGGATGCTGGCTCGTGCAATTGCCGCCGAGCCTGCCGTTCGATCACGACATCGCCGACGCGTTTTTCAAGGCGCTGCGCGAGCGCACGACGTTGCCGGTCGCGTGCGAGGCGCGCGAACATAGCTGGTTCACGACGCACGCGGCGGCGTTGCTGAAGTCGCATCACATTGCGTACGTCGACGCCGACCCGATTCCCGACGAGTGCGAGATCAAGCATCGCGCGGATGCATCGCTCGTGTACGTGCGGCTGCACGGCTCGCCCGAGTTATACAGGTCTTCGTACGACTACACCTATCTCGACGAACTCGCGCGCACGCTGCACAACCGCGCGAAGAAGACGGCCGAAGTCTGGTGCATCTTCGACAACACCGCCGAGGGCCACGCGCAGCCCAACGCGCTGCATCTGATGGAGCGGCTGCGGATTCATCACAAGGTCTGAAGTTCTTTCTGGAGGCTTCCTCAGATGCTCAAGCTGCTTGCGGCCACGCTCGCCGCGTCTTGCATTTTCACGGCCACGCCGGCACACGCTCAGAACGCCACGCCCGCCGGCGATGGCACGTTCCTGCTGACCATCTTCCTCAAGCACGACGAATCGAAGACGCTGCCCCAGATCAATCAGCAGTTGCAGGAGCAAGGCTACTTCAAGCAGTTTCCGCCGCCGGGCGTCGAAGTGGTGTCGTGGTATGTGATGATGGGAATCGGTCAGGTCGTCACGTTGCGCGTACCCGCCGACCGGTTGCGCGAAGTCAACCGCGCGATCGAAAGCACCGCATGGGGCGGATATCGGACGGAGTTCTATCCGACGTACGACTACAAGGCCGCCGCGCAGAAGTTGCGCGAGGAAATGAACAAATAGTCCGGACGAAAAAAAACCCGCATCGCTGCGGGTTTCTTCTTTCGGCATGACGCGAGCCTCTTTCGAAGCCCGCGCCGATGTAATCGGCTTTCGCCAGATTACATGTCCATGCCCATGCCGCCCATGCCGCCGGGCATGCCGCCAGGCATCGGAGCATCTTCCTTCGGCAGTTCGGCGACAGCTGCGTCGGTCGTCAGCAGGAGGCCCGCCACCGATGCCGCGTTTTGCAGCGCCGTGCGCGTCACCTTCGTCGGGTCGACGACACCGGCTTCCACCAGGTCACCGTACTCGCCGGTTGCCGCGTTATAGCCGTAGTTGCCCGTACCTTGAGCAACTGCTGCCACCACGACCGAAGCTTCTTCGCCGCCGTTCGTGACGATCTGGCGCAGCGGCTCTTCCATTGCGCGCAGGACGATCTTGATACCAGCGTCCTGGTCTGCGTTCGCGCCCTTCAGGCCGTCGATCGCCTTGCGAGCGCGGATCAGCGCAACGCCGCCGCCTGCCACGATGCCTTCTTCCACAGCTGCGCGCGTTGCGTGCAGTGCGTCTTCGACACGTGCCTTCTTTTCCTTCATTTCGACTTCGGTCGCAGCGCCGACCTTGATCACCGCAACGCCGCCGGCCAGCTTGGCCACGCGCTCTTGCAGCTTTTCACGGTCGTAGTCCGACGTCGCTTCTTCGATCTGCTTGCGCACTTGCTTCACGCGAGCTTCGATGTTCACGGCTTCGCCAGCGCCGTCGATGATCGTCGTGTTTTCCTTGCCGACTTCGATGCGCTTCGCCTGGCCCAGCTCAGCCAGCGTTGCCTTCTCGAGCGTCAGGCCGGTTTCTTCCGCGACGACTTGACCGCCGGTCAGGATCGCGATGTCTTCCAGCATGGCCTTGCGGCGGTCGCCGAAGCCCGGCGCCTTGACAGCAACCGTCTTCAGGATGCCGCGGATGTTGTTGACGACCAGCGTAGCCAGCGCTTCGCCTTCGACGTCTTCAGCGATGATCAGCAGCGGACGGCCAGCCTTCGCGACTTGCTCCAGAACCGGCAGCAGATCGCGGATGTTCGAAACCTTCTTGTCGTGCAGCAGCACGAACGGGTTTTCGAGGACGGCGACTTGCTTGTCCGGGTTGTTGATGAAGTACGGCGACAGGTAGCCGCGGTCGAATTGCATACCTTCGACGACGTCCAGCTCGTCTTGCAGCGACTTGCCGTCTTCGACGGTGATGACGCCTTCCTTGCCGACCTTGTCCATCGCTTCAGCGATGCGCTCGCCGATCGACGTGTCGCTGTTCGCCGAGATCGAGCCGACTTGCGCGATTTCCTTGTTCGTCGTGCAGGGCTTGCTGATCTTGCGCAGTTCTTCGATTGCTGCAGCCACGGCCTTGTCGATGCCGCGCTTCAGGTCCATCGGGTTCATGCCCGATGCGACGTACTTCATGCCTTCGCGAACGATGGATTGCGCGAGCACGGTAGCGGTCGTGGTGCCGTCACCTGCGTTGTCGCTGGTCTTGGAAGCAACTTCCTTGACCATTTGCGCGCCCATGTTCTGGAGCTTGTCCTTCAGTTCGATTTCCTTCGCAACCGACACACCGTCCTTCGTGACCGTCGGGCCGCCGAAAGAGCGCTCGAGCACGACGTTGCGGCCCTTCGGACCCAGCGTGACTTTGACCGCGTTGGCCAGGATGTTCACGCCTTCGACCATCTTGGCGCGTGCGGAATCGCCAAAAGTGACTTCTTTAGCTGCCATATCCAAACTCCTTAATTCGATTCGGTTTGCTGGCTTCGCTGCGGCGCTCGGAGGAGCGGCTCAGGCAGACGAAGCCAAACGTGCAGGAAGGATGCTTACTTGACCAGAACGGCCATGATGTCTTCTTCGCGCATGACGAGCAGTTCTTGCCCGTCGACCTTGACGGTCTGGCCAGCGTACTTGCCGAACAGAACACGGTCGCCGACCTTCACGTCGAGGGCGATTTGCGCGCCCTTGTCATCGCGCTTGCCCGGGCCGATGGCCAGGACTTCGCCTTGATCCGGCTTCTCAGCGGCTGCTTCAGGGATCACGATGCCCGATGCGGTCTTGGTTTCCTGGTCCAGACGTTTGACGATGACGCGATCGTGCAAAGGACGAAGGTTCATACACACTCCTCTCTTGATTGAGACTGAAAACGCGGGAAAAACCCGTCCTTTGAGAAGGATCTCGCCGGACGGCAATCTTGTTAGCACTCTCGTGCAGTGAGTGCCAATTATATGGAGCGACTTTGACAATTTCAAGGACGCGAAGGCCGGGAAAACGCTTAAGCAGCTGTCGAAGTTCACGGAACATTGAACTACGTTCATCGAACGTTAAACCGGTAGACCGCGAGCACGCGTATCTTACGGCGAAAGATCTTCCGTTAAATCAGCGGCTTAGGATGGTCGAACACGACGCCCAGCCCGGGCAGTCGCCGTGTGCGGACTTGCTGAAGACCAAGAATCAGACGACTCGCCCACGCGAGGACCTCTTCCTCCGAGCTAGTGTTTACCCTCTCTCGAGCCGTCTCATCGATCGAGGTTCGCCGTAAAAGATATGAAGTGATCCCAACGCGGTCGGCATCATTGGAGAATTGGGAGGTCACGGCAGCAGCGGCAGTAGGATGTGCTGATTCGATTGATCGAACGTCGCTACACGACCCTCTGCTGACGGTCATACTCTTCAAAGTTCAAGGGCCGGTATCAGGGTTGTCCGGTCGTTGAAGTGGGCTCCCGCGGACGGAAGATCGGTCATACTCTCATCGCGGGACCCTGCACGAAGAAGGCGCTAAAGCCAACGTTTGCAGACGGACTGACAGAAGCGCGCGTCGCGCCCGCAGCGGCCGTTCGGCGCAATGGCCCTTGACTGCAGCCGGTTCCATGTCCGCAGAAGAGCATCGCACTCAGACGTTTCCTAGCGAATCGATCGTTGCATCCAAAAGTGCGCGCAGTCGTGCGACGCGACGTAAATCGCGATGAAAGCCAAGCCAGACATCGCGGCCTGGCGCCGCTTCGCCCAAATCGACTCGTCGGATGCCCGGCGTCGCATCACCGAGCGGACAAGGCAGCACTGCGAAGCCAGAACCTTCGGCGCACATGCGCGCCTGTACTCCACGATTATTGCTGCCGAAGACGATCCGGGCCCGGGGCAACATGCGCGTGACCCACTCAACGTCGGGCAGGGAGCCGAACTCGCTGTCCATACTGATCAGCTTATAGCCGTCACCTTCACCGCGCGCCGGCGGAACGAGATCGACGTGCCCATACAACGCGTAGTCGATGCGCATCAGTTTGCGCTGGATCACATCGGGTTCGTCAAACGGCGTAATGCGAAACAGCAAATCCGCATCACGGCGCGCGAGGTTGTACAGGCGCGAATCTGTGACGAGTTCCAGCGAGACGGCCGGGTGCTTCGCGAGAAAGCGCGCGAACACTGGCGTGAGTATGTGCACGCCAAACCAGTCCGAAGAGGAAACGCGGAGCAGACCTGTCAACTGAGCCTCCTTCCCGGTGAGCGCACGCGTGAGACCAAGCGCTTCCTCCTCCATTCGCTCGGCATAGGCGAGCACCGTGGCGCCCTCATCCGTCAGCACGAAGCCATCGCTCGTGCGCTGGAACAGCGCATGTCCGAGCGCATCTTCAAGTGCACGCAACCGGCGCCCCATCGTCGGCTGGGTCTGGCCGACGCGCTTCGCTGCTGCCCCCAGCGTGCCGCAGCGGGCAATGGCTAGAAAGATCCGCACATCGCTCCAATCCAGGCGGGGTCCATTCAAATTTGCATGGCGCATATACGGAAACGTGGTTTTACATGCGTTTAAGCATAGACCAATATAAAGCCATTGGCTCGTCGGCTCGACGAGCAAGAAACCCGATAGGAACCCACCATGACCATGCAAGCGCTTGTTCTTAACCGCTACAACGGCCCGCTCGAGTTAACCGACATCGCGATGCCCGAACCGTCAGAGGGCCAGGTACGTGTGCGCATTGCCGCAAGCGGCCTCAATCCGCTCGACACCAAGATCCGCGCCGGTAGCGCAGCACATGCGAAGCATCCCCTCCCGCTGGTGCTCGGCATCGATATGGCTGGCGTGGTCGATGCCGTTGGGCCGGGGGTAACCGCTTTCCATGTCGGCGACGAGGTGTATGGCATGACGGGTGGCGTCGGCGGTCTTCAGGGCTCGCTGGCGCAGTATGCGGCGGTCGACGCGGACTTGCTAGCGATCAAGCCGGCCAACCTGTCGATGCGTGAATCCGCAGCGCTGCCCCTTGCATTCATCACGTCCTATTCCGGCATTGTCGACCGAGCTCATCTGAAAGCGGGCCAAACTGTGCTTGTGCAAGGCGGAGCGGGCGGTGTCGGGCACGTCTCCGTGCAACTGGCGCGCGCGCTTGGCGCCCAGGTCTTCGCAACAGCGAGTTCCCGTGACCACGATCTCGTTGCGAGTCTTGGCGCTACGCCCATCGACTACCGGTCGCAATCGGTTCAGCAGTATGTCGCTTCGTTGACGCAGAACGCAGGCTTCGACGTTGTTGTCGACACCGTCGGCGGCCCTTCGCTCGACGCGTCGTTCGCCGCGGTCAAGCATTTTGGCCATGTCGTCAGCGCCTTGGGCTGGGGCACGCATGCGCTGGCTCCCCTATCGTTTCGAGAAGCGACGTACTCGGGAGTCTTTACCCTCTATCCGCTCCTGACCGGCACGCATCGCGCGCATCATGGAGCGATGCTGCGCGAGGCCACACAGATGATCGAAGCCGGCAAGCTCACGCCGAATCTCGATCCCCGCCGGTTCGATCTGCAATCCGCGGAACTCGCCTACGATGCCATCACGAACGCCACCGCACGCGGAAAAATCGTGGTGGACGTCGCATGAGATTGAACATGCCAGCTTCGCACGCTCAACTCATGACTGCCCCGTTGGGGCCGGTGCACGCGGCGTTCAATCGCTAGTCAGAGGCAAGAGGTCGCTATCTGAACGAACCGGACATTCGAGCGTCCGCGCACAGCAAGTGCGGAGGACCTGGAACTGGCCGCGTGCCGCCCGATGCGATCGGCCTTAGCCGACCCTTAGCGACAGCCGCCGCCCTGCGACGGCAGGGGCGGATCACTGGAGAACACCGGCCACTCGCCGAGCTGCAGCCGAGGCTTCTGGCCGCGCTTGGCCTCCCCTTGTTCCACGGCACCCGATGAGCGCCGGGAAGATCGAGCGTTTCCCCGACAATCTCCTCGTCGACGAATGGAGATGACTGTGCGCGTGCGGACCGGTCAACATTCGACCGGTCCAATGCCGACGCCGCGTAGTAACGGATCCCGCCGCCACTCGGGGATGAGGCGTGTATAGACGCTCAGCGTTCGGAAATAAGTGTCGACCACCGAACGTTTGAGGCGTTCAAACGCCCGGCGATGCTGCCCCATGGTCAATAAGGAGCTAACGACGATGAGGTCGTGCTCCAATCGATCGTCCATCTCTAGCTCTTGTGCCGCACGGAGCAAACCGACAAGCGAGCTAATCGACGCGCGGTCGAAGACCAGCATGTTCCCTGCGGCAGTGTCGAAGCGCTGGATGGCAATTAAAACGTCATTGTTGCTCACTTACGCCCCCTGCCAGCGCACATTGGAATGGATTACATCCAGTCTATTCCTGTTATCCGTGGGGCGGACGTACATCTTCAAGGTGCTGACGATTGGCGACGCCGCTCAAGGCCCTCAGGGCGCTAAGGAACGGCTGCCTGTGCGCCGATGATCACGCCTCGCTACGACGAAGCGAGTTGCCGCTCCCGCCGCGGGCAGATTCCGCTCGTGCACGCGTCGTGGCGTCCCATATCCGCTCAGCCGGATCCTGCAAGAGAATCGCACTTTCCTCGGACCTTAGTCTTGCGGACGTGTCGCAGAGGCATAACGTAGCGAGGGCGTCGCCGTCTCGCCTGAGCGACACGCCGAGAACCGACCGGATTGCGCCCCCGGTTCGAAGCTCAGCCCATTCAAGTTGGTCATCTGCCGACGTTCGAGTGTCTGCGATGTTAAGATCGGCCACTCCGAGCCGATTCACAAGCACACTGGCCAACAAGGCTCCTCCGAAAGGCACTGCCAAAGCGGAACCGATTTCCCGGCGATTTTCGACCACGCACTGCGCAATCTCGTTCGAGCCAGCCTCCTGATAGAAGACCAATGCGCAATCGAAGAACAGTCGGAGCCGCTTGACGCTTTCCTGTTGAAGTTCCTTCTTACCAGTGAGCGTGCGCAATAGGTCGCTCATCTCCAGCAGAAAGCCTCTCTGCTTTTCGATCTCACGGCGCAGGTGCTCGGCAAGTTTGTGCGCCGAAATATCGGTGAAGTTGATTGCTGCACCACAAGCCCCCGCATCTTTCGAAGCGTGCGGCCATACTTTTCGCAAGAGCCACCTTCCGTCCATATGGCGAACTTCTGCTTCGCGCGGATCGCCGGTCTTGATGACAGCGGCAATATCGGCGTAAAACGCATTGTCGGCGAATGCCGGCACGAGGTCCGTGATGCGCCGCCCAGTGTCCGATGCCCTCAACGGAAGCAGCTCGCTGACTGCCGGCGTGAACCAGCGCAATGCGCAGCCCTTCCGCGTTGATGTACATGACTTTCCAGTGGCGGTCCATCAGCATGAAGCCTTCGGCGATGGTGTCAAAGATATAGCGGCTGCGGTCGCGTTCGGCACGCTCGGCCTGAGCTCGCGCGGCTTCGACGGCCGACCATGTACGCTCGGCCATGTCACGCGCAAAGCGGATATCGAGCTCGCTCCAGTGGTAACGGTCGGCACGGTGTAGACCGAGGCACGCGATCAACCGTCCAGGTTTAACGAGGGGCACCGCGCCGCTCGGGCTTGGCGCGTGTGCCCGGCATCCACTGCGGCGCGATCAGCGGCTCCTGCGCGTCGGACGCATTAAACGCGCGCCGGTTTTGCCAATGCGCGCACAGCGCGGGGCAGCGTGCGCTGCTTGCGACGCTTGCCGATTACGGTGAGCGTCCAGACCGACAACGTGCCGCGGCCCGAGCCTGCCGAGCCTGCCGAGTCTGCTGAGTTGGATGACGTTGGCTGCGACGATGCTCGGAGGCGAGGGGCTGGAGCAACGGCCGTCGGCAAAGACGGCGGGCTGACGTGCCCCCGGCTTGTCGCTACGGCCATTTCCAGCGTCCTACGGACGATTGAGTGTCCATACGCGGCGCGGCGTGAACGGCGCTTCCTGGCCCGAACACAGCCGGACGCTATCCGCATTCGCGAATACCGACGTCCTTGGATCACTCGGTTGGGCCAAGCAACACGTCGATCGCGGCTTGTCCGGCGATCTCGGCAACCAGGTAGGCCCATCGCTCGGTGAACGGGCCGTTGCGCAGCGGTATGCGGCTTCCCCGCGCGCCGAGGACTTCGAGGTTAGTGCCGCCTTTGATCTGAAAAGTCACGTCAAACACATCTTCAGCAGCCGGAATCAATTCGACGCAAATTTCGAAACCGCGATACGCGATCACTCGGTGCATGAAAGATTGACCTCGAACATGACTTTCGTGGATGGGCATAGCCTCAGAAAGATGCCTGGCGCCATCGCAACTTCGGTGCGGAATGGGAAAACGAAGCGCCAAGATCAGCTTTTTTACGGTTTAGCAGGAAATCGCCACTTGCTTACGGTTGAATCGATATGTGAAAAACTGATACTCCTCCGCTCTGCTCTCCTAGCGTCCTCAGTTTTGAGAATGAGAAGCTTCGCCCGACGATCCCGGCTGTAAGCAGTCTCATTTTCCGCGAGGGCAATTGCATTCTTGATATCTAATCGCATAACTACCTCTGAAAGACCGTCCTCAGTGTGAGGACGGTCTGCTCACTGTAGACCCTTTCCGCTGAGCGAACTCCTTTTATTTCGTTGTTTGGCCGCGAGTCCAATCGGTTCCCACAACCGTTGGGCGTATCAGTTGTGATCCGGCCGTGGTGGAGGTTGTCCTGCGGCCCGCGTTGGGGCGCAAGCAGATGAGAACAGCTTTCCCGTTTATCCTGAATGGCTTGCACCAAGGCGGCGCCCAGCACCCTCGTTGGGGACCGCGTTTGAGCTTGGTGATGGCAGTGACGGTAGCCTATGCTTTGGTGAGTCTCTGTCGATCGCAAAAAAGGGCCGCGGAATGTGTGCGCGACGAGCGTCGCGTCAGGGGCTGCGAAGGTTCGTGTGTCCGCACGAATGTGCGGTGCCGTCAGCTGGCGATGGTATAAATGCTTACGCCGCCAAAAATTGAGCCACTGGAAGCGCGGACGATATTCGTGGAATGAGTCAACGGTTTAGCTCGCCTGCACGCCGGCCAAATGTATGGCTGACCACGGATGGCGCGTCGCTCGCGTTCGGCGGCAGGAAGCGTAATCCAAACGAGGATAGACGCTGACGGCCGAACGGTGGCATTAAGGCGCAACAAAGTACGCGTTTCGCACACGATCCAAAATCGTCTATCTACGGTAGAGTGGCTGAATTGGTTTAGATCCTAGATATTTGTCGCTTTTGCCACCCTTGGCCTGTTGCAACAGTCTTATTTGATATTGGCAGTTATGCTGAGGGCAGCGCGTCGGTGTCATGGCCGAAACGAATTGTTTTTACGGCTGCCCCGGACTATCTATCTTTTCAGGCCGAATACAGCTATAACTAGCGCATCTGTTGGTAATTCGCAACGATTAGCGGACAAGGACTAGTGTGGCCCTTTCCACCGTCCTTCTACGGCCGAGTGTCTTATTAAGTTAAGGACGCGCGTCTAACTTAACCGGGATTTGAAATGAAGCAAACTATTGAGACTTTCCTGAATGCTATAAGTGAGGACCTAGCAGCCGTGATAGACGATATGGCGTCTAAGGGTAAGGACGTTAAAGATATCGCCGACTCGCTCGCAATCCCGAAAGAGCAACACGAGGGGCTGTCTCTGTTCGTATCAGACCGATACGAGTACTGGATGCTGTTTCAACGTTGTACGAATCTGCATCACAAGCTAGCGAAAGTTTCACCCAATATAACGAAACCGGTAATCGACGCTATAGCCGATTCACTAGATGCAGGTAGAAAGCCAGAGTATATCGAACACGAGCTATATGAGGCCATACGAGTATTGGACCAGATAGTACGTATTCATGGTGAGCTAATCCCTACCTTCCATTAGTCCAATGAGCGGTAGCGATTTGCGCGCACGCTGAACTACGCAAATGAAAAGGCAACCCGACGCGGGGAAAGTTTTTTGTAGACCTGGCCCGTAACACACAGAGCACAGATACCTAGTGGAGCATGGTGTTTGCCAAAACTTGTTACCCGCAATAGTTCCGAAAATTTCGCCCTTACGGGCTCTACCTATTAGCAACTACATCGCTTGCTTTCCTCGCCACAGCGCGTACCGTGGAATGCGTGCGCCGGCTCATGAGTCAGGCTGACGTACGGTCCTTTATTGAAGTTTTCAGCCCACCCTCGGTGGGCCTCTTTGTTTGTGACGATGCAGTTCGACAGACACGACTAATACACCTCCACGCGGTCCGGGTACACGCCCGTTTCCCGCGCAGCCTCCTCCACTTGATCGGGGCTGTCGTATCCGTCGAAAGAGCCAATGTCCGCCTCGCCGACAAGCAGACAGCCCGCCCACCGTCCAGAAGGTGCGCGGTAGATGCGGAGCGTAATAGGCTCGTGTTTTTCGTGTTCCAATTTAGGGTCCCAACTGGCCACGCGATGATTACAGGATAGCGCGATATCCGCCTCGGCAGTTGACTAAGATGGGCCGGGTTAATTCGACCCCAGTGACTAGTGTTGGCAGCGGCGTGAATTCGTCTAAAACGGACAGTCCGAAACTCACCGTGGCGAAGGCCGTCACGCGGTCGCGGGATCGGTGCAGTCCTGGTCTTTCAAGCGGTAACTTTTGCCGTTGATGGGAACGTCCCGGACATCAGTCCGCGCCAACGATGCCGATAACTGAGCGTCGGTTTCGGCTTGGAATCGACGCCTGAACGTCTGAACGACAATATGCGCGACCCTTCATGGCCGCCTGCCGCCGACGAGGTCGGCCCATCCCGAGCCTCCTCCTCAGCTCGGCATCGTCACGCCCGGGTCCCCTCCCGACGTGAAACGGTCACCGAATCGGCGGAGATTTCGGGGTCGGCCGTAGGCCCGCCATACAGGCTGCAAAAGGGCTATCAGTGCGCGGTCAGTTGCCATCGCAAAACGGGATACGTCGCGCCCGCCGGCATCGCCCAGACGCCCGCAGGCTCGAAGCTCCACGACACGAAGCTCGCCTGATTGCTCATCTGCGCAGTGGCTAGTCCATTCGTCGCAGGCGGCGCCGTGCCGCCGTAATCGTATCTGACCGCGTTCAGATGATTTGTCGTTTCCCTATTCCAGTAGACGTTGCTTTCGATCGTGCCTGAATTGATCGTCGCGATCGCGCCGTAGGTATCGAGCGACGCTTGCTGCCCCGCTTTTCCCACAGTAAAAGACTCGTCGATGACGCCCGCGGCAGTGTTGGAAAGCACGAGTGCGCCGTCGCCAACCAGGGCATTTACAGGGCCCGTGGCATAAGACTGACGGATCACGCCACCGTTGCCAGCGACAAGTCCACCGCCTGAGACATGTGAGCCCACGGCGTCGACCGGGCCGGTCGCGAAGGACTGCACGATGAAGCCAGCGTTTGAGCTAACGAGACCGCCATATCCGCCCGCAGTTCCGCTCACCGATGCGCCGCTCCACAAGCGCTCGATCGTGCCTTTGTTCCATCCGACCAGGCCGCCTCCCGAAACCCCTGCGAAGGCCACGCCCGAGCCTATCTCACCGGTGGACCAGGTATATGCGACCCGGCCATCGTTACGACCGGCGAGCGCACCGTATATGGCGAAATTGCCGTTGGGCCACGCGAGCGTTCGCCACCCCGAGATTGCGCACGACGCCCGTGACTCCGATAACGCCGAACAGCCCAGCATACACCGGGCTTACCGGGGGTCCCGGGTAGTCCGGCACAAAGATGTTTAGATTGCTAACGACATGACCGAAGCCGTCGAACTGACCCGCGAACCATGTCGTGTCACTCGGGGAGATCGGGCTGACTGGCATGCTCTGTGCCGCCTAAAGGTCGATGTCCTTCCCAAGCGCATAGTTGCCTTCCAAATCCTGTGAAATCTTCACGAGGTCCGCCGCCCTGTTCACCAGCTTGTATGCCGTGACCTGAGTGACCAGTGCGCTAAAAGGAGCCGCGGTCCAGCATCGATTGATGAGTAAAGTTCCTGCCGAATAGGTCCCGCTCATGTCATAGAGCAGGCTCACGATGCCGGTGCTTCCGGACCAGTCGATCGTGCCGCGATTGTCGATTCCACCGCCGTTGTTGAGGCCAACTGCATCGGCGCGAACGGTGAGATTGCCGCCGCCGTTGTTTCGGATGGCTGCGCCAGGGGCGATCGTCACGTCGTGTGGGGAATTCAGTGCGAGCGATGCGCCGCCGTGCCACTGCACCGTGCCGCTCACCGTGATAGCTGTCGTTAGGATACATTTTGATTAACTCGACACCTCGTGTGGAGTTAAGCAAAGAATATCGCGTCCCTAAGCCAATAGATGTCGCCTTTCGGGGCAGAAGCGCTGACGAACTGCGCGGCTTTCTAGCGTTGTAACTTTCTAGCGTTGTAAAGCATTAGCTGTCGTTGCCGCTGGACATAGTTCAAAACACGGCGGTCTGTCCCCGAACGCCGCGAGGTAAGCAACTGCTCCATAAGCTGGTCAGATGTGGACTTTCACGCTGAGAGAATCACCACGCGGCTCGCAGAGCCGGGCGCGCTTGTCGCGGACGCGCACCGAGGCAGCTATCAAGGTTATTAGCCCGTCCGACGGACGGGCATGCAGCTCACTGTTTTATCTTGCCGGTCGTCTTGCCATTTGCGTCCCCACCTGAAGCGGTATCTGGAGACATTCCCTTTTCTCGTTGCTGCATGAGTGTCGGGCTGCCTGAGGTGCTCGCCCCGGTAGACGGGCTGCCGGCCGTTTGATTCTTCGTTCCGCCGCTCTGAGTCGTTGGTGACGGAGCGTTCTGCGTTGTTTGCGCGAACGCGCTCGTGCTTGCCGCTACGAGGAGGACGCATACAAGAGCTGAGATGCATTTCATGGCTGTCTCCCGAGCCTTCAGGGCTTCCCTCAATTCATGAATCAGATAGACTACGGTGCGACGGAACCGGGATCACGGTCCACCGCCTCATCCGCTGCGTCTTTCGCGTCCTCTTCGGCGTTGCCGACTTGCTTTCTTGCCTCGCCAGCTATTTGCTGCGCGTCGCCCTTCGCCTCTTGGCCGGGATCGTCCGTTATTTTCCCGACTCCCTCGTTAATCTTTCCCTTCAGCTTTTCCCCGACGCCCTTCACCTGATCTTCATTCATGGCAATGCTCCTGATGCGCCTGCGGATCGCAAGCAAATATCTCAGCGCAAAAAAGATGCCGCGAAAAATAAGGGCCGTCTGAGTGGGAGCAGGAGGCGAGAAATACCTCAAACGTTCGAGATCAAACTGGAACGTCAGTCCGGCGGCTGAGTCAGGGCAGCCTTCCTATCCAGGGCAGAAGACTGGACGACCAACCTGGTCGGAAAATGTTCCGGAGCGTTCGCTACAGAAGAAATGGCGCGTCTCGACGCAGACTGGATATTTAACAACCTCTACAGCGGTCCAACGACGGACGGTTGAAAAACCTAGGGGCATGGCGGTTGCTTTATTCAAACGTGCGATGGTTTTTCTGTGGCTTCAGCGATGCGCGGGTCCAGCCGTTTCGGGAACACGCCGATCATTGCCTATACATCGCTGGTGGAAGCGGATGTGGAGGAGCGTGGCAAGCAGGCGCATATCGACGCCTTCTGTCGCAGAGGCATGTCCATCCAGCCCCTGCTCGATATCATCGCGCATGTCGCCCCCGTACACTTCCCTCGCGTCTCGTCGCAAGTCACCTGCGATGCAGTAGCAAGGCATCCACTGGCCGCCCTGCCTGCGCACGAACACCGTCAGCACCGGGTTCTTGTCGCGTCTCGACGACGTCAGCGCCACGTTGTTGTCGTGTCTCGACCCGTTCCGGTCTATCAACCCGACGTCGGATAAGAACCGCTTTCGAGGAGCAACGGTCGTGCACATACCCGCGGGGGAACTGGCGACATGGCGTAGAGTTCTCACAGTCATAACGGATTGACCTACTGCCGCGCAGTCGTCAACGCGTCGATCGCTGATCACAACGCTGTCCGAAGGCGTGGTCAGCAATTCCATCATTGCATCGACTCAGCCCTGAGATCACAAACCCTGCCCCGCGATATCTAGCTGAACATTTCCGGCCGCAAGTCGCTTACCTCGATGATCACATCAGCCGGCAGATTTGCCCGGCGTGCTGCGGCGCGGATGGCCTCCGCATTGGGCGCCTCGTACAGGCAATAAGTCTTTTTCTTGTCGGCGCTGAGAAACGAAAAGAGCCACTCGACGCCTTCCTCGTCGTTGATTCGCTTCACACTGGCTGCGCTGTCGCTCGTGACCTCGAGTTGTTCCGCAAAACTGCGTTCGATCATGAACCGTGGCATGGCATCCTCCTCAATATAGACAGCACATCGCACATCGAACCGCGCGATATCTCGCGCTAGTTTCTGATCCCTGCGCCGGTCTGCGCCCCGCCAATACGCTCGATAAGGGCGAACATTCTGAGTTTCCTGGCTTCGGCTGCCGCGAGCGCAAGCAGGTCTTGGGCTCGCGCCCTGTCTTCGATGCGATTGCGCGCCGTCAGCATGAGGGCGTATTCGTGCCTGCTATGCGCGAGCCAGGGCCATGCACGCAAGCGTTCGTCCATGTGCAGCGCATATTCGAAATGCTGTTCGGCGCTCGACCAGTCGCCGAGCGCGTGGGCCAGCATGCCGAGAAACCGCGCCGCCGAACCGCAGCAAAGCGTAAAGACCGGAACCGTGACGGCCTGGTCGCGAAATGGCAGGAGCAGGGCGTAGATCCGCTCGGCATGCCCGACATCCCGCAGCCGTGCGGCCACTTCCGCCAGATACGCGAGCGTGACCAGCCGCTTGCTGTCCATGGGGACACCATATGCCAGTTCCGAAAGCCGGTCGAGACTGTCGCGTGCCTGCGCCGCGAAGCCGAGATCGCTGCATATCAACATAAAACCTGGCCGCCACGTCGTATCCTCGGAATGCGCATCGTCGATAAAACGCTTGAAGATCGGGGCTACCTCCGCGAGCCGACCCTGTTCGCGGCGAATCGCGAACATCTGCATGCCGTAGACGCCGGTTGCGAGATTCGCATCGGCGCTTTGCGCCATCTGCAGCGAATCGCGCGTCTTTCGTTCCGCCTCGGCGAAATCGCCGACAAGAATAGCTCGCATCGCCTGCGCCCCGGTCACGCACCATTTGTCGACGAAGTGCTGCCCGCTAGCGGCGATTTCTCGATATCGCTCCAGCGCGCATTCGAATTGGTCCACCTCGCCGATCTCCAGATACCCGGCAAGACATCGAGCGCATGCATGGCCGATGGTGTGTGCATCGCCCAGCGTTTCCGCAATGTGTCTCAGCTCCAGCAACACGTTCGCGCGCTGCATGAAGCTGTCGGCGGACAACGGCAGAGCACCGACATGCATTAACTCGCACGCCAACGCGTCGAAAAGGCTCGGCAGATCGTTCAGTCGTCGGGCGAGCGCGACAGCCTGCAGTGCAAATTCGCTGCTTTGTTCGCGTGCGCCTGTCATATGAATGGTGCGCACGAGCCGACTCAACAGGCGGCAGCGCTCGACCGATTCCTCGGTGCCGGCCTCTGCGAGCGCCTCCTCCAGCAACGCAAGCGATGCATTCCCGGAGCCTTCGAGGAACGTCTCAGCGGTGTCGAACTCCAGTGCCGCCTGCACAAGATACGAGGTCAGCTTATGTTCCCGGGCAATTCGAGCCGCTTCGCGGAAGGTCGCAATCGCCTCGCGTTGTGCCAGCCGGAGTTCTGCCCTGCCTCTTGTCAACAGCAACGGCAGGATGCGGGTCGCTCGGTCAGGTCCGTCGCAAGAGCATCGCTCGACGAGTTCGAGTCCGCGCTGCGCATGGGCGATGGCCTCGTCGTAGGCCGCGCCCGCCAGCGCGCGCTCGCCGGCACGCTGCCAGTAGCCGATCGCGCGCTCCGGCAGATCACCCGCGGCGAAGTTCTGCGCGATCAGCTCGGGCTGCCGCTCGGCGATGTCCGGATAGTGTTCCTCGAGCGCGGCGGCGATGCGCGCGTGATAGTGTCGCCGGCGCGCGAGCAGCAGCGACTGGTATGCGATCTCCTGGATCAACGCGTGTCGAAACATATAGGCGTCGCCGTCAGCGCGTTTGCCCGCGGCCGGAACGATGATTTCGGCGCCGATCAGGCGATCAAGTTCTTCCCGCAGTTCGTTCTCCGACGTAGACGCGATCAGGCCCAGCAGCTTGGCGTCGAACTCCCGGCCCACTGTGGCCGCGATCTGCGCGGTCTCCTTGACGGCGGGATCGAGCCGGTCCAGCCGCGACAACAGCGAGCCCTGCAGCGTGTCCGGAATCGCGATCGCCTGCGCCGCGCCTTTTAACTTGTAGCTCATTCCGGCATCCCGCAACAGATCGCTCTGGAGAACGGCCTTGGTCAGCTCTTCCACGAAGAGCGGCACGCCGTCCGTCTTGGAGACGATCTGATCGAGCACGAGCGCGGGAAAGCGCTTGCCGTCCGTCAGCCGCTCGATCATCGCAACGCAGTCGCGGCGCGACAACCGGTCGAGATTGAGCTGTACGAGATGCGGGAACGTCCATCCCGATTCGAACTCCGGCCGTGCCGTGAGTAGGACGAGAAGTCTCGCGGAAGTCAGCCGTTCCACCACCCGTCGAACGAATTCGAATGACGACGGGTCGATCCAGTGCGCATCTTCGATCACGAATAGCACCGGCTGAACGCGCGTCGACGCTTCGAGCAGGGAAACGAGCACGTCCAGCGTCCGGCGCTTGAAGGACGGCGAAGAGGTGTCGACGGTCGGATCGCACGTGGCCGCGGGTATGCCTAGCAAATTTGCGAGAACGAGCAGTGCCTCGCCCGCATCGACTCCGAGGCTTGCGATCCCGGCCGTGAGCCGTTCACTATCGGTGCCGCCCGACCCATCCGCCACATCCGGGCCGACGCCGAAGGTGCGCTGCAGCCAGCGCAGCACCGGCCAGAACGGACTGTTGCGATAGTATGCGGAGCAGTGAAGCGAGACGATCGCATGCGACTCGTCGCCGATGCTGTCGCACAGCGCCCGAAGCACCCGGGATTTCCCGATTCCCGGCTCGCCAGTTAGCAGCACGCAGCGCATTTCGCCTTCGACGCTCTGCTTCCAGCGCTGCCGGATCATGTCGAGTTCGGCAGCCCGGCCGATGAGCGGCGTGATGCCGTGGACCGCCCTGATTGCGAAGCGATCCATTGCGTCGGCCTGCGCAAGAATGCGCTGGACCCGGACCGCCCCGGTGATTCCCTTCAATTCCCGGCACCCCAGGTCGTCGAGCTTGAACGATCCTTCTATCAGGCGTTGCACGGTCGGTCCCACGACGATCGCATCGGGCGGAGCGATGGCCTGCAGCCTTGCGGCGATGATCGGCGCTTCTCCGACGATCGCCTGCTGATCCAGCGACGATCCCGCGCCCACCGCACCTGCGACGACGAGCCCCGCTTCGATTCCGATCCGCACCCGCAGGCGAACGCTGCACTCGGTCTCGATGCGATCGTTCACCTCGCGCAGCGCCGCGATAGCGCCGAGCGCGGCGAGCACCGCGCGCACGGCATCGTCTTCGTGCGCATTTGGGTAGCCGAAATAGACGAGCAGGCCATCGCCGATATACAGCGCGATATGGCCTTCATGGGCTTCGATTGCTTGCGCACAGGCCTGGTGGTAGCGACCCAGAAGGCGTCGCAGCTCCTCGGGATCGAAGCGCTCGGCGAGCGCCGTCGAGTCGATGAGATCAACAAACATCACGGTGACCTGCCGTCGCTCGGCCTCGATGGTCTTAGGTTCTGCCAAGCAGGATGAGCCGTCGCACGCCCTCCCCTGCCCAAGACTCGCAAGCCCTTTTGCGAGCCGCCTGCGATCACCGAGCGTGAGGCCAAGTTCCTTCAGGTCGCACTCGGAAAGATCCGCGAGCACATCCCAGTCGATCCCTTGCGAGATGAACTTCGCCGCATGAGCGCCAAGGCCAATTTGCGCCAACCATGTCGCCAGATCGTCGGTCATTGCTGAAGCTCTGCAGTCCGTCCACCTTCATCATCCGCGCGGCAGTGCGCCTTGTCACGTGCTCCGGCGGCCGCCTCGGGAAAGCCTGCACAGGCACATGGCGATGGGACTCCTTAAGCGTGTGAATAACTTTCGCGCCGGCGAGCTGGTGAGACGTCGAGCCCTCAGGTTGAATACCCGTATGATGTGAACGGTTTAACTCAGAAGTAGACATGCCCGCGGCGATCAGTGTGCGAGGGTCCAGTGTCGCATTCGAGCCGACGCTCAAACGTCTGCGCTGCACCAATATACCGAGGCGACCGACGGGCCACAGCGGGCGAGTGGATGCGTTGCGGTCGCCGAACGGCAGGAGAAGGAGGAACGAGCCACTGCTTCAGCCCTCCCTTCGAGAGAGGGGAGCAGCTGATCGCTCGTCTCTAGAATGGACAATTAACCAAGGCAACGACTGCTTTGGGCAGCCGCGATCAATTGTCGCCGTTGGCTGTTATGCGTCGGGGCCTGATTTCGGCTTCGCGTTCTGATATCCGCCCTGCGTGGAAATCGCGGAGTCGTTGCCTTCGGACTCTTGCCTGCGCAACGATCAACTCCGCCTTGCGCGGGTCGCCACTACCACTTCTCATCTTGGTCGTCATGAAAATTCAGTCGGTCGATCTCGACGGTCAACTTATTCGCGTCGGCATTCGCCGCGCCAACTCTGCTTTGCCGCCCCTTCTTATCTTCAACGGAATCGGCGCCAATCTGGAACTGCTCGAACCCTTTGTCGAGGCGCTGGGCGATGTTGAAGTCATTATCTTCGATGTCCCAGGGGTAGGTGGTTCGCCGACTCCGCGCAAACCATACCGCTTCTCGACGTTGTGCGTTCTGACGGATAAGCTGCTAACGGAAATTTGCTACGACGGGCCGGTTGATGTGCTGGGCGTGTCGTGGGGAGGCGCACTTGCGCAACAGTTCGCGCGTCGGTATCCGAAGCGATGTCGACGACTCGTGCTAGCGGCCACAACTCCCGGCGTAATCATGTTTCCCGCTCGCCTATCAGTTCTTTTGAAGATGCTAGGTCCACGTCGGTACCGGGACCCCGTCTTCCTAGAAAAGGTTGGCGCTGAGATATATGGTGGCGCGTACAGACGCGACCCCCAGTTGCTCAAAGAGCATGGCCACCACATACGAACGCCCAATGGGCGTGGCTACATCTATCAGCTTCTTGCACTGTGGGGATGGAGCAGCTTGCTGTGGCTAAGACGCCTGCCACAGCCCACCCTCGTCATACATGGGGACGACGATCCAATCGTCCCCCTGATCAATGCGAAAATAATCGCAGCGTGCGTTCGGTGCTCTACCCTTCATGTCATTGATGATGGCCATTTGTTTCTTGTCACGCAAACAGACAGAGTAGCTGGTCTAGTTCGGGACTTCCTCCAGCGTCAAGCACCGTGTACATCCTGATCCGACCGCCCACGCTCGCTTTGGCATCTAAACGAGCTTACCCCGGATCGAATGTCGATATTACCTGCCTGACGTAGTTCACGAAGTAATTTTAACCGAAAGACGCCGCGACGGTAGCTAGTTGAAAAACATCCCACCGGGCGGGTCATGGGCGCGCCAAGATGAACTTCGCTCAGGGGCAGCGCATTTTCCGGGCAGCGCGATTGGCTCGTCGCTCGCGCTTGTAGAATGGACGGCGTCATGTACAAAACTTGAACAACATGTCTCGCACCGAAAACCCGGATGGTCCCGCCGCTGAGTACCGGGCAACGGAGTGGGCCAGGTCCGTCACCGAACTCGCAGTATTCGCCATAACGCCCGATGGCTTCATCTCGACCTGGAACGCCGGAGCAGAGGTCATCTATGGCTACCGCCCCGACGAAATCATTGGAATGCATTCGATCGTCTTGCTTCCCGATGATCCAAAGGATCGAGAGGCATTTGAAGCCGAACTTCGCCAGGCGCGAGAAAAAGGTAGCTCCGCGATCGAGGGCTGGCGTAAGCGAAAGGACGGATCGGTGCTGTGGGCGAGCGTCGTGACAACTGCGCTCGTGGATACAAACGGCACCCCAGTTGGCTTCGCAAAGCTTGTACGCGACGAAAGCGAGAAACGGAAGGCTCACGAGGCGGTAATCGAAAGCGAGCAACGATTCCGATTACTCGTCGACGGCGTTTCTGACTACGCGATCTACATGCTGTCGCCAGACGGTTTTGTCACCAACTGGAACAACGGCGCACGGCGCATCAAAGGCTACAGCGCGCAGCAGATAATGGGCTCGCACTTTTCCCGGTTCTACACGCCGGAAGACGCAGCCGCCGGCCTGCCGCAGCGTGCACTCGAGATTGCAGCCCGTGAGGGACGTTTCGAATCAGAAGGATGGCGTGTGCGCCGCGACGGAAGCCGGTTCGTCGCGCACGTAATCGTTGATGCCATTCGCGACGACTCCGGCGCCCTGCTTGGATTTGCAAAAATCACTCGAGACATCACTGAGAAGCGAGAAGCCGACAAGCTCCTCGAGGAGACAAAAGCCGCGCTTTTTCGGGCACAAAAGATGGAGGCGATCGGCAGGCTGACAGGAGGCGTGGCCCACGACTTCAACAACGTGCTCCAGGTCCTGCGTGGCAACCTCGAACTGCTCCAAACCCGTTGCGCCCGGGATCAGTGGTCAATGGAGCGCTTCGGAAACGCCATTCAGGCCGTCGAACGCGGCGCAACGCTCGCGTCGCAGCTGCTGGCGTTTGGACGGCGCCAGGCGCTGCGGCCGGAGCCAGTGAACCTCGCAGCTATGGTCCGGGGCACGGATGACCTGCTGCGTCGAGCACTAGGAGAAACCATCGAAGTGGAAACGGTGGTGTCGGGCGGCCTTTGGAATGCGTTCGTCGATGTTCACCAACTCGAGAACGTTCTTTTGAATCTGGCAATCAACGCGCGCGACGCGATGCCCGATGGCGGCAAGCTGACGCTCGAATTGTCGAACGCGATGCTTGACGACGACTACGTGCGCTCGCTCTCGGACGTGCCGGCTGGTCAATATGTGATGCTCGGCGTGACCGACACCGGATGCGGGATGTCGGCGGATGTGCTCGAGAGAGCGTTTGACCCGTTCTTTACCACGAAGCCTGAAGGTCAAGGAACAGGACTGGGTCTCAGCATGGCTTACGGCTTTGTGAAGCAGAGCGGCGGACACATCCGCATCTACAGTGAGCCTGAGCACGGCACAACCGTACGCATCTACCTGCCGCGAACATCTGCGGAGGCGCGCGAAGCGACAACTAGACTCACTGCCCCCGCCATGGGAGGCAGTGAGACGGTGCTCGTAGTCGAGGATGACACTAAGGTGCAAGCGACGGTGATCGCGATGTTCACCGACCTTGGCTACACGGTGTTGAAGGCAGACAACGCCGACCAAGCTATTGCAGTGCTCAGCAGTGGCGTTCACGTCGACCTTCTCTTCACAGACGTCGTGATGCCGGGAACGTTGAAAAGTCCTGAAATGGCACGACGTGCCGTTCAGCTGCAGCCACATTTGCGCGTCCTCTTCACCTCGGGCTATACGCAAAACGCGATTGTTCACGGCGGCCGGCTAGACCCCAACGTTGAGCTCATCAGCAAGCCATACAGCCGCAAGGAGCTCGCGTCAAAAGTCCGACAGGTCTTGGGCTCCGAGGGGCTGCCGTTGAAAGACGGCGCAAACCAAGTTTCTGCAAGCACGCCCGAGGTCGCGGAGCGCATCGCTCTTCGCGTGCTGGTCGTAGAAGATGACGCGCCGACGTGCGATGCGGTAAGTGAACTGCTCCGAATGTTAGGGCATTGCCCGACAACCGCGTCCAGCGCGCAGTCCGCACTCGACGCATTCGATAAGGCCGCGTTTGACGTACTTCTCACCGATGTGCACCTGCCCGACCTTTCCGGTATCGAGCTCGCTCATCGCATCGCGACGGTGCACAGGGGCATCTCGGTCATTTTCGCATCCGGTGATACGGTTCAAGACATCGACCCGGGCGACTTTCATTGGCAAAGCCTTCGCAAGCCCTACGCCGTTGACCAGTTGGAGGCAGCGCTTCGTAAAGCGCGGAGGGATAACGCTTGAAGGAGAATGCACACGAGGACGGACGCAGGCAGTACGGCACGACTGCGTCGCGCGCTGCGCTCTGCCGACCATGTCGACGAGTTCGTCGCACTTAGTGTGCGCAGCGAGACCGCAGCTATGACGGGCCGCTCAGCGACGAGCAGCGGTCGTTCGAGGGGCAGGCTGATGGTACTTAAAGAAGTCCATTGGCCGGCACCGGCGGTTCGGAATCTGGAGTTCTCCGCCCTGCGTACGTGCCTCATTCGACACCCGACATGGCGCTGGTTGAATCGCGTCGTCTGCGACTCCGCCAAAGGACGAGTCATCAAGAGCCGTCATCTATCATTTGCGATCAGCACGTTGTAACGCTAATTGAAGCGCTCACGAAGATTCTCGTCGGTACCGCTGTTCGCGCTGACTTCGAATTGCCACTACGAACACCGCGTCGAACTCAGGCAAAAACCGATACAGCGCCAAATAGCCATGTGCACCGTTCGAAATGACCAATTCGCGCATGCCTGGATGATTGTCGACCGGCCGGCCAATCATTGGGCTTGGCTGGAGAATGTCGAGTGCGGACACGATATCGTCGATGCGCTCGACTGCACGCTCCGCCGTGTGTTCGAAGAAAAAACCAAATATGCGATCGAAGTCCTCACGAATTTCGGGCGCCAGCATTACTCGCGCCATCGCTTAGCCTTGGGCGCTACCGGCGAGCCACCAGCTGCGCGCTGCAGGCCGGTTACCTCGCTGGCAACTCACTGTCCCTCTCGCGGCAGCGGACCCGACACGCCGCGCCGCGCATCACCCGGTATCTCGAGCCGAGCGTCTGGCAGGAGGTCAAGGACTTCATCGCAACGATGCCTAGAGACACGGACCGCGAAGAAGCCCACGCGTACCGCGTCCGATGGCTGTTCACGCTGCTCTATCTCGGTGGGCTGCGCATCGCGGAAGTCAGCGCGAACACCATGGGCCAGTTCTTCGTGCGATGCGATGTGGACGGCAACCTGCGCTGGTGGCTTGCCGTTCAGGGCGAGGGCGACAAGCAACGGCTGGTGCCCGCCACGCGCGAGATGATGATGGAGCTATCACGCTATCGGCAGCACTTCGGATTGAGCGCGCTACCCTCGCCCAACGAAGATACGCCGCTCGTTCTGCCGATCGGCGCCGCGAGCTCAAACGAACGCGCCGAGGCCTGTGCGCCACTCACACGCGCAGCGCTCCATGCCATCGTGAAGGATGTGTTCGCGCGCGCCGCGGCGCGCCTTCGTGAGCGAGACGATGCGCCGAGCGCGCGAGCCGATTTGCTCGAGAAGGCTTCGGCCCACTGGCTACGGCACAGCGCCGGTTCCCACATGGCCGACAGCAAGGTCGACCTGCGCATGGTTCGCGACAACCTCTGACACGCATCGCTGATCACGACCAGCATCTACTTGCATGTCGACGACGATCGGCGTCATCAGGAAACCGAAGAAAAGCACCGGGTAGACTGGTGAAGCTGAGCGACGTCGCGCTCTCCGCGTCGTTCTCAGCGCCTTCCGTTTCTATGCATTGACCATCGCGCCGCTCATGAAATTGCTGGTTCCCGAACCGCAAATCTCGGCCGACTAACAGACGCTCAGCTTCGTCATCGGGTGGCGCGGAGAAAGCGTAACCTGCGTTATGCGTGCGCGCAAAATTTCGTGGCGCCTAAAGGCGTCCACTATTAGTTGCACCTTTATTTAGGCAAGACTGTGGGTTAGCACACCAACTCCGGAGGCAGCCGTCGGTTATCGGCTTGCAGTTCGCGCGTCGATCAACGTACCTTGAACAAACGGCTGCAATGAGATGGAATGGACAGAGTCCTCCCGGGGAGCAGTTTGTCCGCAAAAGCGAGGAGGCCCGTTCCTCAAGTGGACGTCTCCGAAACGCCACGTTGGTGCATTAAGACCGAAGTGAATGCTAGACATACCGACGCGTGCAAACATATATCGTCGAATTGCCGCGATAGATTGCAGAGCGCGCCAAATTTCTCGTGCGTGAGACGGAAATCCGCTTGCACCCCCGCGCGGCGCGCCGAGAAATTTGGCGATCTCGGAGTAACTGCGCGTCTGCCCATACTGAATGCGCCGCAACGCTCCCCCCGGCTAAGATACGCGACGACACGCGAGCGTGGGCACCCGTTACGTGAATGCATATGTGCGCGCCGCGCACTAGAATGAAGTGACTGGCGGTTTGGACGCTTCGGGCTTGCTTCCCCTTGGCCACAACATCCTGCATTCCGCGACATCGACTCTTTGAATGGTCGTGCACTTCGATGACGCACGAAGGGAGGACGTATGTGGCACAGAATCCGGATAGGCCGAAGCCTCGCTGTCATGTTGCGAGCCTTTTACCGATTGCTGCTAGTCGCGATTGTGCACACCGCCCAAGCGCAGACGATCACTACCTTCGCAGGCGGCGACAACGCTCAGGCAATCCAGGCCGAAGCCATCGCGGCGGACCGATCGGGAAACATCTATACAGCGGAACCGACACATCACGTCGTTCGGCGCATTGACCACACGAACGGCACGGTGACGACCATTGCTGGCACCGGGCAGGCAGGCTATAGCGGCGACGGCGGTCCGGCCACGCAGGCCCTGCTCGACTATCCGACAGGGGTGGCGCTTGACCGCGCCGGGAATGTCTTCATTGGCGACACGGGTAATACGCAAGTCGTTCGAAGGGTCGATCGTGACACCGGCGTGATCACCACGGTGGCTGGCCCCGGTACGCCGAACGTGCCCAACCGCGGTGATGGCGGTCCGGCCACGCAAGCAACCGTATTTGCCAACGATGTCGCGGTGAACCGGAAAGGCGATCTCTACATTGCCGATTCGGCGGCGGGCAGGATCCGGCGCGTGGACCATCGAACAGGCATTATTTCTACCGTTGTCGAGTTGGGCGCGGCATACATCGTCACCATGGCATTCGACCCGCCCGGCGTGCTTTACGTGGTGGATCCCATTCCGCCGAACGTCATCCGGTTCGAGGCATCGACCGGGACGATCACTAAAGTAGCCGGGACAGGAGTCACCTGCCAGCAGGTTGGCGGCTCGGCTTGCTACAACGGAGACGGCATTTTGGCGACCGACGCATTCTTGAAATTTCCTACGCACATCACATTTGATTGCGCTGGCAACCTGACCATCAGCGATACCTTCAACTTCCGCGTCCGCCAGGTCAATAGGCACACCGGCATCATCACGACCCTTGCCGGCAGCGGGATGGATGGTCATAGTGGCGACGGCGGCCCTCCGACTCAAGCGGGCATCATGGGCGGTCCGAGGGGACTCGCTTTTGGGCCCGAGGGCGATTTGTTTTTTGCGGAAGCCGCGGGGAGCACCGGGTATATCCGCAAGGTAAGCGGCCTGCCCAGAACCGGGCACCGCTGCGAAGAACATAACGAGGGGCGTCACCGTCGGGATCGCGGGGAGCACGGTGACCGCACCGATCCAAGAGATGGCGATAGTTCGCGTCCATGGTGGTGACATCGCGGGGCGTTGCGTCAGCAGCGCGCGCGATTGCCTCACGCGTCGGCATCCTCCGAATGCGTTCAAGCCAAGCCTCGGTCCGTCTCCAGTCGAGTCGCCGCTCAGTTCCACTCGGCCTGCGCCGGAAAACCGAACTCATGCCGGCTCGTGTCGATGCATGCCGTGCATAACCCGCCGACGCAGACGGCATCGCCGGCGATAGAAGCGATCCGTGGTCGGGCCTCCCGGCCGCTTCGCCTCAAGCCGAGAGCCATTCTCCGTAAGCGGTCCATCTTCGACGTCTGGCAGTGAGCGACGGTAGCGAGGACCATAGGTGTCCACCTATCTTGAGGTGGACACCTATGACTGGCATGGACTCAGAGTTGGCAGTAGTGCGTCGCAGCAGCGATGGCCGTCGGCGCTATGACGAAAAAAGTAAACGCGCCTTGATTGAGGCAGCACTTCGTCCCGGAGTATCAGTCGCCGGTCTGGCTCAGCAGCACGGCATCAACGCCAATCTGCTGCGCAAGTGGATCGCGAAGTACCTGGTGGAGCGCGAGAAAGGCATTTCGTCAGCGTCGCAGCCTAATGGCAACGAAGAATACAACCCGCCTCAACCCGACGAGTCGATTAATGACGTGGCCGTCGATCTGCCAGGGTCGCACCAACCCGTCCCCGTCGCGGTAAAGCCGTCTGCGTTCGTGTCGGTCGTTTCAGCGTCGCCGACACAACCGTCCACACCGCCATCGATGACACTTGCCTTGCATGTGCGTCTGTCGAACGGCGTCGAGCTTGAACTTGGCGGGGCAATCGCGACCATCGACGAATTGACGACCATGGTTCAGATTCTGGGGAGGATGCCGTGTTCCGGTTCGACGACGATCTGAAGGTCTATCTGCACCGCGATCCCGTTGATTTCCGCTACGGCATGAATAGCCTGTCGATTCTCGTCGAGCAGTCGATGCGCCTGAATCCGATGGACACTTCGCTATACATCTTCGGAAACCGGCGTCGCGATCGGATAAAAATCCTTGGCTGGGATGGCAGTGGTTTCTGGCTTCTCATAAAGCGATTGGAGAGAAGCCACTTCATCTGGCCCGACAACAAGGCTGAGATCGTGACGATGACCACCAACGTGCTGCACGCGCTACTCGACGGCGATGACATCACCGCGATTCGACGGCATCCGAAGCAGGAATATCATCGCGTGAGCTGAACAGTGAGGCGGCGTGCAGGTCTAACCGCCATGCCGATCAACGTCACGATCACCGCCGAGGAACTGAAGGCGTTGCTTGCCGAGCGCGATGCTGCGCGTGCATTGCGAGAAGAACAGGAGGCATTACGCGGCGCTTTGCGGCTCGTGACGGCCGAGCGAGATCTCGCCGAGGAGCGCCTCCGAGCCTATCGTCGCGAACTGTTCGGCGCCAAGAGTGAAGCACGAGATTCTGATCAACCTAGCTTGTTCAACGAAGCGGAGACGCTCGGAGCGAACAGCGCGCCCGCGCAGGAAGACACGCCGGAGACGACGGTTGGCGCGCACAAGCGCAAGAAGCGCGGTCATCGCAAGCCGCTTGATCCAAATCTGCCGCGCGAGGTCGTGAGACACGAACTGCCCGAAGCCGAACGCTTCTGCACGAACGATGGGCACGCGCTCGTCGAGATAGGCGCGGAGATCAGTGAGCAGCTCGATGTGATCCCCGAGCAGCTTCGGGTGATCCAACACCAGCGCGTCAAATATGCGTGCCCTTGCTGTGACCTCGGCATCAAGGTCACGCCGGCGCCGCCGCGCATCATCGCGCGCGGACTGTTCAGCGAATCGGCGCTTGCATGGATCGCCACCGGCAAGTATCAGTTCGGCATGCCGCTGTATCGCCAGGCCGGTTTGCTGTGTCGCTTCGGCGGAGACATCTCGTCGAACACGATCGCCGCCAGCATGGTTCGCGTTGGCCTCGCGACCCAGCCCGTGATCAACTTGATGCGCGATGCGTTGCTCGAGGCAGAGCTGATCTACTGCGACGAAACAACGTTCCAGGTACTGAAAGAGAAAGGGAGAAAACCACAAACGAAGAGCTACCTCTGGGCGCAGATGACCGGCTCGGGCGTCCCTATCCGCTGCTTCAGCTATACGCCCGGACGCGGCGCCAAGCTGGCCGACAAGCTGTTCACGGGCATCCGCAAGGGCGCCGTTCTGATGACTGATGGCTACGAGCCCTACAACGACATAGCTCAACGCTACGACCTCGTGCACCTCGGATGTTGGGCACACCTAAGACGGTACTTCATCAAAGCGGAGGAGAACGTGCCGAAAGCCGCGCGTTCGCCCGATCTGCTCGCGGCACGCTTCATCACGCTGATCGGCAAGCTGTTCGCTGCGGAGGCCCGCTCTAAGAAATGGAAGCCTGAGCGACGACAGCGATTGCGACGGCGATACAGCACGCGCATACTCGACGCCATCTACGCTTTAGCCCTCGCGGAGTCGCCCGGCGTCGTACCGAAAAGTTTGCTCGGAAAGGCACTGACCTATCTGCGCGAACAGTGGCCGAAGCTGATCCGCTACGTCGAGAACGGCACTTGGGCCATCTCGAATAACCCTTGCGAGAATGCGATTCGCCCATTCGTCGTCGGGCGCCGCTCATGGCTTTTTAGCGACACCGTAGCGGGGGCGAACGCAAGTGCAAACCTCTACAGCCTGATCGAAACCTGCAAAGCCGGGGGCATCGATCCCTATCGTTACCTCCACTGGTTATTCCAGCGCCTTCCTCTGGCGAAGACCGTCGACGACTACGACGCGCTGCTGCCCTGGAAGATGCCCGCAGATCTCCGCTGACCCACTTCGCTATCACACATCACGCGCTCTACCACCTTACTCTGAGCGGCGTCGTTCGTGGATCGCTTACCATTCTCCTGCGGCAGGATCGGCAGGTGGACTGGATTCGACTTGGCTATCAAAACCCGTCCGTGGATGAAAGGGCTCGCAAAAGTAGGAAGGGCGCCATCTTAGCGTCGCATCCACCCTCGAGTTTAAGGGCGACTCTGAGCGGCGATCGCTGCCGAAATGGCGATCAATCCTGAGCCCGCTTGTACTTTCCCAGACACGGTCAGTCTTCCTCGCTTCTCGGGACATTCTAATATCCTGATGAAACTGACGGTGATTGGAAACCAGGTAGCGCTAAGCCTTTACGTCCAAGACGCGCTCTGGCCGAGAGAGTGCTGCGGCAATTCGGTCGTTCTGTGCTTGTCCGGATTGGAAATCCCGTACCCATTGCGCGTTGGCATTCACGACTTGTGCGAGCCTTCCGGCCTTGCCAAACTCGCCTGCCGTTTCCTCAGTTACGTCGTACCCGCCTGCGCGGAGCGCTTTGATCCGTCCTGACCTTTCCGCGCGCAATCCCTGCAACGCGGAATAGGAAGCGCCATAGCTCTCCAAAAATCGCCCAAGCGCGTTTTGTCCGTGAGGGGAACAGGCAACGGTGGTTAGGCTGGCTCTTGCGAAACTGGCGTGGGCAGACGCAAACGAGATTAAGTTCTCAAGCTCATCGAGCTCGACGACAGACTGCAACACATCCGGGCTAAACTGTCTCGCTCGCGTTTGCTCGAGATAGATGCTTGCCTTGTCGTAGAGAGCGAGGTACGCGAGAGGCCTGCTCGTCCAAATTCTCTCTGCATCGCCAACGGCTTCCTCAATCGAGGCTGCATCCACTTTGATGCACCTGCGCTTCTCGTCGCCCGATATGATCAGTAAGTACAGGCCCAATACGCGAACCTTGTGCGGCCGGACGATCGCCTCTAGCACCACTTCCTCTTGCTCTGCCCTGCAGGCCCGCGGTGAGGATACCGGTTCTGAAGAGGAGGAGAGCGCTTGGCTACCTAAGCGCGGCGACCAATCACCGTCGTCATCGTTTGCACTGATCTGATTTTTCCGGTTGCGCTCGATCGCATCGTACGCGGGGTTGTTCGGATTCATGCTGCCACTGAGGTCATCATTTGAGGTTCCGGCCATAGATTCTCCGTCAACGTTTAGACTCCTAACGATTACCGACCCTCTCCTCCAATTGGCGCATTGTTGATTATCGTCTATGTTCGGCGTCTTGCAAGGACACTTTTTGGAAGAAGCCAAGCAACGGAAGTCGTGTGAAAGAAGGAAACCTTCAGTCGAATCTTTGGCCGGCGCAAATACGATAGTGTCCGAAACGTCACTATAATTGCCTGGCAGCTAAGGCGCACTCGGTCCGCGCGTTCCATACAAGGACGGTATAAGGTCCAACGAGCTTCCCCTTGCTCATTATGCGTGAGTGCTGCGACGTCTGAGGCTCGTGCCCTTCCGGCTGATTAGCGCGGTTCGGTCAATACTGCTACAGAGGTGATTCGCAAGTCGGCGCGACGACCAGCAAAAGAACTGCCGTGCGCCGGGGCTGCCCCAACTGAACGATGCGGGGTGATGAACTGAATCAAAGCAGCCACTTACATGTCCGCGCAAAGCGATGTGCAAAAATCTTTCTGGCCGGCTGTCGCCCGACGTTGGCTGGCTGGACCCGACCCACTCCGGTCAGACGACCCTCTCCAAAGCGGCCAGTCCGCCGAATGAGCGTGTTGCGGACGGAGCGCCATGAAGCGGACGTTGGCGACTTCACCCAACCGGCCAATGGCCTAAACCGCTCGCGCGGTAAGTGCTCCGTTCAAAGTTTTTGGTTATGAAAGGGGTAAAACCCTCCTGTTTCCTATGTTGAGTGATGAGGCGATCCGCCTCGTTACCCAGGAGGAACCGGGCCATGACATCCCCCACCCAAGTTACCAGTCCGTTGCGTCAGCGCATGATGGACGACATGCGCATGCGCCGCCTCGCGCCGACCACGCAAGCCAATTATCTTCGTGTGGTCCGAGCGTTCACCGTCTTCCTTGGACGCTCGCCCGACACTGCCACCGTCGAAGACTTGCGTCGCTATCAACTGCATCTGGTTGACCACGGTGTGTCGCCAGTTTCTTTGAACGCGGCGATCACCGGCCTAAAGTTCTTCTTCGGTACGACGCTCGCTCAAGAAGCGTTGATGGCGAAGATGCGTCCGATTTATCTCCCGCGTACCTTGCCCGTCATACTCAGCCGCGAAGAAGTTGGGCGGCTGATCGCGGCGGCGACCAACCTGAAGCATCAAACGGCGCTGGCGCTCGCCTACGGAACAGGATTACGCGCCAGCGAGGTAACTGCGCTGAAGGTCGGTGACATCGATAGCGAGCGTATGACGCTGCGCGTTGAGCAAGGCAAAGGCCAGAAGGACAGATATGCCATGCTGTCGCCGATCCTGCTCGAGCGTTTGCGGGCCTGGTGGCGGGTCGCACGCGCCCAGGGCAAGATGCTCGACGGAGGCTGGCTGTTTCCCGGACTTAACCCGATCGAGCCGCTCAGCACCCGCCAGCTCAACCGGGCGGTTCATGCTGCGGTCGAGGCTGCGGGAATCGACAAGCGCGTGTCCATGCATACCTTGCGGCACAGCTTTGCCACGCATCTGCTGGAACAGAAAGTCGATATCCGGGTGATCCAGGTCATGCTCGGGCACAAGAAGCTTGAGACCACAGCGCTTTATGCGCACGTGCCACCGATATTCTGCGCGAGGTGGTCAGCCCTCTTGAGAGTTTGCCTACCGAGTAACTCTCATCGTGGCGCATTGCGCGCTTGAGGTCGCAGACGTCTTCCGCTCTCTTGGTCCAGCGTGGCATCGAACCGCTAATCTGAGCCTCGGGCAGCTGAAGGTCATGTCCGCAATTGAACAGCGCCGCACCGCGGCGCTGGGAGGGCACCTGCTGCGCTGCGAAGGATGCACGGCGATCGAAGTGCCTATAACTCGTGCCTTATGGGAAGTGTTTTCCTATGGGAGAATGCACCCCCTGAGCGAGCACGGAGCGAACTCCGCGCCCGTTCATCTCTCCATTAAAGCTTGGCCCTGAGCATGGCGATTACCTTATCGGACGGCCGGAACGAACCCCTGCGCAAATGCGGCGGGACGATCGCGTTGAGGGCTTCGAGCTTCTCAGTTGGTATCTGCGCGAGTGTAGATTTCAGTGGTCGCCAGATCGCTATGCCCGAGCCCCAGGGACACCTTTCTGATGTCTTGTGTGCTTCGTAGTACTATCATTGCACAGGTATGTCTCAGGACGTGCGGTGATACCTGCTTTTTCGACAGCGAGGGGCGCTTATGACTGGCCGTTGCAGTGTGGCATTTAAGGACATACGCGAAACCCCAACGGCTCATCGCTTCGCCCCGTGCATTAACGAGCAGTTCCGGTACTGCGACAGTTCCCCGTACCACCATCCAGGCACGCAACGCGCTAGCGGTCGTTTTCCACAGGGGCAACGCGCGCTCCCGCCGACCTTTGCCGTGAACACGGATGCTCATCGACGGGAGTACAACATCGGCGATTTGCAATCCCGTCAGCTCCGATACACGCAGGCCGCCGCAGATGGCCAGGTGCAGCATCGCCCTGTCCCGAATACCCTCACGGGTTGACGGGTCGGGCGTAACGAGCAAGGCCCGAACCTCATCCTCGACCAGATACGGCATTAAACGGGAATCAGTTTTCTTGTATGGGATACCCAGGATTCGTCGCGCCTGCTCAAGAATCGCGGGCTCGCGATACTCAAGGAAGTGGAAGAATGACCTGATTGCAGCCAGCCGGACATTACGCGTCTCAGGCGAATTGTGGCGCGTATCTTCGAGATATAGTCGTCGCGATATCCGTGATCACGCCATCCGGTCGTCTCGTCAGCGAGGATCACCGCTGACTCAAGCAGCGCGTCGCGCATCAGGTTGATCACCGGCTGCGTTGCGAGGCCGACCAATTTGCGCAGATAGGCGTCGCCTCTCTTGCTTATCCCATGAAGATTCACCTTGCCGCCTGATCCCGTCTGCTTTGGTACAAGTCCGACCCAAGCTGCAAATTCACGCCCAGAGCTGAACGCTTTCGGATCGCCAATCATTGCGACAGCCGCTGTTGCTGTCAGCAAGCCCACGCCTGGAATTTCGCTGATCGCCTTCACGGCCTTGTCTTCCTTCTTCCATTCGCGCAACCGTCTTTCGATTCTCGCGATTTCTTCGTCGAGCTTTTCGATTCGCGCCCACTGCTCACGCAGTGAATCGATCAACACCTTCGGCAGTCGCTCCTCGATGCGAATGAACGCGTCGGCGATTGCCTTCGTCAGTGCAAACCGGCCTTTTCCCATCGCTTCCCCGAACTCAGCTAGCATTCCCCGCAGACCGTTGATCTGCATAGTGCGGAACTTCACCAGTTGCTCCCGTTGCCGGTGCATCATCAGCACCGCCTGTCGCATTTCGGTTTTCACCGCTACGGCCTTGCACGGCTGCTGCACCGCAAGCCAGATCGCCTTCGCGTCGGCCGCGTCGCTTTTGTTGCGGATGTTGAACGCCTTTACAAACTGTGCCGGCATCAGCCTGACCTGATGACCCATCTGTACAAGCTGCCGGGCCCAGTGATGAGCACTGCTGCACGCCTCCATCCCGATCAGACATGGCGAACGGTTTGCAAAATGCGCAAGAAGCTGCGCGCGTTTGACAGCTTTGTTCAATACCTCGCCCGTTTCCGGGTCGACGTAATGCACCTGAAACACGCTCTTCGCAATGTCAATTCCAACTGGCGTAACATTCATTTTGGATCCTCCGGTTGCCGGGAAATGCGAGCATTTTCCACTTGGGCACATCGATGCCGTTGGCCCGTGAGGATCCACTATCCTCTGTTCCCATAGTCACGGGTGGGACGCGTTCATATCATTGCTTACGACAGAACTTCCCATAAGGCACGTAATGGGGTGCACTCCATTACATGTCGC
Organism: Caballeronia zhejiangensis; assembly: GCF_022879815.1. Taxonomy (NCBI): domain Bacteria; kingdom Pseudomonadati; phylum Pseudomonadota; class Betaproteobacteria; order Burkholderiales; family Burkholderiaceae; genus Caballeronia; species Caballeronia zhejiangensis. Next base: position 2,320,012 of record NZ_CP084283.1, read on the forward strand.
AACAGACACTGCCCACGGTGCCAGGCTGGCGCGGCGCGCCGCTGGCTGGAAGCGCGCGAGGCCGATCTCCTGCCCGTCGAGTACTACCACGTGGTCTTCACACTGCCCGCTGCGATCAGCGCGATTGCGTATTACAACAAGGCCGTCATCTACGGGCTGCTGTTCGATCTCGCGGCCGAAACGTTGCGCACCATTGCCGCTGATCCGAAGCATCTTGGAGCGCAGATCGGCGCCACGCTCGTCCTGCATACGTGGGGCGCGGCGGTCACTCATCATCCTCATGTGCACGGCATCGTTCCCGGTGGCGGATTATCGCCGGACCAAAGCCGGTGGATAGCGTGCAGGCCGGGCTTCTTCCTCCCGGTGCGCGTACTCTCGCGCCTGTTTCGCCGGCGCTTCCTTGAAGAACTTGAAGTGACCTATCGCCGGGGGCAGTTGCGGTTCTTCGGCGAATACGCCGGGCTCAACGATGTCGCAGCCTTTGCCAGGTGGCTCGCACCAATGTACGCATCCGAGTGGGTCGTGTATGCCAAACGCCCATTTGCGGGACCCAAAGCAGTGCTCGCCTACCTGTCGCGTTACACCCACCGCGTCGCGATCTCCAACCAGCGCCTAGTCGCGCTCGACGAACACGGCGTTACCTTCCGCTGGAAGGACTACCGCGTGAATGGACGCACCCGCAACAAGACTATGACCCTCGAAACAGATGAGTTCACGCGTCGCTTCCTTTTGCATGTGCTGCCTGGCGGTTTCCACCGCATCCGCCATTACGGCCTGCTCGCGAACCCATCGCGGCGCGCGAATCTCGCGAAGATACGCGAGTTGCTGGGCGCAGCGTCTTCCGCTATCGGCAGCAGTGCCAACGACATCGCTACAGTCGAAGCGTCGCCGACCTTCGTTTGCCGGCACTGTGGTTCGCCGATGATCATCATCGACATACTCCAGCGCAGCAGACCTATTCGGGCACCACCGGTTGAGCGAGAACACGCATGAATGCCATCGCGTCAGGATTCACACATCAACTGTCGGCTCTTCGGCAAAGAGAGCGCATAGGAGACGCTTGCGCCTACGACTCCATACGGGCAGTCTGTTGCTGGCCGGTCCGGCCGATAGCAACGCCCAGCAGCGTCGCTGCTGCAATCGTGGTTGCCCTGACTCACATTTATCCCCGTTCATATACGCCGTGCCTTCAATGAGGTTGAACAAATCGCCATAGCGGTGAAAGGTTCAGACCACGTCGGGGCACTCCGCGGTTTCCTCCCTTGGGACTTGTAGGACGCCTGCCCGCTGACGCCTGGGCGCGTTGATCTGCCGATGGATCAGGGCAGGCGTCCTACAACCCTAAACACAAACTGCCGGTCACATGCGCAGCCGGCAGGCCGCTCACGCGTCGGCTCTGCTTCGCAACCGGCCATCTGACTGTCACAAGGCGAGCGCTCGTTCATCGGCCAGAAGGGGGTGCCCTCAAAAAAGGGACTTCTTCCTAAGGATTGCGGGACTTTTTTTTGAAAACACGGATGATCGCTGGTCCCGCAGGCAATGGAGACCTAGCAGCCGGCGCCTGCCACACCCGAACGGACTGCCGCACGACTCCTAGCGCCGAGCTGAGGAAGACTCCCGCGATGATGGTCCCGACAATGATGTCCGGCCAGCGTGAGACAAGTATGTAGCTGCTGCCGGCGGCTATTAATACTCCGACATTGGCAATCAGGTCATTTCGCGAACACAACCAAGTGGAACTCATGTTGAGGTTATCGCTGCGGTGCCGGTAAAGCAGACTGAAACAGATGAGGTTGGCGGCCAGCGCCAACCCACCTACGATCCCCATCGCCCTCGCACTTGGCATAACGGGGTGTAACACCTTGTAGATGGCGTCTGCCAGCACTCCAAGGCCAAACAGCAGCATGAAACCTCCTTTCGCCAAAGCAGCGCCTGCGTGCCAACGCGTTGAGCGCGCCAGCATAAAGAGGGTGAAGCCGTACACTAGGGCGTCGCCCAACATGTCCAAGGCATCCGCCAGCAGCGAAGTTGAATGCACCAGAAGCCCTGCCGTGCCTTCTGCGAGGAACATCACGGCATTTATGCCAAGCACAAGCCATAGCACACGGCTATGGCTTTCCCGGAGGGTATTCACCTCACAACTTTTATCTTCGCAGCAATTTGTCATGACGTCTCTCGTGGGTTGCAGCTTGCCGTAGCTGCCGCAGATGTCGGTCCAGGAGTCGTAACACTTCAGGAAGCCGTACGGTTTTATGACAATTCCCCACCCTATGGCTACTATAGAGTCAAGAAGCTTTTAGGGAACCAGACAATGAAGATCGGTGATCTGGCGACACGGGCAGGCTGCAAGGTCCAAACCGTCCGCTATTATGAGAGCGAGGGGCTGCTGCCGGAACCGGCCCGTAGCGAATGCAATTACCGACTTTACGGGGAACCTCACGTCGAGCGATTGACGTTTATCCGCAACTGCCGCGCACTCGATATGTCGCTCGGCGAAATCCGTGCGTTGCTAGGCTTCAAGGATGGCGGTGGACAGGACTGCGGCGAGGTCGACGCTTTGCTCGACGAGCATATCGACCAAGTGGCCGAGCGCATTGCCAACTGCAGCGGCTAGAGGCGCAATTGCGAGAGTTGCGGCAATCCTGCGGCGAACGCCGGTCTGTCGAGGAATGCGCGATTCTTCAAGTGCTCACCGCTCTTTAGCGATCAGTCCGAGTGGAGGGTATGTCCAGTTGAGCCATGCTTCACCGTGACGTCAGGCCTACAAGCAAAGCACGTCAGATTAGGGCTGATTTCCTCATTGCCTGACATGGTCGCCTCGGCGTCCTAGACCCTAACCTGACGATCTCGCCGCTAAACGTACGAAAAAGTCCGGATCTCGGCGGCACCCCAGACGGGACATCAATCTGAGCGGCCAACGACGCTCAGCTCTACCGAGCGGGGGCGTCTCCCCTGTTAATCCCTGTCAGCGTGCCGGGTTGCGTGCCATGACGATCCACGCCGCGCCGTCGATCATCACCGACCGCTCGCCGGGGAGGCGCGCGAAGGCGGCGCGAACCGCGGCCGACGCGCGGGCGCGGATGTCGCCGGGCTGATCAGCGAGCGCGCGCGACAGTGGGCCGACCTCGAGCGTCATCTTCACCGCGTCGTCGATCGCAGCGTCCCGCGTCCCGCCCTCGCCGAACGGGACGGAAGCATCAAAAGGCGCGATATCGATATCGGCGAAGCCGGCTGCCGTCAGGATGCGCGACACCCGCCCCCGGTCGCCGAACGAAAATGGGCCGGGCGCTTCGGGATCGGGCGGCGCGCTCGGCGCGAGGATGCCCTTGAGCGCGCCCATCGGCAGGCGCACCCAATCGTTCTCGGCCGCGCTGCGCCAGCAGACGAAAGCGACTCGCCCGCCCGGCCGTAGCGCGCGTCGCATATGGGCGAACGCCGCTGTCGGATCGTCGAAGAACATCACCCCGAAACGCGAGAACAGGATGTCGAACGCGCCCTCGGGCAGCTCTGCGCTGCTGGCGTCGGCCACCTGGAACAGGACCGGCGTATCCGGTGGCGCAAGCGCGCGCGCCCGGCTGATCAGCGGTTCGGATAGGTCCACGCCGAGCACCTGGCCCCCTGCGCCGACGCAGGCGGCCAGAGACCGACTCGACGCGCCAGCGCCGCAGCCGACGTCCAGCACGCGCTCGCCCGTCATGGGCGCGGCGGCTTCTATCGCGGCCTGGCCGAACACCGACACCATAGCGTCGAGCCGGGCCTGGTTGGCGACCCAGCGCTCTCCGCTTTGACCATTCCAGTCGGCCACCTGATAGGCATTTTCCTTTGCGATGTCATCTCCTTGTTCTGATTCGTTCTTAACTAGCTACCCTTTGTTCGAGGCCTGGTCTTTACCCACATCTTTGGCGGGTTGACTTGTAAACTGCGACGCGTGATGTTAACTTCCGCCCATACGACATTTGTGGGCGATGTTCAACATTGTCTGATGCGAGCGATCCCGATGACTGGGCAAGTGTTGAGTTCGGCGCGGCGCAACTGGGTGACGCTCGCCTAACTCAGCGCTTGATCGCACTTGCAGGTAGATTGTCGGGCGCTCCACAATGTTCTTTTCCCCAGTCGCTTAAAGGCGCGGACCTTAAAGCTGCGTACCGGTTTTTTGATAATCCGAAGGTAGATCCCGACGGCGTGCTTGGTTCGCATATTGGTCGAACGCTCGAACGCATGCGGGAGGCGTCGGTCGTGTTGGCTGTACAGGACACGACCGAATTCAATCTTACGCATCTGCATGCGACGGAAGGTCTAGGCCATTGCGCAGGCCATAATCATCGCGGTTTTATGATGCATAGCATGCTGGCGGTAACCCCAGAAGGGTTGCCGTTGGGTGTGCTGGGCATGAAGACCTGGACGCGTACACCCGAGGAGCGCGGTAAGGGCGAGTTGCGCAGGCGGCGCACGATCCGGGAGAAGGAAAGCGCGAAATGGCTTGAAGGACTGGAACACCTGAGCGCGCTCAAAGCGCATTGTCCGCAGACGCATTGCATTGGCGTATGCGATCGTGAGGGAGACATTTACGACGTATTCAGGGCCGATCGCCCTGCTGGCGTCGACTGGCTAGTTCGTGCGAGCTGGAATCGCAGGGTGGCGCATCCGCAGAAGTATCTGTGGGAGACGATCGTCGCAGCGCCGGTGCTGGGCTTCACTGAATTGAAGATTCCAGGTTCGGGTAGCACGATCGCACGCACCGCACGCCTAACGTTGCGATGCGCGCCGGTGAGCTTGCGCCCACCGCGCTATCGACGCCCCAGAAGATTACCCAACGTCGAGGTGTTCGCGATTCACGCCATAGAAGCGGATGTTGCCGAAGGTCATGAACCCCTTGAATGGATGCTACTCACTTCGGTGCCCACGAATACTCGCGAAGAAGCACTGGAGCGCCTGGAATGGTATGAGCGGCGTTGGACGATCGAGTCGTGGCATCGCATACTCAAGAGCGGTTGTCGCGTCGAGGCACGGCAATTCGGCAATCTCGATCGATTCGTGCGTGCCACCGCCTTATTTGCCGTAATCAGTTGGCGCATCTTGTACGCGACCTTGCTGGCCCGAATAGACGGCGATCTGCCATGCGATGTGCTGCTTCAACAACTTGAATGGCGCGCGTTGTATTGCCGCGTACACAACACGACGACGTTGCCTGCTCGGCTTCCAACGCTGACGCAGGTCGTGCTATGGATCGCAAAACTCGGCGGTTACCTCGCGCGCAAGCATGATCGTCCACCTGGGCCAACCGTTATGTGGCGCGGCTTTCTCGCTCTGCACGAGATTACGGAGATGTACCGCATCTTCAGGCAGAACGAATGACCTTACTTGTGGGTAAAGACCAGGTTCGAGGCAAGGGGGAGCCGAACCGATGTCAAGGTGCGTATCGTCTCGAACAAACCCGCCTCCACCTGCGATAAGGCGCAACACCTGCGTGTGATCGTCTCAAGGTTCGAGACCGTTGCCGCCTGGCGCCGGACCTCGAAGGACACCGCTCCTGCCATTCCGTCAAACTCGACGATCCGTCCTTCACCGCGCCGATCTACGCCGATCTTTTCGACAGCGACGACGCAACGGGAGAAGGGAATCCGTGCTCTCAAACCAGCATCGACTGCTGGGCGAAAATACCCGCCATCGCGCCCTGCGATGATGCCTGGGTGACCGAGGGCAAGAAGGGCGTGGCGAGGTCGCCGGCGGCGTAGATGCCGGTCATGCTGGTTTGGCGGCACTCGTCGACCTTGAGGACGACGCCGGTGGGCGTATCGACCGTGGCGAGGCCCAGCGATTCATGCAGCTTTGCGGACGGCCTATTGCGCGGATGGGCGAACAGGATGTCGACCGCAATATTGCGGCGAGTATCGAGATTGACGGTGGCGATATGGCCGTTGTGATGGGCGATCTCGACGATCCGGCCATCGACGACAGGTATGTTGCGGCGCGCCAGATCGGCCAGGATATCGGGCGCAATGTTATGGCCATCGGCGAAGACAGTCAGCTTGTCCGTCCAATCGCGGAACAGCCTGACAGACTGGTGCGACTGCGGGCCGGACCAGACGAGGCCCCAATGCCGGCCGGCGACTTCAAAGCCGTCGCAATAGGGACAGGGCACGATGGACGTTCTGTCAATCGGTCTTAAGTTTCGATTACTGCCCTTCGTCCGTGGACGGCTGCGGCCCATCATGTTCAAGTTCAAATCGATCGTTCCCGTCATCGCCATTGCAGCCGTACTCGCCGCGCCGGCTTTCGCGCAAGCGCGCGAAGACGGCCCTGCCACCCGTGCGCAAGTGCGCGCCGAGCTCGTCCAGCTCGAACGCGCCGGCTACAAGCCGATGGCCGATCAAGCCACTTATCCCGCCGAGATTCAGGCTGCCGAAGCGCGCGTGGCCGCGCGACAAAGTGCATCGAACCCGTCGTTTGGCGGCGTGAGCGATGGCGCGTCGGCAGCGGGGAAACCGGCGCGCGTCGGGTTTTTGAGCCGTATCGTCCGTCCCGCCGCCGATGCCAATCCGGTCGACTTCAATCGTCCGTAAGCGAAACGCAAAGCGGCGCGCGACGCCGCATCCGACTAAGCCCGGCCTCGCGTGCCGGGCTTTTTTCGCTTGCTGAAGGAACTAAGACCTATGCTTTTTCGTCGGTGATACCGCTGGCACTACAATCTTCACCTGCCTCTCTTGGTTCCTCTCGCTCTCCGTCTTAAGCCGCTCATGTCATCTCTCGCATCGTCGCGTCTCGTGTTCGTGTCGCTCGCGCTGACCGCCCTTGTCGGGTGCGGCGGCCGCGCCGCCACCACGCCGAGCTATCAGCAGGAGCTGTTCAGCACCGGCGTGAGCCCGTTCGCGCACAATTTCGACGCCACCGTCAACGAAACCTGCGAGGCCGCGCGGCGTGCGCTGCTGTCGCAAGGCTTTCTCACGACGATGGGCCAGCCCGACACCGTCGACGCGACCAAGAATTTCCAGCCGAGCGCGGAAACGCACGTCGTCGTGTCGTTTCATGTCGTATGCACGCCCGGCGAAAACGCGACGAACCAAAGCATCGCGTACGTGAACGCCGTGCAGGACGGCTATGCGCTCAAGAAGAGCGACACGTCCGCGAGCGTGGGCTTGAGCGTGCTCGGCTCGCTGTCGCTGCCGATCCGCTCGAACAGCGACGCGATGGTCAAGATTTCCAGCGAGACCGTGCCCGCGGGCAAGTTCTATGACCGCTTCTTCGGTCTGATGGGCCACTATCTGAACACGGTGCCGCGCAGCGCGCCCGTCGCCGGCGACGAAGTGAAAAGCAAGCCGCTCGCGCCGTCGATCATCGTGAGCTCGCCCGAGTTGACGCCGACGCCCATCGTCGTGCAGGCGCCCGCCGCCGCGACCGCGATCCAGAGGCCGAATGCCGATGCGGCTGCGGCTGGCGCATCTGAAGTCCCGGCGGCGTCGGCGGCCGCAGTGCCCGCGGCCACCGTGACGCACTGAACCGTCAGTTCGGCACGTTGACGATGCCGCCCGCCACCGAGATCGCGTTCGCGCCGGGATCGGTCGCGATGGGCGGCAGATTCGACGTCGTGAGGGCGGGCGCCGAACCCGCCTTGCCGCCGCGCGCGACCGTCCGCACCACCTGCGACGGCGGCAGCGGCGCGTTGTTCTTCAGGTGGTTCCACATCAGGTTGAGCGCCTGAATGTCGTAGTAGTGGACCGGAATGAAGCGCGTGTCGAAGCCTGCCACGCTCAGGAACGCGTCGAAGTGCTGACCGTTCGTGATCTCATACAGCGAAAGCTGGCTCTTGCTTCCCTCCGCCACGCGATTCGCACCCAGATACGGCCGCGACGCATGATTGATCGGCACGAGCGCATCCGCCCGGCCCTGCACGATGATCGCGGGCTTGCCGCGCAGATTCGCGTTCACGCGGATCGCATTGACGCTGCCCGCCATCGTCGCGTTGCCGTTCGTCCATAACGCGCGCAGGCAGGCGGCGCCCGCGTAGCTCGCATCGGGCGTCGCCAGCCGATGATCCGCCGCGCCCGTCGTTCCCGCGTTGTAGACCAGGTTGATGCCGTTGGTCGGCGGCACGCCGTTGCCGTTGCCGAAGATCGTCGGCATCGGCGAGACGAGCGGCGTGACGCCGGCCGCGCCCGTCGCCGCGCTGGTCGTGCCGAAGCTGAACTCGCAGAGATTGTCGAGCACGCTCGCTTTCATGTACGCATCGGCGTAAGTCGCAGCGACGGCCGGCACCGCCTGCGAATCCCACATCGGCGCGTGCAGCGTGTCGGAATCGCTCTCGTAGCCGGCCTGATGCAGATGGTTCAGCGCATCGGTCGCCTGCTCCGTCGTCGTGCCGCCCGAGACGAAGCCGTTGGCGGCAAGCGTCGCACAGCGCGCCGTGCGGATCGCGTTGGTCGTGGCGGGCAGAAGCGTCGTCAGATACGGCGCGCCTGCCGCAGCGGGCGCGAGCGCCGCGCACGGCTGCAGCAGGTTCGCGAGCGTCATGTAATCCGCGAGCGGCCTGCCGAACGAGCCGACCGGCACGCCGCCCTGCAGCACCGAAACCTGCGACGGCAAATTCAGATTGATCTGCGGCTCGCCGACGACGACCGCCGTGATCCAGCCATCGGTGTCCTGTTCCGCCGCCGCCAGCGATGCGCCGCCGCCGTTGCTCACCGATGCCGCGATCGTCGTGATGCTGCCCTTGCTGTAGCGCACCTGATGCGTCGATCCGCTGACCGGCCCGAACATGTCGTTGAGCGCCCAGTACGCGAACTGGATCGCCTGCAGCGTGTTCTTGCCCCAGTCCTGCTCCGGGTTTTGCTGCGAATGCGCGTGCTTGTACGCGTAGCGATTCGGGAACGCAGAATTGAACGACGACAGCGCCGACGCGCTCACGTTCGCCTTGAAGATCGCCTTGGTCCCGGCGATGTCCGCACTGGCGAGCGTGCCGTCGATGAGCGTCACGAGCGTCGTCGAAATTTCCTGCGCGCCGTTGCCGCTGCCCTTGTCCGTGTAGGCGACCGCGCAGCCGCGCTTGAGGCCCCAGTCGCCCGCGGCCGAAATTGCACCGTAGACGCCGCGCGATCCCGATGACGTCGCCGTGACGATGCACGGCTCATCCGGATTGAAGCTCGTCGGGATCTGCACGAGCAAGCTCACGTTCTGCCTACCGCTGCCATCGTCCGCATAGGCGATGTATTCCTTGCCCGCGATCTTGCCTTCGCCGAGCGAGTCGTTGCCGTTCAGATCGATATTCGGCCCCCAGAAGCGGCCGTAGCCGCCGTTCGCCGACATGTCGACGAGCGCGCGGTAGTTCGAATAGATCGCCAGACGGCGTAATTCGGCTGCAGTCGGCGCGGCGGGCTTCGCGAACGTCGGCGCGCTCGCCGACGCGAGCCCCGTCTTGCCGAGACCGGCCGTGAGCAAATCGTCGGAGACGCCGTCGTAAGTCTGGGTGTTGACCGAGCCCGAGATGAAGCTCGGCAAGCTGTTGGCCGGCTGGCCGCCGCCGTTGTCGTCATCGCCGCCGTGGCATGCGGCTAGTGTCGCCGCCGCCAGCAACGCCAGCGCGCCGAGCGCGGCCGTTCGCGGCACATCCTGCAAAGTCTGCAACCTCGGGAAACGCGCGAGTCTTTTCATTGGAATCTCCGCCATCCGTTCCGATTGAGTGATGCGATGTTCAGCGATCGACAATGCGAGTATCGCGCCGATCGAACGCCAGTTACAGCTGATTTCATGCGCGCCGGCGAGAAAAGCACCAAACGACAACGGGCCCCGGCGGAGACGCCGGAGCCCGTTCAAACGCCCGCCAGACGAGCGAAGCTTGCGGCATCACGAGATGCCGCCCACTGCCTGTGACGCGTTTTATTGCCCGCCGCCTTGAACGCCGAGCGTGAGCTTGTTGGAAACCGACTTGACGCCCGGCACGCCCTTCGCCACTTCTTCGGCCTGGGCGATCTGGCCGCCTTCCGGCACCGTGCCGGTCAGCGTGACCGCGCCGCTGCGCGCGCGCACGAACACGTTCGACACGTCGAAGCCCTGCGCCTTCGACAGCGCGCGGCGCACGTCGTAGCCGAGCTTGCGATCGGTTTTCTTGGTCGCGGATTTCTGAGCCTTGGCCGACGCTGCCGAGTCGGTGCTCGTGGCCGCCGCGTCGCTCGATTGCGCATAGGCGCTCGATGCCACGGCCACGCACACCACCACGCCCAGCGCCTTCAACAGATCGACTGCTTTCATGATTTCTCCTTTTGTTTCGCTTGTTAACTTCGCACAGTTGCTACTTCGCTCGTTTTGCACTTCAAAAGCGGGCCGCATTCCCAGCGGCTGGGCAACGACATCGAGCGGCTGACCGTGACCGCGCGCGCCCGGCGCCTGAAACTGACGCGGGGAATAGCGGCGGCAAGCCGGCGGATGCGGCTCACGGTGCTGCGAGAGACTGGCGATCGAAACAAATCACGGCCGGTTTTTTCGGGCGATGACGCCCGCCGGCTCGAATATGACCTGCCGCATGGCGCCTGCTTTGCGGTCCGCGAACCCACATTCCGGGCTGCGGCGCGCGAGGAGCCTTGCGTGCGGCGGCGAACGTCAATTTAGCCCAGCGCGGCCATTAGCGCAAAGCATTTAACAATGCGGCCGTACGCGACGCCGTTCGCAAGCAACAGCGCGGACGCTTTCTACATACGCCTGTCACACGGCGCGCGGGGGCTGCGGTGATCCGGGCGACGCGCGATCTCATGTACCATCGACGCCATGCCGGCCGCCCGGACGCGCCGCTCGCGCGCCTCGACGAACACGTTCGGGCAGATGTCCGCGCATCGCGATCGGGTAAGCTCGCACGCACGAAGTTTTAAAATCACCGACGAGATGACCCACCCTTCAGGAAACAATCCGGGCCACGATCCGGACGTCCCGCCCAAACGCAAACCCCTGCCGAGAATCGGCGCGCGCTTCGTCGCGATCTCATGGCGCGATCTCGCGCTCACCTTCGGCCCGATTCTGCTCGTGTGCGCGGCTGCGCTCTATGCCGCCGTGCGGCTGATCCAGCCCGCGCCGCCGAGCACGCTGACCATCGCCGCCGGCCCGAAAGGCAGCTCATTCTGGACGAGCGCGCAGAAATACAAGACGATCCTCGCGCGCAACCGCGTGACGCTGAACATCCTCGAGACGCAAGGCTCGCTCGATAACCTGACGCGCCTCGAAGACCCGAAATCGAACGTCGACGTCGGCTTCGTGCAGGGCGGCCTGACCAAGCCGGGCGCGACGCACGACAATCTGGAATCGCTCGGCAGCGTGTCCTACGTGCCGCTCGCGGTGTTCTATCGCGGCGCGACGGTCGTCAGCCGATTGTCGGAGCTGAAGGGCAAGCGGCTCGCGATCGGCGCGGAGGGCAGCGGCACGCGCGTGCTCGCGCTGAATCTGCTGAAGGCGAACGGCATCGAGCCGGGCGGCGACACGGAACTGCTGCCGCTCGCCGGCGACGAAGCCGCGAAAGCGCTCGAAGACGGCCAGATCGACGCAGCCTTTCTGACCGGCGACTCCGCGCAGCCGCCGACGATGGCGAAGCTCCTGCGCACGTCCGGCATCCGCTTCATGGATTTCGCCCAGGCCGACGCCTACGCGCGCCGCTTTCCGTATCTGACTGAAATCGACTTGCCGATGGGCGCCTTCGATTTCGCCCGCAACCTGCCGCCGCGCGCGGTCCACATGATCGCGCCGACCGCCGAACTGGTCGCGCGCGACAGCCTGCATCCGGCGCTCTCCGATCTGCTGATCGAAGCCGCACGCGAGGTGCACGGGCGCGCGAATCTGCTGCAGCGGGCGAACGAATTTCCGGCGCCGCTCGTCCACGAATTCCGCATCAGCGACAACGCCGAGCGTTACTACAAATCGGGCAAGAGCTTTCTGTACCGTTCGCTGCCGTTCTGGGTCGCGAGTCTCGCGGATCGCGTGCTGGTCGTGCTGGTGCCGCTGATCGTCGTCCTGATTCCGGGCTTGCGGCTCGTGCCGGGGCTGTATCGTTGGCGCGTGAAATCGCGCATTTATCGCTGGTATGGCGCGCTGATTGCGATAGAGCGGGAAGCGATCAGCGGCCCCGACACCGCGCAACGCGACGCCCTGCTCGACCGCATCGACGCGATTGAAGCGGCCGTCAACCGCATGAAGATGCCGCTCGCGTTCGCCGATCAATTCTACGTGCTGCGCGAGCACATCGGTTTCGTTCGGGAGCGCCTCGCGCATGCACCGGTCGCCCCGGCCGACCAGACCAGCGCCCACGACATGGCGCAACACCATGCGCCCGGTGTCGTTCGCCAAGCAGACACGGAGCAAGGCAGCACGTAATATCTGTTGGAGAAACGTTAGAAAAGGATGCGACGCCGCGCGCCGCGCGCCGCATCCGTCATGCAGGACACGACAAAAAACGAACAGATGCGGCTCAGAGCGCGCCGCCGCGCGAGCAAAGCCACGGAATCTCAGGGAGAAGGGAACATGAGTGCCCCGCATTCGACCAGCACCGGTCATCCGTACTTTTTCTTCGACTTCATATCGCCGTTTTCGTACTTGCTGCTGGAGCAGCATGAAAAGTGGCCCGACATGCCTTTCGAACTGGTACCCGTCCAGTTGATGAAGCTGCTCGACCGCTGGGGCCAGCCGCACGCCGCGACGATTCCGTCCAAGCGCATCTTCACCTATCGGCACGCGCTCTTCCGCGCCGAGCAGCTCGGCATTCCGTTCAAGATGCCGCCCGCGCATCCGTTCGATACGAGCAAGGCGCTGCGTCTTGCCGTGCTGGCCGACGGCGACATCGCCCGCGTGCGCGAAATCTTCCGCTACATCTGGCGCGAAGGGCGCGATCCCGCGACGCCCGAAGGCTTCAAGGCGTTGTGCGAGCACGTCGGCATGCCGGAGGCCGTGACGCGCATCGAGGATGAGGACGTCAAGGCGAAGCTGCGCGACAACAACGACCGCGCCGTAGCGATGGGCGTGTTCGGCGTGCCAACTTTCCTCGTCAACGATCAGATCTTCTGGGGCGAGGACACGCTGCCGATGGTGCTCTACGTCGCGCGTTCGCCGAACTGGCTCGACGGCGCGGAAGTGAAACGCATCAGCGCGCTGCCGATCGCGCCGAAAGACGCCGATTTCAGCTGACGGCGGCCGGATGGCGGACGCGCCTATGCCGTGCATAGCGCGCCTGCTATGGCGTCAAAGTTGGATAAGCGGTTTACTTCGGCTTTAGGGCTCGCGAGTTCGCGCCCGCGCGTCCTGAATTCACTTGCTTGCCATGAACGATCCCGCCGACTCACTCGACATCTGGCTCATCCGCGTGCTGCGCACCTTGCTGCTGGAGCGCAGCGTGACGCAGACCGCGCAGCGGCTGAACCAGACGCAACCGGCGATCAGCACCGCGCTGCGCCGTCTGCGCGAGATCTTGAACGACCCGATTCTCGTGCGCGGCAAACAGGGCATGGTGCCGACCGAATACGGCGAATCGCTGCTCGCGCCCGCGCAACGCGCATTGCGCGAAGTGGAATTCGTCGCGACGCCGCACGGGGATTTCGATCCGCAAAGCTCGCGCCGCACGTTCCGCGTGGCCGCGCCTGATTATCTGAACGATTTCTTCATGCCGACGCTCGTCGCCGCTTTTCGCGACGCCGCGCCCAATGCGCGTCTGGAGATCGAGTCGCTGAATCCGATGCGTGATCACGAGCGCATGCTCGACGAAGGCGAAATCGATCTGATGGTCGCGAACTGGACGAAGCCCGAGCCGCGCTTCGAACGCCAGGATCTTTTCAGCGACGTATTCGTCTGCCTGATGCGTGCGAATCATCCGCTCGCGCGCGAACCGCTGACGGCGGAACGCTACGCGCTCGCCGCGCACCTCGCGCCGACGCCGTATAGCGGCGGCCGGCGTCATCCGATCGACATCGGCCTCGCGCGCGCGGGCATCGAAAGGCGCATCGTCACGACGATTCCCTACTTCGGCCTCGTGCCGCAGGTGCTGTTGCAGTCGGACCTCATCTTCACCGCGCCGCGCCGCTTCGCGCAGCACTATGCGGCGATGCTGCCGCTCGCCGTGCTCGACTCGCCGGTGCCGTTTCCGCGCATCAAGTGCTACCAGCTTTCGGTGCCGCAGCCCGATCAGCCGACGGACATCGCCTGGCTGCGCACGCTTATGTCGACCGTATCCGACTCGCTCACGGGCCGGAAGCAAGTCGCGGCGGCGGCATCGGGCGATGAAATCGCCGAACTGGGCGAAGCCGCGAAGTAACGCACGCGCGGCGGGACTTCGGTACTATCCGAACGACACCTTCTGCCCGCCCGCTCACATGGATGCTCTCGACAAACTGATTCAGCTTGCGAGCCTTGCCGGCGCGCTCGATCTGCGCTGCCTGCTGAGCGGCCCGCTGGAACTGGATCACGCGCCCGCGCCCGCCGGCGAAGCGGTGTATCACGTCGTGCTCGACGGCGCGTGCACCGTCGTGCGCAAAGGTCACGCGCCGCTCGAACTGACGGCGGGCGACATATTCTTTTTGCCGCGCGGAGACGCGCATGTGCTGAGCATTAAGGCGCGCGAAGGCGGCTCGTCCAAAGTCGAGATGGAAGCGCGCGACAACGGCGCGGTCACGGTAAGAAGCAATTGCGGCGGGCAGCCGCCGGGCGTGGACTTGCTGTGCGGGCGCTTTCTCTACGCGCCGCGCGCGCTTCTGATCGACGTCCTGCCGGATGTCGTGCACGTATCGTTCTCGAACGCGTCGGCGTCCTATCTCGCGCCGCTCGTCCAGACGATGCGCCGCGAAGCGGAAGATGCGCAACTGGGCGCGCCGTCGATCGTCACGGCGCTATCGACCGCGCTATTCACGATGGTGCTGCGCGCGTGGCTCGACGGACAGCCGTCATTGGCGGGCGTGCTTGGCTTGCTGGCGAACCGGCGGCTGGGCGCATCGATCATCGCGATGCTAGAGCGCCCTGCCGAACCGTGGACGCTGGAGATGCTCGCCAAGGAAGCGGCGATGTCGCGCGCCACGTTCATGCGCGCGTTCTCGGCGCATTCGGACAGCTCGCCGCTCGCGTTGCTGAGTCACGTGCGGATGCAGCTCGCCAGCACGATGCTCACGCATACGAAAAAGAGCATCGCGGATGTCGCGGCCGATGTGGGGTATCAGTCCGAAGCGGCGTTTTCGAAGCGGTTCAAGGAGCTTTATGGCGTCGCGCCGGGACGCTTCAGGCAGACCAACGGCATCGCTTGAAGCGTCATTGTGGCTCAGGCGGAAAGATGCGCTGCGTTCACCGCCGGCGTTCCGAACCTCGCCGTCACCTCCCGCACGCGCAGCAGTTGCGCGGCAACGGCGAGCCCGATCGACCACGGCGCCTTGTCGACGATCCCTTCCACGCCGATCGGACACGTGATCTCCGGCAGCCGATCCGCCGCCACACCACGCTCCATCAATCGCCGCTCGAACTTGACGCGCTTCGTCTTCGAGCCGATCAGCCCGAAGTAAGCGAAGTCGTCGCGCCGCATGATGCGTTGCGTCAGCGAAAAGTCGAGCGAATGATCGTGCGTCATCACGATGAAATACGCGCCCGGCGGCGCTTCGTCGACGATCGCGTCGGGCAGATCGGTCGCTTCGATCTGCACGTTCGGCGGCACTTCGTCGGGGAAAAGTTCGTCGCGCGCATCGACCCATTGCACGACGCACGGCAACGTGCCGAGCACCTTCACGAGCGCATGGCCGACGTGGCCCGCGCCGAACAGGACGACGTGCATCATGAGCGCGCGCTCCGCACCGCATTCACCGCCTTCAGGATTTCTTCGGCCGTCGCGGGCGCGTTGAGCGGCGGATTGATCTTGTGATCGCCGACAGCGGAAACGGCATCGCGGATCGCGAAGAACACCGAGAACGGCAGCAGCAACGGCGGTTCGCCGACGGCCTTCGAACGATGGATGCTGTCCTCCACGTTGCGATTCTTGAAGAGATCGACGCGGAAATCGGCGGGCATGTCGTTGGTCGTCGGAATCTTGTAGGTCGACGGCGCGTGCGTCATCAGCTTGCCGTTGTCGTCCCACCACAGCTCTTCCGTCGTCAGCCAGCCCATGCCCTGCACGAAGGCGCCTTCCACCTGACCCTTGTCGAGCGCCGGATTCAGCGACGCGCCCACGTCATGCAACGCATCCGCGCGCAGCACGCGCATTTCGCCGGTGAGCGTGTCGATCACTACTTCCGACACTGCCGCGCCATACGAGTAGTAGTAGAACGGACGGCCTTGCATTGTCGCGGCATCCCAGTGGAGCTTGGGCGTCGCGTAGAAGCCGTCGGACCACAACTGCACGCGCGCGAGATATGCCTTCTGGACGACTTCGCCGAACGGAATGGCATCGTCGCCGACGATCACGCGGTCGTTCGCGAAGCGCACTTGCGCCGGCGTGACCTTGCCGCCGCCGAACTTCTCCGCCGCGAACTTCGCGAGCCGCTCGCGCAACTGGCGCGCGGCGTCCTGCGCGGCCTTGCCGTTGAGATCGGTGCCGGTCGATGCCGCCGTCGCCGATGTATTCGCGACCTTGCTCGTATCCGTCGCCGTCACGCGCACGCGCTCGAAGTTCACGCCGAGTTCGTGCGCAACCACTTGCGCGACCTTCGTGTTCAGGCCCTGGCCCATTTCGGTGCCGCCGTGATTCACGAGCATCGAGCCGTCGGTGTAGATGTGAACCAGCGCACCCGCCTGGTTGAAGTGCGTCACGTTGAACGCGATGCCGAACTTCACCGGCGTCAGTGCGAGGCCCTTCTTCAGAATTGCGTTGTTCGCGTTGAATTCGTCGATGGCCGCGCGGCGCTTGCGATACTCGCTCGTCTCTTCGAGTTCGGCGATCAGTTCGTGGATGACGTTGTCCTCGACCGTCTGGCCGTAAGGCGTCTTGTTGTTCTCCGTCTTGCCGTAGAGATTCGCGCGGCGCACGTCGAGCGAATCCTTCCCGACCGCACGCGCGACGTTATCCAGAATGTATTCGATCGCGAACGCGCCCTGCGGCCCGCCGAAGCCGCGAAACGCGGTGTTCGACTGCGTGTTGGTCTTGCCGCAATAGCCTGCGATCTTCACATCCGAGAGCCAGTACGCGTTGTCGAAATGGCATACGGCGCGCGTCATGACCGGGCCCGACAAATCCGCGGAGAAACCGCAGCGCGACGTCATGTCGACGGACACGCCTTCGATCTTGCCGTCATCGTCGTAGCCGACTTCGAAGTCGTACACGAAGTCGTGACGCTTGCCGGTGATCATCATGTCGTCGTCGCGGTCCGGACGCAGCTTGACCGGGCACAGCAACTTCCATGCGGCGAGCGCCGCGCAGCACGCGAAAATGCCCGACTGCGATTCCTTGCCGCCGAATCCGCCGCCCATACGACGGCATTCGACCAGCACGTTATGCGAATGCACATTCAGCACGTGCGCGACGAGATGCTGCATTTCCGTCGGATGCTGCGTCGAGCAGTAGACGTGCATGCCGTCATCCTCCTTCGGCACGGCATAGGCGATTTGGCCTTCGAGATAGAACTGTTCCTGGCCGCCGAGCTTCATCGCGCCGCGCTCCTGATGCGCGGCTTTCGACATGCGGCTTTCGGCGTCGCCGCGCGAGAGCTTCAGCGGATTGAGCACGTACGATTCCGCTTTGCGCGCGTCTTCGGGCGTGAGAATCGGCACGAGGTCTTCGAATTCGATGGCCGCGCGACGCGCGGCCAAGCGCGCCGTATCGTGCGACGTCGCGACGACGATGAACATCGGCTGGCCGACGAACTGCACGATGCCCTGAGCCAGCACCGGATCGTCGTGGATGATCGGGCCGCAATCGTTCACGCCGGGAATGTCCTCGGCGGTGAAGACGGCGACCACGCCTGGCGTCGCGCGCACGGCGTCGAAGTTCATCGACACGATCTTCGCATGCGCCTTTGGGCTTGTGCCGAGCGCGGCGTGCAGCGTGCCCGCGACGAGCGGAATGTCGTCGGTATAGCTCGCGCGCCCGCTCACGTGCAGATGCGCCGACTCATGCGGACGCGATACGTGGACCTGCTTGAAAGCGTCGATTTCGTTCGCGAGCGACTGAGCGTCGGCGATGAATGCTTCTGCTTGCTGATTCATGTTCTTTTGCTCCTTCGCTTACTTCGCTTCGACGAGTTCGATTGCGCGCACATCCAGCTTCGATTTGTCCAGCGGATCGTGCGGGCGCGTCTCCAGCCAGAAGCGATACAAGAGGCTCTTTGCGGTGTCGAGGCGATAGTCGCTGCTCGCGCGCATGTCGGTGAGCGGCTGGTAATCCTTGGAAAGCGCGATCATCGCGGCCTGCGCGGTGGCTTCGTGCCAAAGCGCATCGTTGAGAATGGCTTCGGCGTGTTCCGCGCGCTTCGGCGTCGCGGCCATGCCGCCGTAAGCGAGGCGCGGCTCGCGGATCGTGTCGCCATCGGCGATGAAACTGAACGCGGCGTAGACGGCGGAAATATCGGAGTCGAAACGCTTCGACAGCTTGTACGCGCGGAACTTAAGGTTCGCGCGTTTGCCCGTGCGCGTCGGCACGCGGATCGCGGCGACGAACTCGTTCTCGCGCATGTCCTTCTTCTGATACGCGATGTACAGATCCTCTAGCGGCATCTCGCGCAGACCATCGACGCTTTGCAGGACGACGCGCGCATTCAGCGCGATGAGGCCGGGCATCGAATCGCCGATCGGCGAGCCGTTCGCGACGTTGCCGCCGAGCGTGCCGGCGTTGCGGATCGGCAGCGACGCGAAACGCAGACGCGTCTCTTCGAGTTCGGGATAGAGCTTCACGAGTTCGTCGTACGCGCGCTCGACCGACACGCCCGCGCCGATCTCGATCCATTCGTCCGTCGTCTCGACGTGCTTGAACGAGTCGATCTGCCCGACATAGACGATATCGCCCAGATCGCGCAACTGCTTCGTCACCCACAAACCGACGTCCGTGCTGCCTGCGAGAATCCGCACGTTCGGGTTTTTGTCCTTGATCGCGGCGAGCGCTTCGGTCGTGCGCGGCGCGTCGAACTGGCGGCCGGCGTGCTCGTAGTGGAACGTGTCGTCGCGCTTCAGGCTTTCGAGCGTGCGCGTGAGCGCCGGCACGTTGACGGGCGCGAGCGGCGCGCGGTCGAACATCTGCTCGGCAGCGTCGATGATCGGCCGATAACCCGTGCAGCGGCACAGATTGCCCGTCAGCGCATCGCTGATCTCCTGGCGCGAGGGCTTCGTCTTCTCGCACGTTCCCGGGCAGCCGGTCGTCGCATGACCGTGCTTTTCGTAGAGCGCGAACATCGACATCGCGAAGCCGGGCGTGCAGAAGCCGCATTGCGAGCCGTGACAATCGACGAGCGCCTGCTGCACCGGATGCAGCGTGCCGTCCGGCTGGCGCAGGTCTTCGACGGTGAAGAGCGCGCGGCCGTCGAGCGTCGGCAGAAACTGCACGCACGCGTTGACGGCCTTGAACGCGACGCCGCCCGCGCCGTCCGGCTCGCCGATGACGACCGTGCACGCGCCGCAGTCGCCTTCCGCGCAGCCTTCCTTGGTGCCGGTGCAGCGCGCGTCTTCGCGCAGATATTGCAGGACGGTGCGCGTCGTCGACGCGCCGCTCACTTCCTGGATCGCGTTGCGGTGATAGAAGCGGATCGGCTCAGTCATGGATGTCTCGGGGCTCTTCGATGCTTTTTCGCTGGTTGCGCGGGATGCGCAGCCGGTGGCATTCGCGATTTCGGACCTTTTCAGATTAGTCCTGTCGCTTCGATGGTTCAAAAGCTATCACCGCCAAAATCGATAACCCATAGGCGGCATTGCATGAACGACATATTCTTCGTCCGATATGTGCTGAGAGCCTTATCCAGCAAGGGTTCCCTCGGCGGCGCCCGATGACTCGGACAGGCGATTTGTCCTAGCTGATTACAAAACGACTGCGACGTTGCGCCGCAACATATGGGACAATCACGCCTTCGCGCCGAATTCAACCCCGCAATTTCCCTATGTCCACCGAGTCCCGCATCAAGCCGCAAAGCGACTTCGCCGTCACGCTGCGGATTCTGCCCGTCGTGCTGTACACGTTCCTTTGCTACCTGACGATCGGCATTCCGCTCGCGGTGCTGCCGGGCTTCGTGCATACGGATCTCGGCTACGGCTCGGTGATGGCGGGCGCGGCGATCAGCGTCCAGTACTTCGCGACGCTCGTGTCGCGGCCGCTGGCGGGCCGCACCGCCGATACGCTCGGCCCCAAGAAAACCGTGCTCTACGGTCTCGCGGCGTGCGCGGCAAGCGGCGTGCTGCTGCTCGCCTCGGCGCTCGCCGCGCAGTGGCACGCGGTGAGTCTCGTGCTGCTGGTGATCGCGCGGCTCGTGCTCGGCTTCGGCGAGAGCTGGGTCGGCACGGGATCGATCACATGGGGCATCGGGCGCGTCGGCGTGAACAACAACGCGAAGGTGATTTCGTGGAACGGCATCGCCACTTACGGCGCGCTCGCGATCGGCGCGCCGCTCGGCGTCGCGATCGATCATTCGCTGGGATTCGCGTCACTCGGGCTGATCGTGATCGCGCTCGGCGGCTTCGGCTACTGGCTCGCGACGCGCATGGCGAGCGTGCCGATCGTGCACGGCGAGCGCATGTCGTATCGGAGCGTGTTCTTCCGCGTGTTGCCGCATGGACTGGGACTCGCGCTCGGGTCGGCGGGATTCGGCTCCATCGCGACGTTCATCACGCTTTACTATGCCGCGCACAACTGGCCGAATGCGGCGCTTTCGCTCACGGTGTTCGGCACGATGTTCATCGGCGCGCG
Organism: Caballeronia zhejiangensis; assembly: GCF_022879815.1. Taxonomy (NCBI): domain Bacteria; kingdom Pseudomonadati; phylum Pseudomonadota; class Betaproteobacteria; order Burkholderiales; family Burkholderiaceae; genus Caballeronia; species Caballeronia zhejiangensis. The sequence goes on from NZ_CP084283.1 coordinate 2,340,824, forward strand.
GCTTCTGTTCGCCAACACGATCAAGGCGTATGGCGGGTTTCGCGTGGCGATCGTGTCGTTTGCGTTCGAATGCGCGGGTCTGCTGATGCTGTGGCTCGCCGCCGAGCCGACTTTCGCGCTCGCGGGCGCGGCGCTGACCGGCTTCGGATTCGCGCTCGTGTTTCCGGCGCTCGGCGTCGAGGCGGTCGGGCTCGTGCCGCCGGCCAGCCGGGGCGCGGCTTTGTCGGCGTATTCGGTGTTTCTGGATTTGTCGCTCGGGTTGACCGGGCCGCTCGCTGGATATGTCGCGGGGGAGCTGGGGTACGGGTCAGTGTTTCTGTTTGCCGCGCTGGCCGCAGCGGCGGCGGTGGCGTTGTCGGTGGCGCTATATATGCGCGGTGGACGTGGGGTGGGTGGGGCGGCTACGGCTTGAACTCAGCGCTTTCGTAGCATCGCGTCGGGCGCGTTTTACCGGGTCCCGTTTTCGTGTCGGTCTATCAGCACTGCTCCTGTCGGGGCTACGCTAATGGACCACCAAGAAAACGGGATCCGACGAGAAAAGGCCATGCAACCAAAACCCGCCTCAAAGCGAAACACGGAGCGCCCCCCTTCAGCGTTTGTCTTAAAATCCCCGCTTGGCCCATTAGCGTCCGCTTTATGAACCCGACCTCGGAAGACCGCTGGCGCGATTTGCGCCCGGACCCGGACAGCGACACTCCGCTCTACCTTCAACTCGCCCGCAAGCTCGCCAACGCGATCCACGACAATCGCTGGAACGCAGGCGAAGCGCTGCCCTCCGAGCGCGTGCTGTCGGAAGCACTCGGCGTCTCGCGGATCACCTCGCGAAAAGCGATCGCGCTGCTCGTCGAACAAGGGCTCATCCGCCGCGAACAAGGCGCGGGCAGCTTCATCACGCCGCGCTACGAAGACCCGCTCTCGCGTCTGTCGAGCTTCTCCGAAATGCTCCGGCGCCGCGGCTTCAAACCGAGTTCCAAATGGCTCTCGCGCAGCATCGAGCCGGCCAATCGCGAGGAAGTCATCCAGCTCGGCCTCTCGCCCGCCGCGACCGTCACGCGCCTCAAACGCCTGCGTCTCGCCGATGACATCGTCATGGCCGTCGAGAATTCCACCTTTCCGGCGTCGTGCATTCCCGATCCGCAGACCATCGGCGATTCGCTCTACAGCTATCTCGATGCACGCGGGCTTTCGATCGTGCGCGCGCTTCAGCATTTCCGCGCGGTGAACGCGAGCCCGGAGATTGCCGAGCAGATGGGCATCGCGCCGCACGACGCGCTGCTGCTCATCACGCGCGTCGGCTACACGGCCGATCAGCGCGCCATCGAGCTCACCGATACCTACTGCCGCAACGACTACTACGACTTCGTCGCCGAGCTGCGAAAGTAACCCGCCCAATGACCGACACGCCCACAGCCCAGACGTCCGACCGATCGCTCTCCATCATGCTGTGGCTCGTCGCCACGGGCTTCTTCATGCAGACGCTCGACTCGACGATCGTCAACACCGCGCTCCCCGCGATGGCGCGAAGTCTGGGCGAGGCGCCGCTGCGCATGCAGGGCGTCGTGATCGCCTACTCGCTGACGATGGCGATGATGATCCCCGTCTCCGGCTGGCTCGCCGACAAGCTCGGCACGAAGCGCGTGTTCTTCAGCGCGATCCTCGTGTTCACGATCGGCTCGCTGCTCTGCGCGAACGCGCAATCGCTGACGGCGCTCGTCGCGTATCGCGTCGTGCAGGGCGTCGGAGGCGCGATGCTCCTGCCGGTCGGACGCCTCGCCGTGCTGCGCGTGTTCCCGGCGGAGCGCTATCTTTCCGCGCTCGCGTTCGTCGCGATTCCGGGGCTGATCGGCCCGCTCATCGGCCCGACGCTCGGCGGCTGGCTCGTGCAGATCGCGTCATGGCACTGGATTTTTCTGATCAACGTGCCGGTCGGCGTGATCGGCTGCATCGCGACGAACCTGTACATGCCCGACAGCCGCAATCCGGCGACCGCGCGCTTCGATCTGGCGGGCTACCTGCTGCTCGCGATCGGCATGGTCGCGCTCACGATTTCGCTCGACGGACTCGCCGATCTCGGCCTCGCGCACGCGATCGTGATCGTGCTGCTCGTGCTTTCGTTCGGCTGCTTCGTCGCCTACGGTCTGCACGCGACGCGCGCCGCCCAGCCGATCTTTTCCCTCGATCTCTTCAAGATCCACACCTTCAGCGTCGGCTTGCTGGGCAATCTCTTCGCGCGTATCGGCAGCGGCGCCATGCCTTATCTGATCCCGCTCCTGCTGCAAGTGAGCCTCGGCTACACGCCGTTTCAGGCCGGCATGATGATGCTGCCCGTCGCGGCCGCGGGCATGGCGTCCAAGCGCGTCGTCACGCGGCTCATCGAACAGCACGGTTATCGGCGCGTGCTGGTCGTGAACACGGTGCTCGTCGGGCTGATGATGGCGAGCTTCGCGCTTGTGAGCGCGCATCAGCCGCTCTGGCTGCGGCTCGTGCAGCTCGCGATCTTCGGCGCCTTCAATTCGATGCAGTTCACCGCGATGAACACGCTCACGCTGAAGGACCTCGGCACCGGCGGCGCGAGCAGCGGCAACAGCCTGTTCTCGCTCGTGCAAATGCTGTCGATGAGCCTCGGCGTGACCGTCGCGGGCGCGATCCTGTCGACGTTTACAGGACTGCTGCCGCAGGTCACGGAGACGAACTCGCTGCCCGCCTTCCACGCGACGTTCCTATGCGTCGGCATCATCACGGCCGCGACGGCGTGGATCTTCGGACAGCTCGCGCCGGAAGTGCGCGCGGTCGCGAGAAAGCCCGATCCGTCCGAATCGAACTAAGAACCCGGCCGACGCACCGCGCCGGTGCCCGCACGCACGTTTGGACGGCGCGCGCTCCCGCGTCTGCGGCATGCGGCGTCAAATCCGCACACGAATAGGCGCAACGAAGCGCGCGATACCCGGCGAGCGCCGCTTGGATATTGAATTTGCACGCTTTTTGCTCGAACGCTCGAGTGCCGATCCGGTAAACTATCTCGATAAAGTTACTTGCCCTGCGCCCCGACACCATGAGCATGGTTGATCTCGACCCACCCCGCTTCCAGCCGCCGCGCCCCGTCGCCGGTGACGATGGATCGCGTCGCACCGTGTTGTACGGCGAGTACACCGTTTTCAGCGTGTTCCAGCCCGTGTTTTCGGTGTCGCACCGGCGCGCGATCGGCTATCACGCGTCCTTGCGCGCGCGCGACGACTCACATCGTCACGTGCCGTCGCACGAGGTATTCACGCAGGCCGCGCGGCGCGGCGATCTGCTCGAACTCGGCCGGCTCGCGGAATCGCTGCATCTGGGCAACTTCAATGCGTTCGACAGCCACGACGAATGGCTCTTCCTGAGCCTGCACCCCGCCGCGCTGATGGACACGAGCTACGGCGATGCGCTGCTCGCGTCGCTGAAGGACATCGGTCTGTCGCCGCAGCGCGTCGTGCTCGAAGTGCCCGAGCAGGCGGGCGGCGAGACGACACGTTTCGCTGAAATCATCGATTCGCTGCGCAAGTCGGGCTTTCTGATCGCGCTCGACGGCTTCGGCGTGAAGCATTCGAACATCGATCGCGTGTGGCATCTGCGGCCGGATATCGTGACGCTCGACCGCTGCATCCTTCAGCAGGCGACCGAGCATTCGCATATCGAGCGCGTGCTGCCGCGCCTCGTCTCGCTGCTCCATGAGTCCGGCCAGCTCGTCTTGATGGGCGGCCTCGCGACCGAACGCGACGCGCTCATCGCGCTGGAGTGCAATGTCGATTTCGTGCAGGGCGCGTACTTCGCGCAGCCGAGCGTCGAGGCGGTGCACAGCGAAGTCGCCGCTGGCGTGATGGATGCGTTGTCGGCAGCATCGCGCGAACGCGTCGCGGGCCGCGAACGGGCGCAAGTCGCGCGCCTCAAGCCGTATGTAAGCGGGCTGGAGCGCGCGTCGGTCAAGCTGATGGAAGGCGAGACGCTCACGGCCGCGACGAGCGAACTGCTACAACTCGCCGACACCGCGCGCTGCTTCCTGCTCGATCAGGCCGGGCGGCAGATCGGCGACAACGTCGTGCCGATCGTGCGTACATCGCAGCGCGCGAAGCGCTTCAGTCCGCTGCTGCATTCGGAGGGCGCAAGCTGGGAGCGCCGGCCGTACTTCATCGAGGCGCTGCGCGCGCCGGGGCGCATGCATCTGACGGCGCCATATCTGTCGATCAACGAGGCGCACCTTTGCGTGACGGCGTCGATCGCCGCGCAGACGCCTTATGGCTTACAGGTGCTGTGCGTCGATATCAACTGGGAAGGCGCGAAGCAGCGGTAGGCTACGCGCTGTTTTCGGATTCCGGACGGAGCAGATCGAAGCCGGCAAGCACGAGCACGCCGGAGAGCACGATGAGCGCGGCGGAATGGCGGCCGAAGTAGAGCAATGCGGCGGCCGACCAGGCCGCGAGGCACAGGCCTGCGAAGCGTTTCATGATGGCGATGCGATTTCGATCGTTGCGGCGAGCCGATATTTTAGGCTCGCGCTCCGATGCGCGCAGCGACGGCTTATCGTCACGCACGCTGCGTCACTCTGCTCCGCTGTTTTCCGCGCGTCAGATATCGTCCCAGTCGAATCGACGGCTTTTCGACCGCGTAATATCCCGCGATGCTGACGGGAAGAATCAGCACGGCGGCAATGATCAGCGACATGCCTTGATAGGTTTCGCCAAAATAATGCAGCACGCCCAGCAACACGATGCAATGCAGCAGATACAGGCTGAATGAAATCTCGCCGAGGAAAATCAATGGCCGCGCGGTCAGAAACGCGGCGAACGGCCTGAGCGCAATCGCCAGAACGAGAATGCCGGTCACGGCTGGAAGAATGATCCAGTCGTCGGCGAAACTGCGCAGCACGTCGTTGGATATCGAATGGCGAGTGATCGAACCGACGAGGACGTAAAGGGCGAGACAAATCAGCAATGCGCCGAAAAGCGTTCGCGCGGAATAGGCGCCGAGTTTCGACGAAATGGCTTCGCGATACCGCGCAATCAACGCGCCGAGAACGAACATCGACATGTAATGGATGGTCGGCATCCATTCGCCCTGAATGCTCGCGTCCAGGAGGGTCCGCTGCAAATGATGGTAATAGCCGAATGCAGCAAGAGAGAAACACATGCTTAGTGCTACGGAAAACCAGACGGGCGTGGCAAATACCACGACGACGAGAATCGGGAAGATCAGCGAGATACGCATCTCGTAGACGAGCGACCAGAGCACCGGATCGAGCGTGCTGTTGCTGAACGGAATCACAAAGTAGAGGTGATCCAGCAAATCACGCCGATCGATGCCCGCGTGCCATGCCTGATTGACCCATTCGCCGGTCCAAGAGAGATTCGACCGGTAAAGCAAGCAATACGCGGTATAAGCGGCCAGAACCGCGATGAGATATGGGATGTAGATACGGCACACGCGCTTCACGATGAACTCGGCGAAGCCGGGTTTACTATCGCCGGTAACCTGCATGGCCAAGGCGAAACCGCTCAGCGCAAAGAACAGGATCACGGCGGAATGCCCTTCGGCGATTGCGCGCCATGGAACGTGCTGCAGCCAATGCGTAAGGGTGATCTGTGAATAGTGACTGAATACGACTGTCAAAGCGGCAATGCCGCGCAGCGAATCCAGTTGATGATAGCGTGTCGTCATTATTCAGCTCGCGTCTGTGTTGGCAACGCCAACATGGAAATCGGAAGCCGATTGGGCGACCAGAATCCCGTTAGACCAAGTGAGACTTCGACGTTCCCCAAAAATAGCTCACGCCGGACGCTTCAACGAAAAAAGCCCTCTCGCGAGGGCTTTCATTCTGATTGCGGCATTCGGAACTCATTTCGAAATGCGGCAATCCAGTTTCACGCGCGCTTACTTACGCACCGAAATTCTTCGACGCGAAATCCCAATTGACGATATTCCAGTAAGCCTCAATGAACTTCGGACGCGCATTGCGATAGTCGATGTAATACGCATGCTCCCACACGTCGATGGTCAGGAGCGCCTTCGCGTCCGTCGTGAGCGGCGTGGCGGCGTTGCTCGTCGACACGATATCGACGGTGCCGTCGGTCTTCTTCACGAGCCACGTCCAGCCCGAGCCGAACGTGCCGGTCGCGACCTTGGCGAATTCTTCCTTGAACTTGTCGTAGGAACCGTACTTTGCGTTGATCGCGTCAGCCAGCGCGCCGGTCGGAGCGCCGCCGCCGTTCGGGGACAGGCTGTTCCAGAAGAACGTGTGATTCCATACTTGCGCCGAGTTGTTGAACACGCCGCCCGACGACTTCTTGACGATTTCTTCCAGCGGCAGGTTTTCGAACTCGGTGCCGGGGATCAGCTTGTTCAGGTTCGTCACATAGGTCTGGTGGTGCTTGCCATAGTGATACTCGAGCGTTTCTTCCGACATGTGCGGAGCGAGCGCGTTCTTGTCGAACGGCAGCGGCGGGAGCGTATGTTCCATGATGCGAGCTTCCTTTCTATGTGGATTGTGGGATTGTGTGGCGTCCAGCAGTGGAGCACTGGATTGTAGGCGAGTTGGGATAACCCAGCAAACCGTGTGCTCTTTATGAGCAAGATTGCTTTCCAATCGCCTCACGCGGCGTAAAAAGTGCTCTGAGGAGCCTCGTCAGGCACGTCAAATGTACGCCGATTCCGCGCGCCGCGCCGGGCTCAGAATTCGTCGGACAGACGCGCCTGGACATCGGCGAGCAGCACATCCGCCGATCCTTCCGCGAGATGCACCGTCAGCGGCCGCTTCGGTTTCAATGCGTTCGGTGCACGCACGGCGCGGCCCGTCTGCGCGTCGATCAATGCGGCATAACCGCGTTCGAGTGTGCGCTGCGGGCTCAGCACCTGCAAGCGCGCTGCCAGTTCCGAAATGCACGCTTTCTCACGGTCGGCGCGCCGCTCATGCGCGCTGCCGATGCGCTGCGCGAGCCGCAACAGATGCTCGCGCTCGGCGGCCACATTCGGACGTCTGCGCTGCCAGCGGTAGTGCACCAGCGCGAAGTGCGCGCGCGCATCGCGCACGGGCCGCGCGCCCGCCGCGGCGAGCCGGCTTGCCAGTTGCCGCAGATGCGCGCGCTGCCGCGCCAGCCGTTCCGCGGGGCTCACGAGCCGGCGCGCGAGCCAGTCGAGCTGCTGCGCGCGGCGCTCCATCATCCGGCCGAAGCCGCGCGCGAGCGCCGCATGTCGATGATCGAGCTCGCGCAACAGCAGCACGCGCTGCGGACTGACGAGCTCAGCGGCGGCGGTCGGCGTCGGCGCGCGCACGTCGGCGGCGAAATCGGCGATGGTGAAATCCGTCTCATGCCCGACGCCGCTCACCACCGGCACCGCGCTCGCCGCGATCGCGCGTGCGAGCACTTCCTCGTTGAACGCCCAGAGATCCTCGATCGAGCCGCCGCCGCGGCACACGATCAGCACATCGACCTCGCGGCGCGCGTTCGCGGCTTCGACCATCGCCGCCAGCTTCGCGCCGACGCCCGCCCCCTGCACCGGCGCCGGATACACGACGATCGGCACATGCGGCGCGCGGCGCGCGAGCGTCGTGAGGACATCGCGCAATGCGGCCGCCTGCAACGACGTCACGATCCCGATGCCGCGCGGATGCGAAGGCAACGCGCGCTTTCGCTCGGCCGCGAAGAGCCCTTCGCTTTCGAGCTGCGCCTTCAGCCGCAGAAACGCTTCGTAGAGCCGGCCCTGCCCCGTGCGCCGCACCGCTTCCACGTTGAGCTGCAGTTCGCCGCGCGGCTCGTACATCGTGACGAGCGCGCGCACTTCGATCTTGTCGCCCTCGCGCGGCGTGAACTCGGCGTATTGCGCGCGGCCGCGGAACATCACGCAGCGCATTTGCGCGTTCGCGTCCTTGATCGAGAAGTACCAATGGCCGCTCGCCGCGCGCGTGAAATTCGACACTTCGCCCGATACCCACACGAGCGGAAATGACCGTTCGAGCATCGAACTGATCGCGCGATTGAGCGCGGAAACGGGGATGACGGCATCGCCGCTTTGCGACTGCAGTGAATCGGGAGTCATGGCTGGACGAGAAAAATCTTCAGGCGCGGCGCTGTGCGCGATGGACAAACGCCGCTGAACGAGGTACGCAAGTGTAACAAGTGTCCACACAGAAAGACTTACCGCCGCGTGCGGAGCGGCATCGCCGGAGGCTGGTGAGTTCGTCTCAACCCATTGATTTTTCGACGTTAAATTTTTATGGATACTGTCAGCCCCGGAGCAACTCTTTCCTGACGCGCGATCGCGGTGTGGCGGCGGGAAGTTCTTCACAGAGTTATCCACAGGCGTGCGGATCGGATGGCGTCGCCCTTTCTCCCGCGCTCCTGACTGGCGCCCACGCCCCGCGCGCGCTAGAGTGCCGGGTTCCAGCACCGGCTGGCGCGGCCGAACCCTGCTTGTCCCGGGCCGCGAAAAGCCGGGCATCGTCCAACGCCGACCGTCATCCAAGGAGCTGCCGTTGCACGCCATGCCGTACCCGACTTGCCGCCCGCCAGCGTTCATCGCGAAGGCGGTCCATGTCTGATTTCAAACCGCCGCTCGAAAACTTCCTCGCCCGCGAATGGCGCCGGCGCGGCCCCGTCGCGTGGGCGCTGACGCCTTTCGCGTGCATCTTCGGCGCGATCGCTGCCACGCGGCGCGCCTTCTACGACCTCGGCTGGATGAAGCGCGTCGAAGTGGGCGCGCCGGTGGTCGTCGTGGGCAACGTGACCGTCGGCGGAACGGGCAAGACGCCGACCGTCATCGCGCTCGTCGAGGCGTTGCGCGCCGCCGGATTCCAGCCCGGCGTGATCTCGCGCGGTTACGGCGCGAAGATCGCCAAGCCGACGAGCGTCACGGCAAGCTTCGCCGCCGAGCAGGTCGGCGACGAACCGCTGTTGATCGCGCGGCGCACGCACGCGCCGGTATTCGTCTGCCCGGACCGCGTCGCGGCGGCGAAGGCGCTGATCGAAGCGCATCCGAACGTCGATGTCCTCGTTTCCGACGACGGCCTGCAGCACTATCGCCTCGCGCGCGCGTTCGAGCTCGTCGTGTTCGACGACCGTCTCGGCGGCAACGGCTTTCTGCTGCCCGCGGGTCCGTTGCGCGAGCCGATGTCGCGCCGCCGCGACGCGACGCTCATCAACAGTCCCTACGAGCGCACGCTGCCGCCGTGGCCGAACACGTTCGCGCTCGAACTCGAATCCGGCGACGCGTGGCTGCTCGACGATCCGCATCAGCGCCGCCCGCTCGATCAGTTCGCCGGCGAGAAAGTGGTCGCGGCGGCGGGCATCGGCTCGCCTGAACGCTTCTTCGCGACGCTGCGCGCGGCGGGCATCGCGCCGGCGACGCGCGCTTTTCCCGATCACTACGCGTATCGCGAGAATCCGTTCGCCGGCGTCGACGCCGATGCCATCCTGATCACCGAAAAGGATGCAGTAAAATTGGGCGCCTGGCGCGATGCACGCATCTGGGTCGTTCCGGTGCAAGCCGTGCTGCGGCCGCGCCTCATCGCTCTTGTTGTGGAGAAACTCCGTGGACGCACGTCTGCTTGAAATCCTCGTTTGCCCGATTTGCAAAGGCCCGCTCAGTTACGATCGCGCCGCGCAGGAACTCGTCTGCAGCGCGGACAAACTCGCCTATCCGATCCGCGACGGCATTCCCGTGATGCTCGTCGACGAAGCGCGTCAGACCGTCGAGGGCACGCCCGTCGAGCCGCTCAAACCCGTCGGCGACGCCTGAGCACGCTGAAATGTCCGTTCCGTTCATCGCGGTCATTCCCGCGCGCCTCGCTTCCACGCGCCTGCCGAACAAGCCGCTCGCCGATATCGGCGGCAAGCCGATGGTCGTGCGCGTCGCCGAGCGCGCGCGCGAATCGGGCGCTTCGCAAGTGCTCGTCGCGACCGACTCCGACCGCGTGGTCGAGGCCGCGCGCGATCACGGCGTCGAAGTCATGTTGACGCGCTCGGATCACCCCACAGGCACGGATCGGCTCGCCGAGGTCGCGACGCGTCTGAACTGGGCCGACGAAGCCATCGTCGTCAACGTTCAGGGCGACGAGCCGCTAATCGATCCGCAGCTCGTGCGCGATGTCGCCGATCACCTCGCGGCGCATCCCGAATGCGCGATCGCGACGGCCGCGCATCCGATTCACGATCCCGCCGACGTGTTCAATCCGAACGTCGTGAAGGCCGTGCTCGATGCGCAGAGCCGCGCGCTCTACTTCTCGCGCGCGCCGATTCCGTGGACGCGCGATCTCTGGCAACCGCACTGGCCGGACGTCGCCGCGCTTGGGGCACTGCCGTCCGTGCCGAAGAACGTGCTGCGGCATATCGGCCTCTATGCCTATCGCGCGAAATTCCTGCGCGACTTCCCGAACCTCGCGCAAGCGCCGATCGAAGAAGCCGAAGCGCTCGAACAACTGCGCGCGCTGTGGCACGGCGAACGCATCGCGGTGCGCGTGACGCAAGACGCACCGCCGCCCGGTGTCGACACGCCCGCCGATCTCACGCGCGTTCAGGCGCTCTTCCCGGAAGCGGACTGATCTCTATCTCTGTTCGACAACCCGTGTAAACCCCGCCGGATGGCCCATTCGGCGGGGTTTCTGGCGTTTTCTATCCGCGTTATTACGGTCGCAATCGTAAAGCGGCGTGGCATAATCAAGCGATTGCGCGAGCCTTCCGGTCAGCGCCACGCTCAACGTTGCGCCGCTGTCCGCAGGTGCCCGCCGTCTCCTTTTCGGCTGCGCGCCCTGTCGTCGACGCCGCACGAGCCTGGCCACCGGATGTCAAATCAGCCTCGCGGCTTGAAGCGGTTTATAGACGATTCGGAGAGATCACCATGCGTTTGATCCTGTTGGGCGCACCCGGTGCGGGCAAGGGCACCCAGGCAAACTTCATCAAGGAGAAATTCGGCATTCCGCAGATTTCGACCGGCGACATGCTGCGCGCGGCCGTCAAGGCAGGCTCGCCGCTCGGCGTCGAGGCGAAGCGCTTCATGGATGCGGGCGAGCTGGTGCCGGATTCGCTCATCATCAATCTCGTGAAGGAACGCCTGCAGGCCGACGACTGCAAGAACGGCTATCTCTTCGACGGCTTCCCGCGCACGCTGCCGCAAGCCGAAGCCATGAAAGACGCCGGCGTGGCGATCGACTACGTGCTCGAAATCGATGTGCCCTTCGACGAAATCATCACGCGCATGAGCGGTCGTCGCGTGCATGCGGCATCGGGCCGCACGTATCACGTCAAGTTCAATCCGCCGAAGGTCGACATGACCGACGACGTCACCGGCGAGCCGTTGATCCAGCGCGACGACGACAAGGAAGAGACCGTGAAGAAGCGTCTCGACGTGTACGTCGCGCAGACCAAGCCGCTGATCGCGTATTACAACGACTGGGCGAAGAGCGGCGCAGCGCCGAACGGCCTGAAGGCGCCGGAATATCGCAAGATTTCGGGCCTCGGCGCCGTCGATGAAATCCGCACGCGCGTGTTCGACGCGCTCAAGTAACGCGCTGCCTGATTCGCGTTCGACGAAAACCCGCTCCCTGTGAGCGGGTTTTTTGTGTCCGTGAAATCGCATGACCGTCGTGCGAATTTGCAGCATGCGGCTTCGCTACAATCGACGCGTTTCCCAAAAGGAATGACATCGGCGCGAGCGGCTCAACCCTGCTCTCGCGCGCACGAATCGCACAAAAAAGGAGAAGAGACATGGAGATGCAAGGCAACACCTTTCTGATTACGGGCGGTGCGTCGGGCCTCGGCGCGGCGACCGCGCGGCTCATCGCGGCGCAAGGCGGCAAGGTCGTGCTCGCCGACATGAACGACGCGGCAGGCGAAGCGCTCGCGAAAGAGCTGTCGGGCGCGTTCGTCAAATGCGACGTGAGCCAGGAAAGCGATGGCCAACGCGCCGTCGATGCCGCGTTGAGTCTCGGCACATTGCGCGGCCTCGTGAATTGCGCGGGCATCGCGCCGGCGGCGAAGACGGTCGGCCGCGACGGTCCGCACGCGCTCGATCTCTTCTCGAAGGTGGTGTCGGTGAATCTCATCGGCACGTTCAACATGATCCGGCTCGCGGCGCACGCGATGTCGAAGAACGAAGCGAACGCGGCGGGCGAACGTGGCGTGATCGTGAACACGGCGTCGGTGGCGGCTTATGACGGACAGATCGGCCAGGCGGCCTATGCGGCATCGAAGAGCGGCGTCGCGGGCATGACGCTGCCGATCGCGCGCGATCTGAGCAAGAGCGGCATCCGTGTGATGACGATCGCGCCGGGCCTCTTCGAAACGCCGATGCTGCTCGGCATGCCGAAGGAAGTGCAGGACGCGCTCGGCGCGATGGTGCCGTTCCCGCCGCGCCTCGGCAAGCCCGACGAGTACGCTCTGCTCGTCAAGTCGATTTTCGATAACCCGATGCTCAACGGCGAAGTGATCCGCCTCGACGGCGCGATCCGCATGCAGCCTAAGTAACGCTCTGCACGGCGCGCGCGGCTTGGTTCAGTCGCCTTGCTGCGTGCGCTGCCGCAACTCGTGCAGCTCGGTCTCGACGACGGTCGCGTCCTCGGCATCCGGACGAATCTCGATGTATCGCTGCAAATCTTCCAGCGCCGGTCGCAGATAATCGAGCCGCGCATAAGCGAAACCGCGATCGCGCACTTCCTCGATGCTGTTCGGCAACGCGATCACCAGCCGCTGCTGAACGGCGAGCAGACGCTGCCACCGCTCCGTTTGCAGATAGATACCCTTCAGATTGCGCAGCATGCGCGCGACGATTTCGCGCCGCGTCGCGGGTTGCAACAGCACGCGCAATGCGCTGCCGATCGACTCGCCCACGCGCTGCACATACGGCTCCAGCATCTCGACCATCTGCGCTTCGGAGAGCGTCTGGCCGGTCGTCGGATCGAGCATCAGATCGTGGCCGGGCGTCGCGACGCGCAAAAGGAAATGCCCCGGAAACGATACCCCGCGCACCGGCAGGCCGAGTTGCTCGGCCATTTCCAAATAGATGACGGCAAGCGAGATCGGAATGCCGCGCCGGCGACGCAGCACCACATTCAGATGGCTGTTATCCGGATCGTAGTAATCGTTGAGATTGCTGGAGAAGCCCAGCTCGCGGAAAAAGTAGCGATTCAGCGCATCGACTTTCTGCTTCGCGTCCGCGTCGTCGGGCATGCGGCGACGGGCGCGCACGACGAGTTCGTCGATCTCCGCGAGCGCGGCCTGCATGTCGAGATCGGGATACGCGTCCTGCGCGAGCGACAAGGCGGCTTCCGTGAGCGGAAGACTGTCGTCGTCCGCCATCAGCGAGGAGAAGTAGTCGAGGATACGCGTTGTCGTCATCAAAGCGTGCGTCTCTTGAAATAGGCGTACTTGAAGCCCATCGCGGCAAGAATACCGAAATATAACGCGGCGAACACGACGAGACTTGCACCGAGAAGCGCGATGCGCAGGACCGGCGTCGCGCGCATGCCGATCCAGTCGAAGTTGATCGCCACCCAATGCATCGTCCCCGCAAGAATCAGGCACGCGCCGATCAGTTGCACGAAAAAGCGCAGCCAGCCCGCCGAAGGCTCATAGATCTTGCGGCGGCGCAGCCCCGCGAACAGCAGCAGCGCGTTGGCGAGCGCGCCGAGGCCGATCGAGAGCGTCAGGCCCGCGTGAGAAAAAATCGGCACGAAGATGTAGTTGCTCACCTGAGTCATGACGAGCACGAAGATCGCGATCTTCACCGGCGTCTTGATGTCCTGCTTCGCGTAGAAGCCCGGCGCGAGAATCTTGATGAGGATGAGGCCGATCAGCCCGATCCCGTATGCCGACAGCGCGCGGCCGACCATCACGACCGAATGATTGTCGAACTTGCCGTAGTGAAAGAGCGTCGCGGTGAGCGGCTCGGCGAAGAAAAACAGCGCGATCGCGCTCGGCGCGGCCAGCAGGAACGTGATGCGCAGGCCCCAGTCGAGCAGCGCGGAGTATTCGTCGTGATTGGCGTCGACGTGCGCTTTCGAGAGGCTCGGCAGCAGGATCGTGCCGAGCGCCGCGCCGAGCAGCGCGGTCGGGAATTCCATCAGCCGGTCGGCGTAGTTGATCCACGACACCGCGCCCGCCCCGATGTTCGACGCGATATTCGTGTTGATGATGAGGCTCAGTTGCCCGACCGACACTGCGAACATCGCCGGGACCATTTTCAGCAGCACGCGCTTGACGCCGGGATGCGCGAGCGCGGCGCGGAAGTTCAGCCCGATGCGCGGCGTCATGTCGATCTTCTTCAGGCCGGGCAGTTGCACGAGCAATTGCAGCACGCCGCCGACGATCACCGCATACGCGAGCGCATAAACCGGAATCTTCAGATGCGGCGCGACGAACACCGCCGCGGCAATGAACGACACGTTCAGCAGCACGGGCGCGAACGCGGGCAGCGAGAACTGCTTGTACGTGTTGAGCACGCCCGAGGCGAGCGTCGTCATCGAAATGAGGACGATGTACGGGAACATGATGCGCGTCATCGAGACGGCGAGGCCGTACGCCGCGCCCTCGTGCGACAACCCCGACGCGACCGCGTACACGACCCAGCTCGCGCCCAGCATGCCGAGAAGCGACAGCACGACGAGGAACCAGGTGAGGACCGTCGACATCGCGTCGACGAGCGCCTTGGTCGGATCGTGGCCCTTGCTGTTCTTGAACTCGGCGAGGATCGGCACGAACGCCTGCGCGAACGCGCCTTCCGCGGAGAGACGCCGCAGCAGGTTGGGGATTCGGAACGCGACGTAGAACGCGTCGGTATAGATACTGGCGCCGAAGGCTCGGGCGATCAGCGTTTCGCGGATCAGGCCGGTCACGCGCGACAGCAGCGTGAAGCCGCTGACCGTCAGCAGGGCTCGGAATAGATTCATGGGGCGCTTATTATACGGGCCGCGAGCGGCGCGCCCACGAGACTCGGGGCAATGCTGGCGGCCAATGCCGCACGTTTGACCGATGACAAGGCAGCCGCCCCGCGCCGGCGCGATCGACGCCGCGCTTGTCATGTCTCATATTCCCTTGCTATAATCGCGGGTTTCGAAGCTCCAAAAATCGCTCCGATTTTGCGGCTTCGCGTCTTTTCCGGCCCCGGCCGGCGATGTTTTAGAGGTTCTCGGGCAATCGTTCCCGGGATTTCAGATCAAAGGCAGCGCGCTCGATCGCCCGCGTCAGGGCTTTCATGGCCTTCGCCGGCCCCGCGCGCTCCGGACAAGTAACAGCGAAACAGGAAAAGGGAAACCGTCATGGCAAATTCCGCACAAGCTCGCAAGCGCGCCCGTCAGGCCGCCAAAGCCAACTCGCACAACTCGGCGCTGCGCTCGAAGTTCCGCACGGCCATCAAGGCAGTTCGCAAGGCTATCGAAGCCGGCGATCAGGCCAAGGCCGCCGAAGTGTTCAAGACGTCGGTCAAGACGCTCGACATCATCGCGGACAAGAAGATCGTCCACAAGAACAAGGCAGCTCGTCACAAGAGCCGCCTGGCTGCAGCCATCAAGGGCCTGCAAGCCCCCGCTGCCCAGTAATTCCGGCTCGCTTCCGGCGGGCGCTTTCCGGTTTCGCGAGTTTCGCGTTCGGGGCGTTCGCCGAAGCAGCTTCCTGTTTCCGCTGCGCAGTAACGAAAAAGCCCGCTTCGGCGGGCTTTTTTGCGTCTGTCGCTTTTCGTCTGTGGCTTTCGTCGCGCGGAGGTCAGGACTGAGGCTGCTGCGTCTGCGTGCCGTGATGCGGCGGCAATTCGCACGCCTCGGTCACGACCAGATCATTGTCTTTTGCGAAGTTCAGAACGAAGTCGAACGCCATCGGTTCGATGTCGCGCAGGCGGGAATCGACAATCACGACCTTGATGTCGCCGATCATCGTCGGACGCACGTAGATGGAATATTGCAGGCGGGCGTTAGGCCCTTTCGCCTTTGGGCCGAAGCCCGACATCACGCCGGCGAGACGCTCGGACCAGTCGCTCGGCCGAAATTTCCTCCCGCTCTTGGTGATGCCTTGAATGAAGTACTCGGTAGGGGATGATTCAGCCATGTAGCAATACCTTTTGACGGCCGGTGACGCGCACCGGAACGCACATGCCTGACGCAGGAACCGCAGGAGCCGGCTAGCGAAAAGCGCCGGGCGGTCTTGCGCGGGTCGATTCTGGCGGAATCGTCCGCGCCCGCGACAGGAAATGGCGGACTCGACAGCACTGGGCAATCCACCGCGAAATCGGAACGCGCAAAGTCACGCCGACCGGATTCTTGCGAACCCTTCGCCGCAGAAGCGCGTGAAACGGTGCTGAATGTTGCAGAACTGTTGAAACGAGCGAGCGTGATTATACCGCAGCGGCCTGTTTTCCGCAGCGCACACAGACATGGGATGCGTCCATCAGGGACAGCCCGAGGCCGTGAGACGGGCCTGCGCGCGCATCCTCGTCCTTTTGGCCAGCCTCGTCAAACATCGCAAAATCCTTTATGCTCAAAAGCGATACCCACTCCCGACGGCGGCGCCGTCCGGCCTCGACGCTCACGCGCGGCGGCCGGTTCGAAGCCGCCGCTTGCGTTTCATGACCGCCAAGAAAATTCGCCACTATCTTCAGTTCAAGGATTTTTCCCTCGACGACTATGAGTACGTGCTCGAACGCGCGCGCATCCTGAAGCGCAAGTTCAAGAACTACGAGACTTATCATCCGCTGCACGATCGCACGCTCGCGATGATCTTCGAGAAGAGCTCGACGCGCACGCGCCTTTCGTTCGAAGCGGGCATTTTCCAGCTCGGCGGCCATGCGGTGTTCATGAACACGCGTGATACGCAACTCGGCCGCGGCGAGCCGATCGAGGATTCGGCGCAAGTCATCTCGCGCATGGTTGACATCATCATGATCCGCACGTTCGGCCAGGACATCATCCGGCGCTTTGCGGAAAGCTCGCGCGTGCCGGTCATCAACGGGCTGACCAACGAATATCACCCGTGTCAGGTGCTCGCGGACATCTTCACGTTCTACGAGCATCGCGGTCCGATTTCCGGCAAGACCGTCGCGTGGGTCGGGGACGCGAACAACATGCTGTACACGTGGATCGAAGCGGCGCAGATTCTCGGCTTCAGACTGCGTCTTTCCACGCCGCTCGGCTACAAGCTCGATCCCGCGCTGGTTGCCGAGGAAAGCAAGCCGTTTTTTCAAGAATTCGACGATCCGAACGAAGCCTGCGCCGGCGCCGATCTCGTCACGACGGACGTCTGGACCAGCATGGGCTACGAAGCCGAGAACGAAGCGCGCATGAAGGCGTTCGCCGACTACTGCGTCGATGCCGAGATGATGGCGCGCGCCCATCCCGATGCGCTCTTCATGCACTGCCTGCCCGCGCATCGCGGCGAGGAAGTGAGCGCGGAAGTCATCGACGGTCCGCAAAGCGTCGTATGGGACGAGGCGGAGAACCGTCTGCACGTGCAGAAGGCGCTGATGGAGTATCTCCTGCTCGGCAAGCTGAATCACTGAGCGAATCTGCGCTGCCGATTCGCCGCGCATCCCAAATTTGCGAAGGCGCGGCTTTTTAATGTCAGAATAGTAGTTTTTCCGCGCACTTCATGCCCGTCGCGCGCCCGGCGGACGCGAAGCGGCGCACAACCGCCGCACCGGCTTTTCCGCACACGAGTTCACCATGAGCGATATCAAGAAAGTCGTGCTCGCCTATTCGGGCGGTCTCGACACCTCCGTCATCCTGAAATGGTTGCAGGACAACTACGACGCCGAAGTCGTGACCTTCACCGCCGACATCGGTCAGGGCGAGGAGCTGGAGCCCGCGCGCAAGAAGGCGCTCCAGCTCGGCATCAAGCAGGAAAACATCTTCATCGAAGACCTGCGTGAAGAGTTCGTCCGCGATTTCGTGTTCCCGATGTTCCGCGCGAACACCATCTACGAAGGCGAGTATCTGCTCGGCACGTCGATCGCGCGTCCGCTGATCGCGAAGCGCCAGATCGAGATCGCGCGCGCGACCGGCGCGCAGGCCGTCTCGCACGGCGCGACCGGCAAGGGCAACGATCAGGTGCGCTTCGAGCTCGGTTACTACTCGCTCGAACCCGGCATCAAGGTGATCGCGCCGTGGCGCGAATGGGACCTCCTCTCGCGCGAAAAGCTGCTCGCGTATGCGGAAAAGGCCGGCATTCCGATCGAAATGAAGCACAAGCAAGGCGGCGCGCCCTACTCGATGGACGCGAACCTGCTGCACATCTCGTTCGAAGGCCGCCATCTGGAAGACCCGAAGGCCGAGGCCGAAGCCGAAATGTGGCGCTGGACCGTGTCGCCGGAAGAGGCGCCGGATCAGGCGGAATATGTCGATATCGAATTCGAGAAGGGCGATCCGGTCGCGCTGAACGGCAAGCCCCTGTCGCCCGCCGAGATGCTGACCGAGCTGAACCGTCTCGGCGGCAAGCATGGCATCGGCCGTCTGGATCTGGTCGAGAACCGTTACGTCGGCATGAAGTCGCGCGGCTGCTATGAAACGCCGGGCGGCACGATCATGCTGAAGGCGCATCGGGGTATCGAGTCGATCACGCTCGACCGCGAAGTGGCGCACCTCAAGGACGATCTGATGCCGCGTTACGCATCGCTGATCTACAACGGCTACTGGTGGAGCCCGGAGCGCCGCGCGCTGCAGGTGCTGATCGACCACACGCAGGAGAAGGTCAACGGCTGGGTGCGCGTGAAGCTCTACAAGGGCGGCGTGTCGGTCGTCGCTCGCGATTCGAAGGAAACGCTGTTCGACAAGACCATCGCGACGTTCGATGACGACGGCGGCGCCTACAACCAGGCCGATGCCGGCGGCTTCATCAAGCTGAACGCACTGCGCATGCGTATCGCGGAGAACGCGCGCCGTCAGCGCGGGGACTGATCTTTCGTTGGAATCAGGCTCGAGAAAAAACCCGCCGCGGCGGGTTTTTTCGTTTTCAGACGCGCACCGGCTCCATCTCCAGTTCGACATGGAAACGTGCTAGCACGTCGCGCCTGATGGCTTCGGCGAGCTCGAGCACCTGCGCGCCCGTCGCGCCGCCGCGATTCACGAGCACGAGCGCCTGACGATCGTGCACCGCCGCGCCGCCGATGCCGCGCCCTTTCCATCCGCACTGGTCGATCAGCCAGCCCGCCGCGAGCTTCACTTGCCCGTCGGCTTGCGGGTACGAAACGACGCCCGGTTCGCGCTGCTTGAGCGCCTCGAACGCCTGCGCACTCACGACCGGATTCTTGAAGAAGCTGCCCGCGTTGCCGAGCGCGGTCCAGTCGGGCAGCTTGGCGCGGCGCACGGCGACGACCGCATCGAAAATGGCTTGCGCATCCGGCGTCGTGGCGCCGTCGAGCGCGCGGGCGACGTCGGCGTAATCCGCGCGCGGCGTCCACGCTTTCGGCAGCCGGAACGTGACCGACGTAATCATGAAGCGCCCGCGCCCTGCCCGCTTGAAGAAGCTGTCGCGATAACCGAAGGCGCACGCGGCGCGATCGAATTTCGCGCGTGCGCCGGTCGCGAGTTCTACCGCCGTCAGCCGCTCGAAGCGCTCGCCCATTTCCAGCCCGTACGCGCCGATGTTCTGAATCGGCGCCGCGCCGACCGTGCCGGGAATCAGCGCGAGGTTTTCGAGCCCCGGCATGCCCTGCGCGAGCGTCCACGCGACGAAATCGTGCCAGTTCTCGCCCGCGCCGGCTTCGACGAGCCACGCATCGTCGTCTTCGCCGATCACGCGTTTGCCGCGAATGCCGACGATCAGCGCGACGCCGTCGAAATCGCGCGTCAGCACGATATTGCTGCCGCCGCCGAGCACGAGTTGCGGCATGTTTGCGATGCGCGCATCGGTGGCGAGCGCGGCGGCCGCATCGACGGAATCGATACGCATCGCGTGACGCGCGCGCGCGTCGAAGCCGAACGTGTTGTGGGCGAGCAGAGAGAAATCGGAGAGGAGCTGGAGCGACATGAACGAAGCGCGTCGGTAGAATGACGACAGGTCCGTGATTATAGCGATTGCGCGAGCCACGCCTGCCCGGCGCGCTCGTCGCCTCAATGAAGGAGAAAGACAGATGCCATCGTTTGACGTCGTCAGCGAAGCAAACATGATCGAAGTGAAGAACGCGATCGAGCAATCGAACAAGGAAATCTCGACGCGCTTCGACTTCAAGGGTTCGGATTCACGCGTCGAGCAGAAGGAGCGCGAACTCACGCTCTACGCCGACGACGACTTCAAGCTCGGCCAGGTGAAGGACGTTCTGCTGAACAAGATGGCCAAGCGCGGCGTCGACGTGCGTTTCCTCGACTACGGCAAGCAGGAGAAAATCGGCGGCGACAAATTGAAGCAAGTCGTCACGGTGAAAAAAGGCGTGTCGGGCGATCTGGCGAAGAAGATCGTCAAGATCGTGAAGGACAGCAAGATCAAGGTTCAGGCGAGCATTCAGGGCGACGCTGTGCGCGTGCAAGGCGCGAAGCGTGACGACCTGCAAAGCGCCATCGCGCTGCTCAAGAAGGAAGTCACGGACACGCCGCTCGACTTCAACAACTTCCGCGACTGATTCCTGATTGCTTCAGAAGCGAAAAAGCCGTTCCGGTTTGCGCCGGAACGGCTTTTTTGCATTATTCGGCGACCTTCTTTTTCTCGCCGATGCGGCTTTCCTTGCCCGCCAGCAGCTTCGAAATATTCGCGCGATGCCGCCAGATGAGCAGCAGGCTCATCGCCAGCACGGCGAGCGAGATGCGGCTCGGCCCGAACAGAAACACCTGAAAGAACGGTGCGAACACGGCCGCGACGAGCGCCGCGAGCGACGAATAGCGGAAGAAGAACGCGATGATGAGCCACGTGAGCAGCGTCGCGATACCGAGCGCCGGATGAATCGCGAGCAGCACGCCCGCCGCCGTCGCGACGCCCTTGCCGCCCTGGAACTTGAAGAAAACCGGGTACAGATGCCCGAGGAACACGGCGATGGCCGCGAGCGCCGTCGCCGTGTTGATGCCCGTTTGATCCCAGCCGAAGCTCGCGCCGAAGTGCGCGACGATCCACACGGGCAGCCAGCCCTTGAACGCATCGCCGATCAGCGTCAGGATCGCAGCCTTCTTGTTGCCGGTGCGCAGCACGTTCGTCGCGCCGGGATTGCCCGAGCCGTACGAGCGCGGATCGGCCAGTCCCATCGCGTGACTCACGACGACGGCAAACGAAATCGATCCGATCAGATAGGACGCGACGGCGACGAGCAGAAAAATCATGGTGTCTTTTCGGTTATGGCGAGAGCGGAACGCATTCTAATCGACGCTCGCGCACTGCACGGGTTTCGCGCCCAGCAACTCGGTCAGCACGTTCGGATCGATGCTCACGAGATACCCCCGCCGCCCGCCGTTCAGATAGATGCGATCGAGTTCGAGAATGCTCGATTCGACGTACACCGGCATCGCTTTTTTCGTGCCGAACGGCGACGTGCCGCCCACGAGAAACCCCGAATGCCGGTTCGCCACTTCGGGCTTGCAGGGTTCGACGCGCTTCGCGCCAATCTGACGCGCGAGATTCTTCGTGGATACCGTGCGGTCGCCGTGCATGAGGACGATCAGCGGCTTGGCGTGCTCGTCTTCCATGACGAGCGTCTTGACTACGATATGTTCGTCCACGCCGAGCTGACGCGCGGATTCCTCCGTGCCGCCGTGCTCGACGTAATCGTAAGGATGCTCGCCGAATTCAACCTTGTGACGACGCAGGAATTGCGTCGCGGGCGTTTCGGACACGTGTTTGGCTTTCGACATGCCACGCATTGTAGCGGCGCGCCGTGGCGCTCACCATCGGCCATTCGGCCGAGTATGCAGCGCAACGCGGCCGTGGCACGATCGTTCGCAGATGACGCTATCCTCGCGGATGATGCTCCCGATGCAGCTTCTGCAGCCGCTCGCGCGCGACGTGCGTGTAGATCTGCGTCGTGGAGATGTCCGAGTGGCCGAGCAGCAATTGCACGACGCGCAGGTCCGCGCCGTGATTGAGCAGATGCGTCGCGAACGCGTGCCGCAGCGTGTGCGGCGAGAGCGGCGCGTGCACGCCGCCGTTCAGCGCATGACGCTTGATGATGTTCCAGAACTGCTGGCGCGTCATGCCTTCGCCGCGCGCGGTGACGAAGAGCGCATCGGCGGAGCGCGCGCCGAGCAGCACCTGACGCGCATCGCGCAGATAGCGTTCGAGCCAGTCGTGCGCCGTTTCGCCGAACGGAATCAGGCGTTCTTTCGAGCCTTTGCCCATCACGCGCACGACGCCTTCGTTCAGGCCGACTTCGACCGTCTTCAGCGTGACGAGCTCGGTCACGCGCAGGCCGCTCGCATACATCAGTTCGAGCATCGTGCGGTCGCGCAAGCCGAGCGGCGTCTCGATGTCGGGTGCGCCGAGCAGCGCTTCGACTTGCGACTCGTTGAGCGTCGACGGAAAGCGCGGCGGCTGCTTGGCCGAGCGCAGCTTGAGCGTCGGATCGGCGGACACGCGATGCTCGCGCAACGCCCACGCGTAATAGCGCCGAAAGACCGACAGACGCCGGTTCGCGGACGTCGCCTTGTCGCCGCGGCGCGCGGCCATGTAGCCGTTCATGTCGGCTTCGACGGCGGCATCGATCGACGCGCCGCGCGTCTTGCCGAGCCATTCCGCGAAGAGTTTGAGGTCGCGCCGGTACGCTTCGAGCGAGTTCTTGGCGAGGCCGTGTTCGAGCCAGAGCGCATCGCAAAAGAGATCGATCGCGTCCTGACTCGCGACGAGTCCCGGTGCTTGTATTGCTTCAGTCGTTGCGCTCGTCATGCGATCGATACACCTTCATGCGCCAGCAGCCAGCGCTTCACGTTGCGATAAAAACCTTCGCCGGGATGATGCGCGAAACCGCCGATCCCGCCCGAGGCCACTACCCGGTGGCACGGTATCACGATCGGCAGCGGATTGGAGCCGCACGCCTGCCCGACCGCGCGCGGCACGCTGCCGATCTCGCGCGCGAGCTGGCCATAGGTCCAGACTTGGCCCGCCGCGATGCCCGAGATGCCGCGCCATACGCGCTGCTGAAACGCGGTGCCGCGAAGCGCGAGCGGCAGGTCGAAGCGCATCAAAGGCGTCTGGAAATACGCGCGGATCTGCGCGGCGGCTTCCTTCGCGAGCGGGGTTTCAGGCTCAATGCTGCCGACATCGTCCGGCAAATAGACGATCTCGCGCACGCATTGCGCATCGGCGCGAATGCCGACCTTGCCGAACGGCGCGTCGATCACAGCATCGAATGCCTTCACGTTCTTGTCCCTTGATCGAGCGCCCACAGCACATGCTCGCGCACCAACGCCGAGGAATCGTCCGCACGCGCGCGCAATGCATCGGCGATCGCTTCGCGTTCTTCCGCATCGAGCGACGGATCGCGCAACGCATTGCCCATCGCGACCGCGATATTGCGCAGCCAGCGCTCATGCCCAATGCGCCGGATCGCGCTGCCCTGCATGCGCGTGTCGAAATCCGCCGCGCTCCATGCGAACAGCTCGACGAGTGTCGCGCGATCGAGTCCGTGGCGCACATCGAAATCCGCGACCGGCGCGGCCTGCGCGAACTTGTTCCACGGACAGACGAGCTGACAATCGTCGCATCCATACACGCGATTGCCGATCAGCGGACGCATCTCCTCGGGAATGCTGCCGTGCAGTTCGATCGTCAGATACGAGATGCAGCGCCGCGCGTCGACGCGATACGGCGCCACGATCGCGCCCGTCGGACACGCGCCGATGCAGCGCGTGCACTGCCCGCAATGCGCGCCTTCGTGCTCGGGATGCGGATCGACGGGCAACGGGACATCGACGAAAATTTCGCCGAGGAAGAAGAGCGATCCGGCGTCGCGATCGAGCAGCAACGTATGCTTGCCGCGCCAGCCGGCGCCCGCTTTCTGCGCGAGCTCGACTTCGAGCACCGGCGCTGAATCCGTGAACGCGCGATGCCCGAACGGCCCGATCTCGCGCTCGATGCGCTCCGCCAGCTGCTGCAGGCGATTGCGCATGACCTTGTGATAATCGCGCCCGCGTGCGTAGATGGAGACCATCGCCTGCGACGGCTTCGCGAGCCGCGACCATTCGATCGCGCGCCAGTCGTTCTTCTGACCGTCGGCTGTCGCGACACTTTCATCGCCCTTTTTCGCGAGCGTTTCCGCAGGAAGATAGGCCATGCGCGCGGTGATGACACGTCGCGTGCCGGCCACAAGCTCGGCCGGTCTTGCGCGTTTCATCCCATGTTTGGCCATATAATCCATTTCGCCGTGATAGCCTGCTTCGAGCCAATCAGTCAGGCCCTTCTCGGCATCCGTCAGGTCGATATCGCTGATGCCGACCGCACCGAACCCCAACTCGCGCCCCCATGTCTTGATGCGCTGCGCGAGTTCTGCCAGCGCGTTTTCATCGAGATCGAAGACGCGAGACTCTGAATCGGATTCAGCGGCGGCGTCGCTGGACGCTGTCGTGATTTCAACGGAATGTTCCGGCAATCGGTTCATCACGACATTTTACGAGCAATGCCCGAAAGCCCCGCACGAACGACGCAAGACTTATCCGCCGCGCTTCTCGAACGCCGCTTCGACCTGCGCGACGAAGCCGCGACGCTCGCTTTCGGAGAACGCTTCGCGCGCGCCATCGACGCTACGCGTCTGTCCATATCGCACGCTTCGTCTGAACGTTTTCACGGTCTGCAAGTCCAGTTGATCGGTAATCTCGGCGCGGGCAAGACCACGCTCGTGCGCGCGACCTTGCGCGCGCTCGGCCACGTCGGCCGCGTGAAGAGCCCGTCCTACACGCTCGTCGAGCCGTATTCGCTCGTCACCGAAAGCGGTCCGCTCGACGTTTATCACTTCGATCTCTATCGCTTCGCCGATCCGGCCGAATGGGCCGATGCCGGCTTTCGCGAATATTTCGATGCGGGCGCGGTGTGCCTCGTCGAATGGCCGCAACAGGCGGGCGGCCTGCTCGGCGTGCCGGATCTCGTGTTTGCGCTGTCCCTGCCGGACGAAGGAACGTCGAACGATGAAGGCCGCGTGCTGACCGCGCGGGCATTTAGCGAAACAGGAAAGTCATGTCTCGAAAGATGTTGATCAAGCCATTTCATTCGATCGAATCGGCTGCCCAAGCGCCGCACAACTGGCGTCGCCGTCAGGTGTTGCGCGCAGGCGCTTCGACGCTCGTGCTCGCGCTCGTCGGACCGAAGCTCGCGCATGCGAGCAGCGTGCTCGGCGTGCGCGTGTGGCCCGCGCGCGACTACACCCGCGTGACGATCGAATCGGACCAGCCGCTTCAGAACGCCAATCAGCTATTGCAGGGGCCGGACCGGCTCGTGGTCGATCTCTCCGGCATCGATCTCGATCAGGCGCTGCGCGATCTCGTCTCGAAGATCACGCCGAACGATCCGCAGATTCAGGCGGTGCGCATCGGGCAATATCAGCCGCATGTCGTGCGCATGGTGTTCGATCTGAAAGGATCGGTGAAGCCGCAGGTGTTCACGCTTGGGCCGATCGGCAGCTACAAATATCGGCTCGTGTTCGATCTGTATCCGGCCGTCGCACCCGATCCGCTGATGGAACTGCTCGCGCAGACCGAGCGCAAGCAGGAAGCGCTCGACCGCGCCAATCCGAATCCGTCCGCGCCGCCGCCCGCGACGCTTTCCGGGCCGGCGACCGCGCAGAAACCGACGACGCCCGATTCGACCGACGAGTTCTTCCAAAAGTACGCGCAGAACGAAACGCCCGCCGAAACGCCGCCGAAACCGGCGGTCAAGCCGCGCGTGCCGGCGCCGCCGCCCGTCATCGCGAAGAAGGACGACGACAACGACGCCTACGCGTTCTCCACGCCCAAGCAAGGCGCCGGCACGACGCGCCTGCTCACCGTCGCGATCGATCCCGGTCACGGCGGCGAAGATCCGGGCGCGATCGGCGGCCAGGGCACGTACGAGAAGCACATCGCGCTCGACATCGCGAAGAAGCTGCGCGCGAAGATCGACGCCCAGCCCAACATGCGCGCGATGATGACCCGCGACGCCGACTTCTTCGTGCCGCTCAACGTGCGCGTGCAAAAGGCGCAGCGCGTCTCCGCCGATCTTTTCGTGTCGATTCACGCCGATGCCTTCACGTCGCCCGAAGCGCGTGGATCGTCGGTGTTCGCGCTGTCGGAGCATGGCGCGTCGAGCGCGGCTGCGCGCTGGATGGCGAACAAGGAAAACTCGTCGGATCAGGTCGGCGGCATCAACGTGAAGTCGCAGGACGCGAGCGTGAACCGCGCGCTCTTCGACATGTCGACGACCGCGCAGATCCGCGATTCGATGCGCTACGGCAGCTTCGTGCTGAACGAAATCGGCGGCATCAACAAGCTGCACAAAGGTTCGGTCGAACAGGCGGGTTTCGCGGTGCTGAAGGCGCCGGACATTCCGTCGATTCTCGTTGAGACCGCGTTCATCAGCAATCCGGACGAGGAAACGCGCCTGAACGACGACGCCTATCGTGACAAGATGGCCAACGCGATCATGAAGGGCATCAAGCGCTACTTCGCGGCGAATCCGCCGCTCGCGAAGAGCCGCATGACGTAAAAATCCGGCCGGCTTTCGTTCAGCGCGCCGGCAGGATGCGCTGAACGAGCCGCGCGCCGAATACGTTCACCGCGAGTCCCGCCATCACGAGCGCCGCGCCCGCCACCTGCGCCGAATTCAAACCCTCGCCGAGAAACAGCGCCGCCGACGCCAGCCCGATCACCGGGACGAGCAGCGAGAACGGCGCGACGCTTCCCGCCGGATAGCGCGCGAGCAACTTTCCCCACAAGCTATAGCCGACGATCGTCGCGATGAACGAAAGATAGAGAATCGCGAAGATCGAGATGAGCGGAACCGTCGCGAGACTGTATTCGATGCGCGCCGGGCCTTCGAAGATGAGCGAGAGCGCGAGGAACGGCAGCGGCGGAATCAGGCTGCCCCACACCACGAGCGAAAGCAGATCGACCTTGCCCATGCGCTTCGTCACGATATTGCCGAGCGCCCACATCGCGGCGGCGGCGAGCGTGAAGAGAAAGCCGGTGACGGTCATCGCGTGACCGCCGCGCATGCCGATGAGCGCAAGTCCCGCCGCCGCGATCAGCAGGCCGGCGACGTTCGCCGCGCGGATGCGCTCGCCGAGGAACATCGACGCGAAGATGAGCGTGAAGAATGCTTGCGCCTGCAGCACGAGCGACGCGAGACCGGCGGGCATGCCCACGTACATGCCGTAGAAAAGCAGCGCGAACTGCCCGAGAGAAATGGTGAGGCCGTAGGCAAAGAGCCAGCGCAGCGGTATCTGCGGGCGCTTGACGAAGATCGCGGGCACGGCGGCGAGCGCGAAGCGCAGCGCGCCGAGCAGCATCGGCGGAACACCGTGCAGTCCCAGCTTGATGACGACGAAATTCACGCCCCACGCGAGAATGACCACCGATGCGATCAGCAAATCCTTTGGCGACATCGCCCTCTTCCTTGTGTCATGTGCGTCGTTGGCGAGCCGTAAAGTGTAGCCGAGGGCGCGGCGGCAGGCTTGTCAAATCCTGCGCGGCATGACGATGCACGCAAAAAGCGCCCGCGCCTCGTGAAAGGCGCGAGCGCTTTCGCTGCGGCGATGCGAAACGGCGCTTACTTCGTCTGGCCGGATTCCGTGCCCGCATCGTTGCCGGTTTCGACGGCCGGCGTCTTCTTGGTCGCCGTCGATTTCGTCGTGTGCTTGTGCGTCTTGTGCTTCTTCGGCGTGGTCGCGGCCGAATTATCGGTGGTGGCGCCGGCGGTGTCGTTGCCCATCGCCGCAGACGAATTGCCCGACGAGGTCTGCGCGAACGCGCCCGTTGCGGCGGTGGCGGTGAAAAGGCCAGCGGTGATGGCGATCAAAAGCTTGTTCTTGCTCATTTCGACTCCCTATCCAAATTGTCACGTTGCGAAAGTTGCGCGAAGCCGCGTGCCTGGAACCCACGCGGCACCAAAAAAACGAAAGTCTCGGCGGCAACGCCTGCGCCGCGCGGCATCGGCCGGTAGAATCGGCTGATCCACGCGCCATTCCGGCGCGCGATCTTCCTTCCGGAACCGCCATGCCTTCGACGATCCGCGCATTGCTGAAGCCACACCACCATGACGTCGGCGGCCTCATGGTGCGGCGCGTGCTACCCGCCCCCGCGGCGCGCACCGTCGGACCCTTCATCTTTTTCGACCATATCGGTCCCGCAACGCTCGTGCCCGGAACCGGCCTCGACGTGCGTCCGCATCCGCATATCGGGCTCGCGACGGTCACGTATCTGTTCGACGGCGCGATCATGCATCGCGATAGCGTCGGCTCCGTGCAGAAGATCGTTCCCGGCGACGTCAACTGGATGACCGCGGGCCGCGGCATCGTCCATTCCGAGCGCACGCCCGACGAGGAACGCGCATCCGGCCAGACGATGCACGGCATCCAGACGTGGGTCGCGATGCCCGCCGCGAGCGAGGACATCGAGCCGGCATTCGAGCATCACGCAGCGGCGGCGTTGCCGCAGATCGAGCGCGACGGCGTCACGCTGCGCATCATCGCGGGCACGGCGTTCGGCGCGAAAGCGCCCACGCGCACGTTTTCGCCGACGCTTTATGTCGCCGCGCAGTTCACGCCCGGCAGCGCGATCACGCTCGATACGGAGCACGAGGAGCGCGGCGTGTATCTCGTGAGCGGCGATTTGTCGATCGACGGCGAACCGCTGCCCGAACAGCAGATGGCCGTGCTCGCGCCCGGCGCCGACGCGAAGCTGACGAGCGCGAACGGCGCGGTCACGATGCTGCTCGGCGGCGCGCCGCTCGACGGCGCGCGCTTCATCGAATGGAATTTCGTGTCGAGTTCGCGCGAGAAGATCGACGCGGCCAAGATCGCCTGGAGCGAACAGCGCATGGGCCACGTGCCCGGCGAGACCGAGTTCATTCCGCTGCCGCCGCAGCGCCGCGAGAATCGCGCGCCCGAAGCCTGACGCTTGAGAACCGGCTGTGTCGTCCCCACGTAATCGGGAGCGACCGAAAGCATTAGGAGAAAACGCATGGATACGACCCTCGCCACATTCGAGAAAGATGTCATCAACGCGTCGATGCTCGCGCCCGTGCTCGTCGATTTCTGGGCGCCCTGGTGCGGCCCGTGCAAGACGCTCGGCCCGATGCTCGAGAAGCTCGAAGTCGAAGCGGCGGGCGCCTGGAATCTCGTCAAGGTGAACGTCGACGAGAATCAGGAACTCGCCGCGCATTTCCAGGTGCGCAGCATTCCGCACGTCATTGCGTTCGCGGAAGGACGGCCGGTCGATCAGTTCATCGGCGTGCTGCCGGAAGGCCAGTTGCGCGAGTTCATCGACCGTCTCGTGCCCGCCGGCGCCGATGCCGAGCGCCGCGCCGCGCAGAGCGCGTGGGCCGCGGGCGATCGCCAGCTCGCGATCGACACCATCAAGGCCGCGCTCGCGCTCGATCCGGGTTACGAGGACGCGCGTCTCGATCTGATCGAATGGCTGATCGCGGAACGCCGCATCGACGAAGCGAAGGAAGAGGTCAAGCTGTTGTCGCCGAAGACGACGCAAGGCATCGACGCGCGCTACAACGCGTTGAAGACCGAGCTCGACGCCGCCGATGCAGCCGCCGATCTGCCGCCCGCCGACGCGCTCATCGACGCCGTGAACGCGAATCCCGACGATCTCGATGCGCGCTTCGCCCTGGCCAATCGGCTGATCGCGGGCCGCGATTATGCTGGCGCGCTCGAACATCTGCTTGCGATCGTCGTGCGCGACCGCGCCTTCATGGACGACGTCGGCCGCAAGACGATGCTGTCGGTGTTCGAACTCGCCGCGAATCAGCCGGATCTCGTTTCGCAGTGGCGGCGCAAGTTAAGCGCGGCGATCAACTGATCGTCGATCGATCGCCGGCTTTGGATGAAAAAATGGACAGCTATCGAAGCTGGCCATTTTCGTTTCAGGCGGCGCGCTTCGCCAATTCGCGCAAGACATGCGCGGCCGCCGCGAAGCCGAAGCTCGCCGTCACGCACACGCTCGAACCGAAGCCCGCGCAATTCAGCCCGACGGGCCCCGCGTAATTCGCGCCGGTTTCGAGATGTTCGGCGCCTTCGCTGATGTCGCACGCGGGCGCTTCGGGATAGATCAGCGGCTCATCCGAATACACCGCGCTCACCTTGAATCGCGCCTTCGGTCCGCGCGGAAAACCGTGCAGCTTGCGCAACTGGCCGCGCACTTTCGAGAGCAGCGGATCCTGAATCGTGAGCGCGAGATCGTCGATGCGAATGCGCGTCGGATCGAGCTGCCCGCCCGCGCCGCCGACCGTGATGAGCGCCTGCTTGCGCGCCACGCACCACGCGATGAGCGCCGTTTTCGTACGCACGCTGTCGATCGCGTCGATCACATAGTCGAAACCGCCGCCGAGCGTTTCATCGAAATTGCCCGGCTCCGCGAAGTCTTCGATCTGCCGCACGTCGCACGCCGGATCGATCAGTTTGATGCGCTCGGCCATCGCCGTGACTTTCGCCTTGCCGTAGTTGCCGTCGAGCGCGTGAATCTGACGATTCGTATTGCTTTCGGCGACGTTATCGAGATCGATCAGCGTAAGCCGGCCGACAGCACTGCGCGCAAGCGCCTCGGCAACCCACGAACCCACTCCGCCGATGCCGATCACGGCGACATGCGCCCGCTCGAACGCGGCGAGCGCAGGCGCGCCGTAGAGGCGCGCGATGCCGCCGAAGCGCCGGTCGCGATCGGCGAGTTCGTGGACGCTGGGCGTCGCAGTGGTTTCGGATGAAGCGTTCATGTCGTGCGGATGGATGAAATCGGATGCATTGAAAGCAAACTAAAAGCTGCCGAAGTGCACCGCACGTTGTGCGGCGTCAAGCAACGCTTACAGACGGCTATCGAGTTCGCGAACGTGGTAGTTCGATCATGCAAAATGCGGTCGAATTGCGTATTCTGCCTTATCGAAACCATGAACGTGATAGCCGCGACTGCCGCGCTCCCGGCACGCGGTGCGGGCCATGGGTAATCAGGGCAAGATCGTTTCACCTTGGCTATACTGACGCGACTGTAGCGCTTGCATAAAAAATGACGACCCTCGCAGACCTTCGCAAAAACTATTCGCGCGGCGCGCTCGATGTATCCGACGTCGACCCGAATCCGATAAGCCAGTTTCAAACCTGGTTCGCCCAGGCGCTCGATGCGAAGCTGCCCGAACCGAATGCGATGACGCTTGCGACCGTCGATGGCCAAGGCCGTCCGTCCGCGCGCATCGTGCTCATCAAGGGCGTCGACGAACGCGGATTTGTTTTTTTTACCAATTACGATAGCCGCAAGGGCCGCGAACTCGCCGCGAATCCGGCCGCGAGCCTGCTGTTCCACTGGATCGAGCTCGAGCGTCAGGTGCGCATCGAGGGCCGCGTCGAAAAGACGAGCGATGAGGAGAGCGATGTGTATTACGCGTCGCGTCCGCTCGGCTCGCGCATCGGCGCGTGGGCATCGGATCAGAGTCAGCCGCTCGAAAGCCGCGAGGCGCTGGAAGCGCGCGAGCGCGAGATGATCGCGAAGTACGGCGACGCGCCGCCGCGCCCGCCGCACTGGGGCGGATATCGTCTGGTGCCGGACACCGTCGAATTCTGGCAGGGACGCCCGTCGCGCCTGCACGACCGCATCGTGTACACGCGGGACGGCGCGGGCGATCCGTGGCAAATCATGAGACTCGCGCCGTAAGTCAATAAAACGCGGGCATTGGCAGCAACCGAGATCGCAACGGCAACGAACATGAAGGCGCGAGCCTTCACCTTGATTTTCTTTAGCGCGGAGAAACAAGCATGTTCTGGGAGAAGAAGCTGACGCAGTGGGTTGAGGAAGTGCGCGCGCGGGCCAATTTGCCCGCGCGTCTCGTGCTGTGGGATGGCCAGCAGCACGATTTCGGCCAGTTCGCCGCGCCTCAGGTGACGTTGCACGTAAAGAGCGCGACCGCGCTGCCCTATCTGCTCGAACCGAGTCTCGACAATCTCGGCGAAGCTTACGTGAAGGGCAAGATCGACATCGAAGGCAAGCTGTCCGACATCATCAACATCGGCTACTCGCTCGCGAAAAGCACGGTGACGAGCGCGAGCAAGCTCGCCCGCGTGCGACGCTACTTCAATCATTCGAAGACGTCGGACAAGAAAGCCATTCAGTACCACTACGATGTGTCGAACGAGTTTTATCAGCTCTGGCTCGACAAGAACATGGTGTATTCCTGCGCCTACTTCGAGAATGGCGACGAAGACATCGACACCGCGCAGTTGAAGAAGATCGACCACATTCTCACGAAGATCCAGTTGCAGCCGGGCCAGCGCCTGCTCGATATCGGCTGCGGCTGGGGCGCGCTCGTGATCCGCGCGGCGCAGAAGTTCGGCGCGAATTGCGTCGGCGTCACGCTTTCGGAGAATCAGTTCAAGCTCGCGACCGAGCGCGTGAAAGCCGCGGGCCTCGCCGACCGGATCGAAATTCGCCTTCAAGACTATCGCGATATTCCGGGGCAGTTCGACCGCATCACGAGCGTCGGGATGTTCGAGCACGTCGGACGCAAGAATCTGCCGGAATACTTCTCGAGGATTCGCGATCTGCTTGTCGATGACGGCGTCGCGATGAACCACGGCATCACGTCTTCCGATGCCGACAGCGGCGAGACATCGCTCGGCGGCGGCGAGTTCATCGACAAGTATGTGTTTCCGGACGGCGAACTGCCGCACATCAGCCTCGCGCTCGAATGCATGCAGCGCGGCGGGCTGGAGGCGATCGACGTCGAAAGCCTGCGGCGGCATTACGCGCGCACGCTCGACATCTGGGCCGAGCGGTTCGAGGCCAACGCGGAGCAAGCGAAGAAGCTCGTCGACGATGAGCATTTCCGCATCTGGCGCGTGTATCTCGCGGGCTGCGCGTATGCGTTCGAGAACGACGACGTGTCGATCTATCAGGTGATCTGCCGCAAGGCGGGACGCAGCGCGACGACGCTGCCGTGGTCGCGGCGGTATATCTATGAGAAGGCGCTCTGAGACGGGGGCTGATGCTTGAATCAGGCGCAGCGCTTTCCGGTGCCGCGCCTGTTTTTTCGACTATCCGGGCAAGAATTCGCCGTCCATGATCTGCTCGACCGACCAGGGACAGCGTTCCGGAAAATCTTCCAGACCGGTTTCGTTCGAGGCTGCCACGACCGCTTTTTCCCATACGAACGCGAACCACTCCGAATCGCTGAACTTGCCTTTCAAGCTGGGCGCTTCATCGAGCACCAGGGCCACGTCCTTGCGTTGCACTGCGATCGTGCGCCTCCAGCTATTGCCACGCCGCCCTGGCTGATACTGCCATTTGAGCAAATGGGCTAACAAAACAGTGAGACGACTCACCAGTTCTCGCTGTTCACTCTTACCCACGTCCTCGATCTCCTCCGCGATATGCTCGATGTCCAGAGCCGAGAGCTGCCCCGAGCGCAGCAATGCCGCTTGCTCTTTCGCCCAGAGCACGACGTCCTGTTCGTAGCGCGTTCCCATCTCATACTCCTGTCTCATCCCGGATCCCCTGCCCGGACACTCGGATATTCTATCCGCTACACTGCGACTTCTTTCGCGCATCGTCGCTCAAGTCGCGTCGATTCTTCTGAATTTCGGCTTGCCACTCATGAACACTCACAACCGTGTGAACAACGAAGCCGAACCTCGAAAGCACGAAGTCACCATCACGACGGATCAAGCGTTGGATCTTTTCGGCGAGTCCGCGCCAGCTTCTATCGAAGCAGCCAAACCGCCGAGACAACCCAAACCGCGCGGCGTCCTTCCCGCGCCCTTGCAACCCGAACTCGAAGCCCTCGCGAAGCGTCTTCCGGACGCGATCCATCTCGGCACATCGACGTGGTCGTTTCCCGGCTGGCGCGGCATCGTTTATGGCGATGACTACTCGAACACCAAACTCTCCCGCGACGGCCTCACCGCTTATGGCGCGCATCCGCTCCTGAAGAGCGTCTCCATCGACCGGTCGTTTTACGCGCCGCTGTCGCTCGCCGATTACGCGCGTCACGCGTCGCAAGTGCCCGCGCATTTCCGCTTCATCGTGAAAGCGCCCGCATCCGTCACCGATGCCTTCATCCGCGGCGAGCGCGGCACGCCGGACGCGGAAAATCCCGCGTTCCTGAATGCGCAGATCGCCATCGACGAGTTCGTGACGCCGTGCATCGGCGGTCTCGGCGAAAAAGCGGGCGCGCTCGTGTTCCAGTTCTCGCCGCTGCCCGACGCGATGATCGTCGAGCCGGCGCGCTTCATCGAACGGCTGTCGGCGTTTCTGCAAGCGCTGCCGCCGCTCGAAGGCGACGCGTGCTACGCCGTCGAGATCCGCGACGCCGCGATGCTCACGCCGCGCTTTATCCGCGCATTGCGTGACGCGAACGTGCGGTATTGCATCGGCGTTCATGCGCGCATGCCGGACGTGCGCCGTCAGGCGAAAGCGCTCGCGCTGCTCGATGAAGAAAAAATGGGACCGCTCATCGTGCGCTGGAGTCTGCACAGCGGCTTCAAATACGAGCAGGCGAAAGCGAAGTACGAGCCGTTCGACAAGATCGTCGACGAAGACCTCGACACGCGCCAAGCGCTCGCCGAACTGGCCGCGCGATATGCGATCGCGGGCCAGCCGGTCGTGATCGCGGCGAACAACAAGGCGGAAGGCTCCGCGCCGCTGACCTGCTTCGAACTCGCGCGCGGCATCGCGCAGGCATGCGAGCGCGCGCGGATCGACTAGCGGCTAGACGCGCATCACGCCTTCAGGCGATGCACGAACTTCTTGCGAAACTTCGCGACCTTCGGCCCGACGACCGCCGCGCAATATCCCTGATTCGGATGCTGCGCGAAGTAGTTTTGGTGATACGCCTCGGCCGGATAGTAATCGTCGTCGAGCGGCACGACTTGCGTGACGATCTTGCCGCCGTAGACATCCTCGCGCTGCAACTCGTCGATGACTTCGAGCGCCGTCTTGCGCTGTTCGTCCGAATGCGTGAAAACGGCCGAGCGATACTGCGTGCCCACATCGTTGCCTTGTCGGTTGAGCTGCGTCGGATCGTGCGTCGCGAAGAAGATCTCGAGCACTTCGCGATACGTGATGACCGACGGATCGAACACGACCTTCACCACTTCCGCGTGACCGGTGTCGCCGCTGCAAACCTGCTCGTACGACGGATTCACCACCTTGCCGCCCGCATAGCCCGATTCGACCGACTCCACGCCCTGCACCGCGAGAAACACGGCTTCGGTGCACCAGAAACATCCGCCGCCGAGTGTCGCGGTCTCAAGTCCGGGTTGAGTCATAAGGCAAGCTCCTCATCAAGTGCATGCGGCCACGCCGCGGATCATGCATATGGATGCGTCCGTCCGGTTATTCAATCGCCCGGGCGCGATGAATCGAGCTTACTAGGTTTGCGCACGCCGCGCAGAAAGCCCTCGTGCGGCAGAGAACTTGCTGCCGCAGTACGGTCATTCGACGGCCGGCGGCAGCCGATTCCGATAGAATCGACACAAATCTCCAGCTTTTACATGGCTTCTGAAAAGGTTCTTCCGACTGAAGCGCGACGCGCGGCCGGCTCGGTAGCACACGACACACTCGACCGCCCATTTGCCTGCCGATCTGCCGAATGACACGCGCCAAAACCCCGAATTTCGATCCGACCGCGTTTCGCGCCGCGCTCGGCCAGTTTGCGACCGGCGTCACGGTCATCACGACGCGCACCGAATCCGGCCAGTTGATCGGTATCACCGCGAGTTCGTTCAACTCGGTGTCGCTGAATCCGCCGCTCGTGCTGTGGAGTCTCGCGACGAAATCGGCGTCGATGCCGGTGTTCCGCGCCAATAGCCACTACGTGGTGAATGTGCTCGCGGCGTCGCAGATCGACCTGTGCAAGCGCTTCGCGACCGTCAAGGGCGACCGCTTCGCGGGCGTCTCGCACGCCGCCGGCGATACCGGCATGCCCGTGCTCGACGGCGCGCTCGCGTGGTTCGAATGCCACAATCGCAGCCGCTACGACGAAGGCGATCACGTGATCTTCGTCGGCGAAGTGGAGCGATGCGGCGTGCGCGAAGACGCAGGCGACGTCGCGCCGCTCGTCTTCCAGGCGGGCGCTTTTCACACGCTCGGACCGCTCGAATAACTTACGCGGTGTGGCCGCGCCCCGGCTGCTCGATCAGCGCGACCGGCACGCCCGCGTCGTCCTTCATCGTCTGCAACACGATGTTCGAGCGAATGTCGATCACGCCAGGCGCCTTGTAGAGCTTCGAGAGAATGAAGTCGGAGTAGTGTTTGAGGTTATGCGCAAGCACGCGCAGCACGTAATGCGTGTCGCCCGTGACGACGAACGCGCCGACCACTTCGGGCCATTCGCGCACAGCCGCGGCGAACTTCTCGTGCCAATTTTCCTGGTCATTGCGCATCGAAACGTGGACGAACGCCTCCAGTTCGATGCCAAGCCGCTCGCGGTCGAGGCACGCGCGATAGCTCGCGATCACCCCTTCCTCTTCCAGCAGCCGCATTCGGCGAAGACACGCCGACGGCGAGAGCGAGATGCGCTCCGCCAGGTCCAGGTTACTGATCCGTCCATCTTCCTGCAGTACCGCCAGAATTCGGCAATCCGTTGCATCGAGCGTGAATCCGGTCATTTTTGAGTCCCCTAGCCCGTTTCATCGAATTATGTTCTAAGCGCGACAGTTTTGGGTGGTTATTTCGCAAGCACTTTTCGAGATGACACGACTATGATTTGACGCATCTCCACGCTTTCTGCTAGGGCGCGTCATGACGCTTCTGGACATTTCTCCACCGATCAATCCCGCCACGCCCGTCTGGCCGGGCGATACGCCGGTCGGCATCGAGCGCGTGTGGCGCATGGAGGCGGGCTCGCCCGTCAACGTCGCGCGGCTTACGCTTTCGCCGCACACCGGCTCTCATGCCGATGCCCCGCTTCACTACGACGAACACGGCGCGCCGATCGGCGAAGTCGCGCTCGACACGTACATCGGTGCGTGCCGCGTCGTGCACTGCATCGGCGCGTCGCCGCTCGTGACGCCCGCGCACGTCGCCGCGCATCTCGCCGACTGTCCGCCGCGCGTTTTGTTGCGCACCTACACGAACGCGCCGCTCGACGCATGGGACAGCGCGTTCGCCGCCGTCGCGCCCGAAACCATCGACTTGCTGGCAGAAAAAGGCGTGAAGCTCATCGGCATCGATACGCCGTCGCTCGATCCGCAAGACTCGAAGACGATGGATGCCCACAAGCGCATCCGCGCGCACGGCATGGCGATTCTCGAAGGCCTCGTGCTCGATGCCGCCGCGCCCGGCGATTTTGAACTGATCGCCCTGCCGCTCAAATTCTCGACGCTCGATGCGAGTCCCGTTCGCGCCGTCCTGCGTCCGCTTTCTTGATGATCTTCAAATTTATGGACTTTTCGATGAAACATCGTGACGAAGCCGCGGCGCTCGACCGCGACGATCCGCTCGGCGCGCTGCGCGACCAGTTCGCGCTCGCCGACGGCGTGATCTATCTCGACGGCAACTCGCTCGGCGTGCCGCCCAAGGCCGCCGCCGCGCGCGCCGCCGATGTGATCGCCGCCGAATGGGGCGAAGGCCTGATCCGGAGCTGGAACACGGCCGGCTGGTTCGCGCTGCCCAAGCGCCTCGGCAACAAGCTGGCGCCGCTGATCGGCGCGGGCGAGGACGAAGTCGTCGTCACCGATACGATTTCGGCGAATCTTTTCAAGATCCTGTCGGCCGCGCTCAAGCTCGCGAACGAGCGCGATCCGAAGCGGCGCATGATCGTCTCCGAACGTTCGAACTTTCCGACCGATCTGTACATCGCGCAGGGCTTGATCGAGCAACTGGATCGCGGCTACGAGCTGCGTCTCGTCGATGACCCTTCCGAATTGCCGACGGCCATCGACGAAAACACCGCCATCGCGATGATTACGCACGTCAACTATCGCACCGGCTACATGCACGACATGGCCGCGCTCACGCAGACGATTCATCGCGCGGGCGCGCTCGCGGTCTGGGATCTCGCGCATTCGGCGGGCGCGGTGCCGGTCGATCTGAACGGTGTGGGCGCGGATTACGCCGTTGGCTGCACGTACAAGTATTTGAACGGCGGGCCGGGTTCGCCCGCGTTCGTTTGGGTGCCGAAGCGCCATCAGAACGCGTTTTCGCAGCCGCTTTCCGGCTGGTGGGGGCACAAGAAGCCGTTCGAAATGAGCCCGGTGTATCGGCCGGACGAAGGCATCGGCCGTTTTCTTTGCGGCACGCAGCCGATCGTGTCCATGTCGCTCGTCGAATGCGGGCTCGATGTTTTCCTGCAAACCGACATGCAGGCTCTGCGTCGCAAATCGCTCGCGCTTTCGGACTTGTTTATCAAGCTCGTCGAGGAACGTTGCGGCGACTTTCCGCTGTC
Organism: Caballeronia zhejiangensis; assembly: GCF_022879815.1. Taxonomy (NCBI): domain Bacteria; kingdom Pseudomonadati; phylum Pseudomonadota; class Betaproteobacteria; order Burkholderiales; family Burkholderiaceae; genus Caballeronia; species Caballeronia zhejiangensis. Next base: position 2,379,298 of record NZ_CP084283.1, read on the forward strand.
GCTCGCGACGCCGCGCGATCACGCGCAACGCGGCTCGCAGGCGAGCTTCGAGCATCCGAACGGCTATGAAGTGATGCAGGCGCTGATCGCGCGCGGCGTGATCGGCGATTATCGCGAACCGCGCATCTTGCGCTTCGGCTTCACGCCGCTCTATACACGTTTCGTCGATGTATGGGACGCCGTCGAAATCCTGCGCGACGTGCTCGCGACCGAAAGCTGGCGCGCGCCCGAGTTCGCCGAGCGCGCATCGGTGACGTGAGAGGAACGTCGACATGAGCACTACACAAGGCTGCCCTTTCGGCCACGGCGCGCAGAACGCGACGCAAGAAAAAGGCTGGCACGACGCCAAGCTCGATTTCTCCGATTCGATGAGCTACGGCGATTACCTCGGCCTCGATTCGATCCTCAACGCGCAGCATCCGCTCTCGCCGGATCACAACGAGATGCTGTTCATCGTGCAGCATCAGACGAGCGAGCTGTGGATGAAGCTCGCGCTATACGAACTGCGCGCGGCGCTCGCGGCGGTGCATCGCGATGAATTGCCGCCCGCGTTCAAAATGCTCGCGCGGGTGTCGCGCATCTTCGAGCAGCTGGTGCAGGCGTGGAACGTCCTCGCGACGATGACGCCCTCCGAATACACCGCGATGCGCCCGTATCTCGGACAGTCGTCGGGCTTTCAGTCGCATCAATATCGGCAGATCGAGTTCATGCTCGGCAACAAGAACGAGCAGATGCTGAAGCCGCACGCGCATCGGCCGGAGATTCTCGCGCAGGTCCGCGAAACGCTCGAGGCGCCCTCTTTCTATGACGAAGTGATTCGCCTGCTCGCGCGACGCGGCTTCGCGATCGATCCGGCGCGCCTGAACCGCGACTGGACGCAGCCGACGACGCACGATCCGTCTGTCGAAGCGGCGTGGCTCGCGGTGTATCGCGATCCGTCGCAACACTGGGATTTGTACGAGATGGCCGAGGAACTCGTCGATCTCGAAGACGCGTTCCGGCAATGGCGCTTCCGGCATGTGACGACGGTGGAGCGCATCATCGGTTTCAAGGGCGGCACGGGCGGCACGGCAGGCGCGTCGTATCTGCGCAAGATGCTCGATGTCGTGCTGTTCCCGGAGCTTTGGCACGTCCGAACGGTGCTCTGAGTCGTTACGCGAGACGCGCGGCAAGCGCCTTCAGCTTCGGGCCGATCGTCTCGCGGAAATACGCTTCGCCCATTGATGACGCCGGCCCGCTGCTCGACAGCACGAGCCAGCGTCCGTTGCGCAGATCGCGGACCGGCGCGGCGATGGCGTTCACATCGTCGTGCCACTCGCGAAACGAGTAGCAGCAGCCGTCGCGCGCGAAATCCTCGATCGAGCGGCGGGCCGCTTCGACCTTCTCTTCGCCTTCGTTCCTGCCGAGTTCCTCAAACAGAGCTTCGCGCGCCGCGTCGTCCTGCACGGCGAGATAGGCGCGGCCCATCGAACTCGTGAGCATCGACAGACGCGAACCGGGCGCGAGGCCGAGCGTCAGCGCCGTCTCGCTGCGGATGGTTTCCAGGTAGATCATGTCGAGCCCGTCGCGGCAGCCGAGCGACACCGCCGCGCCGATCTCCCGCGCCAGCGCGCGCATGTGCGGACGCGCGAGTTCGAGCGTGTCCGCGCCCGCGAGCAGCGTGAAGCCAAGCGACAGCACGCCGGTATCGAGCGCGTATTTGCCCGCGGGTTCGTCGAAACGCAGATAGCCGAGCGTCGTCAGCGTGTAGGCGAGACGATTGACCGTCGCCTTCGGCAATCCCGTGCGGTCGACGAAATCGCGATTGCCGAGCAGCGTCTCGCCGGGACGAAACGCGCGCAGCAGGTCGAGCCCGCGAGCGAGCGCGACGACGAACTTGCGCTCGTCGACATCCTCCGACGAGACGAGGCGCCCGGAATTTCGATTGGAATCTGTCGACATCGGGTGATAGACTCGAAGCTGATTTGCAAAACATTGTTCCGCGTAGCGGAACTCACGTCAAGCGTCACGCGCTTCGGCCGATCACGCGAGCCGGTCGGCGCACGGCGCTTCACGATGAAATCAGGAGATTGCACATGGCCGACGCCGCCCGTTTCAACTGGGAAGATCCGCTCCTGCTGGATCAGCAACTGACCGAAGACGAACGCATGGTGCGCGACGCCGCGCGCGCGTACGCGCAGGACAAACTGCAGCCGCGCGTCATGCAGGCGTTTCGCGAGGAGAAGACCGATCCGGCGATCTTCCGCGAAATGGGCGAACTGGGCCTGCTCGGACCGACGATTCCCGAACAGTACGGCGGCCCGGGCCTGAACTACGTGTGCTACGGGCTGATCGCGCGTGAAGTGGAGCGCGTGGATTCGGGTTATCGCTCGATGATGTCGGTGCAGTCATCGCTCGTGATGGTGCCGATCAACACGTTCGGCAGCGACGCGCAAAAGGAAAAGTATCTGCCGAAGCTCGCGCGCGGCGAGTGGATCGGCTGCTTCGGCCTCACCGAGCCGAACGCGGGTTCCGATCCGGCCAGCATGACGACGCGCGCGAAAAAAGTGCAGAACGGCTTCTCGCTGTCGGGCACGAAGATGTGGATCTCGAACTCGCCAATCGCGGATGTGTTCGTCGTCTGGGCGAAGCTGGAGGAAGACGGGCGCGACGAGATCCGCGGCTTTATCCTCGAGAAAGGCTGGAAGGGTCTGTCGGCGCCGGCGATTCACGGCAAGGTCGGCTTGCGCGCGTCGATCACCGGCGAGATCGTAATGGACGAAGTGTTCGTCCCCGAAGAGAACATGCTGCCGAACGTGCGCGGCCTCAAAGGTCCGTTCACTTGCCTCAACTCGGCGCGCTACGGCATTTCCTGGGGCGCGCTCGGCGCGGCCGAAACGTGCTGGCACACGGCGCGACAGTACACGCTCGATCGCAAGCAATTCGGTCGGCCGCTTGCCGCGAATCAACTGATTCAGAAAAAGCTCGCCGACATGCAGACCGAAATCACGCTCGGACTGCAGGGCGTGCTGCGCCTCGGCCGCATGAAGGACGAAGGCACGGCGGCCGTCGAGATCACGTCGATCATGAAGCGCAATTCGTGCGGCAAGGCGCTCGACATCGCCCGGCTCGCGCGCGACATGCTCGGCGGCAACGGCATCTCCGATGAATTTGGTGTCGCGCGTCATCTCGTGAACCTCGAAGTGGTGAACACGTACGAAGGCACGCACGATATTCACGCGTTGATTCTCGGACGCGCCCAAACCGGAATCCAGGCGTTTTTCTAAACAAGCTTCATTCACAATCGAAAAGGGCTGGCGCTTGTTGCGCCAGTCCTTTTTGTTTTCACGCGTGCATTTGCGCATCGGCGTGTGTAACTTTCGATCTACGCCTGAAACTTTTACGGGCCAGATCGTATCAATTAGAAACGATGTCGATGAAATCACGAGGCGTCGGCTGTCGCGCACGGCCCGATGCGACTGGAACGGAAACTGCGACATTCAGCGCGGCAGGGCGCACGTCTCCTCGTCAGCGATCCCATCTTTGGTTACGATTCGCGTAACCTCACCGATTGGAGCCTTTAATGTCAGAAATCAACAAGGAGCGATTCATGTCGGATATCAAATCAGTACTCGCTGACGCCGAAGATCTCTTGAAGCAAGCAGCTACCGCCACCGGCGAACGCGCCTCCGAACTGCGCGAGACCGCACTCACCCGTCTGAAGCAAGCCAAGGAAAAAGCCGCCGACGCGCAAGTCGTCGTGATCGAGCGAGGCAAGAAGGCCGCCCGCGCCACCGACGATTACGTGCACGAGCATCCGTGGGCGTCCATTGGGATCGCGGCTGGCATCGGCATGGTGATCGGACTTCTGATCAACCGGAAGTAAAGCACCCGTCTTCGATTCAATGGCCCGCAGATTGCTAATCAGCTTTCTGTCGCGGTCCCCGCTGGACTGAACCGCGAGCGCCTCGCCCGGGCGCGCGGTTCGACACTCGCACCGGCCGGCTGCCTCGAGCGCCGACCGGACCCACAAACAGCGGCACCAAACGCGCCTCTCGCATTCAAGCCATGACGACAGAACGGCCAACGCAGCAATCGTCTCCCGGACCGTTGCGACGAATTCTGAGCTCCGCCTTCGCCATCTTCGAGACGCGCCTTGAACTCATCGGCATCGAGCTTCAGCAAGAAAAGGAGCGGCTCATCGGCGTGCTTTTCCTCGGGCTCGCCGCCATGATGCTCGCGATGATGGCGCTCATCTCCCTGACGGTGCTCATCGCCATCTTTTTCTGGGACACGTATCGCTGGCAGGCGCTCGGCGGCATCACCCTTCTGTACGCGCTGATCGCGGTCGGATGCGGCCTGCGTGCGCGCAGCAATCTGCGCGATGCGCCGAACATGTTCGACGACACGCTCGCCGAATTCCGCAAGGACCGCGATACCTTCCGTTGATTCCCGCGCCCAAATCAAGCCATGAGCCAACACGACGACACCTTCAAGCCTCCCAAGCGCGGCAAGATGCAGAAGCTGCGCACGCCGCACATGCGCGCGCTGCGCAAGGAACTGCTGATCGCCCGCGCGGATGTCGAGCGCATGGAGCTGCGGCAAGCCACCTATGATCTGCGCACGTCGGTCACGCATTTCAGCGTGCTGCGCTTCCTGATGCCTGGCAGCGGCGGCTCGCGCCGCTGGGGCAAGCGCGGCCGCGGCGGCTCGGCGGGCGGCATTGGCGGCATGCTCGCTTCGCTGCTCGGCTCGGGCAATGTCGGCTTGCTGTTCAAGCAGTATCCGGTCATCGGATCGCTCGCCTCGCTCGTACTCACCAAGCCGGTGCGGACGAAGCTGTTGCACAGCGCGAAGCCGGTGCTCAAATGGGGCGGTCTCGCGCTCGCCGGATGGGAAGGCTGGCGCATCTACACGCAGATGAAGAACGCCGCGCCCGAAACCTCCAACGACGCCGTCGATCCAACCGTTTTCTGACACCCGCATCAACTCTTCCCCGCCCAGCATGACGCCGACTGTGCCGCATCGAGCGGCGTGGTCGCGTCAGGCGGGCGATTCCAGCGCAGCCCGGTGGCGTCGATGACGAACACGCCGCAGACATCGTCCTGCATCGCGCCCGCCCCGACCGGCACGGCTTCGATCGCATAACCGCCGTTCGTCGGCGTTTCCGGCAGCACGGCCACGCTGTACACGGCCGCCCCGCTCGACGGCGCGCGATCGAGCCCGGAAGCGAGCGCGATCACCTCGCCGCTTTCCGATTTTTGCGCAAGACGCGCGGTTTCCACGAACTGAACCGCGCGCAGCAAGGCCGACGCGGCGTCGAGCCGATGCGCCTTCACCACGTGCGCCCGATACGCCGGGATCGAGAAAGTCGCGATGATCGCGGCAACGCCCAGCGCGATCATCAGTTCAAGCAGACTGAAGCCCTTTTCGTTCATATCGATCCTCAAAACGGCCTAGCGACGACGCGCCGCCAATATTGGGTGCTCACGCCATCGGCGGTATCGATCCTAAGTTGCAGCCAAGCCTCGAAATCGGCATTCGCGCCGAAGCCCCGCGCGGTAATCAAATACGATGCGTTGGCCCGCGATTCGATCAGGCATTGCGGGGCGCGGCGCGCGTACGGCCACGAAGCGAACGGCGCGATCGCGGCAGCGGACGGTCCGTCGAACGAGGATTTCGCGCGCCATCGCGACGGCTCGTCCTTCGAACTCGGCGTTGGCAACGCGAGGGAAAGCATTCGGCTGCATCGGATCAACGCGCTGTCCGCGGCATGAAACGCGTGGACGCGCTCGCGCGTCGCGACGGTCGCGCGCGCCGCTACGAGCGACGTTTGCAGCCATGCGGCAGCCGTGATCAACATCATCGCGGCGAGGATCAGCACGATCGGCAACGTGCTTGCGCGTGTCAGCGAACGTCGCTTCATTGCGCGCCTCCGGACGGCGACGCCACCGAATTCCGTATCGCGACGCGCCGCCAGAAGACCTGGCGAACGCGGCCGTCCTCGACGGTTACGGGCAAGCCGTTGCAATCCACATAGTCCGTTTTCCGCTTGGCGTGTGCGATGAAACCGCGCACGACGATGCATACGTCCGCAGCATGGACATCGCGCCAGCGTTCGCGCGCGATAGCCGAAGCATCCGATGCCGACGGCGCCCCCGCGAGCCAATACATCACCCGCATTCGCTCGATGCCTTCGACGATCGGCTGCGCCTGTCTGCCGCCGCCTTCGCAGTACAACTCGGGCTCTCCGGTGGAACTGCTCGGCTTCGCGTAGAACCGGTTCGTGACGATGGCGGCGGAGACCGCCTGGCCGAGGCAATCGGTCGGCGCGCCTGCGGTCGACGGCCAGGTCGAGACGGCGTCGGCTGAATAGCGAACCTGCAGGCCGTCCGAATGGCTTGCGAGCGATTCGCACGATGCGGTTGTATCCGCTCCAATCACGCGGCCTTGCGCGCAACCGAACATCGACGCATCGACCGGCGAATCCACGCTCGATGCGAATGCGGCCATCTGGATCTGCTGGGCGAGCATTTCCAAAGCGCTGGACGCGGCGTCGTGAATGCGCGCGGCATCGGCGGCGCGGTCGAAAGCGGCGCGCTGCCCGCGATAGAGCGACAGCGAAGCGGTCACGATCAGCATGCCGAGCGCGAGCGCAATCGTCATCTCCAGCAGCGTATGGCCGCGCGATGAGAGCAAGCGCGGAGTCATCGCGCAAACGCCACAGCGATGCACGACGTGAGCGGCTTAGCCTGCTGTTCGGGGCACGGCTTCGAGCGGTCTTGCGCGTGCCAGCTCACGGTCGCGATGCGCACGCCATCGGCGCGATCGGATATTGCCACGTCGCCCGCAGGCAGCATCGACGCCGCTCTCCCCTGCCATTGCGACACGATCGCCGCACGGTCCGCATCGCTGCGAATGCCTTCCGCGACGGAATCTGCGATCAGCGCGGCCCGTTCGTGCAGCAACGCCGCGCGCGAGCGCGCTTTGCGTCGCGATGAGTCCGAGCGCGGTCACGGCCATCAGCGTAAGCGCGATCATCACTTCGATCAGCGAATCTCCACGTTGAACGTCTTTCATGCCGAGGCTCCGCAGCCGCCTGAGGTCATGCGCGCCCGGCCGCCTGCCGCGAGCCGTATGCATCGACGTGACGACGGATTCGCGGCGGAATCGGCGCCGCGCGGACCGAATTCGAAGCTGCGGAATCCGCCGATCACCTGCCCCGAAGGCGGCGTGAACGAAAGCTCGGTCGATGTCCCGGCGATGGAAACCGATGTCATCGCCGGCTGCATGCGCAAAAGCGTCGAAACACCGTCGCGCTCGACGAACAAGCCCCATCCGCACGACCAGTCGGTGACACCGCTTTCGCAGCTTCGGCCCGATGCGAGGCAATGACGAGACGCATCGATCCTGCAAAGCGTGACGCGTGCACCGCGCCGCACGGCTTCGGCGCGCGCAAGCGACAGCGTGGAAAAGAGCGCGCGCGCCCGTGCATCGACTTGATCGCGCGTCTGCCACGCGACGAACGAAGGCGCGGCGAACGTCGCGAGGATCGCCATGACGGCGAGCACCACGCAAAGTTCGACGAGCGTGAAATCTTGATTTGATGCGGGAATCGTCTGCATGCCTTATCGATCGAATCGAGCCGAAAAGCTCAATCTAGCGATAAGTCAGGCGCGCCACCATTAGTCAGTATGACTCCGCGAGGCAGGGGCTGGCCTGGCGCGCGGAATCAGACGCGGGTTAGCATCGCTGCCAGAGCCGCACGGTGTGGACAGGGCCACACCCGGCGATATCCATCACGGAGGCCAGCGTGGAAAACGATAGCACACTGTACGTAGGGCTCGACGTCCATAAGGACTCGATTACAGTTGCCTATGCGCTGGGCACAGGCGAGGTCGAACTTCTCGGCAAAATCGGTACGACGAAGACGGATATCGATCGCCTGTGCAAGCGCCTTCAGTCGAAGGCTCGGCACATCGTCATCGTCTACGAGGCGGGTCCGTGCGGCTACGGACTTTACCGTCAGCTCGTGCAGAAGGGGTTTGACTGCATGGTGTGCGCGCCGTCATTGATTCCCAAAAAGCCTGGTGAGCGAGTCAAGACCGATCGGCGCGACGCCGTCAAGCTCGTGAGGTCGCTGCGCGCCGGGGATCTGTCAGCGGTGTACGTCCCCAGCGTGGAGGACGAAGCATTCCGCGATCTGGCTCGCGCGTGGGTCAGCGCCAAGGACGATCTGAAGCGCGCCAGACAACGGTTGAAGGGCTTTCTGCTCTCGCATGGGGTGCGCTATACGGGCCGAGCCGACTGGGGGCCGGCGCACCGGCGCTGGGTGAGCACGTATGCATTCGAGAGCTCGTGGCAGCAACTGGCGTTCGAGGAGTATCGACGCACCATTGAGGATCGCCTGGCGCAATGCGACCGGCTGGAGGCCGCGTTGCGCGATGCCGTCGTCAACTGGCGCTTTTATCCTGCCGTTCTGGGCCTGCAGACGATGCGCGGCGTGCAGTTCACCACGGCAGTGGGCATGCTCGCTGAGCTCGGTGATCTGTCACGCTTCGCGCACCCTCGCCAATTGATGGGCTGGCTGGGCGTGACGCCCTCCGAGCACTCGTCAGGAGAAAAACGCCGTCAGGGCAGTATCACCAAAAACGGCAACAGCTATGCAAGAAAACTGTTGGTCGAAGCGGCCTGGAGCTATCAACATCCGGCCCGCGTGAGTCCCGGGATCCAACGTCGTCACGATGGTATTCCAAAGCCAATCGTGGACCGAGCCTGGGACGCGCAACTGCGTCTGTGCCGGCGCTTCCGGAAGCTAATCACGCGCGGCAAGCAGAAGAACATCGCGGTGGTCGCGGTCGCCCGCGAGCTCGCCGGATTCATTTGGGACATCAGTCGACTCGCGATGTCACTTGCCATACCCTGCGAGCCGCTCACAACATGATGCTGCGGTTGAGTAACTTTTAGTCGAATGGGGAGGAGTTTCCTGAAGGCGGCGTAGCCCGGCACACGAGTAACCCGCGATTCGGCTACGCAACGATTTCTATCCGACTTGCGACATTAGATAGCGGCAGGCTCATTGGGCGGATTTCTGTAATGCGGTACCCAACCCGCGAATATCAGCATGATCCACCGTCGAGACTTACTGCTACGTCGCCCTCAGGAAATTCGGCAAGATGCGCACATCAACAAACCCAAAACCGATCGCTATTGACAGGCGGAGTCATATCAGCCGAATGGCCGAGTGTTCGCGTTCTCCGATACCGGGCAGACTGCGCGAGCGAATGTCAGGAAACGTGGCTTGGGAAGGAAACGAAGCGGAAAAGATCAGCGCTTGCGCGAACTCGACTTCTTCGGAGCGGTGCGCCGGAATTCATCGAGCACGTCTTCGAATTCGGAGACGTCTTCGAAACGCTTGTAGACGGAGGCGAAACGCACGTAAGCGATGGTATCAAGCTGTCGCAGCTCGTTCATGACGAGCTCGCCGAGACGCTCGCTCTGCACTTCGCGCTCGCCGCTGCCGAGCAACTGATACTCGATGCGCGACGCGGCGGCATCGATCGCATCGGCGGCGACCGGGCGCTTTCGCAGCGCAAGCTGCATGCTCGCGACGATCTTGCGTCGATCGAACTCGGTGCGGCTGCCGTCTTTCTTGACGACGCTCGGCAGCGCCAGTTCGACGCGTTCATACGTGGTGAAACGCTTGTCGCACGCAGGACAGCGCCGCCGCCGCCGAATGGCCGCGCCATCCTCCGACACGCGAGAATCCACGACCTGGGTATCTTCGTGTCGGCAAAATGGGCAGCGCATCGGCGGTGTGCTCGCGAATTAACGGTAGACCGGGAAACGCTTGGTCAGATCGGCCACTTGCGCGCGCACGCGCTCGAGGTTCGCCTGGTCTTCCGGATTGTCGAGCACGTCGGCGATCAGGTTGCCCACGATCTCCGCTTCCTTCGTGCCGAAGCCGCGCGTGGTCATCGCGGGCGAGCCGAGGCGCACGCCGCTCGTGACGAACGGCTTTTCCGGATCGTTCGGAATGGCGTTCTTGTTGACCGTGATGTGCGCGGCGCCGAGCGCGGCTTCCGCTGCCTTGCCGGTGATCTTCTTTGCGCGCAGATCGACGAGCATCACATGGCTTTCGGTGTGGCCCGAGACGATACGCAGACCGCGCTTCACGAGCGTTTCGGCCAGGACGCGCGCGTTATCGACCACGGCTTGCTGATACGCCTTGAATTCCGGCGACAGCGCTTCCTTGAACGCGACGGCCTTCGCGGCGATCACGTGCATCAGCGGACCGCCCTGAATGCCCGGGAAAATGGCCGAGTTGATCTGCTTCTCGAACTCGGCCTTCATCAGAATGACGCCGCCGCGCGGGCCGCGCAGGCTCTTGTGCGTGGTCGTCGTGACGAAGTCCGCGTGCGGCACCGGATTCGGATACACGCCAGCCGCGACGAGACCGGCGTAGTGCGCCATGTCGACCATGAAGTACGCGCCGACGCTCTTCGCGATCTTCGAAAGACGCTCGAAATCGATCTTCAGCGCGAACGCCGACGCGCCCGCGACGATCAGCTTCGGCTTGTGTTCCTTGGCGAGCGCTTCGGTCTTGTCGTAGTCGATGTCCTCGGCTTCGTTCAGGCCGTAGCTCACGACGTTGAACCACTTGCCCGACATGTTGACCGGCGAGCCGTGCGTGAGGTGACCGCCTTCGGCGAGGCTCATGCCCATGATCGTGTCGCCCGGCTTGAGCACGGCGAAAAACACGCCCTGATTCGCCTGCGAGCCGGAGTTCGGCTGCACGTTCGCGGCTTCGGCGCCGAAGAGCTGCTTCACGCGGTCGATCGCGAGCTGCTCGACGATGTCCACATATTCGCAACCGCCGTAATAGCGCTTGCCGGGATAGCCTTCCGCGTACTTGTTGGTGAGCTGCGAGCCTTGCGCGGCCATTACGGCCGGGCTGGTGTAGTTTTCCGACGCGATCAGCTCGATGTGATCTTCCTGGCGGCGGTTTTCCTGCTCGATCGCCTTGAGCAATTCGGGATCGACATTGGCGAGGGTACTTTCGGCTCTGTCAAACATACGTTTTCCGTGAGATCAAAACAGGTTGACCGGATCGCGCGTGCGCCACGTTCGAAGCAGACGCAAAAGACGCTGGAAACCGATGGAGTCCAGGCGCGGCGGATAGAGGAAGAATCCGGTTTCGCGGAACGGACAGCCACCAGCAACGCAGCGACGGCGTGCGGATCTCAGCTGCCCAGGCGAACGGCAAAACGACGCTCCGCGCTTCCTGGTGGGTCGCTCCACCTTGAATCCAAAGATTCTATCGCCAGTCACGCGGGGTTTGAGCGTTGTAGTGTAATGGCCGGCCATGCTTTAGGCAACCGGCTTACAGGGCAATCGGAGGGGCGCGCAGCCACGCTTAAAGCACGATCGTTCGCACCCACGGTTGCTTGCCGCGCCGCATCAATGGAAGTACGCTTTGCGCCGTTGCTGGACGCGTCGCCGTGCGCGCGTCGGCTTTGCCCGTCTCAGTCCCTTCGGAGTCCGCTCATGATCGTTTTTGTCACCGGCGCGTCGGCCGGATTTGGCGCCGCCATCGCCCGCACGTTCGTCAAAGGCGGCCATCGTGTGATCGCCGCGGCGCGTCGCAAGGAGCGCCTGGTCGCGCTGTCGAACGAACTCGGCGACGCGCTTCTGCCAGTCGAACTCGACGTACGCGACGAAAACGCCGTCCGCAACGCCGTCGCGGCGCTGCCCGAGGCGTTCGCGCAGATCGACGTGCTGGTGAATAACGCCGGACTCGCGCTCGGCCTCGAACCCGCGCAACGCGCGAATCTCGACGACTGGAAGAACATGATCGACACGAACTGCACGGGTCTCGTGACGGTCACGCACGCGATCTTGCCAGGCATGATCGAGCGCAATCGCGGACATGTGTTCAACATGGGATCGGTGGCGGGCACGTACCCGTACGCCGGAGGCAACGTGTACGGCGCGACGAAGGCGTTCGTGCGGCAGTTCAGCCTGAACCTGCGCGCGGACGTCGCCGGCACCGCCCTTCGCGTGACGGACATCGAGCCGGGGCTCGTCGGCGGCACCGAGTTTTCGAACGTGCGCTTCAAGGGCGACGACAGCAAAGCCGCGACTGTATATAAGGATGTGCAGGCGCTCACGCCCGAGGACATCGCCGACGCGATCTACTGGATAGCCACGCGCCCGGCACACGTGAACATCAACGCGATCGAGATGATGCCGGTCGCCCAGACGTTCGCACCGTTGCAAATTCACCGCGGCTGATTCCGATATCTGCCTAAGGATTTGGCGGGGGTGCTTCCGGTTCCGGTAAAATGCCGCCGATGAATATTTGTCAAAATGCGAGCCAGATCGTGTTTATGAGCCTCTGCGCGAGCGGAGCGGCGCAAAGGTGAGTGATCCGTTGACTTTCGAGTGGCCGATTCGGGTGTATTACGAGGACACCGACGCCGGCGGCATCGTCTTCTACGCGAACTACCTGAAGTTCTTCGAACGGGCGCGCACCGAATGGCTGCGCGCGTGCGGAATCGATCAGCAGCGTCTCGCCGATTCGAACGACATCCTGTTCGTCGTGAGACGCACGGCCGTCGAATATTCGTCGCCGGCGCGCCTGGATGACGTCATTCGCGTTGTAAGTCGCATCGAGCGCCTCGGCCGTGCATCGGTGGATTTTCATCAGGAAGCGTGGCGCGACGGCGTGCTGCTCGCGAGCGGCGACATTCGCGTTGCCTCGGTGGATCGCGCGTCGATTCGTCCGGCCGCCATTCCGGATGCGGTGATCGAAGGATTGAAGCGCGGCCCGCACGCGACGCTCGCCGCGGCATCGCGCGGCGCAGATCAAGACCGAGCCTGAACGATGAACTCATCGCACACCGAAGCGAAACAGGGCATCGGAGGAAGCATTAACGAGCATGAGCCGGCCACGGCACGGCTTTCGTTTGATTCACATCCATTTCACGAAAGCATGACGCTTTGACCGGACGCCCCTTTCGGGACGTAACAGCAGACCTTTATGAACAATACACAAGACCTGTCGATCATTTCCCTCGTCGTTCACGCGAGCCTGCTCGCGCAGGCCGTGATGGCGCTGCTGTTGCTGCTGTCGCTCCTGTCGTGGACCTTCATTTTCCGCAAGTGGTTTGCCATTCGCCGCGCGCGCGCGCAGACCGAGCGCTTCGAGCGCGATTTCTGGTCGGGCGGCGACCTGCAGGCGCTGTATCAAAGCGCGGCGAACAACCGTCACACGATCGGCGCGCTCGAGCGTATCTTCGAATCCGGCATGCGTGAATTCCTGAAGGGCAAGGAGCGCCGGATCACCGATCCGGGCGCGATTCTCGACGGTTCCCGCCGCGCGATGCGCGCCGCCTTCCAGCGCGAAATGGACGTGCTCGAAGCGAACCTCGCGTTCCTCGCGTCGGTCGGTTCCGTGAGTCCTTATATCGGTCTCTTCGGCACGGTGTGGGGGATCATGAATTCGTTCCGCGGTCTCGCCAATGTGCAGCAGGCGACGCTCGCGAACGTGGCGCCCGGCATCGCCGAAGCGCTCGTCGCGACCGCGATCGGCCTCTTCGCCGCGATTCCCGCAGTGGTCGCGTACAACCGCTACGCGCACGACATCGACCGTCTGGCGATCCGCTTCGAGACCTTCATCGAAGAGTTCTCGAACATCCTGCAGCGTCAGGCGCACTAACAGAAGGAGTCCGCGATGGCAGGCCCCATTCGTTCCAGCATGCGCGGCGGCTCGCGCCGCGCGATGGCCGACATCAACGTCGTGCCATACATCGACGTGATGCTCGTGCTGCTCGTCATCTTCATGGTGACGGCGCCGCTCGTTTCGCCCTCGATCATCAATCTGCCGACCGTCGGCAATGCGCAGCCGCAGGAGCAGCAGCCGCCGCTCGTCATCAACATCAAGGCGGACGGCAGCATGAACGTGCGCTACAAGGAAGAAGGCGGCGCGACGCAAGAGCAGAAGATGACGATGAACGATCTCAACAGCTTCGTGCTCAACCGTCAGGAATCGCATCCGGATCAGCCCGTCGTGATCGCGGCGGACAAAACCGTGAAGTACGAAGTCGTGATGAACGTGATGTCCGATATGAAGGCGCGCGGCGTGAAGCGCGTCGGATTGCTCGTCAAATCGCAATGACCCTTTCGCACAGGCCGACACGCGCATCGTCCGCGCGACCGAATCGCCCGCCGCGTGAACGCGGCACGGGTAAGGCGTTCGCGCTCGCGGCGTTGATGCATCTGCTGCTCGGCTGGTTCCTGTATCACGGCATCAACTGGCAGAACAACACGCCGGCGGGCGCGGAAGCGGAAATCTGGACCGAGATTCCGGACACGCCCGCGCCGACGCCGCGCCCTGCCCCGCCGCCGCCCGCGCCGGTGAAGGTGCAGCCCGCGCCGCCGCCGGCGAAGGACGAAGACGCGGACATCGCGTTGCAGGAGAAGAAGCGCAAGCAGCAGGAAGCCGCCGCGCGCGAAGCGCAACTCGCCGAGCAGCGCCGTCAGCAGGAAGAGGCGAAGCAGGAAGCGGAAGCGAAGCGTCAGCAGCAGCTCGCCGCGCAAGCCGCCCAGCAGAAGGCGATGCAGGACAAGCAGAAGCAGATCGAGCAGCAGCGTCAGGCCGACCTGCAGAAGCAGCAACAGAAGGCGCAGCAGGACAAGCAGCGTCAGCAGCAGCAAGCCGAAGCGCAGAAGCAGGAACAGCTCAAGGAGCAGAAGGAGAAGGAGAAGGAGAAGGAACAGCAGGAAGCCAAGGCGAAGGCCGACGCGCAAGCCAAGGCCAAGGCTGAGTCCGACGCGAAAGCGAAGGCCGCGGCGCAAGCGAAAGCCAAGGCCGACGCGGAAGCGAAAGCCAAGCTCGATGCCGAGCGCAAGGCGCGTCTCTCGCAACTGCAAGGGCAGTTGGGCGGCGGCACGGCGGGCAGCGGCGAAGGCCTGGCCAAGAGCGGCACCGGCAAGGGCGCGGGCGGCAATGCGACCTCACCTGGCTACGCCGAGAAGGTGCAACGTCGCGTGCGGCCGAACATCGTGTGGGCCGGCGAAACGGCCGGGCTCGAGACGGTCGTGTCGGTGCGCTGCTCGCCGTCGGGCACGCTGCTGTCGGCGAATATCACGCGCTCGAGCGGCAACGAGCAGTGGGATCAGGCGGCACTGCGCGCGGTACAGCGCTCGGATCCGATGCCGGTGGATATCGACGGCAAGGCGCCTTCGAGCTTCACGATCACGCTGCGTCCGGCGGGCAGTTAACGCGCTAGTCAGCAGTGAAGCGCGCTTGAAAGCTCGCATTAAGCAGCGGGAACGAAATGTGCGACCGCGGGTCTGTTCTGCAGTCCGCGGACACTTGAAAACGCTTTTATCTGGAACCTATACAGCATGAGTTTGATGACGAAGCTTGGCCTGAAAACGCTGGTCGCGTCCTGCCTGATCGCAGCCGGCACCGCTGCGCACGCCCAGTTGAACGTACTCGTGACCGGCGTCGGTTCGACCCAGTTTCCGATCGCGACGGCCAATTTCGCCAATGAAGCGAGTTCGCCGCAGCAAGTCAGCGCGATCATTCGCCAGGATCTGCAGCGCAGCGGCAAGTTCACGAATATCGACGCCGGCAGCGCGCCGGTCGCGGAATCCGATACGGTCGATCTCGGCGCGTGGAAGGCAAAAGGCGCGGACGCGTTCGTGTCGGGTAGCGTGAACAAGCTGCCGAACGGCCAGTACGAAGTGCGCTTCCGCCTCTATGACACCGTCAAGCAGCAGAACCTGGGCGGCCTGTCGCTCGTCAGCGCCGAGAGCGGCCTGCGCATGAGCGCGCACAAGATCGCCGACTACATCTACGCGAAGTTGCTCGGCGGCCGCGGCGTGTTCGCAACGCGTCTGTCCTACGTCATTCAGACGGGCGGCCGTTATCAATTGCAGATTTCGGATTCGGACGGTCAGGACGCGAAGATCGCCCTCTCCAGCCCGGAACCGATCATTTCGCCGGCGTGGTCGCCAGACGGCACGAAGGTCGCATACGTGTCGTTCGAGAAAAAGAAGCCGGTGGTGTACATCCACGACCTGCCGACGGGACGTCGCGTAGTCGTGTCGAATCAGAAGGGCAACAACAGTGCCCCGTCGTGGTCGCCTGATGGCCGCAAGCTCGCGGTCGCGCTCTCGCGCACGGGCAACACGCAGATTTTCGAAGTCAACGCAGACGGCTCCGGCCTGCGCCGTCTGACACAAGGCAGTTCCATCGACACCGAGCCGTTCTACTCTCCTGATGGCAACTGGATTTATTTCACGAGCGATCGCGGCGGCCAACCGCAGATCTACAAGATGCCGGCGGCGGGTGAAAGCGCCGGCGCGGCCCAGCGGGTCACGTTTGCGGGTGCGTACAACACCAGCCCGCGCGTGAGTCCGGACGGCAAGCAACTCGCGTACATTTCGCGCACTGGCGGCGGCTTCAAGCTGTATCTGCAGGACCTCGCGTCCGGCACGGCGACGGGGCTGACCGACACGACGCATGACGAATCGCCGAGCTTCGCGGCGAATGGTCAGTACATCCTCTACGCCACCCAAGTGAACGGACGTGGCGTGTTGGCAGCCGTTTCGACCGACGGTCGCACGCGGCAAGTCTTGTCAGTTCAGGGCGGTGTGGTGCGCGAGCCGTCCTGGGGTCCGTTCATGCAATAAGTCCAGCAATAACGTTTCACATACAACGTTCAGCTACAACACAAGGAGAGGTACCATGATGTCGAAACTTCGTATCGGCCTGGCAGTTGCGATGGTCGGCGCATTGGCGGCGTGTCACTCGGGCGTGAAGCTCGACGAAGGCCAGAACAAGGGGGCAGTCGGCACGCAGCCGAACCCGACGGACGTGAAGCAGGTCAACATCGACCCGCTGAACGATCCGAACAGCCCGCTCGCCAAGCGCAGCATCTATTTCGACTTCGACAGCTATGCCGTGAAGGACGACTATCAGCCGCTGCTGCAACAACACTCGTCGTACCTGAAGAGCCATCCGGAGCGTCACGTCCTGATTCAAGGCAACACCGACGAACGCGGCACGAGCGAGTACAACCTCGCGCTCGGCCAGAAGCGTGCGGAAGCCGTGCGTCGTGCAATGTCGCTGATGGGCGTCGCCGATTCGCAGATGGAAGCCGTGTCGCTCGGCAAGGAAAAGCCGACGGCAACGGGTCACGACGAATCGTCGTGGGCACAGAACCGCCGTGCGGACCTCGTGTACCAGCAGTAATTTACTTAACGTAACCAGTCACGGGTGAGTCGCCCTATGTTGTATCGCTTTCCCTTGCTGCGCGCGGCCGCAGCCGCGTGTGTAGTCGGTTCGACGATGCTGAGTGCGCCCGCGCACGCCGGCGTCTTCGACGACAACGAAGCGCGTAAAGCCGTGCTCGATCTGCGCACGAAGACTGACAGCCTGTCCAGTCAGTTGCAGGCCGCGCAGCGCACGATCCTCGATCAGCAGAATCGTATCGACCAGCTCAATCAGCAGGTCGCGACGGTTCGTGGCCAGAACGAGGATCTGGCCAACCAGGTCGCCACGCTGCAGAAGCAGCAGAAGGACTATTACGCCGATCTCGATTCGCGCTTGAAGAAATTCGAGCCGCAGCAAGAGACGATCGATGGCGTGACGGGTTCGGTGCAGCCGGGCGAGACGGAAGCGTTCAACGCAGCGTCGACTCAGTTTCGTAACGGTGACTACAAGAACGCCGCGGCGTCGTTCAAGGCGTTCGTGGCGAAGTATCCGCAGAGCCCGTATCAGCCGACGGCGCGGTATTGGCTCGGCAATGCGCTCTATGCGCAGCGCGACTACAAGGGATCGACTGCGATCTGGCAGGACCTGGTGAAGAGTTATCCGACGCATCCGCGAGCGCCCGAGGCGTTGCTCGCAATCGCGAACAACCAGATCGAGCAAGGTCAGAAAGCGGCTGCCAAGCAGACGCTTCAGCAGATCATCTCGCAGTACGCCGGCACGGAAGTCGCGCAGACCGCACAGAGCAAGATGTCGCAAGTGAAGTGAAGCCGGAGTTTGGCGTTTCGCGCCTCTCGAGGAGAATGCCCGCGGGCAATGGAGCCGCGGGCGTTTTTCTTTCGATGATTTGATGATTCTTCAACCGAACGGGTTGACAGATTCGCGAATCGAAGTTTATAATTTTGCCTCTTTCGGGTCGTTAGCTCAGCTGGTAGAGCAGCGGACTTTTAATCCGTTGGTCACAGGTTCGAATCCCGTACGGCCTACCAAGTATCAGGTAAGAAGCCCAGTCATTGCGACTGGGCTTTTTGCTTTGGGCGTTCGGTCCTTCGCATCACTGTTCCAGCAGCCTTAGCCGCGGCGTGAGCTCGAGCGTGGCGACGGCCTCGAACATATCGTTCGCTTCGCTCAACGCACGTTCCGCTTCGGCCTTGCGCTTCTTGTAGCTCGAATGTCTGTTGAACCCGGCGCCCAGCAGCATCACGCCGACCAACGCGCTCGGCCAGACGAAGTACGCCGCGAGCAGGCACAACACGCCCCAGAACGTGTAGGGCCAGAGCTTCGGCTCGGCGGGTATCGAATTGCGCGCCATCTCGATTCTGGCGAGCGCCCGTTCCAGTCCTTGGACGCAACCGCCGCGCTCCCGCAACCGCCCTTCTATTTCATAGACCGCGCGCATCGTCTTCTCCTTCGACGGAAGCGACAAGGAACCGATGTCCGTCAGCAAGCTGATCGATTCGTTGACTTGCGCGAAGGATGGCGCCAACGACGCGACGGTCTGTTCATGCTCGGGAAGCGCCATCGCTTTGCGGACGTCCGAACGCCCCACGCAGACCCCGTGCGAAAAGAAATATTGCTGGATCGCGCGCGATGTCCGGCTCTTGAGTCCCGCGAGAAATTCCTCGTTGGCCTGTTCCCTTCTACTCATTGTTTTCGCTCCTCGACATGCTGGGGCCTCATCCCCCGGCGCCGCTATTCTTTCCGCTTATGTCGAAGACCGTCACCCGAAAAATCCGAAAGCCTGATGGCCGCCCCGTCCGATCAAGACACGATTTGTCTCGATAGTTTCTATAATCAGGAGCAACCTTTCCTCGCCTGCGCATCATGACCTCCAGCCTCGACGAAGCCATCCTCCGCGTGCTCCCTACCGAGCGCGACGCGACCGCGTGGCTATCGACGCCCGAAGTCCGCAGACGTCTCGAAGAGCGCGGTCATCGCGTCGGCTATACGAAGAAGGTGCAGCGTCATCTGACGGCGCTCGAAGCCGATGCGCGCGTCGTATCCATGCTCAACGGCCGCGAGCTGCTCTGGCAGCGCAAGCCGTGGCTGCACGGCCTGCAGGAAGGCATGAGCGGTTTGATGAGCGCATCGGAGGCGGTGGCGTTTCACATCCTCCAGCGCTTTGCGGGCAACAAGCTGCCGAATGCCGTCACGCGCGACATCGATCCGCTGTTCAAGGCCGCCGAATCGCGGCTGTCGCAGGAAACGGCGGACAGCCGCATCTATCGCGCGTGGGCCGACAAGATCGATTCCGTCGATGGCGCTTTTACGCTGATTCGGCCGAAGCTGCGTCCGGAAATCTTTCAGACGGTCGCGACCGCTACGTTCTTCGAGCGCGAACTGCTCGTGCAGTATCGCGCGGCATATAGGGGCGAACGCAGCGACGAACCGCGCACGAAAAAGCTGTGGCCGCTCGCGCTGGTCGAATCCGCGGGCGTGATGTATATGGTCGCGCAAGATCCGAGTCGCGCGCCGCGTCCGGAGAAAGGCGAAACGGAATGGACGCGCGCGCTGTATCGGCTGGACCGGATTCGCTCGGTTTCCGAGTCGGGCGAATCTTTCACGTATCCGGACGATTTCAAGCTGCGCAAATACATCGAAACGCAGCAGGTCTTCGACTTTCTGCCCGAGCCGCCGGTGCTGCTCGAACTTGCGTTCGAAGGCAACGCGGGCAATCAGTTGCGCGAATCGCCGATGTCGAAGGATCAAAAAATCGACACGTTGCCCGACGGCCGCATGAAAGTCACCGGCACCGTCACGCCAAGTCTCAAGCTGCGCTGGTGGCTGCGCGCGCTCGGCGCGGGGGTCGAGATTCTCGCGCCGCAAGCGTTGCGTGACGAGTTCGCCGAGGATTTCGCCAAGCTGGCGAAGCGCTATCGGACGAGCTGACGCATCAGCCCATATAACGCACGTTCACCTGCGGCCCGAACACCTCGCGCACGATATCGACGAGATGATCGTGGTGGCTCAGAAAGATCACCTGCGTGCGTTTCGCGATCTGCGCGAGCACGCGCAAGCCGGCGCGCGCGCGGCCATCGTCGAAGTTGATGAAGAGATCGTCGGCGACGAACGGCAACGCCGACGCCTTCTCGCCATGCTCTTCCAGCGCCGCGAGCCGCAGCGCGAGATACAGCTGATCGCGCGTGCCCTCGCTCATGCCGGCGATATCCACATGCTCGCCGCTCGCGCGAATCGCGGACAGCGCCATAGGCTGACGATCGTAATCGACGACGAGCCGCGAGAACGTGTCGAGCGTGAGCGCCGAAAAAATCGTGCTTGCGCGCGACAGCATCGGTCCCTGACGGCGCTCGCGATAACGGTCGATCGCCCACTTGAGCAGCGTCGACGCCGTTTCGACCTTGACGAAGCGCTCGGCGGCATCGGACATTGTGGCGAGCGCTTCCTGGCGCTTCGCTTCGGCGCGCGCGGCGTTCGCTTCGCCTGAAATGGCATTGAGTTCGCGGCGCGCGGCGTCGAGCGCCGTCGCCGTTTCGCTCGCGATTCTCACCGATTCCGACAGCGCCGCGCCGATGCGCGACAACTCCGCCTGCACGTTCGACATGTCCGCGCCCTCCACTTCCGCGATGAGTTCGTCGAGCGTCAGGCCATCGCCGCCCTTGATGAGCGCGGCGCGCGCGTCGTCGACGGCGGCGGCCAGTTCGCGCTTCTTCTGCGATTGCGCGATGCGTGCCTGAAGCACGTCCGGCGTATCGACACCCGCCAGATCGTAGAGCGGACGCAGCGTCGCCTTCGCTTCCTCGACATCGGCGTGAGCGTGACGCACGTGCTCGCTCGCCGACGCGTGCTCCTTCTTCAAACGCTCACGCTCGCCATGCGCGGCGCAAGCGAGATCGAGACGCGCCGACAACGCCGTCGCAGTCGCGTTCGCGCCGAGCGCCGCGAGCGATTCGTCGAGTTCGCGCGCAAGGTGCGATGCCTCGGCGTCGAGCGCTGTTAGCGCCGCGCGCATCGCGTCGATCTGGCCGTTGCGTACGGTTTCGATGTGCGTCAGTTGCGCGCCGATCTTCTTCACCATGTCGATGGCCGCTTCCGCCGCCGCCTGCGAATCCGCTGCGTTCGCGAGTCCCGCTTTCGCGATCGCCGCCGACCACTCGCATTGCCAGCGTTCGAACGCTTCGCGCGCCGCTTTCGCCGCGCCTTGCCGCGCGATGCGCTCGGCTTGCGCTTCGTCGAGTTGCGCGGATACGTTGCGGCGCGTGACCGCGGCTTCGTCGACGGCCGCGATCTTCGCCTCGGCCAGATCGCAGAGCGCGTCGAGATCGGCGCGTGCGTCCGCGTCGTCCAGATGCCGCGCGAGTTCGTCGCGGCGCGCGCGGGAATCGGCGGCTTCGCGCGCGAGTTCTTCGGCGCGCGCATCGAGCGTCTGCGACGCGGCCAGCGCCTTGTCACGCGATGCGATCCACGACGGCGCATCGTCGAGCGACATGTCCGCGATCTGCGACTGCGCGGCGAGCGCGCGCCACGATTCGTCGAACGATGTCAGCGCCGATTCTGCTTCGCGCACGCTTTGCTCGCGTCGCGCGAGCGTCGATTCTTCGTTCGCGACGCGCCGCTTCAAGGCCGCGAGTTGCGTCGCGTGATTCACGGAACCCAACTGACGATCGGCGAGACCATCCGCCGCGTGCATCGCCGTTTCGAAACCGGAAGCGCCTCGATCGAGCGCGACGTCGCCGGACCGGATCGCGCGCCACGCTGCATCGCGCGACGTACGCGCGTCCCGAACCTGATCGCCCGTCACGACATCGTGCGTCTCGACCAGACTGTCGAGTTCCGATCGCACGGCGTGCAGCGCGTCCTGCGCTTCCTTCGCACGATCGGCCGCGAGCGTCAGCCGCGACGACAGATCCTGCCGCTGCGCGCGCAATGCGGCGATGCGCTCCGCCGCCGGCAGCGTCATCGACTTGAGTTCGCCGATCGGACGCGACCATCGCCCGAGCGACGCCATGCCCGCTTCGAGCAACTGCTGCGCGTCGCGCTTCGCATCTTCGAGGCGCTGCTGCGTCGCGCTCGCATCGCGATACTTCTGCGCGGCACGCAATGCAGCGCGCAGACCCGGCGACACATCGCCGTTCGCGATCGCCGCGAGCTTCGTTTGCAGCGTGACGATCTGCGCGGCGCATGCGTCGGCGGCTTGCTCCGCATTGCGCGCGGCGAGTTCGAGTTCGCCGCGTTCGAGCATCAGGCTCGTGACGGTCTGAAGCGCGAGCGCGCCGGGCATCGCGCCGCGCACGCCCGCTTCGTCGAGCGGCCAGCCGAGCTGCGCGCCGTCCTGCGCAATCTGGCGCAGCCGCAGCGCGACTTCCTGTTCGAGCCGCGCGATTTCGTTCGCGTGATCGGCACAGCGCTGTCGCGTGGCGTCGAGCGCACGAATGCGCGCTTGCGCGGCGAGGACCGCGTCGTCGATCACGATCGCGTCGAGATCGGCTTGCAACTGCGCGGCGGCTCTTGTGTGGACGTCGAGCGCGCTTTGCGCCGCCGCGAGCCGCTTCAGCGCGTTTTGCAGCGTCGCCTCGGCGTTCGCGGGCAGATCGACGGCATCGCCCAGTTCGCGCAATTCCGCGGCCTTCTCACGCCACACGTTCAAGTACGGCGCCACGCGCCTCACGCGCTCCAGCTTGGCGCGCTGCGTTTCGAGCTCCGTGCGGCGCGCGTCTTCATCGCGACGCTTCTCCTCCGCCTCTTCCACGGCGCCGTGCGCGCGACGCCACTGCGCCGTTCTCACGCTCGCCGTCTTCAGCTCGGCGGTGGCTTCGTCGTATTGCTTCAGGCCGATGTAATACGCGCGATCGCCCGACTTGCGCTTCGCCCACAGTCGATCGGCCTCGTCAGCGAGACGTTGGCGCACGTCGCCGAGACTCGCGATGCCCGCCGCCGATTGAAACAGCACCTGCCCGACATCGCTCGATGCATCGAGAATGGCTTCGCCGCCGCGCCGCAGCGCCTCGTGATTCAGGCAGTACATCTGCTCGAAGAAGCCTTTATCGGATGCGCCCAGAAACGTCGCCAGCGCGTCGGCGGGCAGCGCATCGCCGTTCGGCGTGCAGAGCGACGACTTGCGGCTCTTCGTACGATGGAACGCGAACGCGTCGCCGCCCGTTTCGATCGACGCCCCGAGCCGCAGATCGCTTTGCGGATGCACGAACGCAAGCGGCGAGCTATGCGGCATGCCGAAGAGCAACTCGGAAATCGCGTTCTTGATGGTGGATTTGCCCGCCTCGTTCGGACCGACGACAAAGTGAAAATCGTGTTCCGCCGCCGGAAACTCCACCGCGTGATCGGTGAATTTGCCGTAGCGGATGAGTTCGAGCTTGCCGATACGCATGCCTTACTCCGCGTCCGATAACTGCGCGATCAGCCCCGAGCGCACTTCGGCGACGAGCTTAGCGAGTTCGCCATTGCGCACGTGCTCGAGCTCCGGCACGGACTTCTGCAACTCGCTCGGCGCCTGCGACGCCAGTGCGATCAGCCTTTCCTTCAACATGCTCAGAAACTCCGGGTCGGATTCCGCTTCGATGAGAAGACCGTGAAGATCGGCGAGCGCATCGGTGCGGCCGGTGGCCGGCTCGCTGTGCGCGAGCGGCTCGGTCGCGATCCTCACTTTTTCGAGCCAGAGCCGGTCGTGGCTGATCGCGGCGATCTGCGCGAGGACTTCCGCGCGCAGTTGCGCTTCCAGCCCGAAGAGTTCGCCGTGCGCCGCGGTCGCGCCGGCGATCGTCACGCGCACGGCGTGCGGCACGGGCGCCGCGGACGATTCGACGAGCGCTTCGAGCGCACGTCCGACCGCGAGCGCGACTTCATCGAGCGTACCCGCCTGCGATGCGTCGACCGTCACGGCTTCCCAACGCAGCACGTCGATGAAAAGCCGCTCGACGCTCACCTCTTCCGCGTCCGAAACATTGACGATGACCGCGCCGCGCCGTCCCGTCTCGCGGATATTGCGTCCTTGCAGATTGCCCGGAAACACGATGGTCGACGCGTCCTGCCAGATCGCGTAATCGTGCACATGGCCGAGCGCCCAGTAGTGATATTCCTTCGCGTGCAGTTCGGCGACGGAGCACGGCGCGTAGCTCGCGTGCATCGATCCGCCTTCGAGCGCGGTATGCAGCACGCCGATATTGAAATATCCCGCGACCGGCGCCGGATACGCGGTGACGAGATTCGTCGTGACCGCTTTTTCCTTGAAGCTGTGGCCGTGAAGCGCGACCTTTAGATCCTCGATGAGAAAGGTCTGCGGCTTTCGCGTCGAGAAGATGTGGACGTTGTCGGGCAACTGAAGCTGGCTCGTCATTTCGCTTTCGGCGTCGTGATTGCCGAAGAGCACGTACACCGGAATGCCCGCGCGACGCAGCCGCCCCATTTCACGGCAAAAGAAGATGCCCGTGTTGTGATCGCGCCAAGTGCCGTCGTATAGATCGCCGGCGATCACCATGAAGTCGACTTGCTCGTCGACCGCCACCGACACGAGCTTCGAGAAGGCCTCGCGCGTGGCGTTGCGCAGCATGTCCGCGGGCGCGTCCGCGTAGGCGGAGAGGCCGTGCAACGGGCTGTCGAGATGGATGTCCGCCGCGTGTATGAAGCGCATGGCGCTCGCTCCTTTCAATGGGACCGACGATCATAGCAGCCGGTCAAGACACATCGTGTCCCGATCGACGATGCGTCTTCGGGACGCGATATGTCCCGCCCCGCTCGCAGAATCACTCGTCCGGATTCAACGCGAAACAAGGACCAGACGATGAACGCAACACTCGAACGAGACGCCACGATCACGAGCCCTTACACGCCGGGAAACGTCGATGCCGCAATCGGGCATCTGGAACGCGTGCTGTCGGCGGAAGGCGCGAATTCGCTGTTCGGCCAGACTTATTGGCGCACTCGCGTGCAGCAGGTGAGCGCGACGCGTGGCCTGCTTCACGAGCAGCGCGTGCGGCTGGAACGGCTGATGAAACTGCTGTCGGATGCGGGCCGCGTTCAGCCCTTCGAGCGCTGAACGGCTTGTGCCAGCGCGACGAATTCCGCGACCGGCACTTCCTCGGCGCGGCGCGTGAGATCGAAGCCGAGCGCGTCGAAATCGATCGCGTCGCGGTACGCGCTCAGGTTGTTGCGCAATACCTTGCGGCGCTGCGCGAACGCGGCTTTGACGACGTCGCTCAGCACGGTTTCGTCGACTTCGGGCAACTCGTGCGGCGCGAGCGGAATCATCCGCACGATCGCGGAATTCACCTTCGGCGGCGGATTGAACGATTCGGGCGGCACGTCGATCAGCTTGTCCATCACGTAGCGGTATTGCAGCATCACCGAAAGACGCCCGTAGTCCTTGCTCGCGGGTTCGGCGATCATGCGCTCGACCACCTCGTCCTGCAGCATGAAATGCTGGTCGATGACCTTGTGCGCGAACGTCGTCAAATGGAACAGCAGCGGACTCGAAATGTTGTACGGCAGATTGCCGACGATGCGCAGCGTCGGCTTCTCACTTTCGAGCGCGAGCGAAGCGAAATCGAAGTCGAGCGCATCGGCGGAATGCACGACGAGCCTGTCGCCGAAACGCTTTTCCAGACGGCCGATCAGATCGCGATCCAGTTCGACGGCGTGTAGCGGCGACTCGGGCGTGGCAAGACGCTCGATCAGAGGCTCGGTGAGCGCCGCGAGGCCCGGCCCGATTTCGACCATGCGCTCGCCGCGCTTCGGCGCGATCACATCGACGATGGAATCGATCACGCCCTGATCGACGAGAAAGTTTTGCCCGAAGCGCTTGCGCGCGAAATGGCCTTGGTGTTTGGTCGACATACTGATTCGAATTGAATGCGCGCGAGTTCAGGCGCTGCGCTTGTGGCGCGCCATCGTAACGGCGGCATCGATGGCGGCGATCATGCTGCCCGGATCGGCGCGGCCCGTGCCGGCGAGATCGAGCGCGGTGCCGTGATCCACCGACGTGCGGATGATCGGCAAGCCGAGCGTCACGTTGATGCCTTCGCCGAAGGTCGCGTACTTCAGCACCGGCAAGCCCTGGTCGTGGAACATCGCGAGCACGCAATCGGCGTCTTTCAGATAGCGCGGCTGGAACAGCGTATCGGCGGGATACGGACCGGGCGCATCGATGCCGAGTGCACGGGCGCGTTCGAGCGCAGGCGTGATGACGTCGATTTCCTCGCGGCCCAGATAGCCGTTTTCGCCCGCGTGCGGATTGAGCCCGGTGACGAGAATGCGCGGCGCGGGCAAGCCGAAATGCGCGCGCAGATCGTGATCGATGATGGTGAGCGTTTCGACGAGACCGTCGATGCTGAGCGCCGCCGACACGTCCTTCAGCGGCAGATGCGTGGTCGCGAGCGCGACGCGCAACGGACGTTCGCTGGAACCCGCGAGCATCATCACGACGCGCGGCGTATGCGTGCGCTCGGCGAGGTATTCGGTGTGGCCGGTGAAAGGCACGCCGGCATCGTTGATGGTGCTCTTTTGCAGCGGCGCGGTGACGATGCCGTCGAACCGGCCGGAGACCGCGCTGTCGATGGCGGCATCGAGCAGAGCGAGCACGTAGCGCCCGTTCGCCGCATTCAGTTTGCCCGCTTCGGCGGGAACGGCGAGCGCGTGATGTTCGATGTCGGCCGAGTCGGGCCATGCGCCGCCCGCGCGGGACGTGAGCAGATCGCGATCGCCGAGCACCGTGAAGCGCGCCGATGGCCAGCGCTCGCGCGCCTCGCGTAGCGCCGCCGCCGTCAGTTCCGGGCCGACGCCGGCCGGCTCGCCGGTCGTAATGGCGATGGCGAGCGGTCGGGCATCGGCATTCATGCTGTTACTGCGCTTGGGCAGCGACGCCCTTGTACTGCACGTACGCGGTGTCGCGCAGTTCGCGCAGCCAGTCGGAATACGCCTGCTCGGCCTTGCGCTGGCCGATCGCCTGACGCGCGATGTCGAGTTGCTGCGACGCCGATCCTTCCGCATCCCGGCGAGCGAGCACCTGAATCAGGTGATAGCCGTACTCGCTGCGCACCGGATCGCTGACCGCGCCGTCCTGCAGGTTGTTCATCGCGCGCTCGAATTCCGGCACGGTCTCGCCCGGGCTGATCCAGCCAAGATCGCCGCCTTGCGACGCCGAACCGTCCTGCGAATACGTACGCGCGAAGTTGGCGAAATCGCCGCCGTTCGCGACCTGCTGCTTGATGTCGAGCAGCCGCTGGCGCGCGGCCTGTTCCGACATGCCGTCCGACACGCGCAGCAGGATGTGGCGCACGTGCGTCTGCACGAGTTTCGGCGCATCGCCGGCGGTGCCCTGGCTCGCGCGGCGATCCACCAGCTTGATGATTTCGAAACCGCCGTCGGTGCGCAGCAGCGTCGGCACGACCTGGCCCGGACGCAGCGTCGACACTGCAGTCACGATGCCCGCCGGCAGCGAGCCGGGCGCGCGAAAACCGAGATCGCCGCCCTTGCCGGCGTCCGTGTCCTGCGAATTCTGCTTTGCGAGCTTGGCGAAATCGTCGCCGGCTTGCGCCTGCTTGAGCACGGCTTCGGCCTGCGCCTGAACCTTCGCGACTTCGCTTTCCGGCGCGTCCGACGGCAGCTTGAACATGATGTGCTGCAAACGCAGATCGCTCGCGTTGCGCGCGCCCGGACCGCGCTGGCTGGCGATGTAGTTCGCCACTTCGCCGTCGGACACGGTGATTTTGCTATCCACTTCCTTTTCGCGCAGCTTCGAGAGCGTGAGCTCCGTGCGCGCGTCGCGCATGAAGGTGGACCAGGGCACGCCCTGCGCCTCGATGCGCGAGCGGTAGACGTCGAGCGTCATCTGGTTTTGCTGCGCGAGACGCGCGAGCGTGCGGTTCACGGTGGCGTCGTCGATGACAATGCCGTCTTCCTTCGCCTTCTGGAGCTGAATGCGCTCGATCACCATCTGATCGAGCACTTGCCGCTGCATCTGATCCGCAGGCGGCACCGGCGCGTTTTGCTGCTGGAGACGCTTGACGATGAGGGCGGTGCGCTCTTCCAGCTCGCGCTGCGTAATGACGCCGTCGTTCACCACCGCGACGACGGAATCCGCGACCTGCACATTGCGATTCGACAACGCCTGCGCACCGGCCGGCGAACTCAGGATCAGCGCGCCGACCAGCACGCCCGCTGCGATTGCCGTCGATCGAAACATATTCACGTTTGCCACAGATACTCCATCAAATACGGACTTCACCGTTCGTGTCCTGCTTGTGTGTCCTGCCCTGCGCGGCCGCTGACGCGCTCTTCGCTGCACGTCCGTGGACGCCGCGAGCCCGATCCGGCCTCACTCGTAATCGCTGTACCGGGAGAGCGGCGGCGCCGCCGCCGGCGGAGGCTGATAACCCTGAACGCTCGCGCGGAACGCGCTGACGAGCCCGTTGTCGACGTTCGACAAGCCCTTGAACGTCAGCTGCGCGAGCACGCGCGTGCCCGAGGACGGCTGGCCCAGCGTGTTCACGCCGTTGGCGTAGCGCTGCATGCCGAAGCCGAACGCCCAGCAGTCGGCATCGTACTGGAAGCCCAGAAGCCCGTCGACGAGACGATGGCTCGCGAGATCATAGTTCACGCGGCCGACGGCATAGAGACGGTTCGTGAGCGGCCATTCCCCCGAGACCAGGATCTGGTTGATCGGCTCGTTCACCAGCGTTGTCTGGTTCGAACGCGTGTAGCGATAGCCGACGTTGATCACCTTGCGCGCGCCGGGACTGAACGCAAAACCAATGCTCGAGCGCACGAGCTGGTTGTTGTCCACATTATATTGGAACGCAGTTTCCGAAGCGAAACCTGCACCCAGCTTGATGGCCGCGCCGGCGATCAGGTCGGAGTGCTTTGCCTGCCCCGGCGGCTGATCCGGCGAGATCGTGACGCGCTGGCTCTGGAAATAATACTGCTGCGCGATGACGAAACGCGCACGCTCGTCGCCCGTCGCCGGGTTGATGAAGCGCGTGGTCAGGCCGGCCGTCAGGCGATTTGCGTCCGCGATCCGGTCGTTGCCGACAAACGTGTTCGGCGTGTAGATCTCAGCGAGACCGAAGTCGGCTTCGGCGGTATCGAAGATCGGCGCAAAGTCCTGATTGTGATACGGCGTGTAGACGTAGTAGAGCCGTGGCTCCAGTGTCTGGATGTAGTCCTGCCCGAAAAGCCGCACCGAGCGGTCGAACACGAGGCCCGTGTCGAAGCTGAGCGTCGGGATCGACTCGGTGAAATTCTTCGGCTGTCCCGCGACCGGCGGCGACGAACCCGCGACCTGCGTCGTCGCGATATGGCTCAGATCGTACGACGCGAAGTGCCATTGCACTTTCGGCGTGACGAAATAACCGGGCGCATTGACGCCGTAGCTCAGGTACGGATTGAAGTACAGTCGGTTGCCGTCGGTGGCGCCGTCGGTCGTGATCGTGAAGCGCGTGGCGTCCAGTTCCGCGCCGTAGTCGAAGCCGCCGACGTTGTACTTGTTGTACTGAACGTTGACCTGCGGCTCGCGGGCGTACGGCGGCGTCGAGGGTTGCAGCGTCTGCCAGCGCTGTTCGCGCGCGAGCACCGACCACGGGCCGTTGTTGTACGTGAGCCCCGCTTCCTGCTGATACAGCAGTTGCGTGCCGTTCAGGAACTGATTCGACGCGTTGCCCAGGTCTTCCGGATATTGGTCGTCCGAAACCTTGTTGTAATTGATATAACCGCCGAAGCCGCTACCGAAGTTCTGACGGTGCTGCCAGAAGATCGCATAGCGGTTCGAGTGCGTCACGCGATCGTCGGGCAGGTAGTTGACGTCGAGCGAGCCTGAGTACGTGGGCGACAGGTAGCGATACGTCGCCTCGCCCAACACGCCGCGCTTCGTCATGATGCGCGGCGTGACGGTCAGATCGCGATTGGGCGCGATATTGAAATAGTACGGGACCGTCAGTTCGAAGCCGGTCGTCGAACTGAGCGTGAAGGTCGGCGGCAGAAGGCCGCTGCGACGGTCGCCGGTCAGCGGAAACGACAGCCACGGGCTGCCGAAAACCGGCACGCCCTGGAAGAACAGCACGCCATTGTGCGCGATGCCCTCTTCAGCGCCGGTGTCGAAATCGAACGAAGTGCCCTTGATGTACCACGCCGGATCGGACTCGCACTGGCAGGCCGTATACGTGCCGTGGTCGATGCGCGCCCGCTCGTTGTCGATCATGTCGGCGCGGGCGGCGCTGCCGGATCCACCCGTGAGGTTGAAACGGTACTTCGGGTTCGTCATGAACCCTTCGTTCGCTTCTACCTTCAGATGCGCTTCGGGACCGACGAACGACACGCCGTTGTTGATCAGCCTGACATTGCCGAAAGCATCGGCCATGTCGGTGTCCTGGTCGTAGTGGAGCGCGTCGCCTTTGATGACCGTGACCGTGCGCCGGATCTCCGCCGAGCCCTTCGCCGCCATGTCTTCGTCGGTCGTGCCCGTCGCCTTGTCACTGAGGAGGAACGTCGAGGGCTGCTGGCCGTTTTGCAGCGGGCGTTCCTGGAGCTCCGGCGCGAGGCGCAGGCTGCCCGGGCCGTCGAGCGGCTGCGGATAGGCGGCGTCGCCCACGAGCTGCGCGTGGGCAAGAGCGGGCATCAAGCCTGGAACGGATAGAAGCGCAGCGACGAGCCGCCGCCTGCGTGGCTTGTCGTCGCCTTTGATTTTCGATACGGGAAACTGTCGTGGCGGCATGTATGGGTGGCGGTTCGATCCCGTTCGCGTCCCACGCGCCCGATGCCGCCGGGCAGGCGGCCGCGCCTTTCCGCAGTCACGAACTTGACGGTCCGTTGCTAAGCGGGGACGACACTCGATCGAACGGTGACGCTCACAGTCGTCGGGAGCCTGGTGCCAGGCGTGAAACGGATCGCTTAAAAAAGTCGTGGGGTATTATATGGCAAGATGTTTGGCCCCTCGAATTTATGACGCACATTCCTTCCGACGCCCGCCTGAACCAGCTTCGCTCGTGGCTCGAAAACGTCGCCGGACCCTACCGGCTGAACGTCGCGAGCCTCGCTCCCGCCTCCGCCGATGCCAGCTTTCGCCGCTATTTCAGGCTCGAGAGCGATTCGGCGTTCGGCAAAACGCTCATCGCCGTCGATGCGCCGCCGCCGGAAAAATGCCGCGAATTCGTGCAGGTCGCCGGGCTTCTCGAGGCCGCGAACGTGCATGTGCCGAAAGTTTTGGAAACGGATTTCGACGCCGGTTTCATGCTGCTCACCGATCTCGGCACGACGACTTACATGTCGGTGCTCGACGAAAAGAACGCGCGGCCGATGATGCGCGCCGCGATCGACACGCTGATCCGCTTTCAGCAAACCGCGCGCGAAGGCGTGCTGCCGCCGTTCGACGAGGCGTTCCTGCGCCGCGAGATGGAGCTGATGCCCGAGTGGTTCATCGGACGCCATCTGGGCCGTGAAGTCACCGCCGACGAACGCAAGACGCTCAACGCCACGTTCACGCTGCTGGTGCAAAGCGCGCTCGCGCAGCCGCAGACTTTCATGCTGCGTGACTTCATGCCGCGCAATCTGATGGTGTGCGAGCCGAATCCGGGCGTGCTGGACTTTCAGGACGCGGTGTACGGCCCGATCACGTACGACATGGCCTCGCTCATGCGCGACGCGTTCATCAGCTGGGAAGAAGAGTTTCAGCTCGACTGCGTCGCGTATTACTGGGGGCGCGCAAAAAAGGCCGGACTTCCCGTCGATGAGGATTTCGGCGAGTTCTATCGCCAGCTCGAATGGATGGGCCTGCAGCGCCACATCAAGGTGCTCGGCCTCTTCGCGCGGATTCACTATCGCGACGGCAAGCCGCGCTATCTCGCCGATCTGCCGCGCTTCATCGGTTATGCGCGCAAGGTCGCGGAACGCTACGCGCCGCTGTGGCCGTTCGCGCGTCTGCTCGATTCGCTGGAAGGGCGCGCGGTCGATGTCGGCTACACCTTTTAATTCACGATGACGCACGCTTTGAAAACGGCGATGATCTTCGCCGCCGGACGCGGCGAACGCATGCGCCCGCTCACCGACCTCTGTCCGAAGCCGTTGCTGCCGGTCGGCGGAAAGCCTTTGATCATGTGGCAGATCGAGCGTCTCGCGGCGGCGGGCGTCGAAACGATCGTCATCAATCATGCGTGGCTCGGCGATCAGATCGAAAGCGCGCTCGGCGACGGTTCTCAAAGGGGCGTCGAGCTGCGCTATTCGGCCGAGACCGAAGCGCTGGAGACGGCGGGCGGCATCGCACGGGCGCGTCATCTGATCGGCGATGACGTGTTCATCGCGGTAAGCGGCGACGTCTTTTGCGACTTCGATTACGCGACCTTGCGCGAGCGCGCCTCGACGCTCGCTTCGATGCCCTCGCCCGGCATGCATCTCGTGATGGTGCCGAATCCGCCGTTCCATCCGAAGGGCGACTTCGCGCTGAACGACGGCACGCTCGCGCTGGAAGGCGAGCCGCGCTTTACGTTCGGCAACATCGGTCTGTACGACACGCGCATGTTCGACGATCTCGCACCCGGCACGCGCCGCGCACTCACGCCTTACTATCGCGAAACCATCGCGGCCGGGCGCGCGAGCGGCGAGCTCTACGAAGGCCGATGGGAAAACGTCGGCACGCCCGCGCAGCTCCGCGCACTCGACGAGGAACTGCGGGCGGGGTGAGCTTCGGAGATTGGGACGCATCCGATGGTAAAATGCGCGGTTCTCGCGTCTTTTCCTTCCATTGCGACAAGCAATCATGTCCGATACCCGTCCCGATACCCTCTTTGCGCTCACCGCGCTCTCGCCGCTCGACGGCCGCTATGCCGCCAAGACCGAAGCCCTGCGCGACTGGCTTTCCGAAGCCGCGTTCATGCGCCATCGCGTGACGGTTGAGATTCACTGGCTGATCGCGTTGTCGCGCGCGGGTTTGGCCGAAGTGCCGCGCTTCTCCGACGCTTCCGAACAGTTCCTGCTGGGCCTCGCCGAGCGCTTCACCGCGCACGATGCGGCGCGCATCAAGGACATCGAACGCGTGACGAATCACGACGTGAAGGCCGTCGAATACTGGCTCAAGGAGTCGGTCAAGGGTCAGCCGGAACTGGAGCGCGCAAGCGAATTCATCCACTTCGCGTGCACGTCGGAAGACATCAACAACACATCGCACGGTCTGATGCTGGCCGGCGCGCGCGAACGCGTGATTTTGCCCGCGCTGCGCTCGGTGCATGAACGTCTCGTGAAGCTCGCGCACATGCACGCAGAGCAGCCCATGCTTTCGCGCACGCACGGTCAGCCCGCCAGCCCAACGACGCTCGGCAAGGAAATCGCCAATGTCGCGGCGCGTCTTGCGCGCGCGATCACGCGTATCGAGAAGGTCGAACTGCTCGGCAAGATGAACGGCGCGGTCGGCAACTTCAACGCGCATCTGTCGGCGTATCCGGACTTCGACTGGGAAGCGTTCTCGAAAGATGTCGTCGAAAATCGGCTGAAGCTCACGTTCAATCCGTACACGATCCAGATCGAGCCGCACGATTACATGGCCGAACTGTTCGACGCCGTCGCGCGCGCGAACACGATTCTGCTCGACCTCGATCGCGATGTGTGGGGCTACATTTCGCTCGGCTATTTCAAGCAGAAGACGAAGGCCGGTGAAATCGGCTCGTCGACGATGCCGCACAAGGTCAATCCGATCGACTTCGAGAACTCGGAGGGCAATCTCGGCCTCGCGAACGCGACGCTGCGCCATCTCGCGGACAAGCTGCCGGTCTCGCGCTGGCAGCGCGATCTGACCGATTCGACGGTGCTGCGCAATATCGGCGTCGCCTTCGGGTACTCGCTGCTCGCTTACGACGCGCTGATCCGTGGCCTCGACAAGCTCGAAGTGAACGCGGCGCGTCTGAACGAAGATCTCGACAATACGTGGGAAGTGCTCGCCGAGCCGGTGCAGACGGTGATGCGCCGCTACGGCATCGAGAACCCGTATGAGCAATTGAAGGAACTGACGCGCGGCAAGGGCATCACGCGCGAGGCGCTGCAGACGTTCATCGGCGGGCTGGCGATTCCGGCCGACGCGAAGAAGCTGCTCCTTGAGATGACACCCGGCTCGTATATCGGCAAGGCGGTGGAGCTGGCGAAGCGGATCAGCTAGGCAAAAAGGCAAAAGCC
Source organism: Caballeronia zhejiangensis (assembly GCF_022879815.1). Classification (NCBI taxonomy): domain Bacteria; kingdom Pseudomonadati; phylum Pseudomonadota; class Betaproteobacteria; order Burkholderiales; family Burkholderiaceae; genus Caballeronia; species Caballeronia zhejiangensis. The sequence continues at coordinate 2,413,679 of NZ_CP084283.1, forward strand.
CCGGAATTTGAACTGCACCCCAAAAGTTGGACACCCGTTCAACGATTTGGGGTGTTTTTTCATGAGCAAGTACAGCGCACGACTCAAGAGCAGAGTCGTTCAAGACTATTTATCAGGCGAGCGCGGTGGTTACGGAGAGGTGGGGCGTCAACATGGCGTGGGCCAGGGCACGGTGCGTAAATGGGTGGCGGCGTGGCGGGCGCATGGCGAGGCGGCGTTTAAGAAGAAGTACAGTTTCTACGACGGCCCATTCAAACTGAAGGTGCTGCAGTTCATGCACACCAAGGCCCTGTCGTGCCGAGAGACGGCCGCGATCTTCGATATCCGCAATCCGAGCGCGATTAATGTCTGGAAGCGCCGGTATGATTCGGGAGGTATGCAGGCCCTTGAGCCGCGCCCCCGAGGACGCTCCGTGAAGCAACCCAAGTCATCTGCGCCAGCGGTTTCGTCCAAATCCGACGAGGCCCGCACGAAGGAAGAGCTCCTGAAGGAGCTGAACTATCTGCGCATGGAGAATGCGTACCTAAAAAAACTCGATGCCTTGATCCGCTCGGAAAGCCCTACAGCGCAGCGCAAAAAGCGCAAGTAGTGGCCGGGTTGAGGCATGAGTTTGCGCTCGACGGCCTGCTGAAAGTGGCCGGCCTGGCGCGCAGCACGTTCTACTACCAATGCAAGGCTTCACGCAAGGCGGACAAACACGCGCAGCTCAAGGCGCGTATTCGTTCTGTGTTCGAGCAGCACAAAGGGCGTTATGGCTATCGACGCATTACTCACGCAGTCCGGCATTTGGGCACTGTTGTGAATCACAAGACCGTCCAGCGGTTGATGCACCTCATGAAACTGAAGTCGCTGGTGCGCCCGAAGAAGTTTCAAGCCTTCCGCGGGACGGTGGGACGGGTTGCGCCGAACGTGCTGCAAAGACAGTTCGATGCCGCGGGGCCGAACCAGAAGTGGGTCACCGATATCACTGAATTCCGGGTGGGCGAGCGAAAGCTTTATCTATCGCCGGTGCTGGATCTGTATAACGGCGAGATCATCGCCTACGAGACGGCCACTCGTCCGGCATTCGCAATGGTCGCCAACATGATCAAAAAGGCGTTCAGAAGGCTGGAAGTCGATGATCGCCCCTTGGTCCACTCGGATCAAGGCTGGCACTATCAGATGGGCGCTTACCAGGCGTTGCTCTCGCAACGAGCCCTGACGCAAAGCATGTCGCGCAAGGGCAACTGCCACGACAACGCCACCATGGAAAGCTTCTTCGGCACTTTGAAGTCGGAGTTCTTCTACCCCAACCGCTTCGAGAGCATCGAAGCCCTTCAGGCCGGAATCAGACGCTACATTCACTACTACAATCACCACCGCATCAAGCTGAAGCTGAAAGGGCTGAGTCCTGTGATGTACAGAACTCAGCCCTTAGCGGCCTAGCCCAAAACTGTCCAACTTTGCGGGGTCAGTTCAAATTCCGGGGCTTTTTTCATTGGCGCGTCATTTGCGCGTCTTCAACTTCTCGAGCACGTTGTCGACGATCTGCTCGGGCGTGAGCTCGATGCTTTCCGTAATCGCCTCGTCCTCGCCGGGTTCTTCCAGTGTGTCCAGTTGGCTCTGCAACAGCGACGGATCGAAGAAGTGTCCGGTGCGCGAACCGAGACGCTCGCGAAGCACATCCATCGTGCCGTGCAGATAGATGAAGCACACGTCGCGATCGCCGTCGCGCAGGATGTCGCGATACGAGCGTTTCAGCGACGAGCACGTAAATACCGCCGTCTCGCCCGCACGTTGCTTTTCCTCGATCGCGGCACGAATGGTCTTGAGCCACGGCCAGCGATCCTCGTCGGTCAGCGGGATGCCCTTGTGCATCTTCTCCTTGTTCGCGGCGCTGTGGAACGCGTCGCCGTCGGTGAAAGTGCAGTGCAGCCGCTCCGCCAGCATCTCGCCGATGAGGGACTTGCCGGCACCCGACACGCCCATTGCGATCAAAATCATCGAAGTCTCCTTACACGAACATCGCGAGCACGAAGGTCAAGCCCAGGCCCATCAGAGAGATGATCGTTTCGAGCAACGACCACGTCTTGAACGTCTGACCGACCGTCATCCCGAAATACTCTTTGATCAACCAGAAGCCGCCGTCGTTCACATGCGAGAAGATCAGCGAGCCGGAGCCGGTGGCAAGCACCAGCAGTTCCGGGCTCGTGTGACCGCCCGCCGCGGCGGCGATCGGCGCAACGATGCCGCAGGCGGTGGTCATCGCGACCGTGGCCGAGCCTGTCGCCAGACGGATGAGCGCGGCGACGAACCAGCCAAGCAACAGCGGCGACAGGCTCGCCGACGACGCGGTCGCGACGATCTGCTGCGAAATGCCGCTATCGCGCAGAACCTGGCCGAAGCCGCCGCCAGCGCCGACGATCAGCGTAATGCCCGCGATCGGCGCTAGGCACTCGCCGCAGAACTTCTGAATCTGCTCACGGTTGAAGCCCTGCTTCGCGCCGAACGTCCAGAAGCTGACCAGCACGGCGATCAACAGCGCCATATCCGACTGGCCGATGAAACGCAGCAAATCGTTCGGCAGCGTTTTCGGCGTGAAAACCAGATCGGCCCAGCTCCCGATCAACATCAGAATGACTGGCAGCAGAATGGTGAACAACGTGATGCCGAAGCTCGGCAAATCGCGCTTCTTCTCGGTATCGCCGTGCTTCTGGGTGAACTGGTCGGCGAGCGCGTTGGCGTCGGGCAGCTTGATGTATTTGTGGATCAACAGCGCGAACAGCGGACCGGCGACGATTGCAGTCGGCACGCCGACGATCAGACCGTAGGCGATTGTCTTTCCGATATCGGCGTGATACGCCTGCACCGCGAGCAACGCAGCCGGGTGCGGCGGAATCAGACCGTGCACGACCGAGAGACCCGCCACCATCGGCAGACCGATCAACAGCAGCGACTTGCCGGTGCGCTTCGCGACGTTGAACGCAATGGGAATCAGCAGCACGAAGCCCACTTCGAAGAACACCGGCAAGCCGACGATGATCGCGACGACCATCATCGCCCAGTGAATGTTCTTCTCACCGAAGAGATTAATCAGCGTATTGGCGATGCGCTCGGCTCCGCCCGATTCGGCCATCATCTTGCCGAGCATCGTGCCAAGGCCGACGACGACAGCAATGTGACCGAGCGTATTTCCGTTGCCGGTTTCGAACGACTTCACGATTTTGTCCATCGGCATGCCGACCGCGAGGGCAAGCAATACGGACACGATCATGAGAACGAGGAACGGGTAAACCTTATAGCGGGCGATCATCAGGATCAGAACCGCGATCGCGATCACCGCGTAGAGCAGTAGCATGCTCCCGTGGACGGCTGGCATAACGCCTCCTTGATTTTGTTGAGGTTTTCTGCGCTATGTATGCGTTTGCCGTCGTTGCACTGCACACGCGGCAACATCCGGCAAGCGCAAACACGGCGCTGGGCAACGGAATTTTACTTGTAAGCGAGGAAGTCGGCCGAGAAATGGCAGCGAGAAGCGCGCGCGTGCGAAACGCGGCCCCGCTTCCCACCGGACATCCAATTGGCGCGCGCGGCTTCCGCTTGGCCTGAGCTGCGGATTGTCGGCGCGGAACCACGATTACTTGGCGATCCTTGCAATCCGGACGGCGTCCCGCCACACGGACATGTCGTCCGGATCGTTAGCTTCTTGCCGGTAAGCCGCTAACGTGGCGCCCTGACCGTCTGCCAGGTTGCATACCGCGCCGCCAGAACTCTTCTTGCCTCGCGCCATGGCATCTCGGCGACTCAGCACCCCCCCGGTTAAAAGTAATTCAGCGGATTTTCCCAATGCTGCGACACGACGATATCGGTATGCTTGGCAAGATACGTCGAGGTGTCGAAGCGTCCGAGAAACACCGCCTTGTGATTCCGCACGATGTCCAGCTGGTTCTTCAGCGCAATGAATTCGCGGCACTGCGTGGCCAGATGCTGCGCGTTGGTCACCTGAAGCAATTGAATGTCGTCAGGCCGTTCGCGATAAGCCAATTCCGCGATCATCGCCGGATAAAGACAGATATTCGGCTCCATCACGCTCAGCCGACGCGGCCCGCGTGCGGCTGATGCTCGCCCGGAATGCGGAGACGAAGCGGTACGCGCCTTCAGGAAAATGGGGCTCCAGATGAATTGCACCATCCGCGCGGTTTGACGACGCATGACTTCAAAGTACGGCGCGCTGATGTTCGCAACTTGCGGAATTCAGATGTCGTCGTAGCGTTGATCGACGAAAAGGTTGTCGCCGAAAGTCGGTCTTTTGAACAGAATCGACTCCATCGCTTGGACGCATTCGAAACCGCAACAATAAGAGATGAGGCGCGCGCACCGCTCCTTCAGATAAGCCGTCGCGTTCGCGTCGATCTGGCCACCAAGCTCGATCAACACATCGACCTTGTCCTTCGCATCATCGAATGTGACGGTGAGCCAGCGCTCGAGATCCCAGGGCAATTGGTTCGTGTTCGCCACATGCGTCGTGTTGAGGAGCACGACGCTCTCGACGTTCGGACAGTTCTTGAGTGCTTCCGCGAGAAACACCGCGTTCTGCTTGATACCGTTGTTCCACAACGTTTCGGCCTCGTGAAACAGGCCGATCGTATGCCAGTTCGCAACTTCTTCATTCCCGTTAACGCCGTTGCCTCGCGGCAGATGCTTGAATCCCGAACTCACGCCTTCGCGTACACGGCCTCGATCGCCCGCGTGTAGATCCGCACGTTGTCTTCGTTTTCCGGGTCGAGCGTGTGAAGGAACTTCTTCGCGGTCGCGCGATAGCTTTCGAGATTGGCATCGTGCTCGGCGAAGGCGCGAAGCAACGCGCGGCCACCCTCTTCGCAATCAAATTCGTGATAGCGATAGCCGCACTCGCCGATAAGATGCGAGTTGTGAATCAGCGGATAGCCGCCGTAGAGCGCTTCGTAATAAACGTAGTTCTGCGGGTTTTCCCACTGATGGCTCACGACCGCATCGACGGAGGCCGGCACGATATGCGCGAAGGGGAAGCGTCCCTCGAAGTTGCCAAGCCCGTGTCTCACGTAATCGAGGCTATGCGCAAAGCCGACGAACGCCGCGTGATCCTTCAGCTTGAACGTGTTGAAGGCCCACACGCGTTCGAGCATGTCCGGATTCTCGCGATGCGCCGCGTCGCAGGCGAGCATTGGGATATAGCTCGTTTTCACCATGCAGACGTTCGGCTCGAAAATGCCCACGCGCCAACGGCGGCGCCCCGGCTGATAACCGAACTTCTGACCGTTGGGCAGCTTTGCCGCTTCACGTTCGAGTACGACCGGGCTCCACAGGTGTGGCATCAGCTTCACCGGCGCGCGGAAGAGCGTTTCGAAATACGGTTTGCAACTGACTTCGTATTCGGGCAGCGTCCAGACTTCGTCGTAAGGCGCGCCCGAAATCAGCAGCGCGTGCTGGAGATTGAAGACCATGCGTTCGATATCGATGACATAGTCGTTACCGACACGCATCGTGATGACCTTGCCGCCCTTCTCGCGGAACTTGATCGCCCATTCCTTGCTGAGCTGCGCGCTCATTTCGATCATGACGTCGAGTTTCGACATGGCCGTTTCCATGTCGATGAGCGGCACGGGTGAATCAGACAGGAAGCGCTTTGCGTCTTCGGGGCCGCCGTCGCCGCCGCCCGTCACGAGATAAGTCGATTTCACGCGCGGCGAGCGCATGAGCAACATCACGAGATAAAGGCAGTTCTGGAAGATGCCGTTTTCCCACAGCGACTGCTCGCCCTTGCGGATAAAAATGGAAACGCCGACGGTGATCCGCTCCGGCATGCGGGATTTGCTTTGCATGTTCATACGCCTACCTCGAGCTTGCTTCCCGCACAAAGGATGATCAACCGTTCTGCGAACGCATCCAGGTTGGCTTGATTGAAAGGACTGACCGCGTCGATGACGCGCTGTGCATCTGCGCGATATGCATTGAGATTGTCGTCATGCTCACGGAACGCGCGCAGCAACTGACGTCCGCCCTCTTGCGCGTCGAAACCCGGATAGTAGTAACCGGCGTCCTTCAGCCACGGCGAATTGTGGACGAGGGGATAGCCGCCATAAAGCACATCCAGGTACAGGTAATTCTGATCGTTGCCCCACTGATGCGACACGACTGCATCGGCGTATTGCGCCATGAAACCAGCGATATCGTTACGGCCATGGAACGTCGCCTTCGAGGCTTTTACAATGTCGAGCGAGTTGGCCATGTACATGAGCGTCGGGTGATCTTTCATGTGCATGGAATTGAGCACATGCATGGCGGACACGCTCGAACGATCCGCGCGATACGCCTCTTCGCAGACGAGCATTGGAATGCTCGACGTTTTCACCACCGAAATATTCGGCTCGAAGATTGCGACCCGGAAACCTTGCGGCTGGATGGCCGGTTGGGCCGACTTGTCCGCGCGGCGCTCGTAGCCGAAGCGCAGACCGTGCTCCTCGACTTCGACGATACGGCTCTCGATGAACTGCGGATGCCAGATGAACGGAATGATATGAACGGGACAGCGATGCAGCATACGCATCATCGGGACGAAAGCACGATCCTTCAACATCAGCCAGACCTGGTCGTAACGGTCCGCGCGCATGACGTGCACGGGTTTGTCGAACACCGGCGCTTCGACGAGCCCGACGTACGGCTGGCCGCAGCAGTAGTACGCGACTTTCTTGCCACGCGCGCGCATGAGATCGAGCCATTCGGTGTCGAGCGCGCCGCCCATTTCGAAGATGACGTCGACGGCGTCGGTCGCATCATGCGTCCGCATGATGCGCAGGCCTTTCGACGCGGCGTCCACCTGCGGCGGCAATGCGTTCTGGTCGCCCACGTCGATGAGCGAAACACTCGCGATGAACGTAAGCTTTTGAAGCGCTTCCGACAAGAAGATCACGTTCTGGCCCAGGCCGTTTTGCCAGATGCTTTGGCCTTGATGTGTGACGACTGATATTCCGACTCGGATGGTCATCGGATTGGCATCGTTTCGGCCGGCACACTGTTGAACGCTGATGCGGCGGGATCAGCGTTGGTGCGAGCAGCATCGCGCGGAAGTACGGAGGCATGGTGCAGCATGCGCCGAACCGTCCTGATTCGCTCCCGCGGTTAAATACATCGGGAACTTCTGAAAGCTAAATATATAGAAAAATCTCTAGAATTCCCAGTGAACCAGGGATTAATGAGACAAGTCCTATGCGAGTCTTAAAATGCGCAAAACGTCTTAAACACAATGCGTTTCGAAATTTGGATTTATACGATTCAAATATTGATCGAATCGCTTGACGAAAAAGCTTGATGTTCGCGTGCTCGACTGACGGCGCACGCGAAAGCATGTCTGAAGAGGAGCATCGTCGGGCGCGAATTGCCCTGACCGAAAGGCGAAAAAACAAAACGCGCCCGGCCGCTCGCACGGCCGCGACGCGTTTTCGATTAGTGCAGCAATTTACTTATGCGGCGCCAATTCGCTCGCCGCCCGCGCGAGGCGCGTGACTTCCTCCCAATTCTGCGCGGCGAGCGCGGCCTTCGGCGTGAGCCACGACCCACCGACGCACACCACATTCGGCTGCGCCAGGAAGCTCGACGCGGTTTCTGCCGTGATGCCGCCCGTCGGACAGAATTTCAGGTTCGGGAACGGTCCGTAGAACGCCTGAAGCATCGGAATGCCGCCCGCCTGTTGCGCCGGAAAGAACTTGACGATTTCATAGCCGAGTTCCATCGCCGTGATGATATCGCTTGGCGTCATCACGCCCGGCAGGAGCGGCAATCCGGCGTCCTGCGCGGCCTTGTGCATGTCCTTCGTGAGACCGGGCGACACGCCGAACTGCGCGCCCGCCTTCTTCGCCTGCGCGCAATGCTCCGGCTTCGTGATGGTGCCCACGCCGACGACGATATCGTCTGCCAGTTGGCTCGCGCGCTCGATCGCACCGATGCCCGCCGGCGTGCGCAGCGTGATTTCCAGCACCTTCACGCCGCCCGCATGCAGCGCACGCGACACGTGCTCGCCTTGCTCGATCGTTTCGAAAGCCAGAACCGGGATCACCGGTCCCAGACGCACGATTTCGCTTACCGTTTTCATTTGATACGACTCCTGGTTTTTGAGCGGCGCCATTGGGGTCTGTCCGCGGGTTTCTCTCAGGTCCCGGGCGATACGCCCTTCGTTGTTCCGTTCAGTGATTCGTGGCGTGCGCCTTGTTCAACGCCGACGCCGCCGCCCGCGCATTGTCGCGAAGCGCGTTTCGTTCGGGCGCGGCGGCCGTCGCATGGGCGTGTCCGTCGTGGCTTGCTGCCGCGCCGATCAACGCGCCGAAGACCGACGCGCCCTGCTCCGCCGGCAACGCCGCGCTGCGGAACACGCCGAACAACTCGCGGCCGAAGCCCGCTTCGTTCTCCGCTTGATGCAGCGGAGCCTCGACTTCGCGTGATGCCCACTCGTTCGCATCGATTTCGATGTCGAGCACGCCCGCGGGTGCGTCGATCACGAGCATATCTCCGGTGCGGACCTTGCCGAGCGGACCTTGCAGCAGCGCTTCCGGCGATACGTGAATGACCGCCGGGACCTTGCCCGATGCGCCCGACATGCGTCCATCGGTCACTAGCGCGACGTGAAAGCCCTGATCCTGCAATACGCCCAGAAGCGGCGTCAATCGATGCAACTCCGGCATGCCGTTCGCGCGCGCGCCCTGGAAACGCACGACGGCGACGAAATTGCGCTTCAGTTCGCCCTTGTCGAACGCTTCCTGCACTTCTTCCTGCGAATTGAAGACGATGGCCGGCGCCTTCACCACGCGATGCTCCGGCGCCACCGCCGATATCTTGATGACGCCGCGCCCGAGCTTGCCCTGCATCAGCCGCAGTCCGCCGTCCGGCTGGAACGGCTCGCCGATCGCGCGCAGCACCTTCGTGTCGTGGCTCTCCGCCACGCCGTCGACCCATTGCAGTTTGCCGTCGATGAGCTTCGGCTCCTTGGTGTAATGCGACAGCCCTTTGCCGACGACCGTCTGCACGTCCTCATGCAGCAGCCCGCCTTCGAGCAGATTGCGCACGAGGAACGCGACGCCGCCTGCTGCGTGGAAGTGATTCACGTCGGCCTTGCCATTCGGGTAGATCTTCGCGAGCAGCGGTACGACCTGCGACAGCTCGTCGAAATCGTTCCAGTCGATCACGATGCCCGCCGCCCGCGCGATCGCCACGAGATGCAGCGTGTGATTGGTCGAACCGCCCGTCGCGAGCAGCGCAACGATGCCGTTCACGATCGCCTTTTCATCGACGACATGACCGATCGGCGTGTAGTTGCCGCGTTCGAGCGTGATATCGAGCACGCGGCGCGCGGCCTCGGCGGTGAGCGCGTCGCGCAGTTCCGTATGCGGATGCACGAACGCCGCGCTCGGCAGATGCAGGCCCATCACTTCCATCAGCATCTGGTTGCTGTTGGCGGTGCCGTAGAATGTGCAGGTGCCGTGACCGTGATACGCCGCCGCTTCGGCTTCGAGCAGCGCGCCGCGATCGCACTTGCCGGTCGCGAATTCCTGGCGCACCTTGGCTTTTTCGTCGTTGGTGAGGCCGCTCGTCATCGGGCCGGCTGGGACGAAAATGGTCGGCAGATGGCCGAACTGCAGCGCGCCGATCGCGAGTCCGGGCACGATCTTGTCGCACACGCCAAGGCACAGCGCCGCGTCGAACATGTTGTGCGTCAGCGCGACGGCCGTGCTCATCGCGATGACTTCCCGCGAGAACAGCGACAGCTCCATGCCCGCGTTGCCTTGCGTGATGCCGTCGCACATAGCCGGCACGCCGCCCGCGAATTGCGCGATGCCGCCATGCGCGCGCGCCGCCTGCTTGATGATGTCCGGAAAGCTCTTGTACGGCGCGTGCGCGGAGAGCATCTCGTTATAAGACGACACGATACCGATGTTCGGCTCGCGCACCGCCTTGATCGCGAACTTTTCTTGGCCCTCGAGGCCGGCGAAGCCGTGCGCGAGATTGGCGCAGGACAGCGCACCGCGCGCCGGGAACAGGCCGTGCGCCGCGTCGATGCGCGCGAGATAGGCTGCGCGCGTCGGTTTGCTGCGTTCGATGATGCGATCGGTGACGTTCTTGAGTTGCGGATGCGGGGAAACCATCGAAGCTCCTTCGTCTCACTCCCGGCTGCCTGCCGTTGAGATTGGGTTGAACATTGCGAGGGACGGCGTTTGGATCGTTGTCTTGTGATGGTGCCGTGTCTCGCGAGTTTAGGAGAAAAACTACACGATGACAATCGAAAACCTGGCCAAAACGACAAGCAGTCAAATGAATAAGACACTTATCCCGCGGACGTTTACGGGATTTCCCTAAGATTCCGCATGCGGCTTATGTAGTATTTGTACAAAACTGATCATCCGTTATAGTCCGTAGCAATTTTCAGAATAGGCGAGAATTCCGATGTTGCTGTCCCAAGTCGAAGCGATGCGCGCGCAACTGCGTCCGTCCGAGCGCAAGCTGGCTGAGTACGTGCTGGAAGCGCCGCGCGAGGTGCTCGACCTTTCGATGACCGAATTCGCCGCGCGCGCGGGCGTCAGCCAGCCGACGATTGCGCGTTTCTGTCAGGCGCTCGGCTTTTCGGGATTTCGCGAGTTCAAGATTCGCTTGGCGCAAGGGGTAGCAGCGGATGTTCCTACCGTGTATCGCGACGTCCGCACAGATGAACCGGCCGCCGGCGTCGCGGCGAAGGTGCTCGACCGGACCATCGGCGCATTGATCGCGGTGCGCAACAGCCTGTCGTCGGACAGTGTCGCGGCCGCGATCGCGATGCTCGCGGAAGCACGGCGCATCGAGTTCTACGGCGCGGGCGGCTCGGGCATCGCCGCGCTCGACATGCAGCACAAATTTTTTCGGTTGGGCGTGCCATCTGTCGCATACTCGGACCCGCACACGTACACCACTTCGGCGGCGCTTCTTGGTGCGGGCGATGTAGTCGTCGCGATATCGAATACGGGACGCACGCGGGACATTCTCGACGCGTGCAGATCGGCGCTGAATGGCGGAGCGAAGGTCATTGCGATCACGCACGGCAATTCGCCGCTCGCGCGTCTCGCCACAGTCGGATTGTTCGCAAACGTCGATGAAGATACCGACATATTTTCGCCGATGACATCGCGCGTTTCACATCTCGCGATCGGCGACATTTTGGCAGTCGGTCTTGCCCTGGCGCGCGGACCCGCGCTGGCGGAAAAGCTCGCGGAAGCGAAGGACGTGCTCGAAGGGCGGCGTGTGGGTGCGTAGACGGCGAAGTTCGCTTCGACGTCGAATGAAGGGCGATGGATCGCCTATTCTCCCACCAACCCGATGTCTTGCAGGACCATGGAACGTGGACTGTTCCTTTACTGTCGAGCGCTTTGAAATCTGTGTTTATGGCGGAAAGCCGGACGAAGCGCTCGCGCCGCTGTGCGCATGCAATCATTACCTGCGGTCTTCCACGCTGACATGATCGATACACCCCGACGTCTCCACATGCGGAGCGTGGGCATGTCGTTGCTGGCGATCAACGTGTCGAACATGCGGCTCCCGCCGATTACGTCGGCGATCTGGCATGTTTCAGCGAAAAGCTATTGAAACTTCCGAAAGATGGCCAGCCCCATCGGCCGTCGCCCGCGATGGAGCCAGTCGACTATCCGGCGAAGAAGCCAACCGCAGAGATTAATATCGGTATCAGGAAGGGAAGTGTTCGAGCGCATCGACGGCGCTATGTTCATGCGCGCGTACATGCCCGGCTGGCTGGTCGCGGACACGGTCGAGGAATATATCGAAGCGGCGGTCAGGCTCGCGAACAATCACGAAGAACGCGAATCGCTGCGCCGCTACATGCTCGAGAAGAATGTGGTCCAGCGTTTCTTCGAGAGCCGTCCCGAAGTGTTCGGGGAAATGGTCCTCGATCTGGTGAAGCAGGAACGCGTCAGAACGGCTTGATCACGACGAGCAGCGTCGCGCCGAGCAGCCCGAGCACCGGCAGCTCGTTATACATCCGATACCACTTGTCCGAACGCTTGTTTTCGCCGCGCTGAAATGTGTGCAGCAAGCGCCCGCAATATGCGTGATAGGCGATCAGCAGGACGACGATCGTCAGCTTAGCGTGCAGCCAGCCCTGCCCCGCGCCGATGCCCACGACGAGCCACAGCCACAGCCCGCACGCGAGCGCGGGCACGGCGATGAACGTCATGAAGCGAAAGAGCTTGCGCGCCATGAGCAGCAGGCGCGCGGTGGCCGCGGGGTCTTTCTCCATCGCAAGGTTCACGAAGATGCGCGGCAGATAGAACAGCCCCGCGAACCATGAAGCGACGAGCACGATATGCAGCGATTTGATCCAGAGCATCGGTTCTGATTTTTATTGACGGACTTCGCCGCGCCCCAGCACGACATATTTGAGCGACGTGAGCCCTTCGAGACCGACCGGTCCGCGCGCATGCAGCTTGTCGTTCGAGATGCCGATTTCCGCGCCCAGACCGAATTCGAAGCCGTCCGCGAAACGCGTCGATGCGTTGACCATCACGCTCGCCGAATCGACTTCGCGCAGGAAGCGCATCGCGCGGTCGTGGTCTTCGGTGACGATGGCGTCCGTGTGGTGCGAGCCGTACGTGTTGATGTGCTCGATCGCCTCGTCGAGATCGCCGACGACCTTGATCGCCAGCACCGGCGCCAGATATTCCGTGCTCCAGTCTTCTTCGGTCGCGTCGACGAGCGAGCCGACCTGCGCCGCTTCGAGCACGGCGCGCGCTTGCCCATCGACGCGCAACTCGACGTCCTTCGCCTGGAACGCGCGCGCGAGTTGCGGCAGCGCCTCGTTCGCGATGCCGCGCGCGACGAGCAGCGTTTCCATCGTGTTGCAGGTGCCGTAACGATGCGTCTTCGCGTTGTCGCAAATGGCCGCTGCTTTCGCGAGATCGGCGCGATCGTCGACGTAGACGTGGCAGATGCCGTCGAGATGCTTGATCATCGGCACGCGCGCTTCTTCCATCAGGCGCGCGATCAGGCTTTTGCCGCCGCGCGGCACGATAACGTCGACGAATTCGGTCATCGTGATGAGCTTGCCGACCGCCGCGCGATCCGCCGTCTCGACGACCTGCACCGCGTCCTGCGGCAAGCCCGCCGCTTCGAGCCCGACGCCGATCAGCTTCGCGAGCGCCGTGTTGCATTCGAGCGCCTCGGAGCCACCGCGCAGAATGGTCGCGTTGCCGGATTTGAGACAGAGCGCGGCGGCGTCGATGGTCACGTTGGGCCGCGATTCATAGATGATGCCGATCACGCCGAGCGGCACGCGCATCTGCCCGACCTGAATGCCGCTCGGACGGAACTTGAGCCCGCTGATCTCGCCGATCGGATCGGCCAGCCCGGCGACCTGACGCAAGCCTTCGACCATCGTGTTCAGCGCCTTGTCCGAAAGCGTCAGGCGGTCGATGAACGCCGCGTCGTGACCCTTTTCGCGCGCGCGGGCGAGATCGCGCGCATTCGCTTCCTTGAGCGCTTCGCGCTCGCGCTCGATGGCGTCGGCCACCTTGATGAGCGCCGCGTTCTTCGCCGCCGTCGACGCCCGCGCCATCGCGCGCGACGCCTTGCGGGCGCGGCGGCCGAGGTCGGTCATGTATTGATCGATGTTCATCGTGGGTCTCGTTGCGTCGGCGCTGCGCGCGTCGAAAAGTTCATTCTAAGCTGTTGCACAGATTGCAACAGCGCGTGACGGAAGCGTTCTAGCGACGCGGTCGTGGCGCTGGCGCGGGCTGCGCCGTCTTGCCGCCGTGCGCGACGGCCATCGCCAATTCGAACATGCCGGCCCACGGATCCGGCGGCGGCTCGCTGCCGCGCTTGCCCGTGCTGCCCGACAGTCCCTTCACCTGCCGATCCAGCCGCGCCGCCAGCGACAGCGCCTTTTCCAGCGCCTCGTCCGTCACGCGCGAGAGCGCCGGGCCGATCAGCCGTTCGCGCGGACCCCAGACGCGGTTCTCGCGCATGAGCGTCGCGAGCGGCTTGCCCGATGCGACGCCGCGCTTGATGCGCAGCAGCGTGCGAACTTCCTCGACGAGCGCCCACAGCACGAGCACTGCCGCCTCGCCTTCGCCTTTGAGGCCATCGAGCATGCGCGCGAGACGGCCGACATCGCCCGTCAGCATCGCTTCGTTGAGTTTGAACACGTCGTAGCGCGCGACGTTCAGCACCGCGTCGTGAATCTGCTCGAACGTGAGCACGCCCTCGGGATACAGCAGCCCGAGCTTCTGGATTTCCTGATGCGCGGCGAGCAGATTGCCTTCCACGCGTTCCGCGATGAACGACAGCGCGCGCCGCCCTTCCTCGCCCGGCGCGACACGCTGGCCTTGCTGCGCGAGGCGCTGGCCGACCCACATGGGCAACTGCGCGCGCTCGATCGGATCGACCTTCAACGCGACGCCCGCGCCCAGCAACGCCGTGAACCAGCCGGATTTCTGCGTCGCGCCGTCGAGACGCGGCAGCGTAACGAGTGTCACGACGTCCGGGTTATCGGCATCGGCGAGCGTCTTCAGCGCTTCGGCGCCTTCCTTGCCGGGCTTGCCAGTCGGAATGCGCAGTTCGATCAGTTGACGGTCGCCGAACAGCGACATCGACTGCGTTGCGCCGATGAGCGCGCTCCAGTCGAATCCACGCTCGACCGTGAACACAGTGCGATCCGTGAAGCCCGCCGCGCGCGCCGTTGCCCGAATGCGGTCGCACGCTTCCTGCGCAAGCAGATGCTCGTCGCCGTAGACGACGTACAGCCCTTTCAGGCCTTTGGCGAGATGCGCTTCGAGCGCGTCGAGCTTCAGTTGCATGATGCCAAGCGAACCCGGCCGATCAAAGCGGCGGCACCGGCAGCGGCGCGCGCGGCGCGACGCCCGGTGTCTGCTCGCCCGGCGCCGGGTGCAGCGAACGCACGGTCGCGAGACGGCGCGTCAGCTGATCGACGGCGTCGTTGCGCATGTCGTTGTAGAGCAGCGTCGCTTCCTGCGATTTCGCGAGCGTGTATTGATCGCTGTATGTCATCGAGCGATTCAGCGCGATGGTGCTCGGCGGAATCAGTAACGTGCCGTCGGCGCCGAGCAGTGTGTAGTTCAGCGAGAAGACGAGCTCGTATTCCTGGATCACGCCCTGCGCGTTCAGGCTCAGCGTGCGCATGCCCTGGCCTTCGTTCAGATTGAGCGTCGCGTCCGGCTTCTCGAACGGTTTGACGATCACGGTGTCGCTGCCGCCCTGAACCATGCGCTCGAGGCGCGCGACCATCTGCGGCGTGCCGCCGGTGATCGCGAGCCGCTTGAACGCGTAGTCCTGCTGGCCGCGAAGCTGGAAGCCGCACGCGGACAGCATCGCCGCGCCGCCGAGGAGCGGGACAAACGAGAGAAACGAGCGCCTGCTCGCGCTGACTTTGCCGGTCACATCCACTCCCTTGGTTGTGCGCATCAGACGACCACGTTGACGAGGCGCCCCGGCACCACGATCACCTTCTTCGGTGTGCGGCCTTCGGCGAACTTCTCGAACATTTCGTGCGCGATCGCGGCCTTTTCGATGTCTTCGCGCGATGCTTCCTTCGCGACCGTCAGCGCGCCGCGTACCTTGCCGTTGACCTGCAGCACCAGCTCGATTTCCGACTGCTCGAGCGCGGCTTCGTCGACCTTCGGCCAGGGCGCATCGAGGAGCGGGCCGAATTCCTTCTCGTAGCCGAGTTCCGACCACAACTGGAACGTGATGTGCGGCACGACCGGATACAGCACGCGCAACAGCACGCCGAAGGTTTCGTTCAGCACGCCGGCGCCGACGTTCTTCGCGCCTTCGACCGCGTTGAGCATCTTCATGGCGGCGGACACGACCGTGTTGTACTGCAGACGGCCGTAGTCGAAATCGGCCTGCTTCAGCACGGTATAGATTTCGCGGCGCAAGGTCTTCTCGGCGTCGCCGAGTTTCGATGCGTCGAGCTTCGCGTGCTGACGCAGCGCATCGGCGTTGTCATGCGCGAAGTGCCACACGCGGCGCAGGAAGCGGCTCGCGCCTTCGACGCCCGCGCCCGACCATTCGAGCGACTGCTCGGGCGGTGCGGCGAACATCACGAAAAGGCGGGCCGTGTCGGCGCCGTACTGATCGATCAGCGTTTGCGGATCGACGCCGTTGTTCTTCGACTTCGACATCTTCTCGACGCCGCCGAGCACGACCGGCTGGCCGTCCGCGTTCAGCGTCGCGCCCGTCGGGCGGCCCTTTTCATCGTGGGTGACCGTGACTTCGAGCGGGTTGTACCAAGTCTTCTTGCCGCTCGCGTCCTCGCGATAGAACGTTTCGTTCAGCACCATGCCCTGCGTGAGCAGATTCTTCGCGGGCTCGCTGAACTTGATGAGGCCCATGTCGCGCATGACCTTGGTCCAGAAGCGCGAGTACAAGAGGTGCAGAATCGCGTGCTCGATGCCGCCGATGTACTGATCCATCGGCATCCAGTAATCGGTGCGCTCGTCGACCATCGTCGGCGCGTCCGGCGCGGTGTAGCGCGAGAAGTACCAGGACGAATCGACGAAGGTGTCCATCGTGTCGGTTTCGCGCTTCGCCGCCGCGCCGCACTTCGGGCACGTGCAGTTCACGAACGCTTCCGACTTCGCGAGCGGGTTGCCCGAGCCGTCCGGCACGAGGTCTTCCGGCAGCACGACCGGCAGATCTTTCTCCGGCACCGGCACGTCGCCGCACGACGGGCAATGGATGATCGGAATCGGCGTGCCCCAGTAGCGCTGGCGCGAGATGCCCCAGTCGCGCAAACGCCAGGTGACCTGCTTGTCGCCGAGGTTCTTCGCCTTCAGATCGGCGGCGATCGCGTCGATGGCTTCTTCCGTCGTCAGGCCGTCGTACTTGCCGCTGTTGATGAGCCTGCCCGCGGTCTTGTCGCCGTACCATTCTTGCCAGGCGTCGGTCGAGTACGTCTTGCCCTCGACATCGATCACCTGTTTGATCGGCAGCTTGTACTTCTTCGCGAACGCGAAATCGCGCTCGTCGTGCGCCGGCACGCCCATCACCGCGCCTTCGCCGTAGGACATCAGCACGTAATTGCCGATCCACACTTCGACTTGTGCGCCCGTCAGCGGATGCGTGACGAAGAAGCCGGTCGGCACGCCCTTCTTTTCCATCGTCGCGACATCGGCTTCGGCCACGCCACCGCGCTTGCATTCGTCGATGAACGCCTGGAGATCGGCGTTGTCGCGCGCGAGGCGCGTGGCGAGCGGATGCTCCGCCGCGACCGCCGCGAACGTGACGCCCATGATCGTGTCGGCGCGCGTGGTGAATACGCGCAACAGTTTCGCTTCGCCGTCGATTTCATACGGGAAGCCGAAGTTCACGCCGAAGCTCTTGCCGATCCAGTTCTGCTGCATGATCTTGACGCGCTCGGGCCAGCCGAGGCCGTCGAGATCGTCGAGCAGTTGATCCGCGTAATCGGTGATGCGCAGGTAGTACATCGGGATTTCGCGCTTTTCGACGAGCGCGCCCGAGCGCCAGCCGCGCCCGTCGATGACCTGCTCGTTGGCGAGCACGGTCTGATCGACCGGATCCCAGTTGACCGTGCCCGTCTTCTTGTACGCGATGCCCTTTTCCAGCATCTTCAGGAACAGCCACTGGTTCCACTTGTAGTAATCCGGCGAGCAGGTGGCGACTTCGCGCGACCAGTCGATGGCGAGGCCCATCGACTGCATCTGCTTCTTCATGTACGCGATGTTCTCGTACGTCCACTTCGCCGGCGGCACGTTGTTCGCCATCGCCGCGTTTTCGGCGGGCATGCCGAACGCGTCCCAGCCCATCGGCATCAGCGTGTTGTGGCCGTTCATGCGCAAGTAACGGTACATCACGTCGTTGATGGTGTAGTTGCGCACGTGACCCATGTGCAGCTTGCCCGACGGATACGGCAGCATCGAGACGCAATAGAACTTGGGCTTGGCCGACGTCTCGGTCGTCCGGTAGACGTCGTTCGCGCGCCAGTTGCTCTGCGCGGCGGATTCGACGTCGGCGGGTGCGTATTTATCGTGCATGGTGTGGTTTGGCTTTCGGCAAATGCTGGGAACGGACTTTGGGACTCGCCGCTATCGATTCGGGCAACGAGTCCGGGCGCTGCGGCATTGCTGACACGGCGCGGCGTCGGAATTCGGGCCTGCTGGCTCGGGCCAAGGCCCGCCGAACGGGGAAACCGCGATTATACCGTTCGATGCGCGCCGGTTCGCGCGCTTATTGCGCGCGCGCTGGCTGCTGCGGTTTCGCGGGCTGCGTGACGAAGCCGATGCGCTCCAGACCGGCCTGCTGCGCCGCGCCCATTACCTGCGCGATGACGTCGTAGCGCGTCGCGCTCGACGCCCGCAGATGCAGTTCCGGCTTCTGCGCGCGCTTGCCCGCGTCGGCGAAACGCGCGCGCATCTGATCGAAAGTGACGGGCGTGTCGTTCCAGAAGAGCTTGCCGGCGTCGTCGATGGACAGCGTGACGGTTTGCGGCGTCTCGCGCGCGGGCTGCGACGAGACTTTCGGCAAATCGAGCCAGATCGCGTGCGTGAAAAGCGGCGCGGTGATGATGAAGATGACGAGCAGCACGAGCATGACGTCGATGAGCGGCGTCATGTTGATGTCCGCCATCGGCGCACCGTTTGTCTTCTTGTCGAGTCCGCCGAAGGCCATCGCCGCGCTCCTATTCGGCCGGACCGCATACGAACGCATGCAGATCGTGCGCGAATCCGTCGAGTTCCTCGGAAATCTGCCGCACGTAGCGCCCGAGAATGTTGTACGCGAGCACGGCGGGAATCGCGACGACGAGACCGAACGCCGTCATGATGAGCGCCTCGCCGACCGGCCCGGCGACGTTTTCTATCATCGCCTGACCACTCGACGCGATGTTCGACAGCGCGTGATAAATGCCCCAGACGGTGCCGAGCAAGCCGACGAAAGGCGCCGTGCTCCCCACCGATGCGAGCAGAACCTGACCGAATTCGAGCCTTCGTTGCGAACGCAGCAACGCATGACGCAGCGCGCGCAACACGCGCTCGCTGCGCTCGACGCGGGCGAGCATCGCGCCGGGCATTTCAGCTTCCGATGCGCGCCACGCGGCTTCAGCGAGTGGCAGAAACACACGCTCGCGATCCGCGCGCTGCAATGCGCCGATGCCATCCTTCAAACTCGGCGCCTGCCAGAAACGCTGCAATGCGCGTGGACCTTGCCACTTGGCGCGCGCCAGAATCCACGCCTTCACGAGCAGGAAACACCAGCTCGCGAGCGACATGGCGAGCAGCAGACCCGCGACCGCGTGCGTCACGGCATCGCCGGATTGAAGGTAATGAATGACGCCCGTTGCTGCCATAAAAAAAATCAGCGCAGGCCGAGTACGTCCTGCATGTCGAAGAAGCCCTTGTCGTGCCCTTCGAGGAAACGCGCGGCGCGCAGCGCGCCCTGCGCGTACGACAGACGGCTCGCCGACTTGTGCGTGATCTCGATGCGCTCGCCGATGCCCGCGAAGAGCACCGTGTGATCGCCGACGATATCGCCGCCGCGAATCGCGGAAAAGCCGATCGTCGACGGATCGCGCTCGCCGGTCACGCCTTCGCGCGCGTACACGGCGCAGTCCTTCAGATCGCGGCCGAGCGCCTTGGCGATCACTTCGCCCATGCCGAGCGCGGTGCCCGACGGCGCATCCACCTTATGACGATGGTGCGCCTCGATGATCTCGATGTCGTAGCCGGTCGCGAAATGCTTCGCGGCGAATTCGAGCAGCTTCAACGTGACGTTCACGCCGACGCTCATGTTCGGCGCGAACACGACGCCGATCTTCTCGCCCGCCTGCTTCAGTTGCGCCTTTTGCTCGTCCGAAAAGCCGGTCGTGCCGACGATCATCTTCACGTTGTGCCGCAGCGCCGCTTCCAGATGCGCCATCGTGCCTTCGGGACGCGTGAAGTCGATGAGGGCGTCGGCGTCGGCGAACACGCACTCGATGTCGTCCGTCAGCAACACGCCCGTGGTCTTGCCGAGGAACGCGCCCGCGTCCTGTCCGAGCTGCGGCGCGCCGGGGCGGTCGAGGGCGCCGGCGAGTTGCGCTTCGGGCTCGTTGAGGACGGTTTCGATCAGCATCCGGCCCATGCGGCCCGACGCGCCGGCAATGGCGATCTTCATGGCAGTCTCGTGTTGAATCGCGCGCGGCGCGCGCGACGGATGATGCGAATGGGCTGTGCGGATGAAGCGGCGCCGCGTCGACGCATGGCGCGGCTTCGTCCTCGAGCGGCTGAACTGCTTACTGGCTTTGCTGCGGCAGATAGAACTGCGCCTGGCCGCTTGCGTTGGCCGGAGCCGGCGACGAACCCGCCGGACCGACCGCGCTGCTGTCCGGAATGTTGATCGTCTGCGGGCGGCGCTGCAGCTGAATCTGCGAGTTGCTGCCGGAACTGTTGGTGGAACCCGGCGCGCCGCCCGAGCTCGTCGGCGCGCTGCTGAACGCCGAGGAGCGCTGACGCCCCGTCGGCATTTCGACTTGCGCCGTTGCGCGGTTCGCGGCCTGCGCGGCTTCCTGGTTCGCATCGCCGGCAAATGCCGCTGCCGTATTCGGTTGCGTCGACGGCTCGCCGACCGGCGCTGTCACCGCCGCGGTCGACGCCACCGGCGCGGATGCCGCCGCCGGCGTCGCAGGCTTCGCGACCTTGACGCCCTTGTCGCCGTCGATTTCGGCGAGCAGCTCGAGGTTCGACGGCAGATTCTCGCCGCCCGACCAGCTCACGACGCGATCGCTCGCGAAGTTGACGACGAAGTCACGCTGCTGAACGACGGATGTCGACCCACGCTTGAAATAGAACACGTAGTCCCAGCGATCGGCGTGGAACATGTCCGTCAGAAGCGGCGTGCCGAGGAGTTGCTTCACCTGATCACGCGACATGCCGACCTGCATCTGCGCCGCGGCTTCCGCCGAAACGAAATTGCCTTGCACAACCGTGATCCGGTACGGCGTGATGCTTTGCGCGATCTTCTGCGTGACGCTGTCGTACGTCGAGCAGCCGGCGAGCAATGCGGCCAAGGTTGCTGCTATTACGGTTCCCCGCATGCGACGGCTCTCCCTGCAATTCGATAAATATTTGGAAAACATTTCACCTTTCACGCGAGGCGCTTCAAGGCCGCACTCATTTCGGCCCTCATTCAGCTAATTCACCTTGACGCCTTGACGCCGCTTGGGATGTCAGGATTTGGCAAAACGCATTACTATGAGAACCTTGAATTGTACTCTAGGGATGCCTAGCCATGACCAATCCCGCCGATCTCAAGAATATCGGGCTCAAGGCGACCCTGCCCCGCCTCAAGATTCTCGAAATTTTCCAGCACAGTCCGGTGCGCCATCTGACCGCTGAAGACGTGTATCGAAGCCTGCTCAACGAAGAGCTCGATATCGGTCTTGCGACGGTTTATCGCGTGCTCACGCAGTTCGAGCAAGCCGGCCTGCTGTCGCGAAGCAATTTCGAATCGGGCAAGGCCGTCTTCGAGCTCAACGAGGGATCGCACCACGATCACCTCGTGTGCATCGACTGCGGCCGCGTCGAAGAGTTTTTCGATGCGGAGATCGAACGCCGTCAGCAATCGATCGCGAAGGAACGCGGTTTCAAGCTCCACGAGCATGCGCTCGCGCTGTACGGCGCATGCACGAAGGAAAACTGCCCGCACCGCAAGCATTGAGCTTCGCGCGCCGCTCTTGGGCGCGCGGATGAAAAAACCGCCGTTCATCTCGCGATGGACGGCGGTTTCGTTTCGCCCGTACGTTTCATGTTATGCGCATGCGATCGATTCGCAATTGCATTTCGATTACCGCATGTTGTATCAAGCTGCGCGCGCGGCCGCTTCGATCAGCGCGTAACGTTCGGGCAGGTCGATTTCGTCGCAATTCGGCAAGTCGCCGCCGCGATCGACGACGATGAAATCGCCCGGCTCGTCGAGCACGATCAGCGGGTGATGCCACACGCCGCGCGCATAGTTCACGCCCTGCCAGCCGCGGGCGTAAAAGGCCCGCAGACCAGCCGCATCGAACTCGCCCGCAGGCGCGACGACCACGAGATAGCGCACGTCCGCGAGCGGCACGAAAGCCTGACTGCCGAGCGGATGGCGCTCCATCATCGAAACCACGACCGGCTGCGGGCGCGGCTGGCCGCGAAACACGTTGATAAGCGGCCGCCCTCCGCTTTCGAAGCCGACTTCCACGTTCGCGAGATCGTGAAAGCGCTCCGTCGTGCCCGCGTTGATCGGGAAATGACGCGCGCCTTCGAGTTCGATGACATCGCCGAACGGGGCGAAGGCTTCGCGCGTGAGCGGTTCGAGCGTCAATGTTTTCATTCGATTCCTCCGAAGATGCGCGATTCCGCGAGGTGCGTGTCGCGACAGTCGTTCATTTCAATGCCCGGGTTGCGTCGAGTCAGATCGCGTGCGCGTGTTCGTTGCCGTGCGCGCCTTGCTCCGATTGCGGCGCGGCGGGCACGAAGCGATACTCGGCGTCCTGATCGAGCACGCGTTGGGCGCGCGCCCGGTCGATGTCGTTCTCCCAGACGCCGACGACCACCGTCGCCACGCAGTTGCCGATCAGATTCGTCACCGCGCGCGCGATGCCGACGAACCAGTCGACCGGCAGGATCAGCACGAGGCCGAGCACGGGAATGGCGGGAATGGCGGAGAGCGTCGCGGCAAGAATCACGATGGCGGAGCCGGGAATGCCGTGCGCGCCCTTCGACGTCACCAGCGACACGAGCACGACGACGATCAGGTCATGCATCGACAGCGGCGTGTTGGTCGCCTGCGCGATGAAGATCACCGCGAGCGTGAGATAGATCGAGAAGCCGTCGAGGTTGAACGAGTAGCCGGTCGGAATCACGAGACCGACGGTCGAATCCTTCACGCCCATCCATTCGAGCTTGCGCATGATCTGCGGCAGCACCGCATCCGACGACGCGGTGCCGAGCACGATCGACAATTCCTCGCGCAGATAGCGCACGAGCTTGAAGATCGAGAAGCCCGCGAGGCGCATCACGATACCCAGCACGACGAACACGAACAGGAAGCAGCTCGCGTAGAACACAATCACGAGCAGGCCGAGCTGCTTGAGCGACGCGACGCCGTACTGGCCGGTCGTGAAGGCGATCGCGCCGAGCACGCCGAGCGGCGCGAGCTTGATGATGAACGCCATGATGCGGAAAAACACATGCGACAGCTCGTCGATGAAAACCGTCACGCGCTGTGCCTTTTCGCCGAGCATCGAGAGCGCCGAGCCGAACAGGATCGCGAACACGAGCACTTGCAGGATGTCGCCTTTGGCGAAAGCGTCGATCGCGGTGTCGGGGATGATCTTCAACAGGAAGCCCGCGGTGTCCTTCAGGCTTTTTGCGTGCTCCGTGTAGGTCGCGAGCGACGCGGCATTGAGCGAATGCAGATCGATGTTCATGCCGACGCCCGGCCGCGTGAACCATGCGAGCAGCGCGCCGATGACAAGTGCGAGCGTTGTCATGATCTCGAAGTAGACGACCGCCTTCAGCCCGACGCGTCCCACTTTCTTCAGATCGCCCGCGCTCGCCATGCCGCTCACGACGACGCAGAACACGATCGGCCCGATCACCATCTTGATGAGCTTCAGGAAACCGTCGCCCAAAGGCCGCAACGACTGGCCGAAATGCGGAAACAGCGCGCCGACCACCACGCCGATGACCAGCGCGATCATCACCCTGCCGAACAGCGAATTCAGAAATCTCGACACGACCGTCTCCTCGTGTAATGTCTCGGGACCAGAGCAACTGTTCCGACTGGTCGGACCAGTGCTGTGATGGGGAATATTAGAAAGCCGATATAGAGCCGTCAAGGAAGCATTGGTAGCGGTTTACCCTGTTCCGGCCGGGTATGGAAATGGCCGCGACACGGTCGTTCACACGCGCGCACGGCACGCGCATACAATGGCGGTCAGACCGGCCAATTCAGTTTTCTTCCTATGAAAAACGTCCCGCATACCGTGACCGACGCCGCCATCGCGACCATTCGCGAGCGCATCGAATCGAGCATGTATCCGGTCGGCAGTCTGCTTCCGGCGCAGCGGCAGCTATCGGAAGAATTGGCGATCAGCCGGGCGTCGCTACGCGAGGCGCTCTCGACGCTCGAAGCGCTCGGCATGCTGCATATCCGGCCCGGCAAAGGCGTGTATGTCAGCAGTGCGCAGGCAAGCAACGCACATCCGTGGCGCTTCGCGGATCAGGCCTCGCTGCCCGACACCTATCAGATGCGCTTCGCGCTGGAGGGATTCGTCGCGCGGCTCGCGGCGCATTCGATCGGCGACGCGGACATCGACTGGCTCGACAACAATCTCGACTCGCTGCACGTCGCGTTGACGGAATCGGCGCTGGAGGAAGCTGCGCAACTCGACTTCGCGTTTCACATGCGTATCGTGAGTCTCGCGGGCAATGCGGCGATCGAATCGATCCTGCGCGGCAGCGCCGACATCATGAAGGAGAGCCAGCGGCTGCCGTTCTATCGGCGCGAACTGGTGTTGTCGACGTATCACGAACACGCGGTCATCATCGAGGCTTTGAAGGCGCGCGACGGCGAGATGGCCGGCCGCGCGATCGAAGGTCACATCGTCAATGCGGCGCAGCGCGCGGGCGTGCATTTTCCCGTTCCGAGCAAAGCTTGAGGCGAAAAAAAAGCCGCTCCGAAGAGCGGCTTTGTCGTTTCAGCAGGCTGAAACTTACTTCGCGTTCGCGAGGGCGACCGCCGTATCCAGCATGCGGTTCGAGAAGCCCCATTCGTTGTCGTACCAGCTCGACACCTTCACGAGACGGCCCGACACCTTCGTGAGCGTCGAATCGAACGTCGACGAAGCCGGGTTGTGGTTGTAGTCGATCGAGACCAGCGGCGCATCGTTGTAGCCGAGCACGCCCTTCAGTTCGCCTTCCGACGCTTCCTTCATGATCTTGTTGATCTCTTCGACCGTCGTATCGCGCGCGGCGATGAACGACAGATCGACGACCGACACGTTGATCGTCGGGACGCGGATCGCGTAGCCATCCAGCTTGCCGTTCAGCTCGGGCAGCACGAGGCCGACGGCCGAAGCAGCGCCCGTCTTCGTCGGGATCTGGCTGTGCGTGGCCGAGCGCGCGCGGCGCAGGTCTTCGTGATACACGTCCGTCAGAACTTGGTCGTTCGTGTACGCGTGGATCGTGGTCATCAGACCGTTCACCAGGCCGATCTTGTCGTTCAACGGCTTCACGAGCGGCGCGAGGCAGTTCGTCGTGCACGATGCGTTCGAGATGACCGTGTCCGACGCCTTCAGCACGTTGTGATTCACGCCGTACACAATGGTCGCGTCGACGTCCTTGCCGCCCGGCGCCGAGATGATGACCTTCTTCGCGCCGCCCTTGATGTGCGCGCTCGCCTTTTCCTTCGTCGTGAAGAAGCCGGTGCACTCCATCACCACGTCGACCTTCAGCTCGCCCCACGGCAGTTCGGCCGGGTTGCGGTTCGCCAGAACGCGGATCTTGTCGCCGTTGACGACGAGGTAATCGCCGTCGACCGACACTTCGCCCGGGAACTTGCCGTGCGCCGTGTCGTACTGCGTCAGGTGCGCGTTGGTCTTGGCATCGCCGAGGTCGTTGATGGCGACGATCTCGATGTCGTGCTTCTTGCCGTTTTCATAGAGGGCGCGCAGCGTGTTGCGGCCGATACGGCCATAGCCGTTGATTGCAACGCGAATCGTCATGGTCTATCTCCTTGGCTTAAAAAAACCTGCTTCGCTGACCGCGAATTTTACTGCGCGGCGAGGACGGCCTTCGCCGTCGCGACAACATGCTCCACCGTGAAGCCGAAATGCTTGAACAGCGCGCCCGCCGGAGCCGACTCGCCGAACGTGTCGATGCCGACCACGCCGCCTTCGAGGCCCACGTACTTGCGCCAGAAATCCGTCACGCCCGCTTCGATCGCCACGCGCGCCACGCCCTTCGGCAGCACGCGCTCACGA
The DNA here is from genome assembly GCF_022879815.1 of Caballeronia zhejiangensis. Taxonomy (NCBI): domain Bacteria; kingdom Pseudomonadati; phylum Pseudomonadota; class Betaproteobacteria; order Burkholderiales; family Burkholderiaceae; genus Caballeronia; species Caballeronia zhejiangensis. The sequence continues at coordinate 2,439,702 of NZ_CP084283.1, forward strand.
TACTCGGCGTCCTGCTTGTCGAAGACGTTCGTGCACGGCATCGACACGACGCGCGCGCCGATGCCTTCCTTCGCCAGCGCCTCGACGGCTTGCATCGCGAGCTGCACTTCCGAGCCGGTCGCGATGAGGATGATCTTGCGCGCGGGGATATCGTCGTTCCAGTCGCGCAGTACGTAGCCGCCCTTCGCGATGTTGGCGATCTGAATGTCGTTGCGCGGCGAGAATTGCAGGTTCTGGCGGCTGAAAATCAGCGTCGACGGGCCGTTGTGCGCGATCGAATGCGTCCACGCGACCGCCGTTTCCACCGTATCGGCCGGACGCCACGTCTGCAGATTCGGGATCAGGCGCAGGCTCGACACATGTTCGATCGACTGGTGCGTCGGACCGTCTTCGCCGAGACCGATGGAATCGTGCGTGAACACAAAGATCGAGCGCGACTTCATCAGCGCGGCGACGCGCAGCGCGTTGCGGCTGTAGTCCGAGAACGTCAGGAACGTGCCGCCGAACGGACGATAGCCGCCATGCAGCGCGATGCCGTTGATCGCAGCCGACATGCCGAACTCGCGCACGCCGTAGTTGATGTGATTGCCCCACTGGATGCCCGCGTGTTCCGGATTCGCGTTTTCAGCGTCGCCTGCGGCGCGAACGGCTTTGGAAGCCTTCCAGTTGGTGAGGTTCGAGCCGGTCAGGTCGGCCGAGCCGCCGAGCAGTTCCGGCAGTGCCGCGGCCAGCCCTTCGATGGCGTTCTGCGAGGCCTTGCGCGTCGCGATAGTTTCGGCCTTCTGATTCGCGTCCTCGATGATCTTCGCGGCAGCTTCGGCCCAGTTCGGCGGCAGCTCGCCACTCATGCGGCGCGTGAATTCGCTCGCTTCCGACGCGTACTTCGCGCGATAGGCGTCGAACGCCTTGTTCCATTCCGCTTCGGCGTGCGTGCCTTGTTCCTTCGCGTCCCACGCCGCATACACTTCCTGCGGAATTTCGAACGCACCGTAGTTCCAGCCGATCGCCGCGCGCGTCGCCGCGATTTCCTTGTCGCCGAGCGGCGCGCCGTGCGCGTCGTGACCGCCCGCCTTCGTCGGGGCGCCCTTCCCGATGACCGTGCGGCAGCAAATCAGCGTCGGCTTGTCCGACTTCTTCGCGGCGGCGATAGCGGCATCGACTGCATCGACGTTGTGGCCGTCCACGGCGCGGATCACGTTCCAGCCGTAGGCTTCGAAGCGCTTCGGCGTGTCGTCGTGGAACCAGTGCTCGACGTGGCCGTCGATGGAAATGCCGTTGTCGTCGTACAGCGCGATCAGCTTGTTGAGCTTGAGCGTGCCCGCGAGCGAGCAGGCTTCGTGCGAAATGCCTTCCATCAGGCAGCCGTCGCCAAGGAACACGTACGTGTAGTGATCGACGATCTTCGCGTCAGCCTTGTTGAACTCGGCGGCGAGCAACGCCTCGGCGAGCGCCATGCCGACCGCATTCCCGACGCCTTGGCCGAGCGGGCCCGTGGTCGTCTCGACGCCGGCCGTGATGCCGTATTCCGGATGGCCCGGCGTCTTCGAATGCAGTTGACGGAAGTTCTTGAGCTCGCTCATCGGCAGGTCGTAGCCGGTGAGGTGCAGCAGCGAATACAGCAGCATCGAGCCGTGACCGTTCGACAACACGAAACGGTCGCGATCGAACCAGTGCGGATTCGCGGGATTGTGCTTCAGATGGCGCGACCACAGCGCGACGCCGATTTCCGCCATGCCCATCGGCATGCCGGGATGGCCGGAGTTGGCTTGTTGAACGGCGTCCATGGCGAGCGCGCGGATTGCGTTGGCCATGAGGGCGGTCTGGCTGGAGGTCGGGATCGTCATGTCGAGTCTGGGCAGGTGCTGAAATGATCCGCGGTGCTTCTCTTGCAGTACTTCTCACTCGGGCCGGACCCGCACACACCACGTTTTCAGGACCGGAACGACTTGGAAACGACGAGAAACGACGAGGATCGGAAGCCCATCATTCTAACAGACCGGTCCGATTGACACGCGTCTGTAAGGGCGCAAATCCGGTGCGTCCGGACGTCCCGGGCGCGGGCATGCTCCGTGCACTTCACGCGTCGCCACACTGTCACGGCAGCATGACAATCCGTGACCTTACACGGTAACGCGCGCGGTCAACGGACGTTCATCTGGCGAAATCCGTCCGGCGCGCGGCGTATCGCGCAGGTTCCTCGCCGCTCCATTGATCGTACGGCTTCATGGCAAAATGTTTCCCAATGTGCAGCAGCAAGGCTTCAAGGAGTGCTTTCGATGACCGACCCTCGCCCCGCCGACGTGCCCTGGCTGACTCCGTATCTCACCGTGCGCGACGCACGCGTGAGCATTGCGTTTTATGAAAAAGCGCTAGGCTTCGCGGTGCGCGACAGCGTCAACGACGACGGCACGGTCATCCATGTCGAGATGACGTATCGCGGGCAGTTGATCGTGATGTTCGCGCCCGAAGGCGCGTACGGTTCGCAGGCGCGCACGCCGAAGAGCGCGGGGCAAATGGCGCCGCAGTCCTTCTATTTATACGTCGATGACGTCGACGCCACGTTCCATCAGGCGCTCGCAGTCGGCGCGAAGGCGCTCATCGAGCCGCAGGACCAGTTCTGGGGCGACCGCTTCGCGCAGATCGAAGATCCGGACGGCTATCGCTGGGCGATCGCGCGGCATCTGCGCTGAGCGCGCAGGCATTCTCACTATCTGCGGACGGCCGAGTCCGCGATCAATTATTCATGCCACGTTTTCATGTCGACGGCCCGCTCTGCGCAGGCCAAACCTTCGCCCTTCCGGATGACGTCGTGCGTCATGTGCACGTCCTGCGTCTGCAAACGGGCGATGCAATCACACTCTTCGATGGCCGCGGCGGCGAATATCGCGGCGAGCTCGTCGAGATCGCCAAACGTGCGGCGACCGCGCGCATCGACGAACACAGCGATCGCGAAGCCGAGCCGCCGTATCGCGTGACGCTCGCACAAGGCGTCGCGGGCAGCGACAAGATGGACTGGCTCATCGAGAAGGCGGTGGAACTCGGCGTCTCGAGCATTGCGCCGATCACGGCCGAGCGCGGCGTCGTGCGTCTCGCCGGCGAGCGCGCATTGCGTCGTCAGGCGCACTGGCAGGCGCTCACGCGCGCGGCGTGCGAGCAATGCGGGCGCAATCGCGTGCCCGAGGTTGCGCCGCCGCGCGATCTCGGCGCCTGGCTCGCCGACTTGCCCGCCGCCATCAACGGCGAACTGCGCCTCCTTCTCTCGCCGCGCGCCGAAGTCAGCTTTGCGTCATTGCCCGTCGATCCGCCGGCGAGTCCCGTCACTTTGCTGATCGGGCCGGAAGCGGGTTTTTCGCCCGCGGAAGAAACCGCGATCGTCGATGCGGGTTTTTCCACGCTCGGGCTCGGCCCGCGCGTGCTGCGCACGGAGACGGCGGGCATCGCGGTGTTGGCGGCGCTGGCCGCGCGCTGGGGCGGCTGGTAAAAAAATGGCCCGATGGAAACCCATCGGGCTATTTTTCCAGGCTTAGCACCGGCCTTGGTTCGAACGCTCAGACGAACGAATAGAACACGCGGAAAGCCACTTTCCTTTCCGCCCAGAATTCCGCCGCGTCGCGGAATACGTCCAGCAGCACTTCGCGGCCTTCCTTGTCGAACTTCTGCGCGATTGGCAGTTGTTCCAGCACGATCACGAAACCCGGTTGCGAGCCCGCCTTGTGAACGAGATCGGTGAGCGAATCGTAAAGCGCGTCGTAGTTCTTGCCGAAGTGTTTGGGAAAGAGAAACGAAAGAGCGATTGTCTCGAGCACTTCCTGTTTGCTCTGCGCATGGCCGAGATACGCGTACAGGAAATGCTGGCCGAGGCGGCTCGCTTCGTCCGCGAGATCCTGCACCCGGAACGCGCGGATCGACTGCACGATGTTCGGCCGCACGGTTGCGAACAGCGATTCCGAATCCTCTTGCGGATGGAGCTCCTCGGGCATGGTCTCGTCGTCGGGTCTGTTGTCGTGTTCTGTCATGCGTAGCCGCAATACTCGCTGGAACAGGTTGCCATCGCCGGTGGCGAAAAGATCACCCGCGACGCTGTGGTCGTGCGCGTAGATGTTGTCGCTCATGCCGTTAATCCCGTAGTTGATCCGCAATGCGTTTGAAACTGGCGTAGTGGTCGTCCGTGTAGTAGCAATCGTCGAGCTTCTTCTTCGGACCGCCACACACGATCCGGCGCGCGCCGCGATCCCGCGCGCGAGGCGTGAGAACGGTGTATTCGTGGTAGTAGCCGCGTGGATGCCGCGGAAGCAAACGCTCGCGATTGCCGAACACGACGCCGTCCTTCTCGAAAGGGAAAGGGCCGCCCGCTTCGATCAGCCGCAAGGTTGCGACCGCCTGCTTGGGCAACTGCGCAATGTAGACGGTGGCCAGCCCGTCGCGCTCCTGCTCGCCGGTCGCTTGCGGTTGCCGCACCTGCGCTTCACGGACCGGTTCGGCCGGCGAGACGGGCGCCGGACTCGCCGAAGCAACCGTTTCCTGAACGCCGCTTCGAGGTTCACCCTTGCCGCACGCGCCCAAAAGGACGCTCAAGGCGACGAAAAACGAAAGAGCCCTCGCGCGTGTCACCAAACGGTTGTCCTCGCGTTACACCAGAATTCACGACCATGAAAGATGTAAGGGTATCGCTAATGACAGGGCGAAGCAACGTTCGCCCGAAAATCGGAAATTTTTTCGCTGTTCGGACCGAGGGCGCAAATTCTGAAGATGCAATCGTCCGGGGAATCAGCCAAAATCTGGCACACCGTTATCCCACTCAGGATAATAATGGCCCGTGGGATCTAAAGCGTCGGACGAGCCGCCTCACTCGTCGCCAGCTTTGCGGCATCGCGCTTACCGTTCGATCCGCTTGTTGCGTGTAGAGCAGAGCTCCTTCGCTTTATTTTCGCGGCGTGCCGTGTGCCCACGGCACGCTTTTTTTCGCGCAAAAAAAGCGGCGGGAAAAGCCCGCCGCGTTCTTGGTCAAAGCAAGCCGCGATCAGCGCGCCGCCGACGCATCCGCCACCAGCAATGCCGTCATGTTGACGATTCGCCGCACCGTCGCCGACGACGTCAGCACGTGAACCGGCTTCGCCGCGCCGAGCAGGATCGGCCCGATCGCGATGCCGCTTCCCGCCGCCGTCTTCAGCAGGTTGTACGAGATGTTCGCCGCGTCGATGTTCGGCAGAATCAGCAGGTTCGCGTCGCCTTCGAGCGTCGATTCGGGCAGCACTTCCTTGCGCAGACGCGCATCGAGCGCCACGTCGCCGTGCATTTCGCCATCCACGTCGAGATCGGGCGCGCGTTCCTTAAGGATCGCGAGCACGTCGCGCATCTTCTGCGCGGTCGGCGCGTTGCTCGTACCGAAGTTCGAATGCGACAAGAGCGCGATCTTCGGCACGATGCCGAAACGCTTCACTTCTTCCGCCGCGAGCATCGTGATTTCGGCGAGCTGCTCGGGCGTCGGATCGACGTTCACGTGTGTATCGACGATGAAAATCTGACGCCCCGGCAGCACGAGCGCGTTCATTGCCGCGTATACGTTCGCGCCTTCCTTCTTGCCGATCACTTGATCGATGAAGTGCAGATGACGATGCGTCGTGCTCACCGTGCCGCAGATCATGCCGTCGGCTTCGCCCTTCTGCACGAGCATCGCGCCGATCAGCGTCGTGCGGCGGCGCATTTCGAGCTTCGCCATCTGCTGGCTGATGCCTTTGCGCGCCATCATCTTCGCGTACGTCTGCCAGAAATCGCGATAACGCTCGTCGTGGTCCGTATCGACGACGGAGAAATCGACGCCCGGCGCGAGACGCAGGCCGAATTTCTGGATGCGTTGCTGGATGACCGCCGGACGGCCGATGAGAATCGGCTTCGCGATCTTTTCATCGACGGCGATCTGCACCGCGCGCAGCACGCGCTCTTCCTCGCCCTCCGCGAACACGATGCGCTTCTTCTCCGGCTCGACGCTGCGCGCGAGCTGGAACACGGGCTTCATCGTCGTGCCGCTGTGATAGACGAACTGCTGCAGATGCTGCTCGTACGCTTCCATGTCCTCGATCGGACGTGTCGCCACGCCGCTGTCCATCGCCGCCTTCGCGACTGCTGGCGCGATCTTCACGATGAGACGCGGATCGAAAGGCTTCGGAATCAGATATTCCGGGCCGAACGACAAATCCTGAATGCCGTAAGCCGTCGCGACGATATCGCTCTGCTCCTGGCGCGCCAACTCCGCGATCGCGTTCACCGCAGCGATTTCCATTTCCTTCGTGATGACGGTCGCGCCGACATCGAGCGCGCCGCGGAAGATGAACGGGAAGCACAGAACGTTGTTGACCTGATTCGGATAATCCGTGCGGCCGGTGGCGAGCACGGCGTCCGGGCGCACTTCCAGCGCGAGTTCCGGCAGGATTTCCGGCGTCGGATTCGCGAGCGCCAGAATCAGCGGCTTCGAGGCCATCTGCTTGACCATGTCCTGCTTGAGCACGCCGCCAGCGGAAAGCCCGAGGAACACGTCCGCGCCTTCGATCACTTCGGCGAGCGTGCGCGCGCTCGTTTCGCGCGCGAAGAGCTCCTTGTCCGGGTCCATCAGCTCTGTGCGGCCCTTGTAGACGACGCCGGCCAGATCCGTCACGAAAATGTTCTCGCGCTTCATGCCGAGATCGACGAGCAGATTCAGGCACGCCAGCGCCGCCGCGCCCGCGCCCGACGCGACGAGCTTCACTTCGCCGATGTTCTTGCCGACGACCTTCAGACCGTTCGTGATCGCCGCCGCGACGACGATAGCCGTGCCGTGCTGATCGTCGTGGAAAACGGGAATCTTCATGCGCTTGCGGCATTCGCGTTCGACGATGAAGCAGTCCGGCGCTTTGATGTCTTCCAGATTGATGCCGCCGAAAGTCGGCTCGAGGGCGGCGATCACGTCGACGAGCTTGTGCGGATCGCTTTCGTTCAGCTCGATATCGAACACGTCGATGCCGGCGAACTTCTTGAAGAGCACGGCCTTGCCTTCCATCACCGGCTTCGATGCGAGCGGCCCGATGTTGCCGAGGCCCAGCACGGCAGTGCCATTGCTGACGACGCCGACGAGATTGCTGCGCGCGGTGAAGCGCGCCGCGTTCAGCGGATCTTCGACGATCGCTTCACACGCGAACGCGACGCCCGGCGAGTAAGCCAGTGCGAGGTCGCGCTGGTTGATCATCTGCTTGGTGGGGGCGATCGCGATCTTCCCGGGAACCGGAAATTCGTGATAGTCGAGCGCAGCTTCGCGCAACTTGGTATTGGCGTCAGTCGTCATAAGGCGGGCTAGCAGTGCGGGAATTAGAATGGAAGTTCGAACGCATTGTAGCGCCAATCAGTCGCGGTTTCGGACCGCGCTCCATGCATTTCGGCTACAAGTGCCATGACTGGAAAACGTCTGGTCGGTCCGTCCGGCAAGCCTTCGCGGGCATCGGCCGAGTGTTTTCGAGATGCGGCGCCGGTTTCGGCGCGCTCTGTTTTTCATCGTGCATTGCAACAATCAACCTCAAGCGCCGACGCATGCTCTCCGAGTTTTCACTGATCGACCGTTTCTTTGCACGCCGCGCGACGGCGCCTTCCCCGCGTCATGACGAGGAGGCCGCGAAGCCGCTCGGCATCGGCGACGACTGCGCGCTTATCGCGCCGCCGGTCGGCCATCAGCTCGCCATTTCGACGGACATGCTGGTCGAAGGACGCCACTTCTTTCCCGATGTCGATCCGTACGCGCTCGGTCACAAGGCGCTCGCGGTGAACCTGTCCGATCTCGCCGCGATGGGCGCGAAGCCGCACGCGTTCACGCTCGCGCTCGCGTTGCCGCGCGCCGACGAAACGTGGCTCGAAGCGTTCAGCAACGGTCTCTTCGCGCTCGCGGAAAGTCACGATTGCGCGCTCGTCGGCGGCGATACGACGAGCGGGCCGCTCAACATCTGCATAACGGTGTTCGGCGACGTGCCGCAGGGTGCGGCATTGCGTCGCGATGCGGCGCGTCCCGGCGACGACATCTACGTATCCGGCACCTTGGGCGACGCGCGCGCGGGCCTCGGCGCGATTCGCGGCGAGTGGTCCGCGCCGGAAGCTTCCGCCTGGCGGCGCGCGCTGGAGCGCCCGGAACCGCGCGTCGCGTTGGGCATGGCGTTGCGCGGCGTGGCGCACGCGGCGCTCGATATCTCCGATGGCCTCGCGGGCGATCTCATGCACATCCTGAAGCGCTCGCGCGTGCGCGCGGTCGTCGATGTCGATGCCGTGCCGTGCTCCGACGCCGTGCGCGTGCTGCCCGAAACCGCGCGCCGTCAATGCACGCTCGCGGGCGGCGACGATTACGAGCTCTGCTTCACCGCGCCCATCGATGCCCGCGACGCGCTCGCCAAGATCGCGACGGACGTGAAAGTGCCGCTGACGCGCATCGGTACAATCGAGTCATCCGGTGCGCCCGCAATCGCCTGGCGCGATGCGTCGGGCGCCCCGCTCTCCCTGACGTTGCAAGGCTTCGATCATTTCCATGCAGACTGACCCCACGCTAGCGGGCGACCCGGCCGCGCCGCGCAGCAAGCCGCGCAAGGCGAGCGCTCGCTTCATGCTCGACCATCCGCTTCATATTCTTTCGCTCGGCTTCGGCAGCGGACTGTCTCCCATCGTGCCGGGCACGGTCGGCACATTATTCGCGTGGGTGTCGTTCGTCGTGTTCAATCCGCATCTGACGGTCGCGGAATGGGGCGCGCTGATCGTCGCCGGCTTCATTGCGGGATGCTGGTTCACCGGCTTCACGGCCAAGAAAATGGGCACCGACGATCCGTCGCCGGTCGTGTGGGACGAGATCGTCGCGTTCTGGCTCGTGCTGCTGCTCGTCACGCCCGCGACCTTCACCGGACAATTGTGGGCGTTCGTCGTGTTCCGCTTCTTCGACATGGTGAAGCCGCCGCCCATCCGGTATTTCGATCGCCGGTTGAAAGGCGGTTTCGGCATCATGTTCGATGATCTCGTCGCGGCGTTCTTCACGCTGCTCGTGATCGCGCTCTGGCGCATGACCGTCTGATTTTTTCCATCCATCGGGACCACCGCCATGCCAACCGACACCGTCGTTCACCAACTTGCGATTCGCGTCGGCAACAAGCTGCACGCCGAACGGCTGATGCTCGCCACCGCTGAGTCGTGCACGGGCGGCATGGTCGCGACCGCCATCACCGATATTTCCGGCAGCAGCGCGTGGTTCGAGCGCGGCTTCGTCACGTATTCGAATCTCGCGAAGATCGAGATGATCGGCGTGCCCGCGACGCTGATCGAACAGCACGGCGCGGTCAGCGAGCCGGTCGCGAAGGCCATGGCCGAAGGCGCGCTGCGCAACAGCCGCGCGCAGGTCTCGGTATCGATTACGGGCGTGGCGGGACCGGCGGGCGGCAGCGAGGCGAAGCCGGTTGGAACCGTGTGCTTCGGATGGAGCAATCGTCTGAATACGCAGATCGAGACCCAGCATTTCAAGGGCGATCGCGAACAGGTCAGAACGCAGGCCGCCGCGCATGCCTTGCGCAGGCTGCTGGAGTTCATGGATCAGAGCGAGCGCTGAGCGAGCGTCTATCGCATGAACAAGCGCATCGACAATCCGGCCGATTCCATCACGTTCAGCAAGGATCAGGTGGCCCGCTGGATGGGTCAGAAGACCTTCGGCAAGGCGCTCGACTACGTTAATGCGGTGCGCGATCTCGGCTGGACGGGCGAAATCCTGCGCGCGCGCGTGCCCGGCACGCAGCTACAGCCGTACTCGGTCGAGATTTCCTTCCGCGAAGAACGGCCGCGCGGCTATTGCTCTTGTCCCGTCGGTTACGAATGCAAGCATGTCGCGGCGACGCTGCTCGCCTATCTGGATCGCACGCAAGCAGCCGATCAAACGGGCGTGAGTTTCGAGGTCGAGCAGTGGCTTTCCAGCTTTCGGGCGAAGGTCGAGGCGACGCGTCGGGCACGCGCGACAGCGGTCCGGCGCACGACAGGCGCAAACTACCAAATTCTCTATGTGCTCGTTCCGTCCATGTACGGGGCGCTGCCTTTCGAGATCGCAATGCTGAAGGCGCGGCTCGGCACCAACGGCGACATTCGCGCGACCGAAGCGTGGTATCCAAATTACGCCCAGTGGAACAATCCGCCGAAATTCGTGACGCCGGCAGATGAACCCATCGTCCGTGCGCTCCGGAACGAGCGCGGAGGTTCAAGCGGCTACTACGCGCTCAAGGGCAAGCGCGGCGCGATCGTCTGGCAGATGATGCTCGCGACGGGCCGCCTCTACTTCGAACCGGACATCCGGGATCCGCGACTCGCACAGCCGTTGCGCGAAGGCGCGATGCGCAGCGGAAACATCGAATGGATTCCGCACGGCGACGACATGATCTTCGCCTCGCTCGAAACGTCGCCGGAATCGAACGTCACATTGCCGACCGAGCCGCCGTTGTACATCGACATCGTTACGAACGAAACCGGATCCATCGACGTACCGATTTCGAACGAACTGCTCGCCGATTATCTGTCGATGCCGGTGCTCACGCTCGACGAAGCGGCCGCCGTGCGTAACGCGCTCGCCGAATTCGCGCCCGATCTGCCCGCGCCGCCCTCCGACGGCGAGACCGGAATACGCACGATCGACGCGACGCCGGCGCCCGTCCTCACGCTCGATACGCTGTTGCTCGATGCACCCGCCAGGCTGGATATGCCCGCGACCGAACTGGACATCGCGTTGCTCGATTTCGACTACGGCGGCGTGACGATCGCGGCGAACAGTCCCGACGCTCTTTTGCGCCTCGCGGACGGCGAGCTCGTCCGTATCGCGCGCCGGATCGATATCGAAGATGCATGCGCCGGACGCCTGCTCGGACGCGGGATGAAGTCGGTCTCCGGCGCGCCTGTCAGCCGCGCCGACTCACCGTATGCGGGCGGCTTCATCATGCCGGCGCGCGACGCGTGGCCGGCGTTCGTCAGCGACGACATTCCCGCTTTGCGCGACGCCGGCTGGCGCATCGAGATCACGCCCAATTCGCGCTTCGATGTCGTCGAGGTCGAGCAAATCGACGCGACCGCGCGCGCCGCCGAAAACGGCTGGTTCGATCTCGAGTTGGGCATCCTCGTCGAGACGGAGCGCGTGCGCCTCGAACCGTTGCTCGCCGAACTTTTCGCCCGGGATCGCCGCTGGTTGAACGGCGCGATCGACGCCATCGACGATGCGCACGCCGTCGAATTCCGCACGCACGAAGGCAGGCGCTTCGCGCTGCGCGCCGCGCGGATCAAGCCGCTCGTGCGCGCGCTCATCGACCTGTTCGACCGCGCCGAGCCGAAAGCCGACGCGTCACTGCGGCTGCAGGCGCTTGAAGCCGGCCGTCTCGCCGCCGCCGACGAAACGCTTCGCTGGCAATTCGATGGCGACGCGTCGGTCATCGAACTTGCGAAACGGCTACGCAACGTCGCGGGAACGCGCCGCATCGACGCCCCACGCGGGCTTCAAGCGACGCTGCGTGACTATCAGCGCGAGGGCGTCGACTGGATGCAATTCCTGCGCGAACACGATATCGCCGGCGTGCTCGCCGACGACATGGGGCTCGGCAAGACCATACAGACGCTCGCGCACATACTCGTCGAGAAGGAGGCGGGCCGGCTCACGAGCCCGGCGCTGATCGTCGTGCCGACCACGCTCGTCAACAACTGGATCGACGAAGCGCGCCGCTTCGCGCCCTCGCTGAAAGTGCTCGATCTGCATGGCGCGTTGCGTCACGAACGCTTCACGGAAATTGCGCAGCACGACCTCGTCGTGACGACGTATGCGCTCGTCTGGCGCGATCACGAAGCGCTGTCGCAGCACGACTATCACCTGTTGATACTCGACGAAGCGCATTACGTGAAGAACGCCTCGAGCAAGGCGGCGGGCGTGGTTCGCACGTTGGGCGCGCGGCATCGGCTCTGTCTCACGGGGACGCCGCTGGAGAATCATCTGGGCGAACTTTGGTCGCAGTTCGATTTCCTGCTGCCCGGCTTTCTCGGCTCGAAAAAGGAGTTCGCCTCTCGCTGGCGCAAACCTATCGAAAAGCAGAACGACGCGATGCGCCGCGATCTGCTCGCGCGCCGGATTCGCCCGTTCATGCTTCGCCGCCGCAAAGATGAAGTCGCGACGGAATTGCCGCCGAAGACAATGATCGTGCGCAGCGTCGAACTCGAAGACGCACAGCGTGATCTCTATGAAACCGTGCGTGCCGCGATGCAGAAGAAGGTGCGCGACGCTATCTCGAAGCAGGGGTTCGCACGCAGCCATATCGTGATGCTCGACGCGTTGCTGAAACTGCGGCAAGTGTGCTGCGATCCGTCGCTCGTCAAGCTACCGGGCGCGCCGAAAACCGCGGGATCGGCCAAGCTCGCGCTGTTGCTCGAGATGCTTCCGGCGCTCATCGAGGAGGGCCGGCGCGTGCTCGTTTTCTCGCAGTTCACGGGCATGCTCGCGATCATCGCCGCCGCGCTCGACGAGGCCGGTCTCGCGTACGTCACGCTGACGGGCGACACCGCCGACCGCAAGACGCCGGTGCAGCGCTTCCAGGCGGGCGAAGCGCCGGTCTTCCTGATCAGCCTGAAGGCGGGCGGCGTCGGCCTGAACCTGACGGCGGCCGATACCGTCATTCATTACGATCCGTGGTGGAATCCGGCGGCCGAGAATCAGGCGACGGATCGCGCGCACCGCATCGGCCAGGAAAAGCCGGTATTCGTGTACAAGCTCGTCGCGGCCGGGAGCATCGAAGAAAAGATTCTGGAGATGCAGGAGCGAAAGGCAGCGCTCGCGGCGGGCATTCTGTCCGAAGATGCGCGCGCGGTGGAGAAGTTCTCCGCCGAAGACATCGAGGCGCTGTTCGCGCCTATTGCCGATAGTTGAAGCGCGCGCTCACCGATACTGATTGATCGTATCGCGCGTCTTCTTCGCGGCTTCGGCCGCGGCTTGCGCGTAATGATCGCCCTTGCCGGCGTAGATGATCGCGCGCGACGAATTGATCAACATGCCCGTGCCGTTCGCGGTGCGGCCCGCCCGCACGGTTGCTTCGACATCGCCGCCTTGGGCGCCGATGCCCGGAATCAGAAGCGGCATGTCGCCGACGATCCCGCGTACCGTTTCGATTTCCTTCGGAAACGTCGCACCGACGACGAGGCCCAACTGGCCCTTGTCATTCCACTTTTCCGCCGCGAGCCTGGCGACGACCTGATACAGCGGCTTGCCATCGGTCGTGAGAAATTGCAGATCGGAGCCGCCCGCGTTCGACGTGCGGCACAGCACGATCACGCCTTTGCCCTCATGCGCGAGATACGGCTCGATCGAATCGAAGCCCATGTACGGATTCACGGTGACGGCGTCGGCCCGATAGCGCTCGAACGCTTCCTTCGCGTACTGCTCGGCCGTGCTGCCGATATCGCCGCGCTTCGCATCAAGAATCACCGGAATGCCGGCGTGCTTCTCGTGGATATGCGCGATCAACGCTTCGAGCTGATCTTCCGCGCGATGCGCCGCGAAGTACGCGATCTGCGGCTTGAACGACGATGCATACGGCGCGGTTGCATCGACGATGGTCTTGCAGAACTCGAAGATCGCGTCGGCGCGGCCGTTGAGTGCGCCGGGAAACTTCGCCGGCTCCGGGTCGAGGCCGACGCACAGAAGCGATTGAGTCCGCGACCACGCGGCATTGAGCGATTCGATGAAGGACATGGCGGGAAGATGTTGAAAACGTCGATGCCACGCATTTTAACGTGCGTAGCGTCATCTTCCGTCGCGTCTTCCGGCGCGGCTTAGCGCGCCGCGTCCCGTGCCCGCGCCTTCGCGCCTGCCCGCGTGCGCGGCCTTCCGCGCCGCGTCGCTTCCCCGGTGCGCTCGACGGTGAAGCGGAATTCCCGCGACAAGCGTTCGCCCGGTTTGAGCACGGTCATGCCGTTCGCTTCCCCGCCGCCGGGCAGATTCACCGCGTTGATCGGATGATCGACCGGCTCGAAGCAGAAAAAGCTTTCGCCGGGCGGCGCGTAAAGGACGTAGTAGTCGGTGTCGGCGGCGATCGTTAGCGACAGGCGGCGCTTCGGCCACAGCACGCTCGTGCGCCCGCTCCATCCGGTGAACGCGTTGTTGACCATTTCCGATGGCATCGGATACGCAACGCCGAATTGCCACGCGGGCGGCGTCGGAACATGCCGCACAGGCAGCCAGTCGTCGCCGCACAGCCACACGCCGCCCGCCGCCGCCGACAACTCCGTGTCCGCCTCGCGCATCAGGAACGGATGCAGCCCGAGGCCGAACGGCAGCGCTTCGTCGCCGGTATTTTCGACATCGAGCGTCACGGCGAGCGTCGCTTCGTCGAGCGTGTAAGTCTGCGCGGCGCGAAACGCGTAAGGCATGCCGCCGCTGCGATCGAGCGTGACACGCACGCGCGCGGAATCCTGATCCGCGACTTCCCACGCGCCGAGCCAGCCATCGCCGTGCAGCGGCAGCGGTTCGCCCGGGCGATTGCACGGCACCTCGATCGAGCGTCCGGAAAACTGAAAGTGTCCGTTGCCGATGCGGTTCGAATACGGCAAAAGCGGATAGCACGCGAGCTGATTCGGATCGGTGTCCGGTCCCGGCGCGACGCACGGCCGGAAGATCGGCACGAGCGAGCCTTCGTGCCGCCAGTCGAAGCGCGTGATGCCGCCGCCGAGCGACGGCGCAAGCTCGAGCCGCAAATGCGCGTTGGCGAGCGTGACGCAGCCGTCGACATCGGCGCCGCCCATCGCGACGACCGCGGTGCTCGGGCCGGGACGGATCGGCGGTTCGGTGGCGGCGGCGAGCCGCGCACGGCGGGCGTTCGCCTGTTCCTTGGACATCGATGCAGAATTCGGTCTTTGCTCTGTTCGCGCGACAGCCATGACTCGTGCTCCATCGAGAGGCGAAGAACCCGGCGTTGCCGGGATGGGTCGGGCGGCGCGTCGATCGCGCGCCGCCTCGTGTTCTGGTTACGCCTTGCCCGCAAATACGGCTTCCGCGATGCCGCGCGCACCGGGCGTCGCGACGAACACGCCGCCTGCGTGCGCGTCTGTTTCGCCGAGGCCGATGCGCGCCGTCGTCACATACAGCGTGCCGAAGTCCGCGCCGCCGAACGCGGCGCAACTCGGCTGCGCGCTCGGCACGTCGATGCGCGCCGTCTCGCGGCCGTCGCTTTCGTAGCGCACGACGCGCGCCCCGCCCCACTGCGCGTTCCACAAGCCGCCGTCCGCATCGACGATCGAGCCGTCGGGCACGCCGGTCGCATCCGTCAGCTCGATGAACACGCGGTCGTTGTCGAAGGTCGGATAGTCGCATACGCGAATCTGACGCGTGGGCGAATCGCAGTAGTACATCGTCGCCCCATCGGGCGAGAAGCCGATGCTATTCGAGATCGCGCAATTCCCTAGCGGCAGCTTTTCCAGCGACAGATCCGCATTCAGCCGATAAAACGCGCCGACCGGTTGCGCATCGTCCACGTCGTGTTTCGTGCCGAACACGAATCGCCCTTCGCGGTCGCAACGGCCGTCGTTCAGGCGCGTCGGCAGATCGGCTTCGACTTCCATGATGGTTTCGATCTTGCCCGTCGCGATTTCATGGAACGCGAGCCGCGATGCGAGGCCGAGCAGCAGGAAACGCGCATCGGCGCACGGCGTGAAGCACGCAAGCCGCTCGGGCATGTCGAACGATTCGCTCGCGCCGTCGCGCGGATCGTAGCGCCACAGCTTCTTGCCTTCGATATCGGTCCACCAGAAGCGGCCGCTCGCGGCGCACCACGTCGCGCCTTCGCCGAGCGAACACTGGCTGTCGATGAGAAGTTGCGCTCGCATCGGATTCATCAGGCCCATCCTCCGTCAACGATCATGTCCTGCGCCGTGATCATTTTGCTGTCGTCCGATGCTAGAAAGAGCGCCGCGCGCGCGAGGTGTGCGGGCAGCAGTTCTCCGTCGATGCACTGGCCTTGCTTGATTGCTTCCTTGCCGGCCTCGTCGAGCCACAGACGCTTTTGCTTCTCGGTCATCACCCAGCCCGGCACGAGCGTATTCACGCGGATGCCGAATTTGCCGAGATCGCGCGCGAGGCCGCGCGTCATGCCTTGCACTGCCGATTTCGACGTCGTGTAGACGGGGAAGTTACCTTGCTTGAGCATCCAGCTGATCGAGCCGAGATTGATGATCGAGCCGCCGCCCGCGCGCTTCATGTCGTCGATGACGGCCTGCGCCGCGAAGAATTGATGGCGGATGTTGACCGCGATGCCTGCATCGTACGACTCGGGCGTGACGTCTTCGATTGCGTGGCGTTTGTCGTTGGCAGCGTTGTTGACAAGCACGTTGATGGGCCCGAGGGCGGCTCTTACATCGGCGATGCCTTTGCGGAGTGCGTCGATGTCGGTCAGGTCGACGTTGAGGAACATCGGGCGGGTCTGGCCTTCTTGCAGGGCTGCGCCGAGGCGGTCGGCGAGCGCTTCGCCAGCGTCGGTGTCGATGTCGAAGAAGGCGACTTTCACGCCCTGATCGAAGAAGTGTTCGACGAAGCCTTCGCCGATGCCTGTTGCGCCTCCGGTTATCAGCACTGTTTTGCCTTGGAGGCTGGGGTATCTTGCGAGGTTCTTTTCGATCGTTGCCATTGGGTTTTGTCTCTCCTTGCTGCGCTTGTCGCGCTCGTTAGCTTTGCGCCTTTTGCCGGATCCCGTTTCTTAGTGGTCTATTAGCACTGCCGCCCCGCACAGGGGCAACGCTGATAGACCGACACGAAAGCGGGATCCAGCGACATCAACGGCAAAACATCAACAACGACATCAACCGCAAAAACATCAATCCCGCGACCCGCGATTCTTCAACTGATCGAGCAGAACGGCAGCAAGCAGGATAGCCCCTCTCACGAGGTACTGATAAAACGCGTCGATATTCAAAAGGTTCATGACGTTCTCGACAGTGCCCATGATGAGCACGCCAATCACGACACCGGAAATCGTCGCCCTACCGCCCAGCAGAGAAACACCGCCAAGGACACAGGCAGAAATGACATTGAGCTCGAAGCCTTGAGCGGCATTCGGCTGCCCCGACGTGATGCGCGAAGCGAGAATGACCCCAGCCAGCGCGGTCACAGCGCCCTGAATCAAAAAGATCCACACACGCGTGCGCTCGACATTGATCCCCGCGAGCCGCGAAGCCTCGGGATTACCGCCGATAGCCAATGTATTACGTCCATACACCGTCTGATTGAGCAATACGCCAAAAACGATGAAGCACGCAAGCGTGACCCAGATAGGCAGGGAAATCCCGATCATCGACAGACTGCCGAGCGCGATGAACGTATCCGACGACACACCCACCGCCTGTCCGTGCGATACGATGAACCCGAGCCCGCGCACGATTTCCATCGTCGCCAAGGTCGTAATCAGCGCATTGATTCGCAGATAAGCGATCACCGCGCCGTTCACAAACCCGATCACCGCACCCGCAGCCACCGCCGCGATGATCGCGATGAAGGTGTTGTCCGTCGCATTCAGAACCATCGCGCACAGAACACCGGCGAAGGCGATCGTCGAGCCCACCGACAAGTCGAAATCGCGCGACGCGAGGCAGAACATCATCGTGCACGCGACCATGCCGATCTGCGAGATCGACAGCGCGAGGCCGAGCATGTTCTCGATCGAGAAGAAGTGATCGACGGTCAGCGACATCGTCACGAACATCACGATGAAGATCACGATCAGGCTGTACTCCGTGATCTGCTGCCACCACTTCTGCTTGTCGTTCTTTTGCGGGATCAGCGCGTTCGCGACGCTTTCCGTCGCCTGCCCCACGATGTTTTCTCTTGCTTCCATGATTCGCTCCTCTCGTCTTTACGCCGCCTGCGCGACCGTTTCCGCCTGCGGCAGCGCAAGGCTCAACACTGTTTGTTCGCTCGCCTTCTCGCGCGCCAGTTCGCCCGCGATACGCCCCTGCCGCATCACGACGATCCGGTCCGACACGCCCAGCACTTCCGGCAATTCCGACGAAATCATCACGATCGCGCAGCCGCGCTCGGCAAGCTGATAGATCACGTTGTAGATCTCATGCTTCGCGCCGACGTCGATGCCGCGCGTCGGTTCGTCGAGAATCACGACCTTCAGGTCCGGCTCCGCGAGCCAGCGCGACAGAATCGCCTTCTGCTGATTGCCGCCCGAAAGAAAACGGATGCGCTGCTTCCGGCTCGGCGTCTTGATCTTCAGCAATTGGATGAAGCGCTCGGCCGTCTGCGCCTCCTTCTTGCGATCCAGAAACAGTCCGCCGCGCAGATAGTGTCGCCGGCACGAAATATTGATGTTCTCCGCGACCGTCGCCATCGCGACGATGCCTTCTTCCTTCCGATCCTCCGGACACAGCACGATGCCGTGACGAATCGCCTCGCCGGTGCTGCGAACCTTGATCGGCTTGCCGTCGAGCGTTATGTCGCCGCCCTTCTTCTTGTCCGCGCCGTAGACGAGATGCATCAGCTCGCTGCGTCCCGCGCCGACGAGCCCGAAGAAGCCCACGATCTCCCCGCGCTTCACCTCGAAGCTCACGGGCGCGCTCAATGCATCGCCCTCCACGTTCTTCACGGAGAAGCGCACGTCGCCCAAAGGACGCGCGCGATAGTTGTAGATGTCGCTGATCTCGCGCCCGACCATTTCCTGCACGAGCGTTTCGCGCGGCACATCCGCGAGCGAAAGATGCGACGCGATCTTGCGCCCGTCGCGGAAAATCGTGCACGCGTTGCACAGTTCGTAAATCTCGTCCATGCGATGCGAGATGTAGATCAGCGCACGATTATCCGCCTGCAGATCGCGCACGAGCTTGAAGAGCACTTCCGTCTCGCGATGCGACAGCGAACTCGTCGGTTCGTCGAGCGCGATCACGCGCGCGTTGCGCAGCAGCGCCTTGCAGATTTCGACCATCTGCCGCTGCGCGATCGACAG
Source organism: Caballeronia zhejiangensis (assembly GCF_022879815.1). Classification (NCBI taxonomy): domain Bacteria; kingdom Pseudomonadati; phylum Pseudomonadota; class Betaproteobacteria; order Burkholderiales; family Burkholderiaceae; genus Caballeronia; species Caballeronia zhejiangensis. The sequence continues at coordinate 2,458,694 of NZ_CP084283.1, forward strand.
CTTGCGCAGCTTCGCATTCGGATCGAGATCGACGCCCATCGCCGCAAGCCGCTCGCGTACGTGCGCCTTGGCCGCGCGCTTGTCGACCCAGCCGAGCCGGTTCGGCAATGCGCCGAGCAGCAGATTCTCGGACACGGTCAGATCCGGCACGTACTGCAATTCCTGATGAATCACCGCGATGCCCGCGGCAATCGATGCCGCCGCGCTCGCGAAATGCACTTCCTTGTCGTCGATGAGCACGCGCCCCGAATCGGGCTGATACTCGCCGCCGAGAATCTTGAGCAAGGTCGATTTGCCCGCGCCGTTCTCGCCCATCAAACCGTGAACTTCGCCGGCGTTGACGTCGAACGACACGCCGTCGAGCGCGCGCACGCCTGGAAACACCTTGCCGATATTGTCAAAACGCAGCGTCGCTGACACATCGCCTCCTATTCTCGAGCGGACCGCACGTGCGGCCCGCTTCCCTCACGAAAGACTTAGTTCGATGCCAGTCCCATCTGCTGGCGCACCGATGCCACGTTTTCACGCGTAGCCAGCATGCCGGTCGTGAGCGTGAGCGGCGGCGGCGCCTTGCCGTCCTTGATCCACGCGTACATCAGCTCGGACGTCTCTTCGCCGTGGCGCTTCGGGCTGATGATGACGGTGCCGTAGAAGCCCGTTGGATTCGGTTTCTTGAACTCGTTCAACGCCGAGTCCGATCCGCCGATACCGATGCCGATCATGTTGTCCGCCTTGAAGCCGCGGCCTTCCGCTGCGCGCACCGCGCCGAGGACGGCTTCGTCGTTCAGGCCGTAGGCGACCCAGTGCTTGTATTGCGGATTCTTCGTCAGCGCGATGTTCGCGGCGTTGAACGCGTTCTCGGTGTCGGTCTTCGCCTGCGGCGCGGCGACGATGTTCGCCTTCGGGAAACCGGCGGCGACGAGCGCATCGGTCGCGCCGGCCGTGCGGTCATGCGCGGTCGGCAATTGCTCGTAAGTCACGTCGATCGCGCCGACATCCTTCATGTCCCAGCCGCGCTTCTTGATCTCGGCGGCGATGCCGTCGCCCACCTGCTTGCCGATGTTGTATGCGGAAATGCCCATGTGCGGCACGGATTCGATCGGCTTGCCCGAACCGTCGACGAGGCGGTCATCGACCGTCATCATCTTGAGCTTGTCGGCCTTCGCCTTCGCGACGATGCCCGGCCCGAGCTTCACGTCCGGCGTACAGATGATGAAGCCCTGCGCCTTCTGCGCGGCGAGGTTGTCGATCGCGCTCATCACCTTTTCACCCGACGGCGCGCCGATCTTCACGAGCGTGAAGCCCTTTTCCTTGGCGGCGATTTCGGCGAACTTCCATTCGTCCTGGAACCACGGCTCTTCCGGCTGCTTCACGAGGAAGCCGATCTTGACCTCGTCGGCGGCCTGCGCGACCGGCGCCGCGATCATGGACGCGCTCGTTGCCGTGGCAGCGGCGATCAGCGTGAGGAACAGTCTGCGTTTCATTTTTTGTCTCCCGACTTTTTCCGATGTCGAAAAATGCCCGCGCGCGGGCGCTACGAAGTGTGTGGCCGCTTTCTTGTTGATTGATGTCCGCACAGCGGCCAGTGCGTCATTCCTTCGTGATCTCGTTTGCTTTAGTCGTGGTACAGCGCGCTTCGCCCGCCGTCCACGGTGATACAGCTCGCGTTGATGAACGGCGCCTCGTCCGATGCGAGGAACACCGCCGTCATCGCGACTTCCCGCGGCTCGCCGATACGCTTCATCGGCTGAAGATCGAGCGTCGCCTGACGCGCGGCCTTCGGATCAGCCTGCGAATTCCACCAGTCGAGCGTCAGTTGCGTTTCGATGTAACCCGGCGCGATCGCATTCACGCGCACGTTGTTCGGCGCGTACTCGATGCCGAGCGCGCGCGTGAGGCCGATCACACCGTGCTTTGCCACCGGATACGGAAAGCAGCCCGGAATGATCTTGAAGCTGTGCGTCGACGCGATGTTCACGATGCTGCCGCGCCCGCGCTCGACCATGCCCGGCAGCACCGCGCGGCAGCCGTTCCACACGCCGTCGAGATCGACGGCGAAGCAGCGGCGCCAGTCGTCGTCGGTCATCGTGAGCGGATCGCAGAACACGTTGATGCCGGCGTTGTTCACGAGCACGTCGAGCGGGCCGAGCGCGGCTTCGGTCTGCGCGACGGCTTCCTTCACCGATGCGCTTTGCGTCACGTCCGTTTCGACCGCGATGACGTTCGCGCCGGTTTCTTCCCCGATGCGCTTGGCGGTTTCGCGGGCCGTGCCGATGTCGAGTTCCGCGAGCGCGACGCGTGCGCCCTCGCGCGCGAACGCCAGCGCGATCGCCGCGCCGATGCCGCGTCCCGCGCCCGTGACCATCGCGACCTTGCCGGCGAGGCGGCTCATTTGGCTGCGCCTCGTGCAACGGCCAGTCCGTCAATGAACGCCTTCGCGTGCCGCGCCGTGACGTCCGCGCTCTGGCCCGGCTTGTAGAGCGCCGAGCCGAGGCCGAAGCCGTTCGCGCCTGCGCTCAAGAACGGCTCCATGTTGTCCGGCGCAATACCGCCGACCGGCACGAGCGGCACGTCCTTCGCGATCACCGCGCGCCATGCCTTCGTCACCGTTGGGCCGAGCTGCTCGGCGGGAAACATCTTCAGCACGTCCGCGCCGTTCTTCAGCGCGAGAAACGCCTCGTTCGGCGTCGCGACGCCCGGCGCGCACGCGAGACCCTGCGCCTTCGCGGCGCGCACGACATCGGCGTCGCTGTGCGGCATCACGATGAGCTCGCCGCCCGCGGCCTTCACGCTATCGACGTAACTCGGATGCAGCACCGTTCCCGCACCGACGATCGCATCGGCGGGCAGCGTCTGACGGATCGCCGCGATGCTGTCGAACGGCTGCGGCGAATTCAGCGGCACTTCGACGATGCGAAAGCCCGCTTCATAGAGCGCGCGGCCGTGATCGGCGGCTTCGGCGGGCGTGACGCCGCGCAGTATCGCGATCAGCGGGCACGCGGCGAACGCCTTTGCGAGACCGGCGTGCATGCCGTAGGGCGCGGGCAGATTGATGGGAGGCTGCATCGTGTTCTCTCCTTTTCAGGCCGCGCGCCTGGCCGCGACCAGCCCGGCCAGCGCGGCGATTCCATAAAGGCCGTGCTCGGTGGCGTGCGCGACCGTGGCGGCATCGTGGCATCCGAAACGCGCGAGCGCGGCGCGATAGCGATTGCAAAGCGCATCGTTGCCGATCAGGCGCAGGGGCTTTCCCGCGAGCGCGGATTGTTCGCGCGCAAGCACTTCGTTCAGCCCGCGCAATTCATGGCCGATCAACAGGCCCGACAAATAATCCGATTGCTGCTCCGCGCTCAGTTGGCCCGTGAGGCCGAGCGTGCGCGTGCTGAAGATCGTCGCGAGCACGCCGGGATGACCGGCATCGCGCGCCGTCTCGACGCCGCGCAGGAACGCCTGTTCGTCGTGCGTCGCGGTGGGATGCATCGTGCGGCCGAGGATCGTGTGATCGCGCAGCGCGCTGAAGGTCTCGCCCGTCATGAAGGTGTAGAAACGCTCGATGCGCTCATCGGCGACGAACGCCCACTTCGCGTGCGTGCCCGGCAGTCCGATCAGCGCGCCGCCCACGTTTCCGAGCGCCGGCTCGCTCGCCAGCGCGCCGAAAATCTGCGTTTCCTCGCCGCGCATCACGTTGGGCAACACGCCGCGCTCCAGCACGCCCGGCACGACATGCAGCACGACGCCGCGCGCCGTCTTCACATCGACGATGCCCGCGACGAGCGCATCGGCATTCGCCGGCGTTTCGACGTACGGCGCTTCGACCCAGCCCTGCGCGCTGCCGACCATGCCCGCCGCGATCACCGGCAAGTGCGCGTGCGCGTCGAGCCACGCGCCGCAGGTTTGCTCGAACGCCTGATCGAACCCGCCCGCCGGCAGATTCATGATGCCCGCCGACGATGCGCGCGTATCGAGGGCGAGACCGTCGGCGCCAAGCAGATAGGCGCGCAGCGAAGTCGTGCCCCAGTCGAGCGCGATGAGCGCGGGCGTGGAAACGGATGCGGTCATCGCTTGATCCTGCGGGCGGCCTGCGGCGCGCGCCAGCCAAGTTCCTCGGAGATCGCGTGCGCTTCGCGCTGCACGACCGGAATCAGTTCCTCCATGCGCTCGTGCGGCATGTAGGGAATGGTGCTCGCCACCGACAAGGCCGCGACGATCGCGCCCGACGCATCGCGCACCGGCGCGGCGACGCAGCGGATCGACGCCTCGTTCTCTTCGAGATCGAACGTGAAGCCGCCTTGCGCATAGCGCGTCATGCGCTGCTGGAAGGTGTCGAAGTCGGGGCGGTTGTCGGGCTTGAAGCTCATCCTCGCGAGCACGCGATGCGACGCTTCCAGCAGCTTCTTCCACGCGTTCGCTTCGAGGTCGAGCATCATCGCCTTGCCGATGCCCGTCGACGCGAGCGGCATCCGGTGCCCGACGCGCGAACGCATCTCCAGGCCGCGCGTGCCCGGAATCTTGTCGATGTAAAGTACGTCGTCGCCGTCGCGCACGCCGAGATGGATCGTGTCGTGCGTATGCTCGGCGAGCGCCTGCAGATGCGGGCGCGCGACGGTCGTGAGCGGCATCTGTTCGAGCGCGATCGTGCCGAGTTCGATGAGCTTCGGCCCGAGCAGATAGCCGCCCTGCACCTGACGCAGATAGCGCGCTTGCACGAGCGAGCTCACGAGCCGATGCGTCGTGCTGCGCGTCGTGCCGAGCGCCGCGCCGAACGCGCGCAGGTCGCGCGCGCCGTTCGCGGCGGCTTCGAGAATCGCGAGGCCGCGCAACAGCGTCTGCGTGCCCGCCTGCTGCGGCGTGATGTCGACGAGCGCGCTCGGCAGCGCGATGGCGTCGGGATCGGGTGTGTGCTTCGTCCCGCTCGCGCCGTTGGACTTGGCGCGCGCTGCGCCCGCCTCGGCGATGTCGGTTTCAGGGGGCTGGAATTTGGTCATGGCGCGAATCCCTCGTCGATCACGATGCGCGCAGGATGACGCACGCGGGCGCGTCCCCGATGGAATGAGCGTACGAATCGTGCAAGGAGGCCCGCGAGCGCGAGCGTGCGATCGAATGCATGACGTGTCTCCATTGTTCTGGTCGTGCGCGCCGGAAGTCGCTCCGGTCGTCGCCCGCGTGTGCCGTTTCAGGCTTTGGCCGGATTGTAGTTCCGGCTCTTCGATTTATTCAATATGTGATCGTCGTGCTCACATAATGGGAGAGAAGCTTGCAGCCGAAAGCTTCTGGAAAACAAAAAAGCCCTGAATTATCAGGGCTTTGCATTGTTTATCGCGGCCAGCTAATTTCACTGCGGCAGTTCCGCCGCCCCCATCCGCCGTGCGATGACGCCCGCGCGCTGCGACAAATACGGCGCATTGCGATGGTCGTCGAAATACTTAGGGCGCGGCAGCATCACCGCAAGCCGCGCGCTCTGCCAGGCCGTCAGTTTCGCCGCCGATGTCTTGTAGTAATACCGCGCCGCCGCTTCCGCGCCGTACACGCCGTTGCCCCACTCGACCGAATTCAGGTAGATCTCGAAGATGCGTTCCTTGTCCATCCAGAACTCGAGCATCCAGGTGATGACGAGCTCCTGCGCCTTGCGCACATAGCTCTTTTCGCGCGACAGAAACAGGTTGCGCGCGAGCTGCTGAGAAATGGTCGAGCCGCCCGCGACGATTTTTCCGCGCGCCTTGTTCTTCTCCCACGCTTGAAGAATGGCGTCGGTTTCGTAGCCGTTGTTATTGACGAAATTCGCGTCTTCCGAAGCGATGATCGCGCGCTTCAGATTGCGCGAAATCTGCTCGTACGGCACCCAGGTGCGTTGCAGCGAAATGCCCGGATGCGTCTTCGCGAGCGTCCACGCGTCGGCGCGCATGAAGGCCGTCGGACCGGGATTGACGACCGTCCAGATGCCGATCTGCGCGAAGAACCACATTTGCGTCGCGATGAACGCGATGCTGAGCACCGATACGCCGTACGCGATCCAGCGCGCCGGGCCGAGCCGCACCGCTTTGCGCACGCGCGGCGAGCGGCTGCCCTGGCTGCCGACTGGCGCGGTGGTCATGTCAGGCTTTCGCGGCCAGCGCGGCGCGCAGATCGCGCAGCACCGCGCCGCCATCCGGGCGCACGCCGCGCCAGATGAAAAACGATTCGGCGGCCTGCTCGACCAGCATGCCGAGACCGTCCGATGCGCGCGCACCGAGCTTCGACGCGTGTTGCATGAAGACGGTCGGCTGCGCGCCGTACATCATGTCGTAGGCGAGCGTGCCCGCGCCGAACGCGCCGTCGTCGCAATCGGGCAAGGCGGCGTCGAGGCTGCCCGCGGTCGCGTTGACGATCACGTCGTACTGCCCGGCTTCCGCGCTGTCGGCGCCGCCGCCCGAGAAACGCACGCCGCACTCGGACGCGTTCTGCGCGAACTGATCGACGAGCTGATGCGCCTTCGCCGCCGTGCGGTTGACGATGGTGAGCGCCGCCGGCGCGCGATCGAAGATCGGCAGCACGACGCCGCGCGCCGCGCCGCCCGCGCCGAGCAGCAGAATGCGCGCGCCTTTCAGACTCACGCCGAGATTCACTTCGATGTCGCGCACGAGGCCGACGCCATCGGTGTTGTCGCCGCGCACGCCATCCGGCCCGAAGGCGAGCGTGTTCACCGCGCCCGCCGCTGCCGCGCGCGGCGACAGCGAATCGGCGAGCGCGTGCGCTTCGAGCTTGAACGGCACGGTGACGTTCATGCCGCGTCCGCCCGACGCGATGAACGCCTTCACTTCACGGGTGAAGCCATCGAGCGGCCCGAGAATGCGGCCGTATTCGATCGGCTCGCCGGTCTGCGCGGCGAACTGCGCGTGAATCCACGGCGATTTGCTGTGCTCGATCGGATTGCCGATCACCGCGTATTGGTGTTTCATGGCGTCGGTTCCTGCGCGTTGTCGGGCGTTTCCGGTTGTGGCTGCTCCACCGACGCTTCCGCCTGCGCTTCGGCTTCGCTTTCGGCAGAAAGATCGCTCGTCTCGATGATCTCTTCTTCCGCCTCTTCTTCCTCGACCGGCGCGCTCGCGGACGGCGCGTCGATCACGTGCAGCAGACGGCACGATGCTTCGACCGTCAGCTCGTCGATCGATACGACTTCGAGCATCACACGCGTGCCGCGCGCATGCACGCCGAGGCCGGGCACGTGCAGGATCAGCGGAATCTCTTCGAGCCGCACGAGATCGTCCTTGATGACCGAAGCGGGAACGTGCTTCCTGTTCTCCTGCTTGAGCCAGCGCAGGCACCAGAAATACTCCATGCGGCGCTGGTGATCGGCATACGCGGTGTACGTGTCGTCGAAACCCTGCACGACGGCGAAAAGGTCCGCGTCCTTCGGCTTGAACGGCGCGGCGAGCTTGGCCGTCACGCCATGCTGCACGCACGCGAGCAACTGCCATTGATTGACGAGGTCGACATAACGGCGCAGCGGCGACGTGCTCCACGCATATTGCGCGACGCCCAGGCCTTCGTGCGGCGCGGGCGTCGTCTGCATGCGCGTGCGTTTCGGTCCCGGACCGCCGAAGCCGCGCTGCGAACGATAGATGCCCGGCACGCCGTGATCGTTGAGGAACGCGCCCCACGACGAATTCGCGAGAATCGCCAGTTCCGCGACGATCAGATCGAGCGGCGAACCGCGACGGCGCGGCGTGATCGTGATGTGCTCGCCATCGACATAAAAGTTGAAGTCGTTGTTGCGCTGCACTTCGCGCTTGAGGCCGTAAGTCGCGCGCGCCTGCTGACGCTTTTCGAAGAGCGCCTGCGCAAGCGGCCACAGCACCGCGATGTCTTCCTTGTGCGGATAGTCGCCCGTGCCGGCCGCGAGCGTTTCCTCGGTGACGAACTCGTCGAGATGGTTGTGGCGCAGGTTGCTCTTCACGAACACGCGTTCGGCGCGCGTTTCAGTGGCGACGATATCCTGCGTCTCGCGATTCACGATGATGTACAGCGACAGCGCCGGGCGCAGCCCGCCCTCGCCGAGCGTGAACACGTCGACGACGTTGTCGGGCAGCATCGTGATCTTGTCGCCGGGCATGTAGACCGTGGAGAGACGACCGCGCGCGATGGCGTCGATCGTGTCGCCACGCGTAATGCCGAGCGCCGGCGCCGCGATGTGGATGCCCACGCGCACGCGGCCATCCGAAAGATGCTCGACGGAGAAGGCATCGTCGATTTCGGTGGTGGTGACGTCGTCGATGGAGAACGCTTCGACGTGCGCTTCCGGCAAATCCTCGGGCAGCGGTCCCGGCTGCACCGACGGAAAGCCGATGCCGTGCGGGAAGAACTCCGACAGGAACTTCGCCTCGTGCAACTGTCGGGGCGACGCGATGCCGCCGCATTCGAGCATCAGCCGCGCCTGCGAGATGCCGCGCGCCGCCGCCGCCGCTTCGAGCGCCTTGTACTCGATCGAATTCTTGTCCGGCTTCGTGAGCAGGCCGATCGCCTTGCCCTTCAGCGCATCGGGCAGCTTGCCCGCCTTCAGTTCCTCTTCCCAGCCCTGCTGCACGAGCGCCTGCTGACGCTTGCGTTCGAGCGACGCGAGCGCCATCTGCAATTGTTCCTGCGGCGCGCGCTGATACTGGCCGCGCCCTTTGCGCCGGAAGTAAACCGGCGCGCCGTGCATGCGCAGGACGAGCGCCGCGCGTTCGGCGGGTCCGAACTTGTCGCCGAAGTAATCCGCGCCGAGCGCGGCGAACGGAAATTCCTCGTCGGGCGCGCATTCCCACAGGAAGTCGAGATCGATCTCCTGCGCGATGGCGTCGGCTTCCTGCATCAGATCGCCGGCTGCGGGCTTCTCGAACTCGATCAGCACGTCTTTCGCGCGCACTTTCGCGCGCCGGCCGCCCGGCAATTCGACCTGGAACGCGTCGCCCTGTTTCGACAACACCGATCCGGCCTTGAAACTACCCGATTCCTCGAAGAAAACGTTCACTCAATACTCTCGTAAAACGGTGGACCGGGCCGCGCTTGCCGCGCGCCGGCGAATGAATGGGCTCAAGCGGCTGCGGTCGCGCGCACGGGTGGCGGCGCCTGGTCGCAGAACGCGATGACATCGGCGAGATAAGCCGGGAAGTCGCTGATCGCGTGATCGCTGCCCTGAATCAGCGTGGTTCGCACGCCGGGATAGTGGTCGAGCATCGTGCGGTAATCGAGCACTTCGTCGCCCGTCGCCGCGATCAGATAGTAGCGCTCGGGCCGCGTGATCGATTCGACCTTGAGCGCGCGCAACTCGTCGAGATGGCGCGGCAGCACGGTGATCGTTCCGCCGCCGTGCCACAACGGCTGCTCGCCGAGAAAATGGCTCAGATCGCGATCCGGCACGACCGCCGGATTGAGCAGCACGGCGCGCCAGCCGTGTTTCTCCGCGAGATACGTCGCGTAATAGCCGCCGAGCGAACTGCCGACGACGGTCACATCGCCCGCTTTCTCGCCCGCCGCGAGCGATTCGGCCAGCGCGACGGCATCGCACGGCGATACCGGCAGCGACGGGCACTGCCATTCGCCGAGCCTCCCGAGTTCCGCGAGCCGCGCGTGCATCACGCGCGCCTTGAAGGATTGGGGAGACGAGCGAAAGCCGTGCAGATAGAGAATCACGAATGTCCTCCTGCGCCACGCGCCGAAAGCGCGTCGAGCAGTTTCTGATGGACGCCGCCGAAGCCGCCGTTGCTCATCACGAGTACGTGGTCGCCGGGGCGCGCGGCGGCCGCGACCGCCTTCACCAGAGGTTCGATTTCGTCGAATGCCCGCGCCTTGTCGCCGAGCGGGGAGAGCGCTTCTGCGAGATTCCAGCCGAGCTTGTCGCGGCCTTCGCGCGCGCCGTAGCCGAAGATGAGATCCGCGCCCGCGAGACTCGCCGGCAATTGCGCTTTCATCGTGCCGAGCTTCATCGTGTTCGAGCGCGGTTCCAGCACGGCGAGGATGCGCGACGTATCCGAATTGCCGATGCGCGTGCGCAGGCCCGCGACGGTCGTCTCGATTGCGGTCGGATGATGCGCGAAGTCGTCGTAGACGGTGACGCCGTCGACGCTGCCCTTCACTTCCATGCGCCGCTTGACGTTGCGAAAACTCGCGAGCGATTTCGCCGATTGCGCCGCCGGCACGCCGACCGAGCGCGCGGCCGCGATCGCAGCGAGCGCGTTCATCCGATTGTGCTCGCCCTGCACCTGCCAGTCGACGACGCCCTGGCGCTCGCCTTCCCAATACACGGCGAACTGCTCGTCGACGGCGGCGCCTTGTTCGACGGGCAGCGCCTGCCATCCGCCTTCGACGCCGAAGCGTTCGACGCCCGACCAGCAGCCGCGCGTGAGCACCCGTTCCAGCGCCGCCTCGCGCCCGTTCGTGACGATGCGCCCGACGCCCGGCACCGTGCGCACAAGGTGGTGGAATTGCGTTTCGATGGCCGCGAGATCGGGGAAGATATCGGCGTGATCGAATTCGAGATTATTGAGCACGGCCGTGCGCGGACGGTAATGCACGAACTTCGACCGCTTGTCGAAGAATGCCGTGTCGTACTCGTCGGCTTCGATGACGAAAAAGCTCGAATCGGTCAGGCGCGCGGAAATGCCGAAGTTCAACGGCACGCCGCCGATCAGAAAGCCGGGATTCATGCCCGCGTCTTCGAGCAGCCATGCGAGCATCGAGCTCGTCGTGGTCTTGCCGTGCGTGCCCGCCACCGCGAGCACCCATTTGCCGTTCAGCACATGCTCGCCGAGCCACTGCGGGCCGGATGTGTATGGCAGGCCGCGATCGAGGATGGCTTCCATCAGCGGATTGCCGCGCGTCACCACGTTGCCGATGACGAAGAGATCCGGCTCGAGCGCGAGCTGCTCGATGCCGTAACCTTCGATCAGTTCGATGCCCTGGGCTTCGAGTTGCGTGCTCATCGGCGGGTAGACGCCGGCGTCGCAGCCGGTGACCTTGTGGCCCGCCTCGCGCGCCAGAACGGCAAGTCCGCCCATGAAGGTGCCGCAGATGCCGAGGATGTGGATGTGCATAAACCGTGTCGCGCCGCGCGGGCGATTGAGATGCGAAAACAGGAACGGCGCCGTACCGGTGAACCTGAGGGCAAACCCGTGCAGAAAGGCGCCTGAAGGCGCATATTGTAACCGAGCAGGCTAAGCGCTTTTCCCCCGGCGCAAGCCTGCCGCCCTTGGCCCGCAAAAGGGCCGCTCGAGCTTATCTAGTATCATTCCGGCATGGTTCGCAAATCACATTTCGATCCGCAGCGCGTGCGCGAGGAAATCGCGATCGCTGCCGCGAGGATGATCGCCGAAGACGGCCTCGACTACTCCACCGCCAAGCGCAAGGCTGCGCGGCAGGTCGTCGGCGAGGCGAAGATCGGCGGCGAGTTCCTGCCCGATAACGACCAGATCGAAGAGGAAATCCGCGAGTATCAGGCGATTTTCCAGAGCGACAGCCAGCCAGCCGTGCTGCGCCGGATGCGCGAAGTCGCGCTCGACTGGATGGAGCGCCTGACACCCTTCGATCCATATCTGACGGGCGCGGTGCTCAACGGCACCGCAGGCGAGCACTCCGATATTCATCTGCAATGCTTCTGCGACAATCCCAAGGAAGTCGCGATTTATCTGCTGAACGCGAACGTGCAATACGACGTGTCGGAGACGCGGCACTTCGCCGGGCGCGGCTATGTCGAGACGCTGAGCTTTCTGCATCGCGCACGCGACGAGGAGCCGGTCGGCGTGCATATCGCGCTCTACGGTCCCGACGATCTGCGCGGCGCGGTGCGCGCGGACAACCGCGGACGCCTCGCCCGCGCGAACGCGGCGGCCGTACGCACGCTGCTCGATCACCCCGATGTCCCGCCGCTCGAGATCAGCGGCTGATCTATCTTCTCTACGCTCATGAAAAGCACACGCATTCTGGCGGCCCTCGTGGTCGCTGTCGCCGCGACCGTCGGCGGCTTCTACGCGGGCCATCTGTTCACCGGCGGCGATACCGTGGCCGCGACGCAGCCGAGCGGCAACGCCGTCGATCAACTGTGGAAGGCGACGCCGCCGGGCGCTTCCGGCACGTTGCAACCGCTCGCGGCGTTCAAGGGCAAGCCGGTCGTCGTGAACTTCTGGGCGTCGTGGTGCGGACCGTGCGTGAAGGAAATGCCAACGCTCTCCGCGATGCAGCGCGATTACGAAAAGAAAGGCATCACGTTCATCGGACTCGGCGTCGATAGCGAGAAGAACGTCAACGATTTTCTTAAGAAAGTGCCGGTCGCCTATCCCGTCTACGTCACCGGCTTCGGCGGCGCGGATCTTGCGCGTAGCTTCGGCAATAATGCGGGCGGCCTGCCATTTACCGTCGTGATCGACGCGAATGGGAAAATCCGCTCCACGAAACTGGGCGAAGTCGACCCGGCCGAGCTGAAACATACGCTCGACAGCCTGTAAAAATTGGCTGCGCGTACGCCGTGGCTTGCGTCGAGTAAGCTGCGAGTTAGCACGCAGTACGCCGATCTTGCTGGAAATTCGACGCGACTCCCAATACGCGGCGGTAATTTGTCCCATGGTTGCGAGCCGGACTGCACAGTAAAACTAGACAAAATTCTCTAAACGGCGCTAAAGTGCGCCGAATTCCGCACAACCCGAAGCGACTATGACAACTCTGCCGGTGCCATGTGGCCCCCTCGCCGTCAAGTCCGACCTCCGCAAAACGGCGGTCGGAAGGCGTGGAGCATCCGCAGCCGTCATCCGCGTGCTGTTCGGGCGCGCGCTTCGAAGCGACCACGCCGATACGTTCGACATGAACGCTACCGGCGTGCCGACCGATTCTGCAGCCGTCGTTTGCGGGGGCGCTTTCGCGAGCGCGCGCGTGGGACGGCTGGCCGCGCCGACTCGCGGCTGAGCAGTCAGAACACCCACAAATCAAGTCAAGTGCCGGGCAGTCCCGGTCTCCAAGTATTGAAAGGGGATTTTTCGATGGACCTTCGTAAACTGAAAACGCTGATCGACCTCGTCTCGGAATCCGGCATCTCGGAGCTGGAAGTGACGGAAGGCGAAGGCAAGGTTCGCATCGTCAAGAACGCCGCGCCGGTCTACATGCAGGCGCCGCAGCAGTACGCACCGCAAGTGCAGTCGCCGGCCGCGCCGCAATTCGGCGGTGCAGGCGAAGCCGGCGCGCCGGCAGCCGCTGCGCCCGCGGCCGCCGCGCCGCAAGGTCACATCGTGACCTCGCCGATGGTCGGTTCGTTCTACCGTGCGCCGTCGCCGGGCGCGGATCCGTTCATCCAGGTCGGCGATACGGTGAAGGAAGGCCAGACGCTGTGCATCATCGAAGCGATGAAGCTCTTGAACGAAATCGAAGCGGACAAGGCCGGCGTCGTGAAGGAAATCCTCGTCGAGAACGGCCAGGCGGTCGAGTACGGCCAGCCGCTCTTCGTGATCGGCGACTAAAGGCGCACCGGGCCGTGCCGCGGATGCGCCTCGCAGCCGCAGCCCGGCCCCGCCGCGCCGGCGCGCTTCGTGCGGCATCGATTCGTCGAGAAGCGCGCCGCCGATTGGATCCCCGAGGGCCGCTCGCGCGAGCCCGTTGATGAGCCGACCCACTATGTTTGAAAAAATTCTCATTGCGAACCGCGGCGAAATCGCGCTTCGCATCCAGCGCGCGTGCCGCGAGCTGGGCGTCAAGACAGTCGTCGTCTATTCCGAAGCCGACAAGGAAGCGAAGTACGTCAAGCTGGCCGACGAAGCCGTATGCATCGGACCGGCGCCTTCGAATCTCTCGTACCTGAACATGCCGGCGCTCATCAGCGCGGCCGAAGTCACCGACGCCGAAGCCATCCATCCCGGCTACGGCTTTCTCTCCGAAAACGCCGACTTCGCCGAGCGCGTCGAGCAATCGGGCTTCACGTTCATCGGGCCGCGTCCCGAGACCATCCGCCTGATGGGCGACAAGGTCACCGCCAAGCAGACGATGATCAAGACCGGCGTGCCGTGCGTGCCGGGCTCCGAAGGCGCATTGCCGGACGATCCGCGCGAGATCGTGAAGATTGCGCGCGCAATCGGCTACCCCGTCATCATCAAGGCGGCGGGCGGCGGCGGCGGGCGCGGCATGCGCGTGGTGCACACCGAAGCGGCGCTCGTGAACGCCGTCAACATGACGCGCGAAGAAGCGGGCCGCGCCTTCGGCAACCCGCAGGTGTACATGGAGAAGTTTCTCGAGAACCCGCGCCACATCGAGATTCAGGTGTTGTCGGACTCGTTCCGTAACGCGATCTGGCTCGGCGAGCGCGACTGCTCGATGCAGCGCCGTCACCAGAAGGTGATCGAGGAAGCGCCGGCGCCGGGCATTGCGCGGCGGCTGATCGAGCGCATCGGCGACCGTTGCGCCGACGCGTGCAAGAAGATGGGCTATCTCGGCGCGGGCACGTTCGAGTTCCTGTACGAGAACGGCGAGTTCTACTTCATCGAAATGAACACGCGCGTGCAGGTCGAGCATCCGGTGACGGAACTCATCACGGGCGTCGATATCGTGCAGGAGCAGATCCGCATCGCCGCGGGCGAAAAGCTCTCGATCCGCCAGAAGGACATCCAGTTCCGCGGCCACGCGATCGAGTGCCGCATCAACGCGGAAGATCCGTTCAAGTTCACGCCGTCGCCGGGACGCATCACGTCGTGGCATACGCCGGGCGGCCCGGGCATTCGCGTCGATTCCCACGCGTATGCGAACTACTTCGTTCCGCCGAACTACGATTCGATGATCGGCAAGCTGATCGCGTTCGGCGCGACGCGCGAGCAGGCGATCAACCGCATGCGTATCGCGCTGTCGGAAATGGTCGTCGAAGGCATTTCGACGAACATCCCCCTGCATCGCGAGATGATGATCGACGCGAAGTTCGTCGAAGGCGGCACGAGCATTCACTATCTCGAGAACAAGCTGGCCGCGCGCCAGGCCGCCGTCGCCGAAGAGTCCTGAAGCACGCCTTATTCAGAGAGATAGCATGAGTTACCGGGAACTGATCGCCGAGCTGGATCGCGAGCACGCGGAAGCGCTGTCGGATGCGCTGCTTGAAGTCGGCGCGCTGTCGGTGTCAGTCGAAGACGCCGACGCCGACACGCCCGACGAACAGCCGCTCTTCGGCGAGCCGGGTCTCGTGCCTGAAAAGCGTGCGTGGAACCGTTCGCGCGTCGTCGCGCTGCTCGCCGAGGACGCAGATCCCGACGTGCTGCTCGCCGCGGCCGCGAACGAGATCGGCCTCGCGGCAACCCCGCAGTTCACGGTGCGCGAGGTCGAGGAGCAGGACTGGGTGCGTCTCACGCAGGCGCAATTCGATCCGATCGCCATCGGCGAGCGCATCTGGGTCGTGCCTTCGTGGCACGACGCGCCCGATCCGAACGCGCTCGTGCTCGAACTCGATCCGGGCCTCGCGTTCGGCACCGGCAGCCATCCGACCACGCGGCTTTGCATGGAATGGCTGGAGCAGTCGGTGAAGCCGGGACAATCGCTGCTCGATTACGGCTGCGGCTCCGGCATCCTCGCGATTCTCGCGAAGAAGTGCGGCGCCGATCCGGTCGTCGGCATCGACATCGATCCGCAAGCGGTCGAGTCGGCGCGTCAGAACAGCGAGCGCAATCGCGCGGACGTGATCTACGGCCTGCCCGATGCGTGCCCCGCCGGCGAGTTCGATATCGTCGTCGCGAACATCCTCTCGAATCCGCTCAAGCTGATGGCGTCGATGCTCGCCGCGAAGGTAAAGCCGGGCGGCAGAATCGCGCTGTCGGGCGTGCTCGCGCGCCAGGCCGACGAGGTCGCGGCGGTCTATGCGAAGTGGATCGACATCGGCGTTTGGCGCGAGCACGAAGGCTGGGTATGCCTCGCGGGAACGCGGCGCGAAAGCCTTTAGAATAGCGCCATCCTCCACGATCAGGCCGTCAGGCCAACGGCACTTCTTATATGGCGCTGGCAACCCGCTGCCCCCACTGCGAAACCGTATTCAAGCTGGACCCGCATCTGCTCGCGCCGCATGACGGCCGCGTGCGCTGCGGACACTGTCAGGAAGTTTTCGATGCCGCACATCATCGCTTCGAGCTTCCGGACGAGCCGGCCGCGGCAGGCGTCGCTCAGCATGCCGCGATCATCGACGATGATGCCGCCGTCGGTCCGGCAACAAGCTCGGGCGCAGGCCACGCTGCCGCCGCCGATGCACCCGCGCATGTGACCGCGCCGCCCGATGCGCCGCTCAAGCCGCGCCCGTTCGCGCCGCGCAACCTCGATCTCGGCGCGCCGAGTTCCATCAAGCATCCCGATGCCGACAGCGAAGGCACCGTCTATGCGAACGCTCCTGCAGCGTCGAGCGCGTCGAGCCAGACACGCGCCGCGTCGCCGCGCAGCGAACCCGATCAAGCCGATGCCGCGAACGAGCCGTCCGCGTTGCCTTCGGAACCCGCCCGCCTGAAGCAGTACATTCGCGTCGGCGTGCCGCATCCCGATGCCGCGAACTCCGAGCAAGCCGACGATACGCCGCTCGGCGAACCGCCCGTCGCGCCGCTCGCCAATGCTGTCGACGATCGCGCCGAGCCGTTCATCGGTCCGGTTCATCAGCCGGACGCGCCGCCCGCGCGCGCCGCCGCGGAACCGGCCGTACCCGCATGGCGCGACGACGCGGAGCCCGGTTTCGGCGCCAAGAAGCAGCCCGCTCCTGCTCGGCGCGTCAGCGCGAACGAGGCGTTTCCCGTGATTCGCGAGTCGCGGGAAACGCGCGCGCCGGTGCGTGGCCGCGGCGGAGCCGGGAAGGCGGGACGTGTCGTGGGCGTCATCGTCGCCGTGCTGCTGGCGTTGCTGTTGCTCGTGCAGCTCGCATGGTGGCAACGCGAAACGTTGATGGTCTACGTGCCCGGCTCGCACGCGCTCTATTCGAACGTCTGCGATCAGATCGGCTGCACGATCTCGCCGCCGCGCGACATCGACGGATTGCAGATCGAGAGTTCCGGGCTGCGCCAGGTGGACGGCCCGCACAAGCTCGAACTGAAATTGTCGCTGCGCAACCGGATGGACGTCGCGCTGGCGTATCCGGCGCTCGAACTCACGCTGCTCGACGACAAGAACAACGTCGCGATCCGGCGCGTGCTCTGGCCGCAGGATTACGCGCGACCGGGTACGATATTCGCCGTCGGCCTCGCGCCGCAAAGCGCGCAACCGGTGATCGTCCGGCTGGATACGGGCGACGCGGTTGCCGCCAATTACCGGGTTCAGGTCTTTTACCCGTGATGTCGGGCAGGCGCGCGAACGCCGCCTGCCCCGGTTCCACACGACGCGCGTCATGCTCCTCGCGGCGCCTGCACGCGCGATTTTCCCGTCAGCATCTGACAATTCTCTGGAGCGCAACATGAGTCAAGTTACCCTCGGCGGCAACCCTATCGACGTCAGCGGCACGTTCCCGGGCCCGGGCCAGCAGGCATCCGAATTCACGCTCGTCGGCGCCGATCTCGGCGACGTCAAGCTCGCGAACTTCGCGGGCAAGCGCAAGGTGCTGAACATCGTGCCGAGTCTCGACACGCCGACCTGCGCCACCTCGACGCGCAAATTCAATGAAGCGGCCGCCGGCCTGAACAACACGGTCGTGGTCGTGGTTTCGGGCGATCTGCCGTTCGCCGCGAAGCGCTTCTGCACGACCGAAGGTATCGCCAATGTCGTGACGGCATCGACGTTCCGCGGCCACGAATTCGCGCAGGCTTACGGCGTCGACGTGACGAGCGGCCCGCTCAAGGGTCTGACGGCGCGCGCCGTGGTCGTGCTCGACGAGAACAACAAGGTGCTTCATTCGGAGCTCGTGCCCGAGATCAAGAATGAGCCGAACTACGATGCAGCGCTCGCCGCGCTGAAGTAAATCGTCTCGCCGGACCGCTTCCGACCGGAGCGGTCCGCGCATACGAGGCACGGTGAAGCGCTCGCCGCGCGCCGTATGCGGATTTCTCTCCTCGGCCCCTATCTATAAAGGACGTTCGCCTTGGCTACGCTCATTTGCGGCTCGCTCGCCTACGACAACATCATGACTTTCCAGGGGCGCTTCGGCGACCACATCCTGCCGGATCAGGTGCACATGCTGAACATCAGCTTCCTGGTGCCGACGATGCGGCGCAACTTCGGCGGCTGCGCGGGCAACATCGCGTATGCGCTGAAGCTGCTCGGCGGCGATCCGAAGATCATGGCGACGCTCGGCGCGGCGGATGCGCAGCTCTACATCGACCGGCTCGACGCGCTCGGTTTGTCGAAGGAATACGTGCGCGTGCTGGCCGATCAGCACTCGGCGCAATGCTTCATCACGACCGATCTCGCGAACAACCAGATCACCGCGTTCCACCCCGGCGCGATGATGGAATCGCATCTGAACCGCGCCGACGAAGCGCAGGGCATCTCGCTCGGCATCGTCGCACCGGACGGCGCTCAAGGCATGCGCGAGCACGCCGAAGGGCTGGCGCGCGCGGGCGTGCCGTTCGTGTTCGACCCGGGCCAGGGATTGCCGATTCTGGACGGCGTGGAACTTTGTCGCATGATTGAACTCGCCACCTACGTGGCGGTCAACGATTACGAAGCCAAGCTGCTGAGCAACAAGACCGGCTGGTCGATCGAAGACATCAAGAGCCGGGTCGATGCCCTCGTCGTCACGCGTGGCGAACACGGCGCGCAGATCTATCATGAAGATGGCGTGGCCGAGATTCCGGTCGTCGCGGCGCGTCAGGTGGTCGACCCGACCGGTTGCGGCGACGCATTCCGCGGCGGGCTCCTGTACGGCATCGAAAACAAGCTTGGCTGGGAGAAAACGGGTCGTCTCGCGAGTCTGATGGGTTCGCTGAAAATCGAACATCAGGGGCCGCAAACCTACGCGCCGACGCGCGCCGAAATCGAAGAGCGTTTCAAGCAGGCCTTCGGAAGCAGCCTGTTCTGAATGATTGGAGTGAAGGAATGAAAACGGTAAGTCGTATCGCGCTGGCC
This sequence comes from Caballeronia zhejiangensis, assembly GCF_022879815.1. Lineage (NCBI taxonomy): Bacteria > Pseudomonadati > Pseudomonadota > Betaproteobacteria > Burkholderiales > Burkholderiaceae > Caballeronia > Caballeronia zhejiangensis. The sequence continues at coordinate 2,477,687 of NZ_CP084283.1, forward strand.
ATGGCGCTCGTCGGCTCGGTGGCGCTGACGGGCTGCGCCTACAACAGCAGTTCGTCGGACGTCTACACGGCGTCGCAGGCGCAGCGTGAGGAAACGGTGCGCATGGCGACCGTCGAAAGCGTGCGCGGCGTGAAGATCAGCTCGAACAACGGCCAGCCTACGGGCCTCGGCACGATCGGCGGCGGCGCGCTCGGCGGCGTCGCGGCGGCGAGTGCGATCGGCGGCGGCAACGGTTCGATCATCGCGGGCATCATCGGCGGGCTGGCTGGCGCCGTCGCGGGCAACGCGGTCGAGAATAGCGTCGCGATGAAGAACGGTCTCGAGATCACCGTGCGCCTCGATAACGGCGACCTGCGCGCGATCACGCAGACCGCGAACGGCGAAGTGTTTCAGGCGGGCGAGCGAGTGCGTCTGTTGTCGAGCGGCGGCGTCACGCGCGTCACTCACTGACGAGGGCATTCAGCGGACAAATAGCGCCGCGTCATTCTAAGAATGCGCATGTATCGAAAGATGCATGCGCTTTTTCTTTTTCGACGCCCCGAGCAAGCGATGAAATTCGTTGGCCGAAGCGAAAAACCCGCCGCCAGGTTTCCCCGACGACGGGTTCAGGCCGGGTAGGCATACCCGGACTAAGGGCACAGCGCACTGTGCCTGGGTGCTGCGTACTGCGAGAGCTTACGGACGGCTGCCCGTCGGGAACGGCCATGCCGCTGCCGGGTTCAACGCCGTCTTGACCGCAGCAGCCGGAGCGGCCGGAGCAGGCGCCGAGACGGTCGTTGCCGTCGTGGCAGGAGCGGCAGCCGTAGTCTTCTTCGCAGCAGCGGCCTTCTTGGCCGGAGCCTTTTTCGCGGGGGCCTTCTTCGCAGCGGGTGCGGGCGCAGCAGCAGGCGCAGGCGCAGCGGCTGCGGTCTTCGCAGCAGCCTTTTTCGCGGGAGCCTTTTTCGCAGCGGCCTTCTTCGCCGGCGCCTTCTTCGCCGCGGTCTTCTTCGCAGCGGCCTTCTTCGCAGGCGCCTTCTTGGCTGCGGCCTTCTTCGTCGCTACTTTCTTGGTCGCGACTTTCTTCGCTGCGGCCTTCTTCGCGGGAGCCTTCTTCGCCGCGACCTTCTTTGCAGCAACCTTCTTCGCCGCTACTTTCTTGGTCGCGACTTTCTTCGCTGCGGCCTTCTTCGCGGGTGCCTTCTTCGCCGCGACCTTCTTCGCCGCGACCTTCTTCGCTGCGACCTTCTTCGCCGCTACTTTCTTCGCTGCAACCTTCTTCACAGCGACCTTCTTGGCCGCAACCTTCTTCGCCGGAGCGGCCTTCTTGGCGGTGACTTTCTTCGCTGCAGCCTTCTTTGCGGCGGGTTTTTTCTTGGCAACTGCCATGGTTTTTCTCCTTCAGGTTTTCAGATGAGAGTCAGTTCAAACAACACCCTTCGTCAAAACCCGCTTCCCACGTGTCGCCTTCTCTATAACGCACGCTACGAAGCGGATTATTCATCGGCGTACGCTGATCCCACCTGCTTACGCTAATGAATACGGCAAGGCGCGCCGTGCCCCGAGGCACCGCGCGCCAAATTGAGTCAGCACCGCTTCTTCGCGGCGCCGGCCATCGCTTGATCGAGCCAGCGAGCATGCCGCTGGCATTTTCCGGGGGGAAGTTTGCCCATCCCTTTTCAGGGAGCGCAAAACGCCTGTCTTCTATTCGGGCCACACGGCCCGCCAAGTCAGTAGGCGCACTTTGCATCAGGCGACCGTTCTCCTAAACCTTGTCGGCCGGGCGCGCGTGAGCGACACGCTGCTGCCCGTCCGTCCCATCGATTTCGTCTGCAACACGTCCTGGATTTTTATTATTCCCAGGTGAGCGCGCCGCCGGTTTGATACTCAATCACGCGTGTCTCGAAGAAGTTGCGTTCCTTCTTCAAGTCGATCATTTCGCTCATCCACGGGAACGGGTTTTCCTCGTTCGGGAAGAGCGGGTCCAGTCCGATCTGCTGGCAACGCCGGTTGCAGATGAACCGCAAGTAGCTCTTGAACATCGACGCGTTCAGGCCGAGAACCCCGCGCGGCATGGTGTCTTCAGCGTAGCGATATTCAAGATCGACAGCCTGCTTGAAGAGCTCGCGGATCTCTGCCTTGAAGTCGGCGGTCCACAGTTGCGGCTCTTCCAGCTTGATCTGGTTGATGAGGTCGATGCCGAAATTGCAGTGCATCGATTCATCGCGGAGGATGTATTGATACTGTTCCGCCGCGCCCGTCATCTTGTTCTGGCGACCCAGCGCCAGAATCTGCGTGAAGCCGACATAGAAGAACAGGCCTTCCATGATGCAGGCAAACACGATCAACGACTTCAGCAATTTCTGGTCCGCTTCGAGCGTGCCGGTCGTGAAGGCCGGGTCGGTCAGCGTGTTGATGAACGGAATCAGAAACTCGTCCTTGTCACGGATCGACTTGACCTCGTGATACGCGTTGAAGATCTCGCTTTCATCGAGACCCAGCGATTCGACGATGTACTGGTACGCGTGCGTGTGGATCGCCTCTTCGAACGCCTGGCGCAGCAGGAACTGGCGGCACTCCGGAGCGGTGATGTGACGGTACGTGCCGAGCACGATGTTGTTCGCGGCGAGCGAGTCCGCCGTGACGAAGAAGCCGAGGTTGCGCTTGACGATGCGGCGCTCGTCGTCCGAGAGACCGTTCGGGTCTTTCCACAGGGCGATGTCGCGCGACATGTTCACTTCCTGCGGCATCCAGTGGTTCGCGCAACCGGCGAGGTACTTCTCCCACGCCCACTTGTACTTGAACGGGACGAGCTGATTGACGTCGGTCTTGCCGTTGATGATGCGCTTGTCGGCGACATTGACGCGCGCTTCGCTTTGCGCGGCGATCGCGCTGGCGGAAGGCGTTGCGGCTGCGGGCGGAACGAAGCCATCGGAAAAGATGTTGTTCGCCTGAGCAATCTGATGGGCAGCTTGATGAGTTGCAGCTTGCGCTGCCTGCGTACCGAAAGTCGTGCCTTGAGCGTTACGCAACGGGTTCGGTTGCGGAGCGCTCGAGGGAGCTACGGCAGTGGTCTCGTCATCCCAGTTGAGCATAAATTCTCACCATCAATTTAGATCGGTTTGTACCATCTTTTCATGAGCGATAAAAGAGTTTGCTCATGAAAATTCTCGTTTTCATGCGATTTAGATTCGACGTTGCTACCTGCATACAACACTCGGCTCGAAGCCGTGTGTGTGAAGCTCGATGCGACATCTCTTGAATCGAGTGTGAAGCGGTCCTGATCGAGTGACTTCCGTGACATCGCACCGTGCTTTCGCGTGACTTCATCGCTGCTCTGCAAGCCTTGTCGCGCAAGGCTCTGCGGACGACGCTGCTTGTGCGATGCGAAGCACGCGCGCTTCATTGCGAAGGTCTGCTCGATGCTGTGTTGCCAAGTGCGAACGCATCGAAGCGTGACGCGTTGCGATCATCGATCGAAGTCTCTCGTCGACCCGCGATGCGATGCAAAACATGCGTCGCGAATCGATGAACGCGCGACCTTCATGCGCTCCTCTTCGATGAGCTTCGATGTGTGTGACCGCACGCACTTCGCATCGCTCGATACACGCTGACGCAAGCACTTCGATGGAGCGTCGATGCCTGCTGCGCGCGTCGAATTCGTTGCCGAAGTTTAGCATTTGACGTCTCGTATTTCCACAATATCTTGTGCTTGCAAATCTCGCCAACACAATCTATAGCGTGTTTACGCGACGATCCGTCTCACGCGAAACCGCGCTGCGCAAGGCTCATCGGCCGCGCAACGGATCGAGCAGCGAGCGCAGATTGTTGTGATCGATCTCGTGCATCAACGCGAGCAGGCTGCCGAGTTTGCCTTGTGGAAAACCCTCACGCGCGAACCACGCGAGATAGTGACCGGGCAGATCGGCGATGAGCCTGTCCTTGTATTTGCCATAGGGCATCGTCTGCGTGACGAGACGCTGCAGGTCTTGCGGGTCCATCGCTTCTTCACTCCTCGTTCAATGTTCATCGCACCACGCAGCGCGCTTCGATCCTTCAGCGATTGCTGCATATCGGTGCCATAATCGCCGCTCTTGCCGCCGAGAGTCGATCGCGAATCAACATGCCGCTGGCCGTCAAAGCTTTCATTGCCCCTCTCATCGTCGCGTGCGCGATGTTCATGGAAAGCGTCGACGCCAACGTCATCGTTACCGCGATTCCTGAAATGGCGCGCGCGTTTGGACGCGATCCCGTGACGCTGAAGGTTGCGGTCACGAGCTACGTGCTCGGACTCGGCGTCTTCATACCGATCTGCGGATGGGTCGCCGACCGCTTCGGCGCACGCGCCGTGTTCCGCACGGCCATCGGCGTGTTCGTCGTCGGCTCGCTGTTGTGCGCGGCTTCCACATCGCTTGGCCCCTTCACCGTCGCGCGCTTCATCCAGGGCGTCGGCGGCGCGATGATGGTGCCTGTCGGCCGCATCATCATCTTTCGCTCGGTGCGCCGCTCCGAGTTCATACGCGCGATGAACTACCTCTCGGTGCCCGCAATGCTTGGACCAGCGGTCGGGCCGTTGCTCGGCGGCTTCATTACGACGTATCTGCACTGGCGCCTGATCTTTTTCATCAACATCCCGATCGGCATCGCGGGCATCTGGCTGACCAACCGCCACATCGCCAACTCGCACGAGGAACATCCGGGCCGTCTCGACTGGTTCGGTTTCTTTCTCTCCGCGAGCGCGGGCGTGCTGCTGTTGCTCGGGCTCTCGCTCGTCGGCGGCGAACTGATTCCGCAGCGCGTCGCCTTTGCGATGTGCGTCGCCGGCGCGCTGATGGTCGTGCTGTACTGCGTCCACGCGCGACGTGTGGAGAAGCCGCTGCTCGATCTGCGCTTTTTCCGCGTGTCGACGTTTCAGGCGAGCGTGCTCGGCGGTTCGATGTTTCGCATCGGGCTTGGCGCCGTGCCCTTTCTTCTGCCGCTCGCGCTGCAAGAGGGTCTCGGCATGAGCGCGTTCAAGTCCGGCGCGATCACGTGCGCGTCGGCTTTCGGCGGCATGTTCATGCGCTCGTTCGCATCGCGCGTGCTGCATCGCTTCGGCTTCCGTCAGACGCTGTTCTACAACGCGGCGTTGTCGGGTATCGCGATCGCGGCGTGCGGCGCGTTCTTTCCCGGCACGCCGGCCTGGGTGATCTGGGCCGTCGTGCTGCTCGGCGGCTTCTTCCCTGCGTTGCAGTTCACGAGCCTCAACTCGCTTGCTTACGCTGAGATCGAAACACGCGATGTGGGCCGCGCGACGAGTCTTGCTAGCTTCGTGCAGCAGGTTTCGCTCGGGCTCGGCGTGACGATCGCGGGGATCACGCTCGAGCTCTCGCAATATCTGAACGGTCATGCGAGTGTGCAATGGTCGGATTTCTGGCCGGCGTTTGTCGTCGTCGGGCTGTTCTCTTTTCTTTCGATGCCGATTACGGCGCGGCTTTCGCATGATGCTGGGACGGAGATTTCTCGCGGTACGCGGGGGTGAGTTCGCTGTTTTGCGTTTTGTTTCGCCGGATCCCGTGATCGTGTCGGCTCGGTGTTTCGCCGGATCCCGTGATCGTGTCGGCTCGGTGTTTCGCCGGATCCCGTGATCGTGTCGGCTCGGTGTTTCGCCGGATCCCGTGATCGTGTCGGTCTATTAGCACTGCCCCTGTGCGGGGCGGCAGTCACTTTCTTTGCTGCTGCAAAGAAAGTAAGCAAAGAAAGCAGCTACTGACACGCCCGCGGTCACACGCAATTTGGGTAGTCCTCTCGTCCATCGTGGGCTGCCTAAAGAGTGCCCTCATAGGCCCCATCGGGCTTGGCTCGCGCACGGTCTGCCATCACTCGCCACACAACAAACCGGTTCAGCACGAAATGGCTCCGGCCCGCTTCGCGGCCGACCGGCCAATCGGGGAAGCATGCGCTTCTTCACTAACGCCTCCATCTCACTGCAACCGCCGCACGTTGGTTTCCCTCGCATACCCGGCGGCAGCGCGTAGCGCTGTGCCGAAGCTCTTTCGTGCTGAACCAGCGCGCTCAACGTTTTCGGGCGGCGGACCGTGCGCGAGCCAAGCCCCGTTATTGTGATGAGGGCACTCTTTAGGCGAGTGCCATCTGCGACGAGAGAACTACCCAAATTGCGTGTGACCGCGGGCCTGAAAAGCTGCTTTCTTTGCTTACTTTCTTTGCAGCAGCAAAGAAAGTGAGTGCCGCCCCGCACAGGGGCAACGCTAATAGACCGACACGAAAACGGGATCCAGCGAAACCGAAACCAAAACGCAAAGCAAAAAGCAAAAAGCAAAAACGGACCGGCACCGACCGCTTCCATAAGCAGGAAGCACCCAGCACCGGTCCGCAGAGACCGACTCTCAGCTCAAAACCTTACTGACAAGCCTCACACTCATCGAAGCCCGGATCGCCGGGGCGCATCATACAGACGGGACCATCGGCTTCCTGAGCCGCCTCCACCGCCGGCGCGCTCGCGGCAGCAGCATTGAAGCCACCATTCCCGGCAGCCGACGCCGCACCGCCACCAAACCCGCCAGCCGCACCCGCCCCACCGTCACCGGAAGAAGAAGGCACCGCATTCAACGCACCGTGCGCCACGGTCGACTTCTCGACGTGCGTCGCCGCCATCGTGCGGAGGTAGTACGTCGTCTTGAGACCGCGAATCCAAGCGAGCTTGTAGACCTCGTCGAGCTTCTTGCCCGACGCGCCCGCCATGTAGATGTTCAGCGACTGCGCCTGATCAATCCACTTCTGACGGCGCGACGCCGCTTCCACGAGCCACTTCGGGTCGACTTCGAACGCGGTCGCGTAGATCGCGCGCAGATCGGCCGGAATGCGGTCGATGCGCGAAAGCGTGCCGTCGAAATACTTCAGATCGGACACCATCACTTCGTCCCACAGGCCGCGCGCCTTCAGATCACGCACGAGGTAGTCGTTGACCACCGTGAATTCGCCCGACAGATTCGACTTCACATACAGGTTCTGGAACGTCGGCTCGATACACGCCGACACGCCGATGATGTTCGAAATCGTCGCCGTCGGCGCGATCGCCACGCAGTTCGAGTTGCGCATGCCGTACGTCGAGATGCGCGAGCGCAGTTGCGCCCAGTCCATCGTCTCCGACGTATCCACTTCGACATAACCGCCGCGCGCCTCGGCCAGGAGCTTCAGCGAATCCTGCGGAAGAATGCCGCGATCCCACAGCGAGCCGCGATACGTCGCGTAACGACCGCGCTCTTCCGCGAGTTCCGTCGACGCGTAGTACGCGTAGTAGCAGACGGCTTCCATCGAACGATCCGCGAACTCGACCGCCTCGCCCGACGCATAAGGCGTGCGCAGCAGATGCAGGCAGTCCTGGAAGCCCATGATGCCCATGCCGACCGGACGATGCTTCAGGTTCGAGTTGCGCGCCTTCGGCACCGCGTAGTAGTTGATGTCGATGACGTTGTCGAGCATGCGCATCGCGACGCTGATCGTGCGCTTGAGCTTCGCGTGATCCAGCGCGTAGCTGCCATCGGCCTGCTTCACCATGTGCGCGACGAGGTTCACCGAGCCCAGATTGCAGACGGCGATTTCCGTCTCGCTCGTGTTCAGCGTGATTTCGGTGCACAGGTTCGACGAGTGCACGACGCCGACGTGCTGCTGCGGCGAACGCACATTGCACGGATCCTTGAACGTGATCCACGGATGGCCCGTCTCGAACAGCATGCCAAGCATCTTGCGCCACAGTTGCGCCGCCGGCAGCTTCTTGAACAGCTTGATTTCGCCGCGCGCGGCTTTCTCTTCGTAAGCGACGTACGCCTTTTCGAAGTCGGCGCCGAACAGATCGTGCAGGTCCGGGCAGGTCGACGGCGAGAACAGCGTCCAGTCGCCGCCTTCGACGACGCGCTTCATGAACAGATCGGGAATCCAGTTCGCCGTGTTCATGTCGTGCGTGCGGCGACGGTCATCGCCGGTGTTCTTGCGCAGCTCGAGGAATTCCTCGATGTCGAGGTGCCACGATTCCAGGTACGCGCACACCGCGCCCTTGCGCTTGCCGCCCTGGTTCACCGCGACGGCCGTGTCGTTCACGACCTTCAGGAACGGCACGACGCCCTGCGACTTGCCGTTCGTGCCCTTGATGTGCGAGCCGAGCGCACGCACGCGCGTCCAGTCGTTGCCGAGGCCGCCCGCGAACTTCGAGAGCAGCGCGTTTTCCTTCAGCGCTTCGTAGATGCCGTCGAGATCGTCGGCGACCGTCGTCAGATAGCACGACGACAATTGCGAGCGATGCGTGCCCGAATTGAAGAGCGTCGGCGTCGACGACATGAAGTCGAACGACGACAGCACGTTGTAGAACTCGATCGCGCGCGCTTCACGGTCGATCTCGTTCAGCGACAGGCCCATCGCCACGCGCATGAAGAATGCCTGCGGCAACTCGATGCGCGTGCCGTCGACGTGCAGGAAGTAGCGGTCGTACAGCGTCTGCAGGCCGAGATAGCCGAACTGCAGATCGCGATTCTGATCGAGCGCGGCGCCGAGGCGCTTGAGGTCGAACTGTTGCAGCTTGTCATCCAGCAGGCCGGCTTCGACGCCGCGCTTGATGAACTGCGGGAAGTATTCGGCGTAACGCTCGCCCATTTCGGCTTGCGTCACTTCCTCTTCGAGAATTTCGCGGCGGATCGTGTGCAGCAGGATGCGCGCCGTGACCTGGCTGTACGCCGGATCCTTCTCGATCATCGTGCGCGCGGCGAGAATGGCCGAATCGTAGACCTGCGACATCGGCACGCCGTCGTACAGGTTCTTCACCGTCTCCGCGACGATCGGCTCGGCGGACACCGCATCGCCCAGATTCGCGCACGCGGAGACGATCAGCGCCTTCAGCGCTTCGAGATCGAGCGGACGCGTGACGCCGTTGTCCGTCACGTTGATCGCGCCTTCGTGCGACTGCGCGTTTTGCGCGGCCGAGCGCTCTTGCGAACGCTGCTGCGTGCGCTTCTCGCGATACAGCACGTACGCGCGCGCGACGTTGTGCTCGCCGCCGCGCATCAGCGCGAGCTCGACCTGATCCTGAATGTCTTCGATGTGGAAAGTCCCGCCGTGCGGACGGCTGCGCACGAGCGCGCGCACGACGGCTTGCGTCAGTTGCTCGACTTGCTCGCGCACACGCGCCGAAGCTGCGCCCTGACCGCCGTTCACCGCGATGAATGCCTTCGTCACGGCGATCGCGATTTTCGTCGGCTCGAACGACACCACGCTTCCGTTGCGACGGATGACCTTGTAGTCGGCAAACGTCGTGTTCGGCGCGAGCGCCTGAGCGCCCACGCCCTGCGCACCGCTCATCGGCTGTGCGGATGCGCCTTCGAATGAAGTCGTGGCGTTTTCGGTGGTTTGCATGTGCAAAACTCCTGGTGTTCGATTGGTGCGGATGGTCCGCGGATTTATCACTTATGCCGCGCGCGTGACGAACTCGTCGTGAAAGTCGCGCGGTGTTTTGGCGGTCAAGCCGGGCTGTGAATGCAGCAGGCTGAAAACACGAATCGCGGCGCTTACGGCCCGCATTGTCATTGGCGTCTCATGCGGTGCCCGCGTTGGCGCGCGGTGTCGGTCGACGCAATTCGCGCTTGCTTGCATGCCTTCTTCACGGTGCTGCTCGCTGGCGCCCGACGCGCCCGACGCCTCTCTCCTCGCAAAGAGAAACCGTCTCGCGCATCGCCCCGGGCCAGCCAAACTTCTTCTACGCCGGAAAGCCGACGGCGCCGGCTCACTGGAGCGGGCGCCGCGTCAACAACACAAGATCTAGTGCAAAGTACGTCTGTCGGCACCAAGTATAGTGGACAACATCGCAGTCTCAAAAAGTTTTATTTGCCCTGAGTCTGCGGTAGCGGGGTTGACTTTTGCTATCGCAAAGCGCGACAAGGCCTCGCGCGCGACGCTGCTGCGCCGCAACGAGAAAGACCTTACGCAGCGCTCAGATGTTGGATTGAAACGGAAAGAACGACGGCGGCAGCGCGCTGCCGTGACGCAGACGCGACCACTCGAAATGCGGGCCCGGATCGGTCTTGCGGCCGGGCGCGATGTCGGAGTGACCCGCGACTGCATCGATCGGATAGCGCTTCACCACGACTCGCACGAGCGCGGCGAGCGCGTCGTACTGCGCGTCTTCGAAGGGCACGCGATCGCTGCCTTCGAGCTCGATGCCGATCGAAAAGTCGTTACAGCGCTCGCGCCCGCAGAACGACGAGACGCCCGCGTGCCACGCGCGTTCGTCGCAGGAGACGAACTGCTCGATCGCGCCGCCGCGACGGATCACGAAGTGCGCCGACACGCGCATGCCGCGCAGATGATCGAAGTACGGATGCGCGTCGTGATCGAGCTTGTTGAGGAAGAAATCGGCGATGGCGTTCGTCGTGAAATCGTCGGGCGGCAGGCTGATGTTGTGCACGACGATGAGCGTCGGCACCGCGTCGCCCGGACGCGCCTCGAAGTTCGGCGACGGCAGGCGCGTCGCGTGCGTGAACCAGCCTTGCGCGTCGATATGCGGATCGCGCTGTCTGACGACGTTGGTGTTCATCGTGCGTCGCGTCCGGTCGGACGGGCCGCGTAATGGCGCGCGTGATCGCTGCAGCAGAAGCGCTCGCCCGCGACGATGATCGATTCGCTGCGCGGCGTGTGCACGCCGCACTGCGCGCAACGGATGAGCGGATCGGCGAGTTGCGGCGCGCTCGCGGCCGCGCCGTTGCCATGACCGTTGCCACTGCGGGCGCGGCGTGCGTCATGCGCTCCGCCCGCGGTCGCGCCGCCGGCTGGCGCGTCGCCCTGCTGCGCGCGCTCGTTCGCGCGGCGCAGCTTCTTCAGAAGCCACTGGCACAGGAAAAAGAGGACGATCAGAAAGAAGAAATTTCGCATCGATTCAATGCCGATAGATTCAGACGCTCAGACGACCGCGCGATGCAGCAGCACTTCGAACACGAAGCGGCTGCCGACGTACGCGAGCAGCAGCGCGGCGAACGACGCCAGCACCCAGCGCAACGCGGCGCGTCCGCGCCATCCGGAGAGGCGGCGCGCGGTGAGCAATGCGCCGAACATCAGCCAGGAGACGAACGCGAACACGGTCTTGTGATCGAAGCGCAGCGCGCGATCGACCAGTTGCTCGTTGAACGCGATGCCCGACACGAGCGTGAGCGTGAGCAGCACGAAGCCCGCCGCGATCAGGCGGAACAGCAGCTTTTCAAGCGTCAGAAGCGGCGGCAGCGTGTCGAGCCAACTCGCGAGCCAGCCATTGCCGGTATGACGCGTCGCGAGGCCGCGCATGCGCTGCAGGCGGCGTTCGAGCATCAGCATGAGCACGGCGTGCAGCGCGGCGATCGCGAAGAGTCCGTACGCGATGTTCGCGATCAGGAAATGCAGCTTGAACATCGGCGCGGCGGAATACGACAGCACGCGCACGCCGCCGAAGACGAGCGGCAACAGCGACGCGATGCACGCGAGCGGCAATACGAGCAGGCGCAGGCCGTCGAGCGGAAAGAAGAAGCTCTCGATCCAGTAGATGCCCGCGCCGAGCCAGAACATCGCGGAGAGCGCGAACGCGAAGCCGAAGATCATCGCGTTCTTGGGAAAGATGGTCGTGTGCAGCAGGAGGCCGTGCACGAGCAACGCTACTAATAATAGAGCGCGGCCCAATCCGCCCATGTCCGGCGATTTTTTGGCCGCCGCCGGCGATGCGATGCCCGGAGGCACGCCGGCCAGCGCCGGCTCCACGGCCGTGTGGCGATGCGCGCGCCAGCCCGCTACGGCGAGTCCGCCATAGAGAAGCGCAGTGAGGGCATACAGTACAATATCCATGTTCGAAGTTTACACTAGGCCCTTGAATCACGACGTTTTCTCCCTTGCGGCAACGCGGGGCGATTACGTCGTTTTGCGCTGAAAAAGGGCCGCATTCACTACCGTTTCCCATGCTCGATAACCTGACTCAACGGATGGCCCGCGTCGTCAAGACGCTGCGCGGCGAAGCCCGGCTCACCGAGGCCAACACGCAAGAGATGTTGCGGGAAGTGCGTCTCGCGCTGCTCGAGGCCGACGTCGCGCTGCCGGTCGTGCGCGAGTTCATCGCGAAGGTGAAGGAAAAGGCGCTCGGCGAGGAAGTGCTGTCGAGCCTGTCGCCGGGTCAGGCGCTCGTCGGCGTCGTCCAGAAGGAACTGACGGCCGTGATCGGCGGCGATTACGAAGGCAAGGCAGCCGAGCTGAATCTGGCGGTCGCGCCGCCCGCCGTGATCCTGATGGCCGGTCTGCAGGGCGCGGGCAAAACCACCACGACCGGCAAGCTCGCCAAGCTGCTGCGCGAAAAGAGCAAGAAGAAGGTCCTCACCGTTTCCGTCGACGTGTATCGCCCCGCCGCTATCCGTCAGTTGCAGACGGTGACGGAACAGGTCGGCGCCGACTTCTTCCCGTCGGAAGCGAATCAGAAGCCCGCGGATATCGCGCGCGCGGCGATCGACTGGGCGAAGCGGCACTATCACGACGTGGTGATCGTCGATACGGCCGGCCGTCTCGGTATCGACGAAGCGATGATGAAGGAAATCAGCGAGCTGCACGCGCTGCTCAAGCCCGCTGAAACGCTCTTCGTCGTCGACGCCATGTTGGGGCAGGACGCGGTCAACACCGCGAAGGCGTTCAACGACGCGCTGCCGCTCACCGGCGTCGTGCTCACCAAGCTCGACGGCGATTCGCGCGGCGGCGCGGCGCTTTCGGTGCGCAACGTCACCGGCAAGCCGATCAAGTTCGTCGGCGTCGCGGAAAAGCTCGACGGCCTCGAAGTCTTCCATCCGGATCGCATGGCGAACCGGATTCTCGGCATGGGCGACATTCTCGCGCTCGTCGAGGAAGCGCAACGCGGCGTCGACAGCCAGGCCGCGCAGAAGCTCGCCGACAAGGTCAAGAAAGGCGGCGACTTCGATCTGAACGACTTCAAGGCGCAGCTCTCGCAAATGAAGAAGATGGGCGGCCTCTCATCGCTCATGGACAAGCTGCCCGCGCAGTTTCAGCAGGCCGCGCAAGGCGCGGACATGAACAACGCGGAAAAGCAGATGCGCCGCATGGAAGGCATCATCAATTCGATGACGCTGCAGGAACGCGCGAAGCCGGAGCTCATCAAGGCGGCGCGCAAACGCCGTATCGCCGCGGGCGCGGGCGTGCACGTTCAGGAGGTGAACCGCATGCTCAACCAGTACGAGCAGATGCGCGGCATGATGAAGAAGCTGAAAGGCGGCAACCTGCAAAAGATGATGCGCGGCATGAAGGGCATGCTGCCCGGCATGCGCTGACCCGCACGTTTATTGAACCCGCGTTCTCTTCGGGCGTCCGACTCGAAAGAAACGCGGGTTTATCATATGGCGCACGCCGCCGTTTTTTTCCACACTTAGAAGTCAGCCTTTCCCGCTTCCCCTTATGAATCGCGAAGAAGCCCTCCATATTTTCAGCCACTCAGAAGAGATCGTGACGGCTGACGAAGTCAACGCATCGATCGGCAAGATGGCCACGGCCATCAAGGCTGCGACGAAAGACGACTTCCCGCTCGTGCTCTCGGTCATGGGGGGCGCGGCCGTGTTCACCGGCATGCTGCTGCCGCATCTCGACTTCCCGCTCGAGTTCGATTACATCCACCTGACGCGCTATCGCAACGCCATCAAGGGCGGCAGCGAGATGCAGTGGCGCGTCGCGCCGGCGGAATCGGTGAAGGATCGCGTGGTGCTCGTGCTCGACGATATTCTCGACGAAGGCGAAACGATGGCCGCGATCCGCGATCGCATCATGGCGATGGGCGCGAAGACGTTTCTGTCCGCGGTGCTGTGCGAGAAGATCATCCCGAAGGCGAAGCCGCTGCGTCCGGATTTTTGCGGATTCGAAGTGCCGGATCGTTACGTGTTCGGCTGCGGGATGGACGCGAAGGGTTACTGGCGTAATCTGCCGACGATCCGGGCGTTGACGGAAGGGGCGTGATCCCCGCCCGTATCCAAAAGAAAAGCGGCCCGCGGGCCGCTTTTTTCATAGCTGATGCACGAAAGTGCGTATGCCCGTGAGCATCATCTCGACGGAAATCGCGACAAGGACAAGCCCCATCAAACGCTCGAAAGCCGTCACCACGCGCTCGCCGAGCCATTGCTGAATCTTCTCGGCGAGAATCAGCACGATCGCGCAGACGATCATCGTCACCGTGAGCGCGCCGATCCATTCGAACATTTTGCCGGGCGCCTGCGACGTCAGCAGCATCACGGTCGCGAGCGCCGATGGCCCCGCCAGCGCCGGAATCGCGAGCGGCACGATCAGCGGCTCGCCGCCGCGCGAATCGCCGCCCATCGCGCCGTCCGGATGCGGAAAGATCATGCGCAGCGCGATCAGAAACAGCACGATGCCGCCCGCGATGCGCAACGAGACATCGGTGAGGTTCATCGCGCGCAGGAAGCGATCGCCCGCCAGCATGAACACCAGCAGAATGACGAACGCGATCGCCACTTCGCGCAGCACGACAACGCGGCGCCGCTCTTTGGCGACGCCGCGCAGCGCGTTGATGAAGATCGGGATATTGCCGAGCGGATCGGTGATCAGCAGCAGCAGGATCGTCGCCGACAGGAAGTTGTACTGCATTACTTCGCGAGCGCGGCCCGCACTTTCCCGACGACGACATCGGCGGCTTCATCGACCGGCAGCAGCGTGGCTTCCGCGTCGCGGCGGCCCTGATATTCCAGCTTGCCTTCCTTCAGCCCGCGATCGCCGATCACGATGCGATGCGGCACGCCGATCAATTCCCAGTCCGCGAACATCACACCCGGACGCTCGCCGCGATCGTCGAGAATCACGTCGATGCCGGCCTGCTGCAGCGTCGCGTACAGCTTGTCGGCCTGCTCGCGCACGGCGTCGCTGCGGTCGTAGCCCATCGGGCAGATCACGACTTCGAACGGCGCAATGGCTTCCGGCCAGATAATGCCCTTGTCGTCGAAATTCTGTTCGATTGCCGCGCCCAGCACGCGCGTCACGCCGATGCCGTAGCAGCCCATCTGCATCGGCGCGGGCTTGCCGTTTTCGTCGAGGAAGGTCGC
Source organism: Caballeronia zhejiangensis (assembly GCF_022879815.1). Lineage (NCBI taxonomy): Bacteria > Pseudomonadati > Pseudomonadota > Betaproteobacteria > Burkholderiales > Burkholderiaceae > Caballeronia > Caballeronia zhejiangensis. The sequence goes on from NZ_CP084283.1 coordinate 2,492,764, forward strand.
GCCCATCGAATCGGAATACTTCGTGCCGAGCTGGAACACGTGACCCACTTCGATGCCGCGGCAGATTTCGAGCGTGCCCTTGCCGTCCGGCGACGGATCGCCCGCGACGACATTGCGAATGTCCGCGACTTCCGGCTCGGGCAGATCGCGGCCCCAGTTCACGCCGGTCGTGTGGTAATCGACCTCGTTCGTGCCGACGACGAAGTCGCTCATGTTCGCGACCGTGCGGTCCGCGATCACGCGCACCGGCTTCTTCGTGTTGAGCGGACCGAGGTAGCCCGGCGGCGTGCCGAACCATTCGACGATCTCGGCTTCCGTCGCGAAGCGATAACCCTTCAGGCCCGGCAGCTTGCCCGTCTTGATGTCGTTGAGCGAGTGATCGCCGCGCAGCATCAGCAACCAGATGGTCGGTTCGGCGCCTTCGTTGTCGGTCGCGAGAACGATCGACTTGATCGTGCGTTCCAGCGGAATGTTCAGAAGCTGCGCGACCGCCTCGCACTTCGCGGCGCCGGGCGTGGGCGTCTTCTTCAGTTCTTCGGTCGGCGCGGCGCGTTGCGCGATGAGCGGCAGCGCATCGGCGGCTTCGACGTTCGCCGCGAAGTCCGAGCTCGGGCAATACGCGATGTCATCCTCGCCCGTATCGGCGATCACGTGGAATTCATGCGAACCGCTGCCGCCGATCGAACCGTTGTCCGCCGCGACCGCGCGGAACTCCAGCCCGATGCGCGTGAAGATGCGCACGTAGGCTTCGTACATCTTGCGATACGACTCTGCGAGGCCGTCGAGGTCTTTATCGAAGGAATAGGCGTCCTTCATGATGAATTCGCGGCCGCGCATCACGCCGAAGCGCGGGCGGATTTCGTCGCGGAACTTCGTTTGAATCTGATAGAAGTTCACCGGCAACTGGCGATAGCTCTTGATCTCGCGGCGCGCGATGTCCGTCACGACTTCCTCGTGCGTCGGGCCCATGACGAAATCGCGCTCGTGGCGATCCTTGAAACGCAGCAGTTCCGGGCCGTATTGCTCCCAGCGGCCCGACTCCTGCCACAGTTCGGCGGGCTGCACGGCGGGCATCAGCAATTCGAGCGCGCCCGCGCGGTTCATCTCTTCACGCACGATGGCCTCGACCTTGCGCACCGAGCGCAGACCGATCGGCATGTAATCGTAGATGCCGCCCGCGACGCGGCGGATCATGCCTGCACGCATCATCAGCTTGTGGCTGACGATCTCGGCGTCGGCGGGAGCTTCCTTCAGGGTGCCGATGAAGAAACGGGATGCTTTCATTCAAATTTTCCAAATGCGGCGCGCTTCGGAGCGGACAGCGCCGAAGCAGGCGGATCAAGGTGAACGACGGAACGACCGGCGAGAAAAGAAGATTTTGCCGCCTGCCGGATGCTCTGGCAAAGACATTCACACGGATGCCCCGAATTGGGGTTCGTGCCAGTGCGTCGAGGCCAATAACTGTTTATAATCAAAGCAATTTTAAAGGATTTGAAGGTGGCTGTATGCTGGATCGTGAAGGCTTTCGCCCGAACGTCGGCATCATCCTCTTGAACGCGCGCAACGAAGTGTTTTGGGGCAAGCGGCTGCGTGAACATTCCTGGCAGTTTCCGCAAGGGGGCATCAAATACGGTGAGACCCCTGTGCAAGCGATGTATCGGGAGTTACACGAAGAAACCGGCCTGCTACCGGAGCATGTAAAAGTTGTGGGTCGCACGCGCGACTGGCTGCGTTATGAGGTGCCGGACAAGTTCATCAAGCGCGAGGTGCGCGGACATTATCGCGGTCAGAAACAGATCTGGTTTCTGCTGCGCATGGTGGGCCGCGATTGCGACATCTGCCTGCGCGCGACGGACCATCCGGAATTCGATGCCTGGCGCTGGAACGAGTATTGGGTACCGCTGGATGCGGTCATCGAGTTCAAGCGCGACGTTTATCAAATGGCTCTATCCGAGCTGTCCCGCTTTCTGCGGCGTACCAACTCCCGCGGTGAGCGCGGCGAGCGAGCCGCGCATCACGGACCGCGCTATCCACGCGTCGTCCAGACGATGACGATCGAAGCTCCTGCCGTTACTGCCTCCGGCGCGGCAGTTCAGGCAGAATGCACGGTCAGCGAAGAAGTGCATGTGATCGTGCAGCGCTCATCGTGAATCCGGGCACTGCAACGCTTCGAGCACTTTGACACTCAACTCGATTGCGATCGATGGCACGGCGAACTTCTCGCCGTGCCATCTCGCTTTGTTCCGCCGGGCGGGCGCATGAAGCCCGCGCGCATGTTTCCGGGAAGACCCAATTGAAAGTGAATGCCTCACTCGCGGTAATCGCGGCATCCGCGGCAGCGCTCGCCGTGCTCGCCGGCTGTTCCAGCAACAAGGCGCCGTCCACGCAGGACGACGGCGTGTTCACCTATCTGCTCGACCGCAAGCCGAACTGGACCGAAGAAAAAATCGACACGATGCCACCGCTGCCGCAGGCATCGAATCTGGTCGCGTTCAACGTGTCGCAGAACACGCCGCTCACGTTCGCCGTCGACAAGACCACGCTCACGGTCGGCAAGGATGGCGTCATTCGTTACGTGATCGTCGCGACGAGTCCGGCGGGCGCGCGCAACGTCAACTATGAAGGCATTCGTTGCGACACCTACGAATGGCGTCGCTACGCGAGCATCAACGACGATCAGAACGGCTGGGATCAAGGTTCCGCATTCGACTTCAAGCGCATCGAAAACGGCGAGCTGAACGCGTATCAGGCGGCGCTCTATCAGGATTATTTCTGCACGAGCAAGCTGCCCGTCGGCACCGCGAAACAGATCGTCAACAACATGGAATACAAGCGCACGCAAAGCGTGATCAATCTGCGCTGATTGCGCCGCGCGTCGGCGTGACGATGTGAAAACGCCCGCTGATTCAGCGGGCGTTTTCGTTTCAGACGAGCACGAGATTGTCGCGATGGATCAGTTCCGGCTCCAGCATGTAGCCGAGCACCGATTCGATCTCGCCGCTCGGCCGGCGATGAATCAGCCGCGCCTCCGAACTGCTGTAGTTCGTGATGCCGCGCGCGACTTCCTGCCCTTGATCGTCGACGCACGCGATTACTTCGCCGCGATCGAAGGCGCCTTTCACGTCGATGACGCCGATGGGCAAAAGGCTCTTGCCGTCGGCGGTGAGCTTGTTGACCGCGCCCTTGTCGATGACGACATGCCCGCGCACCTGCAAGTGATCCGCCATCCACTGCTTGCGCGCCGCCATGCGTGCGGTGCGCGCGATGAGTTGCGTGCCGATCATCTCGCCCGATGCGAGGCGCGTGAGCACATCGGCTTCGCGGCCGCTCGCGATGACCGTGTTCGCGCCGCTGTGCGCGGCACGCTTCGCAGCGAGAATCTTGGTCAGCATGCCGCCGCGTCCTAGGCTCGAACCCGCGCCGCCCGCCATCTGCTCGAGTTCGGGCGTGCCGGCGTCGGCTTGCTCGACGAGCGTCGCGTTCGGGTCCTTGCGCGGATCGGCGGTGAAGAGGCCACGCTGATCGGTGAGAATGACGAGCGCATCGCCTTCGATCAGATTCGCGACGAGCGCGCCGAGCGTGTCGTTGTCGCCGAACTTGATTTCGTCGGTGATGACGGTGTCGTTCTCGTTGATGATCGGCACGGCGCCCAGGCGCAGCAGCGTGAGCAGCGTCGAGCGCGCGTTCAGATAGCGTTCGCGATCGGCGAGATCGGCGTGCGTGAGCAGAATCTGCGCGGTGCGGATGCCGTGCGCGCCGAAGCTGCTTTCGTAGACTTGCGCGAGACCCATCTGGCCGACCGCGGCCGCCGCCTGCAATTCGTCGATTTCGCGCGGTCGCTTTGTCCAGCCGAGCCGGTGAATGCCTTCCGCGATCGCGCCCGAACTCACGAGCACGACTTCCTTGCCCTGTTCGCGCAGCGCCGCGATCTGCGACGCCCAGCGCGAGATTGCCGCATGATCGAGCCCGCGACCGTCATTGGTGACGAGGCTCGACCCTACTTTCACTACGATTCGCTTCGCAGCGGCGATGACCGAACGCATCGTGCGCTTTCTCCTCGTGGTTGCTTTATTCCTTCGTTTCGTCGTCGCGGAAGCGCACGTCGGCGGCCAGATCTTCCGCTTCAGCCGCGCGCGATGCGTCCGAATGCTGCGAGATGTAATCGTAGATCGCGTAGGTGAGCGCCTCGCAGCCCTGACCGGTCAACGCCGAAATCTCGTAGACCGGACCGTCCCATTCGAAGCGCTCGACGAAATCGGCGATGCGCGCCTCGCGTTCGTCTTCCGGCACCATGTCGAGCTTGTTCAGCACGAGCCAGCGCGGCTTCTCGTAAAGCTGCTCGTCGTACTTGCGCAGTTCGTTGACGATCGCCTTCGCTTCCGCGACCGGATCGACGTTTTCATCGAACGGGGCCATGTCGACGAGATGCAGCAGCACGCCCGTGCGCTGCAAGTGCCGCAGGAAACGATGCCCGAGGCCCGCGCCTTCCGCCGCGCCTTCGATGAGACCCGGAATGTCCGCGATCACGAAGCTCTTGCTCGGCCCGACGCGCACTACGCCGAGATTCGGCGCGAGCGTCGTGAACGGATAATCCGCGATCTTCGGCCGCGCGTTCGACACCGACGAGATGAAAGTGGACTTGCCCGCGTTCGGCATGCCGAGCAGACCGACATCCGCGAGCACTTTCAGCTCGAGTTTGAGCATGCGGCGCTCGCCCGGCTTGCCGTCGGTTTTCTGACGCGGCGCGCGGTTCGTGCTCGACTTGAAATGCAGGTTGCCGAGGCCGCCCGCACCGCCCTTCGCGATCAAGACCTGCTGATTGTGCTCGGTCAGATCGGCGATGATCTCGCCCGTTTCCTGATCCGAAATGATCGTGCCGACCGGCATGCGCAGCGTGATGTCGTCGCCGCCCTTGCCGTAGCAATCCGCGCCGCGGCCGTTTTCGCCGTTGCGCGCCTGATGCTTCTTGGAGAACCGGTAGTCGATCAGCGTGTTGATGTTGCGGTCGCCGACCGCGTAGACGCTGCCGCCGCGCCCGCCGTCGCCGCCGTCCGGTCCGCCGAACGGGACGAACTTTTCGCGGCGCATCGACGCGCTGCCATCTCCTCCGTCGCCGGCGATGACTTCGATCCTCGCTTCGTCAATGAACTTCATGCGTTGCTCCGTCCCGTGTATTCGCTCTATTCTGCCGTGACCGACCTGGCCGGTCACTCATAACCAATTTTTGACCGCACCAAATAAAAATGGCCCCGCGAACTTCGCGGGGCCATTTCTTCGGTCCTGAAGCCCGTGCGTAAAACTTACGCTGCCGGGACGACGACGACCGTGTGCTTCTTCGCAGCGCCCTTGGTCACGAACTTGACGTGACCGTCGGCCAGCGCGAACAGCGTGTGATCCTTGCCGATGCCGACATTCTCACCCGGGTGCATGCGCGTGCCGCGCTGGCGAACGATGATGCCGCCTGCGTTGATTGCCTGGCCGCCGTACACCTTCACGCCGAGGCGTTTGCTCTCGGAGTCGCGGCCGTTGCGGGAAGACCCGCCTGCTTTTTTGTGTGCCATTTGCTTAGCTCCTTAACCGATGCGCTTACGCGTTGATCGCGTCGATGCGCAGTTCGGTGTAGTTCTGGCGATGGCCAGCGTGCTTTTGGTAGTGCTTCCGGCGGCGCATCTTGAAGATGGTCACTTTCTTGTGACGACCTTGGGACACGACGGTAGCCTTGACGGAAGCCCCACTGACCAGCGGCGTACCGAACTGAATCGATTCGCCTTCGCCTACTGCGAGAACCTGGTCGAGCGTGATTTCAGCGTCAATGTCTGCCGGTATCTGTTCTACTTTAAGTTTTTCGCCAACGGCAACTTTGTACTGCTTGCCGCCGGTTTTTATGACCGCGTACATTGAGAACCTCACTCAGAATTCTTTTTCCACGCACCACGCGGGGAAAACACGCGATTATACATAGAGTTACGCTCAACGTCAAAGCGCCGTGACGATGCCCGCGCGGGCGGCGCAACGCGCGATCCGGCTCCGAACCTCGGCGAAAACGAAGCGAATCGCAGCCGAAATTCGCCGACATTGCGCGAGTCGGAACACCGGACCACCCGGCGTCTGTCGGATTCGCCTTATAATCCGCCGGATTACCCTTTTTGCCGATCATGTCGTCCACCGCCACTTCCTCTCCCAACGCCGCCGCGCTGCTCGCCCCGATCGCCGAGGACATGCAGCAGGTCAATCGCGTCATCCGGCAGCGCCTGGCATCAGAAGTGATGCTGATCAACCAGATTTCGGAGTACATCATCGGCGCGGGCGGCAAGCGGCTGCGGCCGGCGCTGCTGCTCCTCGTCTCGGGCGCGCTGGGCGACACGACCGGGCATCGTCACGAATTGGCGGCGGTGGTTGAGTTCATCCACACGGCGACGCTGCTGCACGACGACGTCGTCGACGAATCGGATTTGCGCCGCGGCCGCAAGACCGCGAACGCGCTGTTTGGCAATGCGGCAAGCGTGCTGGTCGGCGACTTCCTGTATTCGCGCTCGTTCGAGATGATGGTGAGCGTCGGCAAGATGCGCGTGATGGAAATCCTGTCCGTCGCGACCAACATCATTTCCGAAGGCGAAGTGCTGCAACTGCTCAACATGCACGATCCGGACGTGGACGAAGCACGCTACATGCAGGTGATCCGCTACAAGACGGCGAAGCTGTTCGAAGCGGCGGCGCAGCTCGGCGCGGTGCTTTCGGGTGCGGATGCGCGGACCGAAGCGGCGGCGGCGGAGTTCGGCCGGCGCATCGGCACGGCGTTCCAGATCATGGACGACTGGCTCGACTACACCGGCACGCCCGAATCGATGGGCAAGAACGCCGGCGACGACCTGCGCGAAGGCAAGCCCACCCTGCCGCTCATTTATTTGATGGAGCACGGCACGCCGGACCAGGCGGCCCTCGCACGCGAGGCGATCGAGCAAGGCGGCACGGATCGCTTCGACACGATCTTCCACGCAATCACGACGTCCGGCGCGCTCGATCACACGCTGGAATGCGCGCGCAAGGAAGCTCAGGCAGCGGCAAATGCGATTTCTTCATTTCCCTCTTCCATCTACAAAGATAGCCTGCTAGAATTATGTTCTTACTCGACGTCACGGCAGTCTTGAACGAGACTGAAGCAGCGTAAGAGTCCAAGTTGGTCAAATTCGGGGTGTAGCTTAGCCTGGTAGAGCGCTACGTTCGGGACGTAGAGGCCGGAGGTTCGAATCCTCTCACCCCGACCAGAATTGCAAAAACCCGCATGGTTCGCCATGCGGGTTTTTTATTTCCGGCGGCAAAACCGCGTACGCTGGCCGAAAGGCCGAGGGCGAGCTTGCCGGCCCGTCTGCTATATTGCCTCCCATCTCCGCCCCTACTCGATCACCGCGTGGACAACCTTCCCTTATGGGCGCAAATTTGCGCCATTTTTCTGCTTCTCTTCCTTTCCGGCTTCTTCTCGATCTCCGAAACGTCGATGATGGCGCTCAATCGCCATCGCCTGAAATATCTGGCGAGCCAAGGATCGCTACGCGCCCGCACGACGCAAGGCCTGCTCGCGAAGACCGATCAGCTTCTCTCGGTCATCCTGATCGGCAACAACCTGATCAACACGATCATCCCGGTGCTCACGACATCCATCGCGCTGCGCACCTTCGGCCATAACAACCTCGTCCTGTCGATCACGACGGGCGTCATTGCATTCCTGATCATCGTGTTCGCGGAAATCGCGCCGAAGATCGTCGGCGCGACGTATCCCGAGAAAGTGGCGCTGCCGGCGAGCCTCGTGCTCGCGCCGCTCATGCGCGTCGCGCGGCCGCTCATCTGGTTCGTCAATCTGTTCGCCAACGCGATTCTCGCCGCACTGCACATCAACACGAAGGGCAAGCGCGATCAGCGGATCTCGCCCGAAGAGTTGCGCACCATCGTGCTGGAGACGGGCAGCTTCATGCCGACCAAGCACCGCAGCATCCTGCTCAATCTGTTCGATCTGGAGAACATCACCGTCGATGACGTGATGATCCCGCGCCGGCGCATCGAAGCGCTCGACTTCGACGCGCCCTTCGAACAGATCCTGCACCAGCTCGAGACGTGCTACCACAACAAGCTGGTCGTCTTTCAGGGCGACATCGATCGCGTGCTCGGCATTCTGCACGTGCGCAAGACGCTCTCGGCGCTGCACAACCAGGAACTCGAGCGCGACACGCTGCGCGAACTGCTCACCGAACCGTATTTCGTGCCCGCGGGCACGCCTGTCTTCCAGCAATTGCAGTACTTCCAGGAAAGCGGCCACCGTATCGCGATCGTGGTCGACGAGTACGGCGAATTGCAGGGCCTCGTCACGCCGGAGGACATCATCGAAGAGCTGATCGGCGAATTCACGACGACGATTCCGCGCGGCGCCGGCTCGCGCGGCGGCTGGGACGAGAGCGGCGAGTGCATCGTGGCGGGCAGCATGCCGTTGCGCGAACTGAACCGCTGGCTGCATCTGTCGCTGCCGACGGACGGCCCGAAAACGCTCAACGGCCTGATCCTCGAAACGCTCGAAGACATCCCCGACGGCGACGTTTCGGTGCAGATCGCGGGCGTGACCTTCGAAGTGATGCGCAGCGACGATCAGGCGATCCGAACCGTCAAGATTTTCCGCCCGCCCGAAGGCACGCGACACGCGCTGCGTTAGCCATTCGGACGACTGTGCGCCGACGGCCGAGGACGGGATCATCGGATCATCTCGACTCGACCGCCGACGCCATGATTTCCCCTTCCTTCCGCGAAACGCCATCCGACCACGAGACGCCCGCCGTCTCGCTGCTCACCGACACCTTGCGCGAAGCCGCCGAGCGCGGCGCGTCCGATATCCATGTCGAACCGTCCGAGCACGCATGGCGCATCCGGCTGCGCGTCGATGGCGCGTTGCACGTATTGAAGCGCCCGCCGCCCCATTTGCGCGATGCGTTCGTCACGCGGATCAAGGTGCTGGCGCGAATGGACATCGCCGAGCGGCGCGTGCCGCAGGACGGCCGGCTGCGCCTGAATCTGCCGGGCGGGCGGATCGGCGACTATCGCGTCAATTCGCTGCCGACGCTCTTTGGCGAAAAACTCGTGCTGCGGCGGCTCGAAGCGCTGCCGCCCGACCTTTCGCTCGCCTCGCTCGGTCTCGACGACGCGCAAGGCCGCGCGGTCGAATCGGCGATTCGCGCGCCGCACGGTCTCGTCCTCGTGACCGGCCCGACCGGCAGCGGCAAGACCGTATCGCTCTACTGCTTCCTCCAGATGCTCAACGCGGAAGCCCGCAACGTGTGCTCGGTCGAGGATCCTGTCGAAATTCAACTTGCGGGCATCAATCAGGTGAGCGTGCGCGAAAAGGCGGGACTGACCTTCGCCGTGGCGCTGCGCGCGTTCATGCGTCAGGATCCGGATGTCATCATGGTCGGCGAAATACGCGACGCGGAAACGGCGGACGTCGCGGTGAAGGCTGCGCAAACGGGCCATCTCGTGCTCTCGACCTTGCACACGAACGATGCGCCCGCCGCGATCGCGCGTCTCATCGATATCGGCGTCGCGCCTTACAACCTCGCGTCGGCGCTCAAGCTCGTCACCGCGCAACGGCTCGTGCGCAAGCTGTGCGAGTTCTGCCGCGCGCCGTCGGCGTTGGCGCTCGCGGACGGGTTTCATCCGTTCGAGCCGCGCGGCTGTCCTGCGTGTCATGGCGTCGGTTATCGCGGGCGCGTCGGCGTGCACCAGGTGATGCCGGTATCGGATGAACTGCGCGAGTTGATCGTCTCGCGCGCCGCGACGCATGCGATCGCGCGCGCGGCGCAGGCGCAAGGCATGCCCGCGTTGCGCGATGCGGCGTTCGCGCGCGTGCGCGAAGGCGTAACGAGCGTCGCCGAAGCAGTCGACGCGACGGAGATCGAATGATGAACGACGCGCTCGAACTGCGCTTCGCGTGGCGCGGCATGGACAGCGAAGGCCAGCCGATGCGGGGAAAGATCATCGCCGCCGACGCACTCGCGGCCCGCGCGTCGCTGCGGCGCGAAGGCGTGATCGTCACCTTGCTCGAAACGCTCGGCGCCGCGCCGCCGCCCAAAGCGCGGACCGCCGACGTGACCGTCTTCACGCGACAGCTCGCCGGCCTGCTGCGCGCGGGACTGCCGCTCGTCGGCGCGCTCGAATTGCTCGCCGGCAGCGCGTCCGCCAGCGGAATGCCGCGCATCGTGCGCGCGCTGGCCCGCGATATCACGCGCGGCGTGCCATTCTCGGGCGCGCTGGCACGGCATCCGGCTGCGTTCGGCACGCTGTACTGCCAGCTGGTTTCGGTCGGTGAAGTCGCGGGTGCGTTGCCGACGGTGCTCGCCCGCCTCGCCGACGACCGCGAGCGGGCGGCGTCGCAACGGGCCAGATTGCGCGCCGCGCTCACCTATCCCGTGATGGTGCTGCTGCTTTCGCTCGCGATTACGGCGGGATTGCTGATCGGCGTCGTGCCGACCTTCAAGACGATCTTCGACGGCTTCGGCGCCGCGCTGCCCGCGCCGACGCGTTTCGTGCTCGCGCTTTCGGACGGCGTCGCGAATGTCGGCGTGCCGTTCGGGATTGCAGCCGCATCTGCGGTATTCATCGGATGGAATTGGATGAAGCGTTCGCCCGATGCACGCGCCGCCGCCGATCACGCCGCGCTGCGCCTGCCGCTTGCAGGCAAGCTGCTGCGCTCGCTCGCGGTCGCGCGATGGAGCCGCGCGCTCGGCACGCTGCTCTCGGCGGGCACGCCGCTGTCGGATGCGTTCAACTCACTCACGCATGCCACAGGAAACCGCGTGTTCGACCGCGCCACCGTCGACATCGCCGCGCGCCTGCACAACGGCGAGCGTCTCGCGGCCGCAATGCGCGCCGTCGGATGCTTTCCGCAGGACGTCGTGCAGCCGATCGCGGTCGCCGAAGAATCAGGCGCGCTCGATGCGATGCTTCTCGATCTAGCCACGCTCGCCGACCGTCAGGTGGACGAGCGCATCGGCGGCTTCGCGAGTCTTTGCGAGCCGATCGTCATCGCGGTGCTGGGCGCGCTCGTGGGCGGCCTTGTCATCGCGATGTATCTTCCTGTCATTCAGCTCGGCAACGTGGTGTAGCATCGCGGGCCAAAGCAACCGTTCGTCCATCATGCAGCCTTCGTTCGATCCGACCGCCGCGCATTTCGCGAGCCGCTATCTGGCGGCGTTCGCGGCGCTGCCCGTGGCCGTGCAGTACGGGTTCGCCATCGTGTTCGGCCTCGTGATCGGCAGTTTTCTTACTGTCGTCGTGCATCGTCTGCCCGTCATGCTCGAACGCGCGTGGCGCGCGGAAGTCGACGCTGCCATTCCCGAGGCGTCCGATGCCACCAAATTCGCCGCCGCCGATCCCTATCCCGAGCGCTTCAATCTCGCCGTGCCGCGCAGCGCGTGTCCGCATTGCAAGCACGTGCTGCGCGCGTGGGAAAACATTCCCGTCATCAGCTATCTGGCCCTGCGCGGACGTTGCTCGGCATGCGGCGCACGCGTGAGCCCGCGCTATCCGCTGACCGAACTCGCGACCGGCGCGCTGGCGGCGCTATCGCTTTACGCGTTCGGTCCCACGTGGCCCGCGCTGGCCGCGTTCGGTCTATGCGCGGCCTTGCTGACGGCAGGGCTCATCGACTACGACACACGCTATCTTCCCGATGTACTGACGCTGCCCTTGCTTTGGGCCGGGCTTCTCGTCAATTTCGGCGAAGGCGGATTCGCGACGCTGCACGACGCCGTGACGGGCGCAGTCGCAGGCTATCTGTTCCTGTGGTGCGTGTACTGGCTCTTCAAGCTCGTGCGCGGCGTGGAAGGCATGGGCTACGGCGACTTCAAGCTGCTCGCCGCGATCGGCGCGTGGCTCGGATGGTCGGCGCTCGCGCAAGTGCTTCTGATCGCGGCCGTCGCGGGCGCCGCGTTCGGCATCGTGGCGACGTGGCGCAAGCGCATGCGTTTCGAAGAGCCGTTGCCGTTCGGACCGTTTCTCGCGGCGGGCGGCGCGATCACGCTTTTCATCGGCACGCCGCTTTATGCATTGTTAGGTTGATCGAACCGAACGGAGCAACGGATGTTCAGCATTGGTCTTACCGGCGGCATCGGCAGCGGCAAGAGCACGGTCGCTGATCTCTTCGCAGCGCGCGGCGTGCCGCTGATCGACACGGACCTGATCGCGCATCGAATCACGGCGCCGGGCGGCGTCGCGATGCCGCTCATCGCGAGCGAATTCGGCGACGGATTCATCGCGGCGGACGGCTCGCTCGATCGCGCGAAGATGCGCGCGCTCGTCTTCGCCGACGACACCGCGAAGGCGCGCCTCGAAGGCATCGTGCATCCGCTGATTCGCGCCGAGGCGGAACGCCAGCGGTTCGCGGCGCAGGGCGCGTATCACATCGTCGTGGTGCCCTTGCTCGTCGAGTCCGGTGAATGGGCGAGCCGCGTGTCGCGCGTGCTCGTGGTGGATTGCCCCCTCGAGACGCAGATCGCTCGCGTCATGCGGCGCAACGGCTTCACGCGCGAACAGGTACTCGCGATCATCGCGAAGCAGGCGTCTCGCGAAGCGCGTCTCGCGGCTGCCGACGACATCGTGCTCAACGATGAAACCGCCACGCTCGACACGCTCGCGCAGCAAGTCGAAACACTGCACGGCCGTTATCTTTCGCTTGCGTCCGCATGACGCGACGGCGATCGCCTGAGTTAGCGAAATCGTCGAAAAGTTCCCCGTTTTCCGCCGAAACGAGCCATTCGGCGCCCGAATATGGCCCGATTTGCTAGGGTGAGGATGCGGCATTAGAATGTGCTCACTTCCGCTCATGGAAGCAACCGACCCACGCCGAGGCGAGCGCGCTTGATCCTTTACGAGTATCCCTTCAACGAGCGAATCCGGACGCTGCTGCGCCTCGAAGACCTGTTCGAGCGCTTCACGTTCTTTCTGACTCAGGAAGACGCGCGAGAACATCACGTTGCACTCACGACGCTCTTCGAGATCGCGGAAGTCGCTGGCCGCACGGACCTCAAAGCCGACCTCATGAAGGAACTGGAACGGCAGCGGCAAACGCTCGCGCCGTTTCGCGGCAATCCGGGCATCGAACAGGAAGCGCTCGAAGCCGTGCTCGGCGAAATCGAGCAGACGCTCGCCGGCCTCACCGAAATGCACGGCAAGACCGGCCAACATCTCGCCGACAACGAATGGCTCGCGAGCATCCGCAGCCGCACGATCATTCCCGGCGGAACGTGCAAGTTCGATTTGCCGTCGTATTACGCCTGGCAGCAGTTGCCGGTCGAGGAGCGCCGCCAGGACATCGCGAAGTGGGTCATGCCCATGCTCGCGTTGCGCGACGCGGCGGCCATCGTATTGCGGCTCGCGCGTGAGTCGGGTCAGGCATCGAAAGTCATGGCGATGCAGGGCAGCTACCAGCAGATGTTGTCCGGCCGCACGTATCAGCTGATGCAAGTGCGCGTCTCACCGGACACGCGCGTGATTCCGGAAGCAAGCGCGAACAAGTACATGCTGTGGGTGCGCTTCACGGTGCAGGACGGCGATCTGAAACCGCGCGCCGTCGATGTCGACGTGCCGTTTCATCTGACGCTTTGCAGCCTTTGAATCGGAACGGTTTGGCCTCATGTGGTCAAATATCGTCCGTAACCGGCTCAATTCGTATTCGTCATGACCACTGTCGTCAAATGTCCGACCTGCGGCAAGGATGTCCGCTGGGTTCCCGAAAACCGCTTTCGCCCGTTCTGTTCCGAGCGCTGCAAGCAGATCGATCTCGGCGCGTGGGCGGCCGAGAAGTACAAGATCGCGGGTAATTCGCAGGAAACGCCGCCGGACGAAGACAATCGCGGCGGACTCAACTGAGCGCCGTTATTCGCGCTCTTCCTCTTCGAGCCATTCCAGAATCGGAATGGCTGCCGGCAGGAGCGGCGCGACCTCGACGGGAAGCGTCTGCCAGGCGATCGCCTGACCTTCGCGGCCAACCGGCGAACCGTTCCACTCCGTCACTTTGCAGAAGAAAAGCCGCACGTACGCATGAGGATAATCATGCTCCAGCGTGCGCCAGAGCTGGCACGCGGTGACATCGATGCCGAGTTCCTCGTGCAGTTCGCGACCGAGCGCCGCCTCGATGCTCTCGCCCGGCTCCAGTTTGCCACCGGGAAACTCCCAGTAACCTTCATACGGTTTGCCCGCGGGCCGCTGCGCAAGCAGATAGCGCCCGTCGTGCTGCACCATCACGCCGACGGCCACTTCGGTCACCTTGCGGCCATCGGGCGCGATGTCCGGCTTCGCATCGGTCATTGCTTGCGTCCCGACCAGTCGCGCGCGAATTGCCACGCCACGCGGCCCGAGCGCGATCCGCGTTCGAGCGCCCACACGAGCGCATCGCCGCGTGCGCTTTCGACTTCGGCGTCGGCGCAGCCGAAGTGCTTCAGCCAGTGTCCGACGATCGACAGATAGTCGTCCTGCTTGAACGGATAGAAGCTGACCCAAAGGCCGAAGCGCTCGGAAAGCGAAATCTTTTCTTCGACCACTTCGCCGGGATGAATCTCGCCGTCGGACGTGTGCTTGTACGTCTCGTTGTCGCTCATGTATTCGGGCAACAGATGGCGGCGGTTCGACGTCGCGTAGATGAGCACGTTGTCCGATTGCGCGGCGACGGAGCCGTCGAGCGCGACCTTCAGCGCCTTGTAGCCCGACTCGCCTTCCTCGAACGAGAGATCGTCGCAGAAGACGATGAAACGCTCGGGCCGCGTGGAGATCAGATCGACAATATCGCCGAGATCATGCAGATCGTCCTTGTCGACTTCGATCAGGCGCAAGCCGTCCTTCGCATACGCGTTCAGACACGCCTTGATCAGCGACGACTTGCCCGTGCCGCGCGCGCCCGTCAGCAGAACGTTGTTCGCGGGCAGCTTGTTCACGAACTGTTGCGTGTTCTGCCGAATGAGCGATTTCTGACGATCGATGTTCTGAAGGTCGTCGAGCGAGATCTGCGAGATGGCGGAAACGGGTTGCAGGAAGCCGCGTCCCTGACGCTTGCGCCAGCGAAACGCCACCGCGGATTCCCAGTCGATATCGGGCGCGGCGGGCGGCAACATGCCTTCGATGCGCGCCAGCACCGCTTCGGCGCGCGTGAGAAATTGTTCGAGTTTATCCATCGAGTTGTCCGCGTTCAGGAGCGATAGTCGGCGTTGATGCTCACGTAATCATGCGAAAGGTCGCAGGTCCAGACGGTCGCTTGCGCGTCGCCGCGCCCGAGCACGACGCGAATCAGGATCTCGCTCTTCTTCATCACGCGCTGGCCGTCTTCTTCCTTGTACGCGGGATTGCGCCCGCCGGCTTTCGCGACCAGCACGTCATCGAGATAAAGATCGATCTTGCCGACATCGAGATCCGTTACGCCCGCATAACCGATCGCAGCGAGAATGCGGCCGAGGTTCGGATCGGACGCGTAGAACGCGGTCTTAACGAGCGGCGAATGGCCGATCGCGTAGGCAATCTGACGGCACTCCGCCGCGTCCTGGCCGCCCTCCACCGTGATCGTCATGAACTTGGTCGCGCCTTCGCCGTCGCGCACGATGAGTTGCGCGAGTTCCTGCGCCACTTCGGTCACGGCGTCGCGCAATGCGGCGTACGCGGGCGAATCCGTCGATGTGATCGGGGGCAGCGACGACTTCCCCGACGCGATCAGGATGAACGAATCGTTGGTGGACGTATCGCCGTCTATCGTGATGCAGTTGAACGAACGATTCGCGACGTGCTTCACGAGCTGATCGAGGACCGGCTGCGCGACGTTCGCATCGAATGCGAGGAAGCCGAGCATCGTCGCCATGTTCGGGCGGATCATGCCCGCGCCCTTGCTGATGCCCGACAGCGTGACGACGTGACCGTCGATCGTTACCTGGCGCGACGCCGCCTTCGGCAGCGTGTCGGTCGTCATGATCGCTTGCGCGGCGTCGAACCAGTGCGCGGCTTGTTGATTCGCGAGCGCGGCGGGCAGACCGGCCTTCAGGCGATCGATCGGCAGCGGCTCCAGAATCACCCCGGTCGAGAACGGCAGGATTTGCTGCGCATCGAGATTGGCGAGACGCGCGAGCTCCGCGCAGGTTTCGCGCGCGTGCGCCATGCCCGGCTCGCCGGTGCCCGCGTTCGCGTTGCCCGTATTCACGACGAGCGCACGAATGCCCTTGCCGCCTTGGCCCGCCGCCGCGAGATGCTCACGGCAGACCGTAACCGGCGCGGCGCAGAAGCGATTCTGCGTGAAAACGCCCGCGACGCTCGCGCCTTCATCGACGCGAATGACGAGCACGTCCTTGCGATTGGGCTTGCGAATGTTCGCCTCCGCGTAACCGAGCGTGACGCCGGGGACGGGATGAAGCGCTGCGGGATCGATCGAGGGGAAGTTGACGGCCATGTTCGCGTCTCGCTGAAAGTGGCGAATGCCGGCTCATCGAACCGGCACATGATGAAAGACTGACGCCGGCCAGCGGATTCGAACCGGCGCCGTGAATGATGGATGCTGCAAAGACAAACGACGCATCGCTGCGTCGCTTGTTCGTCAGGTCACGAGCCGATTACACCAGCTTGCCGTGACAGTTCTTGTACTTCTTGCCGCTGCCGCACGGGCACGGATCGTTGCGGCCGACCTTCGGCACGTCGTCCGAAGGACGCGTCGCCACGCTGATGTCGTCGCCGGCGGCCATCGCCTGGCTGACCATCTGCGCGGTGGCGCTCGCCGCCGCCGCGGCGGGCGTCGGCTCGGCGGCCGGCGCGTTGAAATCCGCGTGCGTGAACGACACGTTTTCCAGATGGCTGCCTTTCTCTTCGTACTGCTCGGCGGCTTCTTCGAGCTGCTCCGGCGACTGGATCTGCACGTTCATCACGACGCGCGTGACTTCCTGCTTCACGGCGTCGAGCATCGCGGCGAACAGTTCGAACGCCTCGCGCTTGTATTCCTGCTTCGGGTTCTTCTGCGCATAGCCGCGCAGATGGATGCCCTGCCGCAAGTGATCGAGCGCGGCGAGATGCTCGCGCCAGCGGCTATCGAGCGTCTGCAGCATGATCGAGCGCTCGAACGCGCTGAACGATTCGCGGCCGACCATCGCGACCTTCGCTTCGTACGCTTCGTCGGCGGCGGCGAGCACGGCTTCGCAAATTTCTTCCGCGTCGATCGAATTCGACTCGTTGATCATCTCCTGAACCGCGAGATCGAGCGACCAGTCGTTGCGCAGCACTTCTTCCAGCTCCGGCGCTTCCCACTGCTCTTCGATGCTGCCCGCCGGCACGAAGGTTCGCACGACGTCGCCGATCACGCTTTGACGCATCGCCGCGATGGTTTCCTGCACGTCGTTCGCTTCGAGCAGTTCGTTACGCTGCTGATAGATGACCTTGCGCTGATCGTTCGCGACGTCGTCGTATTCGAGCAGTTGCTTGCGGATGTCGAAGTTGCGCGCTTCGACCTTGCGCTGCGCGCCTTCGATCGAACGCGTGACCATGCCTGCTTCGATCGGCTCGCCTTCCGGCATCTTCAGGCGATCCATGATCGCGCGCACGCGGTCGCCCGCGAAAATGCGCAGAAGCGGATCGTCCAGCGACAGATAGAAGCGCGACGAACCCGGATCGCCCTGACGGCCCGCGCGGCCGCGCAGCTGGTTGTCGATACGGCGCGACTCGTGACGCTCGGTGCCGATGATATGCAGACCGCCCGCCGCCTTCACGTGATCGTGCAGCGCCTGCCATTCGTCGTGCAGCTTCTGGATGCGCGCGGCTTTCTCGTTCTCGGGGATCGAGAGATCCGCTTCGATGAACGACGCCTGCTTCTCGACGTTGCCGCCAAGCACGATGTCCGTGCCGCGGCCGGCCATGTTCGTCGCGATCGTGACGGCGGCCGGACGGCCCGCTTCCGCGACGATCGCCGCTTCGCGCGCGTGCTGCTTGGCGTTGAGCACTTCGTGCTTCACGCCCGCCTGCGTGAGCAGGTGCGACAGCAATTCGGACGCTTCGATCGACGTCGTGCCGACGAGCGTCGGCTGACCGCGCTCGACGCAATCGCGGATGTCGCGAATCACCGCGTCGTAACGCTCTTTCGACGTCTTGTAGATCTGATCCTGCTTGTCGACGCGCTTCGGCGGACGGTTGGTCGGAATCACGACCGTTTCGAGGCCGTAGATTTCGTTGAATTCGTAGGCTTCCGTGTCCGCCGTGCCGGTCATGCCGGACAGCTTCGAGTACATGCGGAAATAGTTCTGCAGCGTGATGGACGCGAGCGTCTGGTTCTCGGCCTGAATCTGGACGTGTTCCTTCGCTTCGACCGCCTGATGCAGACCGTCCGACCAGCGGCGGCCGGTCATCATGCGGCCGGTGAATTCGTCGACGATCACGACTTCGCCGTTCTGCACCACGTAGTGCTGATCGCGCAGGAAAAGCGTATGCGCGCGCAACGCGGCATAGATGTGGTGCATCAGCGTGATGTTCTGCGGCGCGTAGAGACTCTCGCCTTCGCCGATCAAACCCCACTCGGCGAGCAGGCGCTCGGCCTTCTCGTGGCCCGATTCGGTCAGGAACACCTGACGCGCTTTTTCATCGAGCGTGTAATCGCCCGGCTTTTCGACGCCGGTGCCGTCGGCCTTTTCTTCGCCGATCTGCTGCTCGAGCAGCGGCGGCAGCGCGTTCATGCGCACGTAGAGATCGGTGTGATCTTCAGCCTGACCGGAGATGATGAGCGGCGTGCGTGCCTCGTCGATGAGGATCGAGTCCACTTCGTCGACGATCGCGAAATTGAGTGGCCGCTGCACGCGCGCGTTGGTCTCGTAGACCATGTTGTCGCGCAGATAATCGAAACCGAACTCGTTGTTCGTGCCGTACGTGATGTCCGCCGCGTACGCTTCCTGCTTCTGCGAGTGTTCCATCTGCGACAGATTCACGCCGCACGACAGACCGAGGAAGTTGTAGAGGCGCGCCATCCATTCGGCATCGCGCTGGGCGAGGTAGTCGTTCACCGTCACGACGTGCACGCCGCGGCCCGACAGCGCATTCAAATACGCGGCGAGCGTCGCGACGAGCGTCTTGCCCTCGCCGGTACGCATTTCCGCAATCTTGCCGTAATGCAGGACCATGCCGCCGATGAGCTGCACGTCGAAGTGGCGCATCTTCAGGACGCGCTTGCTCGCCTCGCGGCAGACCGCGAACGCCTCGGGCAGGATCACGTCGAGCGATTCGCCGCCCGCGACGCGCTGGCGGAACTCATCGGTCTTGGCGCGCAGCTGGTCGTCCGAATACTTCTCGACGGTCGGCTCGAGGGCATTGATTGCCGCAACGGTCTTTTGATACTGCTTGACCAGCCGCTGATTGCGGCTGCCAAAAATCTTCTGAAGGAAACCGGTCGTCATCGGATCAGTGTCTGCGTCGCGGCTTCGGACGGCCACAGCACAAAGCTGCGTCCGGGCTCGGAGAACCTCGGCGACTTAAGTCCATAAGGTGAAATTCGAATCGGGAATTTTAGCATGTGAGTTTGGCAGACCTTGCGTCGGCGTGCCCGCGCGTGCGTAGACGGAACGCGACAGTCAACCCGCTGAAAGCTCGGGCGAAACTCGTTTCCCCGCCCGAAGCAACGGGCCGCCTCGCGTACAATCGAACCGTTCCGTCGGGCCTGCGCCTATACAAAAATGAGCCGCTTTTCTACGAATTCAAGATCGGGTTTCGATCCGCGGCGGCCGCAAGCCGTCGCCGACGTCCTCGATCGCACCGATGCGTTCCGCGCGTTGCGCGCGGGCGTCGAGCAAGTGGCGGCGCTGCAGCGCGATCTGAGCTCGCTTTTGCCGGATTATCTGGCGTCGAACGTGGAACCGGGTTTCATCAAGGACGGAGTCCTCGCGCTTTTCGCCGCGCACAACGCGCTGGCGGCGCGGCTGCGGCATATCGAGCCGCGTCTGCTTTCCGACCTGCAACAACGCGGCTGGGCCGTCAACGCGCTGAAAATCCGCGTCCGTCCGCAGCCGATGAAAGAATCCGCGCCGCCGAAGCAGGCGCGCATGTCGGCGGCGGGCGCATCGGCGCTGCATGATCTGGCGGCCTCGCTCGAGCCGTCGCCTCTACAGGAAGCGCTCGCGCGGATGGCGGCGCGGCATCAGGCGCGCGGACAAAAAAAATGAGCGGCGCCCGGCCGCTCATTCTTGTTCATCCGTTGAGGCTTTCAGTTAAGCAAACGCCGTCTGCGTGTCGAAACCGAAACCGCGCGGTGCGGTTTTCGTATCTTCAAATGTGACGATTTCATAAGCGTCTTCGTTCGCGAGCAACTCACGCAGCAGCATGTTGTTCATCGCGTGACCGCCCTTGTACGCCTTGTACGACGCCAGCAACGGACGGCCGACCACGTACAGGTCGCCGATCGCGTCGAGCATCTTGTGCTTCACGAATTCGTCGTCGTAACGCAGGCCGTCATTGTTGAGGATGCGGTACTCGTCGAGCACGATCGCGTTGTCCATGCTGCCGCCGCGCGCGAGCCCCAGTTCGCGCATCATCTCCACTTCATGCGCGAAGCCGAACGTGCGGGCGCGCGCGATTTCACGCACATACGACGTGGTCGCGAAATCCACTTCGAGCGCCTGACCGGTCTTGTCGACGGCCGGATGGCGGAAATCGATCGTGAAGCTCAGCTTGAAGCCGAAATACGGTTCCAGGCGCGCGAATTTGTCGCCGTCGCGTACTTCGATGGGCTTCGTCACCTTGATGAATTGCTTCGGCGCGTTCTGCTCTTCGATACCCGCCGATTGAATCAGAAACACGAACGATGCCGCGCTGCCGTCCATGATCGGGATTTCCTCGGCGGTCACATCGACATACAGATTGTCGATGCCGAGGCCCGCGCACGCCGACATCAAATGCTCGATGGTCGAGACGCGCGCGCCGTCCTTCTGCAGCACGGAAGCGAGACGCGTGTCGCCAATCGCCATCGCGGACGCGGGAATATCGACCGGCTCGGGCAGGTCGATACGCGAAAAGACGATGCCCGTCCCGATCGGCGCTGGGCGCAGGGTCAGGTCGACCTTGCGGCCGGAATGGAGCCCGATCCCCACGGTTTTGACGACGGTCTTGATTGTTCGCTGCTTCAACATGATGTTCTTTCCGATTCAAGATCCTATAAAGGAAATTAATCGTGCGTTAAATTCTAATAGGTCGAATTATACTCCATTCGCCGCATGCCGTCCTGATCCAGGTGGTATCAACTGTTTCCCTGTGTTACGCCAAGGCGAAGGATTTGTGAAGTAGAACGGGCCGATGGCCGGAATGGAGGCATTTCCGGTCATCGGCCCCAAATTGCAGCTCAATGCGAGGGCGCTTCAAGCGTTGCGCGCGGGCAACGCGGCGCGCCGCTGCACTCAGCGCAACGTCGCCAGGATACTGCGAGCGTCGCTGACTTCGAACTTGCCGGGCGCTTCGACATTCAGCGTCTTGACCACGCCGTCGTCGACCACCATCGCGTAGCGCTGGGAACGGATTCCCATGCCACGCTCGGACAAATCCTGATCCAGTCCGAGTGCCTGAGTGAAACGCGCACTGCCGTCCGCAATCATCTTCACCTTGCCCGCGGTTTGAAGATCGCGTCCCCACGCGTTCATGACGAACGCGTCGTTGACGGAAACGCACCAGACTTCGTCGATGCCTGCCGCGGACAAATCCGCCGCCGCTTCGACATAGCCGGGCACGTGTCTGGCGGAGCACGTCGGCGTGAACGCGCCCGGCAATCCGAAGATCACCACGCGCTTGCCTGCGCTCCGCTCGCGCACCGGGAACGCATTCGGTCCCACGGCACAGCCCTCGGTGGCCTCGTCGATGAACTCGAAGAGACGCACGTCGGGCAACGTTTCACCCACTTTGATCATGCTCGGTCCTTCCCTCATCAGTGCTCGCGGACATCCTCGCGATCGCATCGTCCCGCAACCGCGCCGAAAGTCTGCGCAGCGATTTCGGCTTCACTCTGCCTTCCTCGACGTCAGGGGCAGATTCGTGGAGGTCGGCTGGCCACGGCCCGGCGTCCATTTTGCATCAGGACGCGGCCTTGGACAGTCGCCCCACGCGAAGCCTGCGTCGTGCGCGCCGGACGTTCAGCGCGTGCACGCGGTGTGCCGCTTCGTCACGAACTCAGCAGCAAATAACGTGCGCTTCGCTCAGTCCGCCTGCTTGCGCAGGAACGCCGGAATGTCGTAAGTATCGACGCCTTTTTCCTGCAGCGCCTGCACGTGCGAAGCCGCCGTTTCACGCGTCGAGCGCCACACTGCCGGCGTGTCGAGCTGACCGTAATCCGTCGTGCTCTGACCGTGCTGCGTACCGTACGAATTGTGCGCGGCGGCGTGATGCGCGTGTGCGACCGGCTGATTGTCGGTGCCCGTGCGCAGGAGGGTCATCGGCGCTTGCTGCTGCTTCTTCGCCGCGCGGCCCAGGCCCGTCGCCACCACCGTCACGCGCAGCGCGTCGCCCATCGCGTCGTCGTACACGGCGCCGAAGATGACCGTTGCATCGTCGGCTGCGTAGGACTTGATGGTGTTCATCACTTCACGCGTTTCCGACAGACGCAGCGAACGGCTCGACGTGATATTCACCAGCACGCCGCGCGCACCCGACAGATCCACGCCTTCCAGCAGCGGACTCGCGACCGCCTGTTCCGCGGCGAGACGCGCGCGATCGACGCCGGCAACCGTCGCCGTGCCCATCATCGCCTTGCCCTGCTCGCCCATCACCGTCTTCACGTCTTCGAAGTCGACGTTCACGAGGCCATCGACGTTGATGATTTCAGCGATACCGGCGACAGCGTTGTTCAGCACGTCGTCCGCGCACTGGAAGCACTTGTCCATCTCGGCGTCATCGCCCATCACCTCGAACAGCTTGTCGTTCAGCACGACGATCAGCGAGTCGACGTGATCCTCCAGTTGCTGCGAGCCCGCTTCCGCGACGCGCATGCGGCGGCCGCCTTCGAACTCGAACGGCTTGCTCACGACGCCAACGGTGAGAATGCCCATTTCCTTGGCGATCTGCGCGACCACCGGCGCCGCGCCCGTGCCCGTGCCGCCGCCCATGCCCGCGGTGATGAACACCATGTGCGCGCCGCGCAGTGCGTCGGCGATACGCTCGCGCGCGTCTTCCGCCGCTTCCTTGCCCTTCTCCGGCTTCGCGCCAGCGCCGAGACCGGTCATGCCCAGTTGCAGAACCGCCGGCGCGCGCGAACGGGCGAGCGCTTGCGCGTCGGTGTTCATCACGATGAAGTCGACGCCCTGCACGCCGCGGTTGATCATGTGCTGAACCGCGTTGCCGCCAGCACCACCAACGCCCACGACCTTGATGATCGTTCCGTTGGTTTCCGTTTCCAGCATTTCGAAATCCATGTTGCCTCCGTCAAGAATGAAGATCGGCGTTATTCGACGAGAGATCGGGCAACCCCTTGTCGCGCACCAGCCGCCGGTACCGGCGCGAAATTCTTTTTGTTGCGTGTTGCGTATTGCTTAGAAATTCCCGAGGAACCAGTCTTTCATCCGCGAGAAGACTTGTCCCATCGAACCGTTCTGTACCGCGACCTTGCGGCCGCGCATGCGTTGCGAGCGTCCTTCGGCGAGCAGGCCCATTGCCGTCGAATAGCGCGGATTGCGCACGACATCGGCAAGGCCGCCCGCGTATTCCGGCACGCCGATGCGCACCGGTTTCAGGAAGATGTCTTCGCCGAGCTCGACCATGCCGGGCATCATCGCCGCGCCGCCGGTCAGCACGACGCCGCTCGACAGCAGTTCTTCATAGCCCGACTCGCGCACGACCTGCTGCACCAGCGAGAACAGCTCTTCGACGCGCGGCTCCACGACCGCCGCCAGCGCCTGCCGCGACAGCGTGCGCGGACCGCGCTCGCCCAACCCCGGCACTTCGATCATTTCGTCCGGATCAGCGAGCGCCTGCTTCGCGATGCCGTAGCTCACCTTGATGTCTTCCGCATCCGGCGTCGGCGTGCGCAGCGCCATCGCGACGTCGCTCGTGATCTGATCGCCCGCGATGGGAATCACCGCCGTATGTCGGATCGCGCCTTCGCTGAAGATGGCGATGTCCGTCGTGCCGCCGCCGATATCGACGAGCACCACGCCCAGTTCCTTCTCGTCCTCGGTCAGCACCGCAAGCGACGACGCGAGCGGCTGCAGAATGAGGTCGTTCACTTCGAGGCCGCAGCGGCGCACGCACTTCACGATGTTCTGCGCCGCGCTCACCGCGCCCGTCACGATGTGCACCTTCACTTCGAGGCGGATGCCGCTCATGCCGATCGGCTCGCGCACATCCTCTTGCCCGTCGATGATGAATTCCTGGGTGAGGATATGCAGCACCTGCTGATCGGTCGGGATGTTGATCGCCTTGGCCGTTTCGATCACGCGCGCGACATCCGCCTGCGTGACCTCCTTGTCCTTGATCGCGACCATCCCGCTCGAATTGAAGCTGCGGATATGGCTGCCCGCGATCCCGGTGAATACGTTTGTGATCTTGCAATCCGCCATCAGTTCGGCTTCTTCGAGCGCGCGCTGGATGGATTGCACCGTGGCCTCGATATTGACCACGACGCCCTTCTTCAACCCCTTCGAGTCGCTCTGACCGAGTCCGATTACCTCGTAGTGGCCTTCGCCCTTCAATTCGGCGACGATCGCGACCACCTTCGACGTTCCGATGTCGAGGGAAACCAGCA
Organism: Caballeronia zhejiangensis; assembly: GCF_022879815.1. Classification (NCBI taxonomy): domain Bacteria; kingdom Pseudomonadati; phylum Pseudomonadota; class Betaproteobacteria; order Burkholderiales; family Burkholderiaceae; genus Caballeronia; species Caballeronia zhejiangensis. Next base: position 2,517,515 of record NZ_CP084283.1, read on the forward strand.
GGTCTTTGTAGTCTTTGCTCATAGCGTGCTCATGCCTGTGATGTCTGCTTACTTCTTGGCCTTGTCGGTGTCGTTGATGAAGCGCATGTTCGCGGCTCGTATGGCAAAGCCGTTCGGGTACCGCAAATCCGCATATTCGATGTCCTTCCCCCAGCGTCCCGTGACGGACGGCCACGACGCGACGAAACGCTTGCAACGGTCGTTCAGCGTGTCCTGATTACGCTCGCGTCCGAGTTCGACCTGCGTGCCGTTCGACAGCTTGACCGTCCACGCGAAGCGCGGCGACAGCGTGACTTCTTCCGGCTTCGCGTCGAGCGGCGCGAACCACTTCTCGAAATCGTGATACCGCGCGACCACTTCCTTCGCCGTGCCCTCGGGGCCGTCGAACGCGGGCAGATCGTCGTCGAGTTCGCCCTGATTCGCGGTGAAGAGATCGCCGTCCACGCTCACCAGTTGATCGTTCCCCCACGTGCCGAGCGGCTTGTATTCCTCGAGCGTCACCGCGAGCGCGTTCGGCCATACGCGGCGCACGCTCGCGTGGCGCACCCACGGCACCTGCTCGAACGCGGCGCGCGCCGCATCGAGATCGACCGTGAAGTAGTTGCCCTTCAGATGACCGATCACGCTTGCCCGCACGACCGGCGAGCTGATGTGCGCCGTATCCCCGTCGATCTGAATCTCGCGCAGGCGAAACTCGGGACGCTGGATCGCCCAGTACCCCGCGGCGCCGAGAAGCAGCAGCACGAGCACGACGTGCAGCCCGTTGGCGGCGAGGTTGAGTTGGCGAACGTTGTTCCACATGGTTTCGCTTGTTCGTGTCCTGTGTGTGATCGACCTAGTTCTTCAGCGTGAGCGACAGCACTTTCACGACGAGATCCTTGTAGCTGATGCCGACCGCGCGCGCGGCTTTCGGCGGCAGAGAGTGATCGGTCATGCCGGGCGCCGTGTTCACCTCGAGGAAATACGGGTTGCCGTCCGAGTCGAGCATGAAGTCCGCGCGACCCCAGTCGGTGCAGCCGAGAATCTCGAAGGCGCGCTTCGTCAGCTGCTTCATGCGCGTTTCTTCGGCTTCGGTCAGGCCGCACGGAATCAGGTATTGCGTGTCGTCCGCGACGTACTTCGCGTGATAGTCGTAGAACTCGCCCGCCGGCACGATCTTGATGACCGGCAAGTCGAGATCGCCCGCGATGCAGCACGTAAATTCGCCGCCGCCCTCGATGCTCTTCTCGACGATCACGATCTTGTCGTAATTCACCGCTTCTTCGAGCGCGGGCACGAGCGTCTCCGCGCTCTTCACCTTGATGACCGCGACGCTCGATCCTTCGCTCGCCGGCTTGACGAAGAGCGGCAGCCCGAGCTTCGCGATGATGTCCTGCGCGCGCGCCGCGTAGTCTTCGCCGCGAAAGACGGTTTCGAACGGCGGCGTGGGAATGCCGGTCTGCTGCCACACGAGCTTCGTGCGCAGCTTGTCCATGCCGAGCGCCGAGCCGAGCACGCCGCTGCCCGTATAGCGGATGCCGTAGAAATCGAGCGCGCCCTGCAGTTGCCCGTTCTCGCCGTAACCGCCATGCAGCGCGATGAACGCGCGCACGAAGCCTTGCGCCTTCAGATCCGAAAGCGGATGCCGCGCCGGATCGAACGCGTGCGCGTCGATGCCCGCCTCGCGCAAGCCTTCGAGCACGAGGCGCCCGGAATTGAGCGAGACCTCGCGTTCGGCGGAATTGCCACCGAGCAGCACCGCGACTTTGCCGAAGACTTTCGGATCGATTTGATTCACTTGATTGCTCATGGTCTTGCTCTTACTGAGGCTGGGGGTTAGCCAGCTTGCCGCACACTCCGCCGATGGAACCCGCGCCCATGGCGATCACCACGTCGCCGTTGCGCGCGATGGTCGTCACCGCGTCGGGCACTTCGTCGATCGTCTCGACGAACACCGGCTCCACCTTGCCCGCGACGCGGATCGCACGCGCGAGCGCGCGGCCGTCGGCGGCCACGATGGGCGCTTCGCCGGCGGCGTAGACATCGGTGAGCACGAGGGCGTCGACCGTCGACAGCACTTTCACGAAATCCTCGAAACAGTCGCGCGTGCGCGTATAGCGATGCGGCTGGAACGCGAGCACGAGACGCCGCCCCGGAAACGCGCCGCGCGCCGCCGCGATCGTCGCGGCCATTTCGACCGGGTGATGACCGTAGTCGTCGATGAGCGTGTACGCGCCTTCGCCGCTCGCCGCGCTCACTTCGCCGTAACGCTGGAAGCGACGGCCTACGCCGTTGAATTCAGCGAGCGCACGCTGGATATCGGCATCCGCGACTTCGAGTTCAGTCGCGATCGCGATTGCCGCGAGCGCGTTCTGCACGTTATGCGTGCCCGGCAGATTCAGCACGATGTCGAGCGACGGCGCGTCTTCACGCAGCGTCGTGAAATGCATGCGGCCGTCGCGCGCCTCGACGTTCACCGCGCGCACTTGCGCTTCCGCGCCGAGACCGTAGCGGATGATCGGCTTCGACACGAACGGCAGGATTTCGCGGACGTTCGGATCGTCGACACATAGCACGGCAATGCCGTAGAACGGCAGCCGATGCGTGAACTCGATGAACGCCTGCTTGAGCCGCGCGAAGTCGTGGCCGTAGGTGTCCATGTGATCGGCGTCGATGTTCGTGATGACTTCGATCACCGGGAAAAGATTCAGGAACGAAGCGTCCGACTCATCGGCTTCAGCGACGATGAAATCGCCCGTGCCGAGACGCGCGTTCGCGCCCGCGCTGTTCAGCCGCCCGCCGATGACGAAGGTCGGATCGAGCCCGCCCGCCGCCAGCACGCTCGCGACGAGCGAAGTCGTCGTCGTTTTGCCGTGCGTGCCAGCGATGGCGATGCCCTGCTTCAGGCGCATGAGTTCCGCGAGCATCACGGCCCGCGGCACGATCGGCACGCGGCGATGCCGCGCCGCGAGCACTTCTGGATTGTCGGGACGCACGGCCGTCGAAACGACCACCGCATTCGCGCCTTCGATGTTCTGCTCGTGATGACCGATCTCGACGCGCGCGCCAAGCGCACGCAGACGCTCGGTGACCGCGCCGTTCGAAAGATCGGATCCGCTCACGTGATAGCCGAGATTGAGCAGCACTTCGGCGATCCCGCTCATGCCCGCGCCGCCGATCCCGACGAAATGTATATGTTTGACGATGTGCTTCATTTAGTGTGCCTCCCGAGCTTGCGCGTCGAAACGCGCGCCGGCCACGTCGGCGCAAATGCTCGCGACTTTTTCGGTCGCGTCCGGTTTCGCCAGCGCGCGCGAGCGCTCGGCCATAGCCGCGAGCGTGTCGCGCGTCTGTACGCGTAACCAGTCGGCGAGCTTTTGCGCCGACAGATCGCGTTGTTGTATCAGTTCAGCCGCGCCGTTCTTCGCGAGGAACGCGCCGTTGGTCGTCTGGTGATCGTCGACGGCGAACGGGAACGGCACGAAGAGCGCCGCCACGCCGACCGCGGCGATTTCCGAGACGGTCATCGCGCCCGACCGGCAGATGACGAGATCCGCCGATGCATACGCGCTCGCCATGTCTTCGATGAACGGCACGAGTTGCAGGTCTTCACCGCGCGTGAGACCCGCAGCCGCGTAGTTCGCTTCCAGTGCTTCGATATGCTTCGCGCCCGCCTGATGCACGATGCGCGGGCGCTCTTCCGATGCGAGCATCGCGAGCGCCTTGGGCACGGTTTCGTTGAGCGCGGCAGCGCCGAGACTGCCTCCGACGACGAGCACGTTCAGGCGTCCCGAACGCGCGGCGTAGCGTTCTTTGGGTGGCAATGCGCTCGTTAGTTCCGCACGGATCGGATTACCGGTCCATTCTGCATTCGGCAGAGCATTGGGAAACGCGACGAGCACGCGCTTTGCGAGATGCGCGAGCACCTTGTTCGCGAGCCCCGCGATGGAGTTCTGTTCGTGCAGCACGAGCGGGCAGCCCGCGAGCTTCGTCATGATGCCCGCCGGAAACGTGATATAGCCGCCCATGCCGAGCACGACGTCCGGCTTCACGCGGCGCAGCGCGGCGAGGCTTTGCGAACATGCGCGCAGCAGATTCACCGGCAACATCAGCTTGGTCTTGATGCCCTTGCCGCGCACGCCGCCGAAGCGCACGTATTCCATCGGAATGCCGTGCTTCGGCACGAGCGTCGCTTCCATGCCGCTCGCATTGCCGAGCCACACGACGCGCCAACCGTGCGCCTGCATCCAGTGCGCGACCGCGAGCCCCGGGAACACGTGGCCCCCGGTGCCGCCCGCCATCACCATCAAGGTGCGGTCGCGTTGCGCGGTCATACTTTTCCTCCGCGCATCAAGACGCGATTTTCGTAATCGACGCGCAGCAACACCGCCAGCGCGACGCAGTTCAGCAAAATGCCCGAGCCGCCGTAGGAGACGAGCGGCAGCGTGAGACCCTTGGTCGGCAGAAGACCGAGATTCACGCCCATGTTGATGAACGTCTGCGCGCCGAACCAGATGCCGACGCCCTTCGCCATCAGACCGGCGAACGTGCGATCGAGCGCAAGCGCCTGACGGCCGATCTCGAACGCGCGGCGCACGATCCAGTAGAACAGCAGGATCACGCAGATGACGCCGACGAAACCGAGCTCCTCGCCGATCACCGCGAGAATGAAGTCGGTATGCGCTTCCGGCAGATAGTTCAGCTTCTCGACGCTGCCGCCCAAGCCGACGCCGAACCACTCGCCGCGCCCGAACGCAATCAGCGAGTGCGTCAATTGATACGCCTTGCCTTGCGCGTAACGGTCGTCCCACGGATCGAGGTAAGCGAAGATCCGCTCGCGACGCCACGGCGACAGCCACACGAGCATCGTGAACGTGCCCACCGCCGTCAGCACGAGGCCGCCGAACAGCTTGCCGTTGACGCCGCCGAGAAACAGCACGCCCATCGCGATCGCGGCGATCACCATGAACGCGCCCATGTCGGGCTCGAGCAGCAAGAGCGCACCGACCGCGCCGACCGCGACCGCCATCGGCAGAAAGCCCTTGCCGAAGCTGTGCATGAATTCCTGCTTGCGCACGGTGTAGTTCGCGGCGTAGATCGTCACCGCGAGCTTCATGATCTCCGACGGCTGCATGTTCGTGATGCCGAGCGGAATCCAGCGGCGCGCGCCGTTCACGCCTTTGCCGACGTGCGGAATCAGCACGATGATGAGCATCGCCAGCGCGACGAGAAAAAGCTTCGGCGCGTACTTTTCCCACGTCTTGATCGGAATCTTGAACGCGATGGTCGCGCCGACGAGCGCCGTCGTGATCGAAACGAGGTGACGCACGAGGAAGTGATAGTCGCGATAGCTCGCGTACTTGGGCGAATCCGGCATCGCGATCGACGCCGAGTACACCATCACGATGCCCAGGCCGAGCAGCGAGATCATCACCCACAACAGCGAATAGTCGTAGTCGAGCATGCGCGAGCGCGCCGGGCGCACGCCGTTGACCGCGCTCGAAATGCCGCCGCGCGTGCCCGAATTCGAGCGGCCCGCGAGCGAGTCGCCGGGCATGGCGTTGCGCTGTCCGGTGAGTTTCGATCCGAAGCGTTCCGACCAGCTCATAGCATCACTCCCCGCGCGGCGGCGATATCTTCGACCGCGCCGCGAAACACGTCGGCGCGATGTGCGTAGTTCTTGAACATGTCGAGGCTCGCGCACGCGGGCGAAAGCAGCACGGCGTCGCCGGCTTCCGCGATTTTCGCGGCGGCGTTCGTCGCTTCCTCGAGCGTCGCGTGATCCTGCAATTCGACATTCGTCGATGCCAGCGTTTCGCGGATGCGTGCCGCGTCGCGGCCGATCAGCATCACGGCGCGCGCCCAGCGTGCGACCGGCGCTTCGAGCGGCGAAAAGTCCTGGCCCTTGCCGTCGCCGCCGGCGATCAGCACGACGCGTTGCGCGAGGCCGTCGAGCGCGGCGACCGTCGCGCCGACGTTCGTGCCTTTGCTGTCATCGACATAATCGACGCCGTCGATCTGCGCGATCACTTCGACGCGATGCGGCTCGCCGCGATACTCGCGCAAGCCGTGCAAAAGCGCCGCCAGCGGCAGATCGATCGCGCGAGCCAGCGCCAGCGCTGCGAGCGCGTTCGCCGCGTTGTGCAGACCGCGGATGCGCAGCGCGTCGACGGGCATCAGACGCTTGGAAACGAGGTTCGGCTCGGCCTCGTCCTTCTTGCGGCGACGCGAAGTCGCAGTCTCTTCCGACGCGTCCTGATCGATGCCAACGACGAGCCACTGCATGCCGTTATCGCGCAGCAAACCGTAGTCGCCGACATTCAGCGGCTCGTTCAGTCCGAACGTCACGACGCGATGTTGCGCGACGTTCGCCGCGAGCTTCATGACGCGGCTGTCGTCGCGGTTCAGCACGCGCGTCGTGGCCGGGCCGAAGATGCGCCCTTTCGCGGCGGCGTAGGCGTCGAGGCCGCCGTGCCAGTCGAGATGATCCTGCGTGATGTTCAGCACCGCGGCGGCATCCGGTGCGAACGTATGCGCGGTTTCGAGCTGGAAACTCGACAGTTCGAGCACCCAGACATCGGGCAGCGCGGTCTGGTCGATGGCTTCGGTCAGCTTGTCGAGCATCGCCGGGCTGATGTTGCCCGCGACCGCGACCGACTTGCCCGCGCGCTCGCACAAGAGGCCGGTGAGCGCGGTCGTGGTGGTCTTGCCGTTCGTGCCCGTGATTGCGATGACTTTAGGCGCATAGCCGTTCGCGCCGAGTCCGGCGAGCGCCTGCGCGAACAGTTCGAGTTCGCCCCAGACGGAAATGCCGCGTTCTTTCGCTGCAGCGATCAGCGGCGCGAGGTCATCCGCGAGCGGCGACAGCCCCGGGCTGATCGCGACGAGTTCGATGCCGCCATCGAGCAACGCGGGCGTGAACGCGCCGCCGACGAAATCCGCATCGATCTTGTGGATCGCGAGTTCGGAGAGATTCGGCGGCGCTTCGCGCGTGTCGGCGATCCGCAGGCGGCAACCGTGCCTGGCGCACCAGCGCGCCATCGCCAGACCGGATTCACCCAGCCCAAGCACGAGCACCATCGGACTTTGCCGACCGATAAACTTCTCGCCAAACATCGCTTTACCTTTTACCGAAACTTGAATGAATCAACGCAACTTCAACGTCGACAGACCGAACAGGCACAACATCAACGTGATGATCCAGAAGCGCACCACGACTTGCGTCTCGGTCCAGCCGGACAGCTCGTAATGGTGATGCAGCGGCGCCATCTTGAAGAAACGGCGGCCTTCGCCATAACGGCGCTTCGTGAACTTGAACCAGAAGACCTGCAGCATCACGGAAAGCGTTTCCGCGACGAACACGCCGCCCATGATGAACAGCACGACTTCCTGACGAACGATCACCGCGATCGTGCCGAGCGCGCCGCCGAGCGCGAGCGCGCCGACATCGCCCATGAAGACCTGCGCGGGGTGCGTGTTGTACCAGAGAAACGCGAGACCGGCGCCACCCATTGCGGAACAAAAGATCAAAAGCTCGCCCGCTCCGGGAATGTGCGGGAACAGCAGGTACTTCGAATAGACCGACGAGCCCATCACATACGCGAACGCGCCGAGCGACGCGCCGACCAGCACGACCGGCATGATGACGAGGCCGTCGAGGCCGTCGGTGAGATTCACGGCGTTGCTCGACCCGACGATGACGAAGTAGGTCATCGCGATGAAGCCCCACACGCCGAGCGGATACGTGATCGATTTGAGGAACGGCAGCATCAGGTCGGCGCGCGCGGGCAGGCCCATCGAGAGGCCGCTGCGCACCCACGCCATGAAGAGATCGAACACGCGCGCGTTGTTCGCTTCGGACACGGAAAACGCGAGATACACCGCCGCGAACAGGCCGATCACCGATTGCCAGAAATACTTCTCGCGCGACGACATGCCGCGCGGATCCTTGTGCACGACCTTCCGATAGTCGTCCACCCAGCCGATCACGCCATAGCCGAACGTGACGAGCATCACGATCCACACGAAACGGTTCGTGAGATCGGCCCACAGCAACGTGGAAATGGCAATGCCGATGAGGATCAGCACGCCGCCCATCGTCGGCGTGCCGGACTTCACGAGATGCGTCTGCGGGCCGTCCTTGCGCACGGCCTGGCCGACCTTGAGCAAGGTCAGCTTGCGGATGACCCACGGGCCGCAGACGAGACCGATCAGAAGCGCCGTTGCCGTGGCGCCCACCGCGCGGAACGTGATGTAGGTGAACACGCGCATGAAGCTGGCGTCATTCTGAAGCCATTGCGCGAGTGCGAGTAGCATGCTGGTCCTTCTCTTCAGTGAATCAATGTGCAGCGGGCGCATGGCCCGCTGCGGGTTGTTGTGGACTCGTCAAGGCATCCACCACGCGCTCCATCTTCATGAAGCGCGAGCCTTTGGCGAGATACGTGGCCTTGTTGCCGTAGCCTGCCTGTTCGAGCGCGGTGAGCAGTTCGCGGACATCGGCGAAATGCTGCGCGGTTTGCTTCGATGCGGCCGCGTTGAATGCGTTCACCGAATCGACGCTCGCGGCGCCGAGCGCGAAGAGCGCATCGATGCCGCACTCCGCCGCATACGCGCCGACTTCGCGATGAAACGCCGGACCTTCCTCGCCGACTTCGCCCATGTCGCCCATCACGAGCACGCGGGGCGTTGCCTGCGATGCGAGCACGTCGATCGCGGCGCGCATCGAATCGGGATTCGAGTTGTACGTGTCGTCGATGACGGTCGCGCCGGCGAGCGCGCCGAGCATCGCGCGCTTCACCTGCAAGCGGCCTTTAACCGGCTGGAACGCTTCGAGACCGCGCTTGATGACGTCGAGCGAAACGCCTGCGGCAAGCGCTGCCGCGGTCGCCGCCATTGCGTTGCGCGCGTTGTGTTCGCCGAGCACGTTCAGCGCGATGTCGACCGCGCCCTGCGGCGTTTGCATGTGGACCGTCGTGCCTTCGAGCGTACCGGTGACGGCGGCCTGCGATGCATCGGCGGTCAGCGCGAAATCGATGATCGCGTTGCCGGTCGCGGCCGTGCGCCAGAAGACGGCGTACTGGTCGTCGGCGGGAAACACGGCCGTGCCGGTATCGCCTAGCGCATGAATGACCGATGCGTGCTCGAGCGCGACCGCTTCGACCGTCGCCATGAATTCCTGATGCTCGCGCTGCGCGTTGTTGACGACGGCGACATCCGGCGCGGCGATCTTGCCGAGCACTTCGGTTTCGCCCGGATGATTCATGCCCAGTTCGACGACCGCGAGCTTGTGCGACGCCTTCAGGCGAAACAGCGTGAGCGGCAAGCCGATGTCGTTATTGAAGTTGCCCGCGGTCGCGAGGCGCGCTTCCTCGCCGACCGCAGCCGCGAAGATCGACGCGATCATCTCCTTGACCGTCGTCTTGCCGTTGCTGCCCGTGACCGCGACGAGCGGCATCGTGAAGCGCTTGCGCCAGCCGTGCGCCAACGCACCGAGCGCCGCGCGCGTGTCCTTTACCTTGATGACCGGAAGTGGCCAGGCACCGGAGTTGCTCGGGTCGCGTGACACGAGCGCAGCAGCCGCGCCGCTCTTCGCCACCTGATCGAGGAAATCATGCGCATCGAAGCGATCGCCCTTCACCGCGACGAACAGATCGCCGGCCTGCACGCCGCGGCTGTCCGTGACGACGCGCGCGATGGCGATACCCGCATCGCCCTTAAGGACGGCGCCGGGAATCATCGCGGCGGCTTCGCGCAAAGTGAACATCGTCATTCGCCGCCTCCGCGTTGTTGTGTGGCGCGTGCGGCCAGAGCGAGACGCGCGTGATCCTGATCCGAGAACGCGCGCTTCTTGCCCATGATTTCCTGCGTGGCTTCGTGCCCTTTTCCGGCGAGCACGACGACGTCCTCGCGCGCCGCACTTCGTATTGCTTGCAGAATCGCGCTCGCGCGGTCTTCGACGCGGCGCGCCTTCGCGGCTTCGCTCATGCCGGCGGCGATTTGATCGATGATCGCGACGGGATCTTCGCTGCGCGGGTTGTCGCTCGTGATGACGACCTGATCCGCGAGGCGTTCGGCGATTTCGCCCATCAGCGGACGCTTGGTGGCGTCGCGGTCGCCGCCGCAGCCGAACATGCAGACGAGCTCGCCGCCGCGCGCCTCGGCGATCGGGCGCAGCGCGGTGAGGGTCTTGTCGAGCGCGTCGGGCGTGTGCGCGTAGTCGATCACGACGAGCGGCTCGTCGCTCTGAATGCGTCCGCCGAGACGCTCCATGCGGCCGTTGACCGATTCGAGCTTTTCGATGCGCGCGATGGCGGCATCGAACGGCACGCCCACTTCGAGCAGCACGCCGAGCACGGAAAGCAGATTGCTCACGTTGAACGTGCCGAGCGTGCCGACTTCGACATCGGCTTCGCCCCAGTCCGACGACAGATGAAACGCAGTGCCGGTCGCAGTCGCGCGGACTTGCGTTGCGAGCAGGAACGCGTCGGCGCTCGGCGCGGCATCGGCGGGCATCTCGACGCCGTAGGCAATCGTCCGCACCTTGCCGCGCAGCGATTCGATCAGACGCTGACCGGCCGCATCGTCGCGATTGACGATTGCCGTCTTCAGCGACGGCCACGCGAAAAGACGCGCCTTTGCCGCTTCGTACGCCTCGAACGTGCCGTGGTAGTCGAGATGATCCTGCGTGAGATTCGTGAAGATGGCGATATCGAAATCGACGCCGTTCACGCGCCCCTGATGCAGCGCATGCGACGACACTTCCATCGCGACGCCTTCCGCGCCCTGAGCTTTCAATTGCGCAAGATTGCGCTGAAGCTGCGGCGCGTCGGGCGTGGTGAAGCCGCTATGCACCAGTTTGCCCGGCATGCCGATGCCGAGCGTGCCGACGATCGCGCACGGACGGCCGAGCGCGGAGAGCGCAGTCGCGATCCATTGGCTGCACGAAGTCTTGCCGTTCGTGCCCGTCACGCCGACGGTAAGCATCGACGCGGTCGGCTCGCCGTACCACGCGGATGCGATCGGGCCCGCGAGTTCGTTCAGCGCCTTCACGGCGAGCGTCTTCGACGCGTCCGGCTTGCCCGCGAAATTCTCCGGCTGATAGAGCGCCGCAGCCGCGCCTGCGGCGAGCGCGGCGTCGAGATACGGACGGTTGTCCGCGCCGTCGACCGCATAGGCTAGAAACACGTCGCCGCTTTTGAGCGAGCGCGTGTCGGCGTGCAATTGCGCCTCGGGCTGCGCGTGGGCGCGCAGCCATTGAACGGCTTGTGATACGTCCTTTTGCATCTTGCTCTGTCGGGTTTGCGCGCTCATCGCACGACTCCCGGGTGCGTCTTCGTATTGCTCGACACCGCGAATTTCTTCGCGGTATTCGCGTTGTTCGTATTCGCCGGCTGCTTGGCGGCCGCTTGCGTGGCGGAGTTCGAATCGTCCGTCACGACCATTTGCTTCACTGGCATATCGGGCGGCACGTTCAGCGCGCGCAAGGTATCGCCGACGATGCCCGAGAACACCGGACCCGACACCTGACCGCCGAAGTGGCTGCCGACCGTCGGTTCATCCACCGATACGGCCACGACGATGCGCGGATTCGGCATCGGCGCCATGCCGACGAACGATGCCCGGTACTTCGAATGGTCGTAGCCGTGGCCCGCATGCTTGTACGCCGTGCCCGATTTGCCGCCGACGCGATAGCCGGCCACCGCCGCATCCGGCGACGTGCCGCCCTTCGACACGACGGTTTCGAGCATCGCACGCACTTCGCGCGCGGTAGTCGGCGAAAACACTTGCTGACCGAGCGGCGGCTGATCGCCCGCCGTGCGGAAAATCGAGACCGGCAGGATCTTGCCGTCGTTCGCGATCGCCGTGTACGCGCGCCCGAGCTGGAACAGCGACACGGACAGGCCGTAGCCGTACGACATCGTCGCCTGCTCGATGCGTCGCCAGCTCTTCCACGGGCGCAGACGCCCGGTCACGGCGCCCGGAAAACCGACTTTCGGCGCCTGACCGAGCCCGATGCTCGTGTACATGTTCCACATTTCCTCGGGACGCAATTGCATCGCAATTTTGGTCGCGCCGATATTGCTCGACTTCTGAATCACGCCGCCGACGGTGAGCGTGCCGAAGCCAGAATCGTCCGTAATGCGGGCGCCGTCGAGCACGAACACGCCGCCGCCCGTTTCGACGAGCGTATTCGGCGTCACCCGATGCAGATCGAGCGCGAGCGAAACGGTGAACGGCTTCATGATCGAGCCCGGCTCGAAGGTGTCCGTGAGAATGCGGTTGCGCAACTGCTCGCCGGTCATCCGCGAACGATCGTTCGGGTTGTACGTGGGATAGTTGACGAGCGCGAGCACTTCGCCCGTCTTCACGTCGATGACCATTGCCGCGCCGGCCTTCGCCTTCGTCTTCTCGACGGCGGCCTTCAGGTTCGTGTACGCGATGTACTGAATCTTGCTGTCGATCGAAAGTTCGACGTCCGCGCCGTTGTGCGGCACGACTTGCTCGTCGACGTCCTCGACGATATGGCCCATGCGGTCCTTGATGACGCGGCGCATGCCCGGCGTGCCGGCGAGGACGTTCTGGTCGCCGAGTTCGACGCCTTCCTGTCCCTTGTCTTCAATGTTAGTAAAGCCGATCAGGTGCGCGGTGATTTCGCCTTCCGGATAGAAGCGCTTGTATTCGCCGCGCGAATAGATGCCGGGAATGTCGAGCGCGGCGACCTTCTGCGCGACTTCGAGCGGCACCTGGCGCTTCACATAGACGAAGGTCTTGTCCATCGAGAGCTTCGCGCGAAGCTCTTTTTCCGGCATTTCGAGAAGTTTGGACAATTGCGCGAATTTGTCCGCGCCGAGATCGTTCGGCACGGCTTCGGGAATCGCCCAGATGGCCTTCACCGGCAAACTCGTTGCGAGCACGAGGCCGTTACGGTCGCGAATCTGCCCGCGCGTCGCAGGCATTTCGAGCGTGCGCTGATAGCGGCTTTCGCCCTGTTTCTTGAAGAACGCGTTGCCCGGGCCTTGAATCCAGAACGCGCGCCCGGCCAGCGCGACGAACGCCATGAATAGCAGGAACACGACGAGCTTCGAGCGCCACATGGGCAGGCGCACGGCGAGAAGCGGATTCGGCGTGTGAGCGATGTCTTTCTGCTTCGCGGACTTTTTCATCGCTTGGCTCCGCGTGCAGGCGGCGCCGACGCCGGCAGCGGCGGCGGCATGGGTGCGTCGGCGGCCTTGTTGGCGGCCGTGTCGTAGGTGAGATATTGCGTTCGGCCGGTCGTCACGGGCTGCATTTTCAGTGAGTTGGTGGCCAACTGCTCGATGCGCGATGTCTTCGACAACGCGCTCTGCTGGTACTGCAACTGCGCGTAATCCTGTTGCAGTTGACGCTCTTGCGATTGCGCCCTTTGCAAGTCGATGAAAATCTCCCGCTGCTGATTGGTGGAGCTGACGACCGACAGCGCGCACCCGAGCACGATGATGAGCAGGAAGATATTGAGGCGATTCATGGCGCGATCCGCTCGGCGATACGCATCACCGCGGAACGGGCGCGCGGGTTATCGGCGACTTCGGCATCACTCGGAAACACGCGGCCGACCACGCGCAGCGGCGGGCTGGGAAGATCGACCGCGCGGATCGGCAAACGACGGTCCACCGCCGGCGCGCTCGCGTGCGCCTGCATGAACCGCTTGACGATCCGGTCTTCGAGTGAATGAAAGCTGATCACGACCAGCCGCCCCCCTTGCTCCAACAATGCCAATGCCGATTCGAGTACTACCTGCAGCTCCGCAAGCTCTTGATTGACGTGAATCCGTATAGCCTGAAAGGTGCGAGTTGCCGGGTCCTTGCCCTTTTCACGGGTTTTGACGACGTGACCCACGATTTCGGCAAGCTCGCGCGTGCTGTCGAGAGGCCCAAGACGGTCGGACTCTGCCCGGCGAGCAACAAGCGCCTTTGCAATCTGAAAAGCAAACCGTTCTTCCCCATAATCTCTGATGACCTCCGTGATTTCCTGCACCGTGGCACGCGCGAGCCACTCTGCCGCCGACTCGCCCCGAGTCGGGTCCATCCTCATGTCGAGCGGACCTTCTGCGCGGAAGCTGAAGCCGCGCTCCGGGTCGTCCACCTGCGGCGACGACACGCCAAGGTCCAGCAACACGCCCGACACCCGCCCTACTCCGCGCTCGCTCGCCGCGTCGCGCAACGCCGCGAAGCTGTCGTGCACGATCGAAAAGCGCGAATCCTGAATCTGTTGCGCCGTGGCGATCGCGAGAGGATCCTTGTCGAAGGCGATCAGCCGCCCCGCGTCACCCAGTCGCTGCAAAATCGCCCGGCTATGACCGCCGCGCCCGAAAGTGCCATCTATATAGATGCCGTCCGCGCGCGTGAGCAGCCCGTCTACCGCTTCCTTCAGCAGCACCGTGCGATGCTGCAGTTCATTTCCCATCGCAGGAGCCATGTTGTTCAGCGCCGCGTCAGAAAGTGAAATTTTTCAGCGCGTCGGGCATGCCCTGCGCCATGGCCGCGGCTTCCTTCGCCGCGTAAGTCTGCGAGTCCCACAACTCGAAGTGCGCGCCCATGCCGAGCAGCGTCACTTCTTTTTCCAGCGACGCGGCAGCGCGCAGCTCGGGCGAGACCAGCACGCGCCCGTTGCCGTCGAGTTCGACATCCATTGCATTACCGAGAAAGATGCGCCGCCACCACATGGCTTCCATCGGAAGCGCGGCGACCTTGGCGCGGAAGACTTCCCACTCCGGGCGGGGAAAGAGCAACAGGCATCCATCCGGGCTCTTCGTGAGCGTCACCCGGCCTTCTGCCTGCCCTTGCAGCGCTTCCCGATAGCGCGACGGAACCGACATCCGCCCTTTCGCATCGAGCGTCAGCGCCGACGCCCCTTGGAACACTCGCCCTTCTCCCCGTTTTCGGACGCCCACCACGACGCCCGTCCCTCTCCAGTTTTGCTCGAAAATGGGTTGTGAATCACACAAAAGACCACTTTCTCACACTGTCTCCCACTTTAGAGGAACGCATTTCCTCGGTCAAGACGCGCACCTTTTTTTCGAGTGCTTTTTATTTGCTAGAACAAGGACTTAGCGCAGGAGCTTGAAGTAACGGCAAAAGAGAAAACCGTTATGAATTAGAGAGCTAGTGCGGGATGTGAAGGTAGTACGTGAAAAGAGCAGGCGAAATGAGGGAAATGTAACGGTTCTTACAGCCGTTTTTTGATTCGATGATGAGTTTCGGCGGCGAATGCCTCGCTCGACCCGGCAAGCGAGCGAACGAGGATTTGTCACACTATATGTAATAGGCCGTGCGCGTCATGACTTTGGAAGCTGCGCGCATCAACGCGCGCACCGGAAACGGAACCTCGCTCCCACCAGCGCCGATGGCTGCTGCGGCGTGCGCGCTTTCATCGAGACGCATTTGCTCGACGATCGCGCGGGATGCGTGATCGTTGACGGGCAAGGTCTTCATGTGGCCATCGAGATGCTGCTCGACCTGACGCTCGGTTTCGGCCATGAAGCCGAGACTCGCGCGATCGCCGAAGCGCCCCGCGACGAAACCGATCGCCAGCGCACCCGCGTACCACAACGGGTTCAGCAGGCTCGGCCGCGATTCCAGATCTTTCAGCCGCGTCGATGTCCACGCGAGATGGTCTTCCTCTTCACGCGCCGCTCGCTCGAAACTGGCCTTGAGCTCGGGCGAGCTTGTGGCGAGCTTCTGCGCCTGATAAAGCGCTTGCGCGCAGACTTCGCCAACGTGATTCACGCGCATCAGTCCGGCCGAATGGGCGCGTTCTTCTTCGGTGAGTTGCGATTGTTCCGAGAGGACATCGCCGGTCGCGTCCAGAGGCGACATCGTCGATTCAGGAATCGGACGCGACATGCGGCTCACGCCCGTCATGGACCGCAAGCCTCGATCGAATTCGCTGATGACTTCATCGAGCGTCATGGTGTCACCTCTCTCTTCATGGTCCGCAGACGGAGCGGACGCTCGCGGAAAACGCGAATTTTAGCGCACATCGACTGGCGCCGAAGGGGCGCGGGCTTGCCGGATACCGCGTTCAGCGGCCACGGAGCATGTGCGATTTCTCCGGATTACAGGCTCGAAGTCTGATCGCGAATATGGCACCAACCTGACACCGTCGACCGCCGATCGCCCCTTATGAAGCACCTGTTTTGGTAATTAGGGCAAACACGGGTCGCAAATATCCTGCAAAACCAACATTTTAGCGCCTGTTGCGTAAACGTCACATGAGTCCGGCGGACCAGCCCCTTTTCCTTTGTCCGTTAAAGCCTCTTTGTTACATTACGTGTCACCTTCGTTAAGAAGCAGGCAGGGACCGTCAACACACTGGCGCTAAGAACAGTGACCTTGCCAAAAGTCGCAAACACTCCTTGGAGATTCAATCAATGAAAAAGTCGCTTCTCGCTCTCGCCGCACTGGGCGCATTCGCAGGCGCCGCACATGCGCAGAGCAGTGTGACGCTGTACGGCATCATCGACGCTGGCTTCGCGTACAACAACAACAGCAACGGCCAAAAGCTGTACTCCATGAACAGCGGCAACCTGCAAGGTAGCCGTTGGGGCCTGCGCGGCACGGAAGACCTCGGTGGCGGTCTGAAGGCCATCTTCGTGTTGGAAGGCGGCTTCAACGTGTTCAACGGCCAGCTGGGCCAAGGCGGCGACCTGTTCGGCCGCCAGGCTTATGTCGGTCTGGGCTCGACGCAATTCGGTACGGTCACGCTGGGTCGCCAGTACGACTCCGTGGTTGACTACACCGGCGCATTCGAAGTCGGTAGCCAGTGGGCGTCGTACTTCGGCGCGCACCCGGGCGACCTGGACAACATGAACAACTCGAATCGCGTGAACAACGCGATCAAGTACACGAGCGCGAACTACGCCGGCTTCACGTTCGGCGGCCTGTACAGCCTCGGCGGCCAAGCTGGCCAGTTCAACCGCAACCAGATCTGGTCGGTTGGTCTCGGCTACTCGCAGGGTCCGCTGCAATTGGGCGCGGGCTACTTGAACGTCAAGGACCCGAACTACTCGTTCTTCGGCAACAACGCCACGAGCCGCAACGCTGCCACGACGCCTACGGCTTCGAACATGTCGAGCCGCGTGTACTCGGGCTTCGCATCGGCCAAGACGCAGCAAGTCATCTCGGCTGGCGGTGCTTACACGTTCGGCGCAGCGACCATCGGCGCGACGTATAGCAACACGCAGTTCAAGGACGTCAACAACGAAGCAGGCGCTGGCCTGAACCCGGCTGGCTACACGGGCGGCTCGGGCAAGTTCCATAACGCCGAAATCAACTTCAAGTATCAGCTGACCCCGGCCCTGCTGCTGGGCGTGGCATATGACTACACGAAGGGTTACGGCCTGGCCGATGCCAAGTACCACCAAGGCATGCTCGGCGCGGACTACTTCCTGTCGAAGCGCACGGACGTGTACATCGACGGTATCTACCAGCACGCAAGCGGCACGGATTCGTTGAACCGCCCTGCGGTTGCGAACATCAACGGCCTGTCGGCGTCGTCGACGTCGAACCAGGTTGCCGCTGTTGTCGGTATCCGCCACAAGTTCTAATAAGGTCGTAACAAAGCAGTACGCACTGAAAGGCGCCTTCGGGCGCCTTTTTTTCGTTCCGCTGCGGGCAACAAAAAAGCCTTCGCATCTCGCGACACGAAGGCTTTTCGCTTTGGACGATGCAGCCGCTACGCGCGGCCGTCGCGCAATTCGCGCCGCAAGATCTTGCCGACATTGCTCTTCGGCAACTCGTTGCGGAACTCGATCGTGCGCGGACGCTTGTAGCCGGTCAGCCGTTCCCTGCAGTACGCGATGACATCCGCTTCCGTCAGGCTCGCATCCTTGCGCACGATGAAGAGCTTCACCGCTTCGCCCGACGCCTGATCCTTCACGCCCACCGCGGCAACTTCGAACACGCCGGGCAGCATCGCGACAACATCTTCAATCTCGTTCGGATACACGTTGAAGCCGGAGACGAGAATCATGTCCTTCTTGCGATCGACAATCTTCACGTAGCCGCGCTCATCGAGCACGCCGACGTCGCCTGAGCGGAAGAAGCCGTCGGGGGTCATCACCTTCGCGGTTTCGTCGGGACGATTCCAGTAGCCCGCCATCACCTGCGGGCCGCGAATGCAGATCTCGCCGGGCTGGCCGAGCGGCACTTCGTTGTTGTCGTCGTCGCGGATGGAGATTTCCGTGGACGGAAGCGGCAAGCCGATCGTGCCCGTGTATTCGGTCGCCGTCACCGGATTGCAGGTCACGCACGGCGAGGTTTCGGACAAGCCGTAACCCTCGACGATCGGCACGCCGGTCGCCGCGAACCAGCGCTTCGCGACGGCTTCCTGCACGGCCATCCCGCCGCCGTTCGCAGCGATGAGCTTCGAGAAATCGAGCTTGTTGAAGTCTGGATGATTCAACAACGCGTTGTAGAGCGTGTTGACGGCCGGGAATGTGTTGATGGGAACGCCCTTCAGTTCCTTGATGGTTCCGGCGATATCTCGCGGGTTCGGTATCAGCACGCCAAGGCCGCCGGTACGGATCGTGAGCATGCCGCAGACCGTCAGCGCGAAGATGTGATAAAGCGGCAGCGCGACCACGCAAACGAACTGATCGATGTCGGGACGGCGCTTGCGGGCCGGGTCGAGCCACACTTCTGACTGCAGCGTGTTCGCGATCAGATTGCGATGCGTGAGCGTCGCGCCTTTCGCGACGCCCGTCGTGCCGCCGGTGTACTGCAGGAACGCGACGTCATCGGGACTTTGGGTGACCGGCTGGAGCGTGCCGCGGCCGCCTTCGCTCAGCGCGTCATTGAATCGGACGCTGCCAGGCAGTTTCCACTCTGGCACCATCTTCTTCACGCTGCGCACGACGAAGTTGACGAGCACCCCTTTCAAACCCATGAGATCGCCCATCGCCGCGACGACGATATGTTTGATCGCCGTGTTCTTGACGACCGCCTGCAACGTGCCGGCGAAATTCTCCAAAATGACGATTGCTTCCGCGCCGCTGTCCTTGAGCTGATGCTCGAGTTCGCGCGGCGTGTAAAGCGGATTCACGTTGACGACAATGTAACCCGCGCGCAATACCGCCGCGATCGCGATCGGATACTGCAGCACGTTCGGCATCATCAGCGCGACGCGCGCGCCCGGCTTCATTCCTCGCTTCTGGAACCACGCGGCCAGCTTTCTCGACATCGCGTCGAGTTCGGCGTACGTGATCGCCTGGCCCATGCACACGAACGCGCGGCGATCGCGATTCGCGCGAAAGCTGTCCTCGAGCAGCTCCGAAACGGACCGATACGCGGATGGATCGATCTCCGCAGGCACGCCGGCCGGGTAAGACTTCAGCCAGAGTTTCTCCATACGGCGTCTCCTTTATATGATTTTAGAATGATCGTGCGGAAACGAGATCCTAGCTTTTCGGCCGGTCTCCGACAATCGGGTTAGACGCCTTCCACCAAACCCGTCCGAGTCCGCCGCTCCGAAGCTTGTCAATGCATTGGCTCCACTTCCACCAGGCAGTCGTAAAACGTCGCCGAGCCCCCGAGGTCGGTCAGCGCCTGACTCGTCACCTGATTGGCGTTGCGGCCATCGGGAGACAACTTCTTCCACCAGATCGACAAGCCGACGACGACGCCTTCGCGCGCGCGTTCCGTCACGCGCGCGCGGGCCTGCATCGAACCGCGATCGTTGAAGATGCGCACGACTGCGCCATCGGCGATGGCGCGCGCTTGCGCGTCGGCGGGGTGAATATCGAGATGCGGTTCGCGCTCCGCCGCCCGCAGACTTTCGATGTTCACGAAACTGCTGTTCAGGAAGTTGCGCGCGGGCGGCGAAATCATCGCGAGCGGATAGCGGGCCGCCAGATCCGGCGATCCGTCCGCAGATTCGTACGGCGGCAGGTAATCGGGCAACGGATCGAGACCTTCGCGTTTCAGGCGCTCGCTGTAGAACTCGCATTTTCCCGACGGGGTGCGGAACCCGCCTTCGGCCAGCGGCGCTTCCGCGATTCCGAGCTTCAGCCAGCCGGACGCCTTCAACGTGTCCCAGCTCTGACCTTCGAGCGTCGGGTCGTTCCAGCGGAATGCCTTCGATGCGATCTGCTCGTCGGTCTCGAAAAGCGCCGGCTCGGTAAGGCCCAGGGCGCGTGCGAGTCCGCGGAATATTTCAGTGTTCGGGCGCGCTTCGCCGACGGGTGGAATCGCCGGCAGATTCGCCATTACGTGCGTGTGCCCGTAGGACTTGTGGACGTCGAGATGCTCGAGCTGCGTCGTCGCGGGAAAGACGAGGTCCGCGTAATCGGCGGTATCTGTCTGGAAGTGTTCGAGCACGATCGTGAACAGATCCTCGCGCGCGAAGCCCGCCTCGACTTTCGCCGAATCGGGCGCGACCGCAACGGGATTCGAGTTGTAGACGATCAGCGCTTCGATCTTCGGCCCGAATGCTTCGTCGCCCGGATGCAGCAACGCGTCGCCGATCGCGTTCATGTTGATCGCGCGCGGAAGCTTCGAGGGCCAGCCCGGCAGCAAATCGGGACGCTCGAGCGCGCTGCCGTCGATCGGCGCCCAGCCGGACGACGAAAGCAGCAGGCCTCCGGCGCGCTCGCGCCACGCGCCAGTCAACGACGGCAAGCAAGCGATCGCCCGCACGGCATTGCCGCCACCGCGCACGCGCTGCATGCCGTAATTGAGGCGAATTGCGGCCTTCTTCGTCGATCCGAAAGCACGGGCGAGTTCGATAACGACCTTTTCGTCGATGCCGCAGATCTGCGCCACGCGCGAAGCCGGATACTGCGCCGCGCGCGCCGCAAGTTCATCGAAGCCGACGGTATGCGCGCTCACATACTCGTGATCGATGAAATTCTCGCGGATCAACACGTCGATCATGCCGAGCGCGAGCGCGGCGTCGGTGCCCGGGCGCAACGCGATGTGCTGATGGCACTTTTCCGCCGTGAGCGACTTGTACGGATCGATCGCTATCAGCTTCGCGCCACGACGCTTTGCCTCCTGCGCGCGCGTCCAGAAGTGCAGGCTCGACGCGATCGGATTCGCGCCCCAGATCAGAATGAGTTCGCTCTCTTCGTAATACTCGGAATGCATTCCGAGGCTCGCGCCGTACGTGTAGCGCAGGCCGGCGGCGCCCGCGGCCGCACAAATCGTGCGTTCGAGTCGCGATGCGCCAAGCACGTTGAAGAATCGGGCAGCGACGCTTTCGCCTTGCACCAGGCCCATCGTGCCCGCGTAACTGTACGGAACGATGGCTTCAGGCGTGCGCCGGGCGATAGGCTGCAGGCGTTCGGCGGCGAGTTGCAACGCTTCGTCCCAGCCGATCGGCTCAAATCTACCCTCGCCCTTTTTGCCGATTCGACGCAACGGAGTCAGAAGACGATCCTTGTGATGCGTACGCTCGGCATAGCGCGTGACCTTTGTGCACAACACACCTTGCGTCGGTGGATGATCAGGTTCGCCGCTGACTTTGACCGCTTTTCCATCTTTGACCGTTACGCGCATCGCGCAAGTATCGGGGCAATCGTGCGGGCACACGGCTCGGGCAAACTCGGCTGGAGCGTTCATCGGAAAGTCCGTAAATCGAAGTAAAAGCGGCAGATGACGGAATTCTATTACGGCCGCTATGCGATCGACCGTCCGATGGCGCAAATAGCGGCGGCGTAGAATGGAACGAGCAGGCGCGGTCAATACGCGCAATCCGAATTCAAACGTGAGAGCAGTTCAAATGAATCTGATCCCAGAAATCGAAGCATCGCACGACGAGATCAAGACGCTCCGACGAACGATCCATGCCCATCCCGAATTGCGCTATGAAGAGGTTGGCACCGCAAAACTGGTTGCCGAGAGCCTCGAAAGTTGGGGAATCCAAGTGCATCGGGGATTGGGCAAGACAGGCGTCGTCGGCGTGTTGAAGCGCGGCGCCGGCAGCGCCTCGATCGGGCTGCGCGCGGATATGGACGCGCTGCCCATTCAGGAATTGAACACTTTCGGACATCGATCGACGAACGACGGCCGTATGCATGCCTGCGGCCACGATGGTCATACGGCGATGCTGCTCGGCGCGGCGAAATATCTGGCCAAGCACGGCAAATTCGATGGGACGGTCGTCTTCATCTTCCAACCGGCTGAGGAAGGCGGCGCGGGCGCGAAGGCCATGATCGAAGATGGTCTTTTCAAGCGGTTTCCGGTCGATGCGGTGTTCGGCATTCACAACTGGCCTGGCATTCCGGCGGGGCATTTCGGTGTCGTCGAAGGGCCGATCATGGCTTCGAGCAACGAGTTTCGCATCGCCATTCGAGGAACCGGTTCGCACGCGGCCTTGCCACATAACGGGCGCGATCCCGTTTT
This sequence comes from Caballeronia zhejiangensis, assembly GCF_022879815.1. Taxonomy (NCBI): domain Bacteria; kingdom Pseudomonadati; phylum Pseudomonadota; class Betaproteobacteria; order Burkholderiales; family Burkholderiaceae; genus Caballeronia; species Caballeronia zhejiangensis. Next base: position 2,539,873 of record NZ_CP084283.1, read on the forward strand.
TACGGCGGTTCAGATCGCGAACGGGCTTCAGAGCATCATCACGCGAAGCAAGAAGCCGATCGATACGGCCGTGCTTTCGATTACCCAGATTCACGCTGGCCAGGCTGCCAATGTGGTGCCCGATCAGGCTTGGCTCGGAGGAACTGTGCGTACTTTTACGGTGGAGACGCTCGATCTAATCGAGGCGCGCATGCGCAAAATCGCCGATGCAACCGCAGCGGCCTACGACTGCGAGGTGGAAATTCATTTCCACAGAAACTATCCGCCGACGATCAATTCGCCTGAAGAGGCAAGATTCGCGGCGGAAGTTATGGCAGAAGTGGTGGGCAAGGATAAGGTCGATAGCGCCGTCGAGCCGACGATGGGCGCCGAGGACTTTTCGTTCATGCTTCTCGAAAAGTCCGGATGTTATGCGTTTCTAGGTAACGGCGACGGCGGGCACCGGGAGCAAGGACACGGCGCGGGGCCGTGCATGTTGCACAACGCCAGCTACGACTTTAATGATGATTTGTTATCGATCGGATCGTCGTACTGGGTAAGACTGGCGGAGAAATTCCTCGCCCGTTGATGGTCGCCGTTACGCCTCTGCTGGCTTAATTGCGATTTAGATTTTCACGCCCCAACGCAAAAACCCCACCTTTTTGGGGTGGGGTTTTTGTTTGAAGCATGAGGAGCCTGACGATTACCTACTTTCACACGGGTATCCGCACTATCATCGGCGTGGAGTCGTTTCACGGTCCTGTTCGGGATGGGAAGGGGTGGGACCGACTCGCTATGGTCATCAGGCATGACTTGTTGTTGTCTCGCCTGGGTGGGCGCGACAACCAATCTGGGAAGAAGTAGAAGTGTTTGGGGAGTGAGTGTCGCACAACGCTACTCAACCAGGGGTGGTATTGACCAAGCGCTGTGGCGCCAGGTCAGTACGTAAAACACACTGGTTATAGGATCAAGCCTTACGGGCAATTAGTATCAGTTAGCTCAATGCATTACTGCACTTACACACCTGACCTATCAACGTCCTGGTCTGGAACGACCCTTCAAGGGGCTCGAAGCCCCGGGGATATCTCATCTTAAGGCGAGTTTCCCGCTTAGATGCTTTCAGCGGTTATCTCTTCCGAACATAGCTACCCGGCGATGCGACTGGCGTCACAACCGGTACACCAGAGGTTCGTCCACTCCGGTCCTCTCGTACTAGGAGCAGCCCCCTTCAAATATCCAACGCCCACGGCAGATAGGGACCAAACTGTCTCACGACGTTTTAAACCCAGCTCACGTACCTCTTTAAATGGCGAACAGCCATACCCTTGGGACCGGCTACAGCCCCAGGATGAGATGAGCCGACATCGAGGTGCCAAACACCGCCGTCGATATGAACTCTTGGGCGGTATCAGCCTGTTATCCCCAGAGTACCTTTTATCCGTTGAGCGATGGCCCTTCCATACAGAACCACCGGATCACTATGACCTGCTTTCGCACCTGCTCGACTTGTCGGTCTCGCAGTTAAGCACGCTTATGCCATTGCACTATCAGCACGATTTCCGACCGTACCTAGCGTACCTTCGTACTCCTCCGTTACGCTTTGGGAGGAGACCGCCCCAGTCAAACTGCCTACCATGCACTGTCCCCGACCCGGATCACGGGCCAAGGTTAGAACCTCAAACAAACCAGGGTGGTATTTCAAGGACGGCTCCACCGAAACTGGCGTTCCGGTTTCATAGCCTCCCACCTATCCTACACAGATCGGTTCAAAGTCCAATGCAAAGCTACAGTAAAGGTTCATGGGGTCTTTCCGTCTAGCCGCGGGGAGATTGCATCATCACAAACACTTCAACTTCGCTGAGTCTCGGGAGGAGACAGTGTGGCCATCGTTACGCCATTCGTGCAGGTCGGAACTTACCCGACAAGGAATTTCGCTACCTTAGGACCGTTATAGTTACGGCCGCCGTTTACCGGGACTTCAATCAAGAGCTTGCACCCCATCATTTAATCTTCCGGCACCGGGCAGGCGTCACACCCTATACGTCCACTTTCGTGTTTGCAGAGTGCTGTGTTTTTATTAAACAGTCGCAGCCACCAGTTTATTGCAACCCTTTCACCCTCCTGGCGCAGGCCAGTCAAGCTACAAGGGCGTACCTTATCCCGAAGTTACGGTACCAATTTGCCGAGTTCCTTCTCCCGAGTTCTCTCAAGCGCCTTAGAATACTCATCTCGCCCACCTGTGTCGGTTTGCGGTACGGTCATCGTTAGACTGAAGCTTAGAGGCTTTTCTTGGAACCACTTCCAATTGCTTCGCTTCCGAAGAAGCTCGCGCCACGCCCTTGAATTACGCACCCGGATTTGCCTAAGTGCCTTCTCCAACGCAGCGACCGGGACGTCCAACACCCGGACAACCTTCCGCGATCCGTCCCCCCATCGCATCTAACAATGGTGCAGGAATATTGACCTGCTTCCCATCAGCTACGCATTTCTGCCTCGCCTTAGGGGCCGACTCACCCTACGCCGATGAACGTTGCGTAGGAAACCTTGGGCTTACGGCGAGGGGGCTTTTCACCCCCTTTATCGCTACTCATGTCAGCATTCGCACTTCCGATACCTCCAGCACGCTTTTCAACGCACCTTCGCAGGCTTACGGAACGCTCTCCTACCACACGTACTTGCGTACGCATCCGCAGCTTCGGTGACTGGCTTGAGCCCCGTTACATCTTCCGCGCAGGACGACTCGATCAGTGAGCTATTACGCTTTCTTTAAAGGGTGGCTGCTTCTAAGCCAACCTCCTGACTGTTTTAGCCTTCCCACTTCGTTTCCCACTTAGCCAATCTTTGGGACCTTAGCTGGCGGTCTGGGTTGTTTCCCTCTTGACACCGGACGTTAGCACCCGATGTCTGTCTCCCGTGATTGCACTCTTCGGTATTCGGAGTTTGCTATGGCGTAGTAATCCGCAATGGACCCCACAACCATGACAGTGCTCTACCCCCGAAGGTGATACACGAGGCACTACCTAAATAGTTTTCGGAGAGAACCAGCTATTTCCAAGTTTGTTTAGCCTTTCACCCCTATCCACAGCTCATCCCCTAACTTTTCAACGTTAGTGGGTTCGGTCCTCCAGTACGTGTTACCGCACCTTCAACCTGGCCATGGATAGATCACTTGGTTTCGGGTCTACGCCCAGCAACTGATCGCCCTGTTCGGACTCGCTTTCGCTACGCCTGCCTTAATCAGTTAAGCTCGCTACTGAACGTAAGTCGCTGACCCATTATACAAAAGGTACGCCGTCACCCGTTTCCAGGCTCCGACTGTTTGTATGCATGCGGTTTCAGGATCTATTTCACTCCCCTCCCGGGGTTCTTTTCGCCTTTCCCTCACGGTACTGGTTCACTATCGGTCGATCACGAGTATTTAGCCTTGGAGGATGGTCCCCCCATCTTCAGACAGGATTTCACGTGTCCCGCCCTACTTGTCGTACCCCTAGTTCTTCCTCGCTGTTTTCGTCTACAGGGCTATCACCTGCTATGGCCGCACTTTCCAGAGCGTTCGACTAACAACAAAGATAAAGAGTACAGGCTGATCCCATTTCGCTCGCCACTACTTTGGGAATCTCGGTTGATTTCTTTTCCTGCGGTTACTTAGATGTTTCAGTTCACCGCGTTCGCTCCACACAACCTATGTATTCAGTTGTGGGTACTCCATTAGGAGTGGGTTTCCCCATTCGGACATTTGTGGATCAAAGCTCGTTTGCCAGCTCCCCACAACTTTTCGCAGGCTACCGCGTCCTTCATCGCCTGTGATCGCCAAGGCATCCACCACATGCACTTGTTCGCTTGACCCTATAACAAGTGTGTCTCTCTCGAGCCACCCTTGCCATAGGCTGAGTATTCGCGTTGTGCCGTATTCCAAGTCATCGTTAAGATCACTTTTCATACTTGATACAATCACTACCCTGACTACCCGACTCGCACCCATCTCTAAGTGCTTTTAGATAGTCTCTTTACTACTTCTTCCAGATTGTTAAAGAACGTTTAGCCGACAAGCTCACTTCACTCGCCTGCGACATCAACTGGCTTTCAATCGCCAATGCAAAGTGCTTCACGAAACACTGCGCATTGAGGACTTGGTGGAGGATGACGGGATCGAACCGACGACCCCCTGCTTGCAAAGCAGGTGCTCTCCCAGCTGAGCTAATCCCCCGCGTCTTGCGTCTGCAGCCTCACTGACTGCCTGACTCATCTTGACCGTGGTGGGTCTGGTTGGATTCGAACCAACGACCCCCGCCTTATCAAGACGGTGCTCTAACCGACTGAGCTACAGACCCAAAGCCTGTCTTCAAACAACAGCCGATAAGCGTGAGCGCTTAACTTCGTGTGCGAAGCTCGAGAAAGGAGGTGATCCAGCCGCACCTTCCGATACGGCTACCTTGTTACGACTTCACCCCAGTCATGAATCCCACCGTGGTAAGCGCCCTCCTTGCGGTTAGGCTACCTACTTCTGGTGAAACCCACTCCCATGGTGTGACGGGCGGTGTGTACAAGACCCGGGAACGTATTCACCGCGGCATGCTGATCCGCGATTACTAGCGATTCCAGCTTCACGCAGTCGAGTTGCAGACTGCGATCCGGACTACGATCGGTTTTCTGGGATTGGCTCCACCTCGCGGCTTGGCAACCCTCTGTTCCGACCATTGTATGACGTGTGAAGCCCTACCCATAAGGGCCATGAGGACTTGACGTCATCCCCACCTTCCTCCGGTTTGTCACCGGCAGTCTCCTTAGAGTGCTCTTGCGTAGCAACTAAGGACAAGGGTTGCGCTCGTTGCGGGACTTAACCCAACATCTCACGACACGAGCTGACGACAGCCATGCAGCACCTGTGCGCCGGTTCTCTTTCGAGCACCCCCACCTTTCAGCAGGGTTCCGACCATGTCAAGGGTAGGTAAGGTTTTTCGCGTTGCATCGAATTAATCCACATCATCCACCGCTTGTGCGGGTCCCCGTCAATTCCTTTGAGTTTTAATCTTGCGACCGTACTCCCCAGGCGGTCAACTTCACGCGTTAGCTACGTTACTAAGGAAATGAATCCCCAACAACTAGTTGACATCGTTTAGGGCGTGGACTACCAGGGTATCTAATCCTGTTTGCTCCCCACGCTTTCGTGCATGAGCGTCAGTGTTGGCCCAGGAGGCTGCCTTCGCCATCGGTATTCCTCCACATCTCTACGCATTTCACTGCTACACGTGGAATTCTACCTCCCTCTGCCACACTCAAAGCCTGCCAGTCACCAATGCAGTTCCCAGGTTAAGCCCGGGGATTTCACATCGGTCTTAACAGACCGCCTGCGCACGCTTTACGCCCAGTAATTCCGATTAACGCTCGCACCCTACGTATTACCGCGGCTGCTGGCACGTAGTTAGCCGGTGCTTATTCTTCCGGTACCGTCATCCTCCATCCATATTAGGGACGAAGTTTTCTTTCCGGACAAAAGTGCTTTACAACCCGAAGGCCTTCTTCACACACGCGGCATTGCTGGATCAGGGTTGCCCCCATTGTCCAAAATTCCCCACTGCTGCCTCCCGTAGGAGTCTGGGCCGTGTCTCAGTCCCAGTGTGGCTGGTCGTCCTCTCAGACCAGCTACAGATCGTCGCCTTGGTAGGCCTTTACCCCACCAACTAGCTAATCTGCCATCGGCCGCCCCTATAGCGCGAGGTCCGAAGATCCCCCGCTTTCTCCCTTAGGTCGTATGCGGTATTAATCCGGCTTTCGCCGGGCTATCCCCCACTACAGGACACGTTCCGATGTATTACTCACCCGTTCGCCACTCGCCACCAGGGTTGCCCCCGTGCTGCCGTTCGACTTGCATGTGTAAGGCATGCCGCCAGCGTTCAATCTGAGCCAGGATCAAACTCTTCAGTTCAATACCTGTTACTGTTTTCTATTCTTCCGAATAGGTCGCTCACTCAACGTTCTGACGATGATTTATTCCATCCAAAGATGAACAAACCTTCCTCTGATACTTCGTGTGAGACTCTTGATACTTTTGCTATCGCCGATTCCGAAGAACCAGCCGCACTCGCCATCAAGCGCCCACACTTATCGGCTGTTAGTTTTTAAAGAGCACATCGCAAGACAAGCCTTACTTCAACTTCCGTCTTGCGTCGCTGCATCAGCAGCAGAGAAACGAGATTATGAAGAACGCTTCGGTTCGTGTCAACAAGAATTCGAAGTTTCTTTTTCTTGCCGATCCGCGCCCGGAGCCTTCTACAACCTACCCCCGAGCACACCGCCGATACCGCCCTATCCCGCTTCCTTCGCGTTCATCGAATCGCGAAGGAACAGAATTCTAGTGAGCGGAATCGAGGAGCGCAAGCGCTTTCTCACATGAAGGTCACCGATGCTTGAAAACCGGCTTACGCTTTTCAACAAACGCCGCCATGCCTTCCTTCTGATCCTCCGTCGCGAACAGAGAATGGAACAGACGCCTCTCGAAATGAACACCTTCTGCGAGCGTTGTCTCGTAAGCGCGATTAACAGCCTCCTTGGCCATCATCACGGCGGGCAGCGAGAAGCCGGCGATGATCGTCGCCGCTTCGACGGCCTCGTCCAGAAGGCGATCCGCCCCGACGATGCGCGACACCAGCCCCGCCCGTTCGGCCTCGCTCGCATCCATCATGCGCGCAGTCAGGCACATATCCATCGCCTTGGCTTTCGATACAGCGCGCGGCAAGCGCTGCGTGCCGCCCGCTCCCGGAATCACGCCGAGCTTGATCTCGGGCTGACCGAACTTGGCCGTGTCGGCGGCGATGACGATGTCGCACATCATCGCGAGTTCGCAACCTCCGCCGAGCGCAAAACCCGCGACCGCGGCAATGATCGGCTTGCGAATCGTGCGGATCGTTTCCCAGTTACGCGTGATGTAGTCGCCCTTGTAGACATCCATATAGGAGTAGCCGGCCATCATGCCGATGTCCGCACCCGCCGCGAACGCCTTTTCGCTGCCGGTCAGCACGATTGCGCCGATGTCTCCATCGGCGTCGAATGCCTTGAGCGCGACGCCAAGTTCGTCCATCAGCGCGTCATTCAGCGCGTTCAGCGCTTTCGGACGATTCAGCGTAATCAGTCCGACCCGACCACGCGTCTCGACCAGCAGATTCTCGTAAGCCATTCGCTCCTCCTTGCGATCCTCAGGTAAGCCCTAATGAAAAGTCATTCGTCACTGCATCTCGATAATGCTACCATCACCAACCAACCGGTCGGTTAATTATTCGGCCTGGCACCTTTCCCTCGTTCTTCTCTTCTCGCGACCATGACACATCCGCTATTCACGAAGCACGAAGCGACGCTCGACAAAGCGCTCGCAGCCATCGAAACGCGCGGCTACTGGAGCCCGTTCGCCGAAATGCCGAGCCCCAAAGTGTACGGGGAAACGGCCAGCGCCGATGGAGAGGCAGCATTCAAAGCTCATCTCGGCAAGACTTTCGAACTCGATCAGCCTTCGACAGGCGAAACGGTCGGGAAGGAGCGTTCGCCGTTCGGCATCGCGCTGGACGTCCGCTATCCGAAGGCCGATCCCGACGCGCTGACTCAAGCCGCGGCCAAGGCGCAGTCCGCCTGGCGCGCCGCCGGCCCGCAGGCTTGGGTGGGCGTGAGCCTCGAAATCCTGTCGCGCCTGAACCGCGCCAGCTTCGAGATCGCGTACGGCGTGATGCACACGACCGGCCAGGCATTCATGATGGCATTCCAGGCCGGTGGCCCGCACGCGCAAGACCGGGCGCTGGAAGCCGTCGTCTATGCGTGGGACCAGCTACGTCGCATCCCCGCCGAAGCGCACTGGGAAAAGCCGCAAGGCAAAAATCCGCCGCTCGCGATGCAAAAGCGCTTCTCCATCGTCCCGCGCGGCACGGGGCTTGTGCTCGGCTGCTGCACGTTTCCGACCTGGAACGGCTATCCCGGCATGTTCGCCGATCTCGCAACCGGCAACGCCGTCATCGTCAAGCCGCACCCCGGCGCGATCCTGCCGCTCGCGATCACCGTGCGAATCGCGCGTGAAGTGCTTCGTGAGGCCGGCTTCGATCCGAACGTCGTCACGCTGTTGGCCACCGAACCCAACGACGGCGCGTTGGTCCAGGAACTCGCCTTGCGTCCCGAAATCAAGCTCATCGATTTCACGGGAAGCACGCAAAACGGCACCTGGCTCGAGCGCAACGCGCATCAGGCGCAGGTCTACACCGAGAAGGCGGGCGTGAATCAGATCGTCATCGATTCCGTGGACGACATGAAGTCCGCCGCGCGCAACATCGCCTTCTCACTCGCCCTCTATTCCGGTCAGATGTGCACCGCGCCGCAGAACATCTACGTGCCGCGCAATGGCATCCGCACCGCCGAAGGCCAACTGAGCTTCGATGACGTCGCGAAAGCGCTCGCGGGCGCCGTCGAAAAACTCGCATCCGATCCGGCCCGCGCCGTCGAGCTCACGGGAGCGATTCAGAACGATGGCGTCGTGGAACGCGTCACCGAAGCGCGCAAGCTCGGCGACATGCTGCTCGACAGCCAATCTCTCACGCACCCTGCGTTTCCTGAAGCCCGCGTTCACACACCCCTCATGCTCAAGCTCGACGCGCGCACCGACGAAGCGAAATTCACCAAGGAATGGTTCGGCCCGATTTCGTTCGTCGTCGCGACCGACTCGACCGCGCAATCGCTCGAACTCGCCGGGTCGATCGCGCGCACGCACGGCGCCTTGACGTTCTCGGTCTACAGCACCGACGACAAGGTGATCGAAGCCGCGCACGAAGCAGCCATTGAAGGCGGTGTCGCGCTCTCGATCAACCTCACCGGCGGCGTCTTCGTCAATCAGACCGCGGCGTTCTCCGACTTCCACGGCACGGGCGCGAACCCCGCGGCCAACGCAGCGCTTTCGGATGCAGCTTTCGTCGCAAATCGCTTCCGAGTAGTGCAAAGCCGCGTCCATGTTGCACCAAAGGCCGCGTCGGCGGAAGCTGGCCAGACGGCATAAGCCAATCGACACAAACGATCCAAAGGCCGGATCGCCGTGCAAACGGCTTATGCCATTCGGCCTAATGGAAAGCTCGCGGTCGCGCGGCTAGTATCGGATGCAAGGAATGGCGGCGAGCACGCGCCGCCGCAGCCGGATTCGTCGAGAGAGGAAATGTAATGACAGAGAAGTCCGTGTTCTTTCACGTCGATGTCGAGACGCGCGTCGCGACGTTGACGCTCAATCGCCCCGACAAACTGAACAGCTTCACGCGCGAGATGCATCGCGAGTTGAACCAGGCGCTCACTGAAATAGAAGCGGGCAATGCGCGCGCGCTCGTCATCACCGGCGCGGGTCGCGGCTTCTGCGCGGGACAGGATCTCGCGGATCTGGATTTCACGCCTGGCTCGATGTCGGATCTGGGCGATCTCATCGACGAGCACTTCAATCCGCTCGTGCGCAGGCTTCAGGCTTTGCCGATGCCGGTCATCGCGGCAGTGAACGGCACGGCCGCTGGAGCCGGCGCGAATCTCGCGATGGCGTGCGACTTCGTCGTCGCGGCGCGCTCGGCCAGCTTCATTCAGGCATTCGTGAAGATCGGCCTCGTGCCCGATTCGGGCGGCACATGGCTGCTGTCGCGCCGCGTCGGTGAGGCGCGTGCGCTCGGGCTCGCGCTGACGGGCGAAAAACTCAGCGCCGAGAAGGCGGAGGCGTGGGGCATCGTGTGGCGCGTCGTCGACGATGCCGAGCTGCAGCAAGCGGCCGCGCAACTGGCCGCCCAACTCGCGCAGCAGCCGGCGCGCGCGGTCGTCGCGATCAAGAAAGCGATCCGCGCGAGCGCGAACAGGACTTTCGACCAGCAGCTCGATCTCGAACGGGATCTTCAGCGCGAGCTCGGTGCGTCGCCGGATTACATCGAAGGCGTCGCCGCGTTCAAGGAGAAGCGCGCACCGCGCTTCGAAGGTCTGTGAGAACCGAATCGAACTGGAGATATCTGTGACGCCACAACAACTCGCGGAAGCCACGGCGAAAGCCATGTACGAAGCGGACGCATGCTCGCGCGCGCTCGGCATCGAGCTGATCGAAGTCCGGCCCGGCTATGCGCGTCTGCAAATGGACGTGCGCCCCGACTTTCTGAACGGCCATGCGATTTGCCACGGCGGCCTGATGTTCACGCTGGCGGACTCCGCGTTCGCGTTCGCCTGCAACTCGTACAACATCAGCACGGTCGCGGCGGGCTGCTCGATCGAGTTTTTGCGGCCCGTGCAGGGCGGCGATCGCCTGACTGCCGAAGCGATCGAGCAAACGCTGAGCGGGCGCACGGGTATCTACGATATCCGCGTGACGAATCGCGAAGGCGAGCCGGTCGCGATGTTCCGCGGCAAGTCGGCTCAGATAAGAGGCAACGTAATTCCCGTGTGACGGACTCGTTCATATAACGGACGCGGCATCTAAAAGCCGCGCCGCGTAGTCAGCATCAAGGAGACAGCAATGACCACATCGCTGCCGCTCGACCCGATCGAGAAGGCGAGCCGCGACGAACTCGCGGCGCTGCAGCTCGAGCGTCTCAAATGGACGCTCAAGCATGCTTACGAGAACTCGCCGGTTTATCGGCGCAAGTTTGACGAAGCAGGCGTTCATCCGGATGACGTCACGTCGCTCTCGGATCTTGGCCGTTTTCCGTTTACGACCAAGAAGGATCTGCGCGACAACTATCCGTTTGGCATGTTCGCGGTTCCGCAGGAGCGGGTCTCGCGCATCCACGCGTCATCGGGGACGACGGGCAAGCCGACTGTCGTCGGCTACACGGCGCAGGATCTGGACAACTGGGCGAACCTCGTCGCACGCTCCATTCGGGCGGCCGGCGCACGTCGTGGCGACAAGGTGCACGTGAGTTACGGCTACGGCCTCTTCACCGGCGGACTCGGCGCGCACTACGGCGCCGAGCGCGCGGGACTCACCGTCATTCCGTTCGGCGGCGGCCAGACGGAGAAGCAGGTGCAACTGATCCAGGATTTTCGGCCGGACATCATCATGGTCACGCCGAGCTACATGCTGTCGATCGCCGATGAACTGGAGCGCCAGGGCATCGATCCGGCAAGTTGCTCGCTGCGCATCGGCATTTTCGGCGCGGAGCCGTGGACGAACGACATGCGCCGCGCGATCGAAACGCGCATGGGCATCGACGCCGTCGACATCTACGGACTCTCGGAAGTAATGGGGCCGGGCGTGGCATCGGAATGCGCGGAAACCAAGGACGGCCCGACGATCTGGGAAGATCACTTCTATCCCGAGATCATCGATCCGGAAACCGGCGAGGTGCTGCCCGACGGCGAATTCGGGGAACTCGTGTTCACGTCGCTCACGAAGGAAGCGCTGCCGATCATCCGCTATCGCACGCGCGATCTGACGCGCCTTCTGCCCGGCACCGCTCGCACGATGCGACGCATGGAGAAGATCACCGGCCGCTCCGACGACATGATGATCGTGCGCGGCGTCAATGTTTTCCCGACGCAGATCGAGGAGTTGCTGCTCAAGCGCCCGGTACTCGCGCCGCACTATCAGATCGTGCTCACCAAGGAAGGCCCGCTCGACGTACTCACGCTGAATGTCGAGCCTTGCCCCGAATCGGCGCCGGATGTGACCGCGCTCGAAAACGCGAAGTCCGCGCTCGCCTACGACATCAAGGCGCTGATCGGTGTGAGCGCCGTGGTGAACGTGCTCGCGGTGAACGGCATCGAACGATCCGTCGGCAAGGCGCGGCGCGTGATCGACCGGCGCAACGTCGCGTCGTGAAGCAAAAAGCTCGCGAGCCATGATGGCCGCGAGCTTTTTGTGAAGCTGCCGGGAAACCAGCGATATCAGGAATTGGGCAGCAACAGCCACATCCTGCCGCCCTGCTTCATGCGCCCGGCGAGATCGCCGGCATCGTCCCCCAGTCCCCAGAAATAGTCCGCGCGCACACCGCCTTTGATCGCCGAACCGGTGTCCTGCGCGAAAACGAGGCGATTCATCGGCTGATTGCTGAGCGGACGCGTGGTCTGCAGGAAAACGGGCGTGCCGAGCGGAATCGCCGACGGATCGACGGCAATCGAACGCTCCGGCGTCAACGGCACGCCGAGCGCGCCGACGGGACCGTCGCCGAGACTTGCGGACATCGTTTCGTTAGCGGGCATCTCGCGGAAAAAGACGAAGCGCGGGTTCACGTCGAGCAGTGCGTCGACGCGCGCCGGATTCGCCTTCGCCCATGCTTTGATGCCTTGCATCGTCGCCTGTGCGGGCGTGAGTTCGCCGCGATCGAGCAATTCCTTGCCGATCGAGCGATACGGCTGGTTGTTGGTGCCGCCGAAGCCGACGCGCATCACGCTGCCGTCTTCCATGACGACGCGCCCCGAACCCTGCACCTGCAGAAAGAACGCTTCGATCGGATCGTCGACCCACACGAGTTCGTTGCCGTTCAACGCGCCCGAACGTTCGAGCTGCGCGCGCGCGGGAAGCGCCGAACCGGGCTTGTATCGATACGGCCACCGGTACAACGCATACTGATAAATCCCGTGACGCGTGCGCGACCCGCGCAGAAGCGGCTCGTAGTAGCCGGTCACGAGACCGTCGAGCGTGCCGTCGGTGTTGGCGAGCTGAAATGGCGTGAAATAGGCTTCGAAGAAGCTGCGCGCCGCCGACATGTCGAGGTCGTCCAGCCGCTCGGCCGCCGCGCACGCCTTCTGCCAGTTGGCCTGTCGCGAGAGCCGGTTGCAGTTCTGGCGCAGCGCGGCGGTCGCGCCGATCAGCGAATCGTCCTGCCAGCCCGGCACCTGCTGCCAGCTCACCGCAGTCAGGCGCGAAGCGGCGCGCTGTCCGGTGATGATCGGCGTGCCGGTCGCCGTCGCAGGCCCCGGCTTCACGTAATTGCCGCCGCCGCACGAGGCGAGCAGGACAGCGGTTGCAATCGATGCGGCCCAGGCCGCTGCTCGTGCGGCCGGCCGCACGAAGCGCATACAATGCTCGTTCTTGATGGGAACCGCCATGTCTGATCTGTTCGACGAATATCCAATGCTTATTTTTGCGCTCGAGTCGCTCGTGGCGCTCGCCTTGCTGATCTTCATCGTCGTATGGACGGCATCGGGCAAGAAGAAGAGCCAGAACCGCTCGAACGATCCCGCGAAACGGCGCTGATTCGCGCCGCCTGCCGCTGTTTCGCTCAGTGGAGCGTGCGCGGCATATGCAACGCAAATTCCGCTACGGGCGCTTCGAAGCGCTCGCCGTCTTCCGCCACGCAGAAATACTCGCCGCGCATCGTGCCGACCGGCGTCGCGATCACCGCCCAGCTCGTGTATTCGAACTGCTCGCCCGGCGGCAACAGCGGCTGATGCCCGACGACGCCCAGCCCCTTCACTTCCTGAACGTGATCGTTGCTGTCGGTGATGATCCAGTGCCGCGAGATCAACTGCGCCGCCACCTGGCCGGTATTGCGGATCGTCAGCGTGTAGGCAAATGCGTACTGCCTGCTATCCGGGTCTGATTGGTCCGGCAAATACCGCGTCTCCACGGAAACGCTGAATTCGTACTGGCTCATCGTTGTTCCAATTCCAATTCGATCGGCCGCTTGGCCGCCAGACACGGGCGCGCCGGCGCGCGGCCATTGGTCTGGCATTCTGCTTGATGCGCGCGGCGCCCGCAACACGATTGGCGTCCCGCCGCCACATCCGCGCGCCATCCGTTGGCCATTCGGACGAGGGACTCCGCGGAAAACGCGGGTTAAAATCACGGCTTTAGGTCGCTACCCGCATACGTCCATGGCGCAATTCCACATCGCTCCCAGCATCCTGTCCGCCGACTTTTCCCGCCTCGGCGAGGAAGTCCGCAACGTCGTCGCCGCCGGCGCCGACTGGATCCACTTCGACGTCATGGACAACCACTACGTGCCGAACCTGACGATCGGTCCGATGGTGTGCGAGGCTATCCGCCCGCACGTGGACGTGCCCATCGACGTGCATCTGATGGTGCGCCCGGTCGACCGCATCGTGCCCGATTTCGCGAAGGCCGGCGCCAATGTGATCAGTTTTCATCCGGAAGGTTCGGATCACATCGACCGCACGCTGTCGCTGATCCGCGATCACGGCTGCAAGGCGGGCCTCGTTTTCAATCCCGCCACGCCGCTGATCTACCTCGATCACGTAATGGACAAGGTCGATCTCGTGCTCATCATGTCGGTGAATCCGGGTTTCGGCGGGCAGTCATTCATTCCCGAGGCGCTCAACAAGGTGCGCGAGGCACGCGCGCGCATCGATGCGTATCGGGATCGCACGGGGCGCGAAATCCATCTGGAAGTCGATGGCGGCGTGAAGGTCGACAACATCGCGGAAATCGCGGCGGCAGGCGCGGATTCGTTCGTCGCGGGATCGGCCATTTTCGGCAAGCCCGACTACAAGGCGGTCATCGACGCAATGCGCGCCGAACTGGCGAAGGTGGAATCTGGAGCGAAAGCATGAGTGAGATCGCAGCGGCGCAATCGCCCTTCGTGAATCGTCCGATCCGCGCGGCGATCATCGACCTCGACGGCACCATGGTCGACACCGCCGACGACTTCGTCGCGGCACTGAATGCAATGCTCGCGCGCATCGCCATCGAACAGCCGGTCACGCGCGATGAAGTCACGGGCTATGTCGGCAAGGGTTCGGAGAATCTGATCCGCAGCGTGCTCGCCGTGCGGCTGTCGCCGTCGCAAGCGGTCGCGCAGTTCGACGACGCGCTCGCGATCTATCAAAGCGAATACGCGAAGGTCAACGGCAAGCACTCGACGCTATTCCCCGAAGTGAGGGAAGGCCTCGAAGCGATGCGTGAAAGCGGCGTCGCGCTCGCATGCGTGACCAACAAGCCGCATCGCTTCGCCGTGGAGTTGCTTGCGCACTTCGGCATTGCGGATTTCTTCAAGGTGATTCTCGGCGGCGACTCGCTGCCCGCGAAGAAACCCGATCCGCTCCCGATGCTCACCGCATGCGAACGACTGGACGTCCTGCCGCGCGAGACCGTGGCGGTCGGCGATTCGGAAAACGACGCGCTCGCGGGCCGCGCGGCCGGCCTCGCGACCTTGACCGTTCCGTACGGTTACAACCATGGGAAGCCTGTACAGTCGGTGAAATCCGATGGTATAGTTTCCTCGCTGCGCACCGCAGCATCGGCGATTGCGGCCACCTTGGCGCCGCCGGACACCACACTGACTGAATAAGTCCATCCATTCATGTTTCTCAACAGAAAACGGAGTCTGAGCAGCATCGACCGGGGAGCCTGGCCCTGGCGTCGCTGGTCGCGCTAACCTCGCCCGAGGTGCGCTGAAGCCGTCATGCGTGATCGCGCTTCAGCATCCGTTTTTTGTTTCGCTGCGCATACCCGCGCCGTTTCCGTTGAATCGTCGTATATCGAACCTCGCTCACGCACGCGTCGTGTAGTGCCGCGAGTCGTCCTGTCCGCTTCCGCAAATCGAAGCGGCGGGGCCGTCGTATGCGATCATCACGAGATTCGACCGACCGCAGCGCCCTGCACTCCCCGATACCGCGCCACCCAGAAAGCGCGCATCGCTCAAGGATCGCAACATGACCGAACTCGAATTCCAATCGCTGGCGAACGAAGGCTTCAATCGCATTCCGCTCATCGCCGAAGCCCTCGCCGACCTCGAAACGCCGCTCTCGCTCTATCTCAAGCTCGCGCAGACGGAGCGCAACGGCGCGAACTCGTTCCTGCTGGAGTCCGTCGTGGGCGGCGAGCGTTTCGGGCGCTACTCGTTCATCGGTCTGCCGGCCCGCACGACCGTGAGCGTGCGAAACGGCAAGACGCAAGTCGTGACCGATGGCAACGTCGTCGAAACGGATGAAGGCGATCCGCTCACGTTCATCGAGCAATATCAAAAGCGCTTCAAGGTCGCGACGCGGCCCGGCTTGCCGCGCTTTTGCGGCGGTCTCGCGGGCTACTTCGGTTACGACGCGGTGCGCTACATCGAGAAGAAGCTCGCGCACAGTGCGCCGCCCGACGATCTCGATCTTCCCGACATCCAGTTGCTGCTGACCGAAGAAGTCGCGGTCATCGACAACCTCGCGGGCAAGCTTTATCTCATCGTCTACGCCGATCCGACCAAGCCGGAAGCGTATGCCAAGGCGAAGCATCGGCTGCGCGAACTGAAGGCGCGTTTGCGCGTGACGGTTCAACCGCCGGTGACATCCGCGAGCGTGCGTACGGAAACGTTCCGCGAATTCAAGAAGGACGATTATCTGAACGCCGTGCGCCGCGCGAAGGAATACATCGCGGCCGGCGAACTGATGCAAGTGCAAGTCGGCCAGCGGCTCATCAAGCCGTTCCGCGACAATCCGCTTTCGCTGTATCGCGCGCTGCGTTCGCTGAATCCGTCGCCGTATATGTACTACTACAACTTCGGCGGCGAAGTGCACGTGGTCGGTGCATCGCCGGAAATTCTCGTGCGTCAGGAAAAGCGCGCCGACGATCGCATTGTGACGATTCGTCCGCTCGCAGGCACGCGCCCGCGCGGCAACACGCCCGAACGCGACGCCGAACTCGCCACCGAACTGCTTAACGATCCGAAGGAAGTCGCCGAGCACGTCATGCTGATCGACCTCGCGCGCAACGACGTCGGCCGCATCGCGCAGACCGGGTCGGTCACCGTGACGGACAAACTGGTCATCGAAAAATACTCGCACGTCCAGCACATCGTGAGCTCGGTCGAAGGCAAGCTCAAGGAAGGCATGAGCAATTTCGACGTGCTACGCGCCACCTTCCCTGCCGGCACGCTGTCCGGCGCGCCGAAGGTTCGCGCAATGGAACTCATCGACGAACTCGAGCCGATCAAGCGCGGCTTGTACGGCGGCGCTGTCGGGTATCTGTCCTTCAGCGGCGAAATGGATCTGGCCATCGCGATCCGCACCGGTCTCATCCACAAGGGCAATCTCTATGTTCAGGCGGCAGCGGGCGTCGTCGCCGATTCGGTGCCCGAATCCGAATGGCAGGAAACGGAGAACAAGGCGCGCGCCGTGCTGCGCGCCGCCGAGCAAGTGCAAGACGGCCTCGACAGCGACTTCTGAGGAGACAAGACCATGCTGCTGATGATCGACAACTACGATTCCTTCACCTACAACCTGGTCCAGTACTTCGGCGAACTCGGCGAGGACGTGCTCACGTATCGCAACGACGAAATCACGCTCGACGAAATCGCGAAGCTCAACCCCGAGCGCATCTGTCTTTCGCCGGGACCGAGCAATCCGCAACACGCGGGCATCACGCTCGACGTGTTGCGTGAGTTTTCCGGCAAGCTGCCGATTCTCGGCGTGTGCCTCGGCCATCAGGCAATCGGCGAGGCGTTCGGCGGACGCGTCGTGCGCGCACAGACGATCATGCACGGCAAGGTGAGCCAGATCGAAACCGACTGTAAAGGCGTGTTCGCCGATCTTCCCAAACACTTCAACGTGACGCGCTATCACTCGCTCGCTATTGAGCGCGAGTCTTTGCCCGACTGTCTGGAAGTGTCCGCGTGGACGCCCGACGGTGAAATCATGGGTGTTCGTCACCGTGAGCTGGAAGTGGAAGGCGTGCAGTTCCATCCGGAATCGATTCTTTCCGAGCACGGCCACGCGCTGCTCGAAAACTTCGTGAAAAACTCTTCGACCGGAAAGCGAGCCTGACGACATGACCATCACCGCACAGGAAGCGCTGCAGCGCACGATCGAACATCGGGAAATCTTTCACGACGAAATGCTGCATCTGATGCGCCAGATCATGCGCGGCGAGATGTCGCCCGTCATGGCCGCCGCGATCATCACCGGCTTGCGCGTGAAGAAGGAAACCATCGGCGAAATCGCCGCTGCCGCGACCGTCATGCGCGAATTTGCGAATCACGTCGAAGTGGCGGACAACTCGAATTTCGTCGATATCGTCGGCACGGGCGGCGACGGCTCGCACACGTTCAATATCTCCACGGCATCGATGTTCGTCGCGGCCGCGTCGGGCGCGAAGGTCGCGAAGCACGGCAACCGCGGCGTGTCGAGCAAATCCGGCAGCGCGGACGTGCTCGAAGCCCTCGGCGTGAACATCGATCTGACACCGGAACAAGTGGCCGCTTCCATTGCTGAAACCGGCATGGGCTTCATGTTCGCGCCGAATCATCATCCGGCGATGAAGAACATCGCGCCCGTGCGCCGCGAACTCGGCGTGCGGACCATCTTCAATATTCTCGGGCCGCTGACGAATCCGGCCGGCGCGCCGAATCAGCTTCAGGGCGTGTTTCACGAAGACCTCGTCGGTATTCAGGTGCGCGTGATGCAGCGTCTCGGCGCGAAACACGTTCTCGTCGTGTACGGCAAGGACGGCATGGACGAGGTGTCGCTCGGCGCCGCGACGAAAGTCGGCGAGCTGAAAAACGGCGAAGTCACCGAGTACGAGATTCATCCGGAGGATTTCGGCCTGCAGATGGTGTCGAATCGTTCGCTGAAGGTGCAGGACGCGCAGGAATCGAAGGCAATGCTGCTCGGCGCGCTGAACAACAAGGCAGGCGTCGCGCGCGAGATCGTCACATTGAATGCGGGAACCGCGCTTTATGCCGCGGATGTCGTCGATTCGATCGAAGCCGGCATGGCCGCCGCGCGCGAAGCGATCGAGAGCGGCGCGGCGCGCGAGAAGGTCGAGACGCTCGTGAAGTTCACGCAGCAATTCGCAAAGAAATAACGGAACCCGAACGGAAGCCGACATGAGTGACATTCTGGATCGCATCATCGCGGTCAAGCGCGAGGAAGTCCGCGCTGCCGAACAAAGCGCGCCGCTCGAAGAGCTGAAACTCGAAGCCAGTTCGCGCGACCTGCGCGATTTCGTCGGCGCATTGCGCGCGAAGCATGCGGCGAATCAGGCGGCGGTGATCGCGGAAGTGAAGAAGGCGAGCCCGTCGAAGGGCGTGCTGCGAGAGGATTTCGTACCCGCCGACATCGCGCGCTCGTACGAAAAAGGCGGCGCCGCATGCCTTTCCGTGCTCACCGACGTGCAGTTCTTCAAGGGTAGCGTCGCGTATCTGGAGGAAGCGCGCGCGGCGTGCAGTCTGCCGGTGCTGCGCAAGGACTTCATCATCGATCCGTATCAGATCATCGAAGCCCGCGCGATGGGCGCGGACTGCATTCTGCTGATCGCCGCCGCGCTCGAACTCTCGCAGATGCAGGATCTCGAAGCCTACGCGCACTCGCTCGGGCTCGCGGTGCTGGTCGAAGTCCACGACGCCGACGAACTGCGCGACGCGCTCACGCTGAAGACGCCGCTCATCGGCATCAACAATCGCAATCTGCGCACGTTCGAAACGACGATCGAAACGACCATCGGCTTGCTGGAGCAGATTCCCGATGACCGCATCGTGGTAACGGAATCCGGCGTTCTGTCGCGCGTCGATGTCGACCGGCTGCGCGCGATGCGCGTGCATACGTTCCTCGTCGGCGAAGCGTTCATGCGCGCCGACGATCCGGGCGCCGAACTCGCGCGCATGTTCTTCTAAATCTCATCGACGGGAACCGCATGGGCATCGAACGGGAATTGAAACTCGCGCTCGCGCCGTCGCAACACGACGACGTGGCGCGCTTCTTCGACGAACGCACCGGCGCGGGCAAGCCGATCGAGCTTGCCAACGTCTACTTCGACACGCCGGACTGCGCGCTCGCGAAGGCGAAATCCGCGCTGCGCCTGCGCCGCACGCCGGAGCAATGGCTGCAGACGTTCAAGACGCTCGGCAAATCGGTGGCTGGCCTGAGCAACCGGCACGAGTGGGAGTTGCCGGTGCAAGGCGAAGCGCTCGAAATCGATGCGCTCATCGCCGCCTGCGACAACGACGCCGCGCGCGAAGCGCTGCAACGCGCCGCGCCGGACCTGATCGCGCTGTTCAAGACCAATTTCAGGCGCATCGTCTGGGACATCGAGCGCGAGGGTTCGCATATCGAAGTCGCGCTGGATCGCGGCGAAATCACGGCGGACGTCGACGGCACGACGCGTCGCGCGGATATCAGCGAGCTGGAGCTGGAACTGAAATCCGGCGAGGAAAGCGCGCTTTCGATGCTCGCGGCGGAATTGCGCGGCGCGTTTCCCGAGATCGTTCCCGAAGACCTCAGCAAGGCGCAGCGCGGCTATCTGCTGCGCGAGCCGCCCGAAGGCAAGAACCGCAACGCATGAATCAGCAGCCTTCCCTTTTCGCGGATAACGAAGCCGCGAACGCGTCGTCGAACTCCACGACGCTCGAAAGTCAGTTCGACGCGCTGCCCGCCGACTGGCGCCGCCATCTGAAGCCGTTCATCGACAGCAAGCATTACGCGGCGTTGTGCGCGTTCGTCGATGCCGAGCGCGCCGCCGGCAAGACCGTCTATCCCGCCGATGTCTTTCGCGCGCTGCGCCTCACGAGTCCTGCCGACGTGAAGGTCGTCATCCTCGGACAAGACCCGTATCACGGCGAGGACAAAGGCGCGCCGCAAGCGCACGGCCTCGCGTTTTCGGTGCCCGCACCCGTGCGCCCGCCGCCGTCCTTGCGCAACATCTTCAAGGAGATTCACGCGAGTCTCGGATTTCCCGCGCCCGCGCACGGTTGCCTCGATTCGTGGGCCAAACAAGGCGTGCTGCTGCTGAACACGTCGCTGACGGTCGAGCGCGATAAAGCCGGAAGCCACGCGAAACGCGGCTGGGAACAATGCACCGACACGCTGATCCACGAAATGGCGCAGCGTCACGATGGCCTCGTGTTCATGCTGTGGGGCGCACACGCGCAGGCGAAGCGCAAGCTGATCGACGACACGCAGAAGGCGCATTGCGTGCTGGAGGCGGCGCATCCGTCGCCGTTGTCGGCGTACCGCGGATTCTTCGGCTGCGGGCACTTCGCGCTCGCGAACGAATATCTGACGAAGCACGGACGCGCGCCGATCGACTGGCGTCTGCCCGCCGAGCCTGAATTGCTCGCCTGAAACGCAAAAAACCCCGCCACGCGGGGTTTTTCTTCGATACGAAAGCGCTTAAACCGCTGCGATCGCCTCACGCGCCGACGCGAGTGCCGCGCCAGCCGCTTCCGGTCCCATGTTCAGGCCTTCGGCGTAGATGAAGTTCACGTCCGTCATGCCGAGGAAGCCGAGGAACGTCTTGAGGAACGGCGTCTGCGAATCGTTCGGCGTGCCTGCGTACTTGCCGCCGCGCGCCGACACCACGTACACCTTCTTGCCCTTCACGAGACCTTCCGGACCATTCGCGGTGTAGCTGAACGTGATGCCCGCACGCGCGATCCAGTCGAAATACGTCTTCAGTTGCGACGAGATGCCGAAGTTGTACAGCGGCGCTGCGATTACGACGATATCCGCGGCTTGCAGCTCGGCGATCAGCGCTTCGCTCTTGGCGTTGATCGCGGCTTGCTCGGCGGTGCGCTGATCGGCGGGCGTGAAGAACGCGCCGAGCGTGGCGTCGTCGAGATGCGGCAGCGCGTCGCCCAGCAGATTGCGCACGACCACCTTCGCGCCCGGATTGCTTTGTTGCAGTTTCGCGGTCAGTTCGTCGGCGAGCAGCGTCGATTGAGCGCCTTGCGAACGGGCGGCGGAGTTGATCTGGAGAATCGTCGTCATGATGGCTTCCTGTCTCTGAGAGGTTCGGGCGCACTCGGCGTCCCGTTAGGAAGCATTCTTCTCATTTCGACCTTCGGGAAAAAGCCGTCAGATCGTGACGGATCGTTGCACCGATAGAACAATCCGCCACATATTCCGGCAATCAGCCTTTCAGCCAGCGCTCGCGCCATTGTTTCGACGGACCCCGACCGTCGATGGCCGTCAGCACGTAACGCGCGACTTCCGGTCCGTCCAGCTTGACCTCGGTGCGGCGCAACTCGTCGCGACGGAACGCGTGCACCTCCACTTTCGCGCCCGGCAGATAACGCGACAGCAGCGCATCGAGATTCGAGCCGTTGACGCGCAGTCCGTCGATCGCGACGAGCACATCGCCCGCCGACAATCCCGCCTTCTGCGCCGCGCTGCCTTCGTGGACGACGGCCAGCGTGCAATCCGCGCCGCCACGCACGCGCGCGCCGAGCGACGGCTTGACCGCCGCGCCGTTGCCCGGCAGATCGGGGGCGAGCGCGATGCCGAAGGGCTCGAAAAGCGCATCGAGCGGCAGATCGCGCGTGCCGCGCACGCCGTCGCGGAACAGCGAGCGCAGGTCAGCGCCGGTCGCATCGGCGAAAAGCGCCTCGATGTCTTCCTCCGCAATGCCGCGCCCCTTGCCGTTGTAAAACTCGCGGCCGTAGCGCTGCCAAAGCAGACGCATCACGTCGTCGAGCGATTTGCGGTTGTCGGTCTGCGCGCGAATCGACAGATCGAACGCCAGCGCGACGAGCGAGCCTTTCTGGTAATAGCTGACGATCGCGTTCGACGCGTTTTCGTCGGCGCGGTAGTACTTCACCCAGGCGTCGAACGAGCTTTGCGCGACCGATTGCTTGAACCGCCCGGAGCCGCGCAGCACGCCGCCGATCGTCTTGCCGAGCAGACTGAAATAATCGCCGGCGGAAATCAGGCCGCTGCGCACGAGCATCAGATCGTCGTAGTACGACGTGAAGCCTTCGAAGAGCCACAAGAGCGTCGTGTAATTTTCCTGCGACAGATCGTACGGCGCGAACGTCGCCGGCTTGATCCGCTTCACGTTCCACGTATGGAAATACTCGTGGCTGCACAGGCCGAGATACGTGCGATAACCCTCGGTCGTTTCCGGGCGGCCCTGCACCGGCAGATCCGTGCGATTGCAGATGAGCGCCGTCGATGCGCGATGCTCCAGCCCGCCGTAACCATCGCTGACGGCGACGGTCATGAACACGTAGCGATCCATCGGCGCTTTCTTCGTGCGCGGCTCAAAGAGCGCGATCTGCGCTTCGCAGACGCGCTTCAGGTCGGCGGCGAGCCGGTTCATATCGAGATTGACGACGCGCCCCGAAATCACGATGTCGTGCTTCACGCCGTGCGCGCTGAAACTGCCGAGCGCGAACTCACCGAGCGTGACCGGATGGTCGACGAGTTCGTCGTAATTCGCCGCTTCATAGGCGCCGAAACCGTAGCGCTTCGTGCCGCGCGCTTCTGAAAGCGCCGTCGCGACGCGCCAGTTGCGATACGCGCCGCCCTGCGGCGGTTCGATATCGACGACGCACGGCGCGCCCGACTGCCCTTCCACCGCGAGGAACGTGCTCGTGCCGTTGAAGAAGCCGACGGTGTCGTCGAGATGCGCGGCGCGCACCGACATGTCCCACGCGTAGACCTCGTAGCGCAGCGTGATCGGGCCGTCGGTCGGCGCGGCTTGCCACGCGTGCTTGTCGATCTTTTCGATGGCGATCTTGCGGCCCGCCGCGTTGAACGCCTGCAGCGTCACGATGTTGCGTGCGAATTCGCGGATCATGTAGCTGCCCGGAATCCAGACCGGCAGCATGAAGCGCTGGCCGGCCGGATCGGGAACGGCTACGGTCAGCGTCACTTCGAAGAGATGCGCGGCGGGATTTTTCGGAACGATGCGGTAGCGGACGGGCTGCACCGTTTGCAAAAGCGTAGTCATCTCGATGTCCTTTGTTCTTGTTCTGGGCGCGTCGATCTTGAACGAACCGCGCCCGGCGCCTTGCTTGTTTACGCTGCGCTTTCGGAAAAGCAAGGCCGTAAAAACACAGGAGGCGCATGACGCGCCTCCCTTCTTCGTTTCGGACCGCGCTCAGCGCACGGCGGACAGTTCCTTTTCGAGCCGGTCGGCGGGCACGGCGCCTGGCAGACGCCGGCCATCGGCGAGGAATACGGTCGGCGTGCCGGTGACGTTCATCGCGCGGCCGAGCTTTAGATTCTTGTCGATGGCGGTCGTATCGCACGATCCCGACGCGGTCGGCGCCTTGTGATCGAGCATCCAGCTTTCCCACGACACACCGCGATCCTGCGCGCACCAGATCGACTTCGACTTGGCCGTCGAATCGGGCGAGAGCACCGGATACAGGAAGGTGTAGACCGTCACGTTGTCGATCGACTTCAGCGTCGATTCGAGTTGCTTGCAGTACGGGCAGTTCGGATCGGAAAAGACCGCGATCTTGCGGCTGCCGTTGCCCTTCACGACCTTCACCGCGTTCTCGAACGGCAGCTTCGCGAAGTCGATCTTGTTGGTTTCGGCAAGCCGCGCCTCGGTGAGGTTCTTGCTGTTCCGTGTATCGACGAGATCGCCGATCAGCACGTAATTGCCGCTCGCGTCGCTATACACGATCTGCGAGCCGAGATTCACCTCGTAGAGACCGGGAATCGGCGTCTTTTCGATGCTCTTGATGGTCGCGTCGCCCATGCGCGATTCGAGCGCCGACTTGAGCTTGTCGGTGGTCTGATCGGCCTGCGCCGAACAGCCGACGCCGAGCGTCACGGCGAGCGCCGCGGCCGTCGCCAGGGCCAGTCTGAGGGTGGTTTTCATGCGGTTTCCTGTGAGTCGTGCGGCATCGCGCCCGAGAAAGTGAGATTGTTTCAGCCGAGCGCCGCCGAGACGAGCCAGCGCTTGATGAGCGGCTGCGCGCCGACGAACGCCATGCCGGTGTTGCGGACCGCGCGCGCGAGCGTACCCGGCACGGCGAAAAGCCGCTGCAGGCCGTCGGTCGCGAACATGAGCTTCTGGATGTCTTCACGGCGCGCGCGTTCGTATCGGCGAAGGAGGATCGGATCGCCGAGATCGCGGAACGACTCCTTGTTCGCGATGACGTCCGCGAGCGCGGCGACGTCGCGCAGGCCGAGGTTCATGCCCTGCCCCGCGAGCGGATGAATCAGATGCGCGGCATCGCCGACGAGCGCAACACGCGGCGCGACGAGTTTGTCGACGGTTTGCAGCCCGAGCGGAAAGCCTTGCGCCGGCGTCACGCAATCGAGCGTGCCGAGCTGGTTTTGCGTTGCCGTTTCGACTTGCGCGGCGAGTTGCGCCGGATCGAGCGCGAGCAGTTCGTCGGCGTGTTCGGTGCGCGCGGACCACACGAGCGAAACGTGATCGCCCGGCAGCGGCAAGAGCGCGATGATTTCGGTATCGCGGAACCATTGGTACGCCGTTTCGCCGTGCGGCTTTTCGGCCTTGAAATTGGCGACGACGCCCGTCTGCCGATAATCGCGCCGATTCATCTTCGCGCCCATTTGCGCGCGCACCCACGAATGCGCGCCGTCCGCGCCGACGATCAGATCCGTCTCCAGCATTTCGCCGCTCGCGAGCGCAATGTGCGCGGCGTCGGCTTCGACCGTCATGCCCTGCGCGCGCGATTCGAACCACGAAAGACTCGGCGAAAAGCGCAACGCGGCATCGAGCGATTGCTCGATCAGCGACGATTCCACGATCCACGCGAGCTGCGGCACCGACGCCTGAAACGCCGAGAAGTGCAATTCCGCGTGGGCATCGCCGAACACGCGCATGTCGAAGACGGGACCGAGCCGCGAACGATCGAGCGCCTGCCAGACGCGCAGACGCTCCAGCAGCGCCTGCGAGCTCGACGACAGCGCGTAGATGCGCGAATCGAACGCCGCGCCCGGCGGCAGGCCAGCCGCGCGCGACGCGACGAGCGCGGTGCGCAGCCCGGATTGCGCGAGCGCGAGCGCCGCCGTCTTGCCGACGAGCCCGCCGCCGACGACGATAGCGTGAAATTTCAGTGGATGCGGAGTCATCCGGGCATTATAGCCGTGGGGTTCGAACGGGTTTGCGAGCCGGCGGCGGCGCTTGCCCGCGACGGTGCGGCGGTACAATAGCGGTTTGCCTGGCCGCCGCACGCGGCCGTAGCGTGGCGGGCGGTTCTCGCCCGCTCATTGCGCACCATTTTTGACGAAACCCGCGCGGCCCGCGCCGTCTTACCAGTTCGAAGGATTCCATGAGCCTCCAATGCGGCATCGTCGGCTTGCCTAATGTCGGCAAGTCCACTCTTTTCAATGCGTTGACCAAGGCGGGCATTGCCGCCGAAAACTATCCGTTCTGCACGATCGAGCCGAACGTCGGCGTCGTCGAAGTGCCGGACGCGCGCCTCACCGCGCTCGCCGAAATCGTGAAGCCCGAGCGCATCCTGCCGGCGGTCGTCGAATTCGTCGATATCGCGGGGCTCGTCGCCGGTGCGTCGAAAGGCGAAGGCCTCGGCAATCAGTTCCTCGCGAACATCCGCGAAACCGACGCGATCACGCACGTCGTGCGCTGCTTCGAGGACGAGAACGTGATCCACGTCGCGGGCCAGATCGATCCGATCGCGGATATCGAAGTTATCAACACGGAACTCGCGCTCGCTGACCTGGCGACGGTCGAAAAAGCGCAGGCGCGCTATTCGAAGGCGGCGAAGTCGGGCAACGACAAGGAAGCGATCAAGCTCGTCGCCGTGCTGGAAAAAGTGCGCGCGCAGCTCGATCAGGCGAAGCCGGTGCGCGGCCTTTCGCTGACGGAAGAAGAACTGCTGCTCATCAAGCCGTTCTGCCTGATCACGTCCAAGCCGACGATGTACGTCGCGAACGTGAAGGACGACGGCTTCGAGAACAACCCGCATCTCGACGCGGTGCGCAAGCATGCGGAAGCGGAAAACGCGCCGGTGGTCGCGGTGTGCGCGGCGATCGAAGCGGAAATCGCCGATCTCGACGATGCGGACAAGCTCGAATTCCTCGCCGACATGGGCATGGACGAGCCGGGCTTGAATCGCGTGATTCGCGCGGGTTTCAAGCTGCTCGGCCTGCAGACGTACTTCACGGCGGGCGTGAAGGAAGTGCGCGCGTGGACGATTCATATCGGCGATACGGCGCCCCAGGCGGCGGGTGCCATTCACACGGATTTCGAGCGCGGGTTCATTCGCGCGCAGACCATCTCGTTCGATGACTACATCGCTTATAAGGGCGAGCAAGGGGCGAAGGAAGCCGGGAAGATGCGCGCCGAAGGGAAGGAGTATGTCGTGCACGACGGGGATGTCATGAATTTCTTGTTTAACGTCTGACGCGCGACGTAAAGAAACGTCAAAGCGGCTTGCCTCGCGAAGCGGAGTGTCTTTTCATGGACACTCCGCTTTTTTCTTGCGCGGACGAGACAACGCAGCAACGCTGCGATCGACAAAAACAACGAGACATAACCACAAGATGCAGAGACACGCACTGCGCGCATTCACAGCTTTCACGCTGATCGCGGCGAGCTTGCTCGCAACGTCCGACGCCTTCGCCTATCGCGGCAACCCGTACCAGTATCAACCGCAGCCCGACGAGTCCGATCTCGACAACCACGGTCATTACGTCAACCGCGACGGCGACGTCGTCCACTCGCCCGCGCGCACGCGCTCCGGCGCTGTCCCCGCGGGCGCGACCGCGCAATGCCGCGACGGCTCCTACAGCTTCAGCCAGCATCACAGCGGCACATGCTCGCGGCACGGGGGCGTAGCCGCCTGGCAATGACCGCCTCCACCGCGAAGTACAATGCCACCTAATCCCGCCTGCGCGAAACGCCACGGCGGGAACGCGCGAATCCGCGCCACCGAACATCCTCGCGCGCCGAACCGGGCGCCCCGCATTCATCCATCCAGCTAGGACAATATGGCCCAATACGTCTTCACCATGAACCGCGTCGGCAAGATCGTCCCGCCGAAGCGTCAGATCCTGAAAGACATCTCCCTTTCGTTCTTCCCCGGCGCCAAAATCGGTCTGCTCGGCCTGAACGGTTCCGGCAAATCGACGCTCATCCGCATCATGGCGGGCGTCGACAAGGACATCGAAGGCGAAGCCACGCCGATGCCCAATCTGAACATCGGCTATCTGCCGCAGGAGCCGCAGCTCGATCCGCAGCAGACCGTGCGTGAAGCCGTCGAAGAAGGTCTCGGCGATGTCTTCCTGGCGCAAAAGAAGCTCGACGAAATCTACGCCGCCTACGCCGAACCCGACGCCGATTTCGACGCCCTCGCCGCCGAACAGGCGAAGTACGAAGCCATCCTCTCGACGAGCGATGGCGGCAGCCCCGAGCAGCAACTCGAAGTCGCCGCCGACGCGCTGCGCCTGCCCGCGTGGGACGCGAAAATCGAACATCTGTCGGGCGGCGAAAAGCGTCGCGTCGCGCTGTGCAAGCTGCTGCTGCAAAAGCCCGACATGCTGCTCCTCGACGAACCGACCAACCACCTCGACGCCGAATCCGTCGAATGGCTCGAACAGTTTCTGACGCGCTATCCGGGCACCGTCGTCGCGGTGACGCACGATCGCTACTTCCTCGATAACGCCGCCGAATGGATTCTCGAACTCGACCGCGGACACGGCATTCCGTGGAAGGGCAACTATTCGAGCTGGCTCGATCAGAAGGAAGACCGCCTGAAGCAGGAAGAGGCGAGCGAATCCGCGCGTCAGAAGGCGATCAAGAAAGAACTCGAATGGGTGCGACAGAATCCGAAGGGACGTCAGGCGAAATCGAAGGCGCGTATCGCGCGATTCGAGGAACTCAACAGCCAGGAATACCAGAAGCGCAACGAAACGCAGGAAATCTTCATTCCGGTCGGCGATCGCCTCGGCAATGAAGTCATCGAGTTCAAGAACGTCAGCAAGGCGTATGGCGACCGCCTGCTCATCGACAACCTGAACATGAAGATTCCGGCGGGCGCGATCGTCGGCATCATCGGGCCGAACGGCGCGGGTAAGTCCACGCTCTTCCGCATGCTGACCGGCAAGGAGCAGCCGGATTCGGGCGAAATCGTCAAGGGACCGACGGTCAAGCTCGCGTACGTCGATCAGAGCCGCGATGCGCTCGCCGCCGACAAGACCGTCTTCGAGGAAATCTCCGGCGGCGCCGACGTCCTCACGGTCGGCAAATACGAAACGCCGTCGCGCGCGTATATCGGCCGCTTCAACTTCAAGGGCAGCGATCAGCAGAAACTCGTCGGCAATCTGTCCGGCGGCGAGCGCGGACGTCTGCATCTGGCGAAGACGCTCATCGCGGGCGGCAACGTGCTGCTGCTCGACGAACCGTCGAACGACCTCGACGTCGAAACGCTGCGCGCGCTCGAAGACGCGCTGCTCGAATTCGCCGGCTCCGTGATGGTGATTTCGCACGACCGCTGGTTCCTCGACCGCATCGCGACGCACATCCTCGCGTTCGAGGGCGATTCGCACGTCGAATTCTTCGACGGCAACTATCAGGAATACGAGGCTGACAAGCGCAAGCGTCTCGGCGAGGAAGCCGCGAAGCCAAAGCGTCTGCGCTACAAGCCGATCACGCGCTAACGTCTGATGAAAGAGCCTATGCGGGGGCGCGCACCGACATCAGGCGTAAAAGTGGCGACTGTGTAGGGCGCAGTCGCCACTTACTTTTTCGAGCGACGCTTTCCAGCAAGCCGACACGGAGACACACGCAGATGGCGGGATCGAGCGCGCGGCGGGGAGCGCTTTGGGCAATCGGAATCGTCGTGGCGCTCGTCGTCGTGGTGATCGGCGGCTGGTTTTTCGTCGTCCATCAGATGAAAGAGCGGATCCTCGAGACGCTCGGCCCGAACGGTTCGGTGGAAGAGATCGACGTCGGCTTCGGGCACGTCACGCTCTCGCGCGTGCGGCTGCGCGGCCCGAAAGACTGGCCAGCCGGCGACGCGATGCGCGCGGAGCGCATCGTGCTCGACGTCGACATGCAATCGCTCATCTCGAGGCCGATTCATCTGCGCAGCGTGAGCGTCGACAACTACTATCTGTCGATCGTCCGCTCCGCCGATGGCCGCGTACGCATCCTGCCCGGCCTCAAGGAAACCGCGCGCGAAGCCGACGCCCGGCCCGACAGCAAGGAACGTCAGGAGCACGCGCAAGAAGAAAAAATCATCGATCGCGTGTCGTTCGAGCGCGGCTCGATGGAGTTCTTCGACGGCTCCGTGCCGAACCCGCCGTATCGCGTGCTGATCGGCGATGCGCGCGCCACTGTCGATCATCTGCATCTGCCCGCGCTCACCGAGCGCACCGAGCTTTCGATGACCGGTTCCATCAAAGGTCCGTCGCACACGGGCAACGTCACGTGGGGCGGCTGGATGATCATCGCCAACAAGGATTCGCAGACGCGCGCGACGCTGCGCAACGTCGATGTCGCGACGCTCGATCCGTATCTGCTGAAGAAGGCCGGCGCAAAGGCGGCGGTGACAGGCGGCACCATCGACATGACGATCGATGCAACCGTGAAGAATTACCGCATTCACGCGCCCGGCACGTTGACGCTGAATCATCTGCAGATCAGCGATACCGGCAACGCGCTCGACACCTTTCTCTCGATTCCGACGAAAGCCGCGATCGCCGCGCTCAAAGACCGCAAGGAACAGATCAAGCTCGACTTCACGCTCGAAGGCGATCTGCGCGATCCGAAATTTTCGCTGAGCGAGAGTCTGTCGAAGAAGCTCGCGGCGGGATTCGCGAAGGCGCTGGGCGTCAGCGCTGAAGGCGTCGCGCGCGGCGCGGGCGATACGGTTCGGGGAATCGGCAACGCGCTGAAGAACCTGCTCGGGCAATAGCGCGTCGCCTTCTCGCTTTACTTTCAGATCGGCAGATTCAGCGCGCGCAGCTTCGTTTCGGTTTGCAGCGCGCCGGTGTAGTGAACGCCGTGCCAGCCGAGCGCCGTCGCGGCTTGCGCGTTCATCGGGTTGTCGTCGATGAACACGAGCTCGTTCGGCTGAACGCCCGGCAGATGCCGTTCGATCTCCGCGCGCATCAAACCGAAAATCTGCGGATCAGGCTTCACGAGGCCCACGCGCCCTGACACGACGATCTCGCGAAACTTCCGCAAGACGTCGAAGCGTTCCCACGCATACGGAAACGTCTCCGCCGACCAGTTCGTGAGGCCGAAGAGCGGCACGCCCGCCGCTTCGAGCCGGTCGACGAGCGCCACGCCCTCTTCCAGCACGCCGGACACCATTTCCGGCCAGCGTGCGTAGAACGCGCGGATCAGCGCTTCGTGCTCGGGATAGACGGCGATCAGTTCGGCAGTGCCGTCCTCGATGGTCTGCCCGCCGTCCTGTTGCACGACCCATTCCATCTTGCAGACGTTGTCGAGGAACCAGCGGCGCTCGGTGTCGTCTGGAATCAGATGCTTGTAGAGATATTCGCGATTCCAGTCGATCAGCACGCCGCCGAAATCGAATACGACTGCCTTGATGGTCATTGCTCGCTGCTCCGTGGGTCAGATCGCCTTGGTCCGCTCTTCGAGCCATGCCAGCGCCTTGCCCGTCACATGCGGCGACACGCGGCGCCGCACGGTTTCGTGATACGCGTTGAGCCACGCGCGTTCGTCTTCGCGCAGCAACGACACATCGATGCAGCGCGCGTCGATCGGACAAAGCGTCAGCGTTTCAAATTCGAGGAAATCGCCGAATTCGGTCTTGCCCGCCGCCTGGTTCATCACGAGATTCTCGATGCGGATGCCCCACTTGCCCGGCCGATAAATGCCTGGCTCGACCGACGTGATCATGCCCTCTTCCATCGCCGTCCACGGTTCGGCGGGCGCGTAGTGCGAAATTACTTGCGGGCCTTCGTGCACGTTCAGGAAATAGCCGACGCCGTGTCCCGTGCCGTGGCCGTAGTCCGCGCCCGCTTCCCAGATCGGCGCGCGCGCGATCGAATCGAGCATCGGCGAACGGATGCCGCGCGGAAAACGCGCGCGCGAAAGCGCCATCGTACCCTTCAGCACGACGGTGAAATCGCGCTTGTGCTCGGCCGTGATCTCGCCGATCGGCACGACACGCGTGATGTCCGTGGTGCCGCTCAGATATTGGCCGCCCGAATCGATCAGCAGCAGACCGTTGCCTTCGATGACCGCATGCGACGCTTCCGTCGCGCGGTAATGCGGCATCGCGCCGTTCGCGTTGAAGCCCGCGATCGTGCCGAAGCTCAGCGTGACGAAACCCGGGCGGCGTGCACGCGCGGCAGTCAGCTTCTCGTCGATGGTCAGTTCCGTGATGCGCTCGCGTCCCAGCGCTTCCTCGAACCACGCGAAGAATTCGGCGAGCGCGGCGCCGTCCTGCTCCATCGTCGCGCGGATATGCTCCGCTTCCGCCGCGGTCTTGCGCGACTTCGCGAACGTCGACGGATTCACCGCCTCGACGATTTTCACCGCCGACGGCACTTTCTCCAGCAAGCCGTGCGTGATTCGGCGCGGGTCGATCAGGAGCGTCGCGCCCGCGGGCAGCGACGCGAGCGATTCCGATGCGGCGGCGTACGGCGCGACGCGCACGTTGTCGCGCGACAGCGATTCGACGAGCGCGCCCGGAATCTTGCCGTCCGCGACGAAAATCGTCGCGTCGTCGAGACCGATCAGCGCGTGCGCGACGAAAACCGGGTTGTAGCTCACGTCGCCGCCGCGCAGATTGAAGATCCACGCGAGATCGTCGAGTGTGGAAACGAAGTGCCATTGCGCGCCTTTGGCACGCATCGCGTCGCGCACTTGCGCGAGCTTGTCCGCGCGAGCGACGCTCGCATTCGGCGCCGCATGCTCGTAGACGGCCGCCTCCGGCAAGCCGGGGCGCGCGGGCCACACGGCATCGAGCAGATCGACATCGGTGCGTAATACGATGCCGCGCGCACTCAGCGCATCGGACAGTGCACGCGCCGCCGCGACGCCGAGCACGGTGCCGTCGACGGCGACCGTCGCGCCCGATGCGACGTTTTCAGCGAGCCAGTCGACGTGCGGCGCGGTCTGCTGCCCGCCCATCATCTTCATGAGCACGATGCCGGTGCCGGCGAGTTGCGTCTCGGCTTGTGTCCAGTAGCGGCTGTCGACCCAGACGCCCGCGAAGTCCGCCGTCACCACGAGCGTGCCGACCGAGCCGGTGAAGCCCGAAAGCCACTGACGCCCTTGCCAGCGTTCCGGCAGATATTCGGAAAGATGCGGATCCGCCGATGGAATCAGCACGGCGGCGAGCTTTTCGCGCGCCATCTGGCCGCGCAACGACTCGATGCGGCTCGCGAACATGGCGGGTTCCGGAATGGCTGAATCTGCAATGCGATCGTTCATGAAGTCACCTGCTTGAAAGCCCGCGTAGGGCGCGAAGAGCACGACGCGCGGCAAGGATCACCCGCCCGCGTCACAAAATCGAGATCAGCGGCGCGCCGCCAGTCCGACAGTCGTCGTCACGACGAAGAGCGCGAAGACCGCGCACGCGAGCCATTCGAGCGTGTCGCCGTCGTGATATACATCGACGATATTGCCGAGCATGCGCGCAACAACCGTCGCCAGTATGCCAGCGGCGATGGCCGTCCAGACGTAGCCCGCCGGACCGCGCGCGACGCGTCCCGCACGGCGCAGCGGATGCAGCCACCAGCCCGCCGCGCCGATCACCGCACCGAGAAAAATCAGTCCGATCCAGCCCATCAGCGGCGATGCTCCATCGGTGTCGATTCGTTGCAAAGCGGAGCAGATCGGTGGATGTACATGATTTAGGGCAATCCTCGGCGCGACGTAGCGCTTGAGTTTAGGGGCCGGATATGGGGAGCGCAAGGCTCGGAATGCGCGTACCGAAATCGCATCCAAGGGAACCAACAGCGCGCTTCTTTTTTTGAGAAGATTATGCGAGTTTTCCGAAACTCCGCCGCTCGGTCGAATGATAAAATCCTTTCATCTTTGCGCTTTATATATATTCTTGCCATTTATAAAGCGAACCTCACATTTATCGCCACTTCGTTAATCGCGTTACTGATTTTCACGCGACGAATTGACGTTTTCAAAAGGCGGCATTTTCCTATGACTGAAGCCAATCCACTTTCCCTGCGTGGTCTCGAAATGATCGTCACGTATCGCGGCTCCGGTCAGGAAAGGCGCGATAACCTGCGTGGCGTTCTGCGCCACCTTGTCCGCACCTATTCGGACTTTCACATCTGGCTGATCGAAGCGGACGCCGCGCCCACGTTCAGTTGGACCGAGATCGGCGATTCGCGCATCCGGCACGTATTCGTGCACGATACCGGCCCGTTTCCGAAAGCGAGGCTCGTCAATCTCGGTGCGTTAATGGCAAAAAGCCCGATTATCTGCATGCACGATGCCGATATGATCGCCAATCCACGCATGATGAAATCGGCCGTCGACGCATTAATGGACGGCGATGCCAGCGACGTGCTTTGCCCCTTCTCGCGCGTGCTGAATGTTTCAGGCGATCGACGCCAAACGTTTATCGAATCGGGAAACTTCGACGAATTCGCTCCGTTCATGGAAGGCGATTTACCGGACGATATCAATGTGCTCTACGCCAACACGCCGGGCGCAATCAACCTTTTTAAACGCCCGGAATTCATCCGTATCGGCGGCGTGGATCCGCAGTTCACGGGCTGGGGCGGCGAGGACGACGACCTGTTCATCCGCGGCGCGCGGCTCGGTCTGCGTTGGCATGCACTTGCCGGACCGGATTCCTCGCTGTTTCATCTGAATCATGACTCCGCGTCACGCGCCGCGATGTGCGAGGAAGAACATAGCGCGCGAAACCGGCAAATGGCGCGCCGAACCGATGAAATGCCGATCGAGGAACTGGAGGCGCGAGCGCTCGAGCTTGCGAAGTATTTCCGCTGACCGGCGCGGCTTTCTGTCACACGCTCGTTCCGGCAAACCGCTCGACGCCCGGCTGCGCGGGCGTTTTCGGCACTTCGGGCGCGGTCGCGCCCCAAATGCCACCTATAAATGAAGAAATACGCAAAAGGCTATAATATCGGGCTATCTGAAAGGCCATCGGCTTAGGCCCAAAGCATCAGCCCAAAAAAATGCAGCTCCTCACGATCGGAATCAACCACCACACTGCGCCTGTCGCTCTGCGCGAACGCGTGGCGTTTCCGCTCGAACAGCTGAAGCCCGCGCTGGGCGCGCTGAAGGACATTTGGCTTGGCCCGCTCGCGAAGGCGTCGCCCGAAGCGGCGATTCTCTCGACCTGCAATCGCACAGAACTCTACTGCGCCACCGACGACTCCGCCGCCCGCGAAGCTGCGATCCAGTGGCTCTCGAAGTACCACAACATCCCCGTTCCCGAGCTCGCGCCGCATGTGTATGCGCTGCCGCAGTCGGAAGCGGTGCGTCACGCGTTCCGCGTCGCTTCGGGGCTGGACTCGATGGTGCTCGGAGAGACGCAAATCGTCGGACAAATGAAGGACGCGGTGCGCACCGCGTCCGAAGCCGGCGCGCTCGGCACGTATCTCAATCAGTTGTTCCAGCGCACGTTCGCAGTCGCGAAGGAAGTTCGCACGACGACCGAAATCGGCGCGCAATCCGTCTCGATGGCCGCCGCCGCCGTGCGCCTCGCGCAGCGCATCTTCGAGAATATTTCCAGCCAGCGCGTGCTGTTCATCGGCGCGGGCGAAATGATCGAGCTCTGCGCCACCCATTTCGCGGCGCAGAATCCGCGTGAGCTGGTCGTCGCCAACCGCACGGCGGAGCGCGGCGAGAAGCTCGCCGGCCGCTTCAACGGCCGCGCGATTCCGCTTTCCGAATTGCCGTCGCGCATGCACGAGTTCGACATCATCGTGTCGTGCACGGCGTCGACGCTGCCGATCATCGGTCTCGGCGCGGTCGAGCGTGCAGTGCGCGCGCGCCGGCATCGCCCGATCTTCATGGTCGATCTCGCCGTGCCGCGCGATATCGAGCCGGAAGTCGGCAATTTGCACGACGTGTTCCTCTACACCGTCGACGATCTCGGTGCGATCGTGCGCGAGGGCAACGCGTCGCGTCAGGCGGCGGTCGCGCAGGCCGAATCGATCATCGAGACGCGCGTCGCGAATTTCATGCAATGGCTCGATGCGCGCAGCATCGTGCCGGTCATCCGCCACATGCACACGCAGGCGGACGCGCTGCGCCGCGCCGAACTCGAACGCGCGCGCAAGATGCTCGCGCGCGGCGACGACCCCGCCGCCGTGCTCGAAGCGCTCTCGCAATCGCTCACGAACAAGCTGATTCACGGTCCGACGCACGCGCTCAACCGAGCAAGCAGCGAGGAGCGCAACCAGCTCATCGACCTGATGAGCGGCTTCTACCGTCACGGCTCGTCGTCCGATTCGTCGGAACGTTAGCGGCCTTCTCTTTGCTATTCTCAAAGGCTGTCCGCGATTTACGCGGCGGCTTTCCGATCGCAGTTCTTCCTGACGCTCACCGCGTCATCTCCGTCCGATGAAAACGAGCATGCAAGGCAAGCTCGACCAGCTTGCAAAGCGGCTGGTCGATCTCAACGAACTGCTGAGCCGCGAAGACGTGACTTCCGACATGGATCAGTACCGGAAACTCACGCGCGAGCACGCGGAAATCAGTCCGATCGTCGAGCAATACGCTCTGTGGCGACAGGCTTTGACCGACGAAGCGACCGCGCAGGAACTGCTTTCCGATCCGTCGATGCGCGATTTCGCCGAAGAGGAAATCGGCGAGGCGCGCGAGCGCATGACGAAGATCGAAGGCGAACTGCAGACGATGCTTCTGCCGAAAGATCCGAACGACGATCGCAACATCTTCATCGAAATTCGCGCGGGCACGGGCGGCGACGAATCCGCGCTGTTCGCGGGCGATCTGCTGCGCATGTATCTGCGTTATGCGGAACGCAATCGCTGGACGGCCGAGACGATGTCAGAAAGCGTCTCGGATCTCGGCGGCTATAAGGAAGTGATCGTGCGGCTCGCCGGACAGGGCGCGTATTCGCGGCTCAAGTTCGAATCGGGCGGGCATCGCGTGCAGCGGGTTCCGGCGACGGAAACGCAAGGCCGCATTCATACGTCCGCGTGCACGGTCGCGGTGATGCCGGAAGCCGATGAGATCAGCGAAGTCGTCATCAATCCGGCCGATTTGCGCATCGATACGTTCCGCGCGTCAGGCGCGGGCGGGCAGCACATCAACAAGACGGATTCGGCGGTGCGCGTCACGCACTTGCCGACGGGCATCGTCGTCGAATGTCAGGATGACCGCTCGCAGCACAAGAACAAGGATCGCGCGCTGAAGGTGCTGGCCGCGCGCATCAAGGACAAGCAGTATCACGAGCAGCACGCGAAGGAAGCGGCGACGCGCAAGAGTCTGATCGGCTCGGGCGACCGTTCGGAACGCATTCGCACGTACAACTTCCCGCAAGGGCGCATGACGGATCACCGCATCAACCTCACGCTCTACAAGCTCGAGTACATCATGGACGGCGATCTCGACGAACTGATCGGCGCGCTCGTGTCCGAGCATCAGGCCGAGCAGCTCGCGGCGCTCGGGGAAACGGAGTGAGCGACGCCGCCGCGTTATTGCGCGCGTGCGCGCTGCCGCCGCTCGAAGCGCGCATTCTCTTGATGCACGTACTCGGCTGGCGGCGCACGGAACTCATCACGCGCGATCGCGAGACGCTACCGCAAGACGCGGTCGCGCGTTTCGAGGCGCTCGCGGCGCGGCGCTCGAACGGCGAGCCGATCGCGCAGTTGATCGGCAAGCGCGAATTCTTCGGCCTCGAATTCGACGTGACGCCCGACGTGCTGATCCCGCGGCCGGAAACCGAGTTGCTCGTGGAACTCACGCTCGAAGCCATCGCCGATGCGTCGAACCCGCGCGTGCTCGATCTCGGCACGGGAACCGGCGCGATCGCGATTTCGATCGCCCACGCGCGGCCCGATGCGCGCGTGTGGGCCGTCGACCGGTCGCGCGCCGCGCTCGATGTCGCGCGCGGCAACGCTTCGCGCCTGCTGAAGAGCGGTAACGTGACC
Source organism: Caballeronia zhejiangensis (assembly GCF_022879815.1). Classification (NCBI taxonomy): domain Bacteria; kingdom Pseudomonadati; phylum Pseudomonadota; class Betaproteobacteria; order Burkholderiales; family Burkholderiaceae; genus Caballeronia; species Caballeronia zhejiangensis. The sequence goes on from NZ_CP084283.1 coordinate 2,577,529, forward strand.
TTCGTCGAAAGCGATTGGACCGCGAACATCGATCCGTCGTTGCGGTTCGAGGCGATCGTCAGCAATCCGCCGTATATCGCCAGCGGCGATCCGCATCTCGAACAAGGCGATCTGCGCTTCGAGCCGCGCGGCGCGCTCACCGACGACGCCGACGGTTTGTCCGCGATCCGCACGATCGTCGATAACGCGCCGCGTCTTCTCGCGCACGACGGCGCGCTGTGGATCGAGCACGGCTACGACCAGGCGGAATCGGTGCGCGCGCTGCTCACCGCACGCGGTTTCAGCGACGTGCACTCGATGCGCGATCTCGCGGGCATCGAACGTTGCTCGGGCGGCCGGTTCGCGGCCTGACGGCCCGGCTCGTGTAATCGAAATCCGCTATCATTTCGAGAACTCTCACCGAAATCTCAAGCGCAGGAACGCCATGGATACGCAAGAACGCATCAAACAAATCGTCGATCAGAACGCGGTCGTCCTTTTCATGAAGGGCACGGCGCAATTCCCGATGTGCGGCTTCTCCGGCCGCGCAATCCAAGTGCTCAAGGCATGCGGCGTCGATCAGATCAAGACCGTGAACGTCCTCGAAGACGACGAAATCCGCCAGGGCATCAAGGAATTCTCCAACTGGCCGACCATTCCGCAGCTCTACGTGAAGGGCGAGTTCATCGGCGGCTCGGACATCATGATGGAGATGTATCAATCGGGCGAACTGCAACAGCTTTTCGCCGCCGCTTAAGTCTTTAGCAAGTGAGCGCGCCCGCTGCCGCAAAACGACGGCTCATCGTCGCGATCACCGGCGCAACGGGCGCCATCTACGGCGTGCGTCTGCTCGAGACGCTGCGCCGCCTGTCCGGCGTCGAGACGCATCTGCTCGTCTCCAGCGCCGGCTGGCTCAATATCCAGCACGAACTCGAACTCGATAAAGCCGCGGTCCACGCGCTCGCCGATGTCGTCCACAGCGTGCGCGATGTCGGCGCGACCATTGCGTCGGGTTCGTTCGCAACCGACGGCATGGTCGTCGCGCCCTGTTCGATGCGAACGCTCGCGAGCATCGCGCACGGTCTTTCGGACAATCTCATCACTCGCGCCGCCGATGTCATGCTCAAAGAACGTCGCCGTTTGGTGCTGCTTGTGCGCGAAACGCCGTTCAACCTCGCGCATCTGCGGAATATGACGGCCGTCACCGAGATGGGCGGTGTGATCTTTCCGCCGTTGCCGGCGTTCTATCAGAAGCCCGCGAGCATCGACGAAATGGTCGATCACACCGTCGCGCGCGTCATCGATCTGTTCGGCTTTGCCCAACCGGTTGCACCCGCGTGGCGCGGGCTGCGCGGCGAAGCGTCGGATTGACAACGCCGGCGACACAATTCATTGCCCATCGGACCGTTTATAAACGAAGCTAGCGGTACTACATTCACGGCATACCGCTTAGGAATTTGCCGCCATGAGCCGACTTCCCACCGTTTTCATTTCCCACGGCGCGCCGACGCTGCCGATCGACCCGTCGATGCCGTCCGCCGAATTCGCATCGCTCGGTCAGACGCTGCCGCGCCCCCGCGCCATTTTGATGCTGTCCGCGCATTGGGGCACGGCGCAGCCGGTCGCTAGCACAGCCGAGCGCCCGGAAACCATCCACGACTTCTACGGCTTCCCGCGCGCGCTCTACGAACTGCGCTATCCGGCGCCCGGCGCGCCCGATCTGGCGAAGCGCGCCGCCGCGCTGCTCGGCGCGCAAGGCATTCCTGCCGCGACGACGAATCACGGGCTCGATCACGGCGCATGGGTGCCGATGCTGCTGATGTTCCCCGACGCCGAGGTGCCGGTCACGCAGCTATCGATTCAGCCGCATCTCGATGCCGCGCACCATTTCCGCATCGGCCGGGCGCTGCGCGAGTTGCGCGATGACGGCGTGATGATCGTCGGTTCCGGGCAGATCACGCACAATCTGCGCATGGCCGATTTCAGCGCTCGCCCTGAAGACGCCGATCCGCGCGTGGCCGAATTCACCGACTGGTTCGAGCGCCGCATGGCCGAACGCGACATCGACGCCCTGCTCGACTATCGCGCACGCGCGCCGCACGCCGCGCTGATGCATCCGACCGACGAGCATCTGCTGCCGGTGTTCAGCGCGCTCGGCGCGGCGGCGGACGATTATCGGCTCGGCATCCAGTCGCTCGGCACATTCCAGCGTGCGCTCGCGATGACCAACTACGTCTTCACCGACGACTGATCGAAAAAAAGCCCGCCTGATCGCTCAGGCGGGCTTTGTTCGGCGAAGGCGAAACGCTTACGCGCCGACTTCGTGAAGAATGTCGTCGGTGCTTTCGCGTTCTTCGAGATAGGTCGTGCGATAACCCGTGTGCACGCCCCAGTAATAGAAGATCAGCGCGAGCACGGCGACCGCCGCCATGTCCCAGCCGTACGGCAGCAATCCGTTTCCGCCGAAGTCCTTGCTGCCGATCAGCGACATGACCGCCATCGACGGCAGATAGGCCACGAGCCACCAAGCAGCCTTCAGATCGCGGCCCCAGCCTGCGAAACCGACCTTGCTCTGAAAATAGAAGTACACCGGCAACGCGACGACCATCAGCAGAATGATCTCGCCGGTCAGCGGCCACTTCGCCCAGAACAGCACGAGCGACGCGCACACGAATGCGAACGGCGCGACCAGGCCCATCAGCGGAATATTGACCGGGCGATCCAGATCCGGCGCCGCGCGGCGCAACGCCATCAGGCTGACCGGGCCGGTGAGATACGAGATGACCGTCGCCACCGAGATCACCGCCGCGAGCGTGCCCCAGCCGCGGAAGAAGAACAGGAACACGAACGACACGAACAGGTTGAACCACATCGCCTGACGCGGTACGCCGTAAAACGGATGCACGTTGCCGAACATCTTCGGCATCGTGTTGTTGCGCTCCATCGCGTAGATCATGCGCGTGGTCGTGGCCATATAGGTCGTGCCGGTGCCGCTCGGACTGACGAACGCATCGACATACAAGAGGATGGCGAGCCAATTCAGGTTGAGCGCGATCGCCAGTTCCGCGAACGGCGATGCAAAGTTGAAGTGCTGCCAGCCCTTCGCCACATCCGCCGGATTCACCGCGCCGATGTACGCGATCTGAAGCAGCACGTAGATCACGAGCGCGATCAGGATCGAACCGACCACGGCGAACGGGATGCTTTTCGCCGGATGGCGCGCCTCGCCCGCGAGGTTCACCGGGCTCTGAAAGCCGTTGAAGCTGAACACGATCCCGCTCGTCGCCACGGCGGTGAGAACCGCGGACCATCCGAACGGCGCGAAATTCGACGCCGTGCCGAAGTTCTCCGAATGGAAGCCCGAGAAGACGAGGCCGCCGATCGTCAAACCCGGCACCAGGAACTTGAAGATCGTGATGATCGAGTTCGCGCGCGCGAACAGCTTGACGCCCCAGTAATTCAGCAGGAAGTAAATGACGACCAGCACGGCCGACAACAGCAGGCCAGTAGTCGTGAGCGTATGTCCGACGAACAGCTCGTGCGCCCATTCGTACGGCCAGGTGCTCATGTACTGGATGGACGCTTCCGCTTCGATCGGAATGACGGACACGATCGCGATCCAGTTCGCCCAAGCGCTGATGAATCCGACCAGCGCGCCGTGCGAATAGCGCGCGTAGCGCACCATGCCGCCGGATTCGGGAAAGGTTGCGCCCAGTTCGGCGTAGGTCAGCGCAATCGCCAGAATGACCACCGCACCGATGATCCACGCGCAAACCGCGGCGGGTCCGGCGATCTGCGACGCCTTCCACGCACCGAACAGCCACCCCGACCCGATGATGGATCCGAGGCCCGTCAGCATCAGCGCCAACGGACCGATGTTTCGCTTAATCGACTTCTCTGTCACTTTTCCTCCAAATATCTCGCACTGCCGGAAAGAACGGCTCGCGGAGCCGCCGTTGCCCGATCTAGCAACGACCATGTCTGGCAGCCGGCGATATCGGTGCAACCGTCAAGAAGGCGCGTAGTTTAACGGTTGCACCTTTCGAATGCAGTGCATATTGGAGAGAAGTTCGCCCCAAAGCGGGGATTCCTTGAGCCAGTCGAGACCGGATGCGCAAGCGCTGTAAAATTTGCTTACGCATCTCAAAAAAATCCCTTCAGAGTTGTCGGATATTAATTGACCGCGAAATCGTTTCGCCGTATAAAGCTTCTTGCAGGATTTCAAGTGGCGAGTGAATTGGTTCTTTCGAGTTCGCCATCACGGTACTCCGGTTGGTCCCATTGCCCCTTCCTTGATTTTCCGCACCCCTGGGCTTCGGCCTTATTCATCATTTTTTTGGAACAAGTAACATGGAAACCGGTACCGTCAAGTGGTTCAATGACGCAAAGGGCTTTGGCTTCATCACTCCGGATGGCGGCGGCGAAGATCTGTTCGCGCACTTCTCGGAAATCCGCATCGAAGGCTTCAAGACGCTTCAGGAAAACCAAAAGGTTTCCTACGAAGTGAAGACCGGCCCGAAGGGCAAGCAAGCCGCGAACATCAAGCCGGTCTAAGACCCGCTAGAATTCGTATGAAAAACCCCGCTTCGGCGGGGTTTTTTGTTTTCTGCGCGGCTGCGTGATCCGCATCAGGCGAAGATGCGTTGCGCGTAGATTCCGAGTCCTTTCGCCACGCTGGCGAGACGATCGCCGAATACCGGTTTCGCGCCGGGAAACGCCGCCGAAAGCGCGTCCGACAGGAATCGCAGGCCCGTCGTGCCACCTGTGAAATAGACCGCGCCCACGTCCGCCGGCGCGACGCCCGCCCGCTTGAGCGTCTCGTGCGCCGCCTCGACGATCCGCCGCGTTTCGTCCGCGCCGGCCGCGATGAGCTGCGTCTCGTCGAACCCGACGCGCAGTGCTTCTTCCACCTCTTCCATGTCGATTTCGGTCGTGCCGCCCGCGGCGACGTCGATCTTCGCTTCCTCGGCGTGCGCGGTCAGCGCGTGCCCGAGCCGGCGATACACGACGCGCATCAGCCGATCGTGATGCCGCACGTCGGTGTAGAGATGGCGCATCAGTTGCAATTCGCTCACGCGCTTCGGCGTATAGACCGTGTTGATCAGATGCCAGGTCGCGAGATCGAAATACACGGGGCTCGGCACTTCGCGCCCTTTCGGATCGAGCGATTGATAGCCGAGTTCGCGCAGCACCGTCGCGAGTTCCACGCGCCGGTCGAAATCCGTGCCGGCGACGTGCACGCCGTGGTGCGCGAGCACATCGCCCTTGCGCTCGAGATGCCGCGCGCGCTCCGGACCGACGCGCACGAGCGAAAAGTCCGACGTGCCGCCGCCGATATCGGCGACCAGGACGAGGCCTTCCTGCGTCAGCCCGGCCTCATAGTCGAAGGCCGCCGCGATCGGCTCGTACTGGAAATGGATCTCGCGCAAGCCGACCGCGTGCGCGCACGCTTCGAGCTGCTTTTGCGCGAGATGGTCGGCGCGCGGATCGTCGTCGACGAAAAATACGGGGCGGCCGAGCACCGCGCGCGTGAGCGGTTCGGCGGCGAGCGCCTGCGCCTTCTGCTTCAAATGCTGCAGAAAGAGCGTGATGACATCGGTGTATTTGATCGCCGAGCCGTCGCCCAGGTCGGTGCTGTTGTCCGCGAGCGGCGAACCGAGAATGCTCTTCATCGAGCGCATCAGGCGGCCGTCGAAGCCGTCGATGTACGCTTCGAGCGCCGCGCGGCCGTAGGACTGGTTATTCTCGTCGGTGTTGAAGAAAACCGCGGTGGGCAGCGTCGTCGCTTCGCCTTCGACGGGCGCCAGCCGGATCGACAATCCGTCGGGCAAAGCCACCGCTGAATTCGATGTGCCGAAATCGATCGCGCAATAAGTCATGGGCATCGGCGGCGTCCTGAAAGACGCCGCATTCAAACATGGACGGCGTTTTTAACACGTTCGCGCGGGCGCATCAACCGCATTTCGGATATTTTTAAACCATTGAGTTTATTCGACAAAAGCGGAATATAACTTGCTCGCCTCGCGGCAATTTGTTTGATTTCGAGAGCACGCTCCGGACGCATGAACGAAACCGCCACGCCACGGGAGACCCGTTTGAGCGATACAGCCAGCGATCGCCCGGCCATCATCGAAACCGATCTGCCCGGGCGGCTCGATCGCCTGCCGTGGGGACGCTTTCACACGCTGATCGTCCTTGCGCTCGGCATCACCTGGCTGCTCGACGGCCTCGAAGTGACGCTCGCCGGCGCGGTCGCGAGCGCGCTGAAATCGAGCCCGGCGCTGCAGTTTTCGAATGCCGATGTCGGTATCGCGGGCAGCGCGTATATCGCGGGCGCGGTGCTCGGCGCGCTCGGGTTCGGCTGGCTCACGGACCGGCTCGGCCGGCGCAAGCTGTTCTTCATCACGCTCTTTCTGTACGTGGCCGCGACCGCCGCGACCGCGTTCTCGTGGAATCTCGCGACGTTCGTACTGTTCCGTTTTCTGACGGGCGCGGGCATCGGCGGCGAATACACGGCAATCAATTCGACGATTCAGGAATTCACGCCCGCCCGCCTGCGCGGCTGGACCGATCTCGCGATCAACGGCACGTTCTGGGTCGGCGCGGGCATCGGCGCGGCGGGCTCGATCGTGCTGCTCGATCCCGCGCTGCTTCCGCCCGATTGGGGCTGGCGGGCGTGCTTTCTGATCGGCGCGGCGCTCGGGCTCACGATTCTCTTCATGCGCATGTGGGTGCCGGAAAGCCCGCGCTGGCTCATCACGCACAATCGCGCGGACGAGGCGAGGCACGTCGTCGAGGAAATCGAGGCGCATTTCCGGCAGCACGGCATCGAGATTCCCGACACGCCCGTCAAGCCGCTGCGTCTGCACGCGCGTGATGGCACGCCGATCCGCGAAGTCGTCCACACGCTGTTCAAGGCGCATCGCAGCCGCTCGCTCGTCGGATTGGTGCTGATGACCGCGCAGGCGTTCTTCTACAACGCGATTTTCTTCACCTACGCGCTCGTGCTGACCGATTTCTATCATGTGCCGGGCGATCACATCGGCTGGTACGTGCTGCCGTTCGCCGCCGGGAATTTTCTCGGTCCGGTGCTGCTCGGCAGACTTTTCGACGTGCTCGGACGGCGTCGCATGATCGCGTCGACGTATGCGATCTCGGGCGTGCTGCTGACGGTGAGCGGCTGGATGTTCATGCACGGCATGCTCACCGTGACGACGCAAACCATCGCGTGGATGGTGATTTTCTTCTTCGCGTCGGCGGCGGCAAGTTCCGCGTATCTGACCGTGAGCGAGACGTTCCCGCTGGAAATTCGCGCGCTCGCCATCGCCGTGTTCTACGCGTTCGGCACGGCGCTCGGCGGCATTATCGGGCCGACGCTTTTCGGCCAGTTGATCGACACGCACGAGCGCGGCCCTGTGTTCGTCGGCTATCTGATCGGCTCGCTGCTGATGATCGCGGCGGCGGTCGTCGCCGGAATCTGGGGCGTCGCGGCGGAGCGCAAATCGCTCGAAGATGTCGCTCGTCCGCTGTCGGCGGCGGACGAGCACTGACCGCGCTTACTTGAACGCCTTGTCCCACGCGCCTTCGAAGGCCGTTTCAGCCAGCGTCTTGCGTGCGCGCGGCGCCGCTTCGCGCTCGCGCAGCGCGTCGTCGAGCTCGCTCGCGTCGCCGTGATGCCCGATCGCGATCATCGCGATGATCTCGACATCGGCGGGAACCGAGAACGCCTGACGGAAGGCGTCGCGGTCGAAGCCGCCCATCTGATGCGTCGCGAGTCCGAGCGCGTGCGCCTGGAGCACCAGCGCCATCGCGGCCGCGCCGGTGTCATAAGTCGCGGTGCGGTTCGCGTCGCCTTTCGGCGTGAGCGTCGAGGCCGTCACGCAGACAAGCAGCGGCACGTTCACGTTCCATTTTTGATTCGACGGCGCGAGCGTATCGAACGCGCGCTTGAACGCGGCTTCGTCGCGATGACGATCGAACGCGATGAAACGCCACGGCTGCAAATTGTTCGACGACGGCGCCCAACGCGCCGCTTCGAGCAGGCGATGCAACGTCGTGCGGTCGATCGGCGCATTGGAAAAGGCGCGCGGGCTCCAGCGGCCGGCGATCAGTTCGTGGATGTCGACATCGGTCGGAGCGGGTTTCGTGCTCATGTTGATCCTCGTTGGCGTGATGAAAGACAAACGGCGCGCATCGGCAAAGATGCGCGCCGTTCAACGCGACAAGGATAAACAAGCTCGCGCGCGCGTGCAGATCGTCAGGTCGCGGCGACGCCCATCGTCCGGCCCGCGCGATTGATGCGCAGCACCGTCACGGCGGCGACGAGGCACAGGCCGCCGGAGATCATCGTGGCGACGGTATAGCTGCCGAGGCTCGAACGCAGCATGCCGCCGCCGAGCGCCGCGAACGCCGCGCCGAGCTGATGGCCCGCGACGACCCAGCCGAACACGATCGGCGCCGATTCCTTGCCGTAGACATCGGTGGCGAGGCGCACGGTCGGCGGCACGGTGGCGATCCAGTCGAGCCCGTAGAACACGGCGAAGAGCGGCAGGCCGAAGAAATCGATGCCGAACGCATACGGCAGATAGATCAGCGACAGTCCGCGAAGGCCGTAGTACCAGAACAGCAGCACGCGCGAGTTGAAACGGTCGGAAAGCCAGCCGGAGAGCGTCGTGCCGAAGAGATCGAAAATGCCCATCGCGGCGAGCAGCGTCGCGCCCTGCACTTGCGTCATGCCGTAGTCGGAGCACATCGCGATCAGATGCGTGCCGACGTAACCGTTCGTGCTCGCGCCGCAGACGAAGAAGCTGAAGAACAGCAGCCAGAAATCGCGCGTCTTGCTGGCCATCGCGAGCGTGCCGAACGCGACCTTGATCGGATTTTTCGGCGGCGGGAGCGCGCCGGGCGGCAAGTCGGCGGTCTCGCCGACCGGACGCAGCGAGAGATCGGCCGGGCGCTCGGGCAGCAGCCACGCGACGAGCGGCAACACGATCGCCGCCGCCGCCGCGACGACGAACACCACCGGACGCCAGCCGTAATGCTCGGAGATCGAAGCGAGGAACGGCAGGAACACGAGCTGGCCGGTCGCGGAACTCGCGGTGAGAATGCCCATCGCGAGACCGCGATGCGTCGTGAACCAGCGATTCACGATCGTCGCGGACAGCGTGAGCGCGGCCACGCCCGTCGCGCTGCCGACCATCACGCCCCAGACGAGCACCATTTGCCACGGCTCGGTCATCATCGACGAAATGCCGACGCCGGCGGCAAGCGTCGCAATTGCGGCCAGCACGGTCGGGCGCACGCCGAAACGCTGCATCGCGGCCGCGGCGAACGGGCCCGCGAGACCGTAGAGCGCGAGATTGATCGAGATCGCCAGCGAAATCGTGCCGCGCGACCAGCCGAACTGCTTTTCGAGCGGCAACATCATGACGCTCGGCGTTGCGCGCGTGCCAGCCGCCGCGAGCAACACCAGGAACACGACGCCCACCGCGACCCAGCCGTAATGCATACGGCCGTTCAGCCGTCTCGCTACCCAATTCATCGCTGCTCCGTCAGGTTGATTTTTATCTCAAGCAAGAACCTTCGTTACCGTTCTGTCACATCAGAGTTGCGAGCTTAGTTACCGATCGGTAACATGTCAAGCATGCAGCAGAAATCATCGAGGATCCGATCTTGACCCGAGTAACGTCCGATCAGCCGAAAACCGCCGCCCGTCGTAACGCGCGCACGGACGCGGCGACCGCGCAGGAGCAATTGCTCGACGCGGCGCAGGAGCTTTTCTATCGCGACGGCATCCGCGCGATCGGCGTCGATGCCGTCGTCGAGCGGGCGGGCGTCAATAAAATGAGCCTGTATCGGCAATTCGCGTCGAAAGACGAACTCGTCGTCGCGTATCTGGAGCGCATGGATGAAAGATTCCGGCGGCGCTTCGAGGCGAGCGTCGCGAAACATCCCGGCGAGCCGGCGAAACAGCTCGTCCAGGCGCTCGAAGATCTGGTGAAGCGCGCGTCGTCGCCCGATTACCGCGGCTGCCCGTTCGTGAACATCGCGTGCGAATTCGGCGATCCGGCGCATCCCGCGCGCCAATCGGTCGAACGCAACAAAAGTTACCTGATGACCCGTCTCGTCGAAATTTCGGCGGCCGCCGGAGCGGATAATCCCGTCGAGCTGGCGGAATCGCTCGCGTTGCTCGTCGACGGCATCTACGCGACGAGCCAGACCTACGGCCCCGGTTCGGGCCCGCTGCTCGCCGCGCCGCGCATCGCGCGCACGCTGATCGCGGCGGCCTGCGCCGGGCATCGCAAACAGGAAGATTCATGAATGACAGCAGCAACCGCGACGACGTGATCGCGGCGACCCGACACTGGCTCACCCGCGCGGTGATCGGACTCAACCTGTGCCCGTTCGCGAAGAGCGTGCATGTCAAAGAGCAGATTCGCTATGTGGTGAGCGAGGCGCGCGGCGTGGACGACCTCGTCGTGGAACTGACCGATGAACTTCGCCTCTTGCGCGACACCGACGCGGAAGTAATCGACACGACGCTTTTCATCACGCCGCACGCGTTCGCCGATTTCGCCGACTATAACGACGCGCTCTTCTTCGCCGAGCGCCTCGTCGATCAATTGGGACTCGCGGGCGAATTGCAGATCGCGAGTTTTCATCCGGACTATCGGTTCGAAGGCACCGGGCCCGACGATATCGACAACTACACGAATCGCGCGCCGTACCCGACGTTCCATCTGATCCGCGAAGCGAGCATCGATCGCGCGGTGGCTGCATTTCCCGATGCGGCCGACATCTACGAACGCAATATCGAAACGCTGCGCCGTCTCGGGCACGACGGCTTCGCAGCGTGGATGAAAGAGAAGTCCTGATCAGTGCGCGGGCGCGAAAAAGCGCTCGCGCAACTCGTCCAGCCCGAGCGTTTCCAGCACGTCAGACAGCCTTTGCGCAGGCCGGCCGCGCGGCAGGTCCTTGAATTGCGCAACGATGAGCTCGTTCTTCATCGAATGTTCCCAGCCGACGAGTTCCGTTACGCTCACCTGATAACCGTGCGATTCGAGCTGCAGGCAGCGCAGCACGTTCGTGATCTGGCTCCCGAATTCGCGCGTGTGCAGCGGATGCCGCCACATTTCCGTCAGCACGTTCTTCGAAAGCGAGTGGCCCTTGTTCTTGCGCAGCACCGAAGCCACTTCCGCCTGACAGCACGGCACCACGACGATGTATTTCGCTTTCTTTTGCAGAGCGAACTGGATGGCGTCGTCGGTGGCGGTGTTGCACGCGTGAAGCGCGGTGACGATATCGATCGAATCAGGTAGACGATCTGAATCAATTGATTCGGCCACCGACAGATTCAAAAATGACATCCCCGTAAACCCGAGTCGGCCAGCCAATTCTTCCGATTTTTTTACGAGCTCTTCGCGCGTCTCGATTCCAAAGATGTGTGACCGATCGCGCAGAGTCTTGAAGAAGAGATCGTAGAGAATAAACCCAAGATAGGATTTTCCTGCACCGTGATCGACAAGTGATACGGCCCCTTGGCGCTCGTGAACTTCGGCGAGAAGCGGTTCGATGAACTGATAGAGGTGATAGACCTGCTTCAGTTTGCGGCGGCTGTCCTGGTTCATCTTGCCGTCGCGCGTGAGGATATGGAGTTCCTTCAGCAGTTCGATCGACTGGCCTGGACGAATCTCGTGTTTGGTGGATGGGTCGGGTGTGCCCGGAGCCGACGCGGAGGACTTCCTGGTCATCTTGAAGGTGTGTTGAATAAAAAAAGCGGAGCAGTTCGCGCCGAATGTGCGCTAACCGCTGGTTCTGCCGTCTCAAAAGGGGAAGTTTACCCAAAAGCGCGAAGACGCTCTTGTTCCAGCCACGGCTGATCGGCCAATGCGTGGCAGCAAACGCATGGAACGGATTGTGCATCGTCGGACAATGAGGCCATTGGAAAAGACGACACAGCGTGGCCTCGCGGCTGCGTACCGATGCAGCAAGCAGGAGCAACAAGCCAGTAACAAGCCGTGCCTCGACACGTCGAACGTCGTCACCCGCGCCCACCTTGTTACGTAACACCTAACGCACAGCGCGGCGAATGCGACTCGCCGGCGCCATGAACATGAGAGGACGGCGATGGATGCGATCCCGGACAAGAAAGCAGAGAAACAATTTCAGGAGATGCTCGCGGCACTGACCGCGATGCCCGCGTGGAGCGAAAAGCAGCAACTCGAACTCGAAATGGCACGAGAGATTTCCGTGGAGATGTTGCGCCTCGCCGAATCGATGCGCGACGGCTCCACCGATATCGAAACGTGCCTGACCATGCTGAAGTACGCCAAGGTGATGGATTTCGTCCTGACGACGCTCGCGTCACGCCGCGAGATTGCGCCGCAAACGTTGCGCGTGATCTTCAAGCTGGCGGGTCTGAAGGTCGATGAAGCCTATCCGGGCTGACGCGATCGCGCGTCTGAAACCGGTGCGCGTTCCGAGCGCGCGCCGGCGTCAGCTTTTGCGTTTGGTCATGAGGCGCGCCGCGGACTGACGCATGTGCCGCTGCATCGCGGCTTGCGCCTGTATGGCGTCGCGCGCTTCCAGTGCTTCCAGAATCTCGCGATGCTCGCCAAGCGCGGCCGCCCACGTTTCCTCTCCTTCGAAGTGCCCACGCAGTGTCGATGACAGCGGACTATGCCGCTCGTCATACAGACTGCCGACCGTTCGCACGAGCACGTCGTTGCCGGTCATCTGCGCGATCGCGATGTGAAACGCGCGATCGGCCGCCATCGGCACCTGGCCGTTCGCGACTTCGCGCGCCATCGTCTCGTACACGGCGCGCAACGCCTTGATCTCTTTCGGTTTCGCGAACGGCGCGACGCTCGCCGTGATCGCGCCCTCGATTACGCCACGCGCGTTCATGATCTCGATCGGGCTTTCGCCCAGTTCCGCTTCGCTCGTCGCCGGCTTCGCCGACGGCGCCGCGACGATGTACACGCCCGAGCCCATGCGAATTTCGACGCGCCCTTCCAGTTCCAGCGCGACAAGCGCCTCGCGCACCGATGGCCGCGACACGCCGAGCGTCTGCGCCAGTTCGCGCTCGGACGGCAAGCGGCCGTTCGGCGCGAAATCCTGCTGTTCGATCAGCCCGCGCAGCTTGTCGGCGATCTGTAGATAGAGGCGACGCGTTTCGGCTGGTTTGACGCTCACGAGCTGGCTCCTGCTTTTCGTCTCGGGGAAAACGTGGATTGTAATCAGTGGAAGGGTTGACGCGCCGTGGGGCGGGCGTTTGCCGTCCGCAGACTGCTTACAAGTGGCTTGACCAATTCTATTTCAAGACACTAGTATGCAATCTGGTAAGGCCAGGTGGGCCAATTTTTTTACGGCGATCTGGAACCGTTCCCAGACGAAATTCCTCCCTAGCGCGCGCGACGATGAGCAATCCGATTCTCCAATTCGGCACCAGCCGCTTTTTGCAGGCACACGTCGATTTTTTCGTGACCGTTGCAGCGCGCCGCGATCCGGCGAAAGCGCTCGGCAAGATTACCGTCGTCCAGACGACGTCGAGCGCCGACAGCCGCGCGCGTGTCGAGGCCTTGCGCTCGGCCGGGCGTTATCCGGTGCGCATCCGTGGCCGTCAGCGCGATGAAACCATCGATATGACGGTCGAATGCGATGCCATCACCGAAGCGCTGCACGCGAACGAAGACTGGCCCTTGCTGATCGAGCGCGTGAAGCGCGACGTGAAAGTGATCGTCTCGAACACCGCCGACGCAGGGTACGCGCTTTTCGATGAAGACACCGCCGATCTGCTCGACGGCCAGCGCACGCCGCGCGGCTTCGCGGCAAAGCTCGCGGTGCTGCTGCACGCGCGGCATCGCGCCGGCGGCGCGCCGATCACGCTTCTGCCCTGCGAACTCGTTTCGCGCAACGGCGATACGCTGCGCGATCTGGTGATCGGCGTGGCGCGCGGCTGGAACGTCGACGACGCGTTCATCGCTTATCTGACGAACGACTGCGTGTGGGTGAATTCGCTCGTGGACCGCATCGTGTCGGAGCCGATACAACCTGTCGGCGCGATCGCGGAGCCGTACGCGCTGTGGGCGATCGAGCGTCAGGACGGCATGGTATTGCCGTGCGAGCACGAGGACATCGTCGTCACCGACGATCTCGCGCACTACGAACGCCTCAAGCTTCTGATGCTGAATCTCGGCCACACGATGCTCGCGCAGATCTGGCGCACGCGCGACGGCTCGCCGGACATGACCGTACTCGACGCGATGCGCGATCCGGCCTATCGCGAGCCGCTTGAAGCGACGTGGCGCGACGAAGTGCTTCCCGTATTCGCGGCGCTCGGCAAGGGCGACGTTGCGGCCGACTACCTCGCGAGCGTGCGCGACCGCTTCGAGAACCCGTTTCTCGTCCATCGGCTCGCTGACATCGCGCGCAATCACGACGAGAAGAAAGTTCGACGCTTTCAGCCCGTCATCGATCTGGCGCGCGAACTGAAGCTCGACATCGAACAAACGCGTCTTCGCGACGCACTCGAAACCGCCTGACGACCGGCCCGACCGATTTTCAATCACGGCTCACCGCGCCGGCATCGCGGATCGAGCTGGAACACATTGAAGTGCCGCCCCATTGAGGAGACAAACGATGCGCAAAATGCGTTGGGTAGTGATATTTCTGGCCTTTTTGGCAATCGCGATCAATTACATCGATCGTGCAAACCTTGCGGTCGCCGCGCCGCAAATCGAAAAAGCGCTCAATATCGGCCCGGCCGAAATGGGCTTCATCCTGAGCGGCTTCTTCTGGAGCTACGCGCTCATGCAGATGCCGTTCGGCTGGTTCGTCGATCGCGTCGGCGCACGCATCGCACTGCCGCTCGCGGTGGGCTGGTGGTCGGTGTTCACGGCGTTGACCGCGGTTGCGACGAGCGTCGTCGGCATGTTCGGCTGCCGCCTGATGCTGGGCGTCGGCGAAGCGGGCGCGTATCCGTCGTGCGCGAAGCTCGTGTCGCAATGGTTCACAAAATCGCAGCGCGCATTCGCGACCAGCATCTTCGATTCGGGCTCGCGCGTGGGTTCGGCACTGTCCATTCCGGTCGTCGCGTTCATCATCAGCTCGTTCGGCTGGGAAGCGTCGTTCGTCATTACCGGCGTGATCGGCTTCGTGTGGATTCTCGGCTGGTTCCTGATCTACCGTAACAAGTCGAAGGGCGATCTCACCGGCGAAACCGATGTCGCGCCGGTGCCGGTTGCGCCGAAGAACAAGGTGTCGTGGGCGTCGCTGTTCAAGTACCGCACGCTGTGGGGCATGATGCTCGGCTTCTTCTGCCTGAACTTCGTGATCTACTTCTTCATCACCTGGTTCCCGAGCTATCTCGTGCAGGCGCACGGCTTCTCGCTGAAATCGCTCGGCACGCTCGGCACGATTCCCGCGCTGATGTCGATTCCCGGCGGCTGGCTCGGCGGCTTCATCTCCGATTCGCTCTTCAAGCGCGGCTGGAGCCTGACCGCCGCACGCAAGACCTGCATGGTCGGTGGCATGCTGATGTCGTCCGTCATCACGCTGTGCGCGTTCGTCGAAAACATTTATCTGATGCTCGCGTTCTTCGGCATCGCTTACGCGAGTCTCGCGTTCGCCGCTGCATCGATCTGGTCGCTCCCGAGCGACGTCGCGCCGACGCCGGATCACGTCGCGTCGATCGGCGGCATCCAGAATTTCGCGTCGAATCTGGCAGGCATCGTCATCACCACGTTCACCGGCGTGATGCTCGCGATCACCAAGGGCTCGTTCGTGATTCCGCTGTGCGTCGCGGGCGGCTTCTGCTTCCTCGGCGCGTTCAGCTATCTTTTCATTGTCGGCAAGATCGAACCGCTCAATCGCGCCGAAGAAGAGCAAGCCCGGCGCGACGACGGTCGCGCACCTTCCACGGTCTGAGTCTGAGAACAAAACCATGTCCACCACATCCACCGACCATGCGGTCATCCGGCTGCATCCCAATGACGACGTCGTGATCGCGACGCGTCAGTTGCTCTCCGGCGCGCGGATCGCGTCGGAGGATCTCGTCGTCGCCGGGCTGATTCCGCCGGGCCACAAGATCGCGACGCGCGATATCGCGGCGGGCGCGCCCGTGAAGCGCTACAACCAGATCATCGGCGTGGCGAAGGAAGCGATCGCGCGCGGGCAGCACGTCCACACGCACAATCTGTCGATGGCCGATTTCGCGCGCGAGCACGCGTTCGGCGTCGATCTGCATCCGACGCCGTTCGTCGACAAGCCCGCGACTTTCATGGGCATCCGCCGCGAGGACGGCCGCGTCGCCACGCGCAATTTCGTCGGCGTGCTGACGAGCGTGAACTGCTCGGCGACGGTCGCCCGCGCGATCGCCGATCATTTCCGGCGCGACGTGCATCCGGAAGCGCTCGCGGATTACCCGAACGTCGACGGCGTGATCGCGCTGACGCACGGTCTCGGATGCGGCATCGACATGCAGGGCGAAGGGCTCGGCATCTTGCGGCGCACGCTTGCGGGTTACGCGGTGCATCCGAATTTTCATTCGGTGCTGTTCGTGGGTCTGGGATGCGAGACCAATCAGATTTCCGGTGTGCTCGAATCGAGCGGGCTGAAGGACGGTTCGCATCTGAAGAGCTTCACGATTCAGGATAGCGGCGGCACGCGCAAGACGATCGAACGCGGCATCGCGCTGGTGAAGGAAATGCTCGCCGATGCCAATCGCGTGCAGCGCGAGCCGCTGCCGGCGTCGCACCTGATCGTCGGTTTGCAGTGCGGCGGGTCGGATGGCTATTCGGGCATTTCGGCGAATCCCGCGTTGGGCGCGGCGGTCGACAAGCTCGTCGCGCATGGCGGCACGGCGATTCTTTCCGAAACGCCGGAAGTGTATGGCGCGGAGCATCTGCTGACGCGCCGCGCGGTGAGCCGCGAGGTCGGAGAGAAACTGCTCACGCGTATCAAGTGGTGGGAAGAATACTGCGCGCGCAATGGCGCGGCGATGGACAACAATCCGTCGGCAGGCAACAAGGTCGGCGGATTGACGACGATCCTCGAAAAATCGCTCGGCGCGGTCGCGAAAGGCGGGACAACGAATCTCGTCGAAGTGTACGAGTACGCTCAGCGCATCGACGCGAAAGGCTTCGTGTTCATGGATTCGCCCGGCTACGATCCGATGTCGGCGACGGGCCAGGTTGCATCGGGCGCAAATCTGATCTGCTTCACGACGGGACGCGGTTCGGCTTATGGATGCGCGCCGTCGCCGTCGCTCAAACTGGCGACGAACACCGCGCTGTGGGAACGCCAGGAAGAGGACATGGATATCAATTGCGGCGGCGTGATCGACGGCTCCGCGACCATCGAACAACTCGGCGACGAAATCTTCCAGATGATGCTCGACTGTGCGTCAGGCGTGGCGTCGAAGAGCGAACTCCACGGGTATGGGCAGAGTGAGTTCGTGCCTTGGCAGGTGGGTGTGGTGACTTGAGGCTTCTATTTTGGTGAAAAAACGCGCCGTGTTCCGGCGCGTTTTTCTTCGATCAGGCCGGTCCGAGGTCGATTTGGATTGGCTCGTCCGAGCAGTCGAACACCGTGCCGTGAAGCCGCACTTCGCGCCATTCGCGAAAGAGTTTGAGCGATCGCTTCTGCGGCCACAATGCGTCGTCCGTGTACCGGTCGTCGAGCATCTGGTCGAAGATCGTCTGCCAGTTTCGGTTGATCCATTTTTCGGCGGACTCGATAACATCGTCGCCTCCGCATGGAATCAGGAACGTGTTTGGGTCGTCGCGCGCCTCGTCGAAAAGAACGGGACGCTGCGGATCTGGTGCCGGATCGGCGCGATTGATCCAATCGACGAACGGCTGCTTCGGCAAGACGACAGCAACCGCTCGATTGGTGATGAGAAGCGCATCGGATGGCATGTTCGCGACCTCGTTGGGAGCGCGGACGATCAGACCGTCTCGGCGTGTTGCGCCATCATCTGCAACGCGACGGCTTCCGCCACTTCGATGCCGTCGATCGCAGCCGAATAGATGCCCCCAGCGTAGCCCGCGCCCTCTCCCGCCGGATAAAGCCCCTCCACATTGACGCTCTGATAGTCGTCCTTGCGACGCACGCGGATCGGCGACGACGTGCGCGTCTCGACACCGGTCAACACTGCGTCGTGCATCGCGAATCCCTTGATCTTCTTGTCGAGCTCGGGCAACGCTTCGCGAATCGCTTCGATCACGTAATCGGGCAGCGCGGTGCTCAGATCGGTCGGCTTTACGCCCGGCTTGTAGGACGGCGCCACGGAACCGAGCGAAGTGGATGCGCGCCCCGCGATGAAATCGCCGACGAGTTGCCCCGGCGCGGAGTAGTCGCCGCCGCCGAGTTCGAACGCGCGCTCTTCCCACTTGCGCTGAAACGCGATGCCGGCCAGCGGGCCGCCCGGGTAGTCATCCGGCGTAATGCCGACGACGATGCCCGCGTTCGCGTTACGCTCGGCGCGCGAATACTGGCTCATGCCGTTCGTCACGACGCGGCCCGGCTCGGACGTCGCCGCGACGACCGTGCCGCCCGGGCACATGCAGAAGCTATAGACCGCGCGTCCATTGCTGCAGTGATGGACCACTTTGTAGTCGGCGGCGCCGAGCTTTTCGTGGCCGGCGAATTTGCCGAAGCGGCTTCTGTCGATCACGCCTTGCGGATGCTCGATCCGGAAGCCGAGCGAGAACGGCTTGGCCTCCATGTAGACGCCGCGTTCGTGCAGCATCTCGAACGTATCGCGTGCGCTGTGACCGACGGCGAGCACGACGTGATCGCAGCGCAGCGTTTCGCCCGTCGAAAGTTTGAGCCCGCGCACCTTGCCGTTATCGATGTCGATGTCTTCAACCCGGTGCTGAAATCGCACTTCCCCGCCAAGCTGATGGATTTGCGCGCGCATCTTCTCGACCATGCTCACCAGCCGGAAGGTACCGATGTGCGGCCGGCTCAAATACAGAATGTCTTCCGGCGCGCCAGCTTTGACGAACTCGTCGAGCACCTTGCGGCCGTAATGTTTGGGATCTTTGATCTGGCTGTAGAGCTTGCCGTCCGAGAACGTGCCTGCGCCGCCTTCGCCGAACTGCACGTTCGATTCCGGATTGAGCTCGTTGCGACGCCAGAGGCCCCACGTGTCTTTCGTCCGCTCGCGCACCGCTTTGCCGCGTTCGAGAATGATCGGCCGAAAGCCCATCTGCGCGAGGATCAAGCCGGCGAAAAGCCCGCACGGTCCCATGCCGATGACGACGGGACGCAGCATCGTCGATTGCGCCGGCGCTTTTGCGACGAAACGATACGCCATGTCGGGCGTCACGCCGCAGTGCGGATGCGGATGCGCTTCCAGTCGCTTCAACACCGACGCTTCGTCTCGCACCTCGACATCGATGATGTAGGTGAGCTTGATATCGGCGCGCTTGCGGGCATCGTGTGCGCGGCGAAATACGTGAAAGCTCACGAGTTCGTTCGCGCCAACGCCGATTTCCGCGAGACGCGCGAGAACCGCAGTTTCGATAGCCGATTCGGGATGATCGAGCGAGAGCTTGAGTTCGCTTAGACGTAGCATGGGGAAATCGACGGCGCTGCCGTACTTTTTGAAAAGCTGTAGAGAGATTCTAGCGCTTGCGCAACGCGCACTTCGCGGATTTGCAGATACCGCGCTTCAAACGCAAAAACCCCACCTTTTGGGGTGGGGTTTTTGTTTGTAGCATGAGGAGCCTGACGATTACCTACTTTCACACGGGTATCCGCACTATCATCGGCGTGGAGTCGTTTCACGGTCCTGTTCGGGATGGGAAGGGGTGGGACCGACTCGCTATGGTCATCAGGCATGACTTGTTGTTGTCTCGCCTGGGTGGGCGCGACAACCAATCTGGGAAGAAGTAGAAGTGTTTGGGGAGTGAGTGTCGCACAACGATACTCAACCAGGGGTGGTATTGACCAAGCGCTGTGGCGCCAGGTCAGTACGTGAAACACACTGGTTATAGGATCAAGCCTTACGGGCAATTAGTATCAGTTAGCTCAATGCATTACTGCACTTACACACCTGACCTATCAACGTCCTGGTCTGGAACGACCCTTCAAGGGGCTCGAAGCCCCGGGGATATCTCATCTTAAGGCGAGTTTCCCGCTTAGATGCTTTCAGCGGTTATCTCTTCCGAACATAGCTACCCGGCGATGCGACTGGCGTCACAACCGGTACACCAGAGGTTCGTCCACTCCGGTCCTCTCGTACTAGGAGCAGCCCCCTTCAAATATCCAACGCCCACGGCAGATAGGGACCAAACTGTCTCACGACGTTTTAAACCCAGCTCACGTACCTCTTTAAATGGCGAACAGCCATACCCTTGGGACCGGCTACAGCCCCAGGATGAGATGAGCCGACATCGAGGTGCCAAACACCGCCGTCGATATGAACTCTTGGGCGGTATCAGCCTGTTATCCCCAGAGTACCTTTTATCCGTTGAGCGATGGCCCTTCCATACAGAACCACCGGATCACTATGACCTGCTTTCGCACCTGCTCGACTTGTCGGTCTCGCAGTTAAGCACGCTTATGCCATTGCACTATCAGCACGATTTCCGACCGTACCTAGCGTACCTTCGTACTCCTCCGTTACGCTTTGGGAGGAGACCGCCCCAGTCAAACTGCCTACCATGCACTGTCCCCGACCCGGATCACGGGCCAAGGTTAGAACCTCAAACAAACCAGGGTGGTATTTCAAGGACGGCTCCACCGAAACTGGCGTTCCGGTTTCATAGCCTCCCACCTATCCTACACAGATCGGTTCAAAGTCCAATGCAAAGCTACAGTAAAGGTTCATGGGGTCTTTCCGTCTAGCCGCGGGGAGATTGCATCATCACAAACACTTCAACTTCGCTGAGTCTCGGGAGGAGACAGTGTGGCCATCGTTACGCCATTCGTGCAGGTCGGAACTTACCCGACAAGGAATTTCGCTACCTTAGGACCGTTATAGTTACGGCCGCCGTTTACCGGGACTTCAATCAAGAGCTTGCACCCCATCATTTAATCTTCCGGCACCGGGCAGGCGTCACACCCTATACGTCCACTTTCGTGTTTGCAGAGTGCTGTGTTTTTATTAAACAGTCGCAGCCACCAGTTTATTGCAACCCTTTCACCCTCCTGGCGCAGGCCAGTCAAGCTACAAGGGCGTACCTTATCCCGAAGTTACGGTACCAATTTGCCGAGTTCCTTCTCCCGAGTTCTCTCAAGCGCCTTAGAATACTCATCTCGCCCACCTGTGTCGGTTTGCGGTACGGTCATCGTTAGACTGAAGCTTAGAGGCTTTTCTTGGAACCACTTCCAATTGCTTCGCTTCCGAAGAAGCTCGCGCCACGCCCTTGAATTACGCACCCGGATTTGCCTAAGTGCCTTCTCCAACGCAGCGACCGGGACGTCCAACACCCGGACAACCTTCCGCGATCCGTCCCCCCATCGCATCTAACAATGGTGCAGGAATATTGACCTGCTTCCCATCAGCTACGCATTTCTGCCTCGCCTTAGGGGCCGACTCACCCTACGCCGATGAACGTTGCGTAGGAAACCTTGGGCTTACGGCGAGGGGGCTTTTCACCCCCTTTATCGCTACTCATGTCAGCATTCGCACTTCCGATACCTCCAGCACGCTTTTCAACGCACCTTCGCAGGCTTACGGAACGCTCTCCTACCACACGTACTTGCGTACGCATCCGCAGCTTCGGTGACTGGCTTGAGCCCCGTTACATCTTCCGCGCAGGACGACTCGATCAGTGAGCTATTACGCTTTCTTTAAAGGGTGGCTGCTTCTAAGCCAACCTCCTGACTGTTTTAGCCTTCCCACTTCGTTTCCCACTTAGCCAATCTTTGGGACCTTAGCTGGCGGTCTGGGTTGTTTCCCTCTTGACACCGGACGTTAGCACCCGATGTCTGTCTCCCGTGATTGCACTCTTCGGTATTCGGAGTTTGCTATGGCGTAGTAATCCGCAATGGACCCCACAACCATGACAGTGCTCTACCCCCGAAGGTGATACACGAGGCACTACCTAAATAGTTTTCGGAGAGAACCAGCTATTTCCAAGTTTGTTTAGCCTTTCACCCCTATCCACAGCTCATCCCCTAACTTTTCAACGTTAGTGGGTTCGGTCCTCCAGTACGTGTTACCGCACCTTCAACCTGGCCATGGATAGATCACTTGGTTTCGGGTCTACGCCCAGCAACTGATCGCCCTGTTCGGACTCGCTTTCGCTACGCCTGCCTTAATCAGTTAAGCTCGCTACTGAACGTAAGTCGCTGACCCATTATACAAAAGGTACGCCGTCACCCGTTTCCAGGCTCCGACTGTTTGTATGCATGCGGTTTCAGGATCTATTTCACTCCCCTCCCGGGGTTCTTTTCGCCTTTCCCTCACGGTACTGGTTCACTATCGGTCGATCACGAGTATTTAGCCTTGGAGGATGGTCCCCCCATCTTCAGACAGGATTTCACGTGTCCCGCCCTACTTGTCGTACCCCTAGTTCTTCCTCGCTGTTTTCGTCTACAGGGCTATCACCTGCTATGGCCGCACTTTCCAGAGCGTTCGACTAACAACAAAGATAAAGAGTACAGGCTGATCCCATTTCGCTCGCCACTACTTTGGGAATCTCGGTTGATTTCTTTTCCTGCGGTTACTTAGATGTTTCAGTTCACCGCGTTCGCTCCACACAACCTATGTATTCAGTTGTGGGTACTCCATTAGGAGTGGGTTTCCCCATTCGGACATTTGTGGATCAAAGCTCGTTTGCCAGCTCCCCACAACTTTTCGCAGGCTACCGCGTCCTTCATCGCCTGTGATCGCCAAGGCATCCACCACATGCACTTGTTCGCTTGACCCTATAACAAGTGTGTCTCTCTCGAGCCACTCTCGCCATAGGCTGAGTATTCGCGTTGTGCCGTATTCCAAGTCATCGTCAAGATCACTTTTCATACTTGATACAATCACTACCCTGACTACCCGACTCGCACCCATCTCTAAGTGCTTTTAGATAGTCTCTTTACTACTTCTTCCAGATTGTTAAAGAACGTTTAGCCGACAAGCTCACTTCACTCGCCTGCGACATCAACTGGCTTTCAATCGCCAATGCAAAGTGCTTCACGAAACACTGCGCATTGAGGACTTGGTGGAGGATGACGGGATCGAACCGACGACCCCCTGCTTGCAAAGCAGGTGCTCTCCCAGCTGAGCTAATCCCCCGCGTCTTGCGTCTGCAGCCTCACTGACTGCCTGACTCATCTTGACCGTGGTGGGTCTGGTTGGATTCGAACCAACGACCCCCGCCTTATCAAGACGGTGCTCTAACCGACTGAGCTACAGACCCAAAGCCTGTCTTCAAACAACAGCCGATAAGCGTGAGCGCTTAACTTCGTGTGCGAAGCTCGAGAAAGGAGGTGATCCAGCCGCACCTTCCGATACGGCTACCTTGTTACGACTTCACCCCAGTCATGAATCCCACCGTGGTAAGCGCCCTCCTTGCGGTTAGGCTACCTACTTCTGGTGAAACCCACTCCCATGGTGTGACGGGCGGTGTGTACAAGACCCGGGAACGTATTCACCGCGGCATGCTGATCCGCGATTACTAGCGATTCCAGCTTCACGCAGTCGAGTTGCAGACTGCGATCCGGACTACGATCGGTTTTCTGGGATTGGCTCCACCTCGCGGCTTGGCAACCCTCTGTTCCGACCATTGTATGACGTGTGAAGCCCTACCCATAAGGGCCATGAGGACTTGACGTCATCCCCACCTTCCTCCGGTTTGTCACCGGCAGTCTCCTTAGAGTGCTCTTGCGTAGCAACTAAGGACAAGGGTTGCGCTCGTTGCGGGACTTAACCCAACATCTCACGACACGAGCTGACGACAGCCATGCAGCACCTGTGCGCCGGTTCTCTTTCGAGCACCCCCACCTTTCAGCAGGGTTCCGACCATGTCAAGGGTAGGTAAGGTTTTTCGCGTTGCATCGAATTAATCCACATCATCCACCGCTTGTGCGGGTCCCCGTCAATTCCTTTGAGTTTTAATCTTGCGACCGTACTCCCCAGGCGGTCAACTTCACGCGTTAGCTACGTTACTAAGGAAATGAATCCCCAACAACTAGTTGACATCGTTTAGGGCGTGGACTACCAGGGTATCTAATCCTGTTTGCTCCCCACGCTTTCGTGCATGAGCGTCAGTGTTGGCCCAGGAGGCTGCCTTCGCCATCGGTATTCCTCCACATCTCTACGCATTTCACTGCTACACGTGGAATTCTACCTCCCTCTGCCACACTCAAAGCCTGCCAGTCACCAATGCAGTTCCCAGGTTAAGCCCGGGGATTTCACATCGGTCTTAACAGACCGCCTGCGCACGCTTTACGCCCAGTAATTCCGATTAACGCTCGCACCCTACGTATTACCGCGGCTGCTGGCACGTAGTTAGCCGGTGCTTATTCTTCCGGTACCGTCATCCTCCATCCATATTAGGGACGAAGTTTTCTTTCCGGACAAAAGTGCTTTACAACCCGAAGGCCTTCTTCACACACGCGGCATTGCTGGATCAGGGTTGCCCCCATTGTCCAAAATTCCCCACTGCTGCCTCCCGTAGGAGTCTGGGCCGTGTCTCAGTCCCAGTGTGGCTGGTCGTCCTCTCAGACCAGCTACAGATCGTCGCCTTGGTAGGCCTTTACCCCACCAACTAGCTAATCTGCCATCGGCCGCCCCTATAGCGCGAGGTCCGAAGATCCCCCGCTTTCTCCCTTAGGTCGTATGCGGTATTAATCCGGCTTTCGCCGGGCTATCCCCCACTACAGGACACGTTCCGATGTATTACTCACCCGTTCGCCACTCGCCACCAGGGTTGCCCCCGTGCTGCCGTTCGACTTGCATGTGTAAGGCATGCCGCCAGCGTTCAATCTGAGCCAGGATCAAACTCTTCAGTTCAATACCTGTTACTGTTTTCTATTCTTCCGAATAGGTCGCTCACTCAACGTACTGACGATGATTTATTCCATCCAAAGATGGAAAAACCTTCCTCTGATACTTCGTGTGAGACTCTTGATACTTTTGCTATTACCGATTCCGGAGAACCAGCCGCACTCGCCATCAAGCGCCCACACTTATCGGCTGTTAGTTTTTAAAGAGCACATCGCAAGACAAGTCTTACTTCAACTTCCGTCTTGCGTCGCTGCATCAGCAGCAGAGAAACGAGATTATGAAGAACGTTTCGGTTCGTGTCAACAAGTTTTTGAAACGTTTCTTATCGATTCGACCTACTCGTCTTACCGACTCAAAGCAAACGGGTCGTGCGGACATCGCACGACCCGTCGACATAAGTCTTGGTGCCGGCTGCAGGACTCGAACCCGCCACCTGATGATTACAAATCAACTGCTCTACCAGATGAGCTAAGCCGGCGAAGCACGGAATTCTACTTCATTTAACGACTTTGAGGTGAGACCTCGCAGGCGATTTCGAATCGTCATCCGCTGCAGTTTGCGCATCCTCTTTCGGCGCGGTGTCTGCGGGTTCCTCGATCTGCCGCGTATCGCGCTCGGCCGATCGCGCGCCCACGGGAGCGCTCGTCAAATCCGAGCCGGAATGCGACTGCTCGACCGGGAACGCCATCCCCTGTCCGTTCTCGCGTGCGTAGATAGCGAGCACGTTCGCGACCTGCACTTCGATCTTGTGTGACTTGCCGGAGAAACGCGCGCTGAACTCGATCCACTCGTTGCCCATCTGCAACTGGCTCGTCGCCTCGAAACTGATGTTCAACACGATCTCGTCGTTGCGGACGAACTGGCGCGGCACGCGCGTAGCCGCATCGACCCGAACGGCGATGTGAGGCGTAAAACCATTGTCCGTGCACCATTCGTACAGTGCGCGCAACAAATACGGCTTGGTGGAAATCTCTTGCATCAACTTTCCTCTGTCGGAATGCGGCCGCGCAACGCGCGCCGCCGCGTCCCAACGCACTCAAACTATCGACGCATCACCTTTTCGGAAGGCGTCAGCGCTTCAATATAGGCCGGACGGCTGAAAATCCGCTCGGCGTACTTCATCAACGGTGCTGCGTTCTTCGACAGTTCGATGCCGTAGTGATCCAGACGCCACAGCAGCGGCGCAATCGCGACGTCGAGCATCGAGAACTCCTCTCCCAGCATGTACTTGTTCTTCAGGAAGATCGGGGCGAGCTGCGTGAGGCGATCGCGGATCGCGCTGCGCGCCTTCTCGTGATTCTTCTCGGCGGCCTTGCCCTTTTCGTTTTCCAGCGTGCCGACGTGAACGAACAGTTCCTTTTCGAAGTTCAGCAGGAACAGGCGTGCGCGGGCGCGCTGCACCGGATCGGCCGGCATGAGTTGCGGATGCGGGAAACGCTCGTCGATATATTCGTTAATGATATTCGACTCGTACAGGATCAGGTCGCGCTCGACGAGGATCGGGACCTGTCCGTAAGGGTTCATCACCGCGATGTCTTCCGGCTTGTTGAACAGGTCAACGTCGCGAATCTCGAAATCCATGCCCTTTTCGAACAACACCAGCCGGCAGCGCTGGGAGAAGGGGCAAGTAGTGCCGGAATACAGAACCATCATGTTTTTAAAGTTCCTTCAGTAAACTCGAAGGGCCGGCCGCGGCGTTTCCTCGCGGAAAACGCCGTCGCGCCGACCCACGCCTTCGAAGGCGCGCTATTTGATATCTTTCCAGTATGCCGCGTTCAGGCGCCACGCGAGGAAGCTCAAGAACGCCAGGAACAGCAAAACCCAGACGCCGAGCCGCTTGCGCGTCTGCTGCGCGGGTTCCGCCATCCACGACATGTACGAAACGAGATCGGCCACAGTTGAATCATAATCCACGGACGACATGGCACCAGGTGTAACCTGAGTGTAACCGACGAATCTTCGTACCTTTTCGCCCGTCTTTTCGTCCGTATCGGTCTCGAATTTCGCGTCCCGGACGCCTTGGAGCGTCCAAAGCACGTGCGGCATGCCGACGTTTTCGTAGACGCGATTATTCCAGCCGGTCGGCCGCGTCGGATCGTGATAGAAACTCCGCAGGTACGTGTAGAGCCAGTCCCTGCCGCGCGCCCGCGCTTCGACGGACAGATCCGGCGGCGACGCACCGAACCACGCTTTCGCATCTTCCGGGCGCATCGCGATCGACATCGTGTTGCCGACCTTGTCCGTCGTAAAGAGCAGATTCTCTCGAATCTGCTTCTCGCTGATGCCGATATCGGTCAGCCGGTTGTACCGCATCAACGTCGCGCTGTGGCAATTCAGGCAGTAGTTTACAAAAACTTGTGCGCCGTGCTGCAAGGACGCGAGATTGTCGGAACTGTCGGGCGCCCGATCGAGCACCGCTTCTTCCTGCGCGAACGCCGGCGGTGCGCAGAACGAGAGCATCGCCGCACCGATCATCGCTATTGTAGAGAGCCATTTTTTCATCGTATTCGTCTCCGGACGTGCGCTCAGTGAGGTTTGTAGTGCACTCGCTCAGGCGGCGTCTTGAATTTGCCGCGCGGCGTCCAGAAAGGCATGCCGAGGAAGAACGCGAAGTAGATCAGCGCGCAGATCTGCGCGATCAGCGTCGCGGCCGGCGATGGCGGTCGCGTGCCCAGGAAGCCGAGCATCAGGAACGCGAACACGAATATCGCGTAGAAGACCTTGTGAAAGAGCGGCCGATAGCGAATCGACTTCACCGGACTGCGGTCCAGCCAGGGCAGGAAGAACAGCGACACGACCGCCGTGCCCATCACGACGACGCCCCAGAACTTCGACTCCGTCAGCGCCATGAAAATCAGCACGAGCACAGCGAGCACCGGCAGGCCGAGCTTCCATTTCCCGCGCGCCTTGACGAGCGCGAGCACGCCGAGCAGCGCGATCACGATCATCAGCACGATCTTGAACGGATCGGTCGTCGCGCGAAGCATCGCGTAGAACGCGGTGAAGTACCACACCGGCGCGATTTCCGGCGGCGTCTGCAACGGATTGGCCGGCACGAAGTTGTTGGCTTCGAGGAAATAGCCGCCCATTTCCGGCGCGAAAAAGATGATCGCCGCGAAGATCAGCAGGAACACGCACACGCCCATGAAGTCGTGCACCGAGTAGTACGGATGAAACGGAATGCCGTCGAGCGGAATGCCGTTCGCGTCCTTCTTCGCCTTGATCTCGACGCCGTCCGGATTGTTCGAGCCGACTTCGTGCAGCGCGACGAGGTGCGCGACCACGAGTCCGATCAGCACGAGCGGAATCGCGATGACATGGAACGCGAAGAAGCGGTTCAGCGTGACATCGGAGACGACGTAATCGCCGCGAATCCACAGCGACAGATCCGGACCGATGAACGGAATCGCCGAGAACAGGTTGACGATCACCTGCGCGCCCCAGAACGACATCTGCCCCCACGGCAGCAGATAGCCGAAGAACGCTTCGGCCATGAGGCACAGGAAGATCGCGCAACCGAAGATCCACACGAGTTCGCGCGGCTTGCGATACGACCCGTACATCAGCCCGCGGAACATGTGCAGATACACGACGACGAAGAACATCGACGCGCCCGTCGAATGCATGTAGCGAATGAGCCAGCCCCACGGCACCTCGCGCATGATGTACTCGACCGAGGCGAACGCGAGCGTCGCATCGGGCTTGTAGTTCATCGTGAGGAAAATACCGGTGACGATCTGATTCACCAGCACCAGCAACGCGAGCGAGCCGAAGAAGTACCAGAAGTTGAAGTTCTTCGGCGCGTAATACTCGGATACGTGTTTCTTCCAGGTCGAGGTCAGCGGAAACCGGCGATCGATCCAACCGGTCAGGCCCGTTGTCTCTACTTCCTTGTCTGCGGTCGCCATTTACGCCTCTCCCTTTTCGTCCTTGCCGATCACGAGTTGCGTCGCGGAAGTGAACATGAACGGTGGAATGTCCAGGTTCTGCGGCGCGGGCTTGTTCTTGAAGACGCGGCCGGCCATGTCATAGGTCGAGCCGTGGCACGGGCAAAGGAAGCCGCCCGGCCAGTTATCGGGGAGATTGGGTTGGGGACCCTCGGTGAAACGCGGCGTCGGCGTGCAGCCCAGATGCGTGCACACGGCAACCGCCACGAAAATGTTCTTGTGATCCGCGCGCGAACGATACTCGTTGTTGCAGTACTCCGGCAACGGCATCGAGAATTCCATCTTCGACTTCGGGTCGGCTACTTCGTTGTCGGCCTTCTTGACGTCGGCCAGCATTTCGTCGGTGCGATTCACGATCCACACCGGCTTGCCGCGCCAGGCGACGGTCATCATGTCGCCCGGCTTCAGTCCGCTGATATCGACCTCGACAGGCGCGCCCGCCGCCTTGGCCTTCTCCGATGGAGCAAACGAACCTACAAAGGGAACTACGGTTGCCACTGCTCCGAAACCACCTGCTGCGGTCGTCGCAATCAGCCAGGTACGGCGGCCGCCGTCGACGCGTTTTTCATCCTTGTCTCGCATCACACGCCCCACTTCTGAGTTGGATTTATACCGTCACATCAGTTGTTCCGCCGTTAGTGTGCGCGAATGGAGTTGGCATTTACAAGGGCTGACTAGCAAAAATCACTCGAAGTGATTGATGCTTCAGGGTTTTCCCCACGTTTTTCGCGCAACATCGTGAAGCGTTCATTTAAGGCAACCGCAAGCGCAGATAATCGCGCCCACAGCTTAATCGGTCATTAAACCGGATTATCGATATCGATAAAAAGATGCTCGATATCGAATTGCTCGGACAGATGCGCGCCCACGGCCTGCACGCCATAGCGCTCCGTCGCGTGATGCCCGGCCGCGATGTACGCCACGCCCGATTCCGCCGCGATATGCATGGTTTGCTCCGAGACTTCGCCGCTCAGATACACGTCCGCGCCCGCCGCGATGGCCTCTTCGAAGTAACCTTGTGCGCCGCCCGTGCACCACGCCACGCGGCGCAATTCCTTGTCTGTGTCGCCGAACACGAGCGGCTTCCTGCCGAGCGCGTTCTCGACCATCGCGCTGAAGTGCTCGAGCGGGAGCGGCATGCCGAGCGTCGCGATCCAGCCGAGATCCTGATTCGCGAAGCGCGCGTCCGCGATCAGTCCGAGGCGTGCGCCGATCTGCGCGTTGTTGCCGAGTTCCGGATGCGAGTCGAGCGGAAGATGATAGGCGAAGAGATTGATGTCGTTGGCAATCAGCGTGCGCAATCTTCGATGCTTGCGCCCGGTGATCTGCGGCGCCTCATTGCGCCAGAAGTAGCCGTGATGCACGAGCACCGTGTCCGCGCCCCACTCCAGCGCGGCTTCGAGAAAGGCTTGCGAGGCGGTCACGCCGGTTGCGATCTTCTGCACGCGGCGCGCCCCTTCAACCTGCAGACCGTTCGGGCAATAGTCCTTGAAGCGGCCGATTTCCAGCAGATTGTTCAGATACAATTCGAGTTCGATCCGATCCATGAATTCCTCTATCCCTTCAAATGCTTAGACGCTTCTGGCTATTTTTTGCCCAAGCGGTCACCGTGCTTTTGGCCCTGATGTTCATCATCGCGACCTTGAAGCCGCAGTGGCTTCAACGTCAGGGTCAATTCGGCAAGCAGCTTGCCGAGCCGATCGTCGCGTTGCAGGAAGTGGCGCCGAGCATCGGCTCGCGCCCCGTTCAGTCGTCCTTTTCGGAAGGCGCGCAAAAGGCGATGCCGGCCGTCGTGAACGTGTTCTCCAGCAAGGACGGCAATCTGCCGCCCGACCCGCGCGCGAAAGACCCGCTGTTCCGCTACTTCTTCGGCGACAAGAACAAGCGCAAGAGCGACGAGCCGCCCGCGTCGAATCTCGGCTCCGGTGTCATCGTCAGCTCGGAAGGTTACATTCTAACGAACCAGCATGTCGTCGACGGGGCGGATCAAATCGAAGTCGCGCTCGCCGATGGTCGCACGTCCAGCGCGAAAGTGATCGGCGTCGATCCGGAAACCGACCTCGCCGTGCTGAAGATCAACATGACCAACCTGCCGACCATCACGCTCGGGCGAATGGATCAGACGCGCGTCGGCGATGTCGTGCTCGCGATCGGCAATCCGTTCGGCGTCGGCCAGACGGTCACGATGGGCATCGTCAGCGCGCTCGGGCGCAATCACCTCGGCATCAACACGTTCGAGAACTTCATCCAGACCGACGCCGCCATCAACCCCGGCAATTCGGGCGGTGCGCTGGTCGACGTGAACGGCAACCTGCTGGGCATCAACACGGCGATCTATTCGCGCAGCGGCGGCTCGCTCGGCATCGGCTTCGCGATTCCCGTGTCGACCGCGCGCAGCGTGCTGGAAAGCATCATCACGACGGGCAGCGTGACGCGCGGCTGGATCGGCGTCGAACCGCAGGACGTGACGCCGGAGATCGCCGAATCGTTCGGGCTGGATCAGAAGTCCGGCGCGA
The DNA here is from genome assembly GCF_022879815.1 of Caballeronia zhejiangensis. Lineage (NCBI taxonomy): Bacteria > Pseudomonadati > Pseudomonadota > Betaproteobacteria > Burkholderiales > Burkholderiaceae > Caballeronia > Caballeronia zhejiangensis. Next base: position 2,608,929 of record NZ_CP084283.1, read on the forward strand.
TTGTCGCGGGCGTGCTGCAGGGCGGCCCGGCGGACAAGGCGGGCATCAAGCCGGGCGATATCCTCGTGTCGATCAACGACGACACGATCACCGACACGACGCGCCTACTCAACGTCGTCGCGCAGATCAAGCCGGGCACGTCGGTGAAGGTCCATCTGATGCGCAAGAACAAGGAACTGGATCTCAACGTGATGATCGGCAAGCGCCCCGCGCCGCCGCGCGCACCGCAAATGCCGGATGACGATCAAGGCGATCAGGGCGACGAGTAAAACGCGACGTCCGTAAAACGAAAAGGCAGCTTCGATCGCTCGAAGCTGCCTTTTTCTTATCTCGAACACTCGCTCTGGCGCGACAATACGCCGCACTTTACTCCGCCGCCGGCTCCTCGTTCTTGACCTGTTCCTTGCCGACGACGAGCCGCGCCGCGATGATCCCCGCTTCATAAAGAATGACGAGGGGAATCGCGAGAATGAGTTGCGAGAAAACGTCGGGCGGCGTGACGACCGCGGAAATGATGAACGCGCCGACGATCACGTAAGGACGAATCTGCTTGAGCTTCTGAATCGAGACGACGCCCATGCGCGCAAGCAGCACGACGACGATCGGCACCTCGAACGTCACGCCGAACGCGATGAACATCGTCAGCACGAAGCTCAGGTAATTGTCGATATCCGTGGTCATCTCCGCGCCGAGCGGCGCGTTGTAGTGCGCCATCACGCGGAAGATGGTCGGGAACACGACGAAGTACGCGAACGCCATGCCGCACAGAAAAAGCGTATAGCTGCTGAAAACGAGCGGCCCGACGAGCTTCTTTTCATGCTGATACAAACCCGGCGCGACGAACGCCCAGACCTGATACAGCACGAAGGGCAGCGCGATCACGAAGGCGACGAGCATCGTGACTTTCATCGGCACGAAGAACGAGCCGGTGACGTCCGTGACGATCATCTTGCCGTCCGCGGGCAGGTTCTGCATCAGCGGACGCGCCAGCAGCTTGAAGATGTCCGGCGCCCAATACACAAGCGCGATGAACACGACGATGACCGATGCGCCCGCGCGGATGATGCGGTCGCGCAATTCGACCAGATGCGAAATGAACGTCTCTTCGACGGGCTCTTCTTTAGTGTGTTGCGGGTCGCTCACGCCGGCCCTCGGTAGAAATCATCGATGAAGGAATCGCGGCACGCTCAGAAGAACTTCGTCTGCCGGCGCAGGGTGGCGGGCGTGTGGCGAGCGACGCGCGCCGCGCCCGATTGAACCCGCGTGCGACGCGAGGTCGTGCGCTTGTACCAGTTGGGAATCGCCGCCTGCTTCACGCGCCAGTTCTTGCGCCGGGTCGACGTCGATGAAGACGTAGCGGCCCAGGGCTTGTCCGACGCGGCGCTGTCCGCTGAATCAGCGCCGCCAGCGATGCTCGGCGCGACCGACGTGCCGTCTTTCCAGGCATCGTTCAGCTCGGATTCGTGGCGCTTCAGCGTGTCGTGAATCGTCGATTCGACATTCGACGCCGCGTTTTCGAACTCGGTCCGCATTTTCTTCAGCTCATCGAGTTCCATCTCGCGCGCGACTTCCGATTTGACGTCGTTGATATAGCGCTGCGCGCGCCCGAAGAGCGCCCCCGCCGTACGTGCGACGCCGGGCAGGCGCTCCGGCCCGAGGACCACCAGCGCCACGACGCCGATGACCGCCATTTTGGTCAGACCGAGATCGAGCATTGAACGAAAAGTGGAGAGTTACCGTCGGCAGACGGATCAGCGATAGTCGCCCGAGCGCGACTTGTCTTTCGCCTCGACGTCCACGGCGCCGTTACGCGGCAGTTCGCGCTGATCGGCCGAATTCGCCGGCGTGTCGCCCTCGCGCATGCCTTCCTTGAAGCCCTTCACCGCGCCGCCCAGATCGCCGCCGATATTGCGCAGCTTCTTCGTGCCGAACACGAGCGCTACGATCAGCAGAACGATCAACCAATGCCAAATGCTTAACGAACCCATGAATGAAAACTCTCCGTGATTCCGCCCCGATTTGGGTACCGATGACGGAAGATCGGCCTGGCGGCCCCGGCCGAGGCACGTCGCCTCGGCTCAACTATCGATTTTGCTCGCCCAATATTTCATTGGAAAGGAGAATGCAAACAAAGATTGCAGCATTACCCCATTCGGCGCCACGGGCGCTCGCCGGCCAGCAAATGCGCGTGGATGTGATACACCTCTTGCCCGCCGCCCGGACCGGTATTGATTACCGTTCGAAAGCCGGTGTCGCCTCCCGTGTAGGAGACACCCAGATCTTTCGCCAACCGTCCGACGAGACTCACCATTCTACCAAGTAGCGGACTGTCACTTTCTGTGCAGTGGGAAAGTGTTTCAATATGTTTGCGCGGAATGACCAGCACGTGCACCGGCGCGGCAGGATTGATGTCGTTGAAGGCGACGAACTCATCGTCCTCATAGACCTTCGTGCTCGGCAGTTGCCCGGAAGCGATCTTGCAGAAAATGCAGTTGTCTTGACTCATTGAGTTGCCGGATTTCGTTGACGGATGTGATCAAAACCACGCGCGCGGTTCGATCGGCTTGTTCTCGTAGAGAAACAGCCAGCCTTTGATGATGCGATAAAGCGTCCAGATGCTGACCGCACCGAGAATCAGAAAGCCGATGCCGATCCAGATCGTCGCGAAACCGATCACGTGGCCCAGCACCGCCCACCAGAAGGTGCGGATCTGCCAGGTGAAGTGATCTTCGTACGGCGTGCCCGCCGCATCGCCGCGCTTGATGTAGTTGAGGATGATCGCGACCAGTCCCGTGAGACCGCCGGTCAGCCAATAGACGGCGTACAAGCCGTACAGAACATGCGTGAACGTGCGCATGTTGCGCAGGCGTTCGGGATCGTTCGCGTTCTGAACGACGGGCGGCGGATAGGGTTCATATTGCCGGTTCATTCGTGCCCTCCTTCGCTGATGCCAGACGCTCGTCAGCCGCCGTTCTGCTCACGCTCGCGCGACTTGCGCAGCGCCTTTTCCTCGATTCCCGACAGACCTTCGCGACGTTCCAGTTCCGCGACCACGTCGGCGGGGCTCAGATCGAAATGGGACAGCATGACGAGACAATGAAACCACAGATCGGCGACTTCGCCGACGAGCGCCTTCGGCGCGCCGCCATGACGGGCGTCCTTCGCGGCAAGCACGACTTCCGTCGCTTCCTCGCCGATCTTCTTCAGGACCGCATCGTCGCCCTTGTGAAAGAGTCGGGAAACGTAAGATTGTTCCGGATCGCCGCCCTTGCGACTGTCGATGACCGAGGCGAGGCGCAGCAGCGTGTCCAGCGTATTGGCTTGCGTCATTTGTAGATGCTTTCTGGGTCTTTCAGGACCGGCTCGACGGCGACCCACTCGCCGTTCTCCGCCGTGCCTTCGAATTTCTGGAAAAAACAGGAATGGCGGCCGGTGTGGCACGCGATGCCCGAAACCTGCTCGACCTTGAGCAGCACGACGTCTTCGTCGCAATCGAGGCGCACGTCGTGAACGTGCTGAACGTGGCCCGACTCTTCTCCCTTGAACCACAGGCGCTGCCGCGAGCGCGAGAAATACACCGCGCGCTTCAGTTCGATGGTCTTTGCGAGCGCCTCGCGATTCATCCACGCGAACATGAGCACGTCGTTGGTCGATGCTTCCTGCGCGATCACCGGCACGAGGCCGTTCGCGTCCCACTTGACTTTGTCGAGCCAGATCATCTGATCGCTCACGGTTTCAAGTCCTCACCGAAATGCCGTGATCGGCCATGAAGCGCTTCGCTTCGCCGACGGTGTGCTCGCCGTAGTGGAAGATGCTCGCGGCAAGCACCGCGTCCGCGTGACCTTCGACGATGCCATCCGCCAGATGCTGCAACGATCCGACGCCGCCCGACGCGATCACCGGCACCGGCACCGCGTCCGACACGGCGCGCGTCAACGCGAGATCGAAGCCGGCTTTGGTGCCGTCACGATCCATGCTGGTGAGCAGGATTTCGCCCGCGCCGAATTCGGCCATCTTGCGCGCCCATTCGATCGCGTCGATGCCCGTCGCCTTGCGGCCGCCGTGCGTGAAGACTTCCCAGCGCGGCGTTTCGCCTTCGGCCGACACGCGTTTCGCATCGATCGCGACGACGATGCACTGCGAGCCGTGCTTGTCCGACGCGTCGCGCACGAGTTGCGGATTCGCGACCGCCGACGAATTCATGCTGATCTTGTCCGCGCCCGCGTTGAGCAGACGCCGCACGTCTTCGACCGCGCGCACGCCGCCGCCGACCGTCAGCGGAATGAACACCTGCGACGCCACCGATTCGATGATCGGCAGAATGAGATCGCGTTGATCGGAAGTCGCGGTGATATCGAGGAACGTGAGTTCGTCGGCGCCCTGATCGTCGTAACGCCGCGCGATTTCGACGGGATCGCCCGCGTCGCGCAGTTCGACGAAATTGACGCCCTTCACGACGCGGCCGGCGGTCACGTCGAGACAGGGAATGATGCGTTTTGCGAGAGCCATGTTCTTGCCACTTACGGAGTAAGGGCGGCGCCGCGGCCGCCCGGAGTGCTGCTCAGATGTGCTCGCGCTCGGGCGTATCAGGCGCCGTCGGCCTCGCGCAGCGCGTCGGCGCGGGTCTGGGCGGCCTTGAAATCGAGATCGCCGGAGTAGATCGCGCGGCCGCAGATCACGCCTTCGATGCCCTCGTCCTCGACTTCGCAGAGCGATTCGATGTCCGCGATGCTCGACAGCCCGCCGCTCGCGATCACTGGAATCTTCACCGCCCGCGCGAGACGCACGGTTGCTTCGAGGTTGAGGCCCTGAAGCATGCCGTCACGGCCGATGTCCGTGTAGATGATAGATTCGCAGCCGTAGTCTTCGAACTTGCGGCCGAGATCGACGACCTCGTGACCGGTGAGCTTGCTCCAGCCGTCCGTCGCGACCTTGCCGTCCTTCGCGTCCAGCCCGACGATGATGTGTCCCCCGAACGCGCTGCACGCGTCCTGCAGGAAGCCCGGATTCTTCACCGCCGCCGTGCCGATGATGATGTACGACAGGCCGTCGTCCAGATAGCGCTCGATGGTTTCCAGATCGCGGATGCCGCCGCCCAACTGCACGGGAATCTCGCTGCCGACTTCATCGAGGATCGCGCGGATCGCGTCGCCGTTTCTGGGCTTGCCGGCGAACGCGCCGTTCAGATCGACCAGATGCAATCGCCGTGCGCCGCGATCGACCCAATGTCGGGCCATGGCCGCCGGATCCTCTGAAAAAATGGTCGCCTGGTCCATATCGCCCTGCTTGAGGCGCACGCACTGACCGTCCTTAAGATCGATGGCCGGAATGAGCAGCATAGGTATCGCGTATTTTCTGGGTGAAGTTGATCAAAACGGCGCGCGTGCGGTCTTTCGTGCCTGTGCCGCGGGCCGTCTCGCTAGTGTAGTACAAGTCTTGCAACGGTCATGCGCCCGTAGTAATAGGCGAAAACGCTAGCGGGCACGGTATTTCACGGGTTCCAGTGCACGAAATTGCGATAGAGACGCAATCCTGCGTCCGCGCTCTTTTCGGGGTGGAATTGGGTCGCGAAGATATTGTCGCGCGCCACCGCCGACGTGAACGCGCTGCCGTACACGGTTTCGCCGGATGTGTGAGCCGGATTGTCCGGCACCACGTAGTAGCTGTGGACGAAGTAGAAGAACGCGCCGTCCGCGACGCCGTCCCAGACCGGATGCGCCTGTGTCTGACGCACGCGATTCCAGCCCATTTGCGGCACCTTGAAGCGCGAGCCGTCGTCCTGCAGCAGACCGTCGAGCTGGAAGCGCACGACCTTGCCGGGCAGAAGACCGAGGCCCTTCGTGTCGCCTTCCTCGCTCCAGTCGAAAAGCATCTGCTCGCCGACGCACACGCCGAGCATCGGCTTTTCGCGCGCCGCCTGCATCACCGCAGCCTGCAAACCGGATTCGGCGAGATGCCCCATGCAGTCGCGCATCGCGCCCTGGCCCGGCAGCACGACGCGATCCGCCGCGTGAATGCCTTGCGGCTGATCGACGATCGCCACGTTCGCTTCGGGTGCAGCCTTCTTCAGCGCCTGGTAGACCGAGCGCAGGTTGCCCATTCCGTAATCAACAATCGCAATCGAAGTATTCATTTCAAAGATGGCATCAAGGCCTTCAACCCGTCGACGATGAACTCCACCGCCAATGCGGACAACATCAAACCCATGAGACGCGTGCCGATGTTGATTCCCGTGCGCCCAACGACGCGCGCGATGGGCTCGGCGAGATTCAGCGCGCCGAAGCACAGCCCCGCGATGATCGCGCCCAGCACGACGAGCCCGAAGCGGTCGTACCAGTGTTGCGCATTCGCAGCATAGACGATCACCGTGCTGATCGAGCCGGGACCGGTGAGCAGCGGAATCGCGAGCGGCACGACCGCGATGCTATTGCGCTCCTCGGCTTCCATGCGTTCTTCCGGCGTCGAACGCGCATTGCCGACCTGCGCGTTCAACATGCTGATCGCCATGAGCAGCATGATGATGCCGCCGCCCACTTCGAACGACCCGACCGAAATCCCGAAGAACGCGATGATCTGCTGGCCGAGCAGCGCCGTCACCGCGATCACGCAGAAGACTGAAATCGAAGCGACGCGAATCGTGTTGCGTCTTTCGAGATCGGATTGCTGCGAGGTCAGGCTGAGAAAAAACGGTATCGCGCCGATCGGGTTGATCAGCGCGAGCAATGAGATAAACGACTTGAACAAATCCATCTTTTTTCCGGCGCAGCAACGCGCCGAACCGGTCAGTCGGCTTAGAGACTGCCTTTGGTCGACGGAATCTGCCCCGCCGCGCGCTCGTCGACTTCGCACGCCATGCGCAGCGCGCGGCCGAACGCCTTGAACACGGTTTCGACCTGATGATGCGCGTTGATGCCGCGCAGGTTGTCGATATGCAGCGTCACGCCGGCGTGATTCACGAATCCGCGGAAGAATTCGATGGTCAGATCGACGTCGAACGTGCCGATGCGCGCGCGCGTGAACGGCACATGGAACTCGAGCCCCGGACGCCCCGAAAAATCGACGACGACGCGCGACAGCGCTTCGTCGAGCGGTACGTACGAATGCCCGTAACGGCGAATGCCCTTGCGGTCGCCGATGGCCTTCGCGATGGCCATTCCGAGCGTGATGCCGGTGTCTTCTACCGTATGGTGATCGTCGATATGGAGGTCGCCATGCGCTTCGATGTCGAGATCGATGAGCCCGTGACGGGCAATCTGGTCGAGCATGTGATCGAGGAACGGGACGCCGGTGGCGAGCTTCTGCTTGCCGGTGCCGTCCAGATCGAGCTTCACACGGATCTGCGTTTCGCTGGTGTTGCGAACGACTTCCGCAATACGCATGGTGATTCCTTGAGACTTAATCGAGAGTGGGGAGCTTCTTGAGCGCGGCGACCATTTGCGCGTTTTCTTCGGCAGAGCCGACCGTCAAACGCACGCAGTTAGCCAGCAATGGGTGCATTTTACCCACGTTTTTTACCAAAACCCGCGAAGTCAGAAGGGTTTCGAAAGCAACGGCGGCGTCCGGAACGCGCACGAGCAGGAAATTGCCCGCGCTCGGGAATACCGTCATGCCGGGCAGCGCCGCCACTTCGCGTGCGAGTTTCGTGCGTTGCGCGCGCAGTTCGGCCGCTTGAGCGTCGAGCACGTCGAGGTGATCGAGCAGGAAATCGGCCGTGGCCTGCGTCAGCACGTTGATGTTGTACGGCGGGCGCACTTTGTCGAACTGCGTGATCCACGAGGGCCGGCCGGCCATGTAGCCGAGACGGATGCCCGCGAGCCCGAGCTTCGAGACAGTCCGCATCACGACGACGTTGTCGAACTCCGCCGCGCGCGGCATCCAGCTTTTTTCGGCGAACGGCTGATACGCCTCGTCGATCACGACGAGACTCATCTTCGACGCGGCGATCACGCGTTCGATGTCGGCGTCGTCGTAGAGCGTGCCGGTCGGGTTGTTCGGATACGCCAGATAGACGAGCGCCGGCGCGTGCTCATCGATGGCGGCGACGAGCGCGTCGGCGTCGAGCGTGAAGTCGGCCTTCAGCGGCACACCGATGAACTCGAGATGCGCGAATTTCGCCGACATTTCGTACATCACGAAGCCCGGCACCGGCGCGACGACCTTCGCGCCCGGCTTCGAGCACGCGACCGACATCATGCTGATGAGCTCGTCCGAACCGTTGCCGAGCAGCACGTCGCAGGCGTCGGGCACGTTCATCGTGCGCTTGATCTTGGCGAGCAATTCCGCCGGACGCGGCGCGGGATAACGGTTCAGCGCGACGCCCGCGAGATGCTCGCCCAATGCTTTGGCGAGGTCGGCGGGCAGCGTGTAGGGATTTTCCATCGCGTCGAGCTTGATGAGGCCCGTGGCATCGGGCACGGGATAGCTCGTCATCGCGAGGACGTCGGGTCGGATGATGTCTTGTGATGTCGTCATGTTTTCCCGGCGTCTCTCTCGCCGGTTCGGGTGGCGGCTCTCAGGCCGCCTCGTTCATTCGGGCCGGTTTTCGCTTCAGCCGACTTTTTTCATCCGGTATTCGGCGCTCTTCGCGTGCGCCTGCAGGCCTTCGCCGTACGCCAGTTCCGCCGCGATTTCGCCGAGCGTCTGCGCGCCGTCCGCGCTCACTTCGATCACGCTCGAACGCTTCATGAAGTCGTAGACGCCGAGCGGCGACGAGAAGCGCGCGGTGCGCGACGTCGGCAATACGTGGTTCGGGCCCGCGCAGTAATCGCCGAGGCTTTCGCTCGTGTAGCGGCCGAGGAACATCGCGCCTGCGTTGTGAATTTGCGCGGCCCACTGATGCGGATCGAGCGCGGAAATCTCAAGATGCTCCGGCGCGATATCGTTGGCGATCGCGCACGCCTCGGCCATGTCCTTCACCTTGATGAGCGCGCCGCGATCTTCGAGCGAGCGCTGGATGACGTCGCGACGCGGCATCGCCGGCAGCAGCTCGACGATCGCGTCTTCCACGCGCTGGATGAAGTCATCGTCCGGGCACAGCAGAATGGATTGCGCGAGTTCGTCGTGCTCGGCCTGCGAGAAGAGGTCCATCGCGACCCAACGCGGATCGGTGGTGGCGTCGCAGATCACGAGAATTTCGGACGGCCCCGCGATCATGTCGATGCCGACCGTGCCGAACACGCGCCGCTTCGCCGACGCGACATACGCGTTACCCGGACCGCAAATCTTGTCGACGGCAGGCACGCTTTGCGTGCCGTACGCGAGCGCGGCCACCGCTTGCGCGCCGCCGATCGTGAACACGCGATCCACGCCGCCGAGCAGCGCCGCCGCGAGCACCAGCGGATTCTTCACGCCATCGGGCGTCGGCACGACCATCACGATTTCCTTCACGCCCGCCACGCGCGCCGGAATCGCGTTCATCAGCACGGACGACGGATACGCCGCCTTGCCGCCCGGCACATAGATGCCCGCGCGATCGAGCGGCGTGACCTTCTGGCCGAGCACGGTGCCGTCGGCTTCGGTGTAGTGCCAGCTATGGCTGCCGCATTCGATGCGCTGCTTCTCGTGATAGCCGCGCACGCGCGCCGCCGCCGCTTCGAGCGCCGCGCGGCGCTTCGGTTCGAGCCCTTCGAGCGCGGCTTCCATCTCCGAGAGCGGTAGTTCGAGCGCCGCGACGCTGTTCGCCTTCAGACGATCGAACTTGTTGGTGTATTCGAGCACGGCTTCGTCGCCGCGCGCCTTCACGTCCGCGAGAATCTGCGCGACCGAGCGCTCGATCGCCTCATCCTCGCTCGCTTCGAACGCGAGGACCGCACGCAGCGCCTTCTGGAAACCGTCGGCGCTGGAATCGAGTTTGCGAATCTTGATAGACATGCTGGTTTTCCGTTTTGCTGTTGGCGCGCCGCGTCGTGCGGCCCGCCTAATTTCCCTTGCTGACCGTCGCGCGCTCGAACGCGTCGAGGAACGGCTTGAGCGCCGCGCGCTTCAGCTTCAGCGCCGCCTGATTCACGACGAGGCGCGAGGAAATCTGCATGATCTCTTCGACTTCGACGAGATTGTTCGCCCGCAGCGTGCCGCCCGAGCTGACCAGATCGACGATCGCATCGGCCAGGCCGACGAGCGGCGCGAGTTCCATCGATCCGTACAGCTTGATCAGATCGACGTGCACGCCCTTCGCCGCGAAATGCTGACGCGCGGTCTCCGTGTACTTCGTCGCGACCTTCAGACGCGCGCCCTGGCGCACCGCGCTCGCATAGTCGAACCCGTTCTTCACGGCCACCGACATACGGCAGCGCGCGATATCGAGATCGACCGGCTGATACAGACCGCTGCCGCCGTGCTCGATCAGCACGTCCTTACCCGCGACGCCGAAATCGGCCGCGCCGTACTCGACGTAAGTCGGCACATCGGTCGCGCGCACGATGATCACGCGCAGATTCGGATTCGTCGTCGGAAGGATCAGTTTGCGTGAGCTTTCCGGATCTTCGGCCACCTGCACGCCGGCGGCGGCGAGCAGCGGCAGCGTCTCCTCGAAGATACGCCCTTTCGACAACGCGAGCGTGAGGGGCGCGCTCGGCTGCACCGACGACGACGTCTGCGGCAGCGAACTCATTGCTCGCTCCCGCTGCCCTTGATGCGGCGCACGTTCGCGCCGACCGCCGTCAGCTTCGATTCCATGCGGTCGTAGCCGCGATCCAGATGGTAGATGCGGTCGATCAGCGTTTCGCCGTCCGCGCACATCGCCGCGATCACGAGACTCGCCGACGCGCGCAGATCGGTCGCCATGACCTTCGCGCCGGACAGCTTCTCGACGCCGGCGATGAGCGCCGTGTTGCCGTCGATGGTGATGCTCGCGCCCAGACGATTCAGCTCCTGAACGTGCATGAAGCGGTTCTCGAAGATCGTCTCGACGACTTGCGACGTGCCCTTCGCGATCGTGTTGAGCGCCATGAACTGCGCCTGCATGTCGGTCGGGAACGCCGGGTATTCGGACGTGCGGATATTCACCGCTTCGGCGCGCTTGCCCATACGCACGCGCATCCAGTCGTCGCCTTCCTCGATCGTCACGCCGGCTTCGCGCAGCTTCGCCGTCACGGCGTCGAGCAGATGCGAGCTCACGCGACGCAGCGTGACGTCGCCGCCCGCGGCCGCGACCGCGCACAGGAACGTGCCCGCTTCAATGCGGTCCGGCACGACGTCGTGCTTCGCGCCGTGCAGCTTGTCGACGCCCTGAATCACGAGACGGTCGGTGCCGATGCCGTCGATCTTCGCGCCCATCTTCACGAGCAGATGCGCGAGGTCGCTCACTTCGGGTTCGCGCGCGGCGTTCTCGATGACCGTCTCGCCGTCGGCCAGCACCGCCGCCATCAGCAGGTTCTCGGTGCCGGTGACGGTGATCATGTCGGTGATGATGCGCGCGCCCTTCAGACGCTTCGCGCGCGCTTCGATGAAGCCGTGCTCGATGTTGATCTCGGCGCCCATCGCCTGCAGGCCCTTGATGTGCTGATCGACCGGACGCGCGCCGATCGCGCAGCCGCCGGGCAGCGACACCTTCGCTTCGCCGAAGCGCGCGACGAGCGGACCGAGCACGAGAATCGACGCGCGCATCGTCTTGACCATTTCGTACGGCGCGACGAGCTTGTCGACCTTCGACGCGTTGAGGTTCACGCGCCCGTCGCCGGACACTTCGGACTGCACGCCCATCTGGCGCAACAGCTTGACCATCGTGCGAACGTCCTGAAGATTCGGCACGTTCGACAGATGGACGTCGTCGGCGGTGAGAAGGCTTGCGCAAAGAATCGGCAGCGCCGCGTTCTTCGCACCCGAAACGGTGATTTCGCCGGAGAGCTTCGCGCCTCCCGTGATGACCAGTTTATCCATGGCTTGTCCTTCGACCGAGCTGCCTGCGGTGCCCTTTTCAGCGCCGCCGTTGTCTTGAATGAATCGCACTCTTTACTGCCTTTGTCTTTCCGGTGATGCCGGTGTTACGTGTGTTGAGTCGTATGACCTGATTTGGCTTCGCCGGGTGGACTCAGGCCGATTTCCACTCGTCGGGGGTCAGGGTCTTCATGCTGAGTGCATGAATCTCCTGTTTCATGCGCTCGCCGAGCGCCGCATAAACCAGTTGATGACGCGCGATCAGCCGCTTGCCGACGAACGCGTCGCTCACGATGGTCGCGAAAAAATGCTGGCCGTCGCCCTCCACTTCCAAATGCTGGCAAGCGAGGCCTTTGGCGATGTAATCCTTCACCTGCTCCGGAGTCGGCAACATGGTGGAAGTCTCCTTGAGAATTAGTGACGCAGCTTGTAGCCGCTCGCGAGCAGTCGCACGGCGATCAACGCCAGCACGGCCAAAAATCCGCCGACGATGCCGAGGCTCATCAACGGATTCACGTCGGACAGGCCGAAGAAGCCATAGCGAAAGCCGTCGATCATGTAGAAGAACGGGTTCAGATGCGACACCGCGCGCCACACGGGCGGCAGCGTATGTGTCGAGTAGAACACGCCTGAAAGAAACGTGAGCGGCATGATGAGGAAGTTCTGGAAAGCGGCCAGCTGGTCGAACTTGTCGGCCCAGATGCCCGCGATCAGACCCAGCGTGCCGAGAATGCCCGAACCGAGGATCGCGAACGCAATGATGTAGAGCGGCGCGGAAAACGACATCGGGATGAACCATATCGTCACGACGAACACGCCGAAGCCGACGCACAGGCCGCGCACGACCGACGCCAGCACATACGCAAAGAACATCTCCCAATGCGCGATCGGCGGCAGCAGCACGAACACCAGATTGCCGGTGATCTTCGACTGGATCAGCGACGACGAACTGTTCGCGAACGCGTTCTGCAGCACGCTCATCATCACGAGGCCGGGCACGAGAAAACTCGTATAACCGACGCCGGGATACACCTCGACGCGGCCGGAAAGCGCATGACCGAAGATCGTCAGGTACAGAAGCGCCGTCACGATCGGCGCGAGGACCGTCTGAAACGAAACCTTCCAGAAGCGCAGCAGCTCCTTGTAGAACAACGTCTGGAAGCCGCTCATGAAAGTCCCTCGACCACTTCGGGCTCGTTCATCACCTGCACGAACACGTCTTCCAGATCGGCCTTGCGCACTTCGATTTCATCGAACGTGCAGCCGGCCGCGCGGCATTTCGCGAGAATCGGCTCGACGTCGTCATAGCTCGCGAGACGCAGCAGATGTTGCGCGCCCATCACCGCGTGCGGATCGACTTCGAGCGCGCGCAAGTCCGCCGGCAACGCGCCGTTCGACAGACGCAGATACAGTTGCATGCCTGAAAAGCGCTGCAGCAGCGTGCTCGTGCGTTCGAGGGCGACGACTTCGCCGCGACGAAGCATCGCGAGCCGATGACACAGCGACTCGGCTTCTTCGAGATAGTGCGTCGTCAGGACGATCGTGTGGCCCTCGCGATTCAGGCGCGAGATGAATTTCCAGAGTGTCTGACGCAGTTCGACATCGACGCCGGCGGTGGGCTCGTCGAGCACGATCACCGGCGGCCGATGCACGAGCGCCTGCGCCACGAGCACGCGGCGCTTCATCCCGCCGGAGAGGGCGCGCGTGTTGACGTCGGCTTTCTCGGTGAGATCGAGATTGGCCATGACCTCGTCGATCCAGTCGTCGTTGTTGCGCAAGCCGAAATAGCCCGACTGGATGCGCAACGACTCGCGCACGGTGAAGAACGGATCGAACACCAGTTCCTGCGGCACGACGCCGAGCGCACGGCGCGCGGCCCGGAAGTCGCTGACGACATCGTGACCACGCACGGAGATCGTGCCGCTATCGGCGCGCGCCAGACCGGCCAGAATGCTGATCAACGTGGTTTTGCCCGCACCGTTGGGGCCGAGCAAGCCGAAGAACTCGCCCTCTTCCACCGTGAGGCTCACGCCTTTGAGCGCCTGGAGATCCTTGTAGCGCTTCCTGACGTTTCGGATTTCTATGGCTGACATGGACAGTGCGCGCGCCTCGTGCGGCCGCGCCTCGATTGTGCGGACTTTCGCCTGACGTTCCCTTCCTCAGACAAAAAGGGCCGGGAGCGGCTGCGAAAAAAACGTTTGATTATAGGGCAAAGCCGTTGGAGCCGACTTCGGAGCGATCCTGATTGCGGCGACGCAGCGCCGCCGCTTCTGCGCGGAGTCAGAACAGGATCAATGTCGGAACGAGAGGAGCGTATCGACGCCATAGGCTCGCGCAAGACTGACGAGCCCGGAAGGAAGATTGACGACGCCGAGCGCGGCGCCGCGCGCGGTGGCTGCGCGCTGCCATGCGAGCAGCACGGCGAGCGCGGAAGAATCGAACTGCGTGAGCGGCGCGCAATCGACTTCGGTCGCGCCCGCAGCGATGCGCGACAGACCCGCTTCGAGCGCGGCCTTCGCGCTCTCGTGGGTCAGCGTCGCGGCCGTCTGAAAACGGCCGCCTGTGGCTGGCGTGCTCACGATGCCTTGCCGCTCGCGAGTTGCTCGTTACGCTGCGTCAGGAACTGCAGCAAGCCGCTCACGCCATTGCGCGAGATCTGCTCGTTGAATTGCTGCTGATACGCCTGGATCAGCCACGCGCCGAGCACGTTGATGTCGTACACGCGCCAGCCTTGCGCCGTCTTGTACAGGCGATAGTCGAGCTCGACCGGCGAGCCGTTGTTCATCACGACCGAGCGGACAACGACGTCGGTGTCGTCCGGATTGGCGCGGAACGGCTTGTATTGAACCGTCTGGTCGCGCACTTGCGCGAGCGCGCCGGAATACGTGCGGATCAGGAGCATCTTGAACTGCTCGACGATCTGCTTCTGCTGTTCGGGCGTCGCCGAATTCCAGTTGCGGCCCATCACGAGACGCGTCGTGCGCGTGAAATCCGTGTACGGCAGGATCTTTTGATTGACGAGCTCGGTGATCTTGTTGATGTCGCCCGAGCGGATCTTCGAGTCCGACTTGATTTCGTCGAGGACTTGTTGCGTGACCGTCTTGATCATCGTGTCGGGCGAGCTCGTATCGACGCTTTGCGCCGACGCTGTGCCACAAAACGCGACGAACATCGCGAAGATGGGGAGAAGCAAGAATTTTTTCATCACGGACCCTGCAAAAGTAGATGCTCCGGTTTGAGCGCGCCGCCCGATTCGAGTTCAGGCGACGCGGCATCCAAAGCGTAAGAAATATCGTTAGATATGTTACCGCGCGTTAGCGACAGGCCGCTCAACGCAAGCGGAATGAAGGGAAACCCGGCGGCGCGCGCGGCGGAACATACTGGTTGCCCGGCACGGTGTTGGCGCTACCGCTCGCCGGTGCGGGTGCCGCCGCCGTACCCGAAGCCGCCGATGCGGCCGCGGCAGGCGCCGCCGTCGCCGATGCGCCTTCCGTGCCTTCATCGCCGTAATTCGGCAGCGGCGCTTCGCCGTAGTCCGGCATGCTGCCGTCGCCGCCCGAAATCAGATACTGACGACGCTGCAAGTATGCGTTTCGGACGAACGAATACTTGTCGAGCGCGGCATCGGCGAGCACGTCGGTCGCCCCCAGAAGATTCGCGCGCACGTTGACGAGGTTCACGCCATAGAGCGCCCAGCTCACCGAATCCGGGCTCACGTAGGTGAGCGGATTGCCGAAATAGTCGACCACGAGTCCGGCGGAATCTCGCACCGTGCTCGGCCCGAGCAGCGGCAGCACCACGTACGGACCGGACGGCACGCCATAGTGGCCGAGCGTCAGCCCGAAATCGCCGGAATGCTTCGGCAGCCGCGCGATGGTCGCGACGTCGAACAGGCCGCCGACGCCGAACAGCGTGTTGATCGCGACGCGCATGATGTCCGACACGCCGTCCGCAATTTTCAGTTGCGCCAGATTGTTCGCGGCGATGTACACGTCGCCGATATTCGAGAAGAAGTTGGTCACGCTGTTGCGCACCGGCTCCGGTACGAGCCACACGTAACCCTTCGCCACCGGCTTCACCGCGTACTGATCAACAGTGTCGTTGATCGTGAACATCGTCCGGTTATAGCTCTCGAATGGGTCCCCTTTGGTCGGCGTCGTCACCGTCGCGCAACCGGTGAGCGCAACGACGCCCGCCACCATGATTGCGCGCCGCATCCCAATCGCCTGCATGTTCTTCTCCTTATTGAGCGGCGCCCGATGCGGCGCTCGCACCTGCCGCGCCCGCCGCACCCGATGCGCCCATCGCGCCCGCCGCACCCGATGCGCCCATCGCGCTCGCCGCGCCCGGGAAAGCCGGCGCGGGTGCGGGCTCGGGCACAGCCGGCGCCCCCGACGATTTCGAGGCGCCCGAATCCGCCGCCTTGTTGTAGAGGAACTGGCCGATCAGGTTTTCGAGCACCACGGCCGATTGCGTCATCGTGATGGTGTCGCCGTTCTTGAGCATCTGATCGTCGCCGCCCGGCTCGAGGCCGATGTATTGCTCGCCGAGCAAGCCGGAAGTCAGGATCTTCGCGGACGAATCCTTCGGAAACTGATACTGCTTGTCGATATCGATCGTGACCACGGCCTGATACGTGTTCGCATCGAAGCCGATGCTGCCGACGCGCCCGACCGTCACGCCCGCGCTCTTCACGGGCGCGCGCGCCTTCAGTCCGCCGATGTTGTCGAACTTCAGTTTCACCGCGTAGGTTTGCTGGAACGACAGGGAGCTCATGTTGCCCGCCTTCAGCGCGAGAAAGAGCAGCGCCACGAAACCGAGCACCACGAAGAGGCCGACCCAAAAGTCGAGAGCAGTCTTTTTCATCGTCTTCCCAAAGAGAATCTTTTCGCAGATGGCGCGTGACGGTCTGTGCCCTTCACAACGCCTGCGCCTCGTGCGGCGCCTGCGCTTGGTTCATTAGCTGAACATCAGTGCGGTGAGCAGGAAATCGAGCCCGAGCACGGCGAGCGACGCATATACGACGGTTTTCGTCGTCGCGCGCGACACGCCTTCGGGCGTTGGCCGTGCTTCGTAGCCCTGGAACAACGCGATGAACGTCACCGCGAAGCCGAACACGATGCTCTTGATGACGCCGTTCCCGACATCGCGCCACACGTCCACGCCGCCTTGCATCTGCGACCAGAACGCGCCCGGATCGACGCCGATCAGCATCACGCCGACGACATAGCCGCCGATGATGCCGACCGCGCTGAAAATGGCCGCCAGCACCGGCATGGCGACGATGCCCGCCCACATGCGCGGCGCGACGACCACCTTGAGCGGATCGACCGCCATCATTTCCATTGCGGTGAGTTGCTCGCCGGCTTTCATCAAGCCGATTTCGGCGGTCAGCGACGTGCCCGCGCGCCCCGCGAACAGTAGCGCCGTGACGACCGGCCCGAGCTCGCGCACGAGCGAAAGCGCCACCAGAAGCCCGAGCGCCTGTTCCGAACCGTAGCGGCTCAGCGTGTAATAGCCCTGCAAGCCGAGCACGAAGCCGACGAACAAACCCGACACCGCGATGATGACGAGCGAATAATTGCCGACGAAGTGGATCTGTTTCGTGACGAGGCGCGGGCGGCGCAACAGCGGAAAAAATTCGACCACGAGGCGCAGGAACATGCGCGTTGCGTAGCCTGCGGTGCCGAAACCGTCGAGCACCCAGCGTCCGAGCGCGCTGATCATGCCTGCCCTCCGATGCCGAAATCTGCGGCGAGCGGCGTGCTCGCATAGTGGAACTTGAATGGGCCGTCGGGCGTGCCGTCGATGAACTGGCGCACGGTCGGATCCTGCGATGCGCGCAGTTGCGCCGGCGTGCCTTCGGCGTGAATGCCGCCGTTCGCGATGAAATACACGTAGTCCGCGATCGCGAAGGATTCCGGTACGTCGTGCGTAACGAGAATGGACGTTGCGCCGAGCGCGTCGTTGATCGTGCGGATGAGCTGCGCCGTGATGCCGAGCGAAATGGGATCGAGGCCGGCGAACGGCTCGTCGTACATCATCAACTGGGGATCGAGCGCGATTGCGCGGGCGAGCGCCACGCGGCGCGCCATGCCGCCCGAAATCTCCGACGGCGCGAGATCGCGCGCGCCGCGCAGGCCGACCGCGTTCAGCTTCATCAGCACGAGATCGCGGATCAGCGCTTCTGGAAGGTCCGTGTGTTCGCGCAGCGGGAACGCGACGTTCTCGAACACCGTCTGGTCGGTGAACAACGCGCCGAACTGGAACAGCATGCCCATCTTCCGGCGCAGCGCGTACAGACCGTCGCGCGTCTGGGCGCCGACGTCCTGTCCGTCGAACATGACTTTGCCGCGACTCGCCTTCACGAGACCGCCGACCAGACGCAAGGTCGTGGTTTTGCCGCAGCCTGAGCCGCCCATGACCGCGACCACCTGCCCACGCGTGAATCGCATGTTCAGGTTCGACAGGACGAGCCGGTCGCCGTAGCCGAAGTCGACGTCGCGTAGCTCTAGCAGAGTCTCGGAGAAAGCAGGCACTGGGTAAGAGATTCCGTTGGCGCAAGAGGCCGAATTATAGGGCCTGCGCGCAATCGGTGCTTTGCCTAGGCGTGTATCCCCTTGCTTTTGGGACTTTTCACCGTTGACCTGCGAACATTTTTTGCAGTGACAAAACCGCCGCGGCTGTGTCCGGTGCCTCGGTGACCGCGCGCACGACCGCCGCGCTGCGCACGCCGGTTTCCAGCACGCCCGGCATCGCCTTGGCGTCGATTCCACCAATGGCGACAAGCGGCACCCGGCCCGACAGCAGTTGCACGTAGCGCGACAGGCGCGCCAACCCTTGCGGCTTGGTCGGCATGACTTTCGTCGTGGTCGGGAAGACGGCGCCGAGCGCAAGGTAGCTCGGCTTGAAGTGCAGCGCGCGCAACATCTCGTAATAGCCGTGCGTCGACAGACCGAGCCGCACGCCGGCTTTCGCGATGGCGCTCAGGTCGGCCGTCTGCACGTCTTCCTGTCCGAGGTGCACGCCGTACGCGCCCGCCGCAATCGCCTCGCGCCAATGATCGTTGATGAAAACCTGTGCGTCATGCCGACGTCCCGCCTCGACCGAGCGCGAGATTTCGCGCTGCAAGTCGGCGGCGTCGGCGGTTTTGCGGCGCAGTTGCGTCGTGCGGACGCCGAGACCGAGCACGCGCTCGACCCAGTCGGCGCTCGGCAGCACCGGATACAGGCCGAGCCGATCGGGGCACGCCGGGAATCCGCCTTCGGGCGCGGCGGGCAGATCGGCGACGCGCGGAAACGTCGCGAATTCGACGGGCCACGCGTCGTCCTTGTTCTCATCGCCCGCGCGCCAGGCGAGCGCGAGCGTCAGCGCGTCGTGCGGCTCGAAGTTGCAGTCGAGGAAAGCGGCGAGCGCGGACAGCCAATCATCCGACCATTCGCCTTCGAGCGCGAAACGCTCGTCGCCACGACGCAGCGTGACGCGATCGCCATGCGCTTCAAGGATTGCCGCGGCGCCGTTCGCGGCCACATCGTGCGGCTCGTTGAACACGATGATGTCGCTCGCCTGCGGCGATTCCGGCGCGGTCAGGCAGATGCGCCAGCGCGTTTCCGCCGCCGGCCATTCGCCGAGACGCGCGCGAATCCGCTCGGCGACTTCAGTCAGCTCGTCCGCCGGCGGCCAGAACACTTCACGATTCAACAAGCTCATGCCGCGCCTCCGTCCTGATGCCAGAACGGCATGCCGACGACCGGCGTGCTCGCCTGCGCGCTGTCGCGCTCGGCCATGGGGCCCGCGAGGAACGCGGTGCGCCCCGCTTCGACGCCGAGCGCGAACGCGCGCGCCATCTGCGGCGGGAAGGTTGCCTGCGAGACGGCCGTGTTGAGCAGCACGCCATCGAAGCCCCATTCCATCACCTGACACGCATGCGACGGCACGCCGAGACCGGCATCGACGATCAGCGGCACATCCGGCAGACGCTCGCGCAAGGTGCGCAGCCCGTATGGATTCGTCACGCCCTTGCCCGTGCCGATGGGCGCGCCCCACGGCATCAGCGCTTCGCAGCCGGCATCGAGCAAACGCCGGCCGATGACGAGATCTTCCGTGCAGTAAGGCAGCACCTTGAAGCCATCGCGGATCAGCTTGGCCGCCGCTTCGACGAGGCCGATCGGATCGGGCTGCAGCGTGTAGTCGTCGCCGATCAATTCCAGTTTGATCCACGGCGTCTCGAACACCTCGCGCGCCATGTGCGCGGTCGTGAGCACCTCGTCGACGCTCTGGCAGCCCGCCGTGTTCGGCAAAAGCGCGACGCCGTGGCGCTTGAGCACATCGAAGAAGCCGGCTTCCCCGGTCTCCGACTGACGGCGCAGCGCGACCGTGACCATGCCCGGCCGAGCGGCGTCGATGGAGTCGGAAAGCGATTGCAGCGACGGATAACGCGACGTGCCGAGCAGCACGCGGCTCGGAAACGTCTCGCCGTAGAGCGTGAGGACGTCGGCGGTGGAAATGGTCATGGTTCGATCCTTCGGTTCGGAGTTCAGCCGCCCGCGACGGGCGACACGACGTCGAGCTTGTCGCCGGCGACGAGCGTTTTCGTGGCGTGTTCGCCGCGCGCGACGAACTGGCCGTTCAGCGCGACCGCGAACGGCGGTTTCGCGCCGAACGCGGCGAGCGCGTCGGTGACGGTGGTGGCGTCGGGCAAATCGAAGACGCGCTGATTGATGTGGATGTTCATGGTTGTTTCCTGATGACTAGAGCGCTGGCGCAACCGCGAACTCGCCGTGCAGCAGTTCGGGCCAGCGCGCGGCGCTGCGGAAATCGGAGAAGGCCTCGGCATCGGCGATATCGCCGGAAGCGAGCGCGTCGGCGAGACGGCACGCGGCATCCGCGACTTCGGGCGCGATCATGAAGCCGTGCCGGTACAAGCCGTTCACGCGCAAGGTCCGCGCCCCGTCCCAGACGATCGCCGGCCGGTGATCCGGCAAGGTCGGCCGGCAATGCGAGTTCAGTTCGAGGATGCGCGCCTCGCCGAAACCCGGATGCACCGCGAACGCGGCGCTCAGCAGCTCGAGCGCCGAACGTACGCTCACGGGCGACATGTCTTCGCCCTCGACTTCCGTCGCGCCGATCACGTAGAGATCGTTCTCCTTCGGCGCGATGTAGAGCGGATAGCGCGGATGCAAGAGCCGCACCGGCCGCGTCAGCCCGATGCCCGGCGCGTGCACGCGCGCGACTTCGCCGCGAATGCCGCGCAGCGCGGGCCACGCGGGCTTCCCGCCGAGGCCGCGGCAATCGATGATCCAGCGCGCGTCGGGCATCGCATCGACGGCGGTGTTCCAGTGCGTACGCACGCCGCGCGCGGCAAGTCCGGCGGCGAGTGCGCCAAGCGCCTGACGGTTGTCCAGTTGGCCTTCGTTCGGCAGCAGCCAGCCCTGCGCGAAGCGCGTTCCGAGCGCCGGTTCGGCTTGCGCGACTTGCGCGCCCGCGAGCTTGACGAAGCCGCCGTCGACCAGATCGGCGGGCGAATTGGCCTTGAGACGGCGTTCGAAGAGCGGCGCTTCGGCGCGATCCGCGCCGTGCCAGACGACGAGCGTGCCGTTGCGCTGAAAGAAAACCGGCTCGGGCAATTGCGCGATGAGTTCAGGCCAGCGTTCGAGCGATGCCGCCCCCAGCCCGACGACGAGCGGCTCCGCGCTCGCCGCTTCCGCGAGCGGCGCGAGCATGGCGGCGGCGACCCACGCGGCCGACTGCGTGCCGGCGGCGTCGCCGCGTTCGTAAAGCGCGACGTCGTGACCCGCGCCCGCGAGTTGCCAGGCGACGAGCCGTCCGACGAGCCCGCCGCCGACGACGGCGAAATCCGGCCGGCGCGCGGCGCCCTGATCGATTCTGTTCATCAATTCGATGTCTCCATACGCGTAACGCTGCGCTGCACGATGGAGACGAAAGACGCGATCCCGATCGTGCTGGCGCGGCGCCACATCACGAGGACGAAATCAGCGGGAGAGACCGGCTCGGCAGCGCATGAAGCGCGCCGGGCGCGAAGAAAGGACTGGAAGAGACTGGAGGAATGGCGCGAGGCTCGCGCGGTCTCCGGAAACTTCCCTCGCCGGTATTACCCGGATCGGGTGCAAAGGGTCTCTCTCAGCCTCGCCGCGCTGCCGACCGTTCCGGCCGCCGATGCACGCGAAGCACCCCTGTTTCGTCGAGGGTCATTAAAACATGAAAGGCGAAGGCGCTGCAAACCGGGATTCCCCGCCTTTTATCGTGCGCGGCGGCACTCTGGCACAATGCCGCGAACATGGTTCGCAGGACGATCGCCCGAAATTAAGTGAGCGTTAAGCGAACCCCGGAACAATCTGCGGAGCCGGAAAACGCCGCGCGCGGCCCGGCCGCGGACGTAACAATCGGGCGCCACGAGGCGCATCAGCAGGAAGCTCATGACCAACACCCATACCGAAAGCACGCAGCAGAAGGCCGACGAAGTCTCGGCGTGGAGCCTCATCAAGCCCTACTGGGTGTCGGAGGAGCGCGGCTTCGCGTGGGGCCTTCTCGTCGCGATCATCGCGATCAACATGACCGTTGTGTGGATCAACGTCCGGCTCAACAGCTGGAACGCCGACTTCTACAACGCGCTGCAGAACAAGAACGTCAAGGACTTTCCGCATCTGCTGCTGATCTTCACGGGCCTCGCGTTCGCGTACATCCTGCTCGCGGTGTACGGTCGATATCTGCGGCAGATGCTCGCGTTTCGCTGGCGTCAATGGCTCACCAACCGCTTTCTGGAACAATGGCTCGGTGACAAGGCGTTCTACCGCATCGAGCGCGACCGCCTCGCCGACAACCCCGACCAGCGTATTTCCGACGACCTGCAATCCTTCGCCACCACCACGCTTTCGCTCTCGCTCGATCTGCTTTCGACGCTCGTCACGCTCGTCACTTTCATCACGATTCTCTGGACCATCGCGGGCGCGCTGACCTTCTCGCTCGGCGGCACGCCGATCACGATTCCGGGCTACATGGTCTGGGCCGCCGCGCTCTACGCGATTCTCGGCTCGCTGATCATCCAGAAGGTCGGGCATCCGCTCGTGTCGATCAACTATCAGCAGCAGAAGGTCGAGGCCGATTTCCGTTTCGGCCTGATCCGCGTGCGCGAGAACGCCGAACAGATTGCGTTTTATGACGGCATCGCGACCGAAACGGCGAACGCAAAGACCATCTTCCAGCGCATTCGCGACAACTGGTGGATGATCATGAAGTACACGAAGCGCATGACCTTCGTGCTGTCGTTCTACGGGCAGATCGCGATCATTTTCCCGATCATGGTCGCCGCGCCGCGCTACTTCGCGGGCGCGTTTTCGTTCGGCGTGCTGATGCAGATTTCATCGGCGTTCGGCACGGTCAGCGATTCGTTTTCGTGGTTCATCAACAGTTATTCGACGTTGGTCGAATGGCGCGCGACCGTGAATCGTCTGCGCGAATTCAAGCGCGTGATGCGCTCGACGCATATCCGCGAAGAAACGTCGCCGGCGACGGAGCGCGGCGGCATCAACCTGCACTACACGAGCACGCCGTCGCTCACGACGAATGGGCTCATGCTCGCGCTGCCCAACGGCACGCCGCTTTCGCGCGTGGCGAACGTGTCGATCGAGCCGGGTTCGCGCTGGCTGGTCGTCGGTCCATCGGGCTCGGGCAAGAGCACGTTGATGCGCGCGCTCGCGGGTCTTTGGCCGTTCGGCGACGGCACGATCGACGCGCCCGTCGACGCGAAGATGATGTTCGTCCCGCAGATGAGTTATCTGCCGATCGGCACGTTGCGCGCGGCGCTTTCGTATCCGTCGGCGGGCGGAACGTTCAGTGATGAAGAGTCGCGCGACGCGCTGCGTCTGTGCAATCTCGAGGCGTATGCGGATCGGCTGGAGGAAAGCGCGCATTGGGCGCGGAGTCTGTCGCCGGGCGAGCAGCAACGGCTTGCTGCCGCGCGCGTGCTGTTGCACAAGCCGGACTTCGTGTTCCTCGACGAAGCCACGAGCGCGCTCGACGCCGAGAACGAGCTGCATATCTACAACATGCTGGTCGAGCGGCTTCCGAAGGCGGCGATTGTGAGCGTGGCGCATCGCGAGTCGGTCGCGATGTTCCATGATTACAAGATCGAGATCGAGAGGGCGA
Organism: Caballeronia zhejiangensis; assembly: GCF_022879815.1. NCBI lineage: Bacteria > Pseudomonadati > Pseudomonadota > Betaproteobacteria > Burkholderiales > Burkholderiaceae > Caballeronia > Caballeronia zhejiangensis. The sequence continues at coordinate 2,632,968 of NZ_CP084283.1, forward strand.
TGGCGGAGGTTTGACCCGTCCGCGCTCAAAAGCAAAAGGCCACGCAATCGCGTGGCCTTTTTGCATGAAGCGTCGAGCGACGCTTACCGCGGCAACTCGCTCGATCCCATCAGATACGCATCCACCGATCGTGCGCACTGACGTCCTTCGCGAATCGCCCAGACGACCAGCGACTGCCCGCGACGCATATCGCCGGCGGTGAAGACTTTATCGACCGACGTGTAATACGCCTTGTCGCCTTCGGTCGCGGCGCGCACGTTGCCGCGCGCATCCTTCTCGACGCCGAACGCATCCAGCACCGGCGACACCGGCTGCGTGAAGCCCATCGCGAGCAGCACGAGATCGGCCTTCATCTCGAACTCGGAACCCGGCACTTCCTGCATCTTGCCGCCCTTCCACTCGACGCGCACGGCGATCAGCTTCTCGACCTTGCCGTTCTTGCCTTCGAAGCGCTTCGTCGCAACCGACCAGTCGCGCTCGCAACCTTCTTCATGCGACGACGACGTACGCAGCTTGATCGGCCAGTACGGCCACACGAGCGGCTTGTTCTCTTCCTCGGGCGGCTGCGCGAGCAGTTCGAACTGCGTCACGCTCTTCGCGCCATGACGATTCGACGTGCCCACGCAATCCGAACCCGTATCGCCGCCGCCGATCACGACGACATGCTTGCCCTTCGCGAGCAGTTGATCCGGCAGCTTGTCGCCCGCGTTGACCTTGTTCTGCTGCGGCAGGAATTCCATCGCGTAGTAGATGCCTTCGAGCTCGCGCCCCGGCACCGGCAGATCGCGCGGCGTTTCCGAGCCGCCCGCGATCACGACCGCGTCGAACTGTTCCTTTAGCTCGTCGGGCGTGATGGTTTCCTTCGCCGTATTCGCGATGTATTCCGGCAGCGCATCCTTGCCGATGAACACGTTCGTGCGGAACGACACGCCTTCCGCCTCCATCTGACGCATGCGGCGATCGATCAGCCACTTCTCCAGCTTGAAATCGGGGATGCCGTAACGCAGCAGACCGCCGATGCGATCGTTCTTCTCGAACACGACGACTTCATGGCCCGCGCGTCCGAGTTGCTGCGCGGCCGCGAGACCCGCGGGCCCCGAACCGACGACGGCGACCTTCTTGCCCGTCTTGTGCTTCGGCGGTTGCGGCACGACCCAGCCTTCGGCGAAAGCCTTGTCGATGATCGCGTGCTCGATCGACTTGATGCCGACCGGATCGTCGTTGATGCCCAATGTGCACGCCGCTTCGCACGGCGCCGGGCAGATGCGGCCCGTGAATTCCGGGAAGTTGTTGGTCGAATGCAGCACGTTGATCGCGCTCTTCCAGTCCTGCTGGAACACGAGATCGTTGAAGTCCGGAATGATGTTGTTGACCGGGCAGCCGTTGTTGCAGAACGGAATGCCGCAGTCCATGCAGCGCGCGCCTTGAACCTTCGCGTCTTCATCGGTCAGCGCGGCGACGAATTCCTTGTAATGCTTGACGCGGGTAAGCGGAGCTTCGTACGCCTCGTGGCGGCGTTCGAACTCGAGAAAACCGGTTGCCTTGCCCATTTCTTTCTCTGTATTTGGTGAGGATCGCGCGCTCCCGGAGCGCGCGTCTGTCTGATTGAACGAGGCTTAAGCCGCGACCGCTTCCTTGCCCTTCTTCGCGCCCATTTCGGTGAGCGCGCGACGGTACTCGGTCGGGAACACCTTGACGAACTGACGGCGAGCCGAATCCCAGTTTTCCAGCAGCGACTTCGCGCGCGGCGAGCCGGTGAACTGGAAGTGACGCTCGATCAGCCCCTTGAGCAGCGCTTCGTCGGTCTTGCCGGCGTGCCACAGCGTGCGATCCACCGTGCGCTCCTGTTCGGCCTGCTGCAGCACCGGATCGAGCGCGACCATCGACTTGTTGCACTTGCCAGCGAACGCGCCTTCCGGGTCGTACACGAACGCGATGCCGCCCGACATGCCCGCCGCGAAGTTGCGGCCCGTCTCGCCGAGCACGACCACCGTGCCGCCCGTCATGTATTCGCAGCCGTGATCGCCCGTGCCTTCGACGACCGCCGTCGCACCCGAGTTGCGCACGCAGAAGCGCTCGCCCGCGACGCCGCGGAAATACGATTCGCCTTCGATCGCGCCGTACATCACCGTGTTGCCGCAGATGATGTTTTCCTCGGACTTGCCGCGGAAGTCGTTGGTCGGGCGAATGATGATGCGCCCGCCCGACAGGCCCTTGCCGACGTAGTCGTTGCCGTCGCCGACGAGATCCAGCGTCACGCCCTTCGCGAGGAACGCGCCAAAGCTCTGGCCCGCCGTGCCCTTCAACTGGATGTGAATCGAGTCGTCGGGCAGGCCGTCGTGACCGTGCGTCTTCGCGATGAGGCCGGACAGCATCGCGCCGACCGTGCGATTCACGTTGCGCACCGGCTGGATGAACGACACATGCTCGCCCTTCTCGATCGCCGCCTTCGACTTCTCGATCAGCACGTGATCGAGCGCCTTGTCGAGACCGTGATCCTGCACGTCGACGTGCTTGCGCGCGACGTCTTCGCCCACCGGCACCTGATAGAAGATGCGCGAGAAGTCGAGGCCCTTAGCCTTCCAGTGCTCGATGCCCTTCTTCATGTCGAGCAGATCGACGCGGCCGATCAGGTCATCGAACTTGCGGATACCGAACTGCGCCATGATTTCGCGCACTTCTTCCGCAACGAAGAAGAAGAAGTTGACGACGTGTTCCGGCTGGCCCGAGAACTTCGCGCGCAGCACCGGGTCCTGCGTCGCGACGCCGACCGGGCACGTGTTCAGATGGCACTTGCGCATCATGATGCAGCCTTCGACGACGAGCGGCGCCGTCGCGAAGCCGAATTCGTCCGCGCCGAGCAGCGCGCCGATCACGACGTCGCGGCCGGTTTTCATCTGACCGTCGGCCTGCACGCGAATGCGCCCGCGCAGACGGTTCAGCACCAGCGTCTGCTGCGTTTCGGCGAGGCCGAGTTCCCACGGCGTGCCAGCGTGCTTGAGCGACGACAGCGGCGATGCGCCCGTGCCACCGTCATGGCCCGCGATCACGACGTGATCCGCCTTCGCCTTCGCAACGCCCGCGGCCACCGTGCCGACACCGACTTCCGACACCAGCTTCACCGAAATGCTCGACGACGAATTCACGTTCTTCAAATCGTGAATGAGTTGCGCGAGGTCTTCGATCGAATAGATGTCGTGGTGCGGCGGCGGCGAAATGAGGCCGACGCCCGGCACCGAATAACGCAGCTTGCCGATGTATTCGGACACCTTGTGGCCCGGCAGCTGACCGCCTTCGCCCGGCTTCGCGCCCTGCGCCATCTTGATCTGGATCTGGTCCGCCGACGACAGATACTCCGCCGTCACGCCGAAACGTCCCGACGCGACCTGCTTGATCTTCGAGCGCAGCGAATCGCCTTCCTTCAGCGGGATGTCGGTGACGACTTCCTTGCCGATGATCGATTGCAGCGTGTCGCCGTTCTTGATCGGAATGCCGCGCAGCTCGTTGCGATAACGCGTTTCGTCCTCGCCGCCTTCGCCCGTGTTCGACTTGCCGCCGATGCGGTTCATCGCGACGGCGAGCGTGGCGTGCGCTTCCGTGCTGATCGAGCCGAGCGACATCGCGCCCGTCGCAAAGCGCTTGACGATTTCCTTCGCCGATTCGACTTCATCGAGCGGAATCGCCTTCGACGGCGACACCTTGAACTCGAACAGACCGCGGAACGTCATGTGACGCTTCGTCTGGTCGTTGATGATGTGGGCGTATTCCTTGTACGTCTGATACGAGTTGCTGCGCGCCGAGTGCTGCAGCTTGGCGATCGCATCCGGCGTCCACATGTGCTCTTCGCCGCGCACGCGATACGCATATTCACCGCCCGCGTCGAGCATGTTCGCGAGGACCGGGTTGTCGCCGAACGCTTCGCGATGCAGATGAATCGCTTCTTCCGCCACTTCGAAGATGCCGATGCCGCCGACCTTCGTCGCCGTGCCCTTGAAATACTTCTCGACGAGTTCCGACGACAGGCCGACGCCTTCGAAAATCTGCGCGCCGGTGTAGGACATGTACGTCGAAATGCCCATCTTCGACATGACCTTCAACAGGCCCTTGCCGACCGCCTTCGTGAAGTTGTAGATGACCTTGTCCGCCGACAGATCGCCCTTCAGGCCTTCGGCCATGTTGGCGAGCGTTTCCAGCGCGAGGTACGGGTGAACGGCTTCCGCGCCGTAGCCCGCGAGCAGCGCGAAGTGATGCGTTTCGCGCGCCGAGCCCGTTTCCACGACGAGACCCGTGCTCGTGCGCAGACCGTGCGCGACGAGATGCGAGTGGATCGCGGACGTGGCGAGCAGCGCCGGGATCGCGACGTTGTCGCGGTCCATCTTGCGGTCGGACACGATCAGGATGTTGTAGCCGGAGCGCACGGCATCCACGGCTTCCGCGCACAGCGACGCGATACGCGCCTCGATGCCTTCCTTGCCCCACGCCGCCGGATAGCAGATGTTCAGCTCATACGAGCTGAATTTGCCGCCGGTGTACTTGTCGATCGCGCGGATCTTCGCGATGTCCTTGAAGTCGAGCACGGGCTGCGACACTTCGAGGCGCATCGTCGGGTTGATGTTCGTCGTGTCGAGCAGGTTCGGTTTCGGGCCGATGAACGAGTTGAGCGACATGACGAGGTTTTCGCGGATCGGGTCGATCGGCGGGTTCGTCACCTGCGCGAACAGCTGCTTGAAGTAGTTGTAGAGCGTCTTGTTCTTGTTGGACATGACCGCGAGCGGCGAGTCGTTGCCCATCGAGCCGACGGCCTCTTCGCCCGATTGCGCCATCGGCGCCATCAGGAACTTGAGGTCTTCCTGCGTGTAGCCGAACGCCTGCTGACGGTCCAGCAGTGCGGCGGCTTCGCGGCGCTGCGTTTCGACGTCTTCCGCCTTCGGCTCGATCTCGTCGAGCTTGATGCGAACCGCGTCGATCCAGCTCTTGTACGGCTTCGCGTTGGACAGGTTGTCCTTCAGCTCCTTGTCCTCGATGATGCGGCCCTGCTCCATGTCGATCAGGAACATCTTGCCCGGCTGCAGACGCCACTTCTTGACGATCTTCGACTCGGGAATAGGCAGCACGCCGGATTCCGACGCGAGGATCACGAGATCGTCGTCGGTGACGAGATAGCGCGCCGGACGCAGGCCGTTACGGTCCAACGTCGCGCCGATCTGGCGGCCGTCCGTGAACGCGATGGCGGCGGGGCCGTCCCACGGTTCCATCATCGCGGCGTGGTATTCGTAGAACGCGCGGCGGTTGTCGTCCATCAGCGTGTGCTGTTCCCACGCTTCCGGGATCATCATCATCATTGCGTGGACGAGCGGGTAGCCGGCCATCACGAGCAGTTCGAGACAGTTGTCGAACGAAGCCGTGTCGGACTGGCCCGGATAGATCAGCGGCCAGAGCTTCGGCAGATCGTCGCCGAGCACGTACGACGCGATCGCGCCGGTGCGCGCGTTCAGCCAGTTGACGTTGCCCTTCACGGTGTTGATTTCACCGTTGTGCGCGATCATGCGATACGGGTGCGCGAGTTCCCACGCGGGGAACGTGTTCGTTGAGAAGCGCTGGTGCACGAGCGCGAGCGCCGACACGACGCGCTCGTCCTGCAGATCGCGGTAATACACGCCGACCTGGCCGGCCAGCAGCAGACCCTTGTAGACGACCGTGCGCGACGACATCGACGGCACGAAGTATTCCTTGCCGTGCTTGAGCTTCAACGCCTGGATGCGATGGCTCGCCGTCTTGCGGATGATGTACAGCTTGCGCTCGAGCGCGTCCGTCACGACGATGTCCTTGCCGCGCCCGATGAAGATCTGGCGGATCAGCGGCTCGCTCGCCTTCACGGTCGGCGAAATCGGCATGGTGGAATCGACCGGCACGTCGCGCCAGCCGAGCACGACTTGGCCCTCGGCCTTGACCGTGCGCTCCAGTTCCTGCTCGCACGCGAGACGCGATGCGTGCTCCTTCGGCAGGAAGATCATGCCGACGCCGTATTCGCCAGCAGGCGGCAAGGTCACGCCTTGCTTGGCCATTTCTTCGCGATAGAAGCCGTCCGGCACCTGAATGAGGATGCCGGCGCCGTCGCCCATAAGCGGATCGGCGCCGACCGCGCCGCGGTGATCGAGATTCTCAAGAATCTTGAGACCCTGCTGAATGATCTCGTGGCTCTTTTTTCCCTTGATATGGGCGACGAAACCGACGCCGCACGCGTCGTGTTCGTTCGCAGGGTCGTACATGCCCTGCGCGGCGGGAAGCGAACCGGCTGCCGGCTGCTGATGATCGTTCATGGGGACACCGTCTCTACTGTGAGGGGCCGAATCGACTCGGCCGTTGAACCATTTTCTTGTCGCTTGCGACGGTTTCTTTCAACTTGATGTGTCACGAAGCACGGTCGTGCGCGGCACGCTGCACCGCGGCAATTGCCGGAAATCGAAATATACGCGACGAATCAAAGCGATGGCAAATAAAACTTGATGATCTGACACCGATTATCGATATGGTGCAAATGTGCCCCAACATATTGGGGCCGCATCACTGACAGTCAAAAAGAAACGGCGAGACTCGGAAAATTCGAGACGCCGTTTCGTTTTTTGCTTCAGGAACGCCCGTGAAGGCCGTTATTGAGTCTGTGGAGTTTCGCGAATCTTTCGCGGACGTCCGCGCGGCAGCGGCGACACCCGGCGGTTGGCAGCATGCGACGCCCATTCCCGATAGGCATCGCTGCCGAGCACCCAGCCTTTAAGTGTCGCTTGCAGGAGACGGTTGGCCTCGCGCTCATCGGGCGGTTGCTCGCACAGTTCCTTGTAGGCGTGCTGGCGTTCGAACGGCGTATTGCCGAGCGACCAGAACAGCGGATGGTCGGTGATGAGGCTATCGAGCGTGAGCCCGATGTGATGACGGAAGCTGGACCATTTGTAGTCCTGCGGCGCCGCGACCAGTTGCGCGCGCACGGGCGCCATTTCTACGACGCGCGTGGCGAGCAGAAAGTATCGTTCGCCCTCGATGACCGTCGCGCGATAGCGGCCTTCCCAGAGCGTGCCGCGTCGCATGTATCGGCGATTGAAGTGCGCCACGTAACGACGTCCCACCGCTTGCATCGCTTTGGGCAGACTGGATTCGTCGCGCGGCGTGACGAGCAGATGTACCGCCTGCGGCATCAGCGCATAGGCGTGAATAGAGAGGTGATGATCACGTGAAGCAGTCCTCAAGCAGTCGATGAAGAGCTCGTAGTCCTGGTCGTCGACGAAGGCGGGTTGCTGGTCGAGACCACGCAGGATGACATGCTGCGGCTGTTCGGGAACGTAGAGTCGTGCAAGCCGTGCCATTCTGGATTTTCCGTTGGTCGCGTTTGTGTTACCCCGTTCGGGGACCTTTTGGAGCCGTTGCGGCAGCGTGGAGAGAACACATGCAATTGCCGTGCAACCAGACCCCAAAGCCGCTCTTTGCCCTAGGGAGAATGCTCTACGGCACCGCTATGGTTAATGTGAAATCTTGTGTTCATAATGAGCGTGCTTTTTCGGAGGAGCACAAATTGAAAATAAAACAAGTCATCACGGGGATCGCGGCATTAGCGTGTGTGTCCACCGCGGCACATGCGCAATCTGCTGGATCCTTCTATGCAACAGCAGGCTGGTTTCACTTCGCCCCGCAAGACAGTAGCGGTCCGCTCAAAGAAACAAGTGTAGGCGGATCTCCGGTCAATATCGACGTTCCCGGCACAGGCGCAGGCATTTCGAGCGCCGACACCGCCGGCTTCACGTTGGGCTACTTCGCGACCGACCACATTGCCGCCGAACTCGAAATGGGCGTGCCGCCCACGTTCGATCTCGAAGGCAAGGGCACCTTGTCCCAGTACGGAAAGCTCGGCAGCGCGAAGCAGTGGAGCCCGACGCTGCTATTCAAATACTTCTTCAATGCTCCCACGGCGAAGTTCCGTCCGTTCGTGGGTCTTGGCGTGACGCGCACCTGGTTTACCGACGCGCAGATCACGAATCAGCAATTCGAAGGCTCGGTCCTGCATGGTCCGACCACCGTCGACACGGATAGTTCGTGGGCGCCCGTGTTTAATGTCGGCGCAACCTACAATTTCACGGAGCACTGGTTCGCCGGATTTTCCGTTTCGTTCATTCCGTTGAAGGCCACCGCGAAGTTGAACACGCAGGCTCAAACGCCTGTCGGCACGCTCAACGTTCAATCGCAGGCGAAAATCACGCTGAACCCGATCGTCACATATTTGCGAGTGGGCTATCGATTCTGAAGTGAGACTGCTCACAAGCATGTAACGACGATATAAGCGCCATAAAAAGAGAGATAACGCCGGCATGATTCACATATGCCGGCGTTACTTTTTGCATCGCCCTTGTAAATGTGACCTTCGTAAAAACGGTTTGCTTGCAGTTCTTACGCGCGATCGCGCGCGGAATGTGTTTCGCGGTCGCGCTTACCGAAGCTTTGCGCAACGTCGAAGCATCGGCATCGAATTTGCTGCATGATGAGTTTCCCCGCCACCTCGCGCGGGCTATCCACGACTCATCCATCGACGGAGCGATCTATGAACGCACTGCCTAATACGCGAGACGCCATCGGAGATTCCTGGACCACGACGAGCCGCCGCGCACGACGCATGGCACGGCATGGCCGCGAAGCAGCCGAGGATATCGGCTCCGAACTGCGCACCCTTCTCAGCGAACTCGAAAACACCCTGGCCGAAGGCACGTCGGCCGATGCGGCTGCGCTACGCGCGCAGATCAGCGACCGGCTCGTCAGCGCGCGCGCACGTCTGAACGATACGCACGCGGCGCTTCGCGAGCGCGCGGGCGCAGCGTTCGAAGACGCCGACGCCTTCCTTCACGAAAAGCCCTGGCAAACCATTGCATTGGTTGGCGGGCTGGCGCTGGTTGCGGGCGTGCTGCTCGCTCGCGTTCGCTGACATTTCAACCCTACGACGCCTCCAGAAAATCCGCGCCAATAATGTCGATGCGATCCGTGCAGATCGCATCGACGCCCCATTGCGCGAGCAACCGCGCGCGCGCCGGATCGTTCACCGTGTAGGCAAGAATGCGCAAGCCGGCATCCTTGATCTGCGCGACGAGCGCTTCATCGAGCGTGCGATGGTTCGCGTGCAGCGACACACACGATAACGCTGAAGTTTGCGCGCGCCAGTTCACGGGAACGCGCTCGTAAAGCATCCCTCGCGGAAGATTCGGCGCGACGTCGCGTGCGGCTTCCAGCGCCGCATATGAGAACGACGACATCAGCGGCGCGATTTCAGCGTCTGCCCACAAGTGCGCCGCCTCACGCGCGACGAGCACGCCTGTTTCCACGTCGCGCCCCTGACTCGGCTTGATCTCGATGTTCACCGCAAGCCCATGCTTCACGCATCGCTCGTGCACTTGGGCGAGCGTCGGCATACGCGCGTTTGCGAATTCGGCGCCGAACCAGGTGCCTGCATCGAGCGCGCGCAACTGCGCGTAGGTCATCGCTTTTGCCGCGCCGCGTCCGTTCGACGTTCGATCGACCGCGTCGTCGTGCAGCAGGAAGACGATGTCGTCAGCAGAAAGCTTCGCGTCGAACTCGATCATCTTGTGGCCGAAGCGCGCGCCCACGTCGATTGCTTCGAGCGTGTTCTCCGGCGCGAGTTTGCCGCCGCCGCGATGCGCGACGATCGCGGGATAAGGCCAGGTTCTCATCGCATCGCCTCCTTTAGTTCGCGCGCAGTCGCGTTGCCGGATCGAAAAAATGCAGATGCCGCGCGGGCAACGATACGCTCAACCGCTCCCCACGCTGCGGGCGATGCTCGTGCGGCAAGCGCGCTGCGACGTCGTGCTTGCCCCACTTGCCGTGCGCGAGATTGTCCGCGCCAAGCAGTTCAGCCGAATCCACATCGAGCGTGGCGCTTGGCGCGTTCTCGTTGCCGGGCGTCATGTGCTCGGGACGAATGCCCACGATCCACTCGCGCCCGTGCATCGCGCTCGTCACGCCATTCGCGCCCGCGACCGGCAGCTTCGGACCGCCGCCCGCGATCTCGAAAGTCGATCCGTCTTCGGACAGACGTCCTTCGAGCAGATTCATCGCCGGCGATCCGATGAAGCTCGCCACGAATACGGTTGCCGGGCGTTCGTACACTTCGGTCGGCGCGCCGATCTGTTCCGCGTGACCCTTGTTCATCACGATGACGCGCTGCGCGAGCGTCATGGCTTCGATCTGATCGTGCGTAACGTAAAGGCTCGTGGTCGCGAGACGCGCGTGCAGCCGCTGAATTTCGAGGCGCATCTGCACGCGCAGCTTGGCGTCGAGATTCGACAACGGTTCGTCGAACAAGAACACCGCCGGCTCGCGGACAATCGCGCGGCCCATTGCAACGCGCTGCCGCTGACCACCCGACAATTCGCGCGGCTTGCGTTCGAGCAGATGTTCGAGTTCGAGGATACGCGCGGCATTAGCGACGCGCGACTCGATGGTCTTCTTGTCCGCGCCGCCGATCTTCAGCGCGTACGCCATATTCTGCGCGACGCTCATGTGCGGATAAAGTGCGTAGTTCTGAAAAACCATCGCGATGTCGCGATCCTTCGGCTCCAGCTTGTTCACGACCTTGCCGCCGATTTCGATCGCGCCTTCGGACACGCTTTCGAGCCCCGCGACCATGCGAAGCAAAGTCGACTTCCCGCAGCCCGACGGCCCGACCATCACGACGAATTCGCCGTCCTCGATCGAGGCGTCGATGCCGTGCAGTACATAGTTCGAGCCGTCGTATGTTTTCTTGACGCTTTTTAGATTCAATGCAGCCATGTTTTATTTCTCGGAATCGACGAGTCCGCGCACGAACCAGCGCTGCATCGTCAGGACGACCGCGAGCGGCGGCAGCATCGCGAGCAGCGTCGCGGTCATCACGTAGTGCCATTCGGTCGCTGTGTCGCCGGACGCGATCATGCTCTTGATGCCGACCACCGCCGTCTGCAGCGACACTTCGTTGGTGATGAGAATCGGCCAGAGATATTGATTCCAGCCGTAGATGAACGTGATGACGAAAAGCGCCGCGATGTTGGTCTTCGAAAGCGGCAGCACAACGTCCCAGAAGAAACGCAGCGGCCCCGCGCCGTCGATGCGCGCCGCTTCCATCAGTTCGTCGGGCAGCGTCATGAAGAACTGCCGGAAGAGGAACGTCGCCGTTGCGGAGGCGATCAGCGGCAGCGTCAATCCCGCATACGTGTTCGACAGATGCATCGACGAAACGACTTGCACCGTCGGGAAGATACGCACTTCGACGGGAAGCATCAGCGTGATGAAGATGAGCCAGAACGCGAGGTTCTTCAGCGGAAAGCGGAAGAAGACGATTGCATAGGCGGACACGATCGACACCGCGATCTTGCCGATGGAGATGACCAGCGCCATCACGAGACTGTTCGCCAGCATGCGTCCGAAGGGAGCGGCCGCGTTGCCGCTGCCGTGCGCCCAGATATACGCGATGTTCTCGAACAGATGCGTGCTCGGCACGAGCGAGAGCGGCACGCTGAACACTTCCTTCGAATTCATCGTGGCCGCGCAGAACGCGACGTACACAGGAAACACGATCAGCGCGACGCCGAGCAACAGCACCGCGTGACAGAAGATATCGAAGCCGCGACGGTTTTCGATCATGAGTATTGCACCCTGCGTTCGACGAAGCGGAACTGGACCACGGTGAGCACGACGACGATCACCATCAGCACGACCGACTGCGCGCCCGAACTGCCGATGTCGAGTCCCTGGAAGCCTTCCGCGAAGATCTTGTAGATGAGCGTCTTGGTCGATTGCGCGGGACCGCCGCCGGTCGCGGCGTCGATGACGGGGAACGTATCGAAGAACGCGTAGACGAGATTCACGACGAGCAGAAAGAACGACGTCGGCGACAGGAGCGGCAGCGCGATGCCGAAGAAGCGGCGCACGGGACCGGCCCCGTCGATGGCGGCGGCTTCGATCAGCGATTTCGGGATCGCCTGAAGACCCGCATAGAAGAACAGGAAGTTGTAGCTGACCTGCTTCCACACCGACGCGAGCACGACGAGGAACATGGCCTGCGTGCCGTTCAACGCGTGATTCCAGATGACGCCCTGCTTCGCCAGCGCATACGTCACGAGCCCGATGCTCGGATTGAACAGGAACGACCACAGCACGGCGGCGATCGCGGGCGCGACCGCATACGGCCAGATGAGCAGCGTCTGATACGCCTTCGCGCCGCGCGTCACGCGATCGGCGCACGCGGCGAGCAGAAGCGAGATCACGAGGCCCGACACGGTGACGAGCGCGCAGAAGATCATCGTCGTGTTGAACGACGACAGGTAGAGCGGATCGGCGAACAGTTGTTTGAAGTTCTGCAGGCCGACGAACTCGCTCGACGTGCCGAACGCATCCTGGCTTTGCGTGGCCTGCCAGAGGGCTTCGCCCGCGGGCCAGAGAAAGAACAGCGCGGTGATCGCGAGTTGTGGCGCGACGAGCAGATACGGCAAGACGCTCGTATCGAAACGAGAGCGCTTTTCCATGCTTTGATTTCCCGGAAGCGCCCGCGCTTCTACACGCGGGCGCGTGACCTTAATTGCCCGCCTTCTCGAAGCGGCGCAGCAGTTCGTCGCCGCGTTGCACCGACGCGTCCAGCGCCTGTTGCGGCGTCTTCTTCTCGGCCCAAACTTGCTCGAGCTCTTCGTCGACGATCGTGCGGATCTGAGGCATGTTGCCGAGGCGCAGGCCCTTCGTGTACGCGAGCGGCGGCTTGTTCAGCATCTGCTTGATCGCGATGTCCGCGCCGGGATTCTTGTCGTAGAAGCCCTGCTTTTGCGTGAGCTCGTACGCGGCCTGCGTGACCGGCAGATAGCCCGTGTCCTGATGCCACTTCGCCGCCACTTCCGGCGTCGCGAGATACGCGAGGAACTTGGCGACGCCCTTATAGACGGCCGGATCCTTGCCCGCCAGAACCCACAGACTCGCGCCGCCGATGATCGCGTTCTGCGGCGCGCCCTTCACATTCGCGTCGTACGGCATCATGCCGACGCCGTAATCGAACTTCGCGAATTTCGCGATGGTCGCGCGCGAACCCGACGAATTCGTGATGATCCCGCAATCGCCGCTATAGAACTTCGACACCGGCTCGTCCTTGCGGCCGACATACGTGAACGTGCCTTCCTTCGCCATGTTTTGCAGGAACTGGATGTGCGCGACCTGCAGCGGCTTGTTGAATTCGAGCTTCGCATCGAGGCCGTCGAAGCCGTTGTTCTTCGTCGCGAACGGCGCGGCGTGCCACGCGCTGTAGTTCTCAAGCTGAATCCAGCTCTGCCAGCCCGACGAATATCCGCACGAATAGCCCGCGGCCTTCAGCTTCTTCGCGTCGGCTTCGACATCGGCCCAGGTTTTCGGCGGCTGGTTCGGATCGAGGCCGGCCTTCTTGAACGCGTCCTTGTTGTAGTAGAGAACGGGCGTCGAGCTGTTGAACGGCATCGAGATGAGATGGCCGGTCTTCGCGTCGCTGTAGTAACCGGCGATGGTCGGCACGAACGCCTTTTCGTCGAGCGGCACGCCAGCCTGCTTGAACACGTCGGAGACCGGGATGACGGCCTTTTTCGCCTGCATCATCGTCGCGGTGCCGACTTCGTAGACTTGCAGGATCGCGGGCGCATTGCCGCTGCGATACGCCGCGATGCCCGCTGCGAGCGCCTGGTCATACGTGCCCTTGAACACCGGGACGATCTTGTAATCGCTCTGAGACTTGTTGAAATCGTTGGCGATGTCGTTCACGCGCTCGCCGAGCGCGGCTTCCATCGCGTGCCAGAACTGGATTTCCGTCGCGGCGTGCGCGGCGGTGCTGACGCCGAACGTCAAGGCGGCAGCGGTCGTGACCAGGCGAAACAGGGGCTTGCGGACCATCGATGAGTCTCCGTATGAAACGTTATAAGTTAATTGTTATCGATGACAAACAGTCGTTGATATTCCTTCAATGCGTAACGGTCCGTCATTCCGGCGATGTAATGCGCGATGAGCCGCGCCTGCGAACTGTCGTGGCTCGACGAAGCCGCGTCGTTCGCTGATTCCTCCGTCACCGGTCCGCGCGCCTGATACGCGGGCGGCAAGAGACGCGGATCGTCGGAGAAGGCTTCGAAAAGGCCCGTCACGACGCGCTTCGCCTTGTTGGCCATACGCATCACGCGATAGTGCCGGTACAGGTTCTTGAACAGGAAACGCTTGAGTTGCGCCGCCTGTGCCGCGACTTCATCGCTGTGCGCGACGAGCGTGGGCGCGTTGCGCACGTCGTCGAGCGATTGCGGCGCGACGCGTTGGAGATTGCGGCTCGTCGCCTCGATCAGATCGACGATCAGCGTATTGATGATGCGGCGGATGGTTTCGTGAATGAGCCTGCGCCCTTCGATGTCCGGATACTCCGCGCGCGCCGCGTCGAAATGCGTGTGCCAGAGGCTCACTTCGGAAAGCTGCTCGAGCGTGATGAGGCCGGAGCGCAGGCCGTCGTCGACATCGTGATTGTTGTACGCGATTTCATCGGCGACATTGGCGATCTGCGCTTCGAGGGAAGGCTGCTTGCCCGTGAGAAAGCGCTCGCCGAGATCGCCGAGCTTGCGCGCGTTCTCGCGCGAGCAATGCTTGAGAATGCCTTCGCGCGTCTCGAAGCACAGGTTCAGGCCGTTGAACGCGCCGTAGTGCTCTTCGAGCTGATCGACCACCGCGAGGCTTTGCAGGTTGTGCTCGAAGCCGCCGTGATCGCGCATGCAGTCGTGCAGCGCGTCCTGTCCGGCGTGACCGAACGGCGTGTGGCCGAGATCGTGCGCGAGCGAAATGGCTTCGACGAGATCCTCGTTCAGCCGCAGATTGCGCGCGACGGAACGCGCGATCTGCGCGACTTCGAGGCTGTGCGTGAGGCGCGTGCGAAACAGGTCGCCTTCGTGATTGACGAAGACCTGGGTCTTGTATTCGAGCCGCCGAAACGCGGTCGAATGCACGATGCGGTCGCGATCTCGCTGGAACTCGGTGCGCGCCGCCGGGGGCGCTTCGGCGAAACGCCGTCCGCGCGATTGCGACGCGTGCGCGGCGTACGCCGCGAGATGCGCTTCGAGCGCGAGCGTCGACGGCGCGCCCGGCAAAACTTGATGCTCTTCTTCGCTCACCGGCTGCTCCGCATCGTCATGGTTCTGGCCGCCGCTCGCGCGGATCAGACGCTGGCTGCGAGCGTCGCGCGCACGGCCTGATCTGGCGCGCTCGTGATCTCGGTCGCGCCGAAGCGGGTCAGCAAAATGAATTTGATTTCACCGGCTTCGGCCTTTTTGTCGACCTTCATCAGATCGACGTAGCGGTCGTCGCCGAGCTTCGGCGCCGTGACCGGCAGCTTCGCCGCTTCGATCACGCGCACGAGACGCTGGCGCGCGGCTTCGTCGAGCCTGCCGAGGCGCACGGACAAATCCGCCGCCATCACCATGCCGCAACCGACCGCCTCGCCGTGCAGCCATTCGCCGTAGCCGAGACCGGCTTCGATCGCATGACCGAACGTATGGCCGAAATTGAGAATCGCGCGCTGCCCGCCCTCGCGCTCGTCGGATGCCACCACCGACGCCTTGATCTCGCACGAACGCTTCACCGCGTGCGCGAGGGCGTCGTCGTCGCGGCGATTCAGCGCGTCGATATTGCTTTCGATCCAGTCGAAGAATTCGGCGTCCGCGATGGCGGCCGTCTTGATGACTTCCGCGATGCCCGCCGCCAGCTCGCGCTCCGGCAAGGTGTGCAGCGCGCCGATGTCCGCGATTACCGCTTGCGGCTGATAGAACGCGCCGATCATGTTCTTGCCGAGCGGATGATTGATGCCCGTCTTGCCGCCCACCGACGAATCCACTTGCGAGAGCAGCGTGGTCGGCACCTGGATGAACGGCACGCCGCGCATGTACGATGCGGCCGCGAAGCCCGTCATGTCGCCGACGACGCCGCCGCCGAGCGCGATCAGCGTCGTCTTGCGGTCGGCGCGCTCGGTCAAGAGCGCGTCGAAGATCGTGTTGAGCGTTTCCCAGTTCTTGTGCGCTTCGCCGTCCGGAAGCACGACGGTCGTGACTTTCTTGCCGAGCGGCGCGAGAGCCGCGCGCAACTGCTCGCCGTAGAGCGGATCGACGGTCGAGTTCGTGACGATCGCCACGGACGCGCCCTTGATGTGCGGAGCAAAGAGCTCGGTGCGGCCGATCAGCCCTGCACCGATATGAATGGGATAGGCGCGCTCGCCCAGTTCGACGTTGACGGTAATCATGGCGGACATGTGATCTTCAGGCCGGTTTGACGACGCCGGCGACCTCCAGTTGCATCAGGACCATATTGACGAGCGCGT
The DNA here is from genome assembly GCF_022879815.1 of Caballeronia zhejiangensis. Taxonomy (NCBI): domain Bacteria; kingdom Pseudomonadati; phylum Pseudomonadota; class Betaproteobacteria; order Burkholderiales; family Burkholderiaceae; genus Caballeronia; species Caballeronia zhejiangensis. Next base: position 2,649,343 of record NZ_CP084283.1, read on the forward strand.
TCACGGTCGGCCGTCCGGTTTCCACGACGAAATGCGCGCATTCGTGGTACAGCGGATCGCGCGCCTGAAAGAGCGCTTCGAGCTTGCCGCGCGGATCTTCGGTCTGCAGCAGCGGGCGATTCTTGTCGCGCCGTGTACGCTGCCAGAGATCGTGCGGATTGGCGCGCAGATAGATGACGATGCCGCGATTCTTCAGATGTTCGCGATTGTCGGGGCGCAGCACCGCGCCGCCGCCCGTCGCGAGCACGATGCCATCGCGCTGCGACAGCTCGTCGATGACGTTCGCCTCGCGCTGGCGGAAACCCGCTTCGCCCTCGAGTTCCCAGATCACCGGGATGCGGGCGCCCGTGCGCGCCTCGATCTCATGATCCGAATCGATGAAGGAGCGCTGCAGACGGCGCGCAACCGCACGTCCCACGGTGGTTTTACCCGCCCCCATGAGTCCGACGAAAAAAATGTTCGCGTTCGCGTGCCCTTCCTGCAACTCGGTTTCCTTCCAGTTCGATGCAATTTGTTCGTGCGGCAGCTTAAGGGCAAACCGCCCGCTTTGTCGAGTTTCGCGGCCCTCGTGACGGGCCTAGCCGCTCGACGCGATCACATGCGGCATAATCAAAATGACGAGCTCGCTCTTCGAGCTGCGCCGCGCGTCGTTGCGAAACAGCCAGCCGATCAGCGGCAATTTCGACAGTCCCGGCACGCCGGTCGTGTCTTCGTGTTCGTCATCGGAATAAATGCCGCCGATCGCCACGGTGCCGCCGTTTTCCACTTCCACGCGCGTCTGGATATGCTTGGTATGGATTGCCGGCCCGTTCGCCGTCTGCTCGCCGACACTGTCTTTCGTGATGTCGAGATCGAGAATGACGTGGCCATGCGGCGTGATCTGCGGCTCAACCTCCAGTTTGAGCGTTGCGCGCCGAAACTGCACGCCCGACATGCCATTGCCAACCTTCGCCTGATACGGCACTTCCATGCCCTGCTCGACGATCGACTTCACGCGGTCCGCCGTCACGACGCGCGGCCGCGAAACGATTTGTCCGCGCCCTTGCGCCTCCAGCGCGCTCAGTTGCACGTTGAGCAGCCGGGTGGCCTGCGCGACGAACAACGTGAGCCCGGCCGTCGCCGCGTCGAAACCGTTGATCGGCCCCGCCGACAAATCGTATACCACACCGTCCGCGCCGCCCGCGAACCCGGTCGCCGGATCGTTCTGCGCCGCGATGCCCAGCTTGACGCCGAGATTGCGCGACAGTCCCGCCTCGCCCTCGACGATCTTCGCCTCGATCATCACCTGCGGCGTCGGCTTGTCGATCAGCGCGACGAGTTCGGCGATCTGCCGCACGCGAGCGTCGAGATCGGTGATGAAGAGCAGATTCGTGCGGGCATCGGAGATGGCGGAACCGCGCTTCGACAGCACGCGCTGGCTGCCCGAGCCGGACAGCATCTTGCGCAGCTCTTCCGCGCGCGAATAGCGCAGCACGAACGTACGGCTCGCGAGCGGTTCGAGGTCCGCGGCGCGCGCGTGGGCCTCGAACCGCAGCTTCTCGCGCGCCGCCAGTTCCGCGAGCGGCGCGACCCAAATGACATTGCCGTGCCGCTCCATCGCGAGTCCGTGGACTTCGAGGAACGTGTCGAACGCGCGCCGCCACGGCACGGCGACGAGATTCATCGACACTTGTCCGCGCACCTTTTCGCTCGCGACGATGTTCAGGCCGGTGAAGCGCGCGAATGCGTGCAGCGCGGCGCTCAAGTCGGCGTTTTTCAGATCGAGCGTGATCGGCTTGCCGTCGTCGTCGCTCTGCGATGCGTCGCTCAGACGCTCGAGTTTCGGCAAAGGCACGGGCGGGCCTTCCAGCGCCTCTGCCGTTTCTGTCTTCTCCGTTTCCGCCTGCTCCGCCGCGGGCTTCGCGGGCTGCGCGTCGGACGTCGCGACGATAGGCGGGTCGACAGCCTGCGCGTCGAACGATGCGGGCAGCGGCGGAAGCGGCGGGACGATCGCATCGGCGCTATCGGCGGCAAACGCCGTGTGCGCAGACATCGACAGCGCAGCCGCCATTCCGATGAATCTGCCTGAAAGCTTCGCGAACCGGCTCACGTGCGATCCTCCGCGAAAGTCAGCTTGCGCGACATGCCGTCTTCTCGGGCGAGTTCGATTGCGCGCGGCACGACGCGCCCGAGCCGTTCGTCGCCGATTTTCTGCCCCGGCGCGAAGCTGTCGACGTCGCGGCCGCTTTGCAAAAGCGCCATCGCGCGACGCCGTGCGACGAACGTGCCCACCAGCAGCATGTCGCTTCCCTGCGCGGCGGCGTCCGCGCTGCCGAACGGATCGATGACGAACGCGTTGGCGCGCGACACTGCGGCGGGCGCGACCGCCGGCAACGTTTCGAAGATGCGCAATGTCGCTTCGATGGCGAGCGCGTTCGCCTGCCGCTTGATCTGCACGTTCTCGGGAACGACGAGTCGCGGCAGGCCGGCGAGCGCATCGAGAAAGCGCCGTAGCTCCGCGAAGCTGCCGTCCGCGCGCAGCTTGAGCGCGCGCTCAGGAAACGGCTCTCGCTGCTTCGGCGCCCCGCCTTTGACGGCGACAGGCTCGATGTCCGCGACGCGCACGCCGCTCTGGGCGGCCAGATCCGCGACCGCGCGCAACGCGTCGGCGGCGCTCCAGTGCTCCGGATCGAGGCGCCCCGACGACGCGCGCGCTCGCAAGCCGGACAGTTCGTCGGCAATGCGCGCCGCGTCCTGCGCCTTCGCTTGTGCCGCGGCCAACGCGACGCGGCTTTCATCGAGCCGGCTCGCGTCCGACATGCGCCACGCGCGCAGGCCGAACGCAAACACGACGACACTCAACGCGAGCGCGACACACGCGGTCCGTCGCCTCGACCAGTCGTCGAGCGGTTGCAGGATGGAGAGCGCGCCGCGCGAGCGCGTCTTCATGGCGATGTCCATCGGAATCGTGCTCATGGGCGTTCCCCCTGCGTTGCCGCCAAAACCGGACGTGCCTGACGCGACGCCGTTTCATCGCGCGAATGATCCGGCGCATAGCGCACCAGCGCGACGAACTCGAATCGCGCGGCGTGCTCGTCGGAGGCCGTCGATGCAGCGCGCCTGGCAGGCTGCGTCGACGGAATTCCGTTCGCGCGCCGTTTCATTTCGATCACTTCCACCGCCTGCACGCCGCGCAGGCGCTCCAGCCGCTTGAGCCATTGCGACGCTGCCTGCGAATCGGGTGCGAGCGCCGCCAGCTCGACCTCATTCGTTCGCTGCGACACGCGTTGAAGCGCGACGCCGCGTTGAAGAGGCGAGTCGGCGAGCGCTTCGAGCAGCGCGAGGAAACGCTCGCGCGGCAACGCCAACGGCTGCGCGGCCTCACGCGCGCGCCGCCGTTCGCTTTCTGCGCGCACGAGCCGTGCGTGTTCGTCGATCTGCGCGCTCGAAGCACGCAGCGACGTCTCCAGCGCGACACGCCGTTCATCCAGTCGCGCGCGCTCGAACAAGTCGCGGCCAGCGACGGCGCCAACGGCCGCGCAGCCCGCGAGCGTCACCGCGCCGATCAGCGCGAGCCGCTGCCGCCGTAGCTCGCGTCGCTTTCGCGCGCGATAAGGCAACAGATTGAATCCGTCGAGCATGGCAGCGTTCATTGCATCACCTCGCGCAACGCCAGGCCTACCGCAACCGCGAAACGCGGCGAATGCTTGTGCACCGTCTGAATCTCGGCCACCCCGTTGCAATAAGGCGCGGCTTCGAACGGCAATGCCGCGCAGCCGAAAGTCTTGCCGAGCACGGGAAGCGGAAGGCCCGCGTGCGCCATCAACTCGATCTGCCCGCCGACGTAGATGCAATCGAGCGGCGCGTGTTCGCCAGCGAGTTCGTGCAACGCGTCCGAAATGCTCCGATGCTCGGGCGCGGGATACCGGACTTCGTTTTCGACGCCGCGCGAGCCGACGAGCCAGCCGTGCAAGCCGCCGCTTTCCAGCCAGCAGACGAGATAGCGCGCGTCGGCGTCCAGTTCGACGGAACCTGCATGGCGCATCGCGCGCAATGCGGCGGCCGGCTCGCTGTCGATGGCCGATAGCGCGATGCCCGCCTCCGCCGCGGTCTCGACTCGCGCCTCGACGTGTCGCCGCGCCGTCGCCGCTATCGCGACCAGCGCGTCGCCGTCTTCCCGCGTCTGCACGGACCAGTCGACCGCCAGCGCGCCGCGTTCGATGCCCGCCGCGCGCTCGGCTTCGGCGAGTACGGCCGGCTCGAGCAAGCCGCGCGGATCGCCGCCGATCGGGGCTGCGAGCTGCTCGTGGGTGTCGATGAGTCGGGCGAGCGGAACTTGCGTCGTAAGCGTCGCCGACGACGGCAAGCCCATCGCGCAACGCAGCGCACGCCAAGCGCCGCTTTCCGGCAGCCGCCCGAACGCCTCGCGCAACGCCGCGACGATAGGCGCGCGATCGACGAAATCGCCGCCGACCACCGCACCCGACGGCAGCGCCACCGACTCCAGATGCTCGACACACACCGCCGCATTCGCCCTCAACCGCCTGCTCACGATGGCGAGGCGCACCGCGTCCTCGCTCACGTCGATGCCCGCCGCGTAGCGCCGCGTGACCGTCAGCATCGTGCCGCGCAGCATGTTTTCCTTGCTCATGACCGCTCCTTCCATTCGATCGCGCACCGAACCGTTCGGGCGCTTGATGTCGGAAGAATTGTCGCGAGCGCCGATCGCGGCGAACACTCGGCCGAATGGCCAACGCTCGCGTCGGAGGGATGCTTCCGCGCAGGATCGCGCGTATCTTGAAGACAACGGCAGACGCGTGTGCAGGCGCACACGGCGGCAGCGTGCGCCGTGTGCGTCAAGAAAAGTCCGAAACCCGGGCAGCTATAATCGCGTGACTGTTTTTGGTGGTGCTATGCAATCCTCTTCCCCGTCCAACCCGCCGTCCACGCCGCCCGAGAAGCCGAAAAAAGCCAAACGCCCATGGTGGGGGAGGCTCATGCTCGGATTTTTCGTCAGCGTTTTCGCGCTCGTCGTCTGCGCGGGTCTGGTGCTCGGCTACGCGCTCGTCGTTGCGATGCCGAACCTGCCGTCGCTCGAAGCGCTCACCGATTACAAGCCGAAGGTGCCGCTGCGCATCTACACGGCCGATCACCTTCTGATCGGCGAATTCGGCGAAGAGCGCCGCAGTGTCGTGCGCATTCAGGACGTGCCCGATCATCTGAAAAAAGCCGTGCTCGCCATCGAAGACGCGCGCTTTTACGATCACGGCGGCGTCGATCTCACCGGCATTCTGCGCGCGGGCTCGGTCGCCCTGACCAACGGCCACGCGTCGCAAGGCGCGAGCACGATCACGATGCAGGTCGCGCGCAATTTCTTCCTGTCGAGCGAGAAGACCTACACGCGCAAGATTTATGAAATGCTGCTCGCGTACAAGATCGAGCGCGCGTTGACGAAGGATCAGATTCTGGAGGTCTATATGAATCAGATCTATCTCGGGCAGCGCGCGTATGGTTTCGCGAGCGCGGCGCGGGTCTATTTCGGCAAGGATCTGAAGGACGTCTCGCTCGCCGAGGCGGCGATGCTCGCGGGTCTGCCGAAAGCGCCCTCGGCGTACAACCCGGTCGTCAATCCGAAGCGCGCGAAGGTGCGGCAGGAGTACATCCTGCAACGCATGCGGGAGCTGAACTTCATCACGCAGGCTGAGTACGAGCAGGCCGTGCAGCAGCCGCTCGTCGTGAAGGGACAGGGCCGCGAATTCAGTGTGCACGCCGAGTACGTCGCGGAAATGGTGCGTCAGATGCTGTACGCGCAATACCGCGAAGAAGCGTACACGCGCGGCCTGAATGTCGTGACGACGATCGATTCCGCCGACCAGGACGCCGCGTATCGCGCGGTGCGCAAGGGCCTGATGGATTACGAGCACCGGCACGGCTATCGCGGGCCGGAAGGTTACATCGATCTGCCGGCGAACGCGGATGACCGCGAGCAGGCCATCGACGATGCGCTCGCCGAGCATCCCGACAACGGCGAGATCGTCGCGGCGGTCGTGACGTCGGCGAGTCCGAAGGAAGTGAAGGCGAGCTTCATCGACGGCAACACGGCAACCATCAGCGGCAACGATCTGCGTTTCGTGCAGTTCGCGCTCTCGTCGCGCGCGCAGCCGAACTCGCGCATTCGTCCGGGCGCGATCGTGCGTCTCATGAAGGACGACGACGGCGACTGGATCATCACGCAATTGCCGCAAGTCGAAGGCGCGCTCGTGTCGATGGTGCCGCAGGACGGCGCGATCCGTGCGCTCGTCGGCGGCTTCGACTTCAACAAGAACAAGTTCAATCACGTCACGCAGGCATGGCGCCAGCCGGGATCGAGCTTCAAGCCGTTCATCTATTCGGCATCGCTCGAAAAGGGTCTCTCGCCCGCGACGATCATCAACGACGGACCGCTTTTCTTCAGCGCCGCCGAGACGGGCGGCCAGGCGTGGGAGCCGAAGAACTACGGCGGCGGCTTCGACGGCCCGATGACCATGCGCTCCGCGTTGCAGCGCTCGAAGAACATGGTGTCGATCCGCATCCTGAGTCATATCGGCACGAAGTACGCGCAGCAGTACATCACGCGCTTCGGCTTCGATGCGGACCGTCATCCCGCTTATCTGCCGATGGCGCTCGGCGCCGGCCTCGTCACACCGCTGCAAATGGCAGCCGGTTACGCGGTGTTCGCGAACGGTGGATATCGTGTGAATCCGTATCTGATCGCCGATATCACCGATCCGTACGGGCGCGTCGTGTCGCATCCGCAGCCGCTCGTCGCGCAGCAAAGCGCGCCGCTCGCGATCACGCCGCGCAACGCTTTCGTGATGAACAGCCTGTTGCAGAGCGTCGCGCAGCACGGCACGGGCGCGAAGACGAATCAACTGAAGCGCGGCGATCTGGCCGGCAAGACGGGCACGACGAACGATTCGCGCGATGCGTGGTTCGCCGGTTATCAGCGCACGCTCGTGGCGATCGCGTGGATCGGCTATGACAATCCGCGCAGCCTCGGCGACAAGGAAACGGGCGGCGGTCTTGCGCTGCCGGTGTGGATGGATTACATGGGCCGCGCGCTGAAGGGCGTGCCCGAGTACAAGCCGATGATGCCGCCCGATATCACGTCGCTCGGCAACGAGCTGTACTACGACGACATGACGCCGGGCCGCGGCTTCGTCGCAACGATCGGTGTGAGCCAGGCGCCGCCGCAGGAAGGCGTGTCAGGCGTGACTGCGCCCGCGCCCGAGGTTGGCGAGCAGGAAAAGCAGGACATCATGAATCTGTTCAAGGGGCAGTAACCCGGCCCCTGCAAAGCAAAGCGAGCGGACCGAAAGGCCGCTCGTTTTTTTTACGCCTCGATTTATGCCTTGAAGCGGATCGGCTCGCCGGCCTGCTCGCTCGAATATTTGCTCAGCGTCGCGAAGAATTCGCTGTTGTCGCGCGTGTCGCGCCAGGCGCCGTCGACGTATTTGTAGTGGAATCCGCCCGCCTTCGCCGCGAGCCAGATTTCGTGCTTCGGCGGCTGCAAGTTGACGATCACCTTCGTGCGATTCTCGAATTCCAGCGTGAGCACATTGCCGCTGCGCTCGAATTCGATGTCCGCTTCGGCGTTGTCCACCGAGCGCTCGATGGCCGTCAGCGCGGCCTCCGCCAGCGTCAGGTATTCCTGGTCTGTCATGCTAAACTCCATCGATTAAACGTATAGGGACGGTCATGCGAGTCGTTTTCAAGATGAGCGCGATTGTAGCGGCTTTGAGCATCGGCGCCGCGGCAACGCTCTCGCTCGGCGGTTGTGGGCAACGCGGTCCGCTGTATCTGCCAAGAGTGCCGCCGCTGCCGCAACGTCCCAACGACCTCCAGAATACGCCGCCTTCGAACGTCGCTCCGGACAGCGAAACGGCATCGAGACAGCCGCTCTCGCTTTCGCCCGAGACCGATCTCAAAACCAGTCCCAATGGTGCATCGGCGCCGAAAGCCGCGTCGTCCGCTTACTGATCCTCGAGCCTTAACGCCTTCGTGGCGCACTTTCGATTCCACGCATGAGTGATTCCGCATTCCACTACGTCGACGGCGTGTTGCACGTCGAAGGCGTCTCAGCCGCGTCGCTCGCGGACCAGTTCGGCACGCCGCTCTACGTCTATTCGCGCGATGCCCTCACGCGCGCCTATCACGCTTACGCCGATGCCTGCGCCGGCCGCAAGGCAACGGTGCACGTCGCGGTGAAGGCGAACAGCAATCTCGCGGTGCTCAACGTGTTCGCGCGCATGGGCGCGGGCTTCGACATCGTGTCGTCGGGCGAGCTCGCGCGCGTGCTCGCGGCCGGCGGCAAGGCGGAGAACACGGTGTTTTCGGGCGTCGGCAAGACGGTGGCCGAAATGCGCGAGGCGCTCGAAGCGGGCGTCAAGTGCTTCAACGTCGAGTCGATTCCCGAGTTGCACGCGCTCAACGAAGTCGCGAAGTCGCTCGGCAAGAAAGCGCCGGTTTCGCTGCGCGTGAATCCCGACGTCGATGCAAAAACGCATCCGTACATCTCCACCGGCCTCAAGTCGAACAAGTTCGGCGTCGCGTTCAGCGATGCGCGCGCGACGTACGCGCAAGCGCATGCCATGCCGAATCTCGATGTCGTCGGCATCGATTGCCATATCGGCTCGCAGATCACCGAAATCAGCCCGTATCTCGACGCGCTCGACAAGCTGCTCGAACTCGTCGAGCAGATCGAAGCGGACGGCATGAGCATTCGTCACGTCGATGTCGGCGGCGGTCTCGGCATCACCTACGACGACGAAACGCCGCCCGATATCGGCGTGTTCGTGAAGACGCTGCTCGATCACATCGAGAAGCGCGGCCACGGTCAGCGCGAAGTGTATTTCGAGCCGGGGCGCTCGCTCGTCGGCAACGCGGGCGTGCTGCTGACGCGCGTCGAGTTCCTGAAGCCGGGCGAGGAAAAGAACTTCGCCATCGTCGATGCCGCGATGAACGACCTCGCGCGTCCCGCGATGTACGAGGCGTTTCATCGCATCGTGCCGGTCGTGAAGCGCGACGAGAAAGCGCATACATACGATGTCGTCGGTCCGGTATGCGAAAGCGGCGACTGGCTCGGACGCGATCGCGAGCTGTCCATCGCGCCCGGCGATCTGCTCGCGATCTGCTCGGCGGGCGCGTACGGCTTCGTGATGAGCTCAAACTACAACACGCGTCCGCGCGCCGCCGAAATCATGGTCGATGGGGAACGCGCGCGGCTCGTGCGCGAGCGTGAGGAAGTGAAGCAGCTGTTCGCCGGCGAATCGATTCTGCCGGACTGAAGCGCCGCGCTTCGAACGAAAAAGCGATGCCCTGACAAGCATCGCTTTTTTTATGCGCGTCGCGCTTTGAGCCAGGCGATCACGCGCCAGCCGAGCAGCACGATCACGATCGAGCCGTAGATCTTCGGCAGTTCGAGATCGTGTTTGCCCGCCTTCATCCACCAGAAATGCAGGATCGCGAGCGCGGCGATCAGATAGATCGCGCGATGCAAGGTCTGCCAGCGACGGCCGAGCTTGCGCACCATCGCTTTCGGCGATGTGACCGCGAGCGGAATCAGCAGCACGAACGCCGCGAAACCGACCGTGATGAACGGCCGCTTGCCGATGTCCTTCAGCATCGCGGCGACATCGAACCATTTGTCGAACCAGATGTACGTCGTGAAGTGCAGTACGGCGAAGAAGAACGCGAAGAGACCGATCATCCGGCGAAAGCGCGCGAGCGCCGTCACGCCCGTCAGGCGGCGCACGGGCGTGATCGCGAGCGTGATGCACAGATACACGAGCGTCCAGAGGCCGGTCGAGCGCGTGATGAATTCGATCGGATTCGCGCCCAGGCCGCCCGTCGCGCCGAGCAGCACGAGACGTGCGAGCGGAAACAGCATCGCGACGAACACGACGATCTTGACCGGAACGATCCATCGCGGTCCCGTCGCGACGCGCGCGCTTTTGATCTGGGAAGCGGACGACATCGTTCAGAAGTTCTTCTTCAGATCCATGCCGGCATACATCGACGCGACCTGATCGCCGTAGCCGTTGAACATGAGCGTCTTGCGTTTCGGCTGAAAGAAACCGTCCTCGCCGATGCGCCGCTCCGTCGCCTGACTCCAGCGCGGATGATCGACATTCGGATTCACGTTCGAAAAGAAGCCGTATTCGCTCGGCGCGTAGAGATTCCAGCTCGTTGGCGGCTGTTTCTCGACAAAGCGGATTTTCACCAGCGATTTCGCGCTCTTGAAACCGTACTTCCACGGCACGACGACACGCACCGGCGCGCCGTTCTGGTTCGGCAGCACTTCGCCGTACAAGCCGACGGTCAGCAGCGTGAGCGGATTCATCGCCTCGTCCATGCGCAGACCTTCGGAATACGGCCATTCGAGGATCGGCGTCGAAAGTCCCGGCATCTGCGACGGATCGGCCAGCGTGATGAACTGCACGTACTTCGCGTTGCCCGTCGGCCCGGCGCGCTTGATGAGCTCCGACAACGACACGCCGATCCACGGAATCACCATCGACCAGCCTTCGACGCAGCGCAGCCGGTACACGCGTTCCTCGAGCGGCGCGAGCTTGAGAATGTCGTCGATGTCGTAGACCTTCGGATTCTTGATCGCGCCCTCGACGGACACTTTCCACGGCCGCGGACGCAGCGTGCCGGCGTGGGCGGCGGGATCGTCCTTGTCGGTGCCGAACTCGTAGAAGTTGTTGTAGCTCGTGATGTCCTTGAACGGCGTCGGCTTGTCGAGCGCGACGAACTTCGGGTTGGTCGTCGCGGCCAGCTTCTGGCCTTTGGCGTCGGGCGATGTCAGCGTCGCGTGGGCGAGGCCGCTCGCGCCGGCGAGTCCTGTCGCGGCGAGCGCGCCGAGCGAACGAAGCGTGCGCCGGCGATTCTCGAACACGTCGCGCGGCGTGATTTCGTGACTCGCAATGTCATCGCCGTACAGATTACGGCCTTGTTTGATCCACATGAAGCGTGACTCCTTCCGTTCATTCTTGTACGGAGAAAACAGCAGATTGGATGCCAGTATTCCACCGCAAAACGAAAAAAAACCGCCAGCGCTCGTCACGCATGGCGGTCTTTTTCGATTCGACGCTGCCGATCAGAGCTTGCCGTAACTATGCAAGCCCGAAAGGAACATGTTGACGCCGAGGAACGCGAAGGTCGTGACGATCAGGCCCGTCAGCGCCCACCATGCGGCGGCGGCGCCGCGCAGGCCTTTCATCAGGCGCATGTGCAGCCACGCGGCGTAGTTCAGCCAGACGATCAGCGCCCAGGTTTCCTTCGGATCCCAGCTCCAGTAGCCGCCCCACGCTTCCGCCGCCCACAGCGCGCCGAGGATCGTCGCGATGGTGAAGAACGCGAAGCCGACGGCAATCGACTTGTACATCACGTCGTCGAGCACTTCGAGCGACGGAAGGCGGTCCGCCATGAAACCGCGCTGCTTCGCGAGATACGCGACGGAGACCATCGCCGAGAGCGCGAAGCTGCCATAGCCGATGAAGTTCGCCGGAACGTGGATCTTCATCCACCAGCTTTGCAGCGCGGGGACGAGCGGCTGAATCTGCTGTGCATCGCGCGCGATCGAATACCACATCAGGAAACCGACCGCCGCGCTGATGACGAGCAGCACGAACGCGCCCATCGCGCGCGTCGAGTAATGCTGCTCGTAGTAGAGATAAAACAGCGACGTGATGAGGCAGAACAACACGAAGACTTCGTACAGATTCGAAATCGGAATATGGCCGACGTCCGAGCCGATCATGTAGGACTCGTACCAGCGCACCATCAGGCCGGTGAAGCCCATCAGCACCGCGACCCACGTCATGCGCGAGCCGATCGCGCCGCCCGTCTGCGAGCGCGTCGCAAGGCCGATCCAGTAGAAGAGCGTCGCGAGGATGAAGAGCGCGCTCATCCACAAGATCGCGGACTGGCTCGACAGGAAGTACTTGAGGAAGAAGTTCGTGTCGGCGCGAGCGAGGTCGTGCTGATAGAGCTGGATCGAGAAAAGCGACAACACCGCGATCAACGCGATCAGCAGGCGTACCGGTTTCCAGCGCCAGCCGAGCACGACGAACGTCGGCACGGCGCCGACCAGCACGGCCGTGTCGTACACGTCCATGTACGCGTGATAGCGGTTCAGCGCGAAACCCGCGCCCGCGACCATCGCGAGGGCGAAGAGCCAGTCGATCAGCGTGAGCCTGCGCAGGAACGGACGATCGTCGAACTCGGCGACATCGGGAAGCCCCGATGCCGGACGTTCCGTCTTGGCGGAGGCGTGGGAGGAAGTCTGTGTGAGGTCCATGATCTTACCGTGTTGAAACTTCCGAGTTCGGGGTCTCGGTTTGCGAATGCCGGTGCGCGTTTTGCGCCGGGGACGGATCGGCCGGTACTTCCGGCTTCACGCCGAGCGCCGCTGCGATCTGCGCGCGCGTACGCACGAACTCTTTCTCGAAATCGAACGTGCGGCGGGCGGTGGACATCGCCATCAGCACGCTCGCGCCGCCCTGGCCCGTATCTTTGAGCCAGAACCAGAGCCGGCGTTCGCGCACGTAAAACATCGCGAAAATGCCGACGACCAGCAGAAGGCTGCCAAGATACACCAGATTTTTACCCGGCGCGCGCGTCAACTGGAATACCGAAGCTTGCACTTGCCTGAAGTTGTCCAGTTGCAGAAAGACCGGCGAACCGTACAGAAAGCTGTCGGAAAGCGCGTTGATGGACGATTGCACGAACGCGGCGTTCTTATCGTCCACTTTAGCCGCGGGCTGGCCGTTTTGCTCTCGGGAAATCTGCCATACGTCCCACATCGCGCCTTCGAGCATCCTCATCAGCAGGCCGGCGGCTTTCTCCTGCTCGCCCTTCGGCACCGATTTGTCGATAAACATCGCGATGCTCTGGAAACCGCCAATCATCTGCGGATTCGTCGTCGCCTTGCCGGTTTCATCGGCGCCTGCGAAAAGATTCAGCACGCGGACGGCGCTTTCCTCCAGATGTTTCTGCAGTTCACCGTTTTCCTGCGGCACCGAACGCAACGCGAAACGATGCGCGGCTTCGGCGCGCGTCGCCGGCGTCGCGAGCGCGGCGCGCAGGTCCATCCACTGTTTGACGGTGCCCTGATCGTCGGCGGGAATGCGCAGATAGCGGAACGGATCGTTCGGGCTCAGGCGCATGCCCGCGAGGAACATACGCTGGCCGCTCACGTCCACGGGCACCATGTAGTTGCTGTATTCGCGCGCCTGGCCGTCCGTGCCGCGCACCTTGTATTGCACCGACGGGCCGATATTGCGCAGATCCGTCGGTCTCGACGTTTTGGCGCCTGAGCCGAGGCGCTCGTCGAATGCATCGCGCAGCGTTTCCTTCTTGCCGACGCCGCGCGCGTCGGGCGCGCCGCTGCCGTCGGTCATGTTCTCGACGTTGATCGCGCGGAAATCCGTGAACTCGACCGTCTCGCCCTGCGCGCCCGCGAACTGCGCGCCGATGGGCGCCGTGCCGCCGATCGTCCCGCTGAACGGCGCGGTCTTCGCGCTGCCGCCGGTCATCGGCCAGGCGGTCATTTCGAGTTTCGAGCCGCCGTCCTGAAAGCTCGATTGATAGATCGAAATGCCGTCATACGTGAACGGCTTGTTCACTTCGATGCGCGCCGGAATGCGCTTGCCTGTCCTGTGATCGATGACGACGATATCGCTCGCGAAGAGCTTCGGCATGCCGGTCGAGTAGTAATCGACGATGAACTTATTGAGCTGAATCGAGAACGGCAGGTCCTGAATGATCGAGCCGTCTTGCTGATTCAGTATCGCCGTGCCGACGAACTGCCCTTCGGGCACCCATGCGTAGCCGCGGAAAGTCGGATTCGACGTTGAAAGACGATGCTCGCGCGGAATGTCGTTGATGACGGCGTTGCTGTTGATCGGCGTCTTGTTGAACATCCACATCTGCAGCTTGATGGGCAGATTGCTGTCCAGCAGACCGCCGATACAGATCACGACGATCGCCAGATGCGCCGAGATATAGCCGACCTTGGTCATCGCGCCGCGCTTGGCGGTGATGAGCGTCGCGCCGTTGTCGGTCTCGCGCGTCTTGAAGCGGTAGCCCATCTTCGCGGACAGGCGTTCGAGCGTCGCGGCGGTCTGCGCGCGATCGGCCGTGACCGTGAACTCGCCCTTGTGATGGAACGCGCGCAGCCCGCCTTCGTGCACGCGATCCTTCCAGCTCTTGATGTCCGCGATCATCTTCGGGCTGTTTCGGATCACGCACAGCGACACCGAGATCACGAGGAAAATCAGGATCAGCATGAACCACCATGCGCTGTACACGGTGTAGATGCTCAAGCCACGGAAGATGTCCGCCCAGAACGGGCCGAACTGATTGACGTAGTTGGGATACGGATCGTCCTGCGTAAGCACCGTGCCGATGATGCTCGCGATCGCCAGAATGACCAGCAATGCGATGGCGAAGCGCATCGAACTGACGAGTTCGACGAAATGCCTGATGGCCCGACGGCTCGACTTCGACTGCAAACCCGATGTGGTGACGCTCATTCAAACTCCGGCTGGACAGCAAAAAAGGGTGGAGACGCTGGCGGTCTTTGTCGACCGACGTCCCACCCTTTTCTTGTTTTCGCGCCGGTCTTCTCGGATAGTCCGGGACCGGCTTCGTAGTATGGGCGATTCTCCGTCTCTGCATGGAGAACCGCTGGACGCTGACTGCTATGCGTTCAATGCAAACCGGCGATGTAGTCGGCGACCGCCTTCATCTCCGCTTCGTTCAGGCGCGAGGAAATCTGGTGCATCGGCTCGCTGTTGTTGCGTTGTCCCGATGCGAAGGCGTTCAACTGCGCCACTGTGTAATCGCCCCACTGCCACGACAGCCGCGGATACTGCACCGGAATGCCCATGCCCGTCGCGCCGTGGCACGCCGCACACGCCGGCACGCCCTTGTCCGCGATGCCGCCGCGGTAGATCTTCTGGCCCAACGCGACGTCGTTCTTGTCGCGCGCGTAATTGGGCTTTGCCTTCTGCGACGCGAAGTACGCCGCGACGTTCACCATGTCCTGATCCGATAGCGCGCCCGCGATGCCCGCCATGATCGGATTGTTGCGCGCCGGTGCCTTTGCACCCGGCTGCGTCTTGTAATCCTTCAACTGCTTGACGATGTACTCGGCGTGCTGCCCCGCGAGCCGCGGAAATGCCGCGCCGGCGCTGTTGCCGTCTGCCGCGTGACACGCCGCGCACACCTGAGTCGCGATAGCCTGGCCTCGCGTCACATCCGGCTTGGCCGGTTGCGCGGGCTCCGCCGCACTCACTGACGTCGATACCGCCAGACCACTCAAACCTGCACCGAAAGCCGCCGCTGCCCGAATCACCACCAGAGACCTGTACAGTCGGTTCATTCGCGTACCCTGTTTTTCGTCTTGTGAGAATGTGAGGTTCTGCAAAAAACGACGGCGACCGATCATCGCCGCAAGATACCCGAACTCGCTGAACGAAGAGGCCCAAAAGTACGCCTCTGAAAACTGTCTCGCTCCTTGTGGGTGCCGCCTGCGGCTTGGGTCTTGCGTGCCCGCTGATCTTTAAAAATCCGTCGTATTGTACAATAACCCGCTATACGCAAAGACGCCAGTCGGGGCATGCCCAGTATTTGCCGGGTTCTCAAGGCTTCGGTTTTCGCAGCGCTTTCGATTGGACCCGCCCATGTCATTCCTGCTTCATCAATCCCGCTTCTTCACGACCGTCAACCATCTGCGCGATCTGCCGCCGACGCCGCAACCCGAAATCGCATTTGCGGGGCGCTCGAACGCGGGTAAATCGACGGCGATCAATATCCTCTGCAATCAGAAGCGGCTTGCTTTCGCGAGTAAAACGCCGGGGCGCACGCAGCATATCAATTACTTCTCCGTCGGTCCGGAAGCCGCGCCGGTCGGCTATCTCGTCGACCTTCCCGGATACGGTTACGCCGAAGTGCCGGGCGCCGCGAAGGAACATTGGCAGCGGCTGCTTTCGACGTACCTGCAAAGCCGCGCGCAACTGTGCGGCATGATCCTGATGATGGATTCGCGCCGGCCGCTCACCGACCTCGATCGCATCATGATCGACTGGTTCGCGCCGACCGGAAAACCGATTCACGCGCTGCTCACCAAATGCGACAAATTGACGCGACAGGAGATGACGAACGCCCTGCGTGCGACCAAGAAATCCTTCGCCGAATATAAAGACGCGGGCTATCGCGGCGAACTTACGGCGCAGCTCTT
Organism: Caballeronia zhejiangensis; assembly: GCF_022879815.1. Lineage (NCBI taxonomy): Bacteria > Pseudomonadati > Pseudomonadota > Betaproteobacteria > Burkholderiales > Burkholderiaceae > Caballeronia > Caballeronia zhejiangensis. The sequence goes on from NZ_CP084283.1 coordinate 2,665,610, forward strand.
TTCGGCGCTCAAACGGACGGGCATCGACGAGGCTCACGAACAGATCGAAAGCTGGCTGATACCGGAAGAAGCCGGCGAAAACGCGTCAGAAGACGCAGCCGAGTGAGCGCGGCGCGTGCGCGCCGGCATAAAAAAACCCGCCGCATAACGGCGGGTTAATAGCCTAATCGAATAACGACAGGCACCCGCTCAGGGAGGAGAAGCGGGGAGTCCGGCGGCAAGCGCCTCGCTCGATCGGTATGATATACCATTGTCTCAAAGCGGTTTCAGACGCAGCCAAGTGCTTGTTCGGCAAGGGTTTAGGCGTCTCGGAACACGTTTTCGACCTCCCCTGAAGACCACCCAAATTCGAGTCGAAATATGAGCTTCTATCCTCACCATCGCCCGCGCCGGATGCGCCGCGATGACTTCTCGCGCCGTCTGATGCGCGAAAACATCCTCACGACGAACGACCTCATCTATCCCGTGTTCATCGTCGAAGGTACGAATGTGCGGCAGGCCGTGCCGTCGATGCCCGGCGTCGAGCGCACGTCCGTCGATTTGCTGATGAAAGTCGCCGAGCAATGCGTCGAACTTGGCGTGCCGGTGCTGTCGCTGTTCCCGGCGATCGAACCGTCGATCAAGACGCCCGATGGCCGCGAAGCCACGAATCCGGACGGTCTCATTCCGCGCGCCGTGCGCGAGCTGAAGAAGAACTTCCCGATGCTCGGCGTGCTGACCGACGTCGCGCTCGATCCGTACACGAGCCACGGCCAGGACGGCGTGCTCGACGAAGAAGGCTACGTGAAGAACGACGAAACGAGCGAAATTCTCGTCGAGCAGGCGCGCACCCAAGCTGAAGCGGGCGTGGATATCGTCGCGCCGTCGGACATGATGGACGGGCGCATCGGCGCGATCCGCGAGATGCTCGAAAGCGAAAGCCACATCCACACGCGCATCATGGCGTATGCGGCGAAGTACGCGTCGGCATTCTACGGCCCGTTCCGTGACGCCGTCGGTTCCGCAGCGAATCTCGGCAAGAGCAACAAGATGACGTATCAGATGGACCCGGCCAACTCCGACGAAGCGATGCGCGAAGTGCGCATGGACATCGAGGAAGGCGCGGACATGGTGATGGTCAAGCCGGGCATGCCGTACCTCGACATCGTGCGGCGCGTGAAGGACGAGTTCCGCTTCCCGACGTACGCGTATCAGGTGAGCGGCGAGTACGCGATGATCAAGGCGGCCGCGCAGAACGGCTGGATCGATCACGACAAGGTCATGATGGAAGCGCTGCTCGCGTTCAAGCGCGCGGGCGCGGACGGCGTGCTGACGTACTTCGCGCTGGATGCGGCGCGGATCATTCGCGCTTCCGTGTAAGCGCCAAAAGGGCGATGCGAGTGCATCGCCCTTTTTTTATCCGTTCAGTTTATCGAGACTCTTCAGAAACGTATCCGCCGATTCATACCCGACCACGCGCGCGACTTCGTTGCCCTGCGCATCGAAGAAGATGATTCCCGGCGGCCCGAAAAGCTTGAAGCGCTTGAGGAGAATTTGATCGTTCGTGTTGTTGGCGGTCACGTCCGCGCGCAGAAGATTCAGTTGCGCGAGGCGCGCTTGCACACGGGCGTCGGAGAAAGTCAGCTTCTCCATTTCCTTGCACGACACGCACCAGTCCGCGTAGAAATCGAGCATCGCGGGACGCGCCGCCGCTTTGACCGCCGAGTCCAGTTCCGCCGATGAACGCACCGGCGCGAAGATCAGGCCCTGCGATCGCGCATTCGCCGACGGCTCGCTGCGGGAAGCCAGCACGGCGAGCGGGCGCAGCGGATCTGTCGAACCCGCCGCCAATCCGACGAGCAGCGTCGCCGCCCAGATCGCGAATGCCGCTCCGAGCCCGCGCCCGAGCCGCTTCCACACACCGACAGGCGCCGCCGCGCCCGACGAGAACAATCCGAGCGATGCCGCCGCGATCAGCAGCCATAGCGCCGCGAGCAGCATCTGCGCAACGCCGCCGATGACCGGCCAGACGATCCACAGCGCGGCCGCGAGCAGCACGACGCCGAAGAAGACCTTCACGCCGTCCATCCACGCACCGGCGCGCGGCAGAACCGAACCCGCGCCGAGCCCGATGACGAGCAGCGGCACGCCCAGTCCGATGCCCATTGCGAAGAGCGCGGCGCCGCCGAGCGCAGCGTTGCCGGTGTGCGCGATGAACGCGAGCACCGCGAAAAGTGGCGCAGTCATGCACGCGCCGACCACGAGCGCGGACAGCGCGCCCATCGCCGCGACTGCCGCGAACTTGCCGCCGCTGCGCTTCTGCGATGCTTCGTTGACGCCCGCTTGCCAGCGCGCGGGCAGCGCGATATCGACGCCCGAGATCAACGCGATGGCGAACGCCGCGAGCAGCAGGCCGAACGCGCCGAGCACCCACGGGTTCTGCAGCCACGCGCCGAGGCTTTGTCCGATCAACGCGGCAGCGACGCCGAGCGCGGTATAGACGAGCGCCATGCCGATCACGTACGAAACCGACAATGCGAATCCGCGCGAACGCGTCACACGCGCGCCTTCGCCGACGATGATCGCGGACAGAATCGGGATCATCGGATACGAGCATGGCAGGAGGCTCAGTACCATGCCGGCAAGGAAATAGAGTCCGACGACTGTGAAGAATCCGCCGCCCTCGAGCATCGATTGCGCGTAGTCGGCGCTGGTCGCGCGCTCGAACCAAGTGTCGCCGGTGTTTGCGCTCGTCGTCGCGGTCGGTGCCGCGCCCGCGGGCTGGAGCGCGTCGCCGCGCACACGATAGGCCTTCTCCATCGGCGGATAGCAGATGCCGCCATCCGCGCAACCCTGCGACGTCACCGCGAGCTCGAACGGCCCGTTCGCTTTCGTCACCGGAATACGGATGATCAGTTCGCCGCGATACGTCTCGACGTCCTTGTTGAACGTCTGATCGAAATGAACTTTGCCCGCCGGAAGTTGCGCCGCGCCGATGGTCGCGTCGCCGCTCTTCACCGCGAACGCGAAACGCTCACGGTACATGTAGTAGCCGTCGGCGATCTTGTAGCGCACGTCCACTTCGCCCGGCTTTTCGGATGCGCTGAATTTGAACGCGACGTCGGGCTCGAGGAAATCGTCGGCTGCGCGCGCGGCGCCCGACAGCAGCGCGAACGCCGCCAGGAAGAGAAACGCGCCGAAAAGTCGCCGCGTGACAAGGCGAGAAAACTCAAACATGAAGAGGACGCTGCGTTTCTGCGTTGACCCACTGGCCGTATCCCGGCGATGCATCGACCTGCCAGACGAGGATTTCGGGCGTTTCATATGGATGTCGAGCCTCGACGAAGCGCTGCAATTCTGCGCTGCGCGCGACGCTCGTCTTGAACAACAACTGCACTTCCTGCGACGACTCCAGCACGCCCTTCCAGTGATATTGCGACGACACGGCGCCGAGATTCGTCACGCACGCCGCGAGCCGCGCGTCCAGCGCCGCTTGCGCGAGCGCATCGGCTGCGGCGGCGTCGGGCAGCGTGGACAGCATCAAAACGACGGGGACGTTCACTCGGCGTGCTCCGAGAGGTTAATTGCGTATCGTAGCATCGGCGGCTGACACTCACTTTTACGCCTCGGCGCGCTGAAATGTCGCAGCCAGAAAGCAAAAAGGCCAAGCTCTAAGCCTGGCCTTTCTGGTAACAACCGAAAACGGGATTTATTCCGCTTCTTGCACTTCTTCCGTCTCTTCGACTTCCGGGCGATCCATCAGTTGGACCAGCGCCATCGGGGCGTTATCGCCGACGCGGAAACCGAACTTCAGGATGCTCAGGTAGCCGCCCGGGCGGTTCGCGTAGCGCGGGCCGAGGACGTCGAACAGCTTCGCGACGGAATCACGATCGCGCAGGCGGTTGAACGCCAGACGACGGTTCGCGAGCGACGGCTTCTTGCCCAGCGTGATGAGGGGCTCGACGACCTTGCGCAGTTCCTTGGCCTTCGGCAGCGTCGTCTTGATGACTTCGTGCTCGATCAGCGAGTTCGACATATTGCGGAGCATTGCCAGACGATGGCTGCTCGTGCGGTTCAGTTTCCGCAGACCATGCTTATGACGCATTTCAGTTCCTTTAACGAGTTTTGATCCAGCTCTTCTATTGCACCCTAATTTGCGTGCACGGGCCGGTCAGGTAAAAGCAAGACGCGGATTTTAAAGCAAAATCCGCGTCTTTGCCAAGTTACGCGACTGCGTTTGGTATTACTTGTCCAACCCGGCCGGCGGCCAGTTTTCGAGCTTCATACCAAGCGTCAGACCGCGCGACGCCAGCACTTCCTTGATTTCGTTCAGCGACTTGCGGCCGAGGTTCGGCGTCTTCAGCAGCTCGTTTTCCGTGCGCTGGATCAGGTCGCCGATGTAGTAGATGTTCTCGGCCTTCAGGCAGTTCGCCGAGCGAACCGTGAGTTCAAGATCGTCCACCGGACGCAGCAAGATCGGGTCGATCTGCGGTGCGCGCGACGGTGCTTCTGCTGCCGCTTCCGTGCCTTCCAGTGCGGCGAACACCGACAACTGATCGACCAGAATGCGAGCCGACTGGCGGATCGCTTCTTCCGGCGAAATCACGCCGTTGGTCTCGATGTTCATCACGAGCTTGTCGAGGTCGGTGCGCTGTTCGACACGTGCGCTTTCGACGGCGTAGCTCACGCGGCGAACCGGCGAGAACGACGCGTCCAGCACGATGCGGCCGATGATCTTGGCCGACTCTTCGCCATAGCGACGCACGTTGCCCGGCACGTAGCCGCGGCCCTTTTCGATCTTGATCTGAACGTCGAGCTTGCCGCCCTTCGACAGGTGAGCGATCACGTGTTCCGGATTGATGACCTCGCAGTCGTGCGCGAGTTCGATATCGCCGGCCGTGACAACGCCTTCGCCTTCCTTGCGCAGCGTCACCGTGACTTCGTCCCGGTTGTGCAGCTTGAAGACGACACCCTTCAGGTTCAACAGCAGGTTGACCACATCCTCTTGCACACCATCGAGCGTCGAGTATTCGTGCACGACGCCTGCGATCGTCACTTCGGTCGGCGCGTAGCCGATCATCGACGACAGCAGCACGCGCCGAAGCGCGTTACCCAAGGTGTGGCCATAGCCGCGTTCGAACGGCTCCATAACCACTTTCGCATGGTTCTCACCAAGCGATTCAACTGCAATGATCTTGGGCTTCAACAAACTGGTTTGCATAGGTTTTCCTTTTCAATACCCTCGGCTCGTTACACCGATAAGGCTGACCGGTGACAACCTGAAAATAAACAGCCGAGGCCACCTCTTGCCACGAGCAATCAGGCTCCCCGGCTGTCCATCCATTACCGCCGCGATTAACGCGAATACAATTCGACGATCAGGCTTTCGTTGATGTCGCCGGCGATGTCGCTACGCTCGGGCATCGACTTGAACGTGCCTTCGAACTTCTTCTCGTCGACCGACACCCAGCTCGGCATGCCGCCTTGCTGCGCCAGCGAGAGAGCTTCGACGATACGAGCCTGCTTGCGCGACTGCTCGCGCACGGACACGACGTCGCCCGACTTCACTTGCAGCGACGGGATGTTCGCGACTTGGCCGTTCACCATGATCGCCTTGTGGCTCACGAGCTGACGTGCTTCAGCGCGCGTCGAGCCGAAGCCCATGCGATACACGACGTTGTCGAGACGCGACTCGAGCAATTGCAGCAGGTTTTCGCCCGTCGGGCCCTTGCGGCGGTCGGCTTCAGCGAAGTAGCGGCGGAACTGACGCTCCAGCACACCGTAGATACGCTTCACTTTCTGCTTTTCGCGCAACTGGGTACCGTAGTCGGACGTACGCGCGCCCGAGGTGCGGCCGTGCTGGCCGGGCTTGCTGTCGAGCTTGCACTTGTCGGCGAGGGAGCGGCGTGCGCTCTTCAGGAACAGATCAGTGCCTTCACGGCGGGACAGCTTTGCTTTGGGACCGGTATAGCGTGCCACGTTGCATCCTTAAATATTGATCACGCAAACTTCCGTTGAACTTCAGTCTGCGCTAGTCCGAACCCTTTGGGCCGAACGGTGGGCTTAGTCAAAACTTACTAACGCACGAAACCCGCCGATACTCGCGCATCGACAGGCAACATGCGGTTGCGTCGACGTATTAGATACGACGGCGCTTCGGCGGACGGCAGCCGTTGTGCGGGACCGGCGTCACGTCGGAGATCGCGGTGATCTTGATGCCAAGACCATGCAACGCGCGCACCGCCGATTCGCGGCCAGGACCGGGGCCCTTGATCCGCACTTCGAGGTTCTTCACGCCGTATTCCATTGCCACGCGACCAGCCGATTCGGCTGCGACCTGAGCTGCGAAGGGCGTCGACTTACGCGAGCCCTTGAAGCCCTGACCACCCGAGGTCGCCCATGCCAGCGCGTTACCTTGACGGTCGGTGATCGTGATAATGGTGTTGTTGAACGACGCGTGAACGTGAACCACGCCCTCGGCGACGTTCTTCTTGACCTTCTTGCGAACGCGTTGCGCCGCGGAGTTGTTCGAAGCCTTAGCCATTACGTTTTCCTGTAACTGTCAGTTCCGCTTACTTCTTCAGCGATTGCGCTGCACGACGCGGACCCTTGCGCGTACGGGCATTCGTGCGCGTACGCTGGCCACGCAGGGGCAGGCCCTTGCGGTGGCGCATGCCGCGGTAGCAACCCAAGTCCATCAGGCGCTTGATGTTCATCGTCACTTCACGGCGCAGGTCGCCTTCGACGATGAACTTGCCCACTTCGTCACGCAGCTTTTCGAGGTCTGCGTCGGTAAGGTCTTTGACCTTCTTCGAAAATTCCACGCCAGCAGCGGTGCAGATGCCACGCGAACGCGTGCGGCCGATGCCGAAGATTGCCGTCAGGCCGATCTCGGTATGCTGGTGATTCGGGATGTTAACCCCTGCGATACGAGCCATTGTTTTTCCTCAAACAAAAAGCGCAAGCAAAAGCGCGGCGTTCAGCCTTGACGCTGTTTGTGGCGCGGATCAGAGCTGCAAATCACGCGCACAACGCCCTTGCGCTTGATGATCTTGCAATTGCGGCAAATGCGCTTAACCGATGCCATCACTTTCATGATATTACCCTTTTTTCAAATCACTTCGCCCGGAACACGATCCGTGCACGAGACAGATCGTAAGGCGTCAATTCAACCGTAACCTTGTCGCCCGGCAGGATGCGGATGTAGTGCATCCGCATCTTTCCGGAAATATGTCCCAGGACGACATGGCCATTTTCCAATTTCACCCGGAAAGTAGCGTTGGGAAGGTTTTCGATGACCTCACCCTGCATCTGGATAACATCGTCTTTGGCCATAGTCCTTATTAACGCATCGGGACGTTGCCACCCTTGAAGTTTGCCTTCTTGAGCAGCGATTCATATTGTTGCGACATAACGTACGACTGCACCTGAGCCATGAAGTCCATCGTGACGACGACAATGATCAGCAGCGACGTTCCACCAAAATAAAACGGCACGTTCCAGCGCAACACCAGAAACTCAGGCAGCAGGCACACGAATACGATGTAGATCGCACCAGCCAGCGTAAGACGCGTGAGGATGCGGTCGATATATCGTGCAGTCTGATCGCCCGGACGGATACCCGGAACGAAAGCACCGCTCTTCTTCAAGTTGTCGGCGGTCTCCCGGCTGTTGAACACCAATGCGGTGTAGAAGAAGCAGAAGAAGACGATCGCCAACGCATACAGCAGCACGTACACCGGTTGACCGGGCTTCAGCGCCTCGGCCACGTTGTGCAGCGTGTTCGCGAACCAGTTGGTGCGCGTACCCGAACTGAACCAGTTCAGGATGGTTGCCGGGAAGAGGATGATCGACGACGCGAAGATCGGCGGAATCACACCCGACATGTTCAACTTCAGCGGCAGATGAGACGACTGTCCGCCGTAAATCTTGTTACCGACCTGGCGCTTCGCATAGTTCACGAGGATCTTGCGCTGACCGCGTTCGATGAACACGACCAGATACGTGACCGCCGCGATCAAGACCACGATGATGATCGCCGAGATGATGCTCATCGAACCGGTGCGAACCAGTTCGAACAGACCACCGATCGCGTTCGGGAAACCCGCTGCGATACCACCGAAGATGATGATCGAGATGCCGTTGCCGAGACCACGCTCCGTGATCTGCTCACCGAGCCACATCAGGAACATCGTGCCCGTCACGAGCGTGACGACCGTCGTCAGCCGGAACACCATGCCGGGGTCCAGCACCAGAGCCGGCTGGTTTTCCAGCGCGACCGCGATACCGAACGCCTGGAAGGTCGCCAGAACCACCGTGAAGATACGCGTGTACTGCGTGATCTTACGTTGTCCCGCCTGCCCTTCCTTCTTCAGCGCCTCCATCTGCGGCGACACGATCGACAGCAACTGCATGATGATCGACGCCGAAATGTAGGGCATGATGCCCAGCGCAAAGATCGTGAACCGCGACAGTGCGCCACCCGAGAACATGTTGAACATGCCAAGGATGCCGCCCGACTGGCTCTGGAACAGCTTCGCCAGTTGATCCGGATCGATGCCGGGCACCGGAATATGCGCCCCAATGCGGTAGACGATCAGCGCAAGCAGCAGGAACACTGCACGCCGGCGCAGATCGCCGAATTTCGCCGCGCTTCGACCGGTTTTTGCGAGACTCGGGCTGTTAGCCAAGTACCTTCTCCGATGCTAGTGCTAGTAACGGCGAAAGCGCGTTACTCGGCGAAAGAGCCGCCAGCGGCTTCGATTGCCTCACGGGCGCCCTTCGTTGCCGTCAGGCCCTTCACCGTGACCTTGCGCGTGATCTCGCCGGTCTTGATGATCTTCGCGCTCTTGATGAGCTCGCCGACCAGACCCGCTTGCTTCAACGCCAACAGATCGATTTCGTCGACCGGCAGCTTCTCGAGATCAGCCAGGCGCACTTCACCGACGAATTCCTTCGTCAGCGAGGTGAAGCCGCGCTTCGGCAGACGACGCTGCAGAGGCATCTGACCGCCTTCGAAGCCGACCTTGTGAAAGCCGCCCGAACGCGATTTCTGACCCTTGTGGCCGCGGCCAGCGGTCTTGCCGAGGCCCGAACCGATACCGCGACCGACGCGACGCTTAGCGTGCTTCGCGCCTTCCGCCGGCTTCAGGTTATTCAATTCCATGTTCAACTCCTTGGATCCGTAGGTCGCGCTTAGGCGATGACCTTAACGAGGTACGAGACCTTGTTGATCATCCCGCGCACTGCCGGCGTGTCCTGCAGCTCGGAAACCGAGTTCAGGCGACGCAGGCCGAGGCCACGCACCGTTGCGCGGTGCGATTCGCGGGTCCCGATCAGGCTCTTGACGAGCTGAACCTTGACAGTTTTTTCAGACATGGTGACCACCTTAGCCCAGAATGTCTTCGACGGACTTACCACGCTTCGCAGCGATGTCTGCCGGGGTCGACTGCTTGCGCAGGCCGTCCAGCGTCGCACGAACGAGGTTGTACGGGTTCGTCGAACCGTGGCTCTTGGCCACAACGTTTTGAACGCCCATCACGTCGAACACTGCGCGCATCGGGCCGCCAGCGATCACGCCGGTACCGTCCTTCGCCGGAGCGAGGAGAACCGCCGATGCGCCGTGCTTGCCGTGCACTTCGTGTTGCAGCGTGCCGTTCTTCAGGGGCACCTTGAACATGTTGCGGCGGGCCTGCTCCATTGCCTTTTGAACGGCAACCGGAACTTCCTTGGCCTTGCCCTTGCCCATGCCGATTCGGCCGTCACCGTCGCCAACCACGGTCAGTGCGGCGAAGCCGAGAATACGGCCACCCTTCACGACCTTGGTCACGCGGTTGACCGAAATCATCTTTTCGCGCAGGCCGTCGTCGCGTTCGTCAGCCTGAACTTTCGCTTGCATCTTTGCCATGACGAATTCTTCCCTTAGAACTTGAGCCCGGCTTCACGCGCCGCATCAGCCAGCGCCTTCACGCGGCCGTGGTAGCGGAAACCCGAGCGGTCAAAGGCGACGGATTCGATGCCGGCAGCCTTGGCCTTTTCGGCGATACGCTTGCCGATCAAGGTCGCGGCGTTGACGTTGCCGCCCTTGCCCGACTTGTCGGCCAGTTCAGCGCGCACTTCAGCTTCCAGCGTCGAGGCGCTTGCCACGACCTTCGTGCCGCATGCCGAGAACACTTGCGCGTAGATATGCGTATTCGTGCGATGCACGGCCAGACGCGGAACCTGCAGCTCAGCGATCTTGATACGCGTCTGACGAGCGCGGCGCAGGCGAGATTGAGTCTTATCCATGATTGCGCACCCTTACTTCTTCTTCGTTTCTTTGAGGATCACGACCTCGTCGGAATAGCGCACGCCCTTGCCCTTGTACGGCTCGGGCGGACGATAGCCGCGCACTTCTGCTGCGGTCTGTCCGACTTTCTGCTTGTCGATCCCCTTGATCACGATTTCGGTCTGCGACGGGGTTTCAGCCTTGACGCCTTCCGGCATCTGGTGCACCACGGGGTGCGAGAAACCCAGCGACAGGTTCAGCTTGTCGCCTTGCGCTTGCGCACGATAACCGACGCCAACCAGCGTCAGCTTGCGCTCGAAACCCTTGGTGACGCCTTGCACCATGTTCGCCAGGAGGGCGCGCATCGTGCCGGACATCGCGTTCGCTTCGCGGCTTTCATCCGTCGGAGCCAGCTTCAACGTGCCGTCTTCGTTCGTCACGGCAACCAGCTTGTTGACCGGTTGCGAGATCGTGCCGAGCGGACCCTTCACGGTGATGACGTCGCTCTTGATGGCCACTTCCGCGCCTTGCAGCGCGATCGGGCTTTTACCTACTCGAGACATGTTTCTTCTCCTTAGGCGTTAAGCGACGTAGCAGATGACTTCGCCACCGACGCCGTTCTGGCGCGCCTTGCGGTCGGTCATCACACCCTTCGGCGTCGACACGATTGCAACGCCCAGGCCGTTCATCACGGTCGGGATGTCATTGCGACCGCGGTACACGCGCAGACCGGGCTTCGATACGCGCTCGAGGCGCTCGATAACCGGACGGCCAGCGTAGTACTTCAACGCGATGTTCAATTCCGTCTTCGCACCTTCCGACTTGACTGCGAAGTCGTCGATATAACCTTCGTCCTTCAAAACCTGCGCAATCGCAACCTTGACTTTCGACGAGGGCATAGTCACCGAAACCTTCTCGACCATCTGCGCATTGCGGATGCGAGTCAGCATATCGGCGATAGGATCACTCATGCTCATTTATGTTTCTCCTATTACCAGCTCGCCTTGGTCAGGCCAGGGATTTCGCCGCGGAAAGCGATTTCACGAATCTTGCCGCGTGCGAGTCCGAACTTGCGGAACGTGCCACGCGGACGACCCGTGATCGCGCAGCGGTTACGCTTGCGAGTGGGGTTCGAGTTACGCGGCAGTTGTTGCAGTGCCAGACGCGCGAGGTAACGCTCTTCGTCCGACTTGCTTGCGTCGTCGATCACAGCCTTCAGCTCAGCACGCTTCGGAGCGTACTTGGCTGCCAGGCGCGCGCGCTTCTTTTCACGTTCGATCAGTGCCAGTTTAGCCACGGTAACCTCAGTTTCTGAACGGGAACTTGAAGCCGGCGAGCAATGCCTTTGCTTCTTCGTCGGTCTTCGCGGTGGTCGTGATGCTGATGTTCAGCCCACGCAGCGCGTCGATCTTGTCGTAGTCGATTTCGGGGAAAATGATTTGCTCTTTCACACCGATGTTGTAGTTACCACGGCCGTCGAACGCCTTGCCCGACACACCGCGGAAGTCGCGCACGCGAGGCAGCGCAACCGTCACGAAACGGTCCAGGAATTCGTACATGGCATTGCCACGCAGGGTAACCATCGTGCCAATCGGGTAGCCTTCGCGGATCTTGAAACCAGCGATTGCCTTGCGCGACTTGGTGATGACGGGCTTTTGGCCCGCGATCTTCGTGAGGTCACCAACGGCGTGCTCAAGCACCTTCTTGTCAGCGACGGCTTCGCCAAGCCCCATATTCAGGGTGATCTTGGTGAGGCGCGGCACTTCCATAATCGACTTGTAGCCGAACTTTTCAACCAGTTCCGGCACAACCTTTTCTTTGTAAATCTCTTGCAGACGAGCCATTTTTTAACTCCGCGTCAGGCGTTAAGCGTGGCGCCGGTCGACTTCAAGAAGCGAACCTTCTTGCCGTCTTCGACCTTGATGCCCACACGCGATGCCTTGCCATTCGCGTCGACCAATGCGACGTTCGAAATATGCAGCGGCATCGTTTTGGCTTCCACACCGCCCGTCGTACCCTTCATCGGGTTCGGCTTCACGTGCTTCTTGACGAGGTTGATGCCCTCGACGGTGACACGGTCGTCCGCAACGGCCAGCACGGTGCCGCGCTTGCCCTTGTCCTTGCCGGTGGTGACGATGACTTCGTCACCCTTGCGAATCTTGTTCATCGCGACTCCTTACAGCACTTCCGGAGCGAGCGAAACGATCTTCATGAATCGTTCGCTACGCAGTTCACGCGTAACCGGCCCGAAAATACGCGTGCCGATCGGCTCGAGCTTCGTGTTCAGCAGAACGGCGGCATTGCCGTCGAACTTGATGAGCGAGCCATCCTGGCGACGCACGCCCTTGGCCGTACGAACGACCACGGCGTTGTAGATTTCGCCCTTTTTCACGCGTCCGCGCGGCGTCGCTTCCTTGACGGTCACCTTGATGATGTCGCCAATGCTTGCGTAACGACGCTTCGAGCCGCCGAGCACCTTGATGCACATGACTTCACGCGCACCCGTGTTGTCGGCCACTTCAAGCCGAGTTTCGGTCTGGATCATGGTTTATCTTTCCCAACTTAATCCGATTGCACCACCATGGCACAGCCGGTCAGTCTTGGTCCCGTCAGCCAAATGGCTGCTTGGGTTAGAACAGGCAGCAACGGCAGACGAAACCCGCCATCGCAATCCGGTGAATCTGTCGACTCAGGCTAGCGCCCGAACCGGCTTCCCCCACCAATTTCGCCCGCGACGGGGCTCCCACAAAGAGGGAAGACCGAGATTATAACAAATAATCCCGGTCTTGCAAGCGAAACTTACTGCGATACAACTACTTACAGCATCGCGGCACTACAACTTCAGCTTTAGATCACGCGAGCCGCTTCAACCAGCTTCGACACAACCCAAGCCTTCGTCTTCGAAATCGGACGAGTTTCCTGGATTTCGACGAGATCGCCTTCGTTGTACGTGTTCGCGTCGTCATGCGCGTGGTACTTCTTCGAACGCACGACGTACTTGCCGTAGATCGGATGCTTCACGCGGTGCTCGACCAGCACGGTGACCGTCTTGTCCATCTTGTTGCTGACGACCTTGCCGACCAGCGTCCGCTTGAGCGAGGTTTTTACGCTATCGTTCATTTCTGGTTCGCCTTCTCGGTCATGACGGTACGCACGCGTGCGATGTCGCGACGGACCTTCTTCAGCTGGCTCGTGTTCGTGAGCTGCTGGGTCGCGAGCTGCATACGCAAGCCAAATTGCGCCTTGAGCAGATCCGACAGCTCCTTGTTGAGCGCGGCCTGGTCTTTTTGGCGAAGTTCAGTTGCCTTCATCATTTACTCCTTAGGCGCCGAGCTGACGGACCACGAAGTTCGTCTTGAGCGGCAGCTTGGCTGCCGCCAGACGGAACGCTTCGCGCGCCAGTTCTTCGGAGACACCGTCCATTTCGTACAGCATCTTGCCCGGTTGAATTTCAGCGACGTAGTACTCAGGGTTACCCTTACCGTTACCCATACGCACTTCGGCCGGCTTTTGCGAAATCGGCTTGTCCGGGAAGATACGGATCCAGATCCGGCCGCCACGCTTGATGTGACGCGTCATTGCACGACGCGCCGCTTCGATTTGACGCGCGGTCAAACGGCCGCGACCGATAGCCTTCAGACCGTATTCACCGAACGACACCGCGTTGCCGCGCGTCGCCTTACCGGTGTTACGACCCTTCTGCTCTTTGCGATACTTTCTGCGTTTCGGTTGCAGCATCGTTATTCTCCAGTCTTCGCGTCACCGCCAGCGCGACGGGGTGCGCCACGACGCGCGCCGCCCGGAGCGCCTTCACCGTCACGGCGCGGACGGCGATCGCCACCCGGACGTGCGTTGCGGCGCGGACGCTTTTCTTCCGCCACTTCTTCCACGACCGGCGCTTCGTTGCGGCCCAGGGTATCGCCCTTGTAGACCCACACCTTCACGCCGATGATGCCGTACGTGGTCTTCGCTTCGGACGTCGCGTAGTCGATATCCGCACGCAGCGTATGGAGGGGCACGCGACCTTCGCGATACCACTCGGTACGAGCGATTTCGATACCGTTCAGACGACCCGCGCTCATGATCTTGATGCCTTGTGCACCAAGACGCATCGCGTTTTGCATCGCGCGCTTCATCGCACGGCGGAACATGATCCGGCGCTCGAGCTGCTGCGTGATGGAATCGGCGATCAGTTGCGCGTCCGTTTCCGGCTTGCGAATCTCTTCGATGTTGACGTGAACCGGAACGCCCATGCGCTTCTGCAGTTCCGCCTTCAGCGATTCGATGTCCTCGCCCTTCTTGCCGATGACAACGCCCGGACGCGAGCTGTAAATCGTGATGCGCGCGTTCTTCGCCGGACGCTCGATGACGACGCGACCAACCGAAGCGTTCTTCAGCTTCTTCTTCAGGTATTCACGAACACCGATGTCTTCCTGCAACATCGCCGCGAAATTGTTGTTGTTCGCATACCAGCGCGAAGCCCAATTGCGGCTGACGGCCAAACGGAAGCCAGTCGGATGAATTTTCTGTCCCATCGTTGGCTCCTTAATTCCCGACCGTCACAGTGATGTGACAGGATTGCTTCTCGATGCGGTTACCACGACCCTTTGCGCGTGCGGTGAAACGCTTCAGCGAAGCAGCCTTGTCGACGTAGATGCTCGTGATCTTGAGCTCGTCGATGTCGGCGCCTTCGTTGTGTTCCGCATTCGCGATCGCAGACAGCACGACCTTCTTGACGATACCCGCCGCCTTCTTCGGCGAGAACGTCAGGACGTTCAGCGCCTTGTCGACCGGCAAACCACGAATCTGGTCAGCCACAAGGCGCGTTTTCTGCGCCGAGATGCGGGCACCGCGATGAATTGCTTTCACTTCCATCTTGATTGCCCCTTATTTCTTGGCCTTCTTGTCGGCCGCGTGACCCTTGAACGTACGGGTCAGTGCGAACTCGCCAAGCTTGTGGCCGACCATGTTTTCCGTGACGTACACCGGAACGTGTTGGCGACCGTTGTGAACAGCGATCGTCAGACCGATGAAGTCCGGCAGAATCGTCGAACGACGCGACCAGGTCTTGATCGGCTTCTTGTCACGCGTCGATGCAGCCGCCTCAACCTTCTTCAGCAAATGAGCGTCGCAGAACGGACCTTTTTTAGCAGAACGTGTCATTGCCTACTCCTTAACGCTTGTGACGGCGCTGGACGATCATCGTCGTCGTGCGCTTGTTGCTGCGGGTGCGATAACCCTTCGTCGGCGTGCCCCACGGGCTCACCGGATCGCGACCTGCAGCCGTCTTACCTTCACCACCGCCGTGCGGGTGATCGACCGGGTTCATTGCAACACCACGCACCGTCGGACGGATACCGCGCCAGCGGTTCGCACCGGCCTTACCGATTTGACGGAGGCTGTGCTCTTCGTTGCCGACTTCACCGATCGTTGCGCGGCACTCGACGTGCACGCGGCGGATTTCGCCCGAACGCAGACGCACTTGAGCGTAGACGCCTTCGCGCGCCAGCAGCATTGCCGACGTACCAGCCGAACGCGCGATCTGCGCGCCCTTGCCCGGCAGCATTTCGATGCAGTGGATCGTGGTACCGACCGGGATATTGCGGATCGGCAGAGCGTTTCCTGCGCGGATCGGCGCTTCCGAACCGGACATCAGTTGCGCGCCGACCGCCACGCCCTTCGGCGCGATGATGTAGCGACGCTCGCCGTCTGCGTACAGAACCAGCGCGATGTTCGCGCTACGGTTCGGGTCGTACTCGAGACGTTCGACCTTCGCCGGAATGCCATCCTTGTTGCGACGGAAATCGACGATACGGTAGTGCTGCTTGTGACCACCACCTTGGTGACGCGTGGTGATACGGCCGTTGTTGTTACGGCCCGCCGACTTGGATTGCGTGTCGAGCAGCGCTGCGTGCGGCTTGCCCTTGTGCAGATCCTTGTTGACGATCTTGACCATCGCGCGGCGACCCGGCGAGGTCGGCTTAACTTTCACGATTGCCATGATTACTTGGCCTCCGCTTCAAAGTTGATTTCCTGGCCGGGCTTCAGGCAGACGTACGCCTTCTTCACGTCCTTGCGCTTGCCGTTGAAGCGGCCAAAGCGCTTTGCCTTGCCCTTCGTGACGAGCACGTTGACGGAATTGACTTCGACCTTGAACAGCAGCTCGACAGCAGCCTTGACTTCCTGCTTCGTGGCGTCCGGCGCGACTTCGAACACGACTTGTTCGTTCTTGTCGGCAACCAGCGTCGCCTTTTCGGAGATCACCGGCGCGAGCAGAACTTGCATCAAACGATGATCGTTTTTGCGAATCTCGCTCATGACAGCAACTCCTCGATCTGAGCGACCGCAGCCTTCGTGATCAGAACCTTCTTGAAGTAGATCAGCGAGAGCGGGTCGGCGTAACGCGGCTCGACAACCGCCACGTGGGCCAGGTTGCGCGACGCGAGGTACAGGTTTTCGTCGACCGTATCGGTGATGACCAACACGGAGTCGAGACCCATTGCCTTGAATTTTTCGGCCAGCAGCTTGGTCTTCGGGGCTTCGAGCACGAAGTCTTCGACCACGGCGATACGGCCTTCGCGAGCCAACTGCGAGAAAATCGAGCGGAGACCCGCGCGATGCATCTTCTTGTTGACCTTGTGCGAGAAGTTTTCTTCCGGCGAATTCGGGAAGATGCGACCACCGCCGCGCCACAACGGGCTCGACGACATACCGGCACGAGCGCGGCCCGTACCTTTCTGACGCCACGGCTTCTTGGTGGTGTGCTTGACCTGCTCGCGGTCCTTCTGCGCGCGGTTGCCGCTACGTGCGTTCGCCTGATAAGCGACGACGACCTGGTGAATCAGGGCTTCGTTGTAATCGCGACCGAACACGACGTCCGATGCGTTCACGCCAGCGCCTTCCTGACCATTGGCATTCAGGAGCTTAAGTTCCATTATTTCGCTCCTTTCACAGCACGCGTCTTGACGGCCGGGGTCACGAAGACCTTGCCACCCTTCGCACCCGGAACAGCACCGCGGACGAGCAGCAGATTGCGCTCAGCGTCGATGCGGGCGATTTCGAGATTCTGGACCGTGACGGTCTCGTCACCGAGGTGACCGGTCATGCGCTTGCCCGGGAACACGCGGCCCGGATCCTGCGCCATACCGATCGAACCCGGAACGTTGTGCGAACGCGAGTTACCGTGCGATGCGCGGCCCGAAGCGAAGTTGTAGCGCTTGATCGTACCGGCGTAGCCCTTACCGATCGACGTGCCTTGCACGTCAACTTTCTGGCCGACTTCGAAAATATCCGTACCGACGACGGCACCATTCGACAGTTCACCTGCCTTGGCCGCATCGATATGGAATTCCTTGAGGATTTCACCGGCTTGAACGCCGGCTTTGGCGAGGTGGCCCGCCAACGGCTTCGTCACGCGCGATGCGCGACGAGTACCGAATGCAACCTGAACGGCGGTATAACCATCCGTTTCAACGGTCTTGATCTGCGTCACGCGGTTGTCCGACACGTCCAGCACGGTGACGGGGATCGAATCCCCCTCAGGCGTGAAGATACGGGTCATGCCAACCTTGCGACCTACGAGTCCAAGGCTCATCGTTTTCTCCATTCCCAACTGCGATTGGTCGGGGCTGATTTACAAATGCCGGCTTCGTTACGAGAAACTGGGTCGGCTATTCTTGCACCACTTTCTTGCGCCTTTGCATGCGCATAGGCGCGAAAAGCCTTGGAGTATAACAAGGCTTTTCGAATCCTGCAAGCAATCAAAGACTTAGCTCCGTCTGGCACGCCAGCGGAGCTTTTGGACTTACTGCAGCTTGATTTCGACGTCGACGCCTGCCGGCAGGTCGAGCTTCATCAGCGCGTCGACGGTCTTGTCCGTCGGATCGACGATGTCCATCAGGCGCTGGTGGGTACGGATTTCGAGCTGGTCGCGCGACGTCTTGTTGACATGCGGCGAACGCAGGATGTCAAAACGCTGAATACGCGTCGGCAGCGGCACCGGGCCACGAACGATCGCGCCAGTCCGCTTCGCCGTGTCGACGATCTCGGCTGCCGATTGATCGATCAGGCGATAGTCGAAAGCCTTCAGACGAATGCGGATTTTCTGGTTCTGCATGACGATTCCTTGAAAAGAGCGAGGCGGTATTGCACCGCACATTGGCAAAAGAGCGTGGGACCGAGCTCTCGCGGAGAGCGAACGCCCGGTCCCGGTCGATACTGCTACTGCTTTACTTCGAGTTCAATCGAGCAAGCCCGATATCTTACTCGATAATCTTCGCCACGACACCGGCGCCGACGGTACGGCCGCCTTCGCGGATTGCGAAGCGCAGACCTTCTTCCATGGCGATCGGAGCGATCAGCTTGACCGTGATCGACACGTTGTCGCCCGGCATCACCATTTCCTTGTCCTTCGGCAGCTCGATCGAGCCCGTCACGTCCGTCGTACGGAAGTAGAACTGCGGACGGTAGTTGTTGAAGAACGGCGTGTGACGGCCGCCTTCGTCCTTGCTCAGCACGTACACTTCAGCCGTGAAGTGCGTGTGCGGCGTGATCGAACCCGGCTTGGCCAGAACCTGGCCGCGCTCCACGTCTTCACGCTTCGTGCCGCGCAGCAGGATACCGACGTTGTCGCCTGCCTGACCTTGGTCGAGCAGCTTGCGGAACATTTCCACGCCCGTGCAGGTCGTCTTCACCGTCGGCTTGATACCGACGATTTCGATTTCCTCGCCGACCTTGACGATGCCGCGCTCGACGCGACCCGTCACCACCGTGCCGCGACCCGAGATCGAGAACACGTCTTCCACCGGCATCAGGAACGCGCCGTCAACTGCACGCTCCGGCGTCGGGATGTACGAATCCAGCGCGTCGGCCAGGTTCATGATCGCCACTTCGCCCAGCTCGCCCTTGTCGCCTTCCAGCGCCAGCTTGGCCGAACCCTTGATGATCGGGGTGTCGTCGCCCGGGAAGTCGTACTTCGACAGCAGTTCGCGCACTTCCATTTCGACGAGCTCGAGCAGCTCGGCGTCGTCCACCATGTCGCACTTGTTCAGGAACACGATGATGTACGGCACGCCAACCTGACGGGCCAGCAGGATGTGCTCACGCGTTTGCGGCATCGGGCCATCAGCAGCCGAACACACCAGGATTGCGCCGTCCATCTGCGCGGCGCCCGTGATCATGTTCTTCACGTAGTCGGCGTGGCCCGGGCAGTCGACGTGTGCGTAGTGGCGGTTAGCCGTTTCGTACTCGACGTGCGCGGTGTTGATGGTAATACCGCGCGCCTTTTCTTCCGGCGCTGCGTCGATCTGGTCGTACGCCTTCGCTTCGCCGCCGAACTTCTGCGTGAGAACCGTCGTGATCGCTGCCGTCAGCGTGGTCTTGCCGTGGTCAACGTGACCGATCGTGCCCACGTTCACGTGCGGCTTGGTCCGCTCGAATTTACCTTTTGCCATGATTACCTTCGTTCAAAAGTTTGGTTATCGGTTTAAAGCTTGTGGCTTGCGCCGAATTACTTGCGGGAATTACTTACCCTTGGCGTTGATGATCGCGTCGGCGACGTTACGCGGAGCTTCAGCATAGTGCTTGAATTCCATCGTGTACGTTGCACGGCCTTGCGTCAGCGAACGCAGCGAGGTCGAGTAGCCGAACATTTCCGACAGCGGCACTTCGGCGCGGACGATCTTGCCGCCGCCAACCATGTCTTCCATGCCCTGGACGATACCGCGACGGCCCGACAAATCGCCCATCACGTTGCCCATGTAGTCTTCAGGCGTTTCGACTTCCACAGCCATCATCGGTTCGAGGATGACCGGGCTTGCCTTGCGCATTGCTTCCTTGAAGGCCATCGAACCGGCCATGCGGAACGCGTTTTCGTTCGAGTCGACGTCGTGGTACGAACCGAACGTCAGGTGAACCTTCACGTCCACAACCGGGAAGCCAGCCAGCACGCCCGACTTCAGCGTTTCCTGGATGCCCTTGTCCACTGCCGGGATGTATTCGCGCGGAATCACACCGCCCTTGATCTCGTCCAGGAACTCGTAGCCCTTGCCCTGCTCGTTCGGCTCGAGCGTGATGACCGCGTGACCGTACTGGCCGCGACCACCCGACTGCTTGACGAACTTGCCGTCGACGTCTGCCGCCGTCGTGCGGATCGTTTCGCGGTATGCAACCTGCGGCTTGCCGACGGTCGCTTCCACGTTGAATTCGCGCTTCATGCGGTCGACCAGAATTTCGAGGTGGAGCTCGCCCATGCCCGAAATGATGGTCTGGCCCGATTCTTCGTCCGTCTGGACGCGGAACGACGGGTCTTCCTGCGCGAGACGGTTCAGCGCCAGGCCCATCTTTTCCTGGTCAGCCTTCGTCTTCGGCTCGACTGCCTGCGAAATCACCGGTTCCGGGAAAATCATGCGTTCCAGAACGATCGGGTGCTGCGGATCGCACAGCGTGTCGCCCGTGGTCGCTTCCTTCAGGCCGACGGCCGCGGCGATGTCGCCCGCGCGAACTTCCTTGATTTCTTCGCGCTGGTTCGCGTGCATCTGCAGAATACGGCCCAGACGTTCCTTCTTGTCCTTGGTCGCGTTCAGCACGGTGTCACCCGAATTCACGACGCCCGAGTACACGCGGAAGAAGATCAGCTGACCGACGAACGGGTCCGTCATGATCTTGAACGCCAGCGACGAGAACTTCTCGTCGTCGGCTGCGCGACGCTCGGCCTTTTCACCGCTTTCGAGTTCGCCCGTAACCGGGGGAATGTCGACCGGCGACGGCAGGAAGTCGATCACGGCGTCGAGCATGCGCTGCACGCCCTTGTTCTTGAACGCGGTGCCGCACAGCATCGGCTGGATTTCGCACGCGATGGTCCGGTCGCGGATCGCCTTGACGATCTCCGCTTCGCTCAGCTCTTCGCCGCCGAGGTACTTTTCCATCAGCTCTTCGCTGGCTTCCGCAGCCGACTCGATCATCTTCTCGCGCCACTCGTTGCACGTGTCAACGAGTTCGGCCGGGATGTCGACGTAGTCGAACTTCGTGCCTTGCGATGCTTCGTCCCAAATGATCGCTTTCATCTTCAGGAGGTCGACGACGCCCTTGAAGTTTTCTTCGGCGCCGATCGGCACGACGACGGGAACCGGGTTCGCCTTCAGGCGGTTCTTCAGTTGGTCATAGACCTTGAAGAAGTTCGCGCCGGTACGGTCCATCTTGTTGACGAACGCGAGACGGGGAACCTTGTACTTGTTCGCCTGGCGCCACACGGTTTCCGACTGCGGCTGAACGCCGCCCACTGCGCAGTAGACCATGCACGCGCCGTCGAGAACGCGCATCGAGCGTTCCACTTCGATCGTGAAGTCGACGTGTCCCGGCGTGTCGATGATGTTGATGCGGTGCTCGGGGTAGTTGCCGCCCATGCCCTTCCAGAAGGCCGTGGTAGCAGCCGACGTGATGGTGATGCCGCGCTCCTGCTCCTGCTCCATCCAGTCCATCGTTGCTGCGCCGTCGTGAACTTCACCGATCTTGTGGTTCACGCCCGTGTAGAACAGGATGCGCTCGGTCGTCGTCGTCTTGCCGGCGTCGATGTGAGCGCTAATACCGATATTGCGGTAGCGCTCGATAGGTGTCTTGCGAGCCACTTTGGATCCTTTTTCGGTCGACGCGCCGGCGAAATACCGGCCGCGTCCTAACACAAACGGGCGAGGCGCCAAAACTAGCGCACCCGCCCTGATTTTCCGTTTGCCCGGTGAGCGGGAGCTTAGAAACGGAAGTGCGAGAATGCCTTGTTGGCTTCTGCCATGCGGTGAACTTCGTCGCGCTTCTTCATTGCGCCACCACGGCCTTCAGCCGCCTCCTGCAGTTCACCTGCGAGACGCAGGGCCATCGACTTTTCGCTGCGCTTCTTCGCGGCTTCACGCAACCAACGCATCGCCAATGCCATACGACGCGAGGGACGCACTTCGACCGGAACCTGATAGTTCGCACCACCAACGCGACGGCTCTTCACTTCGACCACCGGCTTCACGTTGTTGAGCGCAACCGTGAACACTTCCAGCGGGTCCTTGCCACCCTTGGTCTGGATCTGTTCAAAAGCGCCGTACACGATACGCTCGGCAACCGACTTCTTGCCGGAGAGCATCAGCACGTTCATGAACTTGGCTACATCTACGTTGCCGAACTTCGGATCCGGCAACACTTCCCGCTTGGGGACTTCGCGACGACGCGGCATGATTCTTCCTTTACTTTTTCAGTTGGAGCGATTCCCCGCTCCGCGGCCACCAACTAACCCGATCCATCTATTCGACTAAACCAGCTTGGCCGGGTGACCACTTACTCGATAGCACCGGCACTTCCGGCACCACCGCCTTTACCGCCTTGCGGCGACCTTGATTCGTTACTTCCGACCGGCGACTTACTTGCCAGCCTTAGCGCGCTTCGCACCGTACTTCGAGCGAGCTTGCTTACGGTCCTTGACGCCCTGGGTATCCAGCGAGCCGCGAACCATGTGGTAACGCACGCCCGGCAAGTCCTTCACACGGCCGCCGCGGATCAGCACGACCGAGTGCTCTTGCAGGTTGTGGCCTTCACCGCCGATGTACGAAATGACTTCGAAGCCGTTGGTCAGGCGAACCTTGGCGACCTTACGGAGTGCCGAGTTCGGCTTCTTCGGCGTCGTCGTGTACACGCGGGTGCACACGCCGCGACGCTGCGGGCAGTCCTGCAGGGCCGGCGACTTGCTCTTCGTCGTTTCCGACGCGCGGCCTTTGCGAACCAGTTGATTGATGGTTGGCATTGTCTAATCCTAAAAATGAACAAAATCCACGCAATTCGATCGGGCAAAGCGAAATGAATTGCGTGTTTAGCGATCTCGCCGACGATTCCCGCGCTTCGCATCCGGCACTAGGCCAGATCCGAAGACGGACCAATGACGAGAACCAAGCATGATATTCTGAAAATCGCAATCGGGTCAATACGTTGCGACGATTTCGATGGATTTTCGAGCGACGAATCTCAATCCGAACCGACGACGTCGAGCAGTTCGTCGCCGAAACGCTCCAGTTTGCGCACGCCGATGCCGGGAATATGGCGCAAGTCGTCGATCGTATCGGGGTCGCTGCGCGCGATTTCGGCGAGCGTCGCGTCGTGGAAGATGACGTAGGCGGGCACGCCGTCGCTCTTTGCGGTTTCCGCGCGCCAGGTCCGCAAGCGCTCCCAGCGCGACTTCTCGCGCGGTGACATGCCTGCGGTCGGATCCGCGCGTTCGCCCGTGCGGCTCGACGACTGCCGCGCGCGCGTCGGCTTCACGTATTTGCGCAGCGTGACGCGCTCTTCGCCCTTGAGTACTGGCTTGCTGGCATCCGTCAGAACGAGCGCGCCGAAGCCGTCGTGATCGACTGCGAGATAGCCGAACGCCACCAATTGCCGGAACACTGCGCGCCACTCGGGCTCGGACAGCGCCGCGCCGACGCCAAACGTCGAAATTTTCTCGTGGCCGCGTTGCAGGACCTTTTCGCTGCGCGTGCCGCGCAGAATGTCGATCAGGTGCCCGGCACCGAAATGGAATCCGCTCGCCCGCTGTGCGCGATACACGCACGACAGCGCCATCTGCGCCTCGCGAGTGGCATCGAAGGACGCGGGCGGCTCGATGCACGTATCGCAATTGCCGCACGGCGTGCTCGTCTCGCCGAAGTACGCGAGCAAACGCACGCGGCGGCACGTGGCCGCCTCGCAAAGTCCAAGCAGTGCATCGAGCTTGCCGGTCTGCACCCGCTTGTGGGCG
This sequence comes from Caballeronia zhejiangensis, assembly GCF_022879815.1. Classification (NCBI taxonomy): domain Bacteria; kingdom Pseudomonadati; phylum Pseudomonadota; class Betaproteobacteria; order Burkholderiales; family Burkholderiaceae; genus Caballeronia; species Caballeronia zhejiangensis. The sequence goes on from NZ_CP084283.1 coordinate 2,689,621, forward strand.
TCGTCGGCGTCGGATTCGTCGATCATCTTCCGCTGCTGCACGACGTCGCCCAATCCGTAAGCCATCCACGCGTTCGCCGGCAAGCCGTCGCGGCCCGCGCGTCCGGTTTCCTGGTAGTAGCCCTCGACGCTCTTCGGCAAATCCAGATGCGCGACGAAGCGCACGTCCGGCTTGTCGATGCCCATGCCGAACGCGATGGTCGCGCACATGACGATGCCTTCCTCGCGCTGGAACATCTCCTGATGCTTCTGGCGCGTCTCGAACTCCATGCCCGCGTGATACGGCAACGCGCGGATGCCCTGGCCCTTCAGCCAGTCTGCGGTTTCCTCGACTTTGCGGCGCGACAGGCAATAGACGACGCCCGCATCGGTGGTGCCGTCCTTGTTCGTATGCTCCGCGCGGATGAAATCGAGCAGCTGCGAGCGCGCATTGTCCTTTTCGACGATCCGATAACGAATGTTCGGCCGATCGAAGCTCGAAACGAAGATGCGCGCGTCGTCGAGCGCGAGGCGATGCACGATTTCGTCGCGCGTGATCGCATCGGCGGTCGCGGTGAGCGCGATGCGCGGCACATCGGGAAACCGCTCGTGCAGCACGGAAAGCTGAATGTATTCAGGGCGGAAATCGTGCCCCCATTGCGAAACGCAATGTGCCTCGTCGATCGCGAAAAGACCGACCGGCGCGCTGTCGAGGAGATCGAGAAAACGCGGTGTCATCAGGCGTTCAGGCGCGACATACAGCAAGTCGATCTCGCCGTTGCGCAGGGCGCGCTCGGTCGCGGCTGCTTCGGCGCCGGACAACGTGGAATTGAGATACGCGGCGCGCACGCCCACCTCGGTCAGCGCGGCGACCTGATCCTGCATCAACGCGATGAGAGGCGACACGACGATGCCCGCCCCGAAACCCGCCTCGCGCCGTACCAGCGACGGTATCTGATAGCACAGCGACTTGCCGCCGCCGGTGGGCATCAGCACGAGGGAATCGCCGCCGTTCGCGACATGCTCGACGATCTCCGCCTGTTGTCCGCGAAATGCGGGATAGCCGAAGATTTCGTTGAGTATTTCGAGCGACCGGGACATGTGGAAAAGCGCGCACTGCGACGTGGGAGATAACGAATTCTACCAACGCATTAGCGCGTGAAACCGGCGTTAGCCATTCGGACGATGCCGGCAGCGAAACGTGCAGACGAAAAAAAACCGCCCAGCCGAAGCTGAGCGGTTCATCGATGCTACTAGCGAGAGACGCTTACTCGTTGGTGTGCGGCTGCTGCTCCGCCGCCGGCGTTTCCGGCGTGCCGAAGTCGAAAGCCTCTTCGGCCGCGATCTGGTCGAAACGCTCGCGATCCGACGATTCCTTCGCCTTGCGCGCCTTGTGGAACGCGAGACCCGTACCGGCCGGAATCAGACGGCCGACGATCACGTTTTCCTTCAGGCCACGCAGATCGTCGCGCTTGCCCATGATCGCCGCTTCGGTCAGCACGCGGGTCGTTTCCTGGAACGACGCCGCCGAGATGAACGAATCGGTCGACAGCGATGCCTTCGTGATACCGAGCAGCACGTTGTCGTACGTCGCCGGACGCTTGTCTTCCGCGATCATCTTGTCGTTCTCGTCGAGCATGTCCGAACGCTCGACTTGTTCGCCAGGAATGAAACGCGTATCGCCGTTGTCGACGATCTGCACGCGGCGCAGCATCTGACGCACGATCACTTCGATGTGCTTGTCGTTGATCTTCACGCCCTGCAGACGGTACACGTCCTGCACTTCGTCCACGATGTAGCGCGACAACGCCTCGATACCCTGCAGACGCAGGATGTCGTGCGGATCGGCAGGACCGTCGACGATCATTTCGCCCTTGTTGACGACCTGACCGTCGTGCACCAGCACCTGCTTTTCCTTCGCGATCAGGAACTCGTGCTGATTGCCCTCGAGGTCCGTGATGACGAGACGCTGCTTGCCCTTCGTGTCCTTGCCGAACGACGTCGTGCCAGTGACTTCCGCCAGAATGCCGGCGTCCTTCGGCGAGCGCGCCTCGAACAGTTCGGCCACGCGCGGCAGACCACCGGTAATGTCACGCGTCTTCTGCGCTTCAACCGGGATACGCGCCAGCACTTCACCGACCTGCACCTGCTGACCATCCTTCACGGTGATCAGTGCGCCGACTTGGAAGCCGATCTGCACCGAATGCTCGGTGTTCGGGATCTTCACTTCCTCGCCGTTCGCGTCGAGCAGCTTCACCTGCGGACGCACGCTCTTGCCAGCCTGCGAGCCACGGCGCTTCGCGTCGATCACGACCAGGGTCGAAAGACCGGTCACGTCGTCGATCTGCTTTGCGACCGTCACGCCTTCCTCGACGTTCTCGAACTTCACCGTACCGCCCCACTCGGTGATGATCGGACGCGTCAGCGGATCCCATTGAGCCAGTTGCGTACCGGCCTTGATCGCAGCGCCGTCGAGTTGCAGCAGCGTTGCGCCGTACGGAATCTTGTGACGCTCACGCTCGCGACCGAAGTCGTCCGCGATGATCGCCTCGCCGGAACGCGAAATGACGACCTGCTCGCCCTTCGCGTTGGTGACGTAACGCATCGTGGCCGTGAAGCGCAGCGTACCGTTGCTCTTCGCTTCCACCGTCGAAGCCACCGCCGCACGCGATGCCGCACCACCGATGTGGAACGTACGCATCGTCAGCTGCGTGCCCGGCTCGCCGATCGACTGAGCAGCGATCACACCGACTGCCTCACCGACGTTCACGCGCGAACCGCGGCCCAGGTCGCGGCCGTAGCACGCGGCGCACAGGCCATAACGCGTCTCGCAGGTGAGCGGCGTGCGCACGCGCACTTCGTCGATGCCGAGGCGCTCGATTTCCTCCACCGCATCTTCGTCGAGCAGATCGCCCGAAGCGTAGATCGTTTCCTGCGTTTCCGGATTGACGACGTCCGCCACCGCGACGCGACCGAGAATACGGTCACGCAGCGCTTCGACGACTTCACCGCCTTCCACCAACGCCTTCATCGCCACGCCGTTCGACGTGCCGCAATCGTCTTCGACGACGACCAGATCCTGCGTCACGTCGACGAGACGACGCGTCAGGTAACCCGAGTTCGCGGTCTTCAACGCCGTGTCCGCCAGACCCTTACGAGCGCCGTGCGTCGAGATGAAGTACTGCAACACGTTCAGGCCTTCGCGGAAGTTCGCGGTAATCGGCGTCTCGATGATCGAGCCGTCCGGCTTCGCCATCAGGCCGCGCATACCGGCGAGCTGACGAATCTGCACCGCGGAACCACGCGCGCCCGAGTCGGCCATCATGTAGATGGAGTTGAACGACTCCTGCTTCGTTTCGTTGCCGTCGCGATCGACCACCGGCTCCGTTGCGAGCTGCTCCATCATCGCCTTGCCGACCGCTTCCGACGTTGCCGACCAGATGTCGACCACGTTGTTGTAGCGCTCCTGCGCGGTGACGAGACCCGACATGTACTGACGGTCGTATTCCTTCACCTTCTTCGCGGCGTCGCCGACGATGGTTTCCTTCTGCGGCGGCACGAGCATGTCATCGACGCAAATCGAGATACCGGCGCGCGTTGCGAGACGGAAGCCCATTTGCATCAGCTGGTCGGCGAAGATCACCGTTTCGCGCAGACCGCACTTGCGGAACGCCGTGTTGATCAGCTGCGAAATCTGCTTCTTCTTCAGCGGCTTGTTCAGCACCGTGAACGGCAGGCCCGGCGGCAGAATCTCCGACAGGATCGAACGGCCGACGGTCGTCGCGTACAGCGAGATCTTCGGCACGAACTTCGGCGCACCTTCACTCTGGTCTTCGTTCGCCACCATTTCGGTGATACGCACGTTGACGCGCGATGCCAGTTCGACTTCCTTGTTCTCGTACGCGCGGATCACTTCCGACACGCCCGTGAACGTCATGCCTTCGCCCTTGCCGTTGATCGCTTCGCGCGACGCGTAGTACAGGCCCAGCACGATATCCTGCGACGGCACGATCGACGGATCGCCGTTGGCCGGGAACAGGACGTTGTTCGACGCCAGCATCAGCGTGCGCGCTTCCATCTGCGCTTCGAGCGACAGCGGAACGTGCACGGCCATCTGGTCGCCGTCGAAGTCGGCGTTGAACGCCGCGCAAACGAGCGGATGCAGCTGGATCGCCTTACCTTCGATCAGCACCGGCTCGAAAGCCTGAATGCCGAGACGGTGAAGAGTAGGCGCGCGGTTCAGCATCACCGGATGCTCGCGAATGACTTCTTCGAGAATGTCCCACACGACCGGCGTCTGGTTCTCAACTTCCTTCTTCGCGGCCTTGATGGTCGTCGCGACGCCCATCACTTCCAGCTTGTTGAAGATGAACGGCTTGAACAGTTCGAGCGCCATCAGCTTCGGCAGACCGCACTGATGCAGCTTGAGCGTCGGGCCGACCACGATCACCGAACGGCCCGAATAGTCCACACGCTTACCGAGCAGGTTCTGACGGAAACGACCGCCCTTACCCTTGATCATGTCAGCGAGCGACTTCAGCGGACGCTTGTTCGCGCCGGTCATCGCCTTGCCGCGACGGCCGTTGTCGAGCAGCGAATCGACGGCTTCCTGCAGCATCCGCTTTTCGTTGCGGACGATGATTTCAGGCGCCTTCAGTTCGAGCAGACGCTTCAACCGGTTGTTACGGTTGATGACGCGGCGATACAGGTCGTTCAGGTCCGACGTCGCGAAACGGCCGCCGTCCAGCGGCACGAGCGGGCGCAGTTCCGGCGGCAGCACCGGCAGCACGTCGAGCACCATCCAGTCAGGCTTGATGCCCGAACGCTGGAAAGCCTCGAGCACTTTCAGGCGCTTCGCGTACTTCTTGATCTTCGCTTCGGAACCGGTGTTCTTCAGTTCCGTGCGCAGCGTCTCGACCTGTTCGTCGATGTTGATCGCGCGCAGCAGTTCGCGCACGCCTTCCGCGCCCATTTCGGCACGGAACTCGTCACCGTACTCTTCGACCTTGTTGTAGTAATCCTCTTCGGTCATGATCTGCCGCGCTTTCAGCGGCGTCATGCCCGGATCGATCACCACGTATGCTTCGAAGTACAGCACGCGCTCGATGTCGCGCAGCGTCATGTCGAGCACCATGCCCAGACGCGACGGCAGCGACTTCAGGAACCAGATGTGCGCGACTGGCGAGGCCAGTTCGATGTGGCCCATCCGTTCGCGGCGCACCTTGGCCAGCGTCACTTCGACGCCGCACTTCTCGCAGATCACGCCGCGATGCTTCAGGCGCTTGTACTTGCCGCACAGGCATTCGTAGTCCTTGATCGGACCAAAAATCTTCGCGCAGAACAGACCATCCCGCTCCGGCTTGAACGTGCGGTAATTGATGGTCTCCGGCTTCTTCACTTCGCCGAACGACCAAGAACGAATCTTGTCGGGCGACGCGAGGCCGATCTTGATCGCATCAAAAACTTCTTCTTGTTGGACTTGCTTGAATAGATCGAGCAGAGCTTTCATTGCTTTCTCTCCGTAGTCCGATTAGTTGCGGTCCAGATCGATATCAATACCGAGCGAGCGGATTTCCTTCACCAACACGTTGAAGGATTCCGGCATGCCCGCGTCGATGACGTGATCGCCCTTGACGAGGTTCTCATAAACCTTCGTCCGGCCCGTCACGTCGTCCGACTTGACCGTCAGCATTTCTTGCAGCACATACGACGCGCCATACGCCTCGAGTGCCCACACTTCCATCTCACCGAAGCGCTGACCACCGAACTGCGCCTTACCACCCAGCGGCTGCTGCGTGACGAGCGAGTACGGACCGGTCGAACGTGCGTGCATCTTGTCGTCGACCAAGTGGTGCAGCTTCAGGTAGTGCATGTAGCCGACCGTGACCGTGCGCTCGAATGCTTCGCCGGTGCGGCCGTCGTACAGGGTGACCTGGTTCTTCGACGGCGTCATGCCGAGATTCGTGGCGATGTCGTCCGGGAACGCCAGATCGAGCGCACGCGTCATTTCGTGTTCCGTCGCGCCGTCGAACACCGGCGTCGCGAACGGCACACCTTCGCGCAAGTTCTTCGCGAGTTCGAGGATCTCGTCGTCGGAGAACTTGTCCAGCTCTTCCTGACGGCCCGACTCGTTATAGATCTGCGTGAGGAACTGACGCATTTCTTCGATCTTCGCCTGACGCTGCATCATCTCGCCGATGCGCCAGCCGAGACCCTTCGCGGCCCAGCCGAGGTGCACTTCGAGAATCTGACCCACGTTCATCCGCGACGGCACGCCGAGCGGGTTCAGCACGACGTCGGCCGGACGGCCATCGGCCATGTACGGCATGTCTTCGATCGGCACGATCTTCGACACGACACCCTTGTTACCGTGACGACCCGCCATCTTGTCGCCAGGCTGCAGGCGACGCTTCACGGCGAGATACACCTTGACCATCTTCAGCACGCCCGGCGGCAGTTCGTCGCCTTGCGTGAGCTTCTTGCGCTTCTCTTCGAACGCGAGATCGAACTGGTGACGCTTCTGCTCGATCGAGTCCTTGATCGCTTCCAGCTGTGCCGCGGCTTCTTCGTCCGCGAGGCGGATGTCGAACCAGTGGTAGTGATCGAGATCTTCGAGGTACGCGAGGTCGATCTTCGTGCCCTTCGCGAGCTTCTTCGGACCGCCATTCGCGACCTTGCCGTTCAGCATGCGGGCGAGACGCGAGAACGCGTCGCCTTCCACGATGCGCAGCTGGTCGTTCAAATCGAGGCGATAACGCTTCAGTTCGTCGTCGATGATCTGTTGCGCGCGCTTGTCACGCGTGATGCCTTCGCGCGTGAACACTTGCACGTCGATGACCGTACCGCTCATGCCCGAGGGCACGCGCAGCGACGTATCCTTCACGTCCGATGCCTTCTCGCCGAAGATCGCGCGCAGCAGCTTTTCTTCCGGCGTCAGTTGGGTTTCGCCCTTCGGCGTGACCTTGCCGACCAGCACGTCGCCCGCCTCGACTTCCGCGCCGATGTACACGATGCCCGACTCATCGAGACGGCCAAGCTGCACTTCCGCGAGGTTCGAGATATCGCGCGTGATTTCTTCCGGTCCGAGCTTCGTGTCGCGAGCAACGACATTCAGTTCTTCGATGTGGATCGACGTATAGCGATCGTCCGCAACGACCTTCTCCGAGATCAGAATCGAGTCTTCGAAGTTGTAGCCGTTCCACGGCATGAACGCGACCAGCATGTTCTGGCCGAGCGCGAGCTCGCCCAAATCCGTCGATGCACCGTCAGCCAGCACGTCGCCGCGCGCAACCTTGTCGCCGACCTTCGCGATCGGACGCTGGTTGATGTTCGTGTTCTGGTTCGAACGCGTGTACTTGATCAGGTTGTAGATGTCCACGCCGACGTCGCCGGCCACGGCTTCATCGTCGTTCACGCGAATCACGATACGGCCCGCGTCGACGTAATCCACCACGCCACCGCGCAGCGCCTGAACCGTCGTGCCCGAGTCGACCGCGACCGTGCGCTCGATGCCCGTACCGACGACCGGCTTTTCCGGACGCAGGCAAGGCACGGCCTGACGCTGCATGTTCGAACCCATCAACGCGCGGTTCGCGTCGTCGTGCTCGAGGAACGGGATCAGCGATGCAGCCACCGACACGATCTGCGACGGCGCCACGTCCATGTACTGGATGCGGTCCGGCGTGACCATCAACGTTTCGCCCGCTTCACGCGACGACACGAGTTCGTCGGTCAGCGTGCCGTCTTCGCTCACGGCGGCATTCGCCTGCGCGATCACGTAGCGGCCTTCTTCGATCGCCGACAGATAGTCGATCTGATCCGTCACCTTGCTGTCCACGACCTTGCGGTACGGCGTTTCGAGGAAGCCGTACTCGTTCAGGTGCGCGTACAGAGCGAGCGAGTTGATCAGACCGATGTTCGGACCTTCCGGCGTTTCGATCGGGCACACACGGCCGTAGTGCGTCGGATGCACGTCGCGGACTTCGAAGCCCGCGCGCTCGCGCGTCAGACCGCCCGGGCCCAGTGCCGAAACGCGACGCTTGTGCGTGATTTCCGACAGCGGGTTGGTCTGGTCCATGAACTGCGAGAGCTGCGACGAACCGAAGAACTCGCGAATCGCCGACGAAATCGGCTTCGAGTTGATCAGGTCGTGCGGCATCAGGTTTTCGCTTTCGGCCTGGCCGAGGCGTTCCTTCACAGCCCGTTCGACGCGCACGAGACCCGCGCGGAACTGGTTCTCCGCGAGCTCGCCGACGCAACGCACGCGACGATTGCCGAGGTGGTCGATATCGTCCACTTCGCCCTTGCCGTTACGCAGCTCGACGAGGATCTTGATGGTCGCGAGGATGTCGTCGTCCTGCAGCGTCATCGGTCCGATGATTTCGTCACGGCCGACGCGGCGGTTGAACTTCATGCGGCCGACCTTCGACAGGTCGTACGCGTCTTCGCTGTAGAACAGACGGTTGAACAGCGCCTCGACCGCTTCTTCGGTCGGCGGCTCGCCCGGGCGCATCATGCGGTAGATCGCGATGCGCGCGGCCATCTTGTCGGCAGTTTCGTCGATACGCAGCGTCGACGAAATGTACGGACCCTGATCCAGATCGTTCGTGTAGAGCGTCTGAATGTCCTTGACCTTCGCTTCGCGCAGCTTCTCGAGAACCGTTTCCGTGATTTCTTCGTTGGCGTTCGCGATCACTTCGCCCGTTTCGGGGTCGATCACGTTCTTCGCCAGCACGCGGCCGAGCAGGTATTCCTCCGGCACCGAGATGAACTTCGTCTTGGCGTTTTCGAGGTCGCGAATGTGCTTCGCGTTGATCCGCTTGTCCTTCGTGACGATGACGTTGCCATCGCGATCCTGGATGTCGAAGCGCGCGACTTCGCCGCGCAGACGCTCAGGCACGAATTCCATTTGCGCGCCTTCGCTCATCAGCGCGAAGTTGTCGAACACGAAGAAGTTCGCGAGGATCTGCTCCGGCGACATGCCGATAGCCTTCAGCAGGATCGTGACCGGCATCTTGCGGCGACGGTCGACGCGGAAGTACAGCACGTCCTTCGGATCGAATTCGAAGTCGAGCCACGAGCCACGATAGGGAATGATACGAGCCGAGAACAGCAGCTTGCCGGAGCTGTGCGTCTTGCCCTTGTCGTGCTCGAAGAAGACACCAGGCGAACGGTGGAGCTGCGACACGATCACGCGCTCGGTACCGTTGATGACGAACGAACCCGTCGGCGTCATGAGCGGAATTTCGCCCATGTACACTTCCTGCTCCTTCACTTCCTTGACGACCGGCTTGCTCGGCGATTCCTTGTCGAGCAGAACCAGGCGCACTTTCGCGCGCAGCGCCGAGCAGTACGTCAGACCGCGCTGCTGGCATTCCTTGATGTTGAACGCGGGCGGCGACAGCATGTAGCTGACGAACTCGAGACGCGCGAAACCGTTGTGCGAGACGATCGGGAAAACAGAGCTGAACGCAGCCTGCAAGCCTTCGGACTTGCGCTGCGAGGAAGACGTGTCCGCTTGCAGAAACGTCTGGAATGATTCAAGCTGGGTCGCCAGCAAAAAGGGAACTTGGTGAACGATGGGGCGCTTCGCGAAACTCTTGCGAATACGCTTCTTCTCGGTGAAGGAATATTGCATACGATCTCCGAATCACGGCGGGCGTTACCGAGGCGGGATACCTCGATGCCACAGCCCGGTGTTCACCGACTGAGACCCGCGCAACTGTCCGGGGAGGACGCGCGAATCTAGAAGCTTGGTGGTTGGCCGCTACCAACCGCTGGCTGACGGCAGCGGATGCCTGTGTTTCCCGCTACCCGACCAAACTTGCCTTCTGCAGTCGCTTCAGAAGACAAAGAGAACAATCGGAAAATTCTGCCGTTCCGAGCGTTATCTTTGGCTTCTGCGGAGACATTTATGCTTGCTGACAAGCATATAAACTGCGTCCCCACAAAGCACAAAAAGGCCGGCGGTGAAAAACCGCCAGCCTTCGCATAGCGCAATGAAACTTACTTGATTTCAGCCTTCGCGCCAGCGTCTTCCAGCTTCTTCTTGGCTTCTTCAGCAGCAGCCTTGGGCACCGCTTCCTTGATGGGCTTCGGTGCGCCGTCAACCAGATCCTTCGCTTCCTTCAGGCCGAGACCCGTCAGTTCACGAACAGCCTTAATGACGGAAACCTTGTTCGCGCCTGCTTCGAGCAGGTTCACGGTGAACTCCGTCTGCTCTTCAGCAGCAGCAGCGGCGCCACCGGCACCTGCGGGGCCAGCAACTGCGACAGCAGCAGCCGACACGCCAAACTTCTCTTCGAACGCCTTGACCAGCTCGTTCAGTTCCAGCACCGACATCGAGCCAACGGCTTCGAGGATGTCTTCTTTTGCGATTGCCATGTGAAATACTCCTAGATTGAATTCGGATCGAGCTAGCGATCTAGCTTTGCCTAACTTAAGCGACTAGCGCCCAAGCGCGGTCGTTACACAGCTTCGCCCTGCTTCTTTTCAGCCAGCGCGGCCAGAGCGCGCGCAAAGCCGGAAACAGGTGCCTGCATGACGAACAGCAACTTGGAGAGCAGTTCTTCGCGGCTCGGGATGTTGGCCAGCGCTTGCACGCCTGCCTTGTCCATCACGTTGCCTTCGTAGGAACCAGCCTTGATGATCAACTTGTCATTGCTCTTGCCGAAGTCGTTGACGACCTTGGCAGCGGCAATGGCATCTTCCGAGATGCCGTAGATCAGAGGACCGGTCATCTGCTCAGCCAGCGGAGCGAACGGCGTACCTTCGACGGCGCGACGCGCCAGCGTGTTCTTCAACACGCGCAGATACACCTGTTGCTCACGCGCTTTCGCGCGCAGCTTGGTCAGATCGCCAACCGTGATCCCACGATACTCAGCGAGCACCATCGTCTGAGCCTTCGCGACTTGCGCGGCGACTTCTGCGACGACTGCCTGCTTATCTTCTTTGTTCAGTGGCACGGTTAAACCTCCAGATTCGATGCACTCGGGCGAACTACCCTCATGCACCACGTTCAACAACGGCGTCCGACTGTTAGGAGTATTTCGATCGATTGGTGAGACGTCTCACGACGCTCGATAACCGACTTCAACCACTGCAAAACTGTTTCGGGTTCGCCATCTGCGTTGGCTTGAATTAAGGCAATGCCTGCCTGCTGCACCGCCACCAACGGTCTTTGACAACCGGTTGCTCAATCGAAACTGCAATCTTGCAACCGCCCAAAGCCCATATGAAGCGCGGTCATCTGACCGCGCTCGAAATTCTTACTGTTGCGCCAGCGTGGCTTGATCCACGCGAACGCCGACGCCCATCGTGCTCGACACCGCGATCTTGCGCAGGTACACGCCCTTGCTGGTCGCCGGCTTCGCCTTTTGCAGCGCTTCGATCAGCGCCGACAGGTTCTGACGCAGCGATGCCGGCTCGAACGATGCGCGACCGATCGTGCCGTGGATGATACCGGCCTTGTCTACGCGGAACTGAACCTGACCCGCCTTCGCGTTCTTGACCGCTTGAGCGACGTCCGGCGTAACCGTACCGACCTTCGGGTTCGGCATCAGACCACGCGGACCGAGGATCTGACCCAGCGTACCGACGACACGCATCGTGTCCGGCGAAGCGATCACGACGTCGAAATTCAGATTGCCGGCCTTGACTTGCTCGGCCAGGTCTTCCATGCCGACCACGTCTGCGCCAGCTGCGCGAGCCTGTTCAGCCTTGTCGCCTTGCGCGAACACTGCGACGCGAACCGACTTGCCGGTACCAGCCGGCAGAACCACGGAGCCGCGAACCACCTGATCCGACTTCTTCGCGTCGATGCCGAGCTGCACTGCAACGTCGATCGACTCGTCGAACTTGGCGCTCGCGCATTCCTTCACGAGAGCCAGCGCGTCGTCGATCGCGTACAGCTTCTGACGATCAACCTTGTTCGCAAATGCCTGAAGGCGCTTAGAAAGCTTAGCCATTTACACGCCCTCCACAGTGATGCCCATCGAACGCGCGCTGCCGGCGATCGTACGCACGGCTGCATCCAGATCAGCTGCCGTAAGATCCGGCATCTTGGTCTTCGCGATTTCTTCCGCTTGAGCGCGGGTGATGTTGCCGACCTTGTCGGTGTGCGGCTTGCTCGAACCCTTCTGCACTGCGGCCGCCTTCTTGATCAGAACGGTAGCCGGCGGCGTCTTCATGATGAAGGTGAAGCTCTTGTCCGCGAATGCCGTAATGACGACCGGCACCGGCAGACCCGGCTCCATGCCCTGAGTCTGCGCGTTGAACGCCTTGCAGAACTCCATGATGTTCAGGCCACGCTGGCCCAGTGCCGGACCGACCGGCGGCGACGGGTTGGCTTTACCTGCAGGAATCTGCAGCTTGATAAAGCCGATGATTTTCTTTGCCATGTTGAAAACCTCTGCTGAACGCGTGAGCGTTCGGTGAGTGATAGCGCGCGTTCGACGTTGCCGACTACTGACGCTCCTCAACGGTCATGACGCGGACCGTAAGCGCGAATCGCGCGATGGCCCGAAAGCCACGCGCGATGTATTCGATTAAAGCTTCTCGACCTGACCGAACTCGAGTTCGACCGGCGTCGAACGCCCGAAAATCGTGACAGAAACACGCACTCGGGACTTTTCGTAATTCACTTCTTCGACGTTGCCATTAAAGTCGGTGAACGGACCTTCCTTCACGCGGACCATCTCGCCGACTTCGAAGAGCGTCTTCGGCCGCGGCTTCTCGACGCCTTCCTGCATCTGCGACATGATCTTTTCGACTTCACGTGGCGAGATGGGACTCGGGCGATTGCGCGCACCACCAACGAAACCGGTTACTTTGGCCGTGTTCTTGACCAGATGCCACGTTTCGTCCGTCATTTCCATTTCGACCAGGACGTAACCCGGGAAGAAACGACGCTCGGTGACCGATTTGTGGCCGCCCTTTACTTCAACAACTTCTTCGGTCGGGACAAGAATCTGACCGAATTGATTTTGCATGCCTGCGCGCTCGATGCGCTCCTGAAGCGCACGTTGCACGCTCTTCTCCATGCCGGAGTAGGCGTGCACCACATACCAACGCTTTCCACTCGGGGATGTCGGAGTATCGCTCATATCATTTCCAACCCAGAATCGCCGAGAAAATCACCCATTCGATCGACTTATCGCTAAGCCAAAGGAAGATGGCCATGATCAGAACAAACGCGAAGACCACCAGGGTCGTTTGCGTGGCCTCTTTGCGAGTCGGCCAGACAACCTTGCGGACTTCCTTGTACGAGTCTTTGGCAAAAGCGATGAAACCCTTGCCCGGCGCAGAGAGCAGACCGACTGCGACACCCGCGATGACACCAACAGCAAGCGCTGCGCCGCGGACGTACCATTCTTGGCCCGAGAGCCAGAAGAATCCAACGAATCCGGCCAAGACCAACAATACGCCCGCCACCAACATCAACTTGTCGCCGGAAGTATTTACAGTTTCGACGGAAGGATTCGCCATAACACCTTAAACAGCGCCACTTGGCGCGAGAATTTTGGCAGGGGCAGAGGGAATCGAACCCCCAACCTTCGGTTTTGGAGACCGACGCTCTGCCAGTTGAGCTATACCCCTAAACCATTTGGGGTCGACGGACATTGCCGACCCCGAAACCACTAACTACCGAGAAGATTTCTGGCTCTTACTCGATAATCTTCGCCACGACACCGGCGCCGACGGTACGGCCGCCTTCGCGGATTGCGAAGCGCAGACCTTCTTCCATGGCGATCGGAGCGATCAGCTTGACCGTGATCGACACGTTGTCGCCCGGCATCACCATTTCCTTGTCCTTCGGCAGCTCGATCGAGCCCGTCACGTCCGTCGTACGGAAGTAGAACTGCGGACGGTAGTTGTTGAAGAACGGCGTGTGACGGCCGCCTTCGTCCTTGCTCAGCACGTACACTTCAGCCGTGAAGTGCGTGTGCGGCGTGATCGAACCCGGCTTGGCCAGAACCTGGCCGCGCTCCACGTCTTCACGCTTCGTGCCGCGCAGCAGGATACCGACGTTGTCGCCTGCCTGACCTTGGTCGAGCAGCTTGCGGAACATTTCCACGCCCGTGCAGGTCGTCTTCACCGTCGGCTTGATACCGACGATTTCGATTTCCTCGCCGACCTTGACGATGCCGCGCTCGACGCGACCCGTCACCACCGTGCCGCGACCCGAGATCGAGAACACGTCTTCCACCGGCATCAGGAACGCGCCGTCAACTGCACGCTCCGGCGTCGGGATGTACGAATCCAGCGCGTCGGCCAGGTTCATGATCGCCACTTCGCCCAGCTCGCCCTTGTCGCCTTCCAGCGCCAGCTTGGCCGAACCCTTGATGATCGGGGTGTCGTCGCCCGGGAAGTCGTACTTCGACAGCAGTTCGCGCACTTCCATTTCGACGAGCTCGAGCAGCTCGGCGTCGTCCACCATGTCGCACTTGTTCAGGAACACGATGATGTACGGCACGCCAACCTGACGGGCCAGCAGGATGTGCTCACGCGTTTGCGGCATCGGGCCATCAGCAGCCGAACACACCAGGATTGCGCCGTCCATCTGCGCGGCGCCCGTGATCATGTTCTTCACGTAGTCGGCGTGGCCCGGGCAGTCGACGTGTGCGTAGTGGCGGTTAGCCGTTTCGTACTCGACGTGCGCGGTGTTGATGGTAATACCGCGCGCCTTTTCTTCCGGCGCTGCGTCGATCTGGTCGTACGCCTTCGCTTCGCCGCCGAACTTCTGCGTGAGAACCGTCGTGATCGCTGCCGTCAGCGTGGTCTTGCCGTGGTCAACGTGACCGATCGTGCCCACGTTCACGTGCGGCTTGGTCCGCTCGAATTTACCTTTGGCCATTTTCGACTCCTAACAGGATTTTCGCACCTTGCGCCGCGCGCAACTTACTAGACTGATACAGCTGGTGCCCATGGGCAGGATCGAACTGCCGACCTCTCCCTTACCAAGGGAGTGCTCTACCACTGAGCCACATGGGCACTACAAAATCGACACTGGAGCGGGTGAAGGGAATCGAACCCTCGTCGTAAGCTTGGAAGGCTTCTGCTCTACCATTGAGCTACACCCGCGAGGGTTGGATTCCCTTACCGCTTGAATTCTGGTGGAGGAGGTTGGATTCGAACCAACGTAGGCGTAAGCCAACAGATTTACAGTCTGCCCCCTTTAGCCACTCGGGCACCCCTCCGCAGAGAACTATCGATTATGGGGTAACAACACGCCGTTGTCAAGCGTTTCTTACGACCCGAAAATTTCGAGGCTCTCACTTATAGGTGAGACGAAAAACGCAAAAAGCCCCAACTCGTTGGAGTTGGGGCTTTCGCTTGCTTTCAGCATGAGGAGCCTGACGATTACCTACTTTCACACGGGTATCCGCACTATCATCGGCGTGGAGTCGTTTCACGGTCCTGTTCGGGATGGGAAGGGGTGGGACCGACTCGCTATGGTCATCAGGCATGACTTGTTGTTGTCTCGCCTGGGTGGGCGCGACAACCAATCTGGGAAGAAGTAGAAGTGTTTGGGGAGTGAGTGTCGCACAACGCTACTCAACCAGGGGTGGTATTGACCAAGCGCTGTGGCGCCAAGTCAGTACGTGAAACACACTGGTTATAGGATCAAGCCTTACGGGCAATTAGTATCAGTTAGCTCAATGCATTACTGCACTTACACACCTGACCTATCAACGTCCTGGTCTGGAACGACCCTTCAAGGGGCTCGAAGCCCCGGGGATATCTCATCTTAAGGCGAGTTTCCCGCTTAGATGCTTTCAGCGGTTATCTCTTCCGAACATAGCTACCCGGCGATGCGACTGGCGTCACAACCGGTACACCAGAGGTTCGTCCACTCCGGTCCTCTCGTACTAGGAGCAGCCCCCTTCAAATATCCAACGCCCACGGCAGATAGGGACCAAACTGTCTCACGACGTTTTAAACCCAGCTCACGTACCTCTTTAAATGGCGAACAGCCATACCCTTGGGACCGGCTACAGCCCCAGGATGAGATGAGCCGACATCGAGGTGCCAAACACCGCCGTCGATATGAACTCTTGGGCGGTATCAGCCTGTTATCCCCAGAGTACCTTTTATCCGTTGAGCGATGGCCCTTCCATACAGAACCACCGGATCACTATGACCTGCTTTCGCACCTGCTCGACTTGTCGGTCTCGCAGTTAAGCACGCTTATGCCATTGCACTATCAGCACGATTTCCGACCGTACCTAGCGTACCTTCGTACTCCTCCGTTACGCTTTGGGAGGAGACCGCCCCAGTCAAACTGCCTACCATGCACTGTCCCCGACCCGGATCACGGGCCAAGGTTAGAACCTCAAACAAACCAGGGTGGTATTTCAAGGACGGCTCCACCGAAACTGGCGTTCCGGTTTCATAGCCTCCCACCTATCCTACACAGATCGGTTCAAAGTCCAATGCAAAGCTACAGTAAAGGTTCATGGGGTCTTTCCGTCTAGCCGCGGGGAGATTGCATCATCACAAACACTTCAACTTCGCTGAGTCTCGGGAGGAGACAGTGTGGCCATCGTTACGCCATTCGTGCAGGTCGGAACTTACCCGACAAGGAATTTCGCTACCTTAGGACCGTTATAGTTACGGCCGCCGTTTACCGGGACTTCAATCAAGAGCTTGCACCCCATCATTTAATCTTCCGGCACCGGGCAGGCGTCACACCCTATACGTCCACTTTCGTGTTTGCAGAGTGCTGTGTTTTTATTAAACAGTCGCAGCCACCAGTTTATTGCAACCCTTTCACCCTCCTGGCGCAGGCCAGTCAAGCTACAAGGGCGTACCTTATCCCGAAGTTACGGTACCAATTTGCCGAGTTCCTTCTCCCGAGTTCTCTCAAGCGCCTTAGAATACTCATCTCGCCCACCTGTGTCGGTTTGCGGTACGGTCATCGTTAGACTGAAGCTTAGAGGCTTTTCTTGGAACCACTTCCAATTGCTTCGCTTCCGAAGAAGCTCGCGCCACGCCCTTGAATTACGCACCCGGATTTGCCTAAGTGCCTTCTCCAACGCAGCGACCGGGACGTCCAACACCCGGACAACCTTCCGCGATCCGTCCCCCCATCGCATCTAACAATGGTGCAGGAATATTGACCTGCTTCCCATCAGCTACGCATTTCTGCCTCGCCTTAGGGGCCGACTCACCCTACGCCGATGAACGTTGCGTAGGAAACCTTGGGCTTACGGCGAGGGGGCTTTTCACCCCCTTTATCGCTACTCATGTCAGCATTCGCACTTCCGATACCTCCAGCACGCTTTTCAACGCACCTTCGCAGGCTTACGGAACGCTCTCCTACCACACGTACTTGCGTACGCATCCGCAGCTTCGGTGACTGGCTTGAGCCCCGTTACATCTTCCGCGCAGGACGACTCGATCAGTGAGCTATTACGCTTTCTTTAAAGGGTGGCTGCTTCTAAGCCAACCTCCTGACTGTTTTAGCCTTCCCACTTCGTTTCCCACTTAGCCAATCTTTGGGACCTTAGCTGGCGGTCTGGGTTGTTTCCCTCTTGACACCGGACGTTAGCACCCGATGTCTGTCTCCCGTGATTGCACTCTTCGGTATTCGGAGTTTGCTATGGCGTAGTAATCCGCAATGGACCCCACAACCATGACAGTGCTCTACCCCCGAAGGTGATACACGAGGCACTACCTAAATAGTTTTCGGAGAGAACCAGCTATTTCCAAGTTTGTTTAGCCTTTCACCCCTATCCACAGCTCATCCCCTAACTTTTCAACGTTAGTGGGTTCGGTCCTCCAGTACGTGTTACCGCACCTTCAACCTGGCCATGGATAGATCACTTGGTTTCGGGTCTACGCCCAGCAACTGATCGCCCTGTTCGGACTCGCTTTCGCTACGCCTGCCTTAATCAGTTAAGCTCGCTACTGAACGTAAGTCGCTGACCCATTATACAAAAGGTACGCCGTCACCCGTTTCCAGGCTCCGACTGTTTGTATGCATGCGGTTTCAGGATCTATTTCACTCCCCTCCCGGGGTTCTTTTCGCCTTTCCCTCACGGTACTGGTTCACTATCGGTCGATCACGAGTATTTAGCCTTGGAGGATGGTCCCCCCATCTTCAGACAGGATTTCACGTGTCCCGCCCTACTTGTCGTACCCCTAGTTCTTCCTCGCTGTTTTCGTCTACAGGGCTATCACCTGCTATGGCCGCACTTTCCAGAGCGTTCGACTAACAACAAAGATAAAGAGTACAGGCTGATCCCATTTCGCTCGCCACTACTTTGGGAATCTCGGTTGATTTCTTTTCCTGCGGTTACTTAGATGTTTCAGTTCACCGCGTTCGCTCCACACAACCTATGTATTCAGTTGTGGGTACTCCATTAGGAGTGGGTTTCCCCATTCGGACATTTGTGGATCAAAGCTCGTTTGCCAGCTCCCCACAACTTTTCGCAGGCTACCGCGTCCTTCATCGCCTGTGATCGCCAAGGCATCCACCACATGCACTTGTTCGCTTGACCCTATAACAAGTGTGTCTCTCTCGAGCCACTCTCGCCATAGGCTGAGTATTCGCGTTGTGCCGTATTCCAAGTCATCATCAAGATCACTTTTCATACTTGATACAATCACACCCTGACTACCCGACTCACACCCATCTCTAAGTGCTTTTAGATAGTCTCTTTACTACTTCTTCCAGATTGTTAAAGAACGTTTAGCCGACAAGCTCACTTCACTCGCCTGCGACATCAACTGGCTTTCAATCGCCAATGCAAAGTGCTTCACGAAACACTGCGCATTGAGGACTTGGTGGAGGATGACGGGATCGAACCGACGACCCCCTGCTTGCAAAGCAGGTGCTCTCCCAGCTGAGCTAATCCCCCGCGTCTTGCGTCTGCAGCCTCACTGACTGCCTGACTCATCTTGACCGTGGTGGGTCTGGTTGGATTCGAACCAACGACCCCCGCCTTATCAAGACGGTGCTCTAACCGACTGAGCTACAGACCCAAAGCCTGTCTTCAAACAACAGCCGATAAGCGTGAGCGCTTAACTTCGTGTGCGAAGCTCGAGAAAGGAGGTGATCCAGCCGCACCTTCCGATACGGCTACCTTGTTACGACTTCACCCCAGTCATGAATCCCACCGTGGTAAGCGCCCTCCTTGCGGTTAGGCTACCTACTTCTGGTGAAACCCACTCCCATGGTGTGACGGGCGGTGTGTACAAGACCCGGGAACGTATTCACCGCGGCATGCTGATCCGCGATTACTAGCGATTCCAGCTTCACGCAGTCGAGTTGCAGACTGCGATCCGGACTACGATCGGTTTTCTGGGATTGGCTCCACCTCGCGGCTTGGCAACCCTCTGTTCCGACCATTGTATGACGTGTGAAGCCCTACCCATAAGGGCCATGAGGACTTGACGTCATCCCCACCTTCCTCCGGTTTGTCACCGGCAGTCTCCTTAGAGTGCTCTTGCGTAGCAACTAAGGACAAGGGTTGCGCTCGTTGCGGGACTTAACCCAACATCTCACGACACGAGCTGACGACAGCCATGCAGCACCTGTGCGCCGGTTCTCTTTCGAGCACCCCCACCTTTCAGCAGGGTTCCGACCATGTCAAGGGTAGGTAAGGTTTTTCGCGTTGCATCGAATTAATCCACATCATCCACCGCTTGTGCGGGTCCCCGTCAATTCCTTTGAGTTTTAATCTTGCGACCGTACTCCCCAGGCGGTCAACTTCACGCGTTAGCTACGTTACTAAGGAAATGAATCCCCAACAACTAGTTGACATCGTTTAGGGCGTGGACTACCAGGGTATCTAATCCTGTTTGCTCCCCACGCTTTCGTGCATGAGCGTCAGTGTTGGCCCAGGAGGCTGCCTTCGCCATCGGTATTCCTCCACATCTCTACGCATTTCACTGCTACACGTGGAATTCTACCTCCCTCTGCCACACTCAAAGCCTGCCAGTCACCAATGCAGTTCCCAGGTTAAGCCCGGGGATTTCACATCGGTCTTAACAGACCGCCTGCGCACGCTTTACGCCCAGTAATTCCGATTAACGCTCGCACCCTACGTATTACCGCGGCTGCTGGCACGTAGTTAGCCGGTGCTTATTCTTCCGGTACCGTCATCCTCCATCCATATTAGGGACGAAGTTTTCTTTCCGGACAAAAGTGCTTTACAACCCGAAGGCCTTCTTCACACACGCGGCATTGCTGGATCAGGGTTGCCCCCATTGTCCAAAATTCCCCACTGCTGCCTCCCGTAGGAGTCTGGGCCGTGTCTCAGTCCCAGTGTGGCTGGTCGTCCTCTCAGACCAGCTACAGATCGTCGCCTTGGTAGGCCTTTACCCCACCAACTAGCTAATCTGCCATCGGCCGCCCCTATAGCGCGAGGTCCGAAGATCCCCCGCTTTCTCCCTTAGGTCGTATGCGGTATTAATCCGGCTTTCGCCGGGCTATCCCCCACTACAGGACACGTTCCGATGTATTACTCACCCGTTCGCCACTCGCCACCAGGGTTGCCCCCGTGCTGCCGTTCGACTTGCATGTGTAAGGCATGCCGCCAGCGTTCAATCTGAGCCAGGATCAAACTCTTCAGTTCAATACCTGTTACTGTTTTCTATTCTTCCGAATAGGTCGCTCACTCAACGTACTGACGATGATTTATTCCATCCAAAGATGAACAAACCTTCCTCTGATACTTCGTGTGAGACTCTTGATACTTTTGCTATTACCGATTCCGAAGAACCAGCCGCACTCGCCATCAAGCGCCCACACTTATCGGCTGTTAGTTTTTAAAGAGCACATCGCAAGACAAGCCTTACTTCAACTTCCGTCTTGCGTCGCTGCATCAGCAGCAGAGAAACGAGATTATGAAGAATCTTTTTCTCTTTGTCAACACTATTTTTCGCTTTCGCTTCCAAATCCGGTGACTTCTGAGACCGCCCGTTTCGCTCGGCGGCTCTCGTCTTGCGACGAGGGGCTGAATATTAGGTCAAGCACACACGAATGACAAGGTGACGAACGCAATTTTTTTCGCGTCTGTTCAGTGTGCCGCCTTCGCCGCTCGGATGACAAACTCCATCGGCACTGCCGCGGCCATCGCCGCGTATCCCGCGTCGCTCGGATGGATATGATCGCCACTGTCATACCGGCGCTGGAGCACGCTCGGGCGCGCCGGATCGCGCAACGCCTGATCGAAGTCGATGACACCGTCGAACGCCCGGCTCGCGCGAATCGATTCGTTGACCGCCGTTCGGATCGACTCCCTTTCCGGCGGCAGCGAAGCGGGCGTGAGCGTCGCACCGTAGATCTTCACGCCGCGCTGATGCGCCTG
This sequence comes from Caballeronia zhejiangensis, assembly GCF_022879815.1. Classification (NCBI taxonomy): domain Bacteria; kingdom Pseudomonadati; phylum Pseudomonadota; class Betaproteobacteria; order Burkholderiales; family Burkholderiaceae; genus Caballeronia; species Caballeronia zhejiangensis. The sequence continues at coordinate 2,710,916 of NZ_CP084283.1, forward strand.
CGCAATCAGTCGCTGATATCCGCGCACCAGCGCATCGGCGTTGACTTCCGTGTGCGGCGCGTCGCAATCGAGCCCGGCGTGCGCGGGCATCGCCATGAAGTTGATGTCGTTGATGCCGATCAGCACGATCACCGCCCGCACGCCCGGTTGACGCAGCGCGTCGCGCTCGAAGCGGCTCACGACGGCCTCACCGTAACAGGGCGAGTTGCTGAGCAGACGATTCCCGCTGATGCCCGCATTCAAGACCGCGGTTTGCCCGCCACTTTTCCGGGCGACTTCTTTCGCGAGCGCATCCGGCCAGCGCCGGTTCGCATTGAGCGAGGAACGCATGCCGTCGGTGATCGAATCGCCGATCGCTACGATCGCGTGCGCCGACGCGCTTTCCACCGCGACGTTGCTGAGCCACGCATATTGCGTGAAGCGCGTGCGGTACACGGCTGCCGATCCATCTCCGGTGCGGTCGCCCGGCGTCGAAATGTAGTTCACCTGGCTCGACACGCGGTGCCACGCGACGAGCTTTTGATCCTTCCCCATGAACATGCTGACGGCGACCGGCTGAAACGCGGCGACGTCGAAATCGACCGCGTCGCTTGTTGCTTGCGCGCCCGGCGCGACCGTCACGCTCTTGTGTCCGCCGAAAGACACGGACCGTGCGCTGCCGGCCTGGATCGCTGCACTGCTACCGCCGACCGCCCGTGCGACGCTCATGGACTCGACGACGAGCGGTTCGGTCCCGTAAAGATTGCTGATCCGCAGACGCATCCGCTTGCCGTCGAGTTGCGGATAAATCAGCTGACGGACGGTGCGCCCTGCGACGTCCGGCGCGCGATAGAGCGGCGGCAGGTTCGCGAGTTGCGGAATCGACTGCAGCGCAGTGCCCCACGCGCTGACCCATCGCTCGTTGGCGGGCGTTTCCGCAGCGTCGGCGGCGAACGCCATTGGCGCGAAATTAAGTTGGACGGCGCACGCGGCCGCGCAAATCGCGGCGAGAACTCGGAGTTTCATTCGGCGATGGCGTTCGGAAAAGGCTCGATTGTGCCTGAAGTGTCATCAAGCTCGCGCCGCACATCGCCGGCGACGCGCACAAGCAGCAGCGACGCCCGTGAAATGGCCTCACAATGCTGCCAGTTCTTTTTTCGCCGGCGCGATGACTTACGCAGCGGGCATCAATATAAATATGCAATCGAAAAATTCAGCACCGCAGCAACTCGTCTGGGATGAAGACGGCGAAAACCGCTCAGCCCGCTGGCGATCGGAGAGCGGCAATCCGCCCGCGAAGCGCGTCGTCATCGGACACGATCAGATGACGGCCGATCACGCGTACCGGCTCGCCTGCGAAGGCACCGCGATTCTCTGGCGCGGCGATTTCCAGAACGCTCGCCAGTTGCTGCAGGCGATGGCCCGCCGTATCGACAACAAACCGCGCAAGGCGAAGAAGCCCGCGACGGAAACATCGCCGATCGATGCGTTCAATCTCCATCGACTCGCGCAATCGCAGCGCGCCCGCACCCTCGCAATGCTCGTGCTGCCGCTCGACGAGCACTACGCCATCCCGTTGCGACGCGCGCCGGACGTGCGCCAGGCATGCGAGGAAGCATACGGGCCGCCGTCGGATGAAGCATCGGTGGTGTCCTTGCGCGAGGTGCTTGGTCTGATCGGCGCGCACGAGTGGCGCAAGAAAGGCGTCGACATCGACGCGGCCGGCGGGCGGATCCATCCCTATTACGGCGTGTTCTCGCCCGTTCGCGGCGAGTACGTCGATCTGGTCGCGCATCAGCCGCTGCCGTCAAAGGAACTCGCGTTCGATATCGGCACGGGAACCGGCGTGCTCGCGGCCGTGCTCGCGCGGCGCGGCGTCGAGCGGATCGTCGCAACCGACGTCGACGCCCGCGCGCTCGCCTGTGCGCGGGAAAACGTCGATGGACTCGGCCTCGCTCGTCAGGTGAAGGTCGTGGAAGCCGACATGTTTCCCGAGGGCCGCGCGCCGCTCGTCGTCTGCAATCCGCCGTGGCTTCCGGCGCGTCCGAGCGCCACGATCGAGCACGCGATCTACGACCCGGAGAGCCGCATGCTGCGCGGCTTTCTCGACGGCCTCGCCGCGCACCTGACACCGGGCGGCGAAGGCTGGCTTATCCTGTCGGACTTCGCGGAACATCTCGGCCTGCGCACGCGCGCGCAGTTGCAGGAATGGATCGACAAGGCCGGACTGAAGGTCGATGGACGTATCGACATCAAGCCGCGTCATTCGAAGGCGATCGACAAGTCCGATCCGCTGCACGCCGCGCGCTCGGCGGAAGTCACGTCGCTGTGGCGGCTGGTCGTCGCGTAAATTGAATCAGGCGCGCTCGGCAAGCCACGCGAGCGCGCCCTCGCCCGCGACGAGCCCGCTCGCGAAACACGCCGTCAGCAGATAGCCGCCGGTCGGCGCTTCCCAGTCGAGCATTTCGCCCGCGCAGAACACGCCGGGAAGCGCTGAGAGCATCGAACGCGCATCGAGGGCTTCGAACTCGACGCCGCCCGCGCTGCTGATGACTTCCGCAATCGGCCGCGGGCGCAGCACACGCAGCGGCAACGCCTTGATGCGCGCGGCGAGCGTGATGGGATCGGCAAATTCGTCCTTGCTCACGCATTCGCGCAACAAACCCGCTTTCACGCCCGTGAGATGCAGCCGGCTTTGCAGATGACTCGACATCGAGCGCGCGCCACGCGGATGCAGCACTTCCTCGCGCACGCGTTCGGCGGAGAGCTGCGGCGTCAGATCGAGCAGAATCGTCGCGCCGGCGCCGTGACTTTCGTCGATCCGGTCGCGAATCGGCGCCGATAACGCGTAAATCAGACTGCCCTCGATACCCTGATCGGTGATGAGGCACTCGCCAACGCGCCAGTCGGGCGCGCCGTTCGCGCGCGGCACGCCGATCGCCACCGACTTGAGCGGCTCGCCCGCGAACCGGCGGCTGAAATGCTCGCTCCAGCCCACATCGAAGCCGCAATTCGACGGCACGAAAGGACGCGTGGCCACGCCGCGCGCGGCGAGAACCGGCAGCGCGGCGCCATCGGAGCCGAGTTGCGGCCAGCTTGCGCCGCCGAGCGCCAGCACGAGCGCATCGTGCCGAACGTGTTTCTCGCCCGATGGCGTCGCGAACCGCGATATCGACGCGCGTTCGTCGGCCCAGCCGAGCCAGCGATGCCGCATATGAAACGTGACGCCCGACGCGCGCAGCCGATGCAGCCATGCGCGCAGCATCGGCGCGGCTTTCATGTCGGTGGGAAACACGCGCCCCGAGCTGCCGACGAAAGTCTCGACGCCCAGGCCGTGAACCCAATCCCGCAACACGCTTGCATCGAAGCGCGCGAGCAGCGGCGCGATCTCCCCGCTGCGCGCGCCGTATCGCGCGAGGAACGCGTCGGCGGGCTCCGAATGCGTGAGATTCATGCCCCCTTTGCCGGCCATCAGGAATTTGCGTCCGACGGACGGCATCGCGTCGAACACATCGACGCGCGCGTCGCCCGCCGCGAGCGCCTCCGCGGCCATGAGCCCGGCCGGCCCGCCGCCGACGACCGCGACGTTCACCGATTCGATGTTTTCAACTGACGACATGCCTGAACAGAAAGAACAAAACGGAGCGACATTGTCGCATCGCCGGTCTACGCGGCGGGAACGCATCGACGGACCGCGTAAGTCATTAAATAACAAAAAAGAATTTGGCCGCCTGCGCGCGGGCCAGTACGATCCGGCGATTCGTTGCATCGACAACTTTTTACTGAAATAGCCTGATCATGTCCGTTTCCCTCGCGCCCGAACGCGCTGCCGCCCAGTCCGCCACCCAGGATTCACGGCCGGTCATCAAAAGCGCCGCCGATGTTTCCAGTCTCGTCAACCACGGCGCCGCCATCGGCAGCGACGCGCGCGTGGTCGTCGCCATCGCGCTCGGCGGCATTTTTCTCGATGCCTACGATCTGGGCGCGCTCGCGTTCGGCATGAAGGACATCGCCCGCGAATTCTCGCTGACGCCGACCGGCTCCGGCTTCGTCGCCGCCGCGATCACGTTCGGGGCGATCATCGGCGCGTTCCTCGGCGGATATCTCACCGACAAGGTCGGCCGCTATCGCGTCTTCATGGCGGACATGTTCTTCTTCGTCGTCGCGGCGATCGCCTGCGCGCTCGCGCCGAACGCCTGGGTGCTCGGCGGTGCGCGTTTCGTGATGGGACTGGGCGTCGGCATCGATTTGCCCGTCGCGATGGCCTTTCTCGCGGAATTTTCCCGCTTGCAGGGCCGCGGCAACAAGGCGGCACGCGTTGCGATGTGGTGCCCGGTCTGGTACGCGGCGATCAGCGTCTCGTATCTGCTGGTGCTCGGTTTGTACGCGGTCTTGCCCGAACACAACGCGGGCTGGCTCTGGCGTCTGATCCTCGGCTTTGGCGCGGTTCCGGCGATTGCGATCATCGCGATTCGCAGCCGATACATGAGCGAATCGCCGGTCTGGGCCGCGAATCAGGGCGATCTGAAAGGCGCGGCCGCGATCCTCAAGCGCTCGTACGGCATCGATGCCCGCGTCGACGAAACCGCCACCGTTGCGCCGAAGGCGCGTCGCGCGACGTGGAGCAACTACGGCGCGCTGCTGCGCGGCGTCTACCTGCGCCGGACCGTGCTGGCGACGGTCATCGCCATCGCGTCGTCGTTCGCCTATAACGCCGTGGCGTTCGGCTTGCCGGTCATCATTTCGAGTTTCCTCGCGCAATCGATGCTCACTACGATCCTCGCGTCGCTCGCGCTCAATCTGTGTTTCGCGTTCGCGGGCGGGCTGTTTTCCGTGCGCACGGTGCCGAAATTCGGCGCGTGGAAGCTGTCGGTCGTCGGTTACACGTTTCAGCTTGCGGCGCTCGTCGGGCTCGCTATCGTCGGGAAGCCGTCGACGGGCGTCGAAGTCGTCGTCGCGATCGCGTTTCTCGCGGCGTTCCTGCTCGGACAGGGCGTCGGGCCTGGCTCGCACAGCATGACGTTTGCGTCGCTGAGCTATCCGACTTCGCTGCGTGGTGTCGGCGTCGGCTTCAATCAGACGCTGATGCGCGCCAGCTCGACGGTTTCGCTGTTCCTGTTCCCGGTCTTGTCGGCGGCGCTCGGCACGAAGGTGTTCTGGATCATCGCCGTCGCGCCGCTCGCGGGGCTCGTCGCACTGTTCGCCGTGCGCTGGGAACCGTCGGGCTACGACGTCGACGCTGAGGATTTCGCCGCGCAGCAGCCGCGTTAAAACAGTTTCCGATCCCGCCTTATAAAGAGCGGCAGGCGATGTTTCGCCTGCCGCTCTTTTCGTTTCTCCTCCTGCCTGCACTAGATTAAAGGTCGCGCGCTTTGCGCGACGGGGTCCGCTTCTCGCATGCGGAGTTACCCGAATACGTCTCAAAAATGCATTTACCGACCGTCCGGTCGGTTTATAATCGCCGGACAGCGACTTCTTTTTGAGCGAGTGCCGACATGTACACGCAATCCCTCGACCTCCCCAGCGCGACGCCCACAGCCGAAAGCCACGAAGCCGCAGCCTCCGCCGCCCAAACCCGCTTCGACGCGGTGATGCAGGCCGACGGCAAGATCGAGCCGCAGGACTGGATGCCCGAGGCGTATCGCAAGACGCTGGTGCGTCAGATCTCGCAGCACGCGCATTCGGAGATCATCGGGATGCAGCCCGAGGGCAACTGGATCAGCCGCGCGCCGAGCCTCAAACGCAAGGCGATTCTGCTCGCGAAGGTGCAGGACGAAGGCGGCCACGGCCTGTACCTCTACAGCGCGGCCGAAACACTGGGCGTCTCGCGCGATCAACTGGTCGCCGCGCTGCACGCAGGCAAGGCGAAATATTCGAGCATCTTCAACTATCCGACACCCACGTGGGCCGATGTCGGCGTGATCGGCTGGCTCGTCGATGGCGCCGCGATCATGAACCAGATTCCGCTGTGCCGCTGCACCTACGGGCCGTATGCCCGCGCGATGATCCGCATCTGCAAGGAGGAATCGTTCCACCAACGCCAGGGCTTCGACGCGCTGCTCGCGATGATGAAAGGCACGCAAGCGCAGAAGGATCTCGTGCAGCAGGCGGTGAACCGCTGGTGGTGGCCGGTGCTGATGATGTTCGGCCCGAGCGACAAGGATTCGATCCACAGCGGCCAGTCGTTCGCGTGGGGCATCAAGCGCATCTCGAACGATGACCTGCGTCAGAAGTTCGTCGATGCGACCGTCGAGCAGGCGAAGATCCTCGGCGTCACGTTGCCCGATCCCGATTTGAAGTGGAACGAAGCGCGGCAAGCGCACGACTACGGCGCGATCGACTGGGACGAGTTCTGGCGCGTGGTCAACGGCGACGGTCCGTGCAACAAGGAGCGCCTCGCCACGCGCGTGAAGGCGCACGATGACGGCGCGTGGGTTCGCGAAGCCGCACTGGCGTATGCAGAGAAGCAAAAAGCCCGCGCCCACCAACAAGCTGCATGAGCATGGAGACGATGAAGATGAACAAGGAATGGCCGATCTGGGAAGTGTTCGTGCGCAGCAAGCAGGGACTGGATCACAAGCATTGCGGCAGCCTGCACGCACCGGACGCGGGCGCGGCGTTGCGCATGGCGCGCGACGTGTACACGCGTCGTCAGGAAGGCGTGAGCATCTGGGTGGTGCCCTCGGCGGCGATCACGGCATCGGACCCGGCAGACAAGGCCGAGTTGTTCGAGCCCGCGGGCGACAAGATCTATCGGCATCCGACGTTCTTCGTGCTGCCCGACGAAATCAATCACATGTAAGGGCGCGCGACATGAGCCAGAAAGAACATCTCGCCTACGTGCTGCGTCTTGCCGACAACGCGCTGATTCTCGGACAGCGCAACGCGGAGTGGTGCAGTCACGGCCCGGCACTGGAAGAGGATATTGCGCTGGCGAACATCAGTCTGGATCTGATCGGTCAGGCGCGTTTGCTCTACACGCATGCTGCTTCGCTCGAAGCATCGCTCAACGGCAACAAAAAGACCGAAGACGATTACGCGTACTTCCGCACCGAGCGCGAGTTCGCCAACTACACGATCGCGGAGTTGCCGCACTTCGGCCCGCTCGCGGGCACGACGCGCACGGAGCGCGATTACGCGGTGACGATCGTGCGCAACTTCCTGTACTCGGCGTTGATGATGGAAGTGTGGAGCGCATTGCAATCATCGAACGATGCGCAACTCGCGGCGATCGCGGCGAAGTCGATCAAGGAGACGAGCTATCACCTGCATCACGCGCGCGACTGGCTGGTGCGTTTCGGCGATGGCACTGCGGAGTCGCATCGGCGTGCGCAGGCTGCGCTCGATTATCTGATGCCGTACACGCGCGAGTTCTTCGCGACCGATGCAATCGAACAGGCCGTCGCCGATGCGGGCATCGCGCCGCTGGCGAGCGAGTTCGAAGCGGCGTGGCGCGAGCAGGTTGCATCGGCGCTCGATGAAGCGACGCTCCGAGCGCCCGTAGAAGTGCAGCACGTCACGACGGGCAAGCAAGGCGAGCACTCGGAGCACATGGGTTATCTGCTGGCGGAGATGCAGAGCCTGGCGCGTCAGCATCCGGGTGCGAGCTGGTAATGCAGGCCATGCAAACCACGATCGAACGCGCGTGGCACGTGCTCGAGTCGGTGCCCGATCCGGAGATTCCGGTGGTATCGATTCGCGAGCTGGGCATCTTGCGCGATGTGCGTCACGGCGACGATGGCGTGCTCGAAGTGGTGATCACGCCGACGTACTCGGGCTGTCCTGCGATGTCGCAGATTGCTGAGGACATCGCGAAAGCGATCGATGATGCGCAACTCGGCGCGCATCGCATCGAGACGGTGCTGGCGCCCGCGTGGACGACCGACTGGATCACCGATGACGCGCGCGAGAAGCTGCGCCGCTACGGCATCGCGCCGCCGACGGGCGCATGCGGCAGCGCAGAGAAGCCGATCCGCTTCGTGGCGCGCAAGCCCGCGACGATCGCGTGCCCGCGCTGCGGCTCGACGCACACGGAGAAGCTGGCGCAATTCGGCTCGACGGCGTGCAAGGCGTTGTATCGATGCATCGATTGCCGCGAGCCGTTCGATTACTTCAAGCCGTACTGAACCTCACTGACAAGCGAGCCGAGAAAACATGGCTACTCCGCAATTTCATCCGCTGCGCATTCGCGACGTGCGCCCCGAAACCGCCGACGCGCTCACCGTCTCGTTCGATGTGCCGCCCGCATTGCGCGATGCGTTTCGCTTCACGCAGGGCCAGTTCGTGACGCTCAAGACGCATATCGATGGCGAGGAGACGCGCCGCTCGTATTCGATCTGCGTGGGCGTGACCGACTACGATCGCGATGGCGAATTGCGCATCGGCATCAAGCGCGTGCGCGGCGGGCGCTTCTCGAACTTCGCGTTCGAGACCTTGAAGCCGGGCCATGAGATCGAGGTGATGACGCCCGACGGACGCTTCTTCACGCATCTGAACGCGGATCACGCGAAGCATTACGTGGCGTTCTCGGGCGGCTCGGGCATCACGCCGGTGCTGGCGATCATCAAGACGACGCTGGACATGGAGCCGACGAGCCGCTTCACGCTGGTGTACGGCAATCGCAGTGTAGACGCGATCATGTTCGCCGAAGAACTCGAGGATCTGAAGAACCGGTATATGGACCGGTTCTCGCTGTATCACGTGCTGTCCGATGATTTGCAGGATGTCGAGTTGTTCAACGGCGTGCTGGATCAGGAGAAGTGCAAGGCGTTTCTTTCGACGCTGCTCTCGCCTGAAGAGATCGATGAAGCGTTCATCTGCGGCCCCGGCCCGATGATGGACGCCGCTGAAGCCGCACTGAAAGAAGCGGGCGTGCCGCCGAAGCAGATTCATGTGGAGCGCTTCGGCACGCCGTTGCCGCAGGCGGGTGCGCCGACGATCGAGATTACGGAGAGCACGCCGGCGGCGGATCTGGAACTGGTCATCGACGGCAAGAAGCGCAAGCTGCGTCTGCCTTATGAAGGCGTGAGCGTGCTCGATGTCGGTCTGAAGGCAGGGCTCGCGTTGCCGTACGCGTGCAAGGGCGGGGTGTGCTGCACGTGCCGCGCGAAAGTGCTCGAAGGCGAAGTGAAGATGGACAAGAACTACACGCTCGAACAACACGAGATCGATGAGGGTTTCGTGCTGACCTGCCAGTGTCATCCGGTGAGCGAGCGCGTGGTTGTGAGCTTCGACGAGCGGTAAACGACGTCCCGCCGGCATTCGATTCGCGTAAACTAGGATCGCTCACCCGAGCGGTCCTTTCGTCTTTCCGGCAGCCGACACCGATGAACACGATTCATGTCACGAATGGCGATAGCGCGGCCCAATCGCTCACCGAAGCCCTGCTGCGCGCGGAACGCGATGAGCGCGTCATTGCGCTGCGCGACGATCTCGCTGTCGGTCCGCTCAGGGACATCGACGAATCGGTGCTCGCGCGCGCCACGTTCTGGCGTCAGATCATAACGAGCGGCATCGACTTCGAAGACGAACTCGAACAGCAACAGGCGCTCTTCACCCGCCTCGCGCGCGGCGACGGACAGATCGTCGTGTGGCACGGTCAGAGCGCGGCGGATCAGCTCACGTTGCGACGCGTCGCCTATCATCTGCGCAATGCGCCGCAGCGCCTGAACGAAGCAAAACTCACGTACGACGATCTGTCGATCGGAACCGACGACAGCGAGCCGCAACGCGTCAGCCGCGAAGACCGCGCGACGGCCGTCGGCATGTTCTCGCCGAAGCAACTGGTCGCGAAGCTGCCGACCGCCGCGCCCATTTCCGTGCTGCGCATCAGCCGGCTCGCGCTCGAATGGCAGGAAGCGAAGTACGCCAACGCGGAAACGCGCCGGCTGCGCGACAACATGCTCGTATCGGGAACGTGGACCGACGTCGACGAAGCGCTGCTCGATCTCGCCAGTCCAGAATGGAAGCCGGCCGCCCGCATCGCCGGCGCGGCGATGGCACAGCGCTTCGATTTCCTGCTCTCCGATGCCGTCGCGTTCTGGCGTTGCCGCGAACTCGTGATGGCGGGACGGCTTAAAATCCGCGGCACGCCGTCCGAAATCAGTGGGGCCGAACTGCGCCGCTGAATCCATATTTATAAGAACGCATTCTTCGAACACATGGCCCGTACCAAAGCGCCCGATCACGAGACACAACGCGAACAGATCCTCGAACTCGCCGCCGCGAAATTCGCGCAGACGAGCTATCCCAGTACCTCGATGGCCGATCTCGCCGCGGCGAGCGGCACGTCGAAAGCCCGCCTCTATCACTATTACGAGAGCAAGGAAGCGATCCTCTTCGATCTGCTCGATCGCTACACGAAGCGGCTGATGCTGATCATCGCGGAGGTCGAAGGCGCGAGCCAGCGGCGCGGACTGGGCGAGCGCGAGGCGTTCGCCGAGCTCGTGCGCGCGTTCCTCGCCGAATATGAGACGTCGCACAGCCGGCACGTTGCGCTGCTGAACGACGTGAAGTATCTCGAAGAGGCGCAGCGCGAAATCGTCCTCGATCGTCAGCGCGACATCGTGGCGGCGTTCGCGCGACAACTGGCGCGCGCGTATCCGAAACGCGCGACCAAGGACAATCAGACCGCCCTCACGATGATGGTGTTCGGCATGATCAACTGGACGTTCACCTGGCTCAAGCCGGGCGGAAAGCTCGGCTACAGCGAATTCGCCGAGCAGGTCGTCGACATGATCGAAAATGGGTTAAACGTCGACCGTTAGAAAATGCTGCGGCACAACAGACTCACCGGTCGGTGAACCGTTGCGTTCACGACAATCTGTTAAGCGACTGATTTCATTGACCTAAATTGATTTCAGCGCACGTTTAGAACGTCACGCCTAATCGGTTTTAAGGGTTTTCCCGTACTCGCTTCTCCCAGATCGGCTAGAATTCGTTTTGCTTTGCAGCACGCTGCATGACGAAACGAAGGAGAAACGACCGTGGAACTGACTATCAACCGCACTGCCGAGCAGATCGTCGCGCACGATCAGCCGCTCAAAGACGCGCGTATGCCGGTTCTCGTCCGTGAGTTGTCTTCGGCGGATCGCGAGCGTCTCCTCACGCACTTCCTCGCGCTCGATGAAGACGACCGTCTTCTGCGGTTCGGCCAGATTGTGCCGGACCACGTCATCGAGAACTACGTGCGCAACATCAATTTCGCGGACGACAAGGTGTTCGGTGTCTTCGGCAGCGCGCTGGAATTGATCGGCGTCGGCCATCTGGCCTATCTGCCCGCCGAAGGCGACAAGCGCACCGCCGAGTTCGGCGTGTCGGTGCTCGAAAGCGCCCGCGGCCGCGGCGTCGGCTCGAAGCTCTTCGAGCGCGCCGCCATGCGCAGCCGCAACACGCACGTGTCGGTGCTCTACATGCACTGCCTGTCGCGCAACTCGACCATGATGCACATCGCGAAGAAGTCGGGCATGAAGATCGAGTACGCGTACGGCGAAGCGGACGCCTATCTGTCGCTCGCGCCGGCCGATCAGACCAGCATCATGGCCGAAATGCTCCAGGAACAAGCGGCCGTGTTCGACTACGCGATCAAGCGCCAGGCGCATCGTGCGTCGCAGGTTTTTCAGGCGTTCGTTCCGACGGCGGACGCAGCTTAACCATCATCGAGAACAGCGCGGGGTTTGCGCTGCGAGCGGGACCAGCAAGGGCGGCATCGACCGCCCTTTTTCATTTCAGCGCAACGGCAGAACCGTCGTCTCTTTGATGCGCTCCAGCGAGAAGCTCGAGCGTACGTCGATCACCGATGGATGATGCAGCAACTCGTCCTGCACGAAGCGCGAAAAGTCATCCATGTCGCGCACTTGCACGCGCAGCAGAAAGTCCATCTCGCCGGTCATCGCGTCGCACGCGACGACTTCCGGCCATGAACGCACGGCTTCGCGAAAGAGATCGCCGTGCGTCGGCGCCTTCGGCGTGCCCGCCGCGGCCTGCGTGCCGCCGCGCTTTTCCAGACGCACGTTGATATAGGCAAGCAAGCCGAGCCCGAGTTTTTTTGCGTCGAGCAACGCGACGTACCCGCGAATGACGCCGATCTCCTCCAGCCGACGGATGCGCCGCAAGCACGGACTCGGCGACAGATTCACGCGCTCGGCGATCTCCTGATTCGACAGCCGGCCATTTTCCTGAAGGATCGCAAGAATGCGGCGGTCTATCATGTCCAATTCGGGTTCGGCCATTTCATAGCTCCGGAATGCACTCGATTAGCAGTATCGTGCGCAATCTTATGAATGCGCGATTTGTTTCGCAAGTTTTTGCCATCGCCATCTGACTAAACTGTCTTCACGTCGCGCACACGCGCCGCACGCCAATCAGGAGACATGCATGACCGCAACGACTTGGGACAATCCCGTCGGCACCGACGGCTTCGAGTTCATCGAATACACCGCGCCGGATCCCGTCGCGCTCGGGAAACTGTTCGAGCAGATGGGCTTCACGGCGATCGCGAAGCATCGTCACAAGGATGTGACGCTGTATCGGCAAGGGGAAATCAACTTTATCGTGAACGCGGAGCCGGATTCCTTCGCGCAGCGCTTTGCGCGTCTGCACGGGCCGTCGATCTGCGCGATCGCATTCCGCGTCGCCGATGCCGCCAAGGCGTATCAGCGCGCGCTCGAACTCGGCGCCTGGGGTTTCGACAACAAGACCGGTCCGATGGAGCTGAATATCCCGGCGATCAAGGGCATCGGCGATTCGCTGATCTATTTCGTGGATCGCTGGCGCGGCAAGAACGGCGCGCAGCCGGGCAGCATCGGCGATATCAGCATTTACGACGTCGATTTCGAGCCGATCCCGGGCGCGGAGCAGAATCCGGTCGGCCACGGCCTCACGTATATCGATCACCTGACGCACAACGTGCATCGCGGCCGTATGGTCGAATGGGCGGAGTTCTATGAGCGGCTCTTCAACTTCCGCGAAGTGCGTTACTTCGATATCGAAGGCAAGGTGACGGCAGTGAAGTCGAAAGCGATGACCTCGCCCTGCGGCAAGATCCGCATTCCAATCAACGAGGAAGGCTCGGAGAACGCCGGCCAGATTCAGGAATATCTCGACGCGTACCACGGCGAAGGCATTCAGCACATCGCGCTCGGCACGGGCGACATTTACGGCACCGTCGACGGACTGCGCGGCGCGAAGATCGCGCTGCTCGATACCATCGACACGTATTACGAACTCGTCGATCGTCGCGTGCCGGGGCATTGCGAATCCGTCGCGGAACTGAAAAAGCGCAAGATTCTGATCGACGGCACCAAGGACGAAATCCTGTTGCAGATCTTCACGGAGAACCAGATTGGGCCGATCTTCTTCGAGATCATTCAGCGCAAGGGCAATCAGGGCTTCGGCGAAGGCAACTTCAAGGCGCTGTTCGAATCGATCGAACTGGATCAAATGCGCCGTGGCGTGCTGAAGGACACCACCGCGAGCTAAGAAATACGAGCGGCACAAAAAAAAGGGACATGAATTTCATGTCCCTTTTTCCATTCCGGCGACCCGCTTTGTCGGCGCGGACCGCGACGATCGGGTCAGCCCGCCGTCTCGTCGTCGCTGCTTTCGGATTCGCGGCGCTGTTGGGCGCCAGCCTGAACCGACTGAACGCGCACTTGCGCGACCTGTGCAACCGACGACGCCCCGAACGGCGAGGCATTATTCGCCCGTGCGCCGCCAACGGGCGCGCTAATGGCGAAAAAGGCTGCCGAAACCATCAAGAAATTCTGGATGTGGCGTTGTTTCATCGTTATCTCCTTCTAACTGCTTGCGTACAACTCGCTTTCGGAAGCCAAAACGTGCTTAAAAAGATGGCACGGGATTTCCGGAAGCGCCATTTTAGACAGGGATGAGTGGCAGGGTTCCGCAGATCGGTCGGTTTTACACGATGTAACAAAACCTTCCCGATCACGGTCAAATCGTCAAGGAATTCACGCAAGGCGCAACCAAGCGAGGAATTTTTAACGGGTTTGTCCCACTGTCTCGAAAACCCTTAGACCGGCAAACTGGAATCCCGGCCCGACCGTTCATAAGACGCGACGGCCCGAAACATGCTTTGGTGATCCCAAACCTCGGGTGGAGGAAGACACATAATGAACGCCCCGCTAGACGCAGAACAAAGAGCTTCGCTAGAAGCCGCGCTGAAGTCCGTCACGCTCGACGACAAATACACGCTCGAACGCGGCCGCGCCTACATGAGCGGCATCCAGGCGCTGGTGCGTCTGCCGATGCTCCAGCAAGAGCGCGACAAAGCCGCTGGTCTCAATACGGCCGGATTCATCTCCGGTTATCGCGGTTCTCCCCTCGGTGGTCTCGATCAGTCCCTCTGGAAGGCGAAGAAGCATCTCGCCGGGCATCAGATCGTGTTTCAGCCGGGCGTGAACGAAGATCTGGCCGCCACCGCCGTGTGGGGCTCGCAGCAAGTCAACCTGTACCCGAGCGCCAAATACGACGGCGTTTTCTCGATGTGGTACGGCAAAGGTCCGGGCGTCGATCGCTCGGGCGATGTCTTCAAGCACGGCAACTCCGCTGGCTCCGCAAAGCACGGCGGCGTTCTCGTGCTCGCCGGCGATGATCACGCCGCGAAATCGTCGACGCTCGCGCATCAGTCGGAGCACATTTTCAAGGCGTGCGGACTGCCGGTGCTGTTTCCGTCGAACGTGCAGGAATATCTCGATTTCGGCCTGCACGGCTGGGCGATGTCGCGCTACTCCGGCCTGTGGGTCGCGATGAAATGCGTGACAGATGTCGTCGAGTCGTCGGCTTCGGTCGATATCGATCCGCATCGCACGCAAATCGTGCTGCCCACCGATTTCGCGATGCCCGACGGCGGCCTGAACATCCGCTGGCCCGATCCGCCGCTCGTGCAGGAAGCGCGTCTGCTCGACTACAAGTGGTACGCGGCGCTGGCCTATGTGCGCGCGAACAAGCTCGACCGCGTGGAGATCGATTCGCCGCACGCGCGCTTCGGCATCATGACCGGCGGCAAGGCGTATCTCGACGTGCGTCAGGCACTGACCGATCTCGGCCTCGATGACGCGACGTGTTCGCAAATCGGCATTCGTCTCTACAAGGTCGGCTGCGTGTGGCCGCTGGAAGCGCAAGGCGCGCAGGAATTCGCGCGCGGGCTGGAAGAGATTCTCGTCGTCGAAGAAAAGCGCCAGATTCTCGAATACGCGATCAAGGAAGAGCTGTACAACTGGCCGGATGCGCAACGTCCGCGCGTCTACGGCAAGTTCGACGAGAAAGACGGCGCCGGTGGCGAATGGTCCGTGCCGATGGGCAACTGGCTTCTACCCGCGCACTACGAGCTGTCGCCCGCGATCATCGCGAAGGCGATCGCCACGCGCCTCGAAAAGTTCGATCTCCCCGCCGACGTGCGTGCGCGCATCGCGACGCGCCTCGCCGTGATCGACGCGAAGGAGAAATCGCTCGCGCGGCCGCGCGTCGAGGCGGAGCGCAAGCCGTGGTTCTGCTCGGGCTGTCCGCACAATACGTCGACGAACGTGCCGGAAGGATCGCGCGCGATGGCCGGAATCGGCTGTCACTACATGACGGTCTGGATGGACCGCAACACGAGCACGTTCAGCCAGATGGGCGGCGAAGGCGTCGCGTGGGTCGGCCAGGCGCCGTTCTCGAACGACAAGCACGTCTTCGCGAATCTCGGCGACGGCACGTACTTCCATTCGGGCCTGCTCGCGATCCGCGCGGCGATCGCGGCGAAGGTGAACATCACCTACAAGATTCTTTACAACGATGCCGTCGCGATGACGGGCGGCCAGCCCGTCGACGGCGTGCTGACCGTGCCGCAGATCACGCATCAGCTCGCGGCGGAAGGCGCGGCGAAGATCGTCATCGTCACGGATGAGCCGGAGAAGTACACCGCGAACGTCGGACTCGCGCCGGGCATCGACGTGCATCATCGCGATGAACTCGACGATATCCAGCGCCAGTTGCGCGACATTCCGGGCACGTCGATCCTGATCTACGACCAGACCTGCGCCACCGAGAAACGGCGTCGCCGCAAACGCGGCGCGTTTCCCGATCCGGCGAAGCGCGTCGTCATCAACGAGGCCGTGTGCGAAGGTTGCGGCGATTGCTCGGTGAAGTCGAATTGCCTGTCGGTGGAACCGCTCGAAACCGAGTACGGCACGAAGCGGCAGATCAACCAGTCGACGTGCAACAAGGACTATTCGTGTCTGAACGGCTTCTGCCCGAGCTTCGTCACGGTGGAAGGCGGGCAGTTGAAGAAACCGAAGGCGACGAGCGTCGCGAGCGATGCGATGCCCGCCGTGCCCACGCCCGAGCTGCCGGAAATCGGGCGGCCGTATGGCGTGCTGGTGACGGGCGTCGGCGGAACGGGCGTCGTGACGATCGGCGCGCTGCTCGGCATGGCGGCGCATCTGGAGCAGAAAGGCGTCACCGTGCTCGACGTCACCGGTCTTGCGCAGAAAGGCGGCGCCGTGATGAGCCACGTGCAGATCGCGAATCGTCCTGCCGATATCCACGCGACGCGCATCGCGATGGGCGAGGCGGATCTCGTCATCGGCTGCGACGCGATCGTGACCGCGAGCAACGAATGCGGCTCACGGATGCAGCCGGACCACACGCGCGTCGTCGTGAACAGCGCGCAAACGCCGACCGCCGAGTTCATCAAGAATCCGAACTGGAGCTTTCCGGGCGCGAGCGCCGAGGCGGATATCCGCGCGGCGGCGGGCGAGCACGTCGCGCTCGTCGATGCCAACCGCTTCGCCGTCGCGCTGATGGGCGACGCGATTTATACGAATCCGTTTGTGCTCGGGTTTGCGTGGCAGAAGGGCTGGGTGCCGCTGCGGCATGAATCGCTGGTGCGCGCGATCGAATTGAACGCGGTGCAGGTCGAGAAGAATCTCGCGGCGTTCGAATGGGGACGACGCGCGGCGCACGATCTTTCGTCGGTTACGCGGCTCGCTCACGGGACGCAAACGCAAGACGCGCCGGGCAAGATCATTGCGCTGCATACGCCGAAGGCGCTCGATACGCTCATCGACAAGCGGCTCGACTATCTCGCGAAGTATCAGAACACGGCTTATGCGGCGCGGTATGGGCGGCTGGTCGCGTCGGTGCGCGCGAAGGAAGCGGAACTCGGAACCGGTGATTATTCGTTGACGGAAGCTGTCGCGAAGAATCTTCACAAGCTCATGGCTTATAAGGACGAGTACGAAGTCGCGCGCCTGTATGCCGATCCGGTTTTCCTCGACAAGATTCGCGGGAGCTTCGAAGGCGACTGGAAGATCAAGGTGCATCTCGCGCCGCCTTCCTTGTCGAAGAAGGATTCGCATGGGCATCTGGTGAAGCAGCAGTACGGCCCGTGGATGATGTCCGCGATGCGTGTTCTCGCTCGTTTCAAGTTCCTGCGCGGGACGGCGCTCGACCCGTTCGGACGCACGGAGGAGCGGCAGATGGAGCGCGCGTTGATCGGCGAATACGAAGCGCTGGTGAAGGAGCTGATCGGCGGATTGACTGCAGAGAAGCTGCCGCTCGCGATCGAACTGGCGAATCTGCCGGATTCGATGCGCGGGTATGGGCACATCAAGGAAAACAACGTGAAGGCCGCGAAGCTGAAGTGGGAGAAGTTGCTGGGACGGTGGCGCGATCCGCAGGGTGACGAAAAGCGACAAGTAGCCTGACGCGCTGGCTCAAAAAAAACGGCGATCCTTTCCGGATCGCCGTTTTTCTTTCAGCGCAGCAAATAAACCTTACTTCGCCACGCGCGCATTCGCGCTCGCCACCGCCGTCATATTGATGATCCGACGCACGGTCGCCGCCGGCGTGAGGATATGAACCGGCTTCGCGGCACCCAACAAGAACGGCCCGACCGTCACGCCTTCGCCGCTCACCATCTTGAGCAGGTTATACGTGATGTTCGCCGCCTCGACGTTCGGCATGATGAGCAGATTCG
The DNA here is from genome assembly GCF_022879815.1 of Caballeronia zhejiangensis. Taxonomy (NCBI): domain Bacteria; kingdom Pseudomonadati; phylum Pseudomonadota; class Betaproteobacteria; order Burkholderiales; family Burkholderiaceae; genus Caballeronia; species Caballeronia zhejiangensis. Next base: position 2,728,872 of record NZ_CP084283.1, read on the forward strand.
CCTCGCCATGCAGCGTCGTGCCAGGGAACGAAGCCTTGCGCACGGCTTCCGACAAAGCCGCGTCGCCGTGCATTTCACCGTCGATTTCGAGATCCGGCGCGCGCTCGGCGATCAGCTTGCGCGCTTCGGCCATCCGGCTCGCCGATGCGCTCGGCACGCTGCCGAAGTTCGAATTCGACAGCAGCGCGACCTTCGGCTGCACGCCGAAACGCTCGATCTCGCGCGCGGCGAGAATCGTCATGTCGGCGAGTTGTTCGGCCGTCGGCGTCTCATTGACGTACGTGTCGCTGATGAACAGATTGCGCCCTTGCAGCATCAGCAAGTTCATCGCCGCGAAGTTGTTGGCGCCTTTGGCCTTGCCGAGCACCTGATCGATGAACTTCAGATGATCCTGATACGTGTCGATGAGACCGCAGATCATCCCGTCCGCGTCGCCGGTATGAACCAGAATCGCGCCGATCAGCGTGTTGAACTTGCGCAGCGCGGCCTTCGCGCTTTCGGGCGTCACGCCCTGACGCGCGGCGATCTCGTGATACGCCTGCCAGCTCTTCTGATAACGCGGATCGTCTTCCGGATTCACGATCTCGAAATCGACGCCTGGCTTCAGCTTCGAGCCCATCTTCTGCAGACGCATCTCGACGACCGCCGGACGCCCGATGATGATCGGCTTCGCGATCTTCTCCAGCAGCACGAACTGCGCGGCGCGCAGCACGCGCTCGTCCTCGCCTTCCGCGAACGCGATGCGCGCCGGCGCCGCCTTCGCCGCCGCGAACACCGGGCGCATCACCATGCCCGTGCGATACACCGTCGCGCCGAGCGTCTCGCGATACGCGTCCATGTCCTTGATCGGACGCGTCGCCACGCCCGAATCCATCGCGGCTTGCGCGACAGCCGGCGCGATCTTGATGATGAGGCGCGGATCGAACGGCTTCGGAATCAGATATTCCGGACCGAATTCCAGCGAATGACCTTCGTATGCCTTCGCGACTTCATCGCCCTGATCGGTCTCTTCGGCGAGTTCCGCGATCGCGCGCACGCACGCGAGCTTCATCTCTTCGGTGATCGTCGTCGCGCCGACATCCAGCGCGCCGCGGAAGATAAACGGAAAGCACAGCACGTTGTTGACCTGGTTCGGATAGTCCGAACGGCCCGTCGCGACGATACAGTCCGGACGCACGCGCTTCGCTTCTTCCGGGCGGATTTCCGGCTCGGGATTCGCGAGCGCGAGAATCAGCGGCTTGTCGGCCATCGTCTGGACCATCTCGGCCTTCAGCACGCCCGCGCTCGAACAGCCGAGGAACACGTCGCAGCCGTGCATCGCATCGGCGAGGGTGCGCGCGTCGGTCGACGCCTGATAGCGCTCCTTCGACGCATCCAGATTGCCGCGGCCTTCGTAGATCACGCCCTTCGAATCGATCACGAGCGTGTTCGACTTCTTCAAACCCAGATGCACGAGCAGATCCAGACACGCGATCGCCGCCGCGCCCGCGCCCGAGCAGACGAGCCTCACTTCCTCGAGCTTCTTGCCGACCACTTTCAGGCCATTGAGAATCGCCGCCGAAGCGATAATCGCCGTGCCGTGCTGATCGTCATGGAAAACGGGAATCTTCATGCGCTCGCGCAGCTTCTTCTCGATATAGAAGCATTCCGGCGCCTTGATGTCTTCGAGATTGATGCCGCCGAGCGTCGGTTCGAGCATCGCGATCGCATCGACGAGTTTGTCCGGATCGGTTTCAGCCAACTCGATGTCGAACACGTCGATGCCCGCGAACTTCTTGAACAGGCACCCTTTGCCTTCCATTACCGGCTTGGCCGCGAGCGGGCCGATGTTGCCGAGTCCCAGCACGGCCGTGCCGTTCGTCACGACGCCGACGAGATTCGCGCGCGACGTGTACTTCTGCGCGTCGAGCGGTTCGTCGTAGATCGCCATGCAAGCGGCCGCGACGCCCGGCGAATACGCGAGCGAGAGATCGAGCTGGTTGGATAGCGGCTTGGTCGGAGTAACCGAAATCTTGCCGGGGCGGGGATTCTGGTGATACGCGAGGGCGCTTTGCTTGAGTTGTTCGTCCATGATTGACCTGAGACGTTTGGGAATTATTTGAACAGGGTTCACACTGCCGTCGACCGTGCTGCAATGAATGCGGAAATGTGAATCGATGGACCAAGTATCACGGCTCGGCACGTCGGATAGACGCAACGTGCCGCTCGGAAGGATGTGACGAGCGGACGGAGCCTTGGTTTTTTTGGGACGTCCAGTGTACACCGCGCACTTGAAATGACGCGATGCAACGTTTCAGCGCAATTTCGTCCGATGAAGCACGCTCAGACGAGCTCGGCGCCGCGCTTTTCGGGGATCAGAAAGAGCGTCGCGATGACATCGAGCAGATAGATCGACGCGAGGAACGCGAGCGCGACCGCGAACGAATAGCGCGCCGCCAGCGCGCCGACCGCGACCGGTCCCAGACCGCCCACCGCGCGCCCGATGTTGAACAGCACGTTCTGCGCTGTCGCGCGCGCTTCGGTCGGATAGATTTCGGAGATCAGCGCGCCGTAGCCGCCGAGCATGCCGTTCACGAACACGCCCATCACCGCGCCGCCGATCAGCAACGCGGACGGGCTCGTCAGATTGGAGTAGACGAAGACCATCGCGACCGCGCCGATCTGATAGACGAGAAACGCGGGCTTGCGCCCGAAGCGATCCGCCGCGAGACCGAACAGCCAAATGCCGAGCGCCATGCCGAGCACGGTGGCCGCGGTCCAGAGACCGGATCTCGTGAGCGAGTAGCCGAACGTCTTCGACAGATAGCTCGGCAGCCAGATCATCAGCCCGTAATAGCCGAAGTTCTGCACCGAGCACAGAATGATGACGCCGATGCTCGCGCGCGCGGTGCGGGCGTCGTCGAAGAGACGTTTGAGCGGCAGCTTGCGGGCGCGGTTCGCTTTCGCGGCCGCGCGGCGTTCGGTGAAGAGCGCGGGTTCCTCCACATGCCGCCGCACGAAAAACGACGCCACCGCCGGCAGCAGCCCCACCGCGAACATGCCGCGCCAGCCGATCAGGGGGAGGAGCAACGGCGTGACGAGCGCGGCGGCGAGCACGCCCAGTTGCCAGCCGATTCCGACATACGACGACACGCGCGCCCGCAAACGCGCGGGCCACGCCTCGGCGACGAGCGCCATGCCGATGCCGAATTCCCCGCCCAGCCCGATCCCGGCGATGGTGCGGTAAATCAGAAGATCGCCATAGCCCTGCGCGAGCGCGCATAAACCGGTGAAGACGGCGAACACGAGAATCGTCCAGGTCAACATGCGGACGCGGCCGAAATAGTCGGACAGCATGCCGAACACGATGCCGCCCGCGACCGCGCCGGCGAGCGTCCACGTGACGAGCGCGCCGGATTGCGCGGGCGTGAGATGCAGGTCGGCGGCGATCGCGGGCAGCATGAAGCCGAGAATCAGCAGATCGAAGCCGTCCATCGCGTAGCCGAGAACGGACGCGATGAGCGCCTGCAGCGCGTGGCGCGTGGGCGCGACGCTGGAATCTTGTGTAGAGGGAACGGATGTCATCGGCGATGTGAAGTTGCGCAACAGCGCCGCGAGTTTACGCGCGAGCGGCGCGGCTTCACAACCTGCAAACAATTCGCCCCGCCTCGCCGCCTCGGGTAAAATGGCGGGCTAGCTGTGCATGGGACGGCCTTAAGGCGCCGAACTAAGGCGCCGAAGCGCCAAGTCCCGTCGACACGCGCGCAGGAAACGCCAAAAGCCATCCGAAAGGAATGCTCTTTCCGCGTTGATCCATGCGCCAGGGCCCGCGCGGCCGCCTCCCGCTTTCCAAGCGCCACACAAGTCCAAGGATTCGCCCATGACAGGCTTCGATCGCCAGACGATCTCCGACACCACCGCCAAGATGTTGCTCGAAGTGCAGGCGGTGCACTTCAACGCGGAAAAACCGTACATCTTCACGTCCGGTTGGGCGAGCCCCGTGTATATCGATTGCCGCAAGCTGATCTCCTACCCGCGCGTGCGCCGCGGCCTGATGGAGATGGCCGAAGCGACCATTCTGCGCGACGTCGGCTACGAGCAGATCGACGCGGTCGCCGGCGGCGAGACCGCTGGCATCCCGTTCGCGGCGTGGATCGCCGATCGCCTGATGGTGCCGATGCAATATGTGCGCAAGAAGCCGAAGGGCTTCGGCCGCAACGCGCAGATCGAAGGTTTGCTGACCGAAGGCCAGCGCGTGCTGCTGGTCGAGGACCTGACCACCGACAGCCGCAGCAAGATCAACTTCATCAACGCGCTGCGCACCGCGGGCGCGACGGTGAATCACTGCTTCGTGCTCTTCCACTACAACATCTTCAAGGAAAGCGTGTCCGTGCTGAAGGACATCGACGTCGATCTGCACGCGCTCGCCACATGGTGGGACGTGCTGCGCGTCGCGAAGGAACAGGGCTATTTCGAGACGAAGACGCTCGATGAAGTCGAGAAATTCCTGCATGCGCCGGCGGAATGGTCGGCCGCGCACGGCGGTGCAACTGCGGCTCCGCAATAAATATTGACAGTCGCAAGGCAATGAAAATGCAAAAAACCGCTGATTAAACTCAGCGGTTTTTTTAATTCTGCAAGCGGACGAACTAAAGCGAGTTCGGATTGGAAAGCGAGGAATCGTCGAGCGAGCCGTCGCCGGAATACGCCGACAGGTTCATTAATCCGTTGCTTTGCGCGTACTGAAACAATTCCGAATCGCGCTCGATGCCGAGTTTGCGCATCGCCGTATTCTTTTGCGTGCTGATCGTCTTGATACTGCGCCGCAATTGAGCCGCAATTTCGGTGATCGTCATGCCCGAGACGAACAGGCGCACCACTTCGAGCTCGCGCTTGGACAGGATGACGCTGCGCTGCTGCCCGCTCGCGCCGAGGCCCATGCTGTCGAGCGCGACCTTCACCGACGGCCCGAGGTATTCCTGGCCGCGCATCACGTGCTGGATCGCCCAGCCGATGTGATTCATGTCGTCGGCCTTATTGATGATGGACATCACGCCGACCTCGCGCAAACGTTTGAGCAACGCCGGATTCTCGAGCATCGTCAGCACGACGAGTTTGACCCGCGGGAATTGCCGTCCGATGTAGCCGAGCAAGGGCATGCCGTCGCCGTACGAACCGCCGGGCATGGCGAGATCGGTGACGAGAACGTCGCATGGAGACTTCTGAAGCAACTGGATGAGTTCGGTCGACTGACGCGCCTGCCCGACGACGTCAACCTCCGGAAACTTGTTGAGCGCCTGCGTCGCGCCGAAAAGGATCACCGGATGGTCGTCTGCGATAATGACTTTTATTCGCTGGCTCATTTAACTCTCCTGTATTTCAGTCGATTTGTTGCCGCGCGAATCTGCATCGAATTACTCATTTCTACATTCAATAGAGTCGGAAGTCGTCGCCGTCAAGGCGCTGCTTTCACTACGTCCAAACCTGCGAGCGCACAATGCGCCATCGGTTAAGTCCCAAGGAATCCAAGCTTTAATGCTTTGTTGCAATGTTAAACTGCAAGCTGGTTCGAAGCGCATCACTGAGACAAAAAACATCGTTGCGGCCAGCGAAACGCTGCTATAACGCGCGGCGATACTGACAGGAGTTCAGCCCATGCGCCTCACCGGCCGACGCGTGAGTTCGAGTGGCCATGTCGTATCAGTACTGTTCATCGCCTTGGCGGCGGCGGTTTTTCCCATTTCGCGCGACGCTGCGGCCGATCCGGTCTTCACCGTGACCAGTACGGATCTCGCGCCGGGCAAGACTATCGGGCGCGATCTGCTTTTCGATCAATCCGAGTGCAAGGGCGGCAACCGATCGCCGCAAATTTCCTGGCATGGCGCGCCTTCGAACGCGCGCAGCTTCGCCGTGACCATCTTCGACCCCGACGCGCCGGGGCGCGGATGGTGGCACTGGGCCGTCGCCGGCATTCCCGCCGGCACGGATCGGCTGCCGAACAACGCGAGCGCTTCGGGCGCGCTGCGCAAGCTGGGCGCCATCGAAGCGCGCAACGACTGGGACACGGACGGCTACGGCGGCCCCTGCCCGCCGCCCGGCAAGCCGCATCGCTACATCGTGACCGTGTACGCGCTCAACAGCGCCGATCTACGCTTGCGCCAGGGCACGCCCGCACTCATGTTCGAACACGAAATCCGCACAATGGCCATCGCCAGCGCGCGACTCACCTTCACATACGGGCGATAGTCGGACGTCGAGAACCGTGCGGTCGCGCCGGTCGGTCAAAAATTGTCTTTGCTAGACTGGCCCGAACCGTCCGCACGGCGCGCCTTCGGCGTGTGCCGCCGCGCACGGACCGACCTCGGGGACACCATGCCGAACATCGTCATCGTTTATCACAGCGGCTACGGCCACACGAAGAAGGTCGCGGACGCCGTGCTCGGCGGCGCAACGGACGCCGGCGCGAACGTGAAGCTGATCGCCGTCGGCGAGCTCGACGACGCTGGCTGGGCCGAACTCGACGCCGCCGACGCCATCGTTTTCGGCGCGCCGACCTACATGGGCGGGCCGTCCGCCGATTTCAAGAAATTCGCCGATGCAAGCTCGAAACCGTGGTTCGCGCAGAAATGGAAGGACAAGATCGCGGCCGGCTTCACGAATTCGGCGCACATGAACGGCGACAAATTCCTGACGATCTCGTATTTCGTAACGCTCGCCATGCAGCACGGCATGGTCTGGGTCGGCACGGGCATGATGCCGTCGAACACGAAGGCGGCCACGCGCAACGACCTGAATTTCGTCGGCGGATTCACCGGACTGCTCACGCAATCGCCCGCGGATGCCTCGCCGGAGGAAGCGCCTCCGATCGGCGATCTGGAGACGGCGAAGGTTTTCGGCGCGCGCGTCGCGGCTGTGACGGCGCGCTGGATCGGCGATCGCGCCGCCGTCGACAACGACGGACATCAACCCGCCTCGAATTCGCACTAAAATGTCCGTTTTGCGGCGAGCGCCCGCACGAACCAGCGAGATCGAGATGACCACGAAAGTATTTGTCGACGGACAGGAAGGCACCACCGGCCTGAAGATTTTCGAATATCTGTCGCAGCGCCGTGACATCGAAGTGTTGCGCATCGAGGATGCGAAGCGCAAGGACGTGGAGGAGCGCCGCCGCCTCATCAACGCATCGGACGTGACGTTCCTGTGCCTGCCGGATGTCGCGTCGCGCGAGTCGGTTTCGCTCGTCGCGCCGGACAACACGCGCACCGTGATGATCGACGCCAGCACGGCGTTCCGCACGCAGGACGACTGGGCGTACGGTCTGCCGGAGTTGTCGCGCGCGCAGCGTGAGCGCCTGCGCACGGCGAAGCGCATCGCGGTGCCGGGTTGCCACGCGTCGGCGTTCGTGCTGTCTGTGCAGCCGCTCGTCGCGGGCGGCCTCGTGCCCGCCGATTTCCACGCTCACGCCTATTCGATCACCGGCTACAGCGGCGGCGGCAAGAAGATGATCGCGGAGTACGAAGCAGGCGGCGACGACAAGCTGATGAGCCCGCGCCCGTATGCGCTCGGCCTGACGCACAAGCATCTGCCGGAAATGTCGGTGCGCACGGGTCTGAAACGCGCGCCGGTCTTCACGCCGATCGTCGGACCGTTCCTGAAAGGTCTCGCCGTGACGACGTATTTCTCGCCGGACCAGCTCGCGCGCCCGGCGAAGCCGCAGGACGTGCGCGACATGCTCGCCGAGTATTACAACAACGAGCCCTTCGTGCGCGTCATGCCGTTCGACGCTGAGAGTAACCTCGACGCCGGCTTCTTCGACGTTCAGGCGTGCAACGAAACGAATCGCGTCGATATTTTCGTGTTCGGCAACGACGAGCGCTTCGTGACCGTGGCGCGCCTCGACAATCTGGGCAAGGGCGCGTCGGGCGCGGCGATCCAGTGTATGAATCTCGCGATCGGCGCCGACGAAGAGACGGGGCTCGCCCGCTGATCGAGCTTCAGCCGAATCAAAAAAGGCCGATTCGCTACGGGGCGAATCGGCCTTTTTCGTATCAGTCGGTGCGGCGCAGCATCGGAAGGTACCGACGAAAAAAAGCCCGCCAGGGTCGACGGGCTGAATCCATATCAGTGGAGACATGGAGGAGACAGGAGTAAATATACCAAGAATATTGGTGCATCGCAACATGGCCGTTGCGGCGCGCTGACGCCCGACACGCCGACGAAACTCAGGGCTGCATCATCGAAAGGATGAACTGGAGCTGATCCGCGGAAATCGGCTTGACGAGATGCATGTCGAAACCTGCGTCGAGCGTCATTTCTCGATGCTGGGGCTGCCCCCAGCCGGTGAGCGCGACGAGCATCAACGCGTGGCCGTTCGGCAGCTTGCGCAACTGGCGCGCCGCCGCAAGTCCGTCGACGAGCGGCATGCCGAGATCGAGGATCACGACTTCGGGGTCGAACTGCGCGGCGACTTCCACAGCCTGCGCGCCGTTCGCCGCGAGCGCGACCTCGTGGCCCATGCCGGTCAGCAAGTTCGCGAGACCGGCGAGCGCATCGTCGTCGTCGTCGGCTATTAGGATGCGCTTGCTCATGATGGCCTCAGCGGGAACCGTAAATTTCGAGTGTCAGCTTGTTCGACCCGGCCTGCGCCGCCGTAATCTCGGTGCGCGCACCGCGTGCGCCCAGATAGAAGTGCTGGCGCGCGGGCGAATTCTGATCGTGCTCGCGTCGGGCACGCACGAGGCGATGTCCGCCGCGACGCCCTGCAGCGAATCCGCGCTCGATCCGCCGCGCGGCGTCCATGTGCATCGATAGTTGGTTTGCGAAGCGGCGCACTTCGCGTCGTCGCCGTAGGGAAGCGCGATCGCGCGGCCGTCGAAAGCGGAAAGCGACGAGAAATTCGGCGCGGCGGACAGCACGCGTTTGAGCGCATCGCACGGATTCGGCGTGTCGTCGGCGCGCGCGCACGTCGTCGAAAGCATGCCGAAGCAGAGCGGCAAGAGCGCGGCGAAAACGGCGCGTCGGCCTGTCTCATCCATGAGCGCCTCCTTTTAGCTGTTCTTTTCGTTTCGCCGCGAACCGGACGAGCGCGACTATGCGCTGCCGATTCGCGTATGTCTGTTCGAAAGCGAATGAAGCACTCAAAACGGCAGCAAGTCACGCACCCGTTTTTGCAGACGTTTGGAAGCGCGTTAGTGACGCACGAGCGCCATCATCGCGCCGAAGCCGACGAACACGCCGCCCGTTAGCCGGTTGAACGCCTGCGCGACGCTCGCGCTTTTCAGTTTGTCGCCGATGCGCGCGCCGAGCCCCGCGTACACGGCGTACCAGCTCACCTCGATGACGGCGAATGTCGACACGAGCACCGCGAATTGCGGCAAGACCGGCCGGCTTGCATCGATGAACTGCGGCAGCAGCGCCGCCGCAAAGAGAATCGCCTTCGGATTGCTGCTCGCGACGAGAAAGCCGTTGCGAAAAAGCGTGAAGGGTCTGAAAGCATGCGCGCCGCCGGTTTCGTCGCGCACGTCGATCGCGCCCGCCTTGGCGCGCCAGCTTTTCACGCCGAGCCAGACGAGATACGCGGCGCCGATCAGACGCAGCGTGTCGAAGAGGCGCGGCCACGCTTCGAGAAACACGCCCAACCCCGCCGCCGACACCGACAACATGATGACGAGCGCCGTCAGACAGCCGGCCATGGTGGCGGTCGAGCGCTCGAGACCATGCCGTGCGCCGTGCGTCATGACGAGCAGCATGTTGGGGCCGGGAATCGCGGATACGACGAAGACGGTGGCGACGAACAGCCACCAGAGATGCAGGCTCATTGCGGCGTGGCGAGGAAGAAACGGGATTCGAATTATGCCGTTTGACCGCCTTCGCCACGACATCGATTTACGATTCGCGCCCCGCGCGGCGCGCGGCCACCTGACCGAGCACGGCGAAATCCTTCTCGCCGTCGCCGTGGGCGAGCGCATCGACGAGATTGTCGCGCACGACGCTCGCCACCGGCAGCGGCACGTTGACGGCGTCGCCCGCGGCGATCGCGAGACGCACGTCCTTTAGTCCGAGACGCGCCTTGAAGAGCGCGGGCTCGTAGCGCCGCTCGGCGATCATCTTCCCGTATCCCTGATAGACCGGTCCTGGAAACAGCGAATTCGTGATGACGTCGAGCAGCATCTGCGATTCGATGCCGTGGCCGCTCACGAGCGCCGCCGCCTCGCCGAAGCTCTCGATCGCCGACGCCAGCATGAAATTCGCGGCGAGCTTGAGCACGTTCGCGTGCTGCGGCTCGCTGCCGACGCGCCACGTTTTTTGGCCGAGCGCATCGAGGACGGGCTGCACACGGTCGATCGCTTCGCTCGCGCCCGCCGCGAGAATGTTGAGCTTGCCCGCCGCCGCGACGTCCGGCCGGCCGAGCACCGGCGCGGCGACATACGCGACGCCGTGCTGCGCGTGCAATTCGGCGAGCTCGGTGGCGAGCGCCGCCGAGATAGTCGCCATGTTGACGTGCACCAGGCCTTTCGGCGCGTGCTTGAGCAGGCCGCCATCGACGAGCACGGAGCGCAGCGCGGTATCGTCGGCGAGCATGGAGAACGCGGCGTCGCCGGCGAAAGCCTGCTCGGGCGTATCGACGACCGACGCGCCCTGATCCGCGAGCGCGCGCGTTTTGTCGCGCGAGCGATTCCAGACGCGCACGCTGTGCCCCGCCTTGAGCGCGCGCTCCGCCATCGCGCCGCCCATTTCCCCCAATCCGATGAATCCGATATCCATGCTCGTGTGCTCCTTTGCCTTGTCCGCTTGCCGCGCGCGCAATGCCGCGCGGACCGAGCGCCAGTAAAGCACATCGCCGGAAAGCGCGCAGAAGCGCGCAATGCCATACTGCTGCATGGTCAAGGCGCGCTTTCACTTCCATCGCGAACTGAACGATTTCCTCGCTCGATCCCTGCGCGGGCACACGTTCGCGTGCGCGTGCGCGAAGTCTTCGTCGACCAAGCACATGATCGAGGCGCTCGGCGTGCCGCATACCGAAGTCGATCTGATCGTGAAGGCCGGCCGCGCGGTTGGATTCGACGCCCCGATCGAGCCGGACGATCTCATCGAGGTTTATCCCGCGCGTCACGCGCCCGCCGGAATGGAGAACGGCGCGCTGCTGCTGCGCCCGCCGCTCGACGCCGCGGACCTGCGTTTCATCGCCGATGCGCATCTCGGCGGACTCGCGCAATTGCTGCGACTGGCGGGCTTCGACACGCGCTACGACAACAACTTCCCCGACGATGAAATCGAGCAGCTCGCGCAGGACGAAGCGCGCATCGTGCTCACGCGCGATCGCGAATTGCTCAAGCGCCGCACCGTCTTGCGAGGATGCTACGTGCGGACCCTGCAAGCCGACGACCAGTTCCGCGAAGTCTCGGAGCGCTTCGATCTCGCGCCGCACGTCCGCGCGTTCCGTCTCTGCCTGATGTGCAACGCGCCATTGCGTCCGGCCGCGCCCGGCGAGATCGACGGCCGCGTGCCCGAGGGCGTACGTGAGCGGCATGCGCGCTTCGTGACCTGCGATGTGTGCCATCGCGTGTTCTGGGAAGGCTCGCACTGGCGGCGCATGCGGGCGCGCATCGATGCGCTGGCGGAGGCGGGTCGCTAGTTCCGTACAATGTCGGACTTGCAATCAATCGTCGCATCGGAGCATCGCGTGAACAAATTCGAACTGGAACAGAACAAGGCATTCAAACTCGCCAACGACCTCAAGCAGGGCGGCCGGGCACGCGTGGGCGCAGCGGATGCGCAGAAGGTCGATCGGCGCGAACAGCGCAAGCTGGATCAGGCGAAGGGGCTCGTGCCGTTCGCGTGCAAGCTCGATGAAAAGCTCGTCAAGCAGTTGAAGGAACGCGCCGAAGCGCATGAAGGCGGGATGACGGAAGTGCTGGCCGAGTTGCTGGTGAAGGCGGGGCTGGAGCGGTAAGCGCTGGTTGTCGCCGTGGTGGCCGCGGCAGCGAACGATGCGCGGCGACTACGCTTTGTCGTGCCTGAGCGGTTCCGGCTTGCCCGTTCCCTTGAACGGGCTGCGGCAGCACTCATCGATCAGGCTCGTCAGCTTCTCGAAGGTCTTCGCATCCGAACTGCGCCACTGGTGATAATCACACCAGCTCGGCATCAAGAACTTCACGCCGCGCCCCATCATCCGGCCTGCTTCGTTCGTTTCGCGAACATGTTGCGAAACATATTGAGAAACGACGATTTCGGCGCCCGCGTCCTACGTATGCGCCGCGCTCGCAGAGGCTTCCCACCTTGCGACGCTTCCTCCTCCTCGAGATCTGCCGGCGTAAGAAAACTGACACCCTGCGCCTCCATCAACTCGAACGTCTCGTCGACTGTCCGCCGGCAAAGCTCGTTTTCGACCTCTTGAAGCCGCGCAATGTAGAGCGCCAGCCTGTCCTTCGGAACCACGACGAGCTTCTCCGAATCCAGCAACGGCATCTCGCCCCATTCGCTCGACGACCGCCCCGCTGCCCGTCCCGCTTCATACTTACGCTCGATTAATTCAACGGTCCTAACCATTTTCCGCCCTCGCATTTGCACGACGATGGGCAGATTATGACCGCCAACGTTCGCCCCATGCCACCTGTCCGAACGGGTTAGGAAGAATCGCCTGCGCGCGCCCGGCCGTGTAGTCGGCTTCCGCCTAACGCGTGAGGTCGCGCGCTTCGTCGACATCCGCATGGCGCGTCGCCGGGATGCACGCCACTGCGATCAGCGAGAGCACGAGCCCGCCCATCACATAGAACGTGGGTGCGAGTTGCGATTCGGTCATGCGGATGAGCCACGTCACGATGAACTGTCCGAAGCCGCCGAAGATCATCACCGCGATGTTGTACGCGAGGGAAAGCCCCGTCGAGCGCACGTGCGCCGGAAACAGCTCCGCGATCAGCGCGCCGAACGGCCCGTAGTATCCCGACAGCGCGATCGACAGCAGCGCCTGCACGACAACGAGCCGCATCACGCTCGGTTCCGCCGCGAGCCACGCGAAAAGCGGATAGATGATGACGAGCGTGATCGCGAGCGACCACAGCGACAGCCCTTTGCGCCCGATGCGATCCGACCACGCGCCCGTGACCGGCGACAGCACCGTCAGCAGAAGATTGCCGACGATCAACGCCGTGAACGACTGACCGAACGGCAGCTTCAATTGCTTGACGGCGAACGTCGGCAGATAGGCAATCAGCACGTACACGCTCACCGTCAACGCGATCACCGAGCCGAGCCCGCACAGCACCTCGCGGCCATGCGTGCTGAACACTTCGCCGAGCGTCGCCCGGCGCGCGGTTTTCTTCGCGTGCAGGAACGCTTCGGTGTCGGCCATGTTGCGGCGAATGTACAGCCCGACCGGCCCGATCACGAGACCGAAGATGAACGGCACGCGCCATCCCCATGAATCGAGCGCTTCGGGCGACAGTCCGCGCGAAATCGCCGAGCCGACGATCGCGCCGAGCAGGAGCGACGCCGCCTGGCTCGCCATCTGGAAACTGCCGTAGAAGCCGCGCTTCGAAAACGGCGCCGCTTCGATCAGCAGCGCGGTCGAACTGCCGAACTCGCCGCCAGCGGAAAATCCCTGCAGCAGCCGCGCGAACACGATGACGAGCGGCGCGCCGATGCCGATCGCCGAATACGGCGGCGCTATCGCGAGCAGGAGAATGCCGAGCGTCATCAGTCCGATGACGAGCGTCAGCGCCGCCTTGCGCCCCGCGCGATCCGCATACAGGCCGAGAACGATGCCGCCCACGGGACGCATCACGAACGCGACGCCGAAGGTCGCGGTGGTCAGAAGAATCGACGAATAATCGCTGCTGCTCGGAAAGAACAAGCGGGCGATGACGACCGTCATGAAGCCGAACACGGTGAAGTCGTACCACTCCAGCGCGTTGCCGATGACCGCCGCCATCACGGCGCGCGCGTTCAATGCTCTTCCTGGCATGCGATCCCCCAAGGTCAGTGGGTGTCCGCGCTTTAAAGATGCGAACGCGCGGCTCTTTTTTCCTTGGCGAGTGTAAAGACGGTTTTTCTCCCGATCAAGCTAATTGCGAACGAAGAAAAGCGCGCCGTGCCTTTCGGCCGGGCGCGCTTCGGCTCGGGAGCGAGCCGCGCTTATGCCTTTTTCACATAGGCGCTGCACCAGCCCTTCGCCGCGACCTGCTTGTTGCTGAACATCGGGCACGGCGCGTAGGCGTCCGTCGGCTTGCCCTGATAGAACTGACAGTTGCCGCAGTCCTGCCCGGCGGCGTACTTCGCGAACTTGGCCTTGTCGACCTTGCTCGCGTCTTCCTTGTAGCCGAGTGCCTGCGCGGTGGGATCGCTTTCAGCGACTTTCGGGGCGTCGGCGGCGAAGGCCGCTTTCGAGCCGAGCGCGAACGTCGATGCGACGCCCACGCTGGTAATGAGAAACGTGCGACGTGATGTCTTCATGGTGACTCACTCCATGTTGTATTGGGGGATAGCGCCGTTCTTGGCGACGGCGATACCCGAGCATAGCAACCTGAAAGCGAGTCGACGACGCCAAATGTTAGAGATAAGGCACGGCGGAAAGTCGCATGACAGTCAGCGCGCCATGTCGGCGACGCGTTCGGCGATCGCGAGCGATGCCGTCAATCCCGGCGATTCGATGCCGAAGAGGTTCACGAGTCCCGGCACGCCGTGCGCCGATTTGCCCTGGATCACGAAATCCGCCGCCGCCTGGCCCGGACCGGACAGCTTCGGACGGATGCCCGCGTACGCGGGTTGAAGCGCGTCGTCGGGCAGACCCGGCCAATACGCGCGGATCGCGGCGTAGAAGGAATCGGCGCGACGCGGATCGACGTCGTAATTGAGCGCCTGCACCCATTCGACGTCCGGACCGAACTTCGCCTGCCCGCCGAGATCGATCGTCAGATGCACGCCGAGGCCGGCTTCGTTCGGCATCGGATAAATGAGCCGCTCGAACGGCGCGCGTCCGCTCACGCTGAAGTAGTTGCCCTTCGCGAAGTAGAGCGGCGGCACGTGACGATCGTCCAGTCCGCGAATGCGCCGCGCGATCTCGTTCGCATGCAAGCCCGCACTGTTGATGAGAAACGACGCCCGAAAGCGCGCCGGCGACTCGCCACCCGTCTCGACGATGAAGCAGCCTTCGCGCGCATCGACCGACGTGACCGGCGTATGGAACACGATATTCGCGCCGTGATTCTCCGCCTCGCCCTGCAGCGCGAGCATGTACTGATGACTGTCGACGATGCCCGTCAGCGGCGACCACACCGCCTCGACGCATTGAAGTTGCGGCTCCATCTCGGCCGCCTGCGCGCCGCTGATGCGCACGAGTCCCTTCACGCGATTCTCGATGCCCTTCTGTTCCAGCGCCGCGAGTTGCGGCACCTGATTGCGCGCCGTCGCGACGAGCAGCTTGCCGCATTGCCGGTGCGGCACGCCGTGCTCCTGACAGAACGCGTAGAGCATGTCGCGCCCGCGCACGCACAGTTCGGCCTTCAGCGATCCGCGCGGATAGTAGATGCCTGCGTGAACGACTTCGCTGTTGCGCGAGCTCGTGCCGATGCCGATGCCCTCGCCCGCCTCCAGCACGATGACTTCGCGGCCGCGCTTGGCCAGCGCGCGGGCGATCGCCAGTCCGACGACGCCCGCCCCGATTACTACGCACTCGATCCGATCCATGTCTTCTTCCGCGGCAGATTTGTCCCAACTATTTTACGTTCGGGACTATTGCGCGTTACACAACAAATGCACGCCGATTAGATCGTTTTCCGGTGCAATTCAGAAAAAGGCAAGAATCTGGCCGCCAGATGTCAAAAACGACAGGTTTTGGCGGCCTTTTCGGCAATTTCGCGAACGGCGCGCTTTCAGAAGCCGATCGCTTTTTTGCGCAGGTTGCGGTCGATCTGAATGTCGCGCGCTTCGACGTGATGCCGTCCGTCGATACGTGCGTTGCCGAACGCGTTCAGCATCGCGCGCCGCATGCCGCGCGGCGACGCCTGCGTGAGCGCGTCGAGCGGCGCGTCGCCGAGTGTTTCCGGAAAACGCGCGCCCCACGAATGAGCATTGCGGATTTCGGCGTAAATCGACTGCGCGATGCGCCGCGCGCCGTCGCGATCGGGCGGCGGAATTTCGTAGACGTTCATGCGATTCATCAGGGGCTCGGGAATCGCGCGCGCGTCGTTGGCCGTCGCGATCCACACGACGTTGCCCGCGTTGATCGGCACTTCGGCGAATTCGTCGACGAAAGTCTGCGCCGTGTCATGCTCCAGCAGCGCATAGAGCGCGCCGAGCGGATCGTATTGCGCGTCGCCGGTGGCCTTGTCGATTTCGTCGACGGTCATGACGGGATTCGCGTAGCTGCCGTTCACGAGCGCATCGAACACCTTGCCGGGCTTCGCATTGCGCCATTGCGACGACGCCCCCGACAGGATCCAGCCCGCCGTCAGCGAGCTCATCGCGACATAGTGATTCGACGTGCCGAGCAGCCGCGCGAGTTGCTTCGCGAAGTGCGTCTTGCCGATGCCCGGCTCGCCGAGCAGCAGCATCGGCATGAGTTCGAGGCGATCGTCGGTTTCGAGGCACAGCGCGATCTGCTTGCGGATATCGGCGAGCGGCTCCTCGAAATTCGGCAGGTCGGCGGCGAGATCGTCCACCGACGGCATGCGGTTCGGCTTCACGCAGAAACGCAGATTACCCACTTTGAGCATTTTTTCGTAAGTGGCGCGCAAGGCGTCGTTCGCGCCTTCGGAGAGATCGTTGAGCGCGGACTCCACATCGTCGAGACTGTAGACCTTGCTGAACGATGCCACTGCGAGTTCCTGTTTGACCACGGCCGTCGTCATGTCACACCCCGTCAATTTTTATGGTCGACGAGTCCAGTGTATCGACGCCAAAACCGCACGCAAGCGAGCAGTCGAACGCGTGTGCTGCTAATCGCGATGCGCAAAGCGTGCGAGTATCATCGTCGGACGACGCGGCGAGCGGGTTCGAAATCTGCTTCGCGTCAGGCCAGGTTGAGATTCGTTTCGTTCGTCCACAATTATGTGTTGCGCGGTCTGGCTGAACCGTACCTGCGCCGCCGTGTCACAACGAATTCGCCGGAGAACGCCGATCCAGCGACGCGCCAGCCGCGCCGCCATCCGAACAGTCCGCGCGCAGGAGTCGCTTTCAATGCATAAAACGATACGCACCGTCTTTCTGAATGCCGCGCTCATGACGGGCGCCGGTCTTGCCGCGCTTAACGCGCAGGCGCAGACCGCGCCATCGCAACCGGTGACCTGGGAGTTGCAGGTCGTGCGCGACGGACAACAGATCGACTCGTTTTCCGGCACGACGAACGTCGGACAGGCGCGCACCGACACGCATCACAACAAGGTGCAGAATCGCGTCGGCTGCGCGGATCAGCCTGCCGGCGACATCGATCTGCAACGCACCATCACCATTTCGCCGACGCGCGCGAACGCCGACGACATCACGCTCGCCATCGACGCGCAGGAAACCTTGCAGGACGACAGCTCGCGCGCATCGCCCTCGGGCTGCAAGCTGCCGCCGGTGCCGCGTCAGGTGAGCGGATCGCATCCGGGCTTGGCGCTCAAGCCAGGCGAATGGGCGCAGTGGCAGCTCATCGACAGCAATCCGTCGCTCGCCTACCGGGTACGCGCGAGCCTGGGGTCGCCGGCGGCGGCGCAATGACAACCGCGGTGACATAGACTCAAGAGGCCGCCGCTCGAGACAAAGAACGCATGCGAAACCCAGAACATCTTCCGCCAGGCCCGTCCGCTCATTCGGCCACGCCGGATTTCACGGCGGTCAGCTGGAATCTGCACAAGGGCCGCTCGCCCCTCGGCCTGCGCGCGTGGACCGCGATGCAACGGTGGGTTCAGACCACCAACGCCGACGTCTATTTTCTTCAGGAAGCGATGGCGCGGCGCATGCCGCAGCCCGTGCTCGCAAGCGGCTTCGGCAAGCCGTTCGACGCGCCGCTCGACGATGTCTGGCATTGCCAGGCGACCGAGATCGCCACCGCGCTCGAATTGCAGATCGCGCTCGGACCGAACGTGTTCAAGCCGTCGTGGCGGCATGGCAATGCGATTCTCTCGCCGCATCCGCTCGATCTTTCCGGGCGCTGGGACATCTCCGCGCATCGTTTCGAAAAGCGCGGCTTGCTGGTCGCGCGCGCGACCTTCGCCGGTCAGGCCATCACATTGCTGTGCGCGCATCTCGCGTTGACGCGGCAGGCGCGGCTGCGTCAGATGAACTGGATCGCGCACTGGATCGCGAAGGAAGCGCCGGAAGGTCCGCTCATGCTGGCGGGCGATTTCAACGACTGGCGCAACGACTCCGTGCCGCTTTTCGGCGAACTTGGCATGAGCGAAGTCGCGACGATGCTCGGCGAATCGGGCCGCACGTTTCCGGCTTTCTCACCGGCGCTCGCGCTCGACAAGATGTTCGTGCGCGGCCTGAAGCCGGTCGAATGGCTCGTGCCGACGCAGGACACCGCGTGGCTGTCCGATCACCTTCCGTACATGGCGCGGCTGCGCGTGGAGTGAGCGCGCTCAGGGCTTCGTGAGCAGCGCTTCCAGATCGGCGATGGTGACGGGCTTCGTCAGATGATGATCGAAGCCCGCGTCGAGCGCGCTGCGACGATCGGCATCGCTGCCCCAGCCGGTCAATGCAAGCAGCAGCGCGCTTCGGGTCGCGTCGCGCTTTCTCATTTCGCGCGCGACGTCGAAGCCGCTCATGCCCGGCAATCCGATATCGAGCACGACAACATCCGGTTTGAAATCGTCGAGCGATGCGAGTGCGCGCGGGCCGTCATGCTCGGTGCGGACTTCATGGCCGAGCGCTTCGAGCAGCATCGACATGGCAAGCGCCGCATCGACGCTGTCGTCGACGAGCAGGATGCGGCGGCCCGGCACCGTGCCGCCGCTTGCTTGGGCGGTGGTGTTCATGCAGTTCCCCGTTGCCGTCGTCGCGCGAAAAGGCCAAAGCGGATGTTCCGACCCTCGCACGACGTTATTGAGATGATTGGGGCAATGTAGCACAGCGGGTTCGCGGGCAAGAAAACGACTCCGCGATCACGCCGCCCGGCGGCTCTGCTATCGTGAACGTTCCTTCCGCCGCCGTCTCGCACCACAGTCATGTTCGATCTCTTCGACGACATTCCCAAGCCCGACATCGCGTGGCATCCGGACTGGATCGACGCCGACGCGGCTTGCGATCTGATGGGCGCCCTGATCGCGGAAGTCGCCTGGCAGCAGGACACGATGACCACGCCGGGCGGCCGCGTGCCGCTGCCGCGCCTGACCGCGTGGCAAGGCGAACCGGACGCGGTCTATGTCTATTCCGGCATCCGCAATGTGCCGCAGCCGTGGACGCCCGCCGTCGCGCAACTTCGCGAGCGCGCCGAGGCCGCCTGCGATGCGCGCTTCAACAGCGTGCTGCTCAACCGCTATCGCAGCGGCCTCGACAGCATGGGATGGCATGCCGACAAGGAACGCGAACTCGGGCCCGAGCCGGTGATCGCATCGGTGAGTCTCGGCGCGACGCGCACCTTCGAGTTTCGTCACGCGCGCACGCACGCGACGCACACGCTCGCGCTCACACACGGCAGCCTGCTCGTGATGCGCGGGCGCACGCAGCGCGAATGGGTGCATCGCGTGCCGAAAGAGCCGGGGGCGCGCGGCGAGCGCATCAATCTCACTTTCCGCTGGGTCGATGCGTCGAAACGGAAGTAATCGCGCTCAAGGACGTTTCGCGACGAAATCGATCTCCACGAGCGCATCGCGCGCAAGCCCCGTCACGCCGATGCACGTTCGCGCCGGCAGCGGCTTCGGCAGAAAGTACGAGCGATACACCGCGTTCATCGCGTCGTAGTCGCGCTTGAACTCGGTCAGAAAGATACGCACGCTGACCACATTGTCGAGCGTCAGCCCGACGCCGTTCAGCACGAGAATCAGGTTGTCCATCACGCGGCGCGTCTGCGCGGCGACGCCTTCGGGCAACGGCGCGCCGTCGTCGTTCGGATCGGTCGGCATCTGACCGGTGAGAAACACCCAGCCGTCGGCTTCGGCTGCGTGCGAGAAAGGGCCGACGGGCGTCGGCGCGGCATCGACCATCGTGAATTTCGGCATCTGAGTCACTTCGTCTCCCCGTTTTGCGTTCGATATAAAGCAGAACCGGCACGTTAGCGCGCCAAAATTGCGCGCGCGCCGGCGCCGCATGCGAAGATGGCCCGGCTTACGATTACCTTTTCACACGCGATGCTTCCCTATCCCATTCTCGCCGACGCCGTGTTGCGCATGCTGGCCGCGATGCTGATCGGCTGCATCATCGGCATCGATCGCGATCTGCACGGCAAGCCGACCGGCATGAAGACGCTCGGGCTCGTGTCGCTCGGCGCGTGCATCGCGACGATGTGCGCGCAAGGCTTCTCGATGACGCTCTCCCACGACGCCGACGTGTCGCGCGCAGTGCAGGGCATCGTGACGGGCGTCGGCTTTCTCGGCGCGGGCGTGATCCTGCAGAATCCGCGCGAGAATCGCGTCCGCGGGCTCACGACGGCGGCGTCGATCTGGGTGACGGCGGCGGTGGGCATCGTCTGCGGACTGGGCGTCTGGAGCCTCGCGTTCATCGCGATGATCCTGATGATCGCGCTGCTCACGATCGGGCGCGTCGTCGAGAAGCGTCTGTTGCGTCGCTGGATGAGCAAGCCGGAAGACGAACGCCAGAAATACGCGGACGTCGAAGAGGCTTAGGCGAACGCGTCGGCGGCGGGCGCTTTCACGCGATTGCGGCCCGCGACCTTCGCGGCATAGAGCAGGCCGTCGGCGCGCGCCATCAGCGATGCGAGCGGCTCGCGCCCGTCCCACATCGCAATGCCCGCGCTGAAGGTGTAATGCAGCAGGCCGCCGGGCACGACGCACGGCGTCGCCTCGACGGTCTTGCGCAGCCGCTCGACGAGCGCGGTGACATCGTCGATGCGCGCCGCCGTGCAGAAAAGACAAAACTCCTCGCCGCCGATACGCCCGAACGCATCGTCTTCGCGAATGCGCGCACGCACGATCGACGCGAAATGGCGCAAGACTTCGTCGCCCGCCGCGTGACCGTAGCGGTCGTTCACGCTCTTGAAGTGATCGATGTCGATGACCGCGACGAACTCGCGCTCGCCTTCCTGCCGCGCCCGCGCGAGACGCTCGCCCGCGCCGGCCAGCAATGCCTTGCGCGAAAGCGCGCCGGTGAGATCGTCGAAGCGCGCAAGCCGTTCGAGCCGCTGCGCGAGACGGTCGTGCGCCATCATCACGAGGCCGATACACAGCGACGGCAGCACGAGAATGCCGAGCGCGAGAAACGTGATCTGCATCACGCCGGGCTGCAGCAGCGATGTCTGCGCGGGCGGCTCCACGACGTAGATCGCGCCGCGCACCGTATGGCCGAGCGCGCCGAGCGCCGACGCGCCGGCGACGAACAAGTAGTTATAGCGCGGCCGTTCCCTCGGACGCTCGATCAACACGCGTCCGGCGATCGCGAAATCGCACGCGGCATGAAACGCCGACACGATCACCACGCGCGCATTCACATCCGGCGTCACATACGTGAAGTAGACGATGCCCGCCATCACGCCGAGCCACATGATCCAGCCGGCCCAGCGCTGCGCGGGACGCATGCGAACGTCGAAGAAATCGTTGCAGCCTTCGTAGATGAGCAGGACCGTCGCGGCGAGCAACTGATTCGCGACGACGATGCCGAGCCACGCCGGCGCCACGTTCTGCACGGCGAAAAGCAAGAGCGAAACGATTGCGATGACGTTCGCCCCAAGCCAGCGCGGCACGCCCGCAATCGCGTGCGAGAGCAGCGAAATCAGCACCAGTATCGAGAGGATGCTCGACAGCGCCGTGACGACGAGAATGCTGACGGGACTGAACATCGCTGAAAGTGGACGGGTTATCGCTCGTGCTTTGAGCAAACGACGCCGCACGCGCGGTGCGACGAAAAGATTCGCTAAAAGGGATTCGCGGCGAAAGAGCACGAGTATCCGACAACACCGACGTGTTTACGGCTCGAATCGGCGTGCCTTGAACAGGTCGACCTGCGTCATGGCGTCGCATGACGCATGTAAAAACGCGGCGCAGCCTTTCGGCGCGCCGCGTTCGAACGCGGATTCCCGCGCGCTTTTACCATTCATGACGCTCGCGCCAGCGTTGCTCGCGGCGCATCTCGTGATGCCAGCGGCGCTCGCGCCATTCGTGACGACGCCATTCGCGCTCGCGCCAGCGTTCGTCGCGATCGCCGTATCCATATCCGTAATAGCCGACCGGCACCGCGGGCTGCGCGTACACGGGCTGCGTGTAGACCGGCACGCCGACGCCCACCGCCACATCGACGTGCGCGTTCGCCGATGCCGATATCGCAAGTGCCGCGAGCCCCGCCAGCCCGATCGCCGTACCAAGAAGTTTCTTCTTCATGCCGCTTTCTCCTTGCACCGAGTGCCGTGTGAGTCAGTGCAGTCTAGAAAGCGATGACGGATACAGGTGCAACGGGTTTGCCAGAAAGGTAACGTCAGGTAACGGTCAGCGAAAACGAAGGTGTCCTAGCGCACACGCTTGCCGGAACCGTCGATGACGACTTCGCCGTCTTCCTTCGTGAACGGCCCCTTCTGCGCTTCGGGCAGGATATCGAGCACGAGCTCCGATGGCCGGCACAGCCGCGCGCCCTTCGGCGTATCGACGAACGGACGGTTGATGAGAATCGGATGCGCGAGCATCGCGTCGATGAGTTGTTCGTCGCTGAGGCTCGGATCGTCGAGGCCGAGTTCGGCGTATGGCGTGCCCTTCTCGCGCAGCGCTTCGCGCACCGACAGTCCCGCGCGCGCGATCAGCGCAACGAGCGTCTCGCGGCTCGGAGGATGCGTCAGATACTCGATCACCGCCGGCTCGATGCCCGCGTTGCGGATCAGTGCGAGCGTGTTGCGCGAAGTCCCGCACTTCGGGTTGTGATAGATGGTGACAGTCATGGCGGCGATGTCCCTGCGTTCGTGGATTAGCCATCGCATTCTAGGCGATGGCGCGATCGACAGCTTCGCGTCACGCACGCGACCGCGAGCGCCATGCGCGTTCAATTGTCCTGTTCAATCGCGGAGCGACGGCCTATAACGAAGAGTGCAGCGCGGCATGCGTCTTCTGCGGACCCGCGGGTCCCATTCGCCGGCAAGCGCACCGGCGCTCCGTCTGCATCACATTCGAACAAGTCCGGGAAACCCGCCGCGGCAGCCTCGCCGGGAACCGGCGCCAATATCCGCTCGCCAGCGCCATGCATGGCACATGCAGCACTCGTGGCACGTTCCGTGCGGATCAACGATTCGAATCAGCGAACAGCGTTGCGCGGCGTACACGCGAACGCGCCTTTCGATCAAGGAGTCGACATGAAATCACGTATCGCCATGGCGGCGCTCGCCGCCTCGTTACTCGCCACTGCCGGTCTCGCATCGGCTCAGCAGTCCTATTACCGCACCGCGCAGGTTCCGGGACAGGCCACCGCCGACACCTGGACCGATCCCGGCGCGCCCGCGCAAAGCGCCATGCAGGGCCAGTCGACCGACACGTCCTACGGCGGCTCGCCGATGACACGCGGCGCGGCCGGCGCAACCACGATGGGCACGATGGACAGTCCGGCCTCCAAGCCCTGCACGCGCGGGCCGCAATGCAATATCTTCTTCGGCCAGTGAATTCTTTAGACTGCGCCAGCATAGGTGCATGACCCGGCGCGTCCGTTCGGTGAGAACGGACGCGCTTCCCTTATCCACGGAATGGCCAGCATGCACTGCGACGAATCTCCCGCACCTCTCTTCGACGAAGGCTTCAACCAAGTCGTGACCGAGACGCGCGAGCCGGACGGTTCGCTCGATGCCGGCGGAAGTAAGCGCGCGATGGCCACCTCGAAAAGCAAGACCGCGCGCATTCGCGTCGGCGTCGGCGGATGGACGTTCGAGCCGTGGCGCGGCACGTTCTATCCGGACGATCTGCCGCAAAAGCGCGAACTCGAATACGCGAGCCGCGCGCTGACGTCCATCGAAGTGAACGGCACGTTCTACGGCGCGCAAAAGCCCGCGACGTTCATCAAGTGGCGCGACGAAACGCCCGACGACTTCGTGTTCTCGCTGAAGGCGCCGCGCTACGCGACGAATCGCCGGGTGCTCGCCGAAGCGGGCGATACCATCGAGCGATTCTTCGGCAGCGGCGTACTCGAACTGAAGGACAAGCTCGGCCCGATCAACTGGCAATTCGCGCCGACCAAGAAGTTCGATCCGGAGGACTTCGAACGCTTTCTCGAACTGCTGCCCGCGAAAGTGGAAGGCCGCGCGATTCGTCACGCGGTCGAAGTTCGGCACGAGAGCTTTTGCGATGCAGCCTTCGTTGCGCTCGCGCGGAAGCATCGCGTCGCGGTGGTCATCGCGGGGGATTCGAAGTATCCGCAAATCGCGGATATCACCGCGCCGTTCGTCTATGCGCGCATCATGGGCACGACCGACAAGCAGGCGAAGGGCTATGCGAAAGCGGCGCTCGATCGCTGGGCCGAGCGCGCGAAGACGTGGTCGTCGGGCGGCTCGCCGGACGACTTGCAGACCTTCGGCAAGGCTGCGCCGAAAGCCGCATCGCGCGATGTGTTTCTCTACGTCATCAGCGGATTCAAGGAGCGCAATCCCGCGGCGGCGATCGCGCTCATCGAACGTCTGAAAGGCTAAAGAACCTTTAGCGGACGAGGCACGGCTTCTTGTTGTCGAACTTCCAGTTCGGAATCAGATATTGCATCGCGACGCCGTCGTCGCGCGCGCCGAGTCCATGCTGCTTGTACAGTTCGTGCGCCCTCTCGACTTCGTCCATATCCAGTTCGACGCCCAGGCCCGGCGCTTCCGGCACCTTCACTTTCCCGCCGACGATCTGGAGCGGATCGCGCGTCAAACGCTGGCCGTCCTGCCAGATCCAGTGCGTGTCGATAGCGGTGATCTTGCCCGGCGCGGCAGCGGCGACGTGCGTGAACATCGCGAGCGACACGTCGAAGTGATTATTCGAATGCGAGCCCCACGTCAGGCCCCAGTCGTTGCACATCTGCGCGACGCGCACCGAGCCTTGCATCGTCCAGAAATGCGGATCGGCGAGCGGAATGTCGACCGATTGCAACTGGATCGCATGACCCATCTGACGCCAGTCCGTCGCGATCATGTTCGTCGCCGTCGGCAGGCCGGTCGCGCGGCGGAATTCCGCCATCACTTCGCGGCCGGAGTAGCCGTTTTCCGCGCCGCACGGATCTTCCGCGTAGGCGAGCACGTCGTGCTTGTCGCGGCACAGGCGGATCGCTTCGGCCAAGGACCACGCGCCGTTCGGATCGAGCGTCACGCGCGCATCCGGAAAACGCTCGGCGAGCGCCGTGACGGCTTCGATTTCCGCATCGCCCGCGAGCACGCCGCCCTTCAGCTTGAAGTCGTTGAAGCCATAGCGCGCTTGTGCCGCTTCGGCCAGACGCACGACCGCCTCAGGCGTCAGCGCGACTTCGGTACGCACGCGGTCCCAATCGTCCTTGCCGTCCGCGCCGGACGCATACGGCAGATCCGTCTTGTGGCGATCGCCGATATAGAACAGATAGCCGAGCATTTCCACTTCATCGCGCTGCTGGCCTTCGCCGAGCAAGGCCGCGACGGGCACGCCGAGATGCTTGCCGAGCAGGTCGAGCAGCGCGGCTTCGAGCGCGGTGACGGCGTGGATCGTCGTGCGCAGATCGAAGGTTTGCAGGCCGCGGCCGCCCGCGTCGCGATCGGCGAACTTCGTGCGGACCTGATTCAGCACCGCATGCAGATTGCCGACCGATTGTCCGACGACGAGCGAGCGCGCATCGTCGATCGTCTGGCGGATGTTCTCGCCGCCCGGCACTTCGCCGACGCCCGTGTTGCCCGCGCTGTCCGTCAGGATCACGAGATTGCGCGTGAAGAACGGACCGTGCGCGCCGGACAGGTTCATGAGCATGCTGTCGCGGCCCGCGACCGGCACGACGCGCAATTCGGTGACTTTCGGAGTGTTCGTGGACATGAGCGTGATCCTTCCCAGAGAGGTTGAAGCGGGTTTCAGTGCGCGCCTTGATGCGCGACGTGGCCGTCCGGCGTGCGATCCGAGCGGCGGTTGCGCGTGAAGAAGACCGCGACCGCCGCGATCAGCGATGCGACGCCGAGGCCGTACAAGCCGCCCGACACCGAGCCCGTATGTTGTTGAAGATAGCCGAAGGTCGCAGGCGCGAAGAAACCGCCGAGATTGCCGACCGAGTTGATGAGCGCGAGCACGCCAGCCGCGACGCGCGCATCGAGATAGCCTTGCGGAATCGGCCAGAACAGCGACGACGCCGCCTTGAAGCCGATCGCGGAGAAGCAGATGGCGACGAACGACAGCACCGCGTTGCCGGTCGTCGATGCGAACAGGCCACATGCCGCGATCACGAGCGCCACGGCGACCCACGCCTGCTGGAAGCGCCAGCGCGCGGAGAGCAGCGCGAAGCAGTACATCGCGACGATCGCGATCATCCACGGAATCGTGTTGTAGAGGCCGACCTGGAAATCGGTGAGGCCGC
Source organism: Caballeronia zhejiangensis (assembly GCF_022879815.1). NCBI lineage: Bacteria > Pseudomonadati > Pseudomonadota > Betaproteobacteria > Burkholderiales > Burkholderiaceae > Caballeronia > Caballeronia zhejiangensis. Next base: position 2,755,467 of record NZ_CP084283.1, read on the forward strand.
CCATCTTGCGGATGATCGTCGGCAGCCAGAAGGTTGCGGCGTAAATCGTGAGCTGAATCGCGAAATACATGAAGCAGAACAGCACGATCTGCGGATCTTTCAGCAGCTTGATCGCGGGAATGTGGCCGCCGGTGGCCGCTTCGCGTTCCGCCTGTTCGGATGCGATCGCGTTTTGCAGCGCGCGTTGCTCGTCGACGGAGAGCCAGTGAGCATCGCTGATGCGCGATTTCAGCAGCATCCAGCTCACGCCGCACAGGATGACGGAGAACCCGCCTTCGATCAGAAACATCCACTGCCAGCCGTGCAGGCCGAGACCGCGAATCGACAGCAGACCGCCCGTGATCGGGCCGGACAGAATCGATGCGAACGCCGAGCCGCCGAGGAAAATCGCGATCGCCTTGCCGCGTTCCTTCTGCGGCAGCCATTGCGTGAAGTAATAGATGACGCCCGGAAAGAATCCCGCCTCCGCGACGCCCAGGAGAAAGCGCAGCACGTAGAACGACGTTTCGTTCTGCACGAAGGCCATCATCGCCGCGACGACGCCCCACGTACCCATGATGCGCGTGAGCCACGCGCGCGCGCCGTACTTCTGCATCAGCACGTTGGACGGCACTTCGAACAGCGCATAGCCGATGAAAAACAAACCGCTGCCGAGACCGTACGCCGCCGCGCCGATGCCGAGATCGGTCTGCAAATGCGAGCTCACGAAACCGACGTTCACGCGATCGATGTAGTTCGCGATGAACATGATGAGGAACAAGGGCAGCACATGGCGCTTGACCTTGGCGCTGGCCGATTCGAGCAGATCGGCGGCTGGCGTGGCGGGAATCGTGTTCAAGGGATGTCTCCGGATCGCGTCTCGTGGTACGTTGTCTGATGACATTGTATGGCGAGATGCTTTCGGGGCCAATCACGTGTTTACCCTTTCTCGGCTCTAGGCTTGTCGTATATGGCTTACACGCCGATGGACACCGAGCGCATGTTCGGACGCTGGCCTTCTAAACTAGGACGTCCGACAACTACAGAAGCACAAGGCCGGTTGCGAAAACGACACTGCCGGCGCGAGGCCGGCAGTGTTTATCGAAGACGGGAAATGCTGACGCTTACTTCTTGTCCTGCCCGATCTCGTGATTCGCCATGATCTCGAGCGCGCGGACCATGCCCGAGTGATCCCACGCCTTGCCGCCGTGCGCGGCGCACGCATTGAACAACTGCATGCACGTCGACGTGTTCGGCAGCGCGACGCCGAGCGATTGCGCCGTCGCGAGCGCCAGATTCAAATCCTTCTGATGCAGCTCGATACGGAAGCCCGGATTGAACGTGCGCTTCGTCATGCGCTCGCCGTGCACTTCGAGAATGCGCGACGACGCGAAGCCGCCCATCAGCGCGGTGCGAACCTTTTCGGCATCGACGCCGGCCTTCGATGCGAGCAAGAGCGCTTCGCCGACCGCCTCGATGGTCGCCGCGACGATCACCTGATTCGCGACCTTGCAGACCTGTCCCGCGCCGACTTCGCCGATCAGCGAGATGTTCTTGCCCATCAGGTCGAAAAGCGGCTTGACCTTGTCGAACGTGGCTTGCGCGCCGCCGACCATGATCGTCAGCGACGCGGCCTTCGCGCCGACTTCGCCGCCGGAGACGGGCGCGTCGAGATAATCCGCGCCCTTCTCGCGCACTTTCGCCGCGAATTCGCGCGTGGCGATCGGCGAAATCGAGCTCATGTCGACGACGATCTGACCGCTCTTCAGCTTGCTCGCGACGCCGTTCTCGCCGAACAGCACGCGTTCGACGTCCGGCGTGTCCGGCACCATGATGAAGATGACGTCGGCCTGCTCCGCGACGGCCGCGGGCGAATCACAGGCCGTGGCGCCCGCGCCGGTCAGATCGGCGGGCACGCCGCTGCGCGTGAATGCCGCGAGCTGGACGCCGCCCTTGAGAAGATTGGCCGCCATGGGATTGCCCATGATGCCCAGTCCGATGAAGCCTGCCTTTTGCATGTATCGCTCCTTGATGTCGATTTTCGATGCCGGTTTGTCGAGCGCGACGCTCAGTCCGGGATGAAATGTTTGCGCACGCCCTGCGCCGCGTTTCTGAGCATCCCCAGATCCGCGCACACGGCGACGAATGTGCTGCCCATTGCCAGATAGCGCTCGGCGTCTTCCTGCACGGGCGCGAGAATGCCGCTCGGCTTGCCGGCCGCGTGCGCGCGCTCGAACACATGTGCGATGACCGCCTGCACGTCCGGATGGTTCGCTTGGCCGATGTGACCGTACGATGCCGCGAGATCCGACGGTCCGACGAACAGCGCGTCGACGCCTTCGACCGCGATGATCTCGTCGATCGCTTCGACCGCCGCGCGGCTCTCGATCTGCACCGCGACGCTGATATTGTCGTTCGCGATCTGGAAGTAGTTCGGAACCGTGCCGTAGCGATTGCCGCGATGCCCGACCGACACGCCGCGGATGCCCTGAGGAGGATAACGCGTCGCGGCGACGGCGCGCTCGGCATCGGCGGCGCTGTCGACGAACGGAATCAGGAAATTGACGACACCGCCGTCGAGCAGCTTCTTGATCGCGACGGGATCGTTGGCCTGCGGGCGCACGACAGGCGCGCTCGGGCTGTCTTTCAGCGCCATCAATTGCGGGATGAGCGTGAGCGCGTCGTTCGGCGCGTGCTCGGCGTCGAGCAGCATCCAGTCGAATCCGACCACGCCGACGAGTTCGGTGACGATCGGACTCGCCAGCGACATCCAGCATCCGATCAGCCGCTTGCGCTCGCGCAGCGACGTTCGGAATGTATTGGGCAGCGGTTGATATGGTGACGAAGACGGCATGATGCCTCCCTGTGACGACGGCGATCTGATTGGAAAGCGGCAAGTCCGAACTCACGTAGTTATCGGACGTCTTAACACAGGGTACTGTGGAAACGCGGGAAAACGACAGCGGCGTAAACCCTGCATTCCTTTAGTTTAAGAGATTTCTGCTAAGAATCGTCTAATTCTACTTATACGATGTCTTATATCAATTTGCAGGACATCCGGGCCGCGTCGAATTGACGAAGCGTTCCCCACGCAGGAAGATGCGTCGTCGGACATCCCCACGCGCGAGGCTTATCGCGCCATGCGCGTCGACCGATCCTAAGCGAAGCCAAGACGTCCGACAACGGGTGTAAACGCCGCGCTTCCCAGAACAATATCCATCAGCAGCGAATCACCATGGCCAGTCTCACCGATAAAGTCGTCGCAACCCTGATCGAGGATATCGAACGCGGCGTTCTCCGTCCCGGCGACAAGATCCCGACCGAAGCCGCGCTGATGAAGCAACTGTCGGTGAGCCGGTCCGTGGTGCGCGAGGCTGTGTCGCGCTTGCAGGCGGCGAACGTCGTGGAAACGCGGCACGGCGTCGGCACGTTCATCCGCTCGCCCGAGGAACGCGAATCGGTGCGTCTCGCGGATGCCGACCTGTCGAACCTGCTGGACATCATGGCGATCATCGAATTTCGCATCGATCTCGAAGGCGCCGCCGCCGCGCTCGCCGCCGGCAGGCGCACCGACGCGCATCTGAAGCAGATCGCCGCCGCGCTCAAGCGCTTCGAGGAGCAACTCGCGAACGGAAGTACGGACGTGCTGCAACACGACGTCGAGTTTCACTTGCAGATCGCGCGCGCGAGCGGGAATCGCTATTTCCACGACGTGCTTAGTCAGATGGGACGCGGCGTCAGTCCGCGCACGCGGCTGCGCAAGGCCGAAATCGCGGAGCTGGATCAGATCGAACGTCTGCGCTGTGTGCTGAGCGAGCACAAGGCGATCTATCAGGCGATCGTGCGTCAGGATCCGGACGATGCCCGCGCCGCGATGCGCATGCATCTGAGCAACAGCCGCGAACGGTTGAGACACGCGCATGGCGCTGCCGCCTGAATGAGCGCCGATGTTTTGGGCAGTGCCGCCACGTTGTCTGAGTAAACAAAAGAGTTCGTATGTATACGTGGTAGTAGTTAACAAGCTCGCCGCAAATCGGTGGATAACTGGCAATGCGCTTTTTACGTCAGAGGTTTACCGCGCCGACAACTCCGGTATGGCGGGCGTGGTTTCGGCCTGAACTCGGGACAACTTTCGCGTCGTTTCGACGGACGTCGAGTTGTTCAGAAAGCGCCAACAGTTAACGCGACGATGTGCCAACAAGGTTGTCCACAGGACGATGGCTTTGCATGAACCGAAGTCCGCGCGCGGAACGCCGTTCGAAGTGTTCGCGACGTTTCTCAAACTCGGCCTGACATCGTTCGGCGGACCAGTCGCGCACATCGGCTACTTTCGCGCTGAATTCGTCGAACGCCGGAAATGGCTCGACGACACGAGCTTCACCGATCTCGTCGCGCTATGTCAGTTCCTTCCGGGGCCGGCGAGCAGCCAGGTCGGAATCGCGATCGGCTTCGCGCGCGCAGGATGGATCGGCGCGCTGGCGGCATGGACCGGCTTCACGTTGCCGTCCGCGATTGCGCTGATTCTCTTCGCCCTCGGCCTGGCGCACTCGGCGCAGCTGATTCACTCCGGGATCGTGCACGGTCTCAAGCTCGCGGCGGTCGCCATCGTCGCGCAAGCGGTGTGGGGCATGAAGACGTCGCTGTGTCCGGACCGGTTGCGGGCCGGCATCGCCGTGGCCGCCGCGTTGATCGCGCTGACCGTGCCGTCGGCCGCCGGGCAATTGGGCGCCATCGCGTTCGGCGGAATCATCGGCTGGCGGATGTTGACGCTGACGCATCTGGCGTCGGCGAAGCATCGGCGATATGGCATCGGCAGAACGCAGGGCGCGATGCTGCTCGCGGTTTTTTTCGTGCTGCTCGCTTTGCTTCCGGGCGTCGCCGGTTGGACCGGCGCGAACTGGCTCGCGATGGCGTCGGTGTTTTACCGGTCGGGCTCGCTCGTTTTCGGCGGCGGGCACGTCGTGTTGCCGCTGCTTCAGGCGAGCGTCGTGCCGAACGGATGGGTGCCCAACGATGTTTTTCTCGCCGGATATGGCGCGGCCCAAGCCGTACCGGGGCCGCTCTTTACCTTCGCCGCGTTTCTGGGCGCGGTGATGCCCGCGCCGCTCGGCGGATGGATCGGCGGTTTCGCGATGCTCGTCGCCATGTTCCTGCCCGCGTTTCTGCTCGTGCTCGGCGCACTGCCGTTCTGGGAGACGTTGCGTCAGCGGGACGCGATACAGCGCGCGATGGGCGGCGTGAACGCGGCGGTCGTCGGCATTCTCGGCGCGGCGCTGTACGACCCGGTCTGGACGAGCGCCGTGCATTCGCGTGCGGATGTCGCGCTGGCGTTGGCCGCGTTCGGTTTGCTCGTCGTGGGGCGCGTGTCTCCGGTGATCGTCGTGGCGCTGACCGCCATCGGCGGATGGATGATCGGCGCGTGAAAATGAAAAAGGTCCGCGACATGCGCGGACCTCTTTATTCTTTTTCAGCCGATCAACCGACCTTATTCCACCGTCACCGACTTAGCCAGATTGCGCGGCTTGTCGACATCCGTCCCGCGTGCACACGCCGTGTGATACGCGAGCAACTGCAGCGGCACGACGTGCAGGATCGGCGACAACGCGCCGTAATGCTCCGGCATGCGGATCACATGGATGCCGTCCTCGCTGACGATGCGCGTATCGGCATCCGCGAACACGTACAGTTCGCCGCCGCGCGCGCGCACTTCCTGCATGTTCGACTTCAGCTTTTCGAGCAGCGCGTCGTTCGGCGCGACGGTCACGACCGGCATCGCCTCGGTGACGAGCGCGAGCGGCCCGTGCTTCAGCTCGCCCGCCGGATACGCTTCAGCGTGGATGTACGAAATTTCCTTGAGCTTCAACGCGCCTTCGAGTGCGATCGGATAATGCAGGCCGCGGCCGAGGAACAGCGCATTCTCCTTGCGCGCGAACTCTTCCGACCACGCGATGATCTGCGGCTCCAGCGCGAGCACGCTGTTCAGCGCAGCCGGCAAGTGGCGCAGTTGCGTGAAGTACGCCGCTTCGCGCTTCGCGTCGACGTGACCGCGCATCTTCGCGAGCGTCACCGCGAGCACGAAGAGACCGACGAGCTGCGTCGTGAACGCCTTCGTCGATGCCACGCCGATTTCGGTGCCCGCGTGCGTCAGGAATGCGAGTTCGGTCTGGCGCACCATCGCGCTCGTCGCGACGTTGCACACGGCGAGCGTGTGCTTGTGGCCGAGCAACTGCGCGTGCTTGAGCGCGGCGAGCGTGTCGGCGGTTTCGCCCGATTGCGAAATCACGACGACCAGCGCCTTTGGATTCGGCACCGATTCGCGATAACGATATTCGCTCGCGATCTCGACCTGCGTCGGAATCTTCGCGATCGATTCGAGCCAGTATTTCGCCGTCACGCCCGAGTAGTAGCTCGTGCCGCACGCGAGAATGAGAATGCTGTCGACCTGCGAGAACGCGTCGCGCGCCGCTTCACCGAAGAGGCTCGGGCTGAACTCGTCGGCTTGCGGAATCGTGTCGGTGATCGCGCGCGGCTGCTCGAAAATTTCCTTTTGCATGAAATGGCGATACGGCCCGAGCTCGACCGCGCCGCCGTACGCCGTCACCACGCGCACTTCGCGCTCGGCGGGTACACCTTCGCGATCGACGATCTTCACGCCTTCGAGACCGATCTCGACAACATCGCCTTCTTCGAGGAACGCGAAGCGGTCCGTGCTGCCGGCGAGCGCGAGCGCATCGGAAGCCAGGAAGTTTTCGCCCTCGCCCACGCCGACGACGAGCGGCGAACCCTGACGTGCGCCGACGACCGTATGCGGCTGATTCCGGTGCATCACCGCGATCGCATACGCGCCGTGCAGTTGCTTCACGGCCTCGCGCACGGTTTGAAAGAGATCGCCGCGATACATGCTGTGAATCAGATGCGCGATGACTTCGGTGTCGGTCTGCGACACGAACTCGTAGCCCTTGCCCTTCAGCATTTCGCGCAGCGACTCGTAGTTCTCGATGATGCCGTTGTGCACGAGCGCGACGGTATCGCGCGAGAAGATCGGATGCGCGTTGTCGGTGACGGGCGCGCCGTGCGTGGCCCAGCGCGTGTGCGCGATGCCGGTCATGCCGCCGAGGTTCGTCTCGCGCACTTGCGCGTCGAGATCGGATACGCGCGCGACGCTGCGCGCGCGGCGCGGCTCGCCGTTGCTCAGAACGGCCACGCCGCACGAGTCGTAGCCGCGATATTCGAGCCGGCGCAGACCTTCGACCAGCACCGAGACGATGTTACGTTGCGCTACCGCGCCGACAATTCCGCACATGGACGTTCTTCCTCTGAGACTTGCATTCGAAAGCGCGATGCACGATGCGCCGCGCGCGTTGGGCTGAATCTGACGTACAGCCTTACGACTTCTTCTTGACCGGGCGCACGTAGCCCGTCTTGCTCACTTGCGACTTCTCATTGAGCACCAGCTCGCCTTCGCCAACGTCCTTCCATACTGTCGTGCCGGCCGCGATCGTCACGCCGCGGCCCACGCGCACCGGCGCGACCAGTTGCGTATCCGAGCCGACGAACACGTCGTCCTCGATCACCGTGCGATGCTTGTTCGCGCCGTCGTAATTACAGGTGATGGTGCCCGCGCCGATGTTCACGCGCGCGCCGACATCCGAATCGCCGATATAGCTGAGATGGTTCGCCTTCGAGCCGCGCCCGAACACCGCATTCTTCACTTCGACGAAGTTGCCGACATGCGCTTCATCGCCGAGCGTCGCGCCCGGACGCAGCCGCGCGTACGGACCGAGCACGACGTTCGCGCCCGTCTTGCCGCCTTCGATGTGCGTGTACGCATCGATTCGCGTGCCCGCGCCGATGGTCGCGTCGCGGATCACGCAGTTCGGGCCGATCGTCACGTTGTCGGCGAGCGTCACGCGTCCTTCGAAGACGCAGTTCACGTCGATCGACACATCCGCGCCGCATTCGAGCGTGCCGCGCACGTCGATGCGCGCCGGGTCCATCAGCGTCACGCCCGCATCGAGCAGCGCGTTCGCGACGTTGCGCTGATGGATGCGCTCCAGCTCCGCGAGCTGGATCTTGCTGTTCACGCCGAGCGTTTCCCATTCGGCGTCCGGCTGCGCGGTGACGACTTCGACGCCCGCTTCGATCGCGCGCTCGACGACGTCCGTCAGATAGAACTCGCCCTGCGCGTTGTTGTTCTTCAGCGACGCGAGCCACGATTCGAGCGTGCGCGTCGGCGTGATGACGATGCCCGTATTGATTTCCGCGATGCGCCGTTCTTCCTCGCTCGCATCCTTTTGCTCGACGATCTTCTTCACCTTGCCCGCGGCGTCGCGCACGATGCGCCCGTAGCCCGTCGGATCGCCCACGTTCACGGTCAGGACGCCGTAGCGCTCCGCGCCCGCGGCGGCGATCAGACGTTCGAGCGTGCTCGCACGCGTGAGCGGCACGTCGCCGTACAGCACGAGCGTCGGAACCGATGGATCGAGCAGCGGCAGCGCCTGCTGCACGGCGTGTCCCGTGCCGAGTTGTTTGTCCTGCAGAGCGAACTGGACGTCCGGCGCGCCGACGGCCTCGCGAACCTTGTCCGCGCCATGTCCGACGACGACGACGAGCCGCGTCGGCGACAGCGTGCGCGCCGTATCGATGACGTGCGCGAGCAGCGGTTTGCCCGCCAATGGATGAAGCACTTTCGGCAGGGCGGAGCGCATGCGCTTGCCCATGCCGGCAGCCAGAATCACGATGTTCATCGCTGAAAGCCTTGCTGGTATGACGAGCCGCCAATTTATCACGCGGCTCTTTGGCGCAATGCGGCGAAACCCACGCTGCGCCTTATTGGATAAAGGTTACAGGTCGTCGAACTGCACAATTGAAACCGTGCCGGACGTTCCTGACGGTTCGGTCGCACACGGTTCCTCGTCGAACGCGATATCGCCTTGCGGATCGGCCTCGCCCGTCGCGCGCAATCCGGCGAACGGGAAAAGTTTGCTGTCCATCAGATGCGACGGCACCACGTTCGACAGCGCGTTGAACATGTTTTCCACGCGCCCCGGAAAACGCTTGTCCCATTCTCGGACCAGCGCCTTCATTTCCGCGCGCTTCAGATTCGGCTGGCTGCCGCACAGATTGCACGGAATGATCGGGAATTCGCGCAGTTCGGCGTATTTTTCGAGATCGACTTCCTTCACGTACGCGAGCGGACGAATGACGATGTTCTTGCCGTCATCGGATTGCAGCTTGGGCGGCATGCCCTTCAGCTTGCCGCCGTAGAACATGTTGAGCAGCAGCGTCTGCAGGATGTCGTCGCGATGATGTCCGAGCGCGATCTTCGTCGCGCCGAGCTCGCCCGCGACTCGATACAAAATGCCCCGGCGCAGTCGCGAGCAGAGCGAACATGTCGTCTTGCCTTCCGGCACGAGCCGCTTGACGATGCTGTACGTGTCCTGATTCTCGATATGAAACGGAATGTCGAGCTTGCTCAGATATTCCGGCAGCACGTGTTCCGGAAAGCCCGGCTGCTTCTGATCGAGATTGACGGCGACGATCTCGAAGTTGATCGGCGCGCGCTCGCGCAGGCGCATGAGGATGTCGAGCATCGCGTAGCTGTCCTTGCCGCCGGACAGGCACACCATGACCTTGTCGCCTTCCTCGATCATGTTGAAGTCGCCGATCGCCTCGCCGACCTGGCGCGCGATGCGCTTGAACAGCTTGTTGTTCTCGTACGCTTCCTTTTGCTGGCGCTTCGTCAGCGCCTCGCGCACCGGCTTTTGCGCTTCTGCGGTTTCGGCTGCGGCTTCGATCGTGTCGCGCGCGTTCATGCTCGTTCCTCTTTGATGCGGAAGACTTCGACGCCGACCGCGTCGCAATCGGGATAGACGTCGGGCTTTTCCGTCGACACGGCCACGGCGCGCACGTTCGGATGCGCGAGCAGCGCGGCCGCGACGTCGTCGCACAGCGTTTCCTGCAAATGGATGTGTCCGCGCTTCACGCGCTCGGCGATGGTCGAGCGCATGAAATCGTAGTCGACGACTTCGGCGAGCTTGTCGGCGACGGGCGTCGACAGCGCGAGCGGCACGTACAGCTCGACGTTGATGACGACACGTTGCTCGCCGCGCTTTTCGAAGTCATGCACACCGATGTTGATGCGAACTTCGTAGTTACGCAGAAAAAGCCGCCGGCAATCGGTCAGCCGGGGGTGCGAAAGTGCGGCAAGCATGTTGGTTCCAATATTCAGTGGCGCGTTTCAGGACTTTTGCGCGCCGATCATGTACATGACGTCGCGCGGACTCGGCACGAGATGCTGGCCGCCGTCGACGACGAGCGTCGTGCCGGTCACGCCGTGCGCGTTCGCGAGATAACACGCGGCCTGCGCGACGTCGTCGACCGTCGATGCGCGGTTGAGCGGCGTCACGCGATGCGCCGTCTCGAACGACGCGGGCGTCTGCCCGGCGGAAATCAGCGTCAGACCGGGCGCGAGGCCGACGACGCGCAGTTTCGGACCCAGCGCCTGCGCGAGCGCGATGGTGGCGTTTTCGAGCGCCGCCTTCGTCAGCGTGTACGACAGGTAGTCCGGGTTCATGTTGTACAGCTTCTGATCCAGCACGTTGATGACGACGCCGCGTTGCGCGTCATCGACGGTTGCGGACTCGGGAGTGATCTCGTGCAGCATGCGCGCGAGCGTGAGCGGCGCCGCGACGTTGACGGCGGTCATCTCGAGCAGCTTCGCGTAGCCGAAGTCGATGGCCGTATCTTCGTCGAAACGCGACGCGCAGTTCACCACGCAGTTCAGACCGCCGAACGCTTCGGCGCACGCCGGCACGAGCCGTTCTACCTCGGCCTCGACGGCGAGATCCGCTTTCAGTGCAACCGCGCGGCGCCCGAGCGACTCGATATCCGCGACGGTTTCGCGCGCTTCATGCGCCGAGTGGCCGTAATGCACGACCACATCCCAGCCTTGCCGCGCGAATTCGAGCGCGACGCCGCGCCCGATGCGTTTCGCCGCGCCGGTCACGAGCACGGCGCGCGCACGCGAAACGGAACCGGATGACGACGTGTTGACGGAAGAAAACGGCGTGGAAGCGCTCATTTACAATACTGGGATGAATCCGAATGCCAGACAATCCGATAGTTTACCTGCTCCGGGCGCCGACGCGCTCGCGCAGTCCGAAGCGCTCACCGACCTGATCCGCAGGCGCATTGCCGCGGCGGGCGGCTGGTTGCCGTTCGACCGCTATATGGACCTCGCGCTGTACGCGCCCGGCCTCGGCTATTACGGCGGCGGAGCAATGAAATTCGGCCGCCGCGCGGAAGACGGCAGCGATTTCGTCACCGCGCCGGAACTGTCCCCGCTTTTCGCGACGACGCTCGCGCGGCCTGTCGCGCAGGCGTTGCAACAAAGCGACACGAAGCAGTTGATGGAATTCGGCGCGGGCACCGGCAGGCTCGCGGCGGGCTTGGTGAACGCGCTCGCCGAACTCGATGTCGCCTTCGACAGCTACACGATCGTCGATCTTTCGGGCGAGTTGCGCGAACGTCAGCGCGAGACCATCGAGAAGGACGCGCCGGCGCTCGCCGCGAAGGTGAAATGGCTCGACGCGCTGCCCGATGCGTTCGAGGGCGTCGTGATCGGCAACGAAGTGCTCGACGCGATGCCTGTGCGTCTGGTCGTGCGCAAGCTCGGCGCGTGGCACGAGCGTGGCGTCGTGGCGCTGAACGACCGCTTTGCCTTCGATGACCGGCCGATCGCGCCGGACGCGCAGGTCGAACTGATCGATGCCGCCATCGATGAAGCCAACGACGAGCCTTTTGCCGAATATGTGACGGAGACGCACGAGGCCGCGCTCGCGTTCACGAAGACCGTCTGCACGATGCTTGTGCGCGGTGCGGCATTTTTCATCGACTATGGTTTTCCGCGACGCGAGTTCTATCACGCGCAGCGCGCGGCGGGCACGCTGATGTGTCACTACCGGCATCGCGCGCATTCGGATCCGTTTCTGTATCCGGGATTGCAGGACATCACGGCGCATGTCGAGTTTACGGGCATCGCGGAAGCAGGCGTCGAAGCGGGTGCGGATTTGCTCGGATTTACGTCGCAGGCGCGGTTTCTGATGAATGCCGGCATCACCGATGTGCTCAGCGGTCTCGATCCCGCTGATGTGAAGCGCTTTTTGCCTGCTGCGAATGCCGTGCAGAAGCTGCTTTCGGAGGCGGAAATGGGCGAGTTGTTCAAGGTGGTCGCGTTTTCGCGCGGCATTCCCGGAATGCTGGATGCGTTTTCGGCCGGCGATCGGTCTCATACGCTATGAGTAAGCGATCATGATCCGCTGGCTGCTCACTACGTTTATCGCGCTCGCGATTCTTTCGGGGTCGCTGCCGTGGCTCAAGAAGATCGGCATCGGGAGGCTTCCCGGAGATTTCACGCTGCGGATATTTGGGCGGGAATATTCGTTTCCCTTTATGTCGACGCTGCTGTTGTCGGTTTTGTTGTCGTTGATTGCGCGGGCGCTTTGAGGGTTTTGGGTCCTGGCTTTGCTTTTGCTTTTGCTTTCGTTTTCGCCGGATCCCGTATTCGTGTCGGTCTATTAGCATTGCCCCTGTGCGGGGCGGCACTCACTTTCTTTGCTGCTGCAAAGAAAGTAAGCAAAGAAAGCAGCTCCTGATACGCCCGCGGTCACACGCAATTTGGGTAGTCCTCTCGTCCTTCGTGGGCTGCCTAAAGAGTGCCCTCATAGGCCCAATTGGGCTTGGCTCGCGCACGGTCTGCCACATCGCACCACACAACAAACCGGTTCAGCACCAAATAGCTCCAGCCCGCTTCGCGGCCGACCGGTCAATCGGGTCCGCGCGTGCTTCGCTACTAACATCTTTATCGCACTGCGCGCGCAAACCGATGGCTTCCTTTGCAAACCCGGCGGCAGCGCGTAGCGCTGTGCCGAAGCTCTTTCGTGCTGAACCGGCGTTCTCAACGGTTTCGGGCGGCGGACCGTGCGCGATCCAAGCCCGGTTATTGTGATGAGGGCACTCTTTAGGCGAGTGCCATCGAGGACGAGAGAACTACCCAAATTGCGTGTGACCGCGGGCCTGAAAAGCTGCTTTCTTTGCCTACTTTCTTTGCAGCAGCAAAGAAAGTAGGTGCCGCCCCGCACAGGGGCAACGCTAATCGACCGACACGAACACGGGATCCGGCGAAAACAAAAAACAAACGAACCGCAGGACAAAGCAAAACAAAGCAAAACAAGAAGCCGTCAAACCCCCAGAGCGCCTTTCACCGCCGCGACCCGCGCATCATGCACGGCATCCTTGATCTTGGAAGGATTAGAAGCAAACGCCTGCGCAACGGCCCCGGCATCGACCGCACGAGCCGCAACCAACGCCTCCCGCAAACGCTCAGCCTGCGGATAAGCCTGCTGCTCCAACCCAAGCCGCCCACGCGCATCCGCGACACAAGCCTGTAGCGCTTCAGCAAACCGCGCAGGCTTGCGTATCGCATCCGATCGCTCGAACAGCCTGACGAGCGCCGCCGCGCCCATCTCCATCACGCGATGAATATTCCCGTGCTCACGCGCGACGAGCATCGCCAGATCGCGGCATTCGTTCGGCACGCGCAAGCGCTCGCACAAAGGCCGCAAGAGGTCGACGCTGCGTCCCTCATGGCCGATATGCCGCGGCAAAACATGCTCCGGCGTCGTCGCCTTGCCAAGATCGTGCGTCAGCGCCGCGAAGCGCACCGGCAACGCGAATCCCTGCGACGCCGCGTAGTCGAGCACCATCATCACGTGCACGCCGGTATCCACTTCCGGGTGATAGTCCGCGCGCTGCGGCACGCCCCACAACGCATCCACCTCCGGCAGAATCCGCGCGAGCGCGCCGCATCCGCGCAGCACGTCGAACATGCGCGACGGCTTCTTTTCCATCAGCCCGCGCGACACTTCCTGCCACACACGCTCGGCGACGAGCGCATCGACTTCGCCCGCCGCGACCATCCGCTTCATCAGCTCGGCGGTTTCGGGCGCGACATCGAAATCCGCGAAACGCGCCGCAAAACGCGCGAGTCGCAGAATACGCACCGGATCCTCGATGAACGCATCGCCGACATGCCTGAACAACTTGTTCTTCAGATCGCTCTGCCCGTCGAACGGATCGATCACCGGACCGGTCAGCTCGCCCGCCGGCGTGACTTCGCGCGCCATCGCGTTGATCGTGAGATCGCGGCGCGCGAGATCTTCCTCGAGCGTCACATCCGGCGAATAGTAGAACTGGAAGCCGTGATAACCCGCCGCCGTCTTGCGCTCCGTGCGCGCGAGCGCGTATTCCTCGTGCGTCTGCGGATGCAAAAACACCGGAAAGTCCTTGCCGACCGGCCGATAACCCTGCGCCACCATCTGCTCCGGCGTCGCGCCGACGACGACGTAATCGCGATCCACCACCGGCACGCCGAGCAATTCGTCGCGGATCGCGCCGCCGACTGCGTAGATGTTCATCGCGCTTCCTCGCGCGCGCCGTCGATCCACGCCGCGACCGCGGGCAGCGCCGTCACGCGCTTCGCATAATCGAGCGACGTCGCGCTCAGTTCAGGCGCGTAGGTGTTGAAGCGCATGACGACCGGGGCGAACATCGCGTCCGCGATACCGAACTCGCCGAACAAAAACGGCCCGCCCGATTTCGCCAGGCACTCCGCCCAGATCGCCTCGATGCGCGCGATGTTCGCGAGCGCGCCCGGCGTCGCGCCCGCGCCCGGCGCGCGCGTCGTGATTTCCATCGGCATGTTCTCGCGCAAGTCCGCGAAACCCGCGTGCATTTCCGCGCTGATGCTGCGGGCGCGCGCGCGGAGAGCCGCATCGCGTGGCCACATCGCGTGTTCGGGATGCGCCTCGGCGATCGTTTCGACGATCGCGAGCGACTCCCACACGGAATCGCCCGCATCGGTGATGAGGCACGGCACCTTGCCGGACGGCGACACTTCGAGAATCTTCGCTTTCGTGTCGGGCTGGCCGAGGCGGATCAGCGTCTCTTCGAACGGGATGCCGAAATGTTTGAGCAGCACCCACGGGCGCATCGACCAGGAAGAATTGAACTTGTCACCGATAACGAGTTTCATGCGATCACAAAAAGAAGATTAACGATGCGCGGTTGCGCGATATCCGTTGAAGCGCGAGCGCGGCGAGTTGCCGCTCAGATACAGCGGCGCGATGGTCTCGATGCTCGCCGGCTCGTCGATGCCCAGTTCCGGCGCAAGCGGCCCGCTCGCGATGCTCGGCGTCTTCATCGAATCGAGATTGTCGCGCGAGATGACGGGCTGGCCGGGCGCCATTTCCATCGTCATCGCCTGCAGGCGGCCGAGGCTCTCCGGCAGCTTGATGATGCGCGAATGCTTGCCGATGGTCGCGCCCGCGAAACGCACCAGTTCCGCGAGCGTGTAGACGCTCGGCCCGGCGAGCTCGTAGACATGGCCATTGGCGGCGTCGAGATCGAGCACGTTGACCATCGCCTTCGCCACGTCGCCGACGAAGACCGGCTGAAACTGCGCATCGGCACAAGCGAGCGGAATCACCGGGAACATGCGTTCCAGAAACGCAAACTGATTCAGCAGATTGTCCTCCGGACCGAACACGACGGAACTGCGAAAGACCGTCCAGTCGAGTCCGGATTCTCGGACGATCTTTTCGCCGTCGCCCTTCGAACGCAGATACATGCTCGGGCCCGCCGGATCGGCGCCGATCGCGCTCATATGCAACAGACGCCGCACGCCCTTCGCCTCGCACGCGGCGGCGATCTTCCGCGGCAGTTCGACATGCGCTTTCGCGAACTCCGGCCCGTACGGATCGTCGCGCCGTCCCTGAAGAATGCCGACGAGATTGATCACGGCATCGCTCTGATCGATGAACGCGGCGAGTTGCACGGGATCGTGCACATCGGTCTCGATGACGTCGACGGGCAACAGCGTGAGATGCGCGGCGTTCGAGCGCCGTCGCGTCGCGACGCGCACGTTCTTGCCGAGATCGACGAGCGCATTGACGAGATGGCTGCCGATGAATCCCGAACCGCCGATCAACGCTATATGTTGGTGTCGCATAGTTCGCCTCTTGGGTCGCGGCCTGACGAATGCGGCTTCAGTTCAGAACGCCGGCGCAGAAATGAAAACGCCCGCGCGTCCTGTCGTTCGACGCGCGGGCGTGAAGCTTCGTTTCAGACGGTCAGGGTGCGATGTAGCCCAGACGCGCCTTCAACGACTGCGGACGGCCTTCGAACAGCGCCGCGTAATAGACGGTGTTCGACAGCACGTTCTTCACGTAATCGCGAGTCTCGGTGAAAGGGATCGTTTCAGCAAAAACCGCGCCCTCGACGGGTGCGCGCAAGTCCTGACGCCACTGCTTCGGCCGGCCCGGCCCCGCGTTGTAGCCAGCGGTCGCGAGCACGGGCGAGTTATCGAATTGATTGTAGATCATCGACAGGTAATTCGTGCCGAGCAGGATATTGGTGTTGATGTCGTTCATCTGCGCGCGCGACACCGTGCCAAGACCGATCTTCTTCGCGACGAGTTGCGCCGTGCCCGGCATCAGTTGCATCAGGCCGCCCGCGCCGACTTCCGACCGCGCATTGATGATGAAACGCGATTCCTGACGGATCAGCCCGTACGCCCATTCGATGTCGAGATTGGTGTCCTTCGCGTCGCGCTCGACGATATCGCGGAACGGCGACAGATAGCGCAGCGTGAAATCGTGCTCGGCTTTCGTCTTGTCGGCGGTGTTGACCGTGCGGTCGAACATCTCGATGCGCTTCGCATACTGCGCGGCGGCGAGCAGTTGACGATCCGTCATCGTGCGCAGCGGCCAGTTCCATTCGCGGTTGCCTTCGAGCCGCATGTTCAGCGCGTAGAAACGCTGCGACAGCGCGAAGCCCGGCACCGATTGCATCTGCTCGATCTCGGCGTCGGACACCGTGGTGCGCGGCGGCACCGTGATCTTCTGACCGAGCTCTTCGAGCGCGAGCTGGCCGTAGAAGTTGTATTGATCGGCGATGCTCTGGAATTCCTGATTCGCCGTGGCCGTATCGCCGGCCTGCTTCACGGCGCGCGCATGCCAGTAGACCCACGACGGCTGGGCGCGCAGTGTGGGCGGCATCTGTTCGATGGACCAACGCACCATGTTCCAGTCGCCGATGAGGAGCGCGCTGCGCGTGCGCCATTCGTACGCCGGGTTGGACAATTGCGCGTTCGCCGACAGCCGATACCAGTCGGCCGCCGACGGCATGCGCTTGATCGCCGCCTGATAGCCGATCGTGCCCCAGCCGGTCGCGCGCTCCGCGGGCGTGAGACTCGGCGCGACGGAACTGAACGTGGCGGCGGCCATCGCCGGATCGTTGCGGGCGAGGCGCGTGACCGCGAGCAGCGTCAGCTGATGCGCCGGCGTGTTGGGCATCACGCCGCGCGCGAGATAGAGCGGCGGCTTGTTGACGGCGTCGTCGAAGAGCGAATCCTTCGGCTTTTCCTGGCCGAGCGCGTCGACGATATTCGAACCCGTCGACGTGTAGTTCTGCTCGTAGGCAAGGCGGATCTGCTGCCAGACATCGTCGCTCGTGAACTGGCCGGACGCCGCGAGCGCGCCGATCAGATCGACGCAACCGTCGCCATACCATTTCGGCTCGACGAGCAGCGCGCGCGCCGCATCCGCGACGTTCTCGCCGCGCGACAAACGCGCTTCGAGCGCATAGCACTTGACCTGCGTGTCGTCGTTGAGAACGAAACGGGAATACTGCTGCTCGAAGTTCTTCCAGTCGTGACGGCCGCCGAGCACGACGAGATAGTCGTTGCGCAGGCGGTCCGCAATCGCCTGGCCGTCGTAGCGCTGCAGGAACGAGAGCACCGGCGCGTCGGGCGCGTCGAGGCGCGCGTGGCCCTGCGAATCGAAAAGCTGCGGCTTGATCGTGAAGTATTCGATGTAGCTCGGCGCCGGGTAATTCGGAATCTGGGCGGCGAGCATCGCGGCCTTGCCCGCATCGTTCGCGCGCGCGGCATCGCGCAGCTGCAGGAAGACGCGGTCGTCGGACGTGGGGGAGAAATCTGCATCGGGACGGACGGCGGAGGCCGTGCCGCAGGCGACGAGCGTCGCGGCGGCAAGGGCTGCGCCGACCGCGAGATATACTCGGTTGAGGCGTTTTGACATCTTTATTTCTGGAGCGCGAATGGTCTTGAACCGGGTCCTGAGATCGGAGGAAAGCATAGCACGCAACGTTTGCGACGAACCCAAGCGTGAGCCGAAAAGCGCCTTGCGCGCGACCCTTCTCGCGAAGCGCGAGGCGCAACAGGAGCAAGCCGGCCAGGACGCACGAAACGAGGCGCTCGCGATCCGTCTTCAGGAAGTGCTCGCGCGGCACGAAGCGCGCTGCGTCGGGTTTTACTGGCCGGTCGCGGGCGAATTCGACGCGCGCGACGCGCTCACGCGCTGGCTCGCCGCCGACGCCACGCGCAGCGCCGCGCTGCCGGTCGTCGTGAAACCGCACGCGCCGATGGTCTTCCACGCCTGGCGCGCCGACTCGCCGATGAAAGAAGGCCGCTACCGTATTCCGGTGCCCGCTGAAGAGAAAGCCGTGGTGCCCGAACTGCTGCTGATTCCGTGCGTCGGTTTCGATGCGGACCGGTATCGGCTGGGCTACGGCGGCGGCTATTACGACCGCACGCTCGCCGCGTGGCCGAACGGCGCGCGGCCGGTGACGATCGGCGTCGCGTACGAATCGGGTCTGTGCGCGACCTTGCCGCGCGAGACGCACGACATGCCGCTCGACGCGATCGTCACCGAATCCGCTGTCTATTAGAGCGAGGCCGCCGCGCGCGCGGCCGTATCGTAAAGGCCGGAGGCGTTGCGCATCAGTTGCGCGGCCTCGCCGATCTGCTCGTTGGTGAGGCCGCTTTCGCGCAGCGTCTCGATCAGGCAGGCTTCGCGCACTTCGCGATACTTGCCGCACAGCTCGCGGCCCGCCGGCGTCGCGGAAAAGAACACTTCCTTACCGGATTTCTCGCTCTGCACATAGCCGCGAGCGACGAGTTTTTTCAGCGCATACGTGGCAACGTGCGTGTCCTCGATGTTCAGCACGAAGCAGATGTCGGCGAGCTTCTTCTTGCGGTCGCGATGGCTCACGTGGTGCAGCAGCGACACTTCCACCGCCGTCATGTCCTTCGCGCCCGCCGCGGACATGCAGCGCACCATCCAGCGATTGAACGCGTTGCCCGCCATGATGAGGCCGTACTCGAACTCCGACAATTCCGCGCTGGCTTCGGAGACGAGATGCTCGGACGAAACGATCTTGGTGGGATGGCGCGGCATGGCGGTGACCGAATTGAAGTGCGTTGGAGTGTAGCGCAACGTCGATTTTGCGAGCGACGGCGCGCCTCGGCGAAAACCTGTATTGATAATTTCTTGATAATTTATTGACAATGTAACATTCTGCGACGGTGCGGCGTTCATCGAATCGACGAATTTCGCGCATCGCAAAGGCAAATTGAGGCATGACAAGACCACGTATTCATTCGCTGGGCGACTCCGCGCTCGTGTGCGAAGCCGCGCCGCCCGCCACGCTCGACTGCCAGCGCCGCATCTGGGCGCTGGCGGAGCACGCGCGCCTGATGCCGCACGTCGTCGAAGTGGTGCCGGGCATGAACAATCTGACGATCGTGTTCGATCCGCTCGAAGCGGACTACGAAACGCTCGCCGCGCAACTCGAAAGCGGCTGGGACGCGGCCGAGACGCCCGACATGGACAGCGCCGAAATCGAGATTCCGGTGCGCTACGGCGGCGCCGACGGCCCCGATCTCGCCGCGCTCGCGCAGCACACGGGCTTGTCCGTCGATGACGTGGTGAAGCGTCATACGCAAACCGAGTACGTCGTGTTCTTCCTCGGCTTCCAGCCGGGCTTCGCGTATCTCGGCGGGCTCGATCCCGCGCTCGCGATGCCGCGCCGCGCCGAACCGCGTCTCGAAGTGCCGGCGGGATCGGTCGGCATCGGCGGGGCGCAGACGGGCATCTATCCGGCGGCGTCGCCGGGCGGCTGGCAATTGCTCGGGCGCACCGAGCTGAAGCTCTTCGATCCGGCCAGAAATCCGCCGACGCTCATGCAGCCCGGCGACCGCGTGCGCTTCAAGGCGCTGGAGGTACGCGCATGATCGACGTGATTCGCGCGGGCGTGCTCACTTCCGTCCAGGATCTCGGCCGGCGCGGCTACCGGCATCTCGGCGTGAGTTCCGGTGGCGCGCTCGACGCGCTGTCGCTGGAAATCGGCAATCGCATCGTCGGTAACAAGGCGGATGCGGCGGGCATCGAGATCACGTTCGGGCCGACCGTGCTGCGCTTCAAGCATGCGACGCGCATTGCCATCACTGGAACCGATTTCGGCGCGACGCTCGACGACGAACCGGTGTATTCGTGGTGGAGCCTGCCGGTGCGCGCGGGCCAGGAGCTGACGCTGCGCGCGGCGAAGCGCGGCATGCGTTGTTATGTGGCGATCGCAGGCGGCATCGACGTTCTGCCGATGCTCGGCTCGCGCTCGACCGATCTCGGCGCGTGCTTCGGCGGCCTCGGCGGACGCGCGCTGCGCGACGGCGATCGCCTGCCGGTCGGCGTGCCGCAGCCGCACAAGGGCATCGCGTTTTCGCCGGAAGAACCCGCGTTCGGCGTGAAAGCGCCCGCGTGGTGCAAGTTCGTGCTCGTCGACGAACCCGTGCGCCGCGGACGCCATTCGCCGAGCCTCGCGTGGGCCGCCCCGATTCGCGTGCTGCGCGGCCCGGAATACGCGAGTTTCAGCGACGCCGCGCAACAGGTTTTCTGGAACGAGGAATGGACGATCACGCCGAACAGCAATCGCATGGGCTTTCGCCTCGCGGGCACGGCGCTGGAGCGGCGCGAAAAGATCGAGCTGCTGTCGCACGCGGTGTTGCCCGGCACGATCCAGGTGCCGCCGAACGGCCAGCCGATCATCCTGATGGGCGACGCGCAGACCACGGGCGGCTATCCGAAGATCGGCGCGGTCATCAAGGCTGATTTGTGGAAGCTCGCGCAGGTGAGGTTGAACGGCGGCGTGCGCTTTATCGAGACGTCGGCGGAAGAGGCGCGTCACGCGCTCGCCGACGAACGGCAATACGTAAGCCAGGTGGAAACGGCGATCGCGATGCACGAGGAACGCATCGCGCGCGCCGGCTCTTAGCAGCGGGGCGAAAGCCGCGCGAACGACGCGGCGCATACATCCAACATCCAACGGAACGAGTGCGAAAACATCATGGAAATCGATCTCAATGCCGATCTCGGCGAAGGTTGCGGCACCGATGAGGCGCTGCTCGATCTCGTGAGTTCCGCGAACATCGCGTGCGGCTGGCATGCGGGCGGCGCCACGGCGATGCGCGATTGCGTGCGCTGGGCCGTCGAGAAAGGCGTCGCCATCGGCGCGCACCCGAGCTTCAACGATCCCGAGAACTTCGGCCGCAAGGAAATGGACCTGCCGCCGGAGGAAATCTACGCGGGCGTGCTGTATCAGCTCGGCGCGCTTTCGGCGATCGCGCAGGCCGAAGGCGGACGCATCGCGCACGTCAAGCCGCACGGCGCGCTGTACAACCAGGCGGCGAGAAGCGCGGAAATCGCCGATGCCATCGTCTCCGCCGTGCACGATTTCGATCCGTCGCTGCTCGTCTTCGGTCTCGCGAACAGCGGGTTCATCGAAGCGGCGCGGCGCGCGGGCTTGATCGCCATCGAAGAAGTGTTCGCCGATCGCGGTTATCGCGCGGACGGCTCGCTCGTGCCGCGCAAGGAGCCGGGCGCGCTGCTCGATGACGAAAACGTCGTGCTCGACCGCACGCTCGCGATGGTGCGCGATCAGCGGGTGCAGGCCGTGTCCGGCGAATGGGTGCCGCTCAACGCGCAGACGATCTGCCTGCACGGCGACGGCGCGCACGCGCTCGAATTCGCGCGGCGCATTCGTGGCGCGCTGGCGGATGCGGGCATCGAAGTCCGCGCCGCGCACGCCGACGCCTGACGCGGTCAACGAAGGTTCGAACGCCCCGCAACGCCGGGGCGTTTTAGCAAGGAAGTAGTGAATCCACGCGCCCGGTACGAGGCGTGACGTCAATATTGTTTGGAGAACTCATGGCAACCCCTGTCAATCTATGGCCGCTCATCGGTGTGGCCGTCATCATCGCGGGCTTCGTGCTGCGCTTCAATCCGATGCTGATCGTCGCGGCCGCGGCGATCATCACCGGCTTCGCGGCGCATTTTCCCATCGAGAAAATCCTGACCGCGATCGGCACCGGCTTTCTCAAGACGCGCAACATTCCGCTCATCATCCTGTTGCCGCTGGCGGTGATCGGTCTGCTCGAACGGCACGGCCTGCGCGAGCGCGCGCAAATGTGGATTTCGAGCATCAAGGCCGCGACAGCCGGGCGTCTGCTGATCGTCTATCTGTTCGTGCGTGAACTCACGGCGGCGGTCGGCCTGACGGGGCTCGGCGGCCATCCGCAGATGGTGCGCCCGCTGCTCGCGCCGATGGCCGAAGGCGCCACCGAAGCGCGCTACGGCAAGCTCTCGGATGCGACGCGCTTCAAGCTGCGCGCGTACTCGGCGGCGACCGACAACGTCGGCCTGTTCTTCGGCGAGGACATTTTCGTGGCGTTCGGCGCGATCGTGCTGATGGTCACGTTCCTGAAGGAAGCGGGCATCGTCGTGGAGCCGATGCACGTCGCCGTGTGGGGCATTCCGACGGCAATCTGCGCGTTCCTGATTCACGGTTTCCGTCTGTGGCTGCTGGACCGCAGGCTCGCGCGCGAACTCGACGCGCTCACGCGCAACGTCGCGGGAGAAAAAGCATGACGCTCACGATCAACTATCTGTTCTATCTCGTCGGCATCATTCTGCTGGTCGTCGGCGGGATGATCCTCACGGACAGATCGCATCCGCGGCGTCTGACCGCTGGCGGATTCTGGCTGATCTACGCGCTGATCTTTCTCGTCGGCGACTGGCTTCCGGTGACGGTCGTCGGCGTGCTCGTCGTGGCGATGGCGCTGATCGCGGGTTTCGGCGGCGTCACCGGCGCGAAGCCGAAGATGCTTTCCGAAGACACGCGCCGCCGGAGCGCCGCGCGGCTCGGCAACAAGCTCTTCGTGCCCGCGCTGACGATTCCCGTCGTCACCGTGATCCTCACGCTCGGCGCGAAATACCTCGTGTTCGGCGGCGTGCCGCTGATCGAGCTGAAGAACGTGACGCTGATCGGCTTCGGCATCGGCTGCGTGATCGCGCTGGCCATTGCCTGCGTGATGACGCGCGACACGGTCGGCCAGTCGATGCGCGAAACGCGCCGTCTCATCGATGCGCTGTCGTGGGCTGCCGTGCTGCCGCAGATGCTCGGCATGCTCGGCCTCGTGTTCTCGGATGCGGGCGTAGGCAAGGCGGTCGCGCATGTGACGACGGCTTACGTCAACATGGATTACCGGCTCGTCGCGGTGGCGGTGTATGTCCTCGGCATGGCGCTTTTCACGATGGTCATGGGCAACGGCTTCGCCGCGTTTCCGGTCATGACGGGCGGCGTCGGCGTACCGATTCTCGTCGGCGTATTCCACGGCAATCCCGCGACGATGGCCGCGATCGGCATGTTCTCCGGCTACTGCGGCACGCTAATGACGCCGATGGCCGCGAACTTCAACATCGTGCCTGCGGCGCTGCTGGAGTTGCCCGACAAGAACGCGGTCATCAAGGTGCAGGTGCCGACGGCGGTGACGTTGCTGGTCGCGAATATATTCTTGTTGAACTGGCTGATGTTTATTTGATATTAAACGCGCGGGTGGCGTCAGTTCCGCGCCTACCCCGCTTCCACCACGAACCCTCGCTTTCTCAGAAGCTCGAGCACGCCCCGCGGCCCGCCGAGATGCAACGCGCCGATCGCCACGAACACCGGTTTATCCGGCGCGGCGATGGCGACGATCCGCTGCACGAACCGCTGATTCCGCTGATACACCACGCGATTGTCGACCTGCGCCGCGAGCGCCTTGTTCCGCGCCAGCTTGCTCGACTTGGCGTCGTCCCAGGCCTTGAGCGCATCCGCGTCGCCGATGCGCCACAGCCGGTGCAATTCCTTCACATCGGCGACGTTCTCCGCCGGCGTCTGCACGAGATCCTGCGCGAGCATTTCGCGTTGCTGCGCCGACGAAAGCCGCGTGAATGTCGAAATCTGCTCGTTCAGCGTTTCCAGTCCGACGATCTTCCCGCGCGCACGAAGATACACGTTCTGCAACTGCGCCTCGGTTCCGTACTCGCTTTGAAACCCGGCCTTCAACGTGTCGTAGGTTTCGATCAGCATCGATGCGAGCCATGGCCGCGTATGCCGGATCTCCTTCAGCGCCGCCGGATTGCTGCGCATGCGCGCCTCGACCTTCTTCCACATCGAGTCAGGCAAATAGTCGATCAGACACGCGCTGCGGCACATGCCATAACGATTCACATCGTCTTGAGAGAGCAGGAGATCGTCGGGGGAAATCTCGAGCGCGAGCGTAGGCGATGCATCGAGCGCCGCGAGTATCGATTTGCGAAACGGTTGCTCGGGCGGATAGTCGCTCGCGAAACCCACATGGAGCGTGCCGAGCAGATAGATGGTCGTCGTGCCCTTGGTCGCGACGTAGAACGGCATGCGCGGCGGCTGCGCGCGCACCGGGCCGCTCGCGGTCGTGCCGGTCGAGCGGTCCGTGCGCGGCGGCGGAGCGGGATTGGCGGGCGCGGCGGCGGACGCCGCATCGCCCGCGGCCTGCGACGTGCGCGATCCGACCACCGCGAAGCCCGAAGGCGACACCGAGACACCCGCCGTAAATAGCAAGAACGACAGCACGAGGGCTGTCGTTTTGGCGAACGCCGCGCGCGAAAAGCGCGGCTTGACGGTTGAATCCTGCACGATCGACATCTTAAAACATTCGCGTGACGCGTCGTGCAGCCTTCCGGCGAGACTCAGACTTCGGCTTCGCCGACCTCTTCGGCGCGATGGCACGACACCTGACGTCCATCGACCACGCGCAGTTTCGGCTCTTCGACGCGGCATCGCTCGATCGCATACGGGCAGCGCTGATGGAACGTGCAGCCCGATGGCGGATTGAGCGGCGACGGCATCTCGCCCTGCAGCTTGATCTTGATGCGCCGGTCTTCCTCGAAGATCGCGGGCGTCGCGGACATGAGCGCGCGCGTGTACGGATGGCGCGGCTTCGCGAAGATCGTCTTCTTGTCGCCGACTTCCGCGACGCCGCCGAAGTACATCACCATCACGTCGTCGGCGATATGCTCCACCACCGACAAATTGTGCGAGATGAACACGTAGCTCGTGCCGAACTGCGCCTGGAGATCCATGAACAGATTCAGGATCTGCGCCTGAATCGACACGTCGAGCGCGGACACCGGCTCGTCGGCGACGACGATCTGCGGATCGAGAATCATCGCCCGCGCGATCGCCACGCGCTGACGCTGCCCGCCCGAAAACATGTGTGGATAACGCGACGCATGCTCCGGCCGCAAGCCCACGGTACGCATCATCTTCGCGATGCGCTCGGCGCGCTCCGTCGACGAGAGCTTCGTGTTGATCGCGAGCGGTTCGCCGAGCGTCTGCTCGACGGTCTTGCGCGGATTCAGCGACGCGAACGGATTCTGGAACACCATCTGCACGCGCTGACGCAACTCGGCGATCTTCGCACGGTTCGCGCCCGCGACATCGTCGCCTTCGATCAGCAGACGGCCCGACGTGGGCGCTTCGATCATCGTCAATTGACGCGCGAGCGTGGACTTGCCGCATCC
Organism: Caballeronia zhejiangensis; assembly: GCF_022879815.1. Lineage (NCBI taxonomy): Bacteria > Pseudomonadati > Pseudomonadota > Betaproteobacteria > Burkholderiales > Burkholderiaceae > Caballeronia > Caballeronia zhejiangensis. The sequence continues at coordinate 2,781,242 of NZ_CP084283.1, forward strand.
CGATTCGCCGACGACCGCAAGCGTGCGCCCGCGCTTCAATTCGAACGACACGCCGTTCAACGCCTTCACCGTGCCGTGCTTGAACGCGCTGCGCTTCACGTCGTAATGCTTCGTGAGCTTGTCGGCGGCGAGCACGATGTCCTGATTCGATTCCTTCGGTACGGCGTTCATCGCGCGCCTCCTTCCACGACCACATCGATGTTCAACGGCTTGATGCAGCGCGCCCGCACGGCCGGATCGTTCTTGTCGAGTTGATACAGATTCGGCCGCGCCTTCCGGCAATCGTCGACGACATATTTGCAGCGCGGCGCGAAGAGACATCCGCTCGGGCGATCGTCCTTGCCCGGCACCATGCCCGGCAGCGCCGCGAGACGTTCCGCGCCGCGCGAATGCTCGGGAATCGCCGCGAGCAGCGCTTCCGTGTACGGATGATGCGGCTCGCTGAAGATCGTCGGCACATGATTCGTTTCGATGATCTCGCCCGCGTACATCACCGCGACGCGCTGCGCCACTTCGGACACGACCGCGAGATCGTGCGAAATCAGCACAAGCGCCATGCCGCGTTCCTTCTGCAGCTTCACGAGCAGTTCCATGATCTGCGCCTGGATCGTCACGTCGAGCGCGGTGGTGGGCTCGTCGGCGATCAGAAGCTTCGGATTGCATGCGACCGCCATCGCGATCATCACGCGCTGATTCATGCCGCCCGACAACTGATGCGGAAACGAATTGATGCGGTTCTTCGCGTCCGGAATGCCGACCTGATCGAGCAGTTCGAGCGCGCGTTTGTCAAGCGCATCGCCGCGCAGACCTTCGTGCAGCTTCAGTACTTCCTTGATCTGATAGCCGACGGTGTAGCTCGGGTTCAGGCTCGTCAGCGCGTCCTGAAACACCATCGCGATGTCCTTGCCGATGATCCTGCGACGCGCGCGCGCCGACGCCTTCAGCAAGTCCTTCCCGTCGAACGTGACCTGATCGGCGGTTACTTTGCCCGGTGCGTCGATGAGGCCCATCAGCGCCATCATCGTGACGCTCTTGCCCGAGCCGGATTCGCCGACGACGCCGACGACTTCGCCCGGCTTCACGGACAGATCGATGCGATCGACGGCCTGCGTGCCCCCGAACGTCACCTGCAAATTGCGGATAGTCAGAAGATCGTTCATGTCAGCCCATCCGTTTGAGTTTCGGATCGAGCGCATCGCGCAGACCGTCGCCGAGCAGATTGATGACGAGCACCGAGATCAGGATCGACAGGCCTGGCATCGTCACGATCCACCATGCGCTTTCGATGTAATCGCGCGCCGATGCGAGCATCGCGCCCCACTCCGCCGCCGGCGGCTGCACGCCGAGGCCGAGAAAGCCGAGCGCGGCAGCATCGAGAATCGCGGACGAGAAACCGAGCGTCGCCTGCACGATCAGCGGCGCGGCGCAGTTCGGCAGCACTTGCGAGAACATCAGGCGCACGGTGCCCGCGCCCGCGACGCGCGATGCCGTCACGTATTCCTTCTGCAATTCGCCGAGCGCCGACGCGCGCGTGAGACGCACGTAACCGGGCAGCGCGACGATGGCGATGGCGAGCATCGTGTTGACGAGCCCCGGCCCGATGATCGCGACGACCGCGACCGCGAGCAGCAGCGAAGGCAACGCGAGCAGCACGTCCATCACGCGCATGATCGGCGTATCGAGCCAGTGGAAGAACGCGGCCATCAGACCGAGCACGACGCCCGGAATCAGCGCGAGCACGACCGACACGAAGCCGATCCAGAACGACAGCCGCGCGCCGTACATGAGACGCGAGAGAATGTCGCGGCCGGCTTCATCGGTGCCGAGCAGGAACATGCGGTTGCCGCCTTCGAGCCACGCGGGCGGAATTTTCACGTAATCGCGATATTGCTCGATCGGGCTATGCGGTGCGATCAGCGGCGCGAGCAGCGCGACGAGAATCAGCACGAGCACGATCACGCCCGCGACGACGGCGCCGCGATTGCGCGAGAAATTCGCCCAGAATTCGCGCGCCGCGACCATGCGCCCGGACGGCGGCGTGAGCGCGCCCGGCGGGAGATTGTTTTGAACGTCAGCCATTCGTTATGCCTCGCGCCGAGCGGCCTCAAGCGAGGCATGCGCCCCCTTGGGGGGCAGCGAACAAGTGTGAGCGTGGGGGTACATGTTTTCCTCAGCGAGTATGGCGAATGCGCGGATTCAACACGCCGTACAACAAATCGACGACCAGGTTCACGACGATCACGAGCGTCGCGATCATCAGAATGCCGCCTTGCACGACCGGATAATCGCGGCGCGAAATGGCGTCGATGAGCCACTTGCCGACACCCGGCCACGAGAACAGCGTCTCGGTCAGCACCGCGCCCGCGAGCAGCGTGCCGACCTGCAGGCCGATCACGGTCACGACAGGAATCAGCGCGTTGCGCAGCGCATGCACGACGACCACGCGCAGCGGCGACAAACCCTTCGCGCGCGCCGTGCGGATGTAGTCCTCGCGCAGCACTTCGAGCATCGACGAGCGCGTCATGCGCGCGACGACCGCGAGCGGAATCGTGCCGAGCACGATGGTCGGCAGAATCAGATGCGACACCGCCGACGTGAACGCGCCTTCGTCGCTGGAGAAGAGCGCGTCGATCAACATGAAGCCGGTGACGTGCGGAATGTCGTATTCGACCGCGATGCGGCCCGACACCGGCGTCCAACCGAGCTTCGCCGAGAAGAACATGATGAGGATCAAGCCCCACCAGAAAATCGGCATCGAATAGCCCGTGAGCGCGGTGCCCATCACGCCATGATCGACGACCGTGCCGCGCCTGAGCGCCGCCGCGACGCCCGCCGGCAAGCCGACGACGAGCGCGAAGATCATCGCGCAGATGGAGAGTTCGACGGTCGCCGGAAAGCGCGCGAGGAACTCGCCCATCACGCTGGTATTCGTGATGATCGACGTGCCGAGATCGCCTTTCAGCGCGTGCCCGACGTAGGTGAGGTATTGGACCGGCAGCGGCTGGTCGAGACCGAGGCGCTTCATGGCTTCGGCGTGCATCGCGGGATCGACGCCACGCTCGCCCATCATCACTTCGATGGGGTCGCCGGGAATCAGGTGGATGAGCGCGAACGCGAGAATCGTAATGCCGATGAACGTCGGTATCACCATTCCTATGCGTCGCAAAACGAATCGGAACATGGATCGTCCTTTTCGGTATTGGGAGGACTCAAAACGTGACCGGCGGCTTGGATCTTGTGGACCCGCGCCGCCGGACCTGTTCGATTAACTATGGTTTAGTGCAAAAAGCGTTCCGTAGACAAACTTTATTGCATGCCGACGCCATCGAAGCGAACGTAGCCGAGCGGCTCGATCTTCATGTTCGTCACCTTCTTGCTCACCGGCTGATACACCGTCGAGTGCGCGATCGGCGAGAACGGCAGTTGCTGCGCGAAGATCTGCTGCGCATCGGTGTAAGCCTTCGTGCGCGCGGCGACATCGGTCGTCGAACGGCCCTTCACGACGAGTTCGTCGAACGGCTTGTAGCACCACTTCGAGAAGTTGCTGCCCTTCACGGCGTCGCAGCCGAGCAGCGTGCCGAGCCAGTTGTCGGGGTCGCCGTTGTCGCCGGTCCAGCCGATCAGGAGCGCATCGTGTTCGCCCGCGTGCGCGCGCTTCAGATACTCGCCCCACTCGTACGAAACGATGTTCGCCTTCACGCCGATCTTCGCCCAGTCGGCCTGGATCATTTCCGCCATCAGCCGCGCGTTAGGGTTGTACGCGCGTTGAACCGGCATCGCCCAGAGCGTGATTTCGAAGCCGTTCGGGAAGCCCGCCTTCGAGAGCAGTTCCTTCGCCTTCGCGGTGTCGTATGTCTGGCCCTTCAGATTCTTGTCGTAGGACCACTGCGTCGGCGGCATCGGTGCGGTGGCCGGCTGGCCCGCGCCCTGATACACGGAATCGATGATCGCCTTCTTGTTGATCGCCATGTCGAGCGCGCGGCGCACGTCGGTGTTGTCGAGGCCCTTCTTCGTCACGTTGTACGCGACATAGCCTTCGTTGAAGCCCGCCTGTGACGGCGTATCGACATTCGATGCCGACTTCAGCGCGGCGATATCGCCCGGACGCGGATAGCTCATCACCTGGCATTCGTTGTTCTTCAGCTTCTGCACGCGCACGGCCGCGTCCGGCGTGATCGAGAAGATCAGCTTGCTGATCTGCACGGCGTTCGGCTTCCAGTAATCAGGATTGCCGTCGAAGCGGATGGTCGCGTCCTTCGTGTAGCTGCGGAAGATGAACGGACCCGTGCCGACCGGCTGCTGGTTGATGTCGGCGGCCTTGCCGTCTTTCAGCAGCTTGTCCGTGTACTCGGCGGACAGGATCGACGCGTATTCCATCGCCATGTTCTGGATGAACGGCGCGCTCACTTCCTTCAGCGTGAACTTCACGGTGTACGGATCGACCTTCTCGATCTTCGAGATCAGCTTGTCCATGCCGAGGTCCGTGAAGTACGGAAACTGGACGTTGTACGCCTTGCGGAACGGATTGTTCGGATCGAGCATGCGGTTGAACGTGAAGATCACGTCATCCGCGTTGAATTCGCGCGTCGGCTTGAAGAACGACGTCGTCTGGAACTTCACGCCGTGACGCAGATGGAACGTGTAGCTGAGGCCATCCGACGACACGTCCCACTTTTCGGCGAGACCCGGCTCGACCTTCGTACCGCCGCGCTCGAATTCGACAAGACGGTTATAGACGGTGAAGGTATTCGCGGTGAAATCCGTGCCTGTGGTGTATTGCGCCGGATCGAAGCCGGCCGGGCTGCCTTCCGAGCAATACACGAGCGTCTTGTTCGGGATTCCCGCGGCGTGTGCCGCGGTTGCTGCAAAGAGCGTCGCGGTGGCGACGGCGCCTGCGAGCGCCGATCCGCGGATGGCTCGCAACAGGCTGTTTTTGTTCATGTTTCCTCCAAGTCGATGCCGGCTTCTGGCCGACGTAGCGCGAGTGTACTTGATCGCGCCGCCCCGCTTTTTTCGAAGCACACGCGCAAAGTGGGCGCTACCCTAGCACGAACAAAAGTGACACGTGTACTTGGTTTTCCCCACTAGAGTTTGTCGTCGGTGGCGCTCCGATAAGGGTAGGTTATCGGGCATGTCCGCACCTGATACATCGGGCGACGAAATATTGCTCGAACAGGCGCGCGCTAACGCAAAAAAGACGACGGTAAGGGGATTCAGAGAAAGAACCGCGCGGCGAGCGCCGCGCGGGTGAAACATTGATGCTGATCAGACGCTCTTGAAGCCGAGACGTTCGCAAACCGTCTTCGACGCCCACGCGCCGTTAAGCGTGTAGAAGTGCAGACCCGGCGCGCCATCATCGATGAGACGGCGGCACAGGCCCGTCACCACGTCGACGCCGAACGCGCGGATCGACTCGCGATCGTCGCCGAAGCTTTCAAGCCGGCGCGCGATCCACTTCGGCACTTCGGCGCCGCACATGTCGGAGAAGCGCATCAGTTGCGAGAAGTTCGTGATCGGCATGATGCCCGGCACGATCGGCACGTCGACGCCGAGCTTGCGCGCTTCCTCGACGAACTTGAAGTAGGAATCGGCGTTGAAGAAGTACTGCGTGATCGCCGAGTTCGCACCCGCCTTCACCTTGCGCGCGAAGTTTTCGAGATCGGCTTTCGGCGACCTCGATTGCGGATGAAACTCCGGATACGCGGCCACTTCGATGTTGAACCAGTCGCCGTGCTCCTGACGGATGAACGCCACCAGTTCCGACGCATAGCGCAACTCGCCGACTTCGCCCATGCCCGAAGGCAGATCGCCGCGCAGCGCGACGATGTGGCGAATACCGTGCTCGCGGTACTGCAAGAGAATGGCGCGCAGACTGTCCTTCGACGAGCCGATGCACGAGAGATGCGGCGCGGCCTCGAAGCCTTCCGCGGCCATTTCGAGCACGGTGTCGAGCGTGCCTTGCTGCGTGGAGCCGCCCGCGCCGAACGTCACGGAGACGAACTTGGGCGAGAGCTTCTTCAACTCGGCGCGGGACGCGCGCAGCTTGTCCACGCCTTCCTGCGTCTTCGGCGGGAAAAACTCGAATGAGAGTTCGATCGGTTTCATGATGTTTTTTGACGCACGGCAGCGCGCGGTCCAACGTCAACCGAAGTTGCGATTCCCGAAGATCAGCGCCGACAGCAGCCACGACACGATGCTGTAGAGAATCGAGCCGAAGAACGCGGACCAGAAGCCCGATACTTCGAAGCCCTTCAACAGCGACGAGCACAGCCAGAAGCACAGCGCATTCACGACGAGTATGAAGAACCCGAGCGTGACGATGGTCACCGGCAACGTGAGGATGATGAGAACAGGCCGGATGATCGCGTTGATGAGACCCAGCACCACCGCGATGATGAGCGCCGTGCCGAAACTGCGGATATGAATCGAAGGCACGAGGTAGGTGATGATCAGCAGCGCGAGCGCGTTGATCAGCCATGTCAGCAGCACGGTCATCGAGAAATCTCCGGTTGATGCGTTGAATCGCGCGGGCGTGGTCGTCACGCCCGCGCCTGTTACGGCTGCCGTCAGCGTTTAATAGCGGTAGTGGTTCGGCTTGAACGGGCCGTTCTTGTCGACGCCGATGTAGCCGGCCTGCTCGTCCGACAGCACGGTCAGTTCCGCGCCGATACGGCCGAGGTGCAGGCGCGCGACCTTTTCGTCGAGATGCTTCGGCAGCACGTAGACTTTGTTCTCGTACTTCTTGCCCTGCGTGAACAGTTCGATCTGCGCGAGCGTCTGGTTCGTGAACGAGTTCGACATCACGAAGGACGGATGGCCCGTCGCGCAGCCGAGGTTCACGAGACGCCCTTCAGCCAGAATGATGATCTTCTTGCCGTCCGGGAAGACGATGTGATCCACCTGCGGCTTGATGTTGTCCCAAGTGTATTGACGCGTCGACGCGATATCGATTTCCGAATCGAAGTGGCCGATGTTGCAGACGATCGCGTTGTTGCGCATCGCCTTCATGTGATCGTGGTTGATGACGTGATAGTTGCCCGTCGCGGTGACGAAGATGTCGGCGCGGCTCGCGGCGTATTCCATCGTCACGACGCGGTAGCCTTCCATTGCGGCTTGCAGCGCGCAGATCGGATCGATTTCCGTGACCCACACCGTCGCGCCCAGACCGCGCAGCGATTGCGCGCAGCCCTTGCCCACGTCGCCGTAACCCGCGACGACCGCGATCTTGCCGGCGATCATCACGTCGGTCGCGCGCTTGATGCCGTCGACGAGCGATTCGCGGCAGCCGTACAGATTGTCGAACTTCGACTTCGTGACCGAATCGTTCACGTTGATGGCGGGGAACGGCAGGCGTCCTTCCTTTTCCATCTGATACAGGCGATGCACGCCCGTCGTGGTTTCTTCCGTCACGCCCTGAATGTGCGAAAGGCGCGTGGAGTACCACGTCGGATCGGCGTCGAGGTGCTTCGCGATCGACTTGTAGAGCGCGATTTCTTCTTCGTTCGTCGGCTTGGCGATGACCGAACGGTCCTTTTCCGCCTTCGCGCCGAGGATGAGCAGCAGCGTTGCATCGCCGCCGTCATCGAGAATCATGTTGGCGAATTCGCCGTTCGGCCATTCGAAAATGCGATGCGAGAATTCCCAGTATTCGTCGAGCGATTCGCCCTTGAACGCGAACACCGGCGTGCCGCCCGCGGCGATCGCTGCAGCTGCGTGATCCTGCGTCGAGAAGATGTTGCACGATGCCCAGCGCACGTCCGCGCCCAGCGCCGTGAGCGTTTCGATCAGCACGCCCGTTTGAATCGTCATGTGCAGCGAGCCGGCGATGCGCGCGCCCTTCAGCGGTTGCTGCGCCTTGTACTCTTCGCGCGTCTGGATGAGACCCGGCATTTCCGTTTCGGCGATGTCGAGCTCTTTGCGGCCCCATGCGGCAAGCGACATGTCGGCAACGATGTAATCCTTGGAACCGTTGGAATCGAGAACTGCGGCGTTCATCACGCCCTCCTTTTCTAAAAAGACTAGAAATGTTGACGTGAGCGCCGTTCGATGCGGTGGCTCAGCGGGCGCCTTGACTGCCTGGCGCTTTCGAACCGTCCGGATTGAATGCTTCCGAGCCTGGCGGGCGGATTCGATGAATCGCCCGTCGCAACGCTCCTCGGAAACGAGCGTCGATTGTAGCAAAGTCTCGTGTGGCGAATGCGTTTTCGAGACGCCGAAGAGGGACTTTCGCGGCGCGCGCAAGCGCTCAGAAAGGCAGTACGGAAAGCACTGGCGCGAGCAGCACCATCACGACACCGGCGATCATCATCGTGAGACTCGCGACGACGCCCTCTTCGCTCCCCAGTTCGCGCGCCTTCGCCGTGCCGACGCCGTGCGCCGCCGCGCCGAACAACGCGCCGCGCGCGAGCCGCGTGCGCAGCGGCACGAGCGCGAGCACGATTTCGCCGAAGAGCATGCCGCAGACGCCCGTCGCGATCACGAAGAGCGCGGTGAGGTCTTTGGGCGCGTGGATCTTGTCGGAGACGGCGAGCGCGAACGGCGTCGACACGGAACGCGTCGCGAGGCTGCGCTGCAATTCCGGCGACAGATGCAGCAGCTTCGCGAGCGCGAGCGAACCGCCGACCGCCACCAGAATGCCGACCGTCACGCCGACGGTCAGCGAAATCCAGTGCCGCTTGATGAGTTCGCGGTACTCATAGATCGGCACCGCGAACGCGACCGTCGCCGGTCCGAGCAGCCACATGAGCCAGCGCGTGTCGGTGTAATAGACCGAGTACGGAATGCGCGCAATCACGACGATGACCGCGAGCACCGCCGGCACGGCCAGAAGCGGCGTGAGCCACGGCCGCCGGAAGCGCGCGTACAGATGCTTGGCCGCGAAGTACAGCGCGACGGTCAGCACGAAGCAACCGGCCGCGATGAGGCGCGCGGCGTCGTCTTCGAGAAGCGAGGCAAAGAAGTGGTTCATGTCCGCTCGCTCAGGCGCGGGCCGCGTGTCGCGCGACGAGCACACGGCGCAGGGCGAGACGGCGTTCCAGGCGCGCCGCACGGTCGACGGCGAACGCCACGGCCACCATCACCATCAACGTTCCGCCGACGACCACGAGCGCGAGCCGCCAGCCGTCTTCCATGAACAGGCCGCCGTACTGGACCGCCGCGACCGCCGCCGGGATGAAGAAGAGCAGCATGTCGGACAGCAGCCAGTCCGCGCCCGCCTTGACCCAGCGCGGCGCGACGCCGCCGCAGAACAGCAGCGCGAGCAGCGCGACGAGGCCGATCACGCCGCCCGGCACGGGCAGCGACAGCTTGCGCGCGACGAAATCCGCTGCGACCCAGATCCCCGCGAGCGCGGCGGACTGCACCGCGACGCGCAGGAAGCGGGCGAAGGCGGACGGCGTTTTGATCGGCAGGGCGGTGGACATGGCGGCTCTCGTGGGCTGAAGGCGACTGATTAGGGTTATCCCGTAGGCTGAGTATATGGGCGCACCTTGCATAATAAAAATGACTTAACCTTATTCGAATCATTCCAAACTGGAATTCGGAGCCGACGATGGAATTGCGCGCCTTGCGGTACTTCATCGAAGTGGTGAAACAGAAGAGCTTCACCGCTGCCGCCGAACACATGTTCGTGACGCAGCCGACCATCAGCAAGATGGTGAAGGCGCTGGAGGACGAGGTCGGCTCGCCGCTGCTTCTGCGCGAGGGGCGTCAGATGGTGCTGACCGACGCCGGCCAGATCGTCTATCAGCGCGGCGTCGAGGTGCTGGCGGCGCACGCGCGTCTGGAAGCGGAGCTGAACGATCTCGGCACGTTCGGGCGCGGCACGCTGACGATCGGCATTCCGCCGATGGGCGGATCGCTCTTCACGCCGGCCATCGCCGCGTTCCGTCGCCGTTATCCGAAAGTTGAGCTGAAGCTGTTCGAGCGCGGCTCGAAGGCGATCGAGGCGGCGCTCATAGACGGGGAGCTCGAATTGGGCGGCGTCTTGCAGCCGGTCGACACCGCGATGTTCGACGTCCTACCCGTGAGCCGGCAGATTCTCTGGCTCGTCGCGCCGAAGGGTTCGCGCTGGGACGACGCCCGCGAAGTCGCGCTCACCGATCTCGCCGCCGAACCGTTCGTGTTCTACGGCGAGAGCCTCGCGCTCAACGACGTCGTGCTCAACGCGTGCCGTGAGGCGGGTTTCGCGCCGACGATCGTCGGCCGCAGCGGGCATTGGGATTTCATGGCGGCGCTCGTGCAGGCAGGCATCGGCATCGCGCTGCTGCCCGCGCCGTACTGCCGGCGTCTCGACGCGAACGCGTTCACCTGCCGTCCGGTCGTCGCGCCCGAGATTCACTGGGACATGGCGCTCGGCTGGCGGCGCAACGGTTATCTGTCGCACGCGGCGCGCGCGTGGATCGAGGTCGCGCGGGAAATGCTGCCCGCGAATCTGGATCAGGATTTCATGGCCGATGGCTTTCCGCGAAACCGATGACATCCACGCAAAAAAACGCGCCGGCCCGCGATGAGCGGACCGGCGCGTCATTTACAGCGGCTCGCGCGATTCCCGAATCAGTTCAGTTCCTTGAATTCGATTCGCCGATTCGCCGCGCGGCCTTCGCGCGTGGCGTTGTCGCCGATCGGATGCGCGTCGCCGAAACCTTCCGCCGTCAGCGTGTCGGCCGGCACGCCACGCTGGATCAGATACGAACGCACGGACCGCGCGCGCTTTTCCGACAAGTGGAGATTCACCGCCGGATTGCCCGAACTGTCCGTGTAGCCGCCGATCTGCAGCTTGATCGGCTTGCCGTTCGCGTCGCAATCCTTCAGCCCCTTCGCGGATTCGGCGAGTTCGTTCAGCGCCGCGCGGCAACTCGTTTGACGCGAAGCCGAACTTGATCGGACGCAGATTCAGATTCTTCGCGACGTCGGCGGCACTGCAATTCGCGACAGCGTCCGACGCGGCGAGCGTTTTTGCGGCGGCGGTCGTGTCGGTTGCGCCGATCGTCCAGCCGTCGCCGAAGAACGCCTTCAGCTTGTCCAGCCAGCCGAGCTTCGAATCGCCCGCGCGGCCGCTCAGGTCGATCTTGTCGCCAACCACGCGCACTTGCGCGCCCGGCAGCGTCATGACCGGGAGCAGGCCGTCGAGTTTCGCGATCCACGCGGCGGGCTTCGTGTCCGGATCGACCGCGATGTCCGCCTTGAACTTGTCCGCGCCGAGCTTCGCGGCGAGCGTGTCGAGCAGTTCGCGGCGTTCGTGCTCGTCGTGGACGGTAGCGGTCAGCGTCGGAACGCCGGATGCGTCGACGACGAAGGACATCGTTGCGTCCTTGGAAGGCAGCGCGGCCGGCGCAGACGCTTGATCGGCCGCGGCGGCCGTCGCGCCCGTTGCCGTCTCGGCGCTCGCGTCGGAAGCGGCGTCCGGCTTCGCGACGGGCGCGGCGTCTTCCGGCTTGTTGTCCGTCGAGCAGCCGCGACCGGCCAGAACCGCGAACATCGCGAGCGCGGCAGCGGATGCGATCCACCACCATTTCTTCCGGCCCGCGTCTTCCTTCACGGCGTGATCGGCGGCGGCGGGCGCTTCCTGCGGCTGCGCGAACACGGCGGCTTCCTGCGTCGCCGGATGTTCCAGATGCGCCGACACCGCCTTCAGCCGCGATGCGACACCCGCGAGAAACGCGCCGACCGAACCGAGACCGAGCGCGTTGGCAAACGCGTCGGTCATGTTCGCGCGCACGACCGGCAACTGATGGCCGAGCAGCGTCGGAAGCTGGCTGGGATTGCCGTTGTGCTGCGTGAGATAGCGCTTGAGCACGCCGAAGAGCGTCGCGCCGACCACGCCGGTCAGCGTGCGCGTGGCGCTCGCCGCGACGCCCGTGTATTCGGCGATGCGCTCGGCGAGCAGATTGAGATTGTCGCGCGAGGCGATTTCGGCATCGGCTTTTTCGCTGCTGTCGACGAGCGTCTTGAAACCCTCGTCCTGCACGACGAAGTGCGGCAGTTCTTCGGCGATCAGCGCGTTGGTCGCCGGCGACATGATCGCCGCGAACAGATGACGCGCGCCTTCGAGCGACGACGCCTTGTTCATCATCGCGCCGATCAGCGCCGGCCCGCACAGCGACACGACGCGCCGCGCGGATTCCGGCGCGCAGCCGATGCGCCCGGCGACATGCTGCAACACGCTTTCGGTCAAAGCGCCCTGGACAAGTTGATTGAGGTTGATGCTCATTGAGAATGCTTCCGTGAAAGGCGTTACTGCAATCGCCGGAATCAGGCGTGCCGATTATAGGTTCGGGTTCCGGCGCGTCATCGGGGCGGGATTAACAATCGGATTTATCTCAGTGAGCGGCGCTTTAGGAGCGCGCATCAAAAGTTCCCGATCGATCCCGAAAAGAACGGTGCCTCTACACGGCCGATCCGTGCGCGGCCTATGATTCCTGAATTCGAGATGACGCCCGGACGGCCGATCCGCCGAAAGCGCTGTTGCGCGCGTCCGACAGCGACGAATCACCGCAGAAGGAGAGCGACGATGTCCGATCCCGCCGATCGCCCGTTCGGGCAAACCCACGACGTCACGAATCAGGCGTCGCCGCTCGTCGGCTATGACGCGTTCGCCTTCGATCCGGCGCTCGTCGCCGCCGTCGGACGCGAAGGCGCGCATTGGCATGTGCAGACGCTTTCGCGCGACGGGATGGCGCTGACGCAGCCGGACGTCGTCGCGCTGGCCGAGCTCGCCAACCGCCACGAGCCCGAACTCGCGACGCACAGTCCGCGCGGCGAGCGCATCGACGCCATCGAGTTTCATCCGGCGTGGCATGAACTGCTGCGGCGACTGCGCCATGAGGGATTGCACGCGATGCCGTTCGAGCCGTCCGCGCGCGCCGGATCGATGGCCGCGCGCTGCGCCGGCTACTATCTGCACGGCCAGCTCGAATCGGGCTCGCTGTGCCCGATCACGATGACCTTCGCGAGCATCCCCGTTCTGCGCAACGAACCCGACCTGTTCGCGCGCGTTTCGCATGCGCTGCTTTCGCGCGAACACGATCCGCGCGACATTCCGCTCGAAGCGGGCAAGCATTCGATGATGATCGGCATGGGCATGACCGAGAAACAGGGCGGCTCCGACGTGCGCAGCAACCGCACGCGCGCGCACGCCATCGACAGAAACGGCGCGATGGGACGCGGAGGCGCTTATCGGCTGGTCGGTCACAAGTGGTTCTTCTCCGCGCCGCAATGCGACGCGCATCTCGTGCTCGCGCGCACCGCCGACGAAGGCGGCCTGTCGTGCTTCTACGTGCCGCGTTTCGCGCCGGACGGCCGCAAGAACGCGGTCCAGATCCAGCGCCTGAAGGACAAGCTCGGCAACCGCTCGAACGCGAGCAGCGAAGTGGAGTTTCTCGATGCTTACGGCGTGATGATCGGCGACGAGGGACGCGGCGTGCCGACCATCATCGAGATGGCGAATTTCACGCGGCTCGATTGCGTGATCGGCAGTGCGGCGCTGATGCGCGCGGCGCTCGTCCAGGCGATTCATCACGCGCGGCAGCGCAGCGCGTTCGGCGCGCATCTCGTCGATCAGCCGCTGATGCGCAACGTGCTCGCCGATCTCGCGCTCGAATCCGAAGCCGCGACGGTGCTGTTCATGCGGCTCGCGGGCGCGTTCGAGCAGAGCGCCGCGCCAGGCGGAGCGCTCGCCGAACGCGCGTGGCGGCGCATCGTCACGCCCGCCGCGAAATTCTGGGTCTGCAAGCGTGCGCTCGAATTCACCGGCGAAGCGATGGAAGTCTGGGGCGGCAACGGCTATGTCGAAACCGGGCCGATGGCGCGTTTCTATCGCGAGGCGCCGGTCAATTCGATCTGGGAAGGCTCGGGCAACGTGATGTGCCTCGACGTCCTGCGCGCGTTCGAGCGCGAGCAGGACGCCGCGCACGCGCTCATCGACGACTGGAAGACGACGGCGGGCGCGCATCCGGCGCTGGCGGGCGCGCTGTCGTCGCTGATTGCGATGCTGACGGACGATCCGTCGATCCGGGAAGCGTCGGCCCGGCGCATCGCGCAGCAATTGACGTTGTGCGCGCAGGGCGTGCTGCTCGCGCGGCACGCGCCGCAGGATGTCGCCGATGCGTTCGTCGAATCGCGTCTTGGCGACGCGCGCGGCGAAAACGGGCGCGTGTACGGCACGCTGCCCGGACGCTTCGATCACGCGGCGATCGTCACGCGGGCGTTCGCCGCCTGAGAAAGCGTCAGCGGATCGCCCGCCCCGCTTCCCTCAACGGCTCCTCGTTCTCCAGCCGATACACCCACGACAGCAATTCCGCGACCGCCTGATACAAGGCGGGCGGAATGTGCGCGTCGAGATCGACCTGCATCAGCAGCGACACCATTTCCGGCGATTCGTGCACGTACAGCCCCGCTTCCTTCGCGCGCTGCACGATCATGTCCGCGACGATGCCGTAGCCCTTCGCGACGACGCGCGGCGTCGCCTCGCGATTGCCCGCGTCGTAGGCGAGCGCCGTCGCCTGCCTGCGCGTGTACGGCGGATGATCCTGGCCGCTCACGTTTCACTCCCATCGCCGTGCGGCGGGTGGAACAGATGTTCGAGCGGCGAGCGCACCGGCTTTTTCGCGGCGGTCTTGTCGCCGGAAAGCGCGAGATCGGTCGTGCCGTCCATCGAACGCACGGACAGCGACGCGAGCGCAATGCCCGCCGCTTCAAGCTGACGCGCGAACGCGGCGCCGTCGGCGGCGAGACGGCGCGCGCCCGCGTCGCCCGCCTTGATGCGCGTGACGAGCTTGTCGCCCGACAGCACCAGTTCGGCGTCGACGGTGCCGAGCGCGGGCAGCGACAGCGTGATGCGCGTGCGCCAGGCGCGTTCGTCGGCCGCGTCGTCGGAAGCGCGCTGATCGCGCGGTTCGCGGGCGACTTCCCACTCGAAGCGCGTGCCGGGCCACGCCTCGCCCTGCCAGCGGAATTGCTCGTTCGCGAGCACGTCGAGTTGCTGACGCACGACATTGAGCGTCGCCGGATGGATGCCCGCCGCGAGCGACGCCTGCAGCGCCGATTCGTGCCGGCTCGGTTGCGCCGTCTGCGCGTTGGCGCCGTTCGCGGTTCCGTTCTGCGAATTCGAGAGCTCGGACGGCGACGCATCCCGCACCGACGCCGCGAGCGCGGCCGCCTGCTGCGGCGTCTGCGGCGTCGCGATCGGGCGGCCGTGGAAATCGGGCAGATCGGGCGCGAGCTGCGGCGCGCGGGCATCGTCGAGGCCGGTGTCGGCCGGCGTGACGGCGTTGGCGAGCTCGAACGGCAGGGACATCGAACGGGCATCGACGCGCGCCTGCGGTTCGTTGCCGAGCGACGCCGCGCTGCGCTGGCCCGCGAGCCATTGCACCAGATGCGATTCGTAGAAAAGCCCGCTTTCGCCGACGGTCCTTGCGAGCGCCGTCGCCAGCGCGGCGGCGGGCAGCGGCGGCAGATTCTGCGTCGCGGCGCGCGCGGCCGCCACGGCGGCGGCATTGGAGGAGAAAGCGGTATCGAAGAGGCCGGTCGTGAGCGCGGCGAAGGCGCTCGCGGGGCGCGGCGGCGTCGGCCAGAGCGGGGCGTCGCCGGTCAGCGCGGGCGTCGCGCCGCCGAAGCGCGAAATCACGTCGAGCGTGCGCGCGACGCTGGAAAGCTCGGTTTGCGCCGACGCCGCCGGTCCCGCCGCCACGGCGGGCGCGCCGACGGTCTGCGGCATGTCCGGCTGCGTCGTCTGCCCGACGCTCGTGCCCGTCACGCCGCTGCCGCTCACGCCGCCCGGCGCGCGAATCGCGGACATCAGGAGCTCGGTGCGGCTGGCGAGCAACGATGCGATCGCAGAATCGAGTCCAGTCATGCCCACATCCTCGTAAGCGCCGGCCGGATCGTCCGGCTGGCGCGGAACTGCGGCTAGCGCAGTCCGATCATTTTCTTCAGTACGCGGGCCGGGCTGTTGACCGTGAAGAGCGCGGACAGGCGCGCGAGACTCGGCGAGGTCAGATCGCGGATCGCGGCGTCGTCGGCGAGAATCTTCTTCACGAGGTCCAGCTTGCGTGCGCGGGCGGTTTCGTCGAGATCCGAACCGGTATCGACTTCCTTCAGGCGGTCGACCAGCTCGCGATAGGTGCCCTGCAACGCCTTCAGCTCGCTCCATTCGCCACCGCGCGCGGCCACCAGCATCTGACCGGAAACCGCCGCAATGGCCTCGTAGTGGGCGAAATATTCTTGTGTCGTCTTCATTCTTTCGAGGCAGTCGACGCTCATACCCGTCATGCGGGCACGGCGGTCATTTGCGCCACTTCCTGTCCAATTCCGACCCAGGCTTCTTCCAGCGTCGCGAGCAGGCCGTCGACTTCGACGAGCATCGACTCGTTCTGCTTGATGTTCGCCTCGAGCAGCCGGCGCGTCATATACGTGTACAGCGCGTCCAGCCGTTGCGCGATCTCGCCGCCCGCATCCTTGTTGAGCGCCTGCTGCAATCCGCTCTCGATGATGCTGATGGCCTTGCCGATCGCCGCGCCGCGCGCGCCGACGTTGTTCTGCTGCAGATGCATGCGCGCCTGCGCGATCGCCTGACGTGCGCCTTGATACAGCATCACGATCAGCCTGTGCGGGCTCGCTCCGATCACCCCTGTCTGAACGCCCACGCGTGCGTAGGCGCTGGCTCCTGCGTGTCCTGGGGAATACATCTCTCGGGTTCTCCTTATGCGATGCCGCAGCGTGCGCGGGCTTCAAGCGGACGCCGTGCCGCTCGTCCTGATCCGTGTGGGTCCGGTAAAACCGGTGAGAGACGAGCGTGCCGCCCGCCTCAAGCGGGCGAACCATCGTTCGCCGTGCCGTTACCGGGGTTATCGGAAAAACGCGGCAAAGCTTTAGGACTCAAGGCTCTAGAGCAATCGCGAGGATCGAGGGACGGATCGTGTGAAGACCGTCAGACGGAGATCTGCATGATGTCGTTGTAGGCCGACACGAGCTTGTTGCGCACCTGCAGGCCGAACTGCAGGCCGACGTTCGCCTTCTGCATGTCGACCATCACGTCGTTGAGCGACACGTTCGGCGCGCCGATTTCGAATGCGTGCGCCTCGCCGAGTGCCTTGTTCTGGTTGTCGCTGATCTTGTCGATGGACGATTTCAGCGCGTCGGCGAAGCTGCCGGCGCTCGCCGCGCCCGATGTCCCGCTCTGCCCCATGACGGCGCCCGACGCGACGGACGCGGCGTTTGCGGCGCCGGTGCCGCCGGCGGCTTGCGACGCCATCGACTGAATGGCCGACATAGCCGAGGAAAGCGGATTGATCGGAAAGTTCATGTTGACTCCGGATGACAGGAAATAACGGGTGCCGCTCGTGGCGGAGACCCGATGCCCGGCCCGCATTTGCGGAGGTTCGCCGAGTACGAAAAAGATTAGCAGCCGGCGGCTTTTCAAAGCGCGGGAAGAACGGGGAAAACCCCGCTCTATTCGCCGAATCGACTTGCAATCTTCTGCGGATAATCCCCATCGTGAAAAGTCCTCCACCGCCGCTTACATGGAAGCGGGAAGCGGCGGAGGGGAACCTCAGGATTCGGAGCTTCGACGCTAAATGGAAACGCCCAACAACTCACTCATCACGCCCGACGCCAGAATGGGCCTGGCGGGCGCACAGCCGGGCGCAGCCGGAACGGCCACCGCCGGCGCGAGCCTCGCGGGCGGCGCGGGAGCCGACTTCGGCGGCTTCGCGCAGCGCATGCCGATGCTCAACCAGTTCCGCTCGAATCCGCGCGTGCCGCTCATCGTGGCCGTCGCGATTCTGGTGATGGTGGTCGCGGGCCTCGTCATGTGGTCGCGCCAGCCGGACTATCGCGTGCTCTTTTCCAATCTGTCCGACCGGGACGGCGGCGCAATCGTTGCCGCGCTCCAGCAGGGCAACATTCCGTACAAGCTCTCCGACGGCGGCGGCGCCATTCTCGTGCCGGCCGAGCAGGTGCACGAAACGCGTCTGCGTCTCGCGAGCCAGGGCTTGCCGAAGGCCGGCTCGGTCGGCTTCGAGCTGATGGACAACCAGAAGTTCGGCATCAGCCAGTTCGCCGAGCAGGTCAACTATCAGCGCGCGCTGGAAGGCGAGCTGGAGCGCACGATCGGCTCGATTTCGTCGGTGAAGTCGGCGCGCGTGCATCTGGCGATTCCGAAGCCTTCCGTCTTCGTGCGCGACAAGGAACTGCCGACCGCCTCCGTGATGGTCAATCTGTACCCCGGCCGCGTGCTCGACGAAGGCCAGGTGGTGGCGATCACGCACATGGTGGCGTCCGGCGTCGCGGACATGCCGGTCAAGAACGTGAACATCGTCGATCAGGACGGCAACCTGCTGACGAGCCAGAACGCCGCGAACGGCCTCGACGCATCGCAACTGAAGTACGTGCAGCAGATCGAGCACAACACGCAAAAGCGCATCGACGCGATCCTCGCGCCGCTCTTCGGCGCCGGTAACGCGCGTTCGCAGGTCAGCGCCGACATCGACTTCTCGAAGCTCGAGCAAACCGCCGAAAGCTACGGCCCGAACGGCAACCCGCAGAACACGGCGATCCGCAGCCAGCAGTCGAGCGAGTCGAGCGAATCCGGCGGCAGCAGCATCGGCGGCGTGCCGGGCGCGCTGTCGAACCAGCCGCCGCAGCCGGCATCCGCGCCGGTCGACGCAGCGGCATCGGGCGCGGCGGGCGCATCGGCGAAAACGGGTCCGCAGAATCAGCGCAAGGACACGACGACGAACTACGAAGTCGATCGCACCGTGCGTCACTACGAGCAGGCGACGGGCGGCATCAAGCGTCTGTCGGTGGCGGTGGTCGTGAACTACGAGAAGAAGGTCGATGCGAAGGGCAACGTCACGATGACGCCGCTTGCCGCCGACAAGCTCGCGCAGGTCCAGCAGCTCGTGAAGGACGCGATGGGCTTCGACGACAAGCGCGGCGACTCGGTGAACGTCGTGAACAGCGCGTTCTCCGCCGATCTGAACGCGACGCCCGACGTGCCGTGGTGGAAGACGCCGGAATCGATCGGCATGGGCATTCAGGCGGCGAAGTATCTGGGCATCGGCATCGTCGGTCTGTTCCTGTACTTCAGCATGGTGAAGCCGGCGATGAAGCGCGCCTTCCCGCCGCCGCCCGAAGCCGCGCCGACGCTCGCCGTACCGGACGAACTCTCGCTGCTCGACGGCCCGTCGCTCGACGGCGGCGGCACGGCGAAGCTGGAAGACGAAGACAAGGATGCCGAGGTGAGTCTCCTCGGTCATGAAAGCAAGAAAGCCAAATTCGACCGCAATCTCGACTACGCGCGCATGGTCGCGCGTCAGGATCCGAGAATCGTTGCGACGGTCGTAAAGAACTGGGTGTCCGATGAACGCTGAAGGCCTGAATAAAGCCGCTCTCCTCCTGATGTCGATCGGCGAGGAAGAAGCCGCCGAAGTTTTCAAGTATCTCGCCCCGCGCGAGGTGCAGAAGATCGGCGCGACGATGGCGGCCCTGAAAAACGTGACGCGCGAGCAGCTCGACAACGTGCTGACCGAATTCGTGAGCGAAGCCGAGCAGCACACGGCGCTTTCGCTGGATTCGAGCGAGTACATCCGCTCCGTGCTGACGAAGGCGCTCGGCGAAACCAAGGCCGGCGCGCTGATCGACCGTATCCTGCAGGGCAGCGATACGAGCGGCATCGAAGGCCTGAAGTGGATGGACTCGGGCGCGGTCGCGGAACTCATCAAGAACGAGCATCCGCAGATCATCGCGACGATCCTCGTTCACCTGGACCGCGATCAGGCGTCGGAAATCGTGTCGCTGTTGTCCGACCGCCTGCGCAACGACGTGCTCCTGCGCATCGCGACGCTCGACGGCATCCAGCCCGCCGCGCTGCGCGAACTCGACGACGTGCTGACGACGCTGCTCTCCGGCAGCGACAACCTGAAGCGCGCGCCGATGGGCGGCATCCGCACGGCGGCCGAGATTCTCAACTTCATGTCGAGCAATCACGAAGAAGGCGTCATCGCGAACGTGCGCGAATACGACGCCGAGCTCGCGCAGAAGATCATCGACCAGATGTTCGTGTTCGAGAACCTGCTCGATCTGGAAGACCGCGCGATCCAGCTTCTGCTGAAGGAAGTGGAATCGGAAACGCTGATCGTGTCGCTCAAGGGCGCGCAGCCGGCGCTGCGCCAGAAGTTCCTGTCGAACATGTCGCAGCGCGCGGCCGAACTGCTCGCCGAAGACCTCGATTCGCGCGGTCCGGTGCGCGTGTCGGAAGTCGAGCAGCAGCAGCGCAAGATTCTGCAGATCGTCCGCAATCTCGCGGAAAACGGTCAGATCCAGTTAGGCGGCAAGGCCGAGGACGCATATGTCTAACACCCGCGCGCAAAAGGCTCCGGTCTCGGCGTATCAGCGCTGGGAAATGGCGTCGTTCGATCCCGTCGAGATCAAGGTCGACAACAGCGCGGCGGAACAGGCCGCGCTCGAAGCGCACCTGCGCCGCGTCGAGGACGACGCGTATCAGCAAGGTCTCGCGAAGGGGCACGTCGCGGGGCAGGCGCTTGGGTATCAGGCGGGTTACGAGCAAGGTCAGGCGAAGGGTTTCGAGGACGGCCGCAAGGAAGCGCTCGCGCAGGCCGCGCGTCTCGCCGAGATCGCCGATGCGTTCAAGACCGCCCTGCAAGCCGCCGATGCGGCCATCGCGGAATCGCTCGCGGAACTCGCGGTCGATATCGCGCAGCAGGTCGTGCGCCAGCATCTCGCACTCGATCCGACGGCGCTCGTCGCCGTGGCGCGCGAAGTCATCGCGTCCGAGCCGGAGCTGTGCGGCGCGCCGACGCTCATCGTCAATCCGGCCGACATGGCTATCGTCGATGCGTATCTCAAGGACGAACTCGAAGCCGCCGGCTGGACCGTGCGGCCCGATCCGGAAGTCGAGCGCGGCGGCTGCAAGGCGCACGCCGCAACCGGTGAAATCGATGCGACCAACGTGTCGCGCTGGGAGCGCGTGGTGGCCGCGTTGGGGAGAAGCAAGCCGTGGTAAATCAACGGATCACGCAGGATGGTCTGAGCGAACTCGAACAGGAACTCGCGCGCGCGTCGTTCGGCCCGCTCGCCGAAGAGCGCGCGGAAGACGAATCGCCCGACGAACTCGCCGCGCGCACCATCGCCGAACTGGCCGGTATCGCGGGCAATCCGCACATCGACACGTGGCGCGACAAGCTCGACGCGCTGCGCTCGCGCAATGCGATCGCGAAGCCGCTGCGTCCGTGCGGACGTCTCACGCGGGCCGCCGGTCTCGTGCTCGAAGCGGTCGGCCTGAAGATGGGCGTCGGCTCCGAATGCATCATCGAGCTGCCGCCGGGCAGCGCGATTCCGACCGCCGAAGCCGAAGTCGTCGGTTTCGCGGGCGACAAGCTCTTTCTCATGCCGACGACCGAAGTCGCCGGCCTGTTGCCGGGCGCGCGCGTCTATCCGCTGGAAAGCGCGCCGATCAACGATCCGATGGCGGGCGCGAAGCGTCTGCCGGTCGGCTGGGAAATGCTCGGCCGCGTGGTCGACGCGTCCGGCCGTCCGCTCGACGGGCTCGGCCCGCTCGGCGCCAAGGTCGATGCGCCGCTGGCGGGTCCGGTCATCAATCCGCTGAATCGCGAGCCGATCCACAAGGTGCTCGACGTCGGCGTGCGCGCGATCAACTCGCTGCTGACGGTCGGACGCGGCCAGCGCATGGGCCTGTTCGCGGGTTCGGGCGTCGGCAAGTCGGTTCTGCTCGGCACGATGGCGCGCTACACGAGCGCGGAAGTCATCGTGATCGGGCTGATCGGCGAACGTGGCCGCGAAGTGAAGGAATTCATCGAGCAGATTCTGGGCGAGGACGGACTCGCGCGCTCGGTCGTCGTGGCCGCGCCTGCCGACGTGTCGCCGGTGCTGCGGATGCAGGCCGCCGCGTACACGACCTCGCTCGCCGAATATTTCCGCGATCAGGGCAAGCACGTCCTGATGCTGATGGATTCGCTCACGCGTTACGCGATGGCCCAGCGCGAGATCGCGCTCGCCATCGGCGAGCCGCCCGCGACCAAAGGCTATCCGCCGTCGGTGTTCGCGAAGCTGCCGGCGCTCGTCGAGCGCACCGGCAATGGTCCCGAAGGCGGCGGCTCGATCACGGCGTTCTACACCGTGCTCACCGAAGGCGACGATCAGCAGGATCCGATCGCCGACTCGGCGCGCGCGATTCTGGACGGCCATATCGTGCTGAACCGCTCGCTCGCGGAAGCCGGGCACTATCCGGCGATCGACATCGAGCAGTCGATCAGCCGCGTGATGACGTCGATCATCGACGACAAGCATCTCGAACGCGTGCGTCTCTTCAAGCAGATGCTGTCGCGCTATCAGCGCAACAAGGATCTCATCAACGTGGGCGCGTATTCGAGCGGACGCGACCAGTTGCTCGACCGCGCCATCGCGCTGTATCCGCGCATGGAGTCGTTTTTGCAGCAAGGCTTTCGCGAAGAGGCGCCGTTCGAGCCGAGCATCGCGATGTTGAATCAACTGTTCGAATAGTTTTCGACTAGTATCCGAAGCATTCGTCATAAGAAAGCACAAAGACCTTACGGGACCGCCACGCCATGTCGAAGAATCTGCCGATCAACACCCTCATCGAACTCGCCGAAGAGGAACTCGATAACGCCACGAAGAAGCTCGGCAAGCTTCAGCAGGAACGCAACGAGATCGAAACGCAACTGAACGCGCTCGTGACGTATCGCGACGAGTATCACGCGCGTTTCACGGCGTCGGCGCAGCAAGGCACGACGGCGCAGACGCTGCGCAATTTCCAGGCTTTCGTCGATACGCTCGACAGCGCCATCGCGCAGCAGCGCACGCTGCTCCTGATGGCCGATCAGCGCATCGAGGCGGCGAAACCCGACTGGCGTCTCAAGAAACAGAAGCTCGGCAGCTACGAAGTGCTGGCCGCACGCGGCGAGGCGATCCTCGCGAAGAAGGCCGCGCGCGTCGAGCAGCGCGAATCCGACGAACACGCCGCCAAGGTGCTGCGCATGCGCGCCGAGCGGGCTTCGTCGTAACCCATTCATCGATATTTCCAGAGGCTCAGCATGTCCTCCGTTTCTCTTCTCGGCGCGCTTTCCGGCGCCACGTCATCGGGCAACTCCGCGGCGCAGCGCGCGGCGAGCGCCGGCGCGTCGTTCGGCAAGACGCTCCAGGGCATCACCGACCGCGCCAACGCCGATGCGCAAGCGGCTCAGGCGTTCGCGGATTCGTCCGCCGACACATCGAGCGTGCACGACGCGCCGAAGCCTTCCGACGACGCATCGAAGAGCGACGACGCATCCGATGCTCAGGCCGCCGCGAAGCCCGACGAGACGGACGCGCCGAAAGAGGCATCGAAGCCTGCGGACAAGACGAATACGGCCGACGCGTCGAAGCCGGCGTCGGGATCGTCATCGGATGCGGCCGCCGCTGCGCAAGCGAAAGCCCGCGCGGACGCCGCGAACGAAGCCGACGCCGACTCGGACGATACCGAGTCCGCGCTCGCCGATGCGGCCGACGCTGCATCGCTCGTCACGACGACCGCATCGACCGACGACGACAAAGCGACGGACACGACGCACAAGAGCAGCGATGCGAAGTCGGCGCAGGACGCGCTGGCCGCCGCGCTCGCCTCGATGAACAACACGCAGCCCGCGAATGCCACGGCGAACGGTTCGGTCGGGACGGCGCGCGAGGGCGGGAAAGGCGACGATCAGGGCGGCCTCTTCGCGAAAGGCGGAAAGGGCGCGAGCCTGCCCGGGCTGACGGCGAATGCGAAGGCCGGCGACAAGGCTGTCGACGCAGCCGCGCTCGCATCCGCGCAAACCGCGCCGGCGATATCCGCCGACGCCGCGACCGCCGCCTACAAGCAAGCCGCCGACGCGGCCGCGCACGCGGTCGCAATGCAGACGGCATCGGCGGGTTCGGCGGTGTCGAGTCCGCAGGGCGCGATGGCATCGGCGACCAGCGCCGCGATCGCACCGCACGTTGGCGGCTCCGGCTGGGACGACGCGTTCAGTCAGAAGGTCGTGTTTCTGTCGAAGGCGGATCAGCAAAGCGCGGAATTGACGCTGAATCCGAAAGATCTCGGGCCGTTGCAGGTGACGCTGCAGGTCTCCGATAACCACGCGCACGCGCTGTTCGTGTCGCAGCATGCGCAGGTGCGCGAAGCGATCGAAGCCGCGATGCCGAAGCTGCGCGAAGCGATGGAAGCGAACGGCATCAGTCTCGGAAGCGCGTCCGTCGCCGATGGCTTCACGCGCCAGTCGCAGCAACAAAGCGGTGACGGCCGCTCGGGATCGGGCGGCGGCGGCCGTGCGTCGGGCGGAATCGGTGGTCTGGGCGGCGTGAGCGCCGACGATTCCGTTGCGGCGAGTATCAACGTGCCCGTGCGACGCACGGTCGGACTCGTCGATACGTTCGCCTGATCCTTCTCAGCGCCTCACGCCGCACATTCGGCGCGCAGGCGCTCGACGACGACGATGTAATGCCGGGGGGCATCGTCCGTTGAAAGGCCACCGGCGTAGTGACGAGCATGCCGACGAAATGCGCGACGCCGCGCAGCGGCGCGTTCATCGGGAAGTCGAGCACATGCGACGACGCCGACGTGATGTCGATGCCGCACGCGAGCACGCTGGAGACGAGCGCCGCAAAAAGCAGCGCGCGCAGGAGATAGAGGCCGCGCAGCGGGACGTGCGTGAAACGCACGACGATGCCGAGCGCGATCGCGGGTGCGGCGATGAGCAGAAGCGCGGCGAAAAGCGCGTGCAGCACGCTCCTCTGATGCAGCACGCCGACGAGCGTCTACGCGCCGGCGAGTCCGCCGATGACCGCAGGCCAGCCGCACGGCGCGTCAGCATGAGAGCCGCCATCGCGACGCCCGAAGGCGGCCAGATCGACGCGGCGCTCGCCAGATGGAAACCGGCCGAGGCCAGTCAATCGCGACTCAAACGACGATCAGCGTTCTCCCAATTGGCGGACTTTTCTCAAAGTCTCGGCATCGTCCTGAGACAGAACACAGCATGAGTGCAACATTTAGTATTCCTCTGATGGCGGTCTGAAGGGCGCTCCTAGAATCTGCGCGACTCGTCTCCTTTGCCGCCGCGCAGCAACATGCGCGACGCTTTGTCATGCGCGCATTCGTTTCACTGCTGCTGGCTTTCTGCCTGCACGTCCCTTTTTCCGACGCCTTCGCCCAAGGTTCGTCATCGCCCGTAATCGACGCCGCGCCCAAGTCCCGGCCGCGGATCGCGCTGGTTTTGCGACTATGTCCGGCGCGCGCTGGATCTCAACGAAGGCGATGCCTACGACGCGCACGAAATCAACGAACGCCTCGCGCGCCTCGAAACGAGCGGCTACTTCAAGAGCGTCTCGCACGAATTCGTCCGCGAGGACGGCGTGAACCGCCCGCGCGTGAACCCGGCGGAAAAGAGCTGGGGATCCAACTTCCTGCTGTTCTCGCTCGGCGGCCTCCGACATCTGGCGGCGTATGGCGTCAATCAGTTCTCCGGGAACTACGTGTTCTACAGCCAGCTGACGTACCAGTTTCGCGTGGCGTCGCCGAACGGAACGGCGGTGAACGACGTGTATCTCGGCACGATGGCCGAAGCCGGCAACGCAACGTTCGAGCGCAGCGCACTTCGCATGGGCGATCTGAAGAAGAGCCTCAGCGTGTTCGTCGGGGCGACGACCGCTCGGCCCGGCCTATCACGGCTACGCGATCGCGCCGGGCGGCATTCCAAGCGTCTATCTCCAGTTCGGCGCGAAGTTCTGAGGCCGACGTGGCCCGCGCGCGCATTTCTTACAACAACAACCACATGACTTCATGAACAAAACCTGGCTTGCATCGTATCCATCCGGCGTGCCTGCCGAGATCGAATCCGACCGATACCACTCCGTCACCGACCTGCTCGAGCAGAGCTTCCGCCTTTACGCCGGGAAACCGGCGTTCGCGTGCATGGGAGCGTCCATCAGTTACGCGAAGCTCGACGCGCTTTCGCGCGACCTCGCCGCGTGGCTGCAGTCGACCGGCCTGCGCAAAGGCGCGCGCGTCGCGATCATGATGCCCAACGTGCTGCAATATCCGGTCGCGCTCGCGGCGATCCTGCGCGCGGGCTACGTCGTCGTGAACGTGAATCCGCTCTACACGCCGCGTGAGCTCGAACATCAGCTGAAGGACAGCGGCGCCGAAGCGATCATCCTGCTCGACAACTTCGCGGCGACGCTGCAAGCGGTCGTGCACGAGACGACCATCAGACACGTAGTCGTCGCGACGCTGGGCGACTTGCTCGGCGCGAAAGGATGCCTCGTGAACTTCGTCGCGCGGCATGTCAAAAATCTGGTGCCCGCATGGAACCTGCCCGGCCACACGGCGTTCAACGCGGCGCTCGCCCGCGGCAGGCACATGGCGTTCACGCCGGTCGAGCAGCAGCCGGACGACATCGCCCTTCTGCAGTACACGGGCGGCACGACGGGCGTGGCGAAGGGCGCCGTGCTGCCGCATCGCAGTCTGATCGCCAACATGCTGCAGACGCAGGCGTGGCTCGAACCGGCCCGCGCGCAGCGGCCCACGTCCGGACAACTCACGACGGCCATCGCGTTGCCGCTCTATCACGTCTTCGCGCTGACGGCGTGCGGACTGCTGACGATCCAGACCGGCGCATTGGGCGTGCTGATCCCGAATCCGCGCGACATCGGCGGCATGATCCGGACGCTGCGGCGCTATCGCATCACGATGTTCCCGGCGGTGAACACGCTCTACAACGCGATGCTCGATCACCCGGATTTCGCGCAGCTCGATTGCTCGCGGCTCTTCGCGGCTGTCGGCGGCGGTGCGCCGGTGCAGCAGGCCGTGGCGCAGCGCTGGCTCGAAAAGACGGGCGTGCCGATCATCGAAGGCTACGGCCTGACCGAGACGACCGCGTGCGTGACTTGCAACCCGGCGGACTCGACGCAGCGTGGCGGCACGATCGGCTTGCCGCTGCCGTCGACGGAAGTTTCGATCCGCGATGACGCAGGCAACGAAGCCGCGCCCGGCGAACCCGGCGAGTTGTGCATTCGCGGGCCACAGGTCATGGCGGGCTACTGGAATCGTCCGGACGAGACGGCGCACGTCATGACGGCCGACGGCTTCTTCAAGTCGGGCGATATCGCCGTGATGGATGAACACGGCTTCCTGAAGATCGTCGATCGCAAGAAAGACATGATCCTGGTCTCGGGCTTCAACGTCTATCCGAACGAGATCGAGGACGTGGTCGCCGCGCATCCCGGCGTGTTCGAGGCGGCGGCGGTCGGCGTGCCCGACCGTCATTCCGGCGAGTCCGTGAAGATTTTCGTCGTGCGGCGCGACCCGGCCCTCACCGAGGCCGATCTGATCGCGCATTGCAAGGAGCGCCTGACGGGCTACAAGCGGCCCAAGGCAGTCGAGTTCCGCGAGAGTCTGCCCAAGAGCAATATCGGAAAGGTTTTGCGCAGGGAACTGCGCGATGGAACCGCGTGAGCGCGGAAGGAAGAAAGACGTGAAGCAATTCGTTTCGATGAAAGAGGTTGCGGCGGTGGCCATGCTGGCGCTCGCACGCCATGCCCGCGCCGACGACGCGCCGCCGCTAACGCCGCAAACGCAGGAAGCGCGAGCGCGCCGGCCGAATCGCCGTGGAAGGCTTCGATCGGCTTTCGCCGCGCTGAATTACCGCTTCTGAGCGGTTCCCCGGCGCGCCACTGCGCCGGGCTCTCCCTTCTCTTTTCTTTCCCCGCGCGGGCGCAATGCCCGCGCCGGCCTCAAGTTTTCCGTCCGAAAAGCCGAGATAGGTATCGAAGAGCGGGTCCGCGCAGGCCCGGAGCAATCGAACGGAATAGCCAGAAAACCCCCCTCTGTTCGACCCATCGCTTTACACCGCGATAGCCAACAATTCACCCTATCGAAAGAGGCACGCATTTTCATGGCTACCACGACCGCAAACCAGCAACCCATCGTTCCCGCGAAAGCCGGGAAGCTCAAAAAGATCCTGATCATCGCCGTCGGCGCGATCGTGCTGCTCGGCGCGGGCGCCGGTGGCGCGTACTTCTTCGTCGGGAAGAATCATGGTCCGGCCAAGCCGGCGCCGGAGCCGCCGCCCGTGTTCTTCCCGCTCGAATCGCTGACGGTGAATCTCCAGTCGGACGACGGCGCCATGCACTATCTCCGCGCCGGCCTCACGCTCAAGCTGAAGGACGAAAAGGTCCAGTTGCTCGTCACCGAGCACATGCCGGAAGTCCGCAGCCATGTGCTGCTTCTGCTTTCCGGCAAGCGCCCGGACGATCTCGCGACCGTCGACGGCAAGAAGCAGCTTGCCAACGAACTGCGCGCGTCGGTCGAAACCGCGGCGAGCACGGCGGAGAAACCGGTGCGCGTCGAGGAAGTGCTGTTCACCGAATTCGTCGTTCAGTAACGCCGCATCAGCGAGTAAAGAGTCATGGGCCACGAAGAGTTCATGTCGCAGGAGGAGGTCGATGCCCTCCTCAAGGGCGTCACCGGCGAGATCGATCAGGAAGCTGACGAGAAAAAGCCCGCCGGCGTACGTCCGTACAACATTGCGACGCAGGAACGCATCGTCCGCGGCCGGATGCCCGGCCTCGAAATCATCAACGACCGCTTCGCGCGCCTCATGCGCGTGGGCATCTTCAACTTCATGCGGCGCTCGGCGGAAATTTCCGTCGGTCCGGTGAAGGTGCAGAAATACAGCGAATTCACGCGCAATCTGCCGATCCCGACCAATCTGAACCTGGTCCATGTGAAGCCCTTGCGCGGCACGTCGCTGTTCGTGTTCGACCCGAATCTCGTGTTCTTCGTGGTCGATAACCTTTTCGGCGGCGACGGGCGTTTTCATACGCGCGTCGAAGGCCGCGAGTTCACGCAAACCGAGCAGCGCATCATCGCGAAACTGCTGAATCTCGTGTTCGAGCATTACGCGACGTCGTGGCGCAGCGTGAAGCCGCTGCAGTTCGAATACATGCGCTCGGAGATGCACACGCAGTTCGCCAACGTGGCGACGCCGAACGAAATCGTCATCGTGACGCAGTTCACGATCGAGTTCGGCTCGACGGGCGGCACGCTGCACATCTGCATGCCGTACTCGATGATCGAGCCGATCCGCGACGTGCTTTCCTCGCCGATTCAGGGCGAAGCGCTCGAAGTGGACCGCCGCTGGGTGCGCGTGCTGTCGCAGCAAGTGCAGTCGGCGGAAGTGGAACTGACGGTGGATCTCGCCGAGATCCGCTCGTCGTTCGAGCAGATTCTGAACATGCGCGTAGGCGATGTGCTGCCGATCGACATTCCGGAGCAGGTCGTCGCGAAGGTGGACGGCGTGCCGGTGATGGAATGCGGCTACGGAATGTTTAATGGTCAATACGCGCTGCGCGTGCAAAAGATGATCAGCGCGAGCGATACGATGAAGGAAGGTGGATATGAGTGACCTGATGCAGAACGACGCGCCCGGCGCGCCGGAAAAAGGTGAAGAGCTGATGCTGGACGACTGGGCGAGCGCGCTCGCCGAGCAGAACGGCAACGAAGCGCCGGTGGCCGCGAGCGCGGGCGTGTTCCAGCCGCTGTCGAAGGCCGCGGCGCCGTCGACGCGCAACGACATCGACATGATTCTCGACATCCCCGTGCAGATGACGGTGGAACTCGGGCGCACGAAGATCGCGATCCGCAACCTGCTGCAACTCGCGCAAGGCTCGGTCGTGGAACTGGACGGCCTCGCCGGCGAACCGATGGACGTGCTCGTGAACGGCTGCCTCATCGCGCAGGGCGAAGTGGTCGTCGTCAACGACAAGTTCGGCATTCGCCTGACCGACATCATCACGCCGTCCGAACGCATCCGGAAGTTGAATCGATGAAACGCCTGGCCGTTGCGCTGCTCTTCGCCGCGCCTCTTTTCGCCCATGCCGCCGACATGAACGCGGTGAACCACGCCGCGCAGATCGCCTCGGGCGTCGGCGCGGGCACCGCGGTGCCATCGCTCGGTTTCGGCGCGGTGTTGCAGACGCTGCTCGGACTCGTGATCGTGATCGGCTTCGTGTTCGGCTGCGCATGGCTCGCGCGCAAGTTCGGCTATCAGGGCGGCAAGCGCAGCGGTCTCGTGAAGGTCGTGGGCGGCGCATCGCTCGGCAACAAGGAACGCGTCGCGGTCGTCGAAGTGGGCGATACGTGGCTCGTGCTCGGCGCCGGTCCTGGCAACGTGCGTCTGTTGCACACGATGCCCGCAGGCTCGGCGGAAGTGGAAGGCGTCGGCGTTCCCGCGCAATCATCGCCGCCGGCGGGCAACTTCGGGCAGCGCTTTCGCGACGCCCTCGCCGGCGAAGCGAACAAGCGGCTCCAGAAGTTCGTTTCTCCCGGCAAATAAGTCAGTCTTGCCGATGCATCGGGCGCGGTTCGCGAGGACCGCGCCCGATGTGCGTTTACGGCGCACGTTCGCAATAGAACGAGTTGGCGCGGGTTTCCCCCTCTTTTCGCCCCATCGTCCCATGCCGCGATAGCCGAGAATTCACGCTATCGAAAGAGGCAGGATTCCATGGTCATCACGTTCGTCGTTCATCAAGGTCAGCGCATTCTCGATGCCCTCGCAAGCATCGTCGGCGGGAGCAAGTAATGCAGGTGAGTCGTAACATCGTGCGCGGCGTGAAGCTCGCGCTGCCCGTCGCAATCGGCCTCGCGCCGTATCTGGCGTTCGCGCAAAGCACGGCGGGGCTGCCCGCCTTCAACACGAGTCCCGGCCCGAACGGCGGCACGACGTACTCGCTCAGCGTGCAGACGATGCTGCTGCTGACGATGCTCTCGTTCCTGCCCGCGATGGTCCTGATGATGACGAGCTTCACGCGCATCATCATCGTGCTGTCGCTGTTGCGGCAGGCGCTCGGCACCACGAGCACGCCGCCGAACCAGGTGCTCGTCGGCCTCGCGCTGTTTCTGTCGTTCTTCGTGATGTCGCCGGTTCTCGACAAGGCTTACACCGACGCATACAAGCCCTTCTCCGAAGGCCAGATCGCGATGGATCAGGCGATGACGCGCGGCGTCGCGCCCTTCAAGCAGTTCATGCTGAAGCAGACGCGCGAATCGGATCTCGCGCTGTTTGCGCGCATCTCGCACGCCGCGCCGATGAACGGACCGGAAGACGTGCCGCTTTCGCTGCTCGTGCCGTCGTTCGTCACGAGCGAATTGAAGACGGGTTTCCAGATCGGCTTCACGATCTTCATTCCGTTTCTCATCATCGACATGGTGGTGGCGAGCGTGCTGATGTCGATGGGCATGATGATGGTTTCGCCTTCGACGATCGCGCTGCCGTTCAAGCTGATGCTGTTCGTGCTCGTCGATGGCTGGCAGTTGCTGATCGGCTCGCTCGCGCAGAGCTTCGTTTCCTGATTTCGTGAGACTTTGAAATGACGCCAGAATCCGTCATGACGATGGCGCATCAGGCGATGTACGTCGCCTTGTTGCTCGCCGCGCCCTTGTTGCTGGTCGCGCTCGTCGTCGGTCTCGTGGTGAGCCTGTTCCAGGCGGCCACCCAGATCAACGAATCGACGCTCTCGTTCATTCCGAAGCTGATCGCGGTGGCGGTGACGCTCGTGATCGCCGGTCCGTGGATGCTCTCGACGCTGCTCGACTACATGCGCCACGTTTTCACGATCACGCCTGCGATCACGGGCTGAGTTTCGTTCGATGTTCTCCGTCACCTATGCGCAGCTGAACGGCTGGCTCACGGCGTTTCTGTGGCCGTTCGTGCGAATTCTCGCGCTGATCGCCACCGCGCCCGTGCTGAGCCACATGGCGATTCCGATGCGCGTGAAGATCGCGCTTGCGGCCTTCATCTCGCTGATCGTCGCGCCGACGCTGCCCGCGATGCCGCAGGCGACGGTGTTTTCGGCGGCGGGCGTGTGGATCATCGTGAATCAGTTTCTGATCGGCGCGGCGATCGGCATGGTGATGCAGATCGCGTTCGCGACCGTCGATGCAGCCGGCGAGTTCATCGGGCAGCAGATGGGCCTCGGTTTCGCGACGCTTTACGATCCGCGCGCGGGTGGCAATGCGGTGGTCGTGTCGCGCTATCTGAACACGCTGGCGATGCTCGCGTTTCTCGTCTTCGATGGCCATCTGCAGTTGATGAGCGCGCTCGTGGCGACTTTTCAGAGCGTGCCGATCGAGGCGAATGTGGTGGCGTCGGCTTCGCATGCGCAGGGATGGCGCGTGTTGGTCGGGTATGGCGCGAGCGTGTTTTCGACGGGCTTGCTGCTGGCGTTGCCGATCGTGGCGGCGCTGCTTATCGCCAATCTGGCGCTCGGCGTTTTGAATCGCGCTGCGCCGCAGATCGGGATATTTCAGGTCGGGTTTCCGGTGACGATGCTCGTCGGGCTGCTTTTGTTGCAGCTCATGGTGCCGAATCTGATGCCGTTTTTTCAGCGGGTTTTCGATGTGGGGATTGCGCAGATTGGGCGGGTTGCGGGGGCGCTTTAGTCGCTAAAGAAGCGCCTGCTGCAAGGGCGCCCGATGCTCATGCACTTTGATGATTCGATACTCGTTTTTCAACGCGCCAGCTTCGATCGATTGAATTTGGCGTAGATCGACGACGAGGACGTCGCCTTTTCCAAAGCGTTCGCCGCTATTCACTTTGCTCAGAAATACTTCGTCGTCCAATGCGGCGAAAAAAGGATATTGGCCGTCGTGAACGCGCCATTTGTTTCCGTCCTTGAATACGACGGATTCCACCAGCAGGACTTTTCTCGCAACGAAGTCCGAGACCACTTCGCCGCTGTCATTGTCGGATGATGCAAATGACGCAAGCTCATCGTCTTCGATGATGAGTTCCACTTTCTCGCCGCGCACGATACCGAAGTTCGATATGCCTTCGCGCTCGAGAGGCGACAGGGTCTTGCTAAGACTCGAGCGCACGGTGGTATTTCGCCAGAGGCGCACGACATTGGCCTCGACCTCGACGGACTCCGTTTCTGTGATCCACACATGCGAGACTTCACCGACCTGTTCGATTCGGTGCGGCCGGCGTCCGCGCAGCTTGCGTGCCAGCCCGACGACGCCGCCACCGCCGCCGATGAGGCCGAGGATGGTGAGGATCGTATAAGCATTGGAAATTGCCGTGGCATTGGACCCGGCGAACATATCCCGGATCTGGGCCAGCAGTTGTTGCACGAAGATGAGATCGAGTTCGAACGAACCGGCTTTGAAACTGCCTTTGACTTCGACCCGGACATCGGCTGAATCGCCGTTCAGTTCCTTGTTCGCTGCCGTGAACAAATCGGCGATGGCCACGAGCGCGGGCGCAAGGTCCCGCACATCCATTCGATGTTCCGCGAGTGCAGGGCCGTCATATACGACGTTGAACCGCTCGTGGTTGCTCATGTCGTTGTGATGTTCGGAATACTGGGATTCGCTGCCGCGCGGGCTGGCAGGTCGACCGGATGTTACCACGCAGCCTCCTCGAATAGCGGGCCGTGGCGGGCACCGCCATACATGCGATAGGGCCGCCCGAGGGGCGGAAACTACGCGACAACGGGACTCGTCAAGGATGAGTCATTTCACGATGCCGAGCGGCAACATCATGTCTGAGCGCGCACGATAGAGATACACGAAACGTCCCATTTCGCGTGCTCTTCTACCGCACCTCGATCTGAGTTGGCTTCCTTTGCATACCCAACGGCAGCGCGTAGCGCTGCGCCGAAGCTGTTTCGTGCTGAACCAGCGCGTTAAAGGGAATGGTTTGTCGGACCGTGCGCGAGCCAAGCCCGATTGGTTCTATGAGGGCACTCTTTAGGCGAGTGCCACCGAGGACGAGAGGACTACCCAAATTGCGTGTGACCGCGGGCTTGAAAAGCTGCTTTCTTCGCCTACTTTCTTTGCAGCAGCAAAGAAAAGTAGGTGCCGCCCCGCACAGGGGCAACGTTAATAGACCGACGCGAATACGGGATCCGGCGAAAGCAGAAGGGAGAACGCAGAAAGCAAAAAAAGCCGCCTTCAACCCTGAATGTAATCAAACAACGACATCTTCTGAATCTGCGAAAACGCCATCTGCGCGGCCTGCAGCGAACTCTGCGTCAACTCGTACTGACTGATCGACGAAACGAGGTCGATGCTCGTCAGATTCGCGATGTCACTCGCCGTCTGCGTCTGACTCGTCTGCATTGCGCTCTGCGTCGACTGCACTTGCTGCTCGCGTCCGCCCACCACAGTCTGCGCCGCCAGCACGTTGTTGAACGTGTTGCTTACCTTCGTGCCGATCGTCGTCAGCGTGTTGGTCAGCGCCGCCTGCGCGCCCGGCGATCCCGTCGGCTGCTTGAGCGCGTTCACGAGGCTGTCGAGCGTCGCGAAGATGTCGTTGTTGCCCGAGGCCGCCGGCTCCACGGAGAACGTGTCGCCATCGGCGGGCGTGCCGTCGATCGTCACCTTCTGGCCGCCAAGCGCGATGTCCGTGCTGCCCGTGTAGGCCACGTTCGTCGGCAACGATGAATCCGCCGGGTTCGACGTGACCGAGTAGGTCGTCGAGCCATCCGTCGCCGAGACCAAGAACTTGATCGTGTACGTGCTCGCATTGGCCGCGTTGCTCGTATCGTTGACGCTCACGCCGCTGATCGTCCCGGTGCCCGTGTTCGTGCTCGCCGCGCTCGACACCGGATCGCTTTCCGTCGGCAATACGCTGCCGAAGATCGACGCGCCCGTGTCACCCACCGGGATCGTCCGTCCTTCGCTGATCTGCACCGTGCGCTGGCCGTAATCGCCCGAATACTGCGCGCCGACGCCCGACGGGTCGTTCGTGTACGGCTGCGTGCCGCCCTTGAGTCCCGAGAAAATATAGTTGCCGTTGCTGTCCGTGGTGTTCGCGAGGCTGAAGAGCTGATCGCGCAAACCCTGAATCGTGTTCGCGATGGCCGTGCGGTCCGAATCGGTGAGCGAACCGTCGCCCGCATGCACGATCTGCGTCTGCACGCTCGTCAGCGCGCTGCTCACGCTGCTCAGCGTCGCGTCTTCCTGCTGCAGCGCGGACAACGCCGTCGTCTGATTCGTGCCGTACTGCGTGAGCGCGCCGCTTTTCATCGTGAGCTGCACCGCCTGCGCCGCGCCGAGCGGATCGTCCGACGCGGTGAGAAGGCGCTTGCCCGACGAGATCTGCTGATACATCGACGAAAGCGTACTTTGCTGGTCGCTCATCGAAGCGACGTTCAGGTTGAAGTACTGGGAACTGGAAATACGCATCGCGTTTAGCCTCAGTTGAACATGCCGAGCAGCGACTGGAACAGCGTCGCGGCGGTCTGAATCACCTTGCTGTTCGCTTGATAGAGCTGCTGGTACTGAATCAGGTTGGCCGCCTCTTCGTTCAGGTTCACGCCCTGCACCGATTGCTGCGCCGACGTCGCCTGGTTGAGGAGCGAGGTCTGCGCCGTGCTCGTCGCCTTGAGCTGATTCGTCTGGTTGCCGATGTTGTTGATATAGCTCGAGTACGAACTCGTCAGCGTGTCCGTGCCGCCGTTGAGCGACTTCGCCGACACCAGGTTCGACATCGCGAGCGCATTGCTGCCGTCGCTCGTGCCGCCCTTGTTCTGCGCGATCGCGAACGCGTCGCCGTCCTTCGGCGTGCCGCTGATGGTCGCCGAAACGCCCATCGCCGAGACCGTGAGACCGTTGTTCGCGTCGTACGGAATCGTCGTGCCCGCGGTGTACGTCGTCGTGCCGACGGTGACATCGACATCCGATGTAAAGCCGTTCGCCGACGCGCTGTACGTCAGGTTGATGCCCGACGTCATCGTGTTGCTCGTCACCGTCGCCGACGAAATCGATGCCGTGCCGGTGTTCGTGGTCGCCGCCGACGTCACCGCGGGCGACGCCGCCGCGATCGCCGCGCCGTTGCTCGTCGTGAGCTTGAAGTTGTCGAGCGCGCCGCGCGTCGGCTGGATCGTGAACGAGTCGCCCTTCTGCACGCCGCTGAGCGTCGACACGTCGATGTTCAGGCCGTTGATCGTCTTGTTCGTCTCCGTCGCCGGATCGATCGTGCCGAGTGTATTGCCGCTTGCCGGGTCCGTCACCGTGTACTTGCTGCCGTCGTACGTGACCGTGAAGTCGTTCGTCGGCGGCTGTGCGCCATCGGCGATCGTCGCCGTCGGCACGCCGGTGCCCTTGTTGCGCGCGTTCGAGATGACGGTCGGATCGCTCGTCGAAAACAGCTTGCCGCCGGCCTGGCCGTTGAGGTCGAGACCGAGCGCGTTCTGATCGTTCAACTGATTGGCGAAGCTCGTCGCGATCGCGCCGAGTTGCGCCTGCGCCGGATCGAGCGTCTGCGTGCGGAAGTCGATGAGACCGCCGACCGTGCCGCCCGTCAGCGCCGAGTTGTCGAGGTACTGCATGTTCGCGGCCGTCTGCGTCGCGCCGTTGCTGCTCTGGTAGGCGATCGTGAGCTCGCTCGGATCGGACGGCGACGGCACGGCTTGCAGCCCGTACTGCGTACCTCCGACGACGAGCGGCTGCCCGTTGCCGATGAACACGTTGTAGTTGCCGTCGGACTGCACGACCTGCACGCCGATCATCGACGACAGGTTCGTGACGAGCTGATCGCGCTGATCGAGCAACTGGTTCGGCTGCTGGCCGCCCGCGCTGGCGATGTTGATCTGCTTGTTGAGATCGGCGATCTGTTGCGAGTAGCTGTTGATCTGCGAGACCGCGCTCGTCAGTTGCGTGTTGACGCTCTGACGCAGTTGGTCGTATTGCTGGCCTGCCGTGTTGATCTGATCGGCGAGCGTTTGCGCGCTGCTCATCAGCGACTGGCGCGCGGAGGAACTGTTCGCCGAATTCGCCACCGACTGCAGGCCGGAGAAGTAATTCGAGATGCCTTTCGAGATGCCGGAAGTCGGATCGCCGACGAGGTTGTTCAGCTGCGAGATCAGCGAGTAATACGTGCTGGCGGCGCTGCTGGACGCTTGCGTGTTGTTGACTTGCGTCGTCAGGTACTGGCTGTACTGGCGCGTGACGGTGACGGCCTGAACGCCGCTGCCGAGATAGCCCGAGCCGGTGAACTGACCGGGCGACTCCTGATACTGGACTTTCTCGAGCGTATAGCCCGGCGTCGCGGCGTTGCTGATGTTCTGTCCCGTCGTCGTGAGGCCCCATTGGGCCGCGTTCAAACCGGAAAGACCAATGCTGAAGATGTTATTGGACATGCGTGAATCCTGGTGAAGCGGCGTTGGATCGAGCGCTGCCGCATGGCTGATTTGTATATCGGCCGATTGCCGGGGAAGTTGAGCGTTTGCGGGTTGGGTTTTGGCTTTTACCGAAGCCCGGGCGGTTTTTGCGATGGGGCCATTATCGGAGAGGTGGCGCAATGGCTATTGCGCGAAGAGCATGCCTTTTTGGGGCTAATTCTTCGATTTTGTTTCGTTGGCCTTGGTTTTTCGCTTTTGCTTTTGCTTTTGCTTCCGGTTTCGCCGGATCCCGTGTTCGTGTCGGTCTAATAGCGTTGCCCCTGTGCGGGGCGGCACTCACTTTCTTTGCTGCTGCAAAGAAAGTAAGCAAAGAAAGCAGCTTTTCAGGCCCGCGGTCACACGCAATTTGGGTAGTTCTCTCGTCCCAGGCGGCACTCGCCTAAAGAGTGCCCTCATCACAATAACGGGGCTTGGATCGCGCACGGTCCGCCGCCCGAAAACGTTGAGCGCGCTGGTTCAGCACGAAAGAGCTTCGGCACAGCGCTACGCGCTGCCGCCGGGTATGCGAGGGAAACCGGCGTGATGCACGCGCGGCGAGATGGAGGCGTTAGTGAAGAAGCGCATGCTTCCCCGATTGGCCGGTCGGCCGCGAAGCGGGCCGGAGCCATTTCGTGCTGAACCGGTTTGTTGTGTGGCGAGTGATGGCGGACCGTGCGCGAGCCAAGCCCGATGGGGCCTATGAGGGCACTCTTTAGGCAGCCCACGATGGACGAGAGGACTACCCAAATTGCGTGTGACCGCGGGCGTGTCAGTAGCTGCTTTCTTTGGTTACTTTCTTTGCAGCAGCAAAGAAAGTGACTGCCGCCCCGCACAGGGGCAGTGCTAATAGACCGACACGAAAACGGGATCCGGCGAAAACGAAAGCAAAAGCAGAAGCAAAAGCAAAAGCAAAAGCAAAAGCAAAAGCAAAACCCCTACTTCGCCAAAGACCGCCGCTTCATCTCAAGCTGAGTGATCAGCCGCTGAAGAGTATTCTCCGCCGACCCCGGCATCGAAACAAACTTGAACCCGATGGTATATCGCCGATCCCCTTTCGCCGTCGTCGATTCCCGATGCGAAACCAGCATCATATCCACCGTCACACGTCCATTCGCGCTGAAATGCAGCTCGGCATCCTGAAACACGATGCCCATCTCCAGATCCGCGATGCGATCATCCGTCGTGCGCAGCGCCACGCCGCCCAGCGACAGATCATGCACCTCGAAGCGGAATCGCTCGCCATCCGGCAACGAACCCGTGCAGATGTAAGGATCGAGAACCGGCGTATCGACACGGAAATACTCGCGCCGCTGCATGTAGTACAGCACCGTCGGAAAATCGACTTCGAACGCCGGACGCCCGTCGAACATCGTTTCGCGCGCACCCGGCGTCGTGAACTCGACGCGCACGCCATCCGGCGCCGCACTGAAAATCAGCTTCTGCGACGCAAGCACGCCGCGATTCTGCTCGTCGAGACCGCCCCAGTCGAACGTGAAGCGATGCGCGGTCACATCGACGTCGAGCACGCGCGTGACGATCTGACCGTCGCCGTATTGCGCCGTCAGAAAGTCCCCGCGATTGGCGAGATTGCGCAGCGCCACGCCGATTTCCAGCGGATTACGCCTGCCGAAATCCACGATCGGCGCGATATCCTCGTCGGCAACGTCATGCTTTTGATTGGTGTTCATGGTGCTAGCCGTGTTCATTGTGCTCGCGCGCTGCCCGACCCCCGAACATCGCGCGACGATCCGAACCGAATAGGTCCGGCACTTCGATTATTCAGGTTAGCGGCATACCTCTTCAAAAGTTTAGGGTCGCCCGCCGAAAAATGTATGTGGTGCGCCGTCCCTACGGACGTAAAACGTTTGCTTCCCCGAAGCAATAAAGCGGCCGCATACATCGGCTGAATGCGCGGCGTGGCCCGCGCTTCAATATCGAACTACGCGGTCGAACGGGCGTCAGACGATCTGACGCATGATCGAGATGAGCTTCTTCGCGTACTGCGGATCGGTCGCGTAGCCCGCCTTCTGCATGCCGTGCGCGAAGCCCGCGACGTCGCGCGAAGCCTGAATCACCGGCGCATAACGCGGATTGTTCTTGATGACGCTCGCGTAATCGGTAAGCGCGTCCTCGTACGAATCGTAAGCGCGGAATTTCTCGACGACCTTCTGCGGACGGCCGTTGATGTATTCCGTCGTCACCGAGCTGACAGTCTTGCCGTTCCAGTCTTTCGTCGCCTTGACGCCGAAGATGTTGTGGCTCGTCGCGCCGTTCGGATGCTTGATCTCGCGCTTGCCCCAGCCCGATTCGAGCGCCGCCTGACCGATGATGAAGCGCGCCGGAATGCCCGTCGCCGCGCTCGCGGCCTGCGCCGGCACGGCGAGCCGGTCGACGAACGCGTTCACCTTGTCAGACCCGTTGCCGCGCGCCGGCGCTTCCACCGAATCCGCCGCCGTGTAGCCCTTGCCGGCGAGCGACGCGTTGTTCCTGTTGCCCTGCGCCGCAGCGTAAGCTTTCGCCATCGCGTTCATCGCGGCGAGATTGCCCGCGTTCGCGTCGAGATCGCCGCCGCCGCCCGACATGCCGCCGAGCGTCTGCATCGCGTTCATCGTGTTCATGGCGCCGCCCTTGCCGTCCGCGCCGGTCTGCGCGCCCGAGTTGCGCATGAGCTGCTTGAGCATCATGTCCGCGACGCCGATGCCCTTCGACGACATCTGCTGCGACAATTGCTGATCGAGCATCGACGTGAAGGTCTTCGAATCGTTCGATTCGAACGGGCTGTCCGAAGGCGTCGCGTCGCGCATGCTCTTCAACATCATCTGCGTGAAGACGGCGTCGAACTGCTTGGCCGCTTCCTTCAGGCCCTGCTGCGGGTTCGCGCCGGCCTGCGCGCGCAATGCGTCGAAGCCCTGCGTGTCGAGCGCGAAACGGTTCGAGAGATTCGAGAATCCGCTGCTCGTATCGGTCGATGCCAGCGCGGTGCCGGCGATGCCGTTCGTGTTC
Organism: Caballeronia zhejiangensis; assembly: GCF_022879815.1. Taxonomy (NCBI): domain Bacteria; kingdom Pseudomonadati; phylum Pseudomonadota; class Betaproteobacteria; order Burkholderiales; family Burkholderiaceae; genus Caballeronia; species Caballeronia zhejiangensis. The sequence goes on from NZ_CP084283.1 coordinate 2,821,478, forward strand.
GAGTTCATAGGTTCTTATTCGTTTTAGATGATTTCGAGGTCTGCGCGCAGCGCGCCCGCGGCCTTCATCGACTGAAGGATCGAGATGAGATCGGCCGGCGTCGCGCCGAGCGCATTGAGCGCCTTCACGACATCCGCGAGATTCGCGCCCGCCGACAGCATCTTGAGCGCGCCGCTGTCCTGCTTCAACTGAATCGACGATTCCTTCGCCGCAACCGTCTGGCCGTTCGAGAACGCGTTCGGCTGGCTCACCGCCGTCTTCGTGTTGATGACGACCGACAGATTCCCGTGCGCGACCGCGCAGTTCTGCAGCGTGACCATCTGATTCATCACGATGGAACCCGTGCGCGCGTTCAGGATCACCTTCGCGGCGGCCTGCGCCGGACGCACGTCGATGTTCTGCAGCTGCGCCATGAACGACACCTGCTCGCTCGGCTCCTGCGGCGCGCGCAACTGGATCGTGCGGCCGTCGAGCGCGAGCGCGGTGCCCATGCCGAACTGATTGTTCACGGCCGCGACGATGCGCTGCGTCGTGTCGAAATCCATTTCGCGCAGTTCCATCTGCATGACGCCGCCCTGCTGCTGCAACGCCGACGGCACCGCGCGTTCGACGATCGCGCCCGCCGAGATGCGGCCGACCGCGAGCTGGTTCACCTGCACCTTGCTGCCGTTCGCGCTCGCGCCCGCGCCGCCGACGACGAGATTGCCCTGCGCCATCGCGTACACCTGGCCATCGGCGCCTTTCAGCGGCGCCATCAGGAGCGTGCCGCCGCGCAGGCTCTTCGCGTTGCCGAGCGACGAAACCGTCACGTCGATCGCCTCGCCGGGACGCGCGAACGGCGGCAGCGTGGCCGTCACCATCACGGCGGCCACGTTCTTCAATTGCATGTTCGACGACGTCGACGGGTTCACCGTGATGCCGAGGTTGCCGAGCATGTTGGTGAGCGATTGCGTCGTGAACGGCGTCTGCATCGTCTGGTCGCCGGTGCCGTCGAGACCGACGACGAGACCGTAGCCGATCAGCGGATTGTCACGCACGCCCTGAAACTGCACGAGATCCTTGAGACGCTCGGCGTGCGCCTGATGCGCCGAACCGATGGCGACGAGCGCGGCTGCGAGCGAGAACGAAACGAAACGGAGAAACGGATTCATGATCAGAACGGCGCGACGTTGAGGAAGAAGCGCTGGAGCCAGCCCATGTTCTGCGCTTCGTCGATGTAACCCTTCGCCGAGTATTCGATCTTCGCGTCGGCGACCTGCGTGGAATAGACGGTGTTGCTACCCGAGATGGTCGTCGGGTTGACGACGCCCGAGAAGCGCACGTACTCGTTGCCCTGGTTGATGAGCATCTGCTTTTCGCCGCTCACCTGCAGGTTGCCGTTGGGCAAGACGTCCGTGACGGTCACGGTCAGCGTGCCGCTGAACGTGTTGGCCGCGCTCGCGCCGCCCGTCGCGGTGAACTTGTTCGCGCCGGTGGCCGAAAGGTTCGTGTTGTTGAAGAGGCCGCCGAAGAGGCCCGGCGTGGTCGGCACGGCGAACGACGCGTTGCCGCCGCGGTTGGTGTTCGCCGCCGACGACTTCGTCGCGTTGACGTTTTCCGAGATCACGATGGTCAGGATGTCGCCCACGTTGCGCGGACGCTGGTCTTCGAACAGCGGCCGGCCCGCGTAGCCCGCGTTGTAGATCGCGCCGGGCGAACGCGTGCCGACGGGCGGCTGCGGCGGACGCGCGGTCATCGGCTGCTGGATGATCGGCTCTTTCGGCACGAGGCCGCACGCGGCCAGCGATGCGATGAGCGCGCCGATCGACGCGCGCGAAAGAATGTGAGTGAGCGACATCGTGATAACTCTTCTGAAGCGGATTCAGGCATCAGTGTGACGCCATCGCCGCGATTCCCATCCGTCGAATAGAGGGGATTAAACCTGCATTTGCGAAAGCGTCTGCAACATCTGGTCGGACGTGGTCACGGCCTTGCTGTTGATTTCGTACGCGCGCTGGGTCTGGATCATGTTGACCAATTCCTGCACCACGTTGACGTTCGACGCTTCCACATAACCCTGTTGCAGCGAGCCCGCGCCGTTCAGTCCCGGCTGCGACACGTTCGGCGCGCCCGAGCTGCTCGTTTCCGAGAACAGGTTTTCGCCGCGCGCATCGAGGCCGGCCGGGTTGATGAAGGTCGCGAGCGTGACCTGGCCGACCGTCGTGCTGGTCGACGTGTTCGCGGTCGTCACCGACACCGTGCCGTCCGAACCGATGGTGATCCCCGTCGCGTTCTGCGGAATCGTGATCGCCGGATTCAGCTGATACCCGCTCGACGTGACGAGCTGGCCTTGCGAGTTCGTCTGGAACGAGCCGTCGCGGGTGTAGGCGGTCGAGCCGTCGGGCATCGTCACCTGGAAGAAGCCCTGGCCGTTGATCGCGACGTCCTTCGAATTGCCGGTCTGCTGCAGGTTGCCCTGCGTGTAGAGGCGCTCGGTCGCGACCTGTTGCACGCCGGTGCCGAGCTGCACGCCCGATGCGAGTTCGGTCTGCTGCGTCGAATTCGCGCCCGGCTGGCGCGTCGTCTGATACAGCAGATCCTCGAACACCGCGCGCGAGCCCTTGAAGCCGTTCGTGCTCACGTTGGCGAGGTTGTTCGAGATGGTGTCCATCTGCGCTTGCTGCGCATTCATGCCGGTCGCGGCGATGTAGAGAGAGCGATTCATCTTGTTTCGTATCCTGTGTAGCCGGCGTTTGCCGCGTGTTTACAGCCTGTTTGCCGCTTAAGAGAAGTTGAGCAGCTTGTTGGCCGACTGTTCGTTCTGGTCCGCCGATTCCATCAGCTTCGTCTGCATCTGGAATTGCCGCGCGTTGGTGATCATCGAGACCATCGCGGCAACCGGATTCACGTTGCTGCCTTCGAGCGCGCCGCCGGCCACGACCACGTTCGGATCCGCGTCGGCGGGGTCGCCGCCGGCGGTGCGAAAGAGCCCGTCATCGCCGCGCGTGAGCGTCGCCGGATCGGGATTCACGAGCTTGAGCTGATCGACGACCGCGATCGCCGTCGGCGGGTCGCCGGGAATCAGCGCGGAGATCGTGCCGTCCTTGCCGATGGTGACTTCCGCGCCCGGCGGAATCGACAGCGGGCCGCTGTTGCCCAGCACCGGCAGATTGTTCGCCGTGACGAGCTGGCCGTTCTGATCCACATGCAGATTGCCGGCGCGCGTGTAAGCCTCGCTGCCGTCGGCGGCCTGCACGGACAACCAGCCCTGTCCCTGAACGGCGACATCGAGCGGATTGCCCGTCTGCTGGATCGGGCCTGCCGAGTAGTCCGCGTTCGGCGTCGACGAAAGCACGAAAGTGCGCGTCGTGCCATCGGCGGACTGGTCTTCGAACGACATCGGCACCTGGCGGAACGCCGCGAGCTGCGCCTTGAAACCCGTGGTCGACGTGTTCGCGAGGTTGTTCGCCACGACGGCCTGCTGCTCGAGCGCCTGGCTCGCGCCGGTCATCGCGGTGTAGATCAGACGGTCCATGAATCGCTTTCCTTCTTCCTAATGCGTCAAATTCGCGTGCAGACGACGGTTACAGATTGATCAGCGTCTGGTCGACGGTCTGCTGCGTCTTGATCGTCTGCGCGTTCGCCTGATAGTTGCGCTGCGCGGTGATCAGATTCACGAGCTCGCTCGTCAGGTCGACGTTGGAGTTCTCCACCGCGCCGCCCTGCAGCGTGCCGTGGTTGGTCGAGCCCGGCACGCCGACTTGCGGTGCGCCCGACGCCGAGGTCTGCGCGTAGACGTTGCCGCCGAGATCCTGCAGGCCGTTCTGGTTGTTGAAGTTGGCGATGGCGATCTGCCCGAGCGCTTTCGTTTGGCCGTTCGAGTAGTTGCCCGTCAGCGTGCCGTCGGTGCTGACCGTGAAGCCCGTCAGCTCGCCCGTGCTGTTGCCGTCCTGCGCGATGTTGGTCACGCCGTCTTTCGCGCCGTACTGCGTGGTGCCGTTGAGGTCGATCGTCAGCGCTTGCTGCGTCGCGCCGCCGTCCCCGCCGTTCGGAATCGAGAACGTGAACTTGCCGGTTGCCGCCGTCGCCGCGCCGCTCGAATCGGTGGTCGAGGTCAACGTGCCCGACGAATTGAACGCCATCGTGCCGAGCGAAATCGGCGCGCTGACCGGGTCGCCGTAGGTCGCGTAGGCTTGCCACGTATTCGTCGTCGCGCTCTTCTGGAAGTACACGGACACTTTCTGCGTGCCGCCGAGCGAGTCGTACACGTCGACGGACGTCGACTGGTTGAAGGTCGTCGAATCGGTCGGATCGAAGGCGCCGGTCGGCGCGGTGTCCTGCGAGTTCAGGTTGAACGCGGCCGTGATGTTCTTGGTCGCGGTCGGCGCGACGTTCGACGTCGGCACGGTCAGCGGCACGGTGCTCGCGCTGTTGACGACGCCGTCCGAGTTCGCGGCGTAACCCATCAGTTGCAGGCCCGCCGAGTTGACGATGCGGCCCTGGTTGTCGAGATGGAACACGCCGTTGCGCGAATACACGATCGAGCCGTTGTTCGACAACTGATAGAAACCGTTGCCGTTGATCGCGACATCGAGCGCCTGGTTGGTCGTCGTGATCGTGCCTTGCGAGAACTGCTGCTGCACTTCGGCGAGCTTCGTGCCGATGCCGATCTGGTTGTTCACGGCCGTGGCCATCGAATTCGCGTACATGTCGGCGAATTGCGCGGAGCCCTGCTTGAAGCCGACCGTGTTCGCGTTGGCGATGTTGTTGCCGATGACGTCGAGATCGCTCGATGCAGCGCCCAGACCGCTCAGTGCTTGTTGGTAACTCATTTGATGTTTCTCCGTAACGAGCCCGCGCCCGTCCTGAAATTGGATTTAGAGGATCGACGCGACGCCCGACAGCGCGACCGTGGAGCCGTTCGACAGCTTGAGGCCCGGCGCACCGCCGGACATCTGCACGACGCTTTGCACTTGCGAAGCCGACAGCGTCGTCGCGGTCGCCTGCTGGCCGTTGATCGTGCCTTGCGCGGTGATCGTGTACGTGCCGTCGGCGAGCGTGGCGCCCTTCGAATCGACCGGCGTCCAGCCCGTCACCGGCACGACGCCCGCGCCTTGCGCGCCGAGGTCGAGCGTGTTGACGATCTGGCCCGACGAGTTCTTCACGACGATCTGCAGGTCGCTCACGTCGTTGGCCAGTTGCACGCCGAAGCTCGACGACTTGCCGCTCGACACCGTCATGTTGTTGCCCGCGGCGAGCACGTTCGAGCCGATGAGCAGCGCCGCCTGCGTCTGCTGGCCGGCGGAAAGCTGCGTCGCGAGCGAGGACAGCGACGTGTTCAGCTGGCCGATGCCCGTCACCGTGTTGATCTGCGCGAGCTGCGAGGTCATCTGCGAGCTGTCGGCGGGATTCGTCGGATCCTGGTTCTTGAGCTGCGTCACGAGCAGCGTCAGGAATGTGTTCTGCAGATCCGACGCCGATTGCGCGCCGGTCGCCGAGGTCGACGACGTCGACGAGCTCGACGATGCGCCGTTCATGGTGTCGAGCAGCGTCTGCGACACCGTGGTGCCGTTGCTGCCGATGGTTGTGCTGGTCGTCACGTTGTGTTCCTTGAGTGTCTCTGTCAGGTTCCGATGGTCAGGGTCTTGAGCATCAGTTGCTTGGCGGTGTTGAGCGTCTCGACGTTCGCCTGATAGGAACGCGACGCGGAAATCATGTTGACCATCTCCTGCACCGGATCGACGTTGGGCAGCGTCACATAGCCGTCCGCGTTCGCCGCCGGGTTGCTCGGGTCGTAGCTGGTCTTCATCGGGCTCGGATCGTCGACGACGCCCGTCACCTGCACGCCGCCGACCTGCTGGCCCGACGCGGTCTTCGCGCCGCCGAGCGGATCGACCGCGAACACGACCTGCTTGGCCTTGTACGGCTTGCCGTCGGGGCCGGTCGTGCTGTCCGCGTTCGCGAGGTTGGACGCGGTGACGTTCAGGCGCTGCGCCTGGGCTGACATCGCCGAGCCGGCGACGTTGAAGATGTTCATCAAGGAAGGCATGTGTTTCTCCTACTGCGCTCAACTGTTCGACGTAATCGCCGACAACATCGATTTGATTTGCGACGACAGCACCGTCATGCCCGCCTCGAAGTGCAGCGCGTTGTCCGCGAACTGCACGCGTTCCGAGTCGAGATCGACCGTGTTGCCGTCGAGCGACGGCTGGCTCGGCACGCGATAGGCGAGCTTGCCGTAGTCGTCGCTCGGGCCGCCCGACGCGGACAGCGTCGACGTGCCGCTCATGTGGCCCTTGGCCGTCGTCGCCATGCCGCCGCTCGTGCTGACGCGGACGGGTTGCGCCATCTTCAGCGTCGAGCCGTTCGATGCGCTGCCGCCCTGCTTGAGCGCGCCCGCGAGCGCGCTCGAAAAGTCGACGTCGCGCGCCTTGTAGCCGGGAGTGTCGGCGTTGGCGATATTCGACGACAGCAATTCCTGCCGATACGCGCGCACGTCGAGCGCCTCGCGGCCAAATGCGAATTCCTTGTCGAGTCTGTCAAGCATTGCGGTTTCTCCTGTCGGCAGCGCCGGGGCCTTTTTGCATGACACGCATCTTAGGAGCGGCGCGCAATAACTAATCCGACGAATAACCGGGAAACGGGGCCTCTATTCGACGCTTGCGTTATCCGGCCGATATCTAGAATTCGTCTCGTTGCCGATTGCGGGTCTTTTTCCCGCCGCAAACGGATCAATGCAGTCGCCGCATCGTTTGCGGCCCGATCGAATCAGGTACGGAGAAAGTCGATGAGCAGGTCCGCGAAACGTGCATCGAACCCTACGGCTCGCGCCGCAGCGACGTTCGCGCGCCGCACGCTGCGCGGTCTGGCCGGCGTGTCTCTATGGATGGGCGTGGCTGCGCTCGCACAGGCGCAGCAGGCCGACGGCCCGATCGTCATTCCGGGCAACGCCGAAACCAATCCGGCCGCCGCCGCCGACATGGCCCAAAAGCTGACGGCACGCGCCGCGACGCCCGTTGCCGCGGCGCCCCCGCCTGAAATGACGCGTCCGGGCCCGAGCGGCTATCGCGCCGCGACCAAAGCCGCCGACGCCGCGATGCGCAACGCCGCGCTCGAACTCGACGCCCGCGCCGACGCCGCCGACGATTCGATGAACAGCGCGATGAACAGCGCGATGAACGACGCGAGCGGCATGATCGTGATTCCCGGACCGGGCGAAGCGAAGCCTGCGCGCGCGGTTGCGGTTGCGGCGCCTGCGCTTCAGAAAGCGCCGGCCGCATCCGCTTCGCGCGAGGTGATGCCCGTCGTCGTGACGCGCGACGATGGCGTCGTCCGCGGCGCGAGCGTCAAGCCCGTCGCGGCCAGCCCCGCGACGCCCGTCGCCGCCACCGCTTCGCCGATGAAGCGCGTGAGCTTCAATCCGTCGGCGGCAGCAGCAACGCCGGCCGCAGCGGTAGCCGCCACCATGCAAGACGGCGAATCGATCCGCCTCACCGCGCTCAACTTTCTTCAGCAGCAGGCCGCCGGCTTGCCGGGCAAGGTCGACATCACCGTGACGCCGGTCTTTCCGCGCGGTCTCGCGGCGTGCTCGGCGCTCGATCCGTTCATGCCGACGGGCGCGCGCCTCTGGGGTCGACTGACGGTCGGCGTGCGCTGCGTCGGCGAGCGTCCGTGGACGCTTTACGTGCAGGCGCGCGTATCGATCAACGCCACTTACTACACCGCCGCGCGCGCAATCGCGCCGGGCGAAGTACTGAACAACGCCGATCTCGTCGCCCGCGACGGCGATCTCACCGTGATGCCGCAGGCCATCGTCACCGATCCGGCTCAGGCCGTCGGCGCAGTCGCACTGTCGCGCGTGCCGGCCGGCCTGCCGCTGCGCACCGACATGCTGCGCGCGTCGACGTCGGTGTCGATCGGCCAGACCGTGCACGTCGTCGCCGGCGGCTCCGGATTCTCGATTTCCGCCGACGGCACCGTGATGAACAACGCGGCGCCCGGCCAGCAAGTACGCGTCAAAACCGCCGGTGGCCAGATCATCACCGGCATCGTGAAGGACAGTCAGACGGTGGAAGTGGCCCTGTAAAACGGGATGTGTTCGGTCCCCCACACTTGTTTCATTTTGTTGCAAATGCGCTCGATGCCCGCCACATAAGGCTCTGAGCGCGATAGGCAGAGCGAACGGCAGTTGGCAGTCCGGCGTCAGGGTAAAGTTTTCAAGACCCGTCGCCGTTAAAGGACTCAACACGTTCGGGAATGGACATCGTGAAGATCGAATCGAATAGCAACACCAATCTGGCTGGCCTTCAAGACAATCTGCCGCGCGCGTCGCAAAACGACGCGAAAGGTGCCGCGGGCACCGTGCAGCAATCGCAAGCGGGCGCGAGCCCGGCGAAGAATTCGACGGTGAGTCTGTCGTCGGTTTCGAGCGACTTGCGCGCATCGAGCGGCTCGGACATCGACACGGCGAAAGTCGAGTCGATCAAGGCCGCAATCCGCGACGGCAGCCTGAAGATGGACACCAGCAAGATCGCCGACGGCATTTTGAGCACCGCTCGCGACCTGCTGCAAACGAGAACCCCGCCGACCGGCGGCTGAACGCTTCCGTAGCGCCTTGCGCGTGACGGCGAGCGTTGGCGACACCGGGCGGCTTTTCAAACCGCTTTTCGAGCGATGCAATGAGAGACGCCCTGCTTGCCACTGTCACCGAAGAAGTCGCCGCTGTTCTGGCCTTCGAATCCCTCCTCGAGGTCGAGGAAAAAGCGCTGATCGCCGCGCAGCCGCTTCCGGCGCTGCCGACGATCATCGAGAACAAGACCGCGCTCACCGAACGCATCTCCGCTCTCGAAAAGGCGCGCGACGAACAATTGAACGCGCTCGGTTTTCCCGGCGGCTTCGTCGGCATGGAAGCGGCCGCTGCGGGCGACAGCAAGATCGCCGAGCAATGGGCGCTGCTCACCGCCGCGGCCCGCCGCGCGAAACAGGGCAACAACAACAACGGCGTGCTGATCCGCACCCGCATGGAATACAACCGCAAGGCGCTCGCCGCGTTGCAGGTCGCTCCGTCGAAGGGCGGCTTCTACGGTCCGGACGGCCGCGTGCCCGGCGCCTGATCGCCTGTCATTGCCGTTTCTCGCCTCTCGAACGGCGCGCGCTTCTCGCGAGGCGCGCGCCGCTTTTGTTTCCCGCGCTTTCATCGGCCGAATAACCCCCTTTTCCCCGGCTTTATCCGCCGATGGCTGCTCGACGCCTTCCGCAATAATCGCTTTCATCAAAAAGCGGCTTCCTGCCGCTCGCATGTGAAACCGATGGAAGCGATGGAGTAAGGCCCGGTGGCAGAAGAAAGCGATCTCGAAAAAACCGAATCAGCGACTCCCAAGCGCCTGGAAAAGGCGCGGGAGGACGGTCAGGTTGCGCGTTCGCGCGAGCTCGCGTCGTTCGCGCTGCTGGCGGCGGGTTTTTTCGGCGTGTGGGCGTTGTCGGGGCCGATCAACCAGCATTTGCAGACGATTCTTCGCGGCGCGTTCACGTTCGATCACGCGACGGTGCTCGACACGCACCAGATGATGATCGGCGCGGCAAACGCGGGCCGGGAAGGTCTCTTCGCCGTTTTGCCCGTGCTGCTGCTGACCGGATTCGCCGCGCTCGTCGCGCCGATGGCTCTCGGCGGCTGGCTCATCACGACGAAACCGCTCGCGCCGAACTTCGGGCGTCTGAATCCGATCAGCGGTCTCGGCAAGATTTTCTCGATGCAAGGCCCGGTGCAGCTCGGCATGTCGCTCTTGAAGACGGCGGTGGTCGGTGGCATGGCGGGCTGGGCGATGTGGAGCCGCAAGGCCGAAGTGCTCGGCCTTTTGACGAAGCCGCTCGATCTCGCGCTCGCCGACGCGATGCACATGATTTTCGTGTGCTGCGCGATGGCGATCGGCGGACTGTTTCTCGTCGCGGCCGTCGACGTGCCGTATCAGCTTTACTCGCACGCGAAGAAGCTGCGCATGAGCAAGGAAGAAGTGAAGCGCGAGCACAAGGAAAACGAAGGCGATCCGCACATCAAGGGCAAGATCCGCCAGCAGCAGCGCGCGGCCGCGCGTCGCCGGATGATGCAGGCGATTCCGACCGCCGATGTCATCGTCACGAACCCGACGCACTTCGCCGTCGCGCTGAAGTACGCCGACGGCGAGATGCGCGCGCCGAAGGTGGTCGCGAAGGGCGTGAATCTGGTCGCGGCGCGCATCCGCGAACTGGGCCGCGAGCACAACGTGCCGCTGCTCGAAGCGCCGCCGCTCGCGCGTGCGCTGTATCACAACGTCGAGATCAACCGCGAGATTCCGGGCGCGTTGTACGGCGCGGTCGCGCAAGTGCTGGCGTGGGTCTACCAGCTCAAGCGCTACAAGGAAGATGGCGGCATCAAGCCGGACGAACCGTCCGATCTCGAGGTGCCGAAGGAACTGGACAAAGGCGGCGTTTCCGACGCCGACGCCGATCAGGAAGCTGCCGAAGCCCTGGCTGGCGACAACACTGACAATGGAGCCGCAGCATGAACGCGCGCGCTGGATTTTTCGCCAAACGGCCCGACGCGCTGGGCACGCAGAACCTTCGCGCCTTAGCCGGCCCGATCCTGATCTGCATGATCTTGGGCATGATGATTCTGCCCTTGCCGGCGTTCCTGCTGGATCTGTTGTTCACCTTCAACATCGCGCTGTCGGTGATGGTGCTGCTCGTCAGCATGTACACGCAAAAGCCGCTCGATTTCGCGGCGTTCCCGAGCGTGCTGCTGTTCTCGACGCTGCTGCGCCTGTCGCTGAACGTCGCGTCGACGCGTATCGTGCTGCTCGAGGGTCACACCGGCCCGGACGCGGCCGGTCAGGTGATCGAATCGTTCGGGCACTTTCTCGTCGGCGGGAATTTCGCGGTCGGTATCGTCGTGTTCGTGATTCTGATGATCATCAACTTCATGGTGATCACGAAGGGCGCGGGACGTATCGCCGAAGTCGGCGCGCGCTTCACGCTCGATGCGATGCCCGGCAAGCAGATGGCCATCGACGCCGATCTGAACGCCGGTCTCATCAACGAGGAAACGGCGAAGAAGCGCCGTCAGGCGGTCGCGCAGGAAGCCGAGTTCTACGGTTCGATGGACGGTGCGTCGAAGTTCGTGCGCGGCGACGCGATCGCGGGCTTGCTCATCATGGTCATCAACGTGGTGGGCGGGCTGATCGTCGGCATGCTCCAGCACGACATGGACTTCGGGCACGCGGCGACCAACTACACGCTGCTCACGATCGGCGACGGCCTCGTCGCGCAGATTCCGTCGCTCATCATCTCGACGGCGGCAGGCGTGATCGTGTCGCGCGTCGCGACCGAGGAAGACATCGGCACGCAGCTGACCGGCCAGCTGTTCCAGAACCCGCGCGTCTTGATGATTACAGGCGTGATCATCGGCGTGATGGGCCTGATTCCGGGCATGCCGCACTTCGCGTTCATGCTGCTCGGCGGCGGCCTCATCTACGCCGCGCGCACGATGAACAAGCGCGCCGAAGCGAAGAAGAAAAGCGCCGTCACCGATGTCACGCCGCTCCAGGCGAGCGCGGCTGCTGCTTCCGCCGAAAATGCCGAGGCCAGTTGGGAGGACGTGTCGCTCATCGATCCGCTCGGGCTCGAGGTGGGTTATCGCCTGATTCCGCTCGTCGATCGCAACAGCGACGGCGAATTGCTCAAGCGGATCAAGGGCATCCGCAAGAAATTCGCGCAGGAAATCGGCTTTTTGCCGCCGGTCATCCACATTCGCGACAATCTCGAACTGCGGCCGAACGGTTATCGCATTGCGCTGAAGGGCGTGGAAGTGGGCGTCGGCGAGGCGTTTCCGGGTCAGTGGCTCGCGATCAATCCGGGACAGGTCTCGGCCGCGCTGCCGGGCGCGCAGACGCAGGATCCGGCGTTCGGTCTGCCGGCGGTGTGGATCGATACGAATCTGCGCGAACAGGCTCAGGTCTACGGCTACACGGTCGTCGATGCGAGCACGGTCGTCGCGACGCATTTGAATCACCTCGTCGTGACGCATGCTGCCGAATTGCTCGGCCGTCAGGAAGTGCAGGCGCTGCTGGAGCGCATCGGCAAGGACACGCCTTCGCTGACGGAAGATCTCGTGCCGAAGGTCATTTCGCTTACGACGCTGCAGAAGGTGTTGCAGAACCTGCTGGACGAAAGCGTGCCGATCCGCGACATGCGTACGATTCTCGACGCGTTGCAGGAACACGCGCCGCGTGTTTCGGATGCACACGATCTCACGGCGGCGGTACGTCTCGCGCTGGGCCGCGCGATCACGCAGCAGTGGTATCCGGGCAACGACGATCTGCAGGTGATGGGCCTCGATCCGACGCTGGAGCGCGTGCTGTCGCAGGCATTGTCGACGGGTCCGAATCCGGGACTGGAACCGGGACTCGCGCAGACGCTGATGAACTCGACGCAAAACGCGATCATGCGTCAGCAGAACCTGGGCTTGCCGCCGGTGCTGCTCGTGCAGCATTCGCTGCGCGCGATGCTGGCGCGGTTCCTGCGCCGGAGCTTGCCGCAGTTGAAGGTGATCTCGTATGCCGAAGTGCCGGATACGAGGAATGTGAAGGTGGTGAATTTGATTGGGGCGTGATGTTCCGCTTCAATGAAGGACCGAACCGATCAGACTTCGAAGGTTTCGCGCATCGAAGACGACGGTCTTCCAGGTGTAGTAGTTGGCGCGTTCGAACTGTGCCTTGCCGACGGCTAACTGACTCTCGGCGATCGCCAGTATGTGCCCCGACTTCTTTGCCTCGCGATACTGCATGTGAATCAATTCCCCTTCCAGGAGTCGCGTATCGCTCATGGCTGCAATGACGATCGACGGCGTCGGCGTCTCGATCACGTGGTCCGCGATGAATTTCCCTGAGATGGGCAGTTCGACCTCGGCATAGTGCTTCAAGTCGAATTCTTGGGCTATGTCGGCAATCGTGCGTGACAAGCGTCCCTTGAAATCACTTCCCGATCGGCGTTCGACGCGCGACGTCGCCACACCGTAAAGCTGCTGCGCCGCCTCGGCCACGCGAAACACGTAGGGGACCACCAGCCGCTCGTCCATTGTCGTGGCGCGAATGACTTCGTCGTTGCAAAGACGCGCCGGACTGTACTGCAAAAGGCTCTGCGACCACTGCTCGACGGCGCCGGACTCGACGTCCCCGCCGATCATGCTGGCGCAAAGGCAAGCCTCACCGTTCTCGTCGATCGAAAACGCGCCATCGCGAACGCGCACTCGAACCACCACGCGATCTCCGGTGCCCGGATACTCGAGCGGAGTGACGATGCGAAACACGTCACGCGGATCTTCGTGAACTTCGAAGAGCGCGCATACCGTTCGCTTCAGGAATTCGGCTAACACAATAAATCGCCTTGACCGTTTTGCTCGTTAGAGATCGTGATGCCTGTCGCTCGGCAAAATAGGACGATGAGCGCCGAGCGATCATCTGTGACGCGCGGATCGAAAATTCGAGATGACTTGAGGTTAAGCTCCGGCGCGCCCGGCAGCAAGCGATTCCGATAATCGATGGTCGTTTCGCAGGGCATCTTGCAATGCACGCCTTTATGGCTCGGATGATAGTGAAACTCCAACAGCGGATACAAATCGCCTTGAGGCAAAGTCCAGAGCAGGTGTCCGTAGAACGATTGATCCATTAGCTCTTCGCCATCGCGCCACATGAACAGCACGCAGTGCGCATCCGAAACGGGAATCAGATCGGTGGCCTGGACACGCGGACGCGCCATTCTGCTGAATGGCTTCGGCCACTTGCTCTTGTTCATCTGCCTGAACTTGGGCGACGCAGTCAGCGTCTTGAACGCCTGCTTGTGGGCAAGCAATTGATCGGATTCCAATGCTGCTCTCTCGGTCTGCAATCGGCAAAATCTGTCTTGGATTCCGCTGATGCTAACCGCGTCCGCACCGCAAATTTATCTCGTACAACGAATGTTTCAGTCATCGATAAAGCGGCTTATCCGCAGGCAACTCCTAGCGCTCAACACTCCACGATATTCACCGCCAATCCGCCGCGCGAAGTCTCTTTATATTTGGTCTTCATATCCGCGCCCGTCTCCCTCATGGTCTTGATTACCGAATCGAGCGAAACGTAGTGCGATCCGTCCCCGCGCATCGCCATGCGCGCCGCGTTGACCGCCTTGACCGAACCCATCGCGTTACGCTCGATGCACGGAATCTGCACCATTCCGCCGACCGGATCGCACGTCAGCCCGAGGTTATGCTCCATGCCGATTTCCGCCGCATTCTCGACTTGCGCCGGCGTGCCGCCGAGCACCGCGGCCAGCGCGCCCGCCGCCATCGAACACGCGACGCCGACTTCGCCCTGACATCCGACTTCCGCGCCGGAAATCGACGCATTCATCTTGTACAGAATGCCGATGGCCGCAGCCGTCAGCAAAAAATCGATCACGCCTTGCGTATTCGATCCCGGCACGAAGCGATCGTAGTAATGCAACACCGCCGGAATGATGCCCGCCGCGCCGTTGGTCGGCGCCGTCACGACGCGTCCGCCGATCGCGTTCTCCTCGTTCACGGCAATCGCGTAGAGATTGATCCAGTCGATCATCGACAACGGATCGCGCAACGCCTGCTCGGGCTTTTCAGCCAGCGCGCGATAAAGCTGCGGCGCGCGCCGCTTCACCTGAAACGGCCCCGGCAGATGCCCTTCCGCTTCCGGATTGCCGATGCCGCACCCGCGCGCGACGCAATCCTGCATCACGTCCCAGATGCGCAGCAGCCCGCTGCGAATCTCGTCTTCCGAACGCCACACGCGCTCGTTTTCCCACATCAGTTGCGCGATCGATTTGCCCGAGTCCGCGCACATCTTCATCAGCTCGTCGCCGGTCTGGAACGGATACGGCAACTGCTCGTGCGCCGTCAGCACCGCCGTATTCGCCGCGCCCGCCGTCACGACGAATCCGCCGCCAACAGACAGATACGTCGCCTCGCGCAGCAACGCGCCGTTCGCATCGAACGCGTAGAGCTTCATGCCGTTCGGATGCTCCGGCAGCGCCTGCCGGTAGAACGCGATGTTCTCCTTGATCGTGAACGGAATCTTGCGCGCGCCGAGCAGCGCGAGCGTTTTCGATGTCCGCACTTGCTCCAGACGCGGCACGATGCTCGAAGCATCGACGGTATCGGGCGCGTCGCCCATCAGGCCGAGCATCACGCCGCGATCGGTGCCGTGGCCCTTGCCCGTCGCGCCGAGGGAGCCGTACAGCTCGCATTTCACCGATGCCGTCGATTCCAGCAGTTCGTCGCGCTCGAGCCCCTGCGCGAACATCAACGCGGCGCGCATCGGTCCGACGGTGTGCGAGCTCGAAGGTCCGATGCCGATCTTGAAGAGGTCGAATACGCTGACTGCCATGACATCACCTGACTGAAAGAATTAACGCGCCGGCAGCGGCAGACACACCGCGAGCCACGCGGGCGGCGCGGGCGCGAGCCGCAGCGCCACCGGCGCGTAGCGGCCGTCGAGACGCGCCGCGAGATGAAAGAGTTCCGCCGCGTTCCTCGGATCCCACTGACCCGAGTAACCCGGCAATCCTGCTTCGCGCCGCTTGGCGTCGAAAGGCACGGACGACTTCACGAATTCGTCGTGCGTCTTCGTGCCGAGCGCATACGGCGTGAGCCAGTTGAGCGCCACGGCCAGTGTCGCACCCGACTGCGCGCGCTCCGGCAGCCAGTTGCGGTTGTGCCTGCGCGCGGCGAGCGCCGCCGTCACGAGCGGCTGAAGATCGTAGGTGACGTAGCGCAGCGCATCGCGTTCGGCGAAATCGACCGTGGATCCGTCCGGCGCGATGTTGTCGCCGATATGTTCGATAAAAAGACGCTGCGCCGCGTTGATGAGCTTGCGGTCGTCGATGGTGAACGCGCCCATCGCCACCAGCTTCACGCGATGGCTCTGCCAGTTGTTGCGATAGCTGCCGGTCAGCGGGCGCGGCTGCTTGTCCATATCGTCGATATAACCGCTCACCATCTTCGTGATGAACGCGTTCGCCGCGTTGCGCGTCTTGACCGGCAGCGCGCTCGCCGTGAGGTCGTACGCGAGAATCAGCGATTCGAAATTCGTTTCGTCGATCGGATTGAAGCTCGGCTGATACGTGGTCGTCCACGCGAACAGGAAGCGGTCGACGAGACGCAGGTAACGTTCGTCGCCGGTCGCGCGCCACGCGAGCGCGGCGTCGCGCATCAGGCCGAGGTCTTTCTCCGCTTCGACGCTTTCGTCGTAGATGCCTTCGTGCGGCAGCGTGCCTTCCGTATGCAGCTTCGCGCGCGGCTTCGGCTGATCGTTCACGCGCGACTGCACCATTTTCACGAGGGCCTTCACACCGGGATCGGCGTTGGTGCGCTCGCTCGTCTGCATCGCGGGCGCGGCGCAGAAATTCATCGCGGCGTGCGCGGACGATGCGGCAAGCGACATCACCCCGAGCATCGCCAGCGCCGCGCACGCGCGGTTCGTCCCTTTCACCTCTCGCACCTTGAGCGCCATGTGAACTCCCTGTTTTGGCTTTTGGTCCGGGGTGAGATGTTAGCCGTTCTGGAACGCGCCGCAAAACCGCCCGACGAAGCTTTACGCTTTCGGGCGGCGCTCTCTCAGGTTCGTGCGCGTAGCCTTACTCGTCCGCGTATTCCGATACCGGCACGCACGAGCACATCAGATTGCGGTCGCCATAAGCGTTGTCCGCACGGCCGACCGGCGACCAGTACTTGCGCGCGATCAGCGACTTCAGCGGATACGCGGCCGCTTCGCGCGTGTACTTGTGCTCCCACGCATCCGATGCGACGACCGCCGCCGTGTGCGGCGCGTTCTTCAGCACGTTGTCCTCGCGATCGGCGCGGCCTTCTTCGACCGCGCGGATTTCCTCGCGGATCGCGATCATCGCGTCGATGAAGCGGTCGAGCTCCTCCTTCGATTCCGATTCCGTCGGCTCGACCATCAGCGTGCCCGGAACCGGGAAGCTCATCGTCGGCGCGTGGAAGCCGTAGTCGATCAGGCGCTTCGCGACGTCTTCCACCGAGATGCCGCTCGATTCCTTGATCGGACGCACATCGAGAATGCATTCGTGCGCGACCAGTCCGCCCGCGCCGCTGTACAGCACCGGATAGTGCGGCGCGAGACGCTTCGCGACATAGTTCGCCGCGAGAATCGCGCTTTCGGTGGCGGCGGTGAGGCCGCTCGCGCCCATCATCGCGATGTACATCCACGAGATCGGCAGAATCGCGGCCGAGCCGTACGGCGCCGACGACACCGCGCCGATGCCTGCTTCATCGCGCTTGTAGCCAGTGGACGTCTGATTCGGCAGGAACTTCGCCAGATGCGCGCCGACCGCGACCGGACCGACGCCCGGTCCGCCGCCGCCGTGCGGAATGCAGAACGTCTTGTGCAGATTCAAGTGCGATACGTCGCCGCCGAACTGGCCGGGCGCGCAGAGACCGACCATCGCGTTCATGTTCGCGCCGTCGACATACACCTGGCCGCCGTGCGCGTGCACGATGTCGCAGATTTCGCGGACGTTGCGCTCGAACACGCCGTGCGTCGACGGATACGTGATCATGATCGCCGCGAGATTCGCCGAATGCTTTTCGGCCTTCGCCTTCAGATCGTCGATATCGACGTTGCCGTTCGCATCGCACGCGACGACGACGACCTGCATGCCCGCCATCTGCGCCGACGCCGGATTCGTGCCGTGCGCGGACGCCGGAATCAGACACACGTTGCGATGCCCTTCGCCGCGCGACTCGTGATACGCGTGAATGATGAGCAAGCCCGCGTACTCGCCTTGCGAACCGGCGTTCGGCTGCAACGACACCGCCGCGTAACCCGTGCACGCGACGAGCATCTGTTCGAGCTGATCGATCATCGTGCGATAGCCGACCGTCTGCTCGGCGGGCGCGAACGGATGAATCGCCGCGAACTCGGGCCACGTGACCGGCAGCATTTCCGAGGTCGCGTTGAGCTTCATCGTGCAGGAACCGAGCGGGATCATCGTGCGGTCGAGCGCGAGGTCTTTATCCGCGAGACTGCGCAGATAGCGCAGCATTTCGTGCTCGGAGTGGTGGCGATTGAAAACCGGATGCGTCAGATACTCGCTCGTGCGATGCAGTGCCTGCGGCAGCGAATCCGTCACCGATTGATCGAGCGCGTCGATATCGAACGTTTCGGTCTTGCCCGCGACCTCCGCAAAGAGCGCGAAGAGCTTCTGCAAGTCGTCGCGCGTGGTGGTTTCATCGAGCGAAACGCCGACCTGGCTCGCGCTCACATGACGCAGATTGATGTGCGCGGCGTACGCGGCCTGATGCAGCGCGGTCGTGCTCGCGCCGCTTTCGATCGTGACGGTATCGAAGAACGTGTCGTTCGCGATCGTGTAGCCGAGCTTCTTTACGCCCGCCGCAAAGATCGACGCCACGCGATTCACGCGCAGCGCGATCGTCTTGAGACCGCGCGGGCCGTGATAGACCGCGTACATGCTCGCCATGATCGCGAGCAGCGCCTGCGCCGTGCAGACATTCGACGTCGCCTTCTCGCGACGGATGTGCTGCTCGCGCGTCTGGAGCGCGAGACGCAGCGCCGGATTGCCCTGCGCATCGACGGTCACGCCAACGAGACGGCCCGGCATCTGGCGCTTGAATTCATCGCGCACGGCCATGTATGCCGCGTGCGGCCCGCCGAAGCCGACCGGCACGCCGAAACGCTGCGTATTGCCGATCGCGACATCCGCGCCCCATTCGCCCGGCGGCGTGATGAGCGTCAGCGCGAGCAGATCCGCCGCGGCGACGACATGGCCGCCCGCCGCGTGGATCGCTTCGGCGAGCGCGCGATAGTCGCGCACATCGCCGTTCGCGCCCGGATATTGCAGCAGCACGCCGAATGCATTCGCGCTGGCGGCATCGGCGGCGGGACCGACCTTCACGTCGATGCCCGCCGGCTTCGCGCGCGTCTTCACGACTTCGATCGTCTGCGGCAGCACGTCGTCGGCAACGTAGAACACGTTCGACTTCGGCTTGCCGATGCGTTGCAGCAGCGTCATCGCTTCGGCGGCGGCGGTGGATTCGTCGAGCAGCGAGGCGTTGGCCATCGCGAGGCCAGTCAGGTCCATGACCATCTGCTGGAAATTGAGCAGCGCTTCGAGGCGCCCTTGCGAAATTTCCGGCTGATAGGGCGTGTATGCCGTGTACCACGCCGGATTTTCGAGCACGTTGCGCAGGATCACCGCCGGCGTGTGCGTGCCGTAGTAACCCTGGCCGATGTAAGTCCGGAACACCAGATTCTCGTCCGCCAGCTTGCGCAGATACGCGAGCGCTTCCGCCTCGCTTTTCGGCTGCGTGAACGCGCCGAGCGGCAGCGTGTCCTTGCGGCGGATCGATTCAGGAATCACCGCGTCGATGAACGCCGCGCGCGACGCGAAACCGAGCGCGTCGAGCATCGCGCGCTGGTCGGCATCATCGGGGCCGATGTGCCGCTCGGCGAATGCGTCGTGGCATTCGAGCGCGGCGAGTGACAGGGATGTGCGGTTCATCAGGCGATCCGGGTGTTCGAGCTTCATGTGAATTCCTGCGACGCGGCTCGCTCTTGTCTGCGCGAGCCGCCATCGTCATTGAGATGGGTTATTCGCCGATCGACTTGCCGTAGCCTTCGGCGTCGAGCAGCTTGTCGAGCGTGGCGTCGCCGGCCGGCTTGATCTTGAAGAGCCAGCTTTCGTACGGCGCGCCGTTGACCTGATCGGGCGCCGAAGTCAGCGCGTCGTTCGATGCGACGATCTCGCCCGACACCGGCGCGTAAATATCGGAAGCGGCCTTCACCGATTCGATCACCGCGATCGCGTCGCCCGCCGCAACGGTCTTGCCCGCCGCGGGCAGTTCGACGAACACGATGTCACCGAGCGCTTCCTGCGCGTGATCGGTGATGCCGACGGTCAGCGTGCCATCGGATTCGGTGCGGACCCATTCGTGCGATTCGGTGTATTTCAGATCGGCCGGGATGCTCATTGGATGCTCCTTGCGTGGTTCTTTCGTGAGGTTCTTGATCGGAGGAAACGGGCGCGACGGCTTCAGGAAAGCTCAACCAGAACCTTGCCGTTGCGCACGAACGGAAGTTTTACCACGCGCGCCGGCAGTTGCTTGTCGCGGATGACGACCTGCACCGTGTCGCCGACGGCAACACCCGTGGGCACGCGCGCGAACGCGATCGACTCCTGCATCGACGGCGAAAACGTGCCGCTCGTGATTTCGCCGTCGCCGCGTTCCGTGACGACTTTCTGATGCGCGCGCAGCACGCCGCCCGCCTTGCCGTTTTCCTTGATGAGCACGAGCCCGACGAAGTTCGCCTTCGAGCCGTGCGCTTCGAGCGCGCTGCGGCCGACGAAATCGCGCGGCGTCTTCAGATCGACGGTCCACGCGAGGCCGGCGTCGAGGGGCGAGACGTTCTCGTCCATGTCCTGGCCGTAGAGGTTCATGCCGGCTTCGAGGCGCAGCGTGTCGCGCGCGCCGAGGCCGGCGGGCTTCACGCCTGCGTCGCGCAAAGCGTTCCAGAGCGCTTCCACATGCGTCGCTGGCACGACGATCTCGAAACCGTCCTCGCCGGTGTAGCCGGTGCGCGCGAGCATCAGTTCGCCGAATTGCGTCGACGGGAAAACGACCGCGTTGAACGGCTTGATGTCCTGCGTCTGCGCGCGCGTGTCCGGCAGCACTTGCCAGGCTTTTTCGCGCGCGTTCGGACCTTGCACGGCGATGATCGCGAGGTCGCGACGCGGCGTGATGGAAAGGTTGAATTCGCCTTCGGCATTCAATTGACCGAACCAGGCGATGTCCTTCTCCGCCGTGCCCGCATTCACGACGACGCGAAAACTCGTTTCGGAGAAGTAGTAGACGATCAGATCGTCGATGACGCCGCCGTCGCCGTCGAGCAGGCAGGAATAGAGCGCTTTTCCGGGCGTCGTCAGCTTGTCGACGTTATTGGCGATCGCGTACTTGAAGAATTCGCGGACGGCCTCGCCTTCGAAATCGACGACGCGCATGTGCGAGACGTCGAACATGCCGGCGTCGGTACGCACCGCGCGGTGCTCGTCGATCTGCGAACCGTAGTTGACGGGCATGTCCCAGCCGCCGAAATCGACCATGCGCGCGTTGAGCGCGAGGTGAGCGGCGTGCAGCGGCGTGTGTTGAAGAGAAGTCATCGGGGCCTCGGTTCGCGAAACAAAAAAGGCCACGCAGCGCACTATTCGCCTGCCGGATGCGCCTTTCGTGCTGCGGGAAGCAGCGCGCAAGGCCCATGCCGCGAGCGGTTGCGATGCGTGACCCCTCTGTCCTCGGTACCTGAGAGATTGCGCGAACCGTGCACGGCTGTGCCGCGGTCCATCGCGCGCCCCTTCGGTGGGCAACTGGCTCAATGACGAAGCCGCTGCCGCTCTCCAGAGTGCGAGGAAACTCGTTCCTCGACGCGGTCGGTCCTTTTGCCTGAGAGTTTGCGGGTATGCCCCTTCGGCGGCGCGGTCTTTCTCGTTGCGATGAAAGGCCACGCGCTCTCCCGACGCGTGCGGCAGAATTTACGCGACCGAATTGGGGTTGTCAAACGGATTCGGACTTGCGCGATTGCGCTTTTCCGCAGATTCGAAACCGATGCAAACGCGCGAGCGTGTATCGACAAATCCGTCGTAGTTTGTTTCAGAAGCAGCGCTTTTTCGCAATGAAATTATGCGTACACTGTTCGGATCGCGTTGATTCCTCTTCGACGATCATGGCCACGATCACCATCAACGGCGTTACTTATACAGGCAACCATGTGTCGGTTCGCGGCGGCCGCGTGCTCGTCGACGGCAAGAACGTGAGCGCCGGCGAAGCGACGCGCATCACGCTCGAAGTGCACGGCGACCTTCAGGCGTTTCAGGCGGACAACTGCGATACGGTCGCGGTTCACGGCGCGGTCGGCGTCGTGTCGACCGTGTCGGGCAACGTGACTTGCGGCGATGTCGGCGGCGCGGTGTCGACGGTGTCGGGCAACGTGAACTGCGGCGACATCGCCGGCGAAGTGCGGACGACGTGCGGCAGCGTCAGCCGCCGCTAGGCGTCAGCCGCGCGCGAAGGGCACGCGCCGCCCTTCTTGCTCGCTCTGCATCGCGAGTTCGATGATCGTCATCGTGTCGACTGCGTCCTGCGGCGAAACCGGAAACGGCTTGCCATCCAGAATCGCCGCCGCCAGCGCACGATAAAACTCGACGTACGCGCCATCTCTCGTGGCGAATTCGTGACGCAGATCGAGATCGCCATCGACCTCGCGCAACGTGCCCGGCGGATTCTTCGCGAACTCCGGATTGCCCGGGCGCATCCCCGAACGCAACTGATCTTCCTGCGTATCGAGCCCGTTCTTCACATAACTGCCGCGCGTGCCGTGGATCGCGAAACGCGGCGGCTCCAGCGCCGCGAGCGCGCTCGCGTGCAGGATTACTTCCTTGTCGGCGTAACCGAGCACGAGATGCACGTAGTCCGGCGCGTGCGCGTGGTCGCGATGCGCCTTCACGAACGCCGTCACCGTTTGCGGCGCGCCGAAGAGCGTCAGCGCCTGATCGATCAGATGCGGCCCCAGATCGAACAGCAGGCCGCCGCCGCGCTCCGCTTCCTCGCGCCAGCGCTGCGGCACTTTCGGGCGGAAACGGTCGAAATGCGATTCGTAATGCGTGATGCGCCCGAGCCGTCCGCTTTCGATGAGCGCGCGCACCGTCATGAAATCGCCGTCCCAGCGACGGTTGTGAAACGGCGCGAACACGAGCCCTTTCTGCTGCGCGAGATCGGCGAGCGTGCGGGCGTCGCGCGACGAAAGCGTCACCGGTTTGTCGACGACCACGTGTTTGCCCGCCGACAGCGCCCGATGCGCGAGATCGAAGTGCGTGTCGTTCGGCGTCGCGACGACGACGCACTGGAGTTCGTCGATGGCGAGCAGCGCGTCGAAATCCGCGACGATCCGCGCGTTCGGATAATCGGCCTGCGCGCGCTCGGCCTGCGACGTGGCGATGGCCGTGACTTCGGCGCGGCCGCAGTGCTCGATGACGGGCGCGTGAAACGTCGCGCCGGCGAGGCCGTAGCCCATTACGCCGACTTTGAGTGCTGTGTCCATGCGGGCATCGTCCTGTCGTTGAATTGACCGGATATTGTGGCACGAACAGGGGCCGGAACCGCGCCGCCTCTATCGTCGCCTCTATCGTGTTAACATCGCGCTCTCCTTCGCGCAAGTCACAGCCAGGCGCGCCCAAACTCCAAAGCCAAAACGATGTCCGCTGGTCTGAACGCCGCGCAAAGCGAAGCCGTGCGCTATCTCGATGGTCCCTGTCTCGTGCTCGCCGGCGCGGGCAGCGGCAAGACGCGCGTCATCACGCAGAAGATCGCGCATCTGATCGAAGGGCGCGGCTTCGAGCCGAAGCACATCGCCGCGCTCACCTTCACGAACAAGGCCGCGCTCGAAATGCGGGAGCGCACGGCCAAGCTCCTCGAAGGCAAGACGCTCACGACGCCCGGCAAGGAAGGCCGCAAGATTCCCGTCAATCAGTTGACGATTTGCACGTTCCACTCGCTCGGCGTGCAGATCATGCGGCAGGAAGCGGAACACGTCGGACTCAAGCCGCAGTTCTCGATCATGGATTCCGACGATTGCTTCGGCATGGTTCAGGAACAGCTCGGCACGACGGACAAAGGCCTGATCCGCAAGATCCAGTCGATCATCTCGCTGTGGAAGAACGCGATGGTTTCGCCCGATCAGGCGTCCGTGCTCGCGAGCAACGAGGACGAGCATCAGGCGGCGATCGTCTATCGGAGTTACGCCGCGACGCTGCACGCGTATCAGGCGCTCGATTTCGACGATCTGATCCTGCGTCCCGCGCAGCTTTTCGCGGAGAACGAGCAGGTGCGCGACAAGTGGCAGAACCGCCTGCGCTATCTGCTGATCGACGAATATCAGGACACGAACGCGTGCCAGTATGAACTCGTGAAGCTGCTGGCCGGTCCGCGCGCCGCGTTCACGGCCGTCGGCGACGATGACCAGGCGATCTACGGCTGGCGCGGCGCGACCATCGAAAATCTCGCGCAGCTCGGCAAGGATTTCCCGAAGCTGCATGTCATCAAGCTGGAGCAGAACTATCGCTCGACGGTGCGGATTCTGACGGCGGCGAACAACGTCATCGCCAACAATCCGAAGCTGTTCGAGAAGAAGCTCTGGTCCGAGCACGGCATGGGCGACACGATCACCGTCACCGGCTGCAACGACGAAGAGCACGAGGCGGAATCCGTCGTGTTTCGCTTGTCGGCGCACAAGTTCGAGCGGCGCACGCAATTTCGCGATTACGCGATTCTCTATCGCGGCAACTTTCAGGCGCGCATCTTCGAACAGGTGTTGCGGCGGGAGCGCATTCCTTATGTGCTCTCGGGCGGGCAATCGTTCTTCGACAAGGCCGAGATCAAGGATCTGATCGCGTATCTGCGGCTGATCGCCAATCCCGACGACGATCCCGCTTTCATCCGCGCGATCACCACGCCGCGACGCGGTGTCGGCAACACGACGCTCGAAGCGCTCGGCGCATTCGCGGGCGCGGCGAAGGTGTCGCTGTTCGAGGCGGTGTTCATGGGCGGCATCGAGGCGCGTCTGTCGGCGCGGCAGGTCGAGCCGCTGCGCACGTTCTGCGAATGGATCCGGCGTCTGTCGGACCGCGCCGCGCGCGATCCCGCGACCGAAGTTCTCGACGACATGATGGAAGCCATCCACTACGAGTCGTATCTCTATGACGCGTACGACGAGCGCCAGGCGCAGTCGAAATGGCAGAACGTGCTCGAATTTCTCGAATGGCTGAAGCGCAAGGGCACGAAGCCGGAAGCCGCGCCGGGCGCGGAGCAGACCGGTTTCGACACCGCCGACGGTTTCGCCGATGAAGGCAAGAACCTGCTCGGCCTGATCCAGACCGTCGCGCTGATGTCGATGCTCGAAGGCAAGGAAGAAGACCCGGATGCAGTGCGCCTGTCGACGGTGCATGCGTCGAAGGGGCTGGAGTATCCACACGTCTTTCTGGTGGGCGTCGAGGAAGGCATCATGCCGCATCGCGGCAGTTCGGACGACGACGCGCCCGTCGACGATTCGCGCATCGAGGAAGAGCGCCGGCTGATGTATGTCGCGATCACGCGGGCGCAGCGCAGTCTGCATCTGAACTGGTGCAAGAAGAGAAAGCGCGCGCGGGAGACGGTGGTGTGCGAGCCGTCGCGGTTCATCCCAGAGATGCTGCTCGACGATGCGCCGCCGCCGACGGCCGAAGAAGCGCCTTTGTCGCCGAAAGATCGCATGGCGATGCTCAAGGCGATGTTGCAGAAGACGTGAACGGTTTGCCGTCTTGCTGATGAAAAACCCCGCTCGCGCGGTAATGCCGTTCAGTTAGCGCTGAACGGCATTTTTGTTTGTGGAGCGAGAAGTGGTTGTAAACGGAGCGCCGGGCTGTTAACTTCTCGGTGCGATGCTTGCCAACCACCTCACGTACCTGATCGAAGCACAGGAGCCGGCCGATCTGCGACGGTTGGCCGAGCATCTGCCCTTCGAGTGGATCGAACGCGCAGTCCAGGCGACCGGCACGGCGAGCATCCGGCGCCGTCGCCTTCCGGCCGAGCAGGTGGTGTGGCTGGTCATTGCGCTGGCGATGTACCGTCACTGGTCGATCAGCGAGGTCCTTGACAGCCTCGATCTGGCCTTGCCCAACGAGGCCGCCCCGTTTGTCAGCAAGAGCGCTGCGGCGCAGGCGCGCCAACGCGTTGGCGAAGCGCCGATGGCGTGGCTGTTTGAACAGACCGCGCGAGCGTGGACGACTCAGGACGCGGCCCACCATGCGTTCAAGGGCTTAAGTCTGTGGGCAATGGATGGCACCACACTGCGCACCCCGGACAGCGCGGCCAACCGCGAGCACTTTGGCGCGCAGGGCTATGCCAGCGGCAAGGTGGCGAGTTATCCGCAGGTGCGCGCCGTGACGCTCACCGCCATTCCGACGCACCTGATCGCCGATATCAATTTCGGTCGCTACGACACCAACGAAATAATGGGATGGACGCCCCCACTCGAAACGGCATCAATGTGCCAAAGTGGAAGTGTCGAAGCAACCACCTGACCGAGGGGAGCGCCCATCATGAAGATTACGACAGTTGGCATCGATCTGGCGAAGAACGTTTTTGCCGTTCATGGTGTAAATGAGCATGGCCGAACCGTGTTGAAGAAAGTGCTCAAGCGAAATCATGTCGCGGAGTTCTTCGCCAACCTCCCTGCCTGCGTGATCGGATTGGAGGCATGCGCCGGCGCGCACTACTGGGCTCGCAAGCTGCAGGCCATGGGTCATACGGTACGACTGATCGCACCTCAGTTTGTCAAACCTTACGTCAAGACGAACAAGAATGACGCGGCGGATGCTGAAGCAATCTGCGAGGCGGTCGCGCGCCCGAACATGCGTTTCGTGCCGGTCAAGAGCATCGAGCAGCAATCGGTGTTGTCGCTGCATCGCGTACGCCAGGGTTTTGTGCGGGCGCGCACCGCGCAGGCCAACCAGATTCGCGGACTGCTCGCGGAATTCGGGATCGTTATTCCTACGGGAATCGGGCATATCGAGCGTCAAGTACCCGAGCTGATCGAAGATGCCGAGAACGAACTAACTGGCTCGTTTCGATTGCTCATCCAGCGCCTGATGGACCACCTGAATGAGCTTGGCCGGCAAGTCCGGGAGCTCGAGGCGCAGATTCAGACCTGGCACCGCAGTGACGAAACGAGTCGACGGCTCGCGCGTGTCCCCGGCATCGGGCCACTTACCGCGAGCGCGCTCGTCGCGTCCGTCGGCGACGCAAAGAGCTTCAGGAGTGCCCGGCAACTTGCAGCGTGGCTCGGTCTGGTACCCCGACAAAACTCCAGCGGCGGCAAGAACGTGCTGCTGGGTATCAGTAAGCGCGGTGACACCTACCTGCGAACTTTGCTGATTCACGGCGCGCGTTCTCTGCTGCAGATTGCCAAACGCAAGGAGTGCAAGAACGGGTGGCTGAATGGCCTGCTACAGCGGCGAAACGCGAATGTCGCGGTGGTCGCGCTCGCGAACAAGAACGCGAGGATCGTCTGGGCGCTACTGGTCCACGGCCGCGAGTTTCACCCTGATTACCACGCGCCCTTAGCGACTGCGTAACCATGCTTAACGCGTAACTACCAGCAAGACACTACAGCCGATTGCTCAGGCAATCATGACGTGATGGCAAGACAGGTCAGACCGTGGCCGGGAAATTCTGGGTACACCAGCGTGCGCAAGAGCACGCCGAAATGATGAGAGTCCGGCCAGCGCATTCCATTAGGGACCGCCGGCTCGTGCGCCGGACAGCGAAGTCCGGATGCATGGCTGCAATCATTACCTGCCTTCCGTCACAAATGAGAGCTTGGCAAGCCGGGGGCGTCCATGCATGGTGTACGCCAAAAGCCTGCTGGCGCAGATCCCGGAAGACTCACTGACGGTGTTCGACAAAGGCTTTCTGGCCGCGGAAATCCTGTGTGGCCTGACGATGAACGCGCGCAATCGCCACTTCCTGATTCCAGCCAAAGCCAACACCTGCTGGGAAGTCGTCTCGGGTAGCGCTGACGATGCGATGGTGCGCATGCGTGTGTCGCCGCAGGCGCGCCAGAAATGTCCGGCTTTGCCCGAATTCTGGAGCGCGCGGGCGATCCGTGCCATCGACGCGCGCGGACGCGAACGCGTGCTGCTGACTTCGCTGATCGATCGCCGACGCTTCAAGCCCGCTGATATCGTCGCCTGTTATGAGCGCCGCTGGCAGATCGAAACCAGTTACGCCGAGCTCAAACAATCGATGCTGGGTTCGGAATTGACCTTGCGCAGCCGCACCGTCGCAGGGGTCTATCAGGAGATATGGGGCGCGTTGATCGCCTACAACCTGATTCGACGTGAGATCGCGAGCGCCGCGCGAGAAGCGAAACTTGCTCCGACTGATATCAGCTTCGTGCGAGCGCTTCACACGATCCAGCACGAGATGATGTGGGCGGCCCTCACGCCGGCGTTTGCAAAATTACCCGCCTGCCTTCAGCGTCTGCGCGAAAGGCTCAAGTCTATGCGCAACGAAAAACGACCCGGACGCACATGCGACCGGGTCGTCAAATCCCGCCCTAAACGGTACACCGTTCGCTATCTAAGAAAAGACCTTAACTGAACGGCATTACCGCTCGCGCGGCCGCTCGCGCAGGGTTTTCGCTTACTTCGCCGCGTTCGCCATGTAATCGACGGCGGCTTTCACATCTGCATCCGATGCGTTCGATCCGCCCTTTGGCGGCATCGCGCCCTTGCCGTGCAGCGCGTAGTTGTAGACGGTGTCCATCGGCTCTTTCAGGCGCGGCGCCCACGCGGCCTTGTCGCCGAACTTCGGCGCGCCGAGCACGCCCGCCGCGTGACACGCCTGACAGACCTGCTCGTAGAGCGCCTTGCCCGCCTGAGCGGCGTCGGCGCTTTGCGCGCCCGCGGCCGGCGCCGCCGATGCAACCGCCGGCACCGATGCGAGCGCCGCGACCGCTGCGGCGGCCTGAGCATTTTCGTTCGAACTGGCTGCGGCGGGCGCTGCCGCGCTCGATGCAGCCGCGGCGCCCGATGCCGGTTGCGCCGGTTCCGCGAGCTTGCCGCCGCTGCCGTTCGCCATATAGACGACCGCGCGCGCGATTTCGAAGTCGGAGTAATCGTCGGGGCTGGTGCCGCCGCGCGCGGGCATGCCGCCCTTGCCGTTGAGCGCGTTGTGCAGCAGCGTGTCGTAACCTTCGCCGATGCGCGGGGCCCATGCGCCGGCATCGCCGAACTTGGGCGCGCCGGCGGTGCCTGTCGCGTGACAGGCCGAGCACACGGCCTTGAAGACTTCCTCGCCGGACTTGTAGACGCGCGGCGCGTTGGCGTCGCGGACATCGACTTGTGCGGCGGGCGCGATGCGCGCGTTGACCGACTGCTCGATGTCCGTGCCGGCGCCGGTGCGCGTGGAATTGTTCACGTACACCGCGAGCAGGATGATGATGGCGACCGGGATGCCGAATCCCGCGATGACCGCGGCGATGAGTTGGCCGGGTGTCTTGATCGGGGCTCCGTGGGGTGCTTCGCTCATGCTTGTCTCGTCTCCCGTTTTTTGGTGTGAGTCGGTTCAGTGACAGCGTGACAGCTACGGCAGTGCGCTAGGCGCGCCTTGGGGAAGGCACGGTCGATTATAGACGGAACGCTTAACTGTCGGCGCGGGGTGGCCGGGGCGGTGAAGCGGGCGTTTACCCGAATCGTGTGATGCTTTGTGACTCGTTCCGCGCAGGGCGTCCGGTCCCGCACGATGGACGGCGTCACGGAAAACAGGTATCCTCTCGGATTCGCATGGGCCTTGCAGCCGTCTTACGGCGTGTGTAGTTCTTCCGCAAGCCCTTCTCCGATGCGCCCGTAGCTCAATGGATAGAGTACTGCCCTCCGAAGGCAGGGGTTGCTGGTTCGATCCCAGCCGGGCGCGCCAAGCGTTTCCACTCGACAGCCGTCGCAGTCGAAACTACTCGAGTCCGCCGTCGCGATTCGCCGTCGTCGTCCCCCAACCAAACCCCATCCCCGCCAACCACCTCCTATAAGCCACCGCCATCCGATCGCACTTCTGATGCAACTCCGCATCGAGATCGAGCGGCAAGCGCTGCGGCCATTGCGACTCCACCACCGGCGTGTCCTGCATCAAAATCTCCATATTGAAGTCGTATAACTCGCGATCGGAATGCGTCGAATCATCCTCGTGAATCGAGACGAGCCACGCGCGCGTCTCTGTCTGCGTCACCGGCGACGCCGCCAGCATGATATGCAGCGCGCCCTGCCCGCCCGACGCCATCTTCGTCAGCTTCGCGATCAAAGGCCGCTTCACGCGATACACATAATCGATCATCGCGCCGCCGCCCTGCCCCGGCATTCCCGCCGGTTGCCAGTATCGGCATTGCCGCGCTTCCAGACCTTCATCGCTCGCGACGACTTCGTAATCGGGCACTTCCGTATGCGTGTCCTCGCCCAGAATCCCCGCATGCACGAACGAGAAATGCGCCATGTCCAGAAAATTCTCGACGACGCGCGGCGCCGACGACCTCACCGTCTGCGGCGCGAGATTGATGCGCCGGCCACCGGGAATCGCGGCTTCGGGAAAGAAATCGAGCGCATACGCAGGCTCGCCGAAACACATCCAGATAACGCCGTACTTCTCTTCGCAAACGAAAGTCGTCGCGCACGCGCGCTTCGACGGACGCAATGAAGGATTCGACGGAATCCGCAAACACTGTCCTTCGATGTCGTAACTCCAGCCGTGATACGGACACACGATCTGATCGCGCATCACATGCCCGAGCGACAACTGCGCGCCCCGATGCGGACAGTAATCGCGCCACGCATGCGCCGCGCCGATGCTGTCCCGCCACACGACGATCCGCTCATCGGCCACGATGAATCCGCGCGCGCCGCCTTCCGGTACGTCTTCGCTATTGCAAACGGGCAGCCATTCGGCAGCCAAAGAAATGGATTCGTCGCGCATCGCCGTGAATGAGAAATGGACGTTCTTAAGCTGTTCTTACACGAAACACAGCGTCTTCGCAAAACGTTGCAAAATAGCGGATCGCTCGCTCGGTGCAACTCGATACCACTCCATTCAGCCGATGCCATGCGACGGGGCCGCAGTACTTGGCAGCAAGATAAAAGAAAGAAATCACCATCCAGGGGTTCAGTATGGAGCAGGCGCATCAACCGGCACGCCGGACTTATGCCTTCGCATGGTCCGAACACCGGAATCCGGAACGCGAGCAGGCCACGCTGCGGGTCTGGATGGGAGCGGTGGTTCTTCTGGCTTACGGCGTTTTCGCGTGGCTCCGCCCTTCACACGATGCCTTCCTGACCACGCGCCTCGTCGCGCTCTATGTGTCTTATGGGGCGATCACGCTTCTGATCGTCAGCCGCATGAGCGCGCCTTCTGTTGCGCGCCTGACCGTCACGACCATCGCCGATCAGACGATCCTCGGGCTCGCGCTCGCCGCGGGCGGCGCAACGGCGCTGCCGCTTCTCTGGGTGATGTTCTGGTTTCTGATCGGTTCGGGATGCCGATACGGCAAGCGCACGCTCGCCGTATCGTGCGCGACGGCGCTCATCATCGTCACGGCGATGGCCGTCTGGCAGCCGTGGTGGCACGAGAATCTTCCCGCCGCGATCGGGCTCGCGCTGAGCGTACTCGGCGCATCGGTGTATCTGAGCGTGCTCGTCGATCGGCTCGGCAACGCGAATCGCGATCTAGCGCGTCAGGCATCGACCGATCCGCTCACGGGTCTGTCGAACCGGTACGCGCTGGAAAGAGTCGTCGATCGCGCGATGAACGCGCCCGAAGCCAATGGCGATCACGCCACCGCGCTCCTTCTGATCGATCTCGACGGCTTCAAGGAAGTGAACGATACCTACGGTCACGCCGTCGGCGATCTGCTGCTGCAAGCCTTCGCGGACTCGCTCGCGAAGCGCATGCGCAAGTCGGACACCATCGCGCGTCTGGGCGGCGACGAGTTCGTCGTGCTCGCGCATCAGATGCGCGACCGCGACGCCGTGTTGTCGGTGGCCGACAACATCCATTCGGCGCTCGGCGAAATTACGTCGGTGCAGGAGCGGCCGGTGTCGGTATCGGCGAGCATCGGCGCATGCCTGCTTTCGAGCGCGGCGTCCGCGCATCAAACCGGCATGACCGCCGTGCTGCGCGCCGCCGACCGCGCGATGTACCGCGCGAAAAGTCTCGGCGAAGGGAAAACGGTCTTCGCCGAGACGCGGGACTTCGAGATCAGCTAGGGAACGTCAGGCCTCGACGCTCGTCCACGCCTGCTCGCGCAGCTTCGTGCGCAGACGCGCGACCGCTTGGCTGTGCAACTGACACACGCGCGACTCGCTCACTTCCATCACCGCGCCGATTTCGCGCAGGTTCAGGCCGCGTTCGTAATAGAGGCTCATCAGGAGCTTCTCGCGCTCGGGCAGCTTGTCGATGGCTTCGATCAGCGCGCCGCGAAGGCTGTCGTCGAGCAGCGCGGACAGCGGATCCGAACGATCGACGCAATAGCGGTCGAGGAACGGCTCGTCGTCGGCGGAGCGATCGAAGTCTTCGTAATAGATCAACTGGCTGCCGTGCAAGTCCTGAAGCATCGACTGATATTCGTCGAGCGGCATCTTCATGTGCTCGGCGATTTCCTGCTCGCTCGCCGCGCGGCCGAGGTTCTGCTCGACCTTGT
This sequence comes from Caballeronia zhejiangensis, assembly GCF_022879815.1. Lineage (NCBI taxonomy): Bacteria > Pseudomonadati > Pseudomonadota > Betaproteobacteria > Burkholderiales > Burkholderiaceae > Caballeronia > Caballeronia zhejiangensis. The sequence goes on from NZ_CP084283.1 coordinate 2,853,802, forward strand.
GCACCGCCGATTCCACTTCGCGCGACGTCTTGCGCATGCTGCGCGGCAGCCAGTCGTTCGCGCGGAGCTCATCCAGCATCGCGCCGCGGATGCGCTGGCTCGCATATGTTTCGAACTGCGCGCCCTGATCTTCCTTGTAGCGGCTCGCCGCGTCCAGCAGGCCGATCATGCCGGCCTGAATGAGATCGTCGAGATCGACGCTCGCCGGCATCTTGGCGACGAGTTGGAGCCCCAGCCGTCGAACGAGCGGTGCGTATTTCGTCAGCACTTCCGACTGTGAGAGTTTGCCTTGGGCGTTATACATCTTGGTCACCTATCTTGATCACATCGACGCCGTGCTGCTCAATGCAAAGTCGTGAAGCGCAGCCGCACGATGCGACGCCTCCCGCGCGCCCTGTACAGAGTCGCTAACCGGATTTCGCGCGTCGGCCTGGCCGCCCGCATCGCGCATATAAGGCGCGGGGCGCATCGGCCAGTGCAGGAGCTCCGCCGCGATTGCGCGGTAGTCGCGCGCCGCGGCCGTGGCCGGGAACGCTTCGACTGCGCAGCGTGAGAGTTCCATCGCCCGAGCGACGCGCGCATCCTCGGACACATATCCCGCCTGCACGAGCGACACGGCCAGATACCGGCTCGCGACGCCCGACAGGTTGTCGAACGCGACCGCCGCGTCGGCCGGGTTCTGCACGTGATTGACGAGCACGCGGAACTGGCCGATCGCATGGGCGTAGTGCAGTCGTTTCATGCACGCATACGCCTCGGTGATCGCCGACGCGGCTACCCGCGTCACAATAAGAAAGTCATGCGCCTGCGCCGCGAGCGTCGACAGCGCGCCGTGGCGATCGAGTTGCGCATCGATCAGCACGATGTCCGCCGGACCGTCGAGCAGCGCGCGGCATTGCGCGGCATCGTGAACGATGCGTTCGTCGCGCGGCGCGGCCATCAGCGAGAAGCCGAACGGCGTGCGCTCGACGGCATCGCCGAGCATGCGCCGGCCCGACATCACCGAGGCGAGCGCGCCCGCGTCTTCGGTGCCCACGAGACGGCTCACCGATCCCGCGTTGCGGTGCTCGTCGATCACGAGCACGTCCTTGCCGTGGATGGAAAGCGCCGCGCCGAGATTCACCACCGCCGACGTGCATCCGATGCCCGCCGGTCCGCCCGCGACCGCCACCACGCGCGAACCGGCGCGCGTAAGGAGCCGTCGCAGGCCTTCCGCCTGGTCGAGCACGAACTTATCCAAAGTGCACCTCATGCAGTTCGGTCGTGGCGCGCGCGGACAACGCGGACAGCAGCGCAGGCGTTTCTTCGTCTTGCGGCACGAAGGGCGAGTTGTCGCGCGGGATGCAGAACGCGCTCTTGATGAGAAACCGCTTGGTCGCGACGTACAGGTTCTCCGGCACTTTCTGACCGGTCGACACGTAATGCACCGGCAGCTTGTAGCGGATGACCGTATCGAGCACGCCGCCGAGATTCGTCGCTTCGTCGAGCTTGGTCAGGATGCAGCCCGCGAGCGGCGGCTGGTCCGCCGCGCTCTTGTAGGCCTGCACGACTTCGTTGAGCGTGTCGCCGTGGCTCGTCGCGTTGAGCAGCAGGATGCGCTGCACCGGATGACCCGCGCCGCACAGCATCGCGATCTGATCCGAGACCATGCGATCGCGCTGGCTCATGCCGATCGTGTCGATCAGCACGATATGTTTGTTGCGGAGTTCCGAAAGCGCGAGTTGCAGGTCCGCGCCGTCTTTCACCGCGTGAACCGACACACCGAGAATCTTGCCGAAAATGCGCAGTTGCTCGTGCGCGCCGATACGGTAGCTGTCGGTCGTGAGCAGCGCGACCTTGCTTGCGCCGAAGCGCATCACGCAGCGCGCGGCGAGCTTGGCCGTCGTGGTCGTCTTGCCGACGCCAGTCGGGCCCATCAGTGCGAACACGCCGCCGCGTTCCATCAGCGCGTCTTCGCTGTCCATCACCGGAATGTTCGATTCGAGCACCTGCTGCACCCACTCGAGCGCGCCTTCGACGCTCTCGAGTTCCGGCATGTTGTCCACCATCATGCGGACGAGCTGCGCCGAGAAACCGGCGGCGAACAAACGCTTCGTGAGCGCGCCACCCGTCGGGTTGCGGCGCTGGCGCTCGCCCCACATGAGACCGGAGAAGTGCTCTTCCATCATCGAGCGCATCGACGAAAGCTCGTTCATCACCGTTTCGTTGACGACCTGCTCCATGCGCGTGCGGATCGCTTCGGTAACGACGGCCGCCGCGTTCGCGGGCAAGCCATCGAATGCGTGTTCCTTCGATGCCGGCGCGGCGTTCGCCTCGGCTGCTTCGGCGTGCGGCGCGCTCGCGTTGATCTTCTGCGCGGCGCGGCGCGCGGCGATTTGCGCGGCTTCGCGTGCCCAGTCGGGCGTTTGGACCTTCGGCTCGACGGCGGCTTCCGCGCGCTTCGTTTGCTGACGCATGGCGTAGCGGGCCGAGTCCGCCGTCTTTTCGACGCGCGTCTCTTGCGCAGTCACCGGGACCGGCACGCCCATGCCGCGTGCGATCGCAGCCGACGCGGTCAGCGGACGGTTCGACGGCATCGACGCCTGCTGCGCGATGCGCTTCGCATGCTCGATCAGCCACGGATTGGAATCGGCCATCGTCGGCGGCGTGTCGTCTTCTGCGCGAGCTTCCGGCTCGGCGTGAAATTCATCGTCCGCATCGGTGTTCGCGCCGAAGACGGACGAGAACACATCGCCGCTCGCGTACGGATTCGCGGCCGGCTGCTTCGCCGGCATCGCGGCTGCAGCGGCGGCCAGCGCGGCGCGCGACGTGCCCGCCGAACGTGCTGCCTGTTCCTTCGCGGCGGGCGAGATCGACGCGATGTCGCTGTCCGCGACGCCGACGATCTCGACCGAGCCGTCATCGAGCGTGCGATTGGACAACACGATGGCATCGGGGCCGAGCGCTTCACGAACCTGGCGCAGTGCGTCGCGGCTGTTCGCGCCGATGAATTTACGAATGTTCAAACTTGCCCCCGATGAGGTGAAACTGCGATCTTTAGCAAGCGGACCCACTTGGCTCGTTGCCGTGTCCGCTTTTCAGTGAAGCCATTATTGCGAACTTGAGTCTTTGTCCATCGCTGGATAAGGGGTGAGAAAAAGGGGTATTTCGGCTGATGGAAGCGCGCCGTGCATCGCAAGGGCGGGCGTTTGCGCGGAAAAAGATTCCGCTTCGCCCGTTTCCGCGCGCGGGCGCGGCGGCGTAAGCTTTAGGCTCCGCGCGCATCGAAGCCGCGCCGGACAATCAAAGGAGACTTCTTCGCATGACGTCCGCTGTCCCTTCCTCACAGGATCAAACCACCGGCGCGCGATTGCTCGTCGATGCGCTCGTCCATCACGGCGTCGAGCGCGTGTTCTGCGTGCCCGGCGAGAGCTTTCTCGCCGTGCTCGATTCCCTGCACGACGAGACCGAGCAGATTCAGACGATCGTCTGCCGCCACGAGGCGGGGGCGGCGAACATGGCCGAGGCGGTCGGCAAGCTCACCGGCAAGCCGGGCGTCGCGATCGTGACGCGCGGGCCGGGCGCGACGCACGCGTCGATCGGCGTGCACACCGCGTTTCAGGACTCGACGCCGATGATCCTGCTCATCGGCCAATGCGCTCGCGATCACATGGATCGCGAGGCGTTTCAGGAAATCGACTATCGGCGCATGTTCGGGCAGATGGCGAAGTGGGTCGCGCAGATCGACGATCCGCGCCGCGTGCCTGAATACATGAGCCACGCGTTTCACACGGCGATGTCCGGCCGTCCGGGTCCGGTCGTGCTCGCGCTGCCGGAAGACATGCTGACCGAAACCGTCGATGCCGTGCCGCCCTCGCCGCGATATCAGCGCGTGGCGGCGTCGCCGTCGAAGGCGCAGATGGAGCGCCTGCGCGAACTGCTCGCGAACGCGAAGAAGCCGTTCGTGATCGCGGGCGGAAGCGGCTGGACCGCCGAGGCGACGCAGGACTTCGCGCGCTTCGTGGAAGCGTGGAAACTGCCGGTCGGCTGCGCGTTCCGCTTTCAGGACACGCTCTCCAACGACCATCCGAACTACGCGGGCGATGTCGGCCTCGGGATCAATCCGGCGCTCGCCGCGCGCGTGCGCGATGCCGACGTGCTCTTCGTGCTCGGCCCGCGCATGGGCGAATCGACGACGGGCGGCTACACGCTGCTCGATATCCCGAAGACGAAGCAGACGCTCATCCACGTGCATCAGGGCGCGGAGGAACTCGGGCGCGTGTATAGCGCGGAATTGCCCATCGTGTCGGGCATGCCGGAGATCGCGTCTCTTCTGGCTTCGCTGGAAGCGCCCGCCAGCGTTGCATGGGATGGCAGCGCCGAAGCCGCGCACGCCGCGTATCTCGAGTGGCGCAAGCCGCGCCCGATGTTGGGCGATGTGCAGCTCGGCGAAATCATGCGTCAGCTCGCCGAGACGATTCCCGCCGATTCGATCCTGACGAACGGCGCGGGCAATTACGCGACGTGGCTCCATCGGCATTATTCGTATCGGCATTTCCGGTCGCAGTGCGCGCCGACGAGCGGTGCGATGGGCTACGGCGTGCCCGCCGCGATCGCCGCGAAGTCGCTGTATCCGGACCGCACGGTGATCGCGTTTGCGGGCGACGGCTGCTTCATGATGTCGAGCAACGAACTCGCGACGGCGATGCAGTATCGGCTGCCGGTGATTTTCATCGTCGTGAACAACGCGCAGTACGGCACGATCCGCATGCATCAGGAGCGGCATTATCCGAATCGCGTGCACGGGACGGAGCTCACGAATCCGGATTTCGCGGCGTATGCGCGCGCGTTCGGCGCGCATGGCGAGCTGGTCGAATCGACGGAGCAGTTCATGCCCGCGTTCGAGCGCGCGCGGGAATCCGGCTTGCCCGCGGTGATCGAGATTCGCATTCCGCGGGACCAGAGCACGCCGGGCGCGACACTCGAACAAATTCGCCAGCAAGGCAAGCGCTAGCGGACAAACTTTCAAGCTGCTTGCAGCGCGCTTCCGGTGGCAGTAGAGTAGCCAGTTCGAAAACACCGGGAGTTAGCGATGCTTAAGGTTCTGGCTTTGTCGTTGGCGTTGGGCTTTTCGGGTGCGGCATTCGCGAAGGCGGATTGCACGGCGCATCCGAAGAGCGAATGGATGAAGGAATCGGATGCCAAGGCGCAGCTTGAAGCGCAAGGCTACAAGATCCGCAAGTTCAAGGTCGATGGCAACTGCTACGAAATCTACGGTCACGACAAGAACGGCAAGAAGGTAGAGATCTATTACGACACGAAGACGCTGGCGGTCGTGAAGTCGGAAGTCGAGTGACGCTCGCGCCGTGAAAGTCTGGGACGGCTTCGTCCGGCTGACGCATTGGGCCGTCGCGGGCATCGTCTTGTGGAATCTGTTCGGACCGACGGATTCCACGCATCGCGTGCTCGGGTATGTCGCGGCCGGGCTTGTCGTTGCGCGTATCGTTTGGGGTTTCGTCGGCTCGCGTCATGCGCGGTTTTCGGCGTGGTGGCCGACGCGCTCGCATCTCGTCGACTATCTGAGGTCGCTTGCCAGGGCCAGGCCGATCCATCACGTTTCGCACAATCCGCTTGGCGGGTTGATGGCGCTCCTTCTCTGGTTCCTGATTCTCGCGCTCGCGCTGTCCGGGTGGATCATGCGGCTCGATGCGTTCTGGGGCGAGGACTGGCCGCAGGAGATTCATGCGTGGCTCGCCATCGCGGTCGAGGTTTGTGTCTGCGTGCACGTCGCCGCGGCCGTGCTGATGAGCGTGTGGACGCGGGAGAATTTGGTTCGGGCGATGGTGACGGGCAACAAAAAAGCCCCGTGACGCGAATCACGAGGCTTTCTCTCGACTCAATGCGAGGAACGCTTACTTCCCGCCCACGCTCTGCAACGTCGTCCACTTCCCGCCGACGACCTTATACAGCGTAATCCCGCCGTTCTTCAAATCGCCCTTCGAGTCGTACGACAGGTGCTTCGCCGTCACGCCCTGCATGTCGGTCTTCGCGAGGAACGGCAGGTACTTTGCCGGATCCGTCGAGTTCGCAGCCTTCATCGCGGTGAACATGGCCATCGCCCCGTCGTAGGCATACGGCGAGTACGTCTGCACGTCTTCGTTGAAGCGCTTCTTGTACTTCGCCGAGTAGTCCGCGCCGCCCGGCATTTCGTCCATCGGCAGGCCGGCGAGCGATGCCACCGTGCCGTCAGCCGCGTCGCCCGCGATCTTCAGGAACGTGTCGGTCTTCACCATTTCGCCCGCCATCAGCGGCGCGCGGAAGCCGAGCGTCTTCATCTGCTTGACCATCGGGCCGGCTTGCGAATCCGCGCCGCCGTAGTACACGAGGTCCGGATTCGTCGACTTGATCTTCGTCAGAATCGCCTTGAAGTCGACAGCCTTGTCGTTCGTGAATTCACGGTCGACGATCGTGCCGCCCGCCGCCTTCGCCGCCTTCTCGAACTGGTCGGCAAGACCCTGGCCATATGCCGTGCGGTCATCGACGATCGCGATCTTCTTGACCTTCAGCGTCTTCACCGCGAACTCGCCCGCGACCGAGCCTTGCTGCGTGTCGGAGGTCATCATGCGGAAGGCGGTCTTGAAGCCTTGCGTCGTGTACTCGGGCGCCGTCGCCATCGCGATTTCGGGGATGCCCGCGTTCGCGTAGATGCGCGATGCCGGGATCGTCGTGCCCGAATTGAAGTGGCCGAGCATGCCCTTGATGCCATCGTCGACGAGGCGTTGCGCCACGGTCGTGCCCGTGCGCGGGTCGGCCTGGTCGTCCGCCGAGTTCAGCACGATGCGAACCGGCTTGCCGCCGATCACCGGCTTCGTGGCGTTGAAGTCTTCGACGGCGAGCGTGATGCCGTTCTGCATGTCCTTGCCGTAGTGCGCCTGCGCACCGGTCAGCGGGCCGGCGTAGCCAACCTTCACGTCTTCTGCCTGCTGTGCAGCTGCGGTCCCCGCGAACAGGCCGGCGAGCGTCATGGCTGCCGCCAGCTTGGTCATCGTGTGCTTCATAGCTTCTCCTGTGTTCCAGTGTGGATGGCAGCCTGTGCCGCGCGTGTCTCCGTTACGCCGTGCCTGCTGCCGATTGTTTGAATTCGTTTGAACCGAGCGTTCGAGGGGTGTCTCAACCGATCGTCATCAAATTCGCATTGCCACCCGCCGCCGCCGTGTTCACGCTCACCGAGCGTTCCGTCAGCAGACGTTCGAGCGCGTAGTCTTCACCGTCGTGGCCAGCGTCGGCGAACGCTCCTGCAGCCACGCCCTGCACCGATACGATCGGTCCCGGACGCTTCGCGACTTCCTTCACGAGCGACAGCAGTTCATCGCTGTCGCCTTCGAACAAGACGGCGTCGAAGTCTTCCGCCGCTTTCCTGACCATCGCGAACGGCTTGAGCGCAGAAGGCAACGACGCCGCCAGTTGCTCGCCCGCCGAGCCGGAGAACAACGCCTTGTTGCCCGTCGCCAGCACGGCGGCTAGTTGCGCGCGCGCGCCGCTCGCCGTCGCCGCCACGCACAGCACCGTGCCGCGCGCGCCGAGCGTGTACGTGTTGCGTTCGCCGGTCGGTCCGCTCAACACGGCCGTCGCGCCCGCCATCACATGCTGCAGATAACCGTCGCAACGCGCGGCCGTCTGCGGATCGCGTTCGCCGATCGCCCAGTCGCGCAATGCGGTGAGCGCGGCCGTCGGCGTGTCCTTCGACGCCACCTGATCGACGACGAGCGTGCTCGCCAGCGATTTCGGCAGACCGGTCGGGCGCTTCGCGAGCAGACGCTGCAGATACAGCGCGCCGCCCGCCTTCGGACCCGTGCCCGACAGCCCTTCGCCGCCGAACGGCTGCACGCCGACCACGGCGCCGATCACATTGCGGTTCACATAGATGTTGCCGACATGCGCCCGCGAGATCACGTGCGCGATGGTTTCGTCGATACGCGTATGGATGCCGAGCGTGAGGCCATAACCCGTCGAGCGAATTTGGTCGAGGAGTTTATCAAGGTTCGAACGGCGATAACGCACCACATGCAGCACCGGGCCGAATACTTCGCGCTTGAGTTCGTCGATGCTATCGAGCTCGATCAGCGTCGGCGGCACGAACGTGCCTTGCGCGCAGGTGTCGGGCAGCGGCAGTTGCGTGACGTTGCGGCCCTTGTCGCGCATCCCGGCGATATGCGCGTCGATGCCGCGTTTCGCGTCGGCGTCGATGACGGGACCGACATCCGTCGACAGACGATCCGGATTGCCGACCGCGAGCTGGTTCATCGCGCCGGTCAGCATCTCGAGCGTGCGATCCGCGACGTCGTCCTGCAGGCACAGCACGCGCAGCGCCGAGCAGCGCTGGCCAGCCGAATCGAACGACGACTGCAGCACGTCCGCGACGACCTGCTCCGCGAGAGCCGACGAATCGACGATCATCGCGTTCTGGCCGCCGGTTTCGGCGATCAGCGGAATTGGGCGGCCATCCGGATCGAGGCGCTCGGACAGCGTCTTGTTGATGAGGCGCGCGACTTCCGTCGAACCGGTGAACATGACGGCGCGCGTGCGCGGATCGGCGACGAGCGCCGCGCCGACCGTCTCGCCATTGCCCGGCAGCAGTTGCACCGCGCCCGCCGGCACGCCCGCTTCGCGCAGGAGGCGAACGGCTTGCGCGGCGATCAGCGGCGTCTGTTCAGCGGGCTTCGCGAGCACCGGGTTGCCCGCGGCCAACGCAGCGGCGACCTGGCCCATGAAGATCGCGAGCGGGAAGTTCCACGGGCTGATACACACGACCGGACCGAGCGGGCGATGCGTATCGTTCGAAAACTCGGCGCGAATCTGCGACGCGTAGTAGCGCAGGAAATCGATGGCTTCGCGAATCTCCGCGATCGCGTTCGGCAGCGACTTGCCCGCTTCGCGCACGACGAGGCCCATCAGCGTGTGCATTTGCGCTTCGAGCAGATCGGCGGCGCGCGCGAGGCAATCGGCGCGGTCTTCGACCGGCGTCGCCTGCCAGATCGGCGCGGCGGCGACCGCGTTGGCGATCGCGGCGCTCACCTGTTCCGGCGACGCTTCCACGACCGTGCCGACGAGATCGCGCAAATCCGACGGATTGCGCACATCGCGCGCGACGCCGTTGCCGATGTCACCGCCTTCGAGCATCGGTTCCGCGCGCCACGGATGATGCGCGCTCGCCAGCAACGCCGACGACAGCGAAGCCAGCCGATGCTCGTTCGACAGATCGAGGCCCATCGAATTGGAGCGCTCGTTGCCGTAAAGCTGACGCGGCAGCGGAATCTTCGCGTGCGGCGCGCCGAGCGGCGTGATCGCCTGCGCTTCGTCGATCGGATCGCGCACGAGTTCCTTCACCGGAATCGATTCATCGGCGATGCGGTTCACGAACGACGTGTTCGCGCCGTTTTCCAGCAGACGGCGCACGAGATACGCGAGCAGCGTTTCGTGCGTGCCGACCGGCGCATACACGCGGCACGGACGGTTCAGCTTGTCGCGGCCCGTGACTTCTTCGTAGAGCGGCTCGCCCATGCCGTGCAAGCACTGGAACTCGTACTGGCCGGGATAGTAGTTCTGTCCGGCGAGGTGATAGATCGCGGAGAGCGTGAACGCGTTGTGCGTCGCGAATTGCGGATAGACGGCATCCGGCGCGCCGAGCAGCTTCTTCGCGCACGCGAGATACGAGATGTCCGTGTAGATCTTGCGCGTATAGACCGGATAGCCCTCGAGTCCATCGACTTGCGCGCGCTTGATTTCCGTGTCCCAGTACGCGCCCTTCACGAGGCGAATCATCAGGCGATGACGGCTGCGGCGCGCGAGATCGATCAGATAGTCGATCACGAACGGGCAGCGCTTCTGATAACCCTGCACCACGAAACCGATGCCGTTCCAGCCCGCGAGCTCCGGATCGAAACAGAGCGCTTCGAGCAGATCGAGCGAGATTTCGAGACGATCGGCTTCCTCGGCGTCGATGTTCAGGCCGATGTCATAACGGCGCGCCAGTTGCGCGAGCGAGCGCACGCGCGGCAGCAGCTCGTTCATCGTGCGTTCCTGCTGCGAGCGCGAATAACGCGGATGCAGCGCGGAGAGCTTGATCGAAATGCCCGGGCCTTCGTAGATGCCGCGCCCGCCCGCCGCCTTGCCGATCGCGTGGATCGCCTGCTCGTAGGACGCGTAGTAGCGCTGCGCGTCTTCTTCCGTCGTCGCGGCCTCGCCGAGCATGTCGTACGAGTAGCGGAACCCGCGCGCTTCGTACTTGCGGCTGTTCGCGAGCGCTTCGGAAATCGTCTCGCCGGTGACGAACTGCTCGCCCATCAGGCGCATCGCCATGTCGACGCCCTTGCGGATCAGCGGCTCGCCGCCCTTGCCGATCAGACGCGTCAGCGCCGACGACAAGCCCGCTTCGCTGTTCGTCGTGACGAGCTTGCCGGTGATCATCAAACCCCACGTCGCCGCGTTCACGAACAGCGACGGCGCCTGGCCCATGTGCGATTTCCAGTCGCCCTTGCTGATCTTGTCGCGAATCAGCGCGTCGCGCGTGGCGCGGTCGGGAATGCGCAGGAGCGCTTCGGCGAGGCACATCAGCGCGACGCCTTCCTGGCTCGACAGCGAGAATTCGTGGATCAAACCTTCGACGCCGCCGCCCGAGCTTTTCGCGCGCAGCGCTTCGACGAGCTTCGTCGCGAGCTTTTCGGTTTCGGCCGCGACGTTCGAAGGCAGTCGCGCCTGACCGATCAGGAACGGCACGCACTCCGGCTCCGGCCGGCGATACGCCGCCGTGATCGCCGCGCGCAGCACCGATTGCGGCTGCACGTTCTGCGCGAAATCGAGGAACGGATGCGGCGCGCCGTCTTCGTCGCCATCGACGGAAGGTGCATCCGCCATTTCCGACGAGCCGTTCGCACCCGTCAGTTCGGGCGGAAGCTGGCCATGCTCGATGCGCTCCAGATAAGCGAAGATCGCCTGCTTGATAAGCCAGTGGGGAGTGCGTTCGAGGCGCGTCGCGGCATCTTTGAGCCGGGAACGCAGCAGATCGTCGACTTTGACGCCTAGGGTTGTGCTCGCCATATTTCCTTCGTTTGCCGGTCGTGCTCGGCCGGCCAGAGACCTGAAAAGTTGGCGAATCGTACCCCGCTGATTTAAAAGGTGCAACCGAGATTTTCGCTAGGGTTGCACCACAATGAAACCTTTGTGGCACAAGGCTTTGAGCGGTGCACCGCCGGATGGCGCGCGGCGCTCGGTGCCTAGTAGTTTCCCTAATCCGGAATTTTTGAGACGGCCCCTAAGTAAATCCTCGGACACCGCCGTTATAAACGCCATGCGCCGTCGATGGCGACGCCTTCAGCGGTCGATATTCCGCGATTTCGGGGAGAGCAACGAGCATGAGCACTTGGATGGTGGTGGCCGGCGTTTGGGCGATGTTCGCGGTCTGCGTCGTGTTGTTCGTGCGGGGCGCGTCGCCGCACGTTCATCGGTCCGATGACGCTTCCGGCCAAGGCGACCGCGCGGTCAGCGACGTTCCACGCGCCGAAATCTGAATCAGACGTCCAGCGGATCGACTTCCACGTTCCAGCGCAGCACGCCCTTGAGGGAGCGCAGCACCGGCTGCCACGCGCGCAGCGACGCCTGCAGCGCGGCCCGCGACGCGCTTTCGAGCAGCAGTTGCGCACGGTGGACATTGAACACTTTCACGATGGTGAGCGGAACCGCGTCGTAGACCGTCACGCGCTCAGCGCCGGGCAGAGGTCCGAACGCCGCCGCCGCTTCTTCGAGGAATTTCAGCGCCGCATCGAGCGTGCGGCCTTCGGCGCGCAGCATCGCCTGATAGACGAACGGCGGCAGACGCGCGTCGCGGCGTTCGGCGAGCGTCGAATTGGCGAAACCCACGTAGTCTTGTCGCGAAAGCGCCTGATACAGCGCGTGACGCGGATAGCGCGTCTGAATCATCACTTCGCCGGGCAAGCCCGCGCGTCCGGCGCGCCCGCTCACCTGCGTCAGTTGCGCGAAGAGCCGCTCGCTCGCGCGAAAGTCGTGGGAGAAGAGCGCGGTGTCCGCGTTCAGCACGCCGACGAGCGTCACGCGCCGGAAATCATGGCCCTTCGCGATCATCTGCGTGCCAACGAGAATGTCGACTTCGCCCGCGTGGACATCGGAGAAAAGCGCCTGCGCGCTGCCTTTGCGGCGCGTGCTGTCGGCGTCGATGCGCAGCACGCGAGCACCCGGCACCACGCTCGCGAGCGTTTCCTCGACGCGCTGCGTGCCGCGGCCCATCGGCGCGATATCGATGTTGCCGCATTCCGGACACGACTTCGGAATGCGCGATTCCCAGCCGCAGTGATGACAACGCAGCGCGCGCTCAGGCTTATGCAGCACGGCATACGCGCTGCAACGCGGACAACCGGCGACCCAGCCGCAGGCTTCGCAGGACAGGATCGGCGCATAGCCGCGCCGGTTCAGGAATACGAGGCTTTGCTCGCCGCGCTCGACGCGTGTCTTCAGCGCCGCGATCAGCGGCCCCGCGAGCCCCTCGACCGAGGCGCGGCCTCGCCGTCTTTCCTCTTCCAGATCGATGAGCCGGACGCTCGGCAGCACCGCTTCGGCGACGGCGCGGCGCGTGAGCGTGAGTCGCGTGTAGCGGCCCTGCTCGGCCTGCCACCAGGTTTCGAGCGATGGCGTCGCCGATCCGAGCACGACGGGAATATCCAGTTGCTTCGCGCGATAGATGGCGAGATCGCGCGCGGAGTAGCGCAAGCCTTCCTGTTGCTTGTACGCGGGATCGTGTTCCTCATCGACGACGATGATCGCGAGCTTCGGCATCGACGCGAGAATCGCGAGGCGCGTGCCGAGCACGATGCGCGCGCTGCCCGTATGCGCCGCGAGCCAGTTGCGCGCGCGTTCGCCTTCGGCGAGTCCGCTGTGCATCGTGACGATCGAGCCGTCCGCGAGCGCCGCGAAACGCGCGCGAAACGCCGCTTCGAACTGCGGCGTCAGATTGATTTCGGGAACGAGGACGAGCGCCTGCGCGTCAGGCCGGTCGGCGAGCAACGCGGCGAGCGCGTGCAGATACACCTCGGTCTTGCCACTGCCCGTCACGCCGTGCAGCAGGAACGGGGCGAACCCTTGCGCGCCGGAAATTGCATCGACGGCTTCGCGTTGTTCATCGGTCAGCAAGGGCAGCGGCACCGCGCCGGTCGGCAGCATGGGCGCGCTCGCGTCGGGTTCGGCGATCTGCGCTGTCACCGCTTCGATCCATCCGCGCGCGATCCAGTCGTCGAAGGTCGCGCCCGCTTTCGGATGCAACGCACGCGCGTCGGACAACGTCAGCGACGGCTGTTCCGCGAGCGCATCGGCGAGACGCCGGAGGGCGCTGGCGCGGGCGGGCAAAGCATCGGGGAGTTGCGCGCGCCCTTCGGGGAGAATCCGAAAGCGCGGCTCGACGGCAAAAAGGCGATCCCAGCGCGAGGCGTCGCGCAACGCCTGCGGAAGCGCCGGCAGCGCGACTTCGCCCAGCCCGCGCTGATAGTAATCGGCGGCGAAGCTGACAAGCGCGATCCACTTTTCCGACAGCGGCGCGCAGCCTTCGCAAATCGAAGTGATGTCGCGCAGTTTGGCAGCGGGCACGTCGCTTGAATGGGCGATTTCGCAGATCAACCCGACGACTTCGCGTCGCCCGAACGGCACCTGCACCAGCATGCCGACGGCAGGCGCGGCCGGCAGCGCATAGCGGTAGTCGAACAGCACGGGCATGGGCTGATCGACGGCGACGCGGACGAATAGATCAGTCACCGCGCGGGACCCCGCGCAAGACGGTTCGACAGAACCAAGCGCCCGAGGCGGGAGAAGTTAAAGTGAAACATCAGAATCGTCTGTAAACCGCCGATTATTTTTGGATTTCCGATGCTTTCCACAGCCCTGTGGATAACTTTGTTGAGAAGTGCGTCCGTGATCGCCGCAAACAATGTCACGAATCCCTTATGTGCGCTAACCCACATTTCGGGCGAAGCCGTCGAAATGCGTTAAGAATCATTGGCTTGAAGCACATATAGCGACATCTTATTGGTTGCTGTAAGCCATACGTCTGATGGCGCGCCGCAGCGAACAAATTGTGCATAAGTTCAGTCTTGACATCGGGGAGCGCCGCCTGAGGCGGGCGATCCGGACAGAACCCTCCAGCTCCTGATCACTTGCCCCGAATCACCGATATTGCACTGCAGCACGCGTCCGCAACGCAGGCTTTCGTACGCCGTTTACCGGGCGGCTTGGTCGGCGCGCATGGCGCGGCTATGTCGATGAACCTCGTCGACCAGCTCCGCGACATTTTCCGGCGGCGTGAACTGCGAGATGCCGTGGCCCAGGTTGAAGACGTGGCCCGGAAAATTGCCGAAGCTTTCGAGCACGGCGCGCGCTTCGGTGCGGATCGACGCGGGCGGCGCGAACAACACGCTCGGATCGATGTTCCCCTGCAGCGCTACACGCGAGCCGACCTTTTCGCGCGCCCGGCCGAGATTCATGGTCCAGTCGAGACCGACCGCATCGACGCCCGTCGCCGCGATTTCCTCGATCCAGAGTCCGCCGCCCTTCGTGAACGTGATGACCGGGACGCGCGCGCCATCGTGCTCGCGCTTCAGGCCGGCAACCACCTTCGCGATGTATTCGAGCGAGAAGCGCTGATACGCGCCATCCGCGAGTGCGCCGCCCCATGTATCGAAGATCATCACGGCCTGCGCGCCCGCTTCGATCTGCGCGTTCAGGTAAGCGGTGACGGCTTGCGCGTTGACCTCGAGAATGCGATGCATCAGGTCCGGCCGCGAATACGCCATCGACTTGACCGTGCGATGGTCGTCCGAGCCACCGCCTTCGACCATGTAGCACGCGAGCGTCCACGGACTACCGGAGAAGCCGATCAGCGGGACCTTCTGGCGGCCTTGCGCGTCGGTGAGCGCGCGGCGAATCTGGCTTACGGCGTCGGTGACGTAGGAAAGCGTCGCGCCGATGTCCGGCACGGCAAGGCGCTTCACATCGTCTTCGGTACGCACCGTGCGCTCGAAACGCGGCCCCTCGCCCTGCACGAAGTTCAGACCGAGCCCCATTGCGTCGGGGACGGTCAGGATGTCCGAGAAGAGAATCGCGGCGTCGAGCGGAAAGCGTTCGAGCGGCTGAAGCGTGACTTCGGTCGCGTAATCCGGATTCTTCGCGAGACCGAGAAAACTGCCCGCCCGAGCACGCGTCGCGTTGTATTCCGGCAGATAGCGCCCTGCCTGGCGCATCAGCCAGATCGGCGTGTAGTCGGTCGGCTGGCGCAAGAGCGCGCGCAGGAAGGTGTCGTTCAGAAGAGTGTGTGCCACGTCGCTCGATGCTCAAGGCAGAGAATCGTCCATTCTACCGGAGCGGTCGAACGTTTACGCCGGCTGAGCCCGGCAATTCGGAACGGCTCATGCCGCGCGGCCTATGTCGTTTGGCCGGATTTCGGGCAAGCGAAGCCCTCGTTATGATCAGTGTGCTTACACAACTAGAACCAGGAGAATCGATGCAACGCACGTCCGTCAGTCTCGCAGCCGCTGCCTTCGCGGTGTCGCTCTCGCTTTTGAACGCCGCGCACGCGCAGACGATTCAGGCCGGCACCGTCGCCGGAGCAAAGTCCGCCGCGCCCGCGCCTTCGTCGGTTGCCGCGCCCTCTCGCCTCGACGACATCCTCGCACGCCACACGCTGCGCGTCTGCACGACCGGCGATTACAAACCGTACTCGTTCCTGCGTCCGGACGGGCAGTTCGAGGGCATCGACATCGATCTCGCGGAAAGTCTCGCGAAGTCGCTCGGCGCGAAGGCCGAGTATGTGAAGACGTCGTGGTCGAATCTGATGAACGACTTCATCGCGAAATGCGATATCGCCGTGGGCGGCGTCTCGACGACGCTCGAACGGCAGAAGCGCGCGTTTTTCACCGCGCCGTACATGGAAGACGGCAAGACGCCGATCGTGCGTTGCGACGATGTCGAGAAGTATCAGACCGTCGCGCAGATCGATCAGCCGAACGTGCGGACGATCGTGAATCCGGGCGGTACGAACGAACGCTTCGCGAAGCAGTTCTTTGCGCACTCGCAACTGATCGAGTATCCGGACAACGTGACCATCTTCAAGCAGATTCTCGACGGCAAGGCCGACGTCATGGTCACGGACGCATCCGAAACGCTGCTTCAGCAGAAGCTCAATCCGGGGCTGTGCTCGGTGCATCCGGACAAGCCGTTCCAGTTTGGCGAAAAGGCGTATCTGCTGCCGCGCGGCGACGTGCCGTTCCAGCAGTATGTCGATCAGTGGCTGCATCTCGCCCGTTCGTCGGGCGAGTTCCAGGCTGTCTATGACAAGTGGCTGAAGTAGCGGTCAGCGCGCGGCGCGCAAGAGTTCGCCGGTGCGCTCGCCGATCTTGCGCAGCCAGCCGAGCGCCGCGTCGGACTGTGAATGCATGCGGCCGAATCCGTGCGTCATGTCGCGCGCGTCGATCAGCTCGACACGGCCGCCGTTCGCTTGTAGGAAGCGTTCGAGTTCGACGGCGTCGTCATAGAGCGGATCGTACGCCGCCGCGACGACGATCGCGGGCGCCGGCGTGCGCTCGAACGGCTCGGAGAGCGGAAAGGCGCGCACATCGTGCGCCTGCGGTGTTTCACCCGAAAGGAACTGGGTCCAGTACCACTTCATCTCATCGTTCGTGAGACCGGGACCGTTCGCATTGGCGATGCAACTCGGGCTCTCGAACTGACGACGCATGACCGGGTAAAGCAGCAGTTGCAAGCCGACGATGCCCGCGACGCGCTCGTTCGCGCCGCGTGCCGCAACAACCGCCAGATGCGCGCCCGCGCTGTCGCCGCCGACAGCCAGCCGGTCGGTCGCGAAGCCGAGCCGCGACCGGTGCTCCGCGAGCCAGAGCAGCGCGTCGAGCGCGTCTTCGCACGGCGCGGGAAACGGATGCTCGGGCGCGAGCCGGTAGTCGACGCTCGCCACCGCGCATTGCGAGTCGCGCGAGAGCCGTGCGACGAGGCCATCGTGCGTGTGGATATCGCCGACGACCCAGCCGCCGCCGTGAAAGTACACGATCAGCGGCAGCGGGCCGCGGGCCTCTTTCGGCTTGTAGATGCGGGCGGCGAGCGTGCGGCCTTCGAGATCGAGCTGAATATTTTCCGCCGTTACGGCATCGTCGCGCTCTCCGGCGTAAGCTCGAGCGACCTTGCTGAAGCGCTCCCGGATCGCCAGCGCGTCCGCGTCGGGCGGCAAAGCCGGAAAAGCGTCCTCGACGGCGCGGTAATAGCGAAGCAGGGCTGCATCAATGCTCATGCGTATCTCCATAGGTTTTTGTGTCGTTATGCGCGCGCGGCCTACTTTGCGCATCGATTTCATGCGTTCGGGCGTTCGATTTCCGCGAAAAAAATAGAATAATCGCACGAGTTCGAAAATCTGCAATCGCGCGTCAAGTCATCCCGAACGGATTAATCGTCCGAATAACAGACAATATATCGGTCGAAATCTGGACAATCGCGCTCGAAAATTTCCTCCGAGCCTTATCGGGCGCGGGTTACAACCTGAAACACTTTGTTACGGCGACTCGGATTCAATTCGCCCACAATCTGTTGAAACGGTTTCAACACGGATGTATTGCGTCGCGTCGTGCGAGAACAACGCGATCCGATGGCAGGCTGTGGCCGAAGCACTCACATTTGGGGCATCGGTGTTGGGATCGTTATTCGAATGCAAGGCATTCGACACATCCCACGTTTGGTCTCCTCGCGCTAACCCCGTAGCGTGTGGTTTTTAGCGGGCTCCAGGCCCGCTTTTTTTTCGCCCGGACAAACGTTTGCGTTTTGGGATTTCAACACCCGAACGTTTCGTCCAATGACAGAAGGGAGCGCCGCAGCGCTCCCTTTGTCTTTTCACCGCGAAGCGGCGCCGAAGTTCAGGCCGTTTTGGCCTCGGCGATCTTCAGTTCGTCGATCATGCGAGCGCGCATCACGAATTTCTGCGCCTTTCCGGTGACGGTCATCGGCAGTTCGTCGACGAAGCGGATGTAGCGCGGAATCTTGTAGTGCGCGATCTGTCCTTGGCAAAACTCGCGAATTTCCTCCTCGCTCGCCTGCTCGCCGGGACGCACGACGATCCACGCGCATACTTCCTCGCCGTATTTCTGATCGGGCACGCCGAAGACCTGCACCGACTGCACCTTCGGATGACGGAACAGGAATTCCTCGATTTCGCGCGGATAGACGTTCTCGCCGCCCCGAATCAGCATGTCCTTCAGGCGGCCGACGATGTTGCAGTAACCTTCCGCGTCGATGGTCGCGAGGTCGCCGGTGTGCATCCATCCGTCGACGATCGCCTCGCGCGTCTTGGCGTCGTCGCCCCAGTAGCCTTTCATCACCGAATAGCCGCGCGTGCACAGCTCGCCGGTTTCGCCGACCGGCACGATATTGCCCAGCGGATCGACGATCTTCACTTCCAGATGCGGCTGAATGCGTCCGACGGTCGTGGTGCGCTTGTCGAGCGGATCGGTCGTCGAGCTCTGGAAGGACACGGGGCTTGTCTCAGTCATGCCGTACGCGATCGTGATCTCGCTGAGATGCATCTTCGACACGACGCGCTTCATCGTCTCGATCGGACACGGCGAACCCGCCATGATGCCCGTGCGCAGCCGGCTCAGATCGTACTTCCCGAAGTCCGGGTGGTCCAGTTCGGCGATGAACATCGTCGGCACGCCATGCAGCGCCGTGCATTTTTCCTCGTGCACGGCAGCGAGCGTCGCGGCGGGGTCGAAGGCTTCGCCGGGAAACACCATCGTGCAGCCCGTCGATACGCACGCGAGCACGGCCAGGACCATGCCGAAGCAGTGATACAGCGGCACCGGAATGCACAGCGAATCCTGCTCGGTCAGGCGCATCGCCATTGCGATATAGCGCGCGTTGTTGACGATGTTCCGATGTGTGAGCGTCGCGCCCTTCGGATTGCCGGTCGTGCCGCTCGTGAACTGGATGTTGATCGGGTCGTCCGGCTTCAGCTTCGCCTCGACTGCGTCGAGCGGCGTCGCGTCGAGCCGTTCGCGACCGGTACGCATCACGTCCTCGAAATTGAGCATGCCGGGCGTCTTGCTCTCGCCCATGCGGATCACGGCGCGCAATTCCGGCAGATTCGCGGCGTGAAGCGCGTTCGGCTCGGCATGCGCGAGTTCGGGCGCGAGCGTCTGCAGCATCTCCAGATATTTCGATGACTTGAACTGCTCGGCCGCGATGATCGCCTTGCAGCCGACCTTGTTCAGCGCATATTCGAGCTCGGCCAGCCGGTACGCCGGATTGATGTTGACGAGCGTGGCGCCCATGCGCGCGGTGGCGAACTGCGTGAGCAGCCATTCGATGCGGTTGGGCGACCAGATGCCGACGCGATCACCCGCCTCGATGCCGAGCGCGAGCAGTCCGCTCGCGAGCACGTCGATCTGATTTGCGAACTCGCGCCACGTCCAGCGGATGTTCTGCTCGCGGAACACGACGGCCGGGCGATCGGGGAATCTCCCAGCGGTTTCGAGAAGGAAGCGCGCAACGGTCGCGTCGCTCAATGGGATGTCGGTCGCGCCGCGAACATAGGAAATGCCGTCGCGCGGTTCGATCTGCGCGCCGGCGTGGGTCGGTTCAGTTGTCATCGATGGTCTCCGCCAATGTGAATCGCCGCCCGGTGAAGGCTAATTGGAGGCCATTGTGCATCGCGAGGACGGGCGCGGGCATTGAGTGTTTCCCGCAATGCCGCTTTCGTGCAATCGGCGAAAGATGCGCTGAATCAATCGCTTACGTGAATCGGAGTGAGCGCCACATAACCGTTATGCAGATTTGCGTGCGCGATTTGCCGATTAGGAGCATAAAAAAAGCAGCCCGAAGGCTGCTTTCTTGACCTGCTGATCGCTGCTGCTCGATGCGTCGTGCGCTTAGTGCTTTGCGTGCGCCTTGCGCAGACGTTGGATCGCCGCGAGTTGAGCCGTCGCGTAAGCGAGTTCCGCTTGCGCGGTCGCGTACTCGAGCTCCGAGGTGTTGTTTTGAATCGCTTCCTCGGCGCGCTTCTTCGCCTGCTCTGCCTTCGCTTCGTCGAGATCCGCGCCGCGGATGGCTGTATCGGCGAGCACGGTCACGATGCCCGGCTGGATTTCGAGAATCCCGCCGGCAACGAACACGAACTCTTCCGTACCGTCTTCCGCCTCGATACGCACCGCACCGGGACGAATGCGCGTGATGAGCGGCGTATGACCCGGCAGAATGCCGAGTTCACCCGCTTCGCCCGGCAGCGCGACGAACTTCGCCTGGCCCGAGAAGATCTGCTCTTCCGCGCTGACGACGTCTACCTTGATGGTTGCCATGTATGTCGACTCCTGTCGTCGGTGTCATGAGTGGACGCCCGCGCTGCGCGGACGTCCGCCTGAAAAACACCCGACTCTTACTGGATCTTCTTGGCCTTTTCGAAGGCTTCGTCGATCGTGCCGACCATGTAGAACGCCTGCTCCGGCAGATGATCGCACTCACCTTCGACGATCATCTTGAAGCCGCGGATGGTTTCCTTCAGCGGCACGTACTTGCCCGGCGAGCCCGTGAACACTTCAGCAACGTGGAACGGCTGCGACAGGAAACGCTGGATCTTACGAGCGCGCGCAACCGACAGCTTGTCTTCCGGCGACAGTTCGTCCATGCCCAGAATCGCGATGATGTCGCGCAGTTCCTTGTAGCGCTGCAGCGTCTGCTGCACGCCGCGCGTGATCGTGTAGTGCTCTTCGCCAATCACGTTCGGGTCGATCTGACGCGAGGTCGAATCGAGCGGGTCCACTGCCGGATAGATACCCAGCGAAGCGATGTCACGCGACAACACGACGGTTGCATCCAGGTGGCCGAAGGTCGTAGCCGGCGACGGGTCGGTCAAGTCATCCGCAGGGACATACACGGCCTGAACGGACGTGATCGAGCCGGTCTTCGTCGACGTGATGCGCTCTTGCAGCTTGCCCATTTCTTCAGCCAGCGTCGGCTGATAGCCCACTGCCGAAGGCATACGGCCGAGCAGTGCGGACACTTCCGTACCCGCCAGCGTGAAACGATAGATGTTGTCGACGAAGAACAGCACGTCGAGGCCTTCGTCACGGAAGTGCTCGGCCATCGTCAGACCGGTCAGCGCGACGCGCAGACGGTTGCCCGGCGGCTCGTTCATCTGGCCGTAGACCAGCGCGACCTTGTCGAGAACGTTCGAGTCCTTCATTTCGTGATAGAAGTCGTTCCCTTCACGGGTACGCTCGCCAACGCCCGCGAACACGGAGTAACCGCCGTGCTCCTTCGCGATGTTGTTGATGAGTTCCATCATGTTCACGGTCTTGCCCACGCCTGCACCGCCGAACAGACCGACCTTGCCGCCCTTCGCGAACGGGCAGATCAGGTCGATAACCTTGATGCCGGTTTCGAGCAGTTCCGTCGACGGCGACAGCTCGTCGAACGAAGGTGCGTTCTGGTGGATCGAACGCGTCGTTTCCGATTCGATCGGACCCGCTTCGTCGATCGGACGGCCGAGCACGTCCATGATGCGGCCGAGCGTCGGCTTGCCGACCGGCACGCTGATGGGCTTGCCCGTGTTCTTGACCATCGTGCCGCGGCGCAGGCCGTCGGATGCACCCAGACAGATGGTGCGAACCACGCCGTCGCCCAGCTGCTGCTGGACTTCGAGCGTCAGTTCGGTGCCTTCCAGAATGAGCGCGTCGTAAATCTTCGGCATTTGCGCACGCGGAAATTCCACGTCGATAACGGCGCCGATGCACTGTACGATCTTGCCTTCTACCAAAGCAGTAGTACTCATCGCATTTCCTTTAGATACTGTGTTCTTTCACGCGGCCGTCAGACCGCTGCGGCGCCGCCGACGATTTCCGACAATTCTTTCGTAATCGCGGCCTGGCGGCTCTTGTTGTAGACGAGCTGCAGTTCGTTGATCACGGTCTTCGCGTTGTCCGACGCGGCCTTCATCGCGACCATGCGCGCGGATTGCTCCGACGCCATGTTTTCCGCGACCGCCTGATAGACGAGCGCTTCGACGTAGCGCACGAGAAGCTCGTCCACCACGGTTTGCGCGTCCGGCTCGTAGATGTAGTCCCACGAGGTCTTCGGCGTGACGCCGCCTTCGTCCTTCGCGTCCAGGTCGTCCACCGACAACGGCAGCAGTTGCTCGATCACCGCTTCCTGCTTCATCGTGTTGATGAAGCGCGTGTACGCGAGGTACACCGCGTTGATCTTGCCTTCCGAATACAGGTCGAGCTGCACCTTGATCGCGCCGATCAGCTTTTCCAGATGCGGCGTGTCGCCCAGTTGCGTGACTTGCGACACGACCTTCGCCTTCAGGCGATTCAGGAAGCCGAGTCCCTTGCCGCCGATCGCCGAAGCTTCGATCTGGACACCGCTTTGATCGAGTTCCTTGATCTTGTTCAGCGACGCACGCAGGATGTTCGTGTTCATGCCGCCGCACAGACCCTTGTCGGTCGTGACGAGGATCAGGCCGGCCGTCTTTGCGCCCTTGTTCTCGACCATGAACGGATGGCGATACTCGGGGTTCGCACGGCTCATGTGCGATGCGATCGAACGGACCTTGTCGGCATACGGACGGGCGGAACGCATGCGCTCCTGGGCGCGGCGCATCTTCGATGCGGCGACCATTTCCATCGCTTTCGTGATCTTGCGCGTGTTCTGCACGCTCTTGATCTTGCCGCGAATTTCCTTCATTCCAGCCATTGCTTACTCCTTGATCGAAGCCGCGCGACGTCCGGTGACATCGCGCGTTGCTCCTCTATCCCGATCAATAAGCGCCCGACTTCTTGAAGTCCTTCAGCGCGGCATGCAGTGCGCCTTCGTCGTCCTTCGACAAGTCTTTATTGTCTTCGATGCGCTTAATCAGATCGCCGTGGCTGGTCTTCAGGAATTCGCGCATGCCCTTTTCGAATGCGAGCACTTGCGAAACTTCGAGATCGTCCAGATAGCCGTTGTTGGCTGCGAACAGCGCGACGGCCAGTTCCCACACTTGCAGCGGCTGATACTGCGGCTGCTTCAGCAGTTCCGTCACGCGGCGGCCGCGCTCGAGCTGCTTGCGGGTGGCTTCGTCGAGGTCCGATGCGAACTGCGCGAACGCGGCGAGCTCACGATACTGCGCGAGGTCGGTACGGATACCGCCCGACAGCTTCTTGATGACCTTCGTCTGAGCCGCACCGCCGACGCGCGACACCGACACGCCCGCGTTGATAGCAGGGCGGATACCGGCGTTGAACAGGTCGGTTTCCAGGAAGATCTGGCCGTCGGTAATCGAGATCACGTTCGTCGGAACGAATGCGGTCACGTCGCCGGCTTGCGTTTCGATGACCGGCAGTGCCGTCAGCGAACCGCTCTTGCCTTTCACTTCGCCGTTCGTGAACTTCTCGACGTACTCTTCCGAGACCCGAGCCGCACGCTCGAGCAGACGCGAGTGCAGATAGAACACATCGCCCGGATACGCTTCGCGGCCCGGCGGACGGCGCAGCAGCAGCGAGATCTGGCGATACGCCCACGCCTGCTTGGTCAAGTCGTCATAGACGATCAGCGCATCTTGGCCGCGATCGCGGAAGTATTCGCCCATCGTGCAGCCGGCGTACGGCGCGAGGTACTGCATCGCGGCCGATTCCGAAGCCGAAGCCGCCACGACGATGGTGTAAGCCATCGCGCCGGTTTCCTCGAGCTTGCGCACCACGTTCATGATCGACGAAGCCTTCTGGCCGATCGCGACGTAGATACAGATGAGATCCTTGCCCTTCTGGTTGATGATCGCGTCGACGGCCACCGCGGTCTTGCCGCACTGACGGTCGCCGATGATCAGCTCGCGCTGGCCACGGCCGATCGGCACCATCGAGTCGATCGATTTCAGACCCGTCTGCACCGGCTGCGACACCGACTTACGCCAAATCACGCCCGGGGCGATCTTTTCGATTGCGTCCGTTGCCTTCGCGTTGATCGGGCCTTTACCGTCGATCGGGTTGCCGAGCGCGTCGACCACACGGCCGACGAGTTCCGGACCGACCGGCACTTCCAGAATGCGGCCCGTCGTCTTGACGATGTCGCCTTCCGAGATGTGCTCGTACTCGCCGAGAATAACGGCGCCGACCGAGTCACGTTCGAGGTTCAGCGCGAGGCCGAAGGTGTTGCCCGGGAATTCGAGCATTTCGCCCTGCATCACGTCCGACAGGCCGTGGATACGCACGATACCGTCGGTCACGGAGATCACGGTGCCCTGGTTGCGAACGTCCGCGCTCGCTTCAAGGCCCTGGATCCGGCTCTTGATCAGCTCGCTGATCTCAGAGGGATTGAGTTGCATTATTCGCTCCTGATAGTCAATTCTGTTGCGTGCCAGTCATCAGACTCGGTTGATCGCATTAATTCGCAAATTAAGCGGTCAGAGCCGTCTGCATGCTGGCGAGGCGCGCGCGGACCGAGGTATCGAGCACTTCGTCGCCAACCGTCACGCGAACGCCGCCGATCAGCGACTGATCGATTTCGACGGTCGGTTTCAGCTTGCGCTGGAACTTGCGTTCGAGGCTTGCAACGAGGTCGTTCAACTGTTCGCCTTCGAGGGGGAACGCGCTCACGATGTGAGCATCGGCAGCACCTTCACGGGCGTTCTTCAGCTCGTCGAACTGGACGGCGATTTCCGGCAGCAGCGGCAGGCGATGGTTCTCGACCAGCATGCCGACGAAGTTCTTCGCTTGAGGCTGGCTTTGGGCCAACGGCGACTTCACTGCGGCGAGCAGGAGATCGACGATTTGCTGGCGGCTCACCTTCGGGCTCGAAGCGACCGTTTCCACTTCGGGCAGACGCGCAACCTGTGCCAGCGCCTCAACGAAGGTGGACCAGCCCGCGAGATCGCCGGTTTCGGCCACGCGGAACAGCGCTTCTGCGTAAGGACGAGCGATGGTTGCAAGTTCGGCCATGATCAGAGCTCGGTTTTGAGTTGATTCAGCAGATCGGCGTGTGCCTTCTGATCGACTTCGCGCTTCAGAATCTGCTCAGCGCCTTTCACAGCCAGCGCAGCGACTTCGCCACGCAGCGCTTCGCGAGCCTTCACGATTTGCTGGTCGGCGTCGGCCTTGGCTTGCGCAACGATACGCGCGGCTTCGGCTTGAGCGTTGGCCTTGATTTCTTCTGCGACTGCGGCAGCGCGCTTTTCAGCGTCGGCGATGCGTTGCTGGCCGTCGTTGCGCGCTTGCGCGAGTTCCTGGTCGACGCGCTTGTGCGCAGCTTCGAGTTCCGCTTTGCCCTTGTCGGCGGCGGCGAGGCCGTCGGCAATCTTCTTCGAGCGCTCGTCGAGGGCGTTGATCAACGGCGGCCACACGAACTTCATCGTGAACCACGCGAGGATCAGAAACACGACCATTTGCGCAAACAGGGTTGCGTTGAGATTCACGGTGTTTCCTTAAACGTTGCTTGATCGGAGGTGAAACGGTTAAAAGGCGCTCATCGGCTTGTTGAGCTCGATCAGCGCCTCACCCGTTCCGTTAAGCGTCTTTAAAAAGTCAGACGCACACTTCCGAGGAACCTCAGCCTGCGAGCTTCGAGAGCAGCGGGTTCGCGAACGCAAACAGCATTGCCACACCAACGCCGATCAGGAACGCCGCGTCGATCAGACCAGCCAGCAGGAACATCTTGGTCTGCAGCGGGTTCATCAGTTCCGGCTGGCGGGCGCATGCTTCGATGTACTTGCCGCCCATCAGACCGATACCGATACAGGCGCCGATTGCACCCAGGCCGATGATGATGCCGATACCGATGGCGGTCAGACCTTGGATGTTGGCGATGAAAGCTTGCATGATCACTCCTTTGATTAAAGACTTTGGAACTGGATTTATAAAAAACGAAAACCTAAAACCTGAACGATTCCGGAACGTGCCGCAACGCGTCAGTGTGAGTCATGCGCCTGGCCGATGTACACCAGCGTCAGCATCATGAAAATGAACGCCTGCAACAGCACGATCAGAATGTGGAAGATCGCCCAAACCGTGCCCGCGACCACGTGGCCGATGAAGCCGAGCACGGAAGCGTCCGCACCGAACGTCCACATGCTGCCCAGAAGGGCGATCAGCAGGAACAGCAGTTCGCCGGCGTACATGTTGCCGAACAGCCGCATGCCGAGCGACACCGTCTTGGCGACGAACTCGATGATGTTCAGCGCGAGGTTCGGAATCCACAGCAGCGGATGCGCGCCGAACGGAGCGGACAGCAGTTCGTGCACGAAGCCGCCAGCGCCCTTGATCTTGAAGTTGTAGTAGATCATCAGCACGAACACGCCGAGCGCGATACCGATGGTGCCGTTGAGGTCAGCCGTCGGAACGATGCGATGATGCGGAAGGACGTTTTCGAGACCGAGCCAGCCGATGATGCGCGGCGGCAGATCCACGGGGATGAAGTCGAGCGAGTTCATCAGGGCGACCCAGACGAACACGGTCAGCGCGAGCGGAGCGATGAAGCGGCGGCTGCCGTGGATCATCGACTTCGACTGGTCTTCGACCATTTCGACCAGCATCTCGATGGCGCACTGGAAACGGCCGGGAACACCGGACGTCGCCTTGCGTGCAGCAAGACCGAGAATGACGATGGTGATGACACCGCACACGATCGACCAGAACAGCGTGTCGAGATTCCAGACGTGGATGTCGAAGATCGACGTCTGTGCGTGCGTGGAAAGATTCTGCAAGTGGTGCGCAATGTACTCGGACGGATCCAGAGCGTGCGTTCCTTCGCTAGCTGCCATATCGTTAAAGCCACCCAAATTGTCAAAAATCTTTCGCCGCCTGTCGCTTCCGAGCCGCCGCTTCGCGGCGCGGCTCCGGGTCGAGAGGCCCGAGTGCGGCACAACGTCCGCACTTGTTCATACGTGATGCTACTTACAATCCGTGCTGCGGGCACTTACCTGGGACGTCAAGAATCGTCACCGAAGCGCCATTGCAACCCAGTAAGTCTTCAGAGCGACGATGTACGTAACGAGCAGCGGCAACCACAACGCGCTCTTGTACCAGTACGCGACCGCCACGAACATGGCGATCGTCGCTCCCATCTTGAGCGCTTCGCCGATCATCCAGCTCATGATCGTCTCCGCGCCGCTCTTCGCCCGCAGGCGCGCGGCGAACAGAGCGCTCGGCACCCAGCAGATCGCTCCCCCCAGAAATGCGGACAGCGCAGCATCGCCCGGCGGCTTGTAGAACAGCCACCACAACAGCGTCGCACCCAGGGACAAAACCATTTGCGCTGCCACGACCTTAAACGGCGTGACACGCGATGGACGACTCACCTCGGGCCCAAACAGCTTCTGTGCCTGATCCCGCGTGAGCGGAACGATATTATTTTCTTGCGCTTCGGCATCCCACGAGTCGCTCGACGAACTGCGCGGCTGATTTCCGGAGGCGTTTTCATCGCCGGTTGCGTGAGCGTCCGGCGCTCGATTTTCCTCTCGCACCGTCTTCCAACCTTCAACCAAAAGTCCGGGAAAATCACCCTGCGCTTTCGCTGCGCTTTCGAGGTGGCCTAGCTGATAAATCCGGGCGATTGTAAGCGATTGTTGTCACGGATTCAATAGTTTAGGCGCGTCAAAAACCAAGCAGACGAACCTTAAAAAACGGTCTCAAAAGCGAGACTTTCCTTGCAATTGCAAGGAGATTTTCATTCGATGGAGGAGCCTGCGCCGAGCATCAAACGAGCGCCCAGCCGATGACGATTGCCACGATCCAGAACGGGATCGACACCATGTGAAATGGCATCCACATGCCTTTTTCACCCGACAAGCGCACGGCGATGAGATTCGCGAGCGAACCGATTGCGATACCGAATCCACCGACGCTCACGCCAAATGCGAGCGCGCGCCAGTCCTTCGAGAACTCCGCGAGCACGATGGCCGCCGGCACGTTGCTGATGGCCTGCGACAGCACCGCGCCCGCCGCATACGCGCGCATCGGCGTATCGATGCCTATATGGGCGATGCCTGCGTGAATCGACGGCAACGCGGCCGCGCTGCGCAGCACGATGAACATCATCACGAAGATGAGGAGCAGCAGCCAGTCGATCTTCAACACGACTTCACGTCGCCACAACAGGAAGACGGCCGCCAGAACGGCCAGCGCCGGGCCGGCGTGATGCGCATCGGCGAGCGCGACGAACGCCGCAAACGCGAGCACGCTGACACCGCACAGCACGCGATCGACGCGATGTTCCTCGACATCGCCGGAAAGATCCAGCGGCTCCGCGCGGAACATCGCGAACGTGACGATGCCGAGCAGCGCCATCAACGCGGCGCACAGCGGCAGCATCGCCCAGACGAACGCCGGGAAGCCGACGCCGCTCGTCTGCCACAGGAAAAGGTTCTGGGGATTGCCGAGTGGCGTGAGAATCGAGCCTGCGTTGACCGACAGCGCAATGACGATGACGAGCCGTTTGATCGGCAGCGGCGCGAGCTTGTGCAACGACAAGGCGAGCGGGACGACGGCGAAAAGCGCTACGTCGTTGGTCAGCACCGTGGAGAGGCCCGCGGCGAGCGCCACGAGGAGCAGCGCCAACGTGCGTTCGCCATGAATGTGATGCACGAGCCGATGCGCGGCCCACATCAGGAATCCTGATAATTCGATGGCCTTGGTCAGCACCAGCAGGCCCGCGAGTGTAAGCACCGTCTGCCAGTCGACGAGACCCGGCAGGGACATCCACGGACGTGGGTGGGCGATCTGCAACACGACGAGCGCGAATACCAAAATGGCGAGAACCGGCTCTTTCGAGACGGCCCGCCAGATGCGCGCAAGAAAGTCGGAACGTGTACGGTTGACGTCGAATTCGGACAAGATGTGCGCGGGTCAGGCTGTGGGAGTCGTCGCTTCGATGCTGCCGCGCAGCTTCGTCAGAATGCCTTCGAGCGAGTCGAGCGTGCCGAAATCGATCGTGACTTTTCCGCGCCCTCTTCCGCCCAGCTTGATCTTCACGTTGGCCGATAGCAGATCCGACAACTCTTCTTCGAGCCGACGCGTATCACGTCCGCCGTCGTTCGCGGCGCGTGCTTTTGTCGCAGGCGCTTCCTTGGTCGTCGCCGCGACGAGGCGCTCCGTTTCACGCACCGACAAGCGGCGATTGACAACGTGATTGGCAAGTTGAATTTGCGTCGCTGCGTCGACGGCGAGCAGCGCGCGCGCGTGGCCCATGTCGAGGTCGCCGGCGAGGAGCATCGTCTGAACGGGCGTCGCCAGGTTCAAAAGACGCAACAGATTAGAGACGGCGCTGCGCGAGCGGCCGACCGACTCGGCAGCCTGTTCGTGCGTGAAGCTGAACTCATCGAGCAGGCGCTGGATGCCCTGCGCCTCTTCCAGCGGATTCAAATCCTCGCGCTGGATGTTTTCGATCAGCGCCATCGCTGCGGCAGCCTGATCTGGCACGTTTTTTACGAGAACGGGGACTTCATCGAGCCCCGCCAGGCGCGCGGCGCGAAAACGCCGCTCGCCTGCGATGATTTCATAGTGATCGTCGCCGACCGAGCGCACGAGGATCGGTTGCATCAGCCCTTGCGCGCGGATACTCGCCGCGAGCTCCTGCAGCGCGCCCTCGTCCATGCGCGTGCGCGGCTGATACTTCCCGGCCTGCAGCTTGTCGAGCGGCAACACCGACGGCGTGCCTTCACCGCGCACGGCTTCCGTAATGTCGACGCTGCCGCCGAGCAATGCATCCAGGCCTCGGCCCAAACCCTTCTTTTTCATCACAGCGCTCATTTCGGTTCCTCCATCGGCGTGACTGCCGCATCGAATGGGTTTGCTTAGTTGAGGTCGAGCGCACGCACGCGCTCGATCATTTCCGTGCCGAACTGGATATACGCCTGCGCGCCGCGCGACGATTTGTCGAACACGACACCCGGCAGCCCGTAGCTCGGCGCCTCGGCAAGACGCACATTGCGCGGGATCACGACATCGAACAGCTTGCTGCCGAAATGCTCTTTCAATTGATCCGACACTTGTTGTTGCAGCGTGATCCGGGGATCGAACATCACGCGCAGCAAGCCGATGACCTTCAGGTCGCGGTTCAGATTGGCGTGAACCTGCTTGATCGTGTTCACGAGGTCGGACAGCCCCTCCAGCGCGAAGTATTCGCACTGCATCGGAATCACCACGCCGTGCGCCGCGCACAACGCGTTGAGCGTCAGCAGCGAAAGTGCCGGGGGGCAATCGATCAGCACGAAGTCATAGTCATCGACTACTTCTTCGATCGCGACGCGAAGAATGCGCTCGCGGTTTTCCATGTCCACGAGTTCGACTTCCGCGCCAGCGAGTTCGCGATTGGCCGGCAGCACGTCGTAACCAACGGCCTCCGGACGGGTACGCGCTTCGCGCAGCGTGACGCCATCGACGAGCACTTCGTAAACCGTGTTCTCGCACGCGGCCTTGTCGATGCCGCTACCCATGGTCGCGTTGCCCTGCGGGTCCAGGTCGATCAGCAACACGCGCTGACCCAGCCCCGCGAGGCTCGCCGCGAGATTGACCGCTGTCGTGGTCTTTCCAACGCCGCCCTTCTGATTTGCGACGCAGAAGATTTTTGCCATCGTTTAGTGTCCTCGTTTCTTCGCTGTCAGAAGATCAGCGTGCCTGGAATGGCGGATGAAAACCTTCAACGAACCGTCATACCGGCTCGACGGCAATCTCGACGAGATGCCGTTCGGCGTCGAGCATCGGCACATTCAAGCGCTCGATGCCGAGCACCGTGGCGCCCGCCGGCACTCGCGCGGCTTCGGCATCTGGCTTCACCCCTTTCATCGCCAGAATCCGCCCGTTGTCCGCAACCAGATGACGCGAAAGTGTAACGAAATCGGAGAGCTCTGCGAATGCGCGCGACACGATTACATCGAATTTTTCCGGTACTTCGATGCCCGGACGTAAACTTTCGACGCGCCCGGTTACGACAGACAGATTGTTCAGACCTAACTGGGCCTTCGCCTGCGACTGAAAAGCTGTTTTCTTGTGGACGATGTCATTCAACGTCACACGCACATCGGGCTGCGCGATCGCCAGCACGACGCCGGGCAAACCGCCGCCCGAACCGACGTCCAGCAGGGTCGACGGATTTCGCGCGGATACAGCCGGGACGATCGCAAGCGAATCGAGAATGTGCTGGATCAGCATCTGCTGCGGGTCGCGGATTGCCGTCAAGTTATAGACGGAGTTCCACTTGCCGAGCAGCGCGACATAATCGAGTAATTTCTGGCTTTGCGAAGACGACAGCGCGAGGCCGAGCGCGGAGACGCCCTTTTCGAGCGTCGTCGCCAGAGTTTGGTTGCGCTCCGTCATTGAACCGCCGTCGTATTACGGCTTGACGAATCGTCGCTAGGCGAGTTGAGGCCGCGACGTCCCGCGCCGCGCTTCAGATGCACCATCAGCAGCGAGATCGCGGCCGGCGTAATGCCCGAGATTCGCGATGCCTGACCGATGGTCTCAGGCCGGTGCTGAATCAGTTTCTGGCGAGCTTCAAACGACAAGCCGCGGACTTCGTTGTAGTCGAGACCTTCGGGCAGGCGCGTATTTTCCTGCGCGCCGTTCCGCACGATCTCGTCCGCTTGCCTGTCGATGTAACCTTGATACTTCACGCCGATTTCGATTTGCTCCTTGATCTGGCTGAGAAGAACCGAATCCTCCGCTAACGGCGCGTCCGGGCCACAAGCTCCGTCGCGCAGCGCGCAGATGCCGTCGTACGAAACACCCGGCCGGCGCAGCAGATCCGCCAAGCTGTACTCATGGTCGATCGGCTTGCCGAGCAACGCGGTCGCCTCTTCGGCCGGCAGCGTCTTCGGGTTGACCCATGTCGAGCGAAGACGCTGTGTTTCACGTGAAACAGCGTCGCGCTTGCGGCTGAACGCGTCCCAGCGAATATCGTCGATGACACCAAGCTCGCGGCCAATTTCCGTGAGACGCATATCCGCGTTGTCCTCGCGGAGTGACAGACGGTACTCTGCGCGGCTCGTGAACATGCGGTACGGCTCAGATACGCCCCGCGTCACGAGATCGTCTACGAGCACGCCCAGATACGCCTGATCTCGACGCGGCGACCACGCCTCTTTACCTTGGACTTGGAGTCCGGCGTTGATTCCCGCAAGCAAGCCTTGCGCAGCGGCCTCTTCGTAGCCGGTCGTACCGTTGATCTGTCCGGCGAAGAACAAGCCGTTGATCGCCTTCGTTTCCAACGACGCCTTCAGCGCCCGCGGATCGAAGTAGTCGTATTCGATCGCATAGCCAGGACGAAGGATGTGCGCGTGCTCCAGGCCCCGCATCGAGCGCACGAGCTCGAGTTGCACGTCGAACGGCAGACTCGTGGAGATGCCGTTGGGATAGAACTCGTTCGTGGTCAGTCCTTCCGGCTCCAAGAAGATCTGGTGCGCGTCTTTCGAAGCGAAGCGGTGGATCTTGTCCTCGATCGACGGGCAATAGCGCGGTCCGACGCCTTCAATAACGCCCGTATACATCGGCGATCGATCGAGTCCGGAGCGGATGATGTCATGCGTCCGCGCATTCGTGTGCGTGACCCAGCACGGCAATTGACGCGGATGCTGCTCTACTCGACCCAGAAACGAGAACACCGGGATCGGATCGAGGTCGCCCGGTTGCTCTTCGAGCTGAGAGAAATCTATCGTGCGGCCATCGATGCGCGGCGGCGTGCCCGTTTTGAGACGGCCCTGAGGCAGCTTCAATTCCTTCAGACGCGCGGAAAGCGACACCGCAGCGGGATCGCCCGCGCGACCGCCGACATAGTTATTCAGACCAACGTGGATCTTCCCATCGAGGAACGTCCCTGCGGTCAGTACGACGGCGCGCGCGCGAAAACGCAGACCCACCTGGGTCACAGCACCGACGACGCGATCGCCCTCGACCATCAAATCATCGACCGCTTGCTGGAACAGCCAGAGATTCGGTTGATTTTCCAGCCGATGGCGGATCGCCTGCTTGTACAGAAGGCGATCAGCTTGGGCGCGCGTCGCCCGCACCGCCGGCCCCTTCGACGAATTGAGAATGCGGAACTGAATGCCGGACTCGTCCGTCGCCGCAGCCATGGCGCCGCCGAGCGCGTCGACCTCCTTGACGAGATGGCCTTTGCCAATCCCGCCGATGGACGGATTACAGCTCATCTGACCGAGCGTCTCGATGTTATGGGTCAAAAGCAGCGTTTTGCAGCCCATACGCGCGGAGGCGAGCGCCGCCTCAGTGCCCGCGTGACCGCCTCCGACGACGATCACATCAAATTCTGTGGGATAAAGCATTGGGATATCGTGTGCGAACGACACGAACCTGAAGAGAGAATAGCTTTGAATTATAACGGTTTCTTCCCGCCCTCGAATTCGCTCGAACGGCCCGCGACGAAAAAAATGGCGTGTTTCACGTGAAACACGCCATCGGTGGGCACCGCCGTTGTGGCGTCTAAGCCACCTTCTTCGTCAGGCCAAGATAAGTCTCGATAACTTGGGGATTGTGTTGAAGCGCATCGGCGTTCCCTTCGAGGGCAAACTCACCCGTCTCGAGAACATAGCCGTAGTCGGAGATTTGCAGCGCCGCGCGTGCATTTTGTTCAATCAGCAGCGTGGCAACGCCCGTCTGACGCAGAGCGCTGATGATATGGAAAATCTCCCTGACGATCAGCGGCGCCAGCCCGAGGCTCGGCTCGTCGAGCATGAGAAGTTGCGGCTTACCCATCAGCGCGCGACCCACCGCCAGCATCTGCCGCTCTCCACCCGACAAGGTTCCGGCCGCTTGCTTCCGCCGTTCCTTCAGTCGCGGGAAAAGCTGAAACACATGATCGAGCTGATCAAGGTAATTCCGTTCGCCTGCCTTCTTACGCCGATAAGCGCCGAGCACGAGGTTGTCCTCTACCGCCATCGTCGCGAATAGCTCGCGTTTTTCCGGCACCAGGCACATTCCACGTGCGACACGACGCTCAATCGGTAACGCAGAGATATCTTCTCCAAGATATCGCACAACGCCCTTCGAATGCCCCGTCTGCGGCAGCGCACCCATGATCGCGTTAAGCAGCGTCGACTTTCCTGCGCCGTTCGGCCCGATGACGGAAACGATCTGCCCCGCGCCGACGGTGAGCTTGCCGTCGTGCAACGCCTCGACCTTGCCGTAGCGTACCGACAAGCCGTCCACTTGAAGAATCGGATCTGCCATCACTCCACCCCACCCAAATATGCTTCGAGCACCGCAGGATCCTTCTGGACTTCTGTCGGCAATCCTTCGGCGATCTTGGTGCCGAACTCCATCACCACAAGCCGATCCGTCAGATTCATCACGAAGTCCATGTCGTGTTCGACCAGAAGAATGCTCATCCCTTCGGCGCGAAGTTTTCGCAGCAAGTCAGCCAGTTGTAGCTTTTCCTGATACCGCAAGCCAGCGGCAGGTTCGTCCAAGAGCAACAGAGTCGGATCGCAGCACAGCGCGCGGGCGATTTCCAGAATCCGCTGCTGACCCAGCGCGAGACTCCCCGCTTCGCTATAAATATGCTTCTCCAGCCCGACGCGCTTGATCTGCTTCGCGGCCTCCGCCATCAGCCGCGCTTCCTCCGCCGCATTCAGACGGACGACGCTGCGCCAGACGCCCGTATTGCCACGCAAATGCGCTCCGATCGCGACGTTCTCCAGAACCGTCATCCCCGGCAGCATCTTGACGTGTTGAAACGTCCGCCCGATGCCACGTTTGACGATCTCGCGCGAAGTCAGCTTCTCGATGCGTTCGCCGTGAAAACTGATCGCGCCGCTCGTCGCTTGAAGCACGCCTGTGACGAGATTGAACGTCGTGGATTTGCCTGCGCCGTTTGGTCCGATCAAACCGATGATCTCGCCCGCCTTCACCTCGAAACTGACATCATTCACCGCGACGAGCCCACCGAACTGCTTGCGCGCCTTGTCGACAACCAGCAAGCGCTCGCCCGCCGTGGGTTTGCTGCGCTGCGGCAGGGCGTCGCCGTGATCTGGAACCTGAGCGCGAGGACCACGAGGAAAGATGCGCGCGACGAACGGCCATACGCCCTGTCTCGCGTATTGCAACAGCAGAACCATCACGACGCCGAAAACGATGATCTCAAAGTTGCCGTTGGCGCCGATCAGCTTGGGCAGAAGCGTCTGCAGATAATCCTGCAGAACGGTGAGGATCGTCGCACCGAGAATCGCACCCCAGACGTGCGACACGCCGCCGACCACCGCCATGAACAGGAACTCGATGCCGTGATTCAGCCCGAACGGCGTCGGATTCACCGCGCGCTGCAAGTGCGCGTACAGGAAGCCGGAAATGGCCGCCAGAACTGCTGCATAGATGAAAATGACCACGCGCATCCACGCAGTATTGACGCCCATCGCCTCGGCCATCGTGCCGCCTCCGCGCAATGCGCGAATCGCGCGGCCGGGCCGACTATTAAGCAGATTCTGAACAGATATCACCGCGAGCAGCACGACGACCCAGATCAGGTAGTAGATGCTGCGCCCCGATTCGAGCTGCCAGCCGAACACGTTGAGCACCGGAATCCCATTGATGCCGTCGTACTTGCCGAGCAGTTCCATGTTGCCGAACAGATAGAACAGCGAGAGGCCCCACGCGATCGTCCCGAGCGGCAGAAAGTGCCCGGACAGACGCATGGTGATAAGACCGAGCAGCAGCGCGATAAATGCCGTCAGCACGACGCCTGCGATGAGCGCGAGCCACGGCGAGACGCCATAGCGCGTCGTCAGGAAGGCCGTCGCGTATGCGCCCACGCCGACAAACGCAGCCTGGCCGAAGCTCGTCATCCCGCCGATGCCCGTCAGCAGAACGAGGCCGATCGCGACGATCGAATAGAGGCCGATGTAGTTCAGCAGCGTGATCCAGTACTCGGGCACGGCGACCGGCCCGGGCAGAATCGGCAACGCGAAAACGATCAGCAGAAAGATCCAGAAAGAACGGAATTTCATCGGCTCACTCCTCGTCCTCATCCGAATGCGGGCTCGCCAGGCTTCGCCACAGCAGCACCGGAATAATCAGCGTGAAGACGATCACCTCCTTGTACGCGCTCGCCCAGAACGACGAATACGATTCGAGCAGACCCACGAGCAGCGACCCCGCCGCCGCGAGCGGATAGCTCACCAGACCGCCGACGATCGCGCCCACGAAACCCTTCAGGCCGATCAGAAAGCCCGAGTCGTAGTAGATCGTCGTGATGGGCGCGACGAGCACGCCGCAGAGCGCGCCGAGCCCGGCCGCGAGCGTGAACGCGAGGCGCCCCGCCTGTGTCGTGCCGATGCCCACGAGCCGCGCGCCCAGACGATTCACCGACGTCGCGCGCAACGCCTTGCCGGAAATCGAGCGATCGAAGTAGAAGTACAGCGCGACGATCAACACGACAGCCGTCCCCACGACCCACAGGCTTTGCCCGGAGATCGATACGCTGCCGAGATTGAAGTTGGCGTCGGAGAATGCCGTCGTGCGCGATCCTTCGGCGCCGAACATCACGAGCCCGAGGCCGACCATCGCGAAGTGCACGGCGACCGCGACGATCAGCAGCAACAGCGTGCTCGCCTCCGCGATCGGCTCATAGGCGAGGCGATAGACGAACGGCCCCATCGGCACGACGATGAGAAGCGTCAGCGCGATCTGGGCCAACATCGGCAAAGGCTGCGCAAAAGCGGCTTGCGTAATGCCCCAAACCGCAACGGGAAACAGCAGATACTTGCCGGCCAGGACGGTGAGCAAGCGTCCGATCTGGTGATATCGCGAAGGATGCCGAACGATGCCAGCGAGTTCGGCGATAAAGCAGCCGACGCCCATCGCGATGAGCAAATAGCAGGTGGCGGGCAGCTTCTGCGTCTGCAGCGCGGCCAGCGTGAGCGCGCCATACGCGACGAACTCGCCCTGCGGAATGAAAATGACGCGTGTCACGGAGAACACGAGCACCAGCGCGAGCGCGAGCAACGCGTAGATCGCGCCCGTGGTGATCCCGTCCTGCGCGAGGATCGCCGCAATCGATAAGTCCATACTTCCTCTTTGGAGCTTCTTGTGAAACATGGTCAAGCGGCGCGCCGTTGCCGGTGCGCCGCTTGTTCTACGAGATCATCTCGAAATTAAGAAACACGAACGCGCGGGTAGGCGCGTTCCACGACATCAGTCGTTCAGCAGCTTCCACTTGCCGTCGACGATCTGCACCATCACGCGCGCGCGATTGTCGAAGCCGTTGTGATCGGTCGGCGTCATGTTCATGATGCCGTGCGACACCGGCAGATCCTTGAGGTTTTCGAGCGCCGCGCGCAGCGCTTCGCGGAACTCCGGCGTGCCCGGCTGGCCCTTCTTCAGCGCTTCGGGAATCGCGCGCTGAAGCATCTGCCCGGCGTCCCAAGCGTGGCCGCCGAACGTCGACAGCGAACCCGCGCCGTAGGCCTTCTCGTACGCGTCCTTGTACGCCGCCGACGACTTCTTCACCGGATTGCTCTCCGGCAATTGCTCGGTGACGAGCACCGGACCGGCGGGCAGGATCTCTCCCTCGCAATCCTTGCCACACACGCGCAGGAAGTCGTTGTTGGCGACGCCGTGCGTCTGATAGACCTTGCCCTTGTAGCCGCGCTCCTTCAGCGCCTTCGCCGGCAGCGCGGACGGCGTGCCCGCACCCGCGATCAGCACCGCGTCGGGGTTCGCGCCCATCGTCTTCAGCACCTGGCCGGTCACGGACGTGTCCGTGCGGTTGAAGCGCTCGTTCGTGACGATCTTCAGCTTGTGCGCCGTGGCCGCCGTGTTGAACACGTTGTACCAGCCGTCGCCGTAGGCATCGGCGAAGCCGATGAAGCCCACGGTCTTCACGCCGTGCTTCTCCATGTAGCTCGCGATCGCGTCGGCCATGAGCGCGTCGTTCTGCGGCGTCTTGAAGACCCACGCTTTCTTCGCGTCCATCGGCGAGATGATCGCGGCCGAGGCGGCCATCGAGATCATCGGCGTCTTGCCCGCGGCGGCCGGGTCGATCATCGCGAGCGAGTTTGGCGTCACGGTCGAGCCGACGATCGCATCGACGTGATCTTCGTCGATCAGCTTGCGCGTGTTCTGCACGGCTCGGCTCGTGTCGGAACCGTCGTCGAGCACGATCCATTCGACCGACTTCCCGCCGATTTCCTTGGGCAACAGCGCGACGGTATTTTTCTCGGGAATCCCGAGCGATGCCGCCGGTCCCGTCGCCGAGAGCGTCACGCCGATCTTCACTTGCGCGAGCGCCGCGCCCGCGCCCGCGAACACGCTGCCCGCGATGGCGAGCGCGATGCCGGTCTTGATCCATGCCTTCTTCGTTTTCATTGCTTGTCTCCAAACGCGCACACTGGCGGTGCGTTGCTGCGAGTTGTTATCGATGCGACTTTCGAGGCCAATCAAAGAGCCGCCCCAATCTATTTACCGCGATACTGCGTGCCAAGGCTCGTTTTCCCTGACCGTTGCGCCCTCTTCTTCGTCGGGGCTTTCGTTGCACAGCGCAGAAAAAAGGCGCGTTCGAAACGACGCGCCTTTGTTCTTCGAATCAGTTCACATGCGATTGCGTCAGTTGCCCGAGAGCTTCCACTTGCCGCCTACGATCTCCACCATCACGCGCGCGCGCTGGTCCAGTCCGGAGTGATCGTTGGGGCTCATGTTGAAGATGCCGTGCGATGCCGGCAGATTCTTCGTCTCTTCGATGGCCGCGCGCAGCGCTTCGCGGAACGCCGGCGTGCCGGGCTGGCCCTTCTTCAGCGCAATGGGAATCGCGCGCTGCAGAATGAGGCCCGCGTCCCAAGCGTGACCGCCGAAGGTCGACACCGAACCCGCGCCGTAGGCGCCTTCATACGCTTTCTTGTACGTGAGCGCGGCCTGCTTCACGGGATTGCTGTCGGGCAACTGCTCCGCGACGAGCAGCGGTCCGGCGGGCAGGAACGTGCCTTCGCAATCCTTGCCGCACACGCGCAGGAAGTCGTTATTGGCGACGCCGTGCGTCTGATAGATCTTGCCCTTGTAGCCGCGCTCCTTGAGCGTCTTCTGCGGCAGCGCGGCCGGCGTGCCCGCGCCCGCGATCAGCACCGCGTCCGCGTTCTGCGACATCGTCTTGAGCACCTGGCCCGTCACCGATGCGTCGTTGCGCGCGAAGCGCTCGTTCGCGACGATCTTCAGCTTCGCGAGATCGGCCGCTTTCGAGAATTCCTTGAACCAGCTCTCGCCGTAGGCATCGGAGAAGCCGATGAACGCGACCGTCTTCACGCCATGATTCGACATGTGCTGCGCGATGGCGGTGGCCATCAGAATGTCGTTCTGCGGCGTCTTGAAGACCCACGCCTTTTTCGCGTCCATCGGTTCGACGATGCTCGCGGCTGCGGCCATCGAGATCATCGGCGTGTGCGTTTCAGCGGCGATGTCGGTCATCGCGAGCGAGTTCGGAACGACGGTCGAGCCGACGAGCGCATCGACATGATCTTCGCTCGTCAGCTTGCGCGCGTTTTTCACGGCTTGCGTGGAATCGGTGGCGTCGTCGAGAACGATGTATTCCACCTTCTGCCCGGCGACCTCCTTCGGAAGCAACGAAACGGTGTTCTTCTCGGGAATGCCAAGCGACGCCGCCGGGCCCGTTGCCGAAACCGTCACGCCGATTTTCACGTCCGCCAAAACCTGATTGCTGATTACCGCCGATAATGCCGCGACGGCCATTGCGACCGCCTTTCCGCGTAATGCCAACTTCATTGATTTGCGCCCCGTAAATCGTGCTTATGCGTAAAGAATCGCCTGCGGATATGTCCGTGATTCGCGCCGCTTCGAATCGCCGACCGACGGGTCGGGAAATGCAGTTTAGCGGACGAAAGCGCCGGGCAGCAAGCGTTTTGAAGGGTCTTCCCGGGCTTCGAACGTTGTTTTTTCAGCGCTTTTCCGACGACGCCGCACGCATCCCTAAACCCTCGGGAAAACCCCGCCTTAAATCCGTCGAGGGATTAATTCGTATTATCGACGGGCAAATAAAAAAGCGCTGTTGGACTCATCCAACAGCGCTTTTCGGTCGGGCACTTCGTGCCTCATGTCTCCTCGTTCTCCACCTCAAAAATCTGGGTGCAACAGAACTAGGACGCATGTTAAAGAACGCAACAGTGCCCGGCAACCTAGCATTTACCCTAGTGGTGCACAAAAGCACCTCAACGGGGCGTATTTCTTGCAATACAGCGCGCTTCTCGCGAAGCCCCAATTAATTCGCAATTCAAAGTAAATCGCTTCAGCCTTGCAGCGGCCGAACCCGCGCAACGATCTCCCCGACAATTCCGCGACGGAACGCCAGCACGCACGCGATGAAGATGACGCCCGTCACGATCGTCACCGATTCGCCCAGCGAGTTGAACCACGTTACGCCCGTGAGCCGCGCGATGCCGCTGCCGATATCGCCGAGCCGGTCTTCCAGCGCGACGATGATCGCCGCGCCGAGCAGCGGGCCGAACATCGTGCTCATGCCGCCGACGAGGGTCATCAGCACGACGAGGCCGGACATCGTCCAGTGCGCGTCGCCCAGGGTTTCGAAGCCGAGCACGAGCGTCTTCGTCGCGCCCGCGAAACCCGCGAGCCCCGCCGACAGCACGAACGCGAGCAGCTTGTAGCGCGACGTGTCGTAGCCGAGCGAAATAGCGCGCGGCTCGTTCTCCTTGATCGCGATCAGCACTTGCCCGAACGGCGAATGCACGATGCGCACGATCAGCGCGAACGCGAGCAGCATCACCACGAGCACGACGTAATACAGCGTGATGTCGTTGCCCAGATCGATCGCGTTGAACAGCTTGCCGCGCGGCACGCCTTGCAGACCGTCTTCGCCATGCGTGAACGGCGCCTGGAGGAAGACGAAGTACACCATCTGCGCGAGCGCGAGCGTGACCATCGCGAAGTAGATGCCCTGGCGCCGAATCGCGATCAGGCCGGCGACGAGACCGAGCAGCGTCGCCGCCGCCGTGCCCGCGAGCACGCCGAGCTCCGGCGTGAAGTTGAGCGTCTGGATCGCGTAGCCGGCCACGTAGCCCGCGGAAGAGAGGAACATCGCGTGCCCGAACGACAGCAGCCCCGTATAGCCGATCAGCAAATTGAACGCGGCTGCGAAGAGCGCGAAGCACAGCACTTTCATCATGAACAGCGGATACACGCCGACGAACGGCGCCACGATCAGGCCGATCAGCAACAGGCCGTAGAGCGCTTTTCTCTGCATCATTTTTCCTTGCCGAAGAATCCTGCCGGGCGAATCATCAACACGATCGCCATGATGACGAAGACGACCGTCGCGGACGCTTCCGGATAGAACACGCGCGTCAAGCCTTCGATCACGCCGAGCAAGAGACCCGTGAGGATCGAGCCCATGATCGAACCCATGCCGCCGATCACGACCACCGCGAACACCGTGATGATCATCGACTGGCCCATCAGCGGCGACACCTGAATCACCGGCGCCGCAAGCACGCCCGCGAACGCCGCGAGCGCGACGCCGAAGCCGTAGGTGAGCGTGATCATCATCGGCACGTTGACGCCGAACGCCTCGACGAGCTTCGGATTCTCCGTGCCCGCGCGCAAATAAGCGCCGACGCGCGTCTTCTCGATCACGAACCACGTCGCGAAACACACGACGAGCGACGCCACGACCACCCACGCGCGATAGTTCGGCAGGAACATGAAGCCGAGATTGGTCGCGCCTTGCAGCAGCGACGGCACGTCGTAAGGCTGCCCCGACGAACCGTAGATCGAGCGAAACACGCCTTCGATCACGAGCGTGAGGCCGAACGTGAGCAGCAGCCCGTAGAGATGATCGAGCTTGTAGAGCCAGCGCAGCATCGATCGCTCGACGAAAACGCCGAACAGCCCGACGATGACGGGCGCGAGCACGAGCATCGCCCAGTACGGGACGTTGAAGTAGGAAGCGCCCATCCATGCGAGCATCGCGCCCAGCATGAAGAGCGCGCCGTGCGCGAAGTTGATGACGTTGAGCAAGCCGAAGATCACCGCGAGCCCGAGGCTCAGGATCGCGTAGAACGAGCCGTTCACCAGCCCGAGCAGCAGCTGGCTCATCATCGCGGCGAGTGGAATGCCGAAAATTTCCATTGAACCTGCCGTCAGAAACGTGTTGACGCGGTTGCGGCGGCCGAGCGGCCCTCTTGGCCGCCCGCCTCGCGAACGCGCTGAATCACCGCCGAACGCTTACTTCCAGAGCTTGCAGCGCGACTCCGCCTTCGTGCCGAACGCCTGATCGCCCGGAATCGTCGCGGTGATCTTGTAGTAGTCCCACGGCTCCTTCGATTCCGACGGCTTCTTCACTTCCATCAGATACATGTCGTGAATCATCGAACCGTCTTCGCGGATGTAGCCCTTCGCGTAGAAGTCGTCGATCTTCGTCTTCTTGAGCTGCGCCATGATCTTGTCGCCGTCGGTCGTGCCCGCCGCCTTCACCGCGTTCAGGTAGGCCATCACGGCGGAATAGTCCGCTGCCTGCAGGCTCGACGGCATCTTCTTCATCTTGCCGAAGTAGCGCTGCGCCCATTTGCGCGTGTTCTCATCCTTGTTCCAGTACCAGCTGTCCGTCAGGACGAGACCCTGCGTCGTTTCGAGCCCGAGGCTGTGGATATCGTTGATGAAGATGAGCAGCGCGGCGATCTTCATCGACTTGGTGATGCCGAATTCCTTCGCGGCCTTGATCGAGTTGATCGTGTCGCCGCCCGCGTTCGCGAGGCCGAGCACCTGCGCCTTCGATCCCTGCGCCTGCAGCAGGAACGACGAGAAGTCCGACGCCGACAGCGGATGACGCACTTCGCCGAGCACCTGGCCGCCGTTCGCCTTCACGACGTCGGCCGTATTCTTTTCGAGCGCCTTGCCGAACGCATAGTCGGCGGTGAGGAAGTACCACGTCTTGCCGCCCTGCTTCGTCACCGCGGAACCGGTGCCTTTCGCGAGCGCCATCGTGTCGTACGCGTAGTGCACCGTGTACGGCGAGCATTGCTCGTTGGTCAGGTTGTCCGCGCCCGCGCCGATGTTGATGTACGGCGTCTTCTTCTCCGCCGCGACTTGCGCGGTCGAGAGCGCCGTCGCCGAATTCGTGCCGCCGATGATCGCGTTCACGCCGTCGCGGTCGATCCATTCACGCGCGCGCGATGCCGCGATATCCGCCTTGTTCTGGTGATCCGCATAGACGAGTTCGATCGGCTTGCCGTTCACCTTGCCGCCGAAGTCCGCGATCGCCATGCGAATGGCTTCGAGGCCGCCCTGGCCGTCGATGTCCGCGTAGAGGCCCGACATGTCGGTGACGAAACCGATCTTCACGGTGTTGCCGTCGGCGGCGTTGGCGCTCGTGCTCATCACCGCCACACTCGCCGCCGCAGCCGCAAAGCACAGAGTAGAGAGGCGCGCGAGGGTCTTCTTTTTCATTCCAGTCTCCATGAGTTTTGATTTGTTGCGGTGTTACTGGTGTTGCCCTTCTTTCCGGCGTGCCGCGTTCGGGATCGATTACACCCCGAGCAATTCGTGCAGCACCGGCATCTTCGCTTCGAGTTCCCCCGCGCCGAAATGCTCGACGATGTTTCCGTGCTCCATCACGTAAAAGCGGTCCGCGAGCGGCGCCGCGAAACGAAAATTCTGTTCGACCATGACGATCGTGTAGCCGCGCGACTTCAGCATGAGGATCATGCGCGCGAGTGTCTGCACGATGACCGGCGCGAGACCTTCCGAGATTTCATCGAGCAGAAGCAGATTCGCGCCCGTGCGCAGAATGCGCGCGACGGCCAGCATCTGCTGTTCGCCGCCCGAAAGACGCGTGCCCTGGCTCGCGCGGCGCTCTTTCAGGTTCGGGAACATCGAATAGATCTCGTCGAGCGACATCGCGTCCTTCTGCTTGCCGATGAGCGGCGGCAACAGCAGGTTTTCCTCGCACGACAAGCTCGAAAAAATGCCGCGCTCCTCCGGACAATAGCCGACCCCGTAATGCGCGATCTTGTGTGTGGCGAGCCCGATGGTTTCGTGTCCCGCGACGCGAATCGAGCCCGTCCTGCGCCCGGTCAGGCCCATGATGGCGCGCAGCGTCGTCGTGCGGCCCGCGCCGTTGCGGCCGAGCAGCGTGACCACTTCGCCGCGATTCACCTTGAGGTCCACGCCATGCAGAATGTGCGATTCCCCGTACCACGCCTGCAATCCCGAGATTTCCAGCGCGGGCACATTGCCCGCCGCGCCGTTCGCCTCGCGCGAGCGGCGCTCCTCCACGATCGTACTCATGCATGCGCTCCGGTGAGCGCCGCATCGGCGCTGCCCATGTAGGCTTCCATCACGAGCGGATTCTTCGACACTTCCGCGTAGCTGCCTTCGGCCAGCACTTCGCCGCGCTGAAGCACGGTGATGGTGTCGGAGATGCCCGCGATGACGTTCATGTTGTGCTCGACCATCAGGATGGTGCGGCCCGCCGATACTTTCTTGATGAGCGCCGTCACGCGGTCGACGTCTTCGTGGCCCATGCCTTGCGTCGGTTCGTCGAGGAGCATGAGTTCGGGCTCCATCGACAGCGTGGTCGCGATCTCCAGCGCGCGCTTGCGGCCGTACGAAAGCTCGACAGTTTTGGT
This sequence comes from Caballeronia zhejiangensis, assembly GCF_022879815.1. Lineage (NCBI taxonomy): Bacteria > Pseudomonadati > Pseudomonadota > Betaproteobacteria > Burkholderiales > Burkholderiaceae > Caballeronia > Caballeronia zhejiangensis. The sequence goes on from NZ_CP084283.1 coordinate 2,898,443, forward strand.
ATCGGCGAAATCGGTGAGGCCGACTTGCGTGAGCAGATCCATCGCGCGGTCGTTTAGCGCGTCGAGAGAACGCTCGCTGCGCCAGAAATGAAACGACGTACCCAGTTGCCGCTGCAAGCCGATACGCACGTTCTGCAGCACGGTCAGATGCGGAAACACGGCGGAAATCTGAAACGAGCGGATGATGCCGCGCCGCGCGATATGCGCCGGCCGCTCGCGCGTGATGTCCGTGCCGTTGAAAACGATCTGGCCCGCAGTGGGTTCGAGGAACTTGGTGAGCAGGTTGAAGCAGGTTGTCTTGCCTGCGCCGTTCGGTCCGATCAGCGCATGGATCGAACCGCGGCGAACGCGCAGGTTCACGCCATTCACGGCCGTGAAGCCTTTGAATTCCTTCGTGAGTCCTCGCGTTTCAAGAATGGTGTCGCCGAGAATCATGTCCCCTTCCATGCGAAGTGAGACGCTGGGGCAAACTCTGTTCGCCTGCGCCTTATTTTTTCTTTCCGCGCGCACCCGAACGTTGTCTCCATTCCGGTACTGCTTCGCTTCGCGCGTCGCTGTTGCGGCCGCACAAAGTGTGCACGTGGCATGCCGAGCATCACTAATTCCGGGGCCATTGTCGCGCCAATGATGCAGCGCAATCATTGGGATTTGCACTTACTAACGATTTGCTTGGAGTCCCGCCGCATGCACGTTATGGGGGCATGGGGAATGCTTATGCAGGGCGCAAATAAGCGATGACTGATCGAGCGTCATGCGCGCGTCATGCATACGTCATTCATCACGTCACGCGAGCGCCGTCGCGATCACTTCCTGCGCTTCGACGCTGCGCCGGTCTTCGCGGATCATGTCGCTCGCGCGCTCGGCGATCATCAGCGTCGGCGAATTCGTATTGCCCGATGTGATCGTCGGCATCACCGATGCATCGACGACGCGCAGGCCGCGCACGCCGATCACGCGCAGGCGGCTGTCGACGACCGCCCCCGGATCGTTGTCCGTGCCCATGCGGCATGTGCCGACCGGATGAAAGATCGTCGTGCCGACCTTGCCCGCCGCTTCGACGAGTTCTTCCTGCGTCTGAAACTGAATGCCGGGCAAGATCTCTTCCGGCGCATAACGCGCGAGCGCGGGCGCGCCGGCGATGCGCCGCGTGAGGCGCAACGCATTCGCGGCGACTTCGCGGTCGCGGTCCGTCGACAGATAATTCGGCGCGATCAGCGGCGCCGCATGGGCATCGGGCGATTCGATATGCACGCTGCCGCGCGATGTCGGCCGCAGATTGCACACGGATGCCGTGAACGCATTGAACGCGTGCAGCGGTTCGCCGAAGCGTTCGAGCGACAAGGGCTGAACGTGATACTGCACGTCGGGGCGCTTGATCGATGCATCGTCGGGATTGGACTTCGCGAACGCGCCGAGCTGCGATGGCGCCATCGACATCGGGCCGCTACGCAACAGCGCGTATTGCATGCCGATGAAAAGCTTGCCCCACCAATGCGCGGACAACGTGTTCAACGTGCGCACGCCGTTGACCTTGTACGCCATGCGCAATTGCAAGTGGTCCTGCAGATTTTCGCCGACGCCGCGCAGACTCTTCACGACATCGATGCCGAGACGCTGCAGACGCGCGCCATTGCCGATGCCCGAGAGTTCGAGAATCTGCGGCGAATTCACCGCGCCCGCGCTGAGAATCACTTCGCATCGCGCGCGCGCGATGTAATCGACATCGCCGCCGCGATACTCCACGCCGACGCAGCGCGCGCCTTCGAACACGAGGCGTTGCGTGTGCGCGCCGGTGATCGTCGTGAGGTTCGGACGCTTCATCGCTTCACGGAGAAAGGCCTTCGCCGCATTCCAGCGAATGCCGCCGCGCTGATTCACTTCGAAATAACCGACGCCCGTGTTGTCGCCGCGATTGAAGTCATCGGTCGCGGGAATGCCGCTCTGCTGCGCGGCCTTCGCGAAGGTTTCGAGAATCTTCCACTTCAGACGCTGCTTCTCGACGCGCCATTCCCCGCCCGCGCCGTGCCATTGGTTGCCGCCGCCGTGATGATCCTCGCTGCGCTTGAAGATGGGCAGCACGGAATCCCACGACCAGTTCGGATCGCCGCTGACATGCGCCCAGTCGTCGTAGTCCTCGCGCTGGCCGCGCATGTAGATCATGCCGTTGATCGACGAGCATCCACCGAGCACGCGCCCGCGCGGATACGACAGCGCGCGTCCGTTCAGGCCCGGTTCGGCCTGCGTCTTGTAAAGCCAGTCCGTGCGCGGATTGCCGATGCAATACAGATAGCCGACCGGAATATGAATCCAGTGATAGTCGTCCTTGCCGCCCGCTTCGAGCAGCAGCACGTTCACGTCGGGATCCTCGGTGAGGCGATTCGCGAGCACGCAACCGGCCGTGCCCGCGCCGACCACGATGTAGTCGAATTCACCTTCCAGCTTGCGCGCGTTCTGTTTCATCGCTTGTCTCCGTGGCGCGCCGTCTTGTGCGGCGTCTTTGGCTTGCAGATCAACCGAGCGTACTGCGGGATGCGCTTGCGAATCCAATCAGATATGTTCAACTGGGATATAAGAAGCTTTAATATCAGCCGATGGACTACATTCTTCTGCGCGCCTTCATCACCGTTGCACGCGAAGGCAACCTCACGCGCGCGGCGGCGCAACTGCATCTGACGCAGCCGGCCGTCAGCCTGCAGATCAAGAATCTGCAGGAGATGCTGGGCGTCGTCCTGTTTTCGCGAACGTCGCACGGACTTTTGCTGACGCGCGATGGCGAAGCGCTCCTGCCGCACGCCGAACGCGCGCTCGCAGCCGCCGCCGACGTGCAGCGCGCCGCTGCTGCGCTGCGTCACGAAGTGAGCGGCACGCTGCGCATCGGCACGATTCTCGATCCCGAGTTTCTGCGGCTCGGCGGATTTTTGCGTCAGCTCGTGGAGACGCATCCGCGCATCGAGACGTCATTGCGGCACGGCATGTCGGGCTGGGTGCTGGAGCGCGTGAGGGCGCGTGATCTGGACGTCGGCTATTACATCGGCGATCCGGCCGTCGACGGCACGCGCGACGGCGAGCGCTTTCACGTCGTCAGGCTGACGCCATTTCTGTATCGCGTGCTTGCGCCGGCGGGCTGGCACAACCGCGTCAACAAGGGCAAGCGCAACTGGGCCGCGCTCGCCAAGCTGCCGTGGATCTGGACGCCGCAGGAATCCGCGCATAACCGGCTGTTGTCGCGCCTCTTCCGCGAGGCGGGCGCGATGCCGCTCGTCGTCGCGGAAGTGGATCAGGAGCCGTCGATGCTCGATCTCGTGAAATCGGGCGTCGGTCTGTCGCTCGCGCGCGATTCGATCGCGCTGGCGCAGGCGCACGCACACGCGCTGACGATCGTCGAAGGCGTCACGGTGCCGACGCAGTTGTCCTTCGTCGCGCTCGCGGAACGTCGCGATGAACCGGCGATCGCGGCGGCGCTGCGGTTGATCGACGCGCAATGGTCCGTCTGAGGGCAAATCCCGACTTCGCGGGCAAGGACTTTCAAGCGCGCTTCATCGATCGTCTGCTAGGCTGGGCGCTCGCTTTTTTACATCCAACCGTGTTCGAGGAGTCTTCATGGCACGCAACATCGAAATCAAGGCGCGCGCGCATCAGTTCGACGCACTGCGCGAACGCGCGGCCGCGCTCGCCCCCGACGCGCCGCTGGTTTTCCGCCAGCAAGACTTCTTCTACGACGTGCCCACCGGACGCCTCAAGCTGCGCCAGTTCGACGACGGCACGCCATCCGAGCTGATCTTTTATCAGCGCGACGACCGCGACGGCCCGAAAGTCTCGTACTACACGCGCAGCCCGGTGACGAATCCCGAGGCGATGCACGCGCTGCTCGCGCAGGCGCTGACGACGCGCGGCATTGTCTCGAAGGAACGGCATGTGTTTCTCGTCGGGCGCACGCGCATTCATCTGGACCGCGTGGACGGTCTCGGCGATTTCATCGAGCTGGAAGTGGTGCTCGGCCAGGACGACGACGAAGCCGGCGGCGAAGAAGAAGCTCACGCGATGTTCGCGCGTCTCGGCGTGGCGCAGACCGATCTGGTGCCGCTCGCTTACGTCGATTTGCTCAGTCCCGAGGCGTCGTCGTCGGCGAGATGAGAAAGCGGCAGCGGACCGTTGCGCTTGAACGTCGTCAGCACGATGTTCGAGCGCACGCTGTCGACGCCCGGTACGCGCATCAGCTTCTTCATGACGAAGCCTGAAAGCGCGTTCAAATCGGGCGCGACGATGCGCAGCAGGTAATCCGCATCGCCGACGGTCGCGTGACATTCGAGCACTTCGGGCAGCATTTCGATCTGCTGCTGAAACTGCTCGATGATCGAATCGCCGTGATGCTTCAGCTTCAAACTCGTGAACGCCGTCACGCCCAGGCCGAGCTTTTCGGGCCGCAACACCACCCGATATCCTTCGATCACGCCCGTCGCTTCGAGGCGCTGCAGGCGCCGCCCGATCTGCGACGGCGAAAGCGGCACCTGCTCGCCCAGTTGCTGATGCGTCGCGCGCCCGAAGCGTTGAAGCACGTCGAGCAGGGCGAGGTCGAAATGATCGAGTTCGAGCATGAGGCGGATATGCGCGGTAGCCGTGATGAATGCGACTTTATCGCATGGCAGCGGGTGCCCTCACAAACCCTTTGCGCAAAGGGGCCGTTTCGCGCGCGTTTTACGAATTCCTTGCAGCGGCAAACAAGGTAACGCGCATGTTACCAACCATGACACCGCGAAAGGCCGGATTTCATACGGAAAGACGCGAATTCGGCATAAACGCAAGCCTTCGAACAGCAAATAGAAAGCTCGATCGTCAGTTACCTTTCAGTCTCGACTACCATTCCTGAAGCGCTCGTAAGCTTCCCAGGCGGCGCGAGCCTCGTCGTCCAGTTGCTCGGGCGGCAGCCCGGATTGACGCTGTACAATCAGCAGCGCATAGGGCCTGGACAGCGCGCTCGCTTCCTTGCAGAGGCTGAGTTCGTCGCCGCTCGACGGGGAGCGGCCGCGCCAGTAGTTGATCGCGGCTTCGAGTTCGTGGATCGGGATGACAGCCATGTCCGGGCAGAAATACATTCGGTGTACGGCCGCTCGCGGCTTCAGGAAAACAGGTCGCGCACGCCGCATGAGATGTGAGTTTTGAACCGGCTCGAGCCCGCGCCGCACGCCGCGCATGTGACCATGCCGCCGACCGCCCCGCCCGCTAGAGCTCAACCCATTGTACTTGAGCGACTCCATGCGAATCCTTCTGATCGAAGACGACCGCCCCATCGCGCGCGGCATTCAAAGCAGCCTCGAACAATCCGGCTTCACGGTCGACATGGTGCACGACGGCATCTTCGCCGAACAGGCGCTCGCGCAGAACCGCCACGAGCTCGTCATTCTCGATCTCGGCCTGCCCGGCATCGACGGCATGACGCTGCTTTCGCGTTTCCGCCAGGGCAATCGTCACACGCCGGTGATCATCCTCACCGCGCGCGATGAACTGCACGACCGCGTGCAAGGCCTGAACAGCGGCGCCGACGACTACATGCTGAAGCCGTTCGAGCCGCAGGAACTCGAAGCGCGTATCCGCGCGGTGATGCGACGCAGCGGCCCGCACGGCGACGTGCCACGCCCCGAAGTGTCGCTCGGCGGCTTGCGCCTGTCGGGCGTCGATCGCCGCATCTTCAACGACGAGCGTCCGCTCGAACTCTCGCCGCGCGAATTCGCCGTGCTCGAAATGCTGTTGCTGCGTCACGGCCGCGTCGTGAGCAAGGCGCAGTTGCAGGATCATCTGACGCACTTCGGCGGCGATCTCGGCGATACGGCCATCGAAGTGTATGTGCATCGCGTGCGCAAGAAACTCGAGAACACGCGCGTGGAAATCGTGACGGTGCGCGGCTTCGGCTATCTGCTTCAGGAGATCCGGCAAGCGGCGTAACGCTTCTGCCGTAAAACGCCTTGCGATTTCCCACTCGCCGCGCGGGCGACCAGCGTTTCGCCCGCGAAGACTGGCTCGATCTGGCGCGGTCGAAAGCCGCCGAGACGCCGGCGCCGCCGAGTCTGCGGCGCACGCTCCTGCGCCGCCTCGCCGCGCCGCTGTCCCTGCTCGCGCTGATGTCCGGCCTCATGGCCTACTGGCTCGCGTGGCAATACACGCAGCACGTCGTCGACCGCTCGCTCGCGGATCTCGCGACGGCCATCTCCAAGCAGATCCAGCTCGCCGGCGTCGATGCGCCCGTCACCGTGCCGCCGCTCGCGCAGGCGATGTTCTCGGACCCCGTCGAGCAACTCATCTACCGCATCAGCACGGGCGATGAGGAAATCGCCGGGGAACCCGATCTGCCGCTCACCGGCACCAACGTGCGGCGCATTCACTACGCGTACGTCTTCGAGACGCACTTCGAGGGCGTCTCCGTGCGCGCGGCGCAAGTGCGCGTGCCGCAGCCGACGGGCAATCCGATCGTCGTCGAAGTGGCGCAACGCGTGGGTTCGCGATATCGGATCGCGGTCGAATTTCTCATCGCGATCATGATGCCGCTGCTGTTGCTGCTGCTCGCCGGATGGGTGATCGTGTGGCGCGTCGTGAATCAGCAGTTGAACCCGCTCACCGATCTCGCCGACGCGCTCAATCAGCAGACGCACATCTCGCTCGAACCTGTCGACGAGACTTACGTGCCGAGCGAAATCCGCCCGCTCACGAGCGCGATGAACGGCCTGCTCGTGCGCCTGCAAAGCGCGCTCGATGCGCAACGCAAGTTCATCGCCGATGCCGCGCATCAACTGCGCACGCCGCTGACGGCGGTCAAGCTGCACGCCGAGCAGGCGCTCAGTTCGCGCGATCCCGCGAAGGCCGTCGAAGCGGTGAAGGAATTGCGCGCATCGGCGGATCGCGCGGTGCGGCTGTCGAATCAATTGCTTTCGCTCGCGCGCGCCGAGCCGGGCGAACAGGCGGCGCGCTTTTCCGATTTCGATCTGGCCGCGCTCGCGTTCGATACCGGCGCGGAATGGGTGCCGCGCGCCCTCGCCGCACACGTCGATCTCGGTTTTCAGCGCCTCGACGATCCCGAGAACGAACATCCGCTGATCGTGCGCGGCAATGTCGTGCTCGCGCGTGAGGTGCTCGCGAATCTGATCGACAACGCGCTCAAGTACATTCCGCCGTTTCGCATCGAAGGCGCGCGCATCACGATGTCGGTCACGGAATGGAGCGACGCGAACGGCCGGCGCTTCGGCGAAGTCGTCGTGGAAGACAACGGACCAGGCGTGCCGCCGGATCAGCAAGGCGATCTCTTCAAGCGCTTTTTCCGCGGCGACGGGCAAAACGTCGAAGGCGGCGCGGGCCTCGGACTCGCGATCGTTCACGACATCATGGTGCTGCACGGCGGCACGGTGCATTACGAAGATGCGCCCGAAGGCGGCGCGCGCTTCATCGTGCGCATGCCGCTGAAGGAAGACAAACCGGCGGCGGAATAAAAAAGAGCCACGGGTTTCGGTCCGTGGCTCTGTCCGGTCTTAAGCGCGGCTTACTTCTTCTTTTTCGCCTTCTCTTCTTTCAGCGCGAGCATCGTGCCGCGGCATTTCTTCGCGCCGCATCGGCATTCGTATTCTTTCTTGAGCTTCTTGGTGATGCGGCCGTCGATGACGAGACCGTAGTCGTAATTCAGCTCTTCATCCGCCTCGATGTCGCGCAGCGCGTGGATGAACACGCGCCCTTCGACTTCCTCGGCCTCGCAATTCGGCGCGCACGAATGATTGATGTACTTCGCGCTGTTGCCTTCGATCTTGCCGTCGATCACGCGGCCATCGTCGAGTGCGAAGTAGAACGTGTGATTCGGCTCGTCGGGATTGTGCGGATGGCGGCGCAGCGCTTCCTTCCACGAAATGCGCTCGCCCTTGTACTCCATCACCTTCTCGCCGGCGGCGATCGGCTTCACGGCAAACACGCCTTTACCGTGCACACCGGAGCGGCGAACGGTGACCCTGCGTGAACTCATCGAACGAATCCTTAAATAACGCTTCGCTCCCGCGCGATCGGGGATGAACATCGGGACAAAAAAAACGCGGTGGCTTCGATGCCGCCGCGTTCGCTCGTTGAACGCTCGCGTCCAACACACCGGTATCCTACACTCCCGGCGCGCGTCTGCTCAACCGTCCGGGCGATGCGCGCAACGTTTCAGCGCTGGCCGATTGTGATCTCGCCAAAGAGGTTCTTCTGGTCGCGCGGCTGCGAGCGCCAGTACTGCGGCGGCGCCGTGACGGTCGCGCCGAGCTCGGCGGCGGCGTGCCACGGCCAGCGCGGATCGTAGAGCATCGCGCGCGCCATCGCGACGTAGTCCGCCTTGCCGCTCGCCACGATTTCTTCTGCTTCCTTCGCCTCCGTAATCAGTCCGACGGCGACAGTGTTCACGCCCGTCGCTTCCTTCACGGCCTGCGCAAACGGCACCTGATAGCCCGACGACAACGGAATCTTCTGCAACGGCGAAACGCCGCCCGACGATACATCGACCCAGTCGACGCCGCGCTTCTTCAACTCCGCTGCGAACGCGATCGTGTCTTCGATGCTCCAACCGCCTTCGACCCAGTCGGTCGCCGAAACGCGCACGCCGACGGGTTTGTCGGCCGGGAACGCGGCGCGCACGGCATCGAAGATTTCGAGCGGATAGCGCATGCGGTTTTCGAGCGAGCCGCCGTATTCGTCGGTGCGCTGATTGGCAATCGGCGACAGAAACTGATGCAGCAGATAACCATGCGCGCAATGCACTTCGATGCCGTCGATGCCGAGGCGCGCAGCCCGCTTCGCCGACGCGACGAACGCTTCCTTCACGCGGAGGAGACCGGCGGCGTCGAGCGCGAGCGGCGGCGTTTCTTCGGGCTTATGCGGAACGGACGACGGCGCGTAAGTCATCCACCCGCCATCGGCGACGGAAACCAGCGCTCCCCCTTCCCACGGCTTGCGGCTCGATGCCTTGCGGCCCGCGTGAGACAACTGCATCGTCACCGCGATCTTCGAATACTGGCGGATGGCGGCGAGCACGGGACGCAGCGCGGCTTCGGTGACATCGTCCCAGAGACCGAGATCGCCCGCCGTGATGCGTCCGTCCGGCTCGACGGCCGTCGCCTCGATGAACAGCATGCCCGCGCCCGACAACGCGAGCTGGCCGAGATGGATCATGTGCCATGCCGTGGCCTCGCCGCGCTCGGCGGAGTACTGGCACATCGGCGATACGAAGATGCGGTTCGGAAGTTCGAGACCGCGTAGGGTCGTGGGTGTGAACAACGCGCTCATGGCGGTGACTCGTCGATGGAAATGAAGCGATCGAGAATAGCACCGCCCTTCACGACACGCAGAAACGCCGATGGCTCATACCATCACACGTTCAGCGCGCATCCACGGTGAAGCGATCGAGCCACTCGCCGAACATCGCGCGGGCGGCGCGTTCGAGCTTCGCGCCGTGACGCGCGGTTTCCTCGCGCAACGCGGCGACCGTCGTGCCACTTTTCGCGACATCGCCCGGATAGGCGACGAGCCAGCTCTCGAAGCGCTCGACGAGCACTTCCGGATGACACTGCAGCGCGAGCACGTGCTCGCCCCAGGTGAACGCCTGATGCGCGCACATATCTGTCGATGCGAGCAGCGTCGCGTCCTCGGGGAGATCGAAGGTATCGCCGTGCCAGTGAAAGACGGGCACGGACGCGCCTTCGGCTTCGAGATGCCGCAGCGCGGACGCGCGTCCCGCGTCGGTCAGCGTGAGCGGCGACCAGCCGAGCTCCAGCTTCCCCGACGGATACACCCGCGCGCCGAGCGCACGCGCGATCAGTTGCGAGCCGAGACAGATGCCGATGGTCGGCAAGCCCGCCGCGATGCGCTTTTCGAGCATCGAAAGCAGCGGCGCGAGATGCGGATAGTGCGCGTCTTCAAAAGCCCCGATCGGACCGCCGAGAACGACGAGCAAGGAAGGATCGAGCGGATTGGGCGCATCGATGCGCCCGCGCCCGACGTCCAGATACCGCACCGGCAGGCCGCGATCGCCGAGCACGAGTTCGAGGCTGCCCAGATCTTCGAAATAGACGTGGCGAATCGCCAGGACTTCATGTTTCATCGGCGGCTTTCCGTAGGTCGAGCGCGTGTGGCCCGGAACGAAGTTGTGACGAGCCGCGCCTCGCGGTGAGGCGCGACGGGCACAGTCTAACCGACTCGCCGCGGCCCCACAGCGCCGGATGACGCCCAATGGCTTGTACGCCGTCCGCCCGGATCAGGCGACCTGGGCGAAGACCTTCCAGCTTTTCTTCTGCGTGGCAACGTCGGCTTCTTCGTATACCGAACAGTCGAGACGCAGATCGGTGTCCGCCATGTCGATCTGAAGAAGCGAGCAGTGATGCGGCGTCTTCTTCGGATTCTTGCTCGCTTCGAAGTGCGAGCAGGACAGACACATGCGGTGCGCCGGAATCTGCTGTTGCGATTCGAGCTGACGGATGGTCTTGAGCAGCGTGCGGTAGAACGCAACCTGCTCGTCCTCGCGCAGCGTGCCGACCGCCTTCGCGAGGAAGTCCGGCCATTGCAGCGCCTTCTTCGCGGCCGTGCGGCCACGCGCGGTCAGACGAACCGCGAGCGCGCGGCCATCGTCGAGCGCGCGGCGCTTTTCGACGAGACCCTTGCCTTCGAGCGTGCTCACCGCATCGCTCGTCGTGGCGGCGGTCAACGCCGTTTCACGCGCGATCTCGCCGAGGCGCATCGGCCCCTTGCGCTGCATCAGCAGAACGAGAATTTCACCCTGGGTCGGCGTCAGCCCCGCGCCTTCCGCCCATTCCCATGCCTGGCTGCGCATCGCGGTGCTCAGCCTCAGCAGGCCGTGGGTCACCCGCCCCGTCGCCTGCTCTCCGTAAACGCCTTCACTCATAGTCTTTCGCTTGTTGTTCCGCTTATGTGTTTGACGGCACGTTCGCGCCGACCGCCGCGAACACCTCGTCCGAAACGCCGTCCGCAGAAGAGTACTCCGAACCCCTTGCGAACTGCACTTCGTTCTCGGTCCCCGCCGTCTCAAAATTCAGGCGTGCCAAGCCAATTAGCGGTGCCTGATTGGGGACATTGCAACCCTCTTCGTTTTGCGCCTTCTTATGGTCCTGCTCGTGGCGCTGTTTTCCTGCCGACTATAACGCTACGCCAGCAAAGTCGCCATTCTAAGCGACCTAGAACAAACGTACACCTTAATTATCCACGCAGAACTGTGGATAACCCGTGGAAAAACGTCTTCTTTGTTTGTGGACGTATTCTTGATAACACTGCCGGCGCGTCGCACGCCCTTCGGTTGTCCAGAATTTCGTATCGCGACGAGCGCATGATCCACATGGTTATCATCGCGCTAGCACGTTGACTCTGAACCTCTTTTTGACGTTTTCCACAGCGACGCGCAGGCCTTGTTAACTACTATTACGGATGTATACGGATTCTTCGAAGTAAACCTTAGCGACGTCGAATCGGTTCTTTTTCAAACGTTGCCGTGAGCGCGTTATTCCCGTTGCTCGTCAAGCACATGTTTCATTCGGCTCAAAAACAAAGGCCGCTTCGGAATAGTTCGAAGCGGCCTTTCGTCATGATTCGCTGAATTGCATCAGCGTAAGCGTAAGCGCTGCGTTATCGACGCCATTGCAGACATTGCTGTCTGACTGCCTCGTGCAGCGACTTCTCCTTGTCGACCACGCCGCGCAGCCACGTCGCGTCGTTCACGCCGCGCGCGATGTCCGCGACTTCCGCCAGCGCGGCCTGCGAGCCGAGCGCTTCGGCGTGCGGCGCGAGCACGTCGAGCGTTGCCAGAATGTCCTCGCCGATGGTCTGCCGCTCGCCCGTCTGCGGATGGATGCAGGTGCCTTCCAGCCCGAAGCGGCACGCCTCGAAGCGGTTGAACGTGTAGACCAGATAGTCGTCCTCCCGCGGCGTCAGCGGCTTGTCCAGCAGCAGATAGCGCGAGAGCGTCTGGATGTAGCAGGCGATCGCCGCGGCACGGTCGACGGACAGCGGCGTGTCCATCACGCGCACTTCGATCGTGCCGAAGCCGGGCTTCGGCCGGATGTCCCAGTAGAAGTCCTTCATGCTATTGACGACGCCCGTGTTGACCATCTTCGAGAAATATTCCTCGAAGCCGTCCCAGGTCAGCACGAAGGGCGCGCGTCCCGACAGCGGAAAAGCGAATACCGAGTTCAGACGCGCCGAGTGAAAGCCCGTATCGACGCCCTGAATGTAAGGCGACGACGCCGAAAGCGCGATGAAATGCGGGATGTAGCGCGACATCGCATGCAGCAGGAAGAGCGCGCTGTTCGGATCGGGACAGCCGATATGTACGTGCTGCCCGAACACCGTGAACTGTTTGGCAAGGTATCCGTACAGCTCGGAAATGTACTGAAAGCGCGGCGCGTCATAGATCTGGCGATCGCTCCATTGCTGGAACGCATGCGTGCCGCCGCCCGCAAGCCCGACGTTCAGCTGGTCCGCCGCGGCGACGAGCACGTCGCGGATCTTGCGCAGATCGGTCACGGCCTGCTCGTGCGTCGTGCAGATGCCGGTCGACAGCTCGATCATGCTTTCGGTTATTTCGGGCGTGATGTTGCCCGGAATCTTTTCGTCCTTGATGAGACGCATGAGGTCCGACGCGGCGCGCGTCAGATCGTAGTCATGCGTGTTGACGACCTGGATCTCCAGCTCGACGCCGAACGTGAACGGTTCGGAGTTGATGAAAGGTTCGAGTGCCATGGCGCCTCTTGAATGAACAATGCTTGAAGAGTACGGGCGCTTACTCGCGCCGCTCGCCCACCGCCGACAGGCTACGGTACACGACGAAAGGCGAGACGATCTGCAACACGACGATCGAGCACATGACGATCGCGCGCAACGTCGGGTCGTAGTCCGGATAGAGCACGTACATGTCGTCGACGAGCAGATACGCGAGCGCGGACATCGGCGTGAGCGCGACGCCGAGCGCCGCGCCCTGCTTCCAGTTGAGGCCGCTCGGTTTCGCGAAAATCAGCACGCCGACCAGCTTGCCGACGAAACGCGCAACGATCAGCCCGACCGCCGCAACGCCGCCGAGCGCGATGTCGCGCCAGTGAAACGATGTCAGCGTCAGCGCGAACAGGATCACGGTGAGCAGCCATCCGGCGGAACCGAAATGCGACGGCCACAGTTGCGGGCGTTCATCGGCGTTCTTCACGATGATGCCCGCGGCGAGCAGCGCGAGAATCGTCGACAGCTTGAAGATGTGCGCGATCGCGATCGCCAGCAGCACGAGCCCGAAGAGCGCGACGAACGAATGCTCGTCGTTCGCGGGCAGGCGCCGCACGAGCATGTTGCACGCGCGCGCGAGCAGGAACGCGAGCACGAGCGAACCGATCAGCAGATAAAGCGGCTGCAGGATCGTCGCAAACGCATTGCCGTAGATTTCCTGATGCAGCACGCCGGCCGCGAGCTTCTCGACGACCACCGCGTACATGCTGTTCAGCGCCGTCAGCGTCAGGAGGCGCTGCGTGACCTGGCCTTCCGCGCGCAATTCGGTCTTCAACTGGATGACCATCGCGGGCGACGTGGCCATCGCGATGGATGCGATCACGACCGAAGGCATCGTCGGCACGTTGAGGAGCGTCAGCGCGATCAGCACGAGGCCGAACGTGAGCGTCGATTCGGCGATGCTCGACAGAATCAGATACGGATTGCGGCGAATCCAGCGCAAGTCGAGCCGTCCGCCCAGTTCGAAGAGCAAGAGCCCGAGCGCGACATCGAGCAGCGGCCGCGACAGTCCGCCCGCGCTCGCGTCGATGACGCCGAGGCCCGCGTTGCCGGCAATCAGCCCGATCACCGCGAAACCGGTGATGCGCGGCAAGCGCCACGCGCGCCACAGCAACTCGCCGGCGAGGCCCGCCGTGACGAGCGCGAGGCCGGCCCAGAGAATCGCGTCGGGTTCGAGCGGCCAGGCGGGCAAAAATGAAAATGCCGAATTCATCGTATGGGATTCTCCTTCGGTGCTGCAGCAGAGCGTGCACGTTCCGTTGCGTGACTCGCATCGGCGGCGCGCGCTCGCGGACGAGGCGCATCCGCCCGGCTACGCGAGCGTTGGTTCATTCAGGCGAATCGAAATGCGAACGAACACGGCGTCACGGCGGAACCGTGCACGAATTAGACGACGCGTCCGGCTGACCACGAGACGCCTTGCATGCCCTCAATGTCGCACCGGACATCTCCGATCCGTGTGACATGAGTGGCGCATGCGGCGCCCGCTCGGATGCCGGGCCGAACGCAGCAAACGACGGTTGCGGCTTCGTTGATCAGATTCTTGGCTCGCAACCATCGTTCCATTGAAGCGGACGCCATCTTGGAGAGGGCGCAACGCAGGAAGAAGCGCGATTGTGCCATACCTCGCGTCGCCCGGCAGAAAGTCCAAGCTCATGATTCTTATGAAGTAAAAGCGACTGCCAGGCTCGACGCGAATGGCAAACCTGACCGGCTACCGGCTTGCCCGGCGATCGGACTTCCACGTTTACGGCCGGCCGATGAACTCGCCGTCAGGTGTTTACAGGTTTACTGTATATAAACGTAGTAGTGGTTAACAAAGCAACGCCTTTTCTGTGGATAACATGGGTTTTGTCTTTTTATTCAATCATTTGGAGAAAGCAGAAGCGGGCCGTAAACATGTTGGCGCCGCGCGGTGAACGCGGAACAACTTTTGGCCGCGTAAACCGGACGCCTCAGTTGTCCCGTTTACGTGCACAACGCGTTCACACGACTTTCACACGCAATTCGACGGCTTATCCACAACTTGCCGGGGATATCTCGCCGTGCCTCAACGCCTTTAGCAAAAAGCGGGCTGGATCGATGGCTTCGGCCAGTTCGCGCTCGATGGGCCAGGGTTCACCTTCGACGAGCGAAGCGATCAGCTCGGCCGCGAGCGTCGCCCAGACGAGTCCGCGCGAGCCGAACGCAAACGCGCCATAGAGACCCGGGATGCGCGGCAGATCGAGCGGCCACGCGCCCGACAGTTCACGCGCATCGCGGCGCGCGGCGTGTTCGTCGGCGAGCTGGCCGATCATCGGCATGCGGTCGCTCGTCACGCAGCGAAACGCGACGCGACCCGCGCGTACTGTGCCCGGCATCAGCGCGAGGTCCGGCAACATGCCCGCCACGCGCCCGATGTTCTCCCGATGTCCGGCCTCGCGGATCGCGCGATCGGGATCGTCGATGTCATACGTCGCGCCGACGAGCGTGCCGCCCGCGCCGAGCGGCACCGCGTAGCCTTCGCCGATCACCGGCATGCGCAGAGGATCGAGCGCGCAGCTATCGAGCACGGTGAGTTGGCCGCGCACGCTGCGCGTCGGTTCGCCGTACAGGCCAGCGAGCCGCGCCGCATCGTGCGCGTTCGCAAGCACGATGACCGGCGCGCTCGCGATCTCACCGCCGCTCGCGTCGAACGCGCGCCAGATGCGGCCATCGTGTTCGATGCGCGTCACTTCGGTATTCATGCGCGCTGTGATCCGCGCCGAAGCGTCATCGATTTGCGCCGCGCACACGGCCGCGGGCGAGATCGCACCGCCGCGTGGAAAGAACCAGCCGCCGCGCGCGACATCAACGCCCGCGATGCGCGATGCATCCGCGCGCGTCATAGCCTGCACGTAGTCGGATGGATACGCGAATCGCGCGATGGCGGCGGCGAGCGCATCGGCGTCGTCGGCCGTATCGGCGATCTGAAGCAGACCCGCGCCGCTGCGATGCAACTCGTGATTCGCGTCTTCCAGCGCGCGCCATCGGCGTAACGCGTAGAGAAATGCCGCGCGCGTGAGGCGTGCGGCGACGCTGTCGTCGCGCCAGACGATCGGATGAAACACGCCCGCCGGATTGCCCGATGCATCGCGCGCGGAGACCGCATGACGATCGACCAGCGTGATGTGCCAGCCGCGCGCGGCGAGCCGCGAACTCACCGCGCAGCCCGCGAGCCCCGCGCCGATGACGATGGCTTCGCGCGCGCCCGCGTCGCAAGGCAGCGGCGGTTCATGACGACGCACACGCCAGCGCGGTGCGAAGCGCGCAACGAGCGGCGCATCCGTTGCGTCGGGCGAGCAGTCGAAACCCGACGATGCCAGCGCGCGCCGCAACGTCGGACGATGCGCCGGAGAGGCGTTCGCGCAAACCGTCGCGCCGTCGCCGGCAAAGCGCGCGAGCGTCTTGCACAGCTTGCGCGGATCGTCCGGCGCATCGAGATGAAACGCGTCGGCGCGCAGCCAGAGTTTCGCGAGCATCTCGTGGACGTCATCGCCGATGGCGAGCGTCAGCACGACGCGCCCATCATCGAACTCGAGGCGATGCACGCCCGGCACGCGCACCGGCCAGGCGCGCGCGAGTTCGGCGGCGAGCGGCGATGGATCGTCGGCCGAAGGCGGTTCGTTCAGCGCATTCGGCTGCGCGATAGCGACGACATGCAGCCGCTCGCAACGCGCTTCGTCGTCGCGCCAGCGTTGCCAGAGCGGAAGGAAGGCGCTGAACGTCGTATCGACGAAAGTGAAGATGCGTTCATGCCGCCAGCGCACGGGCAGATCGTGCGGCGCGAAAAGCAGGGATTCGGTCATGCGAAAGATTGGGAAACATCAAGCCGAAGATGACTTGGCGATGGCCGGCGCCATGCCGTTCGCGGCGTCTTCGATCATCAGCGGTTCGAGCGCGTAGCCCGCCGCGCGCCATGCTTCGAGGCCGCCGAGCAGCGGCGCGACATCGGTGAAGCCGTGCGCCGTCAGCTCTTTGGCGGCGAGCGCGGCCGATACTTCGCTCGGGCAATCGCAGTAGGTCACGAGCTTGCGATCGCGCGATATGCCGGCGAGTTGCGATGCGGCGTCGTCGTGCAAGAGCAGCGCGCCGGGAATCGCGAACGGATCCATCGCGCGACGTTCGCGTCGGCGCACGTCGATGACGAGCGGCGGCGGCTCGCCTTCTAGCAGCGTGCGGAGCATTGCTATATCGATGCGCGCCATGCGCAGCCTGCGCAACAGCGACACGCGCTGCCACCAGCGCACGGCGAGATAAAGCGCGAGCGCGATGACCGCGATCGCGATCACGCCGCGTCCGAACAGGTCGAGCCAGGCGAGCACGCTATCGACGAGATCGGCGAACATCGCGCCGAACGCGACGCCGATGCCGGACCACAAGAGCGCGCCGAGCGCGTCATAGAGAAGGAAGCTGCCGATGCCGATACCGGTCGCGCCCGCGACGGGAATAGCCAACGTCGACAAGCCGGGAATGAACTTCGAGACCGCGAGAATGCGTACGCCGAAGCGGCCGAAGAAGTCGAGGCTGCGGTTCACGCAGGTATCGCGCGAGATCGAAAGCTTGCACATGAAGGCGAGCACGCGGCTGCCGTAGCGGCGCCCGAGCCAGAACCAGAGCGCATCGCCGATGAGCGCCGCGATGCTGGCCGTGGCTACGATGGCCGCGAGCGCCTCCCACACCGCCGATGGAAAGCTCGTTGCAAGCCCCGAACCCGACGCCGAAGCGAAGCTCGCGGAGACCGCGATCGCTCCCGTCAAAACCAATGTGGGCAAGGCTGGGAGCGGCAAGCCGAGGCACTCGAGCAGAACGTTGGCAAAAACCAACGGCAGGCCGTATTCGATGATCAGCTCGCGTAGCATGGTTCGCGCCCTGGTGTTCTACGCCCAAAAAAGCGGCCGGGAGCCTCAAAAATATAAGGGTAAATCTTTGAAACCCTTATCCTGATTGGGTTTGCGCTGCGCTATCATACCAAGCGCCGCGTATAGAGGCGGCGCGAAGGCGACGAAGTGAAGCAATGCCGGTGAGATGCCGCGCAAGAACGCCGAATCGTCGGGGAGGCACGCCAGAAGGCCGTCCCTACTCGACTGCACGGTTTGCGCACGTATAATCGGCGCGTTCGCGCTGTTCGTGTCAACCTAAACTGATAAAGGAACCTTAATGAACAAACAGGAACTGATCGACGCCGTAGCCGCGCAGACCGGCGCCAGCAAGGCTCAAACCGGCGAAACGCTGGACACGTTGCTCGAAGTGATCAAGAAGGCTGTCTCGAAAGGTGACGCAGTGCAGTTGATCGGCTTCGGCAGCTTCGGCTCGGGAAAGCGCGCAGCGCGCACCGGCCGCAATCCGAAGACCGGCGAGTCCATCAAGATTCCGGCCGCGAAGACGGTCAAGTTTACGGCTGGCAAGGCATTCAAGGACGCAGTGAACAAGCGGTAAGCATCTTGCCGATTGTGCGGCTACTCGAAGTAGCCAGATGTACATGACCCGCCCTTCGGCGGGTTTTTTTTCGTCCGGCATCAATGCCGATGATCGTCGCAATCGCAGTCGGGACCGTGGTCGTGGTCATGCTCATGATCGTGGTCCTCGACTTCCCACGCGGGGAACGGATCGGCGAAGCTTCGCCAGGCGTCGGGACCGCGCGCCCATTCGTCGTCGGTGAGCAGACATGCGTCGAAGCGGTCTTGCCAGACGGCAGGATCGAGATTCAATCCGATCAGTACCAGCTCCTGCCGGCGATCGCCGATGCTGTTGTCATCCGGATCGCCATACCATTCCGCGACGATTTCGGCTTCGAGCTCGGGATCGTCAGTCGGCCATTCGCTGCGATCCTGCGCGGCCCACCATAGTCCCGCCGGTCCATGCCGGACCGTTCCGCCCGCTTGCGACAGCGAGCCGCCTACATCGCTTCGCGTCGCGAGCCAGAAGAAGCCCTTCGCGCGCAGCACGTCGGGCCATTCCTGATGCAACAGATTCCACAGACGCTCGGGATGAAACGGCCGGCGCGCGCGATACACGAAATGGCCCACGCCGAACGCATCGGGTTCGTCGGCCGACGGATGTTCGCCGTTCAGGATCGCGAGCCAGCCGGGCGCGCTCGCGGTCGCATCGAAATCGAAACGGCCGGTGTTCAGCACGTCGCCGATGGGAACGTCGCCCGATTGCGCCCGGACCTGGAGCGCGCGCGGATTGAGACCATGCAGGATGCGCGCGACCTTTTCGATTTCATCCGCGCTGGCGAGATCGATCTTGTTGATGACGATGACATCGCAGAATTCGATCTGTTCGATGAGCGTCTCGACGACCGTCCGATCGTCTTCGTCGTCATGGCCTTCCGGCGACAGACCGCGCTCGGCGAGCGAATCCGCGGACGCGTAATCGCGCAGGAAACTCGCGGCATCGATCACGGTGACGAATGTGTCGAGATGCGCGTGGCCCGCGAGCGTCGCATCGTCGTCGTCGCCGAACGCGAGATGCTCGGCGATGGTCATCGGCTCGGCGATGCCCGACGTTTCGACGACGATCGCATCGAAGCGCTGCTGCTCCGCGATCCAGTTGATCGCGCTTTCGAGCGCTTGCATCGACCGGCTGCCGAGTGTCAGAAGCAGGCAGCCGTTGGGCAGTTCGGTGGTTTCGCGATCGGCGCCGGAAGCGGCTTTGCTGCACGTCACGGCGCCGATGCGCACGCCTGCGGCGTTCGCGAGCAAGGCATCGACGAGCGTGGTCTTACCCGCGCCGGTGAATCCCGATAGCACGGTAATGGGCAATGGCATCTGATTCATCGCAATGGAGCGTGACAGGGAACGGAGCGCACGAGCGCGAACCCGCGCTGCCGGTCGGGCGGCGCGGGCGATCGAATAGGGGATTTTGCATCAAATGCACGCCGTGCGCGGCGCACATGCGGAAAAGCGCGGGCGAAGGTCAGCGCGTAGCCTGAAGCAGCTTCCAGCGACGCAGGATCTCGATGATCTGCGCCGAGTACTTGTCGCGCAGCGCAGGTGTTTCGGAATGGTAAGCACCGACCGCCTGCCACGAATTGCCATACTTGTTCATCTTCTGACGCAGATGCCACGCGGCCACATAGACGCTCTTGCACGGCTCCATCAGCGTGCCGCTCGAGATGCCGTACTGGGCGAGCGTGTTGAGATGGATCGAGTTGATCTGCATCAGCCCGTAATCGGTCGAACCATTCGCGTTCTTGTTGATGGCGTCGGGCTTGTTGTGCGATTCCTGCCACGCGATCGCGCGCAGGATGAGCGGATTGACCTTCTGATACTTCGCCGCTTCGTCGAAGCAGTCTGCGTGCGCGGCCGCGGCCGCCATGAGCGGCCCGCATATCGCCAGTGATCGCAATATTCTCTTCATCTTCCTTCTGCTCCATCCGCACACGCGGAACGTCATGCCGCCGTTGCGGCGCCTTGGCGCCAACGCCAACAAATCAACGTCCGCGGCCGGGCGTGCATGGGGAAAACCCACCCTTTCTGTAACCGCCCGGAATGCGGAACCGACCGTATCATACCGGCTGACGAATCCGCCCAAAAGTTGGCTATCAGACATACGCCCGTTTCGCCCTCCGAAACCCGCATGCGCGCGAGGCGCACCGGCCTATTGATCGGACTTGTTCTAAATGTCTGAATAATAAGACTTCTGGACGTTGTACAATTCGGCTCCCGCGTACATCGGCCGAGTCTCGGAATCGTTCAGATACGGTCTATCGGCAAGTTATTCGAAAGCTTGAGAGCGCTGGATTTTGTATCGCACGTGGCAGCCTAGGGCAACGTGATCCGGAACGAATTGGCACAATTCCGTTACACAAAGCTGCTATCGTCATATTTTTTAAAATAACCGCGAGGGGTCGGGCCCGCCCGTTCCACACCGCGGTTGGCGGCGCTCTCGGCTGACGAGCGGGGCTGCCTCAGCCGGCTCCGAAGACCCGGCTCTGACATCAAACCCATGAGAAGACAACCTATGGCACTGCGTCGTCTGGCGACGGCAATGCTGGCGGCGGGACTTATCGTCGCCCAAGCCGCGCACGCGCAGGTGACGTTGAATTTCGTCAACGCGGATATCGACCAGGTCGCGAAAGCGATCGGCGCCGCTACCGGCAAAACGATCATCGTCGATCCCCGCGTCAAGGGGCAACTCAATCTGGTTTCGGAGAATTCGGTTCCCGAGGACCAAGCGCTGAAGACGCTCCAGTCGTCGCTGCGCATGCAGGGCTTCGCGCTCGTGCAGGATCACGGCGTCCTGAAGGTCGTGCCCGAAGCCGACGCCAAGCTGCAGGGCGTGCCCACGTATGTCGGCAATGCGCCGGCGGCGCGCGGCGATCAGGTGATCACGCAGGTCTTTCAGTTGCACAACGAATCGGCGAACAACCTTCTGCCGGTGCTGCGTCCGCTGATCTCGCCGAACAACACGATCGCGGCGTATCCGGCGAACAACACGCTCGTCGTCACCGATTACGCGGACAACGTGCGCCGCATCGCGGGCATCATCGCGGGCGTCGATACGGCGGCGGGCCGCTCCGTCGACATCGTCACGCTGAAGAACGCCAATGCGATCGACGTCGCCGAGCAGATGAACAAGCTGCTCGATCCCGGCGCGATCGGCAGCACGGACGCGACGCTGAAAGTCACCGTCACGCCCGATGCCCGCACCAACTCGCTGATGTTCCGCGCATCGAGCAGCTCGCGCCTCGCCGCGGCGAAGCAACTGGCGCAGAAGCTCGACGCGCCCACGACCCAGCCCGGCAACATGCACGTCGTGGCGCTGCGCAACGCCGACGCGACGCGTCTCGCCAAGACGCTGCGAGGCATGCTCGGCAAGGGCAACAACAGCTCGGACAACACGTCGAACACCAGCTCGAACACGTTCGGTCAGAGCGGCGGCGGTCTCGGCAATTCGTCGATGTCCACCGGAACGTCCGGCACGCCGCCGCTGCCGGGCGGACTCAGCGGCAGTTCGGGCAGCGGCAGCAATCCGATGTCGGGCGGCACCGGCAACAAGGACTCGAGTTTCTCGTCGAACAAGGACAACGATTCCGGCAACGACCAGGGCGGCGGCATGATCCAGGCCGATGCCGCGACGAATTCGCTGATCATCACCGCGGCGGATCCGGTTTATCGGAACCTGCGCACCGTGATCGACCAGCTCGACGCGCGCCGCGCGCAGGTGTACATCGAAGCGCTGATTGTCGAACTTTCCGCGACGAGCGGTTCGAATCTCGGCATTCAGTGGCAGGGCGCGCTGCTTTCCAACAGCGGCAACAACGCGCTCTACGGCAGCTCGAGCTTCGGCGCCGGCAATACGAACATCGTCGATCTGACCTTGCAGGGCAACGCGATCGCGCAGAATCCGTCGTCCCTCACGTCGACGTCCGGCCTGCTCGCGCAAGGCTTGAACATCGGCCTTTTGCACCGCTTCGGCAATCTCTTCGGTCTCGGCGGACTCTTGCAGGCGCTGTCGACATCGGCGGATGCGAACATCCTCTCGACGCCTAACCTCATCACGCTCGACAACGAGGAAGCGAAGATCGTCGTCGGCCAGAACGTGCCGGTCGTGACGGGTTCGTACGCGACGCCGACCGCCAATGCCGCCACGTCGGTCACGGCGTTCAACACGTTCGACCGCCGCGACGTCGGCGTGACCCTGCACGTCAAGCCGCAGATCACCGACGGCGGCGTGCTCAAGATGCAGATCTATCAGGAAGATTCGAGCGTCGATTCCACGACGAAGAACGATCCGGGCGGCGTGACGATCAACACGCGCTCGGTGCAGTCGACGATTCTCGCGGACGACGGCGAAATCGTCGTGCTCGGCGGTTTGATGCAGGATCAGTACAACAACAACAACAGCAAGATTCCGCTGCTCGGCGACATTCCGTTCATCGGCAGCCTGTTCCGCAGCGAAGGCAAGACGCGCACGAAGACCAACCTGATGGTGTTCCTGCGTCCGGTGATCGTGCGCGACCAGGCGACGGCCACGCAGATCGCCAACACGCGTTACGACTATCTGCGTCAGCAGCAATACGGCTCGACGACGGATAACCGCATCATCAAGGATCAGAACGTGCCGGTCATGCCGCCGAAACCGCTCGGTCCTTCCGAAGGCGGTGGACCGCCGGCCCAAAATCTGCTGGACTGGAGCGATACGACGCGCGGTCCCGGCCCGAGCACGACGCTGCCACAGAATCCGGATGCCGGCCCCGCGCCGCAACCGACGCAGACCGCGCCGCAATCGACGCTGCCGCCGCAAAGCACGTATCCGGCGCCGTCGAACGGCGCGACGAACGCGATTCCGGCCAATGGCGCGACCAACGCCATGCCGGGCAATGCCGCAACGGGAGTCCATCCGTGAGCACGGTCAACGATGCAGTCGAGAGCGCGAGCACCGCGGCGTCGCCGCTGGCGGCCCGGCTCGTGCCTTACGGCTTTGCGCGCAGCGGGCAGATTCTGCTCGCGCATCAGCACGCGGACAGCATCGAAGTCTGGATAAGCGAGCGCACGACCGACGCGGCGCTCGCGGAAGTCGCGCGTAATTTCGGCGCGCTGTCGATCATCCGCAAGCCCGCCGACGAGCTCGCCGCGGCAATCAACTCGGCCTACGCGCGCAACGACGGCAGCGCCGCGCAGGTCGTCGGCGAAGTGGAAGGCGAAGTCGATCTGTCGCGCCTGATGCAGGACATTCCGGAAGTGGAAGACTTGCTGGAATCGGAAGACGACGCGCCGATCATCCGCATGATCAACGCGCTGCTCACGCAGGCGGCGCGCGAACAGGCATCGGATATTCACATCGAGCCGTTCGAGAACGCGTCGGTCGTGCGCTTTCGCGTCGACGGCACGCTGCGCGACGTCGTGCGGCCGAAGAAGGCGCTGCACGGCGCGCTGATCTCGCGTATCAAGATCATGGCGCAGCTCGATATCGCCGAAAAACGTTTGCCGCAGGACGGGCGCATCACGTTGCGTGTCGGCGGCCGTCCGGTCGATGTGCGCGTGTCCACGCTGCCGACCGGCCACGGCGAGCGCGCGGTGCTGCGTCTCCTGGAAAAGGACGCGCAACGCCTGAATCTCGAAACGCTCGGCATGGCGCGCGACACGCTCGTCCAGTTCGACAAGCTGATCGGCCGCCCGCACGGCATCGTGCTCGTGACCGGCCCGACCGGCTCCGGCAAGACGACCACGCTGTACGCGTCGATGTCGCGCCTCGAGACGACGACCACCAACATCATGACGGTGGAAGATCCGATCGAATACGACCTGTCGGGCATCGGCCAGACGCAGGTGAACGAACGCATCGGCATGACGTTCGCGCGCGCGTTGCGGTCGATTCTGCGTCAGGATCCGGACATCATCATGATCGGTGAAATCCGCGATCTCGAGACCGCGCAGATCGCGGTGCAGGCTTCGCTCACCGGCCACCTCGTGCTCGCCACTTTGCACACGAACGATGCCGCTTCCGCCGTCACGCGTCTCACCGACATGGGCGTGGAGCCGTATCTGCTCGCGTCGTCGCTGCTCGGCGTTCTGGCGCAGCGGCTCGTGCGCCAGCTCTGTCCGGTGTGCAAGGAAGAGCGCGTCGAGGAAGACGGCACGAAGCATTACCATCCGGTCGGCTGCGACCGATGCGGCCAGTCGGGTTATGTCGGCCGTCGCGGTGTCTATGAGCTGCTGCTGATCGACGACGCGATCCGCCCGCTCATCCATCGCAATGCGGCCGATGCCGAGATTCTCGAAGCGGGCCGCAAGCAAGGCATGCGCACGCTGCGCGAGGACGGCGATCGCTGGCTCGCGGCCGGCGTGACGTCGCTGGAAGAAGTGTTGCGCGTGACGGGCGGAGAATAAGCAGATGCCGGCATTCCGTTTCGAGGCGATCGATCACGCGGGCAAGACGCAAAAAGGCGTGCTCGACGCCGACAGCGCCCGCGCCGCGCGCAGCCAGTTGCGCACGCAAGGGCTGACACCGCTCGTCGTCGAGGCGGCGGGCTCGCGCACGCGCGGCGAGCGCCAGCAGCGCCTGTCGCTCGGGCGGCGGCTGTCGCAGCGCGAACAGGCGATTCTCACGCGTCAGCTCGCGAGTCTTCTGATCGCGGGCTTGCCGCTCGGCGAGACGCTCGCGGTGCTGACCGAGCAATCCGAGCGCGATTACATCCGCGAACTGATGGC
The DNA here is from genome assembly GCF_022879815.1 of Caballeronia zhejiangensis. Lineage (NCBI taxonomy): Bacteria > Pseudomonadati > Pseudomonadota > Betaproteobacteria > Burkholderiales > Burkholderiaceae > Caballeronia > Caballeronia zhejiangensis. Next base: position 2,923,399 of record NZ_CP084283.1, read on the forward strand.
CGCGATCCGCGCCGAAGTGCTCGGCGGCCATTCGTTCGCCAACGCGCTCGCGCAGCATCCGAAGGACTTTCCGGAGATTTACCGCGCGCTCGTCGCGGCGGGCGAGCATACCGGCAAGCTCGGCCTCGTGCTGTCGCGTCTCGCGGACTACATCGAACAGCGTAATGCGCTGAAGCAGAAGATCATTCTGGCGTTCACGTATCCGGGCATCGTGACGATCATTGCGTTCGGCATCGTCACGTTCCTGCTGAGTTACGTCGTGCCGCAGGTCGTGAACGTGTTCGCGAGCACGAAGCAGGCGCTGCCCTTCCTGACCGTCATGATGATGGCGCTCTCCGCCTTCGTCCGAAGTTACTGGTGGGCCGTGCTGATCGGCGTCGTGATTTTCGCGTGGCTCGTGAAGACGATTCTCGCGCGGCCCGGGCCGCGCATGTCGTTCGACCGCTGGCTGCTGGGCGCGCCGCTCATCGGCAAGCTGGTGCGCGGCTACAACACCGTGCGCTTCGCCAGCACGCTCGCGATCCTCACCGCCGCCGGCGTGCCGATCCTGCGCGCGCTGCAGGCCGCGGGCGAAACGCTCAGCAACACGGCGATGCGCGAGAACGTCGACGACGCCATCGTGCGCGTGCGCGAAGGCTCGTCGCTGTCGCGCGCGCTCGGCAACACGAAGACGTTTCCGCCGGTGCTGGTTCACCTGATCCGCTCGGGCGAAGCGACCGGCGACGTCACCACGATGCTCGACCGCGCTTCCGAAGGCGAAGCGCGCGAACTCGAACGCCGCACGATGTTCCTCACGAGCCTGCTCGAACCGCTGCTTATCCTTGCGATGGGCGGCGTCGTGCTCGTGATCGTGCTCGCGGTGATGCTGCCGATCATCGAACTGAATAATCTGGTGCAGTGATGAACGCCCTTCAAACTCGCTTACTGACGCTCGCCGCGCTCGCGCTCTTTTGCGTGACGGTGACGTATTGGGTCGTCACGCTGACTTCGCGGCAAACCGCGCCGCTGCCCGCCGCGGCGGCGACGCGCCAGCCGTCGGTCGGGCAGGCTGCGACCATTTTCGGCGGACGGCTGGAGCGTCAGGCCAATTCGGACGTGCATCTGTTCGGCATTCTCGCGCTGCAGGGCGGCGCGGCGGCCATCGTGAGCTACGGCGGCGAGGCGGCGAAAGCCGTGTCGCTGGGCGGTCCGCTCACGCAAGGCGTGAAGCTTTCGGAAGTGCGCGCGCGCTCGATCATCATCGAGCGCAACGGCGTCAAGTCGGAGATTTTCCTGCCGCAGAATCCGCCCGGCCCGACGATCTGGGTGCGCTGAACGCGACGCGATGCCTCGCTTGCGGCCGAATCACGCGACGAAAGCGGATCGATAGAATGACCGGCGGCTTCGGCAAGGCGGAAAGCCGCGCGATTTTTGTAATCACCGGGCAAGACCCGGAAACAATATTTTCAATTCAAGAGGTAGCAGTCATGCAATTGTGGACCCAACGCCGCATGCGAATTCAACAAGCTCAGGCGCAAGGACGCCGCCAGCGCGGCTTCACGCTGATCGAAATCATGGTCGTGATCGCGATTCTCGGCATTCTCGCCGCGCTGATCGTGCCGAAGATCATGAGCCGCCCGGACGAGGCGCGCCGCGTCGCCGCGAAGCAGGACATCGGCACCATCATGCAGGCGATGAAGCTGTATCGCCTCGATAACGGCCGTTATCCGACGCAAGAGCAAGGCCTGCGCGCGCTGATCGAAAAGCCGACGACCGAGCCGGTGCCGAACAACTGGAAAGACGGCGGCTATCTCGAGCGCCTGCCGGCCGATCCGTGGGGCGGCCAGTATCAATATCTGAATCCGGGCGTGCACGGCGAAGTCGACGTGTTCAGCTACGGCGCGGACAACAAGGCCGGCGGCGAAGGCAACGATGCCGACGTCGGCTCCTGGCAGTAAATCGGCGGCTTGAATCGTGAACGGGCATTCGGCGGCGCGGCGTCAGGCAGGCTTCACGCTGCTCGAAATGCTCGTCGTGCTGGTGATCGCGGGCCTGCTCGTGTCGCTCGCGTCGCTGCAACTCACCCGCAACCCGCGCACCGATCTGAAGGAAGAAGCGCAGCGTCTCGCGCTGCTGTTCGAATCGGCGGGCGACGAAGCGCAGGTGCGCGCGCGGCCGATCGCGTGGCAGCCCATCGACGGCGGGTATCGCTTCGACATCCGCACCGAGGACGGCTGGCGTCCGTTGCGCGACGAACTCCTGCGTCAGCGGCGCTGGGAAGGCGGCGTGACCGGCGTATCCATCCAGTTCCTCGATTCGGACAAAACGGCGGGCCGGCTCGTGTTCGGCACGGAGGCCATCGACTCGCCCATGGAAATCACCTTGTTCTCGGCGGTAGGCCGCGTGACGATCGTCGGCAGCGGCAACGGCCGCTATCAGGTGCAGTGATGCGCCAGCGTCGTCATCAACGCGGCTTCACGATGATCGAAGTGCTCGTCGCGCTGGCGATCATCGCGGTGGCGCTCGCCGCCTCGGTGCGCGCGGTCGGCTCGCTCGCGACGGGCGAAGCGGAGCTGCATCGGCGGCTGCTCGCGGGCTGGAGCGCGGACAACGAACTCGCGCAGCTCAGGCTCTCGCATCAGTTTCCGGCGATCGGCTCGCGCACGTTCGACTGCTCGCAGGGCAATCTGAAACTCTCGTGCACGCAGCGCGTGAGCCAGACGCCCAATCCGATTTTCCGGCGCGTCGAGATGCTGGTCACGACGCCGGGCCGCTCCGGCTATCTGGCGCAAATGGTCACGGTGGTGGCGAATGAAACGAACCGCTCGCTCTGACCGCCGCGCCAGTCAGCGCGGTTTCACGCTGCTGGAAATGCTGATCGCCATCGCGATTCTCGCGGTGCTCGCGGTGCTGTCGTGGCGCGGGCTCGATTCGGTGATTCGCGGCCGTGCGACCATCGAGAACGCGATGCAGGACGAGCGCATCGTCGCGCAATTGTTCGACCAGATGCGTATCGACGCGCGCCAGGCCGCAACCGACGACGAAGCCGGCCAGCCCGCCGTGCAGATCGGCAATGGCTCGCTGCAGATCGTGCGCGGCGTCTTCGCGCCCGGTACGGCGCCGCGTCTGCAAGTGGTGCGCTATAGGCTGTCGAACGGGCGGATCGTGCGCTATGCATCGCCGCCGCTGTCGAATGTCGGCGAAGTGCGGCGCGCGTTGCAGTCGGGCGATTCGGGCGACGGCTGGACATCGATTCCGCTGATGGGCGGCGTGGCGTCGCTCGCGACGCGCGTCTACATTCCGGAAAAAGGCTGGACGACGCGCATGGGCGACGTGTTCGCGCAGATCAACCAGAACGACAACAACCTGAAAGTGCCGCAACTGGGCAACGCGCCGCTGGCGCGCGCCGTGTCGGGCGTTCAGGTCGCGGTCGGCGCGCGCACGCTGGCGACGCCGATCACGCGCGTCTTTCTGGTCGGAGAATGAACATGCGCGCTCCGAACCGGAAGAAGCAGCGCGGCGTCGCGATCATCAGCGCGCTCCTCGTCGTATCGCTCACGGCGATTCTCGTCTCGGGCATGCTGTGGCGTCAGCAGGTGCAGATTCGGCGCATCGAGAATCAGCGGCTGCTCGCGCAGGCGCAATGGATTTCGCGCAGCGCGCTCGACTGGACGCGTCTCATCCTGCGCTCGGAAGCCGATACTTCGCCGACGGTCACGTATCTCGGCGGCGTGTGGGGCGTGCCGATCGCGCGGACGAAGCTGTCGGATTTTCTCGGGCAGATCGGCGAAGTGCGCGCGCAGCAAGGCGCGTCGACGTATCTGTCCGGCTCGATCGAGGACGCGCAGGCGAAATTCAACCTGCGCAATCTGGTGTCGACGCCGACGCCCGGCGTGCTGACGATCAACGTCGCGCAGATTCAGGCGTTTCAGCGGCTGCTGACGATGCTCGGCATCAACGGTTCGCTCGCGAAGACGGTCGCGCTGCAGATGCGCGCCGGCCTCGCGCGCTCCGCAACGCGCTTCCAGACGCAAACGGGCAACAGCGCGACCACGGCGAGCGGCCAGAACAACGAATCGACGACGCTCGCGGCGATCGCGCAGGGCGGCGGCGCGGCCGGCGGCGGCAATTTCACCGACGATCCCGGCCTGAAGGACCCGGACAGCAACGCGCCGGTCGCGCCCTTGCAGATGATCACCGTCGATTCGCTGCTCGACGTGCCGGGTTTTTCCGCGGAAGCGGTCGCGAAGCTGAGGCCGTTCGTCACCGTGCTGCCGACGACGACCGCCGTCAACATGAATACCGCGCCCGCCGAAGTGATCGCCGCGCTGATCCCGGGCATGAATCTGTCGCAGGGACAAGCGTTCGTCGCGCGCCGCGAGACGGTGTTCTTTCACGACATCGGCAACGTGCAACTCGCGCTGACCGGCGCGGGCGTCAAGACGGTCTCGATCGATTCGAACGAGATGGACGTCACGACGAAGTATTTCGTGATCCACGGGCGCGTCGAACACGAGCGCGCGCAACTGGAGCGCACGACGCTCGTGTATCGCGATCCGACGACGCATACGACGCGCATCGTCTACACGCGTGATTCGCTGTAGAACCGATGCGCTGTTATTGATGAGAGGAAGTGGCCTTTGAGCACACTGATCGTTTTGTTACCGCCGCGCGATCCCGCGGTGCGTTCGGAAGAGTGGCATCTGCCGGATCTGCCGTTTCTGCTGCTCGACAAGCGCGGCGAGCCGCAACGCATCGGCCGCGCGGCGATCGGGCTGTTGCCGCGCGCGAGTGCGACCGTGCTGATCGTCGCTGCGCGCGACACGCTTCTGCTCGCCGCTGCCGTGCCGCCACTCAAGGGGCCGCGCTTGCGGCAGGCGCTGCCGAACGTCGTCGAGGATCAGCTGATCCAGGATCCGCAGACGTGCCACATCGCCGTCGATCCGGTCGCCCTCGCCGATGGCAAGCGCGTCGTCGGCGTGATCGATCGCGGCTGGTTCCGCTTCGTGGTCGGCGCGTTTTCGGGCGCGGGGCATCGCAATCTGAAGGCCGTGCCCGCGATGCGCTGCCTGCCGGTTCCGGCCGCCGTGCCATTCGATGAAACCGGCGAAGCCGAAGAGATCGAAGCGCCGCCGCAGCCGTTTATCGCGGGGCTGCTCGGTCATGTCGTGTCGACCGCGCCCGCGCTGATCGGCGAAATGGCCGCGCCCTCGCCCGCCGCGCTCGGCGCGCCGCGCATCGAGGTGGCGATTGCGCGCGGCGAACGCGCGGCGCTCGGCGAAGGACTCGCGCTGCCCGCCGATTCGATCGAGGCAACGCTCGCCGCGCTCGCCGGCGATCAACCCGTGACGCTTTATTCGCTCGCCGATCTGCCCGGCGACGAACCGCGCTTGTCCGGTTCGCGCAATGCTGCGGCGGCCATCGCCGGCGCGCATCCGATCACGTTCGAGGCGCTCGCGCGCAACGCGCTCGCGTGCCGCTTCGACCTGTGCCAGTTCGAATTCGCCGCGCAACCGTGGCGGCTCGACCGCGCGACGATGCGGCGTCTGCGCGTGCCGATCGCGCTCGTGGCGGCGTCGGTGGTCGTGTCGATCATCGGCATCAACGTGCAATGGCTGCAGCTTGCGCGTCAGCGCGACGCGATCAGCGCGCAGGAAACCGAGCTCCTGCTCAACGCCTTCCCGAAGACGACGACCGTGCTCGATGCGCCCGACCAGATGACGCGCAATCTCGATCGTCTGCGCGTGGCATCGGGCGAGCTGTCGCCGTCGGATTTCCTGTCGCTCGCCGACGGCCTCGCGCGCTCGCTCGGTCCGGTGCCGGTGAACGGCGTCGCGGGGCTCGATTATCGCGAGCGTCGGCTGGAAGTGACCTTCAAGCCGGAGACGAAGGTCGATCCCGATCTTTCGAAGCGCCTCGCCGCGAACGGCCTGAACGGATCGATCGATACGAACACAGGCAAATGGACGATCAGGAGCGGCCAATGAAAGCGGAAATCGGACGTTCCCTGTCGGAATTCTGGGAAGCGCGCACGCCGCGCGAGAAGACCATTCTCATGTGGGGCGGCATCGCGGTCGGGCTCGCGCTCGTCTATCTCGTGCTGTGGGCGCCCGCCTATGAAGGCCGCGCGCGGCTGCGCGAATCGCTGCCGACGATGCAGCGCCAGCTCGCGACGATGACCGCGCAGGCCAACGACGCGCGCTCGCTCGCGCCCGCCGCCGAAGGCGTGATGCCGACCGGCGCCGCGTTGCGCGATGCGCTCGCGAAGTCGCTCGCCGACAACGGCATGCAGCCGACGCAGGTTCAGGTGATCGGCGCGGCGGTGCAGATTCAGTTGAAGAACGCGTCCTTTCCGAACTGGACGGCGTGGCTCGACGACGCCCGCAAGCAGTTCAAGGTGCAGGTCTCGGAGGCGCACGTCACGGCGCTGAAGCCGGATGGCCAGGTCGATCTGACGGCATCGCTGCAACCGGCCGGCACGAAATGAGTTACTGGACGCGACGAATCCGGCTCGCGTTGCCGGCGCTTTTCGTGATCGTGATTTCGGTCGCCGGCACGCTGCTCGCGATGATGCCCGCCGCGTGGATCGTGCCGCAGTTCTCGAAGGCAACGGGCGGCCATGTGAATCTGGTCGATCCGGCGGGCTCGCTGTGGAGCGGCTCGGCCACGCTGATGCTCGCCGCGGGCAGCGACGGCGCGGGCGCGACGCTCTTGCCGGGGCGCATCGAATGGACGACGGCGTTTCTGCCGCTCTTCACCGGCCGCGTTCACATGACCATGCGTCAGACCGAAGCGATGCCCGATGCCGTGATCGTCGACGCCACCACGCGCGGCGCGGTCATCACCGCCGGCCAGATCGCCGTGCCCGCGACGTTGCTCTCGGGCCTCGGCGCGCCGTTCAATACGCTCGATTTCGACGGCAGCGTGCGGCTCTCGTGGACGGAGTTCCGCCTACTGAACCGCAATGCGTACGGGCAAGTGGTCGTCACGCTCGATGACATGGCTTCGCGCGTCTCGCGCGTGAAGCCGCTCGGTTCGTATCGCGTCGCGTTGCAGGCGCAGGGCGCGTCCGCGACCATCGATCTTTCGACGAGCAAAGGTCCGCTGATGCTCACCGGCAACGGCGCGATCTCACCGGAATCGACGTCGTTCCAAGGCACGGCGACGGCCGCGCCGGATCAGCGGGAAAACCTCGCGGGTCTGCTCAACCTGCTCGGCCGTCACACCGATCCGGACACGGTCGCCCTGACCTTCATGCGTTGATCAGCGGCTGGCGGTTTGCGCCGGACTCGACGCGGGCGCGGGCGCTTGAACCGCGCCCGTTTCGCGATCCATCTGCCCGACATCCCAGCCGCCGCCGAGCGCCTTCACCAGTCCGACCGACGACACCATCCGCTGTCCCGCGATGTTCGCGAGCTTCTGCTGCGCGGTGAATGCGGTCGTCTGCGCGGTCAGCACGCTGATGAACGCGACCGTTCCCGCCTTGTACTGATTGTTGATGATCGCGAGCGCCTGCTGCGCCGATTCCACGGCCTGCTGCTGCACGACGATTTCCTTCTCCAGAATGCGCAGCGACGCGAGATTGTCTTCGACGTCCTGGAACGCGGTCAGCACCGTCTGCCGATACGTCGCGACGTTCTGGTCGTAAGTCGCGCGCGCGGCTTCGGTGCGCGCGGAGCGCAGGCCGCCGTCGAAAATGGTCGCGGCGATGTCCGGCCCGAGCGTCCAGAAGCGCGACGGCGCGCGCAGCAATTGCGACAGCACCGAGCTTTCGAAGCCGCCTTGCGCGGAGAGCGTGAGCGTCGGGAAGTACGCGGCCATTTCGATGCCGATCTGCTCGTTCGCCGCCGCGGCCTTGCGTTCCGCCGACGCGATGTCGGGCCGGCGCTCGAGAATCGCGGATGGCATCTGCACGGGAACGGTCGGCGGCGTGGCGTCGAGCGGAATCGGCGGAATCGAAAACGTGGAAGCGGCCTCGCCGACGAGCACCGCGATCGCATGTTCGTACTGCGCGCGCGCGACGCCGTTATCGATGGCCGATGCCTGCGCCGACTGCAACTGCGTCTGCGCCTGAATCACGTCCGAACGCGCGACGATGCCCTGCGCGTACTGATTCTGCGTGAGCTTGAGCGATTGCTCGTAGGCCGCGACGGTGTCGTCGAGGAGCCTTTGCTGCGCGTCGAGCGAGCGCAACTGGAAATAGGTTTGCGCGAGCGTGGCCTGCGCGGACAGCCGCGCGTTGGCGAGATCGGCGGCGGCGCCTTCCTGGCCGGCCTTTTGCGCGGAGACCGTGCGCGACACGCTGCCCCACAGATCCGGTTCCCACGATGCGTCGAGCGCAAGGCTGAACTGGTTGGTGACGGCACCCGTCTGCCCGAGGCTGGAGCTGCTGGTCGACCGGTTGCCCGCGCCCGTTCCCGAACGCGCCGCCGAAGCCGATGCGCCGATCGTCGGGAAATACGCCGCGCGCGCCTCGCCGACGAGCGCGCGTGCCTGACGATACGCGGCCGCGTATTGCGCGATGGTCTGGTTCGATTGATTCAGGCGCGCTTCGAGATCGTCGAGGCGCTCGTCGCGATAGATGCTCCACCATGCGCCGCGATCGGCCTGGTCGGCGGGCTGGGCGACTTTCCAGCCTTCGGGCGCTTCCTTGTAGCTGGCCGGGACCGCCGCCGTCGGGCGCTGATAATCGGGCCCGACAGCACAGCCGGCGATGAACATCGCGAGCATGGCGGCGAGCGCCGTCGTGGTCAGGCGCGCGGCGGCGGAAGCGGGAAAGGCGGGGCGATACGGCATCTGCTTGTCGGAATTCCTGTCGGCGCCGCGCCGTTCGATATGACGCACGCGGCAAGCCGAAATGGTAACGGAACGCGACGGGCGCTCGTGCGGCGCGCGCGTCAGGCAGACGTTAGCGTAACGGGTTCGCCGTAAGGCGGGTGTTACGCAGCGGGTGGAATCGGTTACGACGCGTTACGGTGACGATTATCGTCCGCTACCGGGACACGGCGAGCAGGGCGCCGAGAGCAACGGTCGCGCCGGCGCTTTCGCGGGCGCGGCCGCCGCCTTGCGACGCTGCCGGTTCTCGAACCATCCCATGCCCAAGACGACGAACGATCCGCCCGGCAGCAGGAACACGATCAGATACAACGCGAGTTTCCACGAACTCAGCTTCGGCGGGACGAAGTGACGGGAGGCGTCCGCGATCTTGCTGCTGATGGGGCCGAAGCGTCGGCGGGCGGTACGGACAAAGCGGGTCATCGAAAGGTCCTTCGGGCGTCGGCGAGCGACGGCGGGCGATCAGAACATGGTCTCGGGCGGCGCATGAAGCGCGTAACTCGTTGCATAGAATAATATTGACTGTGCAACTACTTTTCAAGATACTGCTGATTGCTTTTCGCAATTGTTGCCTTTAGGAGACGCGGCGCAGTGTCACACTTTTGCATCCGCGGTTTGACCGATGTCGCATGAACGGCGAACCGCTTTACGATCCCGCGACGATCCAGCTCGAAACGAGCCTCGGCTACTACCTCGCGAAGGCGCGCAACGTGCTCGTCATGCGAACCGATCAGGCGTTGAAGCCGCTCGAACTCACGTCGCCGCAGATCGGCGTGATTCTGCTGCTCGCGTCGGGGCGGGCGCGCACGCCGCTGGAACTGTCGCGCGAGCTGTCGTACGACAGCGGCTCGATGACGCGCATGCTCGACCGGCTCGAGAAGAAGGGTTTCGTCAGCCGCGCGCGTAGCGAAGTGGACCGGCGAATCGTCGAACTCAGTCTGACGGAGCGCGGACGTGACGCGGCGGCGCGTTTGCCGGTGATCGGCGCGGCCGTGCTCAACGAGCAGTTGCACGGCTTTACGCGCGCCGAGCTGGATCTGCTGATCGCGATGCTCGCGCGCATCGTCGGCAATACGCCGATGGGCGACTGCGCGCCATGCATGCTCGACGACGACTTGCACTGATTCATCGGAATTAACCTGCATTTCTGCGCCGATTTCACTGTCTGAGCAGAGAATGCCGCGACAAGAAATAGTTTGCGTGCGATGCGCGTTTCGAGCGCCGCGCGCCGGAGAAACCTTCGATGTCCACATCCACTGCGGGCACGCCCGCCACGCCGCCCACGCCCGTGCCGCTCACGGGCGGCATCCTCGCCCTTTTGACGATGGGCCTCGCGCTCGGCACCTTCATGGAAGTGCTCGACACGTCGATTGCGAACGTCGCCGTGCCGACCATTTCGGGCAGCCTCGGCGTCGCGACGAGCGAAGGCACGTGGGTCATTTCGTCGTACTCGGTCGCTTCGGCGATTGCGGTGCCGTTGACCGGCTGGCTCGCGCGGCGCGTCGGCGAGGTGAAGCTCTTCACGATTTCCGTGCTGCTGTTTTCGATCGCGTCGGCGCTGTGCGGGCTGGCTCACAACTTCGAATCGCTGATCGCGTTCCGGCTGCTGCAAGGCCTCGTCTCCGGCCCGATGGTCCCGCTGTCGCAAACCATCCTCATGCGCAGCTATCCGCCCGAAAAGCGCGGCCTCGCGCTCGGTCTCTGGGCGATGACCGTGATCGTCGCGCCGATCTTCGGCCCGGTGATGGGCGGCTATATCACCGACAACTACACCTGGCCGTGGATCTTCTATATCAACGTGCCGATCGGCGTGTTCTCGGCGGCGATCGCGTACTTCCTGCTGCGCGGCCACGAGACGAAGACGACGCAGCAGCGCATCGACGGTGTCGGATTGGCGCTGCTCGTGATCGGCGTCGCGAGCCTGCAGATGATGCTCGACCTCGGCAAGGACCACGACTGGTTCAACTCGAACTTCATCGTGACGCTGGCGATCGTGTCGGCGGTCTCGCTAGCGTTCATGTTCGCGTGGGAGTTGACCGAGAAGGAACCGGTGATCGACCTTTCGCTCTTTCGCGACCGCAACTTTGCGATGGGCGTGCTCATCACGTCGCTCGGCTTTCTCGCGTTCTTCGGCTCGGTCGTCGTGTTGCCGTTGTGGTTGCAGACCGTGCTCGGCTACACGCCGTGGCTCGCGGGTCTCGCCACCGCGCCGGTCGGGATTCTCGCGCTGGTGCTGTCGCCGATCATCGGGCAGAACATGCATCGGCTGAATTTGCGCGTGGTCGCGAGCTTCGCGTTCCTCACGTTCGCGTTCGTGTCGCACTGGAACTCGACCTTCACGCTCGATACGCCGTTCGACCAGATCATCTATCCGCGCTTGATTCAGGGCATCGGCGTCGCGTGCTTCTTCGTGCCGATGACGACGATCACGCTCTCCAGCGTCTCCGACGAACGGCTCGCGGGCGCCGCGGGCCTGTCGAACTTCCTGCGCACGCTGTCGGGCGCGATCGGCACGGCGGTCAGCACGACGTTCTGGGAAAACGACATGATCCGCCATCACGCGCGTCTGACCGAATCGGTCACGCCTTATTCGGCGGGCACGAACGCGTATTCGGACCTGCTGTCGGGACTCGGCTTGTCGGGACAGGCGCTGACCGCGCAACTGGATCGCGTGGTGTCGGCGCAGGCGTACATGATGTCGACCAACGACTTCTTCCGCATTTCGTTCTATGCGTTTCTCGTGCTGGCCGCGATGGTCTGGCTGACGCGGCCGAAGAAGGGCGCGTCAGCCTCGATGGGACACTGAACTACTGAGGCGTGAGCGGCGTGACCGACTGCCCCGGCTGGTTTTCCAGATTGAGCGGGACCGGCTGATCCAGCGGGCTGACCTGCACGCCGCTCGGCGCGGGTGCAGGCGGGGTCTGCGTGGCTTGCGGCGTTTCGGTCTTGCGCAGTCCGGGGCCATTCTTGATGAACTGCTTGAAATCCGCGCCCGCCTGCCACGGATTCGGCTGGCAGCCGAGCGGATTATCGCAATGCGCGGCGAAACCGATCGTCGCGGTGCCTTCGTTGGTCGGCGTCTTGGTGATCTGATACGCGAGCGCGCGCTTGCCGCTCGACGGCCCCGCCGTCTGGATGATCGAATCGGTGACGGTCTGCAGCTTGTATTCGGAATGGTTCGTCACCCAGACCTGGGCGCGCGCCCACCACGCGTCGCATTCCGGCTTGCTCATGCAGGTGAGCGGTTGCGTGGCCTGCTCCATCGTCGTGCTGCTGACCTGGTCCTGCACGGCGCAGCCGCTAAAAAGGGCGAGCCATGCAGCCCCAAGCGCGGCGGCGGCGAAGTACTTCTTCTTCATTACTCCCCCGATCGTCGAAAAGTCGGCCATATTTTGACCCCTCAAATCGGATGATGTGATGACGCGTTTCCCTCTGTTGCATAAGCCGGAAACAATTGCCGCCGCGTGCTGACACCGCAGCGGAAAAATCGCCTCACGCGTTCGCGGGGTTCAGCTTGTAGACCTGATACGCCGCAACGAAGGCGTCGAACGTTTCCGTGTCGCTGCTTTCGACGACCGCCTGTTCCACAAGCGATTTTGCCGCAAGCTCGTTCATCACGCGCTCTTCTGCGACGGAAAGCGGACGCGCACGAAAATTTTCCGCGTGACGCGCGCTGAGATCGAGCGCGAACTCGTCGAAGGTTTGCTGCTTGTCGCGCATCGTTTGCAGCACGCGCGCGGACGGCGTGAGCGACGCATCGGCGATGCGCGGCCGCAGCGCTTCCAGCGCGCGCGTGTGATCGCCGTTGCCGTTTAGCGTGTCGAGCGTCTTCGCGACCGGTTCGATTGCATCGAAGAGTTCTTCGGCCCATTGCTGCATCGGCACGCTTGCGCCGTCGCGTTGCAGCGCGAGACCCGGCTTGCGCCCTTCCTTCGACACCGTCATGAAATTCGCGTTGGCTTCGATGCTCGCGCCGGGCGGCAACAGCGGGCTGTCTTCCAGTGCGCAATAGAGCAGATACGCATCGAGAAAGCGCGCGGTTTCGAGCGAGATGCCCGTCGGCACGAACGGATCGATGTCGAGGCAGCGCACTTCGATGTACTGCACGCCGCGCTCGGCCAGCGCATGCAGCGGACGTTCGCCCGAATGCGTGACGCGCTTCGGGCGGATCGTCGAGTAGAACTCGTTTTCGATCTGCAGCACGTTCGTGTTGATCTGCACCCATTCGCCGTCGCGCTGCGTGCCGATGGCTTCATACGGCGCATACGGCTGGCTCACGGCTTTGGCGAGCACGTCGAGATACGCGTCGAGATTGTCGTAGCTCGGCAGCAGATCGGCCTGCGCGGGATTGTTGGTGTATCCGAGATCGCTCATTCGCAGGCTGGTCGCGTGCGGCAGATAGAACGTGTCGGCATCGAACGTTTCCAGATGATGCTTCTTGCCGGCGACGAAGCGCTTGTTCAGCGCCGGCGACGCGCCGAACAGATACATCAGGAGCCAGCTCGTGCGGCGGAAATTGCGGATCAGCGCGAAGTAGCGCTCGGACTGAAAGTCTTTCGCGGACAGCGTGCTCGTCGCATCGAGCGCCTGCCAGGCGCGCCATACGTTTTCATCGAGCGAATAGTTGTAGTGGATGCCCGCGATGCATTGCATCGTGCGGCCGTAGCGCAGCGCGAGGCCGCGCCGGTACACCGTCTTCAACATGCCGATGTTCGACGTGCCGTAATAGCCGAACGGAATCTCGTCCTCGGGCGGCAGCGAGTTGGGCATCGAATTGTTCCACAGCAACTCGTCGCCCATGTGCGCGTACGCGAAGCGATGCAGCGCGTCGAGGCGATCGAGCGTGATCGCCACATCCGATTCGGCGGGCGTGATGAGCTCGACGAGCGCCTCGGAGTAATCGGTCGTGATGAGCGGATGCGTCAGCGCCGAGCCGAACGAGCGCGGATGCGGCGTCATCGCCAGCTTGCCCTGCGGCGTCACGCGCAAGCTTTCTTTTTCGATGCCGCGCAAGCCTTGGCGCAACGCGTCGGCATGCGGACCGGACGCGAGCGCGGCAAGCCTGCGCTCGAAAGCGCCGGCCTTGGTGTGAGCGGGATTCTTGTTTGCCATTGAAGCGTTCTGCGAGGAGCGCGAGCGCGTGTGCGCGCGGTCGTATTTTTAGGGTAGCGGGCACTTTAACATCTCGGTGTAAGGCGTGCTTGGGCCCAGACCAGGCAAGGGATTGCGGGTTTTTCGGGAGATTCGCGGGAGACGCGCGGGAGATCCGCGGAATACGCGGCGGTGCGCTTTGGAGCCGCTTGGAGCGGCTCGCGAGGACATCGAAGCGCTCGCGCGTCATGTCGACGGCGAGCGCGCCTGCTTCATGCAACCTTGTTGGTTTCGTTGCGCGCGCGTTCGGTTTCGAGCAGCGTTTCCTTGCGCGGCGTGCCCCAGCGATAGCCGGCGATCGCGCCATCCTTGCCGATGACGCGATGACACGGAATCGCGAGCGCCACCGGATTCGACGCGCACGCATTCGCCACCGCCCGCACCGCGCGCGGCGCGCCGAGCGATTCGGCGATCTCGGTGTAACTGCGCGTCTGCCCATACGGGATGCGCCGCAACGCGTCCCATACGCGCCGTTGAAATGCGGTCGCGCCGATGTCGAGCGGCAAATCGAAGCGCTCGCGCGTGCCTTGCAGATACGCGCGAATTTGCGCGATGAACGGCTCCAGTTTCGCGGCATCCTCGACGCGTTCGGCCTGCGCGAAATCGGCGGCGAGCTGATCGACGAGCGTGGGCGCGTCGTCGCCGAATGCGATCTTGCAGACGCCCTTGTCGGTCGCGGCGATGAGCACGGCACCCAGCGGCGTCGCGGCGGTCGCGTAACGCACGGTCAGCCCAGCGCCCTGACGCTTATACGCGGACGGCGTCATGCCGAGTTCCGCGGGCACGGCCTCGTACATGCGCGACGGCGAGCCGAAACCGGCGTCGTGCGTCGCGCGTGTGACGTCGCGGCCGCGCTGCAACGCATCGCGCAGCACGCCGGCACGCTGCGCCGCCTGATACTGACGCGGCGAAATGCCGACGATTCGCGAAAACAGGCGCTGCAGGTGAAACGGGCTGACGTGCACGGCGTCGCTTAATTGCGCGAGCGTCATGCGTTGCTGCGGATCGGCGTCGAGCACCTTGCATGCGCGCTCGACGATCGCGAGTTCGCGCGGCAGGCTCGTCGGCTGGCAGCGCTTGCACGCGCGGTATCCGGCTTGTTCGGCGGAGTCGGTCGTCGGAAAGAATTCGACGTTCTCGCGACGCGGCGCACGCGACGCGCACGATGGTCGGCAAAACACGCCGGTCGTGCGAACGGCGAAGAAGAAGGCACCGTCGGCGCGCTCGTCGCGATCGACGACGGCTTGCCAGCGGCTTTCATCGGAGGAAAAAACAGGGTTCGTGACGGTTTTCATGACGACCTCGATGGCTCTTGGGTACGTGACCACTGTAGAGCCGCCCAACTGAGGTTACGCGCCGATTCTTGCTCTGTCATCGGTCCGCGAAATCCGAAAAGTGACGCTCAGATACCACAAAGGGACGCCATAGGGGTTTTTACCGAAATTTCTATTGCGTCGCATCAAGTGGCTGTGTATGATTGGAACTGTCTCCTCCATGTCTCCTCCTGATATGGATTCAGCCCGCCCACTAAGGCGGGCTTTTTTTCGTCCGTGGTTTTTGCGTGTTCGAAACGTCAGCGCGAAAAAAACCGGGCGCGTGGCCCGGTTTCTCGTAGACGATTCCGCCGCCGTTACAGCACGTAGCGCGACAAATCCTCGTCTTGCGCCACATCGCCGAGCGCTCGTTCCACATACGGCGCGTCGATTCGCACAGGCTTGCCGGCATGATTGCCCGCCGCGAACGACACTTCTTCGAGCAGCTTCTCGATCACCGTATAAAGCCGCCGCGCGCCGATATTCTCGGTCTTCTCATTCACCGAAAACGCGATTTCCGCGAGACGCCGGATGCCGTCTTCCGCAAAGTCGAGCTCGACGCCTTCGGTCGCCAGCAGCGCCTTGTACTGCTTGACGAGACTCGCATCGGTCGAATTCAGGATCGATTCGAAATCGCCGACGGACAGCGAATCCAGCTCGACGCGAATCGGAAAGCGCCCCTGCAGTTCGGGAATCAGATCGCTCGGTTTGGCGAGATGAAACGCGCCGCTCGCGATGAACAGGATGTGATCGGTCTTGATCATCCCGTACTTCGTGTTGATGGTCGTGCCTTCGACGAGCGGCAGCAGGTCGCGCTGCACGCCCGCGCGCGAGACTTCGGCGCCGCCCGTCTCGCTGCGCGACGCGATCTTGTCGATCTCATCGAGAAACACGATGCCGTTCTGCTCGACATTCTGCACCGCCTTGCTCTTGACCTCTTCGTCGTTGAGCATCTTGCTGGCTTCTTCGTCGGTCAGCAGCTTGAGCGCTTCCTTGACCTTCACCTTGCGGCGCGTCTTCTTGCCGCCGCCGATGTTCGCGAACATCGAGCGAATCTGTTCGGTCATGTCTTCCATGCCCGGCGGCCCCATGATGTCCATGCCGACTTGCGGCATTTCCACATCGAGCTCGATTTCCTTGTCGTCGAGCGCGCCTTCGCGCAGGCGCTTGCGGAAAGTCTGACGCGTGGCGTTGTCGCCGCCTTCGCTGCCCGACGACTCGATCGCGTTCGTGGCGCCGAATCCGACCGGCCGCGCCGTCGGCAGAAGAATGTCGAGGATGCGGTCTTCCGCGCGATCTTCGGCCTTCGTGCGGACTTTCTTCATCTCGGATTCGCGCGTCTGCTTCACGGAAATCTCGATCAGATCGCGCACGATGCTGTCCACGTCGCGGCCCACGTAGCCCACTTCGGTGAACTTGGTCGCTTCGATCTTGATGAACGGCGCGTCCGCGAGCTTGGCGAGACGCCGCGCGATTTCGGTTTTGCCGACGCCCGTCGGCCCGATCATCAGAATGTTCTTCGGCGTGATCTCCTGACGCAGCGGCTCGGCGACCTGCTGACGGCGCCAGCGGTTGCGCAGCGCGACGGCAACCGCCTTCTTCGCGCGCCCCTGGCCGATGATGTGCTTGTCGAGTTCGGAGACGATTTCGGAGGGAGTCATGGTGGTCATCGCAAAAGTCCTTTATTCGATCGTCTCGATGACGCGATTGTGGTTGGTGTAGATGCACATGTCGCCGGCGATGGTCAGCGCCTTCTCGACGATGTCGCGCGGCGAGAGATCGGTGTTCTCAATGAGCGCCTGCGCCGCAGCCTGCGCATAGGCGCCGCCCGAGCCGATCGCCGCGATGCCGTGCTCCGGATCGAGCACGTCGCCGTTGCCGGTGATGACGAGCGTGTTGTCCTTGTCGGCGGTGATGAGCATGGCTTCGAGGCGTCGCAGCATGCGATCGGTGCGCCAGTCTTTCGCCAGTTCGACGGCGGCGCGCGTCAGATTGCCCTGATGCTTCTCGAGTTTGGCTTCGAAGCGGTCGAGCAGCGAGAACGCGTCGGCCGTGCCGCCGGCGAAGCCGACCAGCACCTTGCCGCCATAGATGCGGCGCACTTTCTTCGCGCCCCCTTTCATGACGATATTGCCGAGCGTCACCTGACCATCGCCGCCCAGCGCGACCTTGCCGTCGCGGCGCACGGAGACGATGGTCGTGCCGTGAAATTGTTCCATGTGCGTTCCTTGGATAAACAGACGATGCGTGGCGATGAAAGTCCGCCGCGCAGTCGAGAATTCGATGGAGTGCACGGCGCGGGGTTCCGTCGGGCGTGAGGCCCGAGGCGGACGGCGCCGCGCTCGCGCTTGCCGCGATGAAGCTTTTGCGGCGCGCGTCGGATTCATTTTAGGGCGACGCCGGATTTATCAAGGCGTACGGTATCGGCGCTCGCCGTTTTTACCGGGCACAAAGCAAAAAAGGCATCCCTTCGTTGGATGCCTTTTTGCCGATGCGACTGCTTCTGCACAACTTTTTTGCGGCGGCGTCTTCCCCGTTGCGGGCGGTCCCGCGACGCTCGCCTGCCGACAGCGATTTCAGTCGCCGAACAGCTTCTGACGCAGTTCGCGGCGTTCCTGCGCTTCGAGCGACAGCGTGGCGGTCGGACGCGCGAGCAGGCGCGGAATGCCGATCGGCTCGCCGGTCTCTTCGCACCAGCCGTAATCGCCGGACTCGATGCGCGCGAGCGACTGCTGCACCTTCTTCAGAAGCTTGCGTTCGCGATCGCGCGTGCGCAGTTCCAGTGCATGTTCTTCCTCGATGGTCGCGCGGTCCGCCGGGTCCGGCACGATCACCGTTTCCCGCAGGTTCTCGGTCGTCTGGCCGGCATTCTTCAGAATGTCCGCTTGCAACTGTTCGAGCCGGTTCTTGAAGAAGGCGAGTTGATCCTCGTTCATGTAGTCCTTCTCGCTCATCTTCAGGATTTCGGCTTCGGTCAAGAGTTTCGTTGTCATCAGCTTGCTTCTTCAATGTAGGGCGATGTCTTCGCAACGCCCGCACTTGCGTTACCCGCATTCAGCGCATCCGTACGCTAGGGGCTACGCGACACGTCGATGCGGGGCCGAACTCCTCTGGAAACCGATATTGGATGATGCTCCGGAAGACCGGGCGCATTCGCATGGCCCCGGATTTCCGGCCCCGGTGCTTTGACTTGATTTGCCTTCCCCCGGCAAATCGAGGCATCGTCCCGACGGGACATCCCTTCTCCCAAGATCCGCTGGCCGAGCGCCTCGAAGACGCGCATTCAGCGGAACTGCCCTTCTCCAGTGGGGCTGTATTGTAACTGAACCGCAAATTCCAACTAAACCTACGGAAAACCCTGTCGATTTGCGCCGGAATTTCAAAAATATAACGCCTGAACGCGCAAAAAGCGATGACGCTTGGTGGGCGCGACTACATACGCGCACCGAAAGTCGGACATGAAAAACGCCGCGCGCGAGCCCTTCGCGGCGGCGTTCTGTGTCAGTGCCCGTTTTGTCGCCCCGCGTGATTCGCGGCAATCCAAGCGAGATGCATGCCGGATTACTTCACCAGGCAGGCGTCGAGGCCGTCGGTGATCAGATCCTTCGGCAGTTCGATGCCGATGAACACCATCTTGCTGTTCTTCTTCTCGATCGGCATCCACTTGCCGGCGAGATCGCTGCCCATCATCTGATGCACGCCCTGGAACACGACCTTGCGATCGACGCCCTTCATATAGAGCACGCCCTTGTAGCGCAACAGGCGCTCGCCATAAATCTGCAGAATGCCGCCGAGGAAGTCTTCGAGGCGGTTCGGATCGAACGGCTTGTCGCTGCGATACACGAACGACTTGATCTTGTCGTCGTGATGCGCGTGATGATGATGGTGATGCCCGTGCTCGTGATCGTGGCTGTGGTCGTGACCGCAGGTCGAATGATCGTGATCGTGATCGTGATCATGCGCGTGGTCATGATCGTGATCGTCTTCCGCGAGGAAATCCGGATCGATCTCGAGCTTCGAGTTCAGATTGAAACCGCGCAGATCGAAAATTTCCTTGATGTCTGCGTCGCCGAAATTCACGACCTTGATCGCCGCGCGCGGGTTCATGTGCAGCAGGCGATGCTTCAGCGCTTCGAGTTCGTCGGCGGAAACGAGATCGGATTTCGTGATGAACAGGCGATCCGCGAAGCCGACCTGACGCTGCACCACTTCGTGCTGGTCGAGCTGCGCATTCGCGTGCTTCGCGTCGACGAGCGTGATGATCGCGTCGAGCAGGAATTCGTCGGCGACGGTGTTGTCCATGAAGAACGTCTGCGCGACCGGACCCGGATTCGCGAGGCCGGTGGTTTCGATCACGACGCGGTCGAAATCGAGCGTGCCCGCCTTCTTGCGGTTCGCGAGGTCTTCGAGCGCGCGCGCGAGGTCGCCGCGGATCGTGCAGCAGATGCAGCCGTTGCTCATCTGGATGATCTGCTCGTTCGTCTCCTGCACGAGGATCTCGTTGTCGATGTTCTCTTCGCCGAACTCGTTCTCGATCACGGCGATCTTCATGCCGTGCTTCTCGTTCAGGATGCGCTTGAGCAGCGTGGTTTTGCCGCTGCCCAAAAAGCCGGTCAGGATGGTTACGGGAATCATGGTGTCGCCTTTTAAGTTCGGGGAACGCGCGGAATCGAATATTGGAACATATTTGCGGAGCCGACGCTTCGTGCGCCCTTCGCTCGCGAATCGCCCTTAACTGAGGCCGATCACGCGATTTGCAACAGCAGCCCTTTCAGATACTCGCCTTCCGGAAACGCCGTCAGCAACGGATGATCCACGCCCGCGCCGAGCCGCTTGAGGATCCGCGCATCGGCGCGTGCGTCGGCCGCCGCGCTCGCGACGATCTTCTGGAACAAGTCGGCATCGATCGCGCCGGAACATGAGTACGTGAAAAGCAGGCCGCCTGGACGCAGCAACTTGAAGCCGCTCAGATTGATGTCCTTGTACGCGCGCGCGGCGCGATCGACGGTTTCCTTCGACGGCGCGAACTTCGGCGGATCGAGCACGATCAGGTCGAAGCGACGGCCTTCGTCGTAGAGACGGCGCAGCGTCTTGAACGCATCGGCGTCTAGCCATTCGGCTTTCTCCGCGTCGAAGCCGTTGGCCTTCACGTTCTCCCGCGCGAGCGCGAGCGCTTCGCCCGATGAATCGACGGAGACCACGCGCGTCGCCCCGCCTTTCAGCGCGGCCAGCGAGAATCCGCCCGTGTAGCAGAAGCAGTTGAGCACTTCGCGGCCTTGCGCGTTCTGCGCAACGAGCACGCGGTTGTCGCGCTGATCGACGTAAAAGCCCGTCTTGTGGCCATTGCGCACGTCGACGTGATAGCGCACGCCGCATTCGTTCGCGATGAGCGTCGCCGGAGGCGCGTCGCCGGCGAGCACGCCGGTCGTCTGTTCGAGACCTTCCTTCTGGCGGATCGACACGTCCGAGCGCTCGTAGACGTTCGCGCAACCGGTCGCATCGACGAGCGCCTGCACGATCGCGGCTTTCCATGACTCGACGCCCGTCGCCATGAACTGGCAGACGAGCTGTGCGTGATCGCCGGTATCCGCGACGTAGTAATCGACGATCAGGCCCGGCAAGCCGTCCGCTTCGCCGAATATGAGGCGCGTCGCGCCGGTGTCCTTGACCATCGTGCGCCGATGCGCGACCGCGCGCTGCACGCGGCGCTTGAAGAACGCGTGATCGATGGGCTCGCTTTCATCGAACGTCCAGACGCGCGCGCGAATCTGCGATTGCGGGCTGTACGACGCGCGCGCGAGAAAGCGTCCGTCGGCCGCGCGAATGACGACCGTCGCGCCCGGCGCGGGATTGCCGTCGATGCGCGCGATGGCGTTCGCATAAATCCACGGATGGCGGCGGACGAGCGACTTGTCCTTCGCCGGTTTGAGCGTGATGGTGTCCATTGCAAGCCGAGGCGGCGCGCAGGGCGCTCGCGGAGTTAATCGCGCTTCTTCGCGCGCGGGTGCGCCGCATCGTAGACGCGGGCGAGGTGCTGAAAATCGAGCGATGTATAAATCTGCGTGGCCGTGATGCTTGCATGCCCGAGCAGTTCCTGCACCGCGCGCAGGTCGCCGCTCGATTGCAGGACGTGCGTGGCGAACGAATGCCGCAGCACGTGCGGATGCACATTCGACGGAATGCCCGCGAGCAGCGCGAGCCGCTTCACGCGTTCGCGCACCACGCCGGGCGACATGCGGTTGCCGCGCACCGAGAGAAAGAGCGCGTGCGGTTCGAGCTTGACGAATTCGTCGCGCACGGCGATCCAGGCGCGCAGCGCTTCGACCGCCTTGCTGCCGACCGGCACTTTGCGCATCCGCTTACCTTTGCCGAGCACCGTGACTTCGGCGCCTTCCAGATCGATCCAGCCTTCGGACCGGTGTTCGGCAGTGTCGACGTGGCGAACGTCCAGTCCGACCAGTTCCGCGAGCCGCAGACCCGACGAGTAGAACAGTTCGAGTATCGCGTGATCGCGCAGCGCTTCGGTCGTATCGGCTTGCGGCGCGTCCATCAGCCTCGCGGCGTCATCGACGGAGAGCGCCTTCGGCAGCGTCTTTTCGCGCTTGGGCGCGCGCACCGTCGCGACCGGATTCGCGGGCATCTCGACGCGCTCGGCGAGCCATCGATAGAACGCGCGCCATGCCGACAGCCGATGCGCGATCGAACGCGACGATAATCCGCTCGCGTGCGCGCGCACGACCGCGCCGCGAATATCGGCGGATGTGAGCGATTCCAGTGGACGATCCTTGGCGAGCGCGCGCAGCTCGCTCAACTCGTGCGTATAGCCGCGCAGCGTGTGCTCGGAAAGATGCCGCTGATGCTCGAGCATCGCGAGATAGTCGGCGATCACGTCGGCGGCGGCGTTCATCGTCAATGCGGCAGCAGGCGGGACAGCGCGGCGCTCGCGAGCGCGCCGATCTGCGTGAGGAAATCCGTCGCCATGCCGTCGTGGAAGCGGCGCGGATCGGGCGAGCCCATGACGAGCAGGCCGAAGCTCGGCGCATCCGGGCCGGCTTGCGGATCGCGCAGCGCGATGAGCGACACGGATTCGATCTTGCGGTCGATGTCGGACGGGCCGTCGCTCGGCGCGACCGTCGCCGATGCCGAGTTCGCCGCGCCCAGCCACTGCGCGGCGGCGAAGCCGGTATTCACGCCGCAGTACGGCGCGGCGAGACCGGTCGTGAAAAGGCGTACTTCCTCGCCGACCTGACGGGCGAAATCGGCTTGGCGATAAGCTTCGTCGATATCCCACACGCGCAGCGCGGCGTGCGGCACGTCGAAGATTTCGCACAGCCCCTTGCTGATGGTCGCGGGCAGCGCGTACGGATCGCGCTGCGAGATTACGCGCACGGTCCAGCGATTGAACTTGGTCGAGATGCTGTCGTTTTCGTGGCCGTAGCGCAGCAATTCGGCGAGACGCCGTTCGAGCTGCTTGTTCTTGTCGCGCAGCATTTCCATCTGGCGTTCCTGCAGCGACACGGCCGCTTTGCCGTGCGGATTCGAAAGCCGGATGGTGCCGAGCAGTTCCGCGTGCTCGACGAAGAAATCAGGGTTGTCGAGCAGATAGTCGGCGACTTCGCGTGGATTCATGGTGACGTGTATGCGTTAAACGATGCGATCGAGCTCGATCTCGCCTTCGAAGACCGTTGCGGCGGGCCCGGCCATGAAGAGCGCGGCGGTTTCGTTCTTCGCGCCGTCCCAGCTGATCGTGAGCGTGCCGCCGTGCGTCTCGACGCGAACGGGCGAATCGAGCCGGCCGCGGCGAATGCCGGCCGCCACCGCCGCACATGCGCCCGTGCCGCACGCGAGCGTTTCGCCCGCGCCGCGCTCGTAGACGCGCAGTTTCACCGAATGCCGATCGACGATCTCCATGAAGCCCGCATTGACGCGCTTTGGAAAGCGCGCGTGACGTTCGACGAGCGGACCTTCGGTCAGAACGGGATACGCCTCGACGTCATCGACGATCTGGACCGCGTGCGGATTGCCCATCGACACGACGGAAATCCAGCGCCGGTCGTTGATCGAGCCGTTCACGTCGAGTGGCCAGAGCGTGTCGTTGCCTTCCTTCCGGCCTTCGAGACCTTGCGCGTCGAACGGCACTTTCGGCGGATCGAACACCGGCGTGCTCATATCGAC
Source organism: Caballeronia zhejiangensis (assembly GCF_022879815.1). Taxonomy (NCBI): domain Bacteria; kingdom Pseudomonadati; phylum Pseudomonadota; class Betaproteobacteria; order Burkholderiales; family Burkholderiaceae; genus Caballeronia; species Caballeronia zhejiangensis. The sequence continues at coordinate 2,946,852 of NZ_CP084283.1, forward strand.
GACGACTTCGCCGTTCTCCTGCATCGTCAGCGTGATGACGCCGTTTTGCACCTGCACGCGCACCGTCGATGCATCCGTCAGACGCCGGTCGCGGACGAACTTCACGAAGCAGCGCGCGCCGTTGCCGCAATGCTCGACTTCACCGCCATCGCAATTGAAGATGCGGTACTTGAAGTCGACGCCTTCGATCGTCGGCTTTTCCACGAGCAGCAACTGATCCGCGCCGACGCCGAAATGACGGTTCGCGAGCGCGCGCACCTGTTCGGCGGACAGATCGAGCGCCTGCGTGTAGCCGTCGAGCACGACGAAGTCATTGCCCGCGCCCTGCATTTTTGTGAATTTCAGTTTCATGGCCGCTATTGTATGTGAGCCGCGATGCCGCGTTTCGCGCGATTCAGGCGTCAATAAAAGCTCGGGTCGCCCGGCGGGCGCGTCTTGAAGCGCTTGTGCACCCAATAATATTGCTCGGGCATGCGCGGAATCTGCTCTTCCAGAAACGCGTTCATGCGGCGCGCGTCGGCCTCGTCGTCGCCGCTCGGATAATTTTCCCAAGGTTTGAAGACTTTCAGCCGATAACCCTTGTAGTTCGGCAAAACTTCTCCGATGAAGGGCACGACCTGCGCCTTGCCCGTCTTCGCGAGCCGGCCGACGGCGGTCAGCGTGCACGTCGGGATGCCGAAGAACGGCACGAACGTGGAGTTGCGCATGCCGTAGTCCATGTCCGCGCCGAGCATCACGGGTTTGCGATCGCGCAGCCAGCGCAGCACGATGCGCGCGCTGTCGGCGCGGCTCGCCATGTCGGCGCCGAAACGGGCGCGCTGTCTCTTCGCCAGTTCCTCGATCTGCGGATTCGAAAACGGCTGATACAGCGAACCGCAGCGCCGATGCAGCGAGTAGTTGAGAAAGATCGAGCCCGCCTCGATGCCGACGAAATGCAGTCCGAGAAAGAGCGTGGGCGGAAGATCGGGATCGGTGAGATCGATGGCGCTATCGACTTCGATCAGCTTTTCGAGCTTCTTCGCGGAGCCGAACCATTGCACGCTGCGCTCGACGTAACTGCGGATCGCGTGCCGAAAGTGCTTCTGCGCGATGTCCTCGCGTTTTTCGTCGGACCACTCGGGGAAGCACAGCTTCAGATTCGTATGGACGATGCGCTTGCGACGGCTCGGAATCTGATAGAGCAGCCAGCCGAGGCCGTCGCCGAAACGCGCGGTGATGCCGTATGGAATCACCGCGAGGAATTTGAGAAAACCGATGGCGAGCGCCACGCCGATACGACCTAGCATGACTCGCTCCGGCGGGCGGACGAGTGGAGCGGGACCGAGGAAGTCAAAAGGGTCAATTCTGTGAAAACTAAGGAAACCGGTATAATAAAACCTTCGCCGAGTTAATGGACAACTTGCGGGGCGAAGCGGGTCGGAGTCTTCTTACTTTCGAGAAGCGCCGGCCTGGAAGCACATCCGCTAAAGCGTCGCCGCTTCAGACTCCAAAAGAAGACGGCTACGTGAATATCAACCGTACTTTTATTGGAGTCTGAAGCGTGTCGAACGACTACCTCTTTACTTCCGAATCCGTTTCCGAAGGCCACCCGGACAAGGTTGCCGACCAAGTCTCCGACGCCATCCTCGACGCCATTCTGTCGCAGGACAAATATTCGCGCGTCGCCGCGGAAACGCTGTGCAACACCGGTCTCGTCGTCCTCGCGGGCGAAATCACGACCACCGCCAACGTCGATTACATCCAGGTCGCGCGCGACACCATCAAGCGCATCGGTTACGACAACACCGACTTCGGCATCGACTATCGCGGCTGCGCGGTTCTCGTCGCGTATGACAAGCAATCGCCGGATATCGCGCAAGGCGTGAACAAGGCGCACGACGACAATCTCGATCAGGGCGCGGGCGACCAGGGCCTCATGTTCGGCTACGCCTGCGACGAAACGCCCGAACTGATGCCGCTGCCGATCCACCTTTCGCATCGCCTCGTCGAGCGTCAGGCAAACCTTCGTCGCGATGGCCGTTTGCCCTGGCTGCGTCCGGACGCGAAGTCGCAAGTCACCGTGCGTTATGTCGATGGCCGCGCGCATTCCATCGATACGGTCGTGCTGTCGACGCAACATTCGCCGGACATCGACCTGCCGCAACTGCGCGAAGCGGTGATCGAGGAAGTCATCAAGCCGACGCTGCCGAAGGAACTCATCAAGGGCGACATCAAGTTTCTGGTGAACCCGACGGGCCGCTTCGTCATCGGCGGTCCGCAGGGCGACTGCGGTCTGACGGGCCGCAAGATCATCGTCGACACGTACGGCGGCGCGGCTCCGCACGGCGGCGGCGCGTTCTCGGGCAAGGATCCGTCGAAGGTCGACCGCTCGGCGGCGTACGCGGGACGTTATGTCGCGAAGAACATCGTCGCGGCCGGTCTCGCATCGCGCGCGCTGATCCAGGTTTCGTACGCAATCGGCGTGGCACGTCCGACTTCGGTGATGGTGAACACGTTCGGCACGGGCCGCGTGTCGGATGCCGAAATCACGAAGCTCGTTCTGGAGCATTTCGATCTGCGTCCGAAGGGCATCATCCAGATGCTCGATCTGCTGCGCCCGATCTACGAAAAGACGGCGGCATACGGTCACTTCGGCCGCGAAGAGCCTGAATTCTCGTGGGAAGCCACCGACAAGGCGCTCATGCTGGCCGAAGCGGCGGGCACGGAGCCGGTCGCAAGCGTGGCGTAACGCCATTCGCCGAACGCGCGGGACAAGAACCGGCAAGCATCGCGCTTGCCGGTTTTTTTTCGCCTGCGCGGCGCGTTTCTTGCGACCGAACCGGACGGCAAAACCGATCATCCACGGAGCCGTCATGCCGTTCGAAACGCTTCTTTCTCCCGTCACAATCGGCAATCTCGAACTGCCGAATCGCGTGGTGATGGCGCCGCTCACGCGCAATCGCGCGTCGCAGCCCGGCGACGTGCCTTGCGAAATGAACGCGCACTATTACGCGCAGCGCGCGGGCGCGGGACTCATCGTGACCGAGGCGACGCAGGTTTCGCGGCAAGGTCAGGGTTATGTCGCGACGCCCGGCATCTATTCCGACGCGCAGGAAGCCGGATGGAGAGCCGTCGTGGGCGCGGTTCACGCGCGGCACGGGCGCATCGCGTCGCAGTTGTGGCATGTGGGGCGCGTGTCGCATCGATCGCTGCAGGAGGGCGATGCGCCGCCCGTCGCGCCGTCCGCGATCCGCGCGCGCGACACGCAAGTGTTCGTGAGACACGATGACGGCACCTACGGCATGACCGACGCCGACGCACCGCGCGCGCTTGAGATCGGCGAGTTGCCGGGCATCGTGCTGCAGTTCGTCGATGCCGCGCATCGCGCCAAGCGCGCCGATTTCGACATGATCGAAGTCCACGCGGCCAACGGCTATCTGCTGCATCAGTTCATGGCGACGGGCACCAACCATCGCACCGACGAGTACGGCGGCGGCATCGAAAATCGCGTGCGGCTGGTCGTCGATGTGCTGGAGGCGGTCGCGGGCGTGATGGGCGCGAATCGCGTCGGCATCCGGATATCGCCGAACTTCACGGGATTCGATCTGCACGACGATGAAGGCGAAGCGTCATCGCTGTATCTGGCGCGCGAGCTGAAGCGCATCGGCATCGCGTATCTGCATCTGGCGGAAGGCGATTGGGCCGGCGGCGCGCCGCTTTCGGACGGCTATCGAGACGCGCTGCGCGAGGCTTACGACGGCGCGATCATCGTCTGCGGCGAATACACCGCGGAAGAAGCCAATACGCGCATCGAACGAGGCGAAGCCGACGCCGTGGCTTTCGGTCGCGCGTTTCTCGCGAATCCGGATTTGGTCGAGCGCTTCAGGATGAACGCGCCGCTCAACGCGCCCGACGAGGCGACGTTCTACGGCGGCGGAGAGAAAGGCTACACGGACTATCCGACGCTCGACGAGGCCGAGCGCAAGTGAGGGATTGCGCGATTCAGCGCGCCGCGAACGCGTACCAGCCGGCGCTCGTCGCCGACACGCGACGCGGACGACGGCTCGTCAGCGCAGCCGCTTTCGGCTTCGGCGCGGGCGCGCGCAACTGCACCGGACGGCGCAACAGCGCGCGCAACGACACCCGGCGCGAGGCCGCGCGCACGCGCAGATTGAAGAAGAACCCGCGGAACCACGACCGGATGCCGTCGACCGGATGCACGTTCTTCAGTTGCTCGGCGAGCAATTGCGTGCGGGTGGAGTGATGGCGCAGCGCGCGGATCATGCCGCGGCGCGCAGGACGCGCGGCTCGCGATGCGACGCGAGTAAGTCCGATAGCGATTCGGTGGTTCATGTCGGCGGGAAAGGTCGGTTTGCGTGGAAGCAGACTCGACGATAGTCGTCTCAAAAATGAAGTTCAACGCTTCGATTCAACAGCAATTGCGAAGTTGCACCGAATTGATGCGGATCAATGTACAGGACCCGTATTACCCGGGTAAGTCCGCGTTTTCCCTGCCGTTTCATGAAGCGGCTGCTTATAAAAATCGGCGGAAGCGTTCTTGCATGGGCCTTCCTGCGCTGCCGGATTTACAATCCCCGTATTCGCCCCAATTCCGGATATAGCGTCGACGGCATGAATAAATTCGAAAGCCGCCGGAGCCAAGAACTGAAATGTCTGATCAAAACCTGCTGAAATCGAAGAAGGAACAGGTGCACGAGCTGCGTCGAAACGGCTACGTGATCGTGAAAGGGCTGGTTTCGCAGGAACGCCGCGACGCGATGCTCGAAGTCGCGCGCCGGCAACTCGCCGAGGCCGCCGCGCCGGTCGAGTTCGAGGCCGATCTGAAATATCCCGGCGCGCCGGATTCGAAGGACGCGCCCGGCGGACACACCGTGCGCCGCCTGCTCGACGCCTACGCGCGGCATCCGCTTTACGCGGAGTTCGCGACATCGCCGGAAGTGCGCGGATGGATGGAGTTGTATTTCGGCGAGACGCCGTATTTGTCGCGCGCGCATCACAACTGCATGATGACGAAGCACCCGGCGTACGGCAGCCTGACCGGCTGGCATCGCGACGTGCGCTACTGGGCGTTCGAGCGCGACGATCTCGTTTCCGCGTGGGTCGCGCTCGGCAACGAAACGGTGGAAAACGGCGCGCTGTGGTTCGTGCCGATGTCGCACAAGCTGCCGTTCACATCGGATCGCTTCGACGACGCGAAATTCTTCCGCTCCGACTTGCCCGAGAATGCCGCGCTGATCCGCACGGCGGTGTCGCCCGCGCTGGAACCGGGCGACGTCGTGTTCTTCCACTGCAACACGCTGCATTCGGCGGGCAAGAACCTCACCGATCAGGTGAAGTTCTCGCTCGTGTTCACATATCGCGGCGCGAGCAACGCGGCGCTGCCCGGCACGCGCTCGGCGTCGAAGCCGGAAGTGCCGCTCGTCTGACGTCGCATCGTTTCAGCGTTTCGACGGAATCGTGAGGCCGATCAGCCCGGCGAGCGACGCGACGATGCCGCCCGCGATCAGCCAGATGGTCTTGTTCGTGGGCGAGCCGGTGAAGAAGCGCGCGACGTCGCTGGAGAGCGAATGAAACGACTGGCCGCCGAAATACAGCAGCACGACGCCGCCGACTAGCAGCGCAACGGAAATCGCTCGGGTCATGGCGTGGTCTCTTGGCTGGAAAAGCGCGTCAGGTTAGCGGGTCGGCGCTCGCGCGTCCACTCACGCCGCCTGCGCCTGCTCGCGCGTGTACGGCTGAATCTTGCGCAGGAGGTCGGCCATCACGTACTGATGATCGCTTCTGCTCGTCCACGCGCCGAGGTTGTATTTGACGCCGGTGTCCGTGTAATCGGTCACGGCGACCCACGGCGCCGACGGCCCGTCCTGCACGATGCGCGGATCGTCGCTCATCAGCTTGCGCAGTTCCTCGAGCACACGCTCGACCTTCAGCCCATGCTGTGCCTGAAAGTTGATGACGACGCGACGCCGATCGTTCGCGCTGTAGTTCGTGATGGCGTTCGCCCAAATGAGGCTGTTCGGCACGAACATGATGATGCCGTCGGCTTTCGTGAGGCGCGTCGTGAAAAGTCCGATCTCGTTGACCGTGCCCGCCGTCGTCCCGACGCCTTCGATGTAATCGCCGACGCGAAACGGGCGCAGCAGCAGGAGCATCAGGCCGGCCGCGATGTTTTGCAGCGTGCCCTGCAGCGCGAGGCCGATGGCGAGGCCGGCAGCGCCGAGCACGGTCAGGATGCTGGCGGCGGCAATGCCGAGCTTGCCGAGCGCGGCGACGATCGCGACGACGCGGATCGCCCACAACGCGAGGCTGGCGAGCACCGGGGTGAGCGTGGCATCGACATTGGTGCGAGCGAGCGTGCGGCGCAGGGTGTTCGCGACGGCGTTCGAAATCCACCAGCCGACCGCGAGAATCAGCAGCGCCAGCAGAATATCGATGCCGTAAGTCACGGCAATTGCACTAAACGAATCGTAAGCGGGGCGAAGTCTGTCGATCGAATCCATGGGTAGCGGTCCTTCAAAACGAATCTGCTTTTGTCCGCGATCGCGTTGGATCGTTCCCCTTGCTGGCCATCCGGCCTATACCGAATAGCGGGACGGCATCGCGTGCCGTGCGCGCCCAGCCCCGATTGGCTTACCATTGACGCCCTCGACAGCGTGCGTGTCCGCGCGTGCCGCGTGAAAGGCACGTTGTCCGTTCCAGTCCGTTCAATTCGCCATCCGCATAGGAAATCCGTCATGGCCTACGAAGCAGCCTCCGAGCGTTACACGCAAATGCAATACCGCACTTGTGGCAGGAGCGGGTTGAAACTTCCTGCGTTGTCGCTCGGTTTGTGGCACAACTTCGGCGATACGACGCCGATCTCCACGCAACGTGAAATTCTGCGCACGGCGTTCGATCTCGGCGTCACGCATTTCGATCTCGCGAACAATTACGGCCCGCCGTACGGCAGCGCCGAAACGAACTTCGGGCGCATCTTCAAGGACGACTTCCGCCCTTATCGTGACGAACTGTTGATCTCCTCGAAAGCCGGCTGGGACATGTGGCCCGGTCCGTACGGCCAGGGCGGCGGCTCGCGCAAATACGTGCTGGCGAGCCTCGACCAGAGCCTGAAGCGCATGGGCCTCGATTACGTCGACATCTTCTATTCGCACCGTTTCGACGCCGATACGCCGCTCGAAGAAACCGCTGGCGCGCTGGCGACGGCCGTGCATTCGGGCAAGGCGCTTTACGTTGGCATCTCGTCGTACTCGGCGTCCAAAACACGCGAGATGGCCAAGCTGCTTGCCGAGCACAAGGTGCCGCTGCTGATCCATCAGCCGTCGTACAACATGCTGAACCGCTGGATCGAAGAAGACCTGCTCGACACGCTCGACGACATCGGCGCGGGAAGCATCGCGTTTACGCCGCTCGCGCAAGGTCTGCTGACCAGCAAGTATCTGAATGGCGTGCCGCAGGACGCGCGCGTCAACAAACCGGGCGGCGGCTCGCTCAAGCAGGAACATCTGAGCGATGCGAACCTCGCGCACGTCCGCAAGCTCAACGATCTCGCGCAGAAGCGCGGCCAGAGCCTCGCGCAGATGGCGCTCGCGTGGGCGCTGCGAGGCGGGCGCGTGACCTCGGTGCTGATCGGCGCGAGCCGCGCGGAGCAAGTCGTCGAGAACGTCGGCGCACTGAAGAATCTCGATTTCTCGAAGGAAGAACTCGCGGAAATCGATCAGCACGCGAAGGAAGGCGGCATCAACCTGTGGGAAAAACCGTCGACGGATCAGCGCATCTGACACGCGTGCGGCCTTTCGCCAGAAGGGTATTTCGAGATATGCGCGGCATCCGTTGCTATCATGCGGACTCGGCGGCTTTTGCGCAGCGATAAGAGTTGCCGCCGAGGCCGGCCACCGGCCGCGCAGTCAGCCGAAAGTGCATTTCTTCTGCACGTACGTTCGCCCACGAGGCGCGCGTGCGCGCCACCGCCGCCGTATCGACGTTCGGACCGCGAAACGACTATCGGGTTAAAATAGCCGATTGCGCCGGGCTGTCAGTTTTTTGCGCGAAGTTCACGCGTGGCGCGGCGTGAATCGCTGTCCTCGCATCGCGGGTTTCGGATCAATCGGCGACCTTCACCATTCGATCGTCCCGTTCGGACAGCGCAGCGCCCCTCGTTGCGCCCTCGTAGCGCGCTTTGTTTTCGACATCGGCCCGGCGTGGCATCCGCCGCCAGCCAGGCGCGAGCGTCAGAGCGTCACCGCTTTCGCACAGTTAGAGCACAGTTCAAGAAGCCATGAGCAACCTTAATTCTCAAACCGTTCTGAGCGTCCATCACTGGACCGACACGCTTTTCAGTTTCACCTGCACCCGCGACAGCTCGTTCCGCTTCGAGAACGGCCAGTTCACGATGGTGGGTCTCGAAGTCGACGGCAAGCCGCTTCTGCGCGCGTACAGCCTCGCGAGCGCGAACTACGAAGAGCATCTCGAATTTCTGAGCATCAAGGTTCCGGACGGCCCCCTGACCTCGCGCCTGCAACATCTGAAAGTGGGCGATTCCGTGCTGATCGGCAAGAAGCCGACGGGCACGCTCGTCGCCGACAATCTGCTGCCCGGCAAGACGCTGTGGCTGCTGTCGACCGGCACGGGCCTCGCGCCGTTCATGTCGATCATCAAGGACCCGGACGTCTACGACCGCTACGAGAAGATCGTGCTGACGCACACGTGCCGTTTCGTCGACGAACTCGCGTACAAAGATTTCATCACCGAGCACTTGCCGGCGCATGAGCATATCGGCGAAATCGTGTCCGAAAAGCTCGTCTATTACCCGACGGTCACGCGCGAGGAGTTCGCGAACCGTGGTCGCATCACCGATCTGATCGAGACCAAGAAGCTGTTCGCCGATCTCTCGGTCGAGCCGTTCTCGGTCGAAAACGACCGCGTGATGCTCTGCGGCAGCCCGCACATGCTGCGCGACACGCGCGAACTGCTCGACGCGATGGGCTTCCAGGAAGGCAGCAACAACCATCCTGGCCACTACGTCGTGGAAAAGGCGTTCGTCGGATAAGCTGTCTCGACGTCGCGATTGCACAAACCGGAGCCTCGCGCTCCGGTTTTTTTTCGCCTCGACGAAATCACCATACGCGCGTCGCTGTTACAAATTGACCACGGTCGGTAGGTCTTTTTCCTACGCATTATGCGCAGCGGACTTGGTAAACGACATGAAGTTCGACCGCCGGAGCCTTGCGCGACATGGATTTATCATTTTTTTGAGATATGATGCGTTTACTTTTTGACGGCGCAGGCCATCCCGTAGTCCGTCAACGATGTTACTGAGTGTAAATTCGGTTACGCCGCTCGTGAGTTACCCGAGGACGTAGCTCCAGTTGCGCTCGAAGCGAGGATAGTGAATGAACCCGTCGGCCACGATCACGCTCGATGAGAGCCCGATTCGCCGCGCTCCGCTGCGCGCGGTTCCATCACCGTCGCCGGAATGCTCCGGCGCGTCGTTTGCCTCACCCTATTCCGCGCTGATCGACGCCAAGCTCAAGGGCGACCGTCAGATTCAGCGTCTCACCGCCCGCGTCCAGGAACTCGCCGCGCTGCTCGCCGCCACCGAAGAGCGCGCGCGTCAGGCGCTCGCGCAAGACCTGCACGACGCGAGCGGCGCCGCGCTCACCGTCGCGAATATCGCGCTCGCTCGCGCCGAGCACTGGCTGCCCGCCGATGCGCCCGCCGCGCTCGACGACGCGCTGCATCAGGCGCGCGCAGCGCTCGCGGATGTCTGCGAGACGAGTCATCGCATCGTCGAGGGATTGCAGACGCCGACTTTCGATGCCAACTTCGCCGCCACGCTGGCCGGCTGGATCGCGGATTTCGGCGCGCGCACGGCGATCGCCGTCGATTTCTCCTGCCCCGACGATGCGCGCCTCGATCGCATGTCGCACGACATGTCGCTCGCGCTCTTTCGCGTGATGCAGGAAGCGCTCGGCAACGTCGCGCGTCACGCGCACGCCGGGCATGCGCGCGTGTCCGTCGCGCTCGACGGACAAGGCGTGATCCTGCTCGTCGAAGACGATGGCGTCGGCATCAGCGCGGCGGCGCGTCGCAAGAGCGGACGCTTCGGCCTTTCCGGGATGCGCGCGCGCTGCGAGGCGCTCGGCGGCAATCTGCGCGTCGCGGCGGCGAAGCCTGCCGGCACTTGCGTGCGCGCGCGTTTTCCGTGGGCTGCGGCGGGTCCGGGCCTCTTCACGCTCAGCGTGGTCAACGCCTGAGGCCGCCGCGATGCTCAGAATCCTGCTCGCCGACGATCACGGCATCGTGCGCCGCGGCGTCGCGCAATTGCTGCTGGAACGCGGCGTCGCATCCGAAGTGCTGGAGGCCGAGACCGGCATGCAGGCGCTCGCGCTCGCCGCGCGTCGCCCGCTCGATGTCGCGATGCTCGACATCTCGCTGCCGGACATCAACGGCATCGACGTGTTGAAGCGTCTCAAGCGCGAAAGCCCGCGTCTGCCGGTGCTGATGTTTTCGATGTATCGCGAAGATCAATATGCGGTGCGCGCGTTGAAGGCGGGCGCGGCGGGCTATCTGTCGAAGACGGCGGACCCCGCGCTGATGATCGGCGCGATTCAGCAAGTCGCCGCAGGCCGAAAATACGTGAGCCCTGAAATGGCCGAAGCCCTCGCAACCTACGTTTCGCTCGATACGGACCGGTTGCCGCACGAGAAACTATCGGACCGCGAATATCAGACGCTGTGCATGCTTGCTTCGGGAAAACGGCTCACTGATATCGCGAACGCCTTATCGCTTTCGGTTAAGACCGTAAGTGTTTATCGCGCGCGGTTGCTGGAGAAAATGAAGCTCGCGAACAATGCAGAGCTTACGTTCTATGTGATGAGCAACCGTCTCGTCGACATGAATCCCGCCATCGCCGGGTAGGTTTTATCTCGTGCTAGATAAAACGGGTGGATCGTAACAAATTGCCGCAATTCTGCGTTGCATGCTCAATGGATAGGCAATCTCTGAGTCTCCGATAAAATATCGGGTTTTCCCGAGGTAACGGCCGCTCGCGCGCGCCAGAAGGAGACTCATCGCAATGTCGTTGTTCCGCAAGAAAAACATCGAGCACATGCTGGCCGGCGCGCACAGCACATCGCTCAAAAAGACGCTCGGCGCCCTGGATCTGACGTTCCTCGGAATCGGCGCGATCATCGGCACGGGCATTTTCGTGCTGACCGGCACCGGCGCCGTCCAGGCCGGCCCGGCGCTCATGATTTCGTTCATCATCGCGGCGATCGCGTGCTGCTTCGCCGCCCTCGCCTACGCGGAATTTTCGTCGACGATTCCGGTCGCCGGTTCCATCTACACGTATTCGTATGCGACGCTCGGCGAACTCGCCGCGTGGATCATCGGCTGGGATCTGATGCTCGAATACGGGCTCGCGACGTCCGCCGTTTCGGTCGGCTGGTCGGGCTACTTGCAGTCGCTGCTCGCCGGCTTCGGCATCTCGCTGCCGACCGCCCTCACCGCCGCGCCCGGCGCGTTGCCCGGCGAGGTCACGTTCTTCAACCTGCCCGCGTTCCTCGTGATGATGGCGATCACCTGGCTGCTTTCGGTCGGCGTGAAGGAATCGACGCGCCTGAACAACATCATGGTCGCGATCAAAGTGACCATCGTGCTGCTCGTGATCGCGGTCGGCGTGTTCCATGTGAAGCCGGCAAACTGGCAGCCGTTCATGCCGAACGGCTGGTCCGGCGTGTTCGGCGCGGCGGCCGTCATGTTCTTCGCGTTCATCGGCTTCGATTCGGTGTCGTCGGCGGCCGAGGAAGTGAAGAATCCGAAGCGCGATCTGCCGATCGGCATCATCTCGTCGCTCGCGGTGTGCGCCGTGCTGTACGTGGCGGTCGCGGCCGTCGTGACCGGCATCGTGCCCGCGCCGCAGTTCGCGAACAATCCGCATCCGGTGTCGTTCGCGCTGCAAGTCGCGGGTCAGAACTGGGTCGCGGGCTTCATCGATCTCGGCGCGGTGCTCGGCATGCTCACCGTGATTCTCGTGATGAGCTACGGCCAGACGCGCATCATCTACGCGATGTCGCGCGACGGCCTCTTGCCCGCGCGGCTTTCGAAGGTGCATCCGCGCTACGCGACGCCGTTCCTCACGACGTGGATCGTCGGCATTTTCTTCGGTCTGATCGGCGCGCTCGTGCCGCTCAACGTGCTCGCCGAGCTCATCAACATCGGCACGCTCGCCGCGTTCTCGATGGTCTCCATCGCCGTGCTGATCCTGCGCCGCACGCATCCTGACTTGCCGCGCGCGTTCCGCTGCCCCGGCGTGCCGGTCGTGCCGATTCTGGCGGTGGCGTCGTGTCTGTTCCTGATGGTCAATCTTCAGGCGATGACGTGGATCGCGTTCGTGCTGTGGCTCGTGATCGGCCTCGCGATCTATTTCCTGTACTCGCGACGCCATTCGGTGCTCGGACGTCGAACGCACGAGCAGCGAGAGACCGTGACGCACTGAGCGTCTTTGCTCGACACAAAAGCGCCGCCCTCGAGGCGGCGCTTTGCATTTGCAGCGGCAAAACCTTGAGTTTGGGACGGACGTTCGCGCCGATAGCGACGCCCGCCGATTTGTGTTTTACTCATTGTCACAAACACATAACACCAATTCCGGCTGAACGCTCACGGCGGCAGATGGCAGGTGCGTGGCGTGAAGCTGGATCGTCCTCACTTAGGAGACAGTGAAAATGGCGCTCAGCATCAGCCTGACGGTCAATGGGAAACCGGTGACCGCCACCGTCGAACCGCACGTTCTGCTCGTCCAGTTTCTCCGCGATCAACTCAGGCTCACCGGCACGCATATCGGCTGCGACACGGCGCAGTGCGGCGCGTGCACCGTCCATCTCGATGGCCGCGCGATCAAGTCGTGCAACATCCTCGCCGCGCAGGCGGACGGCATGGAAGTCACGACCATCGAAGGCATGGCGAAAGACGGCCAGCTTCATCCGATGCAGGCGGCGTTCAGGGAATGTCACGGCCTTCAGTGCGGCTTCTGCACGCCGGGCATGGTGATGAGCGCGAGCGCGCTGGCTGCGCAATCGCCGAATCTCTCCGAAGAAGAAGTGCGCGAGCAGCTCGACGGCAATCTGTGTCGCTGCACGGGCTATCACAACATCGTCAAGGCGGTCTTGCAGGGCGCGCAAAACATGAAAGCGGGCGCCTGATCCCGCGTCAATCCACATTTCACACGATGTATCGCGCCTTTGACCAAGGAGATCGCGATGAATGCCCCTGAGAAACAGAAACTGATCGGCGCTGGCGTGAAGCGCAAGGAAGACTATCGATTCCTGACGGGCGCGGGCCAGTACACCGACGACGTCGTCATGCCGCAGCAAAGCTACGGCGTGTTCCTGCGTTCGCCGCACGCGCACGCGAAGATCGCGCGCATCGATATCGAAGCGGCGCTGAAGTCGCCGGGCGTGATCGGCATCTTCACCGGCAAGGACATGGCGGGCGAAAACGTCGGCGGACTGCCGTGCGGCTGGCTCATCCACAGCACCGACGGCTCGCCGATGCACGAGCCGCCGCATCCCGTCATCGCGCACGACAAGGTGTTGCACGTCGGCGATCAGGTCGCGCTCGTCGTCGCCGAATCGGTGAAGGAGGCGAAGGACGCGCTCGAACTCATCGAGGTCGATTACGACGAACTGCCCGCGACGGTCGATACGGCGAGCGCATCGGACGCGGGCCAGCCGCTCGTGCACGACAGCGTGCCGAACAACGTCTGCTACAACTGGGGCCACGGCGACAAGGCCGCGACCGACGCCGCGTTCGCGAAAGCCGCGCACGTCACGACGCTCGATATCGTGAATCAGCGGCTCGTGCCGAACGCGATCGAGCCGCGCGCGGTCAACGCGAGCTATTCGAAGCACGACGACAGCTACACGGTCTACGTCGCGAATCAGAACCCGCACGTCGAGCGCTTGCTGATGGCGGCGTTCGTGCTGTCGCTGCCGGAATCGAAGCTGCGCGTGATCGCGCCGGATGTCGGCGGCGGCTTCGGCTCGAAGATTTTCCTGTATCCGGAAGATGTCGCGCTGACGTGGGCATCGAAGAAAGTCGGGCGTCCGATCAAGTGGGTGGCCGAGCGCTCCGAAGCCTTCCTCTCCGACGCGCACGGCCGCGATCATGTGACCAAGGCCGAACTCGCGCTCGACAAGGACAACAAGTTCATCGGCATGCGCGTGCATACGACGGCGAACATGGGCGCGTACCTGTCGACGTTCGCATCGTCGATTCCGACCGTGCTTTACGCGACGCTGCTCGCGGGCCAGTACACGACGCCCGCGATCTACGCCGAAGTGAAAGCGGTCTTCACGAACACGGTGCCCGTCGATGCCTATCGCGGCGCGGGCCGGCCGGAAGCGACGTATGTCGTCGAGCGGCTCGTCGAGACGGCGGCGCGCGAGCTGAATATCGATCCCGTCGAATTGAGGCGGCGCAATTTCATCCGCGAGTTTCCGTACGCGACGCCGGTCGGTCTCACGTACGACATCGGCGATTACGACGCGTGCCTGAATCGCGCGCTGGAACTCGCGGATGTCGCGGGTTTCGCAAAACGGCGCGACGAATCGAAGCAGAAGGGCAAGCTGCGCGGCATCGGCTATTCGTGCTACATCGAAGCGTGCGGGCTCGCGCCGTCGAACGTGGCGGGCGCGCTCGGTGCGCGTGCGGGTCTCTTCGAAGCGGGCGAAGTGCGCGTGCACCCGACCGGCTCCGTCACCGTCTTCACCGGTTCGCACAGTCACGGACAGGGCCACGAAACGACGTTCGCGCAAGTGGTCGCGGACCGGCTCGGCATCGCGATCGAGAACGTCGAGATCATTCACGGCGATACGGGGCGCATCCCGTTCGGCATGGGCACGTACGGCTCGCGTTCGATTTCGGTGGGCGGCTCCGCGATCATGAAAGCGCTCGATAAAGTCGAAGCGAAGGCGAAGAAGATCGCGGCGCATCTGCTGGAAGCGTCGGCGGAAGATATCGAGTTCACCAACGGCGTGTTCCGCGTGAAGGGCACCGATCGCACGAAATCGTTCGTCGACGTCTCGCTCGCCGCGTACGTGCCGCACAACTTCCCGCTCGAAACCATGGAGCCGGGCCTCAACGAAAACGCGTTCTACGATCCGACCAACTTCACGTATCCGTCGGGCGCGTATGTGTGCGAAGTCGAGGTCGATCAGGACACCGGCGAAACGCGCATCGAACAGTTCACGGCCGTCGATGACTTCGGCAACGTCATCAATCCGATGATCGTCGAAGGGCAAGTGCATGGCGGGCTGGGGCAGGGCATCGGCCAGGCGATGCTCGAACGCTGCGTCTACGATGACAGCACCGGCCAGTTGCTCTCCGGCTCGTTCATGGATTACGCGATGCCGCACGCTAGCGATCTGCCGAACTTCACCGTCGAGACCGCGAAGGGCACGCCGTGCACGCACAATCCGCTCGGCGTGAAGGGCTGCGGCGAAGCGGGCGCAATCGGTTCGCCGCCGGCGGTCATCAACGCGATTCTCGATGCGCTCGCGCCGCTCGGCGTGAAGGACTTGCAGATGCCCGCGACGCCGCATCGCGTGTGGACCGCGATGCATAACGCTCAACGCGCCTGAGGAGACCGGCAAATGTACTCATTCGACTATCAGAAAGCGGACGAAGCGAAGGCGGCGGTCGCGGTGCTTTCCGCCAACGGCGACGCCAAGTTCCTCGCGGGCGGCCAAAGCCTCTTGCCGACGATGCGCCTGCGGCTCGCACAGCCCTCGGCGCTCGTCGACGTGACGCGCATCGCGTCGATGAAAAACGTCACGCTCGACGGCGACAAGCTCACGATCGGCGGCGCGGTGTCTCATGCGGCGGTCGCATCGAACGCGGATGTGCAGCGCGCGCTGCCGGGGCTCGCGGATCTCGCGGGACGCATCGGTGATCGACAGGTTCGCGAGCGCGGCACGATCGGCGGCTCGCTCGCCAACGACGATCCGGCGGCGTGCTATCCGTCAGCCGTGCTCGCGCTAAACGCGACGGTCGTGACCGACAGAAGGCGCATCGCCGCGGACGATTTCTTCATCGACATGTACACGACCGCGCTCGAACCCGACGAGCTCATCACGGCCGTCGAGTTTCCGCTGGCCGAGCGCGCGGGCTACGAGAAGTTTCGCAATCCCGCGTCGCACTTCGCGCTCGTCGGCGTGTTCGTCGCGAAGTTCAAGGACGGCGTGCGCGTCGGCGTGACGGGCGCGGCGTCTTCGGTGTTTCGTCCGGCGGAGCTGGAAGCGGCGTTGTCGAAGGACTTTTCGGTGGCATCGGCGCGCGGCGTGACGATCTCGCCCAACGAGCTGAACGCGGACATGCACGCGAGCGCCGAATATCGCGCGCATCTGATTCCGGTGCTCGCGGGCCGCGCGATCGAGCGCGCGATGTCGTTCTAGTCCGCGATGACGGAACAGGCGCCGCAATCCATCGACGAGACGCTCGCGCGCTTGCGCGAGCATCGCTACTTCGCGAACCGCGAGCTCGCGACGGCGCTTTTTCTCGCGCTGAAGATGCAGCGGCCGCTCTTTCTCGAAGGCGAGCCGGGCGTCGGCAAGACCGAACTCGCGAAGGCGGCGGCGGGCTTGTGCGGCACGACGCTGCTGCGCCTGCAATGCTACGAAGGGCTCGATACCGCGAGCGCGCTATACGAGTGGGACTATCCGCGGCAGATCATGGCGCTGCGGCTCGCGGAGGCGTCGGGCGAAACGCCGTCGAACGATTCGCTGTATCGCAGCGAGTTTCTGCTGAAGCGTCCGCTGCTTCAGGCCTTGCTGCCCGATGCGTCGAATCCCGACGCGCGCCGCGTTCTGCTCATCGATGAAATCGACCGCGCCGACGAGCCGTTCGAAGCGTTTCTGCTCGAATTGCTGTCGGACTTTCAGGTGTCGATTCCGGAGTACGGCACGGTGCGCGCGGCGCAACCGCCGCTCGTCGTGATGACGTCGAACCGCACGCGCGAAGTCCACGATGCGTTGAAGCGGCGATGCCTCTATCAGTGGATCGGCTATCCGCAGCGCGATGTCGAACTGGCGATCGTCGCGGCGCGCGCGCCCGAAGCGGGGCAGGCGTTGCAGCAGCGCGCCGTCGCGTTCGTGCACGAGCTGCGCACGCTCGATCTCTTCAAGGCGCCGGGCGTCGCGGAAACGATCGACTGGTGCCGCGCGCTCGCGGCGTTGTCGGTGACGGAACTGGATCCGCAATCGGTGCAGAACACGCTCGGCGTGCTGCTGAAGTATCAGGACGATCTCGCGCGCATGGACGCCGATACGCTCGCGCAATGCCTCGCGGCCACGCCATGACGACCACGATGGAACCGTTCGCGCGCAATGTCGTCCATTTCGTGAGGCTTCTGCGCGGCGCGGGGCTCGGCATGTCGCCGGCGCACGCGGTCGATGCGCTCGACGCGTTGCGCTTCGTCGATCTGAATCGCCGCGACGATGTGCGCGCGACGCTCGCGTGTTTGCTCGTCCACGCGAGCGACGAACGCGACATCTTCGATGCGGCGTTCGATCTTTTCTGGCGCGATCCCGACTGGGAAGGCAAGCTGCGCGCGCTGTTGCTGCCGAAGGTGAAGAGCGGCATGCCGCCGCCGAAGCGCAACAACCGTCTCGCCGATGCGTTGGCGACGCGCGCGGCGGCATCGTCGACAACGCCGCCGCCGGAATCGAAGCCGGAAGAGGCGCACGCGCGCATCACGTTCAGCGCGCAGGAACGCTTGAGCCATCGCGATTTCGACACGCTCAGCGCCGACGAATGGCGCACGCTGCGGCATCAGATTCGCGCGCATCGGATGCCGCTCGCGACGGAACCGACGCGCAGGCTGAAGGCGGGCTCGCGCGGCACGCATGCCGATCTCAAAGCGAGCGCGCGACACGCCGTGCGCTCGGGCGGCGACTGGACCGTGTGGAAATATCGCGCGGCGGTCGAGCGCAGACCGCCGCTCGTGTTGCTGCTCGACATTTCCGGCTCGATGAGCGCGTATTCGCGCGCCGTGCTCTACTTCTGTCACGCGCTATTGCAATCGCGCGAGCGTCTGCAAGTGTTCCTGTTCGGCACGCGGCTCACGAACGCCACGCGCGCCTTGCGCGAACGCGATCCCGATGTCGCCATTGCCGCGCTCGGACAGAACGTCGCGGACTGGTCCGGCGGCACGCGCATCGGCGCGACGCTCGCGGAGTTCAATCGGCGCTGGGCGCGGCGTGTGCTGGCCGGTCGGGCCACGGTGCTGCTCGTCACCGATGGCCTCGATCACGAAGCCATCGACGTGCTCGATGCCGAGATGCAAAGACTCAGGCGTTTCGCGCATCGGCTGGTGTGGCTCAATCCGCTGCTGCGTTTCGCCGATTTCACGCCGCGCGCGCGAGGCGTGCGCGCGATCCTGCCACACGTCGATGCAATGCTCGCGGCACATAACCTCGACAGCCTCGGCGCGGTCGGAGCCGAACTGGCCGCGCTGTCACGGCACACTGGAGACACGAGATGGAACTGACCGAAACACACACGTTGCCGGTGCCGCAGGCGCGCGCGTGGGAAGCGCTGAACGACACGTCGATCCTGAAGGTCTGCATTCCGGGCTGCGACAGCATCGACGCCGATGGCGAGAACGCCTACAACGTCGCGATGACGGCGGCGGTCGGTCCGGTGAAAGCGCGCTTCAAGGGAAGAATGGAGCTGACGAATATCGACGCCCCGCATACTTACACGATCGTCTTCGAAGGGCAGGGCGGCGCGGCCGGCTTCAGCAAGGGCAGCGCGACCGTGAACCTCGAACCCGGCGACGAAGCCGACACGACGAAGCTCAGTTACAGTGCAAACGCGCAGGTCGGCGGCAAGCTTGCGCAGATCGGCTCGCGGCTCGTCGACGGCGCGGCGCGCAAGATCGCGGGAGAATTCTTCAAGCGATTCAGCGCGCAGCTGCAAGGCGGCCAGGAATCGCAAGATGCAGCCGCCGACCAAGACGAAAGCGGCGCAGAAGAGAAGGAAAAGGGAAAGAAATCATGGACAGCGTGGATCTCGAAGTCCTGAAGAACAGCGCGCGATGGCTCGAAGAGGGACATCGCGTGCTGCTCGTGACGGTCGTGAAGACATGGGGCTCGTCGCCGAGACCCGAAGGCGCGATGCTCGCCGTGCGTGACGATGGCCACGTCGTCGGTTCGGTGTCGGGAGGATGCATCGAGGACGATCTCATCGATCGCGTGCGGCAGCGGGGCATCGAGCAGACGAAGCCGGAAGCGGTGAAGTACGGCATCAGCGCGGAAGAGGCGCATCGCTTCGGCTTGCCGTGCGGCGGCACGATCCAGCTCGTGCTGGAGCCGCTGACGATGGAAAGCGGCATCTCGGAATTGTGCGCGGCGGTGGAAAGCGGCAGGCTCGTCGCGCGCACGCTCGACATGGCCACGGGCGCGGCGCGCCTCGAACCGGCGCAGGCCACCGACGGCGTGCTCTTCGACGACGCGCATCTGCTGACGATTCACGGCCCGCGTTACCGGATGCTCGTGATCGGCGCGGGGCAGTTGTCGCGCTATCTGTGCAGTATCGCGGTCGGGCTGGATTATCAGGTGACCGTGTGCGATCCGCGCGAGGAATACACGGAAGAGTGGAATGTGCCCGGCACGACGATCGTGCGAACCATGCCCGACGACACGGTCATGGAGATGAAGCTCGACGAACGCTGCGCGGTCATCGCCCTCACGCACGATCCGAAGCTCGACGATCTCGCGCTGATGGAAGCGCTGAAGACGCCCGCGTTCTACGTCGGCGCGCTCGGTTCGCGGCGCAACAACGCGGCGCGGCGCGAGCGTCTGAAGGAGTTCGATCTCAGCGAGGCCGAACTGGCGCGGTTGCATGGGCCGGTAGGCATTTATATCGGCAGCCGGACGCCGCCGGAAATCGCGGTGTCGATTCTCGCGGAAGTCACGGCGGCGAAGAACGGCGTGTCGTTGCCCGAACTGTTGCAGGTGGAAGGCGCGAAAGCGGCGCGCGAGGTTGCCGGAAAAGGCGAAGTCTGCGGCATCTGATTATTACAAAATCCTGACGAAACGCGGCCCGGACGGGCGCGACGGCTATATAATAATCATTCTCATTTGCGTGGCAAGCTTCGGCTGACGCGCAGCCGTTTCCCTTTCAGCTCAACGATTTAGTCGAATGCCCGGCAAGTTTTTGACCGGCGATGACCAGCGCGCACCCGCCCGCGCCGATGCATCGCCCGACTCGCGCTCGTCCGCGAACAAGCGCCACATCAGCCAGCGCGCGCTGCGCGTATGGTCGATCGTGCATCGGTGGACGAGTCTCGTCTGCACGGCGTTCATGTTGCTGCTGTGTCTGACCGGCTTGCCGCTCGTGTTCGGCCACGAACTCGACATCCTCACCGGCGATGCGATCGAAGCGCCGGCGCTACCTGCATCGCAGGCGAATGCGCGCGCGAGCTACGACGCGGTGTTGCGCGCGGCGCTGAGCGAGCATCCGGGCCATGTGCCGCAATACATGATCTGGGAGCCGGACGATCCGCTTTTGCCGGTCGTCGTCACCGCGCCGAAAGCCGACACGCCGCCCGACGATACGCTCAGTACGACCGTCGATGCGCGCACCGCCCAGCCCCTCGGCATGCCGCCCGGCAAAGGCTCGCTCAAGTTCGTGCTGCTGAAGTTGCACGTCGACATGTTCGCCGGCCTCTTCGGCAAGCTCTTTCTCGGCGCGATGGGCGTGGTGTTTCTCGCGGCGATCGTGTCGGGCATCGTCGTGTATCTGCCGTTCTGGCGAAAGGTCGGGCTCGGGCGCGTGCGCCTGAAGAAGAAGCGGCGGATCGTGTGGCTCGACTGGCATAACGCCATCGGCATGTTGACGCTCGGGTGGGCGTTGCTCGTCGGCGCGACGGGTTCGATCAACACGCTCGCCGATCTCATGCTCGAAGCATGGCGCAACGATCAGCTCGCGCAGATGGTCGCGCCGTATCGTGACAAGCCGCCGGTCGTCGTGCGCGCTTCCATCGACGATGCCGTGAAGACAGCGCAACGCGTCGCGCCCGAGATGATTCCGTCGTTCGTCGCGTTTCCGGGGACGCGCTTCGCGAGCCCGCATCACTATGCCGTGTGGATGCGCGGCGACGGCATTCTGACGACGCGGATCATGCGACCTGTGCTCGTCGATGCATCGACGGGCGCGCTCACCGATTCACGCGAGTTGCCGTGGTATCTGAAGGTGCTGCTCGGCTCGCAGCCGCTGCATTTCGGCGATTTCGGCGGCATGCCGCTGAAGATTTTCTGGGCCGCCTTCGATGTGCTGACGATCGTCGTGCTCGGGAGCGGGCTTTATTT
The DNA here is from genome assembly GCF_022879815.1 of Caballeronia zhejiangensis. Classification (NCBI taxonomy): domain Bacteria; kingdom Pseudomonadati; phylum Pseudomonadota; class Betaproteobacteria; order Burkholderiales; family Burkholderiaceae; genus Caballeronia; species Caballeronia zhejiangensis. The sequence goes on from NZ_CP084283.1 coordinate 2,968,220, forward strand.
GTGGCTGACGCGGCATAACCCGCGGAAGGGGAAGGGGACGTCGGCCGCGTGGTCGACGTCCCGAATCCCTCAAATCAACCCGCAAACAATCGCCGCAATCAGCGACGCCGCCACGATCACCACGCCCGCTGTGCGCTTCTTGTTCAGCTCGGTCCACAGCAGCACGCCGGTAAGCGACAGCAGGATGATGCTGCCCGCGAACGTATCGATGAGCAGCACCCAGCCCACGCTTAGGCCAACGCCCTTGTGCAGGTTGGTCATCATCGCGAGGAAGGTGTTTTCGGTGCGCTTCACCGACACGAAATTGTTGCCGACCCAGTACTCCGCCATCACGCTGCCGCCCGGCGATGCCACCATCACCGACCATTGTTCCGGCTGCATCGTGCTCTTGTCGCCCCAGCCGACCGGATGCGCCGGTTCCTTGCGCGCGCGTCCGAGATTGCCGTCGATCTCCAGTTCCTTCTTCAGCCACGCGCCCATGTCGCGCGGCGACTTGAAGCCTTCGGCGGGCAGCGGCATCTGCATCTGCGAAACCTGCGGCTCGCCGGTCGAAATGCGCAGCGGCGGCGCGCGGTGATTCAGCAGAAAACCCGTCGCGCCGAACAGCAGGCCCAGCAGCGCGCCCCACAAGCCGACCCAACCATGCACCTTGCGCAGCCACTTCAGGAAGGTCGAGCGGCGCGAGCGATTCTTGCGGACGATCTGCTCGGCATCGTCGATGAGACGCCCATGCGGACGGTAATACGTCGAGCCGCCCGTCGCGGACGGCGGCGTATTGAGGGTTTCAGGCGCGTTCACGCGTCTCTCCAGAATTCGGGCGTTGGCAGGCAAAGCCGCGCCCCGATCGGCTAAACGCGCACGCGCGCGCGGCGATCGATGTCAGGCGGGCAAATGAGAATTGTTATCATTACATGCCGAAAAGCGCTTTTCAACGCTTTGCGATCGCCTGACAGTCCGTGAATGTCACAAAAAATTTCAAACGGGCCAAAGCGGGCCTTCCTGCATCGCGCCGACTTGCTCGCGCAATTCGAGGATTCGGTCTTCCCAGTAACGTTGCGTGTTGAACCACGGGAAGGCGGCGGGGAACGCCGGATCGTTCCAGCGGCGCGCGAGCCACGCCGAATAATGAATCAGCCGCAGCGTGCGCAGCGCTTCGATCAGATGCAGTTCGCGCGGATCGAACTCGCAAAAATCTTCGTAACCGGCGAGCAGATCGGTGAGCGCGCGCGATGCATCCGCGCGTCCGGCGGGCAAGAGCAGCCACAAGTCCTGAATGGCCGGGCCCATGCGGCTGTCGTCGAAATCGACGAAATGCGGGCCCGCGTCGGTCCACAGCACGTTGCTCGGATGACAGTCGCCGTGCAGACGCACGTGCCGCACATCGCCCGCGCGCTCGAAACATCGCGCGACGCCTTCGAGCGCCATCGACACGACGGCTTCCCACGCTTCGCGCACATCGGCGGGAACGAAGCCGTGCGTCAGCAGGAACTCGCGCGGTTCATAGCCGAAAGTGTCGATATCGAGCGTCGGCCGCTCGCGATACGGCTCGACCGCGCCCACCGCGTGAATCCGCCCGATGAAGCGCCCGAGCCATTCGAGCGTGTCGCTGCGATCGAGGTCGGGCGCGCGTCCGCCGCGCCGCTCGAAGATGGAGAAGCGAAAGCCGTCGAATTCGTGCAGCGTCGTGCCATCGAGCGCGCGCGCGGGCACGGCCGGAATCTCGCGCGCGACGAGACTCGCGACGAACGCGTGCTCTTCGAGAATCGCCGCATTCGACCATCGTTTCGGCCGATAGAACTTCGCGACGATCGGTGCGCCGTCCTCGACGCCCACCTGATAGACGCGGTTTTCGTAGCTGTTGAGCGGCAACAGGCGGCCATCGGTGCGCGCGCCTGCGGGCATCAGCACGCGGTCGACTGCATCGAGTACGCAATCGGGCGTGAGGCCGGAGAAGGGCGGCGCGTCGTCGGCGGGCGCGCCCTGGGAGTCGGGATGGATCGAGTTCATCCCGGCATTGTGCCGCAATGCGGCGCGTCGCTTCTTAGTGCACGACCGTGTTCGACGGGCGCACGACATCGCCCGTATCGATCAGGTCTTCGAGAAAGAACGGCTCGGTATTGAGCAGTTTGGTTACGCCAGGCTCGCCCGCGTACCAGGCGACCATGGCCATGTCGCCGAGAATGCGCATCACGATGCCGCGCGCGCCCTGAGGCACGGCAATATGCACGGAGCGGACAATCGAACCGATTTGCATGATGAATCCCCGTTTCAACGCCGGCTGGGATTGAAGCGCCGGTCATATGTTTTCACCAAGCACAGGCTTTTCACGGCTCGTGCACCAGACAATCGCCGCGTCGCTGTTGCGGGAAGCGCGACACGCGCGGCTTTCATGAACGATTGTGCTCTAACTTTAGCGCATGGCGGCGCGTCGGCGCGACGCCATTCGCTTCGTTATGTTGCCGATCGCAGACGAATAGCAGCAATTAATGGGCTACGTGGCCGGATCGCGGCTTGCTTATCAGGCAAAACCCTGAGGATCGGCGTATCGTCGAGAGTTTTTTCAGCAGAGACTTCATTCGTGGATGCTAACGCAAACCGGGCCGCCGATGCCGCTCCGTATCTCGAACGCGGCTCGCGCGCCTATTGGCGTGCTTCGCTCGCGTTGCTGTTCGCCGGTTACGCGACTTTTTCGCTGCTCTACTGCGTGCAGCCGTTGCTTCCCGAGTTCACGAAGGCGTTCGGCGTCAGTCCGGCGGTCAGCGCGCTCGCGGTGTCGGTGAGCACGGCGGCGTTGGCGATCGCCATCTTCATCGCGGGATTCGTCTCGGAAAGCTGGAGCCGTCATCGGCTGATGACGCTTTCGCTGCTCGCGTCGTCGGTGCTGACGGTGATCGCCGCCGTGCTACCGGACTGGCACGCGCTGCTCGTCGTGCGCGCGCTCGAAGGCTTCGCGCTCGGCGGCGTGCCCGCGGTCGCGATGGCGTATCTCGCGGAGGAAGTGCATCCCGAAGGCCTCGGTCTCGCGATGGGACTCTACGTCGGCGGGACGGCCATCGGCGGCATGGCCGGGCGCGTGATCAGCGGCATCCTCGCGGATCTTTTCGGCTGGCGCGTCGCTATCGGCGGAATCGGGCTGCTGGGTCTGCTCGCCACGCTCGCGTTCCGCTCGCTGCTGCCGCCGTCGCGACGCTTCAAGCCGCGGCGCGGCGTCGGGTTCGCGCATCATCGGCGCTCGCTCGGCGGGCATCTGCGGCATCGCGGTTTGCCGTTTCTGTTTCTCATCGGCTTCGTGCTGATGGGCAGTTTCGTCACGCTCTACAACTACGTCGGATATCGGTTGCTGGGCGCGCCGTTCGACCTGAATCAGACGCAGATCGGCGCGATCTTCACCGTGTATTTGACGGGCGTGGTCGCGTCGCCGTGGTCCGGCAAGATGGCCGATGTCTTCGGGCGCGGCCGCGTGCTGATCGCAAGCCTGGTGCTGATGATGCTCGGCATCGCGTTGACCTTGTCGAACGCGCTGCCGGTGATCATTGCGGGTATCGCGTGCCTGACGTTCGGCTTCTTCGCAGGGCACTCGGTCGCGAGCGGCTGGGTCGGACGGCTCGCGATACAAGCGAAAGGCCAGGCGGCCGCGCTCTATCTGCTCGCGTATTACATAGGGTCGAGTCTGATCGGATCGTACGGAGGGCACTTCTGGACCGCATTCGGATGGAAGGGCGTCGCCGGGCTGATCGGCGCGCTGCTGCTCGTCGGGATTGCGGGCGCGGTGCATCTGAACCGGCGCGAGCACGCTGTCGTCTGAACAATCGAAAGCCGATTGAAATAAGCCGAAGCTAAGGGTTTTTCCGCGTCCGCTTAAAAATAGGTGCCTGCAAGTCCTTGTCGCGCAAGGCTTTCGTACGTTTTCGTGGTTTGCCGTCGTACGAAGTTGGGCTAACGCCTTCGTTGGCGCGGCCTATACTCGAATCGTCGATGCAGCTTTTCACACGCGACGATAAAGCCAGAAGCAGGACGATGGGAGACGCACCATGACGACGTATTTCACGATCGGCGACTTCATTCTGATCATCCCGATGGCGCTCGCTGGCGCGCTGTTCCTCGGGGCCATTCCCTGCGCGACGCATCTGAGAAACAACGTACTGCGCGTGTTCGGCGCATTGCTCGGTGTGCTCGCCGCCTTTCTGCTCGTCGAAGGATTGCCCGCGCTGATATAGCAAGCGCGCCGTTCAGGGCGCGCTTGCGAAAGGTGCTTCTATTACAGATGAGCGCCGAGGAAGGTCAGCGTGCGTCCGTGCGCGAGCGCCGACGCCTTCCCGTTATACGACGCGCGATCGCCGCAGTTGAAGCCGTGGTCGGCTTGCGCGTAGACATACAGTTCCGAATCCTCGCGGCCCGCGAACTTCTGACGGACGGCATCGACGGCATCGGCGGGAATGTGCGCGTCGAGTTCGCCGTAATGGAACTGCATCGGCACCTTGACCTGATCGGCCTTGTCGAGCGCGTTCTGAATGCCGCCGCCGTAATAGGCCACCGCCGTATCCACCGAACCCTCGGCCGCCGCGAGATACGCGAGCCGGCCGCCGAAGCAATAGCCGATCGCCGCAATCTTGCCCGTCACTTCGGGCAGCGCGCGCAGCGCTTTCGCAGCCGCGCCGACGTCCGCGACAGCGGCATCGAGCTTGGTCTTTTGCAGCAGTTCCATCGCCTTTTCGCGATCCGCGCCTTCGTAACCCAGCTCGACGCGCGGCTGCGTGCGCCAGAAAACATCGGGTGCGAGGGCGACGTAGCCATCGGCGGCGTATTGATCCGCGACGCTGCGAATGTGGCCGTTCACGCCGAAGATCTCCTGCAGGATGATCACGGCGGGTCCGGTGCCTGTCTTCGGCAGCGCGAGATAGCCTTGGAAGCTGCCGCCATCGGCCGGAATGTCGATCCAGCGTGAAGTCGTGGAAACGGTCACGTCAAACTCCTTGTGTGTGGGAATGCAGGCGTGTGAGTTTGCCAGCTTTCCCTTTCAGTCGCCCTGAACGTCCGCGCGCCCTCTGGCACGCGCTTTGACGCGCAGCCGGTTTTTAGAGGCGCCGATCTAAACGCCAGCTAAAAACAGTCATTAAAAAACAGGCTAATGGTGCCGATGGGCAGCGATTATCGGCGCGCGTCTGCCGGACTCGAATGACGGCCAAACCTTTGCGCGCCGATGTCGCGCAAACCCGCATGCACAGGGCTTCTTCACGCGAACGCCACCACAAACGGCGGCGCATCACAACTGGCCGTTAATTGGTAGTGACACCACTATCTTAAAAAACTTCCCTAAATTAATTTGACAACCCTACACTTGCGCGCAGTGCGGATGGCGGCTGCCACGAACGGCCTGCCGGAAGGACTTGCCAAGTGCATGACGATGCATCCGGCGTGGTCGTCCACGGGACTGAGCGATCGTGATGAAAGACGGGGCACAGGGCGATTACGTTGTTTTTGGGACCGAAACTGGAGACTTACATGAACACCAAGCTTCACAAACTGTTGCCGATCAGCGCCGCAGCCGTGCTCTTCGCGACGTTGGCAACGTCCGCAGCAGCCGACCAGGTCGTCAAGATCGGTCACGTCGCTCCGCTGACCGGCGGCATTGCTCACCTGGGCAAGGATAACGAAAACGGCGCGCGGCTCGCAGTCGAAGAGATCAACGCCAAGGGCCTGACGATCAACGGCCAGAAGGTCACGCTCGAACTCGACGCGCAAGACGACGCGGCCGACCCGCGCACGGCGACGCAAGTCGCGCAGAAGCTGGTCGACGACAAGGTCGTGGGCGTCGTCGGTCACCTGAACTCCGGCACGTCGATCCCGGCGTCGAAGATTTATAGCGACGCGGGCATCGTGCAGATTTCCCCGTCGGCGACGAACCCGACCTACACGCAGCAAGGCTTCAAGACGACGTACCGCGTCGTCGCGACCGATGCGCAGCAAGGTCCGGCGCTCGCCAACTACGCCGCGAAGAACCTGAAGGTGAAGAGCGTCGCCGTGGTGGACGACTCGACGGCATACGGCCAGGGTCTCGCAAACGAGTTCGAAAAGACCGCCAAGTCGCTCGGCCTGAAGGTGATCTCGCACGACGCGACCAACGACAAGGCCGTCGACTTCCGCGCGATTCTGACGAAGATCAAGGGTGAGAACCCCGACGCCGTGATGTACGGCGGCATGGACGCAACCGGCGGCCCGTTCGCCAAGCAAGCCAAGCAGCTCGGCCTGCGCGCCAAGGTTCTCGCGGGCGACGGCGTCTGCACGGAAAAGCTGTCGGATCTCGCAGGCGATGCGACCGACAACGTCGTGTGCTCGGAAGCGGGCATGGCGCTCGAGAAGATGGACGGCGGCAAGCAGTTCGCGGAGAAGTTCCAGAAGCGCTTCGGCCAGCCGATCCAGATCTACGCGCCGTTCACGTATGACGCGGTGTACATCATCGTCGACGCGATGAAGCGCGCCAACTCGACCGATCCGGCGAAGATCGTCGCCGCGATGCCGAACACGGACTACAAGGGCGTGATCGGCGAGACGACCTTCGATTCGAAGGGCGATCTGAAGCACGGCGTGATCTCGCTGTACAACTACAAGGGCGGCAAGAAGACGCTGCTCGACGTCGTGAAGATGTAATTTCCTTCGGACTTCTCGAAGTCCAGAGAAGCGCGCGGTTCCGAAAGGACCGCGCGCTTTTTCATATCTTCCAGCGCCTGAGAATGCGCGGTCCGATGAGCGTGATGACGAAGCAGCACGCCGCGACGACGCACAGCCCGATCGGCAGATTGCTGATCTGTGCAACGCCGCCGATCAACACCGGCCCGAGCAGCAGCCCGAAATACGCGAGGCCCGCGACCTGCGCGAGCCCTTCCGCGGGCGTCACGCCCTCGACGCGCGCCGCTGCTGCGAACAGCACCGGCATCATGTTCGCGAGGCCCAAGCCCATCAGCGTGAAGCCGGTCATCGTGACGATGGTGTTCGGCAGCAAGAGCGCCATCACCATGCCGATGAACGCAAGCCCCGCGCTGCCGAAGATCAGTTGCGGCGCGCCGAAACGCGCGCGCACCGCGTCGCCGCCGAAGCGGCCTGCCGCCATGCCGCCCGAGAACGCGGCGTAAGCGGCGCTCGACACCGACGGCGTGGCTTCGACGACATCGCGCATATATACAGTGGCCCAGTCGTACATCGCGCCTTCCGCGATCAGCGCGACGAGCGCGAGGCCGCCGAGCGCCCACAGCGCGCCCGAGCGCCAGCGATTCGATGACGACGCCTTCGCGTGCTCGTCGTGATGCGGAACGTGCGGCAGCACGGCGGGCATCGATACGAGCAGTACGAGCAGGCTCACACCGGAAGCGAGCGCGAGATGCGCCGCCGGCGCGAGTCCGTGCGCGAGCAGTGCGCCGCCCGCGGCCGCGCCCGCCATCCCGCCGATGCTGAACATGCCATGCAGCGACGACATGATCGGCTGCGCCAGAGCCTGCTCGACCGCGCTGGCCTCGGCGTTCATCGCGACATCGAGCGTCGCCATGCCGAAGCCGAAAATCGCGAGCACGACGAGCAGCATCCAGTAAGAAGGCGTCACGAGGATCAGCGAGCCGCAGATCATCATCGTGATGCCGCCCGCCATGCACGCGGTGCGCGTGCCGGCGCGCGCGATCCACGATCCAGCGGTGAGCATCGCGAAGATCGAGCCGCCCGCGACCGCCAGCAACGCGAACGAGAGCATGCCGGGACTGAGTGCGAACTTGTCGCGCACGGTGGGAACGTGCACGCCCCAGGAGGCGTACATCATGCCCGCGATGAAGAAGACGGCCATCGTCGCGTAGCGCGCGCGTACGCGTGTGGCATGCGGAAGAGTGCGATGTAGCGCGAGCGTCGGATTGGATTCGCAGGCGGCGGAGGCAGTGGTCGAATCGGACACGAATGAAATCGTTCTTTGAAGTTGCGCGGGATGCGATGACAACCGGACATGTTGCCATCGAACGCGAAGGCTTTCGATTCTATCGAACGGCCAGGTGACACGCTCGGACCTGCTGCATTACCATCGTCCGACCATTCACCCACGCACGAGGCCCGGATGAACATCCCGTCGCAAGCGCCGCTGCATCTGCTGCATCGCGTCTCCGAAGGCACGCTCGCCACGCTTACCCGCGAGCCGCGCGGCTTTCCCTATCCGACGGCGCTGCCGTTCGCGCCGACCGAGCGCCATGTGCCGATGGTGCTCATCAGCCATCTCGCCGAGCATACGCGCAATCTTCAGGCCGATGCGCGCGCGGGGTTTCTGGTTTCCCACGCGGCGGATGGCGGCGTGCTGGAAGGCCAGCGCCTGACGATGCTCGGCAGTTTCGCGCCCGCCGCGCCCGAAGATCGCGGAGAGCTCGCGCGGCGCTATTTGCGCTATCACCCGGATGCGGCACGCTATCTGGAACTCGGCGATTTTTCCTTCTGGGTGATGTCGCTCGAGCGCATGCGTTATATAGGCGGATTCGGCGCGATGGGATGGCTCGGCGGAGAAGAACTGGATTCGCTGCCGCCGCTTTCGGCGGACGACGAATCGTCGTTATGCAAATATTTCGATGCTTACAGCGGCCGTCCGGAGAATCGCGGATTATTGGGGATAGACCGGTACGGCTGCGATTTGCTGCTCGCCGACATCCGCAATCGTTTTACATTCGATTACCCGAAACTGACGAACGAGGATTTGAAGGCCGCGGTTATCGATTGTTTTGAGCGTCAACGTAATATTTGAACGAGATAAATCCGAGACGTTGCGACCGATTTCAACCGCATGGAACGCGCTGCAGAGCGGCTTTTTCGTGGCAAGTTGCCATCTCATGAAACTTTTGCGACTGACTCGTTTCTCTTTGTTTTCATCCGATGCCATCGTCGAGTCGTCGTCGCGACTGGCAGAGCTTTTAAGTCCGAAGAGCGAACAAGCGAACCTTCTGAGCTTTCGGCAATTGTTACGAAGAAAATTGCTAAACTTTTAATAAGTGGCGATTCGCACATGCCGCGTTATTGGGAACTGTGTTAATCTGCGTGCCAGTCCGAGGCTATACTGATAACTGAAAGCGAGCGCGCCGATTCGCAAGTCAGCAAACCACTTAGGGAATTGCCATGCCTTCATACAAGGAACTCCTCGCACAACGCGAGTCTCTCGAACGTCAGATTGAAGAAGCGAAGTCGCGCGAATACGCGGAAGTGCTTAATGAGATCAAGCAGAAAATGTCGGATTATGGCATCACGCTTCAGGAACTGGCTGGCGGCCGTGGCGCAAAAGGCGCGAAGGCCGCACGCAGCCGCTCGGGCGTGGCGCCGAAATATCGCGATCCCGAAAGTGGCAGCACGTGGTCGGGTCGCGGCAAGCCGCCGAAGTGGATCGCCGGGCAGGATCGGGATAATTTTCTGATCGGCAAGTAATTGCAAAGCATCAAACGATGCATTCGAAGAGCCGCGTTACGTGACGCGGCTTTTTCATTTGTGCGATCAGATGATCGGTGTTTCGTCATTTGCCGAAGTTCGAAGACCGGAGACACATTACACCGCGCTTGCGTCAACAGCGCGCAGGCCGAAAAACCGGGACGTCTCCTGAAGGAATATTGCGCCAGATAGCGGACTTGCGGCAACTCGGATCATCGTGTTCTGCCGTCGAATTTCGGCATTAATTTCCTCGGCGGATTGCTGTTCACGGTTCGCGCCGCAATGCTGGCTCGCGAGCGAACCTGGATCGCCAACCATCAGGATATTTCGCCCGTATCAGGCCGGGCGTGCTGGGTAGTTTGATTTTTATCGACTGGCTGAAAGGGAATTGGATGCGCGTTCGCCCATTGCATTACAAGGCTCTTCCAACGGACGCACCGATTCCGCGCGCTGGAACCAACGGTCCAAGCGCGCATTAGAAACGCGGCGCTAAACGCAATCCGTCAGAGCGGCAATTGCGTGTCGAACTTGATCTCTCGGAGCACAACGCTCGTTCGCACCTGAGCGACGGCAGGAATCTTGAAGATGCGATCGTGGAGAAAGGCGTCGTAAGCCTTGATATCGGGCGCGACGATCTTGAGGATGTAATCGGATTCGCCGGTCGTGCTATAGCACTCGGTGACTTCCGGGCAAGTGGCGATTTCGCGTTCGAATTGCTCGACGCCGCCTTCCGTATGCCGTGTCAAATGAATATGCGCGAGCGCGCAGACATGCAGACCGAGCTTTTCGCGATCGAGCAGCGCGGTATAGCGCTGAATGACGCCCGATTGCTCCATGTCCTTGATGCGACGCCAGCACGGCGTGCTCGACAAGCCGACCTGGTCGGAGATTTCCTGAACGGAGCGGCGTGCGTCCAGCTGCAGGAGACGCAAGATTTTTTGTGAGAATGTATCGAGAGTCAACTGCGCCTCCGTTCGGTCGCGATTTGACTCTCATAGTAGAGGCGTCGAAAAAGAAACGCAATGCAAACGCGCCCGCACTGAGGGAGTTTCCCTAACTCCCCCGCCTCAGGGCGCGGTTTTACCTTCAGTGTCGTCGCCGGATTCCTTCGCAAACCTGGCCAGCTTCTCCTGCGAGATCCGCAGGTCGGCCAGCATGTTGCAAAAGAGTGCGCCTTGCTCGATTGCGTCGTCCAGCGCGACGTGCGTATGCGGCAGCTCGTCGAACCAGTGTTTCGGCAGACGCGGCTTGATGGCCTTGCGATACGGCAGGCCGGTCATCGCAAAGGCGAGCGTCTTGATGTCGAGCGCCGACCACGAAAACGGGCAGCGCTCGGCAAAGCGCATCATGTACCAGAACATATGCGTGAAGTCGAAGCCCGCCGGATACGCGACGAACACGGGCTTGCCGGGCAGCGCTTCCACCCATTCGACATAGGCCGGCAAGGCGATTTCCGGCTTTTGCAGATCCTTGCGGCATGCGGCCCACGCGTCGGGCTGCGTCTTCCACCAAGCCGCCTGAACCGGATGCGGCGTCGCGCCTTCGAGCGTTTCGAGATTCGCGGAGAAGGTGCCGATGAGCTGCTTGTCCGCGGTGTAGGCCGCGGACGCGAAGCTCAGCATCGAATGCGGTCCGGGAATCGGGCCATCGGCCTCGACATCGGTGCTGACGTAGATTTCGGGGATTGCGTTCACGCTGTCGCACCCGTTGCCGCGCCGTCGCGCACGAAAGGATTGCTGCGCCGTTCCTCGCCGAACGTCGATGCCGGGCCGTGTCCGGGAACGAAGGTGACATCGTCGCCGAGCGGCCAGAGCTTTTCGCGGATCGAGCGGATGAGTTCCGCCTGATTGCCGCGCGGGAAATCGGTCCGGCCGATCGAACCGGCGAACAGGACGTCGCCGACGAACGCCAGATTGTGCTCCCGACTGAAAAATACGACGTGACCCGGCGTGTGGCCTGGGCAGAAATAGACTTCCATCGACTCGTTGCCGAACTGCACGGCGTCGCCGTCGTCGAGCCAGCGTTCCGGCGTAAAGGCTTCGGCGTTCGAAAAACCGAAGCGCTGAGTCTGCGCGGGCAACTGATCGATCCAGAACGCATCTTCGCGATGCGGTCCCTCTATTTGTATACCGTAATGGTCCGCGAGCGCCTTGGCGCCGCCGCAATGATCGAGATGGCCGTGCGTGAGAAGAATCTTGTCGACGGTCACGCCCTGGCGTTCGACTTCCGCGATGATGCGTTCGATGTCGCCACCCGGATCGACGATGGCGGCGCGCTGGGTCGCTTCGCAGATCACGATCGAACAGTTCTGCTGAAAGGGCGTTACGGGAACGAGAATGACTTTCATATGACTGACGTCGATGCGCGCGGGCCTGTAAAAACGTTCATTGTACCGGTGCGACCACGGGTCCGACGGCAGCGCGCGCCGCTGCGGCGTTGCTCAAAAAAGCGGCAATTCTTACGCTCATAGCGAAAATCAATGACAATTCGATGGGTCCGATGAGCCGGACCACGGTTTTTTTGTATAATGGCACTACTTGTGCATGGATCGAACCATGCCGTCATTGGGCGAATGCCAAAACGCTAGTGCGTTTTTACAATCGCTGTCAGTACGCTGTTGGGGGCCAAAAGCCTCGCAATTGCAACTCACGCACCTTCAGTAGGTGCACACGTCTTGTCCGGCCAGACGCCGCGCGTCTGTCAGATGGCCTTTGCCGCCGTCACGCCGGATGGGGCCTACGCCGCCGTTCCTGCGCTCACTTGGCTTCACCAGCGCACGAACGTGATGCCACGTTCGATGGCGGCTTGTGGGGTCTGGTCAGGCTGCCGGGGACAGGTTGCGCCAGACGTGAACAATAACCGGGCGTTTGCGGCACGAGTGCGCCGCATCCGAGCACAGTTCACCGTTCGCTTCAGCGAGCGGCGTTCTGCTTTGCACGGCAAAGCCTCGAGCAGCCTTGCGCGCGCCGACCAGCGCAGCGCGGCCGCTCCTTTATCGTTGAAAACACGTCTATGAATGCTCGATTTATTCGACATGTCGGGAGCCTGCTAGCAGTTGGCGTGCTGGCGGGTTGCGCCGCGCCGGGTTCGGGCGATGTCGCATCCAATCCTCAGAACACAAACTCCTTCAGCACGAGCAGTGCCCGCTCGACGGCGCCGCTCGCCTTCGATTCGCACCTTTCCGCGCTGCCCGCCGAGAAGCCGGCGCAACCGGCGCAGTCGCTTTCCGACGCCGAGCCGATCACGACCGGTCCCGACGCCAGCAACTTCGAGCAGAAGGGCAAGGCGTCGTGGTACGGACGCATGTTCCACGGTCGCAAGACCGCGAGCGGCGAGAAGTTCAACATGAACGCGATGACCGCAGCGCATCGCACGCTGCCGCTCGCGTCGTGGGTGCGCGTGACGAACGAAGCGAATCACAAGACCGTCGTCGTGAAGATCAACGATCGCGGCCCTTATGTGCACGGACGCGTGATCGATCTGTCGTATGCAGCGGCGGCGGTGCTCGGCATGCGCGGCGCCGGCACGCAGAAGGTGAAGATCGAAGGTCTCACGCAGCAGGAAGCGCGTGCGGCGCGCGAAGAGCAGGCTCAGGCGCTGGCCGACGACAGCGTGAACTGATCTCGCCGACAGCTTCGCAGAACCCGACGGGCCGTTATCGCAACGGCCCGTTTTTATTTCTCGTCGCGTTTGGCGAGCTTCAGCGCGCGTTCATACAGCGCATTGCGCGACGCGCCCGTCAATGTCGCCGCGATGCGCGCCGCGCTTTTCACCGACAACTCTTCCAGCAGCGTCGACAGCAGCGCGTCGTGGGCGTCGTCGGCGTCGTGCGCTTCGGGCGCGCCTTCGACGACCAGGACGAATTCCCCGCGTTGACGATTCGCATCGGCTTCGAGCCACGTTGGCCCTTCGGCCAGGGTGCAGCGATGCAGGCTCTCATGTAACTTCGTCAGCTCACGGGCGATCAGCAGTTGCCGTTCGCCGCCGAACGCGTCGCCGAGCGCGCGCACGGTTTCGACGATGCGATGCGGCGCCTCGTAGAACACCAGCGCCATCGGATGACTTGCGAGCTTCTTCAGCTCCGACGCACGTTGCTTCGCCTTCGTCGGCAGGAAGCCGATGAACGAGAAGCCGCCGACGAACGCGCCCGCCGCGCTCAATGCGGTCGTGAGCGCGCTCGCGCCCGGCAGCGGGATGACCGGCAGGCCGGCCTCGCGCACGGCATCGACGAGACGCGCGCCGGGATCGGAGATACCGGGCGTGCCCGCGTCGGATACGCACGCGATGCGCTCGCCGTTCCTGAGATGCTCGATCACGCGTTCGGCGGCGCTGCGCTCGTTGTGCTCGTGCACGGCGATCGACGGCTTCGAAATGCCATAGCGCGCGAGCAGTTGCGCGGTGTTGCGCGTGTCTTCGGCGGCGATGCGATCCGCGAGTCCGAGCACGTGGAGCGCGCGCACGGTGATGTCCGCCGCGTTGCCGATCGGCGTTGCGACGATATACAGCGCGCCTGTCGGATAGTGCTGCCCAGCGGCGAGTTCGGAGATCTGAAGCATGAGCGCGGGCGTCGAAGGAAAGGTCGTCATTTTGCCATGCGCGATTCGGTGGCCCGCCGACAACTTTTACGGAGGAGCCGTGTCCAAAACGCTCGGCGACGCTTTCGAGTCGCACGCGCTCGCGTTCCTGCAGCGGCAGCGCATGCGTCTTGTCGCGCGCAACGTGACGTGTCGCGGCGGCGAGATCGATCTCGTGATGCTCGATGAACGCGGCGCGCTCGTGTTCGTCGAAGTCCGCGCGAGAAGAAGCAGGCGTTACGCGAATGCGGTCGAAAGCGTCGATGCGAAGAAGCGCGCGCGCCTCGTACATGCCGCGCAGCATTTCCTGACGACATGGCGCGGCGCGTTGCCTGCGTGCCGTTTCGACGTCGTCGCGTTCGATGCGGGCCGCATCCATTGGCTGCCCGATGCGTTTCGCGCCGACGAGGCGTGACTGCGGTTCATCGCATGATGCATGCGGTAAACTGCGCAACAACCGACGCCTTGAGCGTTCAAGCCACACACCGCGCATGTCGCGGCCGATGATCGAGAGTCGATGTCAGTCGAACGCATTCAACAGCAATTCCGCGACAGCGCGGCACTTCAACTCGAAGCACTCGACGCGCTGGCGGTTCCGATCGCGGCCGCCGTCGATACGCTTTTTGGCGCGCTCGCGAACGGCAACAAGATTCTCGTTTGCGGCAATGGCGGCTCGGCTGCCGATGCGCAGCGCTTCGCCGCGCAACTCATCGGCCGCTTCGAACGCGAGCGTCCGGGCTTGCCGGCGATTGCGCTGACCACGGACACGTCGATACTCACGGCCATCGGCAACGACTATGCGTTCGAGCAGATCTTCTCGAACCAGGTCCGCGCGCTCGGCCAGTCGGGCGACGTGTTGCTTGCGATCAGCACGTCGGGCAACTCGGTGAACGTGCTCGCTGCGATTCAGGAAGCGCACGAGCGCGAGATGATCGTGATCGCGTTGTCGGGCAAGGGCGGCGGCGCGATGTCCGACGTGCTCGCCGAAACCGATATTCATATCTGCGTGCCGGCCGAACGAACGGCGCGCATCAAGGAAGTCCATCTGCTGACCATTCATTGTCTGTGCGACGGCATCGATGCGATGCTGCTCGGCGACGACTGAAACTGAAAGGGGGAACGGAGTTGATGAACAAGACACGCGTCAAGGCGACGCTGGCCCAGGCCACGCTGATGGTGGGCATGTTGTCGGGAGTTGCATTGACGTTGCAGGGCTGCGCGCTCGCGGTCGTCGGTGCGGCGGCCGGCGGCACGTTGATCGCCACGGATCGCCGCACGCTCGGCGCGCAGACCGAAGATCGCGAGATTCAGGTGAAGGCGCTTTCGCGAATCAACGAGAACGTGCCCGATACGTCGCATGTCAACGTGACCGTGTTCAACCGGCGCGTGCTGCTGACGGGCGAAGTGCCGGACGATGCATCGAAGGCGAAGGCCGAGGCGGTGGTGCGCGACATCAATAACGTCGGCAGCATCGTCAACGAGCTGTCGGTGCAGGGCGCGAGTTCGTACTCATCGCGCGCGAACGATTCCTACCTTGAAGGACGCGTGAAGACTGCGATGGTCGGCGAGAAGGACTTGCACGCGAACGACTACAAGGTGGTGTGCGAGCGCAGTGTCGTTTATCTGATGGGGCTCGTCACGCCGGACGAAGGCGCGCATGGCGCGGATGTCGCCGCGCGCGTGCCGGGCGTCGAGCAGGTCGTGAAGGTGTTCCAGTACATCAAGCCTGAAGAGGCGCAAGCGTTGGAAGCGGCGGCCGCGTCGGGCACGAGCGTGGCGCCGGCGGCAAGCGCGCCGGCTGAGGCGACGGTTGGGACGGTGCCTGATTCGGGCGTGACGTCGCGTCCGCTCGATACGCAATCGCCCGCGCCCGTGAAGAACTCGGATGTGCGTCCGGGGAATGCCAATCCGGCTTCGACGGTGAAATGAACATGATGCGTTCGATTGTCGGCGCGGTGATCGTTGCCGCGTCTTTTGGTGTGTCTGCTGCGGAGCAGACGGGTTCATCCGCGAATGCGATGGCGATCGCGCGCAGCAACGCGTGCATGGGTTGTCATGCGATCGATCGCAAGCTTGTGGGGCCGTCGTTTCAACAGGTCGCCGAGAAGTACAAGGGCGATCCGCAGGCGAGCACGATGCTTGAAAAGAAGGTGAAGAACGGCGGCGCGGGGGTGTGGGGCTCGATTCCGATGCCTTCGCACCCGAAGATGAACGACGCGGATATCAAGACGGTCGTGTCTTGGATTCTGGCGGGGGCGCCGCAGAAGTGAGCGTTGATTGAAGTCGTCTGAAGGCTTGCCTGACGGCGATTTTGCTGTGGTACAATTTTGATTCGTTGGGGGGGTAGCTCAGCTGGGAGAGCGTCGCGTTCGCAATGCGAAGGTCGGGAGTTCGATCCTCCTCCTCTCCACCAATAAAATCAAAGGGTTACAGGCGTTTTGCCTGTAACCCTTTTCTCTTTACTGAGTCTGTGTAACCGTGGTGTAACCGGATTTCGTCGTAGTCGTTCCATGCAAATCAACAGGTTCAATTGGCCGACTGGAATGGGGTGCTGCGCGAACGGGCGTGGCTCACGATGCATCGGAAAGCCCCCGACGTGTTGCGGCGCGCTTACAGGATCTACCTATTGCAAGGGCTGCAACGGGTTTATGGGCGATCTTTACTCACCACGCGAGCGCATTGCCGCTTCATTGCAGCTTTATGCGACATTGAAAGGATGTCTTGGCCGTAAGACTTGGACACCCGTCGAAGGCGCACTCATCATGTCGGGTGTTCTCGCGCCAGAGGGCTGCGAAGAGATGCCGGATGGCGGGGTAGGGCTTGATGGCGAGAACCTCCCTAACGGCGGCCATCGACGCTTTCACTGCGCGCGCCTAATCATGCGCGAATGGCATGAGTGGGCTAGCGAGGAGGAGAACGGGACTGTACCAACGAGGATGACGCCGCACCAGTTCATCGACTGGTTTGAGCGCGAAGAGATCGATACACCCTGGTTGGCATTGTTCATCGATGTCATTGTTGGAAAACCTGCGCCAGAGCAGATTGACTATATTCCATCACAGGTTGCCGAATACGCCGCAAAGTCGATGGCGATAGTCGACTCGATGCGCCAGGTGCTCAGTGAGGCGTCTCTGGGGGCGTTGCCCTCAAGCTCGCCAGAGGTGTCTGCCACCACTCGAAAGGCGGCACCACGTGTACCCATGCCGATTCCTGAGAATCGCGATTACCTGTCCACCGACGAGTTTGCGGCGGTGATGGCCGTTGGTCCACAATCAATTCGCAAGCGTTACTCCAGCGATGGAAGCTATCACGGAGTTCGGCCCGTCAAGCTGGCGAACCGTCGCGTGCTGTGGCCGGTTGAAGCTGTGAGGCAGTTGCGCAACGGCGGCGTTGTCGACGAGGGATAGTCCCCTGCAGGGGGATTCGTCTTTTATGCTGCATTGCGAATATCAAGCGCCTTGTACACCCCGGGCATCCGCCCTTTTCGACCCATCCCGGCCAAGTGAATCTTGGCGACGCTGAGTTCGCTATTCCGATTAAGGCAAGCCTCTTCCAACGCAAGAGGGAGGGTATAGCGTTGCGCGTCAACATGCCTAAATTGGCTGGGGCTCTACCAGCGACCTTAGGGTTGCGCAAATTGTCGCGATCTCGCCACCGAGATCAACCGTCGTAAATCGGAGACGGTGTCCCTGAACGGTGCATGATTCGTCCACGTGCTCACCCACTGATGGATGAAGGAGCGTCCCTTCAGCATGCTCGGCATGCCTGTCGCCGCCGCCCGTCTGGCTTCGCAGGTAGGTAAAGACCTGATAGATGTCACCACTACGAAACTTCTCGCTGCCAAATTGGTTGGAGCGCAGAATCGTTTTGAACTTCGTATCGATCACAATACGTCGATCGGTCAACCGGCTATCGATTACAAGATCAGCTTGCATGCCGGGAAGCAAGGGACGCAAACCTGACGTTGGTGCATGGATTGGCCAGTCCAGCTGCTTCTGCGGCCGGACCCACCACTCTCGTGCAGGGAGCTGATGAGCATAAAAACCGGCGACGGCTTTCTCAAATATGTAAGGCAGCATGCGATCGTCCCGGCGAAGGCGCGCAATGTATGAGTTTCCGGCCTCTTCGGTAGGAAGTCGGGGATCCAATACCAAACCCGAAACCGCCAGCAATGCACGGTCCTCGGCATCATTTCTCCCGATTTGCTCTCGCGCCATTTCCGACCTGGCTGGACGGCGGTACGAGACCCCGAGCCGACCAAGCTCCGATGCCAACTGGACGCAACGGTGGGATAGCTTGGTTTCCCCCACGATTGATGCTGCGTAAGTGAGCGCATAGCGGACCAGTTGGTTTCTCGGCGTGTCCGCTGTTGGCTCTTCGAAGCGACAAATAATTCGCCCCTGTCGAAGCTCATCCGAGCACAGGGTCTGGACGAGATCGATGCGCCCTCGTACTCGTGTTAGTCGTGCCTCACGGGTCTGATAGGCGCGTGTCAGATTACGTCTAATTCGACGCTCCACAAGCCAGACCAGCAGGCGCCCGAGCAGTTCGGGGATATCGTCCTCATCGGCTATCGCTACGGGGAGCTGGCTCGAGAACTCGGCCAGGTTGTGCGCGTAGGAGAGCAGAAACCAGAGATTCTTAATGGGGATCGGGTGCGACATGTCCGTGCTCCCGATTCCATTAAAGATTGGTTAGCAGCTCGTCGATGGCCTCTTTGACCTTTGGCGGATTGTCGTACCAGTACTCCCGCAGAAGCGGCTCAAGCTCACTCTTCACGATTTCACCAAACCATGCGCCAACTTCCTCAATCGGCTTGTCCCTCGGTGGTGTGACGAAGCTGTGCCCGATGCAGAACTGGTCGCCAAGCGACTGGTCGCTCGCAATACGCTGATTCAGACGTTCCATACGTTCGGCAATATCGACAACTGCAGCCTCCGAAAAACCGGCGTGGGTTCTACACCAGTCACGCCACGGCGAGCCAAGTGCCGGTCTCAGAGTCGCAAACGCAAATCGACGGCGCAGCGCCAAGTCAATCAGCGCCAGCGAGCGGTCTGCGATATTCATTGTCCCGATTACATACAGATTCGGAGGGATGTAAATCCGCTCATCCGGCGAGCGAGCGTAAGCAGGCCTGAGCGCTTCATCCGTACGTCGCTTGTCATGTTCGAGGAGGGTTAGCATCTCACCGAAAACCTGTGCAGGATTGCCGCGATTAATCTCCTCTATCACCACAACGAATGGCGAGGGATCCGCTTGTGCTTCACTGATTGCTTCGAGAAAGACGCCATCGATGAGGTCCAGCCGGCCATCTGCACCGGGGCGCCAGCCGCGAACAAAGTCTTCATAGGACAATGATGGTTGAAACTGCAAGGAAACCAATCGACTGGTGCTTCGTGCACCCAGCAGGGCATAGCCCAGTCGCTTGGCCAGCCATGTCTTGCCAGTTCCCGGAGGACCTTGAAGGATGAGATTGTGCTTGCGCTTGAGCAACTCAAGCATCGCCTTGAGTTCGTCCTCAGGAACAAAGCACCCATCGTCGACAATGGCCTGTATGCTGTAATTAGGTGCGACGATTAGCCCGTTGTCGCCCACCACCTGCGGACCACTGAAAGTTTCGGCGTCCGTCTCAGCCTTCTTGGCGTGGATTTGCCAGCGAGCCTCAAAATCCTCCGGGAGTGCAGCCGCGTAGTCCTCCCCGTCTTCGGTCAGTACGAGTCGTACGTGCCCCGTCGAGCTATCGGAGCGAACTAGACCCACCATTCTGGCCCAGGCGATGATGTATGAGCCCGGCTGAGTGGTTGTCCAAGTGGGCACCAGTTCCTGCAGTCTGCTGGCGAGCTCTTGATGTGCGATACCATCCGGCGTCTGTGACAGCCAAAGCAGCAAATGCCCCATGCCGAAGACGCGACCAATCAACGGCCCGCGCAGGGCATCAGCTGGGTCGGGCGCTGTGAGTATGTCTATACCGCGTGTGGTAGGACGATACGCACCATCCGTCAACGTGATCAGTCCGAGACCTCCCTGCGCCTGCGAAATGACGTTGACAGCGCTCGTGCTCTTTTGCAACTGCGGGGCCTCCTGCATGATGACCGAGATAAGGTCGTCACGGCTCAGCCCTTGCTCCGTCTCACGAACCACCGCCACGAGGAGGCTGACGTTGTCGCTTACGCACGTAAGACTCCTACGTTGAGCCTCCGCGGGCAAAAATGAGATTTCAGGAATGTCGACGGCTTCGCGTGTCACCTTCGGTTGTTCGACAGCACCTTCATCTGGATGATCGATGTAGGTCTGCCAGAGGTACCATGTCAGGACCGATTGATCGACAGATTCTTCTACCGTAGCGGGTTGCCCAAGGACTTGGCGCAGATGATCACGGATAACTGCATGTTGAGCGACGAAATCGCCGTGAATCGGCCGCAGTCCAAGAAGTCGCTGCACTTGCCAGATGCGACGGGCATTCATCAGACATACCATGTCGTCTGGAAATATGGCGGCGAAAAGACGGATCAGTCGTGCTTTGGGGCGGCGCTTCGCATATTGTTTTGTAGCGATCCACGCAAGAATCCGCTTATAGAGAGCATCAAGATACTCGCCACGCGCCTCGGCATCGCCCGGCAGCACAGCGTCGCGCTCGTTAAGCAGGTCGGATGCAAGTTCTATATCGGTGAGCGCGCCAGTCACCGTGACAGAATTACCAGAGCCGATGTTGGCAATCGGATTGTCATTCCAGAGCTTTGCTTGAAAGTCTGGTGTTAGCCATGTGTCGCTGGACGCGCCTTTTACGAGGCGGAGTTGCTCGGTGTAGCGATGACGCCATTCTGTGGCCCATTGCTGGGCAGCGTAACTCTTAAATCCGGTCTGCCATATTTCCCGCAGTTGGTCGTCGCTCAGAATAGTCGTCATATCGTTCTATTGGGTCGGTCCAGATTGCAATAAGCGAAGCTCAATAAGTATAAGGGACAAGGGCGCCCGGGGTGTCTCGGAACGCACGCGAACTATTTTGGCGATTGAGCGGTCGAGCAGCCCTCGTTTTACGCAGGGGCGACGACTGGATCAACGCATTGCAGGTCCCGATGTCCAGTGTCAGTGACGAAAGCGGCCTTCGAATTGCGCTGTCTTTTAAAGCGCGAACGTCCCTTCCCGGCCCGTTCTGCGCCGTCGAGGTCAACAATGGGTCCGCACAGAGATCGCTGCGTCGCATACCCACAGCGTCCGAATACGCCATCAAATTCGCTCAATCTGAACCGACCGGCGCGTTCTCGCCATCGAGACCTTTAATGACAGCATTCCGGATTAATCGTTCGATTATCTGTCGCCTCGTAAGGCCATACCGTTCGACTAACGCCTCCAATTGATCGCGAACTTCTTCATGCAATGCGAAATTACTTTGCTTCTTGCCTTTGAGATTTGCTCTTACCTGCTGTCGCTTGATCTCCTTCTTGATTTTCTCTATGTGAAGCAGCTTTGCATCGAGGCTGAAATCTAATGTGTCAAGAAAAAACAAAATATCATTGATATTTACGAATTTTGATGTCGCTTTCAAATGGCGCCCATGTTCTTTTCGATACCACGCCCACGCTGCCTCACAGCGCTTCTTCTCGTCGCGCTCTCCGAACCATGAGTAATAGTGATCGAGGTCAGTGTGCCGAATCCAATCTTCCTTCAAGTGATCCAGTAGCCGTTTTTTTTCGGAAATAGCTGCTTGCCACGAATCGAATAACGCAATCAGGGCGTCCTCCTGATTCAATTTTGCTGGATATATGATATTCCGCCAGCCATCCTTGCTCTTTAGTATGAAAAAGATCCAATTAATCTTTCTGGAATCTTTTATAAACCATCTAAGGTCATCCATCGGTAAAACGAACCTTTCCTTTTCATCGTAAAGTGCGCCCTCAAGGTCGAGTTCGTGAATAACGCGGGTCATGTCCCTAAACATGGCTCCAGTGCCGTACAGGTCTATGTTCAATCCGTTTAATTTCAAATCCTCTACGCTGCGTCTGTCGCGCAAGGACATCCACAGCCAGGCTACCGTCCGGTCATCTAGCGTCCAATGAGTTTTCGGGAGTACAGCACGCAATGTGCTGCGGCCATCTGAGTTTCCGAAAATCTATTGCCATTTATATTTGATAGTCAATGTTAATTGATGGCCCAGCTATTTCGCGCGGGGAAAATACACATAGGAAATGCAACAGAAATACATTGCAAATACATCTGAACTATACGAGAAGTATGCTAGAAATTGCATGGAAATACATCGCAAATATGCTCGTTCGTGGTGCTGAGATGCCGTTGTGTAGGGCGGTTGGGTGCGACAGACAAAAACTTATAGCTGTCTTCCGCGCCGAGTGTCGTTGGCATCTACGCTGTGACACTCGGCATAGCCTCGATCGCTGTAGACCGTCATCGCGCTTGGGATGGCTTGGTGCAGTCGTCAGGAGCAAATCCGTGCGCCTTGCCGCCGTCGCCACACCATGCGCCGATCCGCGGCCTATAAATCGGGCGTTGAAAGAGCTTTCCCGGAGCCCGTCCCCGTACGGTGACTACGTAATAACTTTGGCGAGGCAGGAGACCAAGGAGTAAATCCCCGGGGAAAAGCGACGCAATCGACACGCCGAGATAACAGCCACTAATTCGCTGGAGATGGGGAATCCCCCATTTCCAGTCGTATCTACGGTTGTTGAAAAGAATAGGGCGCTTTTATGCATAAGTCGGTATATGCATAGAAAACCATTGTAGCCAAGGGATTTTTCGTCGTAGTCACTCGATGGGTATCATGGAAAAGTGTGCTTTTTTTTTCTTTTTTATTGAAACCTTCCGATGCTTTCTTTGTAATAAGTATGCGTTTAATAAAAGAAAATGTCGATCTATTGAATAATAAGATGTCGAAACACACAAAAGGCATAAGTGGTGACTAATCGCAAAGGTAATAAGCAAGAAGCCGATAGGCTGAGATAATAAAGTATCGTTCATGTTGATCGATTGGTGATAACCACTCAACAGGATCGATCATGAAGATTCGCTACAACGAACGACAAAAAAAGAAGGTGCTTGAGCTTGAGGAAGGGATGTTTGAGTGGCGTTCACGCCATCTCATCATCAGCGTGACTTTTAACTACAAGCCTGAATATCGGCATCGAATGACGTTTGATGATGTTTGTCATCATCGAGATAAATTCATCAGCAACATGAAGATGAATGGTCTCTTGGGAAAGATTAACGGTTATGCGTGGAAAATAGAGGAGGGGGATATCTCCGGTGGCTTACATATTCACTGGATTTTCTTTTACGACGGAAAGTACCGACAGGATGTCCTGATCGCTCGTAGCTTGATCGACTACTGGTCTGAGCGGATCACGCGAGGTATGGGCGATGGCTGGAATAGCAACCATCGAAAGGAGCGTTATGAAGAGCGTGGACATGGGATCGGTGTCGGCCAGATCGACCGTAACGACATGGTCAGACGAGATGCGCTGAGGAAAAACCTCGAGTACTTGACGAAGGCCTGTAGTTACCCGGCGACGCGTACCAATCGCTACCGGCACATGTTCGGTGCCAGTCAGCTTCCCAGGCCGAGATGAGATGGCTGCGCGTCCCTGGCCTATGGGCTTGATTCGTAGCGCGGGCCGAGTTGCCGCAGGGACTTGTGCCAGACGAGTAAAAGTCTGCCACGGCATTCGACTGCCAGACCAAAGCGATGTACGATTGACGTACAACGTCTAGGCTACGTGCCGAGATACGAAGTGGCGGCGCGGACGCAAGCGGCTTGCCAATTGCGAGGCTCATATGGCCGCTATGGCCCATCACCCAGGCGTAGTTCTCGCGAAACGGCTCGCTGCCTTAGGCGTGACTCCGACTGAATTGGCACGCCAATTGGGAGTTCCGGCCAACCGAATTAGCCAGATCGTCAAGGGCAAGCGGGGAATCACGGGCGACTCCGCACTTCGGCTTGCCCATTGGTTCGGCAACGAGCCGCACTTCTGGATGGGCTTGCAGGCTCAATATGACCTTGAGCTTGCTGAAGCAGAATCGGGATCGGCCATCAGGGCGCTTCCTAGGTGCAATTGCAGCCGCAAGGCCAACAATCACGCGCAAGATGCCTAGGGACGCACCATGACAGAATCGAAAGTAACTTTCCTGCGCATTAGCTTCGGTGTCGCGCGGGTTTAGCAGGGGGGGGCATGATTGCGTCATCGGCGGACATCACATTCCACTATCCACCAGAGCTGTTTAGCTTGCTGGTTGACGTAGTGCCGCTCCTCAACCGCTCAAAGAAGGATGTGCTGATATTCTTTCGTGGTGCTGGTGTCCCTGACGGTATGACTGTGGATATTGCCGGTCGCCTTAAAGCTGCACCGAAGGAAGTGAACAAATATGAGATGGTTCGCACGGTGCTTGAGCGCTTGAATGCAAAGGGCGAATCGACTCTGCGCGAACGTCGCGAGGTATTGCGGCGCGTGGTGGACTTTACCAACTTCGATACATGCTGGCCAGACGACCAACTCAAGGCCAAAGGGCTCGTTGCCAGTATCAGGGAGGTTGTCAATCAAAAGGATGCCTTTACGCGCATCAACAATGCCCGAGAGGAGGAGCGTCGTGCCCGTCTCGCCGACATGCAACGTGTTGTCACTGAGAAGCGAGAACGCGCTTCGAAGATCGAGACTGCCAGGCACGATCTTTACTCGCTCTTCGGTGCGGTTGCCAGTGCGCAGGAGCGCGGTAAAAAACTGGAAACAGCGCTCAATAACCTCTTCCTAGCGTACGGTGTTCTTGTTCATAAAGCCTTTCATCTGGTCGGCGAAGCCGGGGAAGGAATCGTCGAGCAAATCGATGGCGTAATCGAACTTGGCGGAGTTCTCTATTTCGTTGAGATGAAGTGGTACCGCAATCCGGTCGGTAAGCCCGAGATTTCGGAGCATCTTGTGCGTCTCATGTCGCGTGCCGAGGTTCGAGGCATCTTTATTTCCGCGAGTGAATACACGGAACCAGCGATTCACACTGTGCGTGAGTTCTTGCAGCACAAGGTTCTTGTCCTCTCGACTCTGGAAGAGATCGTGCAGCTGCTTGAGCGGCAGGATGACCTCGCGGGTTTCCTCAAGCAGAAAGTTCAGGCCGCTCAGATACACAAAAACCCGTACTTCCGGCCGCATGACGTGCAGGCGTGAGATGCGAGATGACAGAGAACTGGAAGGACATGGTTGCAGCGAGAAGGTCTTTCGGAGACGTACTGGCCTCCGGGGTGACTCACAGGTCGTCGATACCGCAACCACAATACCCGTTTCGGGTCGGAAGTGCGTTAAATTGGATAAATACCCTAGGCAAGCGCCATGAGTAAGAAAAAACCCATTGATCAGTTGACGATCAAAGGATTCAAGTCAATACGGAGCTTAGACCGTCTTCGGCTAGGAAGCCTGAACGTGCTCATTGGCGCTAACGGTGCGGGGAAGAGTAGCTTCGTCTCATACTTCCGAATGCTCAGCGAGATGGTGGAGCTGCGCCTTCAGCGTTGGGTGTCTCAGCAGGGCTCGGCCGAGCGCATATTGACCTTCGGCGTAAAGGAGACCGAGCGGCTCGAATCGTTTGTTAAGTTCGGCTTGAATGGATACAAGTTCGTGCTGGAGCCGACCGTTGATGGTGATTTCGTCTTTGCCAAGGAGTCCCTATTCTTCGATGGTCCTTATTTTGGTGAGAAATGGATTTCTTTGGGTGAAGGCCATCACGAGGCCAAGCTCAAGGAAGCGTTCACGTCGTCAGGTAAGGGCGGAGAAGCCGATTATTGCTATAGTTCGATTTCCGGTTGGAAGGTTTTCCATTTTCATGACACGAGCGATACGGCTGGTGTGAAGCGCTGGGCTTCCGTGCATGACAATGAGTACCTGCGGCCAGACGCATCAAATCTTGCTAGCTACCTCTTCCGGTTGGCGGACGAGACGCCAGATGTGTACGAGCAGATTCGCAAAACCATTCAGCTTGCCATCCCGTTCTTCGATAACTTTGTGCTTAAACCGCGCCGAATGAAGAGTGGGGAGGAACAGATTCGACTGTTGTGGCGGCAACAGCAAAGCGACTACACGCTCTCGCCCAGTCAGCTTTCCGACGGTTCAATTCGTTTTATATGCCTCGTAACGGCGCTTCTTCAGCCTGATCCCCCGTCAACCATCATTATCGACGAACCGGAGCTTGGTTTGCATCCGTATGCGATAACCTTACTCGGCTCGTTATTACGATCTGCCTCAACGCATATGCAGGTTATCGTCTCTACCCAATCGGTGCCGTTAGTTAACGAGTTTTCCATCGACGATTTGATCATCGTGGAGCGCGAGCAGGGTGGCTCTGTATTCAAACGCGTTGACGAAAGCGAATTTGAGGCATGGCTGGAAGATTATTCCGTCGGGGAGCTATGGGAGAAGAACATCCTCGGTGGGAGGCCGCGCAAGTGATCCGTGTTCATGTCATTTGCGAAGGACAGACTGAAGAGACATTCGTCGCTGAGGTCTTGGCCGAAGCCTTCGCTCAGAAGGAAATCTTTTTGATGCCAGCATTGATCGGCAAGCCCGGTCATAAGGGTGGAAATCTGCGCTTCGAGCGCCTGCTGACGGATGTACGAAATCGGCTAGCCGGAGACCGGGATGCCTGGTGCACAACATTTTTCGACTACTATGGTCTTCCGGGAGGCTTTCCAGGGAAAGTTGCCGCTGAGACTATGCGTACCACGGATGACAAGGCGGTGTGCTTGCTGCAGGCGATGACTGCGGAATTGCGGCGGCACCTCGGTGACAACCATATGCGCCGCTTTATTCCTTACGTCCAGATGTACGAATTCGAAGGTCTTCTGTTCAGTCATCCTGAACGCTTGGCAGACGCGATCGGACAGCCGGCGCTCAACCAGGAGTTTCGCCGCATACGTGATGCATTCGACAGTCCCGAATCGATCAATAACAGTCCGATGACGGCGCCTAGCAAGCGGATCCTGAATCACTTCGAGGGCTACGACAAGCCAGTGTACGGCTCCATTGCTGCACTTGAAATCGGGTTGGCCGCAATTCGCAACGAGTGTCCGCGCTTTGATGAGTGGCTAAACCGGATCGAAGCGTTGGCGCAGTAGTACGGCCACTTCCTTAGCCAAGGGACGCTCGCAATAGATGCGGTGGAACTACCCCCGAAATAGAGGCAAGAATTTTGGTCAGCAGACAAGGCGTGTCCTGATCGTCGCGCCGACGAATTGCGCATGGAAACTACAGGTGTCGATGACTGAAGCGCAAGCGTGCAGGGTTCCGACTGCGTTGTTGGCGTAATATGGCCACGTATTCGAGATCCGGACCGTGGCGGCGGGCCAAACGCCTGTGCAGCCTTGCAGCCATCGCGCAGCAGCACAAGCTTTAGGCCAGTTTGCGCGACGTTGGTTGGGACAATCCTGAATGGAACATGATTGTGCTAACCACAGAGCCGCCCCGGTCATGGATAAACCGGTTCACTACGCAGCTGCGACGACGGAGTTTGCGCGCCAGCCGGGAACAGCGCGTGAAACACGGCGCCGTTATCGAGCGGATTGAAGCGCTCTACTTTGTCTGGCTGCGTGGATCGCTTCTCTGGAACCCCATTGACTCAGCCGTGAGTGGCATCGCTCGTGCGACTGCCGTCATCAGCACTTCTCTGTCGCTTTCAGTTGCAGTGCCATCGATTTTCAGCAAACCCACACATGCCGTCACTCGGAACAGATCGGCCACGGACATGATTTTCACGGTGAGTTCGTCAGAGTGGGCCTGACCGATTGCGCTAGGGCTGGGAGACCAATTGGCAAGTTGAGTCAGGCCACCGTGCGTATAGTCATTCAGTGCATCGTAGAGCTCACTTTTCAATGTACGAGCACCTGCATTCATCCTTTCATCAATTGCTTTAACGGCAGACTCAATCTTCGGTAACGTCCCGCGAGTGGCGAACCTCGTCATCTGCTCGGTGTCCCCACAAGTGGTGGCCCAAAGACCGTAAAAATATGCATCGAGCAGTGGACGTAGTAGGGAGAAAGCTGAACTTCGGTAGTCAAATCTGACCAATGCGGGAATTGCTTCACCGTGATCGATCGCGAGAAGGAAGAACTTGATCGCGAGCGCATCGCGGTCTTGGCGATCAGGATGTATTTTTATTTGTTTTGGCCGCCGGTCGCCGATCCATGCGGTAATGTCTATAGACCGATTAATTGCAATGGCAACTGATCTGGAATGGGAGATTTCGCCTTCGTCACTCGGAATTTCGTCTGTCTCGGACATGTTAAAGGGGCGTGTAAGTTCGTTCTTGGTTGCCGCCATCGGTTGCTTGTTTCGCACCAGTGCGGACTCTCGTGCGTGTGGGTTGCGTGAAACGTAAGTATATTCGGCGCGGTTTCATGCAACATCCAATTTAAGGTTGACCGCGATGGCACGTACGTCGAGAGAAAACCGTGGCACTTTGCCTCAGACAAACGCCAGAAACCGGCGTGCCATCTTTCGATGGCCTTGATCGGCGAGTTGGCAGCTCGGGAGGGTAGTCCCCCTGCGCTGTGCATACCGCGCTGGGACGGCGCAAAAAACCAAAGAAAAATGCCGCGCATACTGGCGCGGCGCCATGCTTCGATACGATCAAGCACGCTGCGGCTGTGATTATCCGCAAGAAGAAAAAGCGCAGAAGGCAGGACTGACCCGCCTGTTGCGTTGACTGAGCCACAATGCAACCGGTCTGCGGCGCTCGGCGCGGGTTTATGCCGGATGGTTATCGGGCACGACGTCATCAAGAAGTTCGATGGCCGTATGCGAGCGATCCCACTCGGTGGTCACCAGAATGCGAGTTTGATCCGGCAACCGATAGAGCGAGATCAGGCGCAAGCCTGCAGCGATTGAAAGGTCGTTCTGCTGACGGTCGTCGTCGGACACGGTACCCCAGTCGCCCGCGATGTGCCTGAGTGCGACACTGATGACAGGAATGCCGTTCGCGCGCAGCGCTGTGAGCGCATCCGGCGTGATGAGCAGGCATCCCGGACGGAAAAGCGGTTTGAGCCGAGTGGGCTGATTCATTGGCAATTCTCCAGAAAGCGGACGAGCACGGGCCTCCGGATGAGCCGGATGTGTGTTCGTTGGAATGAGGGGAAGTTCGGGCGCAGAGCGCGCCGCGTCAGGCTATGAGCTCGACGAGTGCGCGACGGAGGGTTACAGCCTTCGCCTGGGAACAACCCAGATGGCGACGGATGTCAGCGACGGTTGGCCGCAGTAATCCATCGGTAATGTCACGCGCGAGTTGGGTGAGGTGATGGTCTATGGGATCGGACGCTGATGGCGACGATTGCTGATGGTCTTGCGGAGCGAGACTGGAGATCGAGCTTTCGCGACTAACCGCCCCGTCGGCGTGACTCGTCCTGATCGGCGCGACGACGGAATGGGACGCATGCGTAGCGTCCGCGACTGCGTTAGGCATGGACTGTTTCGCACCGGCAGAATCCGTGACTGTTGCGACTACGGGCATCGCGGCTTCCATTACGACAGGCAACAGCGACGCCCCGAGTGCTACCTGCCACAGCAGGCACGCGACACCTTCGAGGACTGCGGCGAAGAGTGACCCGAAGAGCAGGTCGATGCGGGCGACAGGTACGTCGAGTAATGCGGCGAGTCGTGAGGCGACTGGATCGGCGCGTAACGAGTCGCGTCGGGTCGGGACTCGGTCATTCGCGATTTGCTGACGCCGGATGTCGTCCGCTTCGGCGTTGAGTGCGTCCACTCTGGCCCCGAGTGTCACGCGACGGGCGTCGAGCGTTACACAATTACCGGTGCAGTACCGCGCGTTGGCGGCGGGAAGTTGCGCCGTCGCGGTCGCACGTTCCGCCATGACGGTCGTAAGACTGCGACCGGATGTCGGGCCGGAAGCAGCATGGACAGCCGACGCGCGCAGTTCGCCCGCATGCTGCTGGGCCGTCACGAAGAAAACCGCATGGCCGATACACGCGGTCGCCAGACACGCGCCCCATAACACGCTACCCGTGACGCGCACAAGGAGTGACGTTCGACGGAGCAGGGCTGGTAAGAGGTGCGCGCTTGTCACGAGTACCAGACCCGTCGCCACCCACACGAGCCGTTCCGGTACCGACCCGCCACGGTGCCAACTGGCCAGCACCGACATGCAGGCTGCCGTTCCGGTCGCGGTGATCGCTAGGACAAGAGCGAGGCGGCGGATCATGCCTCCTTCCCGCCCAGCAGCGCGGCACGCCGATCCAGCTGCTTTTGCAGGCTGAACCGGGTCGTTGAAGAAGTCTCGTCGTGACCGGTATCGTGACTGCCGCCATTGCTGGACTCCGCTGGATAGAACTCTTCGGCAACAGCGGCGCTTTCCTCGATAGTCTCTTCGAATGCGCCGTTACTGAAGCCCGCGTGCGCAGCGGTATCGAGCGCCTGCTGATCAAAGCCGGCAGCCTTGCGCCGTGTATCTAAGTCGCGCGCCTCGATGATCGCGGATTCGAGCGTGCTGCTCGTCCGTGCGCAGAGATCGACGTAGTAGATCGCGCTCCGGTAGCTTTGCGTGGTGGACTTGCCGCGCAACTTCAGTTCCAGCGGCAGGCAGGCGAGCAGGTTGCCCGACACCGCAGAGAAGTAGTGCAGGCGTGCAGCCAGCGTTCGGATCGAGTTAAAGCTCGTGGTCCTAAACACGAACGATCCGAGCTCGTCCTCGTCGCCGATCAGTACATTGAGCCGCCCGTAGGGCTTGCAGCCTCCCGTCTGACCAAAGACACAGGCGTCTGGCGATGGACACGGCAGTTCTTCGATACCGTCGCCTCCTGCGCGACGGCACGTTTCGCCATTGCCGACACAGATGGGGCGTCCGGTCTCACGGTCGAAGCACGAATACTCGGCCCGAAGGTTTGTCAGCGTCGGATAGATACTCCTCATTTGGGGATGCGGACAAAAACTTGGACTACCTGGAGGTAGTTCATGTTTTCATACGAAGATCGCATTCGAGCGGTTCGACTTTACTTGAAGCTGGGCAAGCGCATCGGAGCTACCATTCGGCAGTTGGGCTATCCGACCAAGAACTCTCTCAAAGCCTGGCATCGCGAGTACGAGCAGTGCCACGATCTGCGGGCGGGCTATGTCCGTTCGAGGCCGAGGTATTCTGATGAGCAGAAGACGATTGCCATCGATCATTATTTGAGTCATGGCCGCTGTGCTGCCGCCACTTTGAGAGCTTTGGGTTATCCGAGTCGCGAGACGCTTGCGACCTGGATCAAAGAATTGTGTCCGGAAATCGGCAAACGTATCGTTGGCCGAGCCGTTGGAAGTGTTGCAAAATCACAAAAGGTGAAGCAGGCGGCAGTTATTGAACTGTGCACCAGAGAGCAAAGCGCTCGGGTGGTGGCCGAGAAAGCCGGTGTCAGCCGGCCAACGCTTTATAACTGGAAGAATCAGCTACTCGGTCGAGAGGTTCCAGCATCTATGAAACGCAAGAGGAAGTCAGCATCGAACAATGAGCGTGCGGAACTGGAACAACAGGTCGAATCGCTTCGACGCGACATCCGACAGCTGCAGCTTGAGCACGACATTCTGAAGAAGGCGACCGAACTGATAAAAAAAGGGATGGGCATCAACCCGCAACTCCTGAGCAACCGGGAGAAGACAATGCTGATTGATGCCCTAAAGCAAAGCTATGCATTGCCAGAGTTGCTAGCCGCTTTGAGTCTTGCCCGTAGCTCTTACTTCTATCACCGTGCACGGCTGTCGGTTGCTGATAGGCATGCTGACGCGCGGCGCGTCATCGCGGACATCTTCGAACTTAATCACCGTTGCTACGGTTATCGGCGGATTCGCGCGGCATTGATCAGGCAACAGGTCTTCATTTCGGAGAAGGTAGTGCGTCGCTTGATGCGACAGGAAGGTCTGGCGGCCGCCACGACGAGGCGACGTCGCTACGGCTCTTATCGTGGAGAAATTAGTCCCGCGCCGGAAAACATCATCAATCGTGACTTCTACGCCGCTGCTCCTAATCAGAAATGGCTCACGGACCTTACCGAGTTTCAGATTCCGGCCGGCAAAGTGTATCTGTCGCCGGTTATCGACTGCTTCGACGGTCTTGTTGTGAGCTGGTCAATCGGTACGCGGCCGGACGCCGAGCTCGTCAATACCATGCTGGATTCAGCGATCGAATCAGTAGTCGGCTGCAAGGAGCGACCTGTAGTCCACTCGGATCGTGGTGCGCACTATCGCTGGCCAGGATGGCTCTCGCGTATGCAGGCTGCCAGACTGACTCGTTCCATGTCGCGCAAAGGATGTTCGCCGGACAATGCAGCCTGCGAAGGTTTCTTCGGGCGACTGAAGACGGAATTGTTCTATCCTCGTGACTGGCGAGCCACGACCATCGATCAATTCATCGAGATCGTTGACTCGTACATCCGCTGGTACAACGCAAAACGGATCAAGGTCTCGCTCGGCTCCCTCAGCCCCATCGAATACCGGCAGAGTCTTGGAATCGCGGCATAAATCAGTCCAAGAATTTAGCCGCACCCCCTTTTCGTCGAAGTAAATTTCCCCAGTTTTTTGTTTGGCGCCGCCGCGTAAGCGGTGGCGCCCCGTCGATCACCGACCATATAGGCCTTCGCATTCGTCGGGGAGCTACCGGTGGTCGAGCTGGGAGAGGTTATGACGATTCTGGAATTGCATCGGCAGGGGCTGAGCATCTCGGCTATCGCCGTTCGACTAAATATGGATCGCAAGACCGTTCGCAAATACATTAAGAATGGTGTGCAGGCGCCCCGTTATGGTCCGCGTGGAGGGCGACAATCATGTTGGCCGGTGTAGCGGCGAAGGTTTTGGCCGGTGATGAGGAGTCGAAGGCGGCGTAGCCGCCGAAGACGACGCATCACCGGCGGCGCCGAGTCGGCCGGGTTCTACGATGGCTGATCGAACAAGAAAGCGATCAGCTACATGTCTGGAACCCGCATTACCGACCAACAGGTTCGCCTCTACATGTCCAAACGCAAACATCACTCGCAGGAGATCGCCGCCGCCAAGGCGGGCATCAGTGTCCGCAGCGCAAGGCGCATCGAACGTGACACCACCCTGCCATCACAGAAACCCCGTCGTTACTGGCGTTCCCGTCCCGATCCCTTCGCCGACGTCTGGGACACCGAAGTCGTTCCGATGCTTGCGAACGCGCCACAACTTCAGGCGATCACCATCCTGCGCAAGCTGCAGGAGGATCATCCCGGGCAGTATCCGGACAGCACACGTCGCACACTGGAGCGGCGCATTCGGCACTGGAGGGCGATGTCCGGTCCACCGAAGGAAGTCTTCTTCCCGCAGTTGCATGAGCCTGGCGCACGCGGCCTGTCCGACTTCACCGACATGGCCGAACTGGGAGTGACGATCGCTGGCGTGCCATTCGAACACCGGCTGTACCACTTCGTGCTCGCGTTCTCGCGCTGGGAATACGCTAATGTCGTTGAAGGCGGCGAGAGCTTCGAAGCACTGTCCATGGGATTGCAAAATGCACTATGGCAGGCCGGGGGATGTCCGCGCGAGCATCGCACCGACAGTCTGTCGGCGGCGTTCAGAAACCTCGCGGATAAAGACGACTTCACAGTGCGCTATGCGGCGCTGCTCGAGCACTACGGCATGAACGGGACGCGCAACAATCGCGGCCTGGGCCACGAGAACGGTAGCGTGGAGTCATCGCATCGCTATTTAAAGGAAGCTGTCGACCAGGCGTTGATGTTGCGCGGCCATCGGGACTTCGTTGATCGTGCGGCCTATGATGAGTTTCTGCGCGAGGTCGTCATGCGTCGCAACCGGCGTAACGCAGCGGCGTTCCGCCTTGAGCGCGAACAGCTCATGGATCTCCCGTTAAGGCGCACGACCGACTTCGTCGAGGAAGAAGCGCGCGTTACACGCTGCAGCACCTTCACCATACGCGGCATTCTGTACAGCGCGCCGTCGCGCCTGATCGGTCATCGTCTGAAGGTGCGCGTGTATGGTGACCGGCTCGACTGCTATCTGTCAGGCGCGCTGGTGCATAGCACCTCGCGAGGTTCGCGTGCCGGCGACAACCGCCGCGCACTTGATTACCGACACTTCATTGAGAGCCTCAAACGCAAGCCGCAGGCATTCAAGGGGCTTGCGTTTCGAGACGAGCTGTTTCCGCGCGAGGCCTATCGCCGGACCTGGGAACAGCTGGAGGCGAGACTGACGCAACGCGAGGCGTGCAAAGTCATCGTTGGATTGCTTGAACTCGCCGCGCTCGATGGCGTCGAGGCCGTGCTGGCCGCGCACCTCAACGCGTTGCTGGTTGACGGCAAGCTGCCTGATCTGAAGGCTCTACGCGAGGAGTTCGCGCCGCGTCACGCCGATTGCCCAAACGTCAATGTCGAGATGCCACCCGCAAGCAGCTATGACGACCTGCTCAACAAGGAGGTCGCATGAGCACGCATGCTTACGATGCCGGCCGTCTTGCCTTGATGCTCAATGAACTGCGCCTGCCGACCATCGCCCGCCTTTGGCCCGAGTTTGCGGAGCGCTCCGACAAGGAAGGCTGGCAGGCCACACGCTTGATCGGCGCATTGCTCGAACACGAACTGGCCGAGCGGGCCAAACGGCGCATTGAACGACATCGTGCCGAGTCGCATCTGGACCCGACCAAGACGCTTGCGACCTTCGACTTCAGCATGGTGCCGATGGTTTCAAAGGCACACGTCATGGCGCTCGCGACCGGCGATTCGTGGCTTGAGAAAGGTGCCACGGCGCTCCTGTTTGGTCCGCCTGGGGCCGGCAAGAGTCATCTAGGTTCGGCCATCGGACACGCGTTGATTGACGCCGGCTACCGGGTGCTGTTCACGCGTACGAGCGAGCTCGTACAGAAGCTGCAGGCTGCGCGCCAGAGCCTGCAGTTGCCTTCAGCTCTTGCCAAGCTCGACCGCTTCGACCTGATCATCCTCGACGACCTGTCGTACGCCCGTAAGGACCAGGCCGAAACAAGCGTCCTGTTCGAGCTGATCGCCGAAAGATACGAGCGCCGCAGCCTTCTGATCACGGCCAACCAGCCCTTCTCGGGATGGAATAACGTGTTTCCGGATCCCGGCATGACTGTCGCTGCGATCGACCGACTCGTCCACCATTCGACGATCTTCGAGATGAACGTCGAAAGCTACCGTCGTCGCGCAGCCAGCGACAAACAGAACAACCGGCGCCGACAATCCTCCAGCGACAAACATCAACAAGGAGCGACAACCATGACCGGATAACGACCGACAATCATCCCGGTCGACCGGCCAAGATGGTTGTCGGTAAACCGGCCGTGCTGCTTGACGCTGTCCATCCGCGTGCGCCGCGTCCTTGCGTCGTCGATTCGTTTGTCCATTACGTGACCGAGCGTGTGCGTGAGTACCCCGAGCTGAGCATTGAACGACTTCTTCGGGAGGTTCAGGCGATGGGCTACGTCGGCGGTCGCACAGCTTTGGGTGACTTGGTCCGAGAAGTTCGTCCGCCCAAGCAGCGTGGCTTCGAGGTGCGCTTCGAGACGCCGGCTGGAGCTCAAGCTCAAGTGGACTTTGCTCACTTCAATGTCGAATTTGATGACGTCCCTGGACAGCGGCGCTCGATCTGGTTGTTCTCGCTCGTGCTTGGACACAGCCGTTATTTGTGGGGCCGCTTCGTTGAGCACCAAGACCTTCAAACGGTTTTGCGCTGTCACATGGAAGCGTTTGAGCACATCGGCGGTGTTCCTCGAGAGGTGCTTTACGACCGCATGAAGGCGGCCGTGCTGGGCGAAGTCGAGAAGCACATCGTCTACAACGCAAAGCTCGTCGCATTCGCGCAGCACTATGGCTTTGCGCCGCGCGCATGCAAGGCATATCGCGCAAAGACTAAGGGGAAGGTCGAACGCCCATTTCGATACATCCGTCAGGACTTCTTCCTCGCTCGACGATTTCAGAATCTTGCCGACATGAATCGCCAGTTGCGTGAGTGGCTTGACTCAGTAGCCAATGTTCGTGTGCATGGCACGACGCACCGAGTTGTCGCGGAGCATTTTCTTGAGGAGCGCCCGACGTTGCAAGCGCTTCCCGCCGGTTTGTTCAATGGCGTGATCCGACTCGAGCGGCGTGTGAGTCACGAAGGACTCGTCTCAGTCGGCGGAAACTACTATAGCGTGCCCGACCGAACGCGCAAACGCACCCTCGAAGTTCACAGTCTGGCTCACGAAATCCGGATTTACGAGCAGGGCGAACTGCTGGCAGTGCACCCCGTGCTGGAAGGCCGACGACGAACGTCACTGCTGCCTGGCCACAGGCGCTCCGGTAAGCGCAAGCCGCAAACCGGACGCGCGCTGCCGCCTTCAAATGCAGGCGTCGCACGCCGGCCCCTAACGTTCTATGATCAGGTCGCGAAACGCCTAGCTGACGTTGGGAGGCATGCATGAACAGCGTTCCAAGCTCGACTGTCGAGCGGATACAGCGTTACCTCGTTGGCTTGCGCATGCCACGCGCTCTCGAAGCTCTAGATGCCACTCTGAAGCGCTTTGAGCAGGGCGACAGCTCAATGCTGGAAGTGCTCGAGACGCTGCTGGGCGAGGAATTCACTACGCGCGAGACACGGCGTATTCGGATGGCACTACAGACAGCAAGATTGGGCACAATCAAGACGCTCGCCGGATATGACTTCAGTTTCCAGCCGAGCCTCGATCGTGATCGGATCATGACGCTGGCGCAACTGGATTTCATCGAGCGGCGACAGGCGGTTCATTTCCTCGGGCCGCCTGGAACCGGTAAATCACACCTTTCCATCGCGTTGGGTGTCGAAGCGGTCCGCGCCGGCAAGAGCGTGTACTTCGGCTCGCTCGTCGAAATCGTCAGCTCGATGGCGAAGGCCGAGCGCGAAGGCAATCTGCCGCAACGCGTGCGCTTCCTCGCGCGCAACAGCCTGCTTATTGTCGACGAGATCGGATATCTCCCCATCGGCTCAAACGGCGGCAACCTGTTCTTCCAACTGATCAACGCCTGCTATGAGCGGTGCGCGATTATCTTGACTTCCAATCGCAGCTTCGGTGAGTGGGGCGAGGTATTCGGCGACAGTGTCGTTGCAGCAGCCCTGCTCGACAGGTTGCTGCATCACGCGATCGTGGTGCAGATTGAGGGCTCTTCTTACCGTCTGCGCGAGCATGCCGATTTACTCCCCGACCATCTACGCAACCGTCCATCATCTCTACACCCGGCATCTGCCGAAACGCCGCGCCGGCGCCCAGGACGCCCCCGGAGGAGCTCACCCGATCCCGAAAACGGCTGATCACCACGCAGATACAGGGTGGGGAATTTTACTCCGACAGTTTGGGGATGCGGACAAAAACTTGGACTACCTGGAGGTAGTTCATGTTTTCATACGAAGATCGCATTCGAGCGGTTCGACTTTACTTGAAGCTGGGCAAGCGCATCGGAGCTAC
Source organism: Caballeronia zhejiangensis (assembly GCF_022879815.1). Lineage (NCBI taxonomy): Bacteria > Pseudomonadati > Pseudomonadota > Betaproteobacteria > Burkholderiales > Burkholderiaceae > Caballeronia > Caballeronia zhejiangensis. The sequence goes on from NZ_CP084283.1 coordinate 3,005,665, forward strand.
CATTCGGCAGTTGGGCTATCCGACCAAGAACTCTCTCAAAGCCTGGCATCGCGAGTACGAGCAGTGCCACGATCTGCGGGCGGGCTATGTCCGTTCGAGGCCGAGGTATTCTGATGAGCAGAAGACGATTGCCATCGATCATTATTTGAGTCATGGCCGCTGTGCTGCCGCCACTTTGAGAGCTTTGGGTTATCCGAGTCGCGAGACGCTTGCGACCTGGATCAAAGAATTGTGTCCGGAAATCGGCAAACGTATCGTTGGCCGAGCCGTTGGAAGTGTTGCAAAATCACAAAAGGTGAAGCAGGCGGCAGTTATTGAACTGTGCACCAGAGAGCAAAGCGCTCGGGTGGTGGCCGAGAAAGCCGGTGTCAGCCGGCCAACGCTTTATAACTGGAAGAATCAGCTACTCGGTCGAGAGGTTCCAGCATCTATGAAACGCAAGAGGAAGTCAGCATCGAACAATGAGCGTGCGGAACTGGAACAACAGGTCGAATCGCTTCGACGCGACATCCGACAGCTGCAGCTTGAGCACGACATTCTGAAGAAGGCGACCGAACTGATAAAAAAAGGGATGGGCATCAACCCGCAACTCCTGAGCAACCGGGAGAAGACAATGCTGATTGATGCCCTAAAGCAAAGCTATGCATTGCCAGAGTTGCTAGCCGCTTTGAGTCTTGCCCGTAGCTCTTACTTCTATCACCGTGCACGGCTGTCGGTTGCTGATAGGCATGCTGACGCGCGGCGCGTCATCGCGGACATCTTCGAACTTAATCACCGTTGCTACGGTTATCGGCGGATTCGCGCGGCATTGATCAGGCAACAGGTCTTCATTTCGGAGAAGGTAGTGCGTCGCTTGATGCGACAGGAAGGTCTGGCGGCCGCCACGACGAGGCGACGTCGCTACGGCTCTTATCGTGGAGAAATTAGTCCCGCGCCGGAAAACATCATCAATCGTGACTTCTACGCCGCTGCTCCTAATCAGAAATGGCTCACGGACCTTACCGAGTTTCAGATTCCGGCCGGCAAAGTGTATCTGTCGCCGGTTATCGACTGCTTCGACGGTCTTGTTGTGAGCTGGTCAATCGGTACGCGGCCGGACGCCGAGCTCGTCAATACCATGCTGGATTCAGCGATCGAATCAGTAGTCGGCTGCAAGGAGCGACCTGTAGTCCACTCGGATCGTGGTGCGCACTATCGCTGGCCAGGATGGCTCTCGCGTATGCAGGCTGCCAGACTGACTCGTTCCATGTCGCGCAAAGGATGTTCGCCGGACAATGCAGCCTGCGAAGGTTTCTTCGGGCGACTGAAGACGGAATTGTTCTATCCTCGTGACTGGCGAGCCACGACCATCGATCAATTCATCGAGATCGTTGACTCGTACATCCGCTGGTACAACGCAAAACGGATCAAGGTCTCGCTCGGCTCCCTCAGCCCCATCGAATACCGGCAGAGTCTTGGAATCGCGGCATAAATCAGTCCAAGAATTTAGCCGCACCCCCTTTTGGGGAAACTAAGTCCGACGTTGACAAGGTTCAGGTCGGGATCGTTGAAGAGGAACCGCACGGGGATGGCTCGTAGTTTGCCCGACGTCGCCTTGCGCAGCGTTTCGTTGAGCGGGTGCAGCATCCATTCGCCGCGCTGCTGCACCTGCGTGGTGAGTGTGAATTGATCATCCTTCTCGGGCAGACGCTTGCCGTTCTTCTCGACGACGCGCCCGATTGAAATCCGCCCGACCACGGGCGGCGTAATGCTCAAGCCCTTCAGCATGACAATGCTCCTGTAGATAATAGTGGGAATGGGGCAACGAATCAGGTAGAGACGAGAAACCGGCGTGAACCCGGCTTCGTGATGGCGTACCGCGTGGCGACCTCGGGGTGATCGGCGAGCAGACCCTTCAGATCGACGCCAGAGCCGTCCCTGCTGCGTTTGAACGACACGGAGCCGGTCTCGAAATGTGCCCGGTCGGCCTCGCCCATTGACTGCTGGATGATCTGTTTGAGTTGGGCTTCGAGGCTCTGGCGGGATTCAATCTCGGCGCGAACAGCGACCAGATCAGCGAAGGCTGACGACAGGCGACGGTCATCTGTGAAATCAACCGTGCCGCCTGTGCCCGGATACAGGCAGCGCAGCGAGCGATCCGCCGATTCCGAACCGTCGGCAGGCGGCGGGGTGTCGGCTTCCACATACCGCCAGAATGCCGCTTCCAGTTCGATTAGCCGGGCAATCAATGCGTCGTCGCGCTCGATGCGATGCACGTCTAGCTTCTGGCCGCAAAGCAGCACAGCTACATCGGCCGCCTGCTTGCCGGACACGGCCAGTTGATGTTGAACCTGAAGGGTCACGTATTCCGGTACCCCATCGCGCCAGAGCCGCGTACCGAACTCACCGGCTGTCTTACATTCGAGCAGTTGCACGTCGCGGTTTCCCAAGACTTCTCGATCTACATTTGCAAGCATCCATGGGACAGTGGGATGCTGGAGAACCGCGTTGACGCGTCGCACACGGTTGCCCGTCTGCTTGGTGTACGACGCGGCCACGATGGGCTCCAAAATCGTTCCCCAATACACGGGCTCCGTCGTATCGTCCGGATCTGGCTTCGGCAGGTTCGCGTCGCGCCCCGTCTTTACAAGCCAGAGTTCCAGCATCGACTGATACGGACTTAGCCCGACAGCGGCGGCGGCGTCACTGCCACCAATCCCTGATTTCCTAACTTCCAGCCAGTCCTCACGTGGCATGTCTTTCGTCTCTACGAGTCGCAGTGCCGGGCGGCTACGCTGACGCGCACTAGATTCAGGCAAAGCCATTTCGACCTCCACAAATGAAAATGCCCGGCGGGGAGACCCGGCCGGGCATAGATGGAAAGGGTTCATGCATTCAGGCGACGAGCCTCATCGCTTCTTCGAAAGCCTTTTGCTTAAGAGCAGCGCCGGCTCCAAACCAGGCGGCATCGCGGCGGTGATCGTCGCTGCGTGCGCGACGCGCGTGATCCACGTATTCGGTCACGCTATTGAGCAGCCCCCAAGCCGTGCCCGCAGCAGAGGCCATATGCGCCCCCTTGCCCCGACCAGCGAACAGCTCCTGAACGGCTTTGATCGCGCTATCGTTGGTCGCCGCGACGGGCGAACTGGCGCTGGTGGTCGGGTAGGTCAGCACGCGGCGGAAGAAGGTTTCGGCTGCGGCATCGTTGACCTTGCATTCCGACAATGCCTTCATGCGGACCATAAACCCATCCCAGGAAGAGATGGCGATGCCGAGCTGGCGTTTCACGGCCTGCGCATCGAACTGGCTGCGGTGCGGCACCTTGACGGCTCCATTGCTATCGCCAAGCGCAATTGCTAGCGTGTTGTTGCAGACCACGCGTACGCTAGTGAACTGGGCCGTCGTTGCAAGGCTGCCGTCACATGCCGTTGCAAGGAGTAAATAGCCATTCACGCGGTCGCGGCTCTTGAGCGTAGCGTTCTGGCCAGTACGGGCCAGAGCCCAAAGTTTTTTGCCATCGCGCAGAACTCCAGCGGTCTCCAATTCGTAGCCGCCCGCCTCGGTAAGGTCTCGATAGAATTCGATAATCTCAGCCGGTTGTACCACCTGGAATCGGCGGGAGACAACGGAAAGGGGAGCCTTCGTGTCCGAGCGATACAGCACTTTCTGCTCGGGAAAGGCGTGGATCGAGCCGAGCGAAGAGCCTGCCGTGCCGGAAACGAACCGCACTTCGGCTTCTTCGATGCACCAGTCCATGCCCGCAGCGCGAGCCCAGACCTCGAGCGGCTGGTTTGCTGCGAGGGGGGTGCCCAAGCCGTGCCACGGCGTTTCGCCTACATAGGCCATGGTTTGAACCAAATGCATGATGGTTTCCTTCTTAAATGGATGGAAGAGACTGAAAGCAAAAATGCCTGCGGCCCCGAAGGGCCGCAGGCATTGAGCGGGAAGATGGAAGCGATAAAGTATGCGGGCGTCAGGACGTGCGCGACTTGCTGAACGCGTGACCACACTCAAGACATTCGTAGTTGTCGAGAACATGGGTGTCGATCTGCTCTCCGACAGCGGAACCGGCAGCACAGCCTGCCGCTCCTCCGAAAAGTGCTCCCATGAGCGCACCGGCCAGACCACCGAAGATCGACCCTACGGGACCAGCGATCAGACCTAGGGTGGCACCAGCTTCTGCGCCACCAAGCGCGGCAACTGCGCTACCGGCAGCGCCAGCTGCGGCGCCCATGGCACCACCAGCTTTGCGGGCATAGTCGCGCGTTGCGATGCGCGTCGAGTTACAACGGGGACAGGACAGGGAGTGGTTCATATCAGCCTCATGTAGGTTCGGGCAACGGGCGTTGCCTAGGCATACCGGTGCATGCTCGTTCGGGTGATATGTGGGTGAAATTTTCTAAGATTCTTTCGAAAATGCCTGAAAGTTCACGTTCTTCTTCGCGTTGCTTTTGTTGAGTGGTGAGCATTGACTAAGCGCTGCCCTGCCTTTTCGCAATTCAACGGCTCAAGCGTTTGAAACCGAAGTCGTGAAAGCCAACTCAGGATTTCCTGCTTTGACGAATTTGACTTTCCGCAGGACTTGGGGGAACAGGATTGTGGGTCCGCATCGATTGCTTTTGCGGGATCGGCACAAGTTGATTTACAACCACCTCGATTGACGATACATTTCGGCACATTGTAAAGACATTGTGCGGACGCTGGGCGCAACATGAACGAGCGCAAAACTACTGCTATCAACTTGCGGATGTCGTCTGAGGTAAAGGAGCTGCTCCGCCTTGCAGCGGCAAAGGAGCACCGGACACTCTCGAACATGCTGGAGTATCTAGTGCTTCAGTATTGTGAACTCAAGGGCGTACGGCTCGTCGACAGCAAAACTACGGGCGCGGAAGTTCGCCACAAGACCGGGGAGTGAAGTGAAGAAATCAGAGCTCAAAGCAGGCGCTGTAGTTTCGGGCCCGCTTTTTCCTGAACCTGTGCAGGTGATACTGGTGCAGGAGTTCGGCACGTCTCTTAAGATGTTCGGCAAAGGGTTGCGCTCGGAGAGGTCGTATGATCCGATATTGACCGAGGAGCAGCTGGAGACATTGGTCGCAAGCCCAGAGACAGAGCCGTTCGACGGCGATCCTACGCGGTTTCGGCTTGGTATTGAAGCGATGCGACTCGGACTTGCATACGAGTACGATCCATATTTCTCACTCTCGATCGCTCGTGTAGACCCCCTTCCGCATCAGCTCGAGGCTGTCTACGACTACTTTTTGCGGCTTCCCCGTATTCGCTTTCTTCTTGCGGACGACCCCGGTGCCGGCAAGACCATCATGGCCGGGCTCCTCATCAAAGAGCTGAAAATTCGTGGATTGGTCAAGCGCACGCTCATCGTTACGCCCGCGAATCTGTCATTTCAATGGCAGCGCGAGCTCAAGGATAAGTTCCGTGAGCAATTCGAGGTCGTTCGCAGCGACGTCCTGAGAGCGAATTACGGCAACAATCCTTGGCAAGAAAAAAACCAAGTTATCACTTCCGTGTCGTGGGTTTCACGGATTGAAGACGCGCGTGACTCCCTTCTGCGCAGCCACTGGGATCTCATCATCGTTGACGAGGCCCACAAAATGTCTGCACGTAGTTCGGACAAGAAGACCTTGGCGTTTCAACTCGGAGAGCAACTATCGCAGATGACTGACCATTTCCTCTTGATGACGGCGACGCCTCACAAAGGAGATGCTGAGAGCTTCTGCCTGTTTCTGTCTCTGCTGGATAAGGATGTCTACGGGGACATCAGTAGCCTTGATGCAGCCTTGGCTGAGAAAGAAGCACCCTTCTATCTGAGACGGGTAAAAGAAGCGCTAGTGACCTTCCCTGACCCTGAAACGGGTCAAGTGAAGGCTCTATTCACTCGCCGTATCGTCAAGACCAGTGAATTTGCGATTGGCGACGACGAATTTGATCTTTACGATCAGCTGACCCGATACGTCGAAAACCAATCAATTCGAGCTGCTCGTGACGACAGCGCTCGTGGTCGCGCGGTAGGTTTCACCATGGCAATGCTGCAGCGCCGGTTCGCTTCGAGCACATACGCTGTTCGGCGCAGCCTTGAGCGGATGTCGGAGAAGCGCGAGCGTATTCTTGAAAATCCTGAAAGGTATAGGCAAGAGCAGATCTCGAGACGTCTTCCTGACGACTTCGATGAGTTGCCTGAGGATGAGCAGCAGGAGGTGCTCTCAAGCCTTGAAGAGACGGTGGCATCGTTCAATCCGGAGCACTTGCGCGAGGAAATCTCGGACTTGTCCGCTCTAATCCGCCAGGCGAAAGGTCTGGAGAGTAAAGAGCAGGAGGTGAAGGTTCGGCACCTGAAGGGGTTGCTGAAGGAAAAGGGGGTGTTTGCCGACCCAACGATGAAGCTGCTCATCTTCACCGAGCACAAAGACACACTTGACTTTCTTGCTGGTGACGGGCGAGATGGCCGTCCCTTGGGCAAGCTCCGCGAATGGGAATTGTCAGTCACGCAGATCCATGGTGGTATGAAAATTGGCGACAGAGACACCCCTGGAACTCGTATCTACGCGGAGCGAGAGTTTCGGGAAACGTGCCAAGTTTTAGTTGCGACTGAAGCAGCGGGAGAGGGTATTAACCTGCAGTTCTGCTGGGTAATGATCAACTACGACATACCTTGGAACCCGATTCGCTTGGAACAGCGTATGGGCCGTATTCACAGATACGGGCAGGAGAAAGACTGCCTCATCTTTAACTTCGTCACCACTAACACACGGGAAGGTCGTGTGATGCAAAAGCTGTTCGAGCGCATCGAACAGATCGAACTGGATCTCGATCCGAATCAGACTGGCAAAGTGTTCAATGTCCTTGGAGATTTGTTTCCCGCGAATCAGCTAGAGCGCATGTTGCGCGACTTGTACGCGCACAACAATATGACCGAGGAGCTCATTAAGCAGCGCATAGTCGAAGAGGTCGATATTGAGCGTTTTCGCGGCATTACCGCTTCGACTCTCGAGGGATTGGCAAAAAAGGAGTTGAACCTGTCGGCCATTCTCGGTAAGTCGACGGAAGCGCGAGAGCGGCGATTAGTGCCCGAAGTCATCCAGGATTTTTTTATCCAGGCTGCACCGGTCACTGGTTTAACAGTCAGCGAGCCGCATCGTGACCGGGCCACATTTCGAGTCGGGCGGTTGCCGAGACATCTTTGGGCAATCGGCGAACGCTTGGAGCCTCGCTTTGGGCGATTGGGGCGGGAGTATAAGCAAATCGTCTTCGACAAAGACAAACTCAAGAGAGACCCGACAGCCGACTGGGTAACACCCGGGCATCCGCTTTTCGAAGTGGTGAGGGAGGATCTGCAGGAGCACGTCCGCGAGGATCTTGCACGTGGCGCTATTTTCTTCGACATGAATCGCGCGGTTCCGGCCCGGTTCAGCGTTTTCTCGTCCTCGATCCGAGACGGTCGAGGGAACGAACTACATAAACGACTGTTCATCGTTGTGCAGAGTCTGGATGGACAAACGGAAATTAAGCAGCCCACATTCTTGCTTGACGTTGTACCTGCCCCAAAGGGCACTGCCACGCCGGACATAGATGTGGCTAATCAGCAAGCAGCAGAGCGCTTCCTCGTCCAGGAGGCCCTTCAACCTTTCCTGGGGGAGATCAAGGGTCAGCGGACGAAAGAGATTGAGACCATCTCGCGACATATGGAAATCAGCCTCAACGAACTCATCCATCGACAGAATATGCGCATGGCCGAGCTGCATGTGCAGCAAGCTGCCGGTGAAATGGATTCCCCGGTTGCCGCGAATATAAAGCTGACAGAAGACAAGCTAGAAGAGCTCAACTCCCGGCTGGAGCGCCGGAGGGTCGAGCTTTCCCAAGAGCGACACTGTACGATCAGCGATATCCGTCGCATTGGCGTCGGCTGGATATTGCCGCATCCGGATCGCACTGCGCCGGGGATGGCGCCATTCGTTCGAGACGATGAGATCGAGCGCATCGCCATCGATGCCGTCATTTCGATGGAGCGTGCCCGCGGGTGGGTGGTAGAGAGCGTAGAAAGCGAAAATCGCGGATTTGACCTGATCTCGCGGCGTCCGCATCCAGACGACCCTGCCTCTGCACTGGAGGTTCGATTCATTGAGGTGAAGGGACGAGCGGGTATCGGAGAGGTTGCGCTCTCGTCCAACGAGTACCGAACAGCTCAGCGCTTGCGTCAAGACTACTGGCTATACGTCGTTTTCAACTGCGGTAAAGAGCCCGAGATCAAGATAGTGAGGGACCCAGCGATCCAGATGGACTGGGAAGCAGTAGTTCGCATCGAGCAGTACCAAGTCAAACCAAACGCGATAATTCAGGCCGCGAAATAAGATATAACCATGCAGAACCAACTTAAGCGGCTGATTGAAGTCGACCTTCCGATTCGTCGTATTTCAAGTCATGCGCGTAGCGACAAGGGCAGAAAAGACGGTCACATTTCCTCGCTTCATATGTGGTGGGCAAGACGTCCTTTGGCGGCGTGCCGCGCCGTTCTTTGTGCAGCGCTTGTACCTGACCCGGCCGACGAAGACTGTCCTGAGTGGTTCGTCGAGTACTGCGCGAAAAGTATTGCGCCGTGGATCGAACAGAATCTCAACCTGCTCAGCCGAGAGACCTTGGAACTGACGCGCGGCGTCCAGCCGAGCAAGTACCTCGACGACCGTATCCTCCTTCGAGACGCCTTGCTTTCGCTCATCGTGGACTTCTGTGATTTCGACGCTGGCAGAGATCCGCGAATCTTGTCGTTCATTCGAGAAATCGTGAGCGAAGCACACGTGGCCCTTGGCAATGAGAGGGGCTCCACTCCTGTTGTAGTCGATCCGTTTGCCGGTGGCGGGGCGATACCGCTGGAAGCGGCACGGCTCGGAGCGAGCTCCATTGCGAGCGACCTGAATCCCCTGCCGGTTCTTCTAAATCAGTCGACGCTTCACGATATTCCGCAATATGGAGATCGTCTGGCACAAGAATTTAAGAAGGCCTCCGAGAGTCTTCTGCGCGAGGCCAAGAGAAGCTTGCGAGAGTTCTACCCCGCGTCAGACAGTACGCGGGAGGTCGTCGCCTATTTGTGGGCGCGAACGTTGACTTGCGCCGGTCCCGGCTGCGGGGCGGTAATTCCTTTGTTGACGGATTTGGCCATTGCGAAGCGCAAGGGTGTCTATGTGTCTTTAGACGTTTCGGGCGCAACTATCCGCACCTATGTGCGTCAGGGAAAGCCAGGAAGTGGTGGCAAGGGAACGGTCCGTACAGGTTCGATCACCTGTCCACGCTGTACCTTCACCATGAAGCCCGAGACTTATCGCTCGCGTGCTCGGAACGGCGAGCTTGGTGCGCAACTCTATGCGGTTGTCGAGAGGTCGAGCGATGCTAAGTTCTATCGCGACCCGACCGAGGAAGACCAGCGCGCGTTTGAACACGCCGCGATGCTATTGACCAAACGGATCGACCAATATGGTGAAGCGACCTTGGTTCCAACTGAATACCTGAGCGAGGCAGAGCCGCGTCGACTGAACGTATTGCAATATGGCTTCCGGCAATGGAAAGATCTCTTTAATGCGCGGCAATTGCTGGCACTTTCGACGCTAAATGGTCTGGTGAAAGACTACTCTGCTAGCGAAAATCTTTCCGACGAACTTGACCTTAAGCGTGCGGTTACAACGTTGCTTGCACTCGCCGTAAGCAATCTTGCTCAGTACAACTCGTCGGTGTCGACATACTTGTCAGACGGCCTGATTTCCGTATTCATTCAGAGCTCGTCAATTCCAATGCGAGCCAATTACGCTGAGGCATCTCCAATTATGTCGAAGCTTGTTGGCGGCTTGGAGTATCAGTTCGCCCGAATGCAAGCGGTTGTCGACAATCTTGCGATTTCGAACATTCCATCTGGAAATGTCTATCAACGCTCAGCGGATTCCCAGATCCTTCCGAACAATTCGGTTAACGTATTAGCCTGTGATCCCCCTTATTATTTTGCAATTCCATATGCGGAATTGTCCGACTTCTACTATGTTTGGCTGAAGCGATCGTTATTTGATTTATACCCTGCACTGCTCACAGAGTCAGCGACACCCAAGAAGGACGAGGCGATTCAGAATCTTCCTCACTCGGGTGCCAAGGCTATCCAGAAGACGCGCGAACATTTTCAAGAGAAGATCACTGCCAGCCTGAAGGTGGCCCGGCAAGAACTGGTCGAGAACGGTATCGGTATCGTCGTGTTCGCGCACGCGTCAACTGACGGATGGGAGGCTCTTTTGCGTTCATTGCTGGACGCAGACTGGGTCATAACCGCGTCATGGCCCATTGATACCGAGAAGGCTGGCCGAATGCTCGCAAATCGGCAGCGCGCACTTTCATCGTCGATTCACCTCGTGTGTAGACCGAGGCAGCACACTCCTGAATATGTAGTAGGTGAGTGGCGAGAAATTACTGGCGCTTTGCCCAAACGGATTCATGCTTGGATGCCGCGTCTTGCAAAGGAAGGCATCGTTGGGGCGGATGCTATCTTCGCGTGCTTAGGTCCCGCTCTCGAACTTTTTTCGCGCTATGAGCGTGTCGAAAAAGCAAATGGTGACGTGGTCGCACTATCGGAGTTTTTGGAGCTAATCTGGTCAACCGTATCGCGCGAAGCCCTCGAATTGATTTTTAAAGGGGCCGACTCGGGCGCATTAGAGCCCGACGCCAGACTTACGGCAGTGTGGCTATGGACTGTGGCTGCCGGCGCAACGACATCTGGCGCGAGCTCGGACGTAGCGGAGTCCGGTGAGCAGGGCGACGAGGACTACGACGAGTTGGATAGCGTCGATGGTGATGCCGTGTCGATCAAGGTCTCTTCAAAGGGCTTCGGGCTCCCGTTTGACGCCGCACGTAAGCTTGCGCAAGGCCTCGGGGTGGACCTTGACGGGATGACTGACCTCGTTGAGGTAAAGGGTGACAAGGCACGGCTTCTCTCCGTTTCCGAACGCGCCGTAGGACTTTTTGGTAAGTCCTCACTGGAGCAACGTCCCAAGGCAAAGTCGAAGCAACTGGGCCTCTTTGGTATTGAGGAGGTGATGGGCGACGTTGATCTGCCAGACGGACTAGGGGAACCGGGCTCCACCGCACTAAATAAGCTTCATCAAGCGATGATTCTCTTTGGTTCGGGGCGCTCAGATGCGCTTCGTCGCTTTATCGTTGAAATGCGGGTTGGCCATTCCCCAGAGTTCTGGGCACTTGGTCAGGCGATGTCCGCTCTTTATCCGGACGGCACAGAAGAAAAGCGATGGGTGGACGGCGTGTTGGCACGCAAAAAGGGACTTGGCTTCTGACACAAACGAATTTGGCTTGCAGAACAAGTGTTCCACAGAACGTCCTTTTATTCCGGATTCCGCGCCGTCGAGCTGCGAACAACTGATTGAGGTGAATTAAATGGCAATCAAGCCTTGGTACAAGGTGGTCACGCCTAGGGAGGACCTGCGGGAAGATCGTCCGCTAGACGCGTCTGAGTTCGCGGTTCACCTGGATCAAGTCCGCGACAAGCGTGCACCTGACGTGTACCAGAACCCCGCGCGCTTTTTTGAACGCACTTACCTGACCAAAAGTCTTACTGGCTTGGCAGCTGAAGTCCTGCGCCGGCTTTCCGGCATCAAGACGGAGACTTCGGCTGTCTTCAACATGACGACGCAGTTTGGTGGCGGCAAAACCCATTCGCTCTTGCTGCTTTACCATCTTGCGCGCAACGGACAGGCGGCGCTGGAGTGGCAAGGTGTGCGCCGTCTGACGGAATTAGCTGGGGTTAGGTCCGTGCCTGAGGCAAAGGTCGCTGTCTTCGTTGGTACGGAATTTGATCCTATCAGCGGGCGCGGAGGGGATGATGGTACACCTTTGCGCAGGACGCCTTGGGGCGAGCTGGCGTACCAACTAGGCGGTGCGGATGCCCTAGCGATTGTCAGCGAACATGAAGCGCAGGGCATTGCTCCAGGGGGGGATGTCATCCGAAAATTCCTTCCGCAAAATCAGCCCGTTCTTATCGTGATGGACGAGTTGATGAACTTCGTCAGTCGCAGTCGCAGAAGTGGCCTCGCGGCACAACTTTACAATTTTCTTCAGAATTTATCGGAGGAGATGCGTGGCCGAGACAATGCCGTCCTAGCGGTCTCAATTCCTGCTTCTGAGCTCGAGATGACCGCGGAGGATTTCTCTGACTATGACCGTCTGAAGAAACTCCTTGATCGAGTGGGCAAGGCAGTGATGATGTCTGCTGAGTCTGAGACTTCGGAGATTATTCGCCGTCGCCTATTTGAATGGGATGAAGCACAGCTCAGCCCAGATGGGCGCGTCCTGCTTAATCGCGATGCCTACGCGACGTGCAATGAATTCGGTGATTGGGTTCGTGACCATAAGCATCAGGTCCCGGACTGGTTCCCGGCTGACGCGTCAAGGGAGGCCTACGCTGCAACCTATCCATTTCATCCTACAGTCCTGTCTGTATTCGAGCGCAAGTGGCAAGCACTTCCTCGCTTCCAGCAGACTCGCGGCGTCCTTCGTTTGCTCGCATTGTGGGTGGCAAAGGCATACCAGGCAGGCTTCAGGGGTGCGCATCGCGACGCATTGATTGGTCTTGGCTCTGCTCCTCTTGATGATTCTCAGTTCCGAGCCGCTCTTTTTGAGCAGCTTGGCGAGCATCGCCTCGAAGCTGCGGTCGGTACGGACATCGCTGGGAAGAAGGATAGCCATGCAGTCCGATTGGATAACGACTCTACAGAGGAGTTTAAGAAGTGGCGTCTTCACCGCAAGGTCGCGACGGCCATTTTCTTCGAGTCAAATGGGGGTATTTCCAAAGCTGAAGCATCTGTTCCGGAGGTTCGACTTGACGTGGCTGAGCCCGGAATGGACATTGGCAACATTGAGACTGCGTTGGAGACGCTCGCAGATGCGTGCTACTACCTAACCGTCGAACGGAACAGGTATCACTTTAGCTTCAAAGAAAATCTCAACAAAAGATACGCTGATAGGCGCGCTAACATCAGGGCCGACCTAATTGCGGAGCGCGTGCGCAACGAGGTCCAGCGTGTGTTCTCTGGCACAGCGTTGGTGGAGCGGGTCTTTTTTCCTGAGAGAAGCAATCAAATACCGGACCGGCCCGTGCTTACATTGGTCGTCGTTGGGCCCGAGCGAACACTTGAGGACGAGAAGCCGACGCGATCGTTTATCGAGGGACTGGTAAACGAAAGCGGCACAGCCGGGCGGACATTCAAGAGCGCGCTGCTGTTCTCTGTCGCGCAGTCCACTTCTCAGCTAAATGACGACGCAAAACGTCTTCTTGCTTGGGAGGAAATCAGCGAGGAGCTTCCCACTATCAACATTGATGAAGGTCAGAGGGGGCAGCTCGCCGATAATGTTCGCAAAGCACAGCGTGATTTGCGCGAATCTGTTTGGCGTACTTACAAGAACGTTGTGTTCTTGGGAAAGGACAACACACTGCGTCAGCTAGACTTGGGACTTGTACACAGCAGTGCTGCTGAGACGCTTGTTCAGCTTGTGTTGAACCACCTAAAGCAGGCGGACGAAATTCAGTCAGGAATCAGTCCAAATTTCTTGGTGCGCAACTGGTCGCCAGCCTTCAGGGAGTGGAGCACGCGCTCGATAAGGGACATGTTCTATGCCTCTCCGGTGTTTCCTCGTCTGATCAATGCTGACACTATCAAGGAGACGATATCCCGCGGTGTAGAGGCAGGGTTACTCGCCTATGTAGGCAAGGCGCCCGAGGGAAAATATCAGCCCTTTATATTTGAGAGGTCGCTGTCTGTAGATGATATTGAAATCTCCGACGAGACGTATGTAGTCGGGAGAGAAGCTGCCATCGATTACTCGAAAGCGCTGCAGGGGAAGGAGGAGTCTGCGCCGTCGCCATCGGAGACGAAATCCACAAGCGGAGACCATGCACCATCTGATCCACCGACTCCGCAGCAGGGATCAGAAATTGTCCTGCCGCCTGCTTCTCAGCCCGCCGCGACACGCTTTACTTGGTCTGGTGATATTCCGGCGCAAAAATGGATGAACTTCTACACGCGGGTCCTTGCGAAGTTCGCTACTAGTGGAGGGTTATCGTTGAGGCTAGAGGTGAAGGTCGAACCTAGCGGAGGCGTGTCTCAGCAGCAAATTGAGGAAGTAAGGACTGCACTGCGGGAACTGGGCCTGAACGACAAGCTTGATTGATTCTCCGTTGGATAGGTCGAGAGGCATAGTTTTTGCGTGCATCACGCCTATCCGCGAAGGCCTTTCTAGCGAGTCGAAGTTGGGGGCATTTTTGGGGGCAACTCTGTGTTCCCGGCGCGGCGAACCGTCGGTATATTGCGGTCGGGAGTTCGATCCTCCCTTCTTCATCTTGGAAGATCGAGCGAGCCAATGCGGCGTCCTTTTGCTTCCGCATGACCCGAAGGGGCCGTGTGAATCCGTCTTCTGCAAGCTGCAACGGGTGGAGTTCAAACCAACGGTACGTAGCATGAATGAGCAATGACGTTTTGAACGACTTCGATACCATCCGTCGTCGCGTTAACGTTGGAGCTACCGCAAGCCGTGGGTGGGCTGGCTAATCTGTGTTGCTTCGATTTCTCGGCTCAGACTCGATCTGCGCTTGCTCAAGCATCCACGTTTCGATCTTGTCATGCCACATCCGCAGCAGATCAAGGGGGCGACGTCGATAGTGCTTTTCGGCGATCGCGGACGGCTTGTGCCCTTGAATTTGTGCAACAACGCCGACAGGAACCTCGACCCACTCTGACAGCGTGCCGAACGATCGGCGCAGGCCGTGGAGCGACAGGTGTGGCAAACCTGTCGGCGTCAATGCGCGGTTATGCGCATGACGCGGTTCTGCAATCTTCCCATCCGAAGATGTCTTGCTAGCGAAGACCCACTCGGACGGCCCCCACTGCTCGCCTTTTTGTGCAAGACGCGCAACCTGGCGCTTGTTGGGAGGTATTTCGTTTAGTCGTTGAAGGTTCGACAATAGACTCGCTAAGTAAGGAGTGAGCGGAATAGTCCGACCGCCGGTACCTTCGATCTTATCGTTCATTGTCAGGCTTCTCCACCGGAAGTCGACGTCCTCCCAGCGCAACGCGGCTAGCTCTTCCCGACGGGCTCCTGTGATCAGAAGACCTTGTAGGTATGCGCTAATGACCGGATTTGCGATGGCACGTACTGCGCTAAACCAAACAGACAGCTGCTCGCGCTGGAGGCAGTCGTCCTTCGCGGTGCTGCGAGGGAGAATGCCTTTGACCTTTGGCGAAGCATAGGCGTCGTGCGAAATAATGCCTGAGTACGTCTCGTGGGCGTCGCACCACCGAATGAACGCTTTGAAGAGACCGAATGCATGCCCGGCATTTGTTGACCCACGAGGTATTTCTCCCTCAAGCCACTGGGACATAGTTGCTGCCGTTATCTCGGTCAATTTGAGCGGCATGAGCGGAGCCAATGGCCCACGAACTTTCTCTTTGCCCCCGCGTTTTGCAATACCTCCGCCTGGCGACGAAAGGTTGACGTGGTCCAGGATGTATCTCTCGGAACGAGGCCCCGACGGTCGGTCAAATTCCCCCATGTATGGTCACTTCAAAATCCCCCAGTTAACGACCGCCGGCTGAGCGGTCCTTAGCGGTGATGCAGGACATTTATTGTCGTCTCCTTCAGAGAAGAAGGAGACCAGGGAGTGAATGTCTTGAAGCAGCATCTGCAAAGCGCGATATTCACGCTGCTTGAGCGCGGCGTGAGCCAGCACAGGATCCACGAGCTCACGGGTATCGATCGCAAGACGATTCGCCGCTATCAAGCGCTGTATGAGGCGCGGCGGGCGGATGGCGCAAACTCCTCCACCGCCGCGACCACCGGCTCCGGCGATCCGGTGGTCGCGCAAAATCCTCCACTCCCGCGACCGCCGGCTCCAGGCGGAGTGCCGGTTAGTTCCTTCAACTTCGCCCGTTCGGCCAGTGAGCCCCACCGGGAATGGATCGAACAGCAGGTGCGTTTGAAGCGCAACGCCCAGGCGATCTACCAGGACCTCGTTGACCAGCATGGCTTTAGAGCCAGTTACGAGAGCGTCAAGCGTTTCGTCCGGGCGCTGCGGCACGTCGATCCGGAACAGTTCGACCGTCTGGAGTTCACCGCCGGCGAAGAGGCCCAAGTCGATTACGGCGAAGGCGCGCCGACCCGCGATCCGAAGACGGGCCGCTATCGCCGGCCACGCCTGTTCGTCATGACGTTGAGGTATTCGCGGCGCAGCTTCCGGCGCGTAGTGGGCAGCGACAATTGTTTTGGCCGGTCGTTGACGATCGTTTTGGCCGGTGGTGAGGAGTCGAAGGGCGGCGCAGTCGCCGTAGACGATGAGCCACCGGCGGCGCCAGGTCGACGGGCTTTAGGATGGACTGATCGAAGCTTGAAGAAGAAGCGGTCAGCTCATGTCTGGAACCCGCATTACCGACCAACAGGTTCATCTCTATATGAACAAGCGCAAACAGTACTCCCAGGAAGTCGCGGCCGCCAAGACCGGTATCAGCGTGCGTACGGCGCGCCGCATCGAACGTGACGCCACCTTGCCTTCTCAGAAACCACGGCAAACATGGCGGACCCGAGCTGATCCCTTCGTCGACGTATGGGAGAGCGAAGTCGTACCGCTGCTGCGCAACGCGCCCCACCTGATGGGCATCACGATCCTGCGCAAGCTGCAAGACGATCACCCGGGTTGCTATCCCGATAGCATGCGCCGCACGCTGGAACGGCGTATTCGCCAGTGGCGGGCGCTTGAAGGGCCTACGCAGGAGGTGTTCTTCCCCCAGGAGCATCAGCCCGGTGTGCGCGGTCTGTCAGACTTCACCGATATGAGCAAGCTTTGCGTGACGATCGGCGGTGCCCCATTCGGTCATCGGCTGTATCACTTCGTACTGGCGTTCTCGCGCTGGGAATACGCGAACGTTGTTGAGGGAGGCGAGAGTTTCGAGGCCCTCGCAGCGGGATTGCAGAACGCGCTGTGGCAGGCCGGCGGCTGCCCGCGCGAACATCGCTCTGACAGCCTGTCGGCTGCCTTCAAGAATCTGACAGAGCAGGAGGACTTCACGAAACGTTACTCAGCGCTGCTCGACCATTACGGCATGGAGGGCACGCGCAACAATCGGGGCCTGGGTCACGAGAACGGCAGCGTGGAGTCATCGCATCGGTATCTGAAGGAAGCGGTCGACCAGGCCTTGATGCTTCGCGGTCATCGCGACTTCGCTGACCGGCCCGCCTACGATGAATTCATCCGTGAGGTGGTGATGCGCCGGAACCGGCGCAACGCTGCGGCGTTTCGCATTGAGCGCGCACAGTTGCAGGATTTGCCCGTACGTCGCACTACTGACTTCGTCGAGGAAGAAGCACTCGTGACCCGCTGCAGCACATTCACCGTGCGCGGCATCCTATACAGCGCACCGTCACGCCTGATCGGCCATAGGCTAAAGGTGCGGATCTATGGTGACCGGCTCGACTGCTATCTGTCGGGCGCGCTGGTGCACAGTACGCCGCGAGGATCCCGTGCCGCCGATAACCGCCACGCGCTGGACTATCGTCACTTCATCGATTCTCTCAAGCGCAAGCCGCAGGCGTTCAGGGGGTTCGCGTTTCGCGACGCGCTGTTTCCCCGTGAAGCCTACCGACGGACCTGGGAGAAGCTGGAGACGCAACTGACGCAACGCCAGGCATGCAAGACGATCGTAGGGCTGCTCGAACTCGCAGGACATCACGGCGTTGAGGCGTTGCTGGCCGAGCGGCTCGAGGCCTTGCTCGAAGCAGGCGAACTGCCCGATCTGAAGCAGTTGCGCGATGAATTCGCGCCGCGTCAGGCCCAATGTCCCGAGGTCGTAGTCGAAATGCCGCCCGTCGCGGTCTATGACGAGCTTCTCGACAAGGTGGCAGCATGAACGCCCCTGCCCATGACAACGGCCGTCTGGCCTTGATGTTGAACGAGCTACGTCTGCCGACCATCGGCAGGTTATGGCCCGAGTTCGTTGAGCGCTCTGATAAGGAAGGCTGGCCGGCTACGCGATTGCTTGGGGCGCTGCTTGAGCACGAACTGGCCGAACGTGCCAAACGACGCATCGAGCGGCATCGTACCGAGTCACATCTTGATCCAACCAAGACGCTGGCCACCTTCGACTTCGGCATGGTGCCAATGGTCTCGAAAGCGCATGTCACGGCACTGGCGACCGGAGATTCGTGGCTGGAGAAAGGTGCCACGATTCTCCTGTTCGGGCCCCCCGGTGGCGGTAAAAGTCATTTAGGTTCAGCCATCGGACACGCTTTAATCGAAGCCGGCTATCGAGTGCTGTTCACACGCACGAGCGAGCTCGTCCAGAAACTCCAGGCTGCGCGTCAGAGCCTGCAGCTTCCATCCGCTCTCACGAAGCTTGATCGGTTTGATCTCATCATCCTGGACGACCTGTCGTACGCGCGTAAGGACCAGGCCGAAACCAGTGTGCTGTTCGAACTGATCGCCGAGAGGTATGAGCGTAAAAGTCTGCTCATAACGGCCAACCAGCCATTCTCGGGATGGAATGACGTGTTCCCCGACCCTGGCATGACGGTCGCAGCCATTGATCGGCTCGTCCATCACTCGACGATCTTCGAACTCAATGTTGAAAGCTATCGCCGTCGAAAGGCCAGCGACAAACAGAGCGCGCGCCGGCGACAATTACCCGACGACAATTACGATGGAGAAGCGACAACTATGAACTAGCCAGCGACAATTACACCCGTCGACCGGCCAGAATAGTTGTCGCTGACCGGCCGTGCCGCTTGACGCTGTCTAGCGTAGTCTGGAAGTCCAGCAAACAGGTCTGGGCACAGCTTCACGAAGAAGCCTTTCGGTACTTCGGTGGCAGCGCGAGCTACGTCGTCCTCGATAATTTACGGGAGGGCGTGATCACGCCCGACTTGTATGAACCTGAGATCAACCGCCTTTACGCCGCGATGCTTGAACATTACGGCGTCGTCGCCGACCCGGCCCGCGTACGCGATCCGAATCGCAAGGGTGCTGTTGAAAACGCAATCCAGCATACGCAGAACACCGCGCTCACCGGCCGGCGCTTCGAGTCGCTCGAGGCCCAGAATGAATTCCTGATGCACTGGGAAGAGAACTGGGCCGCCAAACGCATCCATGGCCGTGCACGGCGACAGGTTGAAGCGATGTTCCAGGAGGAAAAGCCGCACCTGAAGCCATTGCCGGCCACGGCATTCCGCTACTTCACCGAGGTCGTGCGCACCGTCTGGGACGACACCACGGTGAGCATTGATCGGAGCAACTATGCGGCGCGGCCCGCGCCCATCGGGAGTCTCGTGTGCGTACGAATCTACGACACCACGATCGAGATCCGTGATCGCCGCTCGCAGGAGCTGCTGCGCACCCATCCACGCCACATGCAGCCCGGCTCCCTCGAACTGCCCGACAGCGAGCGCCCGTTCAATCCATCGCGCCAGACCAGTCTCGCGCTGGCCAGCGCCACCGACATCGGTCCACAAACGAAGGCACTGTGCCAGCACTTGTTCGACGCCGAAGGTCGCGTCGGCCACCGCGGCATGTGGGGCATTGTCGCGCTCGCGAAGAAGTATCCCGCGTGGCTCGTCGAGCAGGCCTGCGATCACGCCCTGCGTCACCACCTCTATCGATACCGGCAGGTACGTGCCGTCGTCGAGCGGCTGTTCGAGCAGGCAGTTGAGCGTCTCGATCGCGCGCCACAGCTGGCCTTGCCGCTCACACAGGAACACCCCCTGATCCGTCCAGGTGACGAATACGGCGAGTTCTTCAACGTCGGCGCGCAACACAGCGCCGGCTCTCATCCATCAACAAGTGGAGAAACAGCATGAACACCACGCTACCCGACATCGAGCGGGCGCTCAGGCTGCTGCGCCTGTCAGGCGTACGCGACACACTCGAAACCCGCGTGTTGCAGGCACAGGGCATTCAGCAGCCGTTCCTCGAGACCTTCGCCCTCATCCTGCAGGACGAACTCGACCGGCGTCAGTCGCGGCTCATCGAGCGGCGTTATCAGCAGTCCGGACTCGAGGAGAAGCTCACGCTCGCCGAGTTTGACTGGTCGTTCAATCCGAAAATCCCGCGTCAGGCTTGCTTCCAGCTCAACGCGCTGAAGTTCATCGCCGCCGGCGAGAACGGATTGATCATCGGCAAACCTGGCACGGGGAAGTCGCACGTTGCCAAGGCCGTCGCGTATCAGGCGGTTCTGCAAGGCCACAAGGTACAGTATCTCGAAACCGACGACTTCTTTAACCGCTACGCGCTCAGCGCGGCGGAGCAGCGACAGACGCGACTGCGCGCGATACTCGAGGCTGACCTGCTGGTGCTCGATGACCTGTTCCTGGCCCGCTCGATACCGGACGAGGCCGGCGCGCTATTACAGACACTGGTCCATCAGCGCTACAAACTGCGCCGAAGCATCATCGTCACCTCCAATCGCGTCGTACAGGACTGGGGGACGTATCTGGGCGATAACACGATGAGCACCACGATCCTCGATCGCCTCATGCATCACTGCCACCAGCTCGAATTTAACGGCCGGAGCTACCGCCTCAAGGAAGCCGCCGAGGCCCTTGCACAGAAAACGAAAGAGGAATAAAACTCGACCTCGTCCTGCTTCACCCGGTGGGGGATTTTACGCGACCAAAACTGGGGGAGTTTCAACTGACCGTCCGGGAACGAGGTTTTTTCGTTTTGGGCGAGATCTTTGTTCGCAAATGCTCCAAGTAGTGCTCCCACGCTTCGCCGACGGTTACGTCCTGACGGCGCTTCGCTGCCTGCCGGGCTTCGTGTGCGGCCTTCTGCTCCGCTTCTTGTTCGCGCGGATCAACGCCGCTATCAATAAGAGTCTGGAGACTACGCGCCCGCTCCTGAGCCTGGTCGATCGTCCAGCTCCGCGGATCTCCGATCGTAATTCGCACGGTCGAGCCATGGATCTTCCCCTGGAAAATGTAAGACTTCGCTCCCCCAGTCGTGGCTCTCAAGCCAAGTCCGGGAGTCTTGCTGTCCCAGAGAAAAGACTGCGATTTACCCTGTTCGCAGCGATGTGCTTCAACCCGCGCCGCCGTGAAATTTACCTTCGCCATCTAGCCTCCTCGCTCGTAAGCCGGCGATGCCATGTAACCGCCATGTAACCGCCATGTAACCAAATTATGCGGCAATGAAGGTATTTCGATCAACATCAACGGAAGAGTGGGTAACTAAAAATCGTTTAAATACAATACTTTACGGAATTAAATCAATCTGGATCCATCTCAAGGAACATCAAGTTGTTCGTATTCGCAATGCGAAGGTCGGGAGTTCGATCCTCCTCCTCTCCACCACGAATCCAAAGGGCCTGGCTTAAACCCCAGGCCCTTTCCCATTTCTGCACCCATCTGCACTTCCCCAACCGGCTAAACTGATCGCCATACAAAACATGCGAGGCCCGCATGCACTTCGAAATCCGCGAAATCGACCACGTCGTCATCCGCTGCGCCGATCTCGACCGCATGGTGGACTTCTATCGCGTCGTATTAGGTTGTCCCGTCGAGAAGGAGCAGCGCGATATCGGCCTCGTGCAGATGCGCGCGGGCCGTTCGCTGATCGATCTGCTGGCAGTCGGCGCGAAAATCGATCGGCCGGAGAGCGGTCAGCCCGGCGCGGGTCGCAATATGGATCATCTGTGCGTGCGCGTCGAACCGTTCGATGCCGACACGTTACGCGCGCATCTCGAAAAGCATGGCGCGCGCATCGGTGAAGAGGCGCGACGATACGGCGCCAAAGGCTTCGGCCCGTCGCTCTATTTCTTCGATCCGGAAGGCAACATGATCGAGTTCAAAGGTCGGCCCGACGTCTGATGTTCAGGCCGCGCCGTCCTTCAGAACGTTCCAGCGGATCGCGACGGCGTCGGCAGTCTCGCTGCCTAGCGTGACGTCGCCGTCCTGCACCATCATCTGCAAACGCATCGTCCGTTCGGCCAGCTTGCCGAGCGCTTCTGCGATGCCATCCGCGAGCGACCAGACCGTCACGTTCTGCAACCGTTCGACCTTGCCCTTCACGCCGTTCCACCAGATATCCGCGGTCTTTCCCGCATACGCGATCACGATCACGCGCTCCGAGCGGCCACTCGCCTTCGAGATGCGCCGTTCGTCCGGCTGGCCGACTTCGATCCACGTCTGGATCTGCCCGGTGAGATCCTTTTGCCACAGATCGGGCTCATCCGTGTCGGACAAGCCTTTGCAGAATTCGAGACGCTCGTCGGCGAACATGCCGAACGCGGCGACGCGCACCATCATCCGTTCGTCCGTCTCCGAGGGATGGCGCGCAATGGTCAGGGAATGATCGCCGTAGTAGTGGCGATCCATGTCGGCAATTTGCAGGTCTGCCTTGTAGATCGTGGATTTTAGAGCCATTCAGCATCGGACGCCGGTCTTTCGGCCAGCGGAAAAGAATTGTCGAGATGGCGCGAGCGTTTGCGCGCGAAACCGACATTGTGCGGGGAATCGAAGGAAATTTGGAAGACGCCGACGCGCACGATCGTGCTTCGATCGCGGCGGAATGGATCGATGGCCTGTTGCCGACGATTAATTCACGGATAAATCCCGCTTCCGGCGCAATTCAATAATCGCGCCGGATTGTCGGCTGGATATTTTGCGAGAAACCGCTTATTGATCGATGAATCGATCCGCGGTCCACATACCTTGCGTGTCGCTATTTGAGGCGTTGACGAATTCGATGTCATGGCCCACCACGCGAATCACGCGAAAATGCGAATCGACCGGAGTCGAAATGCATTCGAAACCCTCGAAGAACTGCTGCATCTTCTGATGCTCGCCGGCTTTCGCGTGTTGATCGGCCGAATCGAACTTGTCCTTGGATAAGCAGCCATACGAGTTTGGCCTGAAAGTGAACGTCTGCTGAGGCTGAATAACGCCGTCCTGGGCTTGCGCTGCGGAAACGGTCGCAAACAAACCCATCATCGCGAAGAGAATACCGACGCGTCTTTTCATGTATGGCCTCCAAACGAAACCGTTTCGAAATTAGCTATGTATTTAAAAGCGGCTGACCGCAAAACTCATGCTAGTTGAGCGAGGCAAACTTGCAAGCATATGTTATGTGCGACCGCAACACGTCAGAATGTCGCAGGCGCTTTTCAAGTGAAGCGGCGATTGAAATCCAGTTAAAAATCGCGAAAACGAAGCGCGAAAAGAAATGAAAGCTCGCTCGTATGCCGGAAGGACTGCGACAATTTGCCTCCCGCGCGCGCGTGGTGCGTTGCATTAGACGCCCGTGAGACTGATCCAACACATAACGACCGATGCGCTCTGCGCGCGTCAAGATGGCCAATCGGCCTATTGCAAGCGTTCGGCGTTCATGGATAAATCGACGCATCGAACTCTGGAGATCAAGCATGACCCTTGCCCAATGGCTGCCGTTCGCGATCGCGTCGGCGATCCTCGTCGCGATTCCCGGCCCGACCGTGCTGCTCGTCGTGTCCTACGCGCTCGGCCACGGCCGCAAGTACGCATTCGCGACGACCATCGGCGTCGCGCTCGGCGACCTTACCGCGATGACCGCATCGATGCTCGGCCTCGGCGTGGTGCTGGCGGCATCGGCTGAATTGTTCATGGTCGTGAAGTGGATCGGCGCGGCGTATCTCGTGTACCTCGGCATCAAGCTTTGGCGCGCGCCGGTGGTCGATACGGACGCGGTCCAGACTACCGGCGAACTGCGCACGAGCCGAATCATGGCCCACGCGTACGCCGTCACGACGTTGAACCCGAAGAGCATCATTTTCTTCGTCGCGTTCGTGCCGCAATTCGTCGATCCCCACGCGGCGAGCGTGTCGCAGATCGCGATTCTCGAAGCAACCTTCGTCGGACTGGCGGCCGCCAACGCGTTCGCCTACGCGCTGCTCGCGTCCGGCGCGCGCAAGGCGATCCGCAAGGCTTCCGTGCAGCGCGCGGTGAACCGCACCGGCGGCGCGCTCCTGATGGGCGCGGGCATTTTCGCCGCGGCATGGAAAAAAGCAGCATGAGTCAGCCGGACGATTGGACCGCAAGCGCGCGGCGCGTGTATTTCGGCCTGCTCGACGACTGGAACAGGCAGGACGCGGCCGCGATGGCGGCGCGCTTCACGGAGCGCGGCAGTCTTGTCGGTTTCGACGGCAGCGCCATCGACGGGCGCGCCTGCATCGAGGCGCATCTTCAGCCGATTTTCGCCCAGCATCCGACGCCGCGTTTCGTCGCGAAGGTGCGCGAGGTGAGGCGCATGGCGAACGGGCAGACGTTGCTGCTGCGTGCCGTCGCGGGCATGTGGCCGCGCGGCGCGACGGCGCTCGAGCCGAGTCTGAACGCGGTTCAGACGATGGTGCTGTCGCTTTGCGATGGCGTGTACCGGATCGAGATGTTCCAGAACACGCCTGCCGCGTTTCACGGACGGCCGGAAGAAAGCGAAAAGCTCAGCGTGGAATTGCGCGAGCTCGGCAAACCGGCGGGCGCGTAGTTATTTGGACGTCTACTTTCCGATGCAGAAGCGGCTGAAAATCACGCCGAGCAAGTCATCGGAAGTGAATTCGCCCGTGATCGCGTTGAGATCGTCTTGCGCGAGCCGCAGTTCTTCCGCGAAAAGATCGAGCACTTGCGACTGTTGATCGGCATGTCCGGCGGCGAGCGCGAGATGTTCCCGCGCCTCGCGCAGCGCGATCAGATGACGCTCGCGGGCGAGATACACGCTCTCTGCGCCCGCTTGCCAGCCCGCGATCTTCAGCAGCTCGTCGCGCAGCAGCGAAATGCCATCGCCGGTTTTCGCCGACAGATTGACTTCGCGCGCGTGACCTTCCGCATCGCGCACAGATGACGGCGCGCCCGCGAGGTCTGTCTTGTTCATCACTCGCACGACGGGCACGCCAGCCGGAAAGCGCGCCGCGATGGCCTGATCTTCCGGCGTCACGCCTTCGCGCGCATCGAGCAGATGCAGCACGACATCAGCGCGCTCGATTTCGCCCCACGTGCGCTCGATGCCAATGCGCTCCACCTCGTCCTGCGTCTCGCGCAGCCCCGCCGTGTCGATGATGTGCAGCGGAATGCCTTCGACCTGAATCGTCTGCGCGACCTTGTCGCGCGTCGTTCCGGCAATCGGCGTGACGATCGCCAGTTCCGCGCCCGCGAGCGCATTCAGCAGCGACGACTTGCCCACGTTCGGCTGGCCCGCGAGCACGACCGACAAACCCTCGCGCAAAAGCGCGCCCTGACGCGCGTCGGCGAGAACCGTGTCGAGCCGCTCGCGGATGCGCGCGAGCTTCCCGCGCGCGTCCGCGGCTTCGAGAAAGTCGATCTCTTCCTCGGGAAAATCCAGCGTCGCTTCGACGAGCATGCGCAGCGTAATCACGTCTTCGACCAGCGCATGGATCTCGCGCGAGAACGCGCCTTCCAGCGAACGCCCGGCCGAGCGCGCGGCGGCTTCGGTGCTCGCTTCGATCAGATCGGCGACGGCCTCCGCCTGCGCCAGATCGAGCTTGTCGTTGAGAAACGCGCGTCGCGTGAATTCACCCGGCTCGGCGAGCCGCAGGCCGAAATCGCGGCCGGCTTCGATCGCCCGTTGCAGGACGAGTTGCAGCACGATCGGGCCGCCGTGTCCTTGCAACTCCAGCACATGCTCGCCGGTGTAGGAGTTGGGCGCGGGGAAATAGAGCGCGATGCCGCGGTCGAGCGCTTCGCCGTTGCCGTCGCTAAACGGCACGTAGCTCGCATGACGCGGCGCGAGCGCCTGGCCGCACAACGCGTGCATCGCCTTTTGCGCGGCGGCCTCGCCTGCGCGACCGAACGACAGCCGCACGACGCCGATCCCGCCACGCCCCGGTGCGGTGGCGATTGCGACGATTGGATCGGTGTCGTTGCTCAGCATGTCGATGCGCAATGTGATGGTTTCAAAGTGCGGGCATTGTATCGCGGCGTCTGATTCCCTTTGTCCAGCGCTGTCGGAAGCGTCCCGTATGAATTATCTTTTTTGAGATAGAGGATCCCAACGAAACGGAAAGCGAAACTTCGTGCATTGAAGAACGCAAGCCGCGCAGCGATTGGCGATATGATGCAAGCTCGCTGCCAAACGGCAATCAACAACAACACTTAATCAAGATAAAGAGGCGCAGCCTCGCGCCAAAAGTAGCGCAATTGGTTGACTGGTAAGCAGCGATTGCCTCGCACAATCCAGCCCATGCCTACACCACAAGAAAAGGCCGATTTCTCCGAGCGGCTCAAATTCTCGATGACCCGCGCACCCGAAAAGATGCGCGGAGCGACTGATCTCGCATTGCACTTCAACCTGCGCTATCAAGGCGAGCCCGTTTCGCCGCAGACGGCGCACAAGTGGCTCACCGCGCGTTCGATCCCGACCGCCGACAAGCTGAAGACGCTCGCCGACTGGTTCAAGGTCGACCAGCACTGGCTGCACTACGGGCCGCCGCCGAGCGGCAATCCGCAGGTCACGCCGAAGCCGCTTGCGCGCGACGAGCAATATCCCGCGTCCGAGGAGACGCTCGAACTGGCGACGAAGATCGAAGCGCTGTCGCCGCATCATCGATACTTGCTCGAGGAGCTCGTCGAGCAGTTCTACGGATCGATGAAGCGGTAAATTCCCACTCCACCAAAACAAAACGCCCGGACAGAGCCGGGCGTTTTCGCATCAAAAGCAGACGCAGCGCTTACGCCGCCTTCTTACTCTTTCCCATCATGCGCGTGATGTAGTACTGCTGCGCGATCGACAGCACGTTGTTCACCACGTAGTACAGCACGAGACCGGCCGGGAAGAAGAAGAACATGACCGAGAACGCGATCGGCATGAACATCATCATCTTGGCCTGAACGGGGTCCGGCGGCGTGGGGTTCAGCTTCGTCTGCAGGAACATCGAGACGGCCATCAGCACCGGCAGGATGAAATACGGGTCTTGCTGCGACAGATCGTGAATCCAGCCGATCCACGGCGCGCCGCGCATTTCCACCGACGACAGCAGCACCCAGTACAGCGAGATGAACACCGGAATCTGCACGACGACCGGCAGACAGCCGCCGAACGGATTGACCTTCTCGGTCTTGTACAGCGACATCAGTTCGGCGTTCATCTTCTGCGGATCGCTCTTGAAGCGCTCGCGGATCTGCTGCATGCGCGGCGTGATTTCCTTCATGCGCGCCATCGACTTGTAGCTCGCCGCCGACAGCGGGAAGAACACGGCCTTGATGAGCAGCGTGAGCAGCACGATCGCCCAGCCCCAGTTGCCGACATAGCTGTGAATCTTCTCGAGCAGCCAGAAGAGCGGTTTGGCGATGATCGTCACCATGCCGTAATCCTTCACCAGCTCCAGACCCGGCGCGATGCCTTCGAGCATGCGCTCTTCTTCAGGACCGGCGAAGAGACGCGCATCGACGTTCACGGTCTGTCCCGGCGCGATGGTCTGCGCGGGCATCGTCACGCCGACGCGGTACAGGTCCGGGTCGATCTTCTGCACGTAGATGTCGCGCTTCACGCCTTGCTGCGGAATCCACGCGGACGCGAAATAGTGCTGCACCATCGCGATCCAGCCGTTATCCGACGAGGTCTCGAACGTTGCCTTGTTCTTGTCGATGTCGGAGAAGTCGATCTTCTGGAAGTGCTTCTGATCCGTGTAGACCGCCGGCCCGATGAAGGTATGCGAGAAGCGCGGCGTCTCGACCGGCGTGTTGTCGCGCACGAGCTCCATGTAGAGCTTCGGCGTGACCGGCGCGGTGCCGACGTTCTCGATCTTCGTATCGACGTTGATCACATAGCTGCCGCGCGTGAACGTGTAGGTCTTGATGACCTTCACGCCACCCTTCGCGGGCGATTCGAACGCGATCTTCAGCGTCTTTTCGTCGCCCGTCAGCGAAGTCTGGCCGGGAACGGGCGTGAAGATGTCGTTGTGATTCGGGAAATCGCCGCCGAGCAGGCCCGTGCGCGCGAGATACGTGTGGTTCGCGGTGTGATCGAACAGCGTGATGTAAAGGTCCGGCTGCTTGCCGTCGCCTTCCTTGACCAGCGAAAGCTTCGAGAGCGTGCCGCCGCGCGTGTCGATTTCACCGGAATACACGTCCGTCGTGAACTTGACGAGCTGCGATTGCGCCGTGGCGGGCGGCGTCGTCGATCCGGGAGCGGCCGTGCCCGCGGGCGCGTTCGGCAGTTCGGACGGCTGCGCGCCGGATGCGGCCGAGCCCGGTGCCGGGTTGCTGGCGGTCTTCGCCGGTTGCGTCGCGCTCGGGAAGAACATCGACGGGCGCCCATGGTCGCGTTGCCAGTTGTCGAACAGCAGGACAACTGACACGAAGAAGATGACCCATAGGACGGTGCGTTTGATATCCATGCGTTGTCTCAGTGTCGATCGGAAAGCGCTTTAGCGCCGTTTGGTGTTGAAAGCTTGTCTTGCCCGGGGCTTGCGGCGTCCGCGCCAGATTCTTGTGCGTTGGGAGGCGGCACGAGATCGACGCCGCCCGCCGAAAGAGGATGGCAGCGGCAAAGCCGCTTCACGGCGAGATACGTGCCATGCGCGGCGCCATGATACTGGATTGCCTCGCGCGCGTAGTCGGAACAGGAAGGATAAAAGCGGCACCGGTTGCCGAGCAGAGGGCTCACAGCAACCTTGTAGAAGCGCAACAACGCGATGAGTGCCGTTTGCATAAGCTTCGCGCCGCGCGCCGGACTTGCCGTGGAGGCGAGTCTGCGCAATCCGCGCTTCATGACCCTGACGGGCCGGATGATTCGTCGACGGCGGGCGCCTCGGGCGGCGCCGCCACGGTTTCGGCCCTGCGGCGCGCGGCTTCGCGCACGGCACGGTCGAACAAAGTTTCCAGCTCGCTGCCGACGAGCGCCCGAAGCGGCGGGGAGCTCGCGCTCGGCATTGCCTTGCGGTCGATCTTCGCGTGCAGCCGCACGAGAATGTCGAATCCGTCCAACTGCGTGCGACGCAGCCGGAACGCATCGCGCGCAAGCCGTTTGATCAGATTGCGCGTGACGGCGCGCGGCGCCTGCTTCTTGCCGATCACCAGCCCGAGCCGCGCTTCCTTTCCGGACGGCTTGCCGTACAGAACGAAATGCGGCGAACGGCGCCAAGGGCGCAAACGAAAAACGGATGAGAACTCATCCGTTTTCAGCAGCCTTGCGGCCTTGGGGAACGCGGCCTGCGCCGGCAACTGAACGATGTCCTGTCTCAAGACTTCTGTGCGGCGCGTGAGCGGCTCGCCGTCGAGTGTGACATCCAACCGCGAGCGAACACTCGGCAGACTTAGATGGCCAGGCGCTTGCGGCCCTTCGCGCGGCGAGCGTTGATGACCTTGCGGCCGCCAGCGGTCTTCATGCGAACGCGAAAGCCGTGGGTGCGCTTGCGACGGGTAACGGAAGGTTGGTAAGTACGTTTCATGGTGCTCTCACTTGAGTTGATTGACCGCGCGGGCTAAGGCTCCAGTGTGGTCACTGCAAGCGCGATGGCCGGAGGTTCAGGAATTCTGTTTTCGCGGAACCCGCTATTTAAACCGTTTTCCTATTGACCGTCAATAGTTTAGCGCCACCGAACGCGTATTCCGGCGCATTTCCACCGCGTCCGACGTGCTGATTTGACCCTGTGGATAACTCGCGCGCCACCCTCGTTTGGCGTTAGAATCTCGCCTTACTCCCAAATATCCGCCCGCTGCTTCGGCCCGCCGTCCGCCCGCAAACCCTTGCGGCGTAAGCCTCCGGAGCATCCCTGCTCGGCCGTGCCGGGACTTGTCCGAACGTTCGGCAAGCACGGCCCGCAGGTGCGGAGCAAACCATAACGACCGCATTCG